>NZ_CM173408.1:0-597500 GCF_057766585.1 Streptomyces sp. MGP-BFMKR1
AAGAGCTAATTGCGCAAGCGCAATTCGAATTCCCCCGCAACGGACGGATTTTCCGCTTGCAATTCCGACGAATAAATTCGCGCAAGCGCGAATTGGAGGTGATCGCGAAAGCGCGATCACCCGAGCTGGCTACGAGGGGGTGCATCACGCGCGGCCTGTGTGGGACTTGGGCTTTTCGCCCACCACTCGTGTAACGAGAGTGATGGGTCGTCGGCCCGATCGAGTGTCGGCCCACCGCAGTGACGGGCTCCGCTGCGCTCCACCCGAACCCCTCCTCTCCCCCTCAAACCGCCCCGCTCACGTTCGCGAGACCTCACCAACGTACTTTATGAACCGTGCTAGCGGGCCAGATTTGACCAAGTGTTAACCTGCAGAGGGAGCTGCGCGCATTGAACGACGAATCACCGGTGTTGAGTGTGTAAAGTCTGGAAGCAGACACCACCACTCCAGCCCGCTGCTCACCGCGCCGGATTCGGCTTTTTCGCTGCTCAACCGGAAGGTTCAAAAGCATGGCGAACGTGAAGTTTTTACGGTTCTGGATATTGTAACGGCTGCGGCACAACATGGGAATTTGGGCCGTCGACGACGGACCATTCTCAAATCCGATCACGAGTGCACGCCCGAGCAGGACGGCGAGTAAACCACATGACCGTGAAACTGCGTGAACACCAGATTGAGGCCGTAGCCGCTATCGTGCGCGGCCTCGACATCCCGCCGGGTGGCATTCCCTGGAATGGTCTGCGCGGGCAGGTGCACGCCGCGTGCGGGACGGGCAAGACCATCATCGCGGCGGCCTCCGCGAAGCGGATTGTGCCCAAGGGGCGAATTCTCGTGGTGGTGCCGACCCTGATCTCCTGGCGCAGTACCGCGAGGTGTGGAGTGGGGTTGGGCATAAAGGGCCGGCGGTCATGGTGTGCTCGCCGCTGGATGATCCGGAGCTGTGGCACCTGGGGTGCGGAGCACCACGAACCCCGTGCGGCTGGCGCTGTGGCACTCCACGGGGCCGGTGACCATCTACGCCACCTATGCGTCCTTGGGCGTGCTCACGGAGGCGTTCGAGGGCGCCTATGGGCAGAAGCTCGCGCCGGTGGACCTGGCCGTGGTCGATGAGGCGCACCTGGACCAGTGGGTCGATGGGGAAGGCGTGGGCGGACATCCACGACCAGACGAAGATCCCGGCGCGCCGCCGGCTGTACCTGACGGCGACGCCGCGGATCTTGGAGGAGCGGCTGAACCGCGAGGTCGCCGAAGGGGTGCGTCACCCGCTGCCGCGGAGATGGCGGCCTCCATGGACGACGAGAAGGTCTTCGGGCCCGTCCTGTACAAGCTCTCGCTCGCGTCGGCGGTGTCACGGAAGCTGCTGGCGCGGTACCAGATCATCGTCCTGGAACTCCAGGACCCGGTCGTCACACCCAAGCGGCTGATGGGCGAGGATCGGCACACCGAGGAGGTCCGCGGGCAGCGCCTCGGAGCGCTCCAGGCCGCGCTGCTGCACGCCATGGCGCAGCACAACCTCCAGACCTGCATCACCTTCCACCACCGGACCATGGAGGCGCAGGCGTATGCGGAGGGCTTGGAGCGCGTGGCGGCCAAGCTGCACGCAGGCGAGCCAGGGAAGTACCCGTCGGAGATCTGGGCGGACTGGCTGTGTGGCGAGCACGTCCCGGAGCGCCGGCGGGACGTTTTGGGCCAGTTCGGCTCCACCGCCCGGCGCGCGGTGCTCTCCAACTGCCGTGTCCTGGGTGAGGGCGTGGCATCCGGGCCGTGGACTCGGTGGCCCTGCTGGACCCCAAGGGCGCGCCGCACGACATCGTGCAGGCGATTGGCCGCGCGCTGCGTCAAAAACCCGGAGAGGGCAAGCTCGCCTCTTTGATCGTGCCGGTACTCCTCCAGCCCGATGAAACGCCGGAGGATATGTTTACTTCGGGTTCGTACCGGCCTTTGGTGAAGGTATTGGAAGGCCTGCGGGCTCACGATGAAGAGGCCGTGGAATTGCTGGCGATTCCACAGGAGCCTCAGAAGGATGTTGCGCAACCCTCCGAATACATCGGGGCTGCACCCGATGATAACGATGAAGAAAGTCGTCTGCTGCTCCGGTTCGCGGCTCCGCGTGACCCGGTGATGGTCGCGAACTGGGTGTCCTTCAACGTGATCGACACCGAACGGCAGGACTGGGCGCGCGGCTGGGCGAGCTCAAGGAGTACGTCGAGCGTGAGGGCCACGCTCGGGTTCCGTACGAGCACAAGGAGGGAGCGTTCCCGCTCGGGCAGTGGGTGGCGGAGCAGCGACGGGCGTACGGGGCGGGGCAGATGAACGGCCGGCGCGCGGCGCGGCTGGAGAGGCTGGGCATGGCCTGGTCGGCGGCCGATGTGCGGTTCCAGGAGAACCTGGCGGCGGCCCGGGTGTACTTCCAGGAGCACTGGACGCTGTGCGCTCCCCGATCGGCGGCCGCGCTGGGCAAGCCGGTGGGACAGTGGTTGTCGAACCTGCGCCGTCCCGGTGCGCTGGACACTCACCCCGAGTGGGAGGCCGCGCTCCTGGCCGTAGACGAGGACTGGAACCCCTCGTGGCCCGCCGAGTGGCAGCGGCACTACGCCGCGCTACGCGAGCTGGTGCGCGACGAGGAAGGTACGGCCGAGGTCCTGCCCGGCGTCACCGTGCACGGGATGGACGTGGGCAAGTGGCTGGCCCGGCAGCGGAAACCCGAGGTGTGGGCGACCCTGGCCGACGGGCAGCGCAAGCGCCTGGAAGCCGTCGGCGTCACCCCGCTCGCCGCGGCGCCGGCCCCGGTGGAGACGGGCGTGCCTCCGCAGCCGTCCATGGCGCCTGTGAGCGCCTTCGAGAGGGGCGTTGCGGCCCTGGCGCAGTACAAGGCCCGCACGGGCTCTGTGAAGGTCCCCAGGGGGCACGTAGAGGCGTTGCCGGACGGGACGGAGATCAAGCTCGGGGTGTTCCTGTCCAACAGCAAGAGTCGCCGGGCGAAGCTGACCGTCGACAAACTCGCCGCGCTCGCCAGCCTCGGACTGACATGGGCGCGGGAAGGTTAAGGGATGGGATAAGTTTCGGGTTAAGCGGTACTGGTCCTGATGTGAGGGTGCAGGGAATGGCGTCTGAGGAAGAGCTGCTCGTGTCTGTTGACGCTCTGTTGAATGAGGAGCCGCATCTGCCGCCTCCGGTGGAGCGTGCCCGGTTGCGTGAGGCCGCTGGCATCACGCAGGCGCGCCTCGCGGCGGCCCTCAAGACCACGACGCAGTCGGTGAAGAACTGGGAGAACGGCCGCTCCAGCCGAAGTCGCCGCGTCTGGAGGCATATCAGCGGCTGTTGAAGGGGTGGGCGGCGAAGTATCTGGTACGCGGCGCAGCGGCTGCCGTGACGGCGCCGGCGGTGTTCGGTGAGCTGGCCGTCTTCTCGGGGGAGGCGGCTGAGGCCCCGCAGGCGCCCAGCGTTGCGGCCACCGGGCCGGTACGTTCCGTCCCCCGGTCGACCGCGGCGTCGCGCCGCCCGGTCGCGAAGAAAGACACCCCGGCCCTCTGCCGATCCGCGCTTCCCGCATGGTCCGCTTGCGGTTTTGGATGGTGGGGGCTGCGCGTATGGCGTCGAATGGACGGCGCTCGACTGTCCGGCGACCACCATCCCCAGCTCGTGGAGTGGACGCTAGGTCGAGTCCGGCCTTGGTGCGCCGAAGCTCAACCGCCACGGCAAGGACTCCACCCGCTGATCGTGCTCACCGCCGCGGCTGCCGTGGGTCTGGGCTGCCCGAGCGGTTGGAGGGTCACGAGCAGCGCCGCTCTTTGCGTTTGCCGGAGGATCACCCGGTGGTCAAGCAGGTGGGGCGCGCGAAGTGGCAGCTCACGCAGCGGGGCTTCGGCCCGTGGGCGCGCATCTACCGTAAGGCGCAGGGCCGCGAGCGGCAGTGTGTGCAGCTCGCGATTCTGTCGTGGGATGTCCTTGATGAGCGGTCTTGGCCTGGCGTCGCCGAGATGGAGCCGGCTGAGATCGCCCGCGTGCTGGGGGTGTACGCCCAGCGGGTCATCACCCCGCGGGGGTCGACGGCTGTCTCGGGTCTGGAGTTGGATGACGGCGTTGCGCCCGCCGACGAGGCCGGAGCGCGATGAGGGGACCGGTAACTGGGTGAGCGGCTACAACCCGGGCTCGTTGGGGACGGAGCCGGTCGACCCGGCGCCGCCGGAGGCCACCCGCAGGAGCACCCGGTGCTCGTTCAGTCCCGGCTGGAGTGGTGGCTTCCTCGATGAGGAGGCGTACCAGTGGGTGCGGCCGGTGGAGACGCTGTCCGATGAGGAGTGCATGCTGCCCTTCGCGGTCGGCCTGGATCTCAATACCGCCTTCCTGGCTGCCGCGGCCCGCCTGGTCGTCGGCCTGTCCGCCCCCGACCACTTCGTGGGCCCGACGTTCAACCCGAAGATCCCCGGGAGCTGGCTGGTCGACCTGTCCCACATCGAGTTGGACCCGCGCCTGCCCTCGCCGTTCACGCCGACCGGCTCCCGACCGACGGGCCCGGCCTGGTACCAGACACACACCCTCGCCTACGCCCAGGAGCTCGGCTCACGTCCACCCGATCGAGGCGTACCTGCGCCGGGAGACCGGGGCGTACCTGGACCCCTGGCATGACCGGCTGAAGAGCGCGTACGTGGACACCCTCGCCGACCTCGGCGTGACCAAGGACCTGTCAGATGCCGAGTTCCTACGGCGATGGAGCAGCACAAGCAGGTTGATCCGGCCTTGGCCGCCGTCCTCGCGGCTATCAAGGCCACGGTCAAGGGGGGCGTGGGCAAGCTCCGTGAGCGCCCGCAGGGCAGGCACTACAAGGAGGGTGAGCGGTGGCCGGCCTTGCAGCGGCCGACTTGGCGCCCTGATATCCGCGCTGCCGTCATCAGCAAGGCCCGGGTGAACATGCACCGCAAGCTGGGCAACATGGCGAGGATGACCGGACTGTTCCCGCTTGCCGTGCTCCTGACTGCGTCGTCTACCCCTCACCGAGCGCGAGCCCGCTGGACTTCCTGCCCTACGCGGAGTCCGGCAAGCCTCAGCCTGGCGCCTTTCGTCTTGGGCCCACCCCGGGGCTGGCGAAGTTGGAGGGTGTTCAGTCGATGTTGTGGGCGGTGGAGCTGATGGAGAAGGGTCTCAACCCAGCCCGGCATATCAAGGGCGGCGACGCCGTCGTGGACGAAGGTGAGTAGGGGCGTGGGGGAGGTTGATGAGGCGATTGAGCGGGCCGATCGGGATCCTTCACCCGGTCAGCCGCCGAAGACGTTGAAGGGACAGATCTGGCTTCCTGTTGCGACAGTCGGGGAGTGCGAAGGCTGTCGCGCGCGAGATCGGTGTCACCGCCGACTCGGTGAACCGCTATCGGCGCCGTGCTGGTACAGCGCACCCGCGCCGATGTCGCGGTGAGGATCCAGGACGCGGTACCAAGCGCTGGCAGCCGCAGGTGCGTAAACGTCGGCAACGACAGGCCGCCACCATGACCGGCATCACGGTGGAGACCCGCGCCCGCTTCGGCTACACCGCACCGATCGGCACCACCGACGACGGACGGTTTAGGCGACTTACCGTGCATCTCCCCCCGCAGTACGCCCAGCGCCTGTTCGACGCCCGCGACGCAGGCGCCAGCGACCAGCAGATGCGCGCGATCATCGCCGAAGGATTCAAAGAGATCTACTTCCAAGACGGCGGAGCCCGCGCCACCGGACTCTCCGACGTCACCCTCAACGACATCGACTACCTCGACCTGGGCTACTGACCCCGACCTTCGCCGTATGCCCGCACCCGGAACACCAGCAGCTCGATGAGGCAGGCAGCCATCTCGTGCCCCCCTGAGTTGGTGGCCTGGCTAAGGGGTGGTGTGTTGGCCGGGGGCACGGGGCGCAGCGAGCCGTCTGTCCGGTTGGTGGAGCAGGCGCGGTGGCGGCTGTTTCGGGACTGTGGGTTGGTGTTATCACTTCCTGGAAGACGTCCGTGCCAGGTTGGTGACCGGCGAGGCATCTCGGTGGTTGTGCTACTGCTCTGCCTGTCCCCGGGCCCGTCCTTCATCGTGGACGGCGGACCCGGGAAGGGTCACACCCTTGGGGCAACAGGGGCAGCAGCAGAGCTGGCACCGCTCGAAATATGTCGGACGACGCTGAACTGATGGGCGGGGCCACCGCGCTATCCCACCCGCTGCCAGTCATCCAATATGTCCTCGGGCGGTCGTCCAGAATAGTCTCGGGCGGCCGTCCAGAATAGTCTCGGGCGGCCGTCCAGAATGGTCGGGCGGTCGTCCAGGATGGTCTCGGGTTCGGCGATGCCGGCACCTTCGACCAACACGACCAGGTCATGGCCGCTATGGGAGTGCCGCCGACTTCGTCCGACCGCGGCCGGGCCCAGACGTCACCGGTGCGGACCGTCCTCATACGCGAGAACCGTTCCGTTCCGCGACGCCCTGCTGCGCGCGCGACTCTCCAACCATACGAGCAGCGGAAAGGAGAAAAACAACCTCGCCATCACCATGAACGAGTTGTTTAGGGATGAAGGCTCTTCATCGATCTGCCCTTCGCGCGATCACCGTGGACCGGCTCGCCCCCGGTGACACATCAACGAGCCCAGGACCACCCCTTCCCGGCTCGCCAACACCAACAGCCAGGCCGCCACCAGACAAGGCACTGTCACGAGCTAACTCCGGACACCCCAGCGAAAGTCTCACGTCGGCCCGGTCTTTCGCGCGCAGTGGTCTTCGCTCGGGGCGGGGCTCCTCGGTCACGGTAGGGATCGCAGGGGTGGGTGTTGTGTCGTCATCCCTGAGGGCTGGAGCAGCGGCGGAGGTTCGGGGCCAGGGGCCTCGGTGATCACGACGGCGGCCGCCGTGTGGTCGAAACCGGCTGGCCAGCGAGTGTGCTCGCTGGCCAACGCGCCGGCCAGACGTGCCTGAAGGAGATCGGCCGTGCTCAAGTCGGAGCCCCGCAGGTCGGCCAGGCGCAGGTCGGCGCGGCGGAAGACAGCGCCGCCCGCGTCGGCCTTGCGCAGATTCGCCTCGCGCAGGTCGGCCTCGGTGAAGTCCGCGGCACGCAAGTCGGTTTCGACCAGCCGTGCGCCCCGCAGGTCAGCCAGAACGCAGCGAGCCCGGCACAGGATCGCCGTCTTGAGGTCGGCGTGCCGCAGGTTGACCGAGACGAGAGACGCCTGCGTGAGGTTGGCGTGGTACAGGCCCGCCGCCTCCGTACACGACCGGTCGAGGTTGGCCTCGTGCAACCACAGCCATCGCAATCGGCCCGGCGCAGATCCGTCACACTGAGGTTTATCCCAGACTGCTGTCGCGGTCGCAGCAACAGCACACCGAGCCCGGTCAACGCCACCTGAGCATCGGCAGCACGTACCTCCAGTGGCACGACATCGTTGATGGGCACGTCCCTCGCTGGAGCTCCCGGTACGGTAGGCGGCCACGGCAGGTGCGTACGCAGGTATGCGGCCTGGATGGAGATGACAGCCTCACGGTCTCGAGCGGAGTGCTCCGCGATACGCCACAGCGCGTGGAGTCCACCGATACGTGTTTCCAGCTTGTCACTACCGAGCTGGTCAACGGCCGTGCTGAACCGGTCGGTAACATAACCTCCCTGAGTGGCACGTAAGCCGGCCTGGCTCACTCGCAGTTGCCGCCAGGTGGCATACGCGCCGAACAGCACGACCATGCCACCCACAGCCTGCACAAGTGTCGTACGCACGTCGTTCACTGCCTTGAGCCGATCCCGCGCAGCCACGCCCTCCCCAACCAGGTCATAATCCACCACCACACCCGGCAACACGACGAGCACCGCACCCAAGACCGCCAACCCCACAGTCGCGGCGAACAGGGCCGTGATCGTACGATGCCTGGCCAACCAGTCGCGCCATGGCCTACGACCGCGCTCCGGCTCCCCCATCTCCATGAGCAGGGAACCCTAAGCACCGCTCACAAGACGATCAAGATTCACGGCTCGGGATGTACGGCTTGGAATCTACGGCTTGGAGCGGTGGCGCTCCACTGCGCTCGGACGTACAACCATGGCGCTCTACTCCACTGGCCCAAGGCGAGTGTGCGGAGGTGCGGACGTAGGTCGCCGTCCTGGCACGCCGGCACCCTGGAGACACCCAGCCGCGGCCTGGGAGGATAGCGTCATGCTGCAGGTGTGTCTCAACGGCGCTCGAAGCCGCGCCGAGTGCCCCCACCTCCCGGTGACCCCCGCCCAACTAGCAGCGGCGGCCCGCGAAGCTGTCACCGCCGGCGCCCAGGACATCCATCTGCACCCCAAGGACCGCGACGGCCAAGACACGTTGGAGGCTGACGCTGTCGCCGCCGCTGTCAGCGCGGTTCGAGCCGCGATCCCAGGTGTCCCCGTTGGGGTCACCACCGGTGCGTGGGCCACGGCGGACCCGCAACTCCGCGCCGCGCAGGTCCGCACCTGGACCGTGCTCCCTGACCACGCCTCCGTCAACTGGCACGAAGCCGGCGCCGCCGAAGTCGCCACGGCCTTGCTGGACCAGGGGATCGGTATCGAAGCCGGCATCTACTCCGGCACCCCCGCCGCACAGCGATTCCTGGACTGGCCCGACGCCCACCGAGCCCTACGCATCCTGGCCGAGATCACCGAGACCACCCCACAGGACGCGGCCCACACCGCTGCCGACCTCCTCGACGACCTCGAACCAGCCACCCCACCGATCCTCCTGCACGGCCAGGACGCCACTGCCTGGCCCATGCTCCACCTCGCGGCCTCCCTCCATCTGGACACCCGCATCGGCCTGGAAGACGTGCTCCACCTCCCAGACGGCACCCCCGCCCAGAACAACGCCGCCCTCATCCACACGGCCCGCGAGGCTATCCAGCACACACGCAAAGCTAACCCTCAACGGTCCTGATCACGCGCCCGCGTAACCTCCCTGCCCCAGAACAGGCAAGCACCAAGGGGAAAGCTGGCCTGAGACTCACGCAGCGACAGGACACCTGGATCGGCGGCCATCATCCACCAACCGCCTGAGCGAAGGGGAAAACCGTCCGCCGGACCGAGCCGAGGGGGAAGTCGTCCGGCCGACTGAGCGAAGGGGAAAGCCGTCCGGCCGACTGAGCGGAGGGGGCCGGCGACTGCCCTCTGCACGATCTGTTCGTCCGGGCTCGTCTGGTGGGATCGGCCACACAGGACGTAGGAAAGGTCACGTCGGACTTCGGCAAGCAGGTGCCGGCGGTGGAAGCCCCGCCGTCGTTCATCACAAACACCGTCGCAGCGACGACCACCGCGACGACCACCGAAGCGATGTAGACCAGCGCCCGCACCGCCGCGCTCTGCCGCCCGCCCACGCCCGCTGTACCAACCGGTCAACGACACCGACGCCATAGAAGCGGAACGCCGAGGCGCCCCCCACTTGCATGGCTTGGGCAGCGACACCAACTCTGCACGCTCCGACCGGCGGATACCGTCGGCGACCCGACAGCCAACACACAGACACCCGCTCCCCCACCGCAGGCCCGCGCACACCAGCTCACCACCACCACAGACCCGCACGTACACCCACACCCGAATCACACCGGTGATGAACTCGACAGACGCTCAAACGCCAGCCACAGGCAGAACAGCAGGACCTCAACCAGCACGGTCCACGAGGCCGGCCGCCAGAACACCACCCACGGACCGCTCTCCCCACCACGTACTCGCACACCGACACCAACCAGACCCGACAACCAGCCGCCGAAGAGCAACGAGCAACTCGCGGCCGACGTCATCGATGGCCGGCATGCCGCAAGCCTCGCCCTGCGGGGTTCGGAGCGCGCGGCCAGCTCCCGCAAGGCACGCGCCCACCATCTGGCTCAGTGTGACGCGCGGGTCTCATCACCTGTACTTGCACTGATAAAGATGCCGGCCGGACTATTCAGGCCGCCTACGGGCCACCACAGCACGGGCCGCCCACACGTGCTGTGCACGCCGCTGCACGGAGTGCTGCCCGCTGCGAGCCAGGGCCTCTTGCCGACCACCTTGTAAGAGGCCAGCTACCGCTGTGGCCAACCATATAACTCTCACACCGGCTCACGACTCCCCACGGCCGCTCCCGGGAACACCCCGGAAGCGGCCACACTCCTGAACCGCACGATCACAGCCAAAACCGGAACCGGAACATGCCGGGAAGCGGGAGGCCAACAGCAAACCCCACACACAGCGAGCGCCAGCCGCGTGGCCAGGCGGTCGGGCCCTGACCACAGAGCCCGACCGCAGGTCGTCACCCGCCTACCCGACGAGACGGGCACGATGACAGGCAGGCACGTGCGACGAGCCGCCGCACGCGTATCACCGGCGCGTGCGTGTCACCAGGAGGCGGGGATCGCCTTCGGGCGACGGAAGAAGAGACCCTCGTGCCAGCGGACCTCCTCGGGCTCCACGGTCAGGCACAGCCCGGGCCGGCGAGCCATCGCAAGCACCATCGCAGTGATCAGACAGCGAGCCAAGCGGTTGCCGGGACAGAAGTTGGGACCGTGGCCGAAGCCGAGGTGCCCCGGGCCCTGGCGCTCGGGGAGGAAACTGTCGGGGTCCTCGAAGGCGTCCGGGTCATGGTTGGCGGCCTCCAGCGAGACCATCGCCACCTCGCCCGCCCGAATCGGAACACCATCGATGTCAGCGTCCTGGGTGGCCATCCGTTTGGCAGCTCCCGTCGACAGCGGGGTATAGCGCAGGAGTTCCTCCACCGTCTCCGGAACCAGCGCGGGATCGCCGTGCAGCCGAGCGAGGGTTTCCGGGTGCCGCAACAAAGTGATCACAGCGCCGCACAAGAACCCCGAGGAGGTGGGAAAACCGGCGATCAACAACAGCGCGGCGATCTCGGACAGCGCGGCATCATCCAACGGACCGGCCTCGGCCGACGCTTGAGCGAGCCGCTTGAGCAGATGGTCCCCAGGCCCCTCGACCAACCGGCGAGCATGAGCGGTGAAGAACTGATGGATATCGATGAGACCAGCACGCTGCTCAGCAGCCGTGGCGCCACAGAACTGGAGAGCGAGGTCGGTACGCTCACGCAACAGCGCAACCTCTTCGACGCTGAGCTCACCAAGCAGGACACGAGAAGTCATCGCCGCCGCCAAAGGCTCCGCGAAACCCGCCGCTAGATCAACGGGACCCCCACGCTCAGCGAGGTCACCCAGCAGCGTCTCGGCCCGATCACACAGCCACGCCTCGTGGCGCCGAGCCGCGCGCGCTCCCAGACCTTCGGTGAACACCGAATGCATGCCCGCCTCACGCAACACCGACACACCATCACCGGTGGTGCCAGGAGCACGCAGTTCCACAGGCTCCTGGCGAGGCGCCCCGGGAGCCATCGCAGCGGTCGAACTGAACCGCGGATCTTCCAACAACCGCCTGGCGGTGGCGTATCGAGTGACAAGCCACAACCGGTCCCCGGTGTACTCAGATACCACCGGACAAACCGGCGCGTCAGCTTCACGCAGGCGTTGGTGGTACGGAGAGAGAACCTGACTCCAATCATGAAAAGGAAAGGTGAGAGGGCCTTGAGCAGTGGTCACGGTGAAACACTCCTTCACATACGGCAGGCGCGGCCCACTCCTCTTGAAGCAGGACGAGTCTCCTGGGACCGGTCCGGATCCGCTGGGCGCAACGCGGGTCCGCTGGGAACAGTGCGGGTGCGGTGGGATCAGTTCGGGGCCGCGTGGTCCTGGAGGAGGATGAAGCCCTGGTTGGCCGCGGCGTGCAGGGGACCGGCCCCGGTGTAGAGCAGGTCGGCGAAACCCACCGGCGCGTGATAGCTGACCAGCGACGAGGAAACACCCAGGATGCTCGGGGTGTCCATGAAGAAAGGCAGTTCGTCGATGAGGTACTCCAGGGCCAGGGTGGCGGCGGCGCCGCCCTGGCCTTCCGGCGTGGGGCCTTCGCCCTGGCCGGAGTTGGCCGCCGTCCCGGGTTCGCCTGCCGTTCCGGAGCCGGCTGCCGCCATGGGGAGGGCGCGGGCGGACACCTTCTGGCAGATGGCACGGGTGCGTTCGTCGGTGGTCAGCGCGTCCCGGACGCGCAGGTGCAGTCGCTGGTAGGCCACGGACTGCGCGAGGTCGGACAGCAGGTGGGTGTGCTGGTCCGCCACGGGGACCTCGCTGCGCTCGAAGGCGCGGCGGATTCGCCTGCGGACACAAGACACCTCTTTCCGCGCCTTCTTGTGCGCCGCCTGCTCGGAATAGCCCTGAACTCGGTAGTTGGACGCCAGGGAGCGATCGGGGACAATGACGTCTGTTCGCTGGAAGGTGGCATGCGCCCAGCGGAACATACGGGCGAGGGTGGGGATGTTGAAGTAGCCGTTGCCTGGGCTCACCCCGATCAACAGGTGATCGGCCGCGCGCAGGAGCCGACGGCAATTGGGTGTGTACGCGAGCGGGGTGTAGCCGCCGGCTGCTACGGCCACGGGTAACGGTTCGGACGCGGTAGCGGGCGTGGGCGTGGATGGTGCCGCGGGTGCGGAAGTCTGTAACGCCCTGGGCATGGCTGGCGTCAGGGAATACGACACAGGGGAACCCTTCGAATGGCTGCGAATGGGGCTCTGCTCGGTGTGGACGTCCGTGACCGGCGCCGCTTCATCACGGCGAACGGCGCACAGACGGGAAGCGGAAGTTGTCGTTCTTGGGCTGTTCCGGGCGCGTCAGTCCTCTCACGGCACTGGGAGAGGGCGACAGGGGTCCGGCTCGTTCGCCAGCCCGTCGTGCGCTGCTCAGCGGGGGCCGGTCACCTGAGTTGGGCCCTGGTACAAGTGCGGGGCGAACACGCCCGGACGTCAGCCGGGTTCGCGTACCACGGAACGGTGGTGGGGTGGCGGGTACTCGCCTCGCTCCAGAGCATGCGATGAGAGCCGTAACCGGGTCCGGGTGTCACCGGCCGCTCCGAAAGGTGCGTACGGCACAGGTGGATGATGGCCAGCTTCGTACCCCGCGTGGTGCGCCTTGGATACGTCATCGCAGTGCCTCTCCCTCGCGTGGTCCGTGCGCTACCGCAGAACTCGTCGAACAAAGAAGCAACCCGCTCACCGGAGTCTAACTCCGGTGAACGTAGCCTGGCAACGGCGACCAAGATACGACAAGGTACGTGCATGTCCACACCGCACAAGAGCCGGCGGAGCGATTACGCGGAGGCCACCCGACTGGCCATCGTCGAGGCCGCGCGGCTGCTCTTCTCGCACAAGGGTTACTTCGCGACCACGGTCGAGGAGATCGCCGCCAAGGCCCGGGTCGCCCCGACCACCGTCTACGCCGTCGGCGGCGGCAAACAGGGTCTGCTGCGCACCCTGGTGGACATCTGGAGCCAGGCCCCCATCGTCGCCGCGTCAATGGACGAGTTCGAGTCCCTCACCGACCCGGACGAGCTGCTACGGCGACTCTCCGCCGTGACGAGAACCATGCGGGAGAGCTACGGCGACATCATGCACATCCTGATCGCCACAGCACCCCACAACCGGGACGCGGCCCACGCCCTGGGGATCGGGACCCGACGCTATCGAGACGCGCTCACCACCGTCGCCACCCACCTGCACAAAATCGGCGGCACACACCCGGAAATGACCACAGAACAAGCAACCAGCATCCTGTGGTTCTATTTCGGATACAACGGATACTCCGCGCTAGTCGACGAGAACGGGTGGCCCTACGACCAGGCCGAACCCTGGCTCACCCACCAAGCCACCATGGCCCTACGAATACCCGTACCGGGCCATGAACACATCGGTTAGCCGCCCCTGAACGGGACCAGATCCCGTCAACCTGCCTTCTGCGCAAGAAGCTGACCGATACCTCGGCGTCCACTACCGGACACCGGAGGCTGGAAGGGGCGGCGCTTCCCCACTCGCCCCGCTGACACAGCAGGCCACCCCGGCCCGAACGCTCCGGTTGCCGGCAGACGCGGGCACGCCCCGCAGCGGGACATGCTCCACCAGCGTCTTCGCCTCGTGCATCGCGTCAGCGAGGCAACACATGTTCAGGACGGTAAAACCCTCACATCCTGTCAGGGGCCACCTGTGGTCAGTGAGGTGCGGGACTTCTCGACAAGCGGCATGCGGCGGTGGCGAGTAGGGCAGCGCCCCTCCCCCAACGAGCTTCACTCCCTCGCCAATCACCTCTGCTCGCCATGAAAGCATCTTCCGCCTCAAGCGCCGATCCACCACCTCTATCACCGCCACCCACATCAACCTCCAAAGCACCTTCCCATGCGTCACCGCGGCCCCGTCAAAAGCCGTTGACCTCCACATCACCGCATTCCCCGGTTCGGCCACTGCCCATCTCGACAGCATGATTGATCACCGCTCCCGAAACTCCCCGCGCCCGCCCCGGAACACCGCGCCTCACACGCCACGAAACCGTGTTCACCAGGCAAGGTGGAACCGCTGAAACGCCTGCTTTCGTACGCGAGTTGAGGGTTCGGCGCTCCGGTCGAAGGCTGTTGCCATTGTTGTATGGGGTGGGCTAGCGTGCGGAGTGGTCGTCATACGGCGAGTGTGGATGCACGGGGTGCGAGAGGCCGTGTCGACCAGGCGTATCGCCGGTTCATGCGCTCATACCGGAAGGTTGGGTAATGGCGAAGAAGACCCCAGGTCTCCCCCGGGTGGGCGTGACCACGCGCTTTCGGTCCGCTCTTGTCAGCCACAGCATTCATCGCGGCTATATCGACCAGGTGGCACGGTCCGGCGGTTTGCCTCTCGCCATTCCCACCGTCGAACCGGAATTCTGTGACGATTATCTGAATACGGTGGACGGGCTGTTGTTGACCGGGGGCGAAGACATCGACCCGCTATTCAGTCCCGGGACGCCCCGCCAGCGCGACTACACCTACCATCCGCGGCGCGACGCCTTCGAGTTCCGCCTCGGCCGCCGCGCGCTCGACCGTGGGCTGCCGGTGCTCGGCATCTGTCGTGGCTCGCAGGTTCTGTGGTCCGTGACGGGTAACCCGCTGATCCCCCACCTCCCGGATGTCAACGGCGGTCAGGTGCTCCACCGGCACTCACCCACCGAGCCCGCTCAGCACAGTGTCCGACTCGTGCCGGGCAGCAAGGTGGCGCGGGCGTACGACGAACCGGTGGTCAAGGTGGCCTCCCTGCACCACCAGGGGCTTGGTCCACAGACACCCGGCGATCTGCGCTGGCGGGTGGTCGGGCATGCCGAGGACGGCATGGTGGAGGCGTTCGAACGGGAGGACGCTGCCGCGCCCTGGGCCGTCGGTGTGCTGTGGCATCCCGAGCTGCCCGTCGGCGAGGACCGGACCGATCCCTTGATCGCCGCCTTCGTCTCCGCGATCGGCACGTCATGACCATCGGGATTCAGCGTCTTGGCCCGGCCGACCTCGGGCTCCTCCTCGATCTCCAGGAGAAGATCCACGCCGCCCAGCCCGATCCCGACACCTTCCAGCGCAGCACGCCCGAGTTCCTGGCGTACTGCCTGGCGGACGGCGGGCGTTGCTACCGGGCCGTCCACGGCGACGAGACGGCCGCGTACCGCATCGTCTACTTTCCGCGTGAGCGGCCGTTCAACCTGGCCATCGACACCACCGTGCCCGCCGCCGAGTACGGCACCGTGGCCCACTTCGACACCATCGGCGTGCTGCCGGACTGGCGGGGTCACGGGCTCGCCCGGCGCCTCAACTCCCGCGCCCTGACCGACCTGGCCGACACCGGCACCCGGCACATCCTGGCCACCAGCGCGCCGACCAACCCGTACGGCGTTCGGGCGCTGACGGAGGCCGGGGCGCGTGCCATCGGTGTGGTCGAGAAGTTCGGTGGCAAGCTCCGGCTGCTGTTCTACCGGCCCTATCCGCAGGCTTGGCCCGCGGCTCCTGCCACCGGTGCCCAGCCGGTCGCGGCAGCGCGGCGGCGTGTCGCACTCGTGGACACGACCGCCTTGGTCGACGCCTTCCGTCAGGGTTGGGTGGGGGACGGCGTCCGGTTCGCGGCGTCGGGCGCTGCCGACCTGCGCATGGTGCGCTCCTGCCTGCCGGTGTCCCTCCGTACGTATGACTAGCCCGGCCCGGCGCTTCGGTCAGTCTCCGCGGCGGAGGGCCGGCCCGCGTCACCGTCCTCGTTCCCATCGGCTCGAACAGGATCGTCCGCGCCATGAAGACCGCCATGAAGACACTGCTCACCGTGGTCAACCCCGATCTCGCCCGTACCGACTTCCTGCGCTCGGGGGACGTGGTCCACGTACCCGAGGTGGCCGACGCGGACGAACACCGGCTGTTGGACGCGCTGTGCCGGCACGGCGCCACCGCGTTGGTCGCCACCCAGCGGCCCAGTGACACCCTGCTGCGCGCCTGGGCGCGGCACACCGCCGGCCCGGTCCAGGTCGCCTACGCCGTCCCCGCGACCGGCCGCTCCAGCGGTCCGTGCGCTCCGGCCGATGCGGGGCGCACCGTCCCGCCGCCGCGCTCCGGCGGCCGGCACCAACCGGCGCCCACCGTGTACGAGCACGCGCTGGGCGGCACCGACGTGGAGTCCATCGCCACCGCCCTGGCCCACTGCGAGCGCGCCGTCGCGCGCGCCCGCACCGTACCCGCCGGCCTGGCGCCCGCGGCCGGCGGCCCGCGCGAGGCGTTCCTGATCGGCGCCGGCCTGGTCAACCTGGTCACGGCCGTGTACCTGGCGGACGCCGGCTACCGGCTCACCCTGGTCGACCGCTCGCCCGCGCCGGGCACCGCGCAGTGGTGGGCGTACGGCTGCACCCACGGCGGTGACGACGCCCGCATGTTCACCTTCACCGAGATGGACGGCTACAACAACACGGACTTCCACGGTGGCGTGCCCACCTGGTTCCGGCGACCGGTCACCGACTGCGGCTGGTTGGCCCGTGAGCCCTGGTCGCTCACGGCACAGGAGCACGCCTGGATTCAGGCGTTCGAGAGTGTGCCCTCGTGGCTGGCCCGGGCGTACACCGCGGATGTCTTCGCGCTCAGCGCCGAGGCCGGCCGGGAGTGGTCGGCGCTGCGCGCCCGGTTGCCGCACCTGTTCGAGGACGTGGTGCTGACCGACGGCATCCTGCGCGTGTACACCGACCCGGACCACCTGCGGGCCGCCACCGCGCGGCACCGGTCCATCGGGGCCCTGCTGGGTGAGGTCACCCCCGCGGACATCGCCCGCGACCACCCGGCTCTGGCTCGCGCCGCCGGGGCCGGCGCCCTAGCCGGTGGCGTGCTGGTGCCCGGCTTCACCCTCAACGTGCACAGGTTCACCGAGCGCCTGGTGGCCCATCTGGTCGATCGCGGGGCGCGGTTCCACTGGCGTACGCCGGTCACGGGTGTGCGCCGCGATGCGCACGGCGCGCTGGTCGGCTTCGACTGCGCCGTGCCGGTACCCGAGCACGCCCACGTCATCGCCTCCCCCGGCGTGGCCGGCGCGGCGCTGCTGCGCTGCACTCCCTGCGAGGGCCGCGTCCACGGGGTGCTCGGGGGTTGGATGCGCGTCGACAACCGTGATCCGGCCCTGCGGACCTCGCTCAAGGTCGCCCGGCGCGGCCACGTCACCGAGGACGCCAACATCACCGTGGCCCGCGACGGCGACGGACGGAGCGTGTTGATCGTCGGTTCCGGTTACGGCTACATCGGCGCCTCGGACAGCCCCGACGAGCGTCAACTCGCCGCCATCCGCGCCGGGATCGCCAACACCATCAGCCAACTCTTCCCCGGCAGTGCCGCGCCGGCCCCTTCGTCCCGTACGCACGACAATTACGCGTTCAAGTACTGCGTGCGCCCGTGGACGGCCACCTCGCTCGGCCTCTACCACGTCGAACCCCGCCAGATGGGTCGTACGGCACCGCACCAGGGTGGCTTGTTCATCGTCACCGGTGGGCACAACACCGGCGGCTTCGCCCAGTCACCGGCCATCGGGCGCGCCGTGCTCGCCTCGGTGTGCGGCACCAGCCACCCGATGCACACCCTCTACCACCCGGAGCGCCACCCGGCACCCGCCGCGCGGTTCGCGCCCCTGTCGCTTCCCTCCCCCGCCTGACCCACCGCGTGAGCCCGCGGCTCGCCAACCGGCCGGGCACCCGCCCCGCGCCCCCAGATCAGGAGTCACCCGATGCGCCCGCACCCGCCGCTCGACCCCGCCGACTGGGACGCCTTCCGCGCCCTCGGGAAACAGATGATCGACGACATCGCGGACCACCTGTCCGGCATCCGGGACCAGCCGGTGTGGCAGCCGGTGCCCGAGGAGATCGCCGCCTCCTTCGAGACCGAACTGCCCACCACCGGGCGGCCGATGGAGGAGGTGTACGAGGAGTTCCGGCGCACGGTGTTGCCCTATCCCCGGGGCAACATCCATCCGCGGTTCTGGGGCTGGGCCAACGGTTCGGGCGTGCCGATCGCCGCGTACGGCGATCTGCTCGCCTCGGCCATCAACTGCACCGTCGGCTCCGGGGCCAACGCCGCGTTGCTGGTCGAGCAGCAGGTGGTCGACTGGCTCGGGCAGGCGTTGCGCTGGCCCGCGTCCGGGTCCGGGCTGCTGACCAGCGGCGCGTCGATGGGCCAGGTCATCGCGTTGGCCACGGCCCGGACCCACCGGGCGCCCGGGGTGCGCGCCGAGGGCGCCGCCGCCACCGGCGTCCAGTTCACCGTCTACGGGTCCACCGAGACCCACCACTCCGTCGACAAGGCCGTCGAACTCCTGGGCATCGGGAGCCGGTTCTTCCGGCGCGTCCCGGTGGACGCCGACCACCGCATCGACGTGGCGGCACTGCGTGCCGCGCTGCGCGCCGACCGGGAGGCCGGCCTGCACCCGCTGTGTCTGGTCGGCAATGCCGGAACGGTCAACACCGGCGCCGTCGACCCGCTCGCCGAGTTGCTGTCCGTCGCCCGCCAGGAGGACCTGTGGTACCACGTGGACGGCGCGTTCGGCGCCTTCGCCCAGCTCCTGCCCTCGCACCGGACCCTGCTCGCGGGGCTGTCCGAGGCCGACTCGCTGGTGTGTGACCTGCACAAGTGGCTGTATCTGCCGTTCGACGTGAGCTGCGTGCTCACCCGCAGGGAAGGCGACCTGGAAGGTGCCTTCCGCTCCAGCGCGGACTACATCAGCAAGACCGCGCGGGGCCCGGCCGCCCACCCGCTGTCCTTCGCCGACCGCGGGGTGGAGCAGTCGCGGCGCTTCCGCGCGCTGAAGGTGTGGTTCGCGCTCAAGACGTACGGCGTCGACGGCTTCGCCGGTGCGATCGCCGAGAACATCGCCCAGGTGGCGCACCTGACCAAGCTCGTGGAGGCCGCGCCCGACCTGGAACTCGTCTCCCGGAGCGAACTCAACATCGTCTGCTTCCGCTACGTGTGGCCGGGCGCTACGCCCGACGCCCTGAACCGCGTCAACCGGGCCGTGCTGGAGCGGCTACAGACCGAGGGCATCGCGATGCCCTCCCACACCGTCCTGAACGGCGCCTTCGTGCTCCGCGTCGCGCACCACAACCACCGCACGATCAGCGCGGACTTCGACCACCTGGTCAGCCAGGTACAGCGGTTGGGCGCCGAGCAGGTCGCCGCCGACGGCGAGCGGTGAGGCGGGCCGGCGGTCCGGCGACCGGTGGGACGCGGGGCGCCCGGGGGTGGCGTGTCGCGGTGTGCCGTAGGCCGTACGGTCCGTACGCCACGGCGCGTGGCGGCTCCGGGGCCGGCGGGGACGGGCGAGTTAGGCTGCGGCAATGGCGATGAAAGCCTCCCGCGCGTACACCGTGGGTCTGCCGGCCGCCCTGGTGGCGACGGCCCTGTGGGGCTTCACCTTCCTCGGCCCGGCCGCCGTCGAGCCGGTCAACATCTACTACCTGGTTCTCGGGCGCTACGTCGTCTTCGGGTTGCTGTCGCTGACCGTGCTGCTCCTGCGTCGTGGCAGCCTGCGCTCGCTGGGTCGGCGTCGCCTGCTGGTGGCCATGCGCCTGGGCGTCGTGGGTTACATCGGCTTCTACCTGCTGCTGGCGATGTCCGCCGAACTCGGTGGTGGGGTGCTCGCCTCGACCATGACGGGGCTAATCCCGCTCATGGTCACGCTGGTCTCCAACCGCCTGGAGAAGGTGCTGGCCTGGCGCAGGCTGGCGGCTCCGATCGTGGTGATCTCCCTCGGCCTGCTGTTGGTCAACGCCGGCACCCCCACCGACGGCGCGTCCAGCAGCGCGGACCTGGCCCTCGGCGCGCTGCTCGGTTTCCTGTCCGCCGCGGCCTGGTCGTACTTCGTGATCGCCAACCGGCGGGCGTTGGGGCGGGTCGGAGCGAACATCGACGGTACGACCTGGACGACCGGCATCGGGCTCGGGGCCTGCTGCGGGTCGCTGTTCCTGCTGCCCCTGGCGCTGGCGGGGGGCGGTCGGGCGCCGGTGGCGGACGCGGGTACCTGGTGGTCCTTCGTCGGGTGGTCGGTGGCGTTCGCGGTGCTGGGCTCGTGGTGCGCCACCTGGTTCTGGAACAGCGCCTCCAAGCGGTTGCCGGCCACCGTGATGGGGCCGGTGATCGGCATGGAGGCGGTCTGTGGTGCGGCCTTCAACCTGATGTGGGAGGGGCGTACTCCGACCTTCCACGAGTTGTGGGGCGGCCTGCTGGTGATCACGGGCGTTCTGCTGGCCTCGTATCTGTTCAACCGGGCCGACCTCAGCCGCGCCAAGCCTCCGTCACCGGGGGCCGGCGAGCCACCCGTCACGGCCGAGCGGGCGGCCGGGACGCTGCCGGAGAAACCCCCCTCCGCCGGCTGAGCCGCCGGGCTCTGGCGGCGCGCCTCGGCGATGGAGCCGGGTGGCCGACACGGCGGGCGGGTGGAGCGGGGGGACGCGAGCGTCCACAGTCGCCGACGCGCGGCAGCCGGACCGGGCGTCCGAAGCGTGCCCGCTTCTCCCAGCCGGGTGTTGACGGTCAGGAGGGCGGAGGGGGGTCGATCGCGCCGCCGACGCCGGAGCGGCCGGCCGGCACGCCGATGAGGTGCACGCTGACGTGGTCCCGCACGGATTGACCGCAGGCATCGGCGACCGCGTCGGTGATCGCCCGGATCAGCCGTCCCGGCGCGTCGCTGATCCCCGGCAGGCTCAGCGCGGCCTCGCGCACGTGGAGCGAGACGAGGGGGGCGTGCACGCTGGCCGGGACACCGCCGACGCCCCAGCGCTGCCGGGGAACGCCGAAGATCTCCACGACCGTCATGGCACGCGCCCGCTCGCCGTACACCTGGACCAGCGCCTCCGTGAGCGACCGGACCAACCGGCCCTCGACCTCCCCGTCGAGTTCCTCCTCGTGCACACGTACCTGGAAGTGCGGCATCTGGTCTCCCGTCGCTGGTCGCTCGCCTACCCTGGGGGCAGCTTTGCTTTGCAAGCAAAATACCTTTGACGACAAAGCTAAATCCGGGAGGGTTCAGTGTCAACGGAGGAGACACCGACCGCGCGGACCGACGCCGACCCCGGAGTCGACCCCGACGTCGACTCCGGCGTGGACGACGCGGTCCGCACCCTGCTCGTGCTCATGCCGCGCATGGTCGGAGCGGCCAAGCGGATTCCGGTCCCCGCCGAGCTCCAGTCGCTCGAACTCGCCCCCCGCCACCTGTCCCTGCTGTCGTACCTGCTCTTCGACGGACCGCTGACGGTCAACGAGTTGGCGGCCCGGCTCGACGTCGCGCCGACCACCGTCAGCCTGGTGGTCGGCGAACTGAGTCGGAAGGAGATCCTGGAGCGACACGAGGACCCGACGGACCGGCGGCGGCGCATCGTGAGCATCACCGACGGGATGCGGCCAGCGATCGAGGGCTGGCTGGCGCGCGGCGCTACCGCCTGGCGGAAGGCCCTCGCTCCCCTCTCACCCAGCGAGCGACGGTTGTTCGTGCACACCCTGCGCGCGTACGAGACGGCGATGCTCGAAAGCCTGCCGCGCACCGACCAGGCGGCCCCCTGACCCAGCCGGGCCAGCCGGCCGCGCCGCGGGGAGAGTCCGGGCGTACGGGGCCGTGACGCCAGGGCGTGTCGCGGGCCCAGCTTGGCGAACGCCTCCCCCTCCCACCTGGCCAACACCCGTTCGGGCAGCGGCGCGTCGCCCGACCAGCGCCGGGCCGCCGTCCGCGTGGCGGTGCCCCATCGCGGCCGTGGTCGGGCCGGTTGAGATCTTGACCGGGCTCGCGACCTATGGAGATAGTGTGTGCATCAAGGTGTGTTCGAACACACCTTGTCGACAAGGGGGGTTCACATGAAGGCGGTTTCCGGCCCACGGGGCGTCACGGCCGTGCTGGCGGCCACCCTGCTGCTGCTCGGCGGCGCCACCGCCACGGCACAGGCCGAGCCCACGAACCCGCCGACGCCCGCGGCGCCCTGCGACTACCCCTCCGTCTGCTTCGTCAAGGACGGCAAGGTCGTCTACGCGTACGACGAGGTGATTCCCTGGCAGTACCTGCCGGAGCGTCTGCCCGCGCCCGTCCAGGTCATCAACACGCGTCACGAGAGCATCTGGATCGGCGACACCAAGGGCGGGGCCGAGTGCGTCCAACCCGAGTCGATCGTCGACAAGTGGCTCGGCACCCTGGAGACGCTGCGGATCGACGACTCGGTGGAGTGCCGTCTCACCTGACCCCGATGCCGCGCCGTCGCGGTGGGGCGGGTGGCGTGCGGGCCCGGGTTGGGGCGTGGGAGCGACGAGGAAGGTGTGCGGCCCGGTGGAGGACGTGCGTGCGGCCGTGGCGGGAAACCGCTATCCGGGGCGGGGCGTGGTGTGGGCGAGGACGCTCGACGGCGCGCTGTGTGGCGGCTACTTCCTGACCGGGCGCAGTGCCGCCTCCCGGGCTCGGGCCGTACGGCGGGGCGACGGAGAACTGATCGTCTCGCCCACCGGCGAGTCCGAGCACGACCCGCTGCGGCACTACGTCGCGGCCCGTGAGCGGGACGGGTGGCTGGTCTTCGGCAACGGCGAACAGGTCGCCGTGGTCTCGGACCGGCTGCGGCAAGGCGAGAGCGCCGTCGCGGCGCTGGGTGGGTTGGAGTACGAGCCCGACCCACCCATCTTCACGCCCCGCGTCACCGTGGCGGCGGACCTCCGCTCCGGGCGGGACGCGTGGTTGGGTGCCGCGCGGCGCAGCCGCGGCGCGCGGTCGACGGCCAACGTGCTGACGCTGGCGGTCAGGGACCTGGAGCCCGGGGACGCCGTGCTGATGACCACGTACCGCTCCGACGGGCGGACGGTCGCGACCGGCGAGCCCTTCCTCGAAGCACGTACCAGCGCCGCCGACCAGGGCCAACTCCTAGACGAGCTCTGGGGTGCGCTGCCCCCTGAACTCCGCGTGGCGGCGGCCGTCTTCGAGCCGGGCCGGCTGGCCGGCGCCGCCATCCGCCATCAGGCGCCTGCTCGGGTGTGACCAACCCCGGGCAGCGGTCAGCCGGGTTGCGAGGCCGGCGTCACGCCGGGGAGACCGTACGACGAGGCGGCGCGAACGGCTGACCGCTCGCCGCCGGGTGGGGCGGTCCGCGCAACCAACTCGCTACCAGGTGCGGGACGTTGGGCGCGAGAAGCCGTGAGAAACGGGAGGGCGCGGGCGTGGACTGGCACAGGGTTCTGCTGCTGTGGTGCGCGGCGTGCGCTGGCTGGGCGCTGGTCGGGTACGGCCGGTCGCTGGCCGGAGTCACCCGGGCGCAGCGGGCGGTACGGGTGTGGGGGCGGATCGTCTCGGTACGGACTCCCGCGCACGGCGATCCGGGCACGGCCGGGATACCCGTGGTGATCGCCTTCCCCGACCCCGCCACCGGGCGGGAGCACGTTCTGCCGTACACGGCCGAAGGCGGCCCGCGGTTGGACACGGTCTGGGTCGGCCGCGAGGTCGCCGTGCTCCACCCGCCCGGCCAGCCACAACGGTTCCAGGTCACCTACGACCTCGCGGACGGCCGGCACGGGCGGGCCTGGCCGCACTTCGCCGTCTTCCTGCTGTACGCCGGGCTGGTCACCGGGCTGGCTCTCCGGCACGGCTACCCGTGGGCGCTGCTGTGTGCGGGCGGGCCGCTGACCGTGCTCATGGTGTTCGTCCTGCGCAACGAGGTCAGCCTGACCCGTCGCGAGGCGGCTCGCCTGGCCGGGGCGGTCAGCGTTCCGGGACGCGTCGTCGCCGTTCAGGAGACCACCCATGAGGACGGCGAGTCCCAGTGGACCAGCCACCACCCGGTCCTCACCTTCACCACCCGCGAGGGAACGCTCGTCACCGCCCGCCCCCAGCCCGCACTGACGAACCCGGCGCGTGCGTACGGCCGCGTGGTCACCGTCCACTACGCGCCCGACCACCCCGAGGTCTTCACCCTGGACCTCGCCGCTTCGCGACGCTCCCGGGTCCGGTCCGTCGTCTTCGTCATCGTGTCGTTGTCGCTGTGTGCGGCGACGACTGTGGCGGGTGCGGTCATGGTGTGACCCCCGCCCCCGGCCGCCACTGCCACCGCGACCGCGAAGCGTGAGGCAAGGGCACCACCAACTAGAAGCGGCCCCCACGCCCTCGCCTCTTCCTCACGAGGCTCGGGCGGGGGGCCGGTCGTGCCCCGGCAGCTGGCGCGGTGACCTGGTCCTCCGGCCCCGCCGGGCCCTGCGGGCACCGCGAGGAGAAGTGGTGCGGGTCAGCTCACCACGTACAGCTTCTTCGGCCAGCCGATGCGGTCCAGGCGCTGGAACAGGTCCCTGATGTCGGTCGGGTTGAGCTTGATGCAGCCGTTGGAGTAGTAGTCGTTGGGGTTGCTGTTGGTCCACCGCTCGGACTCGATGGAGCCCTGCTTACCGTTGGGCTTCATCTCGCTGTGGATGAACAGCTCGGTGCGCTTGGTGCCGTTGTGGCACTTGCGGTCGGAGAGCTTGATGACGAGGCCGTTGATGATGCCGTCGAAGTTCTTGCGATGCCACTGCACGGCGTACGGCTTCTTCTCCGCGTTGGGCAGCCAGCCCTTGCCGACGGCGCAGGTGTCCTTGGTCTGGCCCGAGCCCGCCTTGTACTTCTTGAGCACCTTGTCACGGCCGGCGGTGCGCTTCACGAGTTCGAGGCGGGAGTTCGTGACCGAGCCCTTGTCGAAGCGTAGGTAATGGGCGTCGGTGGCCTGGACGGAAGCCTGGGTTTCGGTACGCGCCTGGGCCGGGACAGCCGTGGTGACCGTCAGGCCGCCGACGATGACGGCAGCGAGTGCGAGGGGCGTGATGTGTGCGGGCCTTGCGGTCTTACGCATGAGAACACTCCGTGGTTTGCGTGTGGCGGTTCGCGCCTTCTTGCCCTTTGAGACTGCTGGCCGCGGACAGGCCGAGGCAATGGCAACCCGCTGTCCCGGACAGGTGTGGGTTGTCCGGGCTGGTCAGAGACCTGTCCGGACGCCGTCCGGGACCGGTGGCGAAGGAGGCGGCATCGGTATTGTCCGCGTGGCGCGGGATGGCTCACGATGTCCGCATGGCGAATGTGGGGGAGATTCATCCGCAACAGGCCGCGAACGTACGTGAGTTCACGACTGCCATGCGACAGCTCAAGGAACGCTCTGGGCTGACGTACCGCCAGATCGAGGAGCGGGCCGCCGAGCACGGCGAGGTGCTGGCGCGCAGCACGCTGGCGGACGTCCTCGGCGGAAAGGTCGCGCCGCGTCCCGAGCTTGTGGCCGCTTTCGTACGGGTCTGCGGGGACGAGGGGCGGGTGAGTGAGTGGCTGGAGGCGCGGGAGAGGGCTGTGAGCGGTGGGGGGAGCCGAGCCGACAGCGCCGACAGCGAGGCTGAGGCGGGGGCGCCCACTCAGCGCGCACGGCGTGGGATGCGCCAGCGCCGCGTGCCCGCGCTGTTGCTGGGGATCGCGGTGGTGTCCCTCGGGGTCGCCACCGTGTGGGGCACAGGCATCGTGGGTGAGCCGGGCGGTTCCGGTGGCGGCGGAGGCGATGCGCCCGCGCCCTCGGGGAAACGGGCCGTCCCGCCGCGAGGGCCCGTGGAGATCCGGCCGGCCCTGTCGGACGGCCTGTGCCTGACCGACGGGCACGCGGAAGGATACGACTCGCTGGTGGCGGTGCAGCGTCCGTGCCAGGACGTCGCGCCGCAGGAGACCGAGCTGGTGCCGGCGGCAGGTGGCACGTACCGGGTGCAGTGGTACCACCCCGACCACGGCAGGGGCTGCCTGAACGTGGTGACCGCTCGCGCGGGTGCCGCTCTGTTGGAGCCCTGGGAGGACTGCGCGAAGACGAGCAGGTTCCACCTGGAGCCCGCAGCGTCCGGTGGTGGCGGTCAGTACGTGTTGCGCGTGGCCGGCGGTGGCTGTGTGGCCATCGGCGGGTCGGCGAAGTCAGCCGGGGCGCCAGCGGTGAAGCAGCCGTGCGACGGGAGCGCGGCCCAGGTCTTCTCCCTCTCGCCCGCGCCCTGAGTCGGTTGGTGGTGCGACCAACCCACGGCCCCGCCCCGGCCTGGCGGATCCACGCGATTGAACACCGTGGGTGGCCGCCTGAGTACACCTACTCAGGACAGGGCCGGGGCGGTCCCGGAAGGCTGGGTCCATGACGACGCCACCTCCCGCCGGACCACCGCCGTATCAGCCCGAGCCCGCCGCGTACGGAAACGCCTGTCCGTCCGGCCCGGCATACGGATCTCCTGCGGGCGTCCCCGGGTACGGGACTCCGCCTCCTCCCGGCCCCGGCTTTACAGCCCCTGCCCCTCCCCCGGCCCGGCGGCCGGGGAACCGCCGGGCGGTGGTCGCCGGTCTCGTCGCGCTGGTCCTGCTTCTCGTCGGCGGGACCACCGCATGGTGGTTGACGCGCGACGAGGACCGCTCCCCGCTGGCCGATCAGCCGCGCGTCACGGACGAGAAGGCCGGGATCTCCTACGCGATACCGGAGGGCTGGGAGCGCAGCAAGGACGGCCTGATCGACGCCTTCACCTCGGCGGCCGGCAACAAGAGCGGTGACGGCAAGGGCGGCTCGGTCATGGCCGGCCGGGCCGGCGGCGTACCGCAACCCGAGCTGCGGTACGAGGCGGAGCGCGCGGCCTCGTCGAACGCCGAGTTCTTCTGCCCGGACGGGAAGTCGACACCCCAGGAGTCCAAGGCGACGACGGTGGGCGACCGGCCGGCGCACACGGCGGTGCTGAAGGTCACCCATCCCGACTGCGGCACCCTCCATCTCCGCATGACCCTCATCTCGCTGGACGACAGCCGCTCGGCATTCCTCCTCGGCCTCACCGAACAGCAGGGACGGGAGCAGGTCGACAGGGTGCTGGAGGACGCCTCCCTGCTGTAACCCTCACCGTCGCGCCCGCTCGGCCTCCTCGCCACCGCATGTCGCCACAGTGTGGGTGCCCATAACGCGACATACCGTAACCGCGCGTGTGACGATCCGGCCACGCGAAAGATCGCGGGGTGAGCTGTCATGACGGGAGCGACGAGCGGCTCCCCCACGCCTGGACCGAGCCCGGCGCCGACACCCGTGCGAGGGGCCGCGCGGGAGGGACGGGTGTTTCGGGGTACGTGTCCGGGACCGCACCTTCGGCCACGGGGAGGCACCGGCGCACCAGGACACCCTCGCGTACCGGACGGGCGGGCAGCACGCGCCGGGTCATGGACAGGCGGCGCGCACCCGGATGGCTCGCTGGATGTGACCAATCTCCTCATATCTGCCACAAGAGGTTTGATCACCCGTGATCGGGCGCAGCAGCTTGAGTCGTACGAGACCGCTCCCCACGCGGTTCGCAACACAGGAAGGGAAGGGCGAGTCGTGACCACTGGCACACCCCCCGATGACGCCGCGCTGGACCCCGAGGCCGTCAGACGCCACCGGCCGCTGTTCCGGGCCATCGCCCGCCGGAAGAACCCCAGGCTGCGGCGGACCGACATCACGGTCACTGACGAGAAGACCGTGCGGCGCGCGGTGAAGGCGGCGTCACTCGGCAACGCCATGGAGTGGTTCGACTTCGGCATCTACAGCTACCTCGCCGTCACCATCGGGCACGTGTTCTTCCCGTCCGGCAACGACACGATGCAGCTCCTGTCGTCGTTCGCGACCTTCGCCGTGGCCTTCCTGGTACGGCCGCTCGGCGGGCTCTACTTCGGGCCGCTCGGCGACCGGGTGGGCCGCAAGAAGGTACTCGCGCTCACCATGATCCTCATGGCGCTCGGCACCTTCTGTATCGGGCTCATCCCCTCGTACGCCTCGATCGGCTTCTGGGCGCCGGTGCTGCTGATCTTCTTCCGGCTGCTCCAGGGCTTCTCGACGGGTGGCGAGTACGGGGGTGCCTCGACCTTCATCGCCGAGTACGCGCCCGACAAGAAGCGCGGCTACTTCGGCAGCTTCCTCGAACTCGGCACCCTGGCCGGTTACGCGAGTGCGGCGGCCCTGGTGGTCGGGCTGACCGAGTGGTTGGGCGACGGCACGATGGAGGACTGGGGCTGGCGGGTGCCGTTCCTGGTCGCCGGGCCGCTGGGCCTGGTGGGCCTGTACCTGCGGCTCAAGCTGGAGGAGACGCCGGCGTTCCAGCGGCTTGAGGAGGAGATGGCGGACGAGCACATCACGAGCGAGGGGACCGAGCTCAAGGAGATCTTCGTGGCGCAGTGGCAGCGCCTGCTGCTGTGCGTGGTGCTCGTGGCGGCGTACAACATCTGCCACTACATGCTGCTCTCCTACATGCCCACCTACCTCACGGACGAGCTGGACTACGACGACTCGCACGGTCTGCTCATCCTGGTCGGCACCATGGTCGTGCTGATGTGCCTGGTCAACCAGGTCGGCCGGCTCAACGACCGCATCGGCCGCAAACCGCTGCTGGCGGCGGGCATGGGCGGCTTCATCCTGCTCTCCGTGCCCGCCTTCTGGCTGCTGCAGGAGGGCAGCTTCGCGGCCGTCACCGCAGGGATGCTGATGCTGGGCCTGCCGCTCGTCTGCCTGCTGGGCACGATGTCCGCCGTCCTGCCCGCCCTGTTCGCGACGAACGTCCGCTACGGCTCGCTGTCCATCGGCTACAACCTCGCCGCGTCCCTGTTCGGCGGCACGACTCCGCTGGTCATCACCGGCCTGATCAGCCTGACCGGCAGCGACATGATGCCCGCCGTGTACGCGATCGTGGCGGCCTCGGTCGGCCTGGTCGCCGTGGCGTTCATCAAGGAGACGGCCCGCCAGCCGCTGGAGGGGTCCCAGCCCTCGGTCGCCACGCACGAGGAGGCCGTGGAGATGGTGACGTCCCAGACCCAGGGCCCCACGTTCTGACCGGCTTCCATCGTTGCCGAGGCTGAGAGGCGACGGCGAGCGGGTGGGCCGGGTCCGGGAGACCGGGGTCGGTCCCGGGCCGGGGAGTCCGCGGCGGGGAACGGGAGGGGAACGCGGGACCCGACAGGGCGTGTGCGTCCCCGTGGCGGAGGACCGGCTGAACGAGGTGGGAGGACGCCGTCGGGCATCCGCGGGGTGTACGCGTCTTGCGAGCCGGTTGTTGCGTGCATGACGATACCCGCATGGTGAATCCGACGGGCGCTTCTCGGCGCACCCTGCTCGCTACCACCGCGGCCACCGCCGCCGCTGCCGCCACGACCACCGGCGTCGCGGTCGCGGGCGAACGGGGCCGGCTCGTTCCGCAGCCGCCCCCGCCGGAACTACGGACCCTGCTCCGGGAGATCGACCACCGCCGCATCGAGGCGACCGTGCGGCGCCTGGCCGCCTTCGGCACCCGGCACACCCTCTCCACCCAGGACGACCCCGAGCGCGGCATCGGCGCGGCCCGCGACTGGATCCTGGCGCGGATGCGCGAGTACGCGCGGGCGTCCGGCGGCCGGATGACGGTCGAGCTCCAGTCGTACGTGCAGCAGCCGGCACCCCGTATCCCGGTTCCGACCCGGATCTCCAACGTCGTCGCCACCCTGCGCGGCACGACCTCACCCGACCGCGTCTACGTCGTCTCCGGGCACTACGACTCCCGCGCCAGCGACGTCATGGACCACACCAGCGACGCCCCGGGAGCCGACGACGACGCCTCCGGGGTGGCCGTCGTGATGGAACTGGCCCGCGTCATGGCCACCCGGCGCACCGGCGCCACGCTGGTCTTCGCCGCCGTGGCGGGCGAGGAGCAGGGCCTGTACGGCGCGGCCCACCTCGCGCAGAGCTACCGGGAGCGGCAGGCCGACGTGCAGGGGATGTTCACCAACGACATCGTCGGCAGCTCCACCGCCGACGACGGCAGCCGCGACCCCCACAGCATCAGGCTGTTCGCCGAGGGTGTGCCCACCTCCGAGACCCCGCAGGAGGGCGAGGTACGGCGCTCCGTGGGCGGCGAGAACGACTCGCCCTCGCGCCAGCTCGCCCGGTTCGTGCAGGACGTCGCGGGACCGGGGGTGACCGGGATGAAGGTCCGGGTCATCTACCGCCGTGACCGCTATCTGCGCGGCGGCGACCACATCCCGTTCCTCGAGCGCGCCTACCCCGCGGCCCGGTTCACCGAGCCCGCCGAGGACTACGCCCACCAGCACCAGGACGTGCGCGTCGTCGACGGCAAGCAGTACGGGGACCTGCCCGAGTTCTGCGACTTCCCCTACATCGCCCGCGTGGCCCGCGTCAACGCCGCGGCCCTGTGGAACCTGGCCCAGGCCCCCGGTACGCCGCGCGGCGTGAAGATCCTCACCGCGGCCCTGACCAACGAGACGGAACTGGTGTGGGAGCGGGGCCCCGAGCCGGACCTGGCGGGCTACGAGGTGGTCTGGCGCGAGACCACCGCCGCGCAGTGGACCCACGCGCGGCCGGTGGGTGACACCACCCGCCACACCGTCGGCCTGTCCAAGGACAACGTGTTCTTCGGCGTCCGCGCGGTCAACCGGGCGGGGCTACGCAGCCCGGTGGCCTTCCCGACCCCACAGCGCTGACCGGCCCACGCGCTCCCCGCGCGATGTCAGGCGCGGCACGGCGCCTCCGCGAAGAGGGTGAAGGAGTGCGCCGTACGGCCCGGAGCCGCGGGGAGGTTCCCGCGGCTCCGGGCACCCGTGCCGTACGGGGGTCGCGTGGCTCAGCCCGCGTTCGGCGCGTCAGGCCGGGACCGTGCCCGCCCGCAGGAGGGAGCGCAGGCTGGTGAGGCTGTCGTTCGCGTGGCCCGCCGCGACGCCGCGTCGGAACACGTCGAGCACCGCCTCGGGCAGGCCCGTCGCCACTCCCCCCGCCCGCACCGTGTCCACCACGTGCTCCATGCTGGCCACCCCCATGGCGAGCCGGTCCACGTCACCCGTGTCGTCCCCGGCGCTGAGCCGTGGCGCGTAGAACCGGAAGAAGGTCGACAGCGAGTCGGCCACGTCCACCGAGTACGGCAGGATGTCCTCGACCGAGATGCCGTGCGCCTCGGCCACGGCCACCGAGTGCAGCCAGGCGGTCAGGCTCGTCCAGAACAGGTCCATCTGGATCTGGTAGTACAGCGCCGCGAGCCCCGGGTCCTCGCCCCGGTACTCGACCCTGCTGATCACCTCCAGGGCGCCCCGGTGCTCCTCGACGAGGTCCTCGGGCCCGCTGTAGTACGTGAAACCGTCCGGCGTTCCCACCAGGTCCGGCGAGACCGCCACCCCGGCGGTGAGGTAGCGCGCCCCGTGTCGGGCCGCCCAAGCCGCCGCCTCGCGGGCCCGCTCCGGGGTGTCGGAGCTGAGGTTGGCGAGGACCCTGCCCGAGAGCGCGGCCGTCACCGGTTCGAGGAGCGCGTACATCGCGGCGTAGTCCGTCAGGCTGAGGATCACCAACTCGTTGGCGCCCAGGGCCTCTTCGACCGAGGGAGCGAGCCGCGCGCCGGCCGCCACCAGGTCATCGGCCTTGCTCGCGGTCCGGTTCCACACGGTCACCTCGTAGTCCCGCGCCAGATAGGCACGCACCATGGCACGCCCCATCGGGCCCAGACCGATCACCGTCACAGACCGTCCATTCGTACCCATCAGAATTCCTCCGTCGCTCTCTAAAACGAACGCTCTATTTAGCGCTGCGACGCAACGTAGCACACCACTGGAACGAACGCTCTATCCGATAAGCTGGCTCGCGTGAACACGGAGACGAAGACAGCGGCGACCCCCGACACCCGCACCCGTATCGTCCGCGCGGCGTCCCTGCTGATGCAGCGACAGGGCTACGACGGCACCGGGATCAAGCAGATCGCCCAGGAGGCGCGGGCCACGCTCGGCTCCGTGTACCACTTCTTCCCCGGTGGCAAGCAGGAGCTGGCCGTCGCCGCCATTCACCACGGCGACCAGGAGTTCTTCGACGTGTTGCGCGAGGCGCTGGAGCGCGAGGAGGACACCGCGCGGGCCATCGCCGACCTGTGCGACGAGCTCGCCGATGGCCTGCACGCCTCACAGTGGGTGGACGGCTGCCCCATCACCACGACCTCGCTCGGCACGGCGGGCCGCGCCCCCGACATCCAGACGGCCGCGGCGCAGGCGTTCGCCCGCTGGCGCGGGCTGGTGCACGACAGGTTGCGCGCCTCCGGCATGAGCGAGGGCGACGCGCACGACCTGGCCCACACCGTGATCAGCACGATGGAGGGCGCCGAGTTGGCGGCCCAGGTCGCGCAGAGCAAGGAGCCGCTGCGGATCGCGGGCAAACACCTCGCGCGCCTCATCGCCCTTCACCAGTAGCCCCGGACACACACCCGTCCCCGACTCCCGGTCGCCGAGGGCGCGGAGTCGGGGACGACGTGGCCGGGCGCGTGGTCCGTGCCTCACTCCTCCTCGACGAGGCGAGGCCGCTGGGCCGCCGACGCCTCCTGGGGCATGCGCCGCAGGACGAGCAACCCGCCGATGCCGGGGACGAGGGCGCGCGGGCGGGCGCCCGGAGCCAGGGCCGGCGGGGTATGCCAGGCGATGACAATGATGACCAGGTAGGCCGTCCCGTGCGTCGGGCCTCCGAGCGAGGTGATCACGCCGACGTGCACGGTGAAGACGTTGACCAGCAGGAACACCAGGGAAACGGCCTCCACCACGGCCGCGATGCGAAGTACGCGCACGATGCTCAGGCCCCCGTCGTGGAGCCGGGGCGCACGATCATCAGGACGACGACCACCGCCCACAGCAGGTTGAACGTGCCCGTGACCATGGCCAGGCGCGCGGCAGCCGAGCGGGCCGTCTCCGCGACACCGGCGTCCGCGCCCGCGCCCGAGGCAGCGCCCGCCGGCTGGACGAGCAGGCGTTGTTGCCCGGGCAGGATTGCCAGCAACAGCAGCGCCGCCGCGGCGGCGGTCAGCACGATCGAGGTCAGCAGCCAGGCGTCCGTGAGCACGCCGAGTTGGGCCCCCGTGGCGACCCCGAAGACCGGGACCGCTATGCCGACGACGGTGTAGCCGCGGCACACGCGGTGCAGGAGCGCCGCCGTACGGGCTTGGTCCGAGCCGTCGCCGTCGGCCGCTGGGGAGCGGACGTAGCGGGGGAACATCGAGGCCGCGACCGTGATCGGCCCGATCGCCAGGATCGCCGCCAAGACGTGCACGGACAGCAGGAATTTCGTCACCGCAGAGCCCTTCTGGATTGGCTGCCAATAGGTTGGCTGTCGAACTATAGGTAGCACGTCCGCATGCCCTTTGGGTAGGCTGCCTAACCATGAAGGCGAGCGCGGTACGCGGGCATCTGGACGGGCTCTTGCTGTCCGTACTGGAATCCGGCCCGCTGCACGGATACGCGGTCATCACCGCGGTGCAGGAACGCAGCAACGGGGTCCTGGAGCTGCGCAAGGGCACGATCTACCCGGCGTTGAACAAGCTGGAGCGGCTCGGACTGCTGCGCAGCGTCTGGGAGTCCGAGGGCGAGCGGCGGCGACGGTGTTACGAACTCACCGACGCCGGCCGGCGCAGCCTGGCGACCGAGCGGTCGGTGTGGCGCGAGTTCACCACCGCGATCGGCGCCGTGTTGGAGCCGGCACCCCAACCCGGACAGGCGACATGAGCGCGCCCACGACCGACGCGGACCCCATCGAGGCCCACGTCGCGGACCTGTCGGCGGCGTTGCACGGGCCGGTCCGGGTCAAGTCCCGGATGGTGATGGACCTGCGGGATGGCCTCATCGACGCGGCCCGGGACCTGTCGTGCGGGCGCGAGCCGGACCACCATGCCGCGCGGCAGGCGGTGTACGAGTTCGGCACCGTCGCCGAGATCGCCCCGAGCTTCCAGCGCGAACTCACCATCGCCCAGGCCCGACACACCGCCCGCGCGGTGATGTTGATCGTCCCCTTCCTGTTCCTGTGCTGGTACCTGGCGGAGACGTGGGACGGCTCGACGGGCCACCAACTGCCTGATCTGGTCCAGTTGTTCGTGGCTCACCTGGGTGGCATCGCGGCGTCGGCCGCCTTCCTCGCGGCGGCGGCGCTGGCCGCCACCGGCGCCCTCGCGCGCTGGCTGCCCACCCCGCACCAACTGCCGCTCATGGTCGCCTGGGCGGGTACGACGGCGGCGGTCGCCCTCGCCATCAGCGCGCTCACCCTCACGCTGGCCTCGGTCCTGGCGACGAACTGGCCGCTGAGCGCCGTCGCGGGCGTCGTGACCATCGCCTTCCACACCCGGATCGCCGCCTCGGCGCGTGCCTGCCGTGAGTGTGCCCGCGTCACCCTCGCCGGCCCGTAGGACCGGCCGCCACTCCACGAGCCGTACTCCCGCGCGCCACGGGCCGCTGACCGAGCTGGTCAGCGGCCCGTGGCGCGCGGCCGTCATGTCGTCACCCGTGGCGCGCGGGGGCTGGCCCGCGATGTGAGGGCTCCACCCCGGCCGGTCACAGAGCCACAGAGTCACAGCCAGGGGATCGCCGCCTCACCGGCCCGGCGGCCCACCCCACACCCACCGGCGCGGCAATCGCCGGGCCTCGCCGCCCGCGCGCGGGGTTGGTCGTCATCCGAAGCGCCACCGCCCGGCGCAGGGCCTCTGATCGCTGGCGTGCTCGCCGAGCCGCGGGGGCGGGCCGGGGCTCCGCCGGCGTGGGGCGGGCGTGTCCGAAACGGGCAAAGCGCGGCGTCCGCCCTGGGAAAGACGCGCGTCCGCGCCCCGGGGTTCACTGCGGCCACCTACCGACGAAAGGGAGCCCGATCATGCCCGAGGCAGCCAACAGCGAGTTCTGGAAGACCCTCAAGCCGATCCAGAACTCCTTCAAGCCCGACGCCCTGCCCGAGGTCTACCTCTCCCAGGTGGCCACCGACGACGACCGGTACTACGTGCCGTTCACCGAAACCGTGGGCTCGCGCCCGCTGTGGATCAACGTCAAGGACAACTCCTGGGCCGACATCCTGCGCGCCAAGGAGGCGGGGCTGGTCAACCGCCACTACCACCCGCACGAGGTGTTCGCGTACACGATCTCCGGCAAGTGGGGCTACCTGGAGCGGCCCTGGACGGCGAGCGCGGGCGACTTCGTCTACGAGGCGCCGGGCGAGGGGCACACCCTGGTGGCGTACGACAGCGGCGAGCCGATGAAGACGTTCTTCATCGTCAAGGGCCCGCTGATCTGGCTGGACGAGAACGGCGAGACGGCCGGCTACTTCGACGTCCACGACTACATCGAGATGTGCCGCAACCACTACGAGCAGGTGGGCATCGGCGCCGACTACGTCAACTCCCTGTTCCGCTGACCTTGGCCCACCGCACCGACCCGAGGTCCCCATGACCGAGCCACCCACCCAGACCAGTGCGCCGCCCCCGGCCCCCGTCAGCGACGCGGCGCTCGCCTACGAGAACCGGCTGTTGCTGGTCCTCTTCCTGGCCTTCGGATTCGTCTTCTTCGACCGCCAGGCGCTGTCCTTCCTCGCACCGTTCATCGACGACGACTTCGACCTGTCCAACACCGAACTCGGCGTGCTCTCGGGCGCGTTGGCGTTCACCTGGGCACTGTCCGGGATGGTCATCGGGCGCGTCTCGGACCGACTCGGGCGGCGCAAGCCGCTGCTGATCGGCGCCGTCGTGCTCTTCTCCGTCTTCTCCGCGGCGGGCGGGCTGATGACCGGGTTCTTCGGGTTGCTCGCCGCCCGCGCGCTGATGGGAGTGGCCGAGGGGGCGGTGTTGCCCCTGTCCCAGTCCCTGATGGTGGAGGCGTCCCAGGAACACCGCCGCGGCCTGAACATGGGACTGTTGCAGGGTTCGGCGGCCGGCCTGCTGGGCGGGATCGCCGCCCCGCTGGTGGTGGTGTGGGTGGCCGAGCACTTCGGCTGGCGCACGGTCCTGCTCCTGACGATCGTGCCCGGCCTGCTCATCGCGGCCTGGATGGCCAGGTCGGTGCGTGAGGTGCCGCCCGGGGTGGAGCGCGACCCGGCCCGTGGCAGGGTCGCGGCCACGCCCGCCGGCGCCTCGACGCCGCTGCGGGAGGTGTGGGCGCACCGCAACATCGTCCTGTGCACGCTCGCGGCCTGCTGCTACCTCACCTGGTTCGTCGTCATCATCACCTTCACCCCCGTCTACCTCAAGGACGAGAAGGGCTACTCCTCCGGCACCATGAGTGCGGTGATGACCTGCTTCGGCGTCGCCTGGGTGCTGTGGGGGTTCCTCACGCCGGCGATCTCGGACCGCGTCGGCCGCCGCACCACCATGATCGCCTTCACCTCGGTCGCCGTCCTGTGCCCGCTCGCGGTGGTGTACGTGGACAACCCGCTGCTGCTCGGCGCCGTCGTCGTGCTCACCTACACCGGACTGGGCTGCTTCACCCTGATCATGGCCACCATTCCCGCCGAGACCGTCCCCGGGGCGCGCTGGCCACCGCGCTCGGCCTGGTCATGGGCGTCGGCGAGTTGACCGGTGGCGTCCTCGCCCCGCTGGCCGCCGGCTGGGCCTCCGACACCTGGGGGTTGCAGACGGCCATGTACATCTCCGCCGGTGGCGCGGTCGCCGTCGTCCTGCTCTCCTTCGGCCTGCGCGAGACCGCCCCCAGGGTGCTGCGACGCCGGGCCGAGCGCACCGGAGCCCCCACCCCGACCAAGACAGGAGCGACCCCGTGAAGGCCGCCGTCTGGCACGGAGCCCGCGACGTACGCATCGCGGAGACCGACGTGCCCACCCCCGGACCCGACGAGGTGCTGATACGGGTGGCGTACTGCGGGATCTGCGGCAGCGATCTGCACGAGTACGCGAACGGGCCGCACACCATCCCGACCACCGCCCCGCACCCGGCCTCCGGGGTCACGGCGCCCCTGATCCTGGGGCACGAGTTCTGCGGGACCGTGGCCGCGCTCGGGTCCTCGGTCGCCGACCTCGCCGTGGGCGACCCGGTGGCCATCGAGCCGAACTACCGCTGCGGCACCTGCCCGCGCTGCCAGGCCGGCGACTACCACATCTGCCGCCACTTCGGCTTCGCCGGCCTGATGGGGCACGGCGGGTTGGCCGAGTACGCCGCGGTCCCGCGCTACATGGCGCACCCGCTACCCGCCGCCGTTCCGCTGGAGCAGGCCGCGCTGTTCGAGCCGGCCTCGGTCGCCCTGCACGCGCTGCGGCGCGCCGAGCCCCTGCGCGGGTCGCTGGCGGTCGTCGGGCTCGGGCCCATCGGCCTGCTGGCCGTCCTGCTCGCCGGGCGGCGCGGCGCGACCAGGATCATCGCCGTGGACGTCGCGCCGGCCCGGTTGGAGATCGCGGCCCGGCTCGGCGCCACCGACCTGGTGGACGCCTCGGGCGGGGCCGACGCGGCGGCGGCGGTCCGTGGGTTGACCGGCGGCGAGGGGGTCGACGTGGCGTTCGAGGTGGTGGGGTCTCAGGCGGCCCTGGACACCTGTCTGGGGGCGACCCGGCGCGGCGGGCGGGTGGTCCTGGTCGGGTTGGCCCAGCAGGTGCGCCTCGACGCCTTCGCCCTCGTCAACAACGAGCAGTCGATCATCTCCACCGTCGGCTACCGCGACACCTACCCGGAGCTGATCCGGCTGGTGGCCGACGAGGGCGTGGACCTGCGGCCCGTGGTCACCTCGACGGTGGCCCTCGAGGACGTGGTGGACCAGGGTTTCGAGGCGCTGTTGGGCGGGGGCGGGCAGATCAAGGTGCTGGTGGACCCCGCACCCGACGCGGTCACCACCGCGCCAGCCACCCACCGAGCGGAGGCCGCCCGATGACCACTGGTTTCGCCCCCGACGCCTTCGCCCGCCACACCGTCGTGATCACCGGGGGGACCTCCGGCATCGGCGCCGCGACGGCCACCCTGCTCGCGGAACTCGGCGCCGAGGTGCACGCGCTCGGCCTGCCACCGGTCCAGAGCGAGGAGTTGCCCCGACACCCCCGGGTGAGGGTCACCGAACTCGACGTCACCGACCACGCCGGTCTCACCCACCAGATCACCGCGGCCGGCCCGCTCGACCACCTGGTCACCTGTGCCGGCCTGAGCCGGGACCGGGCCGAGTACGAGCCGGCGAGCTGGGAGCACGTACTCGCGGTCAACCTCACCGCCACGATGGTGGCCTGCCAGGCGGCGCGGCCCGCGCTGGCCCGGGGCGGCGGCAGCATCGTCACCGTCTCCTCGATGTTCGGCTTCTTCGGCAGCCGCGACCGGCCGGCGTACAGCGCGAGCAAGGGGGGCATCGCCCAGTTGACCCGGTCGCTCGCGGCCGAGTACGCCGCCGACGGCATCCGCGTCAACGCGGTGGCCCCCGGCTTCGTCACCACCTCGCTGGCCCGCGGCATCCTCGACGACCCGGCCGCCACCCGGTCGGTGCTGGCCCGGGTCCCGCTCGGCCGGCTCGGCCGCCCGGCCGAGATCGCGGCGGCGATCGCCTTCCTGTGCTCGCCGGCCGCGACGTACGTCAACGGGGCCGTCGTCCCGGTGGACGGGGGTTACCTGGCCGTCTGACTCCGACCCCGCGCAACCCTTCGACCGCCGGGCGCACGGAGGTACGCTGCGCCTGTCGGCACGCTGACAACGGGCCGCGGCACAGACAGGTGCCGCGCACCCGCGTCGACCGGGGTCGCCCGCCCTCCCCACGGCGAGCCAGCCTCTGGACGGGTCCCGGCGGTAGCGCTACCCAGCGGATGCCGGTACCTTTCCCCGCCACGGGTACGCCCACCGGCAAGGAGGCTCAGATGACCACACCCGCCGCCCCCGCGGCCTCCCACGTCTCCACGCGGTGCGTCGACCCGGCCGACCGGGTCGACTTCTGGGAGGAGTACAACCGCAAGGCGCTCGTCGGCCTGACCTGCTCCCCCTACTCCGAGCAGGGGCTGCTGGCCTCGCAGACCAACGTCCAGTTGCGCGATCTCCGGCTCGCCGACATCGCCGGCAACGAGCACGTGATCGAGCGCACCCCGCGTACCTGTCGCGCGCTGCCGAAGGACTCGGTGTTCGCCACCCTCCTCACCGCGGGGCAGGCCGTCTTCTTCCACGCGGGTGGCTGTCTCAGCGTGCGCGCCGGTGACCTGGTGCTCTACGACACGCGTCAGTCGTACCTGTTCGGGTTCCCCTCCACCATGCGGCAACTCCTGGTGGACATTCCCAGCCGGACGTTCAGCGAGCACTGCGCCGCCGGCGGGGTGGCGACGCCACTCCTGTTCGGCGGGGAGTCGGCGACCGAGGGGGCGCTGGTCTCCACGCTGCGCTCGGTCCTGACCGACTGGACCGCCGGGCGCGGGAGCGGCGATGCGGTGAGCACCGAGGCCACCGTGTTGGACCTGGTCAGGTCGCTGGCCGCGCCCCGCGTCGACGGCCAGAGCCCGGCGCCGGCCAGGCCGTCGCAGTTGATGGTGGCCAAGGAGTACGTCGCCCGCCACCTGTGCGACCCACGGCTGTGCGCCGAGCACGTCGCCGACGCGGTCGGGGTCTCCACCCGCCACCTGAGCCGCATCTTCGCCACGACGGGGGTGAGCCCGTCGCGGTACATCCTGGAACAGCGGCTGGCGGGGGCCCGCGAGCAACTCACCGATCCCCGCTCCCGGCACCTGACGGTCGCCGACGTCGCCCACCAGTGGGGCTTCGCGAGTCAGGCGCACTTCACCCGGGTCTTCCGGGACCACTTCGGGCACACGCCCGGCGACGCGCGCCCGGCCCCCGACCCCGCCGCCCTCCGGCCGCGGCGCAGGGGCTGACCCGCGGCCCTGCCAGCTCATGAGCCGTCGGGTGATGGCTCGTCCGGTGCCGACTCGGCGGCGGGCCGGGCCGGGCGCGCGGCGGTCGGGGGGCGGGTGCGGGCCAGGTAGCCGATCTTGCTGGGGTGGTGGCCGGTGATGTCGGCGGTCCGCGCGACGCTGTAGCCGAGGAGGTGGTGCAGCACGATCGCGTCGTATTCCAGGGGCGAGCGCGCCGCCAGGGGCAGCGGCCGGACGCGGCTGCCGGTGTGCGCGACCAACTGCTCCCAGGCGGCCACCGCGGGGTTGCTGCTGCCGACGATCCTCAACCAGTGGCGGACGAGCGCGCCGAAGGCCCGTTCCACGGCGTCCGGACCACGCCGTGGTCCCAGGTGCACGCGGGCGTACGCGAGGTAGGGGCCCGCGTACAGGGTGCGGAAGCCCTCGAAGACCACGGCCCCCCGCGCGCGGCGGGCGGGGCACCAGGAGGCGGACACGGTCACCCGAACGCCTGGGCCGGCAGTCGGTGCGGGCCGGTGGACGCGGGCGCGTGCGGGGGGTGGCCGGCGTCGGCGGCGAGCTTGGCCATGTGCCACAGGGGGCGGATGGTGTCCGCGCGCCCGCGCAGCGCCTCGACCAGTTGGCCCACCCGCTCCCATTCGGGCACCCGCGAACCGTCCAGCATGCCGCGGATGTCCGCCACCGACAGGCCGTCGCGGCTCAGCGTGCGAATAGCGGAATAGGTCGGACAGGCCGCGGAGAGGTGGAGGCCGCGCAGCGCGGCGTGCAGGGTGAGCGGCGCCGTCATCTCGTAGCCGCGCGCCGCCTCCCACAGGGGGCGCAGGTCCGCCGGGTCGGCACCGTAGGCCAGTCCGAGCTGGTGGGTGACCGTCCATGACGGCAGGCGCTCGCCGGCCAGGACGCGGCACAGGTACGAGGCGGTGACCTGGCTCTCCCCGCCGGCGACGCGCAGGGTCTTGCCGCTGGCGCGGTGGAGGTGGGCCAGGGCGTTGGCCAGCGTGGTCCCGGGGTCGTCCGGCGGGGCTAATCCGGCGCGCCCGTCGGCCCCGCCGGCACGTCCCCTACCGCCCGGCTTCCCGCGCGGCGAGGGGGGCTTGCGGGAGCGGGCGGCGCTGGGGGCGGCCTTGCGCTGGCGGCGGTCCTGGCGCCGGGCGCACGCCTCGGCGGAGTAGTCGCGGCTGAGCTTGTCGACGCTGATGTTCATCGCGCCGGCGATGTCGGCGGCCTTGTGCTTGCGGGCGCGGGCCTGCTGGACGACGGCCGCGGTCAGGTCGCCCGTGAACAGCTGGCTTTCCGTGATCTTCTCCAGGACGTTCAGGGCCTGGCCGTCGCGGACCAGGCGGACGATGTCCTGCAGGTGGTGGGCCGCCTGTTCGGCGACCTGCACGGCGTAGTCGTCGATGTCGGCGGTCTCCGGCTGGCTGCTGCGGAGTTTGCGATAGGCACGGCCGCACGCCTCGCTGCAGTACTGCCGCGGGCGGCCGACGCCGGCGCTCTGGTCGACGATGTTGGGGCAGCCCGGGTTGGGGCAGGGCAGGCTGCTACCTGACGCCTTCGTGGTCATGTCGTGTCGCCCTTTCGGGAGTGTGCGGGAGGAAACCCGCTACGGAAACGGGGAGTTTCCCGTGTCGTGGGATGGAAATCGCCGGCCGGCCGGGGCCACGAGCGGGGGCGCGTGGCGGCCACACCGACGCGGTTCGCGCGGCTGTCAACAACGAGCGACGGACGGCCGGGGCCGGCGGGAGACACGAAGGCGCCGGTAGCGCGGGAGCGGGCGGCGCTCGGCGGGCGTCGGCCGGGCGTGGCACGCGATGGCCCCGCCGCCCGCGTCAGCGAGCCGCTGTGGCACGACGCGCGCCAAGGGGGCGTTCGGCCACGGCAGTTCACGCTTGTTGCCAAGGGCGTCAAGCCATCCGCGGGTTTCGAACCCCCGGCCGCGCGGGATGCTAATTTCGGACTCCTGCGGGCGGTCGCTCATCGCGGCCTGGTCGCGGACATGGTCAGGAGGCATCGCGCCCTCCTCGATCGTATGGGTCAGTTGAGAGCGGACGGTCCCGGTTCATGGTTGGCGCCGGGCCGGGACCTCCGTGGCGTGCGCGACGCTACCCGTTCACTCATACGATCACCATCACTACGGTCCGTTAATGGGCTGCTTGCGGTTCTCGAATATTCGCTTCTGCAAAAGCCGAAACCGCCTCGGTCGCACTCGATCAAAAACGTTCACCCTTGCCGCCCAAAGCGGTCCGCTCGGACGCAGGCTCCGACCTTCGCGCGCCCCGGCGCGCGCCCGACCGCCCTGCTTCGAGCAAGGAAGCCCCCGACCCACCGGGCTCGGCCGGGTCTCCGCACCCGCCGGGCCAGGCGACTTCTCCGCGCAGGGCCCGGCGCTCCCCCGCCGGCCGACCGGCCGGGGACCGCCGAACGACGCCCACCCGGCGGCAGCCCACGCGACCGCCGCAGCGTGCGCCCGACCGACGCGATCCGACGCCAGGGGCGGTCACGCCCGCGGTCGGGCGAGGTCGGCTCGCCACCTCACCCCATTCGATCCACCCGCCCGAGCGGGACCGGCGGAGCGCTCATGGGCCGGGCGGAAATTCGGGCGTGGGGCGCGGCAACCACCGCCTCCCGGTGGCTTCGTGAGCGCTCGGCCCACCCGCGCGGCCGGCCGGTGCCGGTGCGGCCCGAACCGTTGACGGCTTGGTCCAGACCATTTACCGTACGACTGCTCCTGGCCGCCGAGCCCCAGGTTTCGCGCACCACGGCCCCCAGGTGATGCGTACGTGTGCACGGTTCCGCACTTCCCCTGTACAACCCCCCACAGGGAGAGAGCCATGTTTCGACACCACCGCAGATTCAGGGGCAGAGCCGCGGCTCTGCTCACCGCACTCCTCCTGCCACTCGCCCTGTTGACGGGCCTGTCGAGCTCTGCCCAGGCGGCCGGAAAGCTGACCGCGACCTTCTCCATCCAGGACAACGGCTCCTGGTGGAAGGGTACGTACACGCTGCACAACAGCGGCTCAACCGACGTCACCGGCTGGCAGTTGGAGTTCGACCTGCCGCCGGGCACGACGACCAACGGACACTACTACGGCGACGCCACCGTCACCGGAAACCACGTGTCGGTCAAGAACGCCCACTACAACGGCACCGTCCGGGCCGGCGGCACGAGCGACCCGTTCAGCTACTGGTTCATCGGCAACGGGCCGGCGAAGGCGCCGACGACGTGCACCATCAACGGCGACAAGTGCGACGGCACCCCGGACGTCCCGCCGTCGGCGCCCGGCACTCCCAAGGTCACCACCGCCACGGCCCGCAGCATCTCGCTGAACTGGACCGCCGCCACGGCGGGTGACTACCCCGTGAAGTCCTACGAGGTGGTCAGCGACGGGGCCACGGTGGCCACCACGGACGCCACGTCCGCGACGATCACCGGACTCACCCCGGCCACCACGTACCAGTACGCGGTGCGGGCCAAGGACACGCGGGGCAACCTCAGCCCGCTCAGCGCGCCGGTCAGCGCCACCACCGTGGACCCGGCCACCGACCCGACCCCGCCGACCGCCCCGGGCGGACTGCGCTCCACCGCCAAGACCGCCTCCACGGTCAGCCTGGCCTGGGAGAAGTCGACGGACAACGTCGGCGTCGCCGCGTACGACGTCTACCGGGACGGCGCGCTGGCCAGGACCGTCGCCGCTGACACCACGACCGCGGTGATCAGTGGCCTGTCCCCCGTCACCGAGTACACCTTCACCGTCAAGGCCCGCGACGCGGCGGAGAACTCCTCCCCCGCCTCCGGCGCCGTGAAGGTCACCACCGACGACCTGGCCGGCTCCGGCAAGCACCTGAACGTCGGCTACTTCGTCCAGTGGGGCATCTACGGGCGCCAGTACTTCGTCAAGAACCTGGACACCTCGGGCGCCGCCGCCAAGCTGGACGTCATCAACTACGCCTTCGAGAACCTCGACCCGAAGAACCTGACCTGCATGGCCGGGGTCACCAAGGGCACCACCAGCGACCCGCAGGACCCGGACCAGGGCACCGGCGCCGGAGACGCGGACGCCGACTACGCCCGACCCATGTCGGCCGCCCAGTCGGTGGACGGCGTGGCCGACGACGGCTGGGGCAAGCTGCGCGGCAACTTCAACCAGATCAAGAAGCTCAAGGCCAAGCACCCGCATCTCAAGGTCCTGGTCTCGCTGGGTGGTTGGACGTTCTCGAAGTTCTTCTCGGACGCGGCGGCGACCCCGGAGTCGCGGGAGAAGCTCGTCAAGTCCTGCATCGACGTGTGGATCAAGGGCGACCTGCCCGCCTACAACGGCGCCGGCGGCCCGGGCACGGGTGCCGGCGTCTTCGACGGCATCGACCTGGACTGGGAGTGGCCCGGCTCGCCCGACGGCCACCCGGGCAACCACTACAGCGCCAAGGACAAGGACAACCTGACGGCGCTGCTCGCCGAGTTCCGCAAGCAGCTCGACGCGACCGGCGGCGAGCGCAAGCTGCTGACCGCCTTCACGCCGGCCGACCCGGTCAAGGTCGAGCAGGGCTGGGACCTGTCGAAGATCTTCAACTACCTGGACTTCGCCAACATCCAGGGCTACGACTTCCACGGCTCGGGCAGCGACAACTCCTGGGAGCCCAACCGCACCGGCCACCAGGGCAACCTCTACACCGACACCGACGACCCCTATCCGACGCACTTCAGCATCGAGAGCGCCCTCAAGATCTACACCGATGCCGGGGTCAACCCACGCAAGCTCACCATCGGCTTCCCGTTCTACGGCCGTGGCTGGCAGGGCGTCGCCGAGGGCGGGAAGAAGGGTGAGTGGCAGTCGGCGAACGGCGCGGCGCCGGGGCAGTTCGCCGAGGAGGCCGGTATTCGCGGCTACCAGAACATGTTGGCCAGCGTGCCGAACATGACCGTCTACCACGACGAACAGTCCATCTCCACCTACGGCTACACGGGGCCGGGCGGCCAGTGGTGGTCCTTCGACGACGCCTGGTCGATCCAGAAGAAGACCGCCTGGATGAAGTCGAAGAACCTGCTCGGGGCCATGATCTGGGAGATGTCGGGTGACACTCCCAACGGCAGTCTCATGTCCGCCATCGACAAGGGACTGGAGTAGCGACGGCGGGCTCCGGTCCGCCGCACGCCCCCGAGGGCAAGTCCGTGCGCGCGCTCCGCTGACGCGCGCGGCGCCGCCCTCGCGGGAGCGGGTGGGTCCCGCTCGGCAGGACGCCGGCCCGGTCGCGCGCGTGCGCGGCCGGGCCGGCTGGCGTCCGGCGGGCTCCGGTGCGCCCTGGGCCGTGGCCGGCCGCGCGGCGGGCTCGGGGTCAGGTCGGGCCGGGCGCGTGGTGGCGCGCGTAGTGGGCGGCGATCTCGTCGGTGGTCGTCAGCCAGACGCCCGGGTGGCGGGCGACGTACTCCAGGGCCTGGGCCACGTATTTGTGACGGAAGGGTTGGTTGACGACGAAGGGGTGCAGGGCCAGCGACATCACTCGCCCGCTGTGCGCCGAATCGGCGTGGAGTTGGTCGAGTTGGTCCCTGACGATCCGCACGAACTCCGGTCCGCTCAGGCTCTTTCCGACGAACAGGGTGATGTCGTTGACCTCGATGGGGTACGGGACGCTCATCATCCCCGGCACGTTCAGCCAGTACGGCTGGTCGTCGTTGGCCCAGTCGAGGACGTAGTCCAGTCCCAGTTCGGCCAGCACGTACGGGGTGTGGAAGGTCTCGGTGAGCGCCGGGCCCAGCCAGCCGCGTGGCCGGCGCCCGGTGGCCCGCTCGATGGTGTCGACGATCTCGCGCACGTAGGCCAGCTCCACGTCGGGCTCCATGTCGGCCTGGTAGCGGGAGTTGTCCTTGCCGTGCGCGACCCAGGTCCAGTCCCGGGCCCGGCCGGCCTCGATGATCCGCGGGTAGCGCGCGCAGACGTCGGAGTTCAGCATGACGCTGGGGCGCAGGCCGAGGTGGTCGAGGCAGTCCATCATGCGCCAGATGCCCACCCGCGGACCGTAGTCGCGCCAGCCGTGGTTGAGCGGATCGGGTGACAGGCCCGCCGTGTGGGGCGCGATGCTGAGCCCGGAGCGGTCCACGGGGTAGTGCTCGACGTTCAGCCCGACGTAGAAGGCGACGCGGGCGCCCGACGGCCAGCGGATCGGCTCGCGGTCGACGATGGGACTGTAGTCGTAGGGCTCGTGGTCCATCAGCGCTCGCCTCACCACCGTGGTCGGGGCCGGTACGCCGCCCAGGGTAGTGACCGGCGACCCGCGACGGCCCGGCGCTCCCGGCCGGGGGCCGCGCGGCCAGACGGTGCCGGGCACGGGCCGGCAGGCCGTGTCGTGGCCGGCCGGCCCGCGTGGTGGGCGCGCGGTCTCACGCCTCGGGGGTGCGCAGCACGAGTACGTGGTACTCCAGGTAGCGGCGACAGAAGCGACGGTAGGGGCCGATCAGCGCGTCCGTCTGAGCCGTCAGCTCCTCGCCGTAGCGCTCCTCGATCTCCGCGCGCCGGTCCTGGTAGAGGAGGGCCATCAGCTCGCCGGCGAGCATCGAGTTCGGCGTCATGTTCCGCACCGTCAGGATCTCGTAGCCCGCCTCCTGCACCTCGGTGAGCAGGGTGGCGAACGGCGTCGGCGGCGGGCTGGCCCACAGCCTGGTGAAGGCGGCCTCCTCGTCGGCGGGGGGTGTGCCGCGACGGGAGAACTCCGTGAGCAGGAAGCGCCCGCCCGGGCGGATCACCCGCCGTGCCTCGCGCAGGCCGGCCGGTCGGTCCGTGAGGTGGGCGAAGCAGTCGATGGACCAGGCGGCGTCGAACGAGGCGTCCGCGTACGTCAGGTCCATGGCGTTGCCGCGCTCGAAGGTGACTCTCGCGTCCGGGCCCGCCGCGCTCGCCCGCTCCTCGCACCGGGCCAGTTGTTGGTGGCTGACGGTGATGCCCGTGACGTGCGCGCCGGTGCGCTGGGCCAGGCGGACGGCCGGCCCGCCGGTGCCGCAGCCGATGTCGAGCAGGGCGGTGGCGCCCGCGGCGTCGAGGGTGTCGATGTAGAAGTCGGTCTGCCGGTCCTGCGCGAGGTCGGCCAGGTCGACCAGGGAGGGCGTGCGGAGGGGGGTGTCGTGCGGTACGAACATGCCCACGTGGACGGCGGCTCCGCCGAGCGTCATGGCGAGCATGTCGCCGAACTCGTCGTACATCGCGCCGACCTCGTCCGGGGTCGGCGCGGCGGGCTGGTCGGGGGCGTTGGTCGCGGTGGTGGCGTCCGTGTCGGGTGCGGCGTCGTGGTCGGCCATGGCCGTCATGGGTCCCTTCAGCGCGAGGAGGCTGGTCGTGGTGGCGCGGCGTGCCGGGGTGTCGGTGGAGCGGGTGCCGTACGCCGGAGAGGGTGGGCTCGGGGCGGGCTTGGCGGGGCCGGGTCCTGGCGGGCGTCCGGACTGGCCCGGATGGCTCGGCCGGCTGGCGTGCGGCAGGGGTGGCTGTCGGCTCGTACGGTGGTGCTCGGCCCGCCACGTCAGCGTGCCACCTGGGCTGGCGGGTTGTCTGCGGCTGCGCCGCGCGTGCGGGTGGTCGGGCGCGGGAAGGGGCCTCGTATCCGCCGGGCGTGAGCCGGTCGCGCGGCGCGCGCCGGGGGCCGGCGCCGGGCCCGCCACCAGCGGCTGAGCCGCCGCACGCGGCCGGGGACGGCCCGGCGGGGCCGCTCCGGGGCCGTGGAACGTGGCCGATTCCCCGTCTGTGGCACGGCCGGGCTCCACCCGTGCGCCCGGGGTGCGCGGGTGGCGCGGGCGGGCGCCGGGTGCGCCCGCGTTCGCGCCGGCGGTGGCGGTGGCGGGTGGTGGCGGCTCCCGGTGGCCGGGATGCCGGTCGGGACGGTCGGCCGCGGGCCGGTGCGGGGCATGGTCAGGGCCGGTGCGGGGCGGGTCAGGGCCGGCCGGCCGCGCTGACCTCCTCGCCCGGGGGCACCGGGCCCGGGGGCGTGCCGTCGCCGAAGGGCCGGCCGCCCAGCTCCTCGCGGTGGTGGGGCGTCAGCCAGTCGGCGAGGTCGGGCCCGAGCGCGACGATACGGGTGGGGTTGATGCCGGTGTGCACCTGGTAGTAGTGGCGCTTGATGTGGTCGAAGTCCACCGTGTCGCCGAAGCCGGGGGTCTGGAACAGGTCGCGGGCGTAGGCCCAGAGCACCGGGTCCTCGGCCAGCTTCCAGCGGTTGCACTTGAAGTGGCCGTGGTAGACGACGTCGAACCGCACCAGCGTGGTGAACAGCCGGATGTCGGCCTCCGTGATGGTGTCGCCCATGAGGTAGCGGCGGCCGGCGAGCCGCTGTGACACCTGTTCCCAGCACTGGAAGAGCGCCCGGCAGGCGCGTTCGTAGTCGGCCTGTTCGGTGGCGAAGCCCGCCTTGTAGACGCCGTTGTTCAGGTCGCGGCCGATGGTGGCCATGAGCTGGTCCATCTCGGCGCGCAGCGCGGCGGGGTAGATATCGGGGGCGCCGGGGCGGTGCAGCGCCGTCCACTCGGTGGCCAGGTCGAGCGTGAGCTGCTGGTAGTCGTTGGTGACCAGTTGGCCGCTGGGCACGTCGACCACGGCGGGCACGCTCACGCCGCCTGGGTACTCGCTGGCGCGGGCGTCGTACGCCTGGCTGAGGAAGCGGATGCCGAGCACCGGGTCGCGGCCGTCCGGGTCGAGCGTGAACCGCCAACTGCGGTCGTCCTGGAGGGGGTCGGCGATGCCCAGGGACAGGGCGTCCTCCAGGCCGAGCAGCCTGCGGGCGATCACCGCCCGGCTGGCCCACGGGCAGGCGCGGCTGGCGATCAGCCGGTAGCGGCCGGCCTCGACGGGCCAGCCCTCGGCTCCGTTCGCGGTGATGCGGTCGGTGAAGTGGCTCGGCGAGCGCCGGAACGGTTTCCTGCCGTACGCGCTGTTGCCCCGCTCGTTCTCGTTCTCGCCCATCACGCCTCTCCTGGTCGCTCGCCGTGCCGGGTGGGGTCGGGCCCCGACGGGTGGTCGGTGCCCGGCAGTGCGCCGCCGCCTGACCGCGGCGCCCCGCCCGGCGACGGCGGTCGCTCGCCGGGTGGGCGCGTGCGGTCGCGGGGCGCGGCTCGGGTACCCCGCACCGGCGTCACCACGCCCACCGGCCCCACCGGCCCGGTGTGACCCATCGCCATCCTGCGTCGCCGCCGTCGCGTCCCGGCGCATTGACCGCACCGCCATCCGTGGCCCGTGCGCGGGCGGGGCCCGGCGCGACCTGGTCGGTGTGTGGCCCAGGCGGGTCCGGACGGGTGCCGCTAGAGCTCGGCGCCGATGGCCTCGGCCGCCGTGTGGAGCAGGGGGGCCAGGTCGGCGGCGCGGGTGGCGCCGAGGCGGGTGCTGGGGGCGGAGATCGTCACGGCGGCCACGCAGACGCCGTCCCGGTCCCGTACGCTCACCCCGATGCCGTGCACGTCGGTCACGCTCTCGTCGATGTTGAGCGCGTAGCCCCTGCCACGGCACGCGGCGAGATCCTGTTCCAGTGCCGCCAGGTCGCGCACCGTCGTGGGGGTGAGCTGTTCCAGGCCCTGGGCGTAGGTCATGCGCACCGTCTCCCAGGGCAGCTCCGCCAACTGCGCCTTGCCGCCGGCGGTGGTGTACGCGGGGAGCCGGTCCCCCGTCCGGGGTGCGACCCGCAGCGGGTGCGGGCCCTCGACGCCGTCCAGGAAGACCGCGTCGGGGCCGTCGAGTTGGAGCAGGTTGCTGGTCTCGGCCGCCGCGTCGCGCAGCCGCTCCAGGTGGGGGCGGGCGATGCGGACGAGTTCGCGGGTGCCGATGCGTCTACGCGATTCCACCGCGACCCGGCCGTGGGCCAGGCCGAGGAGTACGGGCCCGAGGCGGTACTGCCGACCGTCGGGAACCTGTTCGACGAAGCCGTGGCCGCGCAGCGTGGACAGCAGTCGGTGCGCGGTCGAACGAGCCACGCCGAGGTGCTCGCTCACGTCCGTCACCCGGACGGTGTCCCGACCTCCCAGGTAGACCAGGGTGCGCAGCGCGTTCGCGACCGAGCTCGCGCCGTAGACATCGTCATCCATCGCATTCGACATAGCGGAAAGCTTAGGCGCCGATGTTCTGGAATGTAGAAGTCCTCTTGTGTGCCGTGGTCAGGTCGCCCCGGCACGCCGCGGCGGACCGCCGGCGGGGCCGGGTGGTGTCCCGCCGCCGTGGTCGCCGGCCAGCGGGGCCGGTGAGCTGGGGTCATCCGGGCGCCAGGGCCGGTGAAACGGGGCCCCGCCCGTACAATCTGGTCCCGAACGACCGGAGGGGCCGTCGGGCCGTCCGGGTCCGTACCGGCGACATTGGGAGCACTCTTGCCCGGCCAGCGGTCCATCACAGAAGCGGAGAAGCTCGCGGAGGCGAAGCTGGGTGGGATACCCATCCGGCGGGAGCAGATGGTGGCCGTGGCCAACATCCACCGGGCCGCCTCCACCGTGCGGCACCACCTGGAGAACTCCGTGCTGCGCAGCTCGGACCTGACGTGGACGGCGTTCGTCGTGCTGTGGGTGGTGTGGGTCGGGGGCGAGTCGGAGACCCGGCACGTCGCGGAGGAGGCCGGCATCTCGAAGGGGACGCTGACCGGTGTCGCCCGCACCCTGGAGTCGCGCGGGCTGTTGCGCCGCGCCGGCCACCCCACCGACGGCCGGCTCGTCTTGCTGTCCGTGACGGAGCAGGGTGAGGAGTTCATGCGGCGCGTCTTCCCCGAGTTCAACGAGGAGGAGGTGTTCGTGACGTCGCAGTTGAGCGAGGCCGAGTGCCGCACGCTCGCGGACGGGTTGCGGCGCGTGGTCCTCCAGGTGGAGCAGCACGGGGAGGAGCGCCGCAGGACGCTGCTGAACGGAGCCGAGCCCGCGCCCCGGCGCAGCGGCCGACGCCCCAAGGGCTGAGCCCACCCCGCCCGGCTCAGCGGTACGCGGACGCGGCGCGCACGAGCGCGTCGAACAGGCGTTGCTGGGCCGGGTCGGTACGGGCGGTGTCCTCGGGGTGCCACTGCACGGCCAGGAACCAGCCGGCTCCCCCGGCCGCCTCGACGGCCTCGATCGTGCCGTCGGCGGCGCGCGCGGTGACGGTCAGGCCCTCGCCCAGCCGATCGACGTGCTGGTGGTGGAAGCAGGACGCGTCGACGGTGGTGGCCCCGGTGGCGAGCGCGACGGCGGACCCCGGGGTGAGGGTGACGGGGTGTCGCACGTGCCGGTGCTCTCGGCCCGGTCCCCCCATGTCCTGGTGGAGGGTGCCACCCGACGCCGTGTTGACGACCTGTAGACCGCGACAGACGGCCAACAGGGGCAGGCCCGACTCCCTTGCCTGGCAGGCCACTTCGAGGTCGAACGCGTCCTGTTCGTGGTCCACGTCGTACACCGCCTCGTGTGCCTCGTCGGCTCCGTAGCGGTGCGGTGAGAGGTCGCCGCCGCCGGGGAGCAGAACACCGTCGAAGCGGGCGAGGCGGGCGGCGGTCTCGGCCGGGTCGCAGACGCCGGCGGGAGCGTGCGGGTGGATGGTGGCGGGTTCGCCGCCCGCCCGCCACACCGCCTCGACCAGCGCCCGGGCGTTGACCTCGGCGGCGTAGCGCAGCGCGGAGGTGGTGGCGGCGAAGCGGGCCGGGACGGCGATCAGGGGCCGGTGAGCGCGGCGGCGGTCGCGGGCGCGGGTCACAACTGGATCCAGGTGGTCTTGAGTTCGGTGTACTTCTCCAGCGCGTGGGCGGACTTGTCGCGTCCGTTGCCGGACTGCTTCATGCCGCCGAAGGGCACCGTGAGGTCACCCTCCTCGTAGCAGTTGACCCAGACGGTGCCGGCGCGCAGGGCGCGCGACACCTGGTGCGCCGTGGACAGGTCGGCGGTCCACACGCCGGCGGCCAGCCCGTAGTCGGTGGCGTTGGCCAGGGCCACCGCCTCGTCGAGGTCGTCGAAGGTGAAGACGGACAGCACGGGTCCGAAGACCTCGTCGCGCGCCAGTGCGGAGTCCTGGGCCACGCGGTCGAAGACGGTGGGTTGGAGGTAGGTGCCCCCGGTCTGGGTCAGGACGCGCTCGCCGCCGGTACGCAGCCGGGCGCCGGTGTCGATGGCGGCGTGGACGTGGCCCAGCACCCGGTCCAGGTGGTCGCCGCTGACCAGCGGGCCCATCGCGGTGGCGGGGTCGAGCGGGTCGCCGACGCGCAGGGCGCGGGCCCGGTCGATGACGGCCTGGGTGACGCGTTCGGCGATGGAGGAGTGGACGAGCAGCCGGGAGGGGGCGGTGCACATCTCACCCTGGTTGAAGAAGATGCCCCAGGCGGCGGTGGCGGCGGCCTGCTCGATGTCGGGGGCGTCGGGGAGGATGATGTTGGGTGACTTGCCGCCCAGTTCGAGCCAGACGCGCTTGAGGTTGGAGTCGGCGGCGTAGCGCAGGAAGTGGCGGCCCACGGCGGTGGAGCCGGTGAAGGCGAGGACGTCGACGTCGGGGTGGAGGCCGAGGGCGCGTCCGGCGACCGGGCCGCTGCCGCTGACCACGTTCAGGACGCCGGGCGGCAGGCCGGCCGCGCTGGCCACCCTGGCCAGCCGCAGGGCGGACAGGGGCGAGTTCTCCGCGGGCTTGAGGACGACCGTGCAGCCGGCGGCGAGGGCCGGGGCGACCTTCCAGCCGGCGAGCGTGAGGGGGAAGTTCCACGGCACGACGGCCCCCACGACGCCGGCCGGCTCGCGGGTGACGAGGGCGAGGGCGTCGGGGGTGGTGTGCGGGGACTCGTCGGTGAGCTTGTCGGCGAGTTGGCCGTACCAACGGAAGGTGTTGATCAGGGCCCGTAGTTCGATGTCGTACGCGTCGGAGATGGGCTTGCCCATCTCCAGGCTCACGGTGAGGGCGAAGTCAGCCCGCTCGGCCTCGATGAGGTCGGCGACGCGCAGCAGGAGCCGGCCGCGTTCGGCGGGCGCGAGCCGTGGCCACGGGCCGCTGTCGAAGGCCCGGCGGGCGGCGGCGACGGCCAGGTCCACCTCGGCCGCTCCCCCGTCGGCCACGTCGGCCAGCGGCCGGCCGTCCCGCGGCGACACCACGGTGAACGTGCCGCCTCCCGCGTGCGGGGAGCCGTCGATGTGGTGCGTCCCTGGCAGGTCGAGCGTCTGCGCGCGGCGTATCCAGTCGTCGTGGGTGGCATCCACCGTGGGTCCTCGTTTCGTGGAGAGTGCGCGGGAAGGGGCGGGCCGTGCGTCGGGGTGCTTCGCAGCGGCCTGGGGGTGCGCCGACATGGGCGCGCGGCAGGCCGGTGCGTACGGCGCGCGTCGGCCTGGCCTGTGGCGCGCGCGGGCGGGGTCGGGCGCCTGGGTGGTACGGGTGTGGGTGGCGGCGGGGCCGGCGGTGTGGAGCGGGCCGGTGCGGCGCCGTCGGGTACGGGCACCCGGCCGGGTGGCCGGGGTTGGGCGATGTGAAGGGTTGGTCGTGGCCGGGTGGGTCAGCTTTCGGCTGGGTGGTCGGGGTCCTCGTCGCTCAGCCTGGCCAGCAGCGCTCGAAGCTCCGTCAGCGCCTCTTCGGTGACCTCTCGCTCGCCGAAGACGAGTTGGTGGAGCACGAGCCCTTCGAGCGCGGCGAAGACCAGTCGGGACAGCCCTCGCTCCACCGGGCGGGCCAGGGCTCGGGAGAGTTCGCGCTGGGCGGCGTCGAAGTACTCCTCGTACAGGGCGCGCAACTGGGGCATCAGCTCCGGCCGCCGCCTGGCCTCCAGCAGCAGTTCGTACTGGAACGCCTGGACGTCCGGTCCCGAGGCCACCATCGCCCCGAGGTCGGCGGCGAAGTCCCGCGCCGTGCCGGTGCCGGTGTCGAGGGCGTTGACGCGGAGCGAGGAGCGGACGGCGTGGTTGACGGACTCCTCGATGAGCGCGTCGCGGGAGCCGAAGTGGTGGACGACGAGCCCGTGGGTGACACCGGCCTCCTCGGCGACGGCCCGGTACGTCAGCTTGCGCAGACCGCCGCGCGCCACCACGCGTACGGCCGCGTCCAACAGGGCGGTCCGGCCCGTCCCGTAGTTCGTCACGCGCTTGCGGGAGCCGCACTCGTCGGCGGGTCGGGCGGGGTCGCTCATGGCACCGACCCTACCGGCGGCCGGCCGGTCAGCGCCGCGGCGGCCTGATGCCACGGAACTCCCAGTCCCCGCCGAGTGCGGTGGAGCGCACCTCCTCGGACTCGGTCGGCTGGGCCCCCACGTCGGTGCGGACGGCCGTGGGGCCGGTGACGATGTGGTTGGTGAGGCAGCCGAGTCCCTCGACCTCCACCTCGACGACGTCGCCGGGACGCACCGGCCGGGAGTTGGCCGGGGTGCCGGAGAGCAGCACGTCGCCGGGGTACAGGGTGATGGTGCGGGCGATGTCGGCGACGAGGTAGTGCATGTCCCAGGTCATCTCGTCGGTGGAGCCGTCCTGGACGACCTGTCCGTTGACCCGGGTCCGCAGCCGCTTGCCGTGGAAGTCCCAGTCGGTGACCAGGCCGGGGCCGAGCGGGCACAGGGTGTCCGAACCCTTCACCCGCAGCATGGAGCCCGCGTCGGTGTCCCGGAAGTCGTGCAGGCCGTAGTCGTTGGCCACGGTGTAGCCCGCGATATGGTCGCCGGCCTGCGCCGGCGCGATGTTGCGGGCGGTCTTCCCGATGACGATGGCGACCTCGCCCTCGTAGTTGAGCCAGGTGCAACCCTCGGGGCGGACGACCGCGCCCCGGTGGCTGTTGAGCGCCGAGGTGGGCTTGTGGAAGTACGTGGGGGTGTCGGGCAGGTCGAGTTGGAACTCCTCCACCCGGCTGCGGTGGTTGAGGTGGACCGCGATCACCTTGGAGGGGGTGACCGGCGGGAGGTGGTGGGCGTCCTCGACGCTGACGCGGCGGCCGTCGCCGGCGATCAGGTAGTCGCCGTCGCGGACGGCCTGGACGGCTGCGCCGTCGAGGAGGATGCGGCGGTACTCGGGCATGGCGGGTGGCCTTTCTAGGCGGGGCGGGGTGCGGCGGGCGAGGCGGGTTGGCCGGTGCCGGTCCAGCCGTCGGCGGGGCGGTCGAACCAGAGGTGTACCTGTCCGGTGCCCACCGAGTTCTCGTACTCGCCGTACTGGCGTCCCCTCGCGGTGCACGCCCGCTCGCCGAGGGCGCCGGCCATCATCAGGTAGTGGAAGAACTTCGCCTCCGGCTTGACCTGCCAGAACGCGTCCATGGTGTCGATGACCCGGTCGTGGCGGCCCTGGCTGAGCCAGTCGATGCGCTCCAGGTCGGCCGCCCGCGCCCGCGGCGAGAAGATGTGTACCGGATCGCTGGCCTCGTGGTCGCGTAGTTCGCGCAGCGGCCAGAAGGTGTGGGAGAGGGCGCCGGAGGCGATCAGCAGGACGCGTCGGCCCGGGGTCGCGGCGATGCCGTCGGCCACCGCGCGGCCGAGGCGCAGGTGGTCCTCCATGTCGCCGGTCTGGCACACGCCGATGGACAGCCAGCGCTTGTCGGGCAGCCCTTCGCCGAGGAACTTCCACAGGTTGATCGTGGCGTAGTAGATCGGCAGGTGCACGTCCTCGATCGGGGTGATCCAGGTGCCGTGCTTGTCGGCGAACGAGGCGATGTGGTGGGCGAGTTCGGGGTCGCCGGGGAAGTCGTACGGCATCCGGCACATGCCGCGCGGCAGTTCCTCGGAGGTGTACAGGCCGGCCCGACGGTGCTGGGCGGCCACCACGAACTCGACGGTGGTGGCCCAGTGCGAGTCCATCACCAGGACGGTGTCGTAGTCGTCCCGCTCGAAGACGTCCCGGCGGAGCTGCTGGAGACCGGTGACGAGGGTGACCTCCTTGCCCTCGTTGAGTTCGAGCCGGGTCTCCCGGGGGAGCACGATGGTGGGCACGTGGGCGAGCAGGCCCGCCCCGACGATCTCACCCATGGTCCTTCCAACCCTTCGGCGCGGTGACCGTGTTCTTGAGGTCGCAGTAGAAGTCGAAGCTCCAGGTGCCACCCTCGCGGCCGATGCCGGAGTGGCGGGAGCCGCCGAAGGGTGCCTTGAGGTCGCGGACGAAGAAGCAGTTGACCCAGACGGTGCCGGCGACCAGGCGGGCGGCGACGCGTTCGGCGCGCTCGGGGTCGCCGGTGGCGAGCGTGGCGGCCAGGCCGAAGCGGGTGTCGTTGGCCAGGTGGACGGCCTCGTCCTCGCTGGTGAAGGTCTGCAGGGTCAGGACCGGGCCGAAGACCTCCTCCTGCACGATCTCGGAGTCCTGTCGTACGTCGGTCAGCAGGGTGGGCGCGTAGTACTGGCCCTCGCCCGGATGCCCGCCGATGACGGCGCGCGCGCCGGCCGCCAGGGCCCGCCGTACGAAGCCGTCGATCTTGGCCACCTGGCGGGGGTGGATGGTGGGCCCGATGTCGGTGGACTCGTCCCGTGGGTCGCCCTGCCGCAACCCGGACGCCTTGGCGACGAGGCGGCGGGCGAACTCCTCGGCCACGGCCTCCTCCACCAGGAGACGGGTGGCGGCCAGGCACACCTGACCGGCGTTGTCGTACTGCTCGACGGCGAGGTCGACGGCCAGGTCCAGGTCCGCGTCGGCGAAGACCAGCAGCGGTGACTTGCCGCCGAGTTCGAGGCTGAGCGGGGTGAGGTTCGCGGCTGCCGAGGCGGCGATGTGCTGGGCGGTGGGCACGGAGCCCGTGAAGCTGATGCGGCGCACGTCCGGGTGGCTGGTCAGCGCGTCGCCGACCTCCGAGCCGTAACCCTGTACGACGTTGAGCACGCCCGCCGGCAGGCCGGCCTCGGCGGCGATGTCGGCGAGCAGCGAGGCGGTCAGCGGCGACCACTCGGCGGGTTTGAGCACGACCGTGTTGCCGGCGGCCAGGGCCGGGGCGACCTTCCAGGTCGCCAGCATCAGCGGCGCGTTCCAGGGGGTGATCAGTACGCACGGGCCCGCCGGGTCCCAGGTGACGTGGTTGGTGTGGCCTCGGGTGGCGAAGTCCTCGTGCTCCAGGGTGAGCAGCCAGTCCGCGAAGAAGCGGAAGTTGTGGGCGACGCGCGGCATGACACCGCGCCGGTGGGAGCGCAGCAGCGCGCCGTTGTCCACGGTTTCGACGTTGGCCAACTCTTCGGTGCGCCTCTCCACGCCGTCGGCGATGGCGTGCAGGAGGCGGGCGCGTTCGGCGCGCGGGGTGGCGGCCCAGCCGGGGAAGGCGGCCTTGGCGGCGGCCACGGCCGCGCGGGCCTCGTCGGCGGTGCCCCGGGAGATCTCCCCGATGGGGGCGCCGTCGATGGGTGAGGCGTCGGTGAAGGTCCGCGGGGAGGCGACCCGCTGGCCGCCGATCCAGTGCCGGGTGTCGACGGCGACCCCGGCGACGGTGGTGCGGTGTGCGCTCATGGCCTGTTGCTCCTGACGGTCAAGGCGTGAGTGGGGCGGGGCGCGGTCACTGGGCGCCCGAGGTGTGGGTCGCCAGGAGTCGGCCGCCGTCCCAGACCACGCCGACCTGCTGGTAGTAGGCGGCGATCGGCTCGTGGATCTCCAGGCGGGCCAGTTCCTCCGTGGGCGCGTCGAACAGTTCCAGCTCGGCCTCCCCCACCCAGGGCTGCCCGCCCTCGAAGGCGGCGGCGCCGGACTCGACCAACTCGTCCAGGGCCAGGCCGCCGCCCTTCTCGATGGAGGGCAGCCAGCGGTGGTGGGCCATGGGGTGGCCGTTGACGAACCCGTTCGTCGGGGAGGGTTCGCGCAGGGTGACGACGGCCTGGGCCAGGCGCCGGTCCGCGGCGGCCAGGGTGGCGCCGAACCGGGCGCCGGCCTCGATCCGCGGGGCGGGCCCGTAGGGGTGGGGGCGGGTCTGGTGGATGGAGCCGAGCTTCTTCGGGTAACCCTGGTGCAGCCCGCGGGCGATGGCGAAGTCCTTGTCGACCCAGATGTAGACGCAGCGGGTGTAGGTCCGCTCGCCCAACTTGCAGCGGACGACGGCGAACGCCTCCTTGTACTGGGCGAGCACCGGGTCGAGCAGCTCCCGCCCCGAGGCGGCGCAGGACTGCCAGTCGGCCCAGATCAGCGCCACCGCGCCGGGGTCCTCGTCGGCGAGCTCCAGCGGCTGGGGCAGCAGTTCGCGCACCCGGGCGGGGTCGGTGCGGTACTCGACGGTCAGCAGGTCGCCCGAGTAGCGCCACGGCGGCGGGGGGATCAGCGACGCGTCGCCCGTCGCGGTCTTGGGGTGGAAGTATCCACGCACCCTGGTCACGGTCACTTGGCTCTCCATGGGGCTAGGTGGTCGGGGACTGCTGGAGGAGGTCGGCGCGGTGCCGGGCGGCAGCCGCCACGGCCACCCGGCCCCCGAGGGCGACCACGCCGACCAGGCGGCCCTCGCGGTGGTAGCCGACGACGACGTCCGCGCCGGGCTCGCCGTACAGGACCCTGGCGTCCGCCGTGCCGAGGGCCGGGGCGCCGAAGGACTGCAACCGGACGTCGTGCTGGTCGCTCCAGAAGGTCGGCAGCGGCGCGAAGGGCGCCAGCTCGCCGCCGACGCCCACCTCGGAGTCGGCTTCGGTTCCGGCGTCGGCTTCGGCCTCGGCTCCGGCTCCGGCGAGGTGGGCGGCGAGCACCCTGGCGGCGTGCTTGGCGGTGTCGGTGGGGATCGACCAGTGCTCGACGCGACGGGGTACGCCGTCGTAGCGCAGGCCGGGGAAGCGGGCGATGTCGCCGACGGCGACCACGTCGGGTCGCCCGCCGACGCGCAGGTGGGCGTCGGTGAGTACGCCGTCGGTCAGGTCGAGCCCGTTGCCGGCCAGCCACTCGGTGTTGGCGAGCGAGCCCACCGACTCCACCACCACGTCCGCGGCCAGCGTGCCGCCGTCGTCCAGGCGTACGCCGGTGACGCGGTCCCGGCCCGCGAAGCCGGTCACGTGCCTGCCGAGGGCGAAGCGCACGCCGCGCCGTTCGTGGCGGTGGCGTAGCTCCGTGGCGAGCAACTCGCCCAGGGGGCCGAGCAGGGGCAGTGGCAGTGGGTCGACGACCGTGACGTCGGCCGCGCCGAGCGCGCTGACGGTGGCGGCGACCTCGCAGCCGATGAAGCCGGCCCCCACCACGACGACGCGCGCGCCCGGCTCGGCCAGTGCGGCGCGCAGCCTCCGCGCGTCGGCGAGGGTGCGCAGGGTGTGTCGGCCAACCGACGGGCCGGGGCAGGTCAGCCGGCGTGGGCGCGTGCCGGTGGCGATGACCAGCGCGCGGTAGGGCAGTGTGCGGCCGTCGGCCAGGTCGACGGTGCGGCGGTCGAGGTCGGCTCGGACGGCCCGGGTGCCCAGCAGCCAGGTCGCGTCGGCCACGCTGGGTCGCGGTCGCAGGGTGAGGGAGGCCGAGGACGCCGTGCCGGCGAGGAACGCCTTGGACAACGGCGGCCGGTTGTACGGCGGGTGGGGCTCGTCCCCGACGAGGGTGATCGGCCCGTCCCAGCCGGCGGCGCGCAGTTGCTCGGCGGCGCGCAGGCCGGCCAGGGACGCACCGACCACGACGACGGGGGCGCGCACGGCTCAGTGCTCGATCCGGATGGCCTGCAGCGGGCACACGTCGGCCGCCTCCTCCACCGCGTCGCTCAGGGCGTCGTCGGGGTTCGGCAGGTGGGTCAGGCGCCCGGCGTCATCGAAGCGGAACACCTCGGGCGCGGCGAAGACGCACTGGCCGTGGTCCTGGCACTTGCTCATGTCGACGACGACCTTCATGGCGGGTCCTCCTGGTACGGGTACGTGAGGGGGCGTCGGAGGGGAGATGCGGGGCCCGACCCCGGGGGTCGGGCCCCAGCCAGCGGGACGGCGGGCACACCGTAACTCGTTTGGCTTCAAACAAGATAGGAAGCGGCCACCCTCGGGTCAATAGCTATCCGGATGGATAAATTTCTGCCGCCAACCCCTTGCCGGCGACCGGCGACCTCCCTACCGTTTGACGTCAAACAACAGCGCCTCCCGCACACCGCGGTACGAGGCACGGCCCCTGGCATTCCCCTCCCCCCGGCCCACTCCCCCGGCCCTTCCCCTCGCGCCCCACGGCCCTGGGAGGCGCCCCCTTCCCCAGAGGAGACACCGGTGAGCGCATCCGACACCTCACCCGTCCACCGGCGCATGGAGCAGTTGGCCGCCGCCGGCATCGACGTGGTCCGGGTGACCTATCCCGACCTCATCGGCACCGAACGGGCCCGGGACGTCCTCCTGGACCACCTCCCCTCGGCCTGCGACCACGGCCTGACCTTCTGCCGCGCCGTCTACCACACCAGCCCACAGGGGGACACAGTCGACGTCGCCGGCGGCCTCGACGCCGGCCTGCCCGACATCCGCGTCACCCCCGACCTGGACACCCTGACGGCACTGCCCTGGGAACCCGGGGTCGCCACCTGCCTGGGCGACGTCACCGACCCGGCCACCGGGCTGCCCGCGCCGGAGTCACCCCGCGACCTGCTGCGCGCCGTCCTCGACCGGTGCGCCGAACACGGCCTGCGGCCCGTGGTGGGGCCGGAGTTGGAGTACTTCCTGTGCGACGAGGCGCCCGACCGGCCACAGGGTTGGCGCCGCTACAGCGACGCCGACGGCGTCGTCTACACGGCCGGGCTGCGCGCGGACCGGGACAACCACCTGCTGCGCACCCTGCGCCTGCTGCGCGACCTGGACATCGGCGTCAGCGGCGGCAACCACGAGTACGACGGCTCCCAGTTCGAGATCAACCTGACCCACGGCGACGCGGCGCGCGCCGCCGACCGGGCCTTCCGCTTCAAGTCCGCGATCAAGGAGCTGGCTCGCAAGGAGGGGCGCCTGGCCACCTTCATGGCCAAGCCCTTCAACGACGCCGGCGGCTCCGGCTTCCACCTCCACCTGTCCTGCGTGGACGCGGAGGGCGCGAACGTCTTCGCGGACCCCGCCGCGCCGTACGGCCTCTCGGCCACCGCGCGGCACGCGCTGGCGGGCATCCTCGCGCACGCGCCGGCGCTCAGCGCCCTGGCCAACCCGACCGTCAACTCCTACAAGCGGATCGGGCCCGACACCCTGGCGCCCTGGCTGATCGACTGGGGCCTGGACAACCGCAGCGCCATGGTGCGCGTCCCGCCCGAGCGCGGCGCCGGTTCCCGCCTCGAACTGCGCCTCGGCGACGCGAGCGCCAACCCGTACCTCCTGATCGCCGCCACCCTGGCCGCGTCCCTGCTCGGCATCCTGGCCCGCGAGGAGCCGCCGGCCCCGCTGGAGGGTTACGGCTACGACGCCGCGCGGGCCGAGCCACTACCGGCCACCCTGTCCGCCGCCCTCGACGCACTGGAGGCGGACACCGCGCTGACCGAGACGCTGGGCAAGGACTTCACCGCGTCCTACCTCGCCTACAAGCGCGACGAGGTCACCCGCTTCCAACGGCACGTCACCGACTGGGAGTTCACCGAGTACGCCTACCACCTGTGACGCCGAGGAGGCGACAGCCATGAGCCGCGTGCCACCCCCGCCCGCCACCACCGACGCCGCGCGCGAACCGATGCCCCTGGCCGAGGTGGACCTCGCCGACCTGGACCGGTTCACCGACGGCGTCACACCCTGGCGGATGTTCCACACCCTGCGCCACCAGGACCCCGTCCACTGGCAGCCGGAGGACGCCCCGAACTCCGGCTTCTGGGCGGTGACCCGACACGCCGACATCGCCCGCGTGGACCGCGACTCCGAGACGTTCACCTCCACCAGGTTCGTCAACCTGGAGGAGGTCGACGACGACCAGATCAGGCGGCGCGCCTCGCTGCTCGAACTCGACGGCCTGCGCCACCGGGCCCTGCGCGGGTTGCTCCAGCGCCAGTTCGGCGCGCGCGTCATCAGCGGCTACGCCGACTTCCTGCGCGGCCTGACCGCCACCACCCTGGACGCGGCCCTGGCCAGGGGCACCTTCGACTTCGTCAAGGAGGTGTCGGCCGACTTCCCCATCAACGTCCTCGCCCGCCTGCTCGACGTGCCGCCCGAGGACAACCAGCGGCTCATCGACTGGGGCAACCGCATCATCGGCCACACCGACCCCGACTACGCCGACGTCCTCCTGGACAGCGCGGAGAGCGAGCGGTACCGCGACCTCCCCTTCCGCTCCCCCGCGTCGCTCGAGGTCTTCGCCTACGGGCGGGAGTTGGCGCGGCAGCGACGCGGCGGCGCGGGCACCGACCTGGTGTCCCGACTGGTCAACGAGGTGCCACGGGACGGCGTGCCGCTGTCCGACCGGGACTTCGACAACTACTTCCTGCTGCTGGTCGTCGCCGGCAACGAGACCACCCGGCACACCATCAGCCACGCGATGCTGGCGCTCCTCCAACACCCCGAGCAACTCGCCCGGCTGCGCGACGATCCCTCCCTCATCCCCACCGCGGTCGAGGAGTTCCTGCGCTGGGCCTCCCCCGTCTACCACTTCCGCCGCACCGCCACCCGCGACACCGAGCTGGGCGGCAAGCGCGTCCGGGCCGGCGAGAAGGTCGTCATGTGGTTCGCCTCCGGCAACCGCGACGAGGAGGTCTTCGGCGACCCGTACGCCTTCGACGTGGCCCGCCGGGACAACGACCACCTCACCTTCGGCAAGGGCGGCCCGCACCTGTGTCTGGGCAACCAGTTGGCCCGCACCGAGATCCGCATCCTGTTCGAGGAGCTCGTCCCGCGCCTCGCCGACGCGCGCCTGGCCGGCGACGTGCCACGGGTGCGGTCCAACTTCGTCAACGGCATCAAGCGCCTGCCCGTGACGGTCACCCTGGCCTGACCCGGCGGCGCGCACGCGCATCGGCCCCGCGGCGTCGCCGCGGGGCCGATGCGCGTGCGCCGGTGGGGCGTACTCAGTCAGCCGTCTGGTCGCCGGACTCGGCGCCGGTCCCCGCCGCCCCGGCCGGGTCGGAAGACTCCGGGTCGCGGCGGAAGAACGTCTTGCTGGCGATCAGCCACGCGCCGTCCTGGCGTACCAGCGAGAAGTGGTTGGTGAAGTCGTGGCCCTGGTAGCCGTACTCGTCGAGCACGGCCACCGCCACGTCACCGCTGACCTCCACCGCGCGGATGCTGTACGTGTAGTCGCGGGACCACCTGGGGGCGTCCTCGTCGGCCGCGACGACCTCGCTGAACGCCTCGATCGGCGCGGAGACGAACTGCTCGCCGAGGTAGCCCCACATGTGCGCGTCCGCGCGGAAGGCGGCTCGCACGGCCTTCGGGTCGGCGGCGCTCACCGCCGACACGTACGCCTCCACCGCGGCCCGCACGTCGTCGTGGGTTGTCTTGTGCTGACTCATCTGACTCTCCTCATGGGGGTGACGGGTTGGCGGGTTGGCGGGATCAGCCGTGGTGCATCCACACGCCCTTGGTCTCGGTGAACACGTCCAGCGCCTGCGAACCCATCTCCCGCCCCCACCCGCTGGCCCCGAAGCCGCCCCAGGGCGCCGCGGGGTCGGGGACCGGCGGCATGTTGACGAACACGGCACCCGCGCGGATGTCCGCGGCGAGCCGGTGGGCCGTGGACAGGTCCCTGGTCCAGATCGCCGCCGCCAGCCCGTACCGGGTGTCGTTGGCCCGCGCCGCCAACTCGTCCTCGTCCTCGTAGCTGAGCACGGGCAGCACGGGACCGAAGACCTCCTGGCGGGCGATGGCCATCTCGTCGCGTACGCCGGCGAAGACGGTGGGCCGGTAGAAGTTGCCGCTCTCCAGGTCGCCGTCGGCGCGCGTCCCGCCGGTGACCAGTTCGGCTCCCTCGGCCACGCCCTCCTTGACCAGGGCGTCAACCCGTCGCAGGTGCTCGTCGCTCACCAGCGGTCCCAGCTCGGTCTCCGGGGCCAGGCCGGGCCCCAGGCGCAGGGCGGCGACGGCCGCCGCGAGCTTCTCGGTGAACTCCTCGGCCCGGCGCCGGTCGACGTAGAAGCGCGCGTAGGCGGCGCAGACCTGTCCGCTGTTGAGCAGCGCGCCCTGGACGTTGCCTTGCACGGCGGCGTCGATGTCGGCGTCCCTGGCGATGATGCTGGGCGCCTTGCCGCCCAGTTCCAGGGTGACCCGCTTGAGGTCGTTGGCCGACGCCCGGACGATGCCCTGACCCACTTCGGTGGAGCCGGTGAAGGAGACCTTGTCCACCCGGGGGTGCTCCACCAGGGCCCGGCCCGTCGCGGGGGCGCCGGTGAGCACGTTCACCACGCCCGGCGGGAACCCGGCCTCCTCGCACAGCCGCGCCAGGTGCAGGCTGGACAGCGGCGTCTGCTCGGCCGGCTTGAGGATCACGGTGTTTCCGCAGGCCAGCGCGGGTGCCATCTTCCACGAGGCGATCATGAGCGGGAAGTTCCAGGGGGTGATCAGCGCGCACACCCCGACCGGCTCGCGCCGCGTGAAGTGCGTGGTGTCCGGGAAGGAGACCGGGCTGACCGCTCCCTCGATCTTGGTGACCCAGCCCGCGTAGTAGCGGAAGTGCTCCGCGGCCCCCGCGACGCTGACCGTACGGGCCACCCCCAGTGGCTGGCCCTGGTCGCGGGTCTCCCACTCCGCGAGCCGCGTCGCGTCGCGGTCGATCAACTCGGCGACCCGCCAGAGCAGTTTGGCGCGTTCGGCGGCGGGCAGCCTGGCCCACGCGGGGTCCGCCAGCGCCTGCCGCGCGGCCCCCACGGCGGCGTCCACGTCGGCCTCCGCGGCCTCGGCGCAGGTTCCGATGACCGATCCGGTGGCGGGGTCCAGGGTGGTGAACTCCGCCCCGTTGGCGGCGGCCGTCCACTCGCCCGCGATGAAGAGCCGACCTCGCACGTCCATAAGGGATCCCTTTCTTGGCCTGGGGCGCGCTCCAGGAGCGCGCCCGCGGGAGGTGGATCAGTCGGTGATGTTGCGCATCAGCCGGTCGACATGGGCGCGGTGTTCGGGGATCAGCTCGCCGCTGGGGAACATGAGGCAGGTGACGTTGGCCCCGATGGACATGCTGATGACCTCGCCGGCCAGCGCGGTCACGGTCGGCGCCTCGGGTGACTCGCCCCTGTCGCGCGCCTCGGCGATCCGCACCGCGAGCCGCCTGCGCCACTCCCTGAGGTGCTCGCGGTAGAGGGTGGCGAGTTCCTCGTTGGCCACCGAGTGCTCCCACAGGGAGAGCAGCACGCGGGCGGAGTCGATGCGGTACGTGTCCAGCGGCAGCGTCACCTCGATGTCGTGCCGCAGCGCCTCCTTCGGGTCGAGCGAGGGATCGCCGTCGTTGATCCGCTCGTTCATCTCCGCGAGCACGCTCTGGAACGTGGCGGCCACGATGCTGTCCTTGCTGGGGAAGTAGCGCTTGAGCGCGCCATTGGCGAATCCCGCCTCAGCGACGATGCTCCTCATGGTCGCGGCCTCGAAGCCGCCCTGGATGATGAGCTTCTTCGCGACGGCGACGATCTCTCGCCGTCGCTGATCGTGGTCGATAATCTTCGGCATAGTTGTCCCTACGGTACTGGCGATCCAGCCGCCGTACGAAGCCCGAGCCAGCTTCGCCGGCGCTCGGCCTGGCGGGCCGGATCGGCCACCGGGGAGGCCAGCAGCAGCCGCTGGGTGTAGGTGTGTCCGGGGTTGCGGGTGATCGTCTCGTTCGGCCCGGTCTCCACGCACTCCCCCTGGTACATCACCGAGACGCGGTGGCAGATGCGGCGCACCACGCCCAGGTCATGCGAGACGAAGAGGTAGGAGACGCCGGTCTCGCGCTGGATGTCGATGAACAGGTCGATCACCGCCGCCTGGGTGGTCAGGTCGAGGGCGCTGACCGGTTCGTCGCAGACGATCAGGCGTGGCCGGCGCACCAGCGCGCGGGCGATGGCGATGCGTTGGCGCTGGCCGCCGGAGAACTCGCTGGGGTAGCGGGTCACGGTGTCGGCCGGCAGTCGGACGTGGTCGAGCATCTCGGCCACCGCGGTCCGCGCGGCGGCCCGGCTGGTGCCCGAGGCCGTGAGCGGTTCGGCGAGGATCTGTCCGACGGTCAGCGTCGGGTCCAGCGAGCCGTAGGGGTCCTGGAAGACGACCTGGAGGTCGGCCGCGAGCTTGCGCCGGGCGGCTCCCCTGGCGTGGGTGATGTCGCTGCCGGCGAACGTGATCCGGCCGGAGGTGACGTCGGCCAGGCCCAGGATGGCCTTGCCGAGGGTGGACTTGCCCGAGCCGCTCTCGCCGACCAACCCCACGCACTCGCCGGGCGCGATCGTCATGGAGACACCCTTGAGCGCGCGGAAGGTGGTGCGTCCGCGTCGGTAGTCCACGACCAGGTCGGCCACGTCGAGCAGCGGGGCGTCGCCGTTGGTGTCCGTGTTCATGCGCGCACCGTCCGTCCGGCCTTGTTCCAGGCCGCGTCCAGTTCGGCGCGGCTCTCGGTGTCGTCCTGCGAGGCTTTGATGAGCTCCGCGGTGTACGGGTCGCCGGGGTGGGCGAAGATCTGCTCGACCGCGCCGGTCTCGATGACCCGGCCGTCCTTCATGACGGCGACCCGGTCGCAGATGTCGGCGACCACGCCGAAGTTGTGGGTGACGATGACGAGCGCCATTCCGTACTCCCGCTGTAGCTCGCGCAGGAGTTCGAGCACCTCGGCCTGGACCGTGACGTCGAGCGCCGTGGTGGGTTCGTCGGCGACCAGCAGGCTGGGGTTGCCGGCGACGGCTCCCGCGATCAGGACGCGCTGGGCCATGCCGCCGGAGATCTGGTGTGGGTGGCAGGCCAGTACGCGGTCGGGGTCGGTGATGCCGACCCGCAGCAGCACCTCGCGGGCCCGCTCCCGGGCCTGTGCCCTGGTCAGCTTGTGTACCGCCCGCAGGGGTTCCATGAGTTGGTGGCCGACGGTGTAGCAGGGGTCGAGGTTGCTCATCGGTTCCTGGGGCACGTAGCCGATCTGGGTGCCGAGCAGCGCGTGCCGACCGGCCCGTGACAGGTCGCCGACCGGCTGGCCGCCGATCCAGATGCCGTCGGCCGTGGCCCGGCCGTCGGCCGGGAGCAGGTCGAGGGCGGAGAAGACGGTCTGCGACTTGCCGGAGCCCGACTCGCCGACGATGCCCAGCACCTCTCCGGGGGCGACGTCCAGGCAGACGCCGCGTACGACCCGCTTGTCGCCGTGCGGTGTGCGGTAGCTGACCCGGAGGTTGTCGATGCGCAGCGCGCTGGCCTCGACGGGGTGCACGAGTGCGCCGGTCCTGTCGGTGGCCTCCTCGGGCACCTGCTCGGCGGAGCGCCGGCGGCGGGGTGCCGGCTCGCCGCGTACGCTCACCAGGTCGGCCAGGGTCGAGCCCATGAAGGCGAGGGCGGCGATCGTGATGCCCAGCGCCGCCGACGGCCACAACAGGATGAGCGGGTGGGTCAGCATGGTGCGGAACCCGTCGTTCATCATCTGGCCCCAGTTGGCCTCCGACGCGGTGCCGATGCCGAGGAACTGCAGGCCGGTCTGCATGCCCATGGCGATGCCCGCGGTGAGGGCGGACTGGATGATCACCGGCGCGTGCACGGCCCGCAGCACGTGGGTGTGGAGGATCTTGACGTGGGTGAGCCCGGCGACGCGGGCGGCGTCGATGTAGGGCTCCTTGCGCACGGCCAGCGCCCTGGAGCGGGAGATGCGGTAGTAGCCCGGCGCCATGAACGCGCCGACCGTCACCATCAGCACCGTGAAGTCCGCTCCCGTGCCGGCGGCGACGATGAGCAGCACGATCATGCCGGGGACGGACTGCACGCCGTCGCTGATCCAGGAGAAGACCCGGTCGGTGAGGCCGCCGAAGTAGCCGGCCGCCACTCCGGCCGGCACCCCGAGCGCGATCCCCGTCAGGCAGGCGACGGCCGCCCCGTACAGGGTCGTGCGCGCCCCGAACAGCAGTCGGCTGAGGATGTCCCGGCCGGCCGAGTCGCCGCCCATCCAGTGGCTGGAGTCGGGTGGTGCCTGGGTGAGGGCGAAGTCGACGTAGTTGGGGTCGTGCGGGGCGAGCAGCGGGGCCAGCAGCCCGGCGATGACCACCAGGAGGAAGACCGCCAGCGCGGCGACCCCGACGGGGCGGCGCAGGTACCGGGACCACAGTCCTCGCCCCGCCGGGGCGGGCGCGGTCCCCTCTGCGGGGGTTACGGCATCGATCATTTCTCGCGCACCTTCGGGTTGACCCACCCGAGCACGAGGTCGAGTAGGAAGTTGACGACGACGACGAACACGACCGTCACGACGGTCAGCCCGAGCAGGACCGGGATGTCGCCGATCTGGGAGGCCGACTGGGTGAGGCTGCCGATGCCCGGCAGGTTGAAGATGATCTCGACGACGATGGCGCCGCCGAGCAGTCCCACGAACATCACCGCGAGCACGGTGAGCGCCGCGGGCGAGGCGTTGCGCAGCACGTGCACGGTCACGCGCCGGGCGGAGAGTCCGCGGGCCCGCAGCGTGCGGACGAAGTCCTGGTTGTTGACCTCCTGGAAGCCGTTGCGGAGCTGTTCGGCGATCATCACGATCGCGCCGAGCGCCAGGGCGATCGAGGGCAGGGTGATGGAGCGCAGCCACTGCGTGCCGGAGTGGGACAGCGGCACGTAGCCGACGGCGGGGAACCACTGGAGCTTGATCGCGAAGGCCATGACGAGCATGAGGCTCACCCAGAAGCCGGGGAGAGCGAACAGGACCACCGAGGCGAGCTTGAGGACGCGGGCCAGGACGCCGCCGGGGTTCAGTCCGGTGGCCACGCCGACGACGAGTCCGACGACGGCCGCGAGCAGCGTGGCGGCGACCACGATCGACAGGGTGACGGGCACGCGCAGTTCGATCTGGTCCGAGACGGGTTGGAAGTTGCGCCATGAGGTCCCGAAGTCGCCGCGCACCGCGTGCGAGAGCCAGTCCCAGAACTGCGTCATGAGCGGGCGGTCCAGGCCGAGTTGCTCCCGCAGCGCCGCCCGCTGGGCGGGGGTGGCGCTGTCGCCGAGCAGGCCGGGGGTGGGATCGCCGATGGCCAGGTGGGCCAGGAAGAAGGAGGCGGACGTGACGACCACCAGGAGGACGGCCCCTGACAGCAGGCGCCGAAGCGTGAATCTGATCATGTGAAGACCCCTCTGGGGGCGGCGTCGCCCGCACGCCGGGCGTCCGCCGCCGGAACGGGAACTAGCCGCGCTGGAGGAACCGCAGGGTCGGGAACATCATCCCGGTGATGGGGGTCACCGTGATGCCCTTCTTGCTGAAGTAGGTGTTGTCCGCCTGGTACCAGACGTCCTGCCATGCCTGATCGGTGACTTCCGCGTTGAGCCGGCGGATCAGCGCGAGTTGCTCCTTGCCGGTCGTGGCGCCGATCTCGCCGAGCAGCCCGTGGAGCTTGGGGAACGCCTCGGTCGAGGGGTTGGGGTTGAACCACTGCTGGGAGGCGATCCGGCCGTCCACCGACGCCGCGGCGTTGGAGTCCAGGGCCACGACCGCGACGAACATCGGGTAGGTCGCGGCGTTCTTCTGGTAGTCGGCGGGCGACAGGTTCTTCCAGGTCACCTTGATGCCGATCTGGCCGAGGATCTGCTGGACGGCGGGCTGCCAGGGTTGGAAGATCGATGACATCGGCATGGTGACACGGAACCCGTCGGCGTAACCCGCGTCGGCCATGAGTTGCTTGGCCTTCTCCAGGTCGAAGGCGTACCGGTCGTTGAGCGAGGCGTCATAGGCCGGATCGCCAGCGGGGAAGACCTGGTTGGTGGCCACCCCCGCGCCCTGGCCCACCGACTTGAGGATGGCCGCGCCGTCGAAGGCGTGGTTGATGGCGCGCCGCACCCGTACGTCACCCAGCGGCTTGAGTTGTTTTCCCGTGCGGTCGGTGAACTGGATGCCCACCCAGGTGGCGACCTTGGACGCGATGTTCCAGCCGTTGCGCTTGGCGTGCGGGGTGTCCGCGGCGTTGGCGTAGGCGACGTCCAGTTGTCCCGAGAGCATGGCGTTGAAGCTCGCGGTCGGGTCGGCGATCGGCAGGACGCGCACGGACTCGAACGGGTAGGTGCGGCGGTCCCAGTGTTGCGGCTTGCGGGTGAAGGTGTACTGCGATCCGGGGGTCGAGTCACCCTGGTCGTAGGTGTACGGGCCCGATCCGACGGGCCGGGCGACGAGCGACTTGGCCTTGATCGCGGCCGGGGACGCCATCCAACTGCGTCCCAGGCCCATGTTGTACAGCAGGGCGTCGTCCTTCTTCTTCAGGCGAAGGGCGATGGTGTCCGCGTTGACCCGGCGGACGTCGGCGACGTTGGCGTAGGTCTGGCCGGAGCGGACGCCGGCCTTGAGGTGGTTGAGGTTGGCCACCGCGGCGGCGGCGTCGAAGGACTGGCCGTCGGTGAAGGTGACTCCGGAGCGTAGCCGCATGGTGAGCGTCAGGCGGTCCGGGGAGTACGTCCAGGAGGTGGCGAGTGCCGGGATGGGCTGGGACTTCTCGTCCAGGGCGACCAGCGGGTCGTAGACGGCTGACAGGTAGGGGCCGTCGAAGCCGATGTCGGCCTGTGCCGGGTCCCAGGAGGTGACGTCGAGGAGGGTGCCGATCCTGATCTTCTCGACGGGTCCGTCGCCGGAGTTGGCTCCGGCGTTCGTACAGGCGGCCAGCGCGAGGGCGACGACCGCGACAAGTGTGGCTCTCCAGATCCTCTGCATGGAATCTTCTCTCAAGTAAGAGGGGCGCTGATGCCAGATCGAGCCGGGAGAGGAAACCGCAGGTCCTCTTGGCCGTCGCAACGCTCGGCCCAAAGACGGGGGCGGGTGCCTGAAGGAGTTCCCCTGCCCGCCATCTCACGTGTCGTGGCCGTTAGTCTACGGTCGTCGGCAAAAAAGGCAATGGCCCCGCCACAGCCAATTTGGCAGGGGCGGGGCCGTTGTTCAGCCAGGTGCCGCGGGGGGTGGAAAGGGGCCGGTCAGACGGCCTCGGCGACGATGACGCGCGGGCTTCCGGGCAGGGCCAGCACCTCGCGCTGACGCCAGCCGGCCGCCGTGAGCCAGGCCGTGACCTCGGACTCCGGGTAGACGACCGTACCGTCGATGACCAGGTACTCCCCCGCGTGCAGCGCGTCGATCGGGCGCTGGCGATCGTCGTCGTCCAGCAGGAAGTCGAGCAGCAGCAGGGTGGCGCCCGCGCGCGCGGCGGCCCGGGCGTTGGCCAGGATGGCGCGGTTCTGCTCGGCGGTGAAGCGGTGGATCACGTGGTTGACCATGACCAGGTCGTGCTCCCCGCCCGGGTCGGCCTCGGCGGTGGCCGCGGGATCGATGCGGGCCCGGCCGGTCAGGCCGGCCGCCGCCAGCGCCTCGGCGATGGCCTCCGATGACTGCGGGTCGAAGACGAAGCGCGCCGACAGCTCCGGGTTGGCCTGGAGGGCGCCGATGGCGAAGGCCGGGGAGAGGCCGCCGAGGTCGAGCAGGTCGCGGTAGGGGCCGAAGTCGAAGGACCTGGCGAGCATGGCGGCGTGCAGCGCGTTGTAGCGCATCACCCCCGCCATGAACGACTTCCAGCGCTCCTCGTCCATCGCCAACTCGCCGGGCTTGGTCGTGTCGACGGTGGTGTCGAACTGGAGCCAGTGGCCGTAGCTGATCTCGTTCAGGAAGGCGAGGAAGGGGTGCAGGTCGAGGTCGCCCTCGCCGGTCAGATGGGCGGCGGCGTCCGGCGCCAGGGCGTAGCGGCCCGCCCGGCGCTCGAGCAGCCCCAGTCCGTTCATGGCGTCGGCGAGTATCCGCGCCATGCGCTCGCTGACACCGGTCGCCGAGGCCAGTTCGGCCACGTCGCGCTCGCCCTCGGCCAGGGCCCGGAAGAGTCCGACGCGCGCGGCGGCGAAGAGTTGCTTGGCGCCCATGTAGCCGGCGGCGATCTCCACGATGCGGTCGGGCGAGGCGGGCGTGCTGGGTGCGGTCATGGTGTCCTCCTGAAGGGTTGTCCTACGACTGTTGAACGGGTGCGCGCCCGCCCGCGGGCGGCGCCGTGCCTCACCAGGTGCCGTCCGCGGCCACGTCGCGATCGAGCCACAGGTCCGCCACCGCCTCGCGCAGCGCCGCCGCTCCCACCCTGTCGAGCAGGGCGATGGCGCCGACGTTGTCCTCCCACTGCGCCCGCCGGCTCACGCCGACCAGCACGTTCGCGGTGCCGGGGTTGGCCAGGCAGAAGGCGATGCCCAACTGGGCGGGGGACGCGCCGAACTCCTCGGCTACGCGGCGCACCTGGTCGTACGAGGCGGCGACGCGCTCGCGGATGCCGCCGACGTCGGCGCCGATCTTGCGGTTCGGGCGGAGGTTGCCGACCAGCAGGCCGCCCTCGAAGACGTCGGATGCCTGGAGGGCCAGCTCCCCGGAGTCGAACAGGGGCGCGTAGTAGCGGCCCTCGGCCATGGACCTGCGCGCCAGGCCGTACTTGAGCTGCGCGAACGAGGGCGGTACGAGGCCCCGCTCGCGGGCGATGTCGAGGGCCGCGCGCAGGTCCGCGTACCGCCAGTTGTTCACACCCCAGGTGGCGAACCGGCCGGCCTCGATCTGCTCGGCGACGTCGGTGACGACGCGCTCGACGTCCAGGTCGCCGAGGTAGTCGCCCACGACCACCATGTCGGCCCGGTCGACGCCCACCCGCTCCAGGGACGTCTCCATCTGCTGGGTGAACCCGGTGCCCGGGTAGTCCCAGAGCCAGAGCTTGCCGCAGAACTGCCAGTCGGAGCGGGCGAGTCCGGCCTCCCGCACGGCGCGGCCGAAGATCAGGTCGGTGCGCGCGTTCTCCGCGTGCGGTCCCATGTTGTAGTGCGCGACGTCGAAGAAGGCGCAGTCGAGCTCCGCGGCCCGGGCGATCAGCGACACCGCGTCATCGAATTCCATTCGGTCCCAGGTGTTCCAGGACCCCAGTGCCAGCACCGGTACGTCGGGGCCACCAGGCCCCAACCGACGGCGGGGCACGGACTGCGTAGTGCTCAAAGCTCCTCCCGGAAGCCTCGGCTTTTTCGTCTACACTTGTATACTATACGGCCCACGCCGCGACAGGGGTCTCGGCGGAGGGGAGTGACAATGAAGCGCACACGCACCGTCCTCGTCACCGGCGGAGCCGGGGGGATCGGCCAGGCGGTGGCCCGGGCCTTCGCCACCGCGGGCGAGACCGTGGTGATCGCCGACCGGGACGCCGAGCGCGTCACGGAGACAGCCCGCGCCCTGGGCGTCCACGGCCGGGTTCTCGACATTACCGACGAGGCGTCGATCGAGCGCGAACTGGACGCGCTACAGGACGAGTTGGGCCCCGTCGAGGTGCTGGTGAACAACGCGGGCCTGCTCACGACGCACGGCACGCTCATGGAGTTGCCCGGCAGCGATCTCGACACCATCCTGCGCACCAACGTGGTGGGCACCTTCCTGATGACCCAGCACGTCGCGCGCCGCATGGTCGCGGCCCGCGTCGCCGGCACGATCGTCAACATCTCCTCGATCGGCGGCCGGCAGCCCACGCCGGGCATGGGCGGTTACGAGAGCAGCAAGGCGGCCGTGGACGCGGTCACCCGTTGGGCCGCGATCGAACTGGCCGAGCACGGCATACGCGTCAACGCCGTCGCGCCCGGCCCCGTCCTCACCGAGATGCTGGCGGCCGGCATGCCCGAGGGGTCACCGCAACGCCAGGCGTGGGAGGGACGCATCCCGCTGCGCAAGCTCGCCGCCGTGGACGACGTCGCCGCGGCGACCGTCTTCCTCGCCAGCGACGCGGCGGCGCACATCACCGGCACCAGCCTGCCGGTGGACGGCGGCCAACTGCTGACCTAGCCACTGCGGCGTGCCGCCCGCGTACGGAAGGGCGGCGCGTTCCAGCAGGCCCACGTCACCCCCGGCCCCGGCGAGGAGGCCGGGCGGCACGTGGCGGGACCGCCGGCCCGGGCCGGGCGCCCGACGAGGAGAACTCAGCCTGGGAATCGGCCGGTTGGGCTCCCCTTCCGGGCTTCCGGCTCCGGGCAGCGGACGCCGGCCCCACGCCGCTCCCGTCACCCGGGCCCGCTCGGGCACGTTCCGCTCCCACTCGGACACGGAACCTCTCTCTCCAGGCTCGTCGCACTCTTCCCACCTGCACACGTGGGGCGCCAAAGCCGCATCGCTCGGGCCGCCAGAAAGCGGCAACGGGCGCGCTCCAAGGGGATTTGACGGATAAGTCGGGGTTGGCGCGTCGATAGGCCGAACCAGTGTGCCAAGCTTGTGCACGTACCTCGGAAACGGAATTCGTAGCCGAAGTCCTGAAACATACGGCATGGCCAGAGCCACAGCACACGGACTCCCGGAAGCCCTTGGCGGGCAACCGAAACGGTCACGGTGCGGCCATGGCGCGGTTGCGGACTCGCGACCACGGCGCGACAGGCACGGGGCGGCCCGCCGCCCGGCCGGTCACCGCCGAACCACCCGTTCCACGATCGACACCCACGCCGACAGGCACGACGGACACGCGACGTCGAACGCACGGACACCAGATGTGGATTCCACCTGCGCATGCGGCGCGTGACTTCGACACACGTAGGCGACCCGCGATTCGGCGTGCGGGGGCAACACACGGAAAGCGACGCACGGAACGTGGCGCGCGATATTCCGACGCGCGACGACCTGACGAGAGAAAGGCATGACGCCATGAAGAAGTCCCTCATCGCCGGCGCCGTAGCGGCGACCTGCATGGCCGCTACCACCGTCCTCGCCGGCGCCACCCAGGCCAGCGCCAACCCCAACGACTGCCCCGGCGGTTACGTGTGCGTGTGGGGTGACAGCAACTACGAAGGGCGCTTCCTGTTCGTGCCCGGCACCTCCCGGTCGAACGTGGGCGACCACATGAACGACCTGACCACCGCCCTGTGGAACCGCACTGGTTCGCGGGTGTGCTTCTACGACCACTCCAACTACGGCGGCTCCGTGTTAGCCATCGTGAGCCCCGGGGAGTCCCGTGGCAACATCGGCCCGACGGCCAACGACAGAATCTCCTCGTGGCGGGCCTGCTAACCCTCGCGCCCACAGCGTCGACAGTGCCGGTGCCGGTGCCGGCGGCCTGAGCGCGCCTGCCACGGGCTCGTCTCCCGTGGCAGGCGTGGGCGCGGTGCGCCACACGGGCACGTGGGGCGCGCCGTGAAGGGTGTGACGGCGGGGGCTCGGGCGGATCGCCCGGGCGACTGACCGGAGGGGTCCCGGCCGCACGTACCGGGCCGGGGCCCCTCTCCACGTGCGGCCGATCCTCGGCGGCCGGCGACCTGCCCGGCCCGGTGGCGGGCGGGCTCAGGCGCGCAGGAACTCAAGGACCGCCATCACCCTGCGGTGGGTCTCCTCGGCCGGTGGCAGGTCCAGCTTCATCAGGATGTTGCCGACGTGCTTGCCCACCGCGGCGTCCGAGACCACCAGCGCGCGACAGATCGCCGCGTTGGACCGCCCCTCGGCCATCAGCGCCAACACCTCGCGCTCGCGCGGGGTCAGCCGCTCCAGCGGGTCCCGGCGGCGGCGCAGCAACTGGCGCACCACCTCCGGGTCGACCACCGTGCCGCCGGCCGCCACGGCGCCGACCGCCGCCACGAAGTCGTCGACCTGGCCGATCCGGTCCTTGAGCAGGTAGCCGACGCCCGAGCCGTCGCCGGAGTCCAGCATGTCCGCGGCGTAGGAGCGCTGCACGTACTGGCTGAGGACCAGCACCGGCAGGCCGGGGCGCCGCTCGCGCAGCGCGACGGCGGCCCGCAGCCCCTCGTCGGTCTGGCCCGGGGGCATGCGCACGTCGGTGATGACGATGTCCGGTACGTGCTCGGCGACGGCGGCGTGCAACGCCTCGGCGTCCCCCACCGCGGCCACCACCTGGTGGCCGAAGCGGGCGAGCAGGCCGATCAGCCCCTCGCGCAGCAGCACGCTGTCCTCGGCCAGGACTATGCGCTGCGGGTCGGGCTCGGTGGGGTCGGGCTCAGCGGGGTGCAAGGGATCTCCACGCGCAACAGGGTCGGGCCGCCGGGCGGGCTGTCCAGCGTCAGTGCGCCGTCCACCACGGAGACCCGGTCGGCCAGCCCGGTCAGGCCGGTGCCGCCCGCCGGATCGGCGCCGCCTCCCCCGTCGTCCCACACGTCGATGGTCAACAGCCCGTCAGCGTAGCGTCCCTCGATCCGGGCGGCCTCGGCGCCGCTGTGCCGGGCGATGTTGGCCAGCGCCTCGCAGACGGCGAAGTAGCCGGCCGACTCGACCGCGGGCGCGAACCGTCCCGGCAGGTCGAGGCGGACCTCGACGGGCACGGGCGAGCGGTCGGCGGCGTCCGCGCAGGCGTCCGGCAGGCCGCGGTCGGTGAGCACCTGGGGGTGGATGCCGTGGATCAGCTCGCGCAGCTCGGCGAGGGCCGCCCCCGCCTCGCGCTGCGCGGCGGCCAGTCGGGTGGCGAGCTCGCTGCCGGCCGGGGCGTCCAGGCGGGCGAGCCCCAGCGCCATCGACAGGGCCACCAGGCGCTGCTGGGCGCCGTCGTGCAGATCGCGCTCGATCCGGCGCCGCTCGGCCTCGAAGGCGTCCACGAGGCGGGCCCGTGAGCTGACCAGTTCGCCGATCCGTACCTCCTGGCCGGTCGGTGACAGCAACAACCGGGCCAGCGCGGCGCGGCCGGCCGCCACCGCGGTCAGCGGATACGCGCACAGCGCCGCCGCCGCGAGGCCCGCGACCCCCAGCGCGCCGGCCACGGCCGGCGAGTGGACCACCCACACCTTGAGGACGTTGACCTGCTCGCCGTCGGCCAGCAGCAGCGGCAGCGCGCCCAGCAGATAGGCCGGCACCACCAGGGCGCCACCCACCACGATCAGGTCCACCGGCCACAGCAGGAAGGCGGCCAGCACGGTGAAGCCCAGCTCCCGCCAGGTCGCCTGCTCCCGGTAGCGCAGCCGCAACCAGGCGGACAGGCCCGGGCGGACCGGCACCTGGTGTGGGTCGGCCACCCGCGTGCCGTCGAGCAGCCGCAGCAGCCCGCGCTCCCAGGGCGCGTACGCCACTCCCACCAGCCCCAACGCCGCCAGCAGCGGCAACCCCACGAGCACGACGGCCAGTGCCCCGAAGACCACCACCGCCACCAGCAACCCCGCGCACAGCAGGGCCCCCGTCACCCCGCTCACCAGCAGGTAGCCGGCCGCCCGCCACGGCAGCGCCGAACACGCGAACCCCGGGCGCAGCATCGCGCGCCACACGCCGCCCTCCCTCATGCGCCCAACCCCTCGCCCCGCTCGTCCAACCCCACCCGACCCAACCAGCCACCGTGCCAGCCAGTCGACCCACCCTAGGCGCCGTTGCCGCCGCGCGCGGTAGGGCGGGCCCTACCCCGCACGGTGACCCGTGCCCCACTGATCGGGACCGCCCGGGCCGGTTGGCTTGTGGCATGAGGATGTTGCCGATTGCTTGGAAGTCCCTACGGGCCCGCTGGGTTGGTCTCATCGGGGCGTTCACGGCCCTGGCGCTCGGCGTCGCGATGACGACGGTGATGCTGCTCGGGCTGGCCACCGCCCTGGCGTTGCCCGGCGGGGAGGCCGTGGTGTCGCTGGTGGCGGCGCTCGGCACGGCGGGCGGGGTGAGCGCCTTCGTGTCGGCGTTCGTGGTCGCCTCCACCTTCTCGTACGCGGTGGCGCAGCGCCGGCGTGAACTGGGCCTGCTGCGCCTGGCCGGTGCCACCCGGGCGCAGGTGCGCCGGGCCGTCCTGGCCGAGGCCCTGATCCTGGGCGTCGCGGCCTCGGCCGTGGGGTGTGTGCTCGGCCGGCTCGCGGCGCCCTCGATGGTGCGCTGGCTCGGCGACGTCGACATGGCGCCGCGCGACCTCGCGCTCGGTTCGCAGCACTGGCCCCTGTACGCCGCCTTCTGGACCGGCCTGTTGGTGGCCCTGGGCGGGGTGGCGGTGGCCGCCCGGCGGGCGGGGCGGCTGGGGCCGCTGGACGCGTTGCGCGATGCCGAGGTGGACACCGGGGTGATGACCGCCGGTCGTTGGCTGTGGGGCCTGGGGTTGCTCACCGCCGCGGCCGTCCTGGTCGGTGCGGCCCTGTGCACCGACCCCGCCGAACTGCTGCGCCGCAAGACGTACACCGTGCGCCCGATGGTGCTGATCTCCGCCTGCGGGCTGCTCTCGCCCGTCCTGGCGCGGCCCCTGCTGCGCGCCCTGACCTGGTGGCCGGCCCGGCACACCGCGTACGCCGGGCGCCTGGTGCGGGCGAACGCGTCGGCCGCGGTGCGCCGCACGGGCGCCGTGGCCGCGCCCGTGCTGGTGGCGGTGGCGCTGACGGGGTCGCTGGCCGGGGCGCTGGAGACGGTGAGCGCGGCTCGTACCGTCGAGGCCCGTTCCCGGACCGCCGCCGACTTCGTCGTCGTGCCGACCACCGCCTCCCCCGACGCGCTGGTCGACGCGCTGCGCGCGGTGCCGGGGGTGACCGTCTCGGCGACGGCGCCGACCCCGCTGTCGCTGGTCGAGCCGGACGGCACGGTGGTGGACTCCGAGGCGAGGACCGCCGAGCCGGCCGCTCTGGCGGCGCTGGCCAGGCTGCCGGTGCGCGCGGGGGCGGTGTCGGCGCTGGACGATGGCGGCATCGTGTTGCCCGAGGAGTGGGGGCGCACCACCGTCGGGGACCCGGTGCCGGTGATCCGCGCGGACGGCAGTCGGGTGACGCTGCGGGTGGCCGCCGTGCTGCGCGACGGCCTGGGCGACAACGGCCTGTACGTCACGCCGCCCAACGGCCCGGGCGCCCGCGTCGACCGCGTCGAGATCAGGCTGACCGGCGCGGCCGACGCCACCACGGTGCGGCGGCTGGACGCCGCGGCTGCCCGGTTCGACGCGAGCGTCGACACCCGCGAGGAGTGGTTGGCGGCCACCTCCCCCGCCGCCAGCCGCGTGGCCTGGCTGCGCACCGTCCTGGTGCTGGGTCTCGCCCTGGTGTACACCGGGATCGCGCTCGCCAACACCCTGGCCATGGCGACCGCCGACCGGCGCCGCGAACTGGCCCTGCTGCGGCTGGCCGGCGCCACCCGGGCGCAGGTGATCCGTCTGGTGACCGCCGAGTCGGTGCTGGTGGTGGTGGTCGGCGCGGTACTGGGCTGCGCGGTGGCCGGCGTCCAACTCGGCACCATGCACGCCGGCTTGGCGATGCTCGCGGTGGACGCGCCGCTGACCGTGCCGTGGCGCCCCGTCGCCCTGGTCACGGGCGCGTGCGTGCTGGTCGCGGCTCCGTGCGCGGCGCTCAGCGCGGCCTGGGCGTTGCGGCGTCGGCCGGTGACGGTGGCGGCGGGGTAGGGGGGCCCAGGCCGGGGGCGTGCGCCGTCGGGGTCTGGCCGTACGCGGTAGGCGGCGAGCCGGGTCGCTTGGGCTTCCCCGTGCTCGTGGCCGGTCGGCCTCGCCCGGTGCGCTTCGGCGGACCGGGCGGGGTCGGTGGCGTCAGGCCGTCTCCGGGACCGCGACGCGCGCGTCGCGGTCGTAGACGATCTCGCCGTCCACCACGGTGAGTTCCACGTTGACGTCCGGCAGCTCGGCCGGAGTCACGGCCAGCGGATCGGCTTCGAGTACGCACAGGTCGGCGACCATGCCGGGGGCGAGGGTGCCCTTCCACGCCAGGGCGTGGTCCTGGCGGGCGGGCTCGACCGTGTAGCAGCGCAGCAGGCGGCCCATCCGGCGGCGCGGGTCGGGAGCGGGTCCCATCCACTCGTCGGCGGCGGCGATCTGGCGGCGCCAGTCCGGGGAGAGCACGGGCGCGTCGGAGGTCAGACACAGGGGGACGCCCTCGTCGAGCGCCGCCTGGAGGGGCCACGCCGCTGCCGCCGATCCGGGGCCGAGCGCGGCGTCCACCAGGGTGCGGGTGCGGACCGCGATCTCGGGCTGGGTGTCCAGGCCCACGCCGAGGGCGGCCATCCGGCGCAACTGCGGCCGGGTCACCAGGTCGCCGTGGATGACGTAGTGACCCAGGTCGGTGTCGCGCTCGGCGCGGGCGCGTTCGATCGCGTCGAGCGTGACGTCGATGGAGCGGTCCCCGGTGGCGTGCACGCCGACCTGGTGGCCGGCGCGGTGCGCGGCGATGATCATCTGGGCCAGGTTGGCCTCGCGCTCGGCGTCGTCGGCGCCGGCCACCAGGAGGGATGGGCTGACGCCGTCGGCGTAGCAGTGGTGCGTGTAGGCGGAGTGCATCGGCGGGATGCCGTCGGCGAATATCTTGACGCCGGCGAAGCGGAGCCAGCGCGGGTCGTTGGTGGTGCCGTCGGTGGCGGCGAGGCCGGCGAGGAAGCTCTCCAGGTCGCTGGGCCCGTCCAGCTCGCCGAACAGCCACAGGGCGGTGACCCTGGCTCTGAGCAGCCCCTCGGCGGCGAGCGCGCGGTACTGCTCGGCGACCGAGGTGCCGAAGGCTCCGGTGGCGCCGTGGTCCTCGCCGGGTCCGAGGCCCGGTTCGGTGTAGCTGGTGATGCCGAGCGAGGCGACGAGTTCGCCGGCGCGCAGGATCGCGTGGCGGCGCTCGGCGGCGTCGAGCAGCGGGCGCTGCGGCGCGGGGCCGGGGCCCGCCTGGCCGCCGAAGAGCGTGTCGGGCCACATGGCGCCGAGCCAAGTGGCGTGCAGGTGGGCGTCGTTGATGCCCGGGAGGACGGTGCGTCCGGCGAGGTCGACGACGCGGGTCGCGGGGCCGGCGAGTGCCATCACCTCGCGCTCGTCGCCGATGCGGGCGACGTGTCCGGCGCGCAGCGCGATCGCGGTCACTCCCCCGCCTCCCGGGCACAGGGCGTGGACCACACCGCCTCGCAGGATCAGGTCGGCCGATGCATTGCGGGCGTCGCCGTCGGCTGTGCGCACGGGTGCTCCTCGTTGCTCTCAGGGTCTCGACATTTGAGTCAACATCCGTAGACTAACGCATCATCGAGCCCCCGTTAGCTCGATCCGAAGGAGCTTCGATGGACTTCCCCTCCTCGACCCGCGCCGCCGTCCTCAGCGCCCACGGCGCCGGCCTTGACCTCACTGACCTGCCGCTTCCGGCGAAACCCGAACCGGGCGCGGCCGTGGTGCGCATCGTGTGCACGACGCTGTGCGGCACCGACATCGAGATCTGGTCGGGCAAGATGACCTTTCCCGGCATGCTGCCGATGGTGCTCGGCCACGAGATGGTCGGCGAGATCGTCGCCGTCGGCGAGGGCACCCGGGACGCCCTCGGCCGCGAGTTGTCCGTCGGCGACCGCATCGGCTGGTCCGAGTCGACGTGCGGCGCCTGCCACGGCTGCACGGTGCTGCGCGAGCCGGTCGCCTGCTCCACCCGCGGCTACGGCTTCCTGCAACGCGCGGACGTGCCCCCGTACGCGACGGCGGGTCTGTGCGAGTACGCCTACGTGGTCCCGGGCGCGGCCAAACTCCTGCTGCCCGCGGCCATCCCCGACACCTGGGCCGCGATGGCCGGCTGCGCGGCGAAGACCGTGCTGCGGGCCTTCTCCCGGGTCGGCGGCGTACGCCCGGGCTCGCGCGTGGTCGTGCAGGGCTCGGGGGCGCTCGGCCTCTTCGCGACCGCGGTCGCCCACCTCAGCGGCGCGGGAACGGTGATCACCGTCGGCGCTCCCCCGGCGCGCCTGGAACTGGCCCACGCCTTCGGCGCCCAGGAGACGGTGGACATCGCCCACGGGTCCGAGGCCACCGTCGCCCGGGTGCGGGAGCTGACCGGTGGTCAGGGCGCGGACCTGGTACTCGACTTCGCCGGCGCCCCCTCGGTCGGCCGGGAGGCCGTGGAGATGGCCGCGCAGCGCGGGCGCGTCGTCGTCGTGGGCTCCACCGGGCCGACGGCCGAACCGCTGGCGCTCGGCACGGTGATGGGCAAGGAGCTGACCATCGTCGGCTCGCTCAACGGCGACATCGCCGACTACCACGACGCGATCGGCTTCTTCACCTCCTTCGCCGACCGCATGCCCTGGGACCGCCTCTTCGGCACGCCCGTCGGGCTCTCGTCGGCCTCCGCGCGCATCGCCGCGATGAGCCGGCACGAGGAGATCAAGGCCGTCATCGACCCCCGGCTCCCCTGATCGGCCGGCCACACCCGTGGGCACCGGGTGCTACCCGGTGCCGCCCGGTGATACCTGGAGAGACCCAGAGATTGAGGAACGACACGTGACCACCACACAGCTCCCCCGGCACCCCATCGGCACCAGCGAACTCGCGGCGTCGGCGCTCTCCCTCGGCTCGTGGCACACCTTCGACCGGATGGACTTCGCCGACGCGGTGGACCTGGTCCGCTACGCGCTCGACCGCGGCGTCACCCTGTTCGACGTGGGCGTCTACGGCCTGCCCGGCAAGCCCCCCGTCTTCACCGACGTGCTGTGGGGCGCCATCATGCGCGCGGTCGGGGTTCCCCGGGACGCGTACCTGGCCTCGGTGAAGCTGTGGATCGAGGGCTTCGACGCGCGGGGCTTCGCGCCCCAGTTGAAGAACGCGTTCCTGCGCACCGGCCTCGACCACGCGGACCTGGTGATCCTCGGCGACCTGCGGCGCGACGACGTACGCCTGGAGGACCTGGTCGGCGACCTCGCGGCGCTCACCGACGCCGGGCTGATCCGCGCCTGGGGCGTGAACAACTGGTCGGCCTCCAGCATCCACGCCCTGCGCCGCATCGCCGCCGAGCGCGGCGTGCCCGGGCCGCAGATCGCGCAGCTCAAGTACAGCCTCGCGCGCCGGTCCATCCCCGACGGGCAGCCCTTCGCCGAACTGTTCAACTCCGGCCTCAGCATGCAGTCGTCGGACGTCCTGGAGGGCGGCATCCTGGCCGGTCGGACCGCGCCCGACCGGGAGATCGGCCGCGACCCCGGCTCGATCCGCGAGGCCATCGTGGCGACCGTGCCGGCCGTCACCGAGCTCGCCGAGAAGCTCGGCGCCACGCCGGCCCAGCTCGCGATCGCGTTCACGCTCAGCCACCCGGCCAACGTCACGACGCTGGTCGGCGCCACCAAGCTGGCGCAGGTACGGCAGAACATCGAGGCCCTGGACCTGCTGGAGCGGGTCGGCGCCGACGAACTGCGCACCCTGGTCGAACCGTTCTGGGTGGACCGCGGCATCGTCGACCCGGAAGGCCCCTGACCGATGACGGCCCCGCCCCGCCGACCGAACCAGGAGCAACCGGTGACCCGCATATCCGACCCGCGTGGCGGGCCCGGCGTCCGCGGCGCGGGTGCCGGCGGCGCCGCGCCCGCCGCCAGCCGGCCCGTGCGCGCGCGGCAGGTCGCGCGCCCGCGTCCGGGCCCGCGGTGGTGACCGGCATGCCGCGCCCGCGCCCCGTCCCCTACGACCCGCACCTGGAGCCGGGCCTGGCCGCGTGCCGCGAGCTCATCGAGGGCATCCCGCTGCGGGCCCACACCATCCACGCCAACCGCGCCCACTTCGCCACGATCGTGCCGTCGCTGGAGACGGCGATCGGCGCCAGCCCGGTGGACTTCGAACACGTCACCGTGGCCGGCCCGGCGGGCGCGCCGGAGGTGGAACTGACCGTCCTGCGGCCCCGTGGCGGGGTGCGCGGGGCGCCCGGGATCTACGCCATCCACGGTGGCGGCATGATCCTGGGCAACCGGTTCTTCGGCGCGGCGGGCCTGGTCGACGAGGTGGTGCGGTACGGCGCCGTCGCCGCGACCGTCGAGTACCGGCTCGCGCCCGAGTACCCCGCGCCAGCCGCCGCCGAGGACTGCTACGCCGGGTTGGTCTGGTTCGCCGAACACGCCCGCGACCTGGGCGTCGACCCGTCCCGCATCCTGGTCAGCGGCGCGAGCGCGGGCGGCGGCCTGAGCGCCGCGGTCGCGCTGATGGCCCGCGACCGCGGCGGCCCCGCCCTGGCCGGGCAACTCCTGGACTGCCCGATGCTGGACGACCGCAACGAGTCGGTCTCCAGTCGGCAGTACGACGGCATCGGCATCTGGGACCGGCACAACAACGACACCGCCTGGAACGCCGTGCTGGGCGCGGACCGGGGCACCGAAGGCGTCTCGCCCTACGCGGCGCCCGCGCGCGCGGCCGACCTGTCCGGGCTGCCGCCCGCCTTGGTCACGGTCGGCGCGGCCGAGGTCTTCCGCGACGAGGCCGTCGAGTACGCCACCCGCATCTGGGCCACCGGCGGCCAGGCCGAACTGCACGTGTGGGCCGGCGCGTACCACGGCTTCACCGGCTTCTCGCCGGACGCCGGGGTCTCCCGGGCCGCGGCGGCCACCCGCGCGTCGTGGATACGGCGCGTCCTGGGCAGTACCGGCCGGTCGCGGTGACGACGGCCGCACCGCGCGGCGCGCGCGTGATGAGCGCGCGCCGCGCCGCGTTCGTCCTGGGCTCGCTCGAGGTGTTCGGGCCGCTGTCGATGGACCTGTCCATGCCGCTGCTGCCGCACCTCGCCAGGGACCTGCACACCAGCGACAGCCTCGCCCAGGCGTCCATGTCGGTGTGCATGCTCGGGCTCGCGCTCGGGCAGCTCGTGACGGGACCGCTCAGCGACCGGTTCGGCAGGCGGCGGCCCCTGCTGTGGGGCGTGGCGCTGTTCACGGTGTTCTCGCTGCTGTGCGCGTTCGCGCCGACCATCGAGATCCTGCTCGTCCTGCGGTTCCTGCAGGGCGTCGCCGGGTCGGCGGGCGTGGTCATCGCGCTCGCCGCGGCCCGGGACATCGCCTCCGGCGCCGAGTTGGCGCGGCTGCTCAGCCTGCTCGGTCTGGTCGGGGCGCTGGCCCCGATCCTGGCGCCGGTGGCCGGCGGGCAGCTCGCGGCCGTCCTCGACTGGCGGGGCCTGTTCGTGGTCCTGGCCGGCGTGGGCGTCGCCCTGCTGGTCGTCTCGGCCACGCTGCTGCCCGAGACCCTGCCGCCCCCGCTGCGGCACGCGGGCGGGTTCGCCGAGACGGGCCGCCGGTTCGGCGTGGTCCTGCGTGACCGGCTGTTCGTCTGCTACCTGCTGGTGGGGGCGTGCACCGGTACGGCGTTCTTCACCTACCTGGCGTCCATCAGCTTCGTCCTGCAGGACGGCTTCCACCTCAGCCCGCAGGCGTTCGGCCTCGTCTTCGCGATGAACGCGGTCGTCGCGGTGTTCGGGTCGCTGTCCAACCGCGCCGTCGTACGCCGGGCCGGCCCCGCGCGCATGTACGTGCTGGGTACGACGGCGACGGCGGTCGCCGCCCTGGCCCTGCTCGGCACGGTCGTCCTCGGGCTCGGCCTCGGCCCGCTGCTCGTCGTCCTCGCGCTGGTGCTGTTCTGCTACGGGGTGATCAGCCCGAACAGCTCGACCCTCGCGCTCACGGGCCACGGCGAGCGTGCCGGGACCGCGGCGGCCCTGCTCGGCATGTCGAGCTTCGCCGTCGGCCCCGTCGTCGCCCCGCTCGTCGCGCTCGGCGGCAGCCCGGAGCTGACCATGGCCTGCACCATGGCCGTCGCCACCACCCTGGCCTGCGTCCTGGTGTGGGCCACGGTGCGCCCCCGCCTGCGCCGGTCCCAGGACGCCCCACCCGCCGGCGCACACCACGCCGACGACGCCGGCGCCCAGCGCGGGGCCCTGCACTGATCGCCTCACGCCGTTTTCCCCTCGCGTACGCCCCGTCGCACACGTTAGAGCCGCCGCCGGCACCCCTCGCCGGCGGCGGCTCTCGTGCGCGGCGGCCCACGCCGTGGGCGGCCTCCGACCACGGCCCAGCGGGAAGCGCGCGGTCAGCGCGGGACGGACGAAACCGGGTGACGGCCGAAGCCGTCACCCGGTGGGTCACCCGTTGCTGGGTCACTCGGTGGTGGGTCAGTCGCCCTGCCTGGCCGGTTCGACGATCCCGAGGCCGTCGGCGCCGACCTGGACGGCGGACTCGTCCAGGACGGACTCGGTGACGGGCACCGGGCGGCCGTCCAGGTCGAGGACCGGGGACGCCTCCTTGTACCAGGACTCGATCACCGCGTTGCCCCAGAAGTCCCGGCGGCGGTCGTCGCGGACGTTCCACCGGTAGGTCTCGTGGTCCGGGTCGCCGGTGTAGTAGTCGGAGGTGTAGATCTCCACCCGGTGGCCGTCCGGGTCGCGCAGGTAGAGGTAGAAGGCGTTGGAGACGCCGTGCCGGCCCGGGCCCCGCTCGATGTGGTGCTCCTGGCGCAGCGAGCCGAAGAGGTCGGCGGTGCGCAGCACCTGGTGCGACTCGTGGGTGGCCACGCCCACGTGGTGCAGGCGCGGGCCCGCGCCTCCGGTGAAGGCCACGTCGTGGACGGTCTGCTTGCGGTACATCCAGGCCGCGTACAGCTCGTGCTCGTCGCCCTCGATCGTCTCCGAGCAGCCGAAGCCGAGCGCCTCGTAGTGGGCGTAGGCGGCGGGGATGTCGGGGGTGCAGATGTTGAAGTGGTCCAGGCGCGCTATCTCGGCGCCGCGGCGCAGGTCGTAGCGCTGGATGAGGCGCTCGGCGCGCTCGATGTCGTGGAAGAACTCCACCGGGAAGCCGAGCGGGTCGATGACGCGCACGGCGTCGCCGACCCCCGGCGTGCCCGCTCCCTTGGGCACGCGGCGCACGGGCCGGCCGAGCGCGGTGAAGTACGCCTCGGCGCGGTCGACGTCCTCGCTGGTGCGCACCCGGTAGGAGAGGTGGTCCAGGGCCGCCGTCCCGCCCTTGCGGAGCACCAGGGAGTGGTGGGTGAGCTCGTCGGTGCCGCGCAGGCACAGCAGGGACTCGTCCTCGTACTGGAGGTGGAAGCCGAGCATGTCGACCCAGAACCAGCGGGCCTTGGCCAGGTCGGTGACGACGAGCTGGGCGTAGGCGGAGCGGACGACGTCAGGAGGGGTGAGGGTCATGGGAGGTCGCTCCTTGACGGTCACGCGCCGAAGCGGGGGGTGTGGGCCTGGTCGAGCATGACGTGGACGATCTTCGACTCGGTGTAGAAGTCGATACTATGCGCACCGCCCTCGCGGCCGAGGCCGGATGACTTGACCCCGCCGAAGGGAGTGCGCAGGTCACGGACGTTGTGGGAGTTGATCCAGACCATGCCGGACTCGACGGCGTGCGCGACGCGGTGCCCGCGCTTGAGGTCGGAGGTCCACACGTAGGCGGCGAGCCCGTACTCGGTGGCGTTGGCCAGCTCGACGGCCTCGGCCTCGTCGTCGAAGGGGGCCACGGCCACGACCGGGCCGAAGATCTCCTCCTGGAAGATGCGGGCGTCGCGGGGGACGTCGGCGAAGACGGTGGGCTGGAGGTAGTTGCCCTCCGGCAGGTGCGCGGGGCGTCCGCCGCCGGCCACCAGCTTCGCCTCCTGCTGCCCGATCTCGACGTAGCCGAGGACGCGCGCGTAGTGCTCGGCGTGTACCAGGGCGCCGACCTCGGTGGCCGGGTCCGACGGAAGGCCGACCTTCACACGCTCGGCGCGCTCGGCCAGGCGGCGGGTGAACTCCTCGTAGATCGGGCGCTCCACCAGGACGCGGGAGCCGGCGGTGCAGCGTTCGCCGTTGAGCGAGAAGACGCCGAAGACGACCGAGTCCAGCGCCGCGTCCAGGTCGGCGTCGGCGAAGAGCACGACCGGGGACTTGCCGCCCAGCTCCATCGACGTGGTCTTCAGGTGCGCCGCCGAGCTGCGGACGATGTGTCGGCCGGTGTCGGTGGAGCCGGTGAAGGAGATCAGCGGCACGCCGGGGTGGTCCACCAGCGCCTGGCCGGCCTCCTCGCCGATGCCGTGCACGATGTTGACCACGCCGGACGGTACGCCGGCCTCGTCCAGGATCTCCGGCCACAGGCTCGCGGACAGGGGCGTCCACTCGGCGGGCTTGAGCACCAGGGTGCAGCCGGAGGCCAGCGCCGGGGCCAGCTTCCAGCTCTCCAGCATGAACGGGGTGTTCCAGGGGGTGATCAGGCCGGCGACGCCGACGGGGGTGCGCACGACGTAGTTGATCTGCTGGTCGCCGGCGCGGAACGCCTCCTCGCCGATGGCGACGATGACGTCGGCGAAGTAGCGGAAGTTCTCGGCCGCCCGCCGGGCCTGGCCGCGGGCCTGGGTGATGGGCAGGCCGGAGTCGAAGGTCTCGAAGGCGGCCAGGCGCTCCTCGCGCGCCTCGACGCCGTCGGCGATCCGGTACAGGATGCGGGCGCGCTCCCGGTTGCCCAGCTTCGACCAGGCGGGGAAGGCGGCCGAGGCGGCGGCGACGGCGCGGTCCACGTCGTCGGTGGTGCCGGCCGCCGCGGTGGCGTAGGGGGCGTTGGAGACGGGGTCGCTGACGGGGAACGTGCGGCCGTCGGCGCTGTCGGTGAGTTCGCCACCGATCCAGTGGCGGATCCGGGTGGGCAGGTCGGCCGGGCGGCCCGGGGTGGGGTTCGTGGACATGGGTGTCTCTTCCCGTAGCGGAGGGTCAGAGCTGCTGGGTGAGGTCGCCGCCCTCGGCGAGCAGGGCGCGGACGCGGGCGAGGCCGTCCTCGGTGGGCGGGGTGAGCGGGGGGCGTACGTGGTGTGAGGCGATGCGGCCCTGCTGCGCCAGCACCCACTTGGCCGGGGCCGGGTTGGTCTCGACGAACAGCAGGTCGACCAGGGGGTGCAGGCGGTAGTGCAGCTCTCGCGCGGCCTCGTGGTCGCCGGCCTCCCACAGTTCGTACATCCGGGCCACGGCGGTGGGTGCCAGGTTGGCCACGGCGGAGACGAAGCCGGCTCCGCCGAGCGCGAGCAGCGGCAGGCACAGCAACTCGATGCCGGACCACACGAGCAGCTCACGGCCGCAGGCGTGCAGGACGCGGGAGAAGTGCTCGAAGTCCTTGGTGGTCTCCTTGACGCCGACGAAGTTGTCGAAGTCGGTGAACAGCCGCCGCACCGTGTCCGGCGCGATGTCCACGGCGGTGCGCGAGGGCACGTTGTAGGCGACCAGCGGCAGGTCGGGGAACTCGCGGGCCACGGTGGCGTACCACTGGTACAGCGCTTCCTGGGTGGGGCGCGCGTAGTACGGGGTGATGACCAGGGCGGCGTCCGCGCCCAGCTCCCGGGCCGCCGCGGTGATCTCCAGCGTCTCGTCCAGCTTGTGCGAGCCGGTGCCGGGCAGGAACGGCACCCGGTCGTCGATCTCGGTGGCGGCGGTGCGCATGGCGGCGATGCGCTCGGCGGCGCTCTGCGCGGAGGGTTCGCCGGTCGAGCCGCCCAGCGAGATGCCGTGCGAGCCGGACTCCAACTGCCAGCGGATCAGGCCCCGCAGGCTGTCGTGGTCGACCGCGCCGTCGGCGGTGAACGGCGTGACGAGGGGGGCGATGGACCCGCGGATGGTGGCGGGGTCGGTGCGGAACTTCATGGGGTGCTCCGTGGGTGGGTGGGTGCGAGCGGATTCACGGTCGGGTGTCGCGCCACTGCTGGTAGGCCGGCTGCCAGGTGGGCCCGAGCGGGTACAGGCCCTCGATGGCCTCGCCCGCCGCCACCTGTTCGGCGATGAACCGCTCCCGCGCTTCCTGTTCGACGCTGTCGGCGATGAGTTCGCCGGCCAGGTCGGGCGGGACGATGACGACGCCGTCGGCGTCGCCGACGAGGATGTCGCCGGGCTGTACGAGCGCCCCGCCGCAGGCGATGGGCACGCCGGTGTCCCAGGGGACGTGCCGGCGCCCGAGGACGGCGGGGTGTTCGGCGGCGTAGTACGTGGGAAGGTCCAGGTCGGCCACTGCGGCGCTGTCGCGCAGCCCGCCGTCGGTGACGATGCCGGCGGCGCCGCGCATCTGGGCCCGCAGCGCCAGGATGTCGCCGATGGTGCCGGAGGTGGGGTCGCGGCGGGCGTCCATCACCAGCACCTGGCCCGGGCGCAGCTCCTCGACGGCGCGCTTCTGCGCGTTCATGCCGTTGCCGTACCGCGCGAAGAGGTCCTCGCGCAGCGGCAGGTAGCGCAGGGTGTGGGCGGTGCCGACGAGTCTGCCGCCCGGCTTGGTGGGGCGCAGCCCGTCGATCGTCATGTGCTGGAGGCCGCGCTTGCGCAACTGGGAGCTGAGGGTGGCGGTGGCCAGGCCGCGCAGCGCCTCGGCGACGCCCTTGTCGAGGGTGGGCTGCTCGACGTGGGCCGGGCCCCAGGCGTCGGCCCGCAGCGCGGCGTCGACGCGCGGCATGGCGCCCCACTCCGCCAGGGTGTGTTCGGCCTCGGTGACCTGGTTGCGCAGCCGGCCGCTGGTCAGTCCCTGGTCCGGGGCGCTGACCTCGACCTCGACGGTGTCGCCGGGCGAGACCACGGAGGCGCCGGCCGGGGTGCCAGTGAGGATCACGTCGCCGGGCTCCAGGGTGACCAGCCGCGACAGGTCGGCTATCAGGGTGCCGAAGGGAAAGAGCAGGGTCGCGGTGTCGGCGTCCTGGACCAGTTCGCCGCCCACCCAGGTGCGCAGCCGCAGGGCGGCGGGGTCGAGCGCGGTGGCGTCGAGCAGCCGGGGGCCGACGGGGGTGAAGCCGTCGGCGCCCTTGGACCGCAGGTTGGAGCCGCGGTCGGCGTAGCGCAGGTCGTACGCGCCGGCGTCGTTGGCAGCCGTCACCCAGGCGACGTGGCTCCACCCCCGCTCGGGGCTGACCCGGTGCGCGCGGCGGCCGATGACCAGGGCGATCTCGCCCTCGAAGGCCATCAGTTCACAGCCGCTGGGCCGCGCGATGGCGTCGCCCGTGCCGGCCAGCGACGAGGGGGGCTTGAGGAAGTAGGACGGCTGGTCGGGGACGCGTCCGCGTTCCCTGGCCCGGCAGGGGTAGTTGAGGTGGACTGCGATGATCTTCGAGGGCTGGGTTCCCAGCGGGTGCGGCATGGGAGTTCTCCTGGGCGTGTGCGGCGCGAGGCGCTGGTCGAGGAGGAGGGGCGACGGTCCGCGCGGGCGGTGGCGAAGGGGTCCGGCGCGGACCGCGGGCGGCCTTGCTGAGACGACCGGGCAGGTACCACGGTGGAATAATCGTATACGATATCATGCATGGCAGGTCGGGGAAGATGGTGCGCCCCGCCAGTGGCGCGGGCGCGGCCCACCCCGCGCGCCAGCGGACCACCGTTCGCGTACAGAATCGAAGTTCACCGCCGACACTCGATGTGAGGATGTGCGACCGATGCAGAGTCGAACCGGTCTGACGGTCCGAACGTTCGCCCCCGCCCAGACCGCCGGCCAGCCGCCCGTGCTCCTCGTGCACGGCTTCGGCTCGGACGGTGGCCGGGACTGGGTGGACACCGGGATAGCCCGGGCGCTGACCGCGACCGGGCGCGTGGTGATCGCGCCCGACCTGCGCGGCCACGGGGACAGCCCGGCCCCCGCGACGGTCGCCGAGGTCGCCGTGCCGGCCCTGGTCGCCGACCTGGTCACGGTGGTGGACGAGGCGGGCGCGGAGGCGTTCGACGTGGTCGGGTACTCGCTGGGCGCCCGGCTCGCCTGGGAGTTGCCCGCGGCGGCGCCCGGTCGGTTGGGGCGGGCGGTGCTCGGCGGGCTGAGCCCCGTCGAGCCGTTCGCGGCGGTGGACGTGGTGGCGCTGCGCCGCGCGGTCGCCGACGGCGTCGAGCCCGCCGACCCGTTCACCGCGATGATCGCCGGCATGGTGCGCGCCCACGGGCCCCGGGCCACCGGCCTGGCCCGGTGCGTGGAAGGGCTGCGCGCCACGCCCTTCGCGCCCCGGTCCTGGGCCGGCGGCACGCCACCGGTCTTCGTCGCCGGAGCGGACGACGTGATGACCCGTGGCACGGAACAGGTCGCCCAGTCGGTCGACGGTGCGCGGTGGGTCTCGGTCCCGGGCGACCACCAGGGGGCTCTCGCGGGGGACGCGTTCCGCCGTACAGTCCTGGAGGTGCTCGCGGGGTGAACGTGGGAGTGGACAGCCGGGGTCGCGGTGCGGCCGGCCGGCCCGGGGTAGGGAAGCGGCGATGAGTACGACGGAGAAGCGGACGGCCGCCAAGGGGTCGAAGGCCGAGCTCAGCTACGACCTGCTGCGCTCGCGCATCCTCGACGGCACCTACGGGCCCGGCTACCGGCTGGTCCTCAGCCAGCTCGCGCGGGAGACCGGGGTCAGCACGATCCCGCTGCGCGAGGCGCTGCGCAGGCTCCAGTCCGACGGGCTGGTCGAGGTGGTGCGCAACATCGGCGCCCGGGTGGCGGTCTTCGACGCCACGCAGGTCGAGCACTCGCTCCAGGTCCTGGCCCGCTTGGAGGGGTACGCCACCGCGATCTCCGCCGCCCACATGTCGGCCACGGACATCAAGCGGTCCCGGCAGGTCAACGCCCGCATGACCACGGCGCTGGAGGACTTCGACCCCACGGCCTTCACCGCGCTCAACCGCGAGTTCCACTTCTCCCTCTACGCGCACTGCCCCGACGCGCACCTGGTCGCCCTCCTGGAGGCGGAGTGGGCCCGGCTGGACCACATGCGCCGCTCGACCTTCAGCTACGTCCCCGGGCGGGCCCGGCGCTCCGTCGCGGAGCACGAGCGGATGCTGGAGCTGATCGCGGCGGGGGCGCCGCCCCAGGAGATCGAGCAGGTCGCCTGCGCCCACAAGATCGCCACCGCCGACGCGCTGCGCCAGTCGCAGGCCGCGCCCTGAGGCGCGCGGGCCCGGCAGGGCCCGGCTGTGTCCTGCCGAGCCCTGCCGGGCCGGGGGTGCGCGCGCTCGCCCGGGGGCGGATATCCGGTAGTGGGCGAGGCGTGGGGTTGGCAGGCTTGCGCCATGGACTCGCAGCTCAACGACGCGCCCGGCCTCTCCTGGCTCGGCGCCCCGATCGACGCCCGCCCCCTGTTCGCCCCGGAACAGGCCGCGCTGATGGCCACGTTGCGCGGCCTGGCGCCCGCCGACTGGGCCAGGGAGGCGGTGCCGGGATGGACCGTGCGCGACCTCGCCGCGCACGTCCTGGGCGACTTCTACGGGCGCCTCGCCCGGGACCGCGACGGCCACCGGGAGGGGCCGGCCCCCGCGCCGGGCGAGACGTTGGAGACCTTCCTCCACCGCATCAACCAGGAGTGGGTGACCGCCTTCTCCCGGGTGAGCCCCGCCGCGCTCACCGACACCCTCGACCTGATCGGCCGGCAGGTCGCCGAACTCTTCGCGGCCAGCGACCTCCACGCGCCGTCGCTCGGCGTGTCCTGGGCCGGTGTGGACCCGGCCCCGATGTGGCTGGACAGCGCCCGCGACTTCACCGAGTTCTGGACCCACCGCCAGCAGATCCGCCGCGCCGTCGGCCAGGGCGTCGACCCCGACCCCGCCCCGCTCGCCGTGGTCCTGGACACCTTCATGCGGGCCCTGCCCCACACCCTGCGCGAGGTCGCCGCGCCGGTGGGCACGCAGGTCCGGGTACGGATCGACGGCCCCGCCGGCGGCACCTGGACCGCGACGGCCACCGGCCCGCGCTGGTCGCTCGCCGAGCCGGACGCGGGACGCCCCGCCTCGGTCGTACGCCTGGACGCGGACACCGCCTGGCGCCTGTGCGCCCGCGACATCCAGCCCGACGCCGCCCTGGCCCGGGCCGGCGTCGAGGGCGACCGCGACCTGGCCGAGGCGGCCTGTCAGATCGTGTCCATCGTCTACTGACCGCGACCGGCCGCCCCCTCGTCCGGGGGCAGAGGGTTTTCCCGGGATCACTGGCGCACGATCGTATACGATGAGGTATCTCGCCTGTTAGGTTGAGTCGTATGTCCACCACCGACTCGACTGCGGGTGCGGTCGGCGCGGCCCAGGCCGCGCAGGAATCCGGGGGCACCGTCGTCACCGTCACCGGCGAGATCTCGCCGGCCGCGCTCGGCGTGGTACTCCCCCACGAACACCTTCTGAGTGACTACGCCACGCCGCACGACACGGCGGAGTCCTGGGCGGCCGTCGGGCGCGCCCGCCCCACGGCCGCGAGTTGGCAGCCCTACCAGGCGCCCCTGACGATGGAGTTGCTCGGCGACATCGGCGTGGGCACCGTCAACCGGGACAACTGGCGGCTCCACGACGAGGAGTTGGCCACGGCGGAGGCCGCCGCGCTGCGGCGCGCCGGCGGCGGCACCCTGGTGGACGCCACGGCGCCGGGCCTGGGTCGGCGGCCGGCCGCGCTGCGCCGCGTCGCCGAGGCGACCGGCCTGCACCTGGTGATGGGCTCGGGCCGCTACCACCCGGCGTGGCCCGCGGGACCGGCCGACCTGAGCGCCGAGCGCCTGGCCGAGGAGATCGTCTGCGATCTCACCGAGGGGGTGCACGGGGTCCGGGCGGGCGTCATCGGCCACCTGGCCGCGCTCGACCCCACCGCCCCCGCCGAGCGCGCCGTCCTGGTCGCGGCGGCACGGGCGTCGGCGGCCACGGGCGCCGCCATCTCGCTCAGCCGCTCCCCCGACGCCGCCACCCAGCAGCGCGTGCTCGACGTGCTCGCGGCCGAGGGCGCGGACCTCGCGCGGGTCGCCGTCGGGCGCTGTGACGGGCTCGCGCCGCGCCCGGACGACCTCGAACCCCTCCTGGAGCGCGGGGTGTTCGTGCAGTTCGACCAGCTCGGCCGGCTGCCGTCGGTGCACAGCGTCAGCGATGACCAGGACGTCGCCGCCGCCGTGCTGGAGCTCGCCGGGCGGGGCCACGCCGAACGCGTCCTGCTCTCCCAGGACGTCAGCACCAAGGCCCAGTTGCTCGCCTACGGCGGGGGCGGTTACGGCTTCGTCCTGACGCAGTTCGTCCCGTACCTGAGGATGCTCGGCGCCGACGACGCGCTCGTCACCACCCTCACCGTGGACAACCCCCGGCGCCTGCTCACCCTCACCCACCGGAGGGCCGCCTCGTGAGCCGCTACCCGTTCGCGATCCCGGACATCGCCGGCAAGGCGCTCACCGTCGCGGGGCCCGTGGACCCGTCACTCCTCGGCCAGACGCTCATGCACGAGCACATCTTCGTGGACCTGCGACGGCCACCCGGCTTCCACCGCCCCGGCGAGGACTCGCCCGAGGCCGCCGAGCCGCTCACCCTCGCCAATCTGGCCCGCACCCGGCACGGCCACCCCAACGCCGACAACGACCGGTTGGCCGACTTCGACGAGATGCTGTCGGAGGTCAGCGCCTTCGCCCACGCCGGGGGCGGCACGGTGGTGGAAGTCTCCCCCATGGGCCTGGGCCGGGACCCCGAGTCGCTGCTGCGGCTGTCCCGCGCCAGCGGGCTGCACGTCGTCATGGGTGGCGGCTGGTACACCCCCACCTTCCACCCGGCGGACATGGCCGAGCGCAACGTCGACGCGCTGGCCGACAGCATCGTGCGCGACATCGCCGTCGGGGTCGGCGACACCGGCATCCGCTCGGGCGTCATCGGCGAAGTGGGCGCGGAGACGGCCCCGTTGACGGAGAACGAACTCAAGAGCGTGCGCGCCAGCGGCCGGGCGAGCAGGGTGACCGGCGCGCCGGTCACCTTCCACGTCGGCGGCGTCGGCGAGGACAAGCTCCGGGTGCTCGACATCCTCGCCGAGGAGGGCGTGGCCGCGTCCAACATCGTCCTGGGCCACGCCATGGAGGTCATCGCCAACCCGTCGCTCGGCGAACGCGTCCTGGCGCGCGGCGTCTTCGTGGAGTTCGACTTCCTCGCCTCGCCCGGCAGCCCGTGGGGACACCTCGTCCTGACCAGCGACCACAAGGTGGCCCGGGGCGTCGCCGAACTCGTCGAGCGCGGGTACGCGCGCCAACTCCTGCTCGGCCACGACGTGTGCCAGAAGATCCAGCTCAAGCGGTACGGCGGGCAGGGTTACGACTACATTCCACGCCACTTCCTGCCCGCCCTGCGCCGGCTGGGGGTGAGCGAGCGGGCGCTGCACACGATCATGGTCGAGAACCCGGCGCGCGCCCTCGCGTTCGCCAGGCCGCGGTGACCGACCGCCCTCGCCACCCATCCCACCGCCCGTGAGGGAGCACCCATGCGCCTTCGTCCCGTCCCCTTCGACCCCACGCTGAGCGCGGTGCTCGACGCGCTGCCCCGTACCTCGGGCCCGGAGTTGTCCCTGGCGGACGTTCCGAAGCTGCGCGAGGCCGCCACGGCGTTCCCCACCCCGCCGATCGCCGAGGTCATCGGCGACCGGGAGATCGACGCCGAGGAGCTGACGGTTCCCGGCCCCGACGGCCCGCCCGACCTCGCCGTCACCGTGCTGCGCCCGCGCCGCCTGCCGGCGCCGGCCCCTGGCCTGTACAACATGCACGGTGGCGGCATGATCAGCGGCCATCGCCACCAGGACGCGGCGCGCCTGGCCGATCTGGTGGAGGAGTTGGGGGCGGTCGCCGTCAGCGTCGAGTACCGGCTCGCGCCGGAGCATCCGGACCCGGCGCCCGTGGAGGACTGCTACGCGGGCCTGGTGTGGATGGCGCGCGCCGCCGCCGACCTGGGCGTCGACCCCGGCCGCGTCGTCGTCATGGGCGGCAGCGCCGGCGGCGGCCTGGCGGCCGGGGTCGCGCTGCTCGCCCGGGACCGCGAGGGGCCGGCTCTGGCGGGGCAGTTGCTGTTGTGCCCGATGCTCGACGACCGGAACACGACGGTCTCCAGCCACCAGTACGACGGCAGCGGCACCTGGCAGCGGTCGATGAACCTGCTGGGGTGGCGGGCGCTGCTCGGCGACCGGGCGGGCGGCACGGCGGCGCGGGTGTCGCCCTACGCCGCCCCGGCCCGGGCCGGCGACCTGTCGAACCTGCCGCCGGCGTTCGTCGAGGCCGGCAGCGCCGAACTGTTCCGGGACGAGGACGTGGCGTACGCGTCCCGCATCTGGGCGGCGGGGGGTCAGGCGGAGCTGCACATCTGGCAGGGCGCCTTCCACGGCTTCGACGTCTTCGCCCCGGACCACGAGGTGACGCGCGCCGCGCTGGCCACCCGCCTGTCCTGGCTGCGCCGCGTGCTCGACCGCTGAGGCGCGGCGACGCCCCGACACCGCCCACGCTCTCACCCCGCCACGCGTCCCTTGCCGGGCCCGTACGCCGAGCATAAGGTTTGGCCTCAAACGAGACCCACTCGACGGCCGACCTGCCTGGCCCCCCTCACCTCCTCGCCCCCTCGCAGATCTCTCCCCACCCCACCGACCACCAGCCAGAAAGGCCATCGATGTCGGAGACAGCGGACCTCATCCTGACCGGCGGCTCCGTGCTGACCATGGACGACGCGTTCACCGTCGCCCAGGCGGTCGCCGTCACGGCCGATCGCGTCGTCGCCGTCGGCACCGACGCAGAGATCACCGCGCTCGCCGGGCCCGCCACGCGGGTCATCGACCTGGCCGGCCGGACGGTACTGCCGGGCATCAACGACTCCCACCTGCACGCCGCGGCGTGGGCGCTGACCAGGCCACCGTTCGCGCTGGACGTGGGCCACCCGACGGTGCGCTCGATCCACGACGTCACCCAGGCGGTACGGGAGGCCGCGGCCCGTACCCCTCGGGGCGAGTGGATCACCGGTCTCGGCTGGGACGTCGGCTACCTGGCGGAGTGCCTGGCCGACCAGGCCCGCCGGCCGCACCGGGGTGACCTGGACGCCGCCGCCCCCGAGCACCCGGTCTGCCTGACCGACTTCTCCGGCCACATGGTCTGGGTGAACTCGGCGGCGCTCGCACGCGCCGGGATCGCCCGCGACACGGAGTCACCCTCGGGCGGGGTGATCGAGACCGACGGCGCGGGGGAACCCACCGGCATCCTGAAGGAGACGGCGCAGGCGCTCGTCCAGCGGCTGGTGCCGCCCGCGACCGTGGCCCAGCGCAAGGAGGCGATCCGGTCGGCCGTGGCGGCGCTGCACGCCGAGGGCATCACCAGCTTCACGGAGCCCGGGCTCGGCCCGGGCGGCGCCGAGATCCTCGGCGGCGGGCTCGACACCGGCACCCTGCACGCCTACGTCGAGTTGGCCAGGGCCGGTCAACTGGCCTCGCGGGTACGGGTGTTGTTGCTGCCCGCGCCCATGGGCGGCTCGGCGGCCGACGTGACCCAGGGCCTGCGCGGGCTCGCCCTGCCGCGTGACGTGGACGAACGGCGGCTCGCCGCGATCGGGGTCAAGGTGTTCGCCGACGGGGTGCCGCCGAACGAGACGGCCTGGATGCACGAGCCCTACCCCGGGGGCGGCCACGGGGCGCTGTGCGTGCACGGCGCCGACGCCGGCCTCAAGCAGGCCGAACTCGCCGAGATGATTCGGGTGGCGCACACGGCCGGGTACCAACTGGGGGTGCACGTCACCGGCGACCGGGCGATCGACGCCGTGGTCGACGCCTTCGTGGCCGCCCAGCGGGCGCACCCGCGCCCGGACGCGCGGCACTACGTCATCCACGGCGACTTCGCCTCGCCCGGGAGCCTGGCCAAGCTCGCCGCGCACGGCTACGGCATCAACATGAACCCCGCCATCAAGTGGACCATCGCGGACCTGATGGACGACGTCGTCGGCCGCGAACGGTCGGACTACCAGTGGCCGGTGCGCTCCGCGGTCGAGGCGGGGATCGCCGTGTGCGTGGGTTCCGACGCGCCGATCACGATGCCCAACTGGCGGCAGGGCGTCGCCGCCATGCTGCTCCGCGAGTCCAAGGCCACCGGCCGGGTGAGCGGCCCCGACCAGCGGGTTTCGCTGGAGACGGCGCTGCGCGCCTACACCGTCAACCCCGCCAGGCAGGACTTCGCCGAGGAGTGGAAGGGCACCGTCGAGCCGGGCAAGGTCGCCGATCTGTGCGTCGTGGGCGGCGACCTGCGCGCCACCGACCCGCACGACATCGTCGACCTGCCCATCGACCTGACCGTCTTCGACGGGGACATCGTCTTCGCGCGCGAGTCCGCCGACCGGTGATCGCGTGGTCCGCGTGAACCACATCGCGGAGGCCGACCGTCCGCCCCACGGAAACCATAGATTCCACATAGCAGAACACATGCCTTCAACCATTCCGCTCTACAGATCACTTGCCTACATTGAGGCTCCTGGCCCCGCGGAGGCGGCCGAGGTCACGGTGGGCGCGCGTACCGCCGTACGGAACGGACCGCGGGGTACGAACCCCACGGCGCTTCGGCGAGCACCGTACGCGCGGGGCGGCACGGCCGGGCCCGAGCGCCCCGAGCATCGCGCACGCGGCCGTGGTCCGCCCCTTGAGCCAAGGAGATCCCATGAAGGCTGTACCGGACGAGGCCCCGGGCCCGGTGGTGGGTGCGGGGGCCGAGCCGGACGCGGAGCAGACGCGGGGGCGACTGCGGCCGTGGCACACCCTGTGGTTCCTGTTGCTGCTGGGTTGGACGGTCAGCGCGGCCGACCGCGCCGTCACCGGGCCCGTGGTCTCCTGGATGATCGACAACGGCGTGGGCTTCCTCGCCGAGGCGGACAACCCGCACGCCCTGGGCGGGCTCATCGGCGGCCTCTTCTTCGCGGGTTACATGCTCACCCAGTTCCCCGGCGGCTACCTCGGCGACCGCTACGGACACCGCACGCTGATCGTGGTGAGCCTGCTGTGGGCCGGCGTCGCCACCATCCTGACCGGCTTCCTCGGCGGGCTGATCGCGTTCATCGTCGTCCGCGTGGTGACCGGGCTCGGCGAGGGGGCGTTCTACTCCAACGACCGCACCCTGATCACCGCCGCGACGCCCGAGCGGGACCGCAGCCTGGGCATGGGCGTGGTCATCACCGGGCTCGCCTTCGGCATCACCATCGCCATCGTCGGCACCCCGCACTTCATCGACGTGGGCAAGGTGTTCCTGCCCGACGTCGAGGCGTGGCGGATGGCGTTCTGGATCCTCGGCGCCGCGACGCTCCTCGTCGGCACCGCCACGACCTGGTACTTCCGTGCCCACCTCCAGTGGCGCACGGTGTGCCGGGCGACCGCTCACCTGGGCGCGTACTCGTTGGTGTCCCTGGTGCTGATCATGGCCGTCTACCTGATCGGCGACCGCTCCGGCCTGTCCGACCTGTGGATCGCGCTCCTGGAGGTCGTGCTCGCCGCCGGGCTCGTGCTGTTCGCGCTGACCCGCAAGGGTGAGGAGCTCGGCCCGGTGCTCAGGAACCGTGACCTGTTCCTCATCTACCTCGCCAACATCGCGATCCTGTGGAACCTGTGGTTCTTCAGCTTCTGGTCCGTGTCGATCGTCGCGGGCGCCGCGCACTCGTCGTTCGCGAGCGCCGCGCTCACCGCGGGGTTCAACGCGGGCGCCGGCATCCTCGGCTTCCCCGCTGGCGGCTGGCTCTCGGACCACGGCGTACGGCGCGGCTGGAGCCGGAAGTCGATCATGCTCACGTTCACCGGCATCCAGGCCGTGCTCACCGTCGCGTTCGCCTGGTACCTCAGTGCGACCGACCGGCCCTCGCTGTGGGTGATGGGCGTGCTGCTCTTCTTCGCCAGCCTGTTCTTCAACGCCCTGCAACCGGTGGGCCACGCGCTCACCGCCGACCTGGCCCCACCCGAGCTGCGCGGCTCCGCCTTCGGCATGCAGAACCTCATCGGCGAGACGGGCGCCGTGCTCTCGCCGGCCGTGGGCGGCGTGCTGCGTGACTCCACCGGGAGTTGGACCGCGGCCGTGTGGCTCGACGCGGCGATCGTCGCCGTCGGGTTCTGCCTGTTGGTCGGCGTCCGTGGCCGGCGCCCCACTCCCCCGTGAAGCACCCTCCCCCACCGTGCGAACCGCCCGCCCCACCCCGGACACCCCGCCGGGGACGCCCCGCCCCGGCGCGAAACACCCCGGGCGCCGGGGGCCGGCGGGCGAAGCCCGGGAACCACCCTCACAGAACGAAGGAACCATCACGATGCGCACCGTCCGCGACGCCGCCTTCGACGTCATGCGTCAACACGGCCTGACGACCCTCTTCGCCAACCCGGGCTCGACCGAGGTGGCCCTGCTCGCCGACCTCCCCGACGACCTCGCGTTCGTCCTCGCCCTCCACGAGGGCTCGGTGGTCGGCGCCGCCACCGGCTGGGCCATCGCGTGCGACCAGCCCGCGCTGGTCCTGCTGCACACCACCGCCGGGCTCGGCAACGCCGTGGGGGCCCTGGCCACCGCCCGGGTCAACCGCGCGCCGCTGGTGGTGCTGGTCGGCCAGCAGGACCGCCGCCACCTGGCCCAGGAACCCTTCCTCGCCGGCAACCTGGAGGGACTGTGCGGCGAGTACCCGGTGCGCGTGGAGACCCCGATCCGCGCCCAGGACGTGCCGGGGGCCATCGGCCGGGCCGCGCACGCCGCGACCACCCGGCGCGGCCCGGCGCTGGTGATCGTGCCCATGAACGACTGGGCCGAGCCGGCCGACGACCTGCCGGTGCCCGCGCCGGCCACCCTCCGGCAGGCCACCGGGGCCGACCCTGAGGCGGTGGCGCACCTGGCCGACCTGCTGGCGGAGGCGCGCTCCCCCGCGCTGGTCGCCGGGTCGGCCGCCGACACCGAGGCGGGCTGGGCCGCGCTCACCGCGCTGGCCGAGCGGCTGAACTGCCCGGTGTGGCAGGAGTCCTTCGGCGCGCGCGCCGGCTTCCCGCAGGACCACCGGCTGTTCGCCGGCCACCTGCCCGGCGACCGCGCCCGACTGCGCGAGACCCTCGCGCCGTACGACCTGGTGCTCGCGGTGGGCGCCCCGGTGCTGCGCCAGTACGCCTACGGGGAGGGGCCCCTGGCACCGGCCGGCACCCGGCTGGCGCTGCTGACCGACGACGCCGACGAGGCCCACCGCGCGCCGGTCGAGCTCGCGGTCCTGGCCCCGCTGCCGGCGTTCTGCGCGGCCCTTGCCGAGCGGGTCCCGGCCCGCGCGCAGGCCCCGGCCATCCCCGCGCGGACCGCGCCGCCCGCGCCACCCCGGCCGGGCGAGCCGCTGCGGGCCGCGCACGTGCTGTCCGCGCTCGCCGAGCGCCTGCCCGCCGACGCGGTGGTCGTCGAGGAGACCCCGTCGAGCCGCCCGGAGCTGCACGCGCTGGTGCCGGCCCGGCAGCCGCTCGACTTCGTCAGCGCCGCCATGGGGGGCCTGGGGTTCGCGCTGCCCGCCGCCATCGGCATCCGGATGGCCGCGCCGCGCCGCCCGGTGGTGGCCGTCGTCGGCGACGGCTCGTCGCTCTACCAGATCCAGGCGCTGTGGACGGCCGTACACTACGAGGTCGGCGCCGTCTTCATCGTGCTGGCCAACGGCCGGTACGCGGTGATGGACAGGCTTGCCGAAAAGCACGGTGGCAAGGCACCCTGGCCCGCGTTCGACCAGGTAAGCGTCCGCTCGCTCGCCGAGTCCCTGGGCTGCCCCGCTCGCCGGGTCACCCGTTACGACGAGTTGGTCAGCGAGCTGGGCTCCCTGGTCGCCACGTTCGAGACGCGCACGGAGCCGCTCGTCCTGGAGGTCGCCGTCGAAGCCGAGACGGCCTTCCAGCCGTGAGGCCCCACCTGCCCGCCCCCGCACTCGACCGCTCAGCTTGGAGAACGTGATGTCCCTTCTCGACCCGTCCCACTGGTCCGGCAAGGTCGCCATCGGCGGCTGGACCCCGGCCGCCGGCGGCCAGACCTCCGTCGTCGAGCCGGCCACCGGCGACACCCTGGAGCGCGTCGGCTCCGCCAACCCCGAGGACGTCGCGCGCGCGAGTGAGCGCGCCGCCGAGGCCCAGCGTCAGTGGGCCAGGACGCCCTACACCGAGCGGGCCGCGGTGCTGCGCCGGGCGGGCGACCTGTTCACCCGGCACGCCGACGAGATCCACCACTGGCTGATCCGCGAGGCGGGTTGCGTACCGGGCAAGGCCGCGTTCGAGACCAACCTGGCGGCCCAGGAGTGCTACGAGGCGGCTGCCCTGGCCTCCCGTCCGCTCGGTGAGCTGCTGCCGTCGGCCGAGCCACGGCTGAGCATGGCCCGGCGCCTGCCGGCCGGGGTGGTGGGCGTCATCGCGCCGTTCAACGCGCCCCTGGTGCTGGCCACCCGCTCGGTGGCGCCGGCGCTGGCCCTGGGCAACGCCGTGGTGCTCAAGCCGGACCCGCGCACGGCGGTGTGCGGCGGCGTGGCGGTGATGCGGGTCTTCGAGGAGGCCGGGCTGCCCGAGGGCGTGTTGGCGGTGGTGCCCGGTGGCGCCGACGCCGGGCACCAACTGGTCGTCGATCCGCACACCCATGTCGTCTCGTTCACCGGCTCGACCGCGGCCGGCCGCACGGTGGGGGCGACGGCGGCGGAGCACCTCAAGCGGGTGCACCTGGAGCTGGGCGGCAACTCCGCCATGATCGTGCTGCCCGACGCCGACCTGGAGCGCGCGGTGTCCACCGCCGCCTTCGGGTCCTACTTCCACCAGGGCCAGATCTGCATGACCACCGGGCGCCACCTGGTGCACGCCTCGATCGCCGACGAGTACGCCGAGCGCCTCGCGCACAAGGCGGAGCAGCTCACCGTCGGCGACCCGGCCAGGGAGGAGGTGGCCCTCGGGCCGATCATCGACGCCCCGCAGCGCGACAAGATCCACGCCCTGGTGACGGCGAGCGTGGAGGGCGGCGCCCGACTGGCCGCCGGCGGCACCCACGAGGAGTTGTTCTACCGGCCCACGGTCCTCACCGAGGTCACCGACGCCTCCCCCGCGTACGCCGAGGAGGTCTTCGGCCCGGTCGCCCCGATCCGCGCGTTCTCCGACGTGGACGAGGCGGTGGCGCTGGCCACGGCGAGCACGTACGGGCTCGCCCTGAGCGTCCTGACCCGGGACGTGATGCGCGGGCTGGAGGTGGCCGAACGCATCCCGGCCGGCCTGGTGCACATCAACGACCAGACGGTCAACGACGAGGCGCTCGCCCCCATGGGCGGCGTCGGCGCCTCCGGCACCGGCGTCCGGTTCGGCGGCACGGCCAGCCTTGAGGCGTTCACCGAGACGCGCTGGATCACGGTGCGCGCGCAGGAGGCCACCTACCCGATCTGAGCCGGGTGAGCGAGCGCCGGGCGGCCCCACGTCGGTGGGGCCGCCCGCGCGCGTCGTCCCCGGCCGGTGGCGCGGCGGGGGTGGCTCACAGCGCCGGGACGCGGACGAAGCGCTGGGCGACGTGCAGGTCGGCCTCGATCGCGTGCGCCGTCGCGCGCAGCGCGGGCAGGACCTCCTCCAGGCAGGCGTCCGGGGTGCGGCGGCTGGTGTGCATGCCGACGTTGACCGCGGCCACCGCCCGGCCGGACCGGTCACGCACCGGCACGGCCAGCGAGCGCAGCCCCTCCTCCAACTCCTCGCTGACCAGCGCGTACCCCTCGCGCGCCACCTGTTCCAGGCACGCGGCCAGGTCGGCCGGGTCGGTGCGGGTGTGCGGGGTCAGGGCCCTGGGCCGGGCGCGGGCGAGGTGGCCGTGGCGCTCGTCGGCCGGCAGGTCGGCGAGCAGGACCCGCCCCATGGAGGTGGCGTACGCCGGGAACCGGGTGCCGAGGGTGATGTTCACGCTCATCACGCGGCCGGTGGCGACCCGGGCCGTGTAGCGGATGTCGTCGCCGTCGAGCACGGCCAGCGACGCCGAGTCGTGCACGCGCTGTACGAGGGTCTTCAGGTGGGGCGCGGCGATCTCGGCGAGGGTGGTGCGCGAGAGCGGCGGGTAGCCGAGGGCCAGCACGCGGGGGGTGGGGCGGAACCGGCCGGCCTCCGCGGCGACGTAGCCCAGGTGTTCCAGGGTGATGAGCGCGCGCCGGGCGGTGGCGCGCGCGAGGCCGGTGGCGCTCGCGATGGCGGCCAGCGTCAACTGGTCCCGGCCCTGGTCGAATGCGGTGAGGACGGTCAGTCCACGGGCCAGGGACTCGACGAACTCGGCGCCGAGTTCCTGCTTGGACGCGTGCGTCCAGTCGGCGAGGCCGGCGGCCGGGGCGGGTGGGGTCTGCGGTGCCTCCCGGAGCGCCCGCTCCATGGCCCGGGCCGTGGCGCGGGCGCGGGGCAGCACCGCGCGGCGCAGCGAGGCGACGCTGTGTCGGCTGGTGTGGCTGACGACGCTGAGCGCGCAGGCGGCCCGCCCGTCCGGGGCTCGCACCAGCAGGCCGAGCGCGATCAGGCCGGGCTCGATGCGCTGGTCGTCCTCGGCCCAGCCGCACTGGCCGGCGTGGGCGGCGCGCTCCTCGAACGTCGGGCGTCGGCCCTGGTCGCCGGCCCGGGGCGGGAGCACGGCGGGGAAGTCGGTGCCGTGGCCGCCGGCCGCCTGGGCCGCTCGCCAGTCGGCCCAGCGCTCGGCGGACCACTCGGCGGCGAACAGCGGCCCGGGCGCGGTGCGCTCGACCGGCAGCAGGTCGCCGATGCGGAAGGTGAGCGACATGGCGCGGCGGCGGGTGGTCTGGTGCACGAAGCGGATGCCGTCGCCGTCGGGCACGGCGAGCGAGACCGACTCGTCCAGTTCCTCGGCGAGTTCCTCGGCCAGCGGGCCGAGCGGTCCTGGCAGTCCGGTGGCGGCCAGGTAGGCGTTGCCGAGTTCCATCAGGCGGGGGGCGAGGGTGGCCGCGTACTGGTCCAGGCGCAGGTAGCCCATGCGGGCCAGGGTGGCGGCGACGCGGTCGACGGTGGAGCGGGCGAACCCGGTCTCGCGGGCCAGTTCGCCGAGGCTCAGCCGGCCGCCCGCGTCGCTGATGGCGCGCAGCACGGCGATGCCCCGCAGCAGCGGGCCGACCGCCTCGGCCGGTGGTGCGGGGTCGGTCGGGCCGGTGGGGCGCTGGGCTGACATCGGGCTCTCCGGGCGGATCGGGGTGGTGGTCGCGCGCCCGCGCGGGGGCGGGCGCCAGGGCGGCGGGTGCGGTAGCGGAGCGTAGCCGCGTTCGGGGTGGTCGGGGGTGGCGGGGCGTTGACACGCGTGGCGGGGGGATGCAAGCTGTCGCCACATCAATGAACTTTAGTTCATCTGGCGAACGCAGGCGAGGCCGAGGCCCGGAGCCCGGTGTCCCCGTCGCGGCGCCAGCTCGGGACAAGGAAGCCCTGCATGGACAAAGTCAGCGCGACCGCCGCCGACGCGGTCGCGGACATCGCGGACAACGCCTCCCTGGCGGTGGGCGGATTCGGGCTCAGCGGCGTGCCGAACGTGCTGATCGAGGCGGTGCACGCGCGCGGCGTCAGCGGCCTCAGCGTCGTCTCCAACAACTGCGGCGTGGACGGTGGCGGACTCGGCGTCCTGCTCGCCACGGGCCGCATCGCCCGGGTCACCGGCTCCTACATCGGCGACAACCGGGAGTTCGCCCGCCAGTACCTCGGCGGCGAACTGGAGGTGGAGCTGGTGCCGCAGGGCACGCTCGCGGAGCGGTTGCGCGCCGGCGGCTGCGGCATCCCCGCGTTCTACACGCCGGCCGGCGTCGGCACCCAGGTCGCCGACGGCGGCCTGCCGTGGCGGTACGCGCCGCCGGCCGACCCGGGCGCGCCCGAGGGCGCGGCCCGCGCCGTGGCCGTGCCCTCGCCCGCCAAGGAGGTGCGCGCCTTCGACGGACGCGACTACGTGCTCGAACGCGGCATCCGGACGGACTTCGCGCTGGTACGGGCCGCCCGCGGGGACCGGCACGGCAACCTGGTCTTCCGCCGCGCCGCCCGTAACTTCAACCCGCTGGCGGCGATGGCCGGCCGGATCACCATCGCCGAGGTGGAAGAGCTGGTGGAGCCCGGCGTGCTCGACCCGGACGCGGTGCACGTGCCCGGCGTGTTCGTCCAGCGGGTGCTGGAGCTGACGCCGGAACAGGCGGCGGCCAAGGGGATCGAGCGGCGCACGACCTCCGCGCCGGTGACGCAAGGGACGGTGTGAGGCGCATGGCCTGGACGCGCGAACAGATGGCGGCGCGAGCCGCCGCCGAGCTGAGTGACGGGGCGTACGTCAACCTCGGGATCGGGCTGCCCACGCTCATCCCCGGCCTGTTGCCGGCCGGTGTGGACGTGGTGATCCACTCGGAGAACGGAATCCTGGGTGTGGGGCCCTACCCCGCGCCCGACGACGTCGACCCCGATCTGGTCAACGCGGGCAAGGAGACGGTGACGGTGTTGCCGGGCGCCGCCTTCTTCGACTCCGCACTCTCCTTCGGCATGATCCGTGGCGGGCACATCGACGTGGCCGTGCTCGGCGCCATGCAGGTCTCGGCCGCGGGCGACCTGGCCAACTGGTCGGTCCCCGGCAAGCTGGTCAAGGGCATGGGCGGGGCGATGGACCTGGTGCACGGTGCCCGCCGGGTCATCGCGCTCACCGACCACCTCGCCAAGGACGGCAGCCCGAAGATCGTCGAGCGCTGCACCCTGCCGCTGACCGGCGCGCGGTGCGTGCACCGCGTCATCACCGACCTCGGCGTGCTCGACGTGACCGACGCGGGCCTGGTCCTGGTGGAGACCGCGCCCGGCACCACCACGGCGGAGATCGTGCGCCACACGGCCGCGCCCGTGCACGTTCCCGCCACCGCACCGTGACCACCCGCCCACCGCGCCGGCACCCGTGCCCGCCGACCGCTCGTACCAGGAGCTGACATGACCGACCGCCTACGCGACGTGTACGTCGTCGACGCCGTACGCACCCCGATCGGCAAGTACGGCGGCGCCCTGTCCGGCGTACGCCCCGACGACCTCGCCGCCACGGTGCTGCGGGCCCTTGTGGACCGCGCGCCCGACCTGGACCCGGCCCGCGTCGACGACGTGTTCTTCGGCAACGCCAACGGCGCCGGCGAGGAGAACCGCGACGTGGCCCGGATGGCCGTACTCCTGGCCGGGTTGCCGGTCACCGTGCCCGGCACGACGGTCAACCGGCTGTGTGGCTCGGGCATGGAGGCCGTCATCCAGGCGGCCCGCGCCGTGGCGGTCGGCGACGCGTCCGTCGCGGTGGCCGGCGGCGTCGAGTCGATGAGCCGCGCCCCCTGGGTGCTGCCCAAGCCCTCCCGCGCCTTCCCCGCCGGCCACCAGGAGCTGTACTCCACGACGCTGGGCTGGCGGATGGTCAACCCGCGGATACCCGAGGAGTGGACGGTCGCGCTGGGCGAGGGCGCCGAACTGGTCGCCGACCGGTACGGCGTCGACCGCGCGGCGCAGGACGCGTTCGCGCTGGCCAGCCACGAGAAGGCGGCGCGCGCCTGGCAGCAGGGGCACTACGCCGCCGAGGTCGTCCCGGTGGCCGGCGTCGACCTCGACCGCGACGAGACCATCCGAGCCGACACCAGCGCCGCCGCGTTGGCGCGGCTCAAGCCCGCCTTCCGCACGGACGGCACCGTGACGGCGGGCAACTCCTCGCCGCTCAACGACGGCGCGGCGGCGCTGCTGCTCACCGACGAGGCGGGGCTGCGGGCCACCGGGCGCCAGCCGCTGGCTCGCATCGCCGCCTCGGCCGTCACCGGCGTGGAGCCGCAGTACTTCGGCATCGGCCCGGTCACGGCGGTGGAGCGGGCCCTCGACCGGGCCGGCCGCGGCCTGGCCGAGCTGCGCACCGTCGAGCTCAACGAGGCGTTCGCCGCCCAGGCGTTGGCCTGTCTCGGCCAGTGGCCGGACCTGGACCCGGCCGTGGTCAACCCGTACGGCGGCGCCATCGCCATCGGGCACCCGCTCGGTGCCTCCGGGGCCCGCATCGCCGGCGCCGTCGCCCACCAGCTCGCCGCCGCGGGCTCCGGAACCGGCCTCGCCGCGCTGTGCATCGGCGTCGGCCAGGGCCTGGCCCTCGTCCTGGAGAGGTGATCCGTCCCATGTCCCCCGCATCCCTGCCGTCCCAGCGCACCGGCGCAGCCGCCCCGAACCCGGGACCGGCCGGCGCCGGCGCGACCCCGCCAACCCCACCGACCCCATCGACCCCGCCCACCCAGCAGGACATCAGCGCGGAGATCGCCGCCGCGCACGCCCGCGCCGCCGCGGCCGTGGCCGCCGGCGCGGCCCCGCCCGACCACCCCCCGCGCGACTTCGCCCCGTACCGCAGCAGCGTGTCGCGCCACCCGCGCCAGCCGCTGATAAGCGTCGGCGATCCGGAGGCCGCCGAGTTGCGCGGCCCGGTCTTCGGCGTCACCGACGTCACCGAGACCGACGCCGACCTCACCCGGCAGCACCTGGGCGAGCCGCTCGGCGAGCGCATCACCGTCAGCGGCCGGGTCACCGACCGGGCCGGCCGGCCGGTACGCGGCCAACTGGTGGAGATCTGGCAGGCCAACGCCTCCGGCCGGTACGCGCACCAGCGCGACCAGCACCCGGCGCCGCTCGACCCGCACTTCACCGGCGTCGGCCGGTGCCTGACCGACGACCTGGGCCGGTACCGCTTCACCACCATCAAGCCGGGTGCCTACCCCTGGCGCAACCACGACAACGCCTGGCGGCCCGCGCACATCCACTTCTCGCTGTTCGGCACGGCCTTCACACAGCGCCTGGTGACGCAGATGTACTTCCCGGGCGACCCGCTGTTCCCGTACGACCCGATCCTCCAGTCGGTCACCGACCAGGCCGCGCGCGAGCGTCTGGTCGCCGCGTACGACCACGCGCTGTCGGTTCCCGAGTGGTCGCTGGGCTACCGCTGGGACATCGTGCTCGACGGTCCGGCCGCCACGCTCCCCGACCCCGAGGAGGGTTCCTGATGCCGCGCCCCACCCCCTCGCAGACCGTCGGCCCCTTCTACGGCTACGCGCTGCCCTTCGCCGACGGCGCGCGCCCCGCGCCGCCCGGCCACCCGGACGCGGTCACGCTGCACGGCGTGGTGCGCGACGGGGCCGGCCAGCCCATACCCGACGCGCTGCTCGAGTTCTGGCAGGCCGCCCCGGACGGCTCGCTCGACGGCCACCCCGGCTCGCTGCGCCGCGACCCGGTCACCGGCGGCTTCCTGGGCCGCGACGGCGTGCACTTCACCGGCTTCGCGCGGGTGCCCACCGACGCGGACGGCCACTGGCGCGTGCACACCCTCCGGCCGCCGGCCAGCGCGCCGTACCTGTCGGTGTGCGTGTTCGCCCGCGGCCTGATGCACCATCTGTACACCCGCGCCTACCTGGCCGAGCCGGCCGCGGACGCGCTGCTCGACGCGCTGCCGGCGCGGCGCAGGGCGACGCTGGTCGCCCGCGACGAGGGCGCGGGCGTGCATCGCTTCGACATCCACCTCCAGGGGGAGAAGGAGACGGTCTTCCTTGACTTCGCCCGCTGACCCCGGCCGGCCCCACCCCGCCCCCGACCCGCGCACCGGGCCACCTCCGGGCCCCGAAGCGGCGACCGCGACCGGCCCGTACCCCGTGCACCAGCGCGACGTCGGCCTGTTGGCCCCGGTGCGGGCGACGAGCCCCGTCGACGAGGTCACCAGTGACCACGCCTTCGTGCGGGCGATGCTCGACGCCGAGGCCGCCGTGACCCGGGCCCAGGCCGCCGTGGGGCTCGCGCCACCGGAGGCCGCGGCCACCGTGACGGCAGTGGCCCGCGCGGACCGGTTCGACCTGGCGTCGCTGGCCGACCGGGCCCGCGCGGGCGGCAACCCGGTCATCCCGCTGGTCGCCGACCTCACCCAGGCGGTGGCCGACGCCCACGCCGAGCACGCCGCGTACGTGCACCGCGGGCCCACCAGCCAGGACATCATGGACACGGCGTGCATGCTGGTCACCGCCGCGAGCCTGGACCTGATCGCCGCCGACCTCGGGCGGGCGGCCGACGCGTTCGGCGCGCTGGCCGCCCGGCACCGCGACACGCCGCTGGCCGGCCGCACGCTGACGCAGCACGCGGTGCCCACCACCGTGGGGCTCAAGGTGGCCGGATGGCGCGCGCTGGTGCTGGACGCGTACGAGCGGATCACCCGCGTGCGCGCCGCGCTGCCGGTGCAACTCGGCGGCGCGGCCGGCACGCTGGCCGCCTTTCACGCCTACGCCGAGGCGCCGAACGCCGCGCCGGGGCCCGACGGCGGCGATCCGGGCCTGACCCTGGTCGCCGCGTACGCCGCCGAACTGGGCCTGGTCGCACCCGAGTTGCCCTGGCACGCGCTGCGCACCCCGATCGCGGACACGGGCGCCGCGCTCGCCTTCGGCGCGGGCGCCCTCGGCAAGGTCGCCGGCGACGTGCTGGTGCTGGCCCGCACCGAGATCGGCGAGTTGGGCGAGGGCTCGGGCGGCGGCTCGTCGGCCATGCCGCACAAGGCCAACCCGGTGCGGGCCACGCTCATCGCGGCGGCGGCCCGACAGGTCCCGGCGCTCGCCTCGGTACTGCTGGGCGCGCTGGCCGCGCCGGACGAGCGGGCGGCCGGGCCCTGGCACGCCGAGTGGCAGCCGCTGCGCGACGCCCTGCGCCTGCTGGGCGGGGCCGCCCACACGGCGGCCGAACTCGGCGCGTCGCTGACGGTCGACGCCGACCGGATGCGCGCCAACCTGGGGCTGACCGGCGGCGCGCTGCTCAGCGAACGGCTGGTCGCCGAGTTGGCCCCGCGCCTGGGTCGCGGCCCGGCCAAGGCCGCGCTCACCCGGGCCGCGCGGCGGGCCACCGAGCAGGGCACCGACCTGTTCGACGCGCTGCGCGCCGAGCCCGACGTGACCGGCGCGCTGCCGGCGGCCCGGCTGCGCGAACTCGCCGAGCCCGCCGACTACCTGGGCTCGGCCGGCGCCCTCACCGACCGCGCGCTCCGGCGCGACCCCCGCTCCCCGCACCCTGGGCAGGACCCCCGATGACCCTCCTCCACCACCGCGTCGAAGGCCCGGCGCACGCCCCCGCCCTCCTCCTCGGGCCCTCGCTCGGCACCTCGCTGTCCGTCTGGGACCGGCAGGCCGCCGCACTGGCCCACGACCACCGGGTGGTCCGCTGGGACCTGCCGGGCCACGGCGGTTCGCCCGCCGACGCGCTGCCCGCCGAACCGACCGTGGCCGACCTGGCCGAGCGGGTCATCGCCCTCGCCGACGCGCTCGGCGTCGAGACCTTCGCCTACGCCGGCGTCTCGCTCGGCGGCGCCGTCGGCGCCTGGCTCGCCGCCCACCACCCGCGCCGCGTCAGCGCGCTGGCCCTGCTGTGCACCTCGGCCCGGTTCGGCCCGCCCGAGACGTGGCACGAGCGGGCCGACGCGGTGCGCGCCCGCGGCGTCGGGCCGCTGGCCGACAGCGCCCCGGACCGCTGGTTCGCGCCCGGCTTCGCCGCCCGCCACGCCGAGACGGTGGCGGCGCTGGTGGCCGACCACCGCGCGGTCAACCCCGCGGCGTACGCGGCGTGCTGCGAGCTGATCGCCCGCCTCGACCTGCGGGACGAGCTGGCCCGGATCACCGCGCCCACCCTCGTCATCGGCGGCCGGGACGACGCCGCGACGCCGCCGGCGCACGCCCGCGCGCTCGCGGACGGCATCCCCGACGCGCACCTGGTCGAGATCGCCCGCGCCGGCCACCTGGCCTGCGTCGAGCAGCCCCGAGCGGTGCTCGCCGCCCTGCGGGCACACCTGACCACCGACCCGAGCGAACCGCACCCGGCCCGGGACCAGGCGCCCGACAGCTCGGGGGCGTTCTCGCGCGCCCAGGCCATGGCCGTACGCCGCGCCGTACTCGGCGACGCGCACGTGGACCGCGCCATCGCGCACACCACCGCCTTCACCGCCCGCTTCCAGGACTTCATCACCCGCTACGCCTGGGGCGAGATCTGGACCAGCGACGCGCTGGACCGCCGCACCCGGAGCTGCGTCACGCTCACCGCGCTGGTGGCCGGCGGCCACGACGAGGAGCTGGCCATGCACGTCCGCGCCGCGCTGCGCAACGGACTCAGCCCCGAGGAGATCGGCGCGGTGCTGTTGCAGACGGCCGTGTACTGCGGCGTGCCCGCCGCCAACTCGGCCTTCAAGGTGGCCGACCGCGTGCTGGCCGAGGAGCGGCCCGGCGCGCCCACCTCACCCCCCCGCGCCGCCCGCGGGCCCGGAGACCAAGCCCTTCGGCGACGACGAGGAGACCCCCTGATGCGTACCACCGTCGGCATCATCGGCGGCGGCCCGGCAGGACTGCTGCTGGGCCGGCTGCTGGACAACGCGGGCATCGACAACGTGGTGCTTGAGCGCCGCGACCGCGCGTACGTCGAGCAGCGCCAGCGGGCGGGCATCCTGGAGCAGCAGACCGCGGACACGCTGCGCGCGGCGGGTGCGGGCGCGCGCATGGACCGCGAGGGGCTGGTGCACCACGGCATCGAGCTGCGCTTCGACCGGGGCGCGCACCGCGTCGACTTCCCCTCGCTCACCGGCGGCCGTGGGGTGGTGGTGTACGCGCAGACCGAGGTGGTCAAGGACCTGATCGCGCTGCGGCTCGCCGACGGCGGCCCGCTGTGCTTCGACGCCGAGGTGCGCGCCGTCGAGGGCGCCACCAGCGACCGGCCGGTCATCCACTACCGGCACGAGGCCGAGGACCGGACGCTGACCTGTGACTACGTGGTGGGCTGCGACGGCTTCCACGGCGTGGCCCGCGAGGCCGTACCGGCGAGCGTGCGCACCACCTACGAGCGCGACTACCCGTACTCCTGGCTCGGCATCCTGGCCCAGGCCGCGCCGGTGTACGACGAGTTGATCTACGCCCACTCCGCGCGCGGCTTCGCCCTGGCGAGCGTGCGCTCCCCCACCGTCAGCAGGCTCTACCTCCAGGTCCCCAACGGCACCGATCCGGCCGCGTGGCCCGACGAGCGCGTCTGGGACGAGTTGGACGCCCGCTTCGCCCTGGACGACGACCCCACCTGGAAGCTGGAGCGCGGCCCGGTCACGGCCAAGGCGGTGTTGCCGATGCGCAGCCACGTGACGGAGCCCATGCGCCACGGCCGCCTCTTCCTGGCGGGCGACGCGGCGCACATCGTCCCGCCGACGGGCGCCAAGGGCCTCAACCTCGCGGCGGCCGACGTGACCGTCCTGGCCCGGGCGTTGATCCACCAGCGCGACACCGGCTCCGCCGACCTGCTGGACGCCTACTCCGACACGTGCCTGCGCCGGGTGTGGCGGGCCGAGCACTTCTCGTACCTCATGACCACCACGCTGCACACCGACCCGGCCCACTCACCCTTCGACACCCGCCTGCAACTGGCGCAGTTGGCACGGCTGGCCACCTCGCCGCACGCCGCGGCCGACCTCGCGGACAACTACACGGGACTGCCCCTGCCGCGCTAGCGCCGCGCCCCGCCCCGCCCCGCCCGAGCAGGCGGGGCGGGCGTCAGTGCCTGAGCGTCGTCGCGGGCGCCGGTCACCCGCACCTCGATCAGCTTGCCGGCGCCCTCACCGTCGGCGGCGATCGCGCGCACCAGGTGCAGGGCCGCCTGGTACAGCACGGGCCAGCAGCGTCACCGTGTCCGGCTCGATCATGCCCACGCCCTTGGCGATGGCGGCCCCGGCCACGCCACCGTCGGGCACCGGCCAGCCACCCGCGCCGGGGCCCTTCCTCGCCGGGTTACGGCTCTCGTAGGCTGGCCCGATGATCGGCGACATCGTGCCGGCGGGGGTCGCCGTGGCGGACTCCTTCGGCGACCTCCCGGACGCCCGACTGTTTCCGGAGGAGGAGGCGGGGGTGCGCAGCGCCATCGACAGGCGGCGTCGCGAGTACGCCACCGTTCGCCACCTCGCCCGGCAGGCCATGAGGGACCTGGGGATACCGGCCGTCGCCATCCTGTCCGGCGCTCGGCGTGAGCCGCTGTGGCCGTCCGGGGTCGTGGGCAGCATGACGCACTGCGCGGGCTACCGGGCCGCAGCGTTGAGCTTCGACGCCCACCACGCCTCGATCGGCATCGACGCCGAGCCGCATGCTCCCCTCCCCGAGGGGTTGCTCACGAAGGTCGCCCACCCCGACGAGGTACCGCACCTGGCCCAGCTCACGGCCGCGCGCCCCGAAGTCCACTGGGACCGACTGCTCTTCAGCGCCAAGGAGGCCGTCTACAAGGCGTGGTATCCGCTGGCGCGGCGCTGGCTCGGGTTCCAGGAGGCGCGGCTCGCGTTCGACCCGGCCTCCGACGGCTTCACCGCCGAGTTGCGGCAGGTCGGCCCCGTGGTGGCGGGCGTTCCGCTCTCCCGGATGGCCGGACGGTGGCACGTGCGCGGCGGGCTGGTCGTCGCGGCCGTCACCATCAGCCAGGCGCTCGGCGAACCCGGGGTCGCCGAGCGCGGTCGGTAGCGCGCGCGGCTGGAGGGTGCCTGACCCGCCGCCCCACCTCGCGGGGCCTCGCCACGCCCGACCACGGGAACACCCTGCGCACCGCGCGGGCCCCCTGACGGCACAATGCGGGCATGTCGCGTTCTTTCGAGGATCTTGTCGCCGAGGCGGCGTCCGTGTCCGTGGACGGGTGGGACTTCTCCTGGTTGGCGGGGCGGGCCAGCGAGGAGCGCCCGTCGTGGGGGTACCAGCGGTTGATGAGCCGGCGGCTGGCGACCGTGGCGGCGGGGTTGGACGTGCAGACCGGCGGCGGCGAAGTCCTGGCCAAGGCGGAGACGTTGCCACCCACGATGGCCGCCACGGAGTCCTGGCCTCCCAACGTGGCCAAGGCGACCAGGCTGCTGCACCCGCGCGGGGTGGTGGTCCTCGCCGATCCGGACGAGCCGCCGCTGCCGTTCGCCGACGACGCGTTCGACCTGGTGACCAGCCGCCATCCCGCCACCGTGTGGTGGGAGGAGATCGCCCGGGTGCTACGGCCGGGCGGCACGTACCTCGCCCAGCACGTCGGGCCCGCCAGCGTGTGGGAGCTGGTGGAGTACTTCCTGGGGCCGCAGCCCGAGGCGCGCCGCAAGCGTCATCCCGATGACGAGAGCGCCGCGGCGCGGGCCGCCGGCCTGGAGATCGTGGACGTGCGCACGGAGCGGCTGCGGATGGAGTTCCTCGACGTCGGCGCCGTCGTCTACTTCCTCCGCAAGGTGGTCTGGACGGTGCCCGGCTTCACCGTCGACCGCTACCGCGACCAGTTGCGCGCCCTGCACGAGCGGATCGAGGCCGATGGCCCGTTCATCGCCCACTCCTCCCGGACCCTCATCGAGGCCCGCAAGCCCGACCACGTCTGAGGCCCCGGGCCGACCACCTCGGGACCGGGAACGACGACGCAACCGACGGCCCCTCGGGCCGAGCGGGCACGTCGTGGCACTCCGGCCGTGATGCGTGTGGGTCGGTGCGGCAGGGTGGGGGCATGACGACGTACGAGACGATGCCGTTCCACCTGGAGACCGAGCGGCTGATACTGCGGCCGTGGGACGAGTCGGACGCCGCCGGACTCCGCGCCCTGCACTCCGAACGCGGCACCGGGACGCACACGGTCGAGTACGTGCGGGCGGACATCGCCGAGCAACTCGCCGCGACGACGACCACGGGCATCGCCCTGTTGCCCATCCAGCGCCGCGCCGAGGGCGACTTCATCGGCTACTGCGGACTGATCATCGGCCGCACCACGCTGGAGGAGCCCGAGATCGCGTACGAGCTGTTCCAGCGCGTGCACGGGCACGGTTACGCCACCGAGGCGGCACGGGCGGTGCTCGACGCCGCGGCGGCGACCGGGCGGACAAGGCTCTGGGCGACCGTCGGCACGTGGAACACCCCCTCGCTCCGCGTGCTGGCGAAGCTCGGGTTCGCTCGGGACCGCGTCACCGTGGAGAAGAACGGCGAAGTGGCCTGGTTGACCCGCACGTTGCCGTGAGGGGGCCCGGGAGTCGGGGTGACCGCTTATCGGGATGGAGGGTTGGCGGGTTGGCTGTGGGGCGCGCCGCGCGCGGGGCCGACGCGGACGCACCGCGTCGGCCCCGCGGGTCCCCGACCGCCCGGGCTCAGGCGCGGCCCGGTACCCGGCCCAGGGTGCGGATCGGGCGGGCCGCCAGCAGGGCCGCCGCGGTGAGGAGGGCGACCACGACGCCCACCAGGAGCACCTCGTCGGTGCCGAACGCCCCGACAGCCGGGCCGGCCAACGCGCTGCCGACCGGGAACATGCCGACGGAGCCCGCGACCTCGTAGGCGTGCACCCGGTTGAGCACCTCGCCCGGCACCTGGGTCTGCACGCTGGTGGCCCACATGACGCCCCAGAAGGTGATGCCGACACCGACCACGACCTGGGCGACGGCCAACAGCCAGACCGGCCAGTCGAGCACGATGCCGAGCGGGTAGAGCGGGTAGGCCAGCATCGCCACGGCGCCGGCGGCCAGCGGCCGGTCGGGCTTGTAGCGCATCGCCAGCACGCCGCCGGCCACGGTGCCCGCGCCGAACGCGCAGTTGAGCAGGCCGAAGGCGGTGGCGCCGTGCTCGGGCACGATCACGCCGGCGGCGATGGAGAGTTGCGGGCCCCAGGAGAGCACGGCGAAGACCATCCAGATCGCGATCACGCCCCACAGCCAGTTGCGCGAGCGGAACTCCTGCCAGCCGACCACCAGGTTGCGGACGAAGCTCTCGTCGGCCGGCGGGGCGGGCACCGCCCCGAGCCGGAGCGCGAACAGGCAGCAGGCGCTGGTGCCGTAGGAGACGGCGGAGATCACCATCACCCACTCGGTGGCGGCGGTGCCCACCAGCACGCCGGCCAGCGCCGGGCCGCCGAGTGCGGTGAACGCCTCGGATATGCGCAGCACGCCGTTGGCGCCCTGCACGTCGCGGGAGACCAGCGGGACGGTCGACGAGGCGCCCGGCTGGAACATCGCGTTGGCGACGCCGGCCACCACCAGCAGCGTGTACAGGTGCCACAGGTGGTCGATGCCGTAGGCGAAGAGGAGGGCCAGCAGCACGTGGGCGGTCAGGTTGAACAGGTCGGCGGCGATCATCATGCGGCGCGCGGTGAAGCGGTCGGCCAGCACCCCGCCGAAGATCACCAGGCCGGCGAACGGGCCGACCAGGAAGGCCATCGCGTATCCGGCGGTGCTCAGGCTGTAGCCGGAGCTGAGCAGCCCGGCCGTGACCGCGACGGGGAGCATGGCCCAGCCGAGGAGGCCCGCGCTGCGGGCGGTGAAGTAGAACTGGAAGTTACGGGTCCAGATCGCCGGTTCCCCGGCCTGCGGCGCCTCGGCGGGCCGGTCCTGGGTCTGCGAGGACGTAGCCGCCGCGGTGTGGTCTGCCGAGCGATCTTTCATGACTCTTCAGTTCTCCAGCCGTAGTTCGTGTCTCGTGGTCTTCGGGGTCGGATGGGACGGGCCGTCGGGGTGGCGGCGCTCCGGGCATGGTCGCCGTACGTCAGGCGCCGGCGGCTGCCGACGGGCGGCTGGCTTCGGCCTGGGTGGGCGGTGCGAGCAGGTCGTGCAGGGTGACCGGTTCCAGGCCGCGGTCCAGCAGGCCCTCGATGATCGAGGGGAGGGCCCGTACGGTCTGGCTGCGGTCGCCGGCGCCCTCGTGCATGAGCACCACCGAGCCCGGCCGGGCGGTCGCCAGGACGGACGCGGCGATCCGCTCCGGCCCGGGCCTGGACCAGTCGCGGGAGTCCACGTCCCACAGCGTGAGGGTGGTCGGATGGTCGGCCAGGGTGGCCAGCACCTCGGGGCTGAGGCCGCCGTACGGGGGTCGGAAGCGGGTGGGGGCCTCGCCGGTCACCCGGGCCACCTCGGTCGCCGTCCGGTCGAGTTGTTCGCGCAGTTGGTCCGGGGTGAGGTCCGGGAGGAAGGGGTGCGACCAGGAGTGGTTGCCCACCTCGTGGCCGGCCGCGGCGATCCGGCGGACCTCGTCGGGCAGCGCCGCGACGTGGTGCCCCACGCAGAAGAAGGTCGCCCGGGCGTCGTAGCGGGCCAGGATCCCCAGGACCTGGCGGGTGTAGACCGGGTCGGGGCCGTCGTCGAAGGTGAGCGCGACCCGGGGGGCGTCCCGGCGGCCGTGCTCGACGCAGCGTCCGGAGGCCATCAGCGCCGTCCGCATCGGCTCGCTGCGCCGCACGCTGTCGTCGTACTCCTCGGCGCGGCCGGTCAGGCTGCCGCCCTCGGCGGTCACCCGGGCCAGCGCGTCGGGTGCGCTGCGGGCCCGCTCGGCGAGTTCGCCGGCCGTGACGGAGCCGAACGACGGCCGGGCCGGGAGCAGCCAGGGGTCGGCGCGGTAGACGTCGAGGCCGGCCGCCGTCATGGGCCCGTCGAGCAGGCCGTTGGTGCTCTCCAGGACCACGGCCACGGGCGCTTCCTCGCCCAGTTCCGTCAGCCAGGCCATGAGCTGCGCGACCTGGGCGGCTCCCCAGTCGCTCGGCTCGACCACCCGCTGCCCGGCCCCGTCCAGGACCTCGACCTGGTACCCCGTGCCCGCCCAGGCGATCCCCGCGTACCGCGTGCTCATCCCTCACCCCGCGCTGTCGCCTCGGCGACCACCAACTCCTCGACCCCGCGCAGGAAGCGTTCCATCCCCTCGCGGGAGATGACCGCCGGGTCGGCGGTCATGGCGAGTTCCAGGGCGCCGGGGGCGGTCAGCGCGTCCACGGCGATCGAGACGTTCGCCCGGGGCAGGAACTCGGTCGGCCAGGTCAGTTCGGTCTGGCCGAGCAGTTCACGCGGCGGGGCCGACGGGCGTTCCACCGTGTCGAACGGCCCGTCGCTCGGGTCCCGGGTGTCGTTCCACCAGCACGAGTGGTCGGCCGCCTCGCCCCGTTCGACCAGTCGCGCCACCTCGCGGTCCAGCGCCCACTTGTCGTACCCGGCGTGCCGGAACGCGCTGAACGAGACGGACCGCGTCCGCCGTACCGCCTCCTCGAAGTCCTTGTCCGCGTCGGTCAGCAGGAACACGGCCTCCTGTGCCATCGTGCTGACCGACTCGGCGGCGGCCGGCTGGAAGCGGTTGCTCACCACCACCTGGAACAGCACGTCGCTGCTCCCGGACATCCTGGCCAACTGGTGCGACGCCGCTCCCAGCAGCACGGCGGCGTCGCTCACGCCCAGCTCCGTCGCGACCCGCTCGGCGGCGACCGCCAGCGCGGGTGAGCGCAGCAGCGCGTTGGGGAACAGCCGGCCGGGTTCGGTCTCCGCCAGTTCCGGCGCCGCGGGGTTGCGGAAGATTCGTCGGGGGCCGGCGGCCAGGCGCTCGCACCAGTAGCGCCGGGCTCCCGCGTCCTTGCGCCGGCCGAGCGCGGACGTCTGGTGTGCCGCGGCCTCCAGGGGTTGGAGCGCGGGGCGGGCCTTGAGCAGGGCCTCGGCGCTCTCGCCCGCTGAGATGAGTTCCAGGTCGCGCAGCATGCGCCCCTCGCCCCACAGGTCCATCGCGGTGTGCGAGGCCGCCAGTACGAGCCGGTGGACCTGGTTCTCGCACTCCACGAGGCCGACCCGGAACGGCCACTCCCGCGCGTGGTCGAAGGAGCGTCCCGCCAGCTCCTCCATCAGCGCCGCACCGACTTCGGGCGCCTGAGCCACCTGGCAGGTCCGCACCGCCACGGGAAGTTCGCCGGCCCCGTCCACGACCTGTTCCAGGCCGTCCGCGCCGTCGGGCAGCAGCCTGGTGTGCAGGCTGTCGTGCATCCGCAGCAGCTCCGTCAGGTCCGCGAGGACCCGGGTGGCGGGGCGCGGCGGGGTGAGGGGGAGGTCGAGCCGCAGGTTGTACCGGGGGGCGTCGTCGCCGAGCCGGGTGACGACCCCCCAGATCGCCCGCTGCCCCCAGGTGGCCGGGCCCGTCCCCGCCCGCGCGGACTCCAGTGTGATGGTCCGCTCCTCGACCGTGGTCATCGTGTTCCCCACTTTCCCTTCGGTTGCCTCGTACGACGCCCGCGGCGATTCGCCCTGCTGCCGCGGCGGTTTGGCTAGTCCAGTCCCTGTGAGATGACCAGGCGTTGGATCTGGTTGGTGCCCTCGACGATCTGCAACAGCTTGGCCTCGCGCATCCAGCGTTCGACCGGGTGGTCGGCGACGTAGCCGGCGCCGCCGAGCACCTGCACCGCGTCGGTGGTCACCTTCATCGCCATGTCGGTGGCGAACAGCTTGGCCTTGGCCGCCTCCAGCGAGTAGGGCAGGCCGGCGTCCTTGAGTCGGGCGGCTGCCAGGGTGAGCGCACGGGCCGCGGCGATCTGGGTGGCCATGTCGGCCAGCAGGAAGCCGACGCCCTGGAAGGAGATGATCCGCTGGCCGAACTGGCGGCGTTCCTTCGCGTACCGCACCGCGTAGTCGGCGGCGGCCTGGGCGATGCCGACCGCGCAGGCGGCGATGCCGAGCCGGCCGCAGTCGAGGGCGCCCATGGCGATCAGGAAGCCCTTGCCCTCGCGGCCGATCAGCCGCTCGGCCGGCACCCGGACGTCCTCGAAGCCGACCTGAGCGGTGGGGTTGGACCAGACACCCAGCTTGCGCTCCGGCTCGTGCACCACCATGCCCGGTGTGCCGCTGGGGACCACCAGACAGGACAGCCCGCGGGCGCCGGGCCCGCCGGTGCGGCTGAACACGTTGTAGAAGTCGGCGTGGCCGGCGTGGGTGACCCAGGACTTGGTGCCCGTGATGCGGTAGTCGTCGCCCTCGCGCACCGCGCGGGTGGTCAGCGAGGCCGCGTCCGAGCCGGCCTCCGCCTCGGAGAGGCAGTACGCGCCGAGGAGTTCGCCGCCCAGCATGCCGGGCAGCAACTCCTCGCGCTGGGCCGGGGTGCCGTAGGTGGCGGTCCCGAAGCAGGCCAGGTTGTGCACGTTGACGGCCTCGGCCACCGCGAACCAGTGGTAGGCGATCTCCTCCAGCGCCTGGAGGTAGACCTCGTACGGCTGGCCACCGCCGCCGTACTCCTCGGGGTAGGGCAGGCTCAGCAGCCCGGCCTTGCCCAGGGTGCGCACGACCTCCCGGGGGAACTCGTGGTCCGCCTCGAACTGGGCGACCCGGGGCGCGAGTTCGCCGGTCGCGATCTCGCGGACCAGGCCGAGTAGCTCGGCCGCCTCCTCCGTGGGCAGGATGCGCTGGACCTTCATCGGACGACCTCCGTGAGTGCGGTGGGGCTGGGTGGCGAGGGGTGTTCCGGTGCGCTGACCGCGCGGTGGGCGCGGTCAGCCGCGTCCCCAGTCGGCGGCCTGCGGCCAGTTCCTCTCCACCCGACGGACGGCGTAGTCCCAGTACGAGCGGACGGAGAGGTCGGCGTAGATGAAGTCCTGCTTGGCCGCCACGTCCTGGTCGGTGGACCAGGTGTACGGGACGCCGGTGCCCTCGGCCATGAGCTGGAGCCGGCAGGCCCGCTCCAGGACCTGGGCGAAGACGGCGGCGTGCCGCACGCTCTTGCCGACGATGACGCCGCCGTGGTTGCGCAGCAGGACGGCCGGGTGCTCGCCGAGGTCCTTGGCGATGTGCTCGCCGGTCTCGATGTCCAGGACGGTGTTGCTGGTCTCGGTGAACAGGCCGATCCGGTCGCGGAAGTAGGCGCCGTCGTGCGAGATCGGGCGCATCGGCAGGTCGGTGGCGCCGAACAGCAGGGTGTGCGGGGCGTGGCTGTGCACGATGCCGTTGACGTCCGGGCGGGCCCGGTAGATGGCCTGGTGCAGCGGCAGCTCCGGCGGCGCGAGCGACGGCGCGGGCAGGGTGTGGTCCACCGAGCAGCGGACCACGTCCGCCGGGGTCGCCTCGTCGAAGCCGACCAGCGCGCCCTTGATGAAGAACTCGTCGCGGCCGGGTATCCGGGCGGAGATCTGGCCCTGGTTGAAGTCGTCGTGCCCGTCGAGGGACAGCATCCGGGCGCCGATCGCCACCTGGAGCACGAGCCGGCGCTCGGCCGGGTTCAGCGGCTGCGCTTCGTCGGTACTCATGTCACTCTCCTCACAGTCAGGTCGTCGTAGACGGTCCGCATGGTGACCAGTCCGGGTGCCGCGGTACGGGCCCAGTCGGCGGCTGCCAGCGCGCCACGGGCCGGCACCGCCCAACTGCCGACGTGGTGGCGCACGTGCAGTGCCTCGCCGTCCCAGGTGTGGGTCACCTCGTGTTCGCTGACCGGCAGTCCGGCCCGCTCGTCGGCGATGTCGGCCACGGCTCGGCCGCTCGCCCGGTGCCAGGTGTCCGCCAGCGCCAGCGCGGTGGCGCTCGGGCGGTGTGCCTTGCCGAGCGGGTGGCGTTCGCGGACGGTGGTGGTCGCGTCGAACCGGCCGGTGGCGTGGGCGGCGGTGAACTCGGCGATGCGCACCTGGAGGTAGTGGGCGAAGGAGAGGTTGGTGGCGCGGACCACCGGCACCCCCTCCGCCAACCCTTCGAGCGCCGTCCACTGGGTGTCCGACAGGTTGGAGACGCAGGCGACCAGCGGCAGCCGGTGCGTGGCGCAGTAGTCGAGGACGTCCGGGTGCGCCTCGGGCGCGCTGGCGTCGACGAGCACGTCGGGAACGGCGCCGACGGACCAGCCGCCGCGGCGGGAGGCGGTGAGGGTGACCCTCGTCCCGCTCGCCTGGCAGGCCGCCCGCACCGCCGAACCGAGGCGCCCGAGGCCGACGATCCCGATCGTCGGGCCGCCGCTGGTCGGCGCCTCAGGCATCGGCACCTATTCCGCTGGCGACCACCAGGGCCGTGACGGAGTCGATGGTCTCGTAGTGCTCGGTGGGGGCCTCCGGGTCCAGGTAGACGCCGACCTCGTTCTCGATGCTGTCGATCAGGCGCATGTAGGAGAGCGAGGAGTAGCCGACGTCGCGCAGCGAGTAGTTGGCGCCGGCGAGTTCGTCGGCCGTGACGCTGCCGTCGCCCGCCGCGATGGCCAGGTCGAGGATCTTGGTACGAAGTGCGCTGCTGTCCATGGGGAATCCTGTGTCTCGAAGAGGGTCAGTTGCTCTGGGGATCGCTGGTGCTCTGGGGCTCGCTGAGCAGGCGCCGCAGGCGTTCGATGGACGGCTTGCCGATCGAGTTCGCCGGAATCCGGTCCACCAGGCGGAGGATGCCGGGCACCTTGAACGACGGGAGCGTCGCCGCGCAGTGGGTGCGCAGGGACTGCGCGCTGACGCCTGCCTCGACGGCGACGACGGCGGCCAGGGTGGGATCGCCGTGTTGGTTGTCGGCCTCGAAGGCGACCGCGTCCAGCACTCCCGGGGCCGTGCGCAGCACGTCCGCGATCTCGATCGGGTCGATCTTGCGCCCGCCCACGTTGACCAGCCGGCTGGTGCGCCCGGTCAGGTGGAGCGTGCCGTCGCGCAGGTGGCCCTGGTCGCCGGTGTGGTAGTAACCCTCGGCGTCGACGCGTTCCTCGAACACGCCGGGGGCGTTGAGGTAGCGCGAGCCCATCGACTCGCTCCTGACCCGGATGCCCTGCTCCGTGGCGAGCAGGTGCACACCGGGCAGGGGGGCGCCGAGCCCGCTGCCGGCCCCGTCGGCGGCGTACGTCAGGGGTCCGGCCTCGGCAACGCCGTAGTAGTTGTGGATCGGCACGCCGGTGAGCCGGGTGAACTCCTCGCGCACGGTCTCGCGCAGGGGGGCGCCGGACGAGATGGCGGTCCGGACGGCGGCGAACCCCTCCTTCGGGGCGCGTCGCACGATCGACTCGTAGAGCGCCGGAAACGCCACGAGGCGGGTGGCCTCGGTGCTCTCCAGGAGCCGCACCACGCGGGTGGCGGTGGGCAGCCCGCTCGACAGGTGCAGGGACGCGCCGGGCAGGAAGGCGGCGAGCAGGGAGGTGTTGAAGGCCAGCCCGTTGGAGAGCGCGGCGAAGCAGGCGATGCGGTCGTCCGCCGAGAGTCCGGTGCCCTTGGCCCAGTTGGCTGCCGCCGCCGAGACGGCCGCGCCGGAGAACTCGATGCAGTTGGGCCGGCCGGTGGAGCCGGAGGTGAAGCGGCACACCTCGGTGGCGTCCAGCAGGTGCGGGCGGGGTGTGTCGAACGGCCGTACCCGGCTGACGGCGAGGACGCCGAACTCGCCGCCCGCCGCGTGGGCCTCGTCCGCGATGGCGCGCACCTCGGCGCCCGGGGCGTGGACCAGCAGGTCCAGCCCGCAGTCCTCGGCGATGCGGGAGAGGTCGAACGGGCTGAAGGCCGAGTCGACCAGGAAGGGCACCCCGCCGGCGAACAGCGTGGCCAGGTAACTGACGACGTAGTCCACGGAGTTGGTGGCGTACAGGGCCACCCGCAACCGTTCGCCCGGCTCCTCGTGGCGGGCCAGGGTGTCCGACGCGGCGCGGGCTCGCTGGAGGAGTTCGGCGTACCCGAGCGAACCGGCCGCGTCGCTCACCGCGAGGCGCTCGCCGTGCCGGGTGAGCACGTCGGTGAAGAGGTCGGGAAGGACAGCGCGCATCGGGCTCACCGCTCGTTCTGGGCGTGCGCCATGGCAAGCCGGTCGAACTTGATGCCCGAGTCGTCCGGGCGGCCGAGCAGCAGGGCGTACAGGGTCTCGTCACCCTCCGGCAGCCCTGCCAGCGTGCGCCACAGCGGCGAGTCGAAGCCGCCGATGGCGGTCACCCCGATCCCCGCGCGGTTCGCCCCCAGGTAGAGGAGTTGACCCAACGCGCCGCAGCGGAAGGCGAGTTCGCGCAGGCTCTCGGCGTCGCCGGCCGAGCCGGCCCCGGCGAGCGAGGCGCGCGGCACGTGCAGCAGCACGATGGCGGCGGCCCCGGCGAGGGGGCGCTGCTGCATGCAGGCACGGGCCACCTCGTCGGTGGACGGCAGCGGCACCGGTTGCCGTTCGCCGGTGCGCAGTCGGTAGACCGCGTCCTGTGCGGGCTCGGTGGTCGAGCGCAGAACCAGGGTGGCGGCCAGGGGCGAGGCGGCGGGGAGGTCGGTCTCCAGCGGTGTGCACAGGGCCGCGACCGCCTTCCAGACGGCGGCGGCGGGAACGGGTTCGCCCGTGAACGCCTTGCTGGACACGCGCGTCCCGATCAGCCCCGGCCAGCCGGACGGGTCCCCCAACCCCGCGGTCGCGGAGACGAGTTGACGGTTGGCGTGCACGTGGGCGAGTGGCGCCGGCGCGGCCGGCAGGAAGGGTGAGCCGGAGGTGGCGGACCAGCCGGCGAGCGAGTCCCAGCAGGCGCCTTCCAGCCACGATCGCCAGGTGGCCCCGCGCCGTTCCCGGTCGGTGTCGTCGTGCACGGTCCAGCGGGCCCACGACTCGCCCATCGAACTGGCCGGCACCTGAACGGCGGAGTGAATTTCCCGGCAGTTCTCGCCGGCCTCCAGCAATTCCGACAGGGATTGGCGCGGGAAGCGCAGCCGTAGCGCCCCCGTGGCGCCACGGCCGGCGACGGCCAGCATGAGGTTCCCGGCCGCGTGTCCCGCGTCGAGCTGGGTGTAGAGATAGCCGCGGTCGCCGTACTTGCGCATCGAAAGCCAGGGGCGGGTGAGCGTGACCACGAGCGCTCCGCCATCTTCTGGAATGGCCAACAGGGACGCGGTGAGGGCGGCGGCGACGCGGGGCCCGACGGCCAGTCGGGCGCAGGTGCGGCGATCGGCGTCAATGCGAAACGCCGTCGGCTGGCCGTCCTCCAGGGCGAGGACGGCGAATTCGTACGGGTACACGGCCCCGGCCGACGGTACCGCCCGCGCGGCGTACGACCCGCAGGACCGGTTGGCGCGGCTCGTCAGCACGCCTTCGTCCAGCAGGGACAGCGCGAGGCGGAGGCCGGGCGCGACCACGGGTCCGGCGGGCGGCTCGGGTAACGCCGCGGGCAGGGCCACGCGGGCCCACAGATCAACGGTGCGGCCCGAGGATTCGCGCTCGGGCGCGTATGCGACGGATGCGGCTTTCTGTTTTATCAGGTTTCCTGGCACGTCTGACGCAAACCTCCTATTCTCTGACAGCCCATGGAATACGCATGAAAGCAGGCAGCGCCCTCCGCACTGATGTTGCGGACCTTCATGCACCATGGGGGGAATGTGAGGGCACACCATGGGTGGTGATAAAGCTCCCCATACGGGGTTTGGAGCTTCCCTACAACCAGGGTTGATGCGTTCTCGTATCGCGAGACAAATGACGTGAACTACCGGCGCCAAGATGCGGCACATACCCGATGGAACGCCTCGCTCTGCGAGAGCGCATTACCGGTTACGGCCATTGGAAGCATGCCAAGCCTGTTGGGCATTGGTCAAGACCATTAATGCAAAACCATTGGATAAACCCCAACCAACCGAGTGAATGCAATAAATCGGACATCAATCCGGAATGACTGATTCGGAGATCCGCGCGCACCGGCGCCACTAAGCGTCTCGTTAAGTGGACGCATTATTTACATGGTTATGGAGTGCCGCGAGGTTTGAAAGTGCCGACGGTTGCGATAAGGGCATACCCGTCCCCGGCGACCGGAGAGGAGGGCCGGAAGGCGGCGACCCCGACATTCTTCGCACCGCCCTCTCGGCGGACGCGCGAATCCCCTCCGGAAGGTGGACGGGAGCCCCTGACGCCGCTCCCCCAACGGCGTTCGCCGCCCGGCCACTTGACGCCGGAGACGCGGCGGATCCGGCGCGACCGCGGCGGCTCGGGCGTCGCGGCCGGCGGCACCCAGGCCGCCGCCCGCCCCCGACGCCGGGCTCCCGGCGAGCCCAGCACGGCCAGGCAGCCGAGCCCCGGGCGGGCGACCGAGCACCCCGGCCGACCGGCCAGGGCCCCGGAGAACCCGACCGCGAACCGGCAGGCGGACGAGAGAGAGCGCCACCCATCGCCGGAGAGCCCGGGATGGCGAAACGGCGGTCCCGGCAACCTTTATGGATCTTGAAGTGCGGAGAACTCCATGATCCAGAAGCCTCCCATCCACCTCACATCAGAGCACCCATGCCATCCGATGAGCCCACGCAAGGCGCTCGCCCGCTCCCGAGCAGCCCGCCCGGAAAGGCAGGGTTTTCCCGCATAAGGGAATGCGGGGCGGAAATTCGCGGCGCACCGGTAATCACATTCTGCTCACCCGAAACAACGGAGAACCTGACTCGCGGTCCCAGTAATTCTCGCACGCGCATTACTGGGGAGGGGTCCCGAAGCGCCGGGTGTAGCCTGGTTCCCGTCATTGCGAGTGGCGCATTCGGTTCGGGGGGACGCCATGATCGATTCGACATTTCCCGACGATCTGGGAGCCGACGAATTCGCCCGTGAATATCCGGTGGCTCTCGTTCCCGCCAGGCGCGGGCAGTTGGCGATCGGACTTCCGCTGCTGTTGCTCCAGGTGCCGGGGCGGCGGCAGGGCACGGCCACGGTGGCGACGTACCGCGCGCAGGTCAAGCGCGTGGTGGCGGCGTTGCGGGCGCCGCTGGAGGGCCAGGGCGAGAAACTCATCCCCCACGCGGTGGCACACCCCACCGCCGACGACGACCTCGTCGCCGAGCAGGCGAGCCAGGAACTCGCCTTCGGTATCCCGTCCCGGATGACCCCGGACCGGTTCGCCGACGTCGCGCTCATGCTCGACCTGGTGACCGCGATCCGGGCGCGCGCCGAGACGACGCCCGCCGACGGGCCCTCGGCCGGGGCCCCTACGGAGGCCGCCGCCGCGGAGCCGGCGCCCCAGGGCCCGGCGGGCATGTCCGTACCCGCCCCCGACGACGCGGTGGCCCTGCGGAACCACGCGTACGAGCGGCGGGTGCACCGGGGTGGGTTGCCGAAGCTGCTGTGGGCGTTGGGCGGCAAGGGCGTGCCGGACAACGCGGGGTTCGGCGGCTGGCTGCTGCGCACGTTCTGGCTGTCCTTCACGCACACGCTGCCGCGCTGGTGGTGGTCCCACCGGGTCACGCGCAGACTGATCCGGCGCTCGCGTCGGCGCGCCGGCGGCCGACGAGGCTGGCTCGGTGCCGAGTTGAACGTCGCCCGGGGGCGGGAGGACCTGTTCCAGGTGATGGACGGGGTCGCGGACCGGCAGGTCAGCCGGCTCCGGCTGCGGGAGGGCAAGCAGCAGCGCGAGGACGCCCGCACGGTCCTGGAACAACTGCTGACCCTGGCCCTGCTGGCCGACCTCGCGCTGCCACGGGTGGGCGGTCTGCTGCCCAAGCGGCGCCGACGCACCGCCCGCCCGGTGGTGCTCGTCCACGTACCGCATCCGGACGAGCCGGGAGCGCGGGCCGCGGAGCGCTTCCTGTGCGTGTACGCCAAGGCTCAGGCCCAGTCGCCCACCCTCGGCCCGCTGGTGGTCGCCGTGGGGCGCTTCTCGGAGGCGCTCGTGGCCGAACTCGACCCGGAGCGCCTCGACGCGGCCCAGGCGGGGCGGGCGCTCCGGCTCGGCGCCGACCGGCCGGTCCTGGTCGACCTCCAGGAGGAGCCGTTCGAACGGCGCGGGCTGCCCATCCGCTGCCGGCCGCCGCGCCGCTACCGGCTGCACTGGCGCACCCAGACGGCGCTGGCCTCCGGCACTACGGCCCTGGCCGTCACCCTGGGCGGCGTGTCGGGCGGCGCCACCTGGCTCGAACCCGCCCCGGAGACCGGCTGTGTGGCGGGGGACAGCACCGCGCCGAACCGCGCCGCGCCCGGCGAGGTGCACCCCGCGGAGTGGTACCGGACCGCGCTGCGGGCGATCGAAGGGGAGAACCGGCGGGCGGAGGAACTCGCCGCGCGCGGCCGGACGGTGCGCACCATCGTCTACTTCGCCTCCGCCGGCCCGGAGAGCGCGGCGGGCACGCTGTTCGACGGGATCGTGCCGGAGTTGCGTGGTATCACCCTGTGGCAGCAGCGGCTCAACAGCGAGGCGTTCTCGGACGATTCGCGGGTGCCGTTGCGGGTGGAGGTGCGCAACACCGGGCGCGGCTTCGTCCGCGCCGCCGAGGAGGCCCGGAAGCTGGTCGCGGAGGTGGCGGCCGGCGACCGTACGGGCGCCCGGGAGGTCGTGGGCGTCCTGGGCTTCGCGCAGAGCCGCGACTCGACCCGCGAGGCCCTGCGCGTCCTGGCGCGGGCGCGTATCCCGGCCGTGGGGACGACGGCGACCGCCGACGAGATGCAGGTCGGCGACTACTACTGGCCCCTCACGCCGGTCAACAGCACCGAGGCGCGGGTGGTGGCCTCCTTCGCCCGCACCAAGAGGCTGGTGGCGCGGCCGAGCGGCGCCGGGTGCACCCCGGCCCGGCGCGCGATCGTGGTGCAGAGCCCGGACGACCTCTACAGCCGCAGCCTGGCCAGCCTGTTCAAGGGGGACTTCGTCAGCGGCGCGGAGGGCGACGGCCCGGACGGCGTGGCGGAGTTGGTCAACTTCTCCCAGGAGGGCGACTTCGACCTCTCCGACCCCGGTGTGTTCGGCTACTCACGCCCGCGCGACCTCGCCGACAAGGTGTGCGAGGTGTTGGGTACCGACAGCCGTACGGTGGTCTACTGGGCCGGCCGCACCCGGGACTTCGCGGCCTTCGTGGACGCGTTGGACGCGCGCAACGCCTGTGGCCAGCGCGCCGTCACCGTACTGGCCGGCAACGAGCTGACGAACGTGGCCCAGACCGGCGAGTTCGAGGGCAGGGGCTGGCTGCGGCTGTACTACGTGGCGCACCGGCTGCCCGACGCCGACCCGCTGGCGAGCCGCAAGACCCAGCAGTTCGTGGCCGCCTACAACGCCTTCGTCGCGAGCGAGCGGGGCCGGGACCCGTGGCGCGACGACGGCCAGGCGGCCGTCACCTACGACGCCCTGCACGTCCTGTCCCAGGCGGTCGACCTGGCCCGGGCCGACCACAGCGTGGGCAGGAGCGCGGTCACCACCGCCCTCAGGTCCGGCGTCTCCTTCGACGGGGCGACCGGCGCGGTCACCTACGCCTCCGGCAGCAACGCCCCGCCCCGGGACAAGACCCTGGTGGTCCTGCGCCTCACGCCCAAGGGCCCTCGCACGGCCGCCGCCTGCGGGGCGTACGCGCAGGGCCAGCGGTACGCGCTCCAGGGGCCTCCCTGTGCGCCGTAGGTGGTTGGGGGCTGCGGGTTGCTGCGGGTTGCTGCGGGCGGTCGGCGGCGGCTTGCTCCGGCGTGACGGGCGCGACCGCGCTCCGGGAGCCGGGCCGGCGAGGCCCGCGCGCCCCGAGCGGGCCACTGCGCGCCGCCGTCCGCGCTCCCGCGCCTACTCCCCCACCGTGCCGTCGATCGCTTCCCGCAGGAGGTCGGCGTGGCCGTTGTGGCGCGCGTATTCCTCCAGCATGTGGGTGAGGACATAGCGCGGCGAGATGCTCTCGCCCCGGAATTCCACCCGGGCGGTCCAGTGTGGGGAAGGCGTTCACCACCGCGCGGGAGTCCTCGCATGTCGCGCGCCACAGGGTAAACGCCTCGTCGACGTCGGCGTCCGCTCCCTGCCATTCGCCGAACGCGCCGTTCACGCGCGGCCACAGGGCGGGCGGGGATTTCCCGTTCAGCACCGTCTGGAACCAACTCCGCTCGACCTCGACGGCGTGTCGGACCAGCCCCAGCAGAGTCAGGGTCGAGGTGGGAATCGCCCGTTGTCTCATTTGCGCGCCGGTCAGGCCGGCACACTTCATGGCCGACGTGGCGCGTTGGTAGTCGAGGAACGCCGTCAGCGACGCGCGGTCGTCGGCCACCTCGGACGGGTGGGTGCGCGGGTCATCGTTCATCCGACGACGGTGGCAGCCCCTCCGGGGCCGTCCCCGTGCGGCCCGACGGGGCCCGGATCGCGGGTTGTGGGCCGGGCCGCCTCCCGGGAGGCGCGGAGCGCGCATCGGTGGGATGACCGATGCGCGAGGGGTGGCGGGGCGGACATAGTCCGGGGAGATCGTTCGCGGGCGGCCGTGGCGCGCCCGGTTTCCGAGAGGACCTTTCAGTGGACACGTATGCGGACCTGGTGTTCGTCGGTGGGCGGGTGGTCACGGTGGACGCGGAGTTCTCCGTCGCCTCGGCCCTGGCGGTGACCGGCGGAACCATCAGTGCCGTGGGTGGGCGCGACGACGTCACGCCGCTCGTCGGTCCCGACACCCGGGTCATCGACCTGCGGGGAGCGACGTTGCTACCCGGTATCAACGATTCCCACCTGCACGGATGCGCCTTCGGCATGGCGTCCCCGCCGCTCTCCCTCGACCTGGGCCATCCCGCCGTGGCCTCCCTCGCCGAGGTGGCACGGGCGGTGGGCGAGGCCGTCGGGCGGGTGCCGGACGGGCAGTGGGTCACCGGGCACGGCTGGGACACCGGGTACCTGGACGAGTGCCTGCGGGACGCGTCGCGGCTGCCGTCGCGGCACGACCTCGACGCCGTCAGCCCCGACCACCCCGTCGTCCTGTACTCCTTCTCCGGGCACGCCACCTGGGTCAACTCCAGGGCGCTGGAACTCATCGGGATCGACCGGCACACCGTCGCGCCGCCCGGCGGAACCATCGTCGTGGACGAGGCCGGAGAGCCGACCGGGTTGCTCCACGAGGGGGCCCAGGCCCTGGTCCAGAACGCGCTGCCGCCGCTCAGCCGGCGGGAGCGGGCCGACGCCATCAGGTCCACCCTCGCCACGCTCGCCCGCCTCGGCGTAACCAGCTACACCGAGCCCGGGCTCGGCCCCGGCGGGGACGGCATCATGCGCGGCGCGCTCGGGGCACTCACCCTCGACGTCTACCGCGAGCTGCTGGCCGACGGCGAACTCACCGCCCGGGTCGGCGTCCTGCTGCTGCCCACGGGCATGGCGAGCACCGCCGAGGAGTTCGCCCGCAACCTCACCGCCGTCGACGTCCCGCATACCGCCGACCCGCGCCGCCTGGCGATCCACGGGGTCAAACTCTTCGCCGACGGCATCGTCCCCAACAAGACGGCCTGGATGAACGAGCCGTACGTCGGCGGCGGCTGCGGCTCCCTGTGCGTCGGCGGCGACACCGACCACGAGCGGGCCGCCGAACTCGGCGTCATGATCCGGCACGCCCACGCCGCCGGACACCAGGTGGGCGTGCACGTCACCGGTGACCGGGCCATCGACACCGTCGCGGACGCCTTCTCCGCGGCCGTCGCCGAACACCCGCGGCCCGACGCCCGGCACTACCTCATCCACGGCGACTTCCTCACCGACCACAGCATGCGGGTGCTGGCCGCGCACGGCTTCGGCGTCAACATGAACCCGACCATCAAGTGGACCGTCGCCGACCTGGAGGAGGAGTTCGTCGGCGCGGAGCGGGCCGCGTACGCGTGGCCCTACCGCGCGGCCCTCGACGCCGGCGTACGGGTCGCGAGCGGGTCCGACGCCCCCGTCACCGCCCCGGACTGGCGCCAGGGCATCGCCACCATGGTGCTGCGCGAGTCGAAGGCCGCCGGTCGGGTCAGCGGTCCTGAGCAGCGCATCAGCCTGGCCGAGGCGATCCGTACGTACACCATCGACGCCGCCTGGCAGGACTTCGCCGACGGTTGGAAGGGTTCCCTGGAGACAGGCAAGGTCGCCGACCTGTGCGTGCTCGACGGGGACCTGCTCACCGTCGACCCGCACGACATCCCCCACCTCCCGGTCACCCTCACCGTGGTGGACGGCCGGGTCGTGCACGACACCCTCGGCGATTGACGTGACTCCGGGGACGTGATCATGCTTGCGGGGTGGCAGCGGAGCGGAGCACGGCGGACATCCTGAACGCGGCCGTCCAGGTACGCCAGGCGGCCAGGAGCGCGGCGCGGGGCGCGACCGGTGTCGACGCGGTGCTTGCGGCGCTGTCGGAGGTCGCGGAGTACGACCACGCGTCGCTGGCCCGGTGGGACCCGCTCCGCGAACGCCACACCACCCTGGCCGGCTGCTACCCGGCCGACGCCACGGCGTACATCGAAAACCGCCTCCACCGCGACCCGGTCTTCGCCGTCCTGCGCGACCCGAACCGGGGCGGACTGTGGCTCGGGGAGGTGCCCTGGCACCTGCTGGCCGCCTCCCCGGGCTTCCGCGAGGTGCTGCGTCCGCTCGGCATCGAGGGTGGGGTGGCCCAGTGTCTGTTCGCCGCCGACGGTCGCTACGTCGGCATGCTCAACCTGAGCACCCGCCGACCGCGGCCCGCGCCCGACGCGGCGCGCGCCGCGGTCACCCTGCTCACCGAGGCACTGGCCGCTGCCGTCGCCCTCCCCCACGCCGACGAGCCGTCGGAGCGGGGCGCGGCACGTCCGCGGCGCCCCGGCGGCCTCTCGCCACGGGAGCTCGAAGTGCTGGCCCACCTCACCACCGGCCGCACCAACCGGGAGATCGCCGAGCGGCTGTACGTCACCCCGCGCACGGTCGGCACGCACATCGAGCACATCCTCGCCAAGCTCGACCTCCCCAACCGCGCCGCCGCCGCGGCCCGGGCCGTGGCCTGGGGCATCACACCCCCCGACTGAGTCAGCCTGCCGGTGCGCCCCAGCCGCTCCGCGCGGCACCCGCCCTCCCGAACTCTCCGAGAGGCCGGTCGGCCCGAAGGGTTGCGGCGCGTCGGGCCAGCCCTCCCACCACTGTGTCGGCCGGACAACAGGCTGACACCACCGCCGACCGGGCCGGCGCGTCCGTGGCGAGGAGCCGGGACTCCGGCAAACGGGTGACGGACGGGGGCCGTGAGACGCTCAGGGCCGGGGGTCGACGTCCGGCTCCTCGTCGGCGTACTCCTCCGGCTCCACGAGGTGCACGGCGGCCTCCTCGGCCCCGGCCGCGCCGCCGTCGATGCCCACGTCGCGGGCGGTCAGATCCTTGGTCCGGTCGGGGTGGGCGCCCTCGTCGGGGGCCAGCAGGCGCCCCGCCCGGTCGTCGCCCACCTCGTCGTCGATCAGCTCACCGTCGCCGCCGGCCAGGTCACCGCGGCCGTCACCCTCCGGGACACCGACGTCGGAGACCTCCTGCCGCAGCCGCTCGTCCAGGGTCTCCCCGTGGTACTGCTCCTCGGCCGTCGTGCCGACCTTGTTGACGCCCAGCGGTTTCTCGGGCGGCGAGTACCCCTCGTCGAGGGTCTCGTCGTAGCTCCGCCCGCCGAGCGCGTTCTGCGTGTCCAGCGGCGCCGCGTCCTCCTGCTCCTCGTTGCTGCCCGTGGGCTGGTACACGTCATCCGCCATCTCGTCGCTCATGCTTCCTCCACGGTGTGCTGTCGGATTGCTGTCGCGCTCGCGGTGGGGATGGGGACCCGCTCCTTCCATCATGCGCCCGAGCCGCGCCGCGGCACGTCGCGGTCGTACGGCACGCCGCCGTGGCGGGCGCCGCGACCGCCGTCCCCGTACGCCACGCCCGTGGCCCGGAGATCATCGAACTGATCGGAACTGTCATTCTGGGTTCATGTCTCTTTACGACGAGCGGCTGAGCGTGCCCCCCGCCTGGTGGCTGTGGGTGCCGTTGCCCGGCCTTGCTCTGGCGTTGGTGCTGCTCCCCTTCGGAGTGCCGGCAGCGCTCGGCGCGCTGCTGCTGGTCTCGTGCGCGGCTGCGGCCGGGACGTTCGCGTACGGCCGCTCCCGCATCAAGGTGACCATCGGGTCCCTCACCGCGGGCAAGATCCGGCTACCCATCGACGTGCTCGGCATGCCCGAGATCCTGGACCCCGAGGAGGCGCTGGCCTGGCGTACCCGGCGGGCCGACGCCCATGCGCTGATGCTGCTGCGCAGCCACGTGCCGACGGCGCTGCGCATCGAGATCACCGCGCCCGACTACCGCGCCCCGTACCTGTACCTCTCGACCCGCCAGCCACACACCCTCGTCGCCGTGCTCGCCTTCGCCAAGCGCTGAGCCGCGCCCGCGTGGCCGCCGGGGTGTGGCGCGCGCCGGCCCCGGGCCGGATGTCGGCGGCGCCCGCTCCGGGGTCCACGCGCCGGGCGGCCGGGCGGGCCGCCGCCCGACGGTCTCGGGCCCACCCGGCGTCAACGGCGCGTCGCGCGTGGGACTTTCGTCGCTGACGTGGCCGTGTCGGGGGTGCCGGTCGCGGGGCCGCGAAACTCGCGGAAACGCGCGCTGCTCGGCGTCTTGTCAGTGCGACGGAGCTTACTTACTCTCTAGTAAGCCAAAGTGAAGTTGGCATGCACGGGTCATGCATGCGGGGCGTCAGGCCGAGCCGCTGGGGACCCCGAGCCCGTTCCTCTCCCGCACATCGCCGTGCGCGCCGCCCTGCTCTTCGAAGGGGATATATCGCCATGAGAGATGAGCAAGGAAGACATGTAGTAGGCCGGGTGAGATGGCGAAGATTCGCCGTGCTCTCGGTGCCGGGGTTCGCCACGACGGCCGCGTTGGCCGTCGCCCTGGCCAACGGCGCGCTCGCCGCGTCGTTCGCCGTCTCCGGTCAGCAGTTCAAGGTGGCGGCCGACGACCTCAAGGGGGACGGCTTCGCCCAGTACGGCAGCGTGGACACCAACGCGCGCGGCGACCTGCTGCCGGTGGCGGTGACGGCCATCAAGAAGGCCGAGATCAGCAACCTGTGCCAGTCGGTGGTCACCAAGCTGCCGATCGTCGGGTCGATCTCGCTCAAGCTGTCGGCGGGCACGGGCTCCAAGCCGGTCCAGGCCACGGACCTGTACATGGACGCCACCGGCATCGCCGGAGACGCGAGCTTCAACAACATCGAGATCGGTCGCGACGCCTCCACGCTCGACAAGGGGCCGGACGGCGCCCAAGGCATGCAGGACGCGTTCTCCCAGCAGGCCGACGACATCCGCATCGCCAAGCTCCGCACGGTCGCCTGGGCCACCACCGCGGGCACCTTCAAGCTCAACGGACTGAGCATGAAGATCAGCAAGGGCAAGAAGGAATGCTTCTGACCTTCCGGAGGTGGCGCAGGGGCCGGCCGTTCTGGGGCGGACTGATCACCATCGGCGCGGGGGCGGAGATCGCCGCGATTCCGCTGGCGCCCCTCAAGGTCATGGTGCTCCAGGGCGTCACCGGCGTGGTGTCCGTCATGATGGGGCTCGTCCTGGTGCTGATGGGACTCAGCGCCTGGTTCGCGCCCTATTACCGCGGGCTCGCGGGTGTGCTGGCCGTGCTGGTCGCGGCCGGAGCCCTGGTCCTGTCCAACCTCGGTGGGTTCTTCGTCGGCACGGTCGTCGGCGTCGTGGGTGGCAGCCTCATCTTCGCGTGGCAGCCCCTGCCGCCCGCGGCGCGGTCGGACCCGCCGGCCGAGCCCGACGCCGCGCCGGACGGTGATCCCGATGCCGGACCCGACGTCGAACCCGACGGGACGCCCTCACCCCGTACGTACGACGCTCCCGCCAGCCGCGACGCGGACGCCGCACCCCCGCGTGGAGCGGACCGGCTGGCGGGGGCGGGCGGCGCGACCGGCGCCCAGGGACCGACCGCCGACCCGTCGACGCCGTAACGCGCACCACCCGCACCGCACCCGCACGACCACGGTCGCCGGTTCTCCAACCCCAACCCTCAACTCCCTTGTCCGGCCCTGTGGTTCGCGCTGCACAGCACACGCACGATGTCATCGATTCCTCCCACACAAGGAGCCGCACGATGTCTCGATCCATGTCTCTGCGCGCCGTCCTCGCGGCGAGCGCCGGGCTCGCCAGCGTCGCCGCCCTCTCGCTCGCCGGAACGGCGAACGCCCGCCCCGACGTCGCGGCGGGCCCGACGACGGTGACCCCGGCCGGTCACTACTTCAAGGCCACCCTCTCCGGCAAGGCCACCTTCAAGGCCGGGTCCGTGACGGTCACCTGTGCGGTCTCCACCACACAGCCGACGAACCCGGCGAGCGGCGCCGCCAACCAGGTGCCGGCCGCGCCCAACAACACCAACCCCGCCGGACCGGTCGGCGGGCCGCTCAACCCGCCCACCTACAGCTCCTGCACCACCAGCATGCCCGGGGTCAGCGCGACCATCGCCACCTCCGGGTCCTGGGGCATCGCCGTGCAGCACGGGGACGCGGTGAGCGCCAAGCTCACCATGCCGACCGGTGGCTTCGTCCTCAAGACCAGCGGCCTGGCCACGTGCACGGTCACCGCGGCACCCACCGCCGAGGCGTCGATCTCCGGCGCGTGGACCAACGGCGCGCCCTCCCGGCTGGCGTTCACCAACGCGGCGGTGCCGGTCAAGGTGGAGGGTGGGTTCGGCTGCCCGACCAGCTCCACCAGCTCCACGTTCAACGCGACCTACCTGGTCACCGACGTGACCGACCCCGGGTCGCAGATCACCGTGAGCGGCTGATCCCGCCCCACCCGCACCAAGCGGCGCCCCCGCCACGACACACCCGTGGCGGGGGCGCCAGCCCACCCGATGCGGACGCGATTACGCGCCCGGTGCTACCGGTTCCTGGGGAGGCGGTGCAGCTCCACGTCGGTCAGCCGGCCGGCCGACGCGGTCGCCGTCAGGTAGGTGCAGTACGGCTGTCGTCGCCGATCGGTCGGTGAGCCCGGGTTGAGCAACCGCAGCCGGCCGTCCGGACTCACGGTGTCCCACGGGATGTGGCTGTGCCCGAAGACCAGCACGTCGAGGTCGGGAAAGCGCTCGGCGCAGCGCCGCTCGCGCCCCTGGGCCGGCCCGGTCTCGTGCACCACCCCGAACCGCAACCCGCCGAGTTCCGCGTACGCCACTTCGGGCAGCCGCTCCCGCAGCGCCGGCCCGTCGTTGTTGCCCCAGACGCCGATCAGCCGCTCGGCGCGCTCCTCCAGCAGGTCGAGCGTCGCGACGTCGACCCAGTCCCCCGCGTGGATGACGACGTCCGCCCGTTCCACCTCAGCGAGCAGCGGCGGCGGCAGCGCCTTGGCGCGGCGGGGCAGATGGGTGTCCGAGGTCAGCAGCAGTCGCACCCGAGCACCGTAGCCCGCCCGTGGCCTCACACCGAGCAGCCGACCCCCGCGCCGCGCCCGTCGGTTCGCGTCGGGACGGATTGGGTAGGCCGCCGTCTGGGCGCCCGGTCGGCCTGCGTAGGGTGCGGCCATGACTGGCTCACCCCATCTGCGGGAGATCACCCCGGACAACATCGAGGCCGCGCTCGGCCTGCGAGTTCGCCCCGACCAGGAGCGTCTGGTGACCCCGGTGGTGAAGTCCCTCGCCGAGGCGTACGTCCATCCCGGCATCGCCTGGCCTCGGCTCATCTACGCGGGGGACGAGGCCGTGGGCTTTCTCATGGGCTTCTTCGGCGTGGACTGGACCGGCGACGGCACGGACCTGCGCTCCGGGCTCTGGCGGCTCAACATCGCTGCCGGCCAGCAGGGGCGGGGGTACGGGCGCTTCGCGGTGGAGTCCGTGGCCGCCGAGGTTCGGCGTCGCGGTGGCACCCGCATGACGACCACCTGGGACCCGGGGGCGGGCGGTCCAGCGGACTTCTACCTACGGCTCGGTTTCCGTCCCACCGGCGAGACCAGTGGGGACGAGACGGTGGGGGTGCTGGAGCTGTGACCTCGCTGAGCGACACCGCCACCGTACGACGCACCACCCCGCGCGGCGCTCGGAGCGCCGGCGCGGGGTGGTGACCCGTTCGCGGGAACGCGGCTGTCAGCTCTCCGGCGCCGCCGCGTCGGCCTCGCTCGGGGTGGCCGCCGCCGCGTTCTCCAGCGGGACGCGCAGGGTGTCCGGGTCGCAGCCGGCGGTGCCGGCGATGATGCGGGCCGCCGCCTTGGAGATCGGCACCAGGCTCGGCTCGTCCACCTTGTCGGGGGTGTCCCGCGGGTCGAAGATGTAGATCGGGGTGCAGATGTACTGCACGAGCGGGACGCCCGTGTAGTAGAAGTACGCGCCGTCCGTCGCCGGGTTGGGGGCGAGCGCGGTCGGGGACAGCAGCCAGGAGCGCTTGATGTCCTCCGCGGCGAGCGAGTCGAGGACCAGGTGTTCCAGCGCGGGCGCCTGGGTCGCGAACCACCAGCGCACCTCGGGGTCGTCGCTGGCGACGACCTCGCCGTCGATCACGTCGGCGCGGCGGGCGACGTGCTCCAGGTGCATCTCCAGGACGACCTTCGGGAACAGCTCCTGGTGGTCCGCGATGAACGCCTGCGTTCCCGCCGCCCCCGCCATGTGGCCGGACGTCAGCAGGAACAGCATGTTGTGCGGGCGCAGTTCCCGCGGCACCGACGCCCAGAACCTGGCCTGCGCCAGGACGAGTGAGACGCCGGAGGCGTCCTCGACCGCCGAGGCCCACGGGCCGTCGTGGTGCGAGCCGATGATCACCCAGTGGTCGGAGGCGCCGGGCAGGGTGCCGACGACGTTGTGGGTGGTCTCCTCGGTGAGGGTGGCGTCGGAGACGATGCGGCCCTCGCACTCACCGGAGGCCATCAGCTCGCGGACCTCGCGGCCGTCGTTGCCGCTGAGCCAGATGCCGGGGATGGGGCGCCGCTCCGCGTCGTAGGGCCAGTAGAAGTCGCTGGTCTCCCAGGGCACGCCGGTCAGCAGGCCGACGTAGGCCGTGGCGCCGTTCTTGGCCGCCACGTCGAAGTCGAGCACGTGCGGCAGGTCGAAGGGCACGGTCTGCACGAGGTCGGGCAGCACGCCCTCCGGGTCGTACGAGTCGGTGGCGCGCTCGGCCATCTGCGACTGCGGCACCTGCGAGAACGTGATCTCCTGAACCGCGATCCCGCCACTCACCTCGCCGTCCTCCATGCGCGCCAGCCGCCCCTCGGTTCCCTCGGTGGGGGTCGAGTACGGCAGGGCCAGGCCGGAGAAGCGGGTGACCTCGTCGGGCCTGCCGGTGGGCCAGATCTCGAAGTGCGCGGACCTGGGGCGCCAGATGGGGGTGTTCAGCGGTTCGAGCCGGACGTCCTCGAGCCCCGTCTGCCGGAACTGTTCGGCGGCCCATTCCTCGATCCAGCTGTCGGCGGGATATCCCGCCCGCCGAATTCCCTGGTTGTAGATGTTCTCGATCCAGCCCATCATCTCCCGCGAGGTGGGCGCCTGCTCGAAATACTTCTCCACCGCAGACCAGTTGCTCGTGAGAGAGGACTCCCCAACTCCGTCAACCTCGCCCATCATCATCCTCCTTGTCACGCACATCCACTGGAAAGCACCGGCACCACGCTGCTGGGGCGCGCCGACTCCGCGTTCGGCTCATGGTGCGCGATGCGACTAAAGCTGAACTAAGGCGGCTGGGCTGTCCGAAAAGGCCCTGGGCACAAAGGAGTCGGTGCTACGTTTCGGCTAGGACCACTCCATTGCAAGTGCGGCGCACCACCGCGTGAGGAGCGCGGGGGGCGCGCAATACGCCAAAGGCGACGCGCACGTTCTCGAACAACGACGAATGGGACGGCGGGCCACACGCTCGCTCCCGTCGCGGAAGCGGGCGCTGAACCGGAAGCACCACCAGAACCGGAACCAGAACCGGAAGCGAGGGTCGGCGGAGTGTCGACCGGCAGGCGAGGCCGAGCGGCCGAAGGGATGGCACAGCGCGATGACAGCACCGACGACCGACCCGCGGACCTGGATCAGGCAATTCCACCCGGCGGCGGACGACGCCGTTCGACTCGTGTGCTTTCCGCACGCGGGTGGCTCGGCGAGCTTCTACTTCCCGGTCTCGGCGCAGCTCTCCCCCGCCGTGGACGTACGCGCCGTGCAGTACCCGGGCCGGCAGGACCGCCGTGCCGAGCCCACCATCGACGACCTGCACCGACTGGCCGACGCGCTCGTTCCCGCCTTGCGCCCGCTGGCTGACCGTCCGTTGGCGTTCTTCGGACACAGCATGGGCGCGGTCGTCGCGTACGAGGTGGCCCTGCGGCTGGCCGCGGCCGGTGCGCCGCCGCTGGTCAGGCTGTTCGTCTCGGGGCGGCGGGCGCCCTCGCGGGTGCGCGCCGAGTCGGTGCACGAGCGGGACGACCAGGGGATCGTGGCCGAACTTCAGCGGTTGAGCGGGACGGACGCGGGGTTGTTGGACGATCCGGAGACGCGGGCGATGATCCTGCCCGCGATCCGCGGCGACTACCGCGCCATCGAGACCTACCGCGTCATCCCGGGCTCCATGGTGCACGCCCCGCTCAGCGTGCTCGTCGGCGACAGCGACCCGCAGGTGACGCTGGACGAGGCCAGGGCCTGGTCCGAGCACACCACCGGCCCGGTTGACCTGCGCGTCTTTCCTGGCGGGCACTTCTATCTCAGCGAGCGCAGCGGCGAGGTCATCCGGCTCGTCGCGGACGAGTTGGCCAACGCGGCGCGGCCCGACGCGACGCCGCGCGCCTGACGTACGCCCTGGTCTCGTACGCTCCCGCCGACGACACGCGTACGCCGCCCACCCGCCGGCCGCCCCATCCGGTCTGGGCCTCGGGGCCCGCGCTCTCGGGCCAGGGCCCGCGGCAGCGCATGGTTCACGCCACGCCTTAGCCCACCTTTAGCGTCGACGCGAACGATGGGCGGCACCTGCCTGCCCGGAGGGTGGCGCACACCGGTCCGGACGCCCAGCCCGCAGCGGATTCGGCGTCCGGCAACCACCGCGTCACCGCGCCGGCCGGTGGGCCGCCCGCTGCGTGAGCCGCGGGTACCGTACGAATCGCAGGAGTTGAGTGTGAGTACCCAGAAACCAGAGGGGCGGGAGCGGCGCAGGCTGGTCCCGGTGCGGTGGCGAGGCGCCCCGCTCGGCATAGCGGGCGCGTCGGCCCTGGGCCTGGCCCTGTTCGCCGTGGCACCGGTGGGCGCGGAACCGGCCCCCCGGAGCGCGGCCGACTCCGCGCAGCAGCAGCACACCAGGCCGCACAAGCCGCGCACCCTGCCCGCGCCTCCGCAGATCCGGGGCCTTGACTTCCTGCTCGGCACGTTCACGTGCGACTACGCGCCGCCGCCCGGCTCCAAGCCGGCGACGATGACGATGACCACGAAGCGTGCCATGGGCGGGCACTACCTCTACACCGACGCCAGGATGCAGCCCGGTGACGTGGTCGGCCGAGCGACGTTCGGCTGGGACCCGGTGGCGAAGAAGTTCATCAACCAGTACCACGACAACTGGGGAAGCAACGGGAATTACGCCGCCGCTCCCTGGAAGGACGGGCACCTCGTCTTCACCGGCTCGCTCAGCCAGGTGGTGAAGCCCGACCCCAGCGGGGAGACCACGGGCGTCCCGATCAGCCTGCACGACGATTACCAGGTGGTGAACAGGAACCACTTCACCAACCATCAGACCATGACCTTCTCGGATGGCACGGTTTTGAAGGGCACATACGACTGTCGCCGCGCATAAACCGCTGTGGCGCTTTGTGCGGCGTACCGGTCCGGCCACCCCATAACGGCCGGGCCGGTACGCCGCGTTGTGTGTCCGGGCGGTATTCGCTTTGCGTGCGGCGGCCGAAACGCGCGGAGTTCGACGTATGGGGTCGGCCGGTCGCGCGTTGTCGTGGCAGGGCGCGTAATCGGCGCGTCGCTGGATTAGGTCGACTTTAGGGTCGTCCACGACGCTGGCAACCAGGCGGGGCCAGCGAACGACGCCCAGCACGATCTTCTGGATTGGGCGAAGCCGCCCTTCTCCTCACCCACAGCCGTTCGCACCTGGCGCCCGTCGTGTTCAGCGAAAGCAGGCCGCCGGTGATCGCCGAGGGAAGTGGGTACGCCGCCAATGGCGAACAATGAAGAGAAACTTCTCGACTACCTCAAGCGCGTGACGGCGGATCTGCGACAGACCCAGCGCCGCCTCAAGGACGTGGAGTCCGCCAGCCACGAGCCAGTGGCGATCGTGGGCATGGCCTGCCGCTTCCCGGGCGGCGTGCGCTCCCCCGAGGAGCTGTGGGAGCTGGTGGCCGAGGGTCGGGACGCCGTCTCGGAGATGCCGACGGACCGTAACTGGGACCTCGACCACTTCTACGACCCCGACCCGGAGCACCCGGGCACCAGCTACGCGCGCGAGGGCGGGTTCCTGGACGACCCGGCCGGGTTCGACGCTGCGTTCTTCGGCATCAGCCCCCGCGAGGCCCTGGGCATGGCGCCGCAGCAGCGGTTGGCGCTTGAGGCGTCGTGGGAGGCCATCGAGCACGCCGGGATCAACCCCGAGTCGCTGCGCGGCAGCCAGACCGGCACGTTCATCGGCTGCGACCACCTGGACTACGTCTCGGACGAGTCGCAGGTCCCCGAGGGTTCGGCCGGGTACTTCACCATCGGCAACTCGGCGAGCGTGGTCTCCGGTCGCGTCGCCTACACGCTGGGACTCGAGGGCGCCGCCGTCACGGTGGACACGGCGTGCTCCTCGTCGCTGGTGGCCATGCACCTGGCCTGCCAGGCGATCCGGCAGGGTGAGTGCGACATGGCGCTGGCGGGCGGGGCTGCCGTCATGTCGTCCACGGCGCCGTTCATCGGCTTCAGCGAGCTGCGCGGGCTGGCTCCCGACGGCCGGTCCAAGCCGTTCTCCCAGAGCGCCGACGGCATCTCGATGGCCGAGGGCGTCGGCGTGCTGCTGCTGCAGCGGCTGTCGGACGCGCGGCGCAACGGACACCAGGTGCTCGCGGTCATCCGGGGCACGGCGGTCAACCAGGACGGCGCGAGCAACGGCCTGACCGCACCGAACGGGCCCGCGCAGCAGCGCGTGATCCGACAGGCGCTGGCCAACGCCCGACTCACGGCGGCCGACGTGGACGCGGTGGAGGCGCACGGCACCGGCACCGCGCTCGGCGACCCGATCGAGGCGCAGGCCCTGCTCGCCACGTACGGCCAGGACCGGCCCGCCGACCGGCCGCTGTGGCTGGGCTCCATCAAGTCGAACATCGGGCACTCGCAGATGGCGGCGGGTGCGGCTGGTGTCATCAAGATGGTGCTGGCGATGCGGCACCAGACGCTGCCGGCCTCGCTCCACATCGACGAGCCGACGCAGCACGTCGACTGGTCGTCGGGGGCCATTCAACTCCTGACCGAGGCGGTCGCCTGGCCCGAGGCGGACCACCCGCGCCGGGCGGGCGTGTCCTCGTTCGGCATCAGCGGCACCAACGCCCACGTGGTCCTGGAGCAGGCCCCGCTGGCGGCGGAGTTCTCACCCGACGATCCCGACGCGGCGGACGGCGAGCCGGCCGGAGACCGGACGGCCGACGCGGAACCCGCGGCGGTGACGGAGGAGTCGCCCGCCCGGTCCGCGGTGGGTGGACTCGTGCCCTGGCTCGTCTCGGCCCGTAGCGCGGCGGCGTTGCGCGGGCAGGCCAGGGCCCTGGCCGAACGCGTCACGGCCGACCCCGACCTGTCACCCCTGGACGTCGGCTGGTCACTGGCCACCACCCGAGCCCACTTCGAGCACCGGGCCGTTGTCGTGGGTGACGACCGCGATGCGCTCCTGGCCAGCCTGCGCGCGCTCGCCGAGGGCGACACCCACCCCGCGCTCATCACGCCCACCCCCCGGCCCACCACCGGCGACACGGTGTTCCTCTTCAGCGGCCAGGGCAGCCAGCGCCCGGGCATGGGCCGCGAGCTGTACGACCGCTTCCCCGCCTACGCCCAGACCTTCGACCAGGTCTGCGATCTCCTCGACCCCTACCTGGACCATCCCCTGCGCGACGTGGTCTTCACCGGCGGACCCGACGACCTCCTGAACCACACCACCTACGCACAGGCAGGGCTGTTCGCCCTCCAGGTCGCCATGGCACGACTGCTGGAATCGCTGGGCGTACGACCGGACGCGGTGATCGGACACTCCATCGGCGAAGTCGCCGCAGCCCACATCGCCGGCATCCTCGACCTCCCCGACGCCTGCCACCTGGTCGCCCAACGCGCCACCCTCATGGGCAGCCTCCCACCCGGCGGCGCCATGGCCACCCTCAACGCCACCCCCGAAGAACTCCAACCCCACCTCACCACCCACGAGGGCCAAGTCAGCATCGCGGCCCTGAACACCCCCGGCAACACCGTCATCTCCGGGCCCACCGAAGCCGTCGAAGCCATCCGCACCCACTGGGTTGAGCAAGGGCGTAAAGCGCGGTCGCTGGCCGTCAGCCACGCCTTCCACTCACCCCAGATGGACCCCATCCTCGACCCCTTCACCCAAGCCCTCACCACCCTCACCTTCCACCCACCCACCATCCCCCTGATCAGCAACCTCACCGGACAACCCGCCGACCCGGACCACATCACCACCCCCACCTACTGGGCCCAGCACATCCGCCAACCCGTCCACTTCCACCAAGCCATCACCCACACCGCCCCCACCACCCACACCTACCTCGAACTCGGACCCGACCCCACCCTCACCACCGCCACCCAACACACCCTCCACCACCTCCAGAGCCACCCCACCACCCACCCCACCCACAGCCCCGACAGCCAGGCCACCGGGGACGTAGCGGAGGTCCTGGTTGGGGAGGGGCACTCTGAGGGTGAGGCGGAGCAGGAGCGGACCGAGCCGCTGGTGGTGGCGGCTCTCCAGCGCAAGCAGGGTGACGTGCACGCGTTCACGCGTGCGCTGGCCCAACTCCACGCGGCGGGCGCGCCGTTGAACTGGCCCGGCTGGTTCCCGGCTGACCCGGCACCACGGGTGGTCGGGCTGCCGACGTACGCCTTCCAGCACCAGCGGTTCTGGCTGGAGTCCCCGGTGCCGCGACGTGCGGGCGGTACCGGGGTGGATGCCGCGGAGAGCCAGTTGTGGCACGCGATCGAGGAGTTGGACGTCGAGGCGCTCTCCAGCACGCTCAAGCTGGACCAGGGCAGTCCGGGCTTTGACGCGCTGCTGCCCGCGCTGCCGGTGTTGTCCGCCTGGCGGCGGCAGCACCGTGAGCGGTCCGTGGTGGATTCCTGGCGTTACGAGGTCAGTTGGAAGCGGCTCGCCGACGCGGCTCCGGCCGCGCTGTCTGGCGCCTGGCTGCTGGTGGTGCCCGCCGGGTTCGCGGACCATCCTGCCGTACAGACCGCCGCGCAGGCCCTGACGGGGCACGGTGTCAGCGCCGTTGACCACCTGGTGGTGGCGGCGGGCGACGCGGATCGCTCGGGGTTGGCCGGCGAGATCGGGGAGCGGGTAGCGGGCGGCCGACCAGCCGGCGTACTCAGCCTGTTGGCCCTGGACGAGACAGCGCACCCGGCCCACCCTGGCGTGCCGGCCGGGCTGGCGGCGACCATCGCGTTGGTGCGGGCGCTCGGGGACGCGGCGGTGTCGGCTCCGCTGTGGTGCCTGACGCAGGGCGCGGTGGCCACCGGCGCCGCTGACCCGCTCCCCCACCCGAGGCAGGCGCAGGTGTGGGGGCTCGGGCGGGTCGCGGCCCTGGAGCACGCCGATCGCTGGGGCGGGCTCATCGACCTCCCGACGACCATCGATCACCACACCGCACGCCGTCTCGCCACCCTCCTCGCGCCGGGTCAGGCCGAGGACCAGGTGGCCATCCGTGGCGCGGTGTTCGCACGCCGGCTTCGCCAGGCGCCCGGAGCCGCCGACGACACCCCCTGGCAGCCCACCGGCACCACCCTGATCACCGGCGGCACGGGGGGCCTGGGGGCCCGGGTCGCCCGCTGGCTCGCCGAGAACGGCGCGCCGCGGCTGCTGCTGGCCAGCCGCAGCGGACCGGACGCCGCCGGGGCCGGTGAACTCGCCACGCAGCTCACGGCTCTGGGCGCGGCGGTCGACATCGTCTCCTGTGACGTCGCGGACCGTGACCAGCTTCAGCGCCTGCTCGCCGACATCCCCGCGGACCAGCCGCTGTCCGCCGTCGTGCACACGGCCGGCGTCCTGGAGGTGGACACGCTCGCGGAGCTGGACCTGGCGGCGTTGGACCGGACCCTCGGCGCCAAGGCCGTGGCCGCGGCACACCTGCACGAGCTGACCCGTGACCTGGATTTGAGCGCGTTCGTGCTGTTCTCGTCCAACGCGGCCACCTGGGGCAGCGGGCGGCAGGCCGGGTACGCCGCCGCCAACGCCTATCTCGACGCCCTGGCCGAACACCGCCGCGCCCACGGCCTGCCCGCCACCAGCATCGCCTGGGGTCCGTGGGGTGGCACCGGGATGGCCGCCGACGAGGCCGGGATCGCCTACCTCAAGCGGCGTGGCCTCTCCCCGCTCGATCCGCGTCTCGGCATCGCGTCGCTCCAGGCCGCACTGGGGCGTGGCGACACGACCATCACGGTGGCCGACGTCGACTGGGAGAAGTTCACCACCGGGTTCACGGCCCAGCGGCCGAGCCCCCTGCTGAGTGACGTGGCCCCCGCGGCGCCGGTGGTGGCCGAAGCCGTGGACGCCATGGCCGCCAGCCCGCTGCGGCAGCAACTCGCGGAGGGGACGCCGGCCGACCAGCACCGGGTCCTGCTGGAGCACGTGCAACGCCATGCCGCGACGATCCTCGGGCATCCGAGCCCGGACGCGGTCTCCCCCACGGTGCCCTTCCAGGAGCTCGGGTTCGACTCGATCACCGCCGTCGAGCTGCGCAACCAGCTCGCCACGAGCACCGGCATCACCATCGCGCCGACGCTGGTCTTCGACCACCCGACCCCACACGCCGTCGCGACGTACCTGCGCGGCCAGCTCACCGGGCAGCGCGCGACGGCCGCCGCGCGGCCGGCGAGTGTGGTCGGCAGCGACGAGCTGATCGCCATCGTCGGCATGGCCTGCCGGTATCCCGGTGGTGTCCGCTCCCCGAGGGACCTGTGGGAGCTGGTCGTCGAGGGCCGGGACGCCATCGCGGGCATGCCGACCGACCGGAACTGGGACCTCGACACCCTGTTCCACCCCGACCCGGAGCACCTGGGCACCAGCTACGCCAACGAGGGCGGGTTCCTCTACGAGGCGGCCGAGTTCGACGCGGCCTTCTTCGGGATCAGCCCGCGCGAGGCGCTGGCCATGGACCCACAACAACGACTTCTCCTCGAAACAGCCTGGGAGACCTTCGAGAGCGCCGGCCTCGACCGCGACGCGCTCAACGGCAGCGACACGGGCGTGTTCGCCGGGGGTACGTTCCAGGGTTACGGGGCCACCGGCACCGCCTCCGCGCAGGAGGTCGAGGGGTACCTGTTGGCGGGCGGCACGCCGAGCGTGCTGTCCGGCCGGCTCGCGTACTCCTTCGGGCTTGAGGGCCCGGCGATGACGGTGGACACGGCATGCTCGTCGTCGCTGGTGGCCATGCACCTCGCGGCCCAGGCCCTGCGCCAGGGTGAGTGCGGCCTGGCCCTCGCCGGTGGCGTCACTGTCATGGCCACGCCCACGACGTTCGTGGAGTTCTCCCGGCAGCGCGGCCTGGCCGCCGACGGGCGCTGCAAGCCGTTCGCCGCCGCTGCCGACGGCACCGGCTGGGGCGAGGGCGCGGGCCTGGTGCTGCTGGAGCGGCTGTCGGACGCGCGACGCAACGGTCGCCGGGTCCTCGCGGTGCTGCGCGGCTCGGCGATCAACCAGGACGGTACGAGCAACGGGCTGACGGCACCGAACGGCCCGTCGCAGCAGCGCGTCATCGGCCAGGCGCTGGCCAACGCCCGGCTCTCCCCCGCCGAGGTGGACGTGGTGGAGGCACACGGCACCGGTACGACCCTCGGCGACCCGATCGAGGCACAGGCCCTCCTCGCGACGTACGGCCAGGACCGGCCCGAGGGCCAGCCGCTGTGGCTGGGTTCCATCAAGTCCAACATCGGACACACCCAGGCCGCATCCGGTGTGGCGGGTGTCATCAAGATGGTCGAGGCCATGCGGCACGGGGTGCTGCCCGCCTCGCTGCACATCGACGCGCCGACGCCGCACGTCGACTGGGACGCGGGCGAGGTGCGACTGCTGACCGAGCGGGCCGCGTGGCCGCAGGCCGACCGTCCACGCCGGGCCGGCGTCTCCTCGTTCGGCATCAGCGGCACCAACGCGCACCTGATCCTGGAGCAGCCGCCGGCCGCGCCGGAACCGGCCGCGGTCACGTCACCCGCGCCCGTCACGGCCGAGTCGACCACCGGGTCCGCGGTGGGCGGGCCCGTGCCCTGGCTCGTCTCGGCCCGTAGCGCGACGGCGTTGCGCGGGCAGGCCAAGGCCCTGGCCGAACGCGTCACGGCCGACCCCGACCTGTCACCCCTGGACGTCGGCTGGTCACTGGCCACCACCCGAGCCCACTTCGAACACCGGGCCGTTGCCGTCGGCGAGAACCACGAACAACTGCTGCCCGCCCTCACCGCACTGGCCAACGGCGACACGCACCCCCACCTCACCCACCCGGACACGGAAGCCACCGCCGGCACGGGTGACACGGTGTTCCTCTTCAGTGGTCAGGGCAGTCAGCGCCCGGGCATGGGCCGCGAACTGTACGACCGCTTCCCCGCCTACGCCCAGACCTTCGACCAGGTCTGCGATCTCCTCGACCCCTACCTGGACCACCCCCTGCGCGACGTGGTCTTCACCGGCGAGCCCGATGCTCTTCTGGATCACACCACCTACGCGCAGGCGGGCCTGTTCGCGCTCCAGGTCGCCATGGCACGACTGCTGGAGACGCTGGGCGTACGACCGGACGCGGTGATCGGGCACTCCATCGGCGAGGTCGCCGCAGCCCACATCGCCGGCATCCTCGACCTGCCCGACGCCTGTCACCTGGTCGCCCAACGCGCCACCCTCATGGGCAGCCTCCCACCCGGCGGCGCCATGGCCACCCTCAACGCCACGCCCGAAGAACTCCAACCCCACCTCACCACCTACGAGGGCCAAGTCAGCATCGCCGCCCTGAACACCCCCGGCAACACGGTCATCTCCGGGCCCACCGAAGCCGTCGAAGCCATCCGCACCCACTGGGTTGAGCAAGGGCGTAAGGCGCGGTCGCTGGCCGTCAGCCACGCCTTCCACTCCCCCCAGATGGACCCCATCCTCGACGCCTTCACCCAGTCCATCAGCACCCTGACGTTCCACGCGCCCGTCATCCCGCTGATCAGCAACCTCACGGGCCAACCCGCCGATCCGGACTTCATCACCACCCCCACCTACTGGGCCCAACACATCCGTCAGCCCGTCCACTTCCACCAGGCCATCACCCACACCGCCCCCACCACCCACACCTACCTCGAACTCGGACCCGACCCCACCCTCACCACCGCCACCCAACACACCCTCCACCACCTCCAGAGCCTCATCGTCGATGACGAGGACACCGAGCGGCCCGCGGTGGTAGTGGCCGCGACGCTGTCCCGTAAGAAGCCCGAGGCGCAGGCGTTCGCCCAGGCGCTGGGGGCACTGCACACCCATGGCGTACGGGTGGACTGGACGGGTTGGTTCCCGGTGAGCCCGGCGCCTCGGGTGGTGGAGCTGCCGACGTACGCCTTCCAGCACCAGCGGTTCTGGCTGGCCGCGGCCGACCCGGTCGAAGCCGTGGGTGGGGCTGGGCAGAGTGCGGCCGAGGTCGAGCTGTGGGACGCGGTGGAGCGCGGGGACCTGGCGGCGCTGGCCAGGACGCTGGGCTCGCCCGAAGAGCAGCAACCGATGCTCGATGCCGTGCTGCCGACGCTGTCGGCCTGGCGACGGCAGCACCGCGAGCGGTCGGTCATCGACTCCTGGCGGTACCGGGCCGTGTGGACGCCGATCACGGATCTGCCCCCAGCCGCGTTGGACGGCTCGTGGCTGCTCGTGGTGCCTGTTGGCTTCGAGGATCACCCCGTCACGCACATCGCCACCCAGGCCCTGTCCGGGTACGGCGCCAGTGTGGTGCGCTACCTCGTGACGGGCACGAGCGAGCGCGACGAAGTGACCGACGGGCTCGATGAGTTGGCCGTTGGGGTGACGTTCTCCGGCGTGGTGAGTTTGTTGGCGTTGGACGAGGAACCCCACCCCGACTACCCCGCCGTACCCACCGGACTCGCCGCCACCACCACCCTCATCCAAGCACTCAACACCACCACCATCACCGCACCCCTATGGACCCTCACCCAAGGAGCCACCACCACCCACACCACCGACCCACTCCCCAACCCCCACCAAGCACACACCTGGGGACTCGGACGCGTCGCAGCCCTCGAACACCCCCACCAATTCGCCGGACTCATCGACCTCCCCACCAACCCCAACCACCACACCACCCACCACCTCGCCACCCTCCTCACCCAAACCCCTAACCACACCACCACCCACGATCAAACAGCCATCCGCACCACACCCCTCACCCGCCGCCTCCACCACACACCCACCCCCACAACAACCCCCAACAACACACCCCCCTCACCCTGGAAACCCACCGGAACCACCCTCATCACCGGCGGCACCGGCGCCCTCGCCACCCACATCACCCGCTGGCTCGCCCACCAAGACGCACCCCACATCATCCTCACCAGCCGCACCGGACCCAACGCACCCCACACCCAAACCCTCACCCAAGAACTCAACCACCTCAACACCACCATCACCATCACCACCTGCGACATCTCCAACCGCAACCAACTCCAACAACTCCTCAACACCATCCCCACCCACCAACCACTCACCACCATCATCCACACCGCGGGGGCGACGGACACCGAGTACATCGCTGACCTGGGACTGGATCGGTTGCAGCACGTGTTGCGACCCAAGGCGCTCGGCGCACTGCATTTGCACGAGCTGACGCGAGAGATGAGCAGCCTCAGCGCCTTCGTCCTCTTCTCCTCCGGCGCCGCGACCTGGGGCGGCAGCCACCAGGGGGCCTACGCCGCCGCCAACACCTACCTCGACGCCCTCGCCGAACACCGCCGCGCCCACGGCCTCCCCGCCACCAGCATCGCCTGGGGTCCGTGGGGTGAGGCCGGCATGGCGGCGGACGACGCGGCGGTCGACTTCTACAGCCGCCGCGGCATGCACCCGCTCCCCCCGGAGCTGGCCGTCAAGGCCCTGCACCAGGCACTCACCCACAACGACACCACCATCACCATCGCCGACATCGACTGGCACACGTTCCCCGCCAGCTTCACCGCCCAACGCCCCAGCCCCCTGCTGGCCGACCTCACCCCCGCTGGCACGGCCGACACGCCCGGTGACCAGCCCGCTTCCGCCGGCAGCGCCCTGGCACGGCAGCTCGCCGACACGCCACCGAGCGAGCAACAGCAGGTGCTCGTCCAGCACGTGCAGGCGCTGGCCGCGGCCATTCTGGGACACCCGCACGCGGAGGCCATCCCGGCGGCCCAGCCGTTCCAGGAGATGGGGTTCGACTCGCTGACGGCGGTCGAGCTGAGGAACCAGCTCGCCAGCTCCACCGGCCTCAACCTGCCTCCCTCGCTCGTCTTCGACCACCCGACGCCGACTGCCCTTGCCCGGTACCTGCGGGCCGAACTCACCGGGCGGCAGGAGGCGGCGGACGAGCCGGCGGTCACGGCGGTGGCACAGGACGAGCCGATCGCGATCGTGGGCATGGCCTGCCGTTACCCCGGCGACATCGACACCCCGCAGGGGCTGTGGGATCTCGTGATGGCACAGCGGGACGCCATCAGCGAGATGCCGACCAACCGCAACTGGGACCTGGGGGCCCTCTTCCACCCGGACCCCGACCACCAGGGCACCAGCTACGTGCGCGAGGGCGGCTTCCTGCACGACGCGCCCGAGTTCGACGCCGCCTTCTTCGGGATCAGCCCGCGCGAGGCGCTGGCCATGGACCCACAACAACGACTGCTCCTCGAAACAGCCTGGGAGACCTTCGAGAGCGCCGGCCTCGACCGCGACGCGCTCAACGGCAGCGACACGGGCGTGTTCGCCGGTGTGACGTCACAGGACTACCTGTCGCTGACCGGCGACACGGCCAGCGACGTCGAGGGGTACGTGGCCACGGGCAACATCGGCAGCGTCGTCTCGGGGCGCGTCGCGTACTCCTTCGGGCTTGAGGGCCCGGCGATGACGGTGGACACGGCATGCTCGTCGTCGCTGGTGGCCATGCATCTCGCGGCCCAGGCCCTGCGCCAGGGTGAGTGCAGTCTGGCCCTCGCCGGTGGCGTCACCGTCATGGCCACGCCCGGTGCCTTCATCGAGTTCTCGCGGCAGCGCGGGCTGGCGGCCAACGCCCGGTGCAAGCCGTTCGCGGACGCCGCCGACGGCATGGTGTGGGGTGAGGGCGCGGGCCTGGTGCTGCTGGAGCGGCTGTCGGACGCGCGACGCAACGGGCACGAGGTCCTCGCGGTGGTACGCGGCTCCGCCGTCAACCAGGACGGTACGAGCAACGGGCTCTCCGCACCAAACGGCCCGTCGCAGCAGCGGGTGATCCGGCAGGCGCTGGCCAACGCCCGGCTTGCGGCGTCCGACGTGGACGCGGTGGAGGCACACGGCACCGGCACCACGCTGGGCGATCCGATCGAGGCACAGGCCCTCCTCGCGACGTACGGCCAGGACCGGCCCGACGACCGGCCGCTGTTGCTGGGTTCCATCAAGTCCAACATCGGACACACCCAGGCCGCCGCCGGCGTCGCCAGCGTCATCAAGATGGTGCAGGCCATGCGCCACGGCGTACTGCCCGCCTCGCTCCACATCGACGCGCCGTCCACGAAGGTGGACTGGGGTCTCGGGGACGTACGCCTGCTCGCCGAGCCAACCGCCTGGCCCCAGGCGGACCGCCCGCGCCGGGCCGGTGTCTCCTCGTTCGGCATCAGCGGCACCAACGCGCACCTGATCCTGGAGCAGCCGCCGCAGCCACCCGAGCCGGCCCGACACCAGGTGGGTGGTGCCGTGCCGTGGCTGGTGTCGGCCCGCGGTGACGCCGCGCTGCGCGGACAGGCCGAGGCCCTGGTCGAGCGCCTGACGGCCGACCCGGGCCTGTCCCCCGTCGACGTGGGCTGGACGCTCCTCACCGCACGCACGTCGTTCGAGCACCGGGCCGTGGTGGTGGGCGAGGACCGCGAAGAGCTGCTCGCCGGGCTCACCGCGCTGGCCCGCGGCGAGACTCACCGCGCACTGGTCAGCCCCGCGCCAGCCACCGCGACCACTGGTACGGGTAACACGGTGTTCCTCTTCAGTGGTCAGGGCAGTCAGCGCCCGGGGATGGGACGCGAGCTGTACGACCGCTTCCCCGCCTACGCCGAGACCTTCGACCAGGTCTGCGACCTCCTCGACCCCTATCTGGACCACCCTCTGCGCGACGTGGTCTTCACCGGCGGACCCGACGATCTGCTGAACCACACCACCTACGCGCAGGCCGGGCTGTTCGCGCTCCAGGTCGCCATGGCACGACTGCTGGAGACGCTGGGCGTACGACCGGACGCGGTGATCGGACACTCCATCGGCGAAGTCGCCGCAGCCCACATCGCCGGCATCCTCGACCTCCCCGACGCCTGCCACCTGGTCGCCCAACGCGCCACCCTCATGGGCAGCCTCCCACCCGGCGGCGCCATGGCCACCCTCAACACCACCCCCGAAGAACTCCAACCCCACCTCACCGCCCACGACGGCCAAGTCAGCATCGCGGCATTGAACACCCCCGGCAACACGGTCATCTCCGGGCCCACCGAAGCCGTCGAGGCCATCCGCACCCACTGGGCCGAACAAGGACGCAAAACACGGTCCCTGACCGTCAGCCACGCCTTCCACTCACCCCAGATGGACCCCATCCTCGACCCCTTCACCCAAGCCCTCACCACCCTCACCTTCCACCCACCCACCATCCCCCTCATCAGCAACCTCACCGGACAGCCAGCCGACCCGGACTTCATCACCACCCCCACCTACTGGGCCCAGCACATCCGTCAGCCCGTCCACTTCCACCAAGCCATCACCCACACCGCCCCCACCACCCACACCTACCTCGAACTCGGACCCGACCCCACCCTCACCACCGCCACCCAACACACCGTCCACCACCTCGCCACCGAGGCGGAGCCGGCGCTGGAGGCCCAGCCGCTGACCATCGCGACGCTGTCCCGCAAGCAGTCGGACGTGCAGGGCTTCGGACGTGCGCTGGGGCAGTTGCACGCGAACGGGGTGGGGGTGGAGTGGGCCGAGTGGTTCCCGGCCGCTCCGCAGCCACGGGTGGTCGCGCTGCCGACGTACGCCTTCCAGCGGCAGCGGTTCTGGGTCGAACCGCCGGCGCCACGAGCGGGCGGCGGACACGGTGCGGATGTGGTCGAGGAGCGGCTGTGGCAGGCGATCGAGGAGCTTGACGTCGACACGTTGAGCAGCACCCTGAACGTGCAGCGGGACAGTCCCACCGTCGAGGCCCTGATGCCCGCGCTCCCCGTGCTCTCCACCTGGCGGCGTGAGCACCGTGAGCAGTCGACCATCGACTCCTGGCGGTACGGGATCACTTGGGAGCCGATTCCGGAATCCACTTCCCCCGTCCTGGCCGGTCCGTGGTTGCTGGTGCTGCCGTCGGGATTCGAGGAGCATCCGGCCGTACGGCTGGCACGCGAAGCGCTGGACGACCACGGGGCGTTGCGTACCGATGTGGTGATCGACTGTGCGGTGGCCGAACGGCAGGTGGTCGCGGGGCAGTTGGAGCGGGCGGCCGGTTCCGCGGGGTCGCTGGATGGTGTGGTGAGTTTGTTGGCGTTGGACGAGGAGCCCCACCCCGACTACCCCGCCGTACCCACCGGACTCGCCGCCACCACCACCCTCATCCAAGCACTCAACACCACCACCATCACCGCACCCCTATGGACCCTCACCCAAGGAGCCACCACCACCCACACCACCGACCCACTCCCCAACCCCCACCAAGCACACACCTGGGGACTCGGACGCGTCGCAGCCCTCGAACACCCCCACCACATCGCCGGACTCATCGACCTCCCCACCAACCCCAACCACCACACCACCCACCACCTCGCCACCCTCCTCGCCCAAACCCACAACCAAACACACCCCACCCACGACCAAACAGCCATCCGCACCACACCCCTCACCCGCCGCCTCCACCACACACCCACCCCCAACAATCCAATCTCCACACCCTGGAAACCCACCGGAACCACCCTCATCACCGGCGGCACCGGCGCCCTCGCCACCCACATCACCCGCTGGCTCGCCCACCAAGACGCACCCCACATCATCCTCACCAGCCGCACCGGACCCAACGCACCCCACACCCAAACCCTCACCCAAGAACTCAACCACCTCAACACCACCATCACCATCACCACCTGCGACATCTCCAACCGCAACCAACTCCAACAACTCCTCAACACCATCCCCACCCACCAACCACTCACCACCATCATCCACACCGCGGGGATCGCGGAGAACACGCCGTTCGAGGAGTTGGACCTGCCGCACCTCGACGCCGTGTTGCGGCCGAAGTCCCTGGGGGCCCTGCACCTGCACGAGTTGACGCGGGAGATGAAGGACGTCAGCGCGTTCGTCCTCTTCTCCTCCGGCGCCGCCACCTGGGGCGGCAGCCGCCAAGGTGCCTACGCCGCCGCCAACACCTACCTCGACGCCCTCGCCGAACACCGCCGCGCCCACGGCCTGCCCGCCACCAGCATCGCCTGGGCCCCCTGGGCGGAGTCCGGCATGGCGGCGGACGATGCCGCCAGCGCGTACTACAGCCGCCGCGGCATGCACCCGCTGCCTCCTGAGCTGGCCGTCAAGGCCCTGCACCAAGCACTCACCCACAACGACACCACCATCACCATCGCCGACATCGACTGGCACACGTTCCCCGCCAGCTTCACCGCCCAACGCCCCAGCCCCCTCCTCGCCCACCTCGCCCCCGCCCCCGCCCCGGCGGCCGAGGTGGCCAGCGGCCAACCCGCCGCGACCAGCGCCCTGGCACAACAGCTCGCCGACAGCACGCCGGGCCAACAGCAGCAGATCGTGCTGCACCACATCCAGACCACGGCCGCGCAGATCCTCGGCCACGCCAGCATCGACGCCGTCCCGGCCACCCAGCCCTTCCAGGACCTCGGGTTCGACTCGCTGACGGCGGTGGAACTCCGGAACCAGCTCGCCAGCTCCACGGGGCTCGACCTGACCCCGGCGCTCATCTTCGACCACCCCACGCCCAAGGAGCTGGCCGATTTCCTCCGCGAGCAGCTCGCCGACGAGGACGTGGCGTCCGAGGGCCGGTTGCTGACGGAGCTCGACCGCTGGGACGCGGCGTCCGAGTCGGCCGACGTGGACGAGGCCGCCAGGCGGCGCATCACCGGCCGGCTGCAACTGCTGCTGGCGAAGTGGAGCGACACCGGGCGGGAGACGGACCGCTCGGCGGCACACAGCGATCTGGAGGCCGCGTCCGCGGAAGACATTTTCGACCTCATCTCCGACGAGTTCGGAAAGTCGTGAGCCCGATGACCCCCTTCTCCGTGCCGTGCCAAGGAGCCTGAGCCAGATGTCGAACGAGGAAAAGCTGCTCGATCACCTCAAGTGGGTGACCGCGGAACTGCGCGAGACGCGCCAGCGGCTACGCGCGGCGGAGTCCGCGGAGCCGGAACCCATCGCCATCGTGGGCATGGCCTGCCGCTACCCGGGCGGCGTGCGGTCGCCCGAGGACCTGTGGGACCTCGTACGAGGCGGCGGCGACGCCATCTCCGGCTTCCCCACCGACCGTGGCTGGAACACCGACGAGCTGTTCGACCCGGACCCGGACGCGTACGGCAAGTCGTATGTGGACCAGGGGAGTTTCTGCTACGACGCGACCACCTTCGACGCGGCGTTCTTCGACATCAGCCCGCGCGAGGCGCTGGCCATGGACCCGCAACAGCGACTGCTCCTGGAGACAGCCTGGGAGGCGTTCGAGCGCGCCGGGCTCAGCCGCGCGGCGCTGAGCGGTAGCAACACGGGCGTCTTCGCCGGGGTCGGCGCGCACGACTACCTGTCGGTCATCGGGAACATCACCAGCGAGGTGGAAGGGTACGTCGGCGCCGGCAACCTGGGCAGCGTCGTGTCGGGCCGCGTGGCGTACACTCTGGGGCTCGAGGGGCCGGCCGTCACGGTGGACACGGCGTGTTCGTCGTCGCTGGTGGCGATGCACCTCGCGGCCCAGGCCCTGCGGCAGAACGAGTGTGACCTCGCGCTCGCGGGTGGGGTCGCGGTGATGGCCACGCCCGGCGCGTTCATCGAGTTCTCCCGACAGCGCGGGATCGCGCCGAACGGGCGGTGCAAGCCGTTCGCCGCCGCCGCCGACGGCACGGGCTGGGGCGAGGGCGCGGGGCTTGTGGTGCTGGAGCGGCTGTCGGAGGCACAGCGCAACGGCCGTACGATCCTCGGCGTCATCCGTGGCTCGGCCATCAACCAGGACGGCGCGAGCAACGGGCTCACCGCCCCCAACGGACCGTCCCAGCAGCGCGTCATCCGGCAGGCGCTCGCCAACTCCCGGCTGTCCACGGCGGACGTGGACGTGGTGGAGGGGCACGGCACCGGCACCACCCTCGGCGACCCGATCGAGGCACAGGCCCTGCTCGCCACCTACGGCCAGGGACGGCCCGAAGGCCGACCGCTGTGGCTGGGCTCCATCAAGTCCAACATCGGACACACTCAGGCCGCCGCCGGCGCCGCGAGCGTCATCAAGATGGTGATGGCCATGCGGCACGGGGAACTGCCGGAGTCCCTGCACATCGACGAGCCGAGCCCGCACGTCGACTGGACCGCCGGCGAGGTGCGGCTGCTCACCGAGACGACCGCGTGGCCGCGTCCGGACCGACCGCGCCGGGCGGGCGTCTCCGCGTTCGGCATCTCCGGGACCAACGCCCACCTGGTGCTGGAGGAGGCGCCCGAGGCCGAGGCCGCCCCGCCCACACCGGACTCCGCCGGCCTGCTGCCCTGGGTGGTGTCGGCCCGCACCCCCCAGGCCCTGCGTGCCCAGGCCCAGGCCCTGACCGACCACCTCGCCGAACACCCCGGCCTCTCCCCCGTCTACGTGGGCTGGTCCCTGGCCACCACGCGCACCACCTTCGACCACCGCGCCGTCATCACGGCCACCTCCCCGGACACCCTCCGCACCGCTCTGAAGGCCCTCGCCACCTCCCAGCCCCACCCCGCCCTCACCCACACCACCACCCCCCTCCCCAGCAACCCCCACCCCACCCTTGTCTTCCCGGGTCAGGGTTCGCAGTGGGTCGGGATGGGCGCGGGGTTGTTGGAGTCGTCTCCGGTGTTCGCGGCGCGGGTGGCGGAGTGTGAGCGGGCGTTGGCGCCGTATGTGGACTGGTCGCTGAGCGAGGTGCTGCGGGGCGGTGTGGACGCCGCCGACCTGGGTCGGGTCGATGTGGTGCAGCCGGTGTTGTGGGCGGTGATGGTGTCGCTTGCTGCCGTGTGGGCTGATCAGGGTGTTGAGCCGGCTGCTGTGGTGGGTCACAGTCAGGGTGAGATCGCGGCTGCTGTCGTCGCGGGTGCGCTGTCGTTGGAGGATGGTGCGAAGGTGGTGGCGTTGCGGAGCAAGGCGCTACGCCGCCTTGCCGGTGGTGGGGCGATGGCTTCGCTCGCGTTGAGTCAGGACAAGGCCGAGGAGTTCCTGGCCGGGCTTGGTGAGAGCGCGGCGGGTGTGGGGATCGCGGCCGTCAACGGGCCCGGCTCCGCCGTGGTCTCCGGCCCGCCCGAGCAGGTCCAACACGCGGTCTCCGCGTTGGAGGAATCAGGCGGCAGGGCTCGCCTGATCGACGTGGACTACGCCTCTCACAGCTCACAGGTTGATGAGATCGCCGACGAGTTGCACGAGGTGTTGGCCGGTATCAGTCCGACCCAGGGCGAAGTGGCGTTCTACTCCACCGTCACCGCCGAACGCATCGACACCAGCACCCTGGACACCGCCTACTGGGTCACCAACCTGCGCGAACAAGTCCGCTTCGCCGACGCCGTACGCCAACTCCTGGCCGACGGCCACCGCGTCTTCATCGAAGCCAGTACCCACCCCGTCCTCACCGTCGGACTCCAGGAATCCTTCGACGAAGCCGGGATCGACGCTGCCGCAGTGCCAACCCTCCGCCGGGAACATGGCGGGTTGGAACAGCTGGCGCAGTCCGTAGCCCAGGCGTTCACCGCCGGCGTGAGCGTCGACTGGACCCGCTGGTACCCCAACGACCCCCCACCCCACGTCGTGGACCTACCCACCTACGCCTTCCAACGCCAGCGCTACTGGGTCGAGGGCAGCGGTGGGCAGGATGGCGATCCGGCCGGGTTGGGTCTCGTGGCTGCTGGGCATCCGCTGCTCGGGGCGGCCGTGGAGCTGGCCGAGGGGGGCTCGTACCTGCTGACCGGGCGGCTTTCGTCGCGTACGCAGGGGTGGTTGGCGGATCACACGGTGTTGGACACGGTGCTGCTGCCGGGTACCGCCTTCGCCGAGTGGGCGCTGCACGCGGCGCGGCGGGTGGGCTGTGACCACGTGGCCGAGCTGACCCTGCACGCGCCGCTGGTCATCCCGGATGGCGCGGCCGTGGACGTGCAGATCGCCGTCGCGGGGCCCGATGCCACGGGGCAGCGGCCCGTGACGGTCCACTCGCGCCCGGCCGGTGACATGGACTCGGCCTGGATGCGGCACGCCACCGGTGCGCTGGAGGTGTCCGCCGCGCCCGAGGCCGAGACGTTGCGCGGCGCGTGGCCGCCGCCCGGCGCCGGCAGCCTGCCGGTCAAGGGCTTCTACGCACAGTTGTCCGAGCATGGCTACCGGTACGGCCCGGCCTTCCAGGGTCTCACCGCGGCGTGGCGGCTCGGCGAAGCGATCTACGCCGAGGTGGTGCTGCCCGAGCAGGAGCGGGAGCGGGCGGCCGACTACGGCGTTCACCCCGCGTTGCTCGACGCCGCCCTGCACGCCCGCGCGCTGGCGGTGGCTCCCGGGTCGGAGGAGGCGGAGCAGGTGTTGTTGCCGTTCGCCTGGGCGGGGGTGCGGTTGCACGCGACGGGTGCGAGCGCGCTGCGTGTGCGGATCGTGCCCACGGCCGCCGATCGGTTGGCGTTGACGGTGGCCGACCCGACGGGCGCCCCGGTGGCCACGGTGGCGAACCTGATCCTGCGGCCCGTCGCGGGCGACCAGCTCGACCGGGCCCGCTCCGCCGGGCGGAACGCGCTGTTCCAGCTCGCGTGGCCGCAGGTCGCGCTGGAGCGGGAGGTGTCGCCCGCCGAGCGGGCGATCGTCGCGCTGGGCGATGAGGTGGGAGCCGCCGCGCTGGCCGACGCGTTGCCCGGGGTCGATCAGTACGTGGGCTTGGTGGGGTTGCGGGCCATGGTGGCCTCCGGGGGCGTCGCCCCCGATACGGTGCTCGCCTGCTTCACCTCGCTCGTCGGCGCGGGATCGGACGAGGCGGCCGGCAACGACCCGGGAGACACGGTGGCGGCGACGCACGAGGCGACCGGCGCCCTGCTCGCGCTGTTGCAGGAGTTCCTGATCGCCCCGGAGTTCGCCGACAGCCGGCTGGTCGTGGTCACGCGGCGGGCCGTCGCCGCCTCCGGCCACGAGGACGTCGCATCGCTGCCGGGCGCGGCCGTATGGGGCCTGGCGCGGAGCGCGCAGTCCGAGAACCCCGGGCGGTGTGTGCTGCTGGACGTCGACGGGCGGGACGCCTCGTTCGGGTCCGTGGCGGCGGCGCTCGCGCTGGACGAGCCGCAGGTGGCGTTGCGCGACGGGCAGGCGTACGTGCCACGGCTCGCGCACGAGGACGGTGCCAGGCAGCTCACTCCGCCGGCGGGCGCGGGGGACGCGTGGCGACTGGGCCTGGTGGGCAGCGGCAGCCTGGAGAACCTGGCCCTGGTCGAGTCGCCGGAGAACGGGCGGCCGTTGGGCCCGGGCGAAGTACGGGTGCGGCTGCGGGCCGGTGGCGTGAACTTCCACGACGTGGTGGTGGCGCTCGGCATGGTCGAGGACCCGCGCCCGCTCGGCGGCGACGGCGCCGGCGTGGTCACCGAGGTGGGTGCCGGCGTGTCCGGGTACGCGGTGGGTGATCGGGTGCTCGGCCTCTTCAACGGCACCGGGCCGCAGGTCATCACGGATCAGCGCATGATCACCAGGATGCCGGACGGGTGGACGTTCGCGCAGGCGGCGACCGTGCCGTCGGCGTTCCTCACCGCGTACTACGGCCTCGCCGACCTGGCGGGGCTGCGGGCCGGCGAGCGGTTGCTGTTGCACGCGGCGACGGGTGGCGTCGGGTTGGCGGCCGTGCAGTTGGCCCGGCACTGGGGCGCGGAGGTGTACGCGACGGCGAGCCCCGGCAAGTGGCACGCGCTGCGCGAGCGGGGCTTCGACGAGCGGCACATCGCGTCCTCGCGCTCGCTGGACTTCGAGGAGCGTGTGCGGGCGGCGGCCGGTTCGGTCGACGTGGTGCTCAACTCGCTGGCCGCCGACTTCGTGGACGCCTCGCTGCGGCTGCTGACGCCGGGCGGTCGCTTCATCGACATGGGCCGGACCGACGTCCGCGACCCAGAGGAGGTCGGCGCCACGCACCCCGGCGTGACGTACCGGGCCTTCGACCTGGTCACCGGCGCGGGCCCGGACCGTATCGGGGAGATGCTGGCCGACCTGTCGACGCTGTTCGACAGCGGGGCGCTACAGCCGCTGCCGACCACCGTCTGGGACATCCGGCGCGCGCCCGAGGCGTTCCGGTTCTTCAGCCAGGCCCGCCACATCGGCAAGATCGTGCTGTCCCTTCCGGCCGCGCTCGACCCCGACGGCACGGTCCTGATCACCGGCGGCACCGGCACGCTAGGCGCCGCCACCGCCCGCCACCTGGTCACCGCGCACGGCGTACGGCGGTTGCTGCTGGTCAGCCGGCGCGGCGCGGAGGCGCCCGGGGCGGATCGGTTGGTCGGTGAGCTGACCGCGCTCGGGGCGCGGGTGCGCGTCGCCGCGTGTGACGCGGGCGACCGGGACGCGCTGGCCGAGTTGCTGCGCTCCGTACCGGCCGAGCACCCGCTGACGGCCGTGGTGCACGCGGCGGGGTTGCTGCGGGACGCGACGGTACAGGCGCTCACCCCGGAGCAGGTCGCCGAGGTGTTGCGGGCCAAGGCCGACGCGGCCTGGCACCTGCACGACCTGACCCGCGACGCGGAGCTGTCGGCGTTCGTGCTGTTCTCCGCGGCGGCCGGGTTGCTCGGTGGCGCGGGCCAGGGCAACTACGCGGCGGGCAACACGTTCCTGGACGCGCTGGCCCAGCACCGGCAGGCGCACGGATTGCCCGCCACGTCGCTGGCCTGGGGTTACTGGGCGCAGGCGACCGGCATGACGGGGACGATGACCGACGCCGACCGGGCCCGCGTGGAGCGCGCCGGCATGGTGGCCCTGGAGACCGAGCAGGGCATGGCACTGCTCGACGTCGCGCTGGGCAGCGGGCAGCCACTGCTGGCGCCGATGCCGCTCGACCTGGCGTCGATGCGGCGCCGGGCCCGGGCTGGTGACGCGGACCCGCCCGCCCTCCTGCGCGGCCTGGTGCGCGCGGCGGCGCCGCAGGCCGCGACCGGCGTGCCCGACGCGTCGGCGCCCGCGCTGGCCGCCACCCTGGCCGAGCTCACCGAGGAGGACCGGCAGCAGGCGCTGCTCGACCTGGTGCGCTCCCACGTGGGGACGGTCCTCGGGCACGAGGCGGGCGACGCGGTGCAGGCCACGCAGAACTTCCGCGAGCTCGGGTTCGACTCGCTGACCGCGGTCGAGCTACGCAACCGGCTCTCGGCCGCGACCGGCGTACGGCTTCCCGCCACGTTGGTCTTCGACCACCCGACGCCGGCGGCGGTCGTCCACCTGCTGCGGGAGTTGCTCGTACCGGAGGGCGCCGCGGGGAGTGCGACGCGGTCCGGCGCGGTCCTCGCCGACCTCGACCGGGTGGGAGCCGCCCTGCCCGCTGCCGTCGCGGACCGCGAGCAGCGCGCGCGGATCGCCGCGCGGCTTCAGGAACTGCTGCGCGCGGTGGGCGGCGCGGACGCGGCGGACGACGCCGGGGACCTGGAATCGGCGACCGACGAGGAGTTGTTCGACGTGCTCGACAACGAGTTGCACGTCCCCACGGACGGCGGGCTCCGGTGAGCGCCCCCGCGCGGGCCCCACGCCCGGCGCGCCCCCTGCCCGCCGGCACGGCTGGCACCGCCGGACCCGCTGGCGTCACCGGCACCGCCGGACCCCTTGAGCCCACAGAGTCCGCTGGGCACCCCGCGCACTCCGTACGCCCTGTGAACCACGAAGGCCGCAACGATCGGGTGGATGTGACATGACGGATGACGAGAAGCTACGCAGCTATCTAAAGCGCGCGACCGCCGATCTGCGTTCGGCGAAGCGGCAGTTGCGCGAGGTGGCGGACCGCGCGCGGGAGCCCATCGCCATCGTCGCCATGGCCTGTGACTTCCCCGGCCACGCGACGACCCCGGAGCGGCTGTGGCAACTGGTCAGCGACGGCGCGGACGTCATCTCCGGCTTCCCCGACGACCGCGGCTGGGACCTGGAGAAGCTCTACCACCCGGACCCGGGCAACGCGGGTACCAGCAGCGCCCGCGAGGGCGGTTTCCTGGAGAACGTCGCCGACTTCGACGCCGACTTCTTCGGGATCAGCCCGCGCGAGGCGCTGGCCATGGACCCGCAGCAGCGGCTGCTCCTGGAGAACGCCTGGGAGGCGTTCGAGCGGGCCGGCATCGACCGCGAGTCCCTGGTCGGCAGCGCAACGGGCGTGTTCGCCGGCGTGGACTCCTACCACTACCTGTCGCTGATCGGTGAGACGACCGACGAGTCGGCGGGGTACGTGGCCACCGGCAACCTGGGCAGCGTGGTCTCCGGCCGGGTCTCGTACTCGTTCGGCCTTGAGGGGCCCGCGGTGACGGTGGACACGGCCTGCTCCTCGTCCCTGGTCGCCATGCACCTGGCCTGCCAGGCACTACGGCAGGACGAGTGCTCGCTGGCGCTGGCCGGCGGGGTGACGGTGATGGCCACACCCGGCGGGTTCACCGAGTTCTCGCGGCAGGGCGCGCTGTCGCCGGACGGGCGCTGCAAGGCGTTCGCGGCGGCGGCCGACGGCACCGGGTTCTCCGAGGGCTCGGGCCTCGTCCTGCTGGAGCGGCTGTCGGACGCGCAGCGCAACGGCCGCCGGGTGCTCGCCGTCATCCGCGGCTCGGCGGTCAACCAGGACGGCGCCAGCAACGGGCTCACGGCCCCCAATGGCCCGTCCCAACAGCGCGTCATCCGGCAGGCACTGGCCAACGCGCGGCTCACCCCGGCCGAGGTGGACGCCGTCGAGGCACACGGCACCGGTACGTCGTTGGGTGACCCGATCGAGGCGCAGGCGCTGCTTGCTACGTACGGTCAGGACCGGCCCGATGACCGGCCGCTGTGGCTGGGTTCCATCAAGTCCAACATCGGACACACCCAGGCCGCCGCCGGCGTCGCCAGCGTCATCAAGATGGTGCAGGCCATGCAGCACGGTGTGCTGCCCGCCTCGCTCCACATCGACGCGCCGACGCCGCACGTGGACTGGGACGCGGGCGCGGTGCGGCTGCTGACCGAACAGATCGACTGGGTACCCGACGGGCACCCGCTGCGCGCCGGCGTCTCCTCCTTCGGCGTCTCGGGCACCAACGCCCACCTCATCCTGGAGCAGGCGCCGGAGGCGCCCGTGGAGGAGTCGGCGCCTGTCGCTCCCGGGCCGGTGATGGCCACCGGTGGCTACGTCCCGTGGGTGCTGTCGGCCCGCAGCCGCGCCGCGCTACGCGGTCAGGCTCAGGCACTGATCGACCACCTGGCAACGGCCCCCGCTGCCTCGATCACCGACATCGGCTGGTCCCTGACCACCACCCGCACCACCTTCGACCACCGAGCAGTCCTCACAGGCCAAGACCACGACACGCTCCTCGCCGGCCTCCACGCACTGGCCACCGACACGACCCACCCCACCCTCACCAGCCCCGGCACCCCGACCCTGACCGGCGACCTCGGCCCGGTACTGGTCTTCCCAGGCCAGGGCTCGCAGTGGGTGGGGATGGGCGCGGGGTTGTTGGAAGCCTCGCCGGTGTTCGCCACGCGAGTGGCCGAGTGCGAGCGGGCGTTGGCTCCGTACGTGGACTGGTCGCTGAGCGAGGTGCTGCGGGGCGGGGTGGACGCCGCCGACCTGGGCCGCGTCGATGTGGTCCAGCCGGTGCTGTGGGCAGTCATGGTCTCGCTTGCCGCCGTGTGGGCGGACCAGGGGGTCAAGCCGGCTGCTGTGGTGGGTCACAGTCAGGGTGAGATCGCGGCTGCTGTCGTCGCTGGTGCGCTGACCCTGGAGGACGGGGCGAAGGTGGTGGCGTTGCGGAGCAAGGCGCTACGCCGACTGGCCGGTGGCGGCGCCATGGCATCGCTCGCGCTGAGTCAGGACAAGGCTGAAGAGTTCCTGGCCGGGCTTGGTGAGAGCGCGGCGGGTGTGGGCATCGCGGCCGTCAACGGACCCGGCTCCGCCGTGGTCTCCGGCCCGCCCGAGCAGGTCCAACACGCCGTCTCCGCACTGGAAGAATCAGGCGGCAGGGCCCGGCTGGTCGACGTGGACTACGCCTCCCACAGCCCACAAGTTGACGAGATCGCCGACGAACTCCACAAGGTGCTAGCTGGTATCAGTCCGACCCAGGGTGAGGTGGCGTTCTACTCCACCGTCACCGCCGAACGCATCGACACCAGCACCCTGGACACCGCCTACTGGGTCACCAACCTGCGCGAACAAGTCCGCTTCGCTGATGCCGTACACCAGCTCCTGGCCGACGGTCACCGCGTCTTCATCGAGGCCAGCACCCACCCCGTCCTCACCGTCGGACTCCAGGAATCCTTCGACGAAGCAGGCATCGACGCTGCCGCGGTGCCGACCCTCCGCCGGGAACATGGCGGGTTGGAACAGTTGGCGCAGTCCGTAGCCCAGGCGTTCACCGCCGGCGTGAGCGTGGACTGGACCCGCTGGTACCCCAACGACCCCCCACCCCACGTCGTGGACCTACCCACCTACGCCTTCCAGCGTGAGCGGTACTGGTTGGAGGACACCAGTGGGCGGGGTGGCGATGCCACGCAGCTCGGGTTGACGGCCGCGGGGCATCCGCTGCTCGGGGCGGCCGTGGAGCTGGCTGATGGCGGGGGCCGGTTGCTGACGGGGCGGCTGTCCGTCGCCTCCCCGTCGTGGCTGGCCGAGCACGTCGTGGCGGGTACGGCGCTGCTGCCGGGTGCCGCGCTGGTGGAGTGGGCGTTGCGGGCGGCCGACGAGGTGGGGTGCGGTGGCGTCGAGGAGCTGGCGCTCCAGGCGCCGCTGGTGTTGCCCGCCTCCGGTGGGTTGCGGGTGCAGGTGGCGGTGGCCGCCGCGGGCGCGGATGGTCGGCGCGAGGTGCGGGTCTTCTCGCGGTCCGAGCAGGAGGACGACGCCCCGTGGGTGACGCACGCCGTCGGTGTGCTGAGCCCGCCGTCGGCGGGTGACGAGCCGGGTGTCGGGCTCGCGGGCGTCTGGCCGCCGGCCGGTGCGGAGCCGGTGGACGTCACGGAGTTCTACGCCCAGGCCGAGGCGGCCGGGTATGGCTACGGGCCCGCGTTCCAGGGGCTGGAGGCGGCCTGGCGGCAGGGGTCCGAGGTGTTCGCGGAGATCACGCTGCCGGAGGCGGCTGGCAAGCGCGACGGGTACGGCATCCATCCGGCCCTGCTCGATGCCGCGTTGCAGCCCTCGCTGCTGATGGAGCAGCCCGAGGGGGACGACGGCGGGCTGCGGCTGCCGTTCGCGTGGACCGGGGTGCGCCTGTGGGCGGCCGAGGCCAGCACGGTGCGGGTCCGGGTCGGGCGGGACGCGGAGCGGGACGCCCTGCACGTGACGGTGGCCGATGCCGTGGGCGCGCCGGTGCTCACCGTGGACTCGTTGGTGACCCGGCCCGCCGAGAGTGGGCAGCTCCAGGCGGCGACCGCCGCGCGGGGCGTGGACGGGTTGTTCGCCCCGGAGTGGACCGCGTTGCCGGCCCCCACCGCCGCGCAGTCGGCGCAGGCCGTGCTCGGCGACGGCAGTTGGGCCGTGCTGGGTGCCGACACGCTCACCCTTGGCGAGCTGTCGGTGCCGGGCCCGGGGCCCGACGGGTCGCGGCCGGTGCGGTACGCGGATCTGGAGGCGCTGGTCACCGCGTTGGACGAGGGTGAGCCCGCCCCGTCGGTGGTGCTGGCCGAGGCGGTGGGCTCGGCCGACGACGGGTTGCGGGTGGCGCAGGAGTTGCTGGGCCTGGTGCAGAGTTGGTTGCTGCGTCCGGCGCTGGCCGATGCCCATCTCGTGGTCGTCACTCGGGGCGCCGTACACACCGGTGGTGCGGCGGCCGAGCTGGACCTCGCCGGGGCCGGTGCCTGGGGGCTGCTGCGCAGCGCGCAGTCGGAGAATCCGGGGCGCTTCCTCCTGCTCGACGTGGACGCGGACGTGGCGGAGTTGCCGCAGGCCGTGGCGCGGGGCGTGGAGCTGGGTGAGCCGCAGCTCGCGCTGCGGGCGGGGCGTGTGTGGGCGCCGAGGCTCGCGCGGGCGCGGGGCGGGGTCGCGGCGGACGAGGGTGTCGCGGGGCGGCTCGATCCCGAGGGCACGGTTCTCATCACGGGGGGCACCGGCACGCTGGGGGCCCTGGTGGCCGAGCACCTGGTGCGTACGGGGCAGAGCGTGCACCTGCTGCTGGTCAGCCGCAGCGGCCCGCGGGCGGCGGGCGCGGACGAACTCTCCGCTCGGCTGACGGAGTTGGGCGCGCGGGTGCGGATCGTGGCGGCCGACGTGGCCGATCCGGAGGCCGTCGCCACCGTGCTCGCGGGTGTGGCTCCCGAGCATCCGTTGACCGGCGTGGTGCACGCGGCCGGCGTGTTGGAGGACGCGGTGCTCACCTCGCAGTCCGCGGAGCGGTTGGCCCGGGTGTGGGGCCCGAAGGCGGGGGCCGCGGCGGTGTTGCACGCGGCGACCGAGGGGCTCGATCTGGGGCTGTTCGCGCTGTTCTCCTCGACGGCGGCCACGCTGGGCTCGTCGGGGCAGGCCAACTACGCGGCGGCGAACTCCTTCTGTGACGCGCTGGCTGCGCACCGGCAGGCGCTCGGGTTGCCCGGGGTGTCCGTCGCGTGGGGCCTGTGGGGCGACGCGAGTGGCATGACCGGGCACCTGGACGAGGCGGCGCTGGAGCGCATGGCCCGTTCGGGCATCCATCCGATGTCGGCCGAGCGGGGACTTGGCCTGCTGGACGCCGCCGTACGCCATGGGGCGCCGCACCTGGTGGCCATGGACCTGGACGTGCGCGCGCTGGCCGGCCAGCCGGCGCTGACGCTGCCCGCCCCGTTGCGCGGCCTCACCGCGAGCGGGCCCGCGCGCCGTACGGCGGCGGCCGGCCAGCCGCTGACGGACTGGGCCGGGCACCTGGCGGCGTTGCCGGCGGACGAGCAGCACCGGGTGCTGCTCAACCTGGTGCTCACGCACGCGGCTGCCGCGCTCGGCCACGCCGATCCCAGTCGGCTGCATGTCGAGCGCGGCTTCCTTGAGGTGGGGTTCGACTCGCTGACCGCGATCGAGCTGCGCAACCGGTTGGGCAGTGTCACCGGGCTGCGGCTGCCGACCACGCTCATCTTCGACCACCCGAACCCGGTGGCGCTGGCCGCGCACCTGCACGCCGAGCTGGCGCCGCCTGCCGCGGACCCGCTGCCGCCGCTGCTCGGCGAGTTGGAGCGGATGGAGGGCGCGCTGCTGGCCCTCGCGCGGGACGCGGCGGCGCGCGAGGCGCTGCACGAGCGGCTGCGTACCACGCTGACCAGGCTGGAGGCGCTGGGCGGCGGTTCGGCGGAGCCGACGGACCCCGCGGCGGAGGCGGCCGTCAGCGGCAAGATCCAGGAGGCCACCGCTGACGAGATCTTCCAGTTCATCGACCAGGACCTGGGCCGGAGCGACAACGGAGAGCACATGGGGAGCACGCGTTGATTGACGAGCGAAGCCGCAAGAAGCTCATGGTGGAACACAGCCGCCTGCTGAACGCCGCGGACGTCGACGGGCTCCTTGGCCTGTACGCGGACGAGGTCACCTTCGAGGACCCGGTCGGCGCCGACCAGCGGTCGGGCCGCGACGCGCTGCGGACGCACTTCGAGGAGTTCGTCCGGGCCGGGGTGCGGGAGACCCTCGGCGACCCGGTGGCGGGACAGGACGGCAAGCACGTACTGGCCCCGGCCAGCGCCGTCATGGACTACCTGCCCAAGGGCCCGGGGTTCGCCGAGCGGGGCTGGATCACGGCCCCGGAGGACCCCACGGGCAAGCGCATCACCTGGAACTACGTGCTGATGCTGCGTACCGGCAAGGGCGGGGCCATCACGGAGCTGAAGGCCCTGTGGGGAAGGTCGGACCTTGCCGTCACGGACTGACCCCCCACCCGCCCGCACCCAGCGAGGAGGCACCCATGGCCGATGAGGCGACCCTGAAACACCTGGCGCTGGAGTACGCCCGGCGCATGAACGACGGCGACGTCGAAGCCGTACTGGAACTCTTCTCGGACGACATCGTCTTCGAGGACCCGGTGGGCGCGCCGCCGCTGATCGGCAAGGAGGCGCTGCGCGGGCACATCGCCTGGTCCATCGAGTGCCAGGTGCACGAGGAACCGGGCCGGCCCGTGGTCTCGATGGACGGCAGGAGCGTGGCCGTGCCGACGACGGTGACGGTGTACGCGCCGACCAAGCTGACGTTCCAGATCGTCGGCATCATCGAGCTGGGTGACGACGATCTGGTGCGGCACGCGCGGGCCTACTGGGGCATCACCGACACCAAGGTCGGCGATGGTCCGGAGCTGTCCGGCGTGGCGCACTTCATGGCCGTGACGCAGAACCTCGCCAAGATGGTGCAGGCCAAGGGCAGCCCTAGCCCGACTTAAGCGGTGCCGGACATCATCGCAGCGTCGCCGCGTCGTGCCTGGCGCGGTGCCGGGCGGACCGGCAGCCGGCCCGCGTCGATCGCCAGGGAAGCCGGGGACTTCCGCGTCGTACCAACGGCCCGGGGCCTACCGCCGGCCGGGGTTCGCGCGGAGCGGACGCCGGCCGGGCCGGGTGCCGGGGTCCCTCCCCCACGTGTTCGCCGCCCTCACAACTCTCCCGTCGGCCGCTCGTGCCGTGGCCCCCTCGCGCTCCGCGCGGGCGGGCCACCGCGGGCCGGGCTCGGGGAAGGGACGAAAGCATCACCATGACCACACCGAAACATGGAATCGTTCTGGGCGGCGGCTGGGCCGGAATGCTGGCGGCCCACGTGCTGGCCCGCCACGCGGAGACCGTCACCGTGATAGAGCGCGACGTGCTGCCCGACGCGCCGCGGCACCGCAAGGGCTCGCCGCAGGGCCGCCACGTGCACGTGCTGTGGTCCAGCGGGGCGCGGCTCATCGACGGGCTGTTGCCCGGCATGGTCGACCGGCTGCTGAAGGCGGGGGCCCGCAAGGTCAACTTCCACCAGGACCTGGTGACATTGACCTCGCACGGCTGGCAGCACCGTTTCCCGCCCCGGCAGTACGCCCTCATGTGCACCAGGCCGTTCCTGGACTGGCACGTGCGCGACCAGATCCTGGCCGGTGGGCGGGTCACGGTGCGCCAGCGCACGGAGATCCTCGACCTGGTCGGTGACGGCACCCGGATCAGCGGGGTGCGGGTGCGTGACATGGACAGCGGCGACACCCAGACGCTGGGCGCCGATCTGGTGGTGGACGCCTCGGGGCGCGGTTCGCGGCTGCGGCACTGGCTGTCGGCGTTGGACCTGCCGCCGGTCGAGGAGGACGTCGTGGACGCGGGCATCGCCTACTCCACCCGGATCTACCAGGCGCCGCCCGGGGCGACCGAGGGCTTCCCCGCCATCAACGTGGCCGCCGACCACCGGGTGCGCGAGCCGGGCCGCTTCGGGGTGGTCTACCCGCAGGAGGACGGCACGTGGATGGTGACGCTGTCCTGCACGCGGGGCGCGGGGCTGCCGACGACCGAGGAGGAGTTCCTGCCGTACGCCAGGACCCTGCGGCACCCGCTGGTCGCGGACCTGATCAGCGGGGCCGAGCCGTTGACGCCGGTGGCCGTGTCCCGGGTGGGCGCCAACCGCAGGCTCTATCCGGAGCGGCTTGAGCGGTGGCCGGAGGGGCTGGTCGTGGTCGGTGACGCGCTGGCCGCGTTCAACCCGATCTACGGGCACGGCATGAGCGCCGCGGCCCGCGCCGCCACAGCGCTGGACGAGCAGTTGGCGCTGGGCGTGGACGAGGCCGGGTCGGCGCGCCGCGTCCAGCGGGCGATCAGCGCGTCCGTCGACGATCCGTGGATCATGGCGGCGTCCAAGGACGTGGAGTACGTGGGTTGCCGGATGAACGCCAAGGACCCGCGCCTGACGGGCGGGGCCACGGCGCGCCAGCGTTTCTCCGATCTGATCGCCGACCGGGCGATCAGGTCCTCGGCGGTGTGTGACGTGGTCACCGACGTCATCAGCCTGACGGCGCCGCAGTCGGAGCTGGCCTCCAGCCGCTTCCTGTCGCTCATGCACCAGGACCGGATGTTGCCGGAGTTGACGGCTCCCCCCTTGACCCCCGACGAGCTGTCCCTGGTGAAGCTGAGCCCGAGCAGCCTGGCCGGCGTCAAGGGTGTCCCCCGCTAGTCGGCGCCGCACCCGGCCCGGCCCACCACGACGGCTCAGGCACGACGGCTCAGGCGAGAAAGGCCCGCTCTTCTCATGACGAACGAAGAAAAGCTCGTCGACTACCTCAAGTGGACTACGGCCGAGCTTCACCAGACGCGGCAGCAGTTGCAGGACCTCAAGGAGCAGCGGCCCGAGCCCATCGCCATCGTGGGGATGGGGTGCCGCTTCCCCGGGGGCGTGCGGACGCCGGAACAGTTGTGGGACGTGGTCGCCGACGAGCGCGACGTCATCTCGGGCTTCCCCACCGACCGCGGCTGGGACCTGGAGAGCCTGTACCACCCCGATCCGGACCACCACGGCACCTCGTACGTGCGCTCGGGTGGGTTCGTCCACGACGCGGCGGACTTCGACGCGGCGTTCTTCGACATCAGTGACCGCGAGGCACCGGCGATGGAGCCGCAGCAGCGGCTGCTGCTCGAGGTGGCCTGGGAGGCGGTGGAGAGCGCGGGCATCGCGCCGCACACCCTGCGCGGCTCGGACACCAGCGTGTACGCGGGTGTGATGTACCACGACTACGCCTCGCGGCTGGACCGGATTCCCGAGGGCATGCTGGGCTACGTCGGCAACGGCAACGCGGCCAGCCTCGCCCCGGGCCGGGTGGCCTACACCCTGGGCCTGCAGGGCGCGGCCGTCGCCCTGGACACCGCGTGCTCCTCGTCGCTGGTGGCCATGCACCTGGCCGCCCGCGCGCTGCGCCAGGGTGAGTGTTCGCTCGCGCTGGCCGGCGGCGCGGCCATCAACTACACCGCCAGCGCCTTCCAGGTCGCCTCCAGCCAACGCCAGTTGGCGCCCGACGCGCGCTGCAAGTCGTTCGCCGACGCGGCCGACGGCATGGTGTACGCCGAGGGCGTGGGCCTGGTCCTGTTGGAGCGGCTCTCGGACGCGCGACGGGCCGGGCACCAGGTGCTCGCGGTCATCCGCGGCTCGGCGATCAACCAGGACGGCGCGAGCACCGGAATGGCCGCGCCGAACGGCCCGGCCCAACAGCAGTTGATCCGGGACGCGCTGGCGCAGGCCCGCCTCTCGCCGTCCGACGTGGACGCGGTGGAGGCGCACGGCACGGGTACCGCGTTCGGTGACTCCATCGAGTTGCAGGCGCTGCTGTCCACGTACGGCAAGGAGCGGCCGGCGGACGATCCGCTGCTGCTGGGTTGCGTCAAGTCCAACATCGGGCACACCCAGGCGGCGGCCGGGGTCGCCAGCGTCATCAAGATGGTGGCGGCGATGCGCCACCGCAGTCTGCCGCCGTCGCTGCACGTGGACCGGCCCACGCGGCTGGTGAGTTGGCGGTCGGGCGCGGTGCGGCTGGTCACCGAGCGCACCACGTGGCCGGCTCGGGAGCGCCCGCTGCGGGCCGCGGTCTCCTCGTTCAGCGCGAGCGGCACCAACGCGCACCTGATCGTCGAGCAGCCACCGGCGACCACGCGGCCGGACGGGCCTGAGCGGTCGACGCGGTCGGTGCCGGACGTCGGTTCGTCGACGGCGGGCCCGGTGGTGCCGTGGCTGGTCTCGGCGCGCGGTGAGCGGGCGTTGGCGGGACAGGCCCGCGCGCTGCTCGACCACCTGGACGGGGCCGGCGAGGGTTCGCCCACCGACGTGGGGTGGTCCCTGGTGACGACCCGGTCGCCCTTCGAGCACCAGGCGGTGGTGGTCGGCGCGGACCGCGCGGAGTTGGCGGACGGCCTGGCGGCGCTGGCCGCCGGTCGGGCGCATCCGGCCGTGGTGGGGCCGGCCGTGCTGCGGCCCGGGGCCGCGGTCGCCGCGGGCACCACGGTGTTCGCGTTCGGCGGCGGCGAGCGGCCCCCGGGCTTCGGCGCCGAGCTGTACGCGCGCTTCCCGGCCTTCGCCACGGCCTTCGACGCGGTGGCGGAGGCGTTCGACGGGCGGCTCGACCGTCCGCTGCGGGAGTTGGCGTTCGACGCCGGGGCCGCCTCGCTGGCGGCGCCGGAGGCCGCCGCGGCGCGGTTCGCGGGGCACGTCGCGCTGGCCGCGCTCGTGCGAGCCCTCGGCGTCAGGGCCGGTGCGGTCATCGGCGCGGGCGGCGGGGAGGTCGCCGCCGCGCACGTGGCCGGTGCGTTGCCGCTGCCCGACGCGTGCGCGCTGGTCCTCGCCGACGCCGCCGGCCCGGAACGGGTACGGCAGGTGGCGGGCGGACTGGACGTACGACAGCCCGACCTGCCGGTGCTGAGCGCGCGCACCGGTGAACCCGTGGGCGAGTCGCTGGCCACCGTCGCGTACTGGGCCGAGCGCGGCCGGGGTGGGGCGTCCGGTGGTGTGGCCGGCGCCGCGGCCGGCGCGAGCGCCTGGGTGGAACTCGGGCCCGACGCGCTGCTCGCCGCGCCGTCGGAGCCGGCCGGGCGGGCGCCGCTGGCGGTGTCGGCCGTGGCCCCCGGGGAGCCCGAGGTACGCGCGCTGACGCACGCCGTGGCGCGGCTGCACCTGGCTGGCGGCCCGGGCGTGGACTGGCGGGCCTTCTTCGCCGGCGGCCCGACGCCGAGCACCGTACGCCTGCCGACGTACGCCTTCCAGCGGCGTCGCTACTGGCTGGAGAACGAGCCGGCGCCCGGTGCGCCGGCCGTCGAGTCGCGGGCCGACGCCGAGTTCTGGGCGGCCGTGGAGCGCGCGGACCCGGACGCGGTGGCCCGCGCCATCGGGGTCAGCGGCGAGCGCGGCGCGCTGCTCCGCGAGGTGCTGCCGGCCCTGGCGACATGGCGGCGACAGCGCCAGTGGCGGTACCGCGTGAGTTGGCGGCCCGTCGCCGAGGCGGGCGAGCCCCGGCTGTCCGGGCGCTGGCTGGTGGTGACCGGTCCCTCACCGGCTTCCCCGGTGGCAGCGGACGCGAAGCCGGCGGAGGACGGGGCCACGGGCAGCGCGACGGCGGTGGTCGCGGCGCTGCGCGCGCGGGGCGCCGAGGTCGTGCCGGTGGACGTGGAGCCGGCCGCCGCGTCGGACGCGCCGCTGTCCGAGCGGCTGGCGCGAGCGGGCGCGGGCCGGCCGGTGGCCGGCGTGCTGTCGCTGCTGGCGCTGCCCGGGCCGCGCCGCGCCGGTGGTGACGCTGGCGCGCCGAGCGAGGACGGCGGTTCGGCGCTGGCGCCGACGGTCGCGCTGGCCGACGCCTTGGAGCGGGCCCGGATCGAGGCGCCGCTGTGGGTGGTCACCCAGGGCGCCGTCAGTATCGGCGTCGGCGACTCCGCCCCACGCCCCGAACAGGCCCAGCTCTGGGGCCTCGGCGGCGCGTTGGCCGCCGAGCGGCAGGAACGCTGGGGCGGCCTGATCGACCTGCCGGCCCGGTGCGGCGCCCGGACGTGGCGCCGGCTGGCAGCGGCGCTGCTCGCCGATGAGGGCGAGAGCGAGGTGGCCGTACGCCCCGACGGCGCGTTCGCACGGCGCCTGGTGCGGGAGACGGCGGCCGGCACCGCCGACGGTGGCACCCTGCGTGGCACGGCGCTGATCAGCGGCGCGAACACCGGAGCGGGCGCGCACGCGGCGCGCTGGGCGGCCGAGGCCGGCGCCGAGCAGGTGCTGCTGGTGGACGCGACGGCGCCGGACGAGGCGCTGGTGGCGGAGTTGTCCGCGACCGGCGTGCGCGTGGCGACCGCCGTCGCCGACGTGGCCGAACCGGGTGAGCTGGACCGGGTCGCCGAAAGCGTCGCGCCCGAGCTTCCGCTGACCGCGGTGGTCCACCTCGCCTGCGAACTCGGCTACGAGGCGGGCCCGTTGGACGCCGAGCGGCTGCGCGGCGAGGGGGCGGGCGCGGTGGCCGCGGCGCGCCAGGTGTGCGCGCTGGCCCAGCGGCACGACCTGACGGCCCTGGTGCTGTGCTCGTCGGTCGCCGGCGTCTGCCGCGGCCCGGGGCTCGGCAACCAGGCTCCGACGCACGCCTACGTCAGCGCCCTCGCCCAGGAGTGCCGGGCACGCGGTGTGCCCGCCGTGTCGGTGGCCCTGGGCCCCGTCGGCGAGCCGGACGCGGTCGTCGGCGCCGCCAAGCAGTTGCGGGGCAACGGGATGGCGGCGCTGCCCGGGCAGGCGGTGGTCCAGGCCCTCCGCGACGCCGTCGCGGCCCAGGCACCGGCCGCGGTGGTCGCGGACATCGACTGGGCCTGGGTGGCCGACCACGCGACGGAGTTGGGCGTACGCCGCCTCTTCACCGACCTCCCGGAGTTCCGGCCCACCGACCGGGCGGCGCCGCCCGCCGTGCCCGCCGCTGTCGCGCCGGGACCGTCGTGACCACGTACGCCATGCCGGCCGGGGCCCGGTCCGCGCGAGGGGACGCGGGCCGCCGCTGCCCGGGTGCGCGCGGCCCACGGCGGCCCGCCGCCGGCCACGAGTTCTCCGGGACGCTCACCGCCGTCGGCGCCGCCGACGGCCGCGTCCCGAAGCCCCAACGAGACGGGAGAAAGTGATGGACACCGAAAACAGCGAGGCCAACCTCGACGGCGCCAAGCTCCGCGAGGACCTCGCCGCCGCCACCCCAGAGGAGCGCGAGGCCCTGTTGCGCGAGACGGTGCGCGCTCAGCTCGCGAGCATCCTGCCCGAGGCCACCATCGAGGACGACAGCAACTTCCTGGAGAACGGGCTCACCTCGCTCACCGCGCTGGAGCTGACCCGCAACCTGATGACGCTCACCGACGTGGAGATCCCCCTCGTCGCCGTCCTGGAGTACCCGACCCCGGCCACCCTGGGCCACTACCTGGCCGAGGCGTTCGCGGCGGTGGCCGAGGGCGACGCGGCTCCCGCCGGCACCACGGCGGAGTAGCCGGGTGGACACGTACGCTGCACGGCCCGCGCGCACCGCGACGGGCAGGCGCCGCACAGCCGGCTGACGGTCGCGTCCACGCCGCACCGGGGCCTGGCACGCCCCGGTGCGGCGCCGTGCCGCGAGCCGGCTGGCTGGGACGCGGTTCGCCCGCTCGGTGGCGGGCGGAGGCCACGGCGAGGGCGCGGCGTGCTGGCGCCCCACCGTCAACGGGACCCCCGCCGACTCTTCCGGCCGGAGTCCGGTGCGGAGGACGCGGCCCGTCCGGCGCGCGGTCCGGTCCGCTGCCGCGCGACGGCCGCCAGGTGTCGGGCCAGGGCCGCCGCCGCGCACAGCGCCAACAGCACGCACACCCCCGGCCAACCCGCCGCGCCGAAGGCCCGCGCGCCCAGCCAGGAGCCGGCGCTGCCGCCCAGGTAGGCGCAGGTCATGTAGGCCGTGGTGAGTCGGCTGCGGGCGTCGGCGCGCAGCGCGTAGACCCGGGTCGTGTTGGCGACCATCCCGCACTGCATCGCCACGTCGAGCAGCAGCGTGCCGACGACAAGCGCCGCCATGCCCGCCGCCCCACCCAGCGCCCCGGCCGCCAGCACCACGGCGGAGGCGAGCGTGCCCAGCAGGCAGACCAGGTTCACCAGGTCGGGGCCGCGCCGGTCGGTGAGCCGGCCGGCCAGCGGCGTACACACCATGGTGGCCGCCCCCACCAGGGCGAGCAGGCCCGCGGCCGGGGCGCCCAGGCCGTAGGCCGGGCCGGTCAGCAGCAGGACGACGCCCGTCCACACCGCCGAGAACCCGGCGAACACCGTCGCCTGGTAGAAGCTCGAGCGCCGCAGCTCCGGCTCGGTGCGCAGCAGCCGCAGCGGTTCGGCGAGCAGGGCGCGGTACGGTCGGCCGGCCGCCGGGGCGGGCCTGACGGGCAACGCCGCCGCGAGCACCCAGGCCAGCAGCAGCATCACGGCCGCGGCGACCAGGTAGGGGGTCCGCCAGCCCCACGCCTCGGCGAGCGAGCCGCCGAACGCGCGCGACAGCAGCATCCCGCCGATGGCGCCGCTGGCCAGCATCCCGGACACCTCGCCGCGCCGGCCGGGCGCGACCAACCCGGCCGCGAGCGGGCCCACCACGGACGCGGCGACGCTGGTCAGGCCCACGGCGGCGGATGCGGTGACGAGCACCGGCAACCCGGGGGCCAGGCCAGCCACGAGCAGTCCGAGGCCGGTCAGGCAGAGCAGGACCGTCAGCAGGCGTCGGTGTGGAAACCGGTCGCCCAGCGGTACGAGGAGGTAGTTGCCGGCCGCGTACCCCACCTGGGTGGCGGTGACCGCGAGCGTCGCGGCGCCCGTGGAGACGCCGAGCCCCTCGGCCGCCAGCGGGGTCAGTGCCTGCGCGAAGTAGAGATTGCCCACCGCCGCCGCGCAGGTGAGCGCGAGCAGGAGGAGGAACCGCCGGCTCAGGACGGGGTCGGGCGGGGGCGTCGGCGCTGCTGTCATGTCGGGCATTCCACGGCCCTGTGGGGCCGGGCGGAAACGACGTAGCGTATGCCTTAATGATCAGCTTCGTGATGGGGGTCGAGGACCTCGCCGACACCCGGTTCGCGCTGTCGCCGCTGGCCGAGACGGTGTGCAGCCTGCGCGTGCTGCGCGAGCCCGGGCTGTCCGCGCTGCACCTGCCCTGGCGCCGGGCGGTCATCGACGGTTTGGGCGCGCTGGACACGGAGTTGCTGCTGTCGCTGGTCGCGCGGCGGCACACCCTGCCGGACTTCCTCACCCCACGGCCGGCCACCCACTTCGCGTCCTTCGCCGACGAACTGGCCGTCGTACGGCGCACTCCCCCCGCCCTCGTACGCCGCGACCTGCGCGACACGCACGCTCCCGATCCGCTGCCCGCGCCGCTGCGGGCCGCGGCGAACGGCACCGACGCCGAGGTGGTCGCCCTCCGCGAGGCAGTCTGCGACCTGCTCGACGGCTACTGGAGCGCGGCCGTCGAGCCGTGGTGGCCGCGCATCCGACTCGTGCTGGAAGCTGACATGACCTACCGGGCGCGCCAACTGGCCACCGGTGGGGCGCGGCTGTTGTTCGCCGACCTCCACCCCGACGTGCGCTGGCGGGACGGCGTGCTGGAGATGCGCGGCATGATCGGCGACGGCTTCCGCACCCGGGCCGCCGGGCGGGGGCTGTTGCTGGTCCCCCTGGTGTTCGCGCACAAGCCCGCGCCACCCGTGACGGAGCACGTCGCACCGGTGCTGGCCTACCCGAGTCGCGGGGTGGCGACGCTGTGGGCCGAGGCCCCGCCCGCCGCGCCGCCGGGGGCCCTCGCGGAGCTGGTCGGGGCGGTGCGGGCGCGGCTGCTCGCGCAGTTGGCCGAGCCGCTGGCCACGGTGGAACTCGCGCGCCGCTTCCGGGTCACGCCGAGCGCGGTCTCCCAACACCTGCGCGTTCTCTTCGCGACGGGGCTCGTCACCAGGGCCCGCCACGGGCGGCAGGTGTTGTACCGGCGCACGCCGCTCGCGGACCAGTTGCTGGGCGGCGAGGCCGCGCCGGACGCTTGAGGAAGCCAGGCCGGCGGGCCGCTCCCCGTACGGGTCCTGGCGCCGCGGGTGCCTCGCGATCGGCTCCGGGCCGTCACGGCGCTGCCCGCGTCGCCATCCCGCCACCAGCACTCGACGCGGCCAGGAGCCACCCACGCGCGCGTCCCACCGCGCGCGACCCGCCGCACGCCTGCCGTCGGCCGCCCGGCGCCGCCGCGTGGCGCCGGGCCCGCGCGGCGGCGCCTAGAACACGCACTGCACGTGCTTGATGGCCTCCACGAAGCTGGCGACCAGCCGCCGGGGCTCGCCTTCGCTGCGGATGTGCGGCAGCCGGCCGAAGAGTTCGCGGAAGAAGACGGTGACCTCCATGCGGGCCAGGTGGGCGCCGAGGCAGAAGTGCGGCCCGACGGAGCCGAAGGTCAGGTGGGGGTTGGGGTCCCGGGTGATGTCGAACGTGTACGGGTCCGCGAACACCTTCTCGTCCCTGTTGGCCGAGCAGTAGAAGAGCAGGACCTTGTCACCCTTGGCGAAGGTGTGTCCGCCCACCTCGCAGTCGCGGGCCGCCGTCCGGCGCATCCAGTTGATGGGGGTCGCCATGCGCAGGATCTCCTCGACGGCGCGCGGCGCGTACGCGTCGAAGTCGGAGAGCAGCAACTCCCGCTGCTCCGGGTGTTCGGTCAGCAGCACCAGGCCACGGGAGAGCGCGTTGCGGGTGGTCTCCATGCCCGCGATGACCAGGAGGATGAAGAAGGAGGACAGTTCCTCGGGCGTCAGCCGCTCGCCGTCGATCTCGGCGTGCACCAGGCGGGTGATGAGGTCGTCGGTGGGGTTCTTCACCCGGTCGGCGGCGAGCCGGGCGATGTAGCTGCCGAGCTCCCGCGAGGTGCGCAGCAGGGCCGGCGTCGCCTGGTCGAGGCGGGGGACGTACTCCGGGTCGAAGGTGCCGACGATGATGTTCGAGCGGTCGTAGATGAACTCGTAGTCACTGGGCGGAATGCCCATCATTCCGCTCAGTACGGCGATGGGCATGATGGCGGCGGCCTGACGTACGAAGTCACACGGGCCGGTGGCTATGAGGTCGTCGACGATCTGCCGGGCCGCCTTCCGCGAGGCCGCCTCGAACTCCGCTGCCATGCCGCGTCCGAAGGCCCGGGAGACGATCCGGCGTAGTCGGGCGTGCTGCGGATTGTCCATGTTGATCATCGAGCCGAAGAAGTTGTTGAACTCCTGCGGCAGGTCCACGATGCTGATCCCGGTCGGCGCCGAGCAGAAGTCCTGCGGCCGTCGACTCACCTCAGCGATGTCGGCGTGGTGCACCAGCGCGTAATAGCCGGCCCCGTGCGGATACCCCGGCATCGCGGGCTCACGGAAGTGCATCGGACCCGGCGCCCTGCGGAGCGCAGCGAAGGCCGCGTCGCGGTCACCGAACGGCTGCGACCAGAAGGCGAGGTCCGTGAGGTTGATCTTGGCGACGTCGTCGAACCTGGAGACGGGTGGATACATGGCGCCTCGTTTCGCGCGAAGTGAAAGGTCGGGGAAGGACGACCAGATCGCGCGGGAGAAGGGGCGCGTTTTCCCAGCCTCCGGCGCGCACGCACCGCTTGCAAAGAAAGTCGCCGGAAACACGAAATCGCCGCAGGCGGGGAAGCGCACTGCGACGTCATCGCTCCGACCGGAAAGCCCTGCCTTGCTTTCCGAGCACTCGGGAAGGGGAATGCCGACACTATGTCTGCGGTTGGGAATTCCGATAGACTCCGGGTGGAGCTACTTACACCGTCGTCACGGAACCTGCTGCGTTCGGCGGTCCAGCAGGGAACAGCATCGCCTCTCTCGCTTAAGCGCGGCTAATTTGCCGGTAATTTAGGGAACCGTAATGCCAACGGGGCTCGAATGGCGGCCTATTCGCACGCTAGGCTTTCTGTCATGGATCTCTCCGTCCCCGTAACCGATGACGTGAAATTGCATTTCCGGCACCGGCCGGGAACCGCGGCCACGGCGTTCCTCCTGGTGCACGGCATGGCCTCCAACGCACAGCTCTGGGACGAGGTCGCCGACCACCTGGCCGCCGCGGGCCATCCGGTGTACGCGGTGGACCTGCGCGGCCACGGCGAATCCGACACACCCGAAACCGGCTACGACACCCGCACGGCCGTGGCCGACCTGGTCGCGTCCTGCGCGTTCCTGGGGTTGGAGCGGGTGGTGGTCGCGGGGCACTCCTGGGGTGGCAACGTCTCGGTGCGCTTCGCCGCCGAGAACCCGCACCTGGTCTCCGCCCTCGCCCTGGTGGACGGCGGCTGGCTCGAACCGTCGGCGGCATTCGCCTCCTGGGAGGCGTTCGTGGCGGCCCTGCGCCCCGGCGCTCTCGACGGGGCCACCGTGGACAGCATCAGCTCCTACTTCCGCACCATCCACCCCGACTGGTCACCGGCGGCCATCGACGCGGCGGTCGCCACCATGCGCGTCCACCCGGACGGCACGCTCACCCAGCGCATGACACACGACCAGCACATGTCGATCCTGCGTAGCATCTGGGGCGAGCCCCCGGTCCCCTGGTACGCCGACGTCGACGTGCCCACGCTGCTGATGGTCGCCATCCCCAAGGGCGCGCTGCCCCCGCTGGCGAACCGCATCCGCACCCGCGTGCAGAACACCACGGCCCCCCTACGCCACGCCACGCTGCGCGAGTACCCCGACTCCGAGCACGACCTGCACGTGCAGCGCCCCGGCCAAGTAGCCGCGGATCTCCTGAAGTTGGCACGCGACGCGGGGTGAGCCGGCGGCAGGCGACACCGCGTCCGCTTCCTGGTGATCGAGCCACCCTCCTCCAGGCCGACGACCGCGGGCGGCCGGCCCAGCGCCGACCACCGTGATCGCGTGCCGGCCGCTCCGAGTCGTCATCCCGGCCCGGCCATCACGGCGGCGACGTAGTCAGCCAACCGCTCCTCCACCACGCGCGGTGTCAGGTCGGTCCTGCCCGCCTCCCGCCACGGCCGCGACACCTGCCGCACTTCCTCGGAGGCCGCCAGCCCGTCCCGCACCCGCCAGTACAGCCGCTCGCCCGCGTCCGCGGCCAGCACCCCACCGGCCTCCTCGTACGCCTCGGCGAACCGCGTACCCCACGCTGGTCCGTGCAGGAGCGCGAGGTTGGTCGAGCAGTGCGCCACGTCGAGGTCCGCCGGGCCCCAGGAGGCCGCTGCCCAGTCGACCACCCCCGTGATCCGGGCGGCTGCCGGCCGTGCGGGGTCCATGTCGAACAGCACGTTGCCGGGCTGGAAGTCCCCGTGCAGGAAGCATCCCTCGTACGGCGGTGGCGGCCTGCGGATCACGTCGATCGCCGCTGCCCACGCCGCCGGGTCGGCGCCCCGTGGGACCACGACGCTGTCGGCGGTCGTCAACGCCACGTACGCCGGGGGCCGCTCGGCGGGTCGCACCGCGTGGATCACCACGAGTCGGCGGGCCAGCAGCCGGACGCGGGTCTCCACCCCCTCATCGGCGAGGACGGTCCGGCCGGCCAGGTGTGTCATGAGGAGCGACGGATACTCACCGTGCGCGGCGGTCGGGTCAACCGCGACCAACTCGGGAGCCGCCACACCGGTCCCCGCGAGCTGGGTCAGGGCGCCGGCCTCCCTCCCGAGCCAGTCATCGGCGCGCTCCACGGCGTACGGGGAGACGAAGCTCCGCAGCACCAGGGCGCGGGTACCGCCAGCACGCCTGCCCACGGTCAGCCTCCGCGTTTCGGCCGTGATGCCGCCGCGTAGCGCCTCGACCCTGGTGATCCGCTCCCCCGCCTCCAGGTGCCCGCTCACTCAGGCCCGTGTCAAGGGCCGGACGGTCGCCGCCTCGTCGTGCTTGGTCACCGGGCCAGCCCAACATCCGGCGGTGACGTACGCAAAGGCTTTGCCAGCCACGAGCGCGGACGGCGGGCGCGGGGGCACGGGCAGGCCCCCCGCGAGGGACGAAAGCCGCGACCATTACGCGGCCTTGCCCGGGAGGCGTCCGCGCCTGGTGCCCGCACGCCGCCGCTGAGCCCACCGTTCCACCGCGGTGACCAGGGACAATGGAGCGCATGAACGCATGGCCCACGCTCTCCGCCCCGGAGATCACCACCGCCCGCCTCCGGCTGCGCACGGCACACGACGCGGATATCGACGGCCTGATCGAACTCCAGACAGACCCGCGGGTCCGCGCGCACCTTGGCGGGGCGCGGCCCCGCGACGCCGTCGTGCGGTACTTCGCCGCGAACGGCGTCAGCGCCATCGCGGGAAAGGCCGGCACGTACGTCATCGCCGACCGGGAATCCGACGCGTGCGTCGGGACGCTGGTGCTCGACCGGCGCTCCGCCGACCTCCCCGGCCACGTCACCGAGGAAGGCGGGGAGTTGGAGCTCACCTACCTGCTCCGACGCAGCGGTTGGGGGGCGGGGCTGGCGTTCGAGGCCACCACGGGCCTGCTGCGTGCCGCCGCCGACGAACTGCCGGAGCAGCCGGTCCTGGTGGTCACCCAGACGGCCAACGAGCGTTCCCGCAGGCTCGCCACCCGCCTCGGCTTCCAACCCGTCGGCACGTTCGAGGCCCATGGCGCGGAGCAGACCCTCGCGGTGGCCGGTCTGCACGCGTTCGCCGCATGCTGTGACCGGGAAGGTTCGCCGGGTTGGTGGTCGGGCGGTCGGGTGGGCGGTGACGTCCGTTCCGATCGCTGGAGGTGTGGTGGTTGAGCCTGTGCGGATGCGCAGACTGACCGATCAGGAAGTGCAGAAGCTGCAGCAGGTGGTGCGCCGGGGCAGTACCAGCTCGGTGCGCTACCGGTGAGCGATGACGTTGCTGGCAACCGCCGGCGGCAACCGGGTTCCGGTGATCGCCCAGCTGGTCCAAGCCGACGGGGCGGACGTGCCGGATGCCCGGCGGCGTGAAGGGTTGACAACCGGCCCCGCCTCACAACACGGACCGCGAGGAGTTTTCATGGACCGCCAGGACGTCGACGCCGCCGTGGCAGAGATGCTGCGGGTGCTTGGCCCCCATACCGCCGAGGACTGGATGGTGCCGGCGGGGTCGCTCGAATGGACCTGCTGGCAAACAGCAGCCCACATCGGCCACGACCTGCTGGCCTACGCAGGGCAGCTGGCAGCTCAGCCCGTCAACGCCTACCTTCCCATCGATCTGAACGTTCGCCCCGCTGCCTCGCCGGCCGAAGTACTCCAGGCCGTCACCGCCTGCGGCGGACTGCTCAGCAGCGCCCTGGTCACAGCCAAGCCGACCCTGCGTGCCTGGCACTGGGGCCCGTGCGACCCCGAAGGGTTCGCGGCGATGGGCGTTGCCGAAACGCTGCTGCACACCTACGACATCGCACGGGGACTGTCCGTGGACTGGCTGCCACCAGCACAGCTGAGCGCTGCAGTACTCAACCGGCTCTTCCCCGCCGCCCCGCCCGGAGACCCCACCCAGGTGCTCCTCTGGTGCACCGGCCGCGGAGAACTCGACGGCATCCCTCGCCGGACCTCGTGGAGGTGGGAAGCAGCACGATCGGACTGACCAAGCTGGCCCCGGGGCCCGTTCCCGATCACAGCGCCAGCTATCGGTCCGCGACCGGCGAACCCTCGCCGAGGACAAGGCTCCTGCGGTCCCGCCCCCTGCCACCGGATCATCCGGGCGCCGGACGGCGCACGCCAGGCCACGGCCAACCGGCGGCAGGGGCGGCGAGGGTTACTACGCGCCCAACTCGTCGATGAGGGCGAAGACCTCGTCGGCCGTGGCGCCGGCGAGGTCCTTGTCGGCCGTGTTCTGAGGTGTCGCGTCGGTCGTCGTGGTCGAGTACTTCCACAGCAGCGCCTGGAGTCGGTTCACCAGCCCCGTACGGCGCGGGTCGGCCGCGGGCAGTTCGGCGAGCGCGGCCTCCACCTCGTCGATGCGGCCGAGCGCCGGGTGTGCCTGGTCCGCGTCGGTGGGCAGGAGTTGGCTGAGCAGGTACTCGGTCAGCGTGCTGGGGGTCGGGTAGTCGAAGACCAGCGTCGTGGACAGGGTGAGTCCCGTCGCGCCACGCAACCGGTTGCGTAGTTCCACGGCCGCGATGGAATCGAACCCCAGCTCCTTGAAGGGTCGGTCGGGGTCCACCGCGTCCGGCGACGGATAGTGCAGTACGGACGCCACCTGGGCGCGTACGACCGTCAGCAGCCGCTCGGTGCGGTCCGGCGCGGGCAGGGCGGTCAACTCCTCACGTAGGGCAGCCGCGCCGTCGCCCGGCGCGCCGGCATCCGGTTCGCGGGCGGCGTCGAGCGCGCGCCTCGCCTGTGGCACGCCGTCGAGCAGCGCGCTCGGCCGAGCCATCGTGAACAGCGGCGCGAACCGGTCCCACGCCACGTCGGCCACGGCCAGGTGCGGGTCGTCGTGGTCGAGCAGCCGGCCGAGGGCGGCGGTGGCCAGCACGGGGTCGAGCGGGGTCAGGCCCTGTCGGCGCAGCCGCTCCGTGTACTGGCCGAGTTCAGGGCTCGACCCGGCAGCCGCACCGGGCGCGGCCAGGTCCCAGAGCCCCCAGGTCACCGACGTGACCCGGCGGCCCGCCGCACGGCGTTGCCGCGCGAGCGAGTCCAGGTGGGCGGTGGCCGCGGCGTAGGCGCCGTGGTCCTTGCTGCCCCAGGAGGCGGCCACCGTGGAGAAGAACACCACCGTGTCGTCCGGCCCCAGGCCGCACAGCTCGTCCAGATGTGGCCCGCCGTCCACCAGGTTGGCGGCGACGACCTCGGCGAGGTCGGCGGGCGAGAGGTCGGTCAGCGGCGCCAGGTCCCCGGTGGCCGAGGTGTGGATGACCGTGCCGATCCTGGCCCCCTCGTCCGCAAGGCGGGCCGCGAGGCGTGCGACGGCCGTCCGGTCGATCGGCGCACAGTCAGCCACCTCCAGGACGGCCCCGCGTTCCTCCAGCTCGGCCGACAGCTCCGCCACGCCGGCGGCGTCGGCCCCGCCGCGTCCCAGCAGCAACACACGTTCGGCGCCGCGCTCGGCCGCCCAACGGGCGGTGTACGCGGCGGGCCCATCGGCGTCGCCGGTGATCAGCACGGTGCCACGGGGCTGCCAGGGGTGCTCCGGCTCTCGTTCGCCGAGCCCTGCCGGTACGAGTCGGCGGCCCCACACCCCGCCCTCGCGCAGCGCCACCTGGTCCTCGCCGGACGCTCCGCCGAGAACGGCGCGCAGCGGGCCAGGGTCGACGTCGTCCGGCGCGAGTGGCAGGTCCACGAGCCCACCCCACAGCGCGGGGTGTTCCAACGCCGCCACCCGGCCAAGCCCCCAGATCTGGGCCTGCGTGGGCGAGACCACGCTCTCGTCGGCTGAGACGGCCACGGCGCCCCGGGTGACACACCACAGGGGGCTGTGCACCTCGGCGTCTACCAGCGCCTGCACCAGCGCGAGGGTCCCGGCAACGCCGCTGGTCAGACCCTCGTGATCTGCGTACGGGCGCTCATCGAGCCCGAGGAGCGAGAGGATATGGGTCGGTGCGGTGGCCTCGTCCGCGTACGCGTCCCGCAGCGCGGCGGCCAGCTCGGCGCGCCCGCAGGACTCCCCGACCGCCAACCGACGCACCTGGTCACCGGCCGCCCCCAACGTACGGGTGCACAGCTCAACCCACTTGTCGGCGGCCCCCGTCGGGCACACCACGAGCCACGATTCCGCCGGCCCCGACAGCGTCCCGAGGTCCGTACGCCGATGCCACTCCACCCGGTACCGCCAGCCGTCCACGACCGACCGCGCATGCCCCGCCTGCCGCCACGCCGACAACAGCGGCAGCACGGCACCGAGCGACGCACGCGCACCCTCACCGGCCGCGCCCCCACCATCGCCATCGCCATCGCCAACCCGCAAGGTTTCCGCGAGGGCTCCCAGATCCTGCCGCTCGACGGCGGCCCAGAACGCGGCCTCGCCGTCCTGCCCACCGGGAGCGGCAAGATCGGGCAGCATGTCGGGGAGCCAGTAGCGCTGACGTTGGAAGGCGTAGGTGGGTAGGTCCACGACGTGGGGCGTGGGGTCGTTGGGGTACCAACGGGTCCAGTCGACGCTCACGCCGGCGGTGAACGCCTGGGCTACGGACTGCGCCAACTGCTCCAACCCGCCGTGTTCCCGGCGAAGGGTCGGCACCGCGGCAGCGTCGATCCCTGTTTCGTCGAAGGATTCCTGGAGTCCGACGGTCAGGACCGGGTGGGTACTGGCTTCGATGAACACGCGGTGGCCATCAGCCAGGAGGTGGCGTACGGCGTCGGCGAAGCGGACTTGTTCGCGCAGGTTGGTGACCCAGTAGGCGGTGTCCAGGGTGCTGGTGTCGATACGTTCGGCGGTGACGGTGGAGTAGAACGCCACCTCACCCTGGGTCGGACTGATACCGGCCAACACCTCGTGGAGTTCGTCGGCGATCTCGTCAACCTGTGAGCTGTGAGAGGCGTAGTCCACATCGATCAGGCGAGCCCTGCCGCCACTTTCCTCCAGTGCGGAGACGGCGTGTTGCACCTGCTCAGGCGGGCCGGAGACCACCGCTGACCCAGGCCCGTTGACGGCAGCGATGCCCACACCCGCCGCGCTGTCGCCAAGCCCGGCCAGAAACTCCTCGGCCTTGTCCTGACTCAACGCGAGCGAAGCCATGGCGCCGCCGCCGGCAAGGCGGCGGAGTGCCTTGCTCCGTAGCGCCACCACCTTCGCGCCGTCCTCCAGGGACAGCGCTCCGGCGACGACAGCAGCCGCGATCTCGCCCTGACTGTGACCTACCACGGCAGCCGGCTTGACTCCCTGGTCCGCCCACACGGCGGCAAGCGAGACCATGACCGCCCACAGCACCGGTTGCACCACATCCACGCGGCTCAGGTCGGCGGCGTCCACCCCACCCCGCAACACCTCGGCAAGCGACCAGTCCACATACGGAGCCAACGCCCGCTCACACTCCGCCACCCGCGCCGCGAACACCGGCGAGGCTTCCAACAACCCCGCGCCCATCCCCAGCCACTGCGAGCCCTGGCCTGGGAAGACCAGTACCGGGCCGAGGTCGCCGGGCAGTGTTGGGGTGCCGGGGCTGGTGAGGGTGGGGTGGGTTGTGTCGGTGGCCAGTGCGTGGAGGCCGGCGAGGAGCGTGTCGTGGTCTTGGCCTGTGAGGACTGCTCGGTGGTCGAAGATGGTGCGGGTGGTGGTCAGGGACCAGCCGATGTCGGTGATCGAGGCAGCCGGGGCCGTCGCCAGGTGTTCGAGCAGCGCTTGGGCCTGACCGCGTAGCGCGGCGTGGCTGCGGGCCGACAGCACCCACGGGACGTAACCACCGGTGGCCATCACCGGCCCGGGAGCGACAGGCGCCGACTCCTCCACGGGCGCCTCCGGCGCCTGCTCCAGGATGACGTGCGCGTTCGTACCCGAGATGCCGAAGGACGAGATGCCCGCCCTGCGGGGGCGCTCGCCGTTCGGCCAGGTGACGGGCTCCGTCAGCAGGCGTACGCCGCCGGCCTCCCAGTCCACGTGCGGGGTCGGGTGGTCGACGTGCAGGGTCGCGGGGAGCGTTTCCCGTTGCAGCGCCATGATCATCTTGATAACGCCGCCCACGCCGGCGGCGGCCTGGGTGTGTCCGATGTTGGACTTGACGGAGCCCAGCCACAGCGGCCGGTCATCGGGACGGTCCTGACCGTACGTCGCGAGCAGCGCCTGTGCCTCGATCGGGTCACCCAACGACGTACCGGTGCCGTGCGCCTCGACGGCGTCCACCTGGTCGGGGGCGAGGCGCGCGTTCTCCAGCGCCTGCCTGATCACCCGTTCCTGGGCCGCGTCGTTGGGGGCGGTGAGGCCGTTGCTGGCGCCGTCCTGGTTGATGGCCGAGCCACGGAGGACGGCGAGCACGCGATGGCCGTTGCGCCGGGCGTCCGAGAGGCGTTCCAGGAGGACCAGGCCGACGCCCTCGGAGAAGCCGGTGCCGTCGGCGGAGGCCGCGAAGGACTTGCACCGCCCGTCGGGGGCCAGGCCGCGCTGCCGGGAGAACTCCGCGTAGGCGGTCGGGGTGGTGAGCGAGGTGACGCCGCCGGCCAGCGCCATCGCGCACTCGCCCTGGCGCAGGGCCTGGGCCGCCAGGTGCATGGCCACCAACGACGACGAGCAGGCCGTGTCCACGGTCACCGCGGGCCCCTCGAACCCGAAGGAGTACGCGACGCGCCCCGAGACGACGCTGGTGAGGCTGCCGGTGGTCGCGTACCCCTCGAAGCCCTCGGGAATGTGCGGGGTGCGCGAGAGGTAGTCCTGGCTGGACACGCCCGCGTACACGCCGGTGGCCGAGCCCCTGAGCTGGGCGGGGTCGAGGCCGGCCCGTTCGAGGAGTTCCCAGGCGACTTCGAGGAGCAGGCGCTGTTGCGGGTCCATGGCCAGCGCCTCGCGCGGGCTGATCCCGAAGAACTCCGCGTCGAACCGGTCGGCTCCGTCGAGGAAGCCACCGTCGCGCACGTAGCTGGTCCCGGGGTGGTCCGGGTCCGGGTGGTACAGGCTCTCCAGGTCCCAGCCGCGGTCGGTGGGGAACGGCGTGATGGCGTCGGTGCCCGAGGCGACGAGGTTCCACAGGTCCTCGGGGCCTCGTACGCCGCCCGGGTAGCGGCAGGCCATGCCGACGACGGCCACCGGCTCCTGGGACCGCTCCGTCACCTCGCGCAGCCGCTGGCGCGCCTGGCCGAGGTCCACCGTGACCCGCTTCAGATACTGGCGGAGCTTCTCTTCGGTGTCCGACATCAGTTCTCGCTCCTGATCAGGAAGGCAGTTCGCGGTCGATGAGGGCGAACAGCTCGTCGTCCGACGCCGCGTCCACCGCGGTGCTGTCCGCGGTCTCCGCGCCGGGCGTGTCGTGGTCCGGCCCGCTGTCGTTGAGGCGCCACAGCAGCGTCTCCAGCCGCTTGGTGAGCTTGCCGCGCGCGTCGTCGCCGGCGTCGACCCGAGCCATCGCCGCCTCCAGCCTCTCCAACTCCTCGAAGAGGGGCGCCGCTGGGTCGGCCGCCGCGGGGCAGAGCTGTTCGCGCAGTTCCTCGGCGATGGCCGCCGGGGTGGGGTAGGTGAAGATGAAGGTGGCGGGCAGCCGCAGCCCGGTGGCGGCCGAGAGCCGGTTACGGAGTTCGACGGCGGTCAGCGAGTCGAACCCGAGGTCCTTGAACGGGGCGTCGCTGTGCACCGCGTTGGGGTCGGCGTGGCCGAGGACGGCCGCCGCGTTGCCGCGTACCAGGTTGAGCAGCGTGCGCTGCTGCTCCTCGGGGGGCAGGGTGGCGAGTTGGCTGGCCCAGTTGGTGGCCGCCGCCTGGTCGGTGGCCGCGCCGCGGCGCGCGGTGGCGGTGCCGACCAGCGCCCGGAGCTGCGCGGGCAGAGTGTCGGCGGGTTGCGCGCCCAGGGCGCGCAGGTCCAGGTGTGCGGCGGCGAGTTGGGCGTGGCCGTGCCGGCAGGCGGCGTCCAGCAGGCGCAGGGCGTGTTCGTTCGGCATGGCCTTGATGCCCGAGCGGCTCATCCGGGCCAGGTCCGCCGCGTCGAGGTGGCCGGTCATGCCGCTCGCGTCGGCCCACAGGCCCCAGGCGATGGACACGCCGGGCAGGCCGAGCGCGCGACGGTGGGCGGCCAGCGCGTCGCAGAAGGCGTTGGCCGCCGCGTAGTTGGCCTGCCCGGGGCTGCCGAGAGTGGCCGCCGCGGAGGAGAAGAGGACGAACATCCCGAGCCGCAGATCCTTCGTCGCGGCGTGCAGGTGGGCCGCGGCGTTGGCCTTGGCGGCCCACACGGGCGCCAGTCGCTCGGCGGACTGGGAGGTGACCATGGCGTCGTCGAGCACACCCGCGGCGTGAACGACGCCGGTGAGCGGGTGCGCGGGGTCGATGCCCGCGACCAGGTCGGCGACCGCGGCCCCGTCGGTGACGTCGGCCGCGACGACGCGCGCGTCGGCCCCCGCGTCGGCCAGTCGTGCCAGCAGGGCGTCCGCGCCGGGCGCCTCCGCGCCACGCCGGCTGACCAGCACCAGGTGCCGGATGCCCCAGGCCCGAGCGAGGTGTTCGGCGACGTGACCGCCGAGGGTGCCGGTGCCGCCGGTGATCAGGACCGTGCCGTTGGCGTCCACCGTGCCGGGCACGTCGAGGACGAGCTTGCCGGTGTGCTTGGCCTGGCTGAGGTGGCGCAGCGCCTGCCGGGCCCGGGCCAGCGGCCAGCTCCTGACGGGTGGCGGTTGCAGCGTGCCGGCGCGGAACATCTCCCGCAGGGTGTCGAGCATGTCGCCGATCCGGTCGGCCCCGGCATGGGTGATCAGGTCGTACGCCTGGTAGCTGACGCCCGGGTAGGCGGTGGCCAGGTGGTCGGCGTCCCGGATGTCGGTCTTGCCCATCTCCAGTAACCGGCCGCCCTCGCCGAGCAGGCGCATCGAGGCGTCCACGAACGGGCCGGAGAGGCTGTTGAGTATGACGTCCACGCCGCGCCCCCCGGTCGCTTCCCGGATGGTCGCCTCGAAGTCCAGGTCCCGGGAGTTGGCCCGGTGTGCCTGGTCGATGCCCAACGCGCCGAGGACCGGGTGCTTGCCCGGGCTGGCCGTGGCGTACACCTCGGCGCCCAGGTGGCGGGCGATCTGGACGGCGGCCGTGCCGACGCCACCGGTGGCCGCGTGGATGAGCACCCGCTCACCCCGCTGTACTCGGCCGAGTTCGACGAGCCCGTACCAGGCGGTGAGGTAGGCGATCGGTACGGCGGCGGCCTGCTGATCGGTCCAACCCTCGGGGATGGGTGTGACGAGTCGGGCGTCGGTCTGGGTGATCGGCCCGAAGGCGCGGTCGAAGACGCCCATCACCCGGTCGCCGACGGACACGCCACTCACCCCGGGCCCCACCGCCACGACGGTGCCCGCGCCCTCGCCGCCGAGTCCGGTCTGTCCGGGCACCATGCCCAGGCTGACGACCACGTCCCGGAAGTTGACGCCCGCAGCGTGCACCTGGACCCGAATCCGCCCCTCGGCGAGCGGCTCCATGACCTCCGGGCACGGCACGGGAGCGACGCCTTCGAGGGTGCCGCTGCCGTCGGTGTCCAGGCGCCAGGCGGAGCGCCCGTCCGGGCCGACCACGCCGCCGACCGCGGTCCCGCCGCGCACCAGCCGGGGGACGAGGAGTTGACCGCCGCGCACCGCGACCTGTGTCTCAGCCGCGCTGATCGCCTGCCGTACACCGGCCACGAGACCCGGGTGAGCGGCGTCGGCCGCGACGTCCGGGTCGAGGTCGAGCAGGAGGAAGCGGTCGGGGTTCTCGGACTCCGCGCTCCGCAGCAACCCCCATACGCCGGCTCCGGCCAGCTCCACCGTGCCGTCCTCGCCCTCACCGGCCGCGACCGCGCCCCGGGTGACGACCACCAGTCGGCTCGCGGCCAGCCGTGGTTCGGCCAGCCAGCTCCGCACCAGGTCGAGCACGTGCTCGACGGCGCGCCGGCCGGCGTCCGCCAACCCTTCACCCGCCGTGATTCCTTCGCCGACGACCGTGGGTGACACGCCGACGCACGCCACGGCCGGCGGCGCGGTTCCGGCCTCCAACGCCTCGACCAGCGCGGAGACGCCGGCGTACGACTCGGGGCTCGCGCCGTCCGGCAGCTCCAACCCGGCGAGTCGGAACGGGTCCTGGCCGAGCACGGCCCAGTCACCCGCGCCGTCCGCCGACCCGTCCGCGTCGCCGACGACAGGCCGGGGCAACGGGGTCCAGTCGAGCGCGAACAGTCCGTCCACCCCACGGCCGCCGGCCGCGCGCAACTGGTCGGGCGCGGCGGCACGCATCGCCACCGCGTCGACCGTCAGCACGGGCGCGCCCACGGCGTCGGCCACGGTGAGCCGCAGCGCCCGCTCGTCGTCTCCACCCCGCGGCCCGGGAGAGATGCGAACCCGCACGCTGCCGGCCTGGGTGGCCCACAGCGACACACCGTTCCACGCGAAGGGCAGCCACACCCGGTCCGCCCGGGAAGCCGCCGACCGCGCCCCGGACCCCGCAGCGCCCTCACCGGCGCGCCCCTCACCGCTGGCGTCGGTGTCGGTATCGGTGTCGCTGTTCGGGGCAGCGGCCTCGGCATCGGTCTGGTCGATCAGGAGCGCCGGGTGCAGCGCCGCGTCGAGGAGGGCGGGGTGGATGCCGTATCCGTCCCGCTCCCCCGCCGCCTGCGGCAACTCCACCTCGGCGTACACGTTCTCGCCCTGTCGCCACACGGCCCGCAGCCCCTGGAACGCCGGGCCGTAGCCGTACCCCTCGGCGGCAGCCCGCGCGTAGAACCCGTCGACGTCCACGGACTCGGCCCCCGCCGGCGGCCACGCGCCCAGCAGCCCCGTGGGCTGGTCGGCCGTGTCGGACGGCGGGCTCAGCACACCCTCCGCGTGGCACACCCAGGTGGCGTCCGCGCCGGGCTCGTCCTCGGGGCGCGAGTGGATCCGTACGTCCCGCGAACCGTCAGCCGCGGGCGCTCCGACGACCACCTGTACGCGCAGCGCCCCGGAGGCCGGAAGCTTCAGCGGCACCTGAAGCGCCAACTCCTCCACGCCCGCACACCCGGCCTCGTCGGCGGCCCGCAACGCCCACTCGGCCAGCGCCGCGCCCGGCAACAACGCCGAGCCCGCCACCACATGCTCGGCCAACCAACCCCGGCCACTCCCCGCCGAAAGCCGACCGGTCAGCAAAAGGCCACCATCGGCCAACTCCACGGCGGCCGGCAACAGCGCATGCGAGACCTGTTGCAACCCCGCGGCGCCCACGTCACCGACGCTGCTCTGCGAGACGAGCCAGTAGGGCTCACGCTGGAAGGCGTAGGTGGGTAGGTCCACGACGCGGGGCGTGGGGTCGTCGGGGAACCAACGGGTCCAGTCCACGCTCACGCCGGCGGTGAACGCCCGGGCTACGGACCGCGCCAACTGCTCCAACCCGCCATGCTCCCGGCGAAGGGTCGGCACCGCGGCAGCCTCGATCCCGGCTTCGTCGAAGGATTCCTGGAGTCCGACGGTCAGGACGGGGTGGGTGCTGGCCTCGATGAACACGCGGTGGCCATCAGCCAGGAGGTGGCGTGCGGCCTCAGCGAAGCGGACCTGTTCGCGCAGGTTGGTGACCCAGTAGGCGGTGTCCAGGGTGCTGGTGTCGATGCGTTCGGCGGTGACGGTGGAGTAGAACGCCACCTCACCCTGGGTCGGACTGATACCGGCTAGCACCTCGTGGAGTTCGTCGGCGATCTCATCAACCTGTGAGCTGTGGGAGGCGTAGTCCACGTCGATCAGGCGAGCCCTGCCGCCACTTTCCTCCAGCGCGGAGACGGCGTGTTGGACCTGCTCGGGCGGTCCGGAGACCACGGCGGAGCCGGGCCCGTTGACGGCCGCGATGCCCACACCCGCCGCACTCTCACCAAGCCCAGCCAGGAACTCCTCGGCCTTGTCCTGACTCAACGCCAGCGAAGCCATCGCCCCGCCACCAGCCAACCGGCGTAGCGCCTTGCTCCGCAACGCCACCACCTTCGCACCATCATCCAACGACAGCGCACCCGCGACGACAGCAGCCGCGATCTCACCCTGACTGTGACCCACCACGGCGGCAGGCGTCACACCCTGATCAGCCCACACCGCGGCCAACGACACCATCACGGCCCACAGCACCGGTTGCACCACATCAACCCGCCCCAGGTCGGCGGCGCCCACCCCACCCCGCAGCACCTCGCTCAGCGACCAGTCCACATACTGAGCGAGTGCCTGTTCGCACTCGGCCACCCGCGCCGCGAACACCGGCGAGGCTTCCAACAACCCCGCGCCCATCCCCACCCACTGCGAACCCTGACCCGGGAAGACCAGCACCGGACCATCGCCATCGAGACCCGGGGCCGCGTCCGACGTCACCACACCCGGATGCGCCTCGCCCGCCCCCAACGCCAACAATCCCGCGTGGAGCGACTCCCGATCGCGTCCCACCACCACCGCACGCCGCTCGAACAACGAGCGTGACCTCACCAACGACCAACCGACCTCGCCCGACGACAACCCGGGCCGGCTCTCCACCCACTCGGCCAACGCCACCGCCTGGCCCCGCAGCGCCTCCTCGCCCCGCCCCGACAACACCCACGGCACCACGCCGCCGGCCTCGGACCCCGCGGAGACCTCGGGCGCCTCGGAAGTGTCGGCGACCTCCGGAGCCGCCTGCTCGAGGATCACGTGCGCGTTGGTGCCCGAGGCGCCGAAGGACGAGATGCCCGCTCGCCTGGGGCGGTCCTTCCGTGGCCATTCCACCGGCTCCGACAGCAGTCGCACCGCTCCCGCGTCCCAGTCCACATGGGGCGTCGGTTCGTCGATGTGCAGGGACTGGGGCAGGACGCCGTGGTGCATGGCCTGCACCATCTTGATGACGCCCGCCACTCCCGCGGCGGCCTGCGTATGGCCGATGTTCGACTTCACCGAGCCCAGCCACAGCGGGTCGTTCTCCTCCCGTTCCTGCCCGTACGTGGCGATCAGCGCCTGTGCCTCGATCGGGTCGCCCAGTCGCGTTCCCGTACCGTGGCCCTCCACCGCGTCCACCTCGGAGGCGCTGAGCCCGGCATTGGCCAATGCCTGCCGAATCACGCGCTGCTGCGACGGCCCGTTGGGGGCCGTCATCCCGTTCGACGCGCCGTCCTGGTTCACGGCGGAGCCGCGTACCAGCGCGAGCACCCGGTGTCCCTGGCGCCTGGCGTCCGAGAGCCGCTCAAGGAGCAGCACTCCCACGCCTTCGCCCCACCCGGTGCCGTCGGCCGCCGCCGCGAAGGGCTTGCACCGCCCGTCCGGTGCCAGGCCGCGCTGGCGCGAGAACCCGGTGAACACGTCCGGGGTGGCCATCACCGTCACACCGCCGGCGAGCGCCAACGCGCATTCGCCCGAGCGCAGTGCCTGCGCCGCCAGGTGCATGGCCACCAGCGACGACGAGCATGCCGTGTCGACCGTCACCGCCGGGCCCTCCAGGCCCAGCGTGTACGCCACGCGGCCGGAGACGACGCTGCCCGAGCCGGCCAGCATGGCGTAACCCTCCAGTTTCGGGTCGCCGCCGCGCGACAGTCCCGCCGCGTAGTCGTGGTACATCACGCCCGCGTACACACCCGTCGCCGAACCCCGCAGCGAGACCGGATCGATCCCGGCCCGTTCCAGCGCCTCCCAGGACGCCTCCAGCAACAACCGTTGCTGCGGGTCTGTTGCCAGCGCCTCTCGTGGGTTCACGCCGAAGAAGCCCGCGTCGAACTGGTCCGCGTCGTACAGGAAGGCCCCCTCACGCGCGTAGCTCGTCCCCGAGTGGTCCGGGTCCGCGTGGAAGAGGCCGTCCACGTCCCAGCCTCGCGTGGTCGGGAACTCCCCCAGCACCGCGCGCCCGCTCGCCACCAGGTCCCACAGGCCCTCCGGCGACTCCGCTCCCCCGGGGAACCGGCAGGCCATGCCGACGATCGCGACCGGCTCGTCCGCACCCACACCCACCGACGCCCGCGCCGAGGTCCGCGCGGCGTCCGTGCCCGCGCCGCCGCTCCACCGCGACAGTACGTAGGCCGCCAGCAGGCGCGGCGTCGGGTAGTCGAAGACCAGGGTCGCCGGCAGTCGTAGACCGCTCACCGCCGACAGGCGGTTCCGCAGTTCCACCGCCGTCAGCGAGTCGAACCCCAGCTCCTTGAACGCGGAGTCGGGTCGCACGTCGGCGGCCGAGGCGAAGCCGAGCACGGCGGCCACGCCGCCGCGCACGACGTCGAGGATCTCGGCCCGCTGCCCGTCCGCGTCCAGGCCCGTCAGCCGTGCCGTCAGGCCCGCCGCGCCCGAGGCGTCGGCGTCGGTCGCCCTGCGCCGCGTGCGTCCGGCGAGGCCGCGCAGCACGGGCGGCAGGTCGGTGGCGCCGGCGAGGCCGTGCACGTCCAGGTCGACGGCCACGAGCAGCGGTCGCGTCGACCGGTGGGCGGCGTCGAGGAGGCTCAGGCCGCGCTCGGCCGTGAGCGGGCGCATGCCGCGCAGCCGGGCCAGCTCGGCCTGGCCCATGTGGCCGGTCATCTCGCTGGCCTGTTCCCACAGGCCCCAGGCCACCGACTGTCCCGGGAGTCCGAGGCCGCGCCGGTGGGCGACCAGGGCGTCGACGAACGCGTTGGCCGCCGCGTAGCCGGCCTGGCCCGCGTTGCCCACGACGCCGGCGGCCGAGGAGAACATGAGGAACATGCGCAGGTCCAGGCCGGCCGTGGCGGTGTGCAGGTGTGCCGCGACGGTGGCCTTGGCCGCCCATACCCGCCCAACCTGTTCCGCCGTCTGCGAGGTCACCACGCCGTCGGCCAGCGTGCCCGCCGCGTGCACCACGCCCGTCAGCGGGTGCTCCGGGTCGATGCCCGCGATGAGTTCGTTGGCCTCGTCGGCGTTCGTGACGTCCGCCGCCACGACGCGCACCTGGGCGCCGAACTCGCCGAGGTGCTCGGCGAGTTCGGCGGCCCCCGGCGCTTCCGGGCCGCGCCTGCTGGCCAGTACCAGGTGCCTGACCCGCCACGTCCGCACGAGGTGTGTCGCCACCAAGGCGCCGAGCATGCCGGTGCCGCCCACGATCATCACCGTGCCGTCCGGGTCGAGCCCACTCGCCTCGCCCTCCTGGCCTGGTGCGTCCGACGCGCTGTCGGGTGCGGTGGCCGGGGCCCGTACGAGCCGGGGCACCAGCGCGCGCTCGTCCCGGAGCGCAACCTGCGACTCGTCGGCCGCCAGGGCCGCCAGCACCCCGGCCGTCAGCCCGCCCACTGGCGTCTCGGCCGCCGCGTCGAGGTCCAGCAGGAGGAAGCGCCCCGGGTTCTCCGACTCGGCGCTGCGTACCAGGCCCCACACGCCGGCGCCCGGCGTCGCCACGTCCGCGCCTTCGGTGGCCACCGCGCCGCGCGTCACGACCACCAGCCGCGACGACGCCAGCCGTTCCCGTGTCAACCAGTCCCGCATCACGTCCAACACGCCCACGGTCGCGCTCAGGCCGGCCTCCGCCAGCCCCGCGCCCTCGCCGTCGGGGGTCGCGACGCCGAGCAACACCACCGACGGCACCTCGCCGTCCTCACCCACCGCGTCCAGCAACGCGTCCACGTCCCCGAAGACCCGTCCCGAACCCGGCAACTCTTCGGCCAGACCCCACACATCGGTGCCCAGCACCGCCCAGTCCGCCGCTTCCGTGACCGCGCCGCTGCCCGACGTGACGCCGGTCAGCGGTGTCCACTCCACCGCGAACAGCCCGGCCGCCCCGTGTCCGGCGGCCTTGAGCCGCTCGGTGGAGGCGGGGCGCATGGTGACCGCCTCGGCCGTGAGCACCGGGGCGCCGACGGCGTCGGCCACCGTGACCTGGAGCGAGCGTTCTCCGCTGGTGGCGGCCTGGTCGGAGGAGACGCGGACGCGGACGGAGCCGGCCTCGGCGGCCCACAGCGCGACGCCGCTCCAGGCGAAGGGCAGCCACACCTGTTCCGCTTCGGACGCCGCTGCGGGCTCCTCGGTCAGCAGCGCCGGGTGCAGGGCGGCGTCGAGCAGCGCGGGGTGGATGCCGAACCCTTCACGATCGCCGGCAGCCTCGGGGAGTTCGAGTTCGGCGTAGACGTGCGAGCCGTGCCGCCAGGCGGCCTTGAGACCTTGGAAGGCCGGGCCGTATCCGTATCCCGCCTCGGTGGCCCGCTCGTAGAAGCCGGTGAGGTCCACGGCCTGGGCCCCGGCGGGCGGCCAGGTGCCGTCGAGTGGCCCGGGTGTGTCGGGGTGGGGGGTGGGCGGGCTCAGGGTGCCTTCGGCGTGGCACACCCAGCCCGCGTCGGCGCCGAGGTCGGTGTCGTGGTCGGGCCGCGAGTAGACGCGCAGGGTGCGCCGGCCGTCCTCGGCGGCGGCGCCGACGACCACCTGGGCGCGTACGCCACCGGTGGCGGGCAGCGCGAGCGGCACCTGGAGCGTCAGCTCCTCGACGCCGCCGCAGCCCACCTCGTCGGCCGCGCGCAGCGCCCACTCCACGAGGGCGGCGCCGGGCGCGATGACGGTGCCGCCCACCACGTGCTCCGCGAGCCAGGGTTGCGCCTGCGCCGCGACGCGGCCGGTCAGCACCAGGCCGCCGTCGGCGAGCCCGACGGCCGCGGGGAGCAGCGCGTGCTCCACCCGCTGGAGGCCGGCCGCGCCGACGTCGCCCACGGCGGCGCTCGGCGCGGGCCAGTAGCGCTGGCGCTGGAAGGCGTACGTGGGCAGGTCCACCACGCCGGGCGTGGGGTCGCTCGGGAACCAGCGGGCCCAGTCCACGTCGGCGCCGGCGGTGAACGCCAGTGCCACGGACTGCGCCAACTGCTCCAACCCGCCGTGCTCTCGGCGAAGGGTCGGCACCGCGGTGGCCTGGATGCCGGCCTCGTCGAAGGACTCCTGCATGCCCACGGTGAGCACGGGGTGGGTGCTGGCCTCGATGAACACGCGGTGCCCGTCGGCCAGGAGGCGGCCCATGGTGTCGGCGAAGCGTACGCGTTCGCGCAGGTTGGTCACCCAGTACGGGGTGTCGAGGGTAGCCGTGTCGATGCGCTCGGCCGTCACCGTGGAGTAGAAGGCCACCGGGGCACGGGTGGGCTTGATCCCGGCGAGTGCCTGGTGCAACTCGTCGGCGATCTCGTCAACCTGTGGGCTGTGCGAGGCGTAGTCCACGTCGATCAGCCGGGCTCGCCCACCGGCCTCCTCGCGCGCGGCCACGGCGTGTCGTACCTGCTCCGGCGGTCCGGACACCACCACGGAGCCGGGCCCGTTGACCGCCGCGACGCTCACGCCCGCCGCGGCCTCACCCAGGCCGGCCAGGAACGCGGCGACCTCTTCCTCACGCATCGCCAACGAGGCCATCGCCCCGCCGCCGGCGAGGCGGCGCAGCGCCTTGCTCCGCAACGCCACCACCTTCGCCCCGTCCTCCAGGGACAACGCGCCGGCGACGACGGCAGCCGCGATCTCACCCTGACTGTGACCCACCACAGCGGCAGGCGTCACACCCTGATCAGCCCACACCGCGGCCAGGGAGACCATCACCGCCCACAACACCGGCTGCACCACATCGACCCGACCCAGGTCGGCGGCGTCCACCCCGCCCCGCAGCACCTCGCTCAGCGACCAGTCCACGTACGGCGCGAGCGCCCGCTCACACTCCGCCACCCGCGCCGCGAACACCGGAGACGACTCCAACAACCCCGCACCCATCCCCACCCACTGCGAACCCTGACCCGGGAAGACGAGTACCGGGCCCACGCCACCGGGGCCGGTGGTCGTGGCGGCGGGGGTGCCCGGGGCGATGACGTGCGGGTGGTCCGCACCGTCCGCCAACGCCCGGAGGCCGCCCAGCAGTTCGTCCTCGCTCTGGCCGACGACGACGGCGCGGTGCTCGAAGGTCGAGCGGGTGGTCACCAGGGACCAACCGATCTCGGCGGGTGAGTGTCGGGGGGCGTCGGTGAGGCGGGCGAGCAGGGCCGCCGCCTGGCCGCGCAGCGCGTCCGCGCCGCGGCCGGAGACCACCCAGGGCAGTACGTGGGTGGCGGCGGGGACTGGGTGGGTCGTGGGGTGGTGTGGCGGCTGGGTCGCGGACTGTGCCTCGTCCACGGGCGCCGGCGCCTCTTCGAGGATGACGTGTGCGTTGGTTCCCGAGATCCCGAACGACGAGACGCCCGCGCGCCGGGTGCGGGCACCGGCCGGCCAGGGCACGGGGTCGGTCAGGAGCCGGACGCCGCCGCTGCTCCAGTCCACGTGCGGGGTGGGCTCGGCCAGGTGCAGGGAGGCCGGCAGGTGTTGGCGTTGGAGCGCCATCACCATCTTGATGACGCCGGCCACGCCGGCGGCGCCCTGGGTGTGGCCGATGTTGGACTTGACCGAGCCGAGCCACAGCGGTTGGTCCTCGGCTCGGTCCTGACCGTAGGTGGCAAGCAGCGCGTCGGCCTCGATGGGGTCGCCGAGCCGGGTGCCGGTGCCGTGCGCCTCGACCGCGTCCACCTCGGACGGCGACAGCCGGGCGCTGGCCAGGGCCTGGCGGATCACGCGCTGCTGGGACGGCCCGTTGGGGGCGGCGAAGCCGTTGCTGGCACCGTCCTGGTTGATGGCCGAGCCGCGGAGCACCGCGAGCACCCGGTGTCCGTTGCGCCGCGCGTCCGACAGGCGCTCCAACAGGACGAGCCCGACGCCCTCGCCCCAGCCGGTGCCGTCGGCGTCGGCCGCGAACGCCTTGCAGCGGCCGTCGGGCGAGAGGCCGCGCTGTCGGGAGAAACCGGTGAAGACCTCGGGGGTGGCCATGACGGTGACGCCGCCGGCCAGGGCCAGTGAGCATTCACCCTGGCGCAGCGCCTGGGCCGCGAGGTGCATGGCCACCAGCGACGAGGAGCAGGCGGTCTCCACGGTGACGGCCGGGCCTTCGAGGCCAAGGGTGTAGGAGACCCGGCCGGACAGCAGGCTGGGGGCGTTGCCCGCGTAACCCTCCGAGCCCTGCTGGGGGGCCTCGCCCTGTGAGGTTCCCCCGGTGGTGGCGGTGCCGGCGTACACCCCGGTCTGGCTGCCCTTGAGGGAGACCGGGTCGATGCCGGCGCGTTCGATGGCCTCCCACGCGGTCTCCAGGAGGAGGCGCTGTTGGGGGCCGGTGGCGAGTGCCTCGCGCGGGCTTATCCCGAAGAAGGCGGGGTCGAACTGGTCGGCGTCGTAGAGGAACCCGCCCTGGGTGACGTAGCTGGTGCCCGGGTGGTCCGGGTCCGGGTGGTACAGGCCGTCCAGGTCCCAGCCCCGGTCGGTGGGGAAGTCCCCGATGGCGTCGGTGCGCGAGGTGACCAGTTCCCACAACTGCTCGGGCGAGGCGACGCCGCCCGGGAACCGGCAGGCCATGCTGACCACGGCCACCGGCTCCTGGGAGCGCTCCTCCACCTCGCGCAGGCGCAGCCGCGTTTCGTGCAGGTCCTTGGAGACGCGCTTGAGATACTCGACCAGCTTCTCTTCGTTCACCATGAGGTATCCCCCGGCCTGAGCGATGGTGTGGTCCCGTGCATTCAGGACACGCCAAGTTCGTTGTCGATAAAGTCGAGGACCTGGTCCGCTGACGCGGAGTCCAGTCGCTCCACGGCGCTGCCCTCGTGCGCGGGCTTGCGTGCCGCCTTCCACTTCGCCAGCAGGCTCTCCAGCCGAGCCGTCACCGCACCGGAATCGCCGTCCTCCAGATCAAGCTGTATCAAGGTGCTCTCAAGCCGGGCCAAATCGTTGAGCACCGGATCGACGGCGTCCGGTCCGCTGGCCGGTGCCCCCGCGGGCGCGATCCGCTGGAGCAGGAACTCCGCCAGCGCGGTGGGCTCGGGGTGGTCGAAGACGAGGGCGGCGGGCAGCCGCAGGCCGGTGGCGGCTGCCAGGCGGTTGCGCAGTTCCACTGCCGTCAGCGAGTCGAAGCCGAGGTCCTTGAAGTTGGCCTCGGCGTGGACCGCGTCCGCGTCGGCGTGCCCGAGCACGGTGGCCGCGTTGCCGCGCACCAGGGTGACCAGGGTGCGTAGCTGCTCGTCGGGGGAGAGTCCGGCCAGTCGGCTCGCCCAGTTCTCGGGTTGGCCGCCGCCGGTCGTCGCGGTGCGCCGGGCGCGGGTGCTGCCGCCGCTGGTGGCGACCAGGGTGCGCAGCGAGGCGGGCAGGGTGTCGGCGGGTTGCGCGGCCAGGGCCCGGGGGTTGATGTCGGCGGCTACCAGGTGGTGGCCGCCGTGTTGGATGGCCGCGTCCAGCAGGCTCAGGGCGTGTTCGCTGGTCATGGCGCCGATGCCGGAGCGGGCCATGCGGGCCAGGTCCGCGTCGGCCAGGTTGCCGGTCATGCCGCTGGCGTTGGCCCACAGGCCCCAGGCGATGGAGACGCCGGGCAGGCCGAGCGCCTGTCGGTGGGCGGCCAGCGCGTCGCAGAACGCGTTGGCGGCGGCGTAGTTGGCCTGCCCCGGGCTGCCGAGGGTGGCGGCCGACGAGGAGAAGAGGACGAACATGCCGAGCCGCAGGTCCCTGGTCGCGGCGTGCAGGTGGGCGGCGGCCGTGGCCTTGGCCGCCCACACCCGGGCCAGTCCGTCCGGGGTCTGCGAGGTGAGGACCGCGTCGTCGAGGACGCCGGCGGTGTGGATGACGCCGGTGAGGGGGTGGGCCGGGTCGACGCCGGCGACCAGGCTCTCGACCGTTTCCCGGTCCGTGACGTCGGCCGCCACCACCTGGGCCGATGCACCGGCGGCGGCCAACCGCTCGACCAGTTCACCGGCGCCCGGCGCCTCCGGGCCACTACGGCTGACCAGCAACAGGTGCCGAGCCCGACCCGTACGCACCAGATCCCCCGCGACGAGGGCACCGAGGGTGCCGGTGCCGCCGGTGATCAGAACCGTGCCCTCGGGGTCCAGGGTGGCCGGCACGTCCAACACCAGCTTGCCCGTGTGCTTGGCCTGGCTCAGATGCCGCAACGCCTGCCGCGCCCGCGCCAACGGCCACACCCGCGACGGCAACGGAGTCAGCACACCGCGGCTGAACAGGTCGCTGAGGGTGGCCAGCATCTGCCCGATGAGCTCCGGGCCCGCGTCGGTGACCAGGTCGTAGACCTGGTAGCGGGTTCCGGGGTACGCGGCCGAGACAGCCTCCGGGTCGCGGAGGTCGGTCTTGCCCATCTCCAGCAGGCGTCCGCCGTCGGCGAGCAGCCGCAGCGAGGCGTCCACGAACTCGCCGGCCAGACTGTTCAGGACGACATCGACACCCCGACCACCCGTCGCGTCCCGGATGGCCGACTCGAAGTCCAACGACCGCGAGTTGGCACGATGCGCCGCGTCGATACTCATCCCCGCCAACACCTCGTGCTTGCCAGGACTGGCCGTCGCGTACACCTCCGCCCCCACATGCCGCGCCACCTGCACCGCCGCCATCCCCACCCCACCAGCCGCGGCGTGCACCAACACCGACTCACCCGCGGCCAACCCACCCAACTCCACCAACCCGTACCAGGCCGTGAGGAAGACCGTGGGGACGGCAGCCGCCTCGTGGAAGGTCCAACCCTCGGGCATCGGCGCCACCATGCGGGCGTCGGTCAGGGCGATCGGCCCGAAGGCGCGGTCGAAGATGCCCAGCACCCGGTCGCCGACGGCGACGTGGGTGACACCGGCACCGACGGCCGTCACGACGCCCGCGCCCTCACCGCCGAGCCCCACCTGGCCCGGGACCATGCCCAGGCTCAGCAGGGCGTCCCGGAAGTTGACGCCGGCGGCGCGCACCTCGACGCGCACCTGCCCCGGGGCCAACGGCTCAAGGATCTCCGGGCAGGGCACCGGAACGACGTTGTCGACGGTGGCCGCGCCTTGGAGCTCCAGGCGCCAGGCCCGCTCCCCGACCGGTCCGACGATCCCGCCGCCGTCCGCGCCCGAGCGCACCAGGCGGGGCACCAGGACCCGCCCGGTACGCAGCGCCACCTGCGGTTCGTCGGCCGTGACGGCCAGCGCCACGGCCTGCGCGACGTCGGTGCCGTCGGGTGCCGGCGCGTCCGCGCTCTCGGCCACGGGGTCGAGGTCGAGCAGCAGGAAGCGCCCGGGGTTCTCCGCCTGCGCGCTGCGGATCAGGCCCCACGCGCCGGCGGCCGGCAGCCGCACCCAGGCGTCGGTGACGGCGCCGTCGTCGGGCGACTCCGCCGCCGGAACGGCCCCACGGGTGACGACGACGAGCTTGGCGTCGGTCAGCCGCGGTTCGGCCAGCCACTCCTGCGCCTGGCGCAGCAACCACTCCGCCACCACGCGCCCCGCGTCGGCCGCGTCCTCTCCCGCGTCGCCGCCCACCACCGGGAGCAGCGCGACGGAGGGCGCCGGCGCGCCGTCGTCCAGGGCGACGACCAGCGCGGCCACGTCGGCGAAGGGCTGCGGAGCACCGTCGGACAGGCGCGCGTCGCGCAGTCCGTACGGATCGTCCTGGCCCAACACGGCCCAGGCGCCACCGGGCGCCTCGGACGCGGGCGCAGCGAGGTTGGTCCACTCCAGCGCGAACAGGCCGTCCGCGCCCTGGCCACCCACGGCCCGCAACTGATCGGCGGTGGCGGCCCGCATCGCCAGCGACTCCACCGTCAGCACCGGCGCGCCGACCGCGTCGACCACGGTCACCCGCAGTCCCCGCTCGTCCGTCGCCACCTGCGGGTTCGGGGAGATGCGCACGCGTACGGTGGCGGCCTGCGCGGCCCACAGGGTCACGCCGTGCCAGGCGTACGGCAGCCAGACGCGCTCGGCCGCGGCCTCGGGCCGCGCGTCCGGTGCGAGCAACAGTGCCGCGTGCAGCGAGGCGTCGAGGAGGGCCGGGTGAATGCCGAACCCGTCCCGCTCCCCCGCCGCCTCGGGCAGCTCCACCTCCGCGTACACGTCCTCGCCGTCGCGCCAGGCGGCCCGCAGCCCCTGGAACGCCGGGCCGTAGGCGTAACCCTCCGCGCCCACCCGTGCGTAGAACCCTTCGACGTCCACCGGCTCCGCGCCGGCCGGCGGCCAGGCACCGCCCAGCCCGGCGGGCTGCTCGGCGTCCTGCGGGGGCGGGCTCAGCACACCCTCCGCATGGCACACCCAGTCCGCGTCAGCGCCGAGGTCGGCGTCGCGATCGGGCCGGGAGTAGATCCGTACGTCGCGGCGCCCGTCGTCGAAGGCCGCGCTGACGGTGAGCTGGATGCGTAGGCCGCCGCTGGCCGGCAGCACCAGTGGCACCTGGAGCGACAACTCCTCCACCCCCGCGCAGCCCGCCTCGTCGGCGGCGCGCAGCGCCCACTCGGCCAACGCCGCGCCCGGCAACAGCGCCGACCCGGCCACCACGTGCTGCGCCAACCAGTCTCGATCGGCGCCCCCCGGCGCGAGCCGCCCGGTCAGCAGCAACCCGCCGTCGGCCAACGCCACGGCGGCGGGCAGCAGCGCGTGCTCGACCCGCTGCAGGCCGGCGGCCCCCACGTCCCCGACCCTGTCGCCCAGAATCAGCCAGTAGCGCTCGCCCTGGAAGGCGTACGTCGGCAGGTCGACGGTGCGCGGCGGCGGGTCGGCCGGGAACCAGTGCGCCCAGTCCACCTCGGCCCCCGCGACGTGCAACCTGCCCAGCGCCTGGGCGAACGCCTGCGCCTCCGGTTGCTTGCGGGACAGCGCCGCGACGGTCAACGGTTGCGCGCCACCCGCCGCGTCCGCCTCGCCGTCCCCCTGGTCCAGGGTGTGTTGGGTGGCGGTGGTGAGGGTGGGGTCGGGGCCGAGTTCGAGGTAGGTGTGGGTGGTGGGGGCGGTGTGGGTGATGGCTTGGTGGAAGTGGACGGGTTGGCGGATGTGCTGCGCCCAGTAGGTGGGCGTGGTGATGAAGTCCGGATCGGCTGGCTGTCCGGTGAGGTTGCTGATCAGCGGGATGACGGGCGCGTGGAACGTCAGGGTGCTGATGGACTGGGTGAAGGGGTCGAGGATGGGGTCCATCTGGGGTGAGTGGAAGGCGTGGCTGACGGTCAGGGACCGTGTTTTGCGTCCTTGTTCGGCCCAGTGGGTGCGGATGGCTTCGACGGCTTCGGTGGGCCCGGAGATGACCGTGTTCCCGGGGGTGTTCAGGGCCGCGATGCTGACCTGATTCTCGTACGTGGTGAGGTGGGGTTGGAGTTCTTCGGGGGTGGCGTTGAGGGTGGCCATGGCGCCGCCGGGTGGGAGGCTGCCCATGAGGGTGGCGCGTTGAGCGACCAGGTGGCAGGCATCGGGGAGGTCGAGGATGCCGGCAATGTGGGCTGCGGCGACCTCGCCGATGGAGTGCCCGATCACCGCGTCCGGCCGTACACCCAGCGTCTCCAGCAGTCGTGCCATGGCGACCTGGAGCGCGAACAGCCCTGCCTGCGCGTAGGTGGTGTGGTTCAGCAGGTCGTCAGGCCCACCGGTGAAGACCACGTCGCGCAGGGGGTGGTCCAGGTAGGGGTCGAGGAGATCGCAGACCTGGTCGAAGGTCTCGGCGTAGGCGGGGAAGCGGTCGTACAGCTCGCGGCCCATGCCCGGGCGCTGGCTGCCCTGGCCACTGAAGAGGAACACCGTGTCGCCGGTGGTGGGCCGGGGGGTGGGCGTGATGAGCGCGGGGTGGGTGTCGCCCTCGGCGAGCGCGCGCAGGCTGGCCAGGAGCGCATCGCGGTCGTCACCCACGACAACGGCCCGGTGCTCGAAGAGCGTGCGGGTGGTCAGCAGGGACCAACCCACTTCGGTGAGGGTGAGGTCAGGTGTGGTCGTCAAGTGGTCGGCCAGGGCCGCCGCCTGGCCGCGCAACGCCTCGGTGCCACGGGCTGACAGCACCCAGGGCAGCGGGCCCTCGGCTTCCGGCCCGGCGGCGGGTTCCGGCAGGTCGGGGGCCTGTTCCAGGATGACGTGGGCGTTGGTGCCCGAGGCACCGAAGGACGATACGCCCACCCGCCGCGGGTGGGTGTGTTGCGGCCACCGCACCGGCTCCGTGAGCAGCCGTACGGCGCCGGCTTCCCAGTCCACGTGGGGTGTGGGCTCGTCGATGTGCAAGGACGGCGGGAGTACGCCGTGTTGCATGGCCTTGACCATCTTGATGACGCCGGCCACACCGGCTGCCGCCTGGGTGTGTCCGATGTTGGACTTGATGGAGCCCAGCCACAGCGGTTCGGTTCCCTGGCGCTCCTGGCCGTACGTCGCGAGGAGCGCCTGGGCCTCGATCGGGTCGCCGAGGGTGGTTCCCGTGCCGTGTGCCTCCACGGCATCCACCTCGGCCGGGGAGACGCCCGCGTTGGCCAACGCCTGCCGGATAACGCGCTGTTGGGACGGGCCGTTGGGAGCGGTCAGGCCGTTGGACGCGCCGTCCTGGTTCACCGCGGAGCCCCGTACCATCGCCAGGACGCGGTGCCCGTTGCGCCGCGCGTCCGACAGCCGCTCCAGCAGCAGCACTCCCACGCCCTCGCCCCAGCCGGTGCCGTCGGCCGCCGCGGCGAACGGCTTGCACCGCCCGTCGGGGGCCAGGCCGCGCTGCCGCGAGAAGCCCGTGAACACCTCCGGGGTCGCCATCACCGTCACGCCGCCGGCCAACGCCAGGGTGCACTCACCCTGGCGCAGTGCCTGGGCGGCCAGGTGCATCGCCACCAGCGACGACGAGCACGCGGTGTCGACGGTCACGGCCGGTCCCTCAAGGCCCAGCGCGTAGGCGACGCGTCCCGAGACGACGCTGCCCGAGCCGGCCAGCATCGCGTAACCCTCCAGCTTCGCGTCCCCCGCGCTCGACAGGCCCGCGGCGTAGTCGTGGTACATGACGCCCGCGTACACACCCGTCGCGGAACCCTTGAGCGACACCGGGTCGATGCCGGCCCGCTCCAACACCTCCCAGGACGCCTCCAACAGCAACCGCTGCTGCGGGTCGGTGGCCAGGGCTTCTCGCGGGTTCACCCCGAAGAACCCCGCGTCGAAGCGGTCCGCGTCGTACAGGAACGCGCCCTGCCGCGCGTAGCTCGTCCCCGGGTGGTCAGGGTCCGAGTGGAACAGCCCGGCCAGGTCCCAGCCCCGGGTCTCCGGGAACTCCCCCAGCACCGCGCGCCCGCCGGCCACCACGTCCCACAGGCCCTCCGGCGAGTTCGCGCCTCCCGGGAAGCGGCACGCCATCCCGACGATGGCCACCGGTTCGTCCGAGCCCGTCACGTCCAACACCCGCGCCGGTCCGGCCGCCTCGCCGCCGAGCCGCGCGAGGACGAACTCCGCCAGCACGCGCGGCGTCGGGTAGTCGAAGACCATCGTCGCCGGCAGCCGCAAGCCGCTGGCCGCCGACAGGCGATTGCGCAGCTCCACCGCCGTCAGCGAGTCGAAGCCCAACTCCTTGAACGTCGCCCCGGCCCGCACGTCGGACGCGGACGCGAAGCCCAGGACCACCGCGACGGCCTCGCGGACCACACCCACCACCGCGTCGAGCCGCTCGGCCGCGTCCAGGCCAGTCAGCCGCGACGCCAGGGCCGGCCCCTGGGCATCGGCGTCGGCGGCCCTGCGGCGGGTGCGGGCGACCAGCCCGCGCAGCACGGGGGGCACGTCGTCGGCCCGGGAGAGCGCGCCGAGGTCCAGGTCCACGGCGACCGGCTGCGGGTCGGCGAGACCACAGGCCGCGTCGAAGAGTCGCAGCGCATGCTCGCTGGGCATCGCGCGGATGCCGGAGCGCGTCATGCGCGCCAGGTCGGCTTCGGTCAGATGGCCGGTCATGCCGCTGGCGTCGGCCCACAGGCCCCAGGCGATGGAGACACCGGGCAGTCCGCGGGCGCGGCGGTGCGCGGCCAGCGCGTCGCAGAAGGCGTTGGCCGCCGCGTAGTTCCCCTGCCCGGCGCTGCCGAAGGCGGCGGCGGCCGAGGAGAAGGTGACGAAGAGGCCCAGGTCCAGCCCCTCGGTCGCGGCGTGCAGATGCGCCGCGACCGCGGCCTTCGCCGCCCACACCGGCGCCAGCCGCTCCGGTGTCAGCGAGGTCAGAACGGCGTCGTCCAGAACGCCCGCCGCGTGCACCACACCGGTCAACGGGTGCTCGGGGTCCACGCCGGCGATCAGTTCGGCCACGTCGTCGGCGCGGGTCACATCGGACGCGACGATGCGTACGGTCGCGCCCAACTCTTCGATGCGTGCGGCGAGTTCGTCGGCACCGGGGGCCTCGGTGCCGCGCCGGCTGGCGAGTACGAGATGCCCCACCCGCCAGTTCCGTACCAGGTGCTCGGCGACCAGGCCACCCAGCATCCCGGTGCCGCCGACGATCACGACCGTGCCCTCGGGGTCGAGCGGGGGGTGGGCCGCCGTGCGCGCCTCGCCCCGCGCCCGCGCCAGCCGCGGCACCAGCACCCGGCCACCCCGCAGGGCGACCTGCGCCTCGTCGACGGCCAGCGCCGCGCGCAGCCCGTCCGCCACGCTCCCGGCACCCGGCTCGGTGCCCGTCGGCTCCAGGTCGAGCAGGAGGAAGCGCCCCGGGTTCTCCGACTCGGCGCTGCGCACCAGGCCCCACACCCCCGCGCCGGACGCCGCCACGTCCACACCCGGCCCGTCCGTCGCGGCGGCTTCGCCGGCCACCACCGCGCCGCGCGTCACCACCACCAGCCGCGCGTCCGCCCACCGCGGCTCCGCCAACCAACCCTGCACCAACCCCAACACACCCTCGACCGCCCGCAGCCCAGCAGCCGCCGGCCCTCCGTCGCCCTCCGGGCGCACGCCAGCCAACACCACCGACGGCACCGAGCCGTCCTCCCCCACCGACGCCGCCAGCGCTTCGAGGTCGCTCCACACCCGACCCGAGCCCGGCAGCGCGTCGGCCAGATCCCACACGTCGGGGCCCACGACCGCCCAGTCGGCCGGCCCGGTAGTGGCACCGGTGTCCCGTGCGCCGTCGGGCGCCGGGACCCACTCCATGGTGAACAGCCCGTCGGCCGCGCGCTCGGCGGCTCCCAACTGGTCGGCAGCGGCCGGTCGGGTGACCACCGAGTCCACCGTGAGTACGGGGGCTCCGACGGCATCGGCCACGGTCACCCGCACGGCGCGTTCGTCGGCTGCGTCCTGTTGGTACGCGGAGAGCCTGACCCGGACCGTGCCGGCCTCGGCGGCCCACAGCGCCACCCCGTTCCACGCGAACGGCAGCCACACCCGCCCCTCGCCGGCCACGGGATCGGGCTCGGTCAACAACAGCGCGGGCTGTAGGGCGGCGTCGAGCAGGGCGGGATGGATGCCGTAGCCGGCCCGCTCCCCCGCCGCGTCGGGCAACTCCACCTCGGCGTACACGTCGGAACCGTGCCACCAGGCCGCCCGCAGTCCCTGGAAGGCCGGCCCGTAGCCGTAGCCGGCGGCGGTGGTCCGGTCATAGAACTCCGAGAGGTCCACCGGATCAGCCCCGGCCGGCGGCCAGGTGCCGGAGAGTTCCCCGGCCCGCTCGACGTCCGTCGCGGGCGGGCTCAGCACGCCTTCGGCATGGCACACCCAGTCCTCGTCGGCCGCGTCCCGCTCCGGGTGCGAGTAGACCCGCACATCGCGTCGTCCGTCATCGCTGGCGGCCCCGACAACCACCTGTACGCGTACCGCCCCGGTCGCCGGCAACACCAGCGGCACCTGGAGCGCCAGCTCCTCGACGCCACCGCAGCCCGCCTCGTCGGCCGCGCGCAACGCCCACTCCACCAGCGCCGCGCCCGGCACCAGGATCGTGCCACCCACCACGTGCTCCGCGAGCCAGGAGTGCGACTGGGCCGACAGTCGCCCGGTGAGCAGGTGCACGCTGCCGTCGGCGATCTCGACCGCGGCCCCGAGCAGCGGATGCCCCGGCGCGGTCAACCCCAGGTGTGTGGGGTCGCCACCGTGCCCACCGGTTCCGTTCATCCAGTAGCGCTGGCGTTGGAAGGCGTAGGTGGGCAGGTCCACGACGCGGGGCGTGGGGTCGCTGGGGAACCAGCGCGTCCAGTCCACCGGGGCCCCGGCGGCGAAGGCCGCCGCCACGGACTGCGCCAACTGCTCCAACCCGCCATGCTCCCGGCGAAGGGTCGGCACCGCAGCGGCTTCGATTCCGGCTTCGTCGAAGGCTTCCTGGAGTCCGACGGTGAGGACGGGGTGGGTACTGGCCTCGATGAACACGCGGTGGCCGTCGGCCAGGAGGTGGCGTACGGCCTCGGCGAAGCGGACCTGTTCGCGCAGGTTGGTCACCCAGTACGCGGTGTCCAAGGTGCTGGTGTCGATACGTTCAGCGGTGACGGTGGAGTAGAACGCCACCTCACCCTGGGTCGGACTGATACCGGCCAACACCTCGTGCAACTCGTCGGCGATCTCATCAACCTGTGAGCTGTGGGAGGCGTAGTCCACATCGATCAACCGGGCCCTGCCGCCTGATTCCTCCAGTGCGGAGACGGCGTGCTGAACCTGCTCGGGCGGTCCGGAGACCACGGCGGAGCCGGGCCCGTTGACGGCCGCGATCCCCACGCCCGCCGCGCTGTCACCAAGCCCGGCCAGGAACTCCTCGGCCTTGTCCTGACTCAACGCCAGCGAAGCCATCGCCCCGCCGCCGGCAAGGCGGCGCAGTGCCTTGCTCCGTAGCGCCACCACCTTCGCCCCGTCCTCCAACGACAGCGCGCCAGCGACGACAGCAGCGGCGATCTCGCCCTGACTGTGCCCCACCACAGCGGCAGGCGTCACACCCTGATCAGCCCACACCGCAGCCAACGACACCATCACCGCCCACAGCACCGGCTGCACCACATCCACGCGGCCCAGGTCGGCGGCGTCCACCCCACCGCGCAGCACCTCGCTCAGAGACCAGTCCACATACGGAGCCAACGCCCGCTCACACTCCGCCACCCGCGCCGCGAACACCGGCGAGGCTTCCAACAACCCCGCACCCATCCCGACCCACTGCGAACCCTGACCCGGGAACACCAACACCGGGCCCACACCGGTCGGTGTGGTGGGGCGGCCGGGGTCCACGACGTGGGCGTGGGGCTCGCCGGCGGCCAGGGAGGTGAGGCCGGCGAGGAGGTCGTCGCGGGTTTGGCCGGTCACGACGGCGCGGCGGTCGAGCGTGGTGCGGGTGGTGGTCAGGGACCAGCCCACGTCGGTGGGGGTCAGTTCGGGGTGTGCCGTCAGGCGCGTGGTCAGGGCCTGGGCCTGGGCGCGCAGTGCGTCGTCGCTGTGGGCCGAGACCACCCAGGGCACCACGGCGTTGGCGGCCGGCGTCGCGTCGGCCGGGGTGGTCGCGGGGTCGTCGTGGGTGGGCTCGGGGGCCTGTTCCAGGATGAGGTGGGCGTTGGTGCCGGAGATGCCGAAGGCGGAGACGCCGGCCCGGCGGGGGCGCCCGGGGTGCCAGTCGACGGGCTCGGTCAGCAGGCGTACGCCACCGCCGCTCCAGTCGACGTGCGGGGTGGGCGCGTCGATGTGCAGGGAGGCCGGCAGGACGCCGTGCTGCATGGCCAGCACCATCTTGATGACGCTGGCGACGCCGGACGCGCCCTGGGTGTGGCCGATGTTGGACTTGGCCGAGCCGAGCCACAGTGGCTGGTCGTCGGGGCGGTCCTGGCCGTAGGTGGCGAGGAGGGCGTCGGCCTCGATGGGGTCGCCGAGCGTGGTGCCGGTGCCGTGTGCCTCGACGGCGTCCACCTCGGAGGTGGAGAGTTCGGCGTTGGCCAGCGCCTGGCGGATGACGCGCTGCTGGGACGGCCCGTTGGGAGCGGTGAGCCCGTTGCTCGCGCCATCCTGGTTGACCGCCGAGCCGCGGAGTACGGCCAGCACGCGGTGGCCGTTGCGGCGGGCGTCGGACAGCCGTTCCAGGAGCACCATGCCGGCGCCCTCGGAGAAGCCGGTGCCGTCGGCCGCGGCGGCGAACGGCTTGCACCGGCCGTCGGGGGCCAGGCCGCGCTGGCGCGAGAACTCGGTGAACAGGTTGGCGTTGGGCATGACCGTGACGCCGCCGGCCAGCGCGAGCGTGCACTCCCCCTGGCGCAGCGACTGGGCCGCCAGGTGCATGGCGACCAGGGACGAGGAGCAGGCCGTGTCCACGGTGACCGCGGGACCCTCAAGGCCGAGGGTGAAGGCGACGCGGCCCGATACGACGCTGAGCGTGTTGCCGGTCAGCAGGTAACCCTCGGCGCTGCGCTCGATGTGCGGGGTGCCGAAGCCGAGGATGCCGGCGCCGGCGTACACGCCGGTGGGTGTGCCCTTGAGCGTGGCGGCGTCGATGCCGGCGCGTTCCAGGGTCTCCCAGGCGACTTCGAGCAGCAGTCGTTGCTGGGGGTCCATGGCCAGCGCCTCGCGCGGGCTGATCCCGAAGAAGGGGGCGTCGAACTGGTCGGCGTCGTCCAGGAATCCGCCGCGGCGGACGTAGCTGGTGCCGGGGTGGTCGGGGTCGGGGTGGTACAGGCTTTCCAGGTCCCACCCTCGGTTGGTGGGGAACTCGCCGATGGCGTCGCCGCCCGTGGCGACCAGTTCCCAGAAGTCCTCCGGCGAGTCGATGCCGCCCGGGAAGCGGCAGGCCATGCTGACCACGGCGATCGGCTCGTTGAGGCGCTCTTCCACGTCGCGCAGCCGCTGCCGGGTCTCGCCCAGGTCGACCGTGACCCGCTTCAGGTACTGGCGGAGCTTGTCTTCCGTGTCCGACATCAGTTCTTGCTCCTCCATCAGGGCAGTTCGCGGTCGATCAGGGCGAACATCTCGTCGTCCGACGCGGTGTCGAGGTCGCTGAAGTCGTGTCCGCCGGTGCGCTCGCTGGTCCGTTCGTTGACCTTGCTGAGCAGCCCGGTCAGGCGCTTGGCGACGCGTTGGCGGCCCTCGTCGTCCAGGGTCAGTACGCCGAGGGTGTGTTCCAGTCGGGCCAGTTCGCCCAGTACGGGGTCTGCCGCGTCCGGCCCGGGGGCCTCGGCCTCGCCGGGGGCGACGCGTTGCAGCAGGTGGTCGGCGAGTACGGTCGCCTCGGGGTAGTCGAAGACGAGGGCGGCGGGCAGCCGCAGGCCGGTGGCGGCCGACAGGCGGTTGCGTAGTTCCACCGCGGTCAGCGAGTCGAACCCGAGTTCCTTGAAACTGGCGTCGGCGGGTACCGCGTCCACGTCGGGGTGGCCGAGCACGGTCGCGGCGTGCGTGCGGACCAGGGTGAGCAGCGTGCGGTGTTGTTCGGCCGCGGTCAGGCCGGCGAGGCGGGTGGCCCAGTCGACGGTGTGTGGCTCGCTCGTGGCGCTGGCCGTGCGGCGCTGTCGGCGGCTCGTCGTGGCCGGGCTGGTCAGGCCGCGCAGGGGGGCGGCCAGGGTGTCGCTCGGCTGGGCCGACAGGGTGCGTGGGTCGAGGTCGGCGGCGATCAGGTGGGGGGCGCCGTGTTGGGTGGCGGCGTCGAGGAGGGTGAGGCCGTGGGTGGTGGTGAGGGCGTTGACACCCGAGCGTGCCATGCGGGCCAGGTCCGCGGCGTCGAGGTGGCCGGTCATGCCGCTGGCGTCGGCCCACAGGCCCCAGGCGATGGACACGCCGGGCAGGCCGAGGTCGCGGCGGTGGGCGACGAGCGCGTCGCAGAAGGCGTTGGCGGCCGAGTAGTTGGCCTGCCCGGGGCCGCCCAGGGTGCCCGCGGCCGAGGAGAAGACGACGAACATGCCGAGTCGCAGGTCCTTCGTCGCGGCGTGCAGGTGGGCCGCGCCCGTCGCCTTGGCCTGCCACACCCTGGCCAGCCGCTGCGGTGTCTGGGCGGCGAGTACGGCGTCGTCCAGGACTCCGGTGGCGTGGATGACGCCGGTGAGTGGGTGGGCCGGGTCGATGCCGGCGACGAGGTCGCGGACGGCTGCCGCGTCGGTGACGTCGGCGCCGGCGACGCGCACGTCGGCGCCGAGGCCGGCGAGGTGGTCGGCGAGTTCGTCGGCGCCGGGTGCCTCGGCCCCACGGCGGCTCACGAGGAGCAGGTGGCGCAGGCCCCAGGTGCGTACCAGGTGTTCGGCGACCAGGGCGCCGAGGGTGCCGGTGCCGCCGGTGATCAGGACCGTGCCGTCGGGGTTCACCGCGGCGGGTACGTCGAGGACCAGCTTGCCGGTGTGCTTGGCCTGGCTGAGGTGGCGCAGCGCCTGCCGGGCCCGGGCCAGGGGCCACCGGCGGACCGGGGCGGGCCGCAGGTCGTGGGAGACCAGCAGGTCGCGTACGGTGCGCAGGATCTGTCCGACGCGGTCGGGGCCCGCGTCGGGCACCAGGTCGAAGGCCCGGTAGCGCACGCCGGGGTGGGCGGCGGCGATGGCGTCCTGGTCGCGGATGTCGGTCTTGCCCATCTCGACGAACCGTCCGCCGTCGCCGAGCAGGCGTAGCGAGGCGTCCACGAACTCGCCGGCCAGGCTGTTGAGTACGACGTCGACGCCCCGCCCGCCGGTGGCCTCCCGGATCGTGGTCTCGAAGTCCAGGTCGCGGGAGTTGGCCCGGTGGGCCGCGTCGATGCCCATCTCCTCCAGCACGCCGTGCTTGCCGGGGCTGGCCGTCGCGTACACCTCGGCGCCCAGGTGCCGCGCGATCTGCACGGCGGCCATGCCCACGCCGCCGGTGGCCGCGTGGATGAGTACCGACTCGCCCGGGGCCAGGCCGCCCAGGTCCACCAGGCCGTACCAGGCGGTGAGGAAGACGGTGGGCACGGCCGCGAGTTCGCGCGGGTCGAGCCCGTCCGGCAGTGGGGTGACGAGGCGGGCGTCGGCGATGGCGAGCGGCCCGAAGGCACCCTCGAAGAGGCCGAACACGGTGTCACCCGGCGCCAGTTCGGTCACCCCGGGCCCGGTCTCCCGTACGACTCCGGCGCCCTCGCTGCCCCGGAAGACGCCGTTGCCCGGGTACATGCCGAGGGCGATCAGTACGTCGCGGAAGTTGATGCCCGCGGTGTGCACCTCGACGCGAACCTGGCCATCGGCGAGCGGCTCCAGGGCCTCCGGGTAGGGGCGGGGGACGACGCTGTCGAGGGTGGCGGTGCCTTCGGACGCCAGCCGCCAGGCGGGGGCGGCGACCGGGCCGACGAGTTCGCCGCCGAGCGCGCCGGCCCGTCGCATGCGGGGCACCAGGACGCGGCCGGCGCGCACCGCGAGCTGCGGCTCGTTCAGGTCCACGGCGCGTAGCACGGTCTCCACCGGTGCCTTGGCGGGCTGCTCCGGCGCGGGGTCGAGGTCGAGGAGGACGAAGCGGCCCGGGTTCTCGGCCTCCGCGCTGCGGATCAGGCCCCAGACGCCGGCCGCGGCCACGTCGGTGTCGCGGGTGGTCGGTGCGGCTCCCACGCGGCCGGGGTCGGCGTCGTCGGTGGTGACGGCGCCGCGGGTGACGACGATGAGCCGGGAGTCGTTGGTGCGGGGCTCGGCCAGCCAGTCGCGCGCCACGGCCAGCACGTGCTGGGCCAGGGCGAGGCCGGCGCCGGCCGGGTCGTCGTGGGCCGTCTCGGTCGCGGGTGTGGTGCGTACGACACTGAGCAGGGCGGTGGTCGGGGCGGGCGCGCCCGCGTCCAGGGCGGCCGACAGCGCGGCGACGTCCGGGTAGCGGGCGACGGTGGTGCCGTCCGGCACCGGGAGCCCGGCGAGTTGGAAGGCGTCGTCGCCGAGTACGGCCCAGCCGCCGGCTGCCGACCGCCGGGTGGGGGTGTCGGCGTCGGCCGGCGCGGAGACGGGCGTCCACTCCAGCGTGTAGAGGCCGTCGACGCCGGGGGCGTCCGCGGCGCGGAGTTGGTCCGCGCGGGCGGGGCGCAGAACGAGGGCGTCGGCGCTGAGTACGGGTTGGCCCGCCGCGTCGGCCACCGCGACCCGCAGCGCGCGTTCGCCCGCGCTGTTCGACGGGAGCGGGGTGAGCCGGACGCGGAGCGTGCGGGCGTCGGCGGCCCACAGGGCGAGGCCCTGCCAGGAGAAGGGCAGCCACAACTGGTCGGCCGGGTCCGCCTCGGCGTCCGGGGTTTCGGCGGGCCAGTCGACGAGTCGGGCGGGGTGCAGGGCGGCGTCGAGGAGGGCCGGGTGGAGTCCGAAGCCGTCGGGGGCGCCGGCGGCGTCGGGCAGGGTGACCTCGGCGAGCACGTCGGGCCCGTGCCGCCAGGCGGCCCGCAGGCCCTGGAACGCCGGCCCGTAGGCGTAGCCGGCGGCGTCGACCTGCTCGTAGAAGGCGTCGACGGGCACGGGTTCGGCGCCGGCCGGGGGCCAGTTCGTGCCGAGGTCCGGCCCGGCGGGGGCCGATGGGCCGAGGACGCCTTCGGCGTGGCGGGTCCAGGTGCCGGCGTCGTGGTCGGGGCGTGCGTAGATCCGTACCTCGCGCCGGCCGTCGTCCGCCGCTGCGTCGATGACGACCTGGACGCGGACGCCGCCGTCCGTGGGGAGTACCAGCGGCGCCTGGAGCGCCAGTTCCTCGACGCCGGCGCAGCCGGCCTCGTCGGCGGCGCGCAGCGCCCACTCGGCCAGCGCGGCGCCCGGCACCAGGACGGCTCCGGCCACCACGTGCTCGGCCAGCCAGGGGTGCGCGTGGGCGGTGACGCGGCCGGTGAGCACGTGGGTGCTGCCGTCGGCGAGTTCCATGGCCGCGCCGAGCAGGGGGTGGTCCGCGGTGGTCAGGCCCAGGTCGGTGGGATCGGTGCCGCGGCCGGTGTCGCCGTCGAGCCAGTACCGTTCGCGCTGGAAGGCGTACGTGGGCAGGTTGACGACGCGGGGCGTGGGGTCGGTGGCGAACCAGCGGGTCCAGTCCACCGCGACACCCGCCGTGAACGCCTGCGCGACCGCGCGCACGAGCTGGGCGGGACCGCCCTGGTCGCGGCGGAGTGTGGGCACCGTGACGCCCGTGAGGCCGGCCTCCTCGAAGGCTTCCTGGAGCCCGACGGTGAGCACGGGGTGGGTGCTGGCCTCGATGAACACCCGGTGGCCCGCCGCGAGGAGCCGCCCCGCGGCGTCGGCGAAGCGGACCCGTTCGCGGAGGTTGGTCACCCAGTACGCGGCGGTCAGCTCGGTCGTGTCCAGGCGTTCCGCGGTGACGGTCGAGTAGAACGGCACGCTGGCCGGGCCGGGCTCGATGCCGGCGAGCAGGTCGCGGAGTTCGTCGGCGATCTCGTCGACCTGTGGGCTGTGGGAGGCGTAGTCCACGTCGATCAGCCGCGCCCGGCCGCCGCTCTCCTCGCAGTGGGTGACGGCGTGCCGTACCTGTTCGGCGGGGCCGGAGATGACGACGGAACCGGGGCCGTTGACGGCGGCGATGCCCACGCCCGCCGTCGCCTCGCCCAGGACGGCCAGGAGTTCGACGACCGCGTCCTCGCGCAGCGCCAACGAGGCCATGGCACCGCCACCGGCGAGCCGGCGCAGCGCCTTGCTCCGCAACGCCACCACCTTCGCGCCGTCCTCCAGGGACAACGCGCCGGCGACGACGGCAGCCGCGATCTCACCCTGGCTGTGACCCACCACGGCGGCGGGCGTCACACCCTGATCAGCCCACACCGCGGCCAACGACACCATCACCGCCCACAGCACCGGCTGCACCACATCGACCCGGCCCAGGTCGGCGGCGCCCACCCCACCCCGCAACACCTCGGCCAGCGACCAGTCCACGTACGGCGCGAGCGCCCGCTCACACTCACCCACTCGCGCCGCGAACACCGGAGACGACTCCAACAACCCGGCGCCCATGCCCACCCACTGCGAACCCTGACCCGGGAAGACGAGTACGGGGCCGCCGGCGGTGGCGCCGGTCGGGGGTGTGTCGGGGCCGATGACGCCGGGGTAGGTCTCGCCGGCGGCCAGTGCCTGGAGGCCGACCAGGAGTTCGTCGCGGTCCTGGCCGACGATGACGGCGCGGTGCTCGAAGAGCGCGCGGGTGGTGGCCAGCGACCAGCCGACGTCGGCCAGGTCGAGTGCGGGGTCGGCGATCACCCGGCGGGCGAGTGCGGCGGCCTGGTCGCGCAGTGCCTGGGGGCCACGGGCCGAGACGACCCAGGGCACGATGGCCTCGGCGGGGGTCTGGGCCTGGCCGGCTTCGCCGGCGGGGACGGGCTCGGTGGGCTGTCGCCGCGCCTCTGGCGGTGCCTGCTCCAGGATGATGTGGGCGTTGGTGCCGCTGATGCCGAAGGACGACACGCCCGCGCGGCGCGGGCGCTCCCGACCGGGCCACTCGACCTGCTCGGTCAGTACGCGGACGCTGCCGGACTCCCAGTCGACGTGCGGCGACGGGGTGTCGACGTGCAGCGAGGCGGGCAGCACCCCGTGCCGCATGGCCTGCACCATCTTGATCACGCCGGCGACGCCGGCGGCGGCCTGGGTGTGGCCGATGTTGGACTTGACGGAGCCCAGCCACAGGGGCTGGTCGTCGGGTCGGTCCTGGCCGTACGTGGCGAGCAGGGCCTGGGCCTCGATCGGGTCGCCCAGGGTGGTGCCGGTGCCGTGGGCCTCGACCGCGTCCACGTCGGCGGTGGTCAGGCCGGCGCTGGCCAGTGCCTGGGCGATGACGCGCTGTTGGGCGGGGCCGTTGGGGGCGGTGAGGCCGTTGCTGGCGCCGTCCTGGTTGATGGCCGAGCCGCGCACGACGGCCAGCGGACGGTGCCCGTTGCGCCGGGCGTCCGAGAGCCGCTCCAGCAGCAGCAGGCCCACGCCCTCGCCCCAGCCGGTGCCGTCGGCGGCTGCCGAGAAGGGCTTGCAGCGGCCGTCGGCGGCCAGGCCGCGCTGCCGGGAGAACTCCACGAAGGTGTTGGGGGTGGCCATGACGGTGACGCCGCCGGCCAGGGCCAGGGTGCACTCGCCCTGGCGCAGCGCCTGGGCGGCCAGGTGCATGGCCACCAGCGAGGACGAGCAGGCGGTGTCCACGGTCAGCGCCGGGCCTTCGAGGCCGAAGGTGAAGGCGACGCGGCCGGAGGCGATGCTCGGGGTGCTGCCGGTCATCAGGCGCCCCTCGACGCCCTCGGGGGTGCGGCCGAGGAAGCGGCTGCCGTAGTCGTCGTACATCACGCCCGTGATGACCGCGCACCGGCTGCCGCGCACGCTGGCGGGGTCGATGCCGGCGGACTCGAAGGTCTGCCAGGCGGTCTCCAGGAGCAGCCGTTGCTGGGGGTCGGTGGCGACGGCCTCGCGCGGGCTGATGCCGAAGAACGCGGCGTCGAAGCGGTCGGCGTCGTGCAGGAAGCCGCCCTCGCTGGCGTAGCTGGTGCCGACGTGGTCGGGGTCCGGGTCGAAGAGTTCGCCCAGCGGCCAGCCGCGGCCGGTGGGAAAGGCGCCGATGGCGTCGGTCCCTGAGGAGACCAGGTCCCACAGGTCGTCGGGCGAACCGACGCCGCCCGGGTACTGGCAGGCCATGCCGACGATGACGATCGGGTCGTCGTCGGTGACCGTCGGGGCCGGGGTGGGGGCCGGGCGCCTCGGGGCCGCGCCGATGAGTTCGTCGCGCAGGTGGCGGACGAGGGCGTCGGGGGTCGGGTAGTCGAAGATGACGGTGGCCGGGACCCGGATTCCGGTGCTGGCGCTGAGCCGGTTGCGCAGGTCGAGCGCGGTGAGCGAGTCGAAGCCCAGGTCCTGGAAGGCCCGGCCGAGGTCGATGGTCTCCGGCGCGGGGTGCGCGATGACCGTGCCGACCTGCTCCCGTACCAGGTCGGCGACCGCGGCCTCCTGTTCGGCTGGCGGCAGTCCGGCCAGTCGGGTGCTCCACGCGGCGGCGTCGGCCGGCGCCTGCCCGGCGCGGGGCGCGGCCGGCACCAGGCGACGCAGCGCGGGTGGCAGCGGTCCGGTGTGGGCCTGGGCGCGCAGGACGGCCAGGTCGAAGCGGGCGGGGAGCACGGTGGCGTACGGGGCGGCGAGCCCCGCGTCGAACAGGGCGAGCGCCTGGTCCGGGGGGACGGGGGCGACGCCGGAGCGGGTCATGCGGGCCAGGTCGGCGTCGCTGAGGTGGTCGGTCATACCGCCGGAGTGGCCCCACAGGCCCCAGGCGAGGGAGGTGGCGGCCTGGCCCTGGGCGCGGCGGTGTTCGGCGAGCGCGTTGAGGAAGGCGTTGGCCGCCGCGTAGTTGGCCTGGCCGGCGCTGCGGACCAGGGAGGCGGCGGAGGAGAAGACGGCGAAGACGGCCAGGTCCAGCTCGCGGGTGAGCTGGTGCAGGTGCCAGGCGGCGTCCAGCTTGGGGGCGAGTACGGCGTCGAGCCTGGCGGGGGTCAGCGCGCTGACCACGCCGTCGTCGAGGACGCCGGCGGTGTGGACGACGCCGGTCAGCGGGTGGGCCGGCGGGATGGCGTCGAGCAGGGCGGCCAGGGCTCGCGGGTCGCTGGTGTCGCAGGCGGCGATGGTGATCTGGGCCGGGTGTCCGGTCTGCTCGGCGAGGTCGGTCAGCTCGGCGGCGAGTTCGGCGGCGCCCGGGGCTTCCCGGCCGGTACGGCTGACCAGCAGGAGGTGCCGGGCGTCGTGGGCGGTGAGCAGGTGCCGGGCGATCTGGCGGCCGAGCGCGCCGGTGCCGCCGGTGATGAGTACGGTGCCCCGCGGGTCGAGCGCCGGCGCGGTGGCCTGCGGGTCGGGGCGGAACCTGGCCAGTCGCGGCACGCGCAACGTGCCGACGCGCAGAGCGAGTTCCTCCTCGTCGCCCGCCAGGGCGGTGGCCACGGCGGCGGGCAGGGCCTGCTGGGATGCGGGGCTGCCGTCGGTGTCGAGCAGCAGGACGCGGCCGGGGTGTTCGGCCTGCGCGGAGCGGGCCAGGCCCCACAGGGGCGCGCCGGCCAGGTCGGCGGGCGGTTCGCTGGCGTCGGTGCTGACCGCGCCGCGGGTGACGATGGCGAGCCGGGCGGCGGCCAACGCGTCGTCGGCGAGCCAGCCTTGGAGGTCGGCGAGGAGGCGGTGGGCGCTGCCGCGCACCTGGGTGGGTACGTCGTCGCCGTCGGCCCGGTCGAGTGCGGCGAGCACGATCGTGTCCGGGGCGGCGGTGCCGGCGGCGACGGCCGCGCGCAGCTCGGCCAGGTCGCGGTGGGCGCTGACGCTGACCGCGTCGCTGGTCGCGGCGGGCAGGCCGAGGTCGGTCGCTCCGACGACGGCCCAGTGGCCGGTTGCCTCGGGTTGGTCGGCGCCCTCCGCGTGGGCCTGCCAGTCGAGTCGGTAGAGCGTGTCGTCGACGGCGGCGCGCTGGGCCCGCCACTGCTCGGCGGGGATCTCCCGCACGCCGAGGTGGCGCACGGTGGCGACGGGGGCGCCGCCGGTGTCGGTCAGCTCCAGGCTGACCTGGTCGGCAGCGGTCTGGGTGATGCGTACCCGCAGCCGGGTGGCGCCGGTGGCGTGCAGCCGTACGCCGCCGAAGGTGAAGGGCAGGCGCACGGTGCGCGGCGGCTGTTCCCCGGTGGGGTCGGTGGCCTGGTCGCGGCCGGTGCCCCACAGCTCCTCGAGCGGGTGCAGGACGCTGTCCAGGAGGGCGGGGTGCAGCCCGTAGCCGGTGGCGTCGGCGCGCTGCTCGGTGCTCAGGCGCACGTCGGCGACGATGTCGTCGCCGTCCCGCCAGGCCGCGTGCAGGCCGCGGAACGCGGGCCCGTAGGCGTAACCCTGGTCGGTCAGGCGGGCGTACAGGTCGGCCACGTCGATGGGCTCGGCGCCGGTGGGCGGCCACGGCTCTGCCGGGGCGGTGCTGGTCGGCGCGGTGTGGGGCGGGGTGGCGTTGGCCGCCTCGGCGATGAGGCCGGCGGCGTGCTGGTGCCAGGAGTCGGGGCCGCTGCCTCCGGTGGCGTCGTCGTCGGCCGGCCGCGAGTGGATGGTGACCGTGCGGCGGCCGGTGGCGTCCGGGGCGCCGACGGCGAGTTGGACCTGCACCGCGCCGGTGGCGGGCAGGATGAGCGGCGCCTCCAGGGTGAGGTCCTCGACCACGTCGCAGCCCGCCTGCGCGGCGGCCAGCAGGGCCAGTTCGAGGAAGGCGGTGCCGGGCAGGGGGACCGTTTCCTGGATGGCGTGGTCGGCCAGCCAGGGGTGGGTGTGCAGGGAGAGCCGCCCGGTGAGCAGGAGGCCGCCGTCGGCGGGCTCGACCAGGGCGCCGAGCAGGGGGTGCGCGGTGCTGCCGAGGCCGGCGGCGCGCACGTCGCCGGTGGTGGCGGGGATCGGCCGCCAGTAGCGCTGCCGCTGGAAGCGGTAGGTGGGCAGGGGCACCGTGCGGCCACCGCCGGGCACGGTGGCGCCGAAGTCGACGGTGGCGCCGTCGATGTGGGTGTGGGCGAGCGCGGTGAGCAGGGTGCGCGGCTCGTCGCGGCCCTTGCGCAGCACGGCGGCGAACACGGGCTCGCCCTGGCCCGCCTCGCCGTCGATGGCGGCCCGGGCCATGGTGCCGAGGACGGCGTCGGGGCCCAGTTCGAGGTAGCGGACGACGCCCTCGCCCTGGAGGGTGCGCAGGCCGTCGTGGAACCGTACGGGCTCGCGCACGTGGCGCACCCAGTACTCGGGGTCGGTCAGGTGCTCGGCGCCGACGAGTTCCCCGGTCAGGTTGGAGATCACCGGGACCTGCGGGGCGTGGTACGTCAGGCCGCTGGCGACCGCGCGGAAGTCGGCGAGCATCGGGTCCAGGCGGGGCGAGTGGAAGGCGTGGCTGACGCGCAACCGCTTGGTCTTGTGGCCCCGCTCGCGCAGGGTCGCGGCGATCTCGTGGACGACCTCCAGGTCGCCGGAGACGACGACGGCGGTGGGGCCGTTGATCGCGGCCAGCGCGGCCCGGTCGGTGTGCCCGGCGAGCAGTTCGCTCACCTGTTCCTCGGTGGCCTCGACGGCGATCATCGCGCCGCCGGCCGGCAGCGCCTGCATCAGCCGCCCCCTGGCGGCGACCAGGGTGCAGGCGTCGGCCAGCGACAGGACGCCCGCGACGTGCGCGGCGACCAGTTCGCCCACGGAGTGCCCGGTGAGGTAGTCGGGGGTGACGCCGAAGGAGGTGACGAGCCGGTACAGCGCGGTTTCCAGGGTGAACAGCGCCGCCTGGGTGATGCCCGTCTGGTGCAGGGGGTGGTCCTGGGCGCCGTCACCCTCGGGTCCGGCTGGTGTCTCGTCGGCGAAGAGGACCGGGCGCAGCGGGCGGTCGAGCAGCGGGTCGAAGTGGGCGCAGGCCGCGTCGACGGCGGCGGCGAACACCGGGTAGTGCTCGTAGAGTTCGCGTCCCATGCCCGGGTACTGGCTGCCCTGCCCGGTGAACAGGAAGGCGGTCCCGCCGGGCCGCGCGGGTGACTCCGCTCGGAACAGGCCGGGGTGTGAGCGGCCGTCGGCGAGCGCGCGCAGGGCGTCGGTGAGCCGCTCGCGGTGTACGTCGATGAGCACGGCCCGATGCTCGAAGGCGGAGCGGGTGGTGGCCAGCGACCAGCCGACGTCGGACGCGGACAGGTCGGGGTGGGCGGCCAGGTGGGCGGCCAGCGCCTGGGCCTGGTCGCGCAGGGCTTGTTCGGTGCGGCCGGAGAGCGCCCAGGCCAGCGGGGCGCCGTCGGACCGGGGCGCGGTGGGGGCGCTCTGGGGCTCGGCGGGCTCGGTGGCGGGTGGCTGTTCCAGGATCAGGTGGGCGTTGGTGCCCGAGATGCCGAAGGAGGAGACGGCCGCCCGGCGCGGGCGTTCGCCGCGTGGCCACGGCACGGGCTCGGTGAGCAGGCGTACGGCGTCGCCGGACCAGTCCACGTGGGGCGTGGGCGCGTCGACGTGCAGGGTGCGGGGAAGCTCCTCGTGCCGCAACGCCATGATCATCTTGATGACGCCGGCGGCGCCGGCCGCGCCCTGGGTGTGTCCGATGTTGGACTTGACCGAGCCCAGCCACAGGGGCCGGTCCACGGGGCGGTCGGGCCCGTAGGTGGTGAGCAGGGCGTGGGCCTCGATGGGGTCGCCGAGCCGGGTGCCGGTGCCGTGCGCCTCCACCGCGTCGATGTCGCCCGGCGCGAGCCTGGCGTTGGTCAGCGCCTGGCTGATGACCCGCTGCTGGGACGGCCCGTTGGGGGCGGTGAGACCGTTGCTCGCGCCGTCCTGGTTGACGGCGGAGCCACGGATCACGGCGAGCACCTCGTGCCCGTTGCGCCGGGCGTCCGAGAGCCGCTCCAGCAGCACCAGGCCCACGCCCTCGGAGAACGCGGTGCCGTCGGCCGCGGCGGCGAACGCCTTGCAGCGGCTGTCGGCGGCCAGGCCGCGCTGCCGGGCGAACTCGGTGAACACGTTGGGGATGCTCATCACCGTGACGCCGCCGGCCAGCGCGAGGGTGCACTCGCCCTGCCGCAGCGCCTGCGCGGCGAGGTGCATGGCCACCAGCGACGAGGAACAGGCGGTGTCCACCGTCACCGCCGGGCCTTCGAGGCCCAGGGTGTAGGCGACCCGCCCGGACAGCACGCTCGGCGCGTTGCCGGTGACGAGGTAGCCCTCGGCGTCCTTCTCGATGTGCGGGGTGCCGAAACCGGGCAGGGCGACGCCCGCGTACACGCCGGTGGGTGAGCCCTTCAACGTCTGCGGGTCGATGCCGGCCCGCTCGAACAGCTCCCACGACGTTTCCAGCAGCAACCGCTGCTGCGGGTCGATCGCCAGCGCCTCGCGCGGGCTGATGCCGAAGAACTCCGGGTCGAATTCGGCCGCGTCGTAGAGGAATCCGCCCTGCCTGGCATAGCTCGTACCGGCGTGGTCCGGGTCCGGGTGGAAAAGGCCGTCCAGGTCCCAGCCGCGGTCGGTGGGGAATTCCCCGATCGCGTTCTTGGCGGCGCGCACCAGGCGCCACAGGTCCTCCGGTGACGCGACCCCGCCCGGATAGCGGCAGGCCATGCTGACCACGGCCACCGGCTCCTGGGACCGCTCCTCCACCTCGCGCAGGCGAGTGCGCGTGCTGTGCAGGTCACTGGTCACCCGGCGCAGATAGTCGACCAGCTTTTCTTCATTCACCACGGAGGGTCACCCGGCTTTCAGCGATATGCGCGCCCAAGTAATTCATGACAGGCCAAGTTCGTTGTCGATGAAGTTCACCAACTCGTCCGCCGACGCGGTGTGCAGCATGTCCGCCGCGGCCTCCTCCTCGACGGGAGCGCTCCTGGCCTTCCACTTCGCCAGCAGCGTCTCCAGGCGGGCCGTGACCGCGCCCGCGTCCAGGCCCGCGACGGCCGCGCCGGTCAACGCGCCCTCCAGCCGGGCGAGTTCGGCGAACAGCGGGCCTCCCGCGTCGCCCGCGTCGCCCGTGGTGGGTGGCGCGCCGCCCAGGTCGAGCTGGTCGAGCAGGTGGCGGGCCAGCGCGGCGGGCTCGGGGTGGTCGAAGACGAGGGCGGCGGGCAGCCGCAGGCCGGTGGCGGCTGCCAGGCGGTTGCGCAGTTCCACGGCGGTCAGCGAGTCGAAGCCCAGTTCCTTGAAGGAGGTGTCCGGCCGCACCGTTCCGGAGTCGGCGTGCCCGAGGACCGTGGCGGCGTGCGTACGGACCAGGCCGAGCAGTGTGCGGTGCTGTTCGCTGGCGGGCAGTCCACGGAGCTGGCCGGCCAGGTCGGCGGAGGCGTGGGCGGCGGCGGCTGCCCGGCGCGGGGTGCCGGCGCCGGCCGCGGCCAGCGCCCGCAACGGGGTCGGCAACCCCTCGATCGGCTGGCCGGCCAGGGCCCGCCGATCCAGGCGGAGCGCGAGGAGCTGCGGCTGCCCGTGCGCACAGGCGGCGTCCAGCATGGTCAGGCCCTGCTCGGTGCTGTTGGCCTTGATGCCGAGGCGGCCGATCCTGGCGTGGTCGGCGGCGTCGAGCCGGGCGGTCAGCCCACTGGCATCGGCCCACAGGCCCCAGGCGACCGAGAGGCCGGGCAGCCCGACGGCCCTGCGGTGGGCGGCCAGCGCGTCGCAGAAGGCATTGGCCGCGGCGTAGTTGGCCTGCCCGGGTGTGCCCAGGGCGGAGGCGAAGGAGGAGAAGAGGACGAACATGCCCAGCCGCAGATCCCGGGTCGCGGCGTGCAGGTGGGCCGCGGCGGCGGCCTTGGCCGCCCAGACGCGGGCCAGTCGCTGCGCGTCCTGGGACGGGAACATCGCGTCGTCGAGGACGCCCGCCGCATGGATGACGCCGGTGAGGGGGTGGGCCGGGTCGACGCCAGCGACCAGGCTCTCGACCGTTTCCCGGTCCGTGACGTCGGCCGCCACCACCTGGGCCGATGCACCGGCGGCGGCCAACCGCTCGACCAGTTCACCGGCGCCCGGCGCCTCCGGGCCACTACGGCTGACCAGCAACAGGTGCCGAGCCCGACCCGTACGCGCCAGATGCTCCGCGACGTGCGCGCCGAGGGTGCCCGTGCCGCCGGTGATCAGGACCGTGCCCTCGGGGTCCAGAGTGGCCGGCACGTCCAACACCAGCTTGCCCGTGTGCTTGGCCTGGCTCAGATGCCGCAACGCCTGCCGAGCCCGCGCCAACGGCCACACCCGCGACGGCAACGGGGACAGCGCGCCGTCGGCGAACAGCTTGCGCAGGGTGCCCAGCATCGCGGCGATGCGGTCCGGGCCCGCGTCGGCCAGCAGGTCGAAGGGGGTGTAGCGCACGCCAGGGTGGTCCGCGGCGAGTTGCTCGGGGTCGCGGAGGTCGGTCTTGCCCATCTCCACGAACCGCCCGCCGTCGGCGAGCAGCCGCAGCGAGGCGTCCACGAACTCGCCGGCCAGACTGTTCAGGACGACATCGACACCCCGACCACCCGTCGCGTCCCGGATGGCCGACTCGAAGTCCAACGAGCGCGAGTTGGCACGATGCGTCGCGTCGATACCCATCCCCGCCAACACCTCGTGCTTGCCAGGACTGGCCGTCGCGTACACCTCCGCCCCCACATGCCGCGCCACCTGCACCGCCGCCATCCCCACCCCACCAGCCGCGGCGTGCACCAACACCGACTCACCCGCGGCCAACCCACCCAACTCCACCAACCCGTACCAGGCCGTGAGGAACGCGACCGGTACCGAGGCCGCCTGCGGGAAGCTCCACTCGTCGGGCATGGCCGCCACCGTGCGGGCGTCGGCCACGGCCAGTGAGCCGAACGCGCCCTCGAACAGGCCGAGCACCCGGTCGCCCACGGCCAACCCGGTGACGCCGTCGCCGACCTCGACCACGACGCCCGCGCCCTCGCTGCCCGCGAAGGTCGCGCCGCCGGGGTACATGCCCAGCGCGATCAGCGCGTCACGGAAGTTGACGCCGGCGGCGCGTACGTCGATGCGCACCTGTCCCGGCGCGAGCGGCGCCAGCGCCTCGGGGCAGGCCGCCGCCGTCACGTGTTCCACCGTGCCGGTGGTGTGGGCGGCCAGCCGCCAGGCCCGCTCGCCGGCCGGCGGCACCAGTTCGCTGGCCGCGTCGGCCCGTACGAGGCGGGGCACGAGCACGCGGCCGGCGCGCAGCGCCACCTGCCACTCGCCACCGGCCGCCGCGTCCCGCACGGCGCCCGCCACGGCGTCCGGGGCCACCGCGACGTCCGGAGCCAGGTCGAGCAGGAGCAGTCGGCCGGGGTTCTCGGCCTGCGCGCTGCGCACCAGGCCCCACACGGCGGCGCCGGCCGCGTCCACCCACCGCTCGTCCACGGCCCCGCTGCCGCCGCCCGGCTCACCTTCGGTGACCGCGCCCCGCGTCACCACGACCAGGTGCGCGTTGGCGAGTCGCGGCGCGGCCAGCCACTCCTGCGCGACCTCCAGGACCCGGCGCGTCGCGGCCAGCCCCGCGTCAGCGCCTTCCAGGCCATCCGCGCCCTTCACGCCCTCCGCGCCGGAGGCGGGGACGCTGAGCAGCGCGACCGTGGGCACCGGCGTGCCGGCCTCGCACCGCGCCACCAGTGCCGCGACGTCGTCGTACGCCACGGGCAACCCGCCGTCGGGCAAGCGCAGGTTGGCGAGTTGGTACGGGTCGTCACCGAGTACGGCCAGCGCGGGAGCCTCCGGCCGTGTCCCGGACGGCACCGGCAGCGGGGTCCACTCCAGCGCGTACAGGTCGTCCGCGCCACGGTCGCGCGCGGCGCGCACCTGGCCGACGTCGGCGTGCCGCAGCACCACGGAGTCGGCGCTGAGCACGGGCGCGCCCACGGCGTCGGCCACGGTCAGGCCCAGCGACCGCTCCCCCGGCGCGCCGCCCGGGCGCGGCGAGAGACGCACCCGTACGGAGCTGGCCTCGGCGGCCCACAGGGACGCCGCGCTCCAGGAGAAGGGCATCCACACCTGACCTTCTCCGGCAGCGGCGTCGGGGGCGGTATCGGCGGCGTCGAACAGGAGAGTCGGCTGCATGACGGCGTCGAGCAGCGCCGGGTGAATGTTGAACCCGTCGCGCTCCCCCGCCGCCTCGGGCAGCTCCACCTCCGCGTACAGGTCCTCCCCCATCCGCCACGCGGCCCGCAGTCCCTGGAACGCCGGGCCGTAGGCGTAGCCAGCAGCCGCCGACCGCTCGTAGAAGTCGGTCAGGTCCACCGGTTCGGCGCCGGCCGGCGGCCAGACGCCGCCCAGGCCCTCGCCCCGCGCCGCCGTATCCGCCGGCGGGCCGAGCACACCCTCGGCGTGGCACAGCCAGGGGTCGGCGGATTCACCGTCCGGACGCGAGTAGATCCGTACGTCCCGCCGCGCGTCGGCGCCGGCCTCCCCCACCACGACCTGCACCCGAACGCCACCGGAGGCGGGCAACACCAGGGGCACCTGGAGCGCCAACTCGTCCAACCCACCGCTGCCCACCTCGTCCGCGGCCCGCAGCGCCCACTCCACCAGCGCCACCCCGGGCACCAACACGCTGCCGGCAACGACGTGCTCGGCCAGCCACGACGGCGACTGTGCGGACAGCCGCCCGGTCAACAGGCAGGAACTCTCGTCGGCCAGCTCCACGGCCGCCCCGAGCAACGAATGCCCGGCCGAGGTCAACCCCAGGTCGGCCGGGTCACCCCCGCGCCCGGTCTCCCCGCTGTGCCCGTCCAACCAGAACCGCTCCCGCTGAAACGCGTACGTCGGCAGATCCACCACGCTCGGCGCGGGCTCTCCCGAGAACCAGCGGGTCCAGTCCACCGCGACGCCGGCGGCGTACGCGTGCGCCACGGACCGCGCCAACTGCTCCAACCCGCCATGCTCGCGGCGAAGGGTTGGCACCGCGACAGCGTCGATCCCGGCTTCGTCGAAGGCTTCCTGGAGACCGACGGTCAGGACGGGGTGGGTACTGGCCTCGATGAAGACGCGGTGGCCATCAGCCAGGAGCTGGCGTACGGCGTCGGCGAAACGGACCTGTTCGCGCAGGTTGGTCACCCAGTACGCGGTGTCCAGGGTGCTGGTGTCGATACGTTCGGCGGTGACGGTGGAGTAGAACGCCACCTCACCCTGGGTCGGACTGATACCGGCCAACACCTCGTGCAACTCGTCGGCGATCTCATCAACCTGTGAGCTGTGGGAGGCGTAGTCCACATCGATCAGGCGAGCCCTGCCACCTGATTCCTCCAGAGCGGAGACCGCGTGCTGAACCTGCTCGGGCGGCCCGGAAACCACGGCGGACCCCGGCCCGTTGACCGCTGCGATGCCCACACCCGCCGCGCTGTCGCCGAGCCCGGCCAGGAACTCTTCGGCCTTGTCCTGACTCAACGCCAGCGAAGCCATCGCCCCGCCACCGGCGAGGCGGCGCAGCGCCTTGCTCCGCAACGCCACCACCTTCGCACCATCCTCCAAGGACAGCGCACCCGCGACAACGGCAGCCGCGATCTCACCCTGACTGTGACCCACCACGGCGGCAGGCGTCACACCCTGATCAGCCCACACCGCGGCCAGGGAGACCATCACCGCCCACAACACCGGCTGCACCACATCAACCCGACCCAGGTCGGCGGCGTCCACTCCACCGCGCAACACCTCAGCAAGCGACCAGTCCACATACGGAGCCAACGCCCGCTCGCACTCACCCACCCGCGTGGCGAACACCGGCGAGGCTTCCAACAACCCCGCACCCATCCCCACCCACTGCGAACCCTGACCCGGGAACACCAGCACCGGGCCGACACCGCCGACGGTGGGGTGGGCGGGGTGGACGAGTTGGGGGTGGGTGTCGCCGGAGGCCAGGGCGGTCAGGGCCGTGAGGAGGGTTTCGCGGTCGGGGGCCACGGCGGTGGCCCGGTGTTCGAAGGCCGAGCGAGTGGTGACCAGGGACCACCCCACGTCGCGCGGGGAGAGGTCGGGGGCGGCGGTCACCCTGCGCAGGAGCGCCGCCGCCTGGTCGCGGAGGGCGTCGGCGGTGCGGGCCGAGAGCACCCAGGGCAGCGGGGCGTCGGGGGCCGCGGGCGTCGCCGGCTCGGTTGTCGGGTCGGTCGCGGGTGTCGGCTCGGGTGCCTGTTCCAGGATGAGGTGGGCGTTCGTACCGGAGATGCCGAACGAGGAGACGCCGGCCCGGCGCGGGCGGCCGTGCTGCTCCCACGGGACGTGTTCGGTCAGCAGCCGGACCGACGCGTCGTCCCAGTCGACGTGCGGGGTGGGTTGGTGGAGGTGGAGGTTGCCCGGCAGCAGGCCGTGGCGCAGGGCCATCACCATCTTGATGACTCCGGCGACGCCGGCTGCCGCGTGGGTGTGGCCGATGTGTGTCTTGACGGAGCCCAGCCAGAGCGGGCGGTCGGGCTCCCGTTCCCGCCCGTAGGTGGCCATGAGCGCTTCGGCTTCGATGGGGTCGCCGAGGGCCGTGCCGGTGCCGTGCGCCTCGACGGCGTCCACGTCGGCCGGGCCCAGCCGGGCGTTGGCCAGCGCCTGGCCGATGACGCGCTCTTGGGCGACGTCGCTGGGCGCGGTGAGGCCGTTGCTGGCGCCGTCCTGGTTGATGGCCGAGCCACGGATGACGGCGAGCACGCGATGGCCGTTGCGCCGCGCCTCGGAGAGCCGTTCCAGGACGACCAGCCCGACGCCCTCGGAGAAGCCGGTGCCGTCGGCGGACGCGTCGAAGGACTTGCAGCGCCCGTCGGGGGCAAGGGCGCGCTGGCGGGAGAACTCGGTGAACATCAGCGGTGTGGCCATGGCGTTGACGCCGCCGGCCAGGGCGAGGGTGCACTCGCCCTGGCGCAGCGCCTGGCAGGCCAGGTGCATGGCGACCAGGGAGGCGGAGCAGGCGGTGTCGACGGTGACGGCCGGGCCCTCCAGGCCCAGGGTGTACGCGACGCGGCCGGTCAGCAGGCTGGGCAGCACGCCGGTGGTGGCGTACCCCTCGAAGCCCTCGGGGATGCGCATGGTGCGGGACAGGTAGTCCTGGCCGGATATGCCGGCGTAGACGCCCGTCCGCGTTCCCTTGAGCGTGAACGGGTCGATTCCGGACCGCTCCAGCGCTTCCCACGCGGTGTGCAGGAGGAGGCGTTGTTGCGGGTCCATGGCCAGCGCCTCGCGCGGGCTGATGCCGAAGAATGCGGCGTCGAACGTGTCCATGTCGTAGAGGAACCCGCCTTGGTTGACCGAGCTGGTTCCGTAGTGGCCCGGGTCCGGGTGGTAGAGGTTCTCCAGGTCCCAGCCGCGGTCGGTCGGGAAGTCGCCGATCGCGTCCACGCCGGAGACGATGAGTTCCCAGTACTCCTCGGGTGTGCGGGCCCCGCCGGGGAACTGGCAGGCCATGCCCACCACGGCGATCGGTTCCTGAGCTCGCTCCTCGACCTCGCGCAACCGCTGTCGCGTGTCGTGCAGTTCGGCGGAGACGCGCTTGAGGTACTCGACCAGCTTCTCTTCGTTCACCATGGGAGTCACCCGGCCTTCGGCGATGGTGGCGTCCAGCGCATTCAGGACACCCCGAGTTCGTTGTGGATAAAGTCGAGAACCTGATCCGCGGACGCGGATTCCAGTCGTTCCGCGGCGCTGCTCTCGTTCGCCGGCTTGCGTTCGGCCTTGAGCCGGGACAGCAGGCTTTCCAGTCGGGACAGCACGGCGCCGGCGTCGTTGTCCGCCAACACCGCGTTGGTCAGGGTGTTCTCCAGTCGGGTGAGGTCGGTGAGCGCCGGTTCGGCGGTGCCGTGCGCCGGGGGCTGTGCCTCGTCGGGCACGAGCCGCTGGAGCAGGTGCGTGGCGATGCCCTCCGGTGTGGGGTGGCGGAAGATGAGGGCGGCCGGCAGACGCAGCCCGGTGGCGGCGGCGAGCCGGTTGCGCAGTTCCACGGCCGTGAACGAGTCGAAGCCGAGATCCTTGAAGCTCGCGTCCACCTGGACCGCGTCGGCGTCGGCGTGCCCGAGCACCGTGGCCGCGTGCTCCCGGACCAGGCCCAGCAGGGTGCGGTGGCGATCGTCGGCGGAGAGCCCGGCGAGTCGCGCCGCCCAGTCCACCGGCCGTCCCGCACCGACCTCGGCCGCGCTGCGGCGTCCGCGTGCGCCCGCCGCGAGCAGGCCGCGCAGGGTGGCCGGCACCGCGTCGGTGGGCAGCGCCGCCAGCGCCCGGGGGTCGATGCCCGCGGCCACCAGATGGGCGCCGCCGTGTCGGCGGGAGGCGTCCCAGAGGGTGAGCGCCTGATCGGTGGGGAGCGCCTCGATGCCGGAACGCGGCGCTGGCGTGGGCCCGCTGGCGGCCCAGGGTCCCCAGGCCACCGCGAGGCCGGGCAGGCCGAGCGTGCGCCGGTGGGCCGCCAGGGCGGCGCCGTACGCGTCCGCCGCCGCGTCCTCGGGCCGCCCGGTGACGCCGAGGGTGCCGGCGGCCGATGAGAACGTCGCGAACAGGGTGAGGGGCAGCCCGGCGGTGGCCGCGTGCAGGTGCGTGGCGGCGCCGGCCCGGGTGGCCCACGACCGGGCCAGGTGTTCGGTGGCGTCCGCGGTGGCCTCGCCGGTGGTGGTGTTCCCGTCCGTGGCTGGCCGCGCCGCCGGGGGGCTGCCCGCGGTGTGGATGACGGCGGTGAGCGGGTGTTTGGGGTCGACGGCGGCGACGAGCGCGGCCACCGCCTCGGGGTCGGCGAGGTCGGCCGACGCGAACCGCGGCGTGGCGCCCAACGCGCCCAGCCGGTCCGCGAGTTCGCCCGTCTCAGCGTCGTCCGTGCCGGGTGGGCTGACGAGCAGGAGGTGCTTGGCCTGCCCCGTACGCGCCAGGTGCTCGGCGATCAGCTCGCCCAGCGGCCCGTCGCCGCCGGTGACCAGGACCGTGCCGTCCGCGTCGAGCCCGTCGGACGCGTCCGCCGCTGGTTCGGCGGGTGCGGTGGCGCGGGTGAGGCGCGGTGCCAGCACCCGGCCGGCCCGCAGCGCGAGCCGGGGCTCGTCGAACTCGCCGGCCCGCAGCGCCACCGAGGGCAGCCCGGCGGTGTCCTCGTCGGCGTCCAGCAGCAGCAGGCGCCCGGGGTGCGCGACCTGTAGGGCGCTGACCAGCCCCCAGGCGGTGGCGCCGGCCAGGTCCTGGACGGGTTCGCCGTCGTCGGTGGCCACCGCGCCACGGGTGACGACGACGAGCCGGCGCTCGGCCAGGGCGGGGTGGGCCAGCCAGTCGCGCACCAGGCGCGACAGGTTCTCGGCCAGGCGCAGCGCGTCGGTGGGTGTGTCGGCTCGGGTGTCGGTCGGCGCGTCACCGCCGAGTGCCTGGGTCAGCACGGTCGCGGGTACGGGCGTGCCGTCGGCGGCCGAGGCCGCCAGTGCCGCCACGTCGGGGTAGCTGGTGCCGCGCGGGCCGTCGATGCCGGGCCCGGTCAGGCCGAGCCGGTCGTCGCCGAGCAGCGCCCAGTCCCCGTCGGCGGACGCGTCGGCCGCGCGCGCCGTGCCGAGTGGGGCCCAGTCCAGGGTGAACAGGCCCTCCACGCCACGGCTGGCCGCGGCGCGCAGGTGGCTCCTGTCGGCGGGTCGGGTCACCAGCGCGTCGGCGGTCAGGACGGGCGCGCCGGTCCCGTCGGTGACCGTGACGCGCAGCGCCCGCTCCCCTTCCGCCGCGTCCTGGCGTGGGCTGAGGCGTACCCGGACGCTGCGTGCCTCGCCGGCCCACAGCGTCACTCCGCTCCAACTGAACGGCATCCACACCCGCCCGTCGATGTCCTCGTCCGCCATGGGGGCGGGGACCAGGCGCGCGGGTTGGAGCGCCGCGTCCAGCAGTGCCGGGTGGATGCCGTAACCCTCGTGGTCGCCCGCCGCCTTGGGCAGCGCGACCTCGGCCAGCACCTCGTCCCCGTGCCGCCACAGGGCGCGCAGGCCCTGGAAGGCGGGCCCGTAGCCGTATCCGTCGGCGGCGCTGTCAGCGGTGAACTCGGCCAGGTCCACGGGCTCGGCGGCGGGTGGCGGCCAGGCGCCGACCGGCTGGTCGGGCTCGGCGGCCTCGGTCCGCGGCGGGCCCAGCACGCCCTCCGCGTGACACAGCCAGGGCAGGCTGGACGGTTGGGGCTCGTCGGCGCGCGAGTAGATCCGTACGTCGCGGCGGCCGTCCGGCGTGGCGTCGCCCACCACGACCTGGACGCGCAGCGCGCCAGCGGCGGGGAGGACCAGGGGCACCTGGAGGGCCAGTTCGTCCACGCCCGCACCGCCCACCTCGTCGGCGGCGCGCAGCGCCCACTCCAGCAGCACCGTGCCGGGCACCAGGGTGACGCCGGCCACCTCGTGCTCCGCGAGCCAGGCGTGGGTCCGCGTCGACAGCCGCCCGGTGAGCACGTGTGTGCTGCCGTCGGCGACCTCGACGGCGGCGCCGAGCAGCGGGTGCCCGGAGGTGGTGAGCCCGAGGTCGGCCGGGTTGCCGGCACCGCCGCTGGCCGGGGCCAGCCAGTACCGCTCGCGCTGGAAGGCGTACGTCGGCAGGTCCACGACGCGTGGCGCTGGGTCGGCGGCGAACCACCGGGACCAGTCCACCGCGACGCCGGCGGCGAACGCCTGCGCCACCGACTGGGCCAACTGCGCCGGGCCGCCCTGCTCGCGCCGGAGCGTGGGCACGGTGACGGCCGCCACGCCGGCCTCGTCGAAGGACTCCTGCAACCCCACGGTGAGGACGGGGTGGGTGCTGGCCTCGATGAACACCCGGTGGCCCGCTTCGAGCAGTCGTTGTACGGCGTCGGCGAAGCGGACCTGTTCGCGGAGGTTGGTCACCCAGTACGCGGTGGTCAGCTCCGTCGTGTCGAGGCGCTCGGCGGTGACGGTCGAGTAGAAGGCGACGTCGGAACCGGTCGGCTCGACGCCCGCGAGGAGGTCGGTCAACTCGTCGGCGATCACGTCCACTTGGGGGCTGTGCGAGGCGTAGTCCACGTCGATCAGGCGTGCCCGGCCGCCGGTCCGCTGCCAGCGTTCCACCGCGTGTCGCACCTGCTCGGGCGGGCCGGAGACGACCACGGAACCCGGGCCGTTGACGGCCGCCACGACGACGGCCGACGCCGCCGCACCCAACTCGGCCAGCCACGGCGTCGCCTCAGCCTGGCTCATGCCGAGCGAGGCCATGGCACCGCCACCGGCGAGGCGGCGCAGCGCCTTGCTCCGCAACGCCACCACCTTCGCCCCGTCCTCCAGGGACAACGCACCCGCGACGACAGCAGCCGCGATCTCACCCTGACTGTGACCCACCACGGCGGCAGGCGTCACACCCTGATCAACCCACACCGCTGCAAGGGACACCATCACCGCCCACAACACCGGCTGCACCACATCAACCCGACCCAGATCGGCGGCGTCCACCCCACCGCGCAACACCTCGGCCAGCGACCAGTCCACGTACGGCCCGAGCGCCCGCTCGCACTCGGCCACGCGGGCAGCGAACACCGGAGACGACTCCAGCAGTCCCGCGCCCATCCCCACCCACTGCGAACCCTGCCCCGGGAAGACCAGCACCGGGCCGCGCGCGGTGTTGCCGGTCGGGGGTGCGGCGGGGCCCACCACACCGGGGTAGGTTTCGCCGGCCGCGAGCGCCTCCAGGCCGACCAGCAGTTCGTCCCGGTCCTGGCCGAGCACCACGGCCCGGTGCTCGAACACCGTCCGTCGGGTCGCCAGCGAGAAGCCCACGTCGGCGAGCGAGGCGCCGGCGTCCAGGGCGGCCGGCAGCCGCTCGACCAGCGCCTTGGCCTGGCCACGCAGCGCCTGCGGGCCTCGGGCCGACAACACCCAGGGCACGACGCCGCCGCCGGCGACGGCCCGCGTCGGCGCGTCCTGTCCGGTCTGGTCCGCGCACTCCGTGTGCTCCGTGATGGGTGCCTGCTCCACGATGAGGTGGGCGTTGGTGCCGCTGATGCCGAACGAGGAGACGGCGGCCCGACGTGGGCGCTCGCCGGTGCGCCACGGCACGGGCTCGGTCAGCAGGCGGACGCCGCCGGCGGCCCAGTTCACGTGCGGGCTGGGCTCGTTCGCGTGCAGCGACGGCGGCAGCTCCGCGTGGCGCAGCGCCATCACCATCTTGATCACGCCGGCGACGCCGGCGGCGGCCTGGGTGTGACCGATGTTGGACTTGACGGAACCCAACCACAGGGGTTGGTCGTCGGCACGGCCCTGGCCGTACGTGGCCAGCAGGGCCTGTGCCTCGATCGGGTCGCCGAGGGTGGTGCCGGTGCCGTGTGCCTCGACGGCGTCCACCTCGGTCCCGGCGAGCCCCGCGTTGACCAGCGCCTGTCGGATGACGCGTTGCTGGGCGGGGCCGTTGGGCGCGGCCAGGCCGTTGCTCGCGCCGTCCTGGTTGATGGCCGAGCCACGGATGACGGCGAGCACCTCGTGGCCGTTGCGCCGGGCGTCCGAGAGCCGCTCCAGCAGGACCAGCCCCACGCCCTCGGCCCAGCCGGTCCCGTCGGCCGCGGCGGCGAACGGCTTGCACCGGCCGTCGGGGGCCAGCCCGCGCTGGCGCGAGAAGCCGGTGAACATGCCGGGCGAGGCCATCAGCGTGACGCCACCGGCCAGCGCCAGCGCGCACTCGCCCTGCCGCAGCGACTGGGCCGCCAGGTGCAGGGCCACCAGGGACGAGGAGCAGGCCGTGTCGACGGTGACGGCGGGCCCCTCCAGGCCGAAGGTGAAGGCCACCCGGCCGGAGGCCACGCTGGGTGTGACGCCGGTGAGCAGGTGGGCGTCGATGCCGCCGGCGGCCTGGTGCAGTCGCGGGCCGTAGTCCTGCGCGGTGGCGCCCACGAACACGCCGGTGTCGCTGCCGCGCAGCGCCGGGCCGTCGATGCCAGCGCGCTCGAACGCCTCCCAGGCGGCCTCCAGGAGCAGTCGCTGCTGCGGCTCGATCGCCAGCGCCTCGCGCGGGCTGATCCCGAAGAAGGCGGCGTCGAACTCGGCCGCGTCGTAGAGGAAGCCGCCCTCGCGGGCGTAGCTGGTGCCGGGGTGGTCGGCGTCGGGGTGGTAGAGGCCCGCCAGGTCCCAGCCCCGGTCGGTGGGGAACGGGCCCACGGCGTCGACCTGGCCGGCCACCAGGCGCCACAGCTCCTCGGGGGTGCTGGCGCCTCCCGGGTAGCGGCAGCTCATGGCGACGATGGCGACGGGGTCGTCGGCGCCGGCCACGGCGGGCGCCGACCGGTGCGGCTCGGGTGAGGCGGTGGGGCCGTCGCCGGTCTGGGCGCGCAGCTCGGCCGCCACGGCGGTGGGCGTGGGGTGGTCGAACGTCAGCGTGGCGGGCAGCGGCAGCCCGGCCGCGGCGCTGAGCTGTTCGCTCAGCTCGGCCGCGGCCATCGAGTCGAAGCCGAGTTCCTTGAACGTCAGGTGCGGGTCGACGGCGCTACCCGTCGCGTGGCCGAGGACCAGCGCCGCCTTGGCCCGTACGAGGTCGAGCAGTACCTGGTCGCGCTCGGCGTCGGTGAGCCCGCCCAGCCTGCTCCGCAGGGGTGAGGCGGCGGGCTCGGGCGGTGTGGGCGCGTCGGGGGCGGGTCCGGGCAGGGCGGTGCCGTTGACGCGGGCCGGGATGTGGGTGCTGCCGTGCCCGGTTCGCCGCGCGCCCGCCGGCTCGGGCTCGGCCGTCGGCCGTGGCCAGAAGCGCTGCCGCTGGAAGGCGTAGGTCGGCAGGGTCACCCGAGGGTGGCTGGCGCCGTCGAAGGTGCGCTCCCAGCGCAGCGGCACGCCCCGTACGTACGCCTGGGCCACGGCGGAGGCGAGGGTGGTGACCTCGGGGCGTTGGCGGCGGAGGGTGGCCAGGGCGGCCGGCCGCGGTCGGTCGACGCCGCCTCGTCCGGTCTCGGGCAGGGCGGTGAAGCACTCGCGGGCCATGACGGTCAGCGGCGCGTCGGGGCCGATCTCGAGGAACGTGTCGACGCCGGCCGCGTGCAGGGTGTGCACGCCGGTCATGAACCGCACGGCGCTACGGGCGTGTTCGGCCCAGTAGTCGGGCGAGCCGAGTTGTCGCGCGGTGGCCACCTCGCCGGTCACGTTCGAGACGACGTCGATGGTCGGCGGGGCGAACGTCAGGCCGGCGGCGACGGTCCGCAGCGCGTCGAGCATGCCGTCCATGTGGTGGGAGTGGAAGGCGTGGCTGACGCGCAGCCGGGACGCCTTGCGTCCACGGGCGCGCCAGGCGGCGGTCGCCTCGTCCACGGCGTCCGCGTCGCCGGAGACCACGAGCGACGCGGGCCCGTTGACGGCGGCGACGCCGAGCCGGCCCGCGTACCGCGCGAGGAGTTCGGCCGCCTCGTCCTCGCTGGCCTGCCAGGCGGCCATCGCGCCCGGTTCCGTGACGGCCTGCATCAGCCGCCCCCGGGCCGCGACCAGCGCTGCGGCGTCGGCGAGCGAGAACACCCCGGCGACGTGGGCGGCGGCGATCTCGCCCACCGAGTGGCCCAGCACGTAGTCCGGCGTCAGGCCCCAGGACTCGACGAGCCGGTAGAGGGCGACCTCGATCGCGAACAGGGCCGCCTGGGTGTACGCGGTCTGGTCGAGCGCGCTGGGTGCCGCGTCCGGCGCGTCGGGGGCATCGGGCGCGTCCGACGCGTCGAGTGCGTCCGGCGCGGTGAACAGGATCTCGCGCAGCGGTCGGTCCAGGTGGCCGTCGAGGCAGTCGAGGGCCGCGTCCAGGGCGGTGGCGAAGGCCGGGTAGGTGTCGTACAGCTCGCGGCCCATGTTCAGCCGCTGGCTGCCCTGGCCGCTGAAGAGCAGCGCGACCTTGCCGCCGGTGGTCCGGCCGCGAGCCAGGCCGGGGGCGTCCGCGCCGCGCTCGGCCGCGTCCAACAGGGCCAGCAGTTCGTCCCGCTCGTGTCCGTGCAGCACGGCGCGGTGGGCGAAGGCCGTACGGCGGGTGGCGAGCGCGTGCCCGACGGCCGCCGGGTCCGCGTCGGGCTCGTCGGCCAGGTGCGCGCGCAGCCGCGCGGCCTGGGCGCGCAGCGCCTGCTCGGTCCTGCCCGACAGCGTCCAGGCGACGGGGGCGGGGCTCCGGTGGGCGCGGCGCGTCGGGGTGGGCGCGGCGGTGAGCGGCGACGGGGTCGGCTCGGGCTCGGGTGCCTCGGTGAGCACCAGGTGGGCGTTGGTGCCGCCCATGCCGAAGGCGCTGACGCCGGCGACCAGGGGCTGGTCGGCCCGTGGCCACGGGCCGAGCTCCCGCTGTACCTCAAGTCCCAGGGTGGCCAGCGGGATGCGCGGATTGGGTGTGGCGTAGTTCAGGCTCGGCGGCAGCGCGCGGTGCGTGAGGGCGAGCGCCACCTTGAGCAGCCCGACCATTCCGGCGGCGGACTCCAGGTGGCCGACGTTCGTCTTCGCGGAGCCTACGCGCAACGGCGCCGTGGCCGACCGGTCCCGGCCCAGCGCGGCGCCGAGGGCCGCGGCCTCGATCGGGTCGCCGACGGGCGTGCCGGTGCCGTGCAGCTCCACGTACTGGACGTCGGCGGTGGCCGTCTCCGCCTGTTCGTAGGCGCGGCGCAGCACGTCTTCCTGGGCGCCCTGGCTGGGTGCGGTGAGCCCGTCGGTGGCGCCGTCGTTGTTGAGTGCGCTGGCCCGGATGACGCAGTAGACCGGGTCGCCGTCGCGCAGCGCCGCCTCCAGGGGGCGCAGCAGCACCGCGCCGCCGCCCTCGCCCCGTACGAACCCGTTCGCCCGGGCGTCGAAGGTGTGGCACCTGCCGTCCGGGGAGAGTCCGCCGAACTGGGCGGTGGCCGCGTCCATGCTGTCCTCGCTGAGGATCAGGTTGACGCCGGCGGCCAGCGCTCGGGTGCACTCGCCGCGGCGCAGGCTCTCGCAGGCCAGGTGCACGGCCACCAGCGCGGAGGACTGGGCCGTGTCGACGGCCAGGCTGGGGCCGCGGAGCCCGAGTCCGTAGGAGACGCGGTTGGCGATGGCGCTGCGGTGCAGGCCGGTCATCGGGTAGCGGTTGTCCGCGAGTGCGCCGTGCCGGCGCAGCAGGGCGGCGTACTCGTCCCACATGGCGCCCACGAAGACGCCGGTGCGGCTGCCCGCGAGGGTCTCGGGGAGGGTGCCCGCGTCCTCCAGCGCCTCCCAGGCCAGCTCCAGCATCAGTCGCTGCTGGGGGTCCATGGCGAGCGCCTCGCGCGGCGCGATGCCGAAGAATTCGGCATCGAATGTGTCCACGCGGTCCAGGAATCCGCCCCAGCGAATGGAACGGGCCCGCTCGGTCGCGCCGTTCGCCGCGTCGACGCTTTCCGCGTACCGGCGGTCGTCCGGCATCGCGGAAATCGCGCTTTCACCATTGCGTAACAGTCGCCAGAATTCCCGGGGGCTCGCCGCCCGTGGAAATCGGCAGGCGAGGCCCACGACGGCGATGGGAGTTACGGACCGGGGTGACCGGGTGGGATCGGTGCTAGCCATCACGCCTCGTACGGAGCTCAGCAGGAAAAGACTTCCGGTCGTCATGGGTCATTGGCGGCACTCCGCTCCGGACTTGAGTGATCGGTGCGAGCACGTCGCCAGCGTGGTCTGCCTCTCTAAAGGCACGCCAAACAGGTCGCGGCCGGTGACTTTAGCCCGGTGTTATCGCGCCACTGGACCATCAGCTCACGAGTGGGCCCCGTGGCGGCCCCTTGACGGCCAGCCGGGTCGCCGAGCACACAGGAGGAGAGTCATGTCCCAAGCGTCCGTTCCGCCGAGCGGCCAGGTGTCCGACTACTACAGCTCGCTGGGTCCGCTGCTCCAGATGGCGTGGGACGACAACTTCCACTTCGGGTACTGGGAGAACGCCGAGGACACGGCCACCGTCGAGGAGGCCACCGACCGGTTCACCGACCTGCTCATCGAGCGGCTCCGCGTGGGGCCCGGCGACCGGGTGCTGGACGTGGGCTGCGGCATCGGCAAGCCGGCGATGCGCGTGGCGACCTCGACCGGGGCCGACGTACTGGGCATCACCATCAGCGAGCAGCAGGTCAAGCAGGGCCTTGAGCGGGCGGCAGCGGCGGGCAGGTCGGACCAGGTGAGGTTCCAGTTCGCGGACGCCATGGCGATGCCCTTCGACGCGGAGTCCTTCGAGGCCATCCTGGCCTTCGAGTCGATCAACCACATGGAACGGCTGACGGCGCTGCGCGAGATGACGCGGGTGCTGGTGCCGGGCGGCCGGGTTGTGCTGACCGACGTGACCCCGCCCGAGGACGGCAGCTACCAGGAGCCCACCGATCCGTCCGTCGTGTCCTCGCTGGTCAGGCTGGAGGACTGGCCTGAGCTGATCAGCGCGGCCGGGCTGGTCCTCGACGAGGTCAAGGACGTCACCGAGAACACCAAGGACACGGCCAACCGGATGATCGACGGCATCCTGCGCTGCCGCAAGGACTTCGAGGCCACGCACGGGATCTCGGTCCAGGAGGTGTTCGACGCGGCCAAGGAGGCGCTGCCGACGGTGCCGAGCGCCGGATGCGTGATCGTGGTCGCGCACAAGCCCTGAGACACCCCTACCGGACCGCGCCACCGCCCCACCGACCCCGAGTGCGGCGCGGCCGGGGCCTGAGCCTTCGGCGCCGGCACGCGGCGTGCCGGCGCCGAAGGCCACCCCCCTAGCGCCCCCGACAGCCGGCCCGCGTCCTGGCTGACCAGGCATCACCCGCGGCGCCACACGCGTAGCGTCAGCACCCCCAGCACCCCCCGCACTCCCGGTCGCCCACCACTCCCACCAGCCCAGCGGCCCGGTTCACCCGTCACTCCCCCAGCGTGCGCGGCGCTCCCGCGATGACTCCGTTTCACCCCTAGGGGGGTGCGGAGTAGGCAACTGGGGCCGGGGTCTGCCGGACAGGGGTGCATTAATCTGTCCGGCGTTGACGAGCGGCGTATCGTCATTCCTGGAGACAGCGCCCGATGGGTGCGGTTTCCCGATTCCCGGCAAGCGAACGGAACAACTCGCAAAGGCGTTTCAGTCACCCGCGAAGAGCCGGTTCGCTTTGCCACCCGGCCGTCGAGGAAACCGCCATAGAGACGGGGGATATGTGGCTTCGGTGTTGCATGACGTAAACCAACGGAAACGGCCCTGCGAGGCCAGAGGGACCGGCCCACAGGCAGGTGTCCGCTGCGGTCCCACGATCCGTACGTCGACCTGGGTCGACGCTCGCTCGCACACCGCCAAGAGTCCGTCATCGGAATACGACAATTCACCGCTTTCAGCGACTGGGACACGCCGTGCGATATGAAATCATGGGGCCTCTCCGCGTGGTCGACGGGGAGGAGAAGTCTTCCATCAGGGCGCGGAAGATAGAGGTGTTACTCACCGTTCTCCTCGTCCGCTCGGACCAGGTGGTCCCCGTCGACCATCTCATCACGGAGATCTGGGGCGAGGAGCCCCCGCGCCGCGTCATCGCCGGGCTCCACGTGTACATCTCGCAGATCCGCAAGTTCCTCAACCGCCCCGACCGCGACGAGAGCCCGGTGCTCACGCGCCCGCCCGGCTACGTCCTGCGCCTGGGCTCCGACGAGTTGGACATCCGACACTTCGAGCGCCTGGTGAACGACGGGCGCCACCACTCCCGAGCCCACCGCTACGGACAGGCGGCCCACAGCTTCGAGAGCGCCCTCGCCCTGTGGCGCGGGCCACTGCTCGACGACGTGTGTTGCGGCCCCATCCTGGAGGGCTTCCAGACCTGGCTGTACGAGGCCCGGTTGGAGTGCGTCGAGATGCTGATGGACGCCCGGCTCATGCTGGGCCGGCACCGCGAACTGGTCAGCGACCTCTACCAGTTGGCGACGGAGCACCCGCTCAGGGAGGCGCTGCACCGCCAACTCATGCTGGCGCTCTACCGTTCCGGTCGCCGCGCCGACGCGCTGCACGTCTACCAGTCGGCCCGTAAGACGCTCAACGAGGAGCTGGGCCTCGAACCGTGCCGCGACCTCCAGGCACTCCAACAGGCCATCCTCACCTCGGACGATCGCCTGGAACTCCCGATGCCACTGCCCGCCTGACCATCTGCCCACCTGACTGCCTGACTCTCGTCTGCCCCTATGAGCGACTGACCGCCTGCTCGCCTCTCTCGTTCGCCCGCCGACGCGCACGCCACCGCCGACGCGCACGCCACCGTCGGCGCGGGTCCGACGCCCGACGCCGCGGCGCGGTACCCGGCGAGCGCGGCAGGCCCGACGACGCCACGTCCGCACCCAGCGCGTCGCCGCCCCTCCCCGGCCGGCGGCCACCGACCCCACCGGTGGCCGCCGGCCCTCCGGCGTCCGGGCCCGTGTCCCACGCTGCCGGGGTGTGCCCGCCGGGGCGCGTGCGGGCCGGGCCTCCGCAGCGCGGTGTCGCGGAGGCAGGGCGGCCTCGACCGACTGTCGCTCATTCGCGCTGGTCGAACAGCGCGAACAACTCCTCGTCCGTCACGGCTTCGCTCCTCGACCAGGCGGCTGCCGTGTCCATCCCCGCCGTATGGGCCGCGGACAGCAGCGCCCGGAGCTGGGCCGTGACCCGCTCGTACCCCTCCGGCTCCGAGGCCGCCGCCGCGACCGCCGGCCGCAGCGCGGCCAGCCGCTCCGCGACGGGGTCCGGTGACGCGGCGCCCTCGGCATGGGTGCTGAGCGCGCGCAGGAGGTGGGAGGCGAGCGCCGCCGGCGTGGGGTGCTCGAAGGTGGCCGTGGCGGGCAGCCGCACTCCGGTGGCGACGTGCAGTTGGTTACGCAACTCCACCCCGGCCAGCGAGTCGAAGCCGATCTCCTTGAAGCCGTGCTCGGGATCGATAGCGGTCGAGTCGGTGTGGCCGAGCACGGCGGCGGTCACGTCGCGCACCAACGCGCGGGCGGCCTCCGCCCGTTGCCCCTCCGGCAGGGCGGCGAACCGGTCGGCCCAGGCGTCCGGCGCGGGGTCCGTGCGCGCGCCGCCCGGGCTGGGCCGTCGCGCCGGGGTGCCGACCAGGCCGCGCAGCATGACGGGCGCCTGCTCGGGGTGGGCCCGGAACCTGGCCAGGTGGAACGCCGCCGGCACGAGGAGCGCGTGCGGGTTGGCGAGCGCCGCGTCGAGCAGGGCGAGGCCGCGCTCCACCGCGAGCGGGGCGACCCCGGCGCGGGCCCACCGCGTGCGGTCGGCGTTGGTGAGCGCGCCGACCATGCCCTGCGGGGCGTCCCACAGGCCCCAGGCCAGGGATGTCGCGGGCAGTCCACGGGCCGCGCGGTGTGCGGCCAGCGCGTCGAGGAAGGTGTTGCCCGCCGCGTAGTTGGCCTGCCCCGCGGCCCCGGTCAGGCCCGCCAACGAGGAGAAGAGCACGAACGCGGCCAGCGGACGGCCCTCGGTCGACCGATGCAGGTTCCAGGCGGCGTCCGCCTTGGGCCGCAGCACCACCGCGAGCCGCTCGGGGGTGAGCGTGTCGAGGGTGCCGTCGTCGACGACGCCGGCCGCGTGCACCACCGCGGTCAGCGGGTGGGCGCTGGGAACGGTGGCCAGCAGCCGGGCGAGCGCCCCCTCGTCCGCGGCGTCCACGGCCGACACGGTCACCCGCGCGCCCCGCTCGGCGAGTTCGGCCGTGAGCCGGCGCGCGCCGGGCGCCTCCGGGCCGCGACGGCTGAGCAACAACAGGTGCCGCACCCCGTGCGCGGTCACCAGGTGGCGGGCCACCAGCGAGCCCAACCCGCCGGTCCCGCCCGTGACGAGGACGGTCCCGTGCGGGTCGAACGCGACCGCGACACCCTCAGCGGCCTCCCCCGTCCGGGCCGTCCCGGCGTCCCGGGCCGCGCTGCCCGCCGCCGCCTCGTCGCACGCTCGGGGGTCGGCGATGTCGCGGGTGGCACCGCGCGGTGGCGGGGACCCGGCGACCGGCGGTTCCGCCGCGACCGCCGCCCTCGGCAGGTGCGCCAGGCGCGGTACGAGGAGGCGGCCGGCTCGCACCGCGAGCTGCGGTTCGCCGCTGGCGAGGGCCGCGGACAGGAGGGCGTCGTCGCCGGTCGGTTCGAGGTCGAGCAGGGTGACACGGCCCGGATGTTCGGTCTGCGCGCTACGGAGGAGTCCCCACAACGGGGCGGCGGCGAGTGCCGTCACGTCCTCGCCCGGGCGGGTCGCGATAGCCCCACGGGTGGCGACCACCAACCGCGCCTTCGCGAAGCGGTCGTCGCTCAGGAACCGCTGGACGAGTGCCAACACGCGCTCCGCCATGCGGTGCGCGGCCGGCACCGGGTCGGCTTCGCCGGGCTCGGCCCACACCCTGGCGAGAACCACCTCGGCGTCCGGCGTGACGTCCAGAGCCAGTGCCCCGCCCGCCCGTGCTTGCGCGCATGGCTGCTGGGGCGCTGTCCGTACGGGAGGCCGCGTGGAGGCCGCGGCCTCCCGTGGGGGGTTGGTCGGCGTCTCAGGCCCGGTCTGGCCGACCGTCGTCTCCGGACGCACCACACCGTCGGCTCCGGGGCCGTGCGCGTCGGCCGAGACGGTGAGCCGCACCATCGCGGGTGCGGGTGTGTCGGCGGTGGGGGCGGGCAGCGGCTCCCAGGCGACGGTGTACAGCGGCAGCGGGCCGCTCCCCTGGCCGCGCCCGGCGGCGGCGAGCTTGGCGGTGCGTACGGGCCGCAGGGTGAGGGACCGTACGGAGGCCACGGGCGCCCCGGTCAGGTCCGTGACCGTCAGGGCCACGGTGTCCGGGCCGGTGGGGTGGAGGCGGGCGCGAAGCTCGGTCGCGCCGGTGGCGTGCGCGGTGACGCCGGCCCAGGCGAACGGGAGCCAGACCTCGTCGGGATCGCCCGCGCGCGTGGCGTCCGCGACCAGTGGGTGGAGCACGGCGTCCAACAGGGCGGGGTGGATCGCGCACCGTTCGGCGACCGCGGACTGGTCCGTGGGGAGCCGCACCTCGACGTAGTGGTCCCGGCCGTGTCGCCAGCAGGCCGTGAGGTTGCGGAAGGCCGGGCCGTAGTCGTACCCCCGGTCGGTCAGTCGGGCGTACACGTCGACCACCGCGACGGGCGTGGCCTCGGCAGGTGGCCAGGCGGCGGGTTGGTCGGCGGACTTCTCCTCCCAGGTGTCCGGCGCCTGGGGGCCGAGCGCGCCCGAGGCGTGGCGCGTCCAGGGGCCCGGCTCGCCGTCGGGCGCGTCCGCGCGGGCGTACAGGGCCAGCGGGCGCTGGCCGGAGGCGTCGGGGGCGCCGACGGTGACCTGGATCTGGAGCCCGCCGCTGGCCGGCAGCGGCAGCGGGGTCTCCAGGGTGAGGTCGACGACCCGCGCGGCACCGACGTGCCGGGCCGCGGCCTGGGCCAGCTCCAGGAAGGCGGTGCCGGGGACGATGGCGCGCTCGCCGATGGTGTGGTCGGCCAGCCAGGGGTGGCCGGCGACCGAGAGGCGGCCGGTGAGCACGGCTTCGTCCCGGTCGGCGAGCGACACCGCGGCCGACAACCAGAGGTGCTCCGCGCTCTCCAACCCGAGGCCGCGCGGGTCCGTGCGGGGCTGCTGGGCGAGCCAGTAGTGGTCGCGCTGGAACGCGTACGTGGGCAACTCCGCCCGCCGCGCGCCGGGGAAGAACCTGGTCAGGTCCAGCGGCGCGCCGTGTGCGTGCGCGCGTCCGAGGCCGGCGACGAGCGTTTCGGCCTCCGGGCGCCCGGCGCGCAGCAGCGCGTGGGCGGTGGACGACTGACTGTGGAACGATTCGGCCGCCATGGCCGTGAGGACGGCGTCGGGGCCGACCTCGACGAAGACGGTGGTGCCGCGCTCTTCGAGGGTGCGGATGGCGTCGAGGAACCGTACGGGCTCGCGCACCTGGCGCACCCAGTAGTCGGGCGAGGTCAGCTCCGCCGCCGTCGCGAGTCGCCCGGTGAGCGTGGAGACGAGGGGGCGGCTCGGTGCCCGGAGGTCGAGGCGGGCCAGGACGTCACGGAACGGGGCGAGCGCCGCGTCCATGTGCGGGGAGTGGAAGGCGTGACTGACGCGCAGGCGGCGGGTCTTGCGGCCTCGCGCGCGCCAGCGGTCGGCGACCTCGGTGGCGGCCTCCTCGTCTCCGGAGATCACCACGGCGGTGGGCCCGTTGACGGCGGCGACGGTCACCCGGTCGGTGTGCTCGGCCAGCGACCGCACCACCTCGGCCTCGGTTGCCTGCACGGCGATCATCGCGCCCCCCGGGCGGGCCGCCTGCATGAGTCGGCCCCGGGCGGCGACCAGCGTCGCGGCGTCGGCGAGCGAGAGCACGCCGGCGAGGTGGGCGGCGGCGAGTTCGCCGACGGAGTGCCCGGCGAGCGCGTCGGGCGTGAGCCCGTACTGCTCAAGGAGGTGGAACAGGGCCACCTCGTGGGCGAAGAGCGCCGGCTGGGCGTACGCCGTCTGGTGCAGCTCGGCTTCCGGCGCAGCGCCGGGCGTCGCCCCGGGTGGGTGGTCGCGGGCGAACATGACCTCGCGCAGTGGGCGGTCCAGGTGCTCGTCGAACGCGCCGCACACCGTCTCCAGGGACCGCGCGAACACCGGGTACGCCGCTGCCAACTCCCGTCCCATGCCCGGATGCTGGGCGCCCTGGCCGGTGAACAGGAAGGCGGTGGCGCCGGCGTGGGAGGCGTCGCCGCGCACCAGGTGGGGCACGTTCCCGCCGCGGGCCAAGGCGTCGAGGCCGGTGTGGAACTCCTCGGACGTCGCGCCGAACACGATCGCGCGCCGTTCGAAGGCGGTACGGGTCGTGGCGAGCGAGTAGCCCACGTCGGCCGGGGCCGCGGTGGGGTGGTGGGCGTGGAACTCCCGCAGGCGCGCCGCCTGTTCCCGCAGGGCGCGGTCGTTGCGGGCCGAGATCAGCCAGGGCAGCGGGGCTGCCTCGCGCACGGGGGCGTCAGCCGGGGTGGGCGGCGCCGCACTGGCCTCGGTTTCGGGGGTGGCGGGCGGCGGTTCTTCGAGCACCACGTGGGCGTTGGTGCCGCTGATGCCGAACGACGAGACGGCAGCCCGGCGCGGCCGGTCGGTGTGTGGCCACGCGCGCGCCTCGGTGAGCAGGGCCACGCTTCCGGTGTCCCAGTCGACGTGGGGTGTGGGCTCGCGGGCGTGCAGGGTGCGGGGCAGCAGGCCGTGCCGCATGGCCTCGACCATCTTGATGATGCCGCCGACGCCGGCGGCTGACTGGGTGTGGCCGAGGTTGGACTTGAGGGAGCCCAGGTAGACGGGCTCCGCCTCGCGCCGGTCGCGGCCGTAGGTGGCGAGTACGGCCTCGGCCTCGATGGGGTCACCCAGCGCGGTGCCGGTGCCGTGGGCCTCGACCACGTCGACGTCGCCGGTGCCCAGGCCGGCGTCGGCGAGTGCCTGGTGGATGACGCGCTGCTGGGCCGGACCGTGGGGCGCGGTGAGGCCGTTGGACGCCCCGTCCTGGTTGACCGCGGTGCCGCGTACGACGGCGAGCACGCGGTGGCCGTTGCGGTGCGCGTCCCGTACGCGTTCGAGCATGAGGAGCCCGACGCCCTCGGCCCATCCGGTGCCGTCGGCGCCCGCGCCGAAGGGTTTGCAGCGCCCGTCGGGCGACAGGCCGCGTTGCCGGGAGAACTCGAGGAACATGCCCGGCGTCGCCATCACGGTCACGCCGCCGGCCAGGGCGAGTTCCGTCTCGCCCTGGCGCAGGGAGCGCACCGCCAGGTGGAGGGCGACCAGCGAGGAGGAACAGGCGGTGTCCACGGTGACGGCGGGGCCGGTCAGGCCCAGGTGGTAGGCGATGCGCCCGGACAGGACGCTGGTGTGGCCGCCGGTGAGCAGGTGCCCCTCGACACCCCGCGGGGCGTCGTGCATGCGCGGGCCGTAGTCGAGTGCGGTGCCGCCGACGAAGACGCCGGTGGCGCTGGAGCGCAGCGCGGTGGGGTCGATGCCGGTACGTTCGGCCGCCTCCCAGGCCACTTCGAGCAGCAGCCGTTGTTGGGGGTCCATGCCGCGGGCCTCGCGCGGCGAGATGCCGAAGAAGGCCGCGTCGAAGCCGCCGGCGTCGTGCAGGAACCCGCCTTGCCTGGCGTAGCTCTTACCCGGCCGCTCCGGGTCCGGGTCGTACAGCTCCTCGTCCCAGCCGCGCCCGGTGGGGAAGCCGGTGATCGCGTCCCGTCCCTCGGCGACCAGCCGCCACAGGTCGGCGGGCGAGGCGACCTCGCCGGGGTAGCGGCAGGCCATGCCGACGATGGCGATGTCGTCGCGGGCCACCTCGGCCGGGGCGGGGCGGCTGCGGGGCACGGCCAGAGGGCTGGGGGCGTCGCGCGCGGCGGGGGCCAGGGCGGTGCTGAGGTGGCGCTCCAGGTGCTCGATGGTGGGGTGGTCGAAGAGCAGCGAGGAGGGCAGCCGGAGCCCGGTGGCCCGGCCGAGCCGGTTGCGCAGGTCGATGGCGCCCAGCGAGTCGAAGCCCAGGTCCTTGAAGGTCCGCCGGGCGTCGACGTCGTCCGGTTCGTACGCCAGGACCTGGGCGACCTGGGCGCGGATGAGGGCGGCCACGGCCCGGCGTCGGTCGTCCCCGGCTGGCGCGGTGAGCTGGGCGCGCCGCGGGCCGTCGGCGTCTTCTGGTTCGGGCGTCTCGTACGCCTCGTGGCTGTGCCCGCCGGGCCAGTAGCGCTGCCGCTGGAAGGGGTAGGTGGGCAGGTCGGTGCGGGTGGCGTCGGTGTCGCGGAAGGGGACGGTCCAGTCGACGGTGACACCGTGCACGTACGCCTCGGCCAGCGAGGTCAGGAAGCGGTGCGGGCCGCTCTCGCCCCGGCGCAGGGAGCCGATGGCCGCCGTGTGTTCGGCGCCGCGCGCCTCGGCGCTCTGCTCGATGCCGTGCACGAGCACGGGGTGCGGGGACAGTTCGATGAACACGGCGTCGCCCGCGTCGAGCACCGCGTCGACGGTCTGCGCGAAGCGGACGGTCCCGCGCAGGTTCTCGTACCAGTACCCGGGGTCGAGTTCGGTGCCGCGCAGGGGCTGTGCCGTGACCGTGGAGTAGAGCGGGATCGTCGCCGGGCGTGGCGCGATGTCGGCCAGCGCTCGCACCAGCCGTGGGCGTACCGGTTCGACCTGGGCCGAGTGGGACGCGTAGTCCACCGGGATGCAGCGGGCGCGCACGCCGTCGGCGACGCACCGGGCCACGAGTTCGGTGGCGGCGTCGGCCTCGCCGGAGACGACGACGGACGCGGGGCCGTTGACGGCGGCCAGCGACAGTCGGCCGTCCCAGGCCGCGATCAGCTCGGTGGCCGCGTCGGGGCCCAGCGCCAGCGAGACCATGGCGCCGCCGCCGGCGATGGCGCCGATGACCTGGGAGCGCAGCGCCACCACGCGGGCCGCGTCGCGCAGCGACAGGGCGCCGGCCACGCAGGCGGCGGCCGTCTCGCCCTGGGAGGCGCCGATGACGGCCGACGGCACCACGCCGTGGTCCTGCCACAGGGCGGCCAGGGAGACCATCACGGCGAACAGCGCGGGCTGTACGACGTCCACGCGCGCCAGCGGGGGCGCGCCGGGCGCCTGGCGCAGCACGGCTTCCAAATCCCAGTCCACGAACTCGGAGAGGGCCTCGGCGCACTCGGCCATCCGGCGGGCGAAGATCGGTGCGTGGTCCCACAGTTCGGTGGCCATGCCGGCCCACTGCGAGCCCTGGCCGGGAAAGACGAAGACCACCCGCTGGCCGGCCGGCCCGGCTCCGCCCACCGGGGGTTCGACCAGGTCCGGCGCCGACTCGCCGCGCGCCAGTGCGGCGAGGGCCGCGGCGCGGCGCGCGGGGTCGGCGGCGACGATGACCGCCCGGTGCTCGAAGGGGGTGCGCCCGGCGGCGAGGGACCAGCCGACGTCGCACGGCCGCGGCGCCGGATCGTCCGCGACGCGGTCGGCCAGCCGCCGGGCCTGTGCGCGCAGCGCGCGCGGGTCGCGGCCGGAGAGCGCCCAGGGCAGCCAGGTCGGGGCCGCCGGCGCCGTGTCCGTCTGGCGGGCGGCGCGGGGGCGGGCGGCTGACGCTGCTACCGGGTGGGCGGACGCGGGTGGCGGCGCCGTGGTGTGGGCGCGGGCGGGCGGGGCCTCGCCGAGCACCACGTGGCAGTTGGTGCCGCCCATGCCGAAGGCGCTCACGCCGGCCACCAGCGGGCCGTCCTGCGCGGGCCAGGGTTCCGCCTCGCGTTGGACGGCGAGGCCGAGTTCGGCCAGTGGGATGTCCGGGTGCGGGGTGCGGAAGTTGAGGCTGGGCGCGAGGCGCCGGTGGTGGAGGCTGAGCAGCGTCTTGACCAGCCCGACGAGCCCCGCGGAGCCTTCCAGGTGGCCCACGTTGGTCTTGGCCGAGCCGACGCGCAGCGGTGCCCGCGCGGGGGGCCCGTCGGCGCGGGCGGCCCCGAGGGCCGCGGCCTCGATCGGGTCGCCGACGGGCGTGCCCGTGCCGTGCAACTCGACGTACTGGGCGTCGGCGGGGGTCAGCCCCGCGCGGGCGTAGGCCAGGCGGAGCACCTGTTCCTGGGCGGCCCGGCTCGGCACGGTCAGGCCGGTGGAGGTGCCGTCGTTGTTGACGGCGCTGCCGCGGATGACGCCGTAGACGCGGTCGCCGTCGGCTACGGCGCGGCGCAGCGGCTTGAGGACCGCGACGCAGCCGCCCTCGCCGCGCACGTAGCCGTTGGCCCGGGCGTCGAAGACGTAGCAGCGGCCGTCGGGTGAGAGGGCGCCGAGTCGCTCGGAGGTCGCCGTGCTGTCGCTGGTGAGGATGAGGTTGACGCCGCCGACGAGGGCGAGTTCCGACTCGCCGGTGCGCAGGCTGGTGGCGGCCAGGTGGGCGGCGACCAGGGAGGAGGACTGGCCCGCGTCGAGGGTGAGGCTCGGGCCGCGCAGGCCGAGGAGGTAGGACACACGGTTGGCGAGGAGGCTGCGGTGGGTGCCGGTCATGGAGTGGCGGGAGACGGCCTCGGGGTCGCCGTGGTGCAGCACGCTGGCGTAGTCGCTCCACATGGCGCCGACGTACACCCCGGTCGGGCTGTCGCGGAGCGTGTCGGCCACGATCGCGGCGTCCTCCAGGGCCTCCCAGGCCAGTTCGAGGACGAGGCGCTGTTGGGGGTCCATGGCCACGGCCTCGCGGGGCGAGATGCCGAAGAAGGCCGGGTCGAAGGCGTCCACCTGGTCCAGGTAGCCGCCGAGTGGCCCGCGCTGGCCGGGGGCGACGGCGAGGCTGGGCCGTCGCTGTGCGGGGGGCTCGCCGATCGCGTGTCGCCCCTCGGTGAGCAGTCGCCAGAAGGCCGCGGGCCCGGGTGCCCCGGGCAACCTACAGGCCAGTCCGACGACGGCGACCGGTTCTTCCTGCGCTCCGCCCGTCACTGAACGTCCCTCCCCCGCCGTGCCGTGAGTGGAGGCTGACGGGCCGGGGCCCGTGGCACACGCGCCGCAGCGCGCCGGATGGTTCCTGGGGGTCGGCTGCCAGCTCTCCGCGCATCACCCCACCCTTCAGGGTGATCACTCTCTGCCTTCAGATGCTCACACGGAGGTAGGGAAAAAATCGCCTCCCTGGCCGGATATCTACGTCAAGTTGACCAACACGCCGACCAGTTGATCACCCACAGGAGGTAGCTCAGGGATGAGCGTGCCGGGATCGTCGCCACGCGGCGACCCATACGACGCGACGGGCGACGCCCCGTGATGCCCTGTGATGTGCCGCGATGTGCCGCGATGTGCCGTGAGGCGGCGAAAGCCCCGCGCGCCGGCCGGAGTTCGGTTCACCGGCGTGCGCCGGGGCGTGGCGGGGGTGGCGCGGCGCGGGCGAGGCCGAGGCGTTCGAGGACGGGCGCGTCGCTGAAGCGGAAGAGGTCCAGGCTCGCTCCCGCCGCCTCGGGCTCGCGGGAGTCGGCCGCCTCGATCGCCAGCTCGGTCCAGGAGGGGACGGCCACCAGGTCGCCGCGCCCGACGGGGTGGCGCCGACCGTCCAAGGTGAGGGTGCCGGAACCCGCGAAGACCTGCCAGACGCTGGAGCCCGCCTCGCGGGTGGGCGCGCCGCGCGCTCCCGCGGCGAACCGGTGGGCCTCCAGCCGGATGGTGGTCAGGGCGTCGCCGCCGGTGGCGGGGTTGGTGAAGCGGACCGCGGCGTGGCCCGGCTCGACGCCGGCGGCCAGGTCGAGTTGGGCGGTGAACGCGGCGTCGGTGTGCTCCCAGCGGTAGGCGATCAGCGGCGAGTGCGCGGGTTCCGGCACGCCCAGGGGGCGCAGTCCGGGGTGTGCCCACAGCCGCTCGGCCCGGGAGCGCTCGGGCGTGGAGCGGTCGTCCAGGCCGTCCGGCCCGTACTCGAAGAACCCGGCGTCCACGTGGTGCACGAAGGGGATGTCGAGTCCGTCCAGCCAGGTCATGGGGGTGGAGCGGGGGTTGTGGTGGGCGTGGAAGCACATGCCGGGTGTCAGCAGCAGGTCGCCCCTGCGCATGGCGACCGGGTCGCCGTCCACGACGGTCCACACGCCCTCGCCCTCCAGGACGAAGCGGAACGCGCTCTGGCTGTGTCGGTGCGGCGGTGCCACCTCGCGCGGCCCCAGGTACTGGATGGCCGCCCACAGGGTCGGCGTGGCGAAGGGTTGCCCGGCCAGGCCGGGGTTGGCCAGCGCGATGGCGCGGCGTTCGCCGCCTCGGCCGACCGGGACCAGGTCGCCGGCGCGCGCCGCGAGGGGGTGCAGCCGGGCCCAGTGCCACAGGTGCGGGACGGCGCGCGGGGTGGGCGTCGGCGGCATCAGCCCCTCGCGGACCGTCCACAGCGGGACCAGGCCGGCCCGTTCGAAGTCCTGGTAGAGGCGTTGCTCCTCGGGGGTCATGGGGCCTCCTGCGCTCGGTGGGCGGGAGCGGCGCGCGGCGACCGGCGTGGGGTGGCACGCTGTCGGCGCCGGCGACGGACACGGCAGGGCCGCTCGGTCGCTCGCGTGGTGCGGTGGTGTGGGCGGGCGCTCAGCGGGTGGGACGTTGGTAGAGCCAGTCCAGGTCGGTGTAGTCGTCGGGGGCGCGGCGGGCGAAGAGGCGGTCCCGTAGGGCCGGGATGACCGGGCCGTCGTCGTGCCACACCTCGCCCCAGGCGCGGGCCAGGCGTTGCACGGTCGCGGTTCTGGGGATGCGCTCGGCCTGGTAGGCGGCGAACGCGGCGGGGGCCTTCCCGTCGTGCGCCGCCAGGTGGCGGGCCAGACACTCGGCGTCCTCGATGGCCTGGCAGGCACCCTGGGCGAGGTACTGGAGCATGGGGTGGGCCGCGTCGCCGAGCAGGGTGACGCGGCCCGTGGTCCAGTTGTCGATCGGGGCCCGGTCGTACATCGGCCAGCGGCGATGGGTGCCGAGCAGGGCGACCGCCGCGCGCACCTGCTCGGCGCCGTCGGCGAAGTGTTCCCGCAGTTCGTCGGCGGTGCCCCAGTCGTCGCTGGCCGCGATCTCGGGCCGGTAGCGGCGGCTGCGGAAGACCGCCACCTGGTTGTGCAACTCGCCGCGTCGTATGGGGTACCGCACCAGGTGCTTGCCTGGTCCGATCCAGATGAGCTCGTCGTCGGGCCGCACGCTGTCGGGCAGGTCGCCGGCCGGGACGGTGCCGCGGTAGGCGACGTACCCCGCGCACAGCGGCGCGTCGTCGGCCACCAACGCGCGGGTGCGCGACCACAGGCCGTCGGCGCCGACCACCGCCTCGCACGCGTACGTCTCGCCGTCGGCGAACCGCACGGTCGCCGACTCGCCCTCGGCGTCGCGCACCTCGACGACCTCGCGCCCCGACTCCAGGGTGACGCGTTCGTGCGCGCGGCAGGCGGCGAGCAGGATGTCGAGGAGGTCGCCGCGGTGCAGCACGGTGTACGGCTGGCCGTAGCGTGCCCGGAAGGCGTCGCCGAGGTCGACGGTGGTCAGCCGGCGGCCGGTGTCGGCGTGGAGGAAGACCAGGTTGCGGGGGTAGACGGCCACGGCGGCGAGGTCGGGGCCGAGGTCCAGCGCGGAGAGCACGCGCAGGGCGTTCGGGGCGAGTTGGATGCCGGCGCCCAACTCGCCGAAATCCGGGGCCTGTTCCACGACGTGGACGTCGAACCCCGCCCGGGCCAGGCAGAGGCCGGCGGTCATGCCGCCGATGCCGCCGCCGATGATGAGAAAGGGAACGCGTACGCCCACTCCTACCTCCCGTTGGCCCTCCGGGACACCGACCGGCGCCGCTCCCCCGGGGTTCGCGTGGAGCTACGAGCCGGCGTGTGGCCGGGCGCACGTCCATCCCCCGCGTGGGCGCGCACCCGGCACGTGGGCGGCGCTGCCGCCGTCCGCCCCGTGTCGGACGCCGTGGCGCACCACCGCTCCTGGCGGTCCGCATCGCGACCGGCGCCGACCAGCGCCGGTTCGTCACCCCCGCCCCGGCCGACCCGATGGCCGCCGACCGGTGTCCGAGGAGGCGATGAGGGCTCAACTGCTCGTGTAGATCGGCGCGTTACGTGTCACGATGAGGAACACCGACCCGGATACTGCTACATGTTGACGGGAGTCGCAAGAGCACCCTCGGCCGTCCACAGCCCTACGGAACCCGGGGTCCCCTGCGCTACGGTGCAGTCCATGAACGCGGAGGAGGCGGAGACCCTGGAGCCGGCCGGCGAGCGGGAGTCGGAGTCGGCGGCGAGCCGCCCGGCGGGGTTGATCGGGGCCGTCGACAACGTGCTGCGCCTGCTGCGCCTGTTCGAGGAGCACCAGGTGATCCGCGTCAACCAGATCAGCCGCGACATGGGCCTCTCCCGCTCCACCGTGCACCGCCTGCTCTCGACGCTCGGCTACCACGAGTTCGTCGAGCAGGACACGCACTCGCGCGCGTACCGCCCGGGGCCCGCACTGGTGGACATCGGCCTGTCCGTGGTGCGGAATATGGACATCCGCTCGATGGCGCGCAGCTCGCTCGTGCGGCTACGGGACGAGACGGACGAGACGGTGCACCTGGCGACGCGGCGTGGCACGCGGATGCTGTACATCGACAGCGTCGAGAGCGAGCAGACCGTGCGGGTCAGCAGCCGGATCGGCTGGAGCCTGCCCGCGCACGCCACGGCGGCGGGCAAGGTGATGCTGGCCGAGCTGAGCGAGGAGCAGTTGGTCGCGCTCTACCCGTGCGAGCAGCTCGACGCCCCCACCGAGCGCGCCCCGGCCACGCGGACGGCGCTGCGCGATCACCTCGACGCGGTGCGCGGGTGTGGGTACGCGGTCAACCACGCCGAGAGCGAGGACGACGTGAGCGCGGTGGGCGCGGCCATTCGTGACCGGGCCGGCCGGGCCATCGCCGCCCTGGTGGCCACGGCCCCCAAGTCCCGTGCGGACGAGGCGTGGCTCGCGGCGACGGCGCGGGCCACGCTCCGTGTGGCATCGGAGCTGACCGCGCGGACGGGGTAGCCACCCGCCCACGGGGTCGCCCCCGGTGCGGCGGCCACGGCCGCCCGGGGGGGCAGCGGCGGGCCCGCCCGTCGCTCCCGGGTCAGAGCAGGTGCTGAAGGGTCCAGGTGAACTGGTCGCCGCCGACCCACCGGATGACGTCGGGGTCCTCCAGGTCGAGATGGCGTACGCCCAGTTGCTGGGCGATCTCGATCACGTCCACCACCGACCTGGCCGTTCCCGCCACCTCCCCGCCGACCTCCACCAACCGAAACGGTGGGCTGCCCGGCTGCACGGGCAGCACGACGAAACGAGGGGCCGAGATGTGCGGGCTATCACGTTCGGTCATGTCTCCACGGTGCCGCCTCTTCGCCCCTCGCGCACACCGACGAGCGGGCCTCGCGACCAGCCCGCCCCACGGGGCCGGACCGGAGGGCGTCGGCGACCGCCCCTCCCCCACACCGGCGGCCGGCCGAGCGGTCACGTGATCCAACCGCCACCGCGCGCCCGGCGTGCCCGGCGGGGGGCGCCGGCCTCAGCGCGGGGGCGCGTCCAGCCACGCGTCGGGGCCGCCGCCGTGCCACTCGACCACCTCGGGGTCGTCCAGGGCGATGCGGTCCTCGGGCACGCCGGCGCGTCGCATCATCCGCAGCACCTCGTCCGGCTCGACCGCCACCCCCACGTCGCGCCCGTCGATCGTCACCCGGCGCCGCCCGTCCAGCGGCGCGTCCACGACCACGCGCGGCGCCCCGCGCCCATTCGTCTCGTTCATGCCTCCAGCCTGCGATGCCGCGCCAGCACACGCATCCCGGCGGGCGGCCGGGCCCGGTGCGCGTGCGCGGTCGCCCGCGAGGGCCGTCGCGCTGGGCGCCCCGGGCCGCGCGGCGACGGGTGGCCGGAAAGGGTCGGCGCGCGGTTCCTGGCACCCCTTTGGCGGGATCGTCGCCCCTGCTCGGCGTGGTTCGCGTCGCACGCATTCGAACAGTCGTATCATTCTCGGCATGGCCGAAACGTTTGAGTTTCCTCGCGATCTTCTGGCAGCCCAGGAGGAGCTGCATCAGGTCCGTGCCCGGTTGCTGGCGCTCTACGAGCGGTTGCCCTGGTCCGTGGAGCCGGCGCCCGGCTTCAGGGACCAGGACCTGTGGCGCCCCCGCGAACGGCCGGACTCCCCGGGCTGGTCCGAGCAGGAGCGTACCGAGGTGGCCGAGTTGCGCGAGCGCGAGCTCGCCCTGGCCACGACGGTGAGCCAGCACCCGTTCTGGGCCACGCTCAGCGGCCCGCGGGTGCCGGCCGGGCGCATGGCGCTCAAGCACGCGCACGAGCAGCCGGCGAGCGAGAGCGCCTGAGCCGCCCGCGAGGCCGACCGCCCCCGCGCCCGGCGCGTGATCGCGGCTGGCGCCGGTGCGGGGGCGGCCGGGCGCGAGCGCGCCGTTGCCCGGCCGTGGGGTCGGGCAGCGCGCGTCGCGCGGGAGGGGGCGAGGGCCGGCGCGTCGGCGAGGCCCGGGGAGCGGCCGTGGAGGCCGCCACACAGGCGGGCCTGGCCGCGGCGCCGGGCGCCCGCCCCCTGGCGGAGCCCGCGGCTTGGCTCACGCCGCGCGCCGCTGGCCGGCTGTCGGTCCGGCCAGCGGCTGGTGGGCGCTGGACGCGCCCGGGTGGGGCCGGCGCGCAGGAGGTGACGCGCCGACCCCGGGCCCGATGGGCCGGTGGGATCAGGCCGTCTTGCGGCGGCGGAACATGATGAAGCAGGCCGCCGTGATGCCGACGGCCGCCGCGCCCGCGATGGTCTGCGGGACCGTGCTGCCGTCGCCCGCCGCGGCGGCGGTGTTCTCGGCGTTCAGGGCGACCTTGCCGTCCTGGGCGGCGAGCTTGTTGGACGCGGCCTGCTCACCGGGCAGGTCACCGCCGTGGCCGTGGTGGGTCACGGTCGACTTGTCGGCACCCGCGTCGATCTCCTGCTGCGTCGGGGCCTTGGCGGCGACCTGGGCGGCCTGGCCGAAGACGACGTCGGAGCAGCTGTAGAAGGCCTCGGCGCTGTCGTTGCGCTGCCAGACCTTGTAGAGCATGTGCCGGCCGCTGCGCTCGGGCAGGGTGCCGGAGAACTCGTACCAGCCGCTGGGCGCGGTGCGGGCGGTGCCGGCCTTGGCGACCGGAGCGGTCTCCAGGTCGGACCACTTGAGGGGCTTGGTGGGGTCGTAGCCCGGCTTGGTGATGTACACGGTCATGGTGCCGGGGTGGGCGGCGGTGACGCGGTAGCGGAAGTTGATCGCCCCGGAGGAGACCTTGGTCGCGGGCCAGTCGGTACGGGCCCAGTCGAGCGCCTTGTACTTCTCACGGTTGGCCGAGCACAACTTGCCATCCGGGATCAGCCTCTGGTGCTGGCCGTTGGCGTTGGCGATGTTCACCTCGTTCCAGTCGTAGAGCGGCTGGGTGCCGCTCGTCGCGACGAGGTCCTTGCACACCTGCGTCTTGGGGTTCTCCGGGCCCTCGGCGTAGCAGGTGGCGACGCGACTGACCGGGCCGAACATCGTGCCGTGGGCGCTGGCCTGACCGGGCGTGAAGGTCACGAGCAGCGCGGACGCGGCGCCGACCGCGCCCAGGGAGGCGGCCTTGCGTCGAACGGACATCGGGGGCTCCATTCTCCAACTTGGGGGGGGAACACAAGTGAAAAACGATCTACAGGCAGGGGACATCGCACAGCCCCCAGGGGCGTAGCGCGCTGGGACGCAGCACGTCACGGCTTCCCGGAGGTCATTCAGAGGCAGGGTCGCATTGGCCTAGACCATCCACAAGAGTCGTGCACATGGCAATCCGGAAGGGTCCTCCGGCGGCTGGATCTTTGCGCTCGTTTCGCGGCCGACGCGAAGACCGTGCTCACCACACCGACTTCGCGGGGATTTCCGCACGCCAACCGGCACTTACCGGGCTACCGCCGGCCTCCGGGGCCAGCGTCAGGCCGGCGACTGATCGTTCGTGAGGTGACCAGCGGTCGCCTCATGTTGACGCATAAACGACGTGCTCCGGGCCCGGCCGACACCCCTCGCGCCACCCGCGCCCCGACCCCGCCCACGCCGCTGGCCAGGCGCGCGACGCGCGGACGCCGCACGGGCGTGCGGGGCGCGGGCGTGCGGGCGCGGGGGCCTCGCGTCACCTGGAATACCGAGCCGATCACCGACTCCTGTCGGCTGCTCGTCCCGCACGACGAGCTCCGCGAGGACGCCGACGAACAGCTCCACGGCGGCTGGCCGATGATCCTCTCCGGCCTCAGGACCTGGCGCGAGACCGGCGAGCGCCTTCACCACGCCCGGATCGCCGAGGTACCCCTGACGCCGGCCCGCACGGACCCGCGCCGGGCCGGGCCCGGGCGGGGCGACGGGGTGGCGACAATGGGGGGATGGCGAAGAAGAGCGCGCGCCGGCGACCGGCGACCGGACCGACGACCGAGCCCCAGGTGGGGCCCGCATCCCCGTGCCCCTGCGGGCTGGCCGCCTCCTACCGCGCGTGCTGCGGCAGCCTGCACACCGGGCACACCACGGCCGCCACCGCGGAGCGGCTGATGCGCTCGCGCTACAGCGCGTTCGTCGTCCGCGACGCCGCGTACCTGCTGCGGAGCTGGCACTCCAGCACCCGCCCCGGCGGCATCAGCTTCGAGCCGGCCCAGCGGTGGACCGGCCTGGAGGTCCTGCGCACCACGGGCGGCACCGCCTTCCACACCGACGGCACCGTCGAGTTCCGGGCACACTTCACGGTGCGCGGCCACGCGCACAGCCAGCACGAACTGAGCCACTTCGTCCGCGAGGACGGGCACTGGGTCTACCTGAGCGCCGCCGAGGACCGCTGACGGCTCACCCGCGAGGCCACGGCCCGCACGAGCGCGCCAGCCGCCCCCACGCCGTCAGGGCTTGCCGGCCACCGCACCGTCAGGGCTTGCGGGCCACCGCGCCGTACATCGAGACGTCGGCGTCCGGGACGCGTGCGCCGGCGCCCGGGTCGGGGCGCCAGCGGTGGATCGGCGCCACCCCCGGCTCGACCAGGTCGAGCCCGTCGAAGAAGCGTTCGGCGTCGGCCCTGGTGCCCTGCCGCAGGGCGACGCCCGACTGCCGGTAGACCTCGGCCGCGCGGGCCATCCGCGCGGGAGCGAAGTCCGTCGTCGCGTAGGACAGTGCCAGGTACGAACCGGCGGGCAGGGGCCGCAGCAGCTCGCGCACGATCGCGTACGGGTCGTGCCCCGGCGGCAGGAAGTGCAGCACGGAGATCAGCGTCAGCGCCACCGGCCGCGTCAGGTCGAGCGTCTCGCGCACCTCCTGGGAGGCCATGATGGCCGCGGGGTCGCGCAGGTCGCCGTGGAGGTAGCTGGTGCGGCCCTGCGGGGTGCTGCGCAGCAGGGCGTGCGCGTGGGCCAGCACGATGGGGTCGTTGTCCACGTAGACCACCCGCGCCTCGGGCGCCGCGCCCTGGGCGACCTGGTGCAGGTTGGGCTCGGTGGGGATGCCGGTGCCGATGTCGAGGAACTGGGTGACGCCGGCCGTCCGGGTGAGGTATTCGACGGCCCGGTGCAGGAACGCCCGGTTGGTGCGGGCGATCGTACGAGCCGTCGGCAGGACCTCGAGGACGCGCTCGGCCGCCTCCCAGTCGGCCGGGTAGTTGTCCTTGCCGCCGAGGAAGTAGTCGTACATCCGCGCCGCGTGCGCCCGCCCGTAGGTGGCGCCGGGTTCCTGCGGCGCGGGGGCCGTCGGGGGTGGCAGCGGCGCCGGGTCGGTGGCGAGCGCCGACTCCGCCGCGACGACCGGCGTGGCCTGCTGGCCGGGTGGGGCGGGTGCGGGCGGGGTGTCCTGCGCGGTGGTCTGCGGCGGCTCGTGCGTCACCGTCATCCTCCAGTGCCGTGGGGGGCGTCGCTCCAGTGTGCGTGAAGCTCCCCCAGCCGGTCGCGCGAGGCACTCGCCTGCAGTGCCTGGGCACACAGGTGGTCCAAGGCCGCCTGGTAGCGCGCGACGTGCTCGCGCTTGGTGTCGATGCTCGGTGCGGTGAGCCCGTTCTCGCTGGAGACGATGTCGGGCAGCTCCCGCGCGCGGACCCGGAAGACGGTGAAGGCCCCGGCCCCGGCGGCGACGTGCGGGCCGAGTTCGTACGGCATGAGCTGCAGGGTCACGTGCGGCAGCGCGGACAGTTCCAGGAGGCGCGCGACCTGGTCGCCCATGACCTTGGGGCCGCCGACCGGCCAGCGCAGCACGGTCTCGTCGAGCACGATCCACAGCCGCGGGGGCTCCTCGCGGCGCAGCAGCGCCTGCCGTCGCATCCGCAGCTCCACCCGGCGCTCGGTGCGCTCCGGGTCGGGCGCGGTCAGCGGGTCGTCGGCGTGCAGCAGGGCCCGGGCGTACTCCTCGGTCTGGAGCAGGTCGGGCACGTGTTGCGGAGCGTAGCCGCGTATGAGCTGGGCGGCCTCGTCGAGCCCGATGCGCGTGCGCAGCCACTCGGGGGCCACGTCCCGGTAGGGGTGCCACCAGCTCGGCTGGCTGGCCTCGTCCGCGAGGCGCTGGACGGCCTCGGCCTTCTCGCGCGCGGTCACGCCGTAGCAGTCGAGGAGCGCCATCAGGGAGGCGCGCAGGTAGCGCGTGGCCTGGCCGGCCTCCATGCGCCGGATCGTCGCCTCGCTGACTCCCACCGCCCTGGCCGCTTCCAGGTACGACCTGCCCGCGCTCTCGCGGAGCTCCTTGAGCTGGGCTCCCAGGATCTGCCGAAGCACCTCTGGGGGATCGCCGGCGGCCAATCCGTCCCTCCTCGCTGAACTGCAATTTGCAAACTGGACTTGCATTCTGACTTTTTCCCTCACCATAGTGGGTGGTGGTCTGGAGCACATGAGATGGAGACGCACGCACCCGCCAGGCCCCGCGCCCGCCGTTCCGGACGGGCTCACCCACTCACGCGCCTTCCCCCAGCGGCAGTGACCACCCGCCTACGGGAAGGCTCCCGGAGGACACATGGCCCGCTATCCCGCCCGAGAGCGGCTGGCGCATTGGTTCTCGCAGGGCGGCCACCCGCGCCGACCAGCGCTGACCCCCGAACGGGCCGACGCAGCCGAACGGTGGATCAGCGCTTCGCATCCACGCCCCGAACGGCTCGCGGCAGAATGGCAGCGCCCGCCGCGGAACACCGCGCTGGTGCCCGCCGGCTGCGGCTGGGACGCCGTCGCCGTGCCCTGCACGCTGGCCGCGGCGGCGGCCGACGAGCTGACCGCCGAGCAGCGCGCCGACCTGGAGGGCGTACCGCTGCTGTGCGATCTGGACTGCCAGCTCGTCTACATCCCCGTGGCCCTCGGCAGCGCGGACCGCTGGGGAGACCCGGCCGTCACGGTGCTCAGCCACGACGACTGGCTGGTGATGCCCCACCCGCGCCACCCACCGGCCGGGCACCGCGCCCTGTGGCTCTCGCTGCCCGACGGCAGTGGGCGGCTGGCCGACGTGCGCGTGCTGCGCCTGGCCGTCGCGCAGGCCCGCGCCCGACAGCGCGCCGCGCGCCCGCTGGTGCACACCGCCCCCCGCGCCTACGTGCCACGGGGGCCGGTTCCGCCGCAGCGCACCGCCGGCTGCGGCGAGCTCGGCTACCGCTAGCGTCCGCGTCCTCGAGTCGCTCACCGGTTGACCAGCGGTCCCAGTTCCTGGGCCAGGGCGATGGTGAGGGCGCGGAAGACGCGTACCTCCGGGTTGGCGTCGTTGGCCCGGACGGCGAGGCAACTGCTCTCCCACGGCGCGTCGAGCACCGGCACGTACACGGCGCCCGGCCATCCGTAGTACCGCGCGAACGACTTGAGCCCCGAGCCGGCCGCGCGCCCGGTGATGACTCCGGTCAGCACCTCCTGCGGGGTGAGCGCGAAGTCCCTGCTGCGGCGCTGCGCCTCGTCGTTGAAGTAGAGGTAGTCGGCGAAGGGGCGCGGGGTGTGCGACGGCAGTCGGAAGAAGGGCAGGTCCGCGATGTCCGCGACGCGCACGCCGCTCGCGCGGGCGTCCGCCAGCGGTGACGCCTCGGGGACGACCACGATCCGCTGCTCGGTGGTCAGGACGTCGGCCGTGACCCGCTCGTCGTCCGGCATGGGGCGTACGAAGGCCACGTCCACGCTGTCCTCGATCAGCGCCGTGACGTGCTCGGTGAAGTCGAGTTGCCGCAGTTCGACGGGGACTTCGGGGCGGGCGCGCCGGTAGGCGTTGATCGCGGCCGGCGTCAGCTCCGCCGAGCCGTGCCCCATGATCCCCACCCGGAGCGGGCGGACGACGTCGGCCTCCTTGTCCTGGACCAGTTCGGCCATGTCGTCCATGGCGGCGTTCGCCGCGGCGAGCAGCCCGCGGGCGTGGCCGACCAGCCGGGCGCCGGCCGGGGTCAGGGAGACCGGGTTGCGGTGCAGCAGCCGGGTGCCCACCTCGCTCTCCAGCCGCCGCACGTGCTGGGTGACGGCGGGCGGGGAGAGGAAGAGCCGGGCCGCGGCCCGTCCGAAATGTCCCTCCTCGACAACCGCCAGGAACGACGACAGCAGGCGAAGGTCCATACCGGCAACCATAGAGAGGTCCCGGTGCGCGCGACGACCCGCCTTCACCATTCGTGAAGGCGGGCGGCACGGCACGCACGCGCACCCGTACAACTGAGCGCATGAGCGCCACCACACATCACGACAAGACGCGCGGCCGATGGCGGTCGCCGCGTCCCGCGCGGCCGGGCACGGCGTCGCGCTATGGGCTGCGTACGGCCTGGGTCATGATGGCCTCGGGCTGGAGCGCCAACCAGTTCTCCGCGCTGCTCGGCGCCTACCGCTCCCACCTGGGCCTGTCCGAGTCCACCGTGACGGGCCTGTTCGCCGTGTACGTCGTCGGCCTGGTGCCGGGGCTGCTCGTCGGCGGGCCGCTCGCCGACCGTCACGGGCGCCGCCCGGTGGCGCTGGTCGCGCTGGGGGTGAACCTGGCCTCGTCCGTCTTCCTCATGGTCGGCAGCACCGCGCACTGGCTGTTGCTGCCGGGCCGGTTCCTCACCGGCGTGGGGGCCGGGGCGCTCCTCGCGGCGGGCAGCGCGTGGGTCAAGGAGTTGTCGTCCCCGCCGTTCGTCGCCGAGGCGGCGCCGGCCGCGGCGGCCAAGCGCGCGGGCCTGTTCGTCTCGGCGGGCTTCGCCTCCGGCGGCCTGGTCGCCTCCATGATCGCGCAGTGGGCGCCGCACCCGCTGGTGACCGCCTACCTGCCGCACCTGGTGCTGGCCAGCGCGGCCGGCCTCGCCGCGCTGCCCGTCCCCGAGTCACGGCAGCCGCGCCCGACGGCCACCGCGCGACCGACCGCGCCCGCCGCGCCCGCCGCCACCGGGCCGGGCGCCCCCGCGCCGTCCACGTCCGCGTACGGGCGCCGGTTCCTGCGCGCCGTGGTACCGCTGGCGCCCTGGGTGTTCGCGGCGCCCGCCATCGGCTTCGCCACGCTGCCCGGCCTGGTGGACGACGGGCTGTCCGGCTGGCAGACGGTGTACGCGGGCATCATGACGGCCGTCGTGCCGGGTGCCGGACTCGTCGTGCAGCCGCTGGCCCGGCGGTTGGCCGCCCGCAGTCGGCTGGCCACCGCCGCCATCGGGATGCTGGTCACGACGGTGGGGCTGGCGCTGGCGGCGCCGGCCGCCGCCCTGGAGCAACCCGCGCTCGCGCTGGTCTCGGGCGCGCTGCTCGGCGCCGGGTACGGGCTCGCGCTCACCTACGCCCTGACGGAGGTCGCGGCCCTGGCCCCGCCCGACCGGCTGGCCCGGCTCACGGCGTACTTCTGGACCACGGCCTACGTCGGGATGTTCACGCCGTACGTGATCGCGCTGCTGTCCGGCACGTTCGGGATGACCACGCTGCTGCTGACGGGCGCGGTGTTGGCGGTGGTGACGTGCGGGGGGTTGCTCTGGCTCAACCGCGACGAGGAGTGAGGGCCCCTCAGCGGGCGCGCGGCGGGTGACACGGCCGCCGCGAAGGTCGCGGGCGTCGGGGCCGGGCTCCGGCGCCCGCGCCGCGTGTGCGGGCGGGGGCGAACCCGTGGGCGGTCGGGGCGGCGGCGGTATTCTTGGCCGGTCCACACACAGAGGAGCACGCCGATGACCCAGCCTCCCAACGAGCCTCCGCACGGCGGCTTTGGCGCGCCCCCTCCCCCACCGCCGGACCCCCGGCAAAACCCCCAACAGCCCGCCGCGCGACCGCCGCAGCCGGGCCACGAGTACGGCCAGCCGCCGGCCGCCCCCGCCTACGGCCAACCGCCCGGCTACGGACAGCCGCCGCAGGGCGGCCCGGCCTCGCCGTACGGGCAGCCGCAGCCGGGGCCCTACGGAGCGCCGCAGCAGCCGGGCCCGTACGGGCAGCCGCAGCAGGCCCCCGGCCCCTACCAACAGCCGGGCCCCTACGGCGCGCAGCAGCCCACTCCGTACGGGCAGCCGCAGCAGCCGTACGGCGGCGGCTATCCGGCGCCGCCGGGCGGTGGGCGCGGCCAGCGCAGGACGGCGCTGATCGTCGGCGCGGTCGTCGCCGCGCTGCTGGTGATATCCGGCGGCGTCTACTTCGCCACCCGCGATGACGACGGCGACGGGAAGAAGCCGGTCGCGGGGCCCAGCACGGACGCCACGGCGACCGCGACGCCCAGCACGGAGCCGTCCGGGACCCCGACCGACGCGCGGCCCAGCGACGATACCTACCCGAGCCCGAGCGCGTCGGACGTCCCCGACCTCGGCCCGACGGGCACGGGGATCGAGGGCGTGTGGCGTTCGTCCAAGGACGGCCGGATGCTCGCCATGGCCAAGAGCACCCAGAGCGGCGCGAACAGGAGCGGTGCCGCGCTGGTCAAGGGCGACCTGTCGTGCAAGGGGTTGCGCGAGGAGCGCACACCGGGGAAGACCTGGCGACTCGCGCTGCTGTGTGAGCGCGGCGGCAAGCAGGACAAGAGCCTCGGCGGCGATGTCACGCTCGACGGCGACACGGTCACGGTGGACTGGGACAGCGAGGCGACCGAGACCTTCGACCGCTTCCAGGACTTGACCGGAAGCTGACGCAACCCCCTGGCCACGGCCCGTCGGTGCCCCGCGCACCGGCGGGCCGTTCCGCTGTCGACCGCACCGCCGTCGCCCCGCCCGGACGCGGCCCCGCGCGGTCGGATTCCCGGAGCCGCGCCCGGCCCCAGGGGCGGCGGCGTGCGACGCCTCGCTCCGGGCCCGACCTCGCACGGCGGGGTCGGGCCGCGCTTTCCGCCCGCGCCTGCCCAGGCTTTCGACCGCCGTACGCCGCGTGCGCGCGGGGCCCCGCGCGAATGACGGGGCCGCGGCGGTCAAGGGCGCGAAAGGCGTTCGCCCTTCAACAAAAGCCACCCGGCGTCGCATATGCCAAACACATAATTCGCGTCAGCTTATGACAGCCAAGCCGGATCGGCCCGTACCAACTGCCCCTTGCCGGCCGGTAACTGGCGGGAAACCAGCGCATTCCGGTGACCCGTTTCCGTCCGTTGTGATGCTGAGTAAGGTGTGGCCTCTGCCGCCCGTCGAACCGGTGCGATTTCGGGTCCGAATTCGGCGCGAGCGGCGGGGAGTGGGTGGGTGGCGTCGTCGATGAGGAACGGCAGGGGAGCATGTCCGCGGGCGCGTTCGAGGGGCAGTACGTGTGGCATCCGGCGGCCGACGACCGCGAACTCGCCAGCGCCTGCGTGGACGTTCGGGCGGGGCGCTACTGGAGCGCGCGCGAGGTACTCAGGGACGCCCGCGACGACTTCGGGCTGCGCGCCCACCGCTCGCTCGTCCTGGCCTCCGAGGCGGCCGACTCCGACCTGACGGAGCGCTGGTTGTCCGAGGAGCCCGGCCCCGAGGTGGCGTTACTGTGGGCCCGGGTGGCGGTGTTACGCGCCGCGCGGGCCGCCGAGGGCAACGACCGCAGGGCCATCGCGCTGGACCGCATCGCCACCGCCGCGTGCGAACGGGCCGCCGAGATGGCCCCGCACGACCCCACGCCCTGGACCGCCCTCCTGGGCCTCGCCCACCTGCACCAGGCGCGCGACCCCGCGCCGCGCGGCCTGCTCACCGCTCCCCCGGGCCCCTGGTACCTGTTCGCCCGCATCCTGCGGCTCGACCCCTGGCACCGCGAGGCCCACCACCGGTTCCTGGCCTTCTTCTTCACCCGCAACGGCGGCTCGGCCAACGCCGCCTGGGACGTGGCGGCCTTCCTCGGGCAACGCGCGCCCGCCTCGTCGGCACTGCGCCTGTTGCCGCTGGTCACCCTGGCGGAGGGACACGACCCGGCCTCCCCGCTGGCGGACCGGGTCTGGGAGGAGCCGCAGTGGAGAACCACCGCCCTCAGCGTCTACCAGTACTGGTTCCCGCACGCGGCGACCTACCGCTTCACGCCCGTCCTCGACCTGGCCTACCTGGCCCACGCGCTCTTCATGGCCGGGCGGGCGTTCGAGGCCCGGGCCGTCCTCACCGCCATGGGGCCCTACGCCTCGCGCATGCCGTGGAGCCTGTTCGGCGATCCGGAGACACACCTCACCCGGGCCCGGCGACACTGTGGCCTGCCGGTGCCCGGCGCGCCCTGAGCGACCCCGGCGCATTCGCCGCGCGGCGCACCACTCACCTTGCGGCGAGGTATTTCCCCTCTCCCCCAGAAAGGTCGCTGTTGTGTCAGAACCCGCATTTCTCGCTCGTACGAAAATGCGCCGCCCGGCACCTCCGGAACCCTTTGACGACGATGCGACGCTGCATGCGATGGGATATCCGCGCAAACTGACCCGGCGCTTTCGGGCCTTCGACAACTTCGCGATATCGTTCACCATCATCAACATCATCTCGGGCATCTTCTCGTCATTCGGTTTCGGTATGGCCGCCGGTGGTCCGCGCGTTCTCGTGTTCGGCTGGATCGCGGTCTCCGTCATGGTGCTCTTCGTGGGTGCCTCGATGGCCGAGATCGCCTCCGCGTATCCGACGAGCGGCGCGCTCTACTTCTCCGCGGGAAAGCTCGCCAAGCGCCACCGCGGGGCCTGGTCCTGGTACACGGGCTGGTTGAACTTCGTCGGCCAGGTCGGCGGGACCGCGGCGACCGGTTACGCGGCGGCCACCTTCATCCAGGCGTTCCTGGCGATGCAGTGGCCCTCGTACCAGGTGACGGAGCAGCGCACGGTGCTGATCACCGCCGTCATCCTGCTGGTGCAGGCGCTGGCCAACACGTACACGGTGCACCTGGTGGCCGTCATGAACCGGATCTCGGTGTGGTGGCTGCTGGTCGGGATGGTCGTGATCGTCGTCGTCCTCGCGGTGGAGCCCTCGCACCACCAGTCGGCCTCGTTCGTCACGCATTTCGTCAACGACACGGGATTCACCAACGCGCTGTACGGCGGAATGCTGGGCCTCCTGGTGACCAGTTGGACCTTCACCGGATTCGACGGCAGTTTCCACATGTCCGAGGAGACGGTGCGGGCGACCGTCAATGCGCCACGGGGCATCATGCGGGCCATCGGCTACTCCGCGGTGACCGGCCTGATCCTCATGCTCGCGCTGGTGTACACGATCCGTGACTACGACAAGGAGGCGGGGGCGGCGGCGCCGCCGGTGCAGATTCTCGTGGACGCGTTGGGCACCGGCACGGCCAAGGTGTTGTTGCTCATCGTGATCGGAGCGATGCTCTTCTGTGGCCTGGCCAACATGACCAGTAACACCCGTCAGATCTTCGCGTTCTCCCGGGACGGCGCGATGCCCGGCTCCCGGTGGTGGCACTCGGTCTCGCCGCGCACCCGCACCCCCGTCAAGGCCGTGTGGCTGGCCGCCGCCTGCTCGTTGGTCCTCGTCATCCCCGGCTGGTGGTCGCACACGGCCTTCACGGCGGTCGTCAGCGTCAACGTGGTCGGCCTCTTCCTCTCCTACGCGGTGCCGATCTTCCTGCGGCTGCGGCTCGACGACTTCCAGCCCGGGCCCTGGCACCTGGGCCGGTGGGGCAAGGTGGTCGGGCGGGTCGCCGTGACCTGGATCGTGATCAGCAGCGTGCTCTTCATGCTGCCGCACGCCTCCCCCATCACGGCGACTTCCTTCAACTACGCCCCCATCGCCCTCGCCGTGGTGCTCCTGATCGCTACGGTGTGGTGGTTCGCCAGTGCCCGCCGCCGCTTCCAGGGCCCGGTCAGCTACGGCCGCCCCGACGAAGTCGCCGCCATGGACCTGATCTGAGCCGCGTGACCACCGGCCGCCCAGCACGGCCGACTCTCCACGGGAAGGGACACCCAGCACGATGGACCCGCTCGACACAGCACGCCCCGAAGACGCCCAGGGCCCGGACCCGGTGGGCGCCGGGACGCCGCCGGCCCCGCACGACGTCGCCCGACTGAGCGTGGCCAGCGCCTCGTTGACGGACTGGTACCAGGTGGCCGAGTGGGCGGCGGCCGAGGGATGGAACCCGGGGCATCGGGACGCGGACTGCTTCCACGCCACCGATCCGGCCGGCTTCTTCATCGGGCGCCTCGACGGCGAGCCCGTCTCGGCGGTCTCGGTCGTCAACTACTCCGACGCCTACGCCTTCCTCGGCTTCTACCTGGTCCACCCCGACCACCGGCGCCGCGGGCTCGGCCTGGCCACCTGGCGGGCCGCGATGCCGCACGCGGGGAACCGGCTGGTCGGCCTGGACGCGGTGCCCGCGCAGGAGGCCACCTACCGGCGCTCGGGGTTCACCGCCGTGTACCGGACGACCCGCTACGCGGGCGTGCCCGAGCGCGCGCGGGTGTCCGACGCCGAGGTCGTGCCGGTCGGCCGGGACCACGTCGCGGCCATCTCCGGCTACGACCGCGCGTGCTTCCCCACCGAGCGGGGCGCCTTCGTTAAGCGCTGGTTGACGACCGGCGGGCACGCCGCGTACGTCTGGCTGGACCGTGGGCACGTCGCCGGCTACGGAGTGATCCGGCCCGCCCGCGACGGTCGGCGCATCGGGCCGCTGTTCGCCGACAGCCGGCGGGGCGCCGAGGCGCTGTTCGACGCGCTCACCTCCCACCTCGATCCCGGTGAGAAGGTCTACGTGGACGTGCCGGACCCGCAGCCGGAGGCCGGCGCGCTGGTGACCGCCCGCGGGCTGCGGCCGGACTCGGTGACCGCCCGGATGTACACCGGGCCGGCGCCGGAGACCGCGATGGCCGCCACGTACGCGGTCACCAGCCTCGAACTCGGCTGACCCGCGCCACCACGCGCGAGGCGCCCCGGCCGGTGGCCGGGGCGCCCGCACGCGCGGCAGTGTGCGCCGGTGTTGTCCGGTCACTTCCAGATATCGTCGACCCACTCGGGGTGGTCGATGAACGGGTTCCGGTTGTGCTGGTACTCGTCGAATATGACCTGGTTGCGCCGCTTCTCGAAGTCGCTCGGGGCGTCCTCCGCGCTCCACTTCTTGAGCACGGAGAGCCGACCCAGGAACGGGTTGGAGCCGTTGCCCACCTTGTCGTTGACCTCCAGGTCGGCGAAGCCGTCCTCGCCCTCGTAGCGCACGGCCATGTAGAAGATCATGCGGGCCACGTCGCCCTTGACCTCGTCGCGCGGCTCGAAGGAGTCCCCGTCGGTCAGGTTGCCCGGCGCCTCCTCGACCTCGCTGCCGCCGAGGTCGAAATCCTTGTTGCCGCGGGTGCTGTTGACCGACACGTCGGTCGGGCGCAGGTGGTGGATGTCGGTGCCAGGGCCGGTTGCGGTGCCGAAGTCGCCGTGCGACTTGGCCCACACGTGCTCGCGGTTCCACTGGTCGGCGCCGCCGCCGTTGGAGTCCTTGCTCTGCGAGCGGCCGGTGTAGAGCAGGATGACGTTGGAGGGGTTGGCCGGGTCCTCGTCGGTGGCCTTGAGCGCGTCCCAGACCTGGCTGTAGGAGAGCTTCTCGGTGTCGGTGCTGATGATCTGGTGCAGCGCCGTCTTGAGGGACGCGCCGGTCTTGCCTATGGCGTCCTCGTAGTACGTGTCGTCGTACGCTCCGTACGCCGTCGTGACCTGCGTGGACTGGTGGTCACCGCGCGTAGAACCCGCGGCGAGTGCCGGGCTCTGTGCGACGAGAGCCGCGAGGGCCACACCGGTCAGCAGGGGCAGCGTCTGCCAGCGGGTAACTCGGCGGTAGCGCATGGTCGGTGTCCTCTCCCCGGAGCCGGGACGGCCACCGCGTCAATCCCGCACGCCGCCACCGCCCAGGCGAACTGTCGTTCGGCCGCAGGCAGCGTGGCACGCGTTCGATCAGGAGAGGTGAACGCCGTGAATCGGTTCGGTGGAGCCCTGCGGGCGGCCCGCTCCGTATGGGGACCTTTGGCGTGACTCGCCTGCCTCGCCACGGGGCGGCGCCGCCCGTCCGCGACACGCGGCCACCGCCTGAGCGGGCGGCTCGGGCGGCGGCTGCGTGACGCGGGCTGCCCGGGGAGCGCGTCCCCGAAGTTGACGGCGGTTCACGTCACTTCCGCCGGGTTGTCCGGCAGGAGTGCTCGCTCGCGGGAGCCCAGGGCGCGGCGGTAGCGGGCCAGCAGTAGGACGGCCGTCGTCGCCAGGCCGATGAGCAGCCCGAGCCAGATGCCGAGGGTGTCGGCGCCGGCGACGTACCCGAGCAGCGCCGCCGCGGGCAGACCCACGAACCAGTAGCCGACGACGGTGATCCGAAAGCCGCTCCTGGTGTCGTCGAGTCCGCGCAGCAGGCCGACCCCGATGTTCTGGGCGGAGTCGAAGAACTGCAGTACCGCGATCACGAACAGCAGGTCGCGCGCGATGTCCAGGGCCGCGTCGTCGTCGGCCGACCCGGCGTCGAGGAAGGGGCTGAGCACCAGGTCGGGCAGGGCGAGGTAGACGAGCGCGACCACCGTCATCACCGCGCCCGCGCAGCCGAGGGCGGTGTTCCTGAGCCGGCGGGCGGCGTGCGTGTGGCCGAGCGCCAGCTCCCGGCTGACGTTGATGGACGCGGCGTGCGAGAGGCCGACGGCGATCTGGAAGACGATGTAGACGAGTTGGTTGATCGCGGTGTGGGCGGCGAGGGCCGCGCTGCCGAAGCTGCCGGCCATGAGGGTGGTGACGGAGAAGAAGCCCGCCTCGGAGCCGTAGGTCGCCGCGATCGGCACTCCGAGCGTGGTCAGGGTGCGCAGCGTCGCGCGGTCAGCGCCGCGCGTCCGCCAGGTGATCAGTGGGGCCAGTACGGGGTCCCGCTTGGCGGCGGCCAGCAGGGCGAGGCAGGACAGCAGGTGGACGAGGGAGGTGGCCACGCCCACGCCGGTCAGGCCGAGTTCGGGCAGGCCCCAGGTGCCGTGGATGAGCACCCAGTTGAGTCCCGCGTTGACCGCCACCGAGGCCAGGGTGATCCGCAACAGCGCCTGCGGCCTGCGCATGCCGACCGTGAACTGGCGGATGGCCTGGAACCACAGACAGGGCAGCAGCCCGGGCGCGAGGGCGAGCAGCATGGACTGGGCCCGGTCCGCGACCCGCGCGTCCTGGCCGACCCAGGTCAGGCCCTGCCCGATGAGGATCATCAGGAGGGCCCCGACGACGCCGGTGAGCGTGGCGAGGACCAGGCTGGCCTGGACGATGCGCCGCACCTCGGCCGCTTCGCGCGAGGCTCCCGTACGGGCGGTACGCGGCGGTTCGGCCGCCCGATCGTTCTGGTCCCCCGGCGCCTCGGCGGCCTCGGCGCGGGCCGCGGCGGCGGCGACCTGGTTGCCCACGGAGGTGACCAGGCCGACGCCCATGGTGCGGAGCTGGTTGAAGATCACGATGGCCAGCCCGCCCGCGGCCAGGTCGGTCGTGCCGAGCAGCCCCATCATGACGGTGTCGGTGGTGGTCAGGGCGACCTGGGCGAGTTGGGTGAGGGCCAGCGGGACGGCGAGCGTGGCCAGGGCCCGGCCGTCCCGGAGCGCGGTGGTCAGCGACATCGCGCGTCAGTTCCCGCGGAGTTTGGTGAGGGTGGCATCGATCTCGTGCTCCACGGCGGGGTCGATGAGGCGTCGGGCGTGCATCCAGTCGTCGTCGAAGACGGTGTCCAGGTACTTCTCACCGCCGTCGTTGACCAGGGCGACGATAGTCGTGCCGGGCGGTGCGCTCGCCAGGTGGCCCAGTGCCACGTGCACCACGCCGCCGGCCGAGCCGCCGACGAGCAGCCCGGTCGACCGGGCGATGACGCGCGCGGTGGCGAAGGCTTCGATATCGCCGACCTTGACCCCCTCGTCGATCAGGGCGTAGTCGACGAGCGCGCCGACCTCGGCGCCCGCGGGCGTACCGGTTCCCGACTGGTAGTAGGCGTGGGCGGGCCCGCCGAAGGCGATGGAGCCCTTGGGCTCCACGCCGACGGTGCGGCAGTCGGGCACGGCCGCGCGCAGCTCGCGGGCGGTGCCGCAGAGCGCGCCGCCGGTGCCGACGGCGCCAATCAGTACGTCGATCCCGTCGCCGAGCGCGGCGCGCAGTTCGTGGGCGAGCCGGTGGTAGCCCACTCCGTTGGCCGGGTTGTTGTGCTGTTCGGTGAAGACCGTGTTGTCCTGGCCACGCGCGAGTTCCGCGGCCAACTCCTCGCGGGCGGCGGTGGCGAGTTCCTCGTTCTCCTCGTCCATGACGTAGACGAGTTCGGCGCCCAGCGCCCGCATGCCGCGTAGCTTGTCGGCGCAGGCGTGGCGGTCGACCACCGCGGTGAAGGTGTAGCCGCGCTCGGCGGCCAGCACGGCGAGGCCGAGTCCGGTGTTGCCCGAGGTGGATTCGACGATCCGGCCGCCGGGGCGCAGTTGGCCGCTCTCCTCGGCGGCCAGCACCATCTGCCGCGCCATGCGGATCTTGGCCGTTCCGGTCGGGTTGTACATCTCCAGCTTGAGCAGCAGCCGGCTGCCGGACGCGGTGCGGCACAGCTCGAACAGCGGCGTGTTCCCGATGAGGTCGGAGACGCGGGAGACCACGGCGGGGCGGTCGAGTGCCTCGTTCATGAGGGGCTCCAGGAGTTCGGGGCGGGTCAACTGGCCGGGCGGCGATCGAGACGCCAGCGCGGTGGGCCGTCGGCCGGCTCGATGACGATCTTCGGGGGCAGTGCCAGGTCGTGGAACGGCGACTCGTTGGAGTCCATCTGGTAGCCGGCGGTGTTGCGGTAGACCAGCAGGTCACCGATGGCGGGCCGGGCGGGGAAGACGATCTTCCGCCAGGTCAGTACGTCGGACTCCAGGCAGCTCGCGCCCGCGACGCAGGCCGGGTAGGGCCGGCCCCGCCCGGCCCGCCCACGGGGCGTGACCAGCGTCGGATCGGGGGCGAACTCGCTGTTGAACCACTGCTCGGACAGGCTGAGGCTGGTGCCGTCCACCGTGAGGATGCCGTACGCGCCGGCGCTCGCGGGCGCCCCGGGTGCGCCGGGCGGCGCGGGCCGCGTGCCATCCGGTCGTCCGGCGTCAACATCCCTTGACCCTCGGTCCTTGACGCCCTGGACCCGGAAGACGGTGCAGCCGGCCCGGTCGAGCAGGGCCCGGCCGGGCTCCATGAGTACGGTGATGCCCGCCTCCCGCAGCAGGCTCGCCACCGTGCTCGGGTGCCCCGGCGGCACGGTGGTCAGCAGGGCGCGCAGCGCGTCCGCCCCGGCGATCGGTGAGTGGTACGGGTAGAAGTCGGCCGCGGCGAAGGTCCGGCCGGCGTGGTAGTGCTCGGGTCGCTGGGTGGCGAGGAAGTCCTGCCAGTCGGCGTGCGGCAGGTAGTCGACGGCGAAGCCGCCGCCGACGCTGACGCGGTCGGCGGGCAGCCCCAGACCCCGGGCGCGTTGGCACAGCCCGACCAGCCGCGCGGCCAGGGCCGCGCGCGGGTGGAACGCGTAGCCCGACAGATGGAAGCTGAACCCCTCCATCCGCGGCCCGTCGCCCGCCCTGGCGCAGCGGACGAGCGCGGTGTCGAGTTCGGTGTCGGTCATGCCGAAGCGGCTGTCCGAGGCGCCCGACGGCAGGACGCGCAACAGAAGACGGGGGGCGGTGCCGCCCCGCGCGAGGGCGAGCAGACGGTCGAGCTCGTCCAGGGCGTCCACGGCGATCAGGCACTGGTGCGCGGTGGCCAGTCGGAGCAGCTCGTCGGCCTTGGCGGGCCCGGTGACGACGAGGTCCGGGCCGCGCACGCCGTGGCCCAGCGCCTGGCGCAGCTCTCCGACGCTGGCCACGTCGACGCCGACGCCGTTGGCCGCGCAGCGTTCGACCCAGACCGCGGCCTTGTTGGCCTTCTTCGCGTAGTAGATCGTGCCGCGCACGTCCAGCGCGTCGAGCACGGCGCGGAACGCGGCGACGTTCGCGTCGAACCGGTGCGGCAGCAGGAAGTGGAAGGGGCCGCCGAAGGCGTACGCCAGCTCGTGCAGCAGGCCGCTGTCGCACAGCGCGTCGGTCTCGGGGTCGGCGTGGACGGGCAGGGCGGGCGCGTACGCGGCGGGCGTCGGGCGTATCGGGGTCACCGCCACAGCGACACCCGCTCGCCGCGGCCCTCGGCTATCGCGAGCTGCGCGAAGCGGTGCCCCAGCGCGATGTCGGTGACGACCAGGCCGCTGTTGTACGCGAAGATCCGCTCGCGCGGCGACCGGCGGCCGGCCGTGATGCCGGCGATGACCGCGGGTAACTCGGTGTCGACGGCGGGCAGATGGCCCGCGGCGTCGGCCATGTCGGTGCCGGTGACACGCATCTGTGCCTCGCTGGTGGCGACGATCCGGTCGGCGCGGTGCAGCGTGGAGGGCGCGAGGCCGTGGCCGACGAGGATGGTCAGGGCACCGGGGCGCAACCAGCCCGCCTCGACGGCGGCCCGGGTGTGGCCGCCCGCGGTGGCCAGGATGACGTCGGCGTCGCCGGCGGCGGCCCGCAGGTCGGTGACCAACTCGACCTCGCGGTCCGGGAAGTGCGCCCGCAGCTCCTGCCGTACGGCGGCGATGCCCGCCGGGTGGCTGCCGGCGAGCAGCAGCCGGTCGAGCTGGGGCAGCACGGTGAGCAGGAACGGCAGCGCGAGCCGCCCCTGGGTGCCGGTGCCGATGACCAGGGCGCTGCGCGCGCCGGGCGCGACGCACTCGCGGGCCAGCAGCGCGGAGACGGCCGGGGTGCGCAGCGAGCCGATGCGGGCGCAGTCCATCATCGCCACCGGCAGGCCGCTCACGTCGTCGTAGAGGGTGAGCGTGGTGTAGTAGTGCTGCTCCGCGCGGCCCTTGTCCAGGCCGTGTTTGTACGACGTCTTGACGGCCACGACGTCGCGCGAGCCGTCGCGCCCGAGCATGGCGTAGGAGACCGAGTGCCCGTCCTCCGGCGTGACGGTGAGCTTGCGCGGGTTGTCCGACGCGCCAGCGTGCAGGGTGCGGTAGGCGCCCTCGACGGTGGCGATGACGTCGGCGAGGGATATCTCCAGGCCCGCGAGGTCCGAGGTGCTGAGCACGCGCAGGGTGGTGTCATCGCCGGTGGAACCGCCCGTGGTGGCGGAGGTCGTGGCGGAGTCGGTCATCGGGTCCCCTGTCTGTTGGTCTACCGTCCGTTCCGCCGGGATGGCGGAAAGCATCCGTACGGGGGTTCGTACCCCGCCGGGCGCAGGGCGGCCCGTCGCGTGCGCCTTGTCGCCGTTTACGCGCCGCGCACGCGGGCGCACACCAAACGAGCCGCCCGACAAGTCGGGCGGCCCGGACATTCGACGCGTACATACGGGAGAGGCAGCCCCACGGGGGCCGCCGGATGTTAGACGGCATGTGCCTCGATGACGGTCTGGCCGTACCCGTCCTCGCGATTCTCGGCCACCGGACGCGTACGACGCCCCGGTACGCGCACCGAGGCCCGCTTGAGCCAGCGGTCGGTGCCGTCGTAGCGGGCCCGGAACGGCACCCGGCCGTGCACGACGAGGTCGTTGTCGAGCACGAGCACCTCGCCGGGGTCCAGGCTCACCGCCATCGACACCCGCTCCAACTCGGCCTCAAGGCGCGCGTAGGCGGCGCGGTAGGCGGCCCCCGCGCGTTCCAGCGGGGTGTAGGCGGGGTCGAAGCGCAGGGTGAGGCCGCACTCGCCGCGCCAGAGCGTGGGTACGGCGGGCTGACTCCCGGAGACGTCGCGCGCCTGGGTGTACGCGTCGTCGGGGAGGATGGGGAGTTCGGCCTCGCACAGGGTCGCGACGTCCGCCTCGGCGAGTCGTACGCGCCGGACGCTGGCCGCGGTGGTAGCGATGTGGTCGTGGTTACGCATGCAGCCGAGCAACAGCAGGTGGGCCCGCCCCGGGTGGAAGGCGTCCTCGGTGTGCGGGCTGAGCAGGACGTTGCTGCTGGCCCCGGTCTGCTTCCGCTCGTGGCCCGGCGCGGGCACGATGTTGTGGACGAAGCGGCCCTCCTGCTGCCCCTCCCAGGCGATGGGGTTGCCCATCGCGCTGGCGAGCAGGAGCAGCACCAGGTCCCAGAGGGCGCCCGAGTCGCCGGCCTTGGCCCAGCTCTCGGGGGTCGCGCCGACCTCGACGTCGTCGACGGGCAGCCCGCGCAGGATGTAGAGCCCGTGGTCGGTGTCGACCGGCCGGCAGTGGTCCCGGGTGGCCTGGCCGAGGTGGACCGCGGCGTCCGCGACGCGGCGCAGCAGTGCGGGCGAGGTGGCGGAGGTCCCGCAGTCGGCGAGGATCCGCTCCGCGGCCTGGGTGAGTTCAGCGACGGCGGAGTCATCGAGCTGGCGAACGGGGGCGGGTCCCGTAGTCATGGGCAAGGTCGTCCGTTCCGGTGAAGGGATGGGAAGCGGCCCAGGCGTGACACGGCCACCCATGGGCGCACCGAGGCACGACGGCTCCCGACGGACGGGTGAACAGACCACCGCCAGCCCGTCGTTGGCGTCGTGGAACGCCGAGAACTTACCACCCAACTAAGGTTAGCCAAACCTTAGTCTCTCCGTGTCGCTACGTCCCGTTCCACTGACCTAAAAGCGGACATCATCGCGTTGACCACCCATCCAACGAGCGGCTATCTAGGGCAAAGTGACGCCGCGTCAGTTGTCGGACCTTGGGCCGGTTGCTCCACCCCTCCACCCGCGTCACGCCCCAGCCCCTGTCGCATCGCGTCACCCAACACCTGGCACCCCACCCAGATCACACGCGCCGACCGGCCGAAAGCACGCCCCTCCGGCGCTCGCCCACGCCAGCCCGTCGCACACCGCCGCGGCGGACAGCGTGTCGTCCCAACAAGCCGAAATCGACGGGAAGTTCACGTTTACCGTAAGCGCGCCGCCCGCGTGGCCACGCCCCCGCGCGCCCCCGCCCGCAACCCATCCCGGAGCATGCGGCGCGGCCCGCGCCCCACCTGGCGCCCCACACCCCCAAGCCCCGGCGCACGCCGGCGCGGCGCGCCCGTCGCGGCATGCGAAACCGCCCCGTGCCCACTCGCCGCGCCGCCCGGAACATATCGATCCGGCAACGATGATCACCACGGGAGGTACCCCCGCGACGTCTCAGCGGTTATGCCACTGGGGCATGTTGCCGGCGCCCCCGATGACCGCGACGGAGGGCATACGGGGAGTCCTGATGCGATACGAACTACTGGGCCTTATCCGAGTCATCGGCCCCGAGGACACGTCGTACATCACCGCGCACAAGGCGGAGGTTCTGCTGGCCACGCTCCTCGCCAGGGCCGGCCAGGTGGTCACCGCCGAGCAACTCATCAACGAGCTCTGGGGAGATCGCGCGCCCCGCCGCTCCCACGCGGCGCTGCACGTCTACGTCTCCCAGGTGCGCAAGTTCCTGCGCGCCGCCGGGGACGACGGCCAGTCCATCGTCACCCGGCCACTGGGCTACCTGCTGCGCCTCGGCTCCGACGAACTCGACAGCGCCGACTTCCAGCGGCTCGTGGACGACGGCCGGGAGCGCGTCCGCCTCGGGCGGCACGAGCAGGCGCTGCGCTGCTTCGAGTCCGCGCTCGCGCTGTGGCGCGGGCCCGCCTTCGACGACGCCCGCGACGGGCCGATCGTCAACGCCTGCGCGACGTGGCTGGAGGAGACCCGGCTGCAGTGTCTGGAGCTGCTCATCGGGGAGTACCTCACGCTGGGCCGCCACCGCGAGATCGTGGGCCAGCTCTACGCGTTGATCAGCGACCATCCGCTACGGGAGACGTTCTACCGCTATCTGATGATGGCGCTGTACCGCTCCGAGCGCCAGGCGGAGGCCCTGATGGTCTACCGCGCCGCCTGCGGGCGGCTGAACGAGGAGCTCGGGCTCGAACCCTGTCGACCGCTGCGCGATCTCCACCAGGCCATCCTCGCCGGCGACGACCAGTTAAGCGGGCGGCCCAGCTGACCGTCGCCGCCCATCGAGCCGTTTCCGACCAGGGGCCGGCCGCACGGGCCGGCCCGTGCGGCCCGACCCGGTACCTCCCGCCGTCGCCGAGCACGTCGCCGAGCGGCGGCTTGGCCCGCCCGGCCAGCCACGCGCTCGGCGTGCGGGCGGCCGGCCCGCGCGGGTGCACGAGCCAGCCGCCCACGGTCGTCATCCCTCCATCGGGTCGTCCGCGTCCTCGACCGAGATCACCCGTGCCGGGCAGTTACGGACGGCGTCCTGCACCGCCTCGTACTGCCCCTCGTCCGGCACCTCGTGCAACACGACGACGACGCCGTCGTCCTCCCGCTGGTCGAACACGGCGGGCGCCAGGTAGGCGCACATGCCCGACGCCACGCACGCGTCCTCGTCGACTCGGACCTTCATCAGCGCTGTCCCCTCTCCCGCGGCAGGATCTCGTCCCAGGTCACCGGGACGGCCGCGGGGCCGATCACCGGCGTGTTCTCCTTGAACGGCACCTCTTCCACGGCGCTGGCCAGCCGCAGGGACGGGATGCGGCGGGTGAGCTTCTCCAGCACCACCGACAACTCCAGGCGGGCGGTCTGCTGCCCGAAGCACTGGTGCGTGCCGTAGCCGAAGCCGAGGTGGCCGCTCATGCGGCGCCCCACGTCGATCGTGTCGGGATCCTCGAACTCCGCGGGGTCCCGGTCGGCGGCCTGGATGGCCACCACCACGTAGTCGCCCGCGCGCACCGGCGTGCCCCCGATCTCGGTGTCCCGCGTGACCTGGCGCGCGATGCCGGCCGCGCCCCCGAAGCAGCGGACGATCTCCTCCACCGCGCTGGGGATGAGCGACGGATCGGCCCGCAACCGGGCGTACTGCTCGCGGTAGGCGAGGAGCGCGAACATGCCGTGGGCCAGGGCGGTCGCGGTGGTGTCGAACCCCGCCACCAGCATCACCGCGCACATCGACACCAACTCCGCCTCGGTGAAGGGTTCGTTGGCCTGTTCGCTGCGGGCGATGATCCGGCTGACCCCGTCGTCCTGCGGGTCCTCGCGGCGCGAGCGCACCAGTTGGTGGAGGTAGGCGTGCAGTGGTCGCATCGCCGCGGCCATCTCCGGCTCCGACGTGACGTCGCTGAAGACCGCGGCTGCCGCGTGGTGGAACAGGTGTCGATCGGCGTACGGCACGCCGACCACGCCGCTGATCGCCGCGGTCGTGACCGGGACCGTGAAGTCGCCGTAGAAGTCGGCCTTCGATCCGCCCGCGGCCAGCGCGTCGATCCGCTCGTCGACGATGGCCTCCACCCGCGGGCGCAGCTCCGCCAGCCGCTTGGGGGTGCCGACCTCGGGGCCGATGTGGCGGCGGAAGCGCTGGTACTCGGCCCCGTCCATGCGGGTGAACTCGCCCGGGCGCACGGGGCGGCCCGGGTCGGCGTGTCCCATCATGTGCGGCACCTGCCCGGTGCGGCTGCTGAACCGCTCCGCGTCACCGAGCACCTCGCGCACGTCCGCGTAGCGGCTGACCAGCCAGGCGCGCATGCCGGTGGGGCACCTGACCTGGACGACGGGCGACTCGACGCGCAGCCGGGCGAAGTCGGGCGAGGGCCCGAAGGGGCACTCGCTGGGCCGGGGTAGTGGCAGGTCCATCAGGTCCTGCGGGTCGACGACGTCGGTACGTTGCTCCATGGGTCTCTCCCTAGGCCCTCGCGCGCAGCGCGCGCCGCAGGACCTTGCCACCGGCGTTGCGGGGCAGCTCGTCGACGAACTCGTAACTGGTGGGCGTCTTGTAGTCGGCCAGCCGCCCCTTGAGGAACAGCAGCAGCTCCCGGGGGCTGGGCCGCTCCCCCTGGCGCGGCACCACGCAGGCGTGCACCGCCTCGCCCCGTACCTGGTGCGGCACGCTGGTCACGGCGACGTCGGCGACCCCGGGGTGTTTGCTCAGGGCGTTCTCGACCTCGGCCGGGTACACGTTCTCGCCGGCGACCAGGATCACGTCCTTGATCCGGTCGCAGACGTGCACGTAGCCGTCCGCGTCGACGTAGCCCGCGTCGCCGGTGTAGAGCCACCCGTCGCGCAGGGTGCGCCGGCTCTCCTCGGGGCGCTGCCAGTAGCCCTCCATCACGGCCGGGGTGTCGATGCGCAGCTCGCCGATCTCGCCGGGCCCGAGGACGGCCCCGTCCGGGCCCACGGCCTGCACCGCGACGCCCGGGTAGGGGCGGCCGGCGGCGCCGAGCCGGGGGCTGCCCGGGTAGTGGTCGGCCGGCGGCAGGCATACGGCCGAGGCGCAGGTTTCGGTGAGCCCGTAGATCTGCGCGAACTCGCAGCCCATGACCTCGATGCAGCGCGCGAGCACCGACTCGGGGATGGGCGAGCCGCCGTAGACGACCTTGCGCAGCCCGGCGAAGTCGGCCGGCTCCACGTCCGGCTCGGCGAGCAGGATCTGCAGCATCGAGGGCACCATCAGCGCGGTGGTGAGCCCGCCGTCGCGGATCAGCTCCATGGTCCGCTTGGCGTCGAAGCCGGGCACGAGGACGTTGGTGCAGCCGGCCCGGTAGCCGTGCAGGAACCACCAGGGCCCGCCGATGTGGTGGCCCGGCAGCAGGCTCAGGCTGCGGTCGTCCTCGCGCCAGTCGAGCCAGTCGAGTTCGTGGCGGGCCAGCAGGTCGCTGATCGCCCAGAAGCTGGCCTGGCTGAGCACGACGCCCTTGGGCGCGCCCGTGGTGCCGCTGGTGTACATCTGGGCCAGCGGGTGTCGCGGGCCGGCCGAGGTGTCCGGCTGGGTGTCGGGGTGCGCGGCCGTCCAGGCCAGGAACCCGTCGCCCGCCTCGCCCTCCTCCAGCGCGACCACGAGGCGCAGCCGGTCCAGGCCGGAGCGGATGCTGTCGATGGCCGGCAGGTGCCGCTCCTCGGTGAACAGCAGCTCGGCCTGGGAGTCCCGCAGCACGTGCTCGATCTCGCCCGCGGTCAGCCGTGGATCGGCGGGTACGAGAACGACGCCGGTCTTCGCGCAGGCCAGCAGCAGGTCGTACAGGTGCTCGCCGTCGTGGCCGAGGTAGCCGATCCGGGTCCCCTGGACGGCGCCGGCCGCGAGCAGCGCGTGTGCGGTGCGGTTGCTGCGCAGGTGCAGCTCCCGGTAGGTGACCGTGCGTCCCTCGCAGGCGATGGCGAGGTGGTCGGGCCTGGTCTCGGCGTGTCGGGCCGAGGCCGCGGCGATGGTCCGTGGGCGCTCGCCGGTGGCGGCTGTGCTCATCACCGTTCTCCTTCCGTGGCCGCGGTGAGCTGGCCGTCGATGAACTCGCCGAGCAGCGAGACCGAGGGGTGGTCGAAGACGCTGGAGGCGGAGAGGGGCAGCCGGAAGCACAGCTCCAGCGCGTTCTTGAGCTCCACGGCCGCCAGCGAGTCGAGGCCGACCTCGAAGAACCGGGCGTCGGGTGGCACGTCGTCGGCGCCGTCGAAGTGCAGCAGGTCGGCGATGACGCCGCGCACCACGAGGGACACCCCCTGGCGCCGCTCCGACCTGGAGAGTTGGAGCAGCGCGTCGAGGTCGACGCTGACCGCGTTCTGCTTGGCGCGGCCGACCTGGTGGTAGAGGGCGTTGGGCAGTGGCCTGGTGGCCACGCACTGGTCCCAGTCGACCTCGGCGATGGTCACCTGGGCCGGCGGCCGGTCGAGCAGCCGGATCAGCGAGCGCATGCCGACAGTGGGCTTGAAGAAGCCGAAGCCCTGGTGTTCGACGTTGGCGATGTGCTGTTCGTCCATGGTGGCGGCGAGGCCGATCTCGCCCCAGGCGCCCCAGTTGACGCTCATGCCCACCTGGCCCGCCGCGCGGCGCCGCCACATCAGCGTGTCCAGGTAGGCGTTGCCCGCCGCGTAGTTGGCCTGCCCGCGCGAGCCGAGCACGGAGGTCAGCGACGAGTAGCCGATGAAGAACCGCAGCTCGGGGTGTGAGGCCGCCTCCTGGTGCAGCAGGTGGGTGCCGTAGACCTTGGCGCCGAAGACCGTGTCGATGCTCTCCCAGGTCTGCGCGGTCACCGGCGCGTCGGCCAGCACACCGGCGGCGTGCACGATGCCGCCGAGCGGCTGGGGCCTCTCGCGCAGGGCCGCGCTGACCCGTCGTACGTCGTCGGCCACGCTCACGTCGGCGGCGTAGGCGATGACCTCGACGTCGGGGCCGAGCCGCCGCTGGAACTGGGCGAGTTCGGCCTCGGCGGGCGTGCGGCGTCCCATCAGGGCGATGTGGCGCGCGCCGAGGCCGACGAGCTTCTCCGCCGCGAGCTGCCCCAGGGAACCGAAGCCCCCGGTGATCAGGTAGGTGTGGTCCGGGCCGACCTCGGCCGGTGGGGCTTCGGGGAGTTGCTCGTCCTCGAAGGCGAGGACGGCCTTGCCGGTGAGGGCGCCACGGCTGACGGCGCCCAGCGCCTCGTCGATCTCGTCGAGGGTGTAGACGGTGGTGGGCAGCGGCGCGAACTCCCCGCTGGTCACGAGTTCGGCCAGGGTGCCCAGCGCCTCCTTGGCCAGGTGGGCGGTGCGCTCGGCCGAGACGTCGGTGTAGTCGGTGTACGTCACGTCGGGCCTGGCCCGCGCGACCTCGTCCGCGCTGAGCAGGCCGACCTTGCCCAGCTCCACGAAGTGGCCGCCGGGCGCCAGGGCCCGCAGGCCCGCCTGGGCGAAGTCCTTGTCCAGGTTGTTGATCAGCAGGTGTACGCCCTCGCCGCCGGTGGCGCTGAGGACCTGGTCGGCGAAGTCGTGGCTGCGCGAGTTCATCACGTGCCGTACGCCCTGCTCGCGCAGGAGTGGCCACTTGTGCGGGCTCGCGGTGGCGTACACCTCGGCCCCGGCGAGTCGCGCGAGCCGCACCGCGGCCTGTCCGACGCCGCCGGCCGCGGCGTGGATGAGGACGCGGTCGCCCTTCCTGACGCCGGCCAGGCGGTGCAGCACGTGGTGGGCGACGAGGAAAGCGGTGGGCAGCGCGGCTGCCTGGGCGTGGGTAAGGCCGGCGGGCTTGCGGGTGGCCTGTGCCGACTCGACGGTCACCTGGCGCCGCAGGCTGCCGAGGTGGGCCACCATGACCTCGTCGCCGACCTCGAAGGTGGCCTCGGGCCCGGCCGCGACGACCTCGCCGGCGCACTCCTGGCCGAGCGGCAGCTCCAGCGGCCCGGTACCCGCCTCCTCGGCGAAGACCCGGTGCAGCCCGAGCACGTTGAACACGTCCTTGAGCGAGAGTCCGGCCGCGCGCACCCGGACCCTGATCTCGCTGCCCCGTGGCTGCGGCTCCTCCTGGAGCGGGGCGGTGACGACGCCGGAGAACTGGCCGTACTCCTTGACGACCAGCTCGACGTCGTCGCTGGCCGGGCCGCCGACGCCGGTGTAGACGCGGCGCACGTGGCGCAGCCCGGAGCGGTAGGCCACCTGGTACTCGGTGGAGTCCTTGGCGGCCCACTCGTCCAGCAGCGCCGCGTAGCCCCCGGCGGAGCGCGGTGGCAGGTCGATGAGGGTGACGCGCTGGGCGGGGTACTCGGTCCACATGACGTGGCCGAAGCCCCAGAGCGTGGCCGACGCCCAGGTCTCCTGCTCCTGCCCCGGCTCCGGCCGGTCCCCCGGCACCCACTGCCCGCCCTCGGTGACCAGCCACAGCCGCTGGTCGCGGCCGAACCCGACCTCTTCCAGGGCGTCCCGCAGGGTGAGCAGGTCGCGGTAGTTGCGCTCGCACTCGGAGCGCAGCGACTCGTCCGGGTCCCGGCGCGGCTGCCAGAACCAGCACACGTCGGTGGGGTGCCCCTCGCGCAGAGGCGTCCCGGCCTCGGCGGCACTGGGCACGACCGTGAGCGTGACGCCCCGCTCCTTGGCGGGCTCGGCCAGCTCGGCGACGCCGTCCGGGCCCGGGCCGATGAGCAGCGCGTGCCGGGGCTCGGGGTCCGCCGCGCGCAGCGAGCGCTTGACCCAGCGCACCTCGGAGTACATGCGGTCGCGGTCCGCCGTGGCGCCCGCGACCTGGCGCAGGGTCAGCCGCTCCATGACGAAGACGGGGCGGTCGCCCTCCAGGACGAGCAGGTCGAGCACGGGCCCGGGTGGCTGCTCGGGCGCCGCGTCGCCGTCCGTCGCCGCGGCCGTCGCCGCTGTCGCTTCGGGGCCCGGTGTCACCAGGCGCAGCACGCTGCGCAGCGTGGTCCCGCGTGGCTTCTTCAGCAGTCGGCAGCTCCTGATCCCGACCGGCATGGCGACCACGTCGCTGTCGCCGCGCAGGGCGGCCAGCGTCTGGAAGGCGCAGTCGAGGATGGCGGGCGGCAGGTACTCGGGGCCGGCCTCGTCCTGTCCGCGCAGTTCGCCGATGGCCAGGTCGGGGCCGTGGGCGGTGGCCTGGGTGAGGCCCTGGAAGAGGGGCCCGTAGTCGACGCCGATCTCGGCGAAGTCGGCGTACAGCTCGTCGGCGGTGAGTCGCGTGTGGGGCTCGCCGTCCTGCCGGGCCAGCTCGCGTAGGTGCTGTTCGGTGCCGGCGAGGGTGGGGGTGGGCTCGGCGCCGAGGATGGCGGTGACGTGGCGGCGCTCGATGGCCTCGGTGTTCGGCTCCTCGCCGGGCAGCAGGCTGACGATCTCGACGTCGGCCGTGCCGTCGGGGCGTGGGGTCCACCGGGTTCGCAGCTCGACGCTGCCCTCGTCCGCGATGAGCAGCGCCTCGTGCAGGCTGACGCCGGTGATGGGCAGGTTGCTCTCGCCGAGCACGGCGTCCTGGAGGGCGATCAGCATCTCGACGTAGCCGGCGCCGGGGAAGACGATCTTTCCCATCACCTTGTGGTCGGCGAGGTAGGCGGGCCGGTCGCCGCTGACGCGCGAGGTGAACTCGCGCACGCCCGCGGCGCGTTGCTCGGCCGTGGAGCTCTCCCTGCCGAGCAGCGGGTGACCGCCCGAGCCACCGCCCGCCTGGGGCAGCGCGGCGGGGGCGGGCAGCCAGTGGCGGCGCCGGTCGAAGGCGTAGGTGGGCAGGGTGATCCGGCGGCGCTCGCGTCCTCGGTGGTGTTCGGCCCAGGCCACGGGCGCGCCGGCGGTGTAGAGCTGGGCGAGCGCCTGGCGGGTGACGGTGGCGTCGGCGTCCTCGGCGTGCAGGCTGTTGAGCCAGGTGTGGCCGGCCGCGTCGTCGAGGCACTGCTTGCCCATGCCGATCAGCTCGGTGGCCGGGCCGCATTCGAGGAAGACGTGCCGGCCGCGTTCGGCGATGGCCCGCATGCCGTCGGCGAACCTGACGCCCTCGCGCAGGTGGCGGGCCCAGTAGTCGGGCGTGGAGATCTCCGCGGGGTTGGCCACCGTGCCCGTCAGGTTGGAGATCAGCGTGAACTCTGGCTCGTGGAAGGTCAGTTGGGACACGACCTCGCGCAGTTCGCGGGCCGCGTCGGCCATCAGGGGCGAGTGCGAGGCGCAGGAGACGGCGAGTCGGCGGTTCTTGATGCCCCGCTCGGTGAGCTGGCGCTCCACGAAGGCCAGCGACTCCGTGTCGCCGGACAGGACGAGTTGGCGGGTTCCGTTGACGGCGGCGATCGACAGCTCGGGCTGTCCTTCGAGGAGGCCGGAGACCTCGGCGACGGATGCCTCGACGGCGGCCATGGCGCCCGGCGGCGAGGCGTCCATCAGGCGGGCCCGGGCGGCCATCAGGGTGACGGCGTCCTCCAGGGTGAACAGGCCGGCGACGGTGGCCGCGACGATCTCGCCGATGCTGTGTCCGGCGAGTACGGCGGGCCGAACCCCCCACGACAGCCACAGCTTGGCCACCGCGTACTCCAGCGCGAACAGGGCCGGCTGCATGTAGCTGACCTGGTGGATCAGCTCCGCGTCCTCGGTCTCGCCGAGGATCATGGCGCGGATGGAGCGGCCCAGGTGCGGGGCGAACAGTCGGTCGCACGCGTCCAGGTGGTCACGGAAGACGGCGAAGCGTTCGTAGAGCGGCCGTCCCATGCCCACGTACTGCGTGCCGCCCCCGGAGAAGAGGAACGCCACCTGCGCCGAGCCGGCGGCGGGGCCGCTCTGGCCGGCCTTGGCCAGGGCGCGGTCGAGCAGCCGGGCGACGTCGTCGTGGTCGCGTACGACGCCGGCCACTCGCAGCGGGAAGTGCGCGCGGGCGACGTTGCTGGTGTAGCACAGGTCGCCGATGTCGGTCTCGGGCTGGTTGCGCAGCATCCGCTGGTAGCGCTGGATCTGGCCGGTCAGCGCGGGCGCGGACTTGGCGGACAGGGTCAGAATGTGGCCGCCGCCGTCGTCCTCGGCGACCTCGGGCTCCACGGGCTCGGGCGCTTCTTCGAGGACGACGGAGGCGATGGTGCCGGTCAGTCCGAAGGAGTTGACCAGGGCCCGCTTGGTCTCGGCCGTCCACGGGTGGGCCTTGGTGGCGACGGAGACGGGCGCGCGCTCCCAGGGGATACGGGTGGAGGGCGTGGTGAAGTTGAGGTGCGGGAAGATGGTGGATTCGCGCATCTGGAGCGCGGTCTTGACGAGTCCCCCGATGCCCGCCGCCGATTCCATGTGCCCGATGTTGGTCTTCAGCGAACCGATGGTGACCGGGTTGCTGGGGCTGTGCGACTCGCTGAAGACCGAGGTGATCGCGCCGATCTCGATCGGGTCGCCGAGCGGGGTGCCGGTGCCGTGGGCCTCGATGTACGAGATGTCGTGCGGGCGTACCCCGGCCGCCTTCAGGGCCCTGCGCATCAACCCCTCCTGCGCGGTGCCGTTGGGCACCATCAGGGAGCTGCTCTCGCCGTCGGAGCCGACGGCGGAGCCGCGGACCAGGGCGTAGATCCGGTCGCCGGCGCGCTGCGCGTCGGAGAGCCGCTTGAGGACGAGCGCGCCGCCGCCCTCGCTGCGGCAGTAGCCGTTGGCCGACTCGTCGAAGGTCTTGCAGCGGCCGTCGGGGGCGAGCATGTTCGACTGGCTGGCCAGGATGTAGGGGCGCGGGTTCACGATGGCGTTGACGCCGACGCACAGCGCCACGTCGGCCTCGTCCTCACGCAGGCCCTGGGCCGCGAGGTGCACCGCGACCAGCGAGGCCGAGCAGGCGGTGTCGATGGTCATGCAGGGCCCGCGCCAGCCGAGGAAGTACGACAGCCGGCCGGAGACGGCGCTGAGCGCCGCGCCGGTGGGCATGTAGCTGTTCAGCTCCTCGTGCGCGTACGCGCCCATCTCGCCCGCGTAGTCCGTGTTGCTGACGGCGACGTACACCCCGCCCCGGCCGTGGCGCAGCGGGCTGGGGTCGATGCCGGCGTCCTCCAGCGCCTCCCAGGCGGTCTCCAGAGTGAGCCGCTGCTGGGGGTCGATGTAGTCGGCTTCCTTGGGCGAGACGTTGTAGAACTTCGCGTCGAACTGGTCGATGCGGTCCAGGAATCCGCCGCGCTCGCAGCGGATGACGCCCTTGGCCTCCGGGTCGTCGGAGGTGAGGCCCTCCGGGTCCCACCGGTCGGTGGGCAGTTCACGCAGTCCGGACTGGCCGGTGCGCAGGAATTCGGCGAATTCGTCCGGCGCGTTGCTGCCGCCGGGGATGCGGAGTCCGATGCCGACGATGGCGATGGGTTCGGGTGCGGTGCCGGGCGCGGGGCCGGAATTCGTGGTGCGGTCCCGCGTTTCGGTGTCGTGAGGTGACATGGCTCCTGCTCTGAGGTTCACACAGTCCGTGCCGGGCATTCACGCGGCCCGAGTTCGCGTCATCCGCACGGCGAGCCGCACGCCGCCGTGGCAGGCGGGCATTTCTTCTTCGCCGTAGCGGCACAGCGTGCTGACGAGGGCGATCGACCCGTCGTCGCCGTCGCGTTCGTCCATTCCGACGACATCGATCTCGCCCCAGAAAGCGCGCCCGCGCATGGCGCGTCGAAAGGTGCTGCGGAAGTCGACGATGAGGATGTCGGGAAGTTGCCTGGCCCAGAACTCGTCGAGCGTCCAGGTGCTGAACGGCCACATGGCGCGTTCTTTCACGGACTTCGCCAGCAGGTAGTAGACGAGCTGGTTGAAGCACAGGTTGAACTCGACCGAGTTGAAATGGCCGGTGTCGTCGATGTAGCACGACTCGGGAATGCCGAACTCCCCGCGCGCGCTGACCCGCCCACCGTCGCGGGGCTCGCCCTGGCGCGTGACGGTGGCGCTCTTGAGGTATCGGCAGTGGGGTTTGTACGGGGTGAGGACCCGCTCCAGGAGGTGCCCGTCGCTGCCGTACTCGACGGACCGTGGCGCGGCGGGGGTGATGAGATCCACTGCGTCCCCTCAGCGGCCGTCGGCCGTCTGCTGGGCGCCGATGCCGGCGTAGAACTCGTACGCGTCGTGCACGGTGACCCGGTGCGAGACGGTGGGCTCGGGCTTGACCGTGTGACGGGCGCAGTGCACGAGGCTGCGGTTGTCCCAGACGAGGAGGTCGCCCTTGTCGAAGGTCTGTAGGTGGATGTTCTCGTGCTGGAACGTCGGGTCGGACTGGCCGACGGCGGCGAGCAGTTCCCGCAGCAGGCCGTCGGGCAGCGGCGTGCCGTCGGCCTGCTGGAGTTCGTAGGTGAACGCCTCGCTGATGTACAGCAGCGGCTCGCCGGTCACCGGGTGCGGGAAGACCGTGGGGTGGGTGACCGCCGGGGTCTGCTCCTCGATCTCGGCGAGGACCTCGGTGATCGGTCGGTACACGTCGTCGGGGCGGATCTTGAAGTACCGCCGGACGCTGTTGCGACTGCGCGTTCCCGCGATGGCGTTCTTCATCTCCCGGGGCAGCTTCTGGTACGCCTTGCCCATGTCGATGAAGTAGGTGCCGCGGTTTTCCCGGGGCACCACCTGGGGGTAGATGAGCGTCAGCCCGAACGGCCGGGCCATGAACGAGTAGTCGTGGTGCCAGAACTTGCCCGTCTGCGGCACGCCGATCTGCTGGCCCGATTCCCGCACATTCGAGGAAACGAAGATTTCCTTGTGTTCCGGGTGGTGGTACATGGGCTGGTAGTAGGTTTCGACTTCGCCCAGCCGGCGCCCGAAGGTGACGAATTCGGCGGGCGAGAGGTTCTGCTCCTTCAGGACCACGATCTTGTGTCGGTAGACCTTTTCCTTGAGCGCGAGGAGATCCTCGTCCGGAGCGTTCAGCACGTCGAGTTCCAGAGCCACGCCCATGGCGGCGTCCGTGTGTGGTGCGGTGGTCATATTCTCCCCCAGCGGCGAGCCGGTTGGTTTAACAATGCACTGGCTCCACCACCGTTCAGCAGCGGGCTTAGGGCAACCTTGTAGCTCGCTGAAACGGAGGGGTGATCTCACCAACACGCGTTCGGGGGCCACGTGAGCGGATGACGCGTTTCGCCTTGGGCCGTCTGGGCCGTGACCCAGTCGGCCCACTCGGATGCGACCGGACTATATGTCACCCATACGAGTGGACCAGGGGTTCAGCCGCACGACGCCGCTCCCACGCCTTGTGCAGGCCAATCACCTCGGAGTTCGGTGCGCCGGGGCGCGCCGGAGCGAAAGGGCGGGCGCGCGGTGGGCCGTGCGATCGTCGAATTCCCTGATACACCTGTCCCCTGCGCCGGATCGGCGCGCGACGTGTGGACGCGTAGGGCGTTGGGCAGTCAGTTCCCCAGCGCACGCCCGCCGCCGTCCTCTTCACCTGCGACAGCCGCCCGATCCGCGTGCCACCCGCCACTGCGCCACCGGACACCGGGGCGCGGGTGTCCCCCGGCCCGTTCCGCGCCGGCCCAGTGCCGCTCGCGCGTACGCCGCCCACCACCCAGCACAGATGAGGAACCCCCTGTGAAATTCCGAACGTTCACCAAGCTGGTGCGCAGCAATCACCTCTCACTGGCCCTGCGGATGCCACGGGAGCTGGCTGGTCCCGCGTACCGCGCCTCGTTCCTGGCCGCGGCTGCCAGCAGTGGCGTGCTGCGCCATCTCGCGCGGCAGCCGCTCGACGCGCCCGCGCTCGCCGACGAGCTCGGCATGCACGGCGAGGAGCAACTGCTCGGCGCCTGGCTCGACATGGGGGTGCGGATCGGGGAACTCGGCTCGCGTGGCGGGCGCTACCGGCTGCGCGGGCGCCTGGCCAAGTCGCTGGCGCGCCCGGAGGCGGACGCCTACGTGGCGCTGCTCGAACAGCTCATGCGCTTCCACGCCCCGCTGCTCCTGGACGCCCCCGGCATGCTGCGCGAGGGGCGCCGAGTGTCGATCGCCGACCAGGACGGCGCGCTCATCGCCCGCTCGTCCCGCGTGCTCGAACCCGCCGTGCAGGGCGTGGTGGAGCAGCAGGTCGACCGGACCGCGCCGGTCCGGCTCCTGGAGGTGGGCTGCGGCAGCGGCACCTACGTACGGCACGCCGCCTCGCTCAACCCGCGGCTGACGGCCGTGGCGATCGACCTGCAGGACGAGGTGGTGGCGCAGGCGCAGGCGAACCTGGACAAGTGGAACCTGTCCGACCGGGTGGAGGTCGTCCGCAGCGACCTGCGGACGTACTCCACGGAGCAGAAGTTCGACCTGGTCACGCTGCACAACAACATCTACTACTTCCCCCACGGCGAGCGGACCAAGGTGCTGGAGCGGGCGCGCTCGTTCCTGGCGCCCGGGGGCAGGCTGCTGCTGACGACGAGTTGCCAGGGCGGCAGCCCGGGCATCGAGATGCTGAACCTGTGGTGCGTGTACGCCGACTTCGCCGGCCCGCTGCCGCGCCCGGCCGAGTTGTCGGAGCAGATGCGGGACGCCGGCTTCACGCAGGTGCGCTCCCGCCGCCTGGTGCCCGGCGAGGAGTTCCGGGCCTTCACCGGCACCAGCCCCTTCGACGACTAGTCCCACGCGAAGGGCCGGGAGCGGCCGGCGGTGGCGGAGGCGCGCGGTCGCCGCCACCGCCGGCCGCTCCCGCCGCGCCTTCGACGTCGCTCGGCGCCGGGGCGCCGACGGCCGGCCACGCGCGCGGCTTGACGTCCCATCACGGCGCGCCGCCGCGCACGCCGCGTATCCCGGGGTGGTGGGCGGCTGCCTGGCCCACAGGCCGGTCGCGCCATGGAATGCTCGCGTCCGGTTACGTGTTTCCGCAGTTCAGCGCGGGTTTGCGCGACTCGTATGGGGGATGAGACCGACCGCGGTTCTCGGTCACCAACGAAGGTGAAGAACTTCACATACGACCCTTTCGGCTGCGATTTCGGGCCGTGGATGGCGCAGTATCCCTATCCGACACCACCAAGCCCCCGTCACCACGGCGGGGCGGTCCGGGCGGACGCCGAGTCCTGCCGCCGCACGGGCCCAGTGAGAGGAACACGAATCGGCAGGAGCGGGAGACCCAGGCATGACGGGCCACGAAGTCGGTGGCCCTTGGGGTGAAGCCACGCGAGTGGCCGGGCAACTTCGCCAGTCCGAACCCGACAGGTCATCTTTCGCAGGCGGATGACGAAGGGCTTTCGTATGTCCGCGCAGCCACGTATACCCTCGCTCGCCACGCGCATCGGTACCGCATCGGCCCTCACCGCCACGGTGCTGGCCGGCTCCTCGTTCGTCCCCGCTCTGACGACCGACGCCCAGGCGGCGACGGCCTCCGGCAAGGCGCTCAAGATCGCCGCCGGCAAGAAGGGCGCACCCTACAAGTACGGGGCGGTCGGCCCGAACCGGTTCGACTGCTCGGGGCTGACGCTCTACTCGTATCGGAAGGCGGGCAAGAAGCTGCCACGTACGGCGGCGGCCCAGTACAACAAGACCCGCCACCTGTCCAAGAGCTCGCGCAAGGCGGGCGACCTGGTCTTCTTCCACTCCGGGCGGAACGTCTACCACGTGGGCATCTACGCCGGGAAGAACAAGATCTGGCACGCGCCCAAGCCCGGCAAGTCGGTGCGGCTGGAGAAGATCTGGACCAACAAGGTCTGGTACGGCCGCGTCCGCTGACCGTGACGGGTGGGCCGGGGCGCCGGGCGGGCGATGCCGCGCCGCGCCCCGGCCCGGCCCACGATCCCGGGACGAGAGGGGCGTGGGGGCAAGGGCCGCCCTACGGGCCGGTTCCGGGTCGCTGTCACCAAGCCGAGTGATGTTGCCATCGAGTACGTCACCCGCAGGGAGCAATCCCCGTTGTCCTCACGTGCCGACCGAATCACGGTCAGCCTGATCCACGAGGACGAGTCATGATGCGAGGAATGACGGGGGTCGCCGTCGTCGCGGCGGCGCTGGCGTGCACGGTGACGCCGGCCCAGGCCGGTGAGGCGGCCAAGCCCATCAAGAACGGCAAGGCCGAGTTCTGCCTGAGCAAGCCCGCCGCCAAGCAGCTTGCCAAGGCGAAGGTCACGCTGGCCGCCACGGGGGCCGCTCGGATCACCGGCAAGCAGCGCCAGTGCGTGTCCCTCCCGCTGGTCGAGGGCACCAGGGACTACGCGAAGTTGCAGGGCGGCGTCACGTTCCGCGACAAGGACGACCGCCTCGACCTCACCAAGATCTACAACTACGTGAACAAGTCCTCTCGGACCCAGGCGCACGCCTCGGTCAACCGGGCCAAGGCGCAGCCGGTGCGGTTCCTGACCTACACCATCAAGCGGGAGAACGCGAAGGTCACGCAGAAGCAGGTCAAGGCGGTCAACGTGCGGACCGTGCTGACTCCTGAGGGCGAGAAGCTGTTCAAGAAGACGTTCGGCAAGTCGCCGGTGCGCAAGGGCGGCCACCTCTTCACGCTCAACGCGGTCGCCGACATGCCGAAGCTCGCCCCGGACACGCTCGGTGATCTGCTCGACCTGCTGCGCTGAACCGAGGGCTGATTCCGGGGCGCGGAGCGCCCCGGCCCACGGCAGGTGAAGCACGGCCGGCGGATCGCTCCACGGATGCCGCTGACACGCCGCATGGCGTGTCAGCGGCATCCGTGCGTACGGCACCCCGGCGCGTGCGCGCCGTCAGGCGCCGCGCACCGCGGCGAGTTGCTGGGCGAAGGGGACCACCTCATCGTCGTCCTGGCGCGGCGCGGGCGGGGCGCCGGCCAGGAGGCCGGCGAGTTGGCGTGCCGCGCGGTCGATCCGCTCGCTCAGCCCGTCGGTGCGGTCGTCCCCGGCCGCGCCCCAGTCCTCGGCGGCGGCGTAGACGCCGGTGGGGACGGTGACGGCGCGCAGGTAGCCGAAGAGCGGGCGCAGCGCGTGGTCGAGGACCAGGGAGTGGCGGGCCGTGCCGCCGGTCGCCGCGATCAGCACGGGCTTGTCGACCAGCGCCTCGTTGTCCAGCACGTCGAAGAACGACTTGAACAGGCCGCTGTAGGAGGCGGTGAACACGGGCGTGACCGCGATCAGCGCGTCGGCGCGGGTCACCGCGTCGAGGGCGGCGCGCAGCGCGGTGCCCGGGAAGCCGGTGACCATGTGCTGGGCGATGGCGGTGGCCAGCTCGCGCAGCTCGACCACCTGGACCTCGACCGGGCGGCCGGCGTCCGCGAGTTGTCGCTGGGCCGCCGTGGTCAGTCGGTCGGCCAGCAGCCGGGTGGAGGACGGCTGGCTCAGCCCGGCGGTGACGGCCACCAGGTGCAGGGGCTTCATGCGGGGTCTCCTCGGGTGGAGTTGCGGGGTGGTGGGGAGGCGGCGGGCGGGGGCCCGGCGCGCGCCGGGGGGCGGCGCCGCGCGGGCGGGCCGTGGGAGAGCCCGCCCGTGGGCGCCGCGTCCGGTGGCGGTCAGGCCGGGGTGTCCGTGCCGGTGTGCTCGCCGGCCTGGGCCGCGCCGTCGGCGTCGGCCGTGGCCCGGGCCACCAGCGCCGCGTGCGTCGGGCCGGCCGGCACCCCGGCGGGGCGGCCGGCGGCGAACTCGCGGCGCAGCACCGGGACCACTTCCTCGCCGAGCAGGTCGAGCTGTTCCAGGACGGTCTTGAGCGGCAGGCCGGCGTGGTCCATCAGGAACAACTGGCGCTGGTAGTCGCCGAAGGACTCGCGGAAGGTCAGCGTCCTGTCGATGACCTCCTGCGGGCTGCCCACCGTCAGCGGCGTCTGCTCGGTGAACTCCTCGAGCGAGGGGCCGTGCCCGTACACCGGCGCGTTGTCGAAGTAGGGCCGGAACTCGCGCACGGCGTCCTGCGAGTTCTTCCGCATGAACACCTGCCCGCCGAGTCCGACGACGGCCTGCTCCGGGGTGCCGTGACCGTAGTGGGCGAAGCGCCGCCGATAGAGGTCGATCAGCCGGATGAAGTGCTCCTTGGGCCAGAAGATGTTGTTGGCGAAGAAGCCGTCTCCGTAGTACGCGGCCTGCTCGGCGATCTCCGGGCTGCGGATCGAGCCGTGCCAGACGAACGGCGCGACGCCGTCCAGCGGGCGCGGGGTGGAGGTGAAGCCCTGCAACGGGGTGCGGAACTTGCCCTCCCAGTCCACCACGTCCTCGCGCCAGAGCTGGTGCAGCAGCGCGTAGTTCTCGATGGCCAGCGGGATGCCCTGCCGGATGTCCTGGCCGAACCACGGGTAGACCGGTCCGGTGTTGCCGCGGCCGAGCATGAGGTCCACCCGGCCGTCCGCCAGGTGCTGGAGCATCGCGAAGTCCTCGGCGATCTTCACCGGGTCGTTCGTGGTGATCAGCGTGGTGGAGGTGGACAGGATCAGCCGCTCGGTCCGGGCGGCGATGTAGCCGAGCATGGTGGTGGGTGAGGACGGGACGAAGGGCGGGTTGTGGTGCTCGCCGGTCGCGAAGACGTCGAGGCCGACCTCTTCGGCCTTGCGCGCGATGGCGACCATCGCCTTGATCCGCTCGTGCTCGCTCGGCGTGGTTCCGTTCGTCGGGTCCGGGGTGACGTCGCCGACCGTGAAGATCCCGAACTGCATGTCGCTCCACCTCTTCCGTTGCTCGGGGCCATCCCCCGAAGCCATTGGTTCAATATTCAACCATCCCCGTCAACCGGGTGCCCCACCGACCTATTCCCCCACCCGCCGGCCGGGCCCGCCACGGCGGACGGCCGCCCGTTCCGCCCCGGCGCGGCGCTCCGGTGAGAGGGCTGCCGGGGGCCTCGCCGCCGCGTTCGTACGCCGCCCGCGTCCGCCTCACCCGGCGCCGCGTACGGTGTGGGAGGACGGCCGATGGCGCGCCGCAGCCGGGCGGCCGCCGCGGCCGGCGGAGCTGGGGCGCAGAGAGGGTGATGGGCGAGATGCGGGTGGGTCTGCTACGGACGGTCGGCGCGGCCACTGCGCTCTACGGCCTCGCGGTCACGGCGCGGCCCGATCTGTTGGCCAAGCCCTCCGGCCTGGCCGGGCCCGACGGAACGGTGGCCCCCGCCACCCGGACCTCGCTGCGACCCCTGGCGTGGCGGGACGCGGTCAGCGGGCTGGCCATGGTGGTGGCCCCGGAGGGCCCCGCCCTGCGCGCGGCCACCGCCGTACGCATCGCCGCCGACTTCGGTGACGCCGCGCTGCTCGGCCTGACCCTGCCGGAGCGCGACCGGCGGCTGGCGGCCGTGGCCGTCTCGGTGGGCTGGGGCGCGCTCTCCGTGGCGGGGCTGCTCGGCGAGGGCCGGGGGAAGGCGTGAGGGCGCGTTCGTTCTTCACCCGCGAGGCCGGGGCGGCGCTGGTGCTGCGCCCCTCGCCCACGCCGCCGCGAGCGGCGGTCGTGCTGCTGCACGGCGGGCGCGAGGAGGGCCTTGAGCCGCCGCCCGCGTTGAACCTGCCCGGCGCGCGCATGCTGCCCTTCGCCCGGTCCATCGCGCGGGCGACCGCCGAGCACCGGGTGGCGTTGGGAAGCGTGCGCTACCGGCACCGTGGCTGGAACGGCGAGCGCGACGACGCGGCCGAGGACGCCCAGCGGGCCCTGGACGAGCTGGTGGCGCTGCACGGGCCGGTGCCCGTGGTGCTGGTCGGGCACTCCATGGGCGGCCGGGCGGCGCTGCGGGCCGCCGCCGCGCCCCAGGTCCAGGCCGTGGTGGGGCTCGCGCCGTGGTGCCCGGAGGCCGAGCCGGTGGCGCACCTCGCCGGCAAGCGGGTGGTTCTGCTGCACGGCGAGCGGGACCGGATCACGGCGCCGGGCGACTCGCGGCGGCTGACGGAACGTGCCCGGCAGGCGGGGGCCGACGCCTGCACGCTGCTACTGCCGGACGGCGAGCACGCCATGGTGCGTCGGGCCGCGGCCTGGCACTCGCTGACCACCCGGGTGGTCAGCGGCCTGCTCGGGCTGGCACCGCTGCCGCCGGTGGTGGCCGGCGCGCTCTCCTCGGCCACGGACGCGACGGCCGCCGTCCCGGCCCCGGGAGCCCTGCACCAGGCGTGAGCCACGGGGCGTACGGGGCGGGTGGTTCCGGGCGCGCGGGCGGTGCGCGGGCCGGGCGACTGGGCGCGTGGGGCGTCCGCGGTGCCGGCGCGGCGGGTCGCGCGGGGCCGGCGCACCGGCGTGACCGGCGGAATCATCCGGTGCCGCCCGGGTGCCGGCCGGGCCGATCGCCCATAAGGTAGCGCCAGGGCGTGCGGGGACCTGGCTGAGCGCGGTGGGTCCCGCCGATGGCATGGCCCTGGGCGCCGCGGGGTGCCCGGGGGCGGTCGGCCGCCGACCCTCCAGCACGGCGCGTGGAACGAAGGTGCGGGAAACGGTGCGGACATCGCCACGACACGGCCCCCGGCCGGTGTGGGGTGCGCGCCGCACCGACCCCGTTCCCCTCCCCCTGGCGTGCGGTGCGTACCGCGGTGCCCCGCGCCTCCCGGTCGCCCGCCGGCGCCGCTTCCCCCCGCCGACCGTGGCGAGGTGCGCCGTTTGCCGTCGACGGTGGCATGGAACGGACGACATGCCAGGTCGTGCCGGGCGGTGAGCCGGCTGGGGGTTAGAGTCGGCGACCCAACAGCGCGTGGCGGGTAGCTCACGGCGCGGTGGACAAGGAGGAGACGGACGTGGAGCAGGGCGTCGAGGAGGACACGGCGAGCGGTCAGCTCGGGTGGCTGAACGAGGCCAGCGTGCGCATCGGGTCCACCCTCGACCTGGTCACCACCTCGCAGGAACTCGCCGACTTCACCGTCCCCCACTTCGCCGACGGGGCCGCCGTCGACCTGCTGGAATCGGTGCTGCACGGCGAGGAGGGCGCGCACCCCGGCCGTTCCGGGCGCCCGGCCACCCGGGCGATGGCGGTCGCGGCCATCGACGCGCTCACCACGCTCGAACCCGATCCGGTGGGCGAGCTGAGCGCATCCAACGTCGACCAGTTCGCCACCATCTGCCTGACGCTCGGCAAGCCGGTCCTGGTCAGTCGCATCGAGCCCGACGAGTACGTACGGATCGCCCCCAACCCCCGGTCCGCGGAGTTGCTGCGCCGCGCCGGTGTGCACAGCTACCTGGTGGTCCCGCTCATCGCGCGGGGCGTGCTGCTCGGTGCGGCCGACTTCATCCGGGCCGGCGACCGGGCCCCCTTCACCGCGGCCGACCTCGAACTGGCCACGCAACTCGCCTCCAGGGCCGCCCTGTTCGTCGACAATGCGCGGCTCTACGAGCGCGAGCGCGAGCACGTGGTCGCCCTGCAGCGCAGCCTGCTGCCGCGCGCCACGCCGGTCACCCCGGGGCTGACGGTGAGCCACTGCTACGCGCCGACGGCCGATCCGAGCGGCGTCGGCGGCGACTGGTACGACATCGCGTCGCTGCCGGGCGGGCGCACGGCGCTCGTGGTCGGCGACGTGATGGGACACGGCCTGTCGGCGGCTGCCACGATGGGCCGGCTGCGCGCCGTGGGGCGGACCCTGATGGCGATGGACATGGCCCCCGACCGCGTGCTGGCCCGCCTCGACCTGGCCGCCCGGGACCTGGAGGAGGACCAGGTCGCCACCTGCCTGTGCGCCGTCTACGACCCGGCCGACGCGAGCTTCACGGTGGTCAGCGCCGGGCACCCGCTGCCGATGCTGATCGGCCCGGACGGCTCGGCGTCGTTCGTGGAAGTGCCGATCGGCGCCCCGATCGGCGCGGGCGTCATCCCGTACGACGCGTTGCGGGTCCCGGTCGAGCCGGGCAGCCGGCTGGTGCTGTACACCGACGGCCTGGTCAAGTCGCGTACGCGGGACATCGACGTCCAGTTGGACCGGCTGTTGCGCTCCGCGCCGGCGCTGCGGTTCGCGCGGTTCGACGCGGCGGCGCTCAGTGACTTCGCGCCGGCCGGTACCGAGCGCTTCGACGAGGCGGTGCTGCTGGTGGCGGCGGCCCGGCCGGCCACCTGGGCGAGCGGGCTGCGGGTGTGGGACCTGCCGGGTGACGGGTCGGCGGCCGGCGCGGCCCGCAAGCACGTGCGCGAGCAGCTCGGCCTGTGGCACCTGGACGACCTCGCGGACGTCACCGAACTGGTCGTCAGCGAGCTCGTGGGCAACGCGCTGCGCTACGGCGGCGGCCCGGGTCGGCTGCGGTTGCTCTGTCACGACCGGCTCCTCGTCGAGGTCTCGGACACCGGTCCCGACCTCCCGCAGATCCAGCACGCGTCGCTGAGCGACGAGGGGGGCCGGGGTCTGCAACTGATCAACATGCTGTGCCGGCGCTGGGGCTCGTGCCGCACCGAGACGGGCAAGGTGGTCTGGGCGGAGCAGGACATGCCGTCCGGCGTGAGCGGCCCTCCGCTGCCCTGACGGCGCGGCCCGTGGCCCGCGCCATCGGCTCGGCGGCCGGCCCGTGGCAACGCTCCGTGCGCTCCTCGCGGGTGACGCCCCGCCAGGCGCGCCCGGTTCGCGGCATACGTACACGGGGCGACGGCCCCGTTGGGGGTCCCGCCGTTTACGTGTCGCCGGCCGGGGGACCCGATCGGGGTTCGGGGGTCAGGGGCGTGGGGCGACAGCCGCTTCGTCGCTCGGCCGCCGGACGGCGAAGCGAGCCGTCGAGAGATGAGGAGGCAGTGCCGTGACCGATCGCGTGAGCCGGGAGGTCGACCAGCGAGAGGGAGCCGGACAGCCACCGTCGCTTCTGGGGCGCTCGGCCATGGACCGGGCGATGCCGCACGGCCGGCCGGAGCGTGCCGCCGGGCGGGGTGTGCCGGCGGCCGGGGAGCGCGCCGACGCGCGCCGCGTCCTGGCCGACGGCCCGTCGGAGTCGCACATCGTGCGGGGCGAGGACTGATGGCCGTAGCGCGCGGAGAGACGATCGCGGGCTCGGCCCACACCGCCTGGTCGCAGGAGCCGGGCGAGGAGTGGTGGCGGCGGGCAGCGTGCGCGTACGAGGACCCGGAGCTGTTCTTCCCGGTGGGTGCCGCGAGCGCGCGCACGCTCCAGCAGGAGCGGGAGGCCAAGGCCGTGTGCGCCCGCTGCCCGGTCGTCCGCGCCTGCCGGGACTGGGCCATGGCCACCGAGCAGACGCACGGCATCTGGGGCGGGACCGGCGAGCGGGAACGCGCTCTGGCGCTGCGCGACGAGCGGCGTCACCAGGCCCGGTGACGCCGCGGCGGGTGGCGGGTCGCCGTCGTGGGCGGTCGCCCGCCCCGCCCGGCGCCGTGGCGTACGGGCGAGGCGCGCGGGCGGCGTCTACGCGGGGGGCGAGGACGCGGGGTCAAACCGTCGGCCGCCCTCCAGCAGGGTCTTCACCTCGGACAGGATCAGCGTCCAGCCGACGGAGACGGACGCGAGCATGACGCTGTCGGGGCTGTCGAACGCGTCGTGCACGATGGTCAGCTTGGTGCCCGCCGCCGGCTCCTCGGCCGGCTCCAGGGTGAAGGTGACCCGGGAGCGTTCCTTGGCGGCCTCGGCGAACTCCTCGTCGGAGGTGATGCCCACCATCTCGCGGTGCTCCGGCTGGAGCCGGTGCCAGGTGTAGGACAGCCGCCTGCCGGGCTCCGCCGCCAGGACGCGCTGCCCGTAGTCCCGGAACTCCCCGTTCGGGTCCATCTTCCACTCCACCGGAGAGCCGACCTGCCAGTCGGAGCGCGGCCCGGTGTCACCCATGTAGTCGGCGATGAGTTCGGGGTCGGTCAGCGCGCGGTAGATCTCCTCGGGCGTGCTGTGGATGTAGATGACGTACTCGTAGGCGGGCTTGCTCATCCTGCGTCCCTCCGGGGTCTGCTGGGGGTGGGAGAGTGCCGCTGGCCGTCCGTGGTCGTAGCGGCCGATCCAGTGGTCGGCCAGTTCCCGGATCGGCACCGGGTTGAGGTAGTGCAGCTTCTCCCGGCCGTGCCGGACGGTGTCGACCAGGCGCGCGGCCTCCAACACCGCCAGGTGTTTGCTCACGGCCTGCCGGCTCATCGCCAGGCCCTCGCCCAGCTCGCGCAGGCTCTGGCCGCCGCGTTGGTCGAGTCGGTCCAGCAGCCGCCTGCGGTTCGCGTCGGCGAGCGCCTTGAACACCTCGTCGAACACCTCGTCCATCGTCACCCCCGACGGCACGGTAGGCAACCATCTGGTTGCGTGTCTATCGGGCCGGAGGGTGCGGGCTGCTCTTCCCCGTACGCCCGGGCGGGTTCGGCCTACGGGGTCAGGGCGTGCTCCGTGAAGTGGCCGCAGGCGCGGAAACCCAGGTTCCGGTAGACCGACTCGCCCTCGGCGGACGCCTGGAGTACGACCGTGGCGTGCCCCTCCTCGCGCGCCGTGTGCAGGGCGGCCAGCGTGCTCGCGCGTCCGTAACCCCGCTTGCGGTGGGTGGCCAGGGTGGCGATGTTGTAGATCCCGGCCACGCCCGCGTGCAGGAAGACCTCCGCCGAGCAGACGGCCTGGCCCCCCACGTAGCCCACCAGGTAGCGCGCCGGGCTGTGCGCGCCGAGCACCCAGGGGCGGGCCCGCTCGTAGAAGCGCTCGACCGTGGCGGCCGGCGGGTCCCACAGGGCGGCCAGCACCGTGGCGTAGTCGGCGAGCTGGGCCGGGGTGCCGACCCGCACGAGGGTGAGGTCGTCGGCGCCCGGGCGCGGCAGGCGCTCGTCCAGGGTGGCCCACATCGCCGTCTCCCGCTCCGACGGCGGCCAACCCGCGGCGGCCAGGTGCCGGGACAGGTCGTCGGGCTCGGCGAGCGGGCCGACCCACCAGGAGAAGGGGCGCCCGGTGCGGGCCAGCGCCTCGGTGGTCTCGGCGATCCGCGCGGCGGCGCGGTCGGGGGCGAAGCGGGCCAGGGTGACGATGTTGAAGGTGTCGTCGGGCAGTCCGCTGTCGGCGATCAGCAGGTCGGGGGCCTCGGTTACGGTGGCGCCGGGCAGATCGCGGTGGGGGAAGCAGGCGTGTGCGGCCAGGTTGCGTTCCATGCGGGCCAGCAGGTCACGTTCGACCGTCGGCGGTGGTGGTGTGGTCTCCATGGTGGCCGATTGGACCACGACTCGGCCGGGCCGGACAGCCGGTTTCCGCAGGGCCGCTGCGGGCCTGAGCGCTCCGTCCGAATCCCGCCAGACAGGGCTTCTGACGTGGCACAGGCTGGTACTCGTACCGCACGCAGGACGAGGGAAGGACGGGCCGATGACGGTCTACACCACCATCGACAGCCCCCTGGGGGAGCTGCTGATGACAGGCGAGGAGGACCCGCGGGGCGTCGGCGGCGTCACCGTCACCTCGCTGTCCGTGCCGGGGCAGCGCAACGCGCCGCCGGTCGAGCCCGGGTGGCGGGCCGACCCGCGGCCGTTGGCCGAGGCGACGCGGCAGGTCAGGGCGTACTTCGCGGGCGAGCGGACGGACTTCGACCTCACGTACACGGCCGGCGGCTCGGACTTCCGGCGGCGGGTCTGGGCAGCCCTGGAGGACATTCCGCACGGCACCACCACGACCTACGGCGCGATCGCCGAGCGGATCGGCGCCCCGCGCTCCGCGGTGCGCTCGGTCGGCACCGCCATCGGCGCCAATCCGCTGCTCATCCTGCGCCCGTGCCACCGGGTCATCGGCGCCAGCGGCGCGCTGACCGGCTACGCGGGCGGGCTGGACCGCAAGGAGGCGCTGCTGGTGCACGAGGGCGCGCTCCCGGCGCGCCGTGACTGAGCCCGGCGGCGCGGGCCGCGACGGCGCCGCCGCTCCCCCGGCGCACGCCGACGGGGCGCGGCGCGCGGGACGCGCGGGGCCGGCGCGCGCGGAGTCGGAGCGGGAGCGCTTCACACTGCTGGACGGGAACGGGCGGCCCTACCCGAGTGCCGTACCGGGCGCGTTCGGCGGGCATCGCGGCGGCAGGCTGTACGGGCGGCTCGACTGCCCCAGCGCGCTGCGCGCGCTCGCCCGCGGTGGCTACCGCGCGCAGCGGGTGTTCTTCGCCGACGCGGCGACGGCGCGCGCGGCCGGCTACCGGCCGTGCGCCGTCTGCCTGCCCGAGCGCTACGCGCGCTGGAAGGCCCGGGAGGAAGGCGGCGCGGCCGGGGTGACGGGCGTGACCGGGCCCGCCCCGCACACGGCGGCGGAGGTCTCGGCCCTGATGGACCTGCTGGCGGCGGGACGACGGCCCGTGCGGTCCCTGAGCATCGGCCACGGGCGGGACGCGGCATCGCGCGCCGCGGCCCGGGCCGTCGCCGCCGCGTGGTGCGGCGACGACCGCGCCGAGCGCGCCCGCCACCTGCGGGAGGCCGGGCCGCACCGGGTGGCCGACGTCGCCGCGCGCACCGTGCTCGACGTCGTCGACTGGCCCGAGGAGGCTGCCTCCTGGCTGCGCCAGGCGCGCCGGCTCGCGGCCGGCGCACCGGACGCCTGGGTGGTGTGCGGCGCGCCGGCCGGGTGGGCGCGGATGGCGCGCCGGCTGCGGCAGAGCACGTCGTGGTCGGCCGGGCGCACCTTCGCCCTCGCCTCGCTCGGCACTCCCGAGACCGTCGCGCTGGCCGGGGCCGAGACCCTGGAGGGGCTGCGCGGCGCCTCGGCCGACGGCGGACACTGGGAGGTCCGTCGGGGTTGGATCACCTTCCACCCGCTCCCGTCCCACCCGTGAGGAAGGTCCGGCCATGAACGCCCTGCTCCCCCGGCCCCGCGCCACCCTCGCGCCCGGAGCCGTGCACGTGCCCGACTGGCTCTCGGTGGCCGAGCAGCGCGCGCTGGTGGACGCCTGCCGGCGGTGGGCGGTGGGCCCCGTGCCGATGCGGCACACCCGACTGCCGAGGGGCGGAAGCATGTCAGTTCAGACGGTCTGTCTGGGGTGGCACTGGCGACCGTACGCGTACACGCGCACCGCCGACGACGTCAACGGCCAGCGGGTGGCGGCGCTACCGGCGTGGCTGGTGGAGTGGGGGCGGCGCGCGGTGGCCGACGCGTACGAGGACCCGTCGGCCGCGGCCGACTACACCCCGGACACGGCGCTGATCAACTTCTACGACGCGGCGGCCAGGATGGGCATGCACCAGGACAAGGACGAGCGTTCCAGCGCGCCCGTCGTCTCGCTCAGCATCGGCGACGCCTGCGTCTTCCGGTTCGGCAACACCGAGACCCGTACCCGGCCGTACACCGATGTGGAGCTGTGCTCGGGGGACCTGTTCGTCTTCGGCGGGCCCTCGCGCTTCGCCTATCACGGCGTGCCCAGGGTCCGGCCGGGCACGGCCGACCCGGCCACCGGTCTGAGCGGCGGGCGGCTCAACATCACGCTGCGCGTCACCGGGCTCGCCGACGGGCGGCCGTAGCCGGCCCCGACGGGTGGCCAGCCGAACGGCACGGGCCCCGGCCGGCGCGGGTGTGACGCGTCGGCCGGGGCCCTGCTTGAGGAGTGTCAGCAGCTCAGCTTGTCACCGGGCGTGGTGCCCAGGACCTGCACGAAGCGCTGGTAGTTGTTGATGCGGCTCTGTACCTGGTTCGGGTTGCCGCCGTTGCACTCCAGGGTGCCGTTGATGGCCCGGATCGTCTCGCCGAAGCCCGCGCCGTTGACCATGGCGTTGTGCGGGGTCATGGTGCCGGGGCCGGACTGGGTGTTCCAGTACCACAGGGCGGTCTTCCACGCCACGGCCGGGTCCCGCTCCACCAGCCACGGGTTGCGCAGCAGGTCGATGCCGAGCGCGTCACCGGCCGCCTTGTAGTTGAAGTTCCAGCTGAGCTGGATGGGGCCGCGGCCGTAGTACGCGGCCTGACCGGCGGGGCAGCCGTAGGGCTGGTTGCGGTCGCAGTAGTGCGGGTAGTTCGCCTGGTTCTGCTCGACGATGTGGACCAGGCCGCCCGTCTCGTGGCTGACGTTGGCGAGGAAGGCGGCGGCCTCGCGGCGCTTGACGGTCTCGCTGCCGGTGTTCGCGAACGCCGGGTAGGCGCTCAGCGCGTCGGTCAGGCCACGGTAGGTGTAGAAGGAGTTCCGGTTCGGGAACATCTGGTGGAACTGGGCCTCACTGACCACGAAGCCCTCCTGGGTCGGCGGCTCACCGCTGTCGCCACAGGCACCCTTGTCAGCCCAGACGTCCGACGAGCCGGGCTTCTCGTTCTGGGTCCACCACTTGGCCGACCAGTTGTGGCCGTTGTAGGAGACGGAGTTGCCGCCGGTGTAGACGGCGGACGCGTTCCAACCCGCGGCGCAGGTCGTCGCGGCGGAAGCGGTCGGTCCTGGCAGGAAGAGAGCGAACGCGACGGCCGAGGCCAACGCGGCGAGCAGGGCGAACAGGCGCTGTCTCAAGGGGCTTACTCCTTCGCACGGCCAACGGGGGTCCGGTGGCACCTGGGGGTGAGGGAACCAAATCGAATCGCCCTGAACCTGTCAAGGTCTAGACCAAAATGAGGGCCCGTGAGCGCATGAACCTGCCGCGTCGTCCGCCGACGAGCGACGTGCCACCCCATCCCGCGTCGCACGTGCGAACCCGCGGCCGGACGAGCGGGGACGCGTGATCAGCCCGGGGCGGGGCACGGCATGATGGAGCGGTCGTGATCCCGTACGGAGGTGCGGGAGTGGTGCGCCGGCGCGCGGCGGCCCGTGGTCGCCCGCGCGCCGGCGCCCGCCCAGCGACCCCGCCCCACCCCCTCGACCGAACCGCCCGGAGCAGCCATGCGCGTGATCGCCTTTGACCACCTCGTCCTGACCGTCGCCGACATCGAGCGCTCGCTCGCGTTCTACTGCGGGCCACTCGGCCTCGAACCGGTGCGCGTCGACGAGTGGCGCGCGGGCGAGGCGCCCTTCCCCTCGGTCCGGGTGAGCCCGACGACCATCATCGACCTCGTACGGCGTGCCGCGGACGCCCCGCACGGCAGCAACGTGGACCACATCTGCCTGACCGTCGAGCCGCTGGACTGGCAGCAGGTCGTCGACTCGGGCCGGTTCACGGTCCTCGACGGCCCGGGCGAGCGGTTCGGCGCCCGCGGGGTGGCCCAGTCGCTGTACGTGGCCGACCCGGACGGCAACACCGTGGAGCTGCGCTGGTACCCGCAGGACGCCTGAGCCACCGGGCGCGGGCGCCCCTCGCGCACCGAGCGTGCGTCCTCCCGCGTTTCTCCTCCGGGCCGGGCCGCGCGGCGCCGGTAGGGTCGGCGACGGAAGCGCTTCGCCCCGCGAACCGACGTGTGGACGCTAAGGAGCTGGCGGTTGGAAGACAGGTACCCCGCTGCGACCGCGCGGGAGGCGCGGCGGGCCATGGACCACTTCGTCGGCCTGAGCCACCTCGCCCACCAGGAGATCGCGCGCCGGCTCGGGCTCAACCCCGCCGACCTGGCCTGCTTCACGTACGTCCTGGAGGCGGGGACCGACCCGCTGACCGCCGGTGACCTCGCCGAGCGGGCCCAGGTGACGAGCGGCGCCGTGACGGGCATCCTCAACCGGCTCGAACGCGCGGGGTTCGTCGCGCGCCAGGCCGACCCCGAGGATCGCCGGCGGGTGCGCATCGTGGCCGAACCGGCCGCCCGGACCCGCGTGTACGCGGCGTACGAGCCGCTCAACGCGCGCCTCGCCGCCCTGTACGCCGGCTACTCCCCCGCCGAACTGGCCCTGCTGGGCGACTTCTTCCGGCGGGCCGACGCGCTCGTGCACGGCTATCTGGAGCGGGCGCGGTCGCGGGCGGACTGAGGGCTGCGGCGACGCACGGGGCCGGCAGAGCGGGCATCGGCGGTACCGGCGGTGCCGTGCGGGGCGACGGTCGCGGGGGCGCTCGCGAGGGGCTGTGTCGCGCGGGTTAGCCGTGCGGGGTTAGTCGCGCGCGTGGTCCGGTGGTCGCGGCAGGGCCTGCTCGGTCCAGATGACCTTGCCGGTGGGCGTGTAGCGGGTGCCCCAGCGCTCGGCGAACTGGGCGACCAGGAACAGGCCGCGCCCGCCCTCGTCGGTGGTGGCGGCGTACCGCAGGTGCGGGGCGGTGCTGCTGGAGTCGGCGACCTCGCAGATCAGGCCGGCGTCGCGGATGAGCCGGACCCGGATCGGTCCCGCGGTGTAGCGGATGGCGTTGGTGATCAGCTCACTGAGGATCAGCTCGGTGGTGAACGCCTCCTCGCCCACGTCCCACGCGGCGAGCTGACGGCTGACCTTGGCGCGCACGTCGGCCACCGCCGCAGGGTCGGACGGCACCTCCCAGGTGGCGATCCGCTCCCGTGGCACGGAGCGGGTGCGGGCGACGATGAGGGCCACGTCGTCGTCCGGGTGGTCGCCGAGCAGCGCGTCGAGGACCCGCTGGCAGGTCTCCTCGGGCGTGCGGTCGGGGCCGCGGAGCACGTCGGTGAGCTGGTCGAGCCCGGCGTCGAGGTCTCGGCCGCCGTGGTCGATGAGCCCGTTGGTGTACAGCACGACGCGGCTGCCTTCGGGGACCTCGAACTCGGCGGTCTCGAACGGCAGGCCGGTGACGCCGAGCGGCAGCCCGGCCGGCACGTCGGGCACGTGCACCGCGCCGTCCGGGTGCACCACGACCGGTGGCGGGTGGCCGGCGCGGGCCAGGACGCAGCGGCATTCGACCGGGTCGTAGATCGCGTACAGGCAGGTCGCGCCGGTGACGGTGGCGGCGCCGGTGGCGGTGGTCTCGTCCTGGTCGATGCTGCTCACCAGCTCGTCCAGGTGGCTGAGCAGCTCGTCCGGGGGCAGGTCCAGCGAGGAGAAGTTGTGCACCGCGGTACGGAGCCTGCCCATGGTGGCCGCGGCGTGCAGCCCGTGCCCGACGACGTCGCCCACCACCAGCGCGACCCGCGCCCCGGGCAGCGGGATCACGTCGAACCAGTCCCCGCCGACCCCGGAGCGGGCCAGCAGGTAGCGGTAGGCCACGTCGAGGGCGCGCTGGTCGGGCACCCCGCGCGGCAGCAGGCTCTGCTGGAGGGTGACGGCCATGGCGTGCTCGCGGGTGTAGCGGCGGGCGTTGTCCAGGCAGACGGCCGCGTGCGCGACGAGTTCCTCGGCGAGGGCCAGGTCGTCCTCGTCGAAGGGCGGCGACCCGGTCGCGCGCCAGAAGTTGGCGACCCCGAGCACCCCGCCGCGCGCCCGCAGCGGGACGGTGATCAGCGAGTGCACCCCGTAGTCGATGATGCCCGCGGCCCGCCGCGGGTCCTGGGCCCGCCAGCCGGGCGCCTCGCTCAGCCGGGGCACCAGCACAGCGCACCGGTCCTCGATGCAGCGCGCCTGGGGCGTGGAGGGGACGAAGTCGATGATCTCCTCGACGGGGTAGAGCGGGTGGTCGTCGCGTACGCCGGCCACGGCGACGCGGCGCATCTGGGAGGCGCCGGCCGTCGGCGGCTCCTCGCCGAGCACCACCGCGTCGACCACGTCGACGGTGGTGAAGTCGGCGAGCCTGCCGGCCGTGACCTCGGCGAGTTCCTCGGCCGTGCGCCGCACGTCCAGGGTGGTGCCGACCTCCACGCCCGCGTCGTACAGCAGCCGAAGGCGGGTGCGCGCGGCCTCGGCGCGGCCCGTGAGGGTGTGCAGTTCGGTGGTGTCGCGCAGGGTGGCCACGGTGCCGGGCGGCCCGCCGTGCCGGTCGGTGGGCCGGTTGTTCACGGCCAGCAGCCGGTCGCCGGCGCGGATCACCTCGTCGGTGGTGGCGCGGCCCGTGGCCAGTACGTCGGCGAGCGGGGCGTCGAGGCCCAGCTCGGTCACGGGCCGGCCCTCCGCGTCGGCGGGGAGCGCGAGCAGGCGGCGCGCCTCGTCGTTGGCGAGCAGCAGCCGTCCCTCACCGCTGACGATGAGCACTCCCTCGCGGACCGCGTGCAGCACCGCGTCGTGGTGCTCGTACATCCGGGCGAGCTTCGCGGGGTCGAGGCCGCGCGTCTGGCGGCGCAGCCGCCGGCCCGCGAGCGCGCTGCCGCCGAGCGCCAGGGCCAGGCCCGCCGCGCCGCCGCCGAGCAGGATGGGCAGTTCGGCGTAGAGCGACTCGCTCACCCGGCTGGTGCGCAGGCCCGCGGAGACGAGGCCCACCACCTCGCCCTCGCGGTCGGTGACGGGCACCACCGCCTGGACCACCTCGCCGATGGTGCCGTCGACGGTCTCGGTGCTGGACTCGCCGCGGCGGGCGGGGCCGATGTCGCCGACGAACTTTCGGCCGATGCGGTCCGGCTCCGGGTGGGTGTAGCGCGTGCCGTCGGTGCGCATGACGACGACGAAGTCGACGTCCGCGCCCGCCCTGGCCGCCTCGGCGCGCGGCTGGAGGGCCGCCGTGGGGTCGCTCGCGCCCAGGGCCTCGGCGACGCCGGGCGCCTCGGCGAACGCCTCGGCGACGGCCAGCGCGCGGTGCCGCGCCTCGCCCTCGTCGTCGCGCCGGGCCTGAAGCACGAGGGCCGCCATGCCGGCGGCCACGATCAGCAGGACGATGAGCAACTGGAGCAGGAAGATCTGGCCGGCGATGCTGCGCGCGCTCAGCAGCGAGCGCGCGCGGGGGCCGTCACGGCGGGGTGGGCGTCGACCGGTGGCGGTGGAGGCCGACGGGAACCGGGAACGACCCATAGCCACATGCTGACATCGATGCGGGGGCAGGGCGACCGGTGCATTCCCCGAGAAATCGGCATTTTGCCGGCTGCCCGCTTCTCCGCACCCCCTCCCTGTTCGATCGCCTGTTCTATTTCGGGCGTATGCTGGGACGCATGGCGGTTTCCCTACAGGGCTCACTCTTCGACGCGACGGAGGAGATCACGCCGCGTCCGCTGACGGCGGTCCGGCGCACCCCGCTGGCGCACGGCGCGTGGGTCGACGTGCTGCCCGGCTGGCTGACCGGCGCCGACGCGCTCTTCACCCACCTGGCGCGCACCGTGCCCTGGCACGCGGAGCGGCGGCGGATGTACGAGCGCACCGTCGACGTACCGCGCCTGCTGGCCACCTACCGGGCCGGCGAGCCCCTGCCGCACCCCGCGCTCGACGAGGCCCGCGCCCGGCTCAGCGCGCACTACGCGGCCGAGCTGGGCGAGCCCTTCGTCAGCGCGGGGCTGTGCTTCTACCGGGACGGGCGGGACAGCGTGGCCTGGCACGGCGACCGGTTCGGGCGGGGCGCGACCGAGGACACCATGGTGGCGATCGTCTCCGTCGGCCAGCCGCGACCGCTGCTGCTGCGCCCGCGCGCCGGCGGCGGCCCGACGCTGCGCTGGCCGCTCGGGCACGGCGACCTGATCGTCATGGGCGGGAGTTGCCAACGCACCTGGGACCACGCCATCCCGAAGTCGACCCGGGCGACGGGCCCGCGCATCAGCGTGCAGTTCCGCCCCCGCGGCGTGTCCTGACGCGGGTCAGCGGCGTGTTGCGGGGCGCCTCCGGCGCACCCCGACGCGACCCCGGCGCCCTCTGACGCGCCCCCGACGCGTCCCCGGCGCACCCTGACACGCCCTCGGGCCGCCCCGCGCCGCGCGCTCGCCCGGGGCCCGAGCAGGGCCCGCTCGGCCAGAAGCGCGGCCCGGGTCGGGCCGTACCACTACCACCACCCGACCCGTCTGATGCGTGCGGGCAGGGAAGTAGCTACGGTGGGAGATGCCCGCTTGGTCCAGATTCACGGAAGTACGTGCCTCCCGGGGCGCGTTTCCGGGGTCCGGCGGGCGAGTGAGCACCGTGCTTCGGACCGAAGGCACGCACCACGGGGGCGGTCACGTCTGCTTCCCGCACTGTGTCGGGCCGACGTGTGCGCCCCGGTGGAGAATCGTCCGCCGTTCCGGGAGCTGTTTTCCATGACGACCGCACGAGTACACGCCACACGCTCCGCCAAACATCCGCACGATGACGCGCCCGACACCGCCGCCGACTTCCGCAGGCTCTCCGTCCTGGAGGACGGGCCCGAGAAGGACGCCCTGCGGGCGCGCATCATCGTGGCCTGGATTCCCATGGCCGACCGGCTCGCCCGGCAGTTCCGCAACCGCGGCGAGGCCCTGGAGGACCTGCGCCAGGTGGCCGCCCTCGGCCTGGTGAAGGCGGTCCTCCGGTACGACCCGACGCGCGGGATCGCGTTCGAGAGCTTCGCCGTGCCGACCGTCGTCGGCGAGGTCAAGCGGCACTTCCGCGACCACATGTGGGAGCTGCACGTGCCGCGCCGGGTCCAGGAGCTGCGCAACCAGGTGCGCGCAGCGTGCCGGGACCTCTCCCCCACCCTGGAAGACCGGATTCCGGGCGTGCCGGAGATCGCCGAACACACCGGACTCAGCCAGGCCGACGTACGGCTCGGCATGCAGGCGCTGGACTGCTACGCGGCGCTGTCGCTGGACGCCGAGTTGTCGGGTACGGAGGACGGCTACTCGCTGGTCGACACGCTCGCCGACCAGGAGCCGGGCTTCGACCAGGTCATCGACCGGGAGGCGGTCCGGCCCGTGCTCAGCAAGCTGCCGGAGCGGGAGCGGCGCATTCTGTACCTGCGGTTCTTCTGCGACATGACGCAAAGCCGCATCGCCGAGCAGCTCGGCATATCGCAGATGCACGTCTCGCGCCTGATCAACCGCACCTGCTCCGACCTGTGCGACCAGGTGATGGGCGACCGTCCCCGGCGCCCGGCCTGTGTCACCGCGGACGACCCGCCAGCCGCCGCGCCCTGACGGTCGCGCGCCGCGCCGGTCGGCCGGGCGGCCGGCCCCCGCCCGCGCCAGCGGGCGGCGTACCCGTCAGCTCAGGGCGTGCCCCGTCGTGACGTCCACGTGGTCGGGCACCGACTCGTGCCGGTCGCCGACGGTCAGCGTGCCGGTGGGCTCGAAGAGGAGGACGGACGCGCCGGCGGCCGACGAGGGCCGGTGCTCGACGCCGCGCGGCACCACGAACACCGACCCCGCGGTGAGCGTGACCACGCGTTCGCCGCGCGGACCGCCGGGGGCGTCCGGCGCGCCGTCGCGCAGGCCGAGGTCCAGCTCACCGTCGATGACCAGGAAGAACTCGTCGGTGTCGGTGTGCAGGTGCCAGATGTAGTCGCCCTTCATCTTGGCCACCCGCACGTCGTAGTCGTTGACGTGGGCGACGATGCGCGGACTCCACAGCGCGTCGAAGGTGGCCAGCGCGGACCGGAGCGCCAGCGGTTCGGCGAGGTCGTCCGCCGTACGGGGCGGGGCGCCCGGGGCGGCCTCGGGGGCGTGCTCGGGCTGGTCGGGGAGGTGGGTGTCGTCGTTCACCCGGCCATCCTGCGTCCATGACACCGCGCCACGGGAGTGCTAAAAATCGCGTATGCCGCAAGGATTCTCGCACGGGCAAGATCATGGACACGAGCATCGACCGTCGGACGCCAGCCTGCGCGATGACGGGCCCCGGCCGCGGGGTGAGGACCGGCCGCACCGGGTGGTGGTCGTCGTGGACGAGGGCTCGAACCCTTTCGAACTGGGCGTGATGACCGAGCTGTTCGGGCTGCGCCGGCCCGAACTCGACATGCCGTGGTACGCGTTCGCGCTGTGCGCGGCCACCCCCTCCGTGCGGATGCACGCCGGGTTCTTCACCCTGTCGGGCGTCGCCGACCTGAGCGCGGCCGACGCGGCGGACACCGTGGTGGTGCCGAACCGGCCCGACCCTGACGTCCCGCCCAGCGCCGCCGTGCTCGACGCCGTCCGGCGGGCGGCGGCGCGCGGGGCGCGGCTGGTGAGCCTGTGCACCGGGGCCGCCACGCTGGCCGCGGCCGGCGTGCTCGACGGGCGCCCGGCCGCCACCCACTGGCGTTGGGCCGACGCGTTCGCCCTGCGCTACCCGGCGGTGCGCTGGCAGCCCGACGTGCTCTACGTGGACGACGGCGACGTGCTGACGGCGGCCGGCAGCGCGGCGGCCCTCGACCTCGGGCTGCACCTGATCCGGCGGGACCACGGCGCCGACGTGGCCAACGCGGTCAGCCGGCGGCTGGTGTTCGCCGCCCACCGCGACGGCGGCCAGCGGCAGTTCGTACGGGTCCCGGTGCCGGCGACGCCGGACACCGGGCTCGCGCCGGTGCTCGACTGGGCGCGGGAGCGACTCGACCAGCCGCTGACCATCGTGGACCTGGCCACCCGCGCGGCCGTCAGCCAGGCGACGCTGCACCGCTGGTTCCGCGCGCAGCTCGGGACCACGCCGCTGAGCTGGCTCACCGCCGAACGCACCGCCCTGGCCTGCCGGTTGATCGAGCGCGGGGAGCCCAGCCTGGACCGCGTGGCCCAGCTCAGCGGCCTGGGCACCGGCGCCAACCTGCGCGCCCAGCTCCGCCGCGCCACGGGGCTGAGCCCCGCCGCGTACCGCCAGCGCTTCGGCCCCGCCGTCCCCGGACCCCGCGCGGCGCCCACCGCACCAGCCTCGCCGGGGACGCCCGCGGGGGCCGCCAGCGCCGGCGGGCGTTAGCCGACGTGACCGTGCCCCCGCTGTCGCTGCCGCCCGCCGACCGCGTCCGGTCCCCGTACACCGGCTGGACCCGGGCGCACTGGGAGGCCCTGGCCGACCACCTGCTGGACGCGCTCGTGCCGTACGCGACGCCCGGCTGGGCCCGGTACCAACTGCCGGGCCGCGCCAGCTCGTCCGGGGTTGCGTCGGACGGTCTCGAAGGGTTCGCGCGCTCGTTCCTGCTGGCGTCCTTCCGCATCGCGGGCGCGCGCGGCGCGGTGGACCCCGCGCTGATCGAGCGGTACGCGGCGGGGCTCGCCGCCGGCACCGACCCGGCGAGCGGCGAGGCGTGGCCGCCGCTCGCGGACCGTTCGCAGCCGATGGTGGAGGCGGCGTCGATCGCCATCGGCCTGTGGGAGAGCCGGCGTTGGCTGTGGGACCTGCTCGCGGACGGGGTGCGGGAACGGGTGGTGGCCTGGCTCTCCGGCTTCGCCGGCCGGCACACCTGGGACAACAACTGGCGACTCTTCCCGGTGGTGGCCGAGGAGTTCCTGGCCTCGGTCGGCGCCCCGTACCGGCAGCGCGCCATCGACGAGGGGCTGGGCCGCGTCGAGGACTGGTACGTGGGCGACGGCTGGTACCGCGACGGTGACGGGCGCAACTTCGACTACTACAACGCCTGGGCCCTGCACCTGTACCCGCTGCTGTGGTCGCGCATGGCGGGCCCGGGCCGCGACGGCGGCCGGGGCGCGGTCTACCGGGCGCGGCTGCGCCGGTTCCTGGCCGACCACCCGCGCTTCTTCGGCGCCGACGGCGCCCCCGTTCACCAGGGGCGCTCGCTGACCTACCGGTACGCCGCGGCGGCCCCCGCCTGGCTCGGCGAGCTGATGGCCTGCACGCCGCTCGCGCCCGGCGGCACCCGCCGTCTGGCCTCCGGCGCGGTCCGGCACTTCACGCTGCGCGGAGCGCCCGACGCCCGGGGGCTGCTGCCGCTCGGCTGGTACGGCACGTATCCGCCGGCCACCCAGGCGTACTCCGGGCCCGCGTCGCCGTACTGGGCCAGCAAGGCGTTCCTCGGGCTGCTGCTGCCCCGTGAGCACCCGGCGTGGACGCGGACCGAACGCCCGCTGCCGGTGGAGGAGTCCGACTTCCGCACGGCTCTGCCCGCGCCGGGCTGGCTGCTGCACGGCACCCGGCGCGACGGCATCGTGCGCCTGCTCAACCACGGCAGCGACCACCAGCCGCCCGCCCCGGCGGACGCGTCACCCGACGCCGCCGGAGCGAGCGCGGCGGACGAGGCCGCCGGGTCGCGGGACGACCCGCACTACGCCAAGTTCGGTTACGCCACGGCCACCGCGCCCGAGACGGCCGGGCACACGGCGGACGACCGGGTGGACCAGCATGTGGCCCTCTTCGCGCCGGCCGCGCACCGGGGCGGCGCCCCGAGAGCGGACGCGGGCCGGGGCGGCGTACCGGAGCCGGGCGCGCCGTCGCGGCGGTCGCGCGTCCACCCGGTGCGCTGCGCGGCGGGCGTGGCCGCCTCCTGGCACGCCGTTCCGCTGGCGGGCGCGGGGCCGCGCGGCGCGCGGGTGGAGACGGTCAGCGCGCCGCACGGGCCGTGGGAGATCCGGGCGCACCGGATCGACGCGCCGGCCGGCACGGTGGTGCGCGAGGGTGGTTACGCGGTCGCCGACGACCTGCCGCCGACGGGCGAGACGGGACCCGGCTGGGCGCTGGCCCGCACCGCCGACGGGCTGACCAGCGCCCTCGTCGCCGTGCTCCACTGGGACGAGGACGCCGGGGAACTGGTGCGCGGGGCCCACTCCAACGCGTACGGCCCGCACTCCGCGACGCCCACGCTCTGGCTGGGCGCGCACCCGGGCGGCAGCCACGTGCTGGTGTCGCTCGTCGGGTTGGCGCGCGGCGGGCTCGACCCGGCCGCGCTGCGCGCGACGGCCAGGGCCCACGTCACGCCGCACTCCGTACGGGTGTGGCTGCCGACGGGGTCGCGCGAACTCCCGCTCGGCGGTCCCGGGGCGCACGCGGGGCCCTGACCGACCGGTTCGGCGGCCGACAACGCGCAAGCCCGGTGCATACGTTGGCAGCGCCGGGGCACCCGGTCACGGCAGCGAGAGACGCGGCTGTCGGCGGACCCGTCGGCGCGGAAGGGGACGGAGTGGACATGGCGAGAGCGACCGACGACCAGGACCACGACCAGCGGGGTGACGACCAGGAGACCCGTCTCAGCGCGCCCGAGGCGATGCGCAGCGCCGCCCGGCAACTGGGCGAGCTGGTGGGCAGCGAGCCGAGCGCGGTCTCCGCGCTCCGGGCCACGGACGCCGGCTGGACGGCCGACGTCGAGGTGGTCGAGGTGGCCCGGGTGCCCGACACCACCAGCATCCTGGCCTCCTACCGCGTGGACCTGGACCAGGGCGGTCGCCTCCTCGGCTACGAGCGCACCCGCCGCTACGCCCGCGGACAACTCGACCGCTAGCGCCCCGCGCGCGACCCATCACGCGGCACGACGCGGCGGCACCGGCCGACCCGCACCCGCCCGGTGCGCACTACCAGCGCACCCGGCGTACACGCGGCGCCCCCGCCAGCGCGTCGCTCCGCCCTGCCCGCCCACGGGCGGGCCCACCGGCCATCAGTCATGCCCTCATAACCGACAAGTCCCACAGACCGAGAAGCGAGAAACGACCAACGAAGGAAGAGAGGAGGCGCCATGTCCGTCATGGCGCAATCCCCCACGACCGCGCCGAGCCAGGGCGGCAACTCGGGGACGCTGTACGACGTGCTGGAGCTGATCCTGGACCGCGGTCTGGTCATCGACGCGTTCGTCCGGGTGTCGCTCGTCGGCATCGAGATCCTCAAGGTGGACGTGCGCGTGGTGGTCGCCAGCGTGGACACCTACCTGCGGTTCGCCGAGGCGTGCAACCGGCTGGACCTGGAGTCCGGTCGCAAGGCCCCCACCCAGCTCACCGACATCGTCGGCGAGACCACCGAGAGCGGTGCCAAGGGCAAGACCAAGGGCGCCCTGTCCGGCGCGGTCGAGGCCGTCGGCCAGACCCTCGGACGCGGGCGCAAGGGTGACGACGAGCCGGAGACCGCCGACGCCGACGGCAAGAAGACGACCAGCCGTCGCTCCGCGGCCCGGGAGGAGTGACCCATGTCGACGTACGTGTACGCCATCACGCCCGCCGACCACCCGCTGCGCCTCGAAGGGTTGCACGGGGTCGGTGAACCCGCCGGAGAGCTGCGCGTGCTCAAGACCGACGCGTTGGGCGCGGTCGTCAGCGACGCCCCCGACGACCTGCGGGCCAAGCGGCGCGACCTGATGGCCCATCAGAGCGTGCTGAGCCGCCTGCTGGACGAGGGCACCGCGCTGCCCATGCGGTTCGGGCTGGTGGGGCCGGACGACGGCCAGGTGCTCGCGGCGCTTGACGAGCGGCGGGACGAGTACGGCAAGCGGCTCAAGGAGATCGACGGGTGCGTCGAGTACCACGTGAAGGTCTCGCGGGACGAGGCCGACATGCTCCGCGAGATCGTCGCCGACTCGGCGGAGATCCGCGAGCTGAACGAGGTCACCCGGGAGCGGCCGGACGCCCACACCGAGCGGCTTCGGCTGGGCGAACTCATCGCGCGCGAGGTGCGCACGCGCCAGGACGCGGTGGCCGAGAGCGTGGTGACCCACCTGGCGCCCGTCGGGCTCGGCCACCGCGTGGGCTCGGCCACCGCGAGCCACTTCCTCAACGTGTCGTTCCTGGTCAAGCGGGACGAGGCGGCGGCGTTCGCGCGGGCCGTGGACGAGGAGGTCGAGCGCCAGGGCGCCGGGTACGTGGTCAGCCTGCACGGGCCGCTGCCCCCGTACAGCTTCGTGTGAGGAACCCGCCGGCGCGGGCGCCGGCCGGGACGGGTCCGAGGAAGCCCAGTCGAGGAGGAACCGTGGGACTGGTGACCGGGCTGCTGACGCTGCCCTTCGCCCCCGTGCGCGGCACGGCCTGGGTGATCGACCAGGTGGTGACCGCCGCCGAGCGGCAGGCGTACGACCCGCAGCCGGTGCGTGAGCGGCTCGCCGCGCTGGTGGCTGAGCGGGAGGCGGGCCACATCGACGAGGAGGAGTTCGACCGCCGGGAGGACGAGCTGCTCGACCTGTTGGAGCAGTACGAGTACCGCCAACGCCAGCTCGGGCCCGCGGAGCGGTAACGCGCCGCCGCGCCCCGGGCCGCGCCCGCGCACCGCCGGCGCGCACCACCAGCCGGAGTCGTCCCGAGGCCCCCGGCCCGGGGCCGATCCGAGATCAACCCACGGTCGGACCCCAGCCGAACCGAGGCCGAACCAAGGAGGTGTCCGCCATGTCCGATCCGCTCGCCAGCCGGCCGGGGCTCGCCAGTGGCCTGTCGCCCCGCGGCGCGGAGTCGTCCGCCAACCTGGCCGACATCCTGGAACGCGTCCTGGACAAGGGCGTGGTCATCGCCGGCGACATCCAGATCAACCTGCTCGACATCGAACTGCTGACGATCAAGCTCAGGCTCGTCGTCGCGTCGGTCGACAAGGCGAAGGAGATGGGCATCGACTGGTGGGAACGCGACCCCTCGCTGTCCTCGCTGGCCCAGCGCCCCGCCCCGCCGCCCGCGACGCCCTCCGTACGCGACGCGTCCCCCGCGCCCGCCGTGCCCGTGGCGTCCACGGACGGGGCACCGGGCGCGGCCGACGAGGCGACGGGCCGTGAACTGGTCGAGGAGAACGCGCGGTTGCGGGCCGAGCTGGCCCAGTTGCGCGCCGGCGCGCCGGCCGCCCCCGGCCCGGTGTCCCCGCGCGACGGCCACGGCGACCGCGACGAACCCGGCGAAGGGAGCAACCCGTGAGTGACCAGGCCACCCCCCAGGCGCCCGTTCCACCCGCTCGCCTGCCGGCGGCCAGCGGCGCGGGCGTGGACCCCGAGACCGGCCCGTGCTACGCGTACGCCATCGGCCGCGACACCCCGGAGCTCACCGACGCGGTGGCCGGCGTGTCGGGGCTGGACGGGGCCGGCGTGCGGACCGTGTGTGCCGACGGGCTCGGTGCGCTGGTGTGCGCGGTGGCGCCGGACGCGTTCGACACGGCCGGGCTGCGTGCCCAGTTGGAGGACCTGGAGCGGCTGACCACGATCGCCAGGTCACACCACGAGGTGGTGGCCGCGGCCAGCGCGGCGACGACCGTGTTGCCGCTGCGGCTCGGCACTATCTACCAGGACGCCTCGCGGGTCGCCCAGATGCTGCGCGAGCACGGCGCCGCGCTGCGCGAGTCGCTCGACCGGCTGGCGGGGCACGCGGAGTGGGGCGTCAAGGTGTACGCCGAACCGGGCGCCGGCGCGCCGACGCCGCCGGCCGCCGACGACACCACCGACACGCCGGGGCGCGCCTACCTCCAGCGCCGTCGGGCCGCGCGGGAGGCGCAACGCGCCGCCGACCGCACGGCGCGCGAGGTGGTGGCGCGGGTGCGGGCGGGGGCCGCCGAGTGGGCGGTCGACCGGGTCGCGCACCGCCCGCAGCACGGCGAGTTGGCGAGCACCAACGGCGAGAACCTGGTCAACGACGCGTACCTGGTGGCCGCCGAACACGTCGACGCCTTCCAGGCCGCGGTGCGCCACGCCGCGGCCGGCGCCGCCGGCGTGCGGGTGGAGCTGACGGGCCCGTGGGCCCCGTACTCCTTCGCCGCGCCACCCGGGGCCGAGCCCGCCGGCGAGGGGTCCGGCCATGAGCGCTGAGGCCCCCGCGACCGGGCTCGCCGCGCCCCCTGGCGTTACCGCGCCCACCGGCGGCACCGTGCCCGACGGCGACGACGCCCTGGCCGGGCGGCAGGTGGCGCTGATCGACCTGCTGGACCGGCTGCTGACCGGGGGCGCCGTCATCACCGGCGATCTGGTGATCTCCGTGGCGGACGTGGACCTGGTGCACGTGAACCTGCGGGCCGTCATCCGCTCGATCACCGAACAGAGCCCGGCCCCCTGGTGACGCGCCGACCCACCGAGCCCACGCGCCGCCCGCGAGAGCCGCGACGTACGCCGCCGCGCGCCGTGACGCGCCCCGGCGTGCGCGCGGTCGAGAAGGGAGTCACACCGTGCCCCAGCCACGCCCCACCACACAGCGCCCACCCGAGCGGCCCGGCCACCCCACGGCCGCGCCCGACCCGGCCGCCGAGCCCGACCCGGCCACCGCGCCGTTCGCCTCCCCCGTCTCCCCCGAGGCGCCCGGGAGCACGGCGGGCGCGCGGCGGCTGGCCACCGATCCGCAGACCGTGGAACGGGACCTGATCCGCCTGGTGCTCACCATCGTGGAGTTGGTGCGCCAGCTCATGGAGCGCACCGCCCTGCACCGCGCCGACCAGGGCGACCTCAGCCCGGAGCAGGAGGAGCAGGTGGGCCGCACGCTGCTGGCGCTGGAGGAGCGGATGGCCGAACTGTGCGAGCGCTACGGGCTGACCATGGCCGACCTCAACCTCGACCTGGGCCCGCTCGGCTCCCTCCTCCCCCAGAGCTGACCGCACCGGAACGGGCCAGCCGCCGGGGCCGCCCCAGGGCGGCCCCGGCGGCTGGCCCGTCCCAGGGCCGAGCACGCGCCCCGACTCGGCACGCGCTCGGCGTCCCCACGGGCGCGGGCCCCGCCACGCCACGCGCCGGGGGATCAGCGCCGGCTCACACGGGCAGCGCCGCCACGGTCTCCCGCAGGCCGGCCAGCGCCTGGCGCAGCAGCGGGTGGTGCTCGGTGCCCGCGCGTACCGCCGTGAACACCTTGCGGATGGGGCCCCGGCCGCGTACGGGACGTACCACGACGCCTTCGGCGACCGCCCCCGGCAGCGCGGAGCGGGGCACGAGCGCGACGCCCGCGCCGACGGCGACCAGCGCGCACACGGCCCGGAAGTCGTCGGACAGGGACGCCACCCGGGGCTGGAAGCGGGCCTCCTGGCAGGCGAGGACCACGGCGTCGTGGACCGGGTTCCCGGGCCACGGCGTGATCCACGGGTCGCCCGCCAGGGCGGCCAGGTCCACGTCAGCCGCCCCGGCCCGCGGGTGGTCGGGGGGCAGCACGACGTCGAACGGCTCGGCGTACAGCGGCTCGCGCAACATGCGGTCGTCCCAGCGCCCCAGCGTCTCGCGGTCCTCCACGGCCACCGCCACATCGGCTTCCCCCGCGATCAGCAGCCGGTGGCACTCCCGGCCCTCCGCGTCCTTGACCCGCACCCGCACGCCGGGGGCCAGTTCCCGGAGCGCGACCAGGGTAGGGGCGACCACCTCGGTGATCGCGGTGGCGAACGCGGCCACGGTGACCTCCCCGGTCACGCCCGCGGCGCAGGCGGCCACGTCGGCCTCGGCGCGTTCGAGCTGCGCGGCGATCTTGGTGGCGTGGCCGGCCAGCACCGTGCCGGTCGCCGTGAGCCGCACGGCCCGCCCCCGCCGCTCCAACAGCGCGTGGCCCACCTCGCCCTCCAGGGCGGCCAGTTGCTGGGAGACCGCGGAGGGTGAGAGGTAGAGCGCCTGCGCGGCGGCGGTGACGGTGCCGTGGTCCGCGAGGGCGCGCAGGACGCGCAGTCTTCTGGGGTCGATCACCGGGGCAGTATGGCACGCCTGTGAAGCTCACCTTCACAGGCGACCTGGGAAAATGCCGATGGACTTCACAGCGTGCGGGCAGCACAGTGGGCGCCCATGAAGGCATTGGTGAAGACCGCCGCCGGGCCCGGCATCGAACTGACCGAGGTGCCGACCCCGCGCGCCGGGGACGGCCAGGTGCTCATCCGGGTGCTGCGCACCGGGATCTGCGGCACCGACCTGCACATCGCGGCCTGGGACGACTGGGCGGCCCGCTCGGTGTGCGCGCCGCTGATCATCGGGCACGAGTTCGTGGGCGAGGTCGTGGAGGTCGGCGCCGGCGTCAGGGACATCGCGCCGGGCGACACCGTCAGCGGCGAGGGCCACCTCGTGTGCGGCAAGTGCCGCAACTGCATGGCCGGCCGGCGCCACCTGTGCATCCGTACGATCGGCCTCGGCGTGCACACCGACGGCGCGTTCGCCGAGTACGTGGTGTTGCCCGCGTCCAACGTGTGGGTGCACCGGCACGACGTGGACCTCGACGTGGCGGCGATCTTCGACCCGTTCGGCAACGCCGTGCACACGGCGCTGTCCTTCCCGGTGCTCGGCGAGGACGTACTCGTCACGGGCGCGGGCCCGATCGGCATGATGGCCGCGGCCGTCGCCCACCACGCGGGCGCCCGGAACGTGGTGATCACCGACGTCAGCCCGTACCGGCTCGACCTCGCCCGCAAGATGGGCGCCAGCGTCAGCCTCGACGTCAGCGACCGTTCCATCGCCAGCGTGATGCCCGACCTCGACATGAGCGAGGGCTTCGACGTCGGTTTGGAGATGTCGGGCCGCGCGGACGCGCTGCGCGACATGATCGCCACCATGAGCCCCGGCGGCCGGATCGCGGTGCTCGGCCTGCCCGCCGAGGAGGTCCCCGTGGACATGGCCACGGTGGTCACCCGCATGCTGACGCTGCGCGGCATCTACGGTCGGGAGATGTACGAGACGTGGTACGCCATGTCGGTGCTGCTCCAGAACGGCCTGGACATCTCGCCGGTGATCACCCACCGGTTCGGCTTCGAGCAGCACGCGGACGCGTTCGCCACCGCGCGCTCCGGCGCGTGCGGCAAGGTCATCATCGACTGGACCCGCCCCACCCTCGCCTGACCCACGCGTCCGGGCCGCCCGCGCCGCGGGAGAGCCGGCCCGAGCGCGACCGCGAACCACCGACCCGTCCCGAAGGAGCCCCCGTGTTCGACAGCGTGCGCCAGGATCTGCGTGCCGAGTTGGAGGAGATCCGCGACGCCGGCCTGTACAAGTCCGAGCGCGTGATCGCCAGCCCGCAGTCCGCGAGCGTCCGCGTTGGCGACGCCGCGGTCGTCAACTTCTGCTCCAACAACTACCTCGACCTCGCCGACCACCCCGAGGTGATCGCCGCGGCCAAGCAGGCCCTGGACGACTGGGGCTTCGGCATGGCCTCCGTGCGCTTCATCTGTGGCACCCAGACGCCGCACAAGGAGCTGGAGCGGCGGATCTCGGAGTTCCTCGGCACCGAGGACACGATCCTCTACAGCTCGTGCTTCGACGCCAACGGCGGCGTCTTCGAGACGCTGCTCGCCGACGGTGACGCGGTCATCTCCGACGAGCTCAACCACGCCAGCATCATCGACGGCATCCGGCTGTCCAAGGCCGCCCGCTACCGCTACCGCAACCGCGACCTCGCCGACCTGGAGCGCTGTCTGAAGGAGGCCGCCGGGGCGCGCCGCACGCTGGTGGTCACCGACGGCGTGTTCTCCATGGACGGCTACATCGCCCCGCTGGACGAGATCTGCGACCTGGCCGAGCGGTACGGCGCCATGGTCATGGTGGACGACTCGCACGCCGTCGGCTTCGTCGGCGAGAACGGCGGCGGCACGCCGGAGCTGTACGGCGTGCGGGACCGGGTGGACATCGTCACCGGCACGCTCGGCAAGGCGCTCGGCGGCGCCAGCGGCGGTTACGTGGCCGCCCGCGCGGAGATCGTCGAGCTGCTGCGCCAGCGCTCGCGCCCGTACCTGTTCTCCAACTCCCTCGCCCCCTCCATCGTCGGCGCCTCGTTGAAGGTGCTCGACCTGCTGGCGGCGTCGGGCGACCTGCGCGAGCAGTTGCGCGCGAACACCGCGCTGTTCCGTTCGGAGATGACGGCGGCCGGCTTCGACGTGCTGCCCGGCGAGCACGCCATCACCCCGGTGATGATCGGCGACGCGGCGCTGGCCGCGAAGATGGCCGCCGCGCTGCTGGAGCGGGGCATCTACGTGATCGCCTTCTCCTACCCGGTCGTGCCCAAGGGCAAGGCCCGCATCCGCGTCCAGCTCTCGGCGGCGCACTCCACCGATGACGTACGTCGCGCGGTGGCCGCCTTCCGCGAGGTGCGCGACGAGCTGGCCGGCGCCTGACGGCACCGCGGCCCCGGTCGGCGCCGCCCGCTCGGCGCGCCCCGAGGAACGGGTGGACACGCGTGGAGCCCCGGTCGCCACGAGGCGGCCGGGGCTCCACGCGCGCTGCCGCGGGCCTACCAGTTCCGAGGGCGCGCGGCGCGGTGCCGGGTCACAGGCCGCCCGGCACCCACGGCTCCGGCGCCTCCAGGCGGACGACGACGGTGCCGGCGGCCTGGTCGTGCAGGCACTGCTGGAGCGGCTCGTCCCGCAGGGACCAGAGCTGGTCGACGCCGCACAGCGCGATCATGCCGAGGTGGGTCAGGTGCCGGCCGAGGGCGATCCGGTAGGGCAGGGCGCCGCCGTCCTGCGCGTGCGCGACGCGCAGTCCGAACAGCAGCTTTCCCGGGGAGCCGCCCCAGCGGGCGGTGGTGAGCGGCGAGTAGCAGAACAGCAGCCCGGCCGCGGTCAGGGCGGCGACGGGGGCGACGGGCCCGTCCAACAGCAGGCTCGGCAGCGCCGTGAGGCACGTCAGCAGGCCGAAGAGCACGAGGTCGGTGAGGTAGGCACCGAGCCGCTCGGGGAGGTCGGCCGGGTGCGGCTCGCCCGGGCGGGTGGGGTACATCCTCAGCCACGGGGGCCAGGGCCGTCGCGGCAGCCAGTCCTGGTCGATGGGTCCCGGCGACGGGGCGGGGACGGAGGGCGCGGAGGGGGCGGCATCGTCCATGTCCGCAAGTTAGCGCGGCAGGCCGGCGGGAGACCCCGAGCGACGCACAGTTCATCGGTTGAGTACGCTCCGTGACCGTACCGGCTCCGCAAATGTTCGGCGATGGCCACGCCCGACGCCTCATGGCGCGCCGTGCGTATGGATGTGACAGCAGGGCCGCCACCACGGCCCGGGGCGCGGGGCGGGGGCTCGTAGGCCCGGCAACCCGTGCGCGTGAGGGCGGGGAAGCGCCGGGGCGGGTGGCCCCCGGCGCCCGCCCCGCCCCCGGAAGCGACGCTACGCGGCGCCGGCGGCCGTGGCGGCCCGCTGGTTGCGCCGGATGATGGTGTGCACGAGCGCCGGCGTGGCGTCGGGGAAGTCCATGGCCACCACGCCGAGGCCGGTCAGCCGGCGGCCGTGCGGGCCGGTCAGGAAGCGGTGCACCCGGGGGTTGAGGTACCGGGCGTTCGCGCGCGGGGAGCCCTGGACGGCGGTGCCGACGTAGTTGACGTACAGCTTGCCGGGCCGGGCGGCGGCCTTGCGCAGGTGGCGCTCGACCTTCTGGTACTTCACGGCCGGGGGCGCCGTCGCGTCGTCCTGCACGTCGAACAGCGCGGCGTCGCCGTACGGGACGCCGGGCAGCTTGGGGTGGTCGGCGAGCAGGACCACCCGGCCGCGCGCCTGGCCGAGCGTGGGCAGCGTCGCGTCGAGCCGCAGCAGCCGGCGGAAGCCCGCCTGGTAGAGGTCGAAGACGCGCCGGAACTCGGCGTCCGGCACGGTGGAGTGCTCCTGCCGCAGCCGCAGCAGCACGGTCTCCGAGGGGCGCGCGCGCAGGAACGCCTCACAGGCCAGCAGCACCTCGCCGAACAGCACCCGCTGGAAGACCGCCCCGTGGTGGACGGCGAAGGCCGAGTGGGACGACCGGCAGCCGATGTCCAGGAACCGGATGCCCAGGTCCAGTTGTTCGGCGATGGTGCGGCGCTGCCGGGCGACCTGGGCCCCGCCGAAGCGCACCGCGGAGTGCTGGGTGCCCGGCAGGCTCAGGCGGGCCACCGGGGTGTCGTCGGCCAGGTCGGCGAGCCAGCCCCCGGTGGGCCGGGGCGAGCGCGGCGGCGCGTCGCGCGCCGCGGCCGGATGCCCGCCCGCGTACCCCAGGAGCCCGCCCGCGGTGACGGTCGCCGCGCCGAACAGGAAGCCGCGCCGGTCCAAGCTCATGTCGCGTCCTCTCGTAGCCATCTGATGGCCCGTCGGGTGGTGCGGGAGACGGGCCGCACGGTAACAGCTCCGACCCCCGACCGCCGGAGCCACTCGGCGCCCGGGCCCGGCGCGCCCCGGACATGTGACGGGCTTGCCCCCGTACGGCCCGTGTGTCCCCCCACCCGGTGTGGCGGGAAACCGACGCAGCCGCCGGCCATCTCGCGGGCGCCGGCCCGGGCCCGCCCGGCTCCCCCGCGAAAACGGGATGCCCCGGGGCGGGGTGGTCTGCGAGGGTCCGCGCGTGAACACCGGGGAACGCAACGAAGCGCTGCTCATCGCCGGCCGCTCCGGCGTCGGCAAGTCGACCGTGGCCTGGGAGGTCTCCGCCGTGTTGCGGGCGGCGGGCGCGGCCCACTGCCTGGTCGAGGGCGACCTCATGGACCAGGTGCACCCGGCGCCGCCCGACGACCCGGACCGCTCGGCGATCACCGAGCGGAACCTGGCGGCGATCTGGGCCAACTACGCCGCGCTGGGCCAGCGGCGGCTGATCTACACCAACACGGTCAGCGTGCTGGAGGGCGCGATGTTCCGCCGCATGCTGGGCGCGGACGTACGGATCGTACCGGCGCTGCTGACCGCGGACGACGCCACCGCCCGCGCCCGCCTGACGGGCCGCGAGATCGGCTCCCAGGCGCAGGCCCACATACGGCGTAGCGCGCACATGGCCCGTCACCTGGACCGGCACGCGCCACCGGAGACGGTGCGGGTGGCGACCGACGGCAGGACGGTGCTGGACATCGCCCGGGAGGTGGTGGCGGCCACCGGGTGGTGAGCGGCAGCCGGGCGTGCGCCACCCGGGTGACTGGCCGATACTTTCTGGTTTGTCCCGGGGCGGGAAGGGGACGCGACCACGGGGCCGCAGCACACCAGCGAAGGGCCGTGACGCCATGGCAACGATCTCGACACCCACCGTCCAGCACCGCCCGACCTCCTCGGAGGTCACCCTGCGGGTCAACGGGGTCAGCCACCGGCTGACCGTCGACCACCGCACCACCGTGCTCGACGCGCTGCGCGAGCACCTGGACCACACGGGCCCGAAGAAGGGGTGCGACCACGGCCAGTGCGGGGCGTGCACGGTGCTCGTCGGCGGTCGCCGCACCAACAGTTGTCTGCTCCTCGCCGTCGCGGCCGACGGCGAGGAGATCACCACCGTGGAGGGGCTGAGCGACGGCGAGCAGCCGCACCCCGTGCAACGCGCGTTCCTCGACCACGACGGGTTCCAGTGCGGTTACTGCACCCCGGGGCAGGTGTGCTCGGCCATCGGCGTGCTCGCCGAGGCGGCCGACGGACATCCCTCGCACGTCACGCCGCTGCCCGGGGCCGGTTCCGGCGCGCCGCCGCCGGGCTCCCCGGTGCCGCTGACGCCGGCCGAGATCCGCGAGCGGATGAGCGGCAACCTGTGCCGCTGCGGCGCCTATCCGAACATCGTGGCCGCCATCGAGGAGGTGGCGCCGTGAAGCCGTTCGGCTACGTGCGCGCCGACGACGTCGACACGGCGATCGCCACCGTGGCCACCGAGCCGGGCGCCCGCTTCCTGGGCGGCGGCACCAACCTGGTGGACCTGATGAAGCTGGGCGTGGAGCGGCCGGAACTCCTCGTGGACGTCAGCCGGCTGCCGCTGACCGGCATCGATCCGCTGCGTGACGGCCGGTGGCGGATCGGGGCCAACGTCCGCAACAGCGACCTCGCCGCGCACCCGGTGATCCGCTCCCGGTTCCCGGCGCTCTCGCAGGCGCTGCTGGCCGGCGCGTCGGGACAGTTGCGCAACGCCGCCACCACGGGCGGCAACCTACTCCAGCGCACCCGCTGCCTGTACTTCCAGGACGTGAGCAAGCCGTGCAACAAGCGCTCCCCGGGCAGCGGCTGCCCCGCGCGCGAGGGCGTCCACCGGGACCTGGCGATCCTCGGCCACTCCGAGCACTGCGTGGCCACCCACCCGTCCGACCTGGCGGTCGCGCTCGCCGCGCTCGACGCCAGCGTCGTGCTGCGCGGGCCGGACGGCGAGCGCCGGGTCCCGCTGACCGACTTCCACCGGCTGCCGGCCGACCTGCCGGAGCGGGACACCGTCATCGCCCACGGCGAGTTGCTGACGGCCGTCGAACTGCCCGCGCCGCCGCCGGGCCACTCGGCCTACCGCAAGGCCCGCGACCGCGCCTCGTACGCCTTCGCGCTGGCCTCCGTCGCCGCCGTGCTCGACGTGCGCGAGGGCGAGGTGCGCGAGGCGCGGCTCGCCTTCGGGGGGCTGGCGGCCAAGCCGTGGCGGGCCAGGGTCGCCGAGCAGGCGTTGCGCGGGGCGCCGGCGACCGAGGACTCCTTCCGCCGGGCCGCCGAGGCCGAGTTGGCCGCCGCCAGGCCGCTGCGCGACAACGGCTTCAAGGTGCCGCTCGCCCGGAACCTGGCCACCCAGGTCCTCACCTCGCTCGCCGACGCCCACCACCAGTCACCTTCGGCACGTTGAGGAGCAGTCCATGCGCCCACCCGAGACCGGGGCCCCGCTGCGCCGCCTCGAAGGCCAGCTCAAGGTCACCGGCAGCGCGCGGTACGCGGTCGAGTACGCCCTGCCGGAGACGGCGTACGCCTGGCCGGTGCCGGCGACCGTCGCGCGCGGCGAGGTGCGGGCCGTGCACGCCGCGGACGCCCTCGCCATGCCCGGCGCGCTCGCGGTGCTCAGCCACGAGAACGCGCCGCGCCTCGGCCCCGCCGAGGACCCCATCCTCCGCGTTCTCCAGCGCCCGCACGTGCCGCACCGCGGCTGGTACGTGGCGCTGGCCGTCGCCGAGACACTGGAGGTGGCCCGCGCCATGGCCGCCGCCCTCCAGATCGACTACGCGGCCGAGCCGCACGATGTCGTCCTGGTCAGCGGACACCCGAGGTCGTACGAGCCGGAGCAGGCCAACGGCGGGCATCCGGCACGCCGCGAGAGCGGCGACTTCGACGGCGCGTACGCGGCCTCGGCGGTGCGCGTGGACGCCACGTACACCATGGAGGCCGAGCACAACCACCCCATGGAGCCGCACGCCAGCACGGCCCACTGGGTGGACGGCGGGCTGACGGTCTACGACTCGAACCAGGGCTCGACCAAGGTCAAGGAGGCTCTCGCGCCGCTGTTCGGGCTGCGCCCGGAGCAGGTGACGGTGGTCGCCGAGCACGTGGGCGGCGGCTTCGGGTCCAAGGGCACGCCGCGCCCGCAGGCGGTGTTGGCCGCGATGGCCGCCCGCCACGTGGGCCGCCCGGTCAGGCTGGCGCTGCCCCGCGCGCAACTGGCCGGCGTCGTCGGTCACCGGGCGCCGACCATCCAGCGGCTGCGGATCGGCGCGGACCGCCAGGGCCGGATCGACGCGCTGGCCCACGAGATCCTCACCCACACCTCCACCGTCAAGGAGTTCGTGGAACAGGCCGCGACCCCCTCGCGCACGATGTACACCTCGCCCAACAGCCGCACCACGCACCACGTGGCGGCGCTCGACGTGCCGAGCCCGTCGTGGATGCGCGCGCCGGGCGAGGCGCCGGGGATGTACGCGCTGGAGTCGGCCATGGACGAGTTGGCGGTGGCGCTCGACATGGACCCCATCGAGCTGCGGGTACGCAACGATCCGGCCATCGAGCCGGACACCGGGAAGCCGTTCAGCAGCCGGCACCTGGTGGAGTGCCTGCGCGAGGGGGCGCGGCTCTTCGGCTGGGCGGACCGCGATCCGCGTCCCCGGAGCCGGCGCGAGGGCCGGCAGTTGATCGGCACGGGCGTCGCCTCCGCCACGTACCCGGTCCTGGTCTCGCCGTCGACCGCGGAGGCGTCCACCGAGCCCGGCGGCGGCTACCGGGTGCGGATCAACGCGACCGACATCGGCACCGGCGCCCGTACCGTGCTCGCCCAGGTCGCCGCGGACGCGCTGGGCGTGCCCGTGGACCACGTGCTGATCGACATCGGGTGCAGCGACCTGCCGGCGGCGGCGCTCGCGGGCGGCTCGTCGGGCACCGCGTCCTGGGGCTGGGCCGTGCACCGCGCCTGCCGGCGGCTGCGGGCGCTGGTCGAGGAGGCGGGCGGCGACGAGGTGCCCTCCACCACGCTGCGCGCCTTCGCCGACACCGCGGGCGAGGCGGACGCCGCCTCGGACTACGCCCGGCACGCGTTCGGCGCGCACTTCGCCGAGGTCGCCGTCGACGCGGACACCGGCGAGACGCGGGTGCGCCGGCTGCTCGGCGTCTTCGCCGCCGGCCACGTCCTCAACTCCCGTACGGGGCGCAGCCAGTTCATCGGCGGGATGGTGATGGGCCTGGGCATGGCGCTCCTGGAGGGCAGCACCATGGACCCGGTCTTCGGCGACTTCGCGGAGCGCGACCTGGCCTCGTACCACGTGCCCAGTTGCGCCGACGTGCCCGCCGTCGAGGCGCACTGGATCGACGAGGACGACCGGCACCTCAACCCGATGGGCAGCAAGGGGATCGGCGAGATCGGCATCGTCGGCACGGCCGCGGCGATCGGCAACGCGCTGCACCACGCGACCGGGGTGCGGCTGCGGGAGCTGCCGATGACGCCGGACCGGGTGCTGGCACACCTGGGTTGAGCCCGGGGCGTGGGCCGGGCCCGGCCGTCCACAGGCCGGGCCGCGGCCGGCCGCGCGCGGGTAGGGTGCGGGCGAACCGCTCCATGATCCGAAGGACGTGTTGCCCCGTGTCCGACCTCGCCACCACCGCCCCCGCCTTCGTCGAGATGGCGCACCGCGTCGTCTGGGCCTCCGTGGCCACCGTGGACGGCGCCGGCCGCCCGCGCAGCAGGGTGCTGCACCCGATCTGGACCTGGGAGGACGGCACGCTGACCGGCTGGATCGGCACCAGCCCGACGCCCGTCAAGCGCGCCCACCTGACGCACAGCCCGTACGCGTCGGTGAACTACTGGTCGCCCGACCAGGACACCTGCGTCGCCGAGTGCGCGGCCGAGTGGGCCGACGACGTGGAGACCCGCACCCGGGTGTGGAACCTGCTCAAGTCGGCCCCGGCACCGCTGGGTTACGACCCCGGCGGCATCGGCATCTCCGCCTGGCAGACGCCCGAGTCGCCCGGGTTCACGGCCCTCAAGCTGACCCCGTGGCGGCTGCGGGTGATGCCGGGCACGCTGATGCGGGGCGAGGGTGGCGAGATCCTGACCTGGCAGCGCGCGGACTAGCTGTTTCGTCCGGGGAGGTTGTGGACGGGCGCCCGACCGCGGGCGCCCGACCGCGGGCGCCCGGCCGGGGCGTGGCCTCAGCCCGCGGTCACGCAGGTGGGGCACAGCCCGGTGAGTTCCAGGGTGTGTTCCACCGCCGAGAACCCGGTGCGCCCGGCCACGCCGTCCGCCCACTCCTCCACCACGTCGGCGTCGACCGGCTGGCTGTGGCCGCAGTGGCGGCAGAGCACGTAGTGCCGGTGTCCGGCGGCGGGGCGGTGGCGGTACCGGCGACCCCCGGCCGCGTCGTGCACGACGTCCAGCAACCCGCCGCGGGCCAGGGCCTGCACGCTGCGGTAGACCGTGGTCAGCCCGATGGACACGCCGTCGGCGACCAGTCGGGCGTGCAGTTCCTGGGCCGAGAGGAACCGCGCCGATTCGGCGATGGCCCGTAGCACGGCGGCCCGCTGCGGCGTGTGGCGCCCGGGCGCGACGCCGTCCGCCCGCGCCGCCCTTCTCGACCGTCCGCCGTTCATGGTCGCCCGCCCTCCGGTACGACGGCCACCGCGTCGCTCACGTGGTCAACGCGGTCGAAGTCCCCAACTCGCCCCACGGTAGGTGGGAATGATTTCCAGGTCGAGGAAGGGTCGGGGCGCGGCACTCGGCCCTGGGGGCGCACAGGGGGCGCCGTCGGTGAGCCGTACCGCGCGGCAACCGCCCCCTCTCATCGGCTGTGCCACGCTGGCGGCATGGCCCGTGCTCAGCACCGCTCCACGCCCTTGGCCCTGGCCCTGGGCTGCGGGTACGCCGCGTGCGGGCTCGGCGTGCGGTACGCGCTGCGCAGCGCGTACCGGGCCGCCCGCCGTCGTCAGCGCGGTGAGGCCGGCAGCGCCGACGCGCCCAGCGCCGCGACCATCCGCTCCCCTTGCGGCCAGAGGAAGAAGTGGTCGCCGGGGAACACCGTCAGGGAGAAGTCGCCGCTGGTGGCCGAGGCCCAGTCGGCGACCGTGTCCGGCGTGGCCTCCGGGTCCGCGTCGCCGGTGAACGCCTCGATGGGGCAGCTCACCCGGGCGTCGAGGTCCGGGGCGTAGGTGCCGACGATCTGGTAGTCGGCGCGGATCGCGGGCAGCAGCAGCTCGCGCATCTCCGGGTCGTCCAGGAGTTCCTCGCTGGTGCCGCCGAGTCGGCGCAGCTCGTCGGTGAACTCCCGCTCGCCCAGCCGGTAGGTGTCGGCGGGGTGCTGGTGGCGCGGGCCCGGCCGGCCGGAGACGTACAGCCGGCGCGGGCGCGGGCCGCGGCCCCGCTCCAGGCGCAGCGCCACCTCCCAGGCGACGGAGGCGCCCATGCTGTGCCCGAAGAGCACCAGGCGGCGTTCGCCGAGCAGCGGGGTGCGCAGGATCTCGGCGGTCAGCGCGTCGGCGAGCGCGGCCATCTCGACCAACGGCTTCTCCAGGAGGCGGTCCTGACGGCCCGGGTACTGCACCGCGAGCAGTTCGAGCTCCGGCGGCAGCAGGCGCGCCCAGGGCGTGAAGAACCCGGCGTTGCCGCCCGCGTGCGGCAGGCACAACACGGTCGTGGTGGCGGCGGGGCGGGGCGCTGGGCGGCGCAGCCACGGGGATGCGGGCGCGGTCGGCACGGTCGGCTCCGTACGGTCGTCGGTGGCGCCGCCGGCTAGGAGACGACCGGCGGCCCTGCCCGGGCAGTCTCCCGCACGGCGGTGGGTGGCCCCGGCACGGGTCGGTGCTCGCCGCCGGAAACGCGTGGTCGGCGGGGGGTGGTGCGATGGGCGGCGGTCGGGTTCGATGGCGGGCACGCCGCGCGGCTCGCCGAGCGCGACCGCGTGGGGTGCGTCAGGCAGACGGGTCGGCCCGCCTGCCGGGCGCTGTCGCCACCCCCCGTACCGAAGGACCGCGCATGAGATCCCTCCGCACCCGTCTGGGCTGGCTCGCCACCGCCGTGGCCGTCGTCGCGCCGTTGGCCGTCGCCGCCCCGGTGTCCGCCACCGCGCCGGCGGCGCCCGGCAGCACCCGCGCCGACGGGCCCACCGTCGAGGAACGGCGGCTCGACCTGCCGGTGCCCCGCGAGATCCTGCGGCGCGGCGGGTTCGACGACGTGGCGCCGCGCTTCGCCCGCGCGCTGGCGGGCGCGCGTTCGCCGGCCGCGGCCCAGCGTGTGGTGGCCCAGCACGGGCAGCGCCTGTGGGAGCGGGCGGTGGACCGGGCGCAGGGGCGCGGGCCCGCGGGCGGCGACCTCAGCCGGGACGACGACCGCCCGCTGTACTGGGCGCGGCTTGGCATGACGCGGGCCCTGACCGAGTGGCGGCCGGCCTTCCCGCTGTCCGACGCGCGACGGGCCGCGCTGCGGGCGCACCTGGAGCGCTCCTCGCGCGGGCAGGACACGCTGCGGCTACCGGCGGGCAAGGGCGTCAAGCGGATCGTGGTGACCGGGTTCGACCCGTTCCAGCTCGACGCCGACCCCCGGCGCAGCAACCCGTCCGGCGCGGCGGCCCTGGCGTTGGACGGCACCACGATCCGCACCGCCTCGGGCCCCGCGCGGATCGAGACGGCCGTCTTCCCCGTGCGCTGGGACGAGTTCGCGTCCGGCGTGGTCGAGCGCGCGCTGCTGCCGCACTTCAGGCCGGGCCCGCGCCAGGTGGACCTGTTCACCACCATCAGCCAGGGCCGCCCAGGACGCTTCGACGTGGAGCGCACCAACGGGGCCTGGCGCGGCGGCTACGGCGACAACGCGAACGTCTCCCGCACCGGCCTGGTGCCCATACCCTCGGGTGTGCCGACGCCGCCCGAGCAGCCGCAGTGGACGACGACCTCGCTGCCGTACGAGCGGATCGTCGAGGCCGGGACCGGCCCGTTCCCGGTACGGGACAACACGGCGGTGACCGAGATCCCGGCCGGCGGCGACGAGCCGGTGGAGCGGCCCGACGGGCCGACGCCCGGCTCGGCGGCGCGCGCGGGCGGCGGCGGTGACTACCTGTCCAACGAGATCGCCTACCGGGCGACGCTGCTGCGCGACGCGGTCGGCCTCGACGCGCCGGGCGGCCACCTGCACACCCCGGTCCTGGCGTTCGGCCCGGGCAACACCGACCCGGCCACCGGCACCGTCACCGACCCGCGGTTCGTGCGCGACCGGCAGGCCATCACGGACCAGGTGCGCGCGGTGGTCACGGTGGCGGCGGGCGCCCTGCGCTGACCGCCGCGGACTTCTCCCCACGGGCCCGGGCCACCCGGGCCCCCGGGGAGAGGGTTCACTCGCCGTCCGCCTCGGCGAGGGTGTGGGCGACCAGGGCGTTGGCGTGGCCGTGGCCCAGGCCGTGTTCGGTCTTGAGCCACGTCACGAGCTCCATGTGCTTGGTCAGCGGCGAGGCGTGGATGAGTTCCTTCCACTCGGCGATCGGGCGGCCGTACTTCTTCTCGATGGAGGGGAAGTAGCTCGCGGGGCCCTTCACGGGTGTGGCCACGGTGGTCTCCGTTGTGTGGGGTGGTGGGTGCTGGTGAAGTCAGGCGGTCTGGGCGGTGCGCGCGTGGCGCAGCAGGACCACCTGGGAGTCGAAGATCCTGGTCTCGACCAGGGACAGGTCGACGCGCCGCTGGGGGGTGAAGACGGGCTTGCCGCCGCCGAGCAGGACGGGGTGGACGAAGATCTGGTACTCGTCGATCAGTTGGTGTTCGGTGAGGAAGCCGGCGAGCGTGGAGCCGCCGAACAGCACCAGGTGCGCCCCGCCGTCCTTGAGTGCGGTCAACTGCTCGACGACGTCGGTGCGGATGACGCGGGTGTTCCAGTCGGCCTCGGTCAGCGTCGAGGAGACGACGACCTTGGACGCCTCGCGCCAGACGGGCGCGAACGCGAGGTCGTGCTCGTGGGTGGAGAACTCCTCGGCGCGGGGCCAGTAGCCCGACATCATGTCCCACACCACGCGGCCGTACAGGAAGATGTCGGCGCTGTCGGTGAGGGACTGCGAGTAGGCGGACAGTTCGCGGTCCATACGGGGCCAGTCGAACTCCCCGTTCGGGCCCTCGATGAAGCCGTCCAGTGACTGGTGCACGAAGTGCGTGATCTTGCCCATGCGTCCCGGTCCCCCCTTGGCGACAGGTGTCCGGACGGCCGTCGACCGCCCTTGTGTACGATGTCCACATGCGGAGGGAACAGCGGTCCGCGCCCCCCGAGTGATCACGCGAGAGCCTAGACGGCCTAAGTGGATGCTGTCCACATTGGAGGTGGCGGGCATGTCCCCGGCCGGGAACGGAAAGCCCAAGCGGGACACCTACCGCCACGGCGACCTGCGTAACGCCCTGACCGAGGCCGCCCTCGAACTCGCCCGCCAGGGCGGCCCGGAGGCCGTCGTGCTGCGCGCCGCCACCCGACAGGCCGGGGTCGTCCCCAACGCCGCCTACCGCCACTTCGCCGACCGCGACGCCCTGCTGCACGCCGTCTCCCAAGCGGCCATGGCCCAGGTCGCCCGCACCATGGAGGCCGAGCAGGCCGCCGTGCCGCCCACCGAGGACCCGGTGGCCGCCGCCCGGGCCCGCTTCCGTGCCGTCGGCACCGGCTACCTCCGCTACGCCCGGGAGGAACCCGGCCTGTTCCGCACGGCCTTCCACGTCCCCGGCGACATGACCCACGCCGCCGACGACACCGCCGCGGGCGCCACCGGCAAGACCCCCTTCGAACTGCTCGGCGAGGCCCTCGACGGCCTCGTGGACGCCGGGCTCCTGGCCGCGGACCGGCGCCCGGGGGCCGAGTTCCTCGCCTGGTCCGCCGTCCACGGGCTCGCGGTCCTCCTCATCGACGGCCCCCTGCGCGGCCTCCCTCCCACCCAGGCCCACGACGCGGGCCAGCACGTCATCGACATGATCGAACGCGGCATCTGACGCCCCCTGGCGCGGGCCGGCCCGGGGGCGCTCGCGCGCCGGCGCCGCTGGCCACGCGGTGCGCGACGCGGGCGGTGAGGACGCCCGGCCCGCTGGCCCGGGCCCGCGGGACCGCGCGGCGGCGCGGGTGGGCGGACGTGGCAGACTCGGCCAGCGCATGTGCTCGAAGCTACGAAGGATGGTCACGTTGCGTCGCGTGGAACCCGAGGTCCGCCTCATCGCCCGCCCCCAGTTGGACTACGACGAGGTCGCCGCGTACCTCGCCGAGGTGGGCGGTGAGAAGTGGCTGGAGCGCGTCGACCGGGGCGAGTTGGACGACGCGCAGAACCTGGCGGAGTTCGCCGGCCGGGTCTGCTACCGCTCCTGGGAGCCGGGCCTGAACCCCAACGTCACCCGCATCCGCACCGACCAGGAGAAGTACCTGCGCAACATCCTGGCCAGCGCGCACGGCTCGGTCCTTGAGCACGTGAGCTTCACCCTGGTGCTGCACCATGTGAGCCGGGTGGCCACGCACGAGCTGGTGCGCCACCGCGCGGGCACCGCCGTCTCCCAGGAGTCGCTGCGCTTCGTGCGCCTGGACGACCTGCCGTTCTGGTTCCCGCGGTGGGCCGAGGGCGACCCGGAGCTGATGGAGCGGGCCACGGAACTGCTCGGGCGGATGGAGGAGTTCCAGCAGTGGATGGCCGGCCACTTCGGGCTTGACGAGGAGGGCGTGCCGTTCGCGGAGAAGAAGGCCAAGACCTCGTTCATGCGCCGGTTCGCCCCGGAGGGGGTGGCCACCGGCCTGGTGTGGACCGCCAATGTGCGCACCCTGCGGCACGTCATCGAGAGCCGGACGGCGCCGGGCGCCGAGGAGGAGATCCGGCTGCTGTTCGGCAAGGTCGGCGAGTTGCTGACCCGGGAGGCGCCGGCGCTGTTCGGCGACTACACCGTCGAGGACGGCGCCTGGGTCCCCGGCTGGCGCAAGGTCTGACCCGCCGCGCGCCCGGGCCCGCCCCCGGCGAACGGGAGGCGGCCACGGTCGCGCGCACGACCGTCGGACCGTCACGCGCGCGGCGCGTTCCTCGCGTACGTAGCCCTCGCCGGGCCCGGCGGGGGCTACGTACGTGGCCTGGCCCCGGCCACTCGCGCAGCCGGCGCCCTCCGGCCCGAGCACCGCGCCCACCTCGCACGACGGCGCGGACGATCTTTCCTGCGGACGATCTCTAATTGGGTTGCCGTCAGCCAGCCCGGCCGGATAGGAAGACCCCCATGCTCAAAGGCAACACGGTCGGGCTGCGCGCCCGCCACGAGGACGACATCCCGGTCCTGCGGGCCGAGCTCTTCGACGACGTGGTCAACGGCTCGCGGGCCGACGGCCGACCGTGGCGGCCGGTGACGCCGGGCACGAAGGACCCTCGACTCGTGGTGGACGACACGGAGGAGGGGCGCGTCCCGTTCTCCGTGGTGGACCTGGCGAGCGGCACGCTGGTCGGCATGGCCAACCTGTGGGGCATTGACACCCACAACCGCTCCGCGCACATCGGATTGGGCCTGCTGCCGGCCGCCCGCGGCAAGGGGTACGGCACCGACGTGGTCGCCGTGCTGTGCCACTACGGCTTCGTCGTCCGCGGCCTGCACCGGCTCCAGATCGAGACGCTGGCGGACAACACGGCGATGCTGCGCTCCGCCGAACGCAACGGCTTCGTCCGCGAGGGCGTGCTGCGCTCCTCGTCCTGGGTCCTCGGCGAGTTCCTGGACGAGGTGCTGCTCGGCCTCCTCGCCAAGGACTGGAAGCCGGCGGCGCGAAGCTGACCCGCCGCCCGCCGCCCCTCGACCGGGGGCTGGCCGCACGGCCTTCGCGGCCGGTCACGGCTCAGGGCGGCGGGGACCCCCGCGTCCGAACGCCCTACGGGAGCGGCTTGCCGCCGCGGTGGGTGGACAGCCCCGGCTCGTCCTCCGGGGCCGTGCCGGCGCCCGGCTCGGCCTCGGGGAGCCGCGCCGCGGACGCGTCGGGCCCTGGCGTCGTGGCCTCGGCCGGGCCCGGAGGCGGCGCCGGAGCGTCGGTGGGGGTAGCGGCCCCGCCCGCCGGTTCGGGCTCGATGGAGTGGGGTGGGGTCGCGCTCGGCGAGCCGGCGCGGGCCGCTCGGGCGGCGGAGCCGCCGGTGCGGCGCTCGTTCAGCCGGCGTACGACGGGCTCGGTGTAACGGGCGGCGAGCGGGCCGACGATGACCAGGATCAGCACGTACGCCGTGGCGATGGGCCCGATCCTGGGCTCCGTACCGACCGCGAGCCCGGCGATGACGATGGAGAACTCGCCGCGCGCGACGAGCGTGCCACCGGCGCGCAGCCGCCCGCGCGACCCGATGCCGGCGCGGCGCGCCGCGTACCAGCCGGTGCCGATCTTGGACACCGTGGTGACCGCCGCGAGCAGCAGCGCGGGCACCAGCACCGGCGGGATCTCGGTCGGGTCGGTGGACAGGCCGAAGAAGACGAAGAAGACGGCCGCGAACAGGTCGCGCAGCGGCGTCAGCAGCCGCTCCGCGCCCTCGGCCACCTCGCCGGATAGCGCGATGCCCACCAGGAACGCCCCCACCGCCGCGGAGACCTGGAGTTCCTGGGCGACGCCGGCGACCAGCAGGGTCAGGCCCAGCACGACGAGCAGCAGCATCTCGGGGTTGTCCGAGGAGACGGCCCGGCTGATCAACCGGCCGTGCCGCAGGGCGAGGTAGAGCACGATGCCGACGGTGCCGAGCGCGATGAGCAGGGTCAGGCTGCCGCCCGCGAGCCCGGCGCCGGCGACCAGCGCGGTGAGCAGCGGCAGGTAGACGGCCATCGACAGGTCCTCGATGACCAGGACGCTCAGGATGACCGGCGTCTCGCGGTTGCCCAGGCGTCCGAGGTCGGTGAGGACCTTGGCGATGACGCCCGACGAGGAGATCCAGGTGACCCCGGCGAGGGCGACGGCGCCGACCGGGCCCCAGCCGAGGAGCAGGGCAGCCACGGCGCCCGGGACGGCGTTGAGGACGAAGTCCACCACTCCGGACGGGTACTGGGTCTTGAGGCTGGTGACGAGTTCTGACGCGCTGTACTCCAGACCGAGCAGGAGCAGCAGCAGTATCACGCCAATCTCAGCGCCGACGCCGACGAACTCCTCACTGGCCTTGAGCGGGAGCAGCCCGCCCTGCCCGAAGGCGAGGCCGGCCAGCAGGTAGAGCGGTATCGGTGACAGGCCGAAGCGCAGTGCCAGACGCCCGATGAGCCCGAGGCCCAGGATGACGGCCCCGAGCTCTATGAGGAGTGTTGTGGTGTCATGCACGCTGGTTCAGCCCTCCGCGATGATGGTGGAGAGCGCGTCGACGCCCTCTCGGGTGCCGACCGCGACGAGCGTGTCGCCGATGGCGAACCGGAAGTCGGGGCCGGGCGAGGGGTGCGCACTGGTGCGGCGCAACACCGCGACGATGGACGCCCCGGTACGGGTCCTGGCGCCGGTGTCGCCGAGCAGCCGTCCCGCGTACGGGGACCTGCTGCCGACCGGTATGTGCTCGGTGACCAGGTCGATGCCGTCGGTGCGGACGGCGGCGATGGGCGCCGGGTCGATGAGGTGGGCGACGGCGGTCGCCTCCTCGGGCGCGAGGCAGATGGACACCTGACAGGAGTCGGGGTCGTCCTGGGAGTAGAAGCCGATGAAGCGACGGCCGTCGTGGTGGACGACGACGGACAGGTGCTGTCCGGCGTGCGTCGTGAAGTCGTACTGGGTACCGACACCGGGCAGCGTGGTGCGCCGTGTGCCCATGGTTGCCTCCTGGGACGCACGTGGTCAGAGCGATTTCTTTAACGTTATATGACCTACGGTTACCGGAGGAACGCTGGGTTCCGGCCCTGGTTCGGCCCCCTCGCCCCGCCCGAGCGTCCCGTCTTCCGCCCTGCCCCCACTCCCCCACGCGCCCCTTCCGCGCCCGCCGCGCGCGCCCGTCACGGGCGCCCGCCGTGGCGCGGCGCCCACGTGTGGCCGGCCCCGCGCGCGGGGTGCCGGCGGCGCTCCGTCACCACGGGCCGCGCAGCCGGGCGAACCGCGCGCCGGGCTCGGCCCGGCCCGCCGCGCCGCCCGCGCGCGCACGCCGGGCGCGTGGCATCGTCCGTGGCATGTCCGCAGCCCCCGACCGACAGGCCGTGCGGGTGGACGGCCACCAACTGGCCCTGACCCACCTGCGCAAGACGCTCTTCCCCGAGTCGGAGCACACCAAGGCCGAACTCCTGCACTACTACGCGCGCATCGCCCCGCTGATGGTGCCGCACACCACCGACCGGGCGGCCTCGTTCGTCCGCGCCCCGGACGGCGTGGACGGCGAGCGCTGGTACGCCAAGAACCCGCCGCCCGGCTGCCCCGAGTGGGTCACCCTCACCTCCGTGCCCGGCAAGGGGGAACCGGCCCCGCACGTCGTCGTCGACTCGACCGCGACGCTGGTGGCGATGGCCAACCTCGGGGCGTACGAGGTGCACGTGCCGCAGTGGCGGGCCGGCGCCGGGCCGGCGGTGCACGACCGGGTCGTCTTCGACCTCGACCCGGGGCCCGGCGCCGACGTCACCGACTGCTGCCGGGTGGCGCTCCCGCTGCGCGCCGCGCTCGCCGCCGACGGCCTGACGGCCTGCGCGGTCACCTCCGGCTCCAAGGGCCTGCACCTGTACGTGGCGGTGGAGCCCGCCCCCGCCGAGACCGCGGTGGCCTATGCCAAGCGGTTGGCGGTGCGGATGCGGGCGGAGCTGCCCGACCTCGCGGTGGCGACGATGTCGCGCGCCGCGCGGCACGGCAAGGTGTTCATCGACTGGTCCCAGAACGCCTCGGCGAAGACCACGGCCGCCCCGTACACGCTGCGTATCCGCGAGCGCCCCGGCGTGGCGACGCCGGTCGACTGGGACGAGGTCGCCGCGTGCGCGCACCCGGCCGACCTGGCCTTCGGCCCGGAGGAGGCGCTGGCGCGCGTCGAGGAGCGGGGCGACGATCCGCTCGCGCCGCTGAGCGACGCGGCGCGGCGCGGGCGGCTGCCCGAGACGTAGCGGGCGGGCGCCCGCGCGCGGGTACGACGTGGTCCCCGCCGCTGTCGGATGCGGCGGGGACCACGTCGTCCCGGTTGGGCGGCTCGCCCCGGCGTGACCCGCTCCGGTCTGGCACGGCCTGGGCTGGCCTGGTGGGGTCTGGCTTGTCTGGTCTGGTCGCGCTCCGTGGCGGACTGCTCCGTCGGCGGTCGGTGTGACGGGGCGGTGTGACGGGTGGTGTGACGGCGGGGTCAGCGCACGTCCTCGGGACCCTTCCTGCCGCCGGCGCCACCGCGGCGACCTCGTTCGCCAGCGGCGCCCTCGTCCCCCTCGGCGCCCTCGTACTCCACGCGCTCCTTGCGGACCTGCGCCGAGACCTCCTCCTGCTCGGTCACCCGCTCGGTCTCCAGCCGTACGCGCTCCACCGGCACGGTCTCCTTGCGGACGACGGCGCGCTCCGCGTGCAGCGTGACCTCCACCTCGCCGTCCTCGATCCGCGCGTCGCGGCTCTGTCGCCGCATGTCGTCCGCCGAGATCGGCTCGCGCGTGAGGTGCACTTCCTCGTGGCTGACGGGCACGGTGCGGGTCACGTCCTCGGTGACCACGTGCTTGCGCAGCCGGGCGCGTCCCGTCTCGTGTTCCTCGGTGCCGACCCGGAGCTGCTCCTCGGAGAGGATCATCTCCTGGACGCCCTCCTTGGCCGCCCGGTCGGCGTGCTTCCCACGGCCCTGCTTGGTCGTGCGCTCGGCCGCCATCTCGCGGGTCTCCTTGGCCGACGCGTCGCCCGCCTCGGCGCCGCGCCCGGCGCCCGCGCCGACCAGCTTGGGTCCCCCGGCCTCGGTGCGCTGACCGGACGCGCGGCCCGCGGCGTACCCCGCGGCTCCGCCGCCCGCCGCGCCGCCGGCCGCGCCCGCCATGCCCCCGCGCGTGGTGTTCGCGTCGCCGCCGGCCGTCGCGTCCGTTCCCTGCCCGCGCCCCATCGTCTGCCGACCGGGCTGGCGCAGGCCGTAGTGCCGGTAGAGCTCCGTCTCCTCCTCCGGGGAGAGGTGTCCGGCGGCGTCGATCCGCGGAGCGTCCTTGATCTCCTCCTTGCTGTACGGAACGCGCAGGTCACCACCCGAGTGCTGGGCGCCGGCGAGGGGGACGAAGGTCTCCTTCATGCCGAACATCCCGGTGCGAACGGTTATCCATTCCGGTACGCCAGTGATGTCGTCGCTGTACACCTGCTGCACCGACCCGACTTTCTGGCCATCCGGGTCGACCACGTGCATGCCTGACAGCTCCTGCGGGGTGTCGCCCTGGGGTGCAGTCATCGCCACTGTCTCCTTTCGCGCGTAGCACGCGCCGACACGGCTGGGCGTGCTCCGTCTTCCATTGCGCGCGCCCCGCAAGCACACGGCGACCGCAGGCGCCCCTCGTCGTCGCCGGCGGAGCCGGCTCGGAACCGGTCCCGGGGCCGCACGAGCGCGCTCTGCCGGCCTCACCCGGGAATTGCGGACGTACTCCATTCGGGTGAGGGCAGGGCCGCGTGCGCCCGTGCCGGCGCGGAGGTCGGGGCGGGGGCGGGCACGACGACGCCGGGCGGCGCCCCGTGGTGGGGCGCCGCCCGGCGGCCTGGCGCGGCCACCGCGCGGTCGGGCGCGCGGTCAGCGAATGGGCATCCCGGACAGGGTGCGGGCGATGACCAGGCGCTGGATCTCGCTGGTCCCCTCGAAGATGGTGTAGATGGCGCTGTCCCGGTGCATGCGCTCGACCGGGTACTCGCGGGTGTAGCCGTTGCCGCCGAGGATCTGTATGGCCTGGGCCGTGACCTTCTTGGCCGTCTCGCTCGCGTACAGCTTGGACATCGAGCCCTCGGCGGCGGTGAACGGCCGACCGGCCGCCGCCATCCACGACGCCCGCCAGACCAGCAGCCGGGCCGCGTCGATCTGGGTGCGCATGTCGGCGAGTTGGAAGGCCACGCCCTGGTTGTCGATGATCGGGCGGCCGAACTGGGTGCGCGTCTTCGCGTACTCCAGCGCCTCCTCGTACGCGGCGCGCGCCGTACCGACGGCCATCGCGCCGACCGCCGGCCGGGACGCCTCGAAGGTGGCCATGGCCGCGTTCTTCACGCGCTCGGCCCCCGCCCCGCTCAGGGCGTCGCGCTCGCGGGCGCGGGCCAGCCGCTCGTCCAGCTTGGGCTTGCCGCCGAGCAGGCAGTCACCGGGGACGCGGACATCCTCCAGGACCACCTCGGCGGTGTGCGAGGCGCGGATGCCGTGCTTCTGGAACTTCTGGCCCTGGGACAGGCCCGGCGTGCCCGGCGGGATGATGAAGGAGGCGTGCCCCTTGGAGCCGAGTTCCGGGTCCACGACGGCGACCACGACGTGGACGCTCGCGATGCCGCCGTTGGTGGCCCAGGTCTTGGTGCCGTTGAGCACCCACTCGTCCTTGGCCTCGTCGTAGACCGCGCGGGTGCGCATGGAGGCCACGTCCGAGCCGGCGTCGGGCTCGGACGAGCAGAAGGCGGCGACCTTCACGTCGTTCGCGTCGCCGTACATCTGCGGCACCCAGGTACCGACCTGCTCCTCGGTGCCGTTGGCCAGCACGCCCACGGCGGCGAGACCGGTGCCCACGATGGACAGCGCGATGCCCGCGTCGCCCCAGAAGAGCTCCTCCATGGTCATCGGGATGCCGAGCCCGGTGGGGTCGAAGAACTGCTGGGCGTAGAAGTCCAGCGAGTACAGGCCGATCTTGGCCGCCTCCTGGATGATCGGCCAGGGGGTCTCCTCCCGCTCGTCCCACTCCGCGGCGGCCGGGCGCATCACGTCCTGCGCGAATCCGTGAATCCAGTCCCGTACGGACTTCTGCTCCTCGTTGAGTTCGAAAGAGAACTCCGGCATGATCCCCTCCAGCCGCTCATTACCTTCGGTAACAGGAGTCTGTTACTCGCCAGTAGAGGCTGTCAACTCCCTGGTCGCCGGAAGGACCGCAGGCCATGGGGTGTTACGTTGCGCGGGCCGCACGGAACACCGGGGTGGGAGGCACACCATGGACACCACGCAGCGCGACAGCCAGCAGCGCGCGCACGAGGAGCGCAGACGCGAGCTGCTGGAGGCCGCCGACCGGGTCGTGCTCCGCGATGGCCCCGGCGCCTCGATGAACGCCATCGCCGCCGAGGCGGGCATCACCAAGCCCATCCTCTACCGACACTTCGGCGACAAGGGCGGCCTCTACCGCGCGCTCGCCGTCCGGCACACCGACGCCCTGCTCGCCGCGCTGCGCGCGGCCCTGGACGCCCCGGCCCAGCGCCGGGCCCGGGTCGAGGCGACGTTGGACACCTACCTCGCCGCGATCGAGGCCCGCCCGCAGGTCTACCGCTTCCTCATGCACCCGGCCGACGACCAGAGCGAGGGCCAACCCGAGCAGGGCTTCGACGTCGGGCGGCACGCGGCGCCGCTGCTGCGCCGGCTCGGCGAGGAGCTGGCCCAGGTGGTGGCCGAGCGGGTGGACCTGGGCCCGGACGGCGCGGAGAAGGCCCGGGTGTGGGGGCACGGCATCGTCGGCATGATGCACGCCGCGGGCGACTGGTGGCTGCGCGACCGGCCCTGCCCCCGCGAGCAGCTCGTCAGCCACCTCACCGACCTGTTGTGGGGACGCCTGGCCGACGCCGGCGACCGCGAGGGCGGCCCGGCCTTCTAGGCCACCGCCGCCCGGGACGCCTTCCGCGACGCGGGACCGGCGGGCCCCACTCCTCCGTCCGCTCCCCCGTCGCAGCCGCTCAGGCTCTGGGCTCGGTCGCCCACGGGGCGCGGGCCGCCGCGCGCAGCGCCCGGCGCTGGCGGCGGCCCTCAAGCCGGTCGGTGAACAGCTTGCCGTCCAGGTGGTCGCACTCGTGCAGCAGGCAGCGCGCGAAGAAGCCGCTGCCCTCGACGCGCAGCGGGCTGCCGTCCACGCTCACGCCCTCCACCACCGCGCGGTCGAAGCGGGGCGTGCCGGCCTCGATGCCGGGCAGCGACAGGCAGCCCTCCGGGCCCCGGAAGATCAGCCCGTCGGCGTACACGAGGCGGGGGTTGACGAGGTGTCCCAGGTGGCGGCGGTCCTCGTCGTCGGGGCAGTCGTATACGAACACCCGTAGCGGGACGCCGATCTGATTGGCCGCGAGGCCGACGCCCCCCGACGCGTACATCGTCGCGTACATGTCCTCCACCAGGCGGGCGAGCTCGAAGCCGAACTCCGTCACCTCCGCGCACGGGGCCGCCAAGTGGGGGTCGCCGAGCAGCCGGAGGGGCCGCACCCGTCCCGAGCTGCCGGGGATCGCGCCAGTTCGCATGCGGAACAGGGTACGGTCCGGCCGGGCCGGCACGGCTGTGGCGACCGGACCGGGAAGCCCGGCGCAGGTGGCGGGGTTCGGGCCAGGGTCTGGATCTCGATAGGCTGAACCCCGACCGAAGCCTCCCGGCTGGCGATTCGGCATCAAGGGGGCGTTTGACCGGCAGCCCCGGGGGCGGGCACTGCGCCGGACGCAAGGAGGAACAAGGACGATGGCAGGCAACACGGAGCCGCTGCCGCCGCGCGCCAAGCTGGCCGTGACGGCGGGCAGGGCAGCAGCGGCGGTGTCGCGGGTCGCTGGTCGCGGCAGCGGGTCAGTGATCGGGGGGAAGGTCTCCCTTCGGCTCGACCCGGACCTGCTGGCCCGGCTGGCGCGGCATCTCGACGTGATCCTCGTCTCCGCGACGAACGGCAAGACCACCACCACCCGGCTGATCGCCGAGGCGCTGCGCGCCAGCGGACCGGTCGTCTCCAACGCCCTGGGCGCCAACATGCCCGCCGGCATCACCTCCGCCCTCGCCGGCGGCTCCGACGCCCGGTACGGCGTCATCGAGGTGGACGAGAAGTACCTGGCCGGCGTGGCCCGGGACACCACGCCCAAGGCCATCGCGCTGCTGAACCTCTCCCGCGACCAGCTCGACCGCGCCGCCGAGACCCGGATGCTGGCCGAGAAGTGGCGCGAGGGCCTGGCCGGCAGCAAGGCCACGGTCATCGCCAACGCGGACGACCCGCTCATCGTCTGGGCGGCCTCGTCCAGCCCGAACGTGGTGTGGGTTGCCGCGGGCCAGGAGTGGAAGGACGACGCCTGGTCCTGCCCGTCCTGCGGTGGCGTCCTCCAGCGCCCCGGCGACGACTGGGGCTGCGCCGACTGCGGCTTCCGCCGCCCCCGCCCCACCTGGGCCCTGAACGGCGACTACGTGCTCGACCCGCAGGGTTCGGCGTGGCCGATCCACCTCCAGCTCCCCGGCCGGGCCAACAAGGCCAACGCGGCCACCTCCGCGGCCGTCGCCGCGACGTTCGGGGTGCCGCCGCAGGTCGCGCTGGAGCGGATGTACGCGGTGCAGGCGGTCGCCGGCCGGTACGACGTCGTCACCTTCATGGACCGCCAGCTCCGGCTGCTCCTCGCGAAGAACCCGGCCGGCTGGCTGGAGACGTTCTCGCTGATCGACCCGCCGCCCACGCCGGTGATCCTGTCGGTCAACGCGCGCGGCGCGGACGGCACCGACACCTCGTGGCTGTGGGACGTGGACTACACCCGGCTCGCCGGGCACCCGATCATGGTGATCGGCGACCGCAAACTGGACCTCGCGGTGCGCCTCGAGGTCGCCGGGCTCGACTTCCGGGTCTGCGAGAACGCGGACGAGGCGGTACGGATGGCCCCGCCCGGCCGGATTGAGGTCATCGCCAACTACACCGCCTTCCAGGACCTGCGCCGCCGCGTCGGCAACTAGCCGCCGGCCACGACGGATTCCCCGGCCCCCGCGCGACGTCGACTCCCGCGTCGGGGGCCGCCCCACCGCGGCGGGCCGGCCCGCGACGCGGCCACCGCCCCCCGAATCGCTGAAGCACGAAGGATGCCGAGGATGAGCCAGAACAGCCTGCGCCTGGTGTGGGTCTACCCCGACCTGCTGAGCACGTACGGAGACCAGGGCAACGCGCTGGTCGTGGAGCGGCGCGCCCGCCAGCGCCGGCTGAACGTCTCCCGCGTCGACGTACGCTCCGACCAGCAGATCCCCACCTCCGGTGACATCTACCTGATCGGCGGCGGCGAGGACCGGCCGCAGCGGCTCGCGGCCGAGCGGCTGCGGCGCGACGGCGGCCTCAACCGCGCGGTGGAGAACGGCGCCATCGTCTTCTCGGTCTGCGCCGGCTACCAGATCCTCGGCCACGAGTTCATCAACGACCTCGGGCAGCGCGAGCCCGGGCTCGGGCTCCTCGACGTGGTCAGCACCCGTGGCGAGGGCGAGCGGTGCGTGGGCGACGTGCTCGGCGACATCGACGACCGGCTCGGCCTGCCGCCGCTGACGGGCTTCGAGAACCACCAGGGCGTCACGCACCTGGGCCCCACCGCCCGCCCCTTCGCCCGGGTCCGGCTCGGCAAGGGCAACGGCACCGGCGACGGCACCGAGGGCGCGTGGAACGACACCGTGTTCGGCACGTACATGCACGGCCCTGTGCTCGCCCGTAACCCGCAGATCGCCGACCTGCTGCTGAAGTTGGCGCTCGACGTGAACGCGCTGCCGCCGGTGGACGACCGCTGGTACGAGGCGCTGCGCAACGAGCGGATGGCGGCGGCGACGCAGACCGCATGACGGACACTCGCCCCGCGGGAGTGCTACGCGCTTGTAGGCTGACCGCGATCCAACCGGACGACGGGGTCCGGTCGTCCGGTTGAGTTGCAGAGGTATCACAAACCATGCGTATTGGTGTGCTCACTTCCGGCGGTGACTGCCCCGGTCTGAACGCCGTAATCCGGTCGGTCGTACACCGTGCGGTCGCCGACCACGGCGACGAGGTCGTGGGGTTCCACGACGGTTGGCGTGGCCTTCTCGAAGCCGACTACCGCAAGCTCGACCTCGACGCCGTCGGCGGCATCCTGGCCCTGGGCGGCACCATCCTCGGTTCCTCCCGGGTCCGTCCCGAGCACCTGCGGGACGGCGTCGAGCGGGCCCGGGGCCACGTCGCGGACCTCGGTCTCGACGCGATCATCCCGATCGGCGGCGAGGGCACGCTCAAGGCGGCCCGCCTCCTGTCCGACGCGGGGCTGCCCATCGTCGGCGTACCCAAGACCATCGACAACGACATCGCGTCGACCGACGTGACGTTCGGCTTCGACACCGCCGTCGGCGTGGCCACCGAGGCCCTGGACCGGCTCAAGACCACCGCCGAGTCGCACCAGCGGGTGCTGATCGTCGAGGTCATGGGGCGGCACACCGGTTGGATCGCGCTGCACTCGGGCATGGCCGCCGGCGCGCACGCCATCGTCGTGCCCGAGCGCCCCTTCGACATCGGCGAACTGGCCGAGCTGGTGGGCCAGCGCTTCCAGGCCGGCAAGAAGTTCGCCATCGTGGTCGTCGCGGAGGGCGCCAAGCCGCGCGAGGGCTCCATGGAGTTCGACGTCGGCGGCAAGGACGTCTACGGCCACGAGCGGTTCGCCGGCGTCGCCCGACAGCTCTCCGTCGAACTGGAGGAGCGTCTGGGCAAGGAGGCGCGGCCGGTGATCCTGGGCCACGTGCAGCGCGGCGGCACGCCCACCGCCTACGACCGGGTGCTGGCCACCCGGTTCGGCTGGCACGCGGTGGAGGCCGCGCACCGGGGCGACTTCGGCATGATGACCGCGCTGCGCGGCACCGACATCGTCCTGACCCCGCTCGCCGAGGCGGTGGAGCACCTGAAGACGGTGCCCATGGAGCGGTACGCGGAGGCCGAGTGCGTGCTGTGAGCTGAGCGCTCCGCCTCCGGCGCCCGCACCCGCACGGCTGTGGCTCCACCCCGCCTGGCGCGCCGACCGCCCCCGGCCCACGACGTGGCCGGGGGCGGTTCTACTCTGGTGCGAGCGTTTGCGGCGATTTGAGGAGAGAGCGGATGGATCACGGCGGACACGGCATGGACATGAATCTGCCGCCGTTCACCCTGGCTCGCGGGTTGGAGTACAGCAGCGAGCCGTTCTTCCTGATCGGCTGCTTGCTGGCGCTGGCGCTGTACGGGTGGGGCGCGCTGCGGTTGCACCAGCGCGGCGACGGCTGGCCCGTGATGCGGACCGTCTCCTTCGTCGTGGGCGTGCTGACCGTCGCGCTGGTGATGTGCACCAAGCTCAACGACTACGGCATGGTCATGTTCAGCGTGCACATGGTGCAGCACATGGTGATCAGCATGCTCTCGCCCATCCTGCTGCTGCTCGGCGCGCCGGTGACGCTGGCGCTGCGGGCGCTGCCGGCCGGGCGGGCGCGCGCCGGGCGCGGCGGACCCGGCCCCCGCGAACTGCTCGTGGCCCTGCTGCACAGCCGCTACGTGCGGATCATCACCCATCCGGCGTTCACGATCCCGCTGTTCATCGCGAGCCTGTACGCGCTCTACTTCACGCCGCTGTTCGACTTCCTCATGGAGTCCAAGCCGGGGCACATCGCGATGATGGTGCACTTCCTCGCGGTCGGTCTGGTCTTCTTCTGGCCGATCATGGGCGTGGACCCGGGCCCGCACCGGCCCGGGTACGTCATGCGGATGCTGGAGCTGTTCGCCGGCATGCCCTTCCACGCCTTCTTCGGCATCGCCCTGATGATGGCGTCCGAGCCGATGATCGGCACGTACAAGAACCCGCCGGACTCGTTGGGCATCGACGCGCTCTCGGACCAGAACGCGGCGGGCGGCATCGCCTGGGCGTTCAGCGAGATCCCGTCCGTGGTGGTGCTGATCGCGCTGGTCTTCCAGTGGTACCGGTCCGAGCAGCGCACCGCGCGCCGCTCGGACCGGGTCGCCGACCGCGACGGCGACAAGGAGCTGAACGCCTACAACGACTACCTGGCGTCCTTGCAGGCCAAGAGCAGGTAGCGGCGCCGAGCGCTAGCGGTGGCGCCCCGCCCCGGGAGACGATGGCCCCCTGGCCGTGGTCGGGGCGCACGCCCCGGCCGCCATGAGGAGGTTGCGGGGATGCCCGGATCTGCGAAGGCGATGGCGATTTTCACGGTGGGCGGACTGGTGATGGTGACCGCCTACACCGTGACGTTGGGCAGCAACGGCTGGCTGTGGTTCGGCTGGGTGGTGCTCGGCCTGCTGACCGTGGGCGTGATGGCCGCGCGGGGCACGTGAGGAGGCGCGGCGGCGCGGCTCAGGCCCCGGTGGCGGCGGGGAACTGGAAGAGCGCGCCGGTGGCGGCCCGCAGGTGGCAGGCGTTGGGGTAGGTCCGGCTCCAGTTGACCGGGGTGCCGCGCCAGGCGCCCGTGACGCGGGCGGTGACGGGCGCGTGCTCCTCGGTGCACACCAGTCGCTGGGCGACGAGCCGATCGGGGTTGCCGTCCGCCGCGCGCAGCGCCGTACAGGCTTCGGCCGCCAGCGGGTGCGACCCGCCGGCGGGTTCGCAGTCCAGCCGCGCCATCCGGGTCAGCTCGCCGTCGGCACCCGAGACGGTGAGGAAGAGGCTGCCGGCCGGCGGCTGCGGGGCGGCGTCCGCCGAGGGGGCGGTGGTGAGGGCGCAGGCCGCGAGCGCGGCGGCGGCGAGGATGCGGGCGGTACGGGCGCGGCGGTGCATGGGGGCCTCCTGGTCAGGGCTTGGGACCGGGCCGGATGGGGCCCGGGCGCGGCCACCGGCTCGCCCGGCGCGGCGGCACGCGGCGTGCGAGGCACCGCGCGCCGCGGCCCGGCCACGCCGACCACGAGGGCCGTCATGGCTGTCGGACGGACGGGGCCGCGAGCGTCAGCGCACCCCGACCCGGCGGCCCGGGACAAGGCGGCGCACCGGGCGGTCACCCGATCGGCCGCACCGGGCTCGGCCAGTGGCGTGAGCCCGGGCCGACTCCGCCACGTACCGCCCCGGCCCGGCCCTCGCCGTGCTGGCGTGACCCGCCGGCCCCCGCCCCGGCTGCCGCCCCGGAAGCGGGACGCCGGGGGCGTTGCGCTGACGGCGGATCAGCGCACGGCGAACGGGGCTTGGGGGCGTCGTGCCCGGGCCCTAGCGTCCCACCATGATCAAAGGTGCGGCAGGGCAGACCGGGACAGCGGCTGCGGGCGGGGCGCGCGGGACCGCGTTCGTCCTCGGGGCGCGCGGGCAGATCGGCCGGGCGGCGGTGCGCGCGCTGGCCGCCGACGGCTGGCGGGTGCGGGCGGCCTCCCTCAGCGGGGCGGGGGACCCGGAGTGGCCGCCGGAGGTGACACCGCTGGCCGTGGACCGGGAGGACGACGCCGCGCTGGCGGCGGCCCTCGGCGAGGGCTGTGACGTGCTGCTCGACTGCGTCGCCTACGGCGCATCGCACGCGCACCAGTTGATCTCACTCGCGGACCGGATCGGCTCCGCCGTCGTCATCTCCAGCGGCGCCGTCTACGAGGACGAGCGCGGACGCAGCCTCGACACCCAGGACACGCCGGACGGCTTCCCCGAGCTGCCCGTCCCGGTGCCCGAGTCCCACCGTACGGTGGCGCCCGGCGAGAGCGGCTACGCCACCCGCAAGGTGGCCCTGGAGCAGGCGCTGCTGGCGGCCGGCGACCGGCTGCCCAGCACGCTGGTGCGCGCCGGCGCCGTCCACGGCCGACACAGCCGCATGCCGCGTGAGCTGCACTTCGTGCAGCGGGCGCTGGATCGGCGGCCCGTGCGGGTGCTCGCGCACCGTGGCGAGAGCCGCTTCCACCCCGTCCACGCGGACAACGTCGCGGAGCTGGTGCGGCTCGCCGCCCGGAAGCCGGGGTCGCGGGTGCTGAACGCGGGCGACCCGCGGGCGCCGACCGTCGCCGAGATCGCCCGCGCGGTGGACGCCGCGCTCGGCGTGGAGAGCGAACTGCTCCTGGTGGACGGGGTGCCCGCGGCCGAGCGGGTCGGGGTGACGCCGTGGAGCGGGGCGCACCCGGTCGTGTACGACATGACGGCGGCCGAGCGGGAGTTGGGGTACCGCCCCGTGGTCACCTACCAGGAGGCGTTGCCCGTCACGGTGGAGTGGATCGCGGGCAGGCTGGCGCACGAGGACTGGCGCACGGCCTTCCCCGCCATGGTCCGGCCCTACGCGTTCCTCTTCGACTACGCCGCCGAGGACGCCTGGCTGGCGGCGGGCAAACCCGTGGCGCCGCGCGACGGCACTCCGTAGCCTCGTCCCCGATCAGGGGCCGCGCCGCGAGCGTGGCGGCGGCCCGGTACGCGGGGGACGGTGAGCGGGGACATGAGCGCGCGGTTGCGGGGCGTCGCCAAGGAGACGGAACAGATCGTGGCGGCGGGCGGCTACCCGTCGCCGGGCGGCCACCCGGTGCGGCTGGCGCCGTGGCTGGCCGAGGCGGCCGAGGGGACGCGGCTGTACGGCCCGGGCCCGGTGGAGGTCGCGCGGGGCGTGGCCGCTCCGGGCGACCGGTCCGAGCCGCGTACCCGGTTCGAGGTGACGCCGGAGGGCAGCCTCGGCGCCGCCCGTCGGCTGAGCACCGGGGACGGGGCGGCGTACGGCGCGGACGCCCAGGGGTCGGAGGGCGCCGGGCCGGCCCTGGCGGGCGGCACCGTCGCGGTGCTCAACTTCGCCTCGGCCCGCAACCCGGGCGGCGGGTACCTGAACGGGGCGCAGGCGCAGGAGGAGGCGCTGTGCCGGGGCAGCGCGCTCTACGCCAGCCTGCGGCGGGTCCCGGAGTTCTACGCCGCACACCGTGCCGACCCCAGCCCCTTCTACAGCGACCGGGTCATCTACTCCCCCGGCGTCGCGGTGTTCCGCGACGATGGCGGCGCGCTGCTCGACGAGCCGTACCGGGTGGCGTTCCTGACCTCGGCCGCGCCCAACGCCGGGGTGATCGCCCAGCGCGACCCGGCGGCGGTGGCGCGCGTTCCGCGGGCCCTGGCGTCGCGGGCGGAGCGGGTGTTGGAGGTGGCCGCGGCGCACGGCCACCGTCACCTGGTGCTCGGGGCCTGGGGCTGCGGGGTGTTCCGCAACGATCCGGCCCAGGTCGCCGGCGCCTTCCGGGCCCTGCTGACGGGCGACGGGCGCTTCGTCGGCCGCTTCGCCCACGTGGTGTTCGCGGTGCTCGACCGGCGCGCCGACTCCCCCACCCGGGCCGCCTTCGCCGCGGCCTTCGGCCCGCGCCCGGGCGACGCCACCGACCCGGCCTGATCCGCCAGCGGGGCGAGTGGCCCTCGATCACCGGCCACCGCACGGCTTGGGGTCACCCGGGAGAAAACGGCAGCGGAGGCCGCCGGGCCTGGCCCGGCGGCCTCCGCTGTGGTGAGCCGATCCCACGCGCCGGGGCGGTCGGTCACCGCCCCGGCCCGGTCATCAGGGGGTGAGGCGGTCGGCGACCAGCGTGGCCTTGGTCTTGCTCGCCTGCTCCGGCTTGGGCGTGGCGTGCGGACCGCAGACCACGTCCTTCGCGTCCACCGTGCCGCGCAGCAGGTAGGCGTCCACCCGCTGGTTGATGCACGGGTTCAGCTCGGTGGTGACACCGTGCGAGCCGGCGTCCCGCTCGGTGATCAGGCGCGAACCCTTGAGCCGCTTGTGCAGCTCGACGGCGCCCTCGTACGGGGTGGCGGCGTCGCGGGTGCTCTGCACGATCAGCACCGGCGGCAGGCCGCGGTGGGACTTGACGTTGACGGGCTGGTACTGCGGGCCCTCCCACGTGGCGCACGGCAGGTTCATCCACGCGTTCGACCAGGTCAGGAACGGGTGGTCGCGGTGCAGCCGGGTGTTGTCGCGGTCCCACTTGCGCCAGCTCGTGGGCCACTTGGCGTCGGCGCACTCGACGGCCGTGTACACGGCGTTGCCGTTCTCCGACGAGATGTTGCCCTTGACGTCCGACAGGTCGGGGCCCGCGGCCTCGATCAGGGGCTTGGCGTCACCGGCGAGGTAGGCGCTCCACACGGAGGCGACGGTGGTCCAGGCCGAGTCGTAGTAGGGGGCGTTCTGGAAGAAGCCGAGCAGTTCGGCCGGGCCGACGACGCCGCCGATGGGGTTCTTCTTGGCGGTGGCGCGCAGCTTGTCCCACTGCCGCTGGACCTTCTCGGGCGTGTCGCCGATGTGGTACGCGGAGTCGTAGCGGGCGACCCACTTCTTCCAGTCGTTCCACCGGGTCTCGAAGGCGACGTCCTGGTCCAGGTTGGCCTGGTACCAGATCTTCTCCTGCGACGGGTTGACCACGCTGTCCACGAGCATGCGGCGCACGTGCTGGGGGAAGAGCGTCGCGTAGACGCCGCCGAGGTAGGTGCCGTAGGAGACGCCGATGAAGTTCAGCTTCTTCTCACCGAGCGCGGCGCGGATGACGTCCAGGTCGCGGGCGGTGTTCGGGGTCGTCATGTGCGGCAGCATGTCGCCGCTGCGCTCGGCGCAGCCCTGGGCGTACTGGCGGGCCAGCTTGCGCTGGGCGCGCTTGTCGGCCTCGCTGTCGGGCACCGGGTCGAGCTTGGGGGCCTTGACGAACTCCTGGGGGTCGACGCAGGAGATGGGTGCGGAGCGACCGACGCCGCGCGGGTCGAAGCCGACGAAGTCGTACGCCTTGGCGGTCTTCTGCCACAGCGGGGCCTTGGTCGTCACGCGCTTGGGGAAGCGCAGCCCGGAGCCGCCGGGGCCGCCGGGGTTGTACAGCAGCGCGCCCTGTCGCTCGTCGGCGGTGCCGGTGTTGCCCACGCGGTCAACCGCGATCTTGATGGTGCGGCCGTTCGGCTTGGTGTAGTCGACCGGGACGGTGACGTACCCACACTGGATCGGCTTCTCCAGGCCCCAGTCGGCCGGACAGTCCTTCCAGTCGATGCCGGTGTGCGCGGCCCGCGCGGCGGCTATCTTGACGCCGATGGCGGCGCGCTGTTCCGTGGACAGGCCGGGGCGGTGGCTCTGCCGCTCGCCCGCGCTGGCCGCCGGGCTGGCCAGGGTCCCGGCGATGAGGACGCCGGTCAGCACGGTGCCGGCCGCACCGAATATCGCTGTTCTCTTCACGTAGGCACTCCCCCTACTTGGGTCGCCGTCGAAGGACGGCGGTGGTGGTCAGGAGGATCTTTACGTCTCCTTCACCCACCGGAACAGGTCACACAAGTGTTCTTTACCAAGACGTAAGCTGCATCGCGGGCTGGGGCAGACGGCCTACCGTCGCGACGTCAGATCCCCCCGACCGGCGGACAACCGCGCCGGCCCCGGCCGTCCCGGGCTGCGGAGCCCCGCCCGTCGCCGCCCCGTACGCGACCTCCACCGACCGACCCGCCCCACCCCGCGACGACCGGCCACCGCTCCCGGGCGGGCCACGCGTTCGGCGTACGGGCCCGGGTCTGATGGCGTACGGGAGCGGGGCGGGTGGCGTAGGGAAGGGCGGGCGCGCGGCGGCAGGGCGGCCTCAGCCCCGGCGCGCGGCTGGTGGTGGCGCGTCAGGCGGCGGCCGGGACGGGGCAGCTCGCGGCGGGGTTCCGTCCGGCGTCCGGCATCCGTGGCCCGCGCCGGTGCGGTGGCCTTCGCGCACGTCAGCGCGGTGGCCGAGCGGGGCGGGCGGGCCGATGACACCGCTCCCCGGAGATGCTCGTCCGGTAATCGCTCTTGACGATGGACGGGAAAGCATCAATCCTCATGTCCGCGTCATTCGCTCCGCACCACCCCCCACATCTGTAACGGAGCCCTCGTGTACCGAAACGCATCGCCGCGCCGCGGCGCCATCGCCGCCGCCACCTGCACCGCTCTCGCCACGGCCCTGCTCGGCGGGGCTTCCGGCGCCCAGGCGGCCCCCTCCCCCACCCGGGCCGCCGCACCCGACATCGACATCGCCGCCGTCAAGGGGCATCTGACCGAGTTGCAGTCCATAGCCGACGGCAACGGCGGAAACCGGGCACACGGCCAGCCCGGCTACAAGGCGTCCGTGGACTACATCAAGGGCAAGCTGGACGCCGCCGGGTTCACCACGTCCCTCCAGGAGTTCGACTTCAACGGCTCCACCGGCTACAACCTCGTCGCCGACTGGCCCGCCGGCGACGCGGAGCAGGTCGTCATGGCCGGCGCGCACCTGGACTCGGTCGGCCGCGGCGCCGGCATCAACGACAACGGGTCGGGCTCCGCCGGCATCCTGGAGGTCGCGCTCAACGTGGCCAAGGCCGACCTCAAGCCCGCCAAGAAGCTCCGCTTCGCCTGGTGGGGCGCCGAGGAGTACGGCATGGTCGGCTCCACGCACTACGTCAACGAGCTGAGCTCGGGCGATCTGTCGAAGATCAACTCCTATCTGAACTTCGACATGATCGGCTCGCCCAACCCCGGCTACTTCGTCTACGACGACGACCCGGAGTTGGAGAAGGTCTTCAAGGACTGGTACGCGGGCAAGGACATCGTCACGGAGCAGGAGACCGAGGGCGACGGCCGGTCCGACCACGCGCCGTTCAAGGAGCGCGGGGTGCGCGTCGGCGGCCTGTTCAGCGGCGCCGAGGCAGCCAAGACCGCGGAGCAGGCCGAGAAGTGGGGCGGGACGCCGGGCGAGTCCTTCGACCCGTGCTACCACTCCTCCTGCGACACCACGAAGAACCTGGACGACACGGCACTCGACCACAACAGCGACGCCATCGCGCACGCGCTCTGGAACCTGAGCGCCTGACCCGCTCCCCCACCGCCGGGCGCCTTGTCGCACGCGCGGCGTAGGAGCGCACATCAGCACAGCGCGGGAGGGCCGCCCACCACCGGGCGGCCCTCCCGTCGTCTGCCCTCCTCGCGTCCCGGTGACATTCCCCGTCCCGACGACGGCCACCGCGCGCCGCCGCCCCGCGCTTGGCCGGTCCGCGCCTTACCCCGCGCCGGGCGCCGTGCTGGAGTGGCCGCGTCACGCGAGCACAGGGGGGCGACGGGGGTGGGCCGTCGTGAGAATCCGGTGGACCCGAACGCGGGGCCGGTCCAGCAGTTCGCCGCGGCGCTGCGCGCGCTGCGCACCTCGGCCGGCCAACCGACGTACCGGGTCATGGCCGAGCGCGCCGGGTTCTCGGTGTCGACCATGTCGCGGGCGGCCGGCGGCGAGCAGTTCCCCTCGCTGCCGGTGACGCTGGCGTACGTACGGGCCTGCGGGGGCGACGCCGGCCAGTGGGAGCGGCGGTGGCGCGCGGCGTCGGCCGCGGTGGGCGCGCACCTGGCGGCCTCGGACGCGCTCCGCTCGCCCTACCGCGGCCTGGCCCGCTTCGAACCCGGTGACCACACCCGGTTCTTCGGGCGGGACCGGTTGACCGCCGAGTTGCTGCGGCGGGTGGCGGACCACCGGCTGGTCCCCGTCTTCGGCCCCTCCGGCAGCGGCAAGTCGTCGCTGCTGCGCGCGGGCCTCATCCCGCGTCTGCGGCAGGCGGCCCCGGACGGCGGGCGGCCGGCCGCGATCCGTGTCCTGACCCCCGGCGAGCACCCGGTGCGCGACCACGCCGGCGCGCTGACCGCGCGGGCGGCGGGGCCGGCGGCGCGGGCGCCGGACACGGTGGTCGTGGTCGACCAGTTCGAGGAGGTCTTCACGCTGTGCGCCGACCCCGCGGAGCGGGCGGAGTTCATCGACCTGCTGCTGGCGGCCGGACGGCCGGGCAGTGGGCTGCGGGTGGTCCTCGCGGTGCGCGCGGACTTCTACGGCCGCTTCCTCGAACACGGGCCGCTGGCCGCGGCGGCCCGCGACGCCGGGCTGCCGATCGGGCCGATGGGCCCGGAGGAGTTGCGCGAGGCGATCGTGGGGCCGGCCACGGCCGAGGGGTTGGTGGTCGAGCGGGCCCTGACGGCGCGACTGGTCAAGGAGGCGGCCGGCGAGGTGGGCGCGCTGCCCCTGCTCTCACACGCCCTCCTGGAGACCTGGCGCCGCCGCCGTGGGCGCACCCTGACCCTGGAGGCGTACGAGGCCGCGGGCGGCATCCAGGGGGCGCTCACCCAGACCGCCGAGGAGTCGTACGCGCGGCTGCCCGCCCGGCAGGCCGCCGTGGTCCGCCGCATCCTGTTGCGCCTGATCGCGCCGGGCGTCGGCGGCCCGGACACCCGGCGGCCGGTCGCGCGCCGGGAGTTGGACACCGGCGACCGCGCCACGGCGGCCGAGGCGCTGGAGGAACTGGCGCGCGCCCGACTGATCACCGTGGACGAGGACTGCGTGAGCCTGGCGCACGAGGCGCTCATCGACTCCTGGCCCCGGCTGCGGCGGTGGGTCGAGGAGGACCGCGAGCGGCTGGCCACCCACCGCCGGCTGACCCAGGACGCCGCGGCGTGGGAGGAACTCGGCCGCGACGCGGGGGCGCTGTACCGGGGCGCGCGGCTGAGCGGCGCCGAGGACGCCTTCGCGTCCGCCGCCGCGCGGGCCGACCTGACCGCGTTGGAGCGGGACTTCCTCACGGCCAGCCGCGCGACCCGCGACCGCGAGCAGCACGCCGCGGTGTGCACCGCGCGCAGGCTCGGCCAGTTCGCCGCCAGCGTCTCGGTGCTGCTGCTCGTCGCGCTGGTGGCCGGGCTCACCGCCTGGGACCAGTACCGGGACAGCGAACGGGAGCGCGAGCGGGCCGTGCGCGCCGGCCGGCTGGCCCTGTCCCGACAACTCGCGGCCCAGTCGGCCACCCTGCTCGGGGACAACCCCGACCTGGCCGCCCTGCTCGCCGTGCACGCCTACCGGGCCAGCCCCACCGAGGAGGCGACGGCCAGCCTCTACGCCGCCGCCGACCTGCCGCTGCGACGCCGGCTCCCGGTGGGCCGCGCGGTCGCCGCGGTGGCGTTCGCGCCCGACGGGCGCACCCTGGCCGTCAGCGACCGGGACGGCACCGTCACGCTGTGGAACGTGGCCAGCGGGCGCCGCCGCGCCACGCTCGCCGGCTCCGCCACGGGCGCCCGCTCGGCGGCCTTCAGCCCCGACGGGCGCACGCTGGCCGCCGGTTGCGGGGCCGGTGGAGCGGTGCGCCTGTGGGACGTGCGCGGCCAGCGCCCGCGGCCCCGGCTGGCCGGCCCGACCGCGGGCGCGGCGTGGGTGACGTTCAGCCCGGACGGGCGCACGCTGGCCACCAGCGGGCCACGGACGGCGACGAGGCTGTGGCGGGTGGCGGACGGGGCGCCGATGGTCGGGCCGGCGGGGCGGGGCGCGCCCGTGGGGCCGGTGGCGTTCGGCGCGGACGGCGGGCTGCTCGTGGGCGCCGGCGGGCACGGGGCCGTCCGCCTGTGGGACGTGGCGCGGGGCGCGCCCGGCGCGCGCCTGGTCGGCCACGCCGACGCGGTCGCCGCGGTGGCCGCGAGCGCCGACGGGCGCACGCTGGCCAGCGGCAGCGACGACGGTACGGTCCGCCTCTGGCCGCCGGCCGGCGGTCCGGCCCGCGCGACGCTGCGCGGCCACACCGGCCGGGTGACCTCGGTGGCGCTGGGCCCCGGCGGGCGCAACCTGGCCAGCGGCGCCACCGACGGGACCGTACGGGTGTGGGACGTGGCCGGCGCGCGGGCCAGGGCCACGTTCCCCGGCCACACCGGGCAGGTGACCTCGGTCGCGTACGCCCCGGGCGGGCGGCTGCTGGCCAGCGGTAGCGCGGACGGCACGGTGCGGCTGTGGGACGTGGCCGGCGGCAACTCGCGCACCACGCTCAGCGGCCACACCGGCGGGGTGGGCGCGGTGGCCTTCGACCCGCGCGGTCGGAACCTGGCCAGCGCCGGCGACGACGGCACGGTGCGGCTGTGGCACCGCAACGTGGGCAGGCCGCACTCGGTCCTGCGCGGGCACACGGGCCGCGTGGGCTCTCTCGCGTACGGCCCGGGCGGGCGGTTGCTGGCGGCCGGTGGCGTCGATGACGGGACGGTGTCGGTGTGGGACGCGCGGACGGGGCGGCGGGTGGCGCGGTTCGCCGGCGCGGAGGGGTGGGCCGTGTGGTCGGTGGCGTTCAGTCCCGACGGGCGCACGCTGGCCGCCGGTGGCTCGCGCGGCACCGTGCGGCTGTGGGACGTGTCCACCCGCACCGTACGGGCCACGCTGGCCGGGCACGGTCGGCGGGTGCGCTCGGTGGCGTTCAGCCCGGACGGGCGCACGCTGGCCAGCGCCGGCGACGACGGGCGGGTGCGGTTGTGGGACACGGCCTCCGGGCGGCCCCGGGGCTGGCTGCCCGCGCGCTCGCGGACGGTGGAGGCGCTGGCGTTCCGCCCCGACGGGCGGGAGCTGGTCGTCGGCGGCGGTGACGGCACCGTGCGCCGGTGGGACACGCGCGGGGGCAGGGCCAGGTTCACGTTCGCCACCCGGACGTCCTTCCTGGGGGCGATGGCGCTGCGGCCGGGTGGTGAAACGCTGGCCACGGGCAGCGGCACCGACGGCACGGTACGGCTGTGGGACCTGGCCACGGGCACCGCCCGGGCCACCCTCGCCGGGGACGCGAGGGCGTTGCGGTCGCTGGCCTACAGCCCCGACGGCCGCACCCTGGCCACCAGCAGCGAGGACGGCGCGGTGCGGCTGTGGGACGTGACGCTGCCCGGCCCGGCGCGCGTCATCGACGTCATCTGCCGCTCCATCGGCCGCGAGATCAGCCCGCGGGAGCGGGGCCTGTACCTGCCGGGTCAGCCGCAGCGGCCGGTGTGCTCGCGCTGAGGCGCGCGGACGCCCCGGCGAGCGCGCACGGCCTGGGGAGCGCGAGGCGGCGGCGCCTGCCGTAGCGGGGTCGCGGCGCTCGCTGACTGTGGACGTGGGCGGATGCCGCCCTCAGTCCCCGGTGCCCGGTCGTCGCCCGGTGCCCTCCGTACCGCGGTGTTCGGCCGCGATGCCGAAGCGGCGCCGTTCGCCCGCAGCGGACGTGCCCGGGCGCAGCGTGGAGACGGTGCTGATCACCTGATCGTCCGCGCCCGCCTCGGATTCTTCGAGTCGTTGCAGGTCAGCGGCGGATACCAGGGCCACGAGCGGCTTGCCGTGCCGAGTGACGACCACGCGCTCACCGCCGTACACCACGCGGTTGATCAGCTCCGCGAGCTCTGCCCTGGCTTGCGTCACCGGAATCTCGTAGGCCATGCTCCCCATCATAACGGGATGTACGTCCTGTACATTTTTTACGTACGGGCCGCCCCGTCGAGGCCGCTGGACGAGACGACGAGAGGTACCGCGATGGACCGCCCCACCGCCCGCTATGTCCTGCCCGAGTTCACCGAGCGCACCAGCACCGGGGTGCGCACCATGGACCCGTACTCCAAGCTCCTTGAGCAGCGCATCATCTTCCTCGGCACGCCGATCGACGACACCTCGGCCAACGACCTCATGGCCCAGTTCATGTACCTGGAGCACGCGGCGCCCGAGCAGGACATCTCGCTGTACATCAACTCCCCCGGCGGCTCCTTCACCGCGATGACCGCCGTCTACGACACGATGCGCTTCGTGACGTGCGACATCGAGACGGTGTGCCTGGGCCAGGCCGCGTCGGCCGCCGCGGTGCTGCTCGCCGCCGGCACGCCCGGCAAGCGGCTCGCGCTGCCCGGCGCGCGGGTGCTGATCCACCAGCCCTCGCTGAGCCAGCCCATCCAGGGCGAGACCTCGGACCTCCAGATCCACGCCAACGAACTGCTCCGCACCCGGGACCTGTTGGAACAGATGCTGGCCGAGCACACGGGGCAGCCCGTCGAGCGGGTACGCGACGACATCGAGCGCGACAAGATCTTCGACGCCCAGAGCGCCATGGAGTACGGGCTCGTGGACCGCCTCACCACCAGCCGCAAGCGCACCAGCGTGCCGCTGGGCCTGCGGTGACCGACCGTGCTGCCACCGGAGCTGCCCCCACTGCCCGCCCTCACGCACGCGGAGGGTGAACTGGTCGACCGCTACCTGGAGGCGGTGGACCTGCTCGGACGGATCAACCCGGCGCGCGGCCGGGACACCTACGGCAGCCTGCGCGCGGCGCAGGCGCTGGTGGCCAAGGCGGGCGCGCTGCGCGACGCGCTGACGCTCATGCACGACCGGGGCGAGGGCGAGTTGCACGCCGCGACGCTGGCGCGCGCCCTGCGGGTGCTGGACGGGGAGCGGCGCGCGGCACAGGTGACCGTGCCGCCAGAAGGGTCACCCTGAGCCCGGGTTTCCAACACCCCACCCCGGTTGGGCTCCTTCGTACGGCGTAGTGCGACCCGCGACGGGCACCGGCCCCGAGTTGCGCGCCCTGCGTCGCCGTCCGTCCGCCGCGTGCCTGGTCCGCGCGGTGCGGCGGCGGGAGCGTGACGGTCGAAAAGCACATGAAGCACTCCAACAGCCCTTACGTGACGAACATCACACACCACCTTTTCAGCTCGGAATCGCCGACCGGGTGCGTGACGATCCCTGGGACGACAAGCCCCCGTCGACAGCGACGGGGCGGCCCGGGCGGACGCCTGAACCCGCCGCCGTTCCGGGCGTCTGGTCGACGCCTGGGCATCGGCGGGGGCGGAGGCGCCCCGGGCCGCACGGCCGGGGCTCGGGCCAACGGCCCCCTTCGCGGGTGGCCGATGAAGGGTCGCGCATGTACACGCGCAAACGGACCAAGGTTCCTCTTCTGTCCCGGCTCGGCACCGCGTCGGCGCTCACCGCCGCCGCCGTCGGCACGTCCCTGCTGACGCCGTGGGCGCCGGAGGCCGTGGCGGCGGCGCCGGGCATGGACGCGCTGCGCGTAGCGGCCTCCAAGAAGGGCGCCCCGTACAAGTGGGGCGCCTCGGGGCCGCACCGCTTCGACTGCTCCGGGCTGACCCAGTACGCGTTCAAGCAGGCGGGCAAGAAGCTGCCGCGCACCGCCGCCGGGCAGTACAACAAGGCCCAGAAGGTGCCCACCACCACCCGCACCCGGGGCGACCTGGTCTTCTTCCGGTCCGGTCAATCCGTCTACCACGTGGGCATCTATGCGGGTCACGGCCGGATCTGGCACGCGCCCAAGACCGGTGCGGTGGTGCGCCTCGAACGGATCTGGAGCAGGAACGTCAGCTACGGGCGGGTGGGTTAGCCGGCCGGCACCGCACCACCGCCGCACAGCGCCCGGCTCCGTCGCTTTTCCGTCGCCTTTCCGTCCCCTCGCCGGCGCCGACGCGACGTGCCCGCGCGCGGCGCACCGAGGTGCGACCAGGGCCAGAGCGCGGGCCCGAGCCCGTCAGCACACCGGCGTGGCCCACGGCAGGGCGATCCACACCGTCTTGCCGCCCTCGGGCGTGCGCGTGAACGACAGTCGGCCGCCGGACTCCGCCATCAGGCAGCGGATGATGACCATGCCGCGGCCGTTGTCCTGCTGCACCGCGGCCGGCAGCCGGCGCGGGAAGCGCGGGTGGCTGTCCGTCACGCCGATGTGTAACCGCGCGTCGCGGTCGAGCACCACCTCGACGGTGAAGGTGGGCGACATGCCGCGGGTGTGCTGCACGGCGTTGGTGGCCAGCTCGGAGACGATCAGGCGCACCTTGTCGGCGGTGTCCGCGTCGGCCGGCAGCCCCCAGTCCGCGAGCACCGTGCTGACGTATCTTCGGGCGGCGGTGACCGACGCGGGCGCGCTCGGCAGGGTGACGGATGCTTCCTGGTGATCTGCCATGGCGACGATGTCCCTTTCGCACCGCGCGACCCGCCCCGGCGCCTGCGCCGTACGCGGAGTCGTACCGGCCCTCCGACGACTCTGCGCGTCAGGGTGCCACCCGCGGCGGTGGGGTGGTCCGCCATCCCCGGGGATACTCGGAAATCTGTCCCTCGAAGCGGTGAACTCTCTTATCCAGGACGGGTTTTCGGCCGCCGAACCGGTAAGTGGGAGCCGCCGGCGTCAGGCCGTCGCCGCGATCGTGGCGACGGCGGTGGCCACCTGTTCGTCCGTCAGGTCGGCGCGGGCGGTGAGCCGCAGCCGGGAGATGCCGTCCGGCACCGACGGGGGCCGGAAGCAGCCCACCACCAGGCCCGCCGCGCGGCACCGCGCGGCCCAGGCGAGCGCCTCGTCCGGGGACGGGGCGCGGACGGAGACGACGGCGGCGTCCGGACGCACGGCTTCGAGCCCCGCGTCCGACAGCCGGCGGTAGAGCGCGCCGGCCACGGCACGCACCCGCTCGGCGCGCTCCGGTTCGCGGCGCAACAGCCGTAGGGCGGCCAGGGCCGCTCCGGTGGCGGCCGGGTTGAGGCCGGTGTCGAAGATGAAGGTGCGGGCCGCGTTGACCAGGTGCTCGATGACCCGCGCCGGGCCGAGCACCGCACCGCCCTGGCTGCCGAGCGACTTGGAGAGGGTGACGGTGGCGACCACGTCGGGCGCCCCGGCGAGCCCCGCGGTGTGCGCCGCGCCGCGCCCCCGCGCGCCGAGCACGCCCAGGCCGTGGGCGTCGTCGATGAGCAGCCCCGCTCCGTGTTCGCGGCAGGCGGCGGCCAGGTCGGGCAGCGGGGCGGCGTCGCCGTCCACGGAGAACAGGGCGTCGGTGACGGCCAGCGCCGACGCGTAGCGCCCGGGCGGCTGGTCGAGGAGCTTGCGCACGGCGGCCGGGTCGGCGTGCGGGGCGACCAGGGTGTGGGCGCGGGAGAGCCGGCAGCCGTCGATGAGCGAGGCGTGGTTGTCGGCGTCGGAGACGATCAGCGACTCGCGGGAGCTGAGCGCGGTGACGGCGGCGAGGTTGGCCGCGTACCCGGAGGAGAAGACCAGGGCCGCCTCGAAGCCACAGAAGGCGGCCAGTTCCGTCTCCAGTTCCCCGTGCAGCGCCGTGGTGCCGGTGACCAGGCGGGAACCGGTCGAGCCCGCGCCCCAGCGCTCGGCCGCCGCCGCGGCGGCGGCCGTCACCTCGGGGTGCCTGGCAAGGCCGAGGTAGTCGTTGCTGGCCAGGTCGAGCAGTGACGACGTGGCCTGCCGGGGGCGCAGGGTACGCACGAGCCCGGCGCGCTCGCGCTCGGCGCGCCGCGCGTCGAGCCAGCCGAACGCGCCCTCGGCCTGGGCTGCGGGCGGAACGTGCTCAGGCATCGGCCATCCCTCGGGTTCTGTGGGGTTCGCATAGAACGTATCCGGCCACGCGTCCGGGCAGGGTGTGGTGATGCACACACGTCCAACCGGCGTCGTTGTGCGATCTCTCCTTGGCCGCGGGCGGCGCCATGAGACAGGATCAGCGCCATGGATCTGCTGAAGACGCTGGTGGACAAGGGGTTGCGGCGCGAGATGCCCACCCGGGACGAGGCACTCGCCGTGTTGGCGACGTCCGACGACGAGCTGATGGACGTGGTGGCCGCCGCCGGTCGCGTGCGCCGCGAGTGGTTCGGGCGCCGGGTGAAGCTCAACTACCTGGTGAACCTCAAGTCGGGGTTGTGCCCCGAGGACTGTTCGTACTGCTCGCAGCGGCTCGGGTCGAAGGCCGAGATCCTCAAGTACACCTGGCTGGGGGCTGACGAGGCGTCGAAGGCCGCCGCGGCCGGTGTGGCCGGTGGCGCCAAGCGGGTCTGCCTGGTCGCCAGCGGGCGCGGGCCCACCGACCGCGACGTGGACCGGGTCTCGAAGACGATCGCGGCCATCAAGGAACAGAACGAGGGCGTGGAGGTGTGCGCGTGCCTCGGCCTGCTGTCCGACGGGCAGGCGGAGCGGCTGCGCGCGGCCGGCGCCGACGCGTACAACCACAACCTCAACACCTCCGAGGCGACCTACGGCGCCATCACGAGCACCCACACCTACGCGGACCGGGTCGAAACCGTCCAACAGGCGCAGGCGGCGGGGATGTCCGCCTGCTCGGGTCTCATCGCGGGCATGGGCGAGAGCGACGCCGACCTGGTGGACGTGGTCTTCTCGCTCCGTGAGCTCGACCCGGACTCGGTGCCGGTCAACTTCCTGATCCCGTTCGAGGGCACGCCGCTGGCCAAGGAGTGGCACCTGACGCCGCAGCGCTGCCTGCGCATCCTGGCGATGGTGCGGTTCGTCTGCCCCGACGTGGAGGTGCGTCTGGCCGGCGGGCGCGAGTTGCACCTGCGTACGTTGCAGCCGCTGGCGCTGCACCTGGTCAACTCGATCTTCCTCGGCGACTACCTGACGAGCGAGGGCCAGGCGGGCAAGGACGACCTGGCGATGATCGCCGATGCCGGGTTCGAGGTGGAGGAGGCGGGCACGACGACGCTGCCGCGACACCGGGCCGACGCGCTGGCCGCGGGTCCCTGCGGCTCGCACGCCTCCCAGGCCGACGGCGCGGCGGCCACCGAGGCCGGCACGGCCGGCGGTTGCGGCGGGCACGGCGGTGGCGGGCACGGCGGTGGCTGTGGCCCGTGTGGCGCGGACGGCGCCCCGGCGCGGGAGCCCGAGCCGGTCGGCGCGACGGCCGGTGGCACGAAGGCGGGCGAGGGCTCGCACGCCGACCTGGTGTCGGTGCGCCGCCGTGGAGCGGGAACGGACCTGCCGCCCAATGCCTGAGCCGATGAGCCCCGCGCACCTCCTCGACCTGGACCAGCGGCACGTGTGGCACCCGTACGGGCCGATGCCCGGGCGGCAGCGCCCGCTGCTGGTGGAGTCCGCGTCCGGGGTCAGGCTGCGGCTGGCGGAGCCGGTGGAGGGCGTCGGCGAACTGGTCGACGGGATGGCGTCGTGGTGGTCGGCCATCCACGGCTACAACCACCCGGTGCTCGACGAGGCCGCGCGGGACCAGTTGGGCCGGATGAGCCACGTGATGTTCGGCGGGCTCACCCACGAGCCCGCCATCCGGCTGGCCAGCAAGCTGGTGGAGATCACGCCCGAGGGGCTTGAGCACGTCTTCCTGGCCGACTCCGGCTCGGTGTCGGTCGAGGTCGCGATCAAGATGTGCCTCCAGTACTGGCGTTCGGTCGGCAAGCCGGCCAAGCAGCGGCTGCTCACCTGGCGCGGCGGCTACCACGGCGACACCTGGCAGCCGATGTCGGTGTGCGACCCGGTCGGCGGCATGCACCAGATCTGGCAGGGCGTGCTGCCCCAGCAGGTCTTCGCGGACCAGCCGCCCGCCGGCTTCGACGCCGAACCCGACGCCGGCTACGTCGACTCGCTGCGCGCGCTGATAGCCCAACACGCCGAGGAGTTGGCGGCGGTCATCGTCGAGCCGGTGGTGCAGAACGCGGGGGGCATGCGCTTCCACTCCCCCGGCTACCTGCGCGCGCTGCGGGCGGCGTGCGACGAGTACGGGGTGCTGCTGGTCTTCGACGAGATCGCCACCGGCTTCGGCCGCACCGGCGCGCTCTTCGCGGCCGACCACGCGGGGGTCACCCCGGACGTGATGTGCGTGGGCAAGGCGCTCACCGGCGGCTACCTCACCCTGGCTGCTGCCCTGTGCACGCCGCGGGTGGCCGAGGGCATATCCCAGGGCGAGGTGCCGGTGCTCGCGCACGGGCCCACCTTCATGGGCAACCCGCTGGCCACCGCGGTCGCCAACGCCTCCATCGACCTGCTGCTGTCCGGCGACTGGCAGACCGGCGTGAAGCGCGTCGAGGCCGGCCTCCGCGAGGGCCTGGCCGAGGCCGCCGAACTGCCGGGCGTGGCATCGGTACGGGTGCTCGGCGCGATCGGCGTCATCCAGTTGGAGCGCCCGTTGGACGAGGCGCGGATGGCGGCGGCCTCCCGGGCGGCGATCCGGAGCGGTGTGTGGTTGCGCCCCTTCCGCGACCTGATCTACACGATGCCGCCGTACGTCACCGACGACGCGGACCTGGCCCGCATCACGGCGGCCATGCTCGCCGCCGCGCACGCGAGCGAGAACTGACCGCCTCCCGTGGGGACGCCACCACTCGGCGCCCCCACGGGAGAGCACGACAGAGCACGACAGAAAGGCGTGGACCGCACGATGAGCACGGTGATCGTCACCGGCACGGACACGGAGATCGGCAAGACCGTGACGACGGCAGCCGTGGCCGCCGTCGCCCTGGCACACGGCCGCTCGGTGGCCGTGCTCAAGCCGGCGCAGACCGGCATGGAAGCGGGCGAGCCGGGCGACGTGGCCGAGGTGCGGCGGCTGGCCGGCGAGGCCGTGACCGGAGCCGAGTTGGCCCGCTACCCCGACCCGCTGGCCCCGGCCACGGCCGCCCGCCGCGCCGGGCGCGCGCCGGTTCGCCCGCGCGAGGTCGAACGGGAGGCCCGGAAGCTGGCCGAGAGCCACGACCTGGTGCTGATCGAGGGCGCTGGCGGCTTGCTCGTACGCCTCGACGACGCGGGTTCCACGCTGGCGGACGTGGCCCAACTGCTGGCCGCGCCGGTGCTCGTGGTGGCGCGCGCGGGCCTGGGCACGCTCAACGCCGCGGCGCTGACCACGGAGGCCCTGCGCTCGCGCGACCTGACCTGTCTCGGCATCGTCTTCGGCAGCTTCCCGCACTCCCCCGACCTCGCCACCCGCTGCAACCTCGCGGACATGCCCGAGGTGGCGGACGCCCCGCTGATCGGCGCCCTGCCCGAGGGCGCCGGCGCCCTGCCACCGGCGGACTTCCGCGCGGCGGCGGCCGACTGGCTGGCCCCGGCCCTGTCCGGCACCTGGAACGCCACCACGTTCGCGGCCTCGCTGCACGGGGCGTAACCCGTTTCTCACCGCGCCGCCCCGCCGGCGCCCAGGGCTCGGCGGGGCCGGCCCGCGCTGGGCGTGCGGGGCTCGGCCCCGCGCCGGCGCGGCCGGCTCAGTCGGCGTTCACCAGGGCGTAGCGCACGTCCGTCAGCTCCTCCGACAACTCCCACAGCCGGCGGCCGACGGCCGCGTCGTCCGCCGTGGCGGACGGGCGGACGCGGGTCGGCGCGCCGCGTAGTTCGCCCGGTCCGGCCGGCCCGATGAACTCGCCGCCGGCCACGTCCGGGGCCGTCGCCGCGTACAACTGGGGTAGCGCGCCGCGCTCCGCGCGCTGGGCGAAGATCGGCGTGGCGATGCCGAGCAGGAGCCGCCAACGGCCGACCGGCGCGCTGCTCTGCAGGTTGGTGGCCGTGTACCCGGGGTGGGCGAGCACGCTGCGCACCGGGCTGTGGGCCGCGCTCAACCGGCGGTGCAACTCCCGCCCGAAGACGGCGTTGGCGAGCTTCGACTGGTTGTAGAACGCCATGGGCGCGTAACCCCGCTCGCCGTGGATGTCGTCGAAGCGCAGGCGCGCCTTGTGGTGGTTGATCGAACTGACCGTCACCACGCGTGGATCGCGTCCCGCGGCCAGCGCGCCCAACAGGAGCCCGGTGAGCGCGAAGTGGCCGAGGTGGTTGCAGGCGAACTGCACCTCGTGGCCCTGTGCGCTGAGCGACCTGGGCGGCGCCATCACGCCCGCGTTGTTGACGAGCAGGTCCAACCGCGGGTGGTCGGCGCGCAACCGCTCGGCGAAGGCGCGGACCGAGTCGAGGTCGGCGAGGTCGAGCGGGCGCACCTCAAGGCTGGCGCTCGGTTGCTCGGCGGTGATCCGCGCGACGGCCCGGCGCCCCTTCTCCTCGTCCCGTACGGCGAGTACGACGTGCCCGCCGTGGCGGGCGAGGGCCCGGGTCGTGGCCAGGCCGAGGCCGCTGTTGGCCCCGGTCACCACGCACACCCGCCCGCTCTGGTCCGGCATCTGCTCGGCGCTCCACTGCTGTTTCATGCGGCACAGATTGCCTTTTGTGTCACTCGGTGTCAAGCAGTCACCGAGTGACATGCGGGGCATGGGGTTACGATGACGGGGTGAGTTCCCGCCCCGAAGTGAGCATGGCCGAGCGCAAGCGGCAGCTCGTCGCGCACGAGCTGACCGAGGCGGCGCTGCAACTGCTGGCGCGGGAGGGGTTCGACGCGGTCACCATCGACGAGATCGCCACCACCGCTGGCGTGTCCAAGCGGACCTTCTTCCGCTACTTCGCGTCGAAGGAGGACGTGGTCGTCCAGCTCCTGGCCGACCTCGGCGCCGGCATGCGCACCGAGCTGGCGGCCCGCCCCACCGACGAACGCCCCTCGGCCGCGCTGCTGGCCGCCGTGCGGGTGCCCATCGCCGCCTGCGGCGACCACGTGGACCGGGCACTGGGCGTGGTCCAACTCATCCTGCGCACCCCGGCCCTGCTCGGACGCTTCCTGGAGCGACAGGCGCAGTGGCGCCAGGAGTTGACGCGGGAGCTGGCGGACCGACTCGGGCTCGACGCCGACGCGGAGCTGTACCCGCGCCTGGCCGCCGGCATGGCCCTCACCGCCTTCGACGCCGTACTGCACCGTTGGAGCGCCAGCGACGGCCGCGAGGACCCCATCGCGCTGCTCGACGACGCCTTCGCCGTCATCGCCCCGGCGTTGGACGCCACGGACGGACACGCCTCGACCAACTGAGGCTTCATTGGCGGGAGTTCACGTCGCGTCGATGACGGTCGGCGCCGCCCTTCGACGGGCGCGTACGACCCGGGAACCACGGCCCCGCCGGCTCCGGCGCGGCCCGACACCGCCGCCCCGGCCCCGCGCCCACCCCACGAACAAGGCCCCGGCTCGCCCAGGGCAGATCCCCAAAGAAATTCTGCAAAAATACTTTTGCAAACCCACTGCACCGTTCTAGCCTCCCGTCATGCCGAGCGACGAACAACAACGACGCGTACTCGACCCCGAGCGGGACGCGGCGGCCCTGAAGGTCCTGACGCACCCGTTGCGCATCCGACTCCTGGGCCTGTTGCGCCAGGACGGTCCGGCCACCGCGAGTGAGCTGGCGGTCAGGACCGGCGAGTCGTCCGCTTCCACCAGCTACCACCTGCGCGTCCTGGCGAAGTACGCGTTCGTGGCCGAGGCCGAGCACCGGGACGGGCGGGAGCGCCGATGGCGGGCCGTGCACGCCGTGACCTCCTGGAGCAACACGGCCATGGAAGCCTCCCCAGGCAGCCGTGCCTACGTCAGCGTGTCGCGCAGGGCCCAGGTCGAGCACCTGGAGGCATCGCTCGCCCGGCACGAGGCCGACGTCGCCGAGGGGCGGCTGGGGCAGGAGTGGGTGGAGCCGTCCGGGATCAGTGATCTGGTGCCCCGGCTGACCCCCGAGTCGCTCACCGAACTCTGGGAGGCGCTCGACCGGAAACTGGAGGAGCTGACCGCCCGTGACGCGCACGACCCGCGCGCCACCCAGGTCGTCCTCCTGACCGCCGGGCTTCCCCTGGCCCCCCGCGACCACGGCACGGAGCCGGACGCGCCCTCCCCCACCGCGCCACACGCCGACGACGCGTCATGACGGAGCCGCTGGTCATACGCGCCGCGCGGCGCCGCTACAGCACGGTCTGCGTGCTGTTCTGGCTGCCGCTGGGGCTGGCCATCGCTCCCCAGGTCCTGCTGTTCACCGAGCGCGGCATGACCATGGCGGCCATCGCGGGGTTCTTCGCCGCGCACTCCCTGACCGCCGCCGCGCTGGAGCTGCCCACCGGCGGGCTGTCCGACGTCCTCGGCCGGCGTGCCGTCCTGGCCACCGCCGGCCTGCTCAACCTGGTGGCCCTGGTCCTGGTGGGCCTGGGCACCGCTCCCTGGCTGCTCGGCCTGGGCATGGCCCTGGTGGGCGCGGGACGTGCCCTGTCCAGCGGGCCGGCCGAAGCCTGGTACGTGGACACCGTCCAGGCGCACTGCGGGCCCGACGCCGAGTTGCGCACCGGTCTGGCCCGCGGCGCCGCCGCGACCTCGGCCGCGCTCGCCACCGGAACCCTCGTCGGCGGCGCCCTGCCCTGGCTGCTCGGGCTCGGCCCCGACCTCGGCGCCCAACTGAGCGCGGCGACCTCCGGGTCGGTGCTGCCGCTCTCCGTTCCGATGTTGTTGGGCGCGGCGGTCGAGGTCGTCTTCGTGCTGTACGTCCTGACCGCGCTGCGGGAGCCACCCCGGCCGGCAGCCACCGCGCACGACGTACTCCGAGGCGTCCCTGCCACGGTGCTGGACGGGCTGCGGCTGGGCAGCCGCGACGGGCTGGTCCGACGCGTGCTCCTCAGCGCGGGGGCCGCCGGCGGAGCGCTGGCCACCGTCGAGTTGCTCACGCCGGGCCGCGCCGCGGCCCTCACGGGCACGACCGAGTCGGGGGCGGTGCTCTTCGCCACCCTCGCCTGCGCCGGGTACCTCTGCCACGCCCTGGGCAGTCACCTCGCCCCGCTGACCGCCCGGCTCGCGGGCGGTTCCGAACGCGCGATCCTGGTGAGCCTCGGCGGCGGCGCGAGCGGCGTGCTGCTGCTCGGCGCCACCGCCGCGTTCCAGACAGTGGCCTCCACGGTCCTCGCGGCCGTCGGCTACGCCCTGGTCTACCTCGGCCTCGGCGCGGCGGGGCCGAGCGAGAACGACCTCCTTCACCGCCGTGTGGCCAGCGCCGGCCGGGCCACGGCACTGTCCGTCCAGTCCCTCGCGCTGCAACTGACGGCGGCTCTGACCGGCTTGGTCATCGGCTTCCTCCCGGCGGGCCCGCCGCGCTGGCTGCTCGGCGGCACCGTGCTGCTCACCGGGGCCGTGCTGTGGATCCGGCGGGGCGGGCCGACGCCCCCCGCTCCCAGCGCGACGCCCGAGCCGCAGGCCGCCTCGCCCGCCCTGAGCGCCGCCAACTCTGCCCCGGCGGCAGGCAGTTGATCGGATCCTACGCCTGACCCAGCATCGAGAACGCCCAGCCGATCGCGACCAGCGGCACCACGATGGCCAGCACGCCAAGCGCTACCCCGGCCCGGGCCCGGTGGCGGTCGGCCGCTGTCTGGTCCCGCATCCGGGCCAGCGCTGTGGTGCCCGAGACGACCGCGCAGATTCCCGTGGGCAGCACGAAGTACGCCGGTACGACGCGGACCCACGCCGAGGCCACGGCCGGCAACAGCGGACAGCCCATCAGGGTGACGGCGGCGATGCCCAGGAGCAGCGACGCCGTGCCCGTCGGCTGCGCCGCCGCCACCTGGTGCTCGCGCGCGCGGACGGTCCGCTCTACGGAACTCATGCTCCGAGAGGCTAGGCGGCGGGCGGCGGGCGCCACGTGGGCGCGGCTACCTAGATCGTCCTGAGTAGTCCCGCCGGGTCGGCGGCGTTCCGCGCGGTCTCTCCGGGCCGGCCCAGCCTCCGTACGGCCGCGGGCCCCCGCCCGTCGGTGGGTCGTGGGAACGAACGGGCGGGTGCCCGGCCGGGGCGGCCGGCCGGGCCGGCGGTCAGCGGGCCACCTCCGGGTAGAAGTCGCGCGGCTTGCCCGACGAGTCCTTCAACCTGCCGAGGAGGCTCGACGGGTACTCGACGAACCAGTAGCTCGCCACCGCCACGGGGATCGACACCGCCAGCACGATGAGCAGCGCGAGCGGAAAGCCCTCCGGTCCCTGCGGCAGCAGGCCGACCTTGTGCGCCTGGAGCATGATCGGCTCGTGCCAGATGAAGAGGCTGTAGCTGACCAGGCCGGTGCCGGTGAGCCACCGGGTGTGCAGCACCCGGTGCCAGCGCACCCGCTGCGCCGCCTGCAGGGTGCTGTAGAGCAGTACGACCCACAACAGGCTGGCGAGGGGGTGGTAGAAGGCGAACACGAGGTTCTCCGGCGCCGAGTACAGCGAGAGCGCGAAGAGGCCGACCGCCGAGGCCGCCGACAGGGCCGCCGAGCACCAGCCCGGCAGCTTGCCCCGGCCGTCGAGCGCCACCATCAGCACGGCCAGGCCCATGCCGGCCGCGAAGCCGCCGAAGCGGGCCTGCGGCCCGAAGTAGGCCGCCCAGTCGGTGTGCGGCACGCCCCACGCGTAGCGGGCCACGGCGAGCCATACCAGGGGGACGGCGAACAGGACGGCGCAGCCGGCGGCGCACAGCGCCGCGCGCCCGCCGCGCGTGCCGATCCTCCCGCAGGCGCGCACCGCCAGCGGCCCGATGGCCACCAGCGTCAGGTAGAAGACGATCTCCAGCGAGAGCGACCAGGTGGGGCCGAGGGTGTAGAAGATCCGGTCGCTGTCGAAGACGTGCGTGAACGTCAGGTGCTCCACCAGGTCCCGCCAGTCGCCCGGCAGGGACGGGTTGCGCGAGGCCCACACCACCAGGACGGCCAGGAAGTACAGCGGCACGATGCGGATAGCGCGCCGGAACAGGAACAGCCGGGCCGGGCGCACCGGGCCCCGGTCGATCGCGGCGCGCGCGTAGGAGAGCGTGAGCAGGTACGCGGACAGGACGAAGAAGAAGTCGATGACCTCAAGGGAGATCAGGGCTCCGAGGAACCGGTTGTCCAGCGGCGGGTGGGAGCCGCGCGCGTCGTAGGTGTGGTACTGCTGCCAGACGTGGAAGAGGACCGTGCTGAGCGCGGCGATCCCACGGAAGCTCTGGATCTCGGTGGCGCCGGCGCGCGCGGGCGCGGCGGCGGCCTCGGCCCGGACGGCGTCCGCGCCACGCGCGGCCTTCTCGCGCCGGGGGGCCGGGATGCGCGCTGACAGGTCGGTCGGGGGCGGGGCTGCGGTCACGGCCTGGCCACCGCCTTCGCGGCGGCCCGCGGCGTGACGCGCCACTGCCGGTCCCCCAACGCCTCCTTGAGGTGGGCCTGTCGGGCCACGATGTTCTTGAAGTGGGAGTAGAAGAAGGTCGACACGAACAGGTAGCGCCAGAACCAGGCGCGCCGGCGGCGCAGTTCGGGCACCGCGAGCCGCCAGGCGAAGCACGCCTGCACCACGCCGGCCGACAGTGTGAACAGCATGGCGAGGACGCAGATCGGCACCGCCCAGTCGAGTTCGCCCGGGCCGCCGGCGCGCCAGATCGAGTACAGCAGGATGGGCAGGATCTGCAGGGTCAGCCAGGGTTGGACCTCGCGCCAGCCGAGCAGGACGGTCAGGCCGAGCTTCTGCCGCGCGGTGAAGACGGGCGAGCGCAGGGCGCGCCACAGGTGCTTGAGGGAGACCTGGAGCCAACCCTGCGCCCAGCGGGAGCGCTGGTTCCACAGCGGCCCGAGTTGGGTGGGGGCCAACTCGCGGGAGATGAGAGTGCGGTCCATCGCGAACCGGGCGCCCTCGCCGAGCGCGCGCAGCGTGGAGTCGATGTCCTCGGTGAGCATCGAGCCGTGCATGCGGGTACGGGCCAGCAGATCGGTGCGCCAGAAGCCGTTGGAGCCGCCGAAGACCCCGAAGCCGTACATGCGGGTGCGCCCCGGGTGGCTCACGGCGTAGATGGCCTCGAACTCCACGGCGACCAGGCGGGCCACCCAGGAGCTGTCGCCGTTGCGGATCACGCAGTGGCCCTGCACCACGTCGTAGCCGTTGGACAGCCAGTGCCAGGCGTGTTGGAAGGCGTCGCGGGCCGGGTGGTGGTCGGCGTCGAAGATGCCCACCATCTCGCCGCGGACCCGGGTGACGGCCGCGTTGATGTTCTGCGCCTTGGATGTGCTGCCGACCACCGGCAGCAGCACCAGGCGCGGGTCGCGGCGGGCGATCTCGCGCAGCGTCTCCTCGACGGGCAGCGGGTGCGGGGTGTTGTACGCGAGGACGATCTCCAACTCGCCGGGGTAGTCGAGTTGGAGGAAGGATTCGACGGTGTCCACGATGGTCGCCGCCTCATTGGGCAGGTAGGCGGCGATGACGGCGCTGGCCGGCGGGTAGGGCTGGGCCGGCCGCTGTGGTCTCGGGGTCGCGTCCAGCGCGTACAGGCACTCCAGGACGATCAGCGCGGCGGAGACCAGCAGGCCGGCGACCACGACCCAGTACACGACGGAGCCCACGTCCCAGCCGTGCGCGTAGGTCTGCTGGTAGAAGACGAACGGCGCGCCGACGCCGAGGGCCAGCACGAGCAGCGGCGACAGGGTGTTCAGCAACAACTTGACTGCCGCGCCGAGCGAACGGCGTGGGCGGCGGTGCCGGTCCGGCTGGGCGCGCATCCACGGCGCGTACAGCACCGGCCGCAGGTCGCGGTGGCGGATGGCCTCGGCGACCGCGTCCTTGGCGCGTTCGACGGGCTGCTCGCGCCGCGCGCAGCCGGCCAGCGGGGCCCAGCCGACGGCGGGGGTCAGGCGCACGTTCTCGTCGGCGACGATGAAGCGGGTCCCGGCGACCTGGCGGGCGAAGTCCTGGAGGGTGGCGCGCGCCGTGTCCTCGTCGACGCCGGGCAGCAGCATCAGCAGGTGGCCGTCGTCGTCCCAGCCCAGCCGGCCGCTCGGGCCGCCGGTGCGCTCGGCGACGCCGGCCAGCCGCTCGGCGACCTCGCGCCGCACGCGCTGGCCCAGGCGCGCTTCCAGGGCGGGCATCTCGGCGACGGCGACCACGGCCAGCACCCCGGCGCGGCGCCCGGCCACCGGGCGCCCCAGCTCCCGGTCGAGTTCGTCGAGGAAGTGCGGGCTTGAGTACAGGCCGGTGCGCGGGTCGAGCAGGAGGCTCTCGACCGGCACCGGCACCCGACGCAGCTTGGCCTCGATGCGCGCGGACAGCTCCGCGGGGTCGGAGGTCTCGGCGACGCAGTCGTCGGCCCCGTGGCGCAGCACGTCCACCACGCCGGCGGGTCCCGACCGGGCGGTGACGACGAGCAGCGGCAACGCCCGGCCGGCGGGCGCGGCCCGTACCTCGCGGACCACGGCGAGCCCCGCGCGTTCGTCGTCGAGCGCGACGATGGCGTCCGGCGGGGCCTGTTGGAGGCGGGCGCTGACCTGGCCCGGTTCGGCGTGGCTCACCTCGTGACCGGTGGAGAGCAGCGTCTGGGTGAGCCGTTCCAGACGCTGCCCGGGTATCCCGACGGCCAGCACGTGCCCGCCGGGGCGGGATACGCCCTGCCGCGTCCCGTGCGGAGCCGGTGGCGCGTCCGGTGCGTGGGGGTGGTGCGAAGTGAGCACCTGAGGGTGTCCTTCCTGCCAGGGGGCGCGCGGCCCGTCGCGAACGCCGGGCCGCGCGGCGGCTGGCGTGGACGGGTCCGCCGCGCGCCTCCGTGGACGATCGCGACGGTGTGGTGGTGGGGGCGTACCGCGACGAGCGGCGCGCACGGTGGGCCGTACGGGCCGTACGAGCCGTGCCACGTACGGGCCGTACGCCGGAACCGCGCCCTGCCCGACGGCCACCCCGCGCGGGGCGCGCGGCACCGCGCCACGGCGTGACCCGTGAGGCGTGGTGCCGCGCTGGTGCTCTCGTCCCGCACGACGAGGGCGGGCTGGGGTGGCGCCGCGCCGCCGCGCGAGCGGCGGCACTGACCCGGGGGCACGGCGCGGCGGGGTGGCCCCCGGGCGCGCGTGGCCCGGCCCGCCGCGTGGGTGCGGCGGGCTGTGGCGGGAGCCCGGTGGGCGCCGCGTACGGCCGTGGACGGACTGCGCGGCGTGGGCGCGGGGCAGCTAGCCCCGGCGGCGTCTGGGGGCCGCGGGGGCGGAGGGTCTGTCGCCGCGGGTCGGCCGGAGGCGATCGGCGCGCGACGGGCGCGCGGCGTCCGGCGCGCGGTGCTGGGGCCCGCGACGGGGCGGCGCCGAGGTATGTCTCTCGCGCGCGACCTGGCCGTCGAGGGCGAGGCGCGCGGTGGTGCGAGCCGGGGACGCGCGACCGCGCGTCGGTTTGTTCCGCATCTGTGTGGTCCCGTCCTGGTCGGATCGTGGGGGGAGGACCGGATGGCGCAGAGTGCCGCCACCTATCCCGGCCGTGGCCGGGCCAGTTCAGTAACGTCAGCCTCTGCGATCACTATGACACCACGCCTTCGACGGTGTAACGCCTGGATGAAGTCCCCTCGACCCACCGTCCAGGTACGCCCGTAATGCGCGCTTTCCGCTGGCGAGAAGCGTTCCCTCGGCTGGCGGGAACGCGCCGGCCACCCACGGGCCCGGGCGGCGGCGGGAGCGCGTCGCCCCCGCCGCCGCCCGGTGCCGCCCGCCGCCGCCCGGCTTCGCCGTCCGAGCCGGCCGGGCGGCCGTGTTGTCCTCGCGAGTCGGTCGGGGTCAGCCAACGGCCAGGTTGGCGAAGGCCGCGACGTCCTCGGCGATGGCCGCCACCACCCGCTCCTGCTGCGGGGTGATGAAGAAGTGACCACCGGGGAAGGCACGGAAGGTGAAGCCGCCGTCGGTCAGCTTCGACCACGCCTTGGCCTCGTCCAGGTTGACCCGCGGGTCCGACTCGCCGGTGAGCACGCTGATCGGGCAGTGCAGCACCGGCGCGCTGCCGTCCACGTCGCACCGGTAGGTCTCGATGGCCGTGTAGTCGGCGCGGATGGCCGGCAGCACCATCCGCAGCAACTCCTCGTCGGCCAGCAGCCCGGAGTCGGTCCCGCTGAGCGCGCGGATCTCGGCGATCAGCCCGTCGTCGCCCCGCTGGTGGACGTTCTCGTCCCGGAAGGTGATCGGTGCCCGCCGCCCGGAGGCGATCAGGCCGCGCAGGTGGACGTTGCCGTCCCGCTCGAAGCGGCGCGCCAGCTCGAAGCCGAGCACCGCGCCCATGCTGTGCCCGAAGAGCACCAGCGGGCGGTCCGCCCAGGGCGCGAGCGCCGCGTAGATCGCGTCGACCAGGTCGCCCACGTTCTCCAACGGCGGTTCGGCGCGCCGGTCCTGGCGGCCCGGGTACTGCACCGACAGCACGTCGGTGGTCTCGGAGAGCGCTTTGGAGAAGGGGAAGAAGAAGGAAGCGGACCCTCCTGCGTGCGGCAGGAGCACCACGCGGTGCGGACTGTCGGCTACGGGATGGAAGCGCCGGACCCACAGGTCGTCGGTCGTGGATTCCGTGGTGCTCATAGCTACCCTCGTTCCTAGGTCGTGCTGCGATCCCTGATGGTGGCCGCCCGCCGACACGAGTTCCGGATCAACGGGCACCGCCCTATCTCATCAGGCATCGGCACAACGGGACAGCTCGGCCCAGCCCTTGACGCGGTGTTGGAAGAATCACCCACGACCGGTGTGACCAGCGCACCCGTGTCGGAACGCGGCCGGTTTCCGCCGCCGGTGCGGGGCTTGTCGGCGCGCGGCACGGCGCACTCGCCCACGCGTCACGTCCGCGCCCACCCCTGTCCTCCCGCGCGTCACCCGTACCGTGCCGCGTTCGGGCCCCTCAAGCCGCGCCCGCGCGGGTGCACTTCGCCGCCCGGCGGTGCGCGCCGGCGCTGCCGGGGCACGCTGGCGGTGGACCTGCCCGGGGAAACACCTGCCCGGGAAACAGAGGAAGGGGCACCACCGCCATGCGGGGACGCAGCCGCGACGTCCGTCACCAACCCGTCCACCACCCGCTGTTCGCCCGCTCCTACGCGCGGCTCGCCCCGTTGGCCGACGAGCGCGCGGGGCTCGGGGCGCTACGAGACGAACTGCTCGCCGGCCTCACCGGGCGGGTCATCGAGATCGGCGCGGGCAGCGGCCTGAACTTCGCGCGGTACCCGCGCCAGGTCGCCGAGGTCGTGGCGATCGAGCCGGAGAGCCACCTGCGCAGGCTCGCGGTCACGGCCGCGCTACGCGCACACGTACCGGTGGACGTGGTGCCCGCGCGGGCGGAGGCGCTGCCGGTCAAGAGCGAGGCGTTCGACGCGGTGGTGACGGCGCTGGTGCTCTGCTCGGTGCAGGACCTGCGCCGGTCGTTGCGCGAGTTGCGCCGCGTGCTGCGCCCCGGCGGTGAGCTGCGCTTCCTGGAGCACGGCCGGGCCCGGGGGCGTGCCATGGCGCTGACCCAGCGGGCGCTGGACCGTACGGTGTGGCCGGCCCTGTGCGGCGGCTGCCACACGAGCCGCGACATCGTGGCCGAGGTGCGCCGGGCCGGGTTCGAGATCGACACCTACCGGCGGCTGCGCGTGCCCGAGCGCGGGCTGCCGCTGCCGACCAGCTCGTGCGTGCTGGGCGTGGCCCGACGGCCGACACTGCCCGCCGACGGCCAACGGCCGGGCGCGACGGACGACGACGGCGGGCCGCCGCCCGCCCGGGACCAGGACTGAGCGCCCCCCACGCGCCCCTCGCGGCCGGCGGCGGGTACGTACGGCGGGTGCGGGCTACCGGCCCGCGCCGGGGGCGGCGGTCGCGGTGCGCCACCGTGCACGGGGGGAGGTGGGTGCGGGGCGTCGGCCGGAGTCGGCCGGGGGTAGAAACGTACCCACTGCCCGTGATCGAGGAGGCCGTTCATGACCCACCCGTTCCGCTTCGGCGTCAACATGCTCACGATAGAGACCGGCGAGGCGTGGAGAGACAAGTGCCGGCGCGCCGAGGCGCTCGGTTACGACGTCCTGCTGGTGCCCGACCACCTCGGCATGCCCGCCCCCTTCCCCGCCCTGATCGCCGCCGCCGAGGCCACCGAGCGCCCGCGGGTCGGCACCTTCGTGCTCAACGCCGGGTTCTGGAACCCGGCGCTGCTCGCCCGCGAGGTGGCCACCTGCGACCAGCTCACCGGCGGTCGGCTGGAACTCGGCCTCGGTACCGGTTACGTCAAGGCCGAGCACGACGCCGCCGGCCTGCCGTGGGGCTCCCCGCGCGAGCGCGTCGACCGCCTGGAGCGGACCCTGACCGAACTGGACCGGCTCCTGACCGACACCGAGCAGCAGCCGCGCCCCGCGCAGTCGCCCCGGCCGCCGGTGCTGCTCGGCGGCAACGGCAACCGCGTGCTGCGGCTGGCCGCGCGGCACGCCGAGACCGTGGCGTTCACCGGTGCCAGCCAGGCGCCCGACGCGCCCGCCGGCACCCTGTCGGTGATCAGCGCCGACGCGCTGGAGGAGCGGGTGGCCGCCTACCGCTCGTTCGCCGCCGACCGGGCGGCGCCCGCCGAGCTGAACTACCTGGTCCAGCAGGTGGTGATCACCGACGACCGCCGCGCCGCGGCGGCGGAACTGGCCCCGCACACGGGCGGCCTGACCGAGGACCAGGTGCTGGAGCACCCGGCGCTGCTGGCCGGCACGGTCGCGGAGATCGCCGACCAGGTGCGGGCCCACCGCGAGCGGTTCGGCTTCACCTACTTCACCGTGCTCGACCCCTACGCGGAGGCGTTCGGCAAGGTCATCGCCGAGCTACGCGAGGGCTGAGTCCCCGGGTGCCCCGGCCCCCCGTCACCCCCGAGCACCGTGCCGCGGGGCGCGGGCCCCCACCGCCCCGGGTGGGCCCACGCCCCGGGTGGGCCCACGCCGTCGGGTGGGCCCGCGCCCTCGGTGGGTTCGGGCCGCCTCCGCCCGGCCGTCGCATGGTGCGGGGTCGGGCGGGTACCCGGACGGCTCGGGGCCGCACGCCGGCGCCCCGGAGTCGGTCGGTCGGAGAACGGTGCGTGGCGAGTGACGGGGCGTTTCCAGTGGTGCTGATCACGGTCCCCGTCCGCCGCTTTGCCGATCCTTTACGATGGGTGTTCGATCCTCTGTCCGTAAAACCTCCTGCGAAAGGTGTGAGCGTCCGTCCATGGGCGAGCCTCCCAGTAGCCGCTGTCGCGCGATCCCTCTGTTCCTGTCCGACCATGGGACGGAGGTGACCCGATGATGGAAGTGCTGCTCCTGGCCGTGGCGCTGCTTCTGTCACTGGCCTGCGGAGCCTTCGTCGCGGCGGAGTTCTCGCTGACCACGGTCGAGCGCGCCGAGTTGGAACGGGCCGTGGACCGTGGCGAGCGCGGCGCGCACAGCGCCCTCCAGGCCGTGCGCAGCCTCACCTTCCAGCTCTCGGGCGCCCAGCTCGGCATCACCGTCACCAACCTGATCGTCGGCATGTTGGCCAAGCCGTCGATCGCGGCGCTCCTGGGCGGTCCCCTGGAGGCCGTGGGGGTGCCCTCGTCGGCCGTGAACTCCTTCGCCCTGGTGCTGGGCACCGTGCTGTCCACGCTGGTGCTGATGGTGGTCGGCGAGCTGGTCCCCAAGAACTGGGCGATCTCCAAGCCGCTGCCGGTGGCCAAGCGGGTCGCCACCCCGCAGCGCGTCTTCAGCGCGGCCTTCCGCCCGCTGATCTCGCACCTGAACAACACGGCCAACCGCATGGTGCGCCGGATGGGGCTGGAGCCGGCCGAGGAGCTGGCGTCGGCGCGCGGCCCGCAGGAGCTGGTCGCGCTCGCCCGGCACTCCGCCCGCCAGGGCGCCCTCGACCGGGACACCGCGGAACTGTTCGTCCGCACGCTGAACCTGGCCGAGCTCTCGGCGGAGAACGTGATGACGCCCCGGGTCCAGGTCATGGCGCTCGACGTGCAGGCCACCGCCGAGGACGTCGCCAACGCCACCCGGGCCACCGGCCTGTCCCGCTTCCCCGTCTACCGCGGCAACCTCGACACCGTCGTCGGGGTCGCCCACATCAAGGACGTCCTGGCCATCCCGGCCGAGCGCCGGCCGCGCCACCCGGTGTCGGCCCTGCTGCGCGACCCGCTGCTGGTTCCCGAGTCGCTGACCGTGGACCGGCTCCTGGACCGGCTCTCCGGCAAGCGCACCATGGCCGTCGTCATCGACGAGTACGGCGGCACGGCCGGCGTGGTCACGCTGGAGGACATCGTCGAGGAGGTCGTGGGCGAGGTCCGGGACGAGCACGACCCGCTGGAGACCCCCGACCTGGCCGCGCGCGGCACCGACCCCGAGGGCCGGGCCCTGTACGACGCGGACGGCGCGGCCCGCACCGACCAGTTGCGGACGATCGGGCTGCGCGCGCCGGAGGGCCCGTACGAGACGCTGGCCGGCCTGGTCGCCACCGAGCTGGGGCGCATCCCGGCCCGGGGGGACGAGCTGGTCGTGGCGGGCTGGGAGCTTGAGGTGACGGACGCCTCCGGGCGCCGCGCCGCGAGCGTGCGCCTGCGCGCGCCGCTGGCCTCCGCGACGGACGAGGCCGACGCGGACGACGCCGGCTCCGGCCAGCGCGGCGGGGACGGCGGCCGGGACCGGCCGCACCGCGGCTGGCGGCGCGCCGGCGGCCAGCACCGTGAGCACCACGCCGACCGGGCCGACCGGCCCACCGCCCTGGACACGGCCGCGGAACCGGCCGTGGCTGACGGCCCCGGCCGCCGGACGCGCCCCGGGCACGGGGCGGCGTCCCTCGACGCCACGCGGCAGCGGAAGGAGACCCGTCGATGATCGCGGTCCAACTCTTGATCGGCCTGCTGACGCTGGTGGTCAACGCGTACTTCGTGGGGGCCGAGTTCGCCCTCATCTCGGTGCGCCGCAGCCAGATCGAACCGCACGCCGAGCAGGGCGACCGGCGGGCGCGCAGCGTGCTGTGGGGCCTTGAGCACGTGTCGGCCCTGATGGCGGCGGCGCAGCTCGGCATCACCCTGTGCACCCTGGTGCTCGGCATCGTCGCCGAGCCGGCCATCGCGCACCTGCTGGAGCCGGTCTTCCACGCGGTCGGCGTGCCGGACGGGCTGACCCACCCGATCGCCTTCGTGATCGCGTTGGCGGTGGCGACGTACGTGCACATGCTCTTCGGCGAGATGGTGCCGAAGAACGTCGCGCTGGCCGAGCCGGTGCGCTCGGCGCTGCTGCTCGGCCCGCCGCTGGTGGCCATGTCGCGGGCGCTGCGGCCGGTGATCTTCACGGTGAACGCGTTCGCGAACGCGCTGCTCAAGCTGTTGCGCGTGGAGCCCAAGGACGAGGTGGCGGCCTCGTTCTCGGACGCCGACCTGGCGCGCATGGTCGCGGACTCCAGTGAGGCCGGGCTCCTTGACGACCGGGCCACCGAGCGGCTGCGCGACGCGCTGGAGCTGGGCCGGCGGCCGGTGCGGGACGTCGTGCTCTCCGTCGACCGGGTGGTCACGGCCCGGCTGGGGGTCACCCCGGAGCAGTTGGAGACCCTGTCGGCCGAGTCCGGGTTCTCGCGCTTCCCCGTCATCGACGAGGGCGGGCGCATCCTGGGCTACCTGCACGTGAAGGACGCCCTGGACGCCCGGCCACGGGACGTGGCCTTCCGCACGGAGCAGTTGCGGCCCATCGCCCGCGTGCGGGCCGCGACGCCGCTCGACGACGTGCTGACGGCCATGCGGGGCACGAGCACGCACCTGGCCGCCGTCATCGACGAGCACAGCCGGCTGGCCGGGCTCGTGACCATGGAGGACGTGCTGCGGGAGCTGGTGGGCCCGGCGCCGAGCGCGTAGTACGGGAGTGGCCCGGGCCTCGGCGAGGCCCGGGCCGGTGACCGTCAGCCGGGCCGGTTCGGAATCCGAACCGGCCCGGCCCGTGTGGCGAGCACGGCGGCCGGCGGCTCTCAGGGGCGCTCGTCGGTCCCCGCGCGAATGCGCTCGGTGACGCCGCGGACGTGCGCGTCGAGCGTGCCGGCCGGGTCGTCGCTGAACTCGTGCAGCACCACGGCGGCCGTGAGGATCACGTCGCACAGCTCCGCCGCGACGTCCGCGCGCTCGTGGGTGACGCCCTTGCGCGGGTTGTGGCCGGTCAGTCCCGTGTAGGCGTTCATCACCTCGCCCGTCTCCTCGGTGAGCTTCAGCAGGCGCAGGGCGGTCTCCTCGGCGCGGTCGCGGGTGGCGTTGGCCGCGTCGAGCCAGGCCACCGCCGCGCGGGCCGCCTCCCACAGCGCGCCGTCGGCCGGCCCGGCATCGGCCGCCCCGGCCGCGCCGTGGGCGGGCTGGGTGGCGCGGGCCGCGCGCTCGTGGAGGGCGTCGAGCTGGTCGGCGCGGATCTGGTCGGCGGTCAGGCGCTCGGACATCCGGTGGTCTCCTGTGTCGGTGGGGCACCCGGGCGCCGACGGCGCGGCCGGGCCGCAAGCGGACGGAAGGCGGACTGGCGGGTCGGCCGGGTCCTGTGACCGGCCCGGTCACCGTTGCCGGCCTGTCGATATGATCGCCCTCGCCATGCAGATGAACGCCACGTACTCCAGTTTCGTCGCGGTCGGCGACTCCTTCACCGAGGGCATGTCCGACGAACTGCCCGACGGCACCTACCGCGGCTGGGCGGATCTCCTCGCGGCGCGGCTCGCGGCCCGCGTTCCGGACTTCCGTTACGCCAACCTCGCCGTGCGCGGCAAGCTGATCGGCCAGATCGTCGACGACCAGGCCGGGCCGGCCGCGGCGATGGACGCCGACCTGGTGACGCTGGTCGGCGGGCTGAACGACGTGCTGCGCCCCAAATGCGACATAGGGCTGGTGGCCGCCCGCCTGGAGGAGGCCGTCGAGTTGCTGGCCCCGAGGTGCCGCCAGCTCGTCCTGATGCACAGCCCCGGCCGGCACGGGCCGCTCCTGGAGCGGGGCCGACCGCGCATGGAGCGGCTGTACACGCACATCGACGCCCTGGCCGCGCGGCACGGGGCGGCGGTCGTGGACCTGTTCGGGGCGCCCGTGCTGGGCGATCCGCGGATGTGGGCCGACGACCGGCTGCACCTGAACACCGAGGGGCACCGGCGGGTCGCGGAGGCCGTCTGGCAGGCGATCGGCCTGCCGGCCACGTACGACTGGCGCGCGCCGCTGCCGCCGCCGGTGCTGCCCGGCTGGCGCTCCCGGCGCGGAGCTGACCTGCGGTTCGCCAGGCAGCACCTGGCGCCCTGGATCGGCAGGCGGCTGACCGGCCGCTCGTCGGGCGACGGCCGCTCCCCCAAGCGGGCCGAGCTGCTGCCCCTCGCGCTGCCGGTGCGGGACGCCGACGACGCGACCGACGCCCGCTCGGCGCCGGGCGGCTGACCCACCGCGACCCGGCGGCGGCCCGGCGCGGGATGCCGCACGATGCCGGTGGGCCGGCCCCGGCGGGCCGCCGGACGCCGAGGGCGCGGCGCTGGCCTGCGGATACCGCCAGTAGACTGTGCGTCCGTGACTGCTAAGCCGCGCATCCCGAACGTCCTGGCCAGCCGCTACGCCTCGGCGGAGCTGGCCCTCCTGTGGTCCCCCGAACACAAGGTGGTGCTGGAGAGGCGGCTGTGGCTGGCCGTGCTGCGCGCCCAGAAGGACCTGGGCATCGAGGTGCCGGACGCCGCCATCGCCGACTACGAGCGGGTCCTTGAGCGGGTGGACCTGGAGTCGATCGCCGAGCGCGAGAAGGTCACCCGGCACGACGTCAAGGCGCGGATCGAGGAGTTCAACGCGCTGGCCGGGCACGAGCAGGTACACAAGGGCATGACGTCCCGGGACCTGACCGAGAACGTCGAGCAGTTGCAGGTCAGGCTCTCGCTCGAGCTGGTGCGCGACCGCGTGGTCGCGGTGCTCGCCCGGCTCGCCGCGCTGGCGGCCGAGCACGCGGAGCTGGTCATGGCCGGACGCTCGCACAACGTCGCGGCGCAGGCCACCACGCTCGGCAAGCGCTTCGCCACCGGCGCCGACGAACTCCTGGTGGCCTTCGCGCGCCTCACGGAGCTGCTCGACCGCTACCCGCTGCGCGGCATCAAGGGCCCGGTCGGCACCGCGCAGGACATGCTCGACCTGTTCGGCGGCGACGCGTCGAAGCTGGCCGACCTCGAGCAGCGCATCGCCGGGCACCTCGGCTTCGGGAGCGCCTTCACCTCCGTCGGCCAGGTCTACCCGCGCTCCCTGGACTACGAGGTGGTCACGGCCCTGGTGCAGGTGGCCGCCGCCCCCTCCTCGATCGCCAAGACGATCCGGCTGATGGCCGGCCACGAGCTGGTCACCGAGGGGTTCAAGCCGGGCCAGGTCGGCTCGTCCGCGATGCCGCACAAGATGAACACGCGCTCCTGCGAGCGGGTGAACGGCCTGACGGTCATCCTGCGCGGCTACGCGTCGATGGCCGGCGAACTGGCGGGCGACCAGTGGAACGAGGGCGACGTGTCGTGCTCGGTGGTGCGCCGCGTCGCGCTGCCGGACGCCTTCTTCGCACTCGACGGCCTGCTGGAGACGTTCCTGACGGTGCTGGACGAGTTCGGCGCCTTCCCGGCCGTCGTCGCCCGCGAGCTCGACCGCTACCTGCCGTTCCTGGCCACCACCAAGGTGCTGATGGGGGCCGTGCGGGCCGGCGTGGGTCGCGAGGAGGCGCACGAGGCCATCAAGGAGAACGCGGTGGCGGCGGCGTTGGCCATGCGCGAGCGGGGCGCCGAGCGCAACGAACTGTTGGACACCCTCGCGGCGGACGAGCGCCTTCCGCTGGACCGGGCGGCGCTGGACGCCCTGATGGCCGACAAGCTCTCCTTCACCGGCGCCGCCGCGGACCAGGTCGCCTCCGTGGTGGCCCGCGTCGAGGAGATCACCAGGCAGTACCCGGAGGCCGCCGGGTACGCGCCGGGGTCGATCCTCTGAGCCCCGACGGCCGCCGCGTGAGCCCCGAGGAGTTGGCCGCCGCCCGCGACCGCGTCGTGCCCGACGTGGTCGCGCCGGGGCTGCGCGTCCTGTTCTGCGGCATCAACCCGGGACTGATGTCGGCGGCGACCGGCCACCACTTCGCCCGCCCGGGCAACCGGTTCTGGCCGGTCCTGCACGCCTCCGGGTTCACGCCGCGGCGGCTGCGCCCGGACGAGGAGCGGGAGTTGCTGACGTACGGGCTCGGCATCACCAACGTGGTGGCGCGGGCCAGTGCGCGCGCCGACGAGCTGGGCGCCGACGAGTACCGCGAGGGCGGGCGGATACTGCGCGAGAAGGTGGCCCGCCTGCGCCCGGCGTGGCTCGCGGTCGTCGGCGTCACCGCCTACCGGGTGGCCTTCGACGACCGCAAGGCCCGCATTGGCCCGCAGGACACCTCGCTGGGTGACACCCGGGTGTGGGTGCTGCCCAACCCGAGCGGCCTGAACGCGCACTGGAGCCTGGAGACCATGGCCGAGGAGTACGGCCGGCTGCGCGAGGCCGCGAGCGACTGAGCCCGGCCGCCCGCACGGCCCCTCCGTCCGTGGGGGCGCGCGGTCGGCGCCGTTACGCGTCGCCCCGGGCGGGGTCAGGCGTCCCGCCGCTCCAGGGCCCGCCAACCCGCCGCCGCCAGGAGCAGGGTCCAGGCGGCCAGGACCGCGAGGCCCGACCAGGGTCCGAGCCCCGCCCAGGGGGTGGTGTGCAGGACGCCCTGGCCGGCCGCGTCCGGCAGGAACCGGGTCACCCGGAACGCCCGCGAGCCGGTGCCCAGGATCGGTTGGACGAAGGTGAGCAGCGGGACCAGCAGGCCGAGGGCGGCCACCGGGCCACGGAGCACGGTGGCCACGCCCGAGGCCAGCACGGCGATCAGGCCGAGGTAGAGCCCGCAGCCGAGGACGGCGCGCAGCGCGCCCGGGGCGCCGAGGCCCACTCCGTCCTCGCCGAGCAGCGCCTGTCCGACCAGGAACGAGACGAGGCCGGTCACGGTGCCCACCGCGAGCCCGAGACCGCCGACGACGGCGAGCTTGCAGCCGTAGAACAACCCGCGGCGCGGCACCGCCGCCAGCGACATCCGCAGGGCGCCGCCCCGGTACTCGCCCGTGACGACCAGCACGCCGAAGCAGAGCGCGGCCAGTTGCCCGAAGCCCAGGCCGAAGTAGGAGGAGTGGACCGGGTCGAAGTCGGCCGCGCCGGCGCCCGGTTCGTGGGTGGCGCACGCCAGCGCCGTGAAGCCGGCGGTGGCCAACGGGACGCAGGCCAGCGTGGCGAGAGTGGCGCGCACGGTGTGGACCTTGGCCCATTCCGAGCGCAGTACCGCGGTGACGTTCATGACTCAGCCTCCCGTCGCGGGGTCGTGGGTGGCGGCGAACTGCGTGGCGTCGGCCGTCAGGCGCAGGTACGCCTCTTCCAACGAGACCGGAGCGTCAGTGAGTTCGAGCAGTGGCACGCCGCCAGCCGCCGCCAGCTCGCCGACGCGGGCCGCCGTGATGTCGGGCAGGCACCAGCGCCCGTCGCCGTCCGGCGCGCCGGCCAGCCCCACCGTGGCCAGCACGTCGCGCAGCCGCTCGGGTGCGGTGGTGCGCAGGTACGCGCGCGGGCTGCTGTGCGCGGCGATGAAGTCGGCCATCGGGGTGTCGGCGAGCAGCCGGCCGCGGCCCAGGACGACCAGGTGGTCGGCGGTGCGCGCGGTCTCCCCCATCAGGTGGCTGGAGACCAGCACGGTGCGGCCGTCGGCGGCCAGTCGGCGCAGCAACTCCCGTATCCACACGATGCCCTCGGGGTCGAGGCCGTTGTTCGGCTCGTCCAGCATCAGCACGGGCGGGTCGCCGAGCAGCGCGGCGGCGATCCCGAGCCGCTGCCGCATGCCGAGCGAGAAGGTGCCCACCCGGCGCCGTGCGACGGCCTCAAGCCCGGTCTCGGCCAGCACCTCGGCGATCCGCCGGTGCGGGATGTCGTTGCTGTACGCCAGGCAGCGCAGGTGGTCGCGGGCGGTACGGGCGCCGAGCGCGGCCCCGGCGTCCAGCAGCGCGCCGGCCAGCCGCAGCGGCTGGGGCGCCGAGCGGTAGGGCCGGCCGCCGATGGTCACCCGGCCCGCGGTGGGCCGGTCCAGGCCGAGGGCCATGCGCAGGGTGGTGGACTTGCCGGCGCCGTTGGGCCCGAGGAAGCCGGTGACCCGGCCGTGTTGGACGGTGAAGGTCACGTCGTCCACGGCGCGGATGGGGCCGTAGTCCTTGCGCAGGTCCCGTACGTCGATCGAGGTCATGCCGCCAGGCTGCCGGCCGGGTGGGGCCCGGGGCCTCCCCCGGGCGCGGGTCGCTCCTCCCCCTGGCGGGGGATTCGGCGGGCGCGTCGCGCTGGCACGATGTGCCGGTGAACCTGATAAACGCCCTGTTCAGGCCGTTGGCGCGGGCCGAGACGTACACGCGCTGGCTGCATCTGCTCGTCAGCGGGGTCTTCGCGTCCATCTGCCTGTTCGTCTTTCCCGGCACCTCGGCGGCGGGCCCGCTGAGCTGGGCCGGCTTCCTGGTGCTGCCCGTGCCGATCCTGCTCGCGCTGAGCCTGATCCCGGCGGTGCGGTCGGCGGAGGGCGTACAGGCGCGGCTGTTGCTCACCCCCGGCCGGTCGTCGGCCACGTCCCGTGAGGGCGGCTTCGGGAGCGGGGCGGGGCGGCGGGGTTCGTCGGACGAGCGGCGCGCGACGGGGCCGGCCGACCCGGGCATCTCGGTCGCGCCCGCGCGCGGTTGGGCCGAGCGCGGCCATACCGCGCTGTGGCTGTTGGTGCGGGTGCTGGCGGGGACGGCGGTGCTGGTGGCGACGGTGTGGTTGCCGGGCCTTTCGGTGTGGCTGGTCACCGGGCCCGGTGGTTGGTGGGCGCTGTTGACGCCGCTGCCGGTGGTCGCGCTGGCCGCGCTGGTGGTGGGCGTGGGGGCAGCGGCGGCGCAGGCGGCGCGCTGGCTGCTGGCGCCGTCGAGTGAGGAGCGGCTGGCGGTGCTCGAGGAGCGTACGGAGCGCCTGCTGGAACACAACCGGCTGGCCAGGGAGTTGCACGACTCGATCGGCCACGCGCTCACCGTCGCCGTGGTGCAGGCGGGGGCGGCGCGCGCGGCGGGCTCGGCACAGTTCACCGAGCGCGCGCTCGCGGCCATCGAGGACACCGGCCGGCGCGCCCTGGAAGACCTGGAGCGGGTGCTGCGGCTGCTGCGACAGGACGACCCGGGCTCGGCGAACGTGCCCCGACGCCCGGCGCTCACCGAGGTGGAGCGGCTCGTCGAGTCGGCCCGGGCGGCCGGCGCACCGGTGGACGCCGAGGTGACCGGGCCTCTCGACCGGGTGCCGGGGCCGCTGTCGCGGGAGGGTTACCGCATCGTGCAGGAGGCGCTGACCAACGCCCTGCGGCACGCCGGTCCGGTGCCGGTCGTGTTGCGCGTCGCGGCCCGGGACGCGGTGCTCGAACTGGACATCCGCAACCCGCTGCCGGCGGCGGACGCCGCCCGGACGGGCGGTTCGGGCGGTTCGGGCGGTGGCAGCGGGCTGCGCGGCATCCGGGAGAGGGCCGCGCTCCTCGGCGGCGAGGCCCACGCCGGGCCCGCGGACGGCCGGTGGCGGGTGCACGTACGGCTGCCGCTGGACCGGCTCCCGTGAGGGATCTGGACCGGCTCCCGTGACGGGCGCGCGCGGGGGACCGTCGGACCCGCGGACTAGGGTGTGCGCATGCCGGTGACCGTCCTCCTCGTCGACGACGAACAACTCGTACGGGCCGGGCTGCACGCGATCCTCAGCGCGCAGCCGGACATCGAGGTGGTCGGTGAGGCCGCGGACGGCGCCGCGGTGCTGCCCCTGGTGCGCGAGCTGCGCCCGGACGTGGTCGCGATGGACGTGCGGATGCCGCTGCTCGACGGCATCGAGGCGACGCGAGCCGTGCTGCGCGCGGTGCCGAGTCCGCCGAAGATCCTCGTGGTGACGACGTTCGAGAACGACGAGTACGTCTACGAGGCGCTGCGCGCGGGCGCCGACGGCTTCCTGCTCAAGCGCGCCCGGCCGGCCGAGATCGTGCACGCGGTGCGGCTGGTGGCCGCGGGCGACTCGCTACTGTTCCCCGCCGCCGTGCGGTCGCTGGCGGCGGCGCACGGCAACGCGCGGGCCCGCGCGACCATGGAGCGCGCCGCGCTGACGGCCCGTGAGGAGGAGGTGCTGCGGCTGATGGCGCGCGGCCTGTCCAACGCGGAGATCGCCGGGCGCCTGGTGGTCGGCACCGAGACGGTCAAGACGCACGTCAGCGCGGTGCTCGGCAAGCTCGGCGCCCGCGACCGCACCCAGGCGGTGATCGCCGCGTACGAGTCGGGGTTCGTCGCGCCGCGGTAGCCGCCCCGGCCGCCGCCTGGCACGCGAGTGAGCCGAGTGGCAGGTGAGATGGCTGATTGTGGCGCCACCGGGAAGGTCGCCGGGAGGGGCGGCAACAGATACGATCCGGCAAACACGCACAGGTAGGGAGGCCGGATTGGGGCGGCTCACCGGCGGGGACCCGTCACTGCTGCGGCGGATCAACTCCGCCGTGGTGCTGCACGCGCTGCGGACCGTGGAGTCCGCGACCCTCACGGATCTGGTTCGAGTCACCGGGCTTTCGCGCCCGACGGTCGAGGGAGTGGTCGAGGGGCTGACGGACAGCGGTCTGGTGGTGGAGACGCCCGCCGAGGAGGGTGAGGCCCGCCGGCAGGGGCGCCCGGCGCGCAGGTTCCGCTTCCGCGCGGAGGCGGGGCATCTGTGTGGCATCGAGATCGGCCCGCACCGCGTCTCGGCTCTCCTGTCCGACCTCGACGGCCGGCTGCTCGGCTCGGTGGCCCGGGAGGTCACCGTGGCGGCCTCGGCCGACGAGCGGCTGGAGCGGCTGCGCGGGGCCGTGGCCGACCTGCTGAAGCGCGCGGGCGTGGCCCGCAGTTCGCTGCGGGCGGTCGGCGTGGGCAGCCCCGGCATCGTGGACGCCGAGGGCAACGTGGCGCTGAGCACCGCGCTGCCCGGCTGGACCGGGCTGCCGCTGGGCGACCGGCTGCGCCGCTCGTTCCGCTGCCCGGTGCTGGTGGAGAACGACGCGAACACGGCGGCCGTCGCCGAGCACTGGCAGGGCGCCGCGACCCGCTCCGACGACGTCGTGTTCGTGCTGGCCGGGCTGAGCCCCGGGGCCGGCGCGCTGATCGGCGGCCGGCTGCACCGTGGTTTCGGCGGCGCGGCCGGCGAGATCGGGGCACTGCACCTGTTGGGCGGCGAGGCGCCGCCGGAGCAGGTCCTGTCCACCACCGGGGAGCCGCTGCACCCGCTGGACGAGGAGCAGGTAGCCCGCGTGTTCGCGCTGGCCAGGGCGGGCGACGCCGGGGCGCGGGCGGCCGTGTCCCGGTTCATCCGGCGCCTGGTGCACGACGTGACGGCGCTGGTGCTCGCGCTCGACCCGGAGCTGGTCGTGGTGGGCGGTTGGGCCGCCGGGCTGGACGGGGTGTTGGACCCGCTGCGTACGGAACTCGCCCGCTACTGCCTGCGCCCGCCCCTGGTGGAACAGTCCGTTCTCGGCGAGGCGGCCATCGCGACGGGCGCGCTCCGGCTGGCGCTCGACCACGTGGAGGAGCAACTGTTCGCGGTGGAGAGCACGGTCACGGCCCGCCGCTAACGGCGGGCCGGCTCCGGCGCCAGCCCCGCGTACGGGACGGGTGTGCGGCGCGTCAGCTCCGCCGACGGGTCAGCGCTCGCGGGTACGTCAGCGCCGCGCGCGCCCCGACCGTGGTGCCGGTCGGGGCGCGCGCGGCGCTCGGGCTCCGCCGTCGTGGCGGCCGGGGGCGTGGGGTTCAGCTCGCCAGCAGGTCGGGCGCCGCGTCGCCGAAGGTCAGGCGGCAGGTGTCGGCGCGGTAGGTCGCCACGCTGACGGCCGCCGTCCGGCCCGCCGACAGGTAGCGGGTGGTCACGACGAGGACCGGGGCGCCGGGCAGCCGGTCCAGGGCCCTGGCGTCGTCCGCGCGGGCCGAGCCGAGTTCCACCGTGCGCTCCTGGCCGTCGAGTTCCAGCCGGTGCAGCTCGCGCAGGACCGAGCGGGCCCGGGCCGCTCCCCCGGCGGGCAGGGCGGTCGCGCCGCCGGGCGCGGTCGCGGCGTTCTCGTCGCCCGTCAGCTCGGGGACGGAGCCGGCCGGCACGTACAGCAGTTCGGCGGCGACGGGCTGGCCGTCGGTGGTGAGCGCGCGCCGCACCGTGTACACGGCCTCGCCCGTCGCGGGCGCCAGCAGCCGCACCACAGCGGCGGGCACGTCGCCCGAGGTGCTGCCCAGCGTCTGCCACGGGTCGGCGACCGCGCCGGGCCAGACCTGTCGGCTGTCGCCGACGGCCACGCCCATGCGGGGCGGGGCGACGGTGGTGCCGACGCCTCGGCGGCGCTGGAGCCGGCCCTCCAACTCCAGTTGTTCCAGGGCCTGTCGGAGCGTGGCGCGCGCGACGCCGAACCGCGCGGCCAGATCGCGCTCGTTGGGCAGGATCTCGCCCACCGCGAACTCCGAATCGAGCGCGTTGCTCAGCACCGTCTTCAAGTGCCAGTACTTCGGCTCCGGCACCGTCTCAAGCTGCGTGGTCCCCACCCTGTCCTCCACGTTCGCCGTGTCCGGGCCGGTCTCGCACCGGCCGCGCGTCCCCGCTGAGCCAAGCGCGCCGCGGTGCGATCGCCCCGCCCCACGAACCGACACCCCGCGCTGCGGGCTCGGCCAGCCCGTCTCGCGGGCTGAAGTTATGCGCGCTTCTTTATTAAAGATTGTTTCAGTATGGGTGTGACGATAGGACGACTGGCTGGCTTGGTCAAGACCAATCCCCGAGCCGTCCACGATGTGGTCCGCGGGCGGTGCCCGAGCACCGCCCCGTCACGGCCAGGACGGGGCGGACCGCCTCACGTGCGCGCCGCCGCTGGCGCTTCCACTGCCACCGCCGCCGCGAGCGACCGGTGTCGGCCGGCTCAGCCGGGGAGGCGTCCGGTGGACCTCAACTCCCGGCGTGCCGCTCGGCGTAGGCCGGGTCGTCGCGCCAGAGGCGACCCGCGACGCGGCGGGGCATCGGACGCGGCAGCGGGGGCCGGCCCGGCGGGCCACCGCGAAGCCGGGCCGGCCGGAGGTGGCCAGCACGGCCTGCCCCACGCGTCGACCACCACCACGTGGTCGGTGGGTCCGGCGAGGGTTCGGGTCACCGCGCTCCCTCCTGTTCCGGGCCGGTGGGCGGCGCCTGGTTAGGCCCGGTGGGCGGCGCCTGGTCGGGCCCGGCGGGCGGTGGCGCGGGCTGCCGGCCCGGTGGTGCGGGGGCGTCGGGTGGCGTGCCGGTGGTCTCGGCGAGCAGGTGGCGCAACTGGGTCGCCGCGTCCGGTTCCAGGTCGGCCGCGTCCAGGTGGCGCAGGGACTGCCGGGCGAGCCGCGCGATCTTCGCCTGGACCAGGTCGCGGGCGCCGACGGCGACGAGTCGGGCCCGCAGGCCGTCCAGTTCGGCGCCGGTCAGGTCGGTGCGGCCCACCGCGTGCTCCAGCAGGTCGAGCGCGGCCCGGTCCCCGGCCCTGGCGGCCAGAGCGTGTGCGACGGCCAGCAGATAGGTGGGCTTGCCCTGCCGTACGTCGCCGCCGGTCGGCTTTCCGGTGGTCCGCGGGTCGGCGAAGAGGTCGTCCAGGTCGTCCCGGAGCTGGAAGGCCAGTCCGGCGCGGCGCCCGGCGAGGCACAGCGCCCGGGTGGTGTCGGTGTCCGCGCCGGCCAGGACCGCGCCGAAGTGCAGCGGGCGTTCGACGGTGTAGTGGGCGCTCTTGAGGCGGGCGGCGCGGAGCGCGCGGGTCGGGCTGAGCGCGGCGGTGGCCTGGCCCTGTACGTCCAGGTACTGGCCGGCCACCATCTCGGTGCGCATGCCGCGCCACACCTCGTGCAGCCCGTGCGCGGTGTGCGGCGGGAGGCGGCCGTCCAGCAGGAGGCCCGCGACCGCGTCGTCCGCCCAGACCAGGGCCAGGTCGCCGGCGAGCACGGCGGCCGAAGCGCCGAGTTGCCGCGCCGCGGGCCCCGGCGCCGCGCCCGCGTACTGGTGCGTCACGTCGGCGTGGAGCGAGGGAGCGCCGCGACGCAGGGGGGCGGCGTCCATCAGGTCGTCGTGGACGAGCGCGCAGGTCTGGATGAGTTCGAGCGCCGCGGCCATCCGCAGCCCCGCCCCCGCCCGCCCCGCTCCCCCGCCGCCGCACGCGCGCAGGGCCCACCACACGAGGCGGGAGCGGATGCGGCGCCCGCCCTGCACGGTGAAGCGGACGATCCGCTCGGCGATGTCCTCGGCGAAGACCGGGTCCAGGTCGCGGCAGCGGGTCAGGCCGGCCGCGAGCAGCCGCTCGAGTTCCCGGTTGACGGCCCCGACCACGTCGTCGTCGACGGCGTGCGGATCGTCGTCGCCGTCCCGCTCCGGCGGCGCGCCGCCGGGGGCGGGGCGGGCGCCGGACGCGGGGGCGCCGAGCGGCCCGGCGCGGGGCCCGCGCGGCAGGTCCGCCGCCATCCGGCCGATCACCTGGGGGGAGCGCATCGGGGAGTCCTCTCGCCCGTCGGGAAAATACCTCCGCCCTGACATATGCCGCGCGGGGCGCCTCCCTGGCTGCGCCGTTCGGGGGACTGCGCGGCGGGCCGGTGGTCAGCCGCGCGACACGCGCGCCGGCAGCGGCGCCCGCGACCGGCGAGGTACGCGCGGCTCGACCACGTCAGCGCCCACGACCTGCTGAAGTCGATCCGCTTCCCGCGACGGCCCGACACCTGGCCTTCGAGGTGTTTTCGCGGAGCTTCTTCGCCGACCCGCGCCTGTTGTCGGCCCCGGGGATGGCCCTGATGTTCCACGTCTCCTTCCTCGGCTCGGCCGATGGCCTGCTGTTCGACGCGCCGAACGGGCCGTTCCCACGCCCTGCCGCGCCGGTGGGGTGCGCGGCCACGCCCTGTGGACGGTGCCGGGTCGCGGGCGCCTGGCCGCCCCGCGACCGGGCGGCGGCGCGCGCCGGCGAGCGCGGGTGGCGGCTGGTCGCCACGGTTTCGGTCACAGGTCCCGGCGGCCGGGGCCCGGCGGGCGGTCAGGCGCGGCGGTGGTGGCGGGTGAACTCCTTCTCGGGCTCGGCGAGATGCAGCCAGGGCCGGACCGTGTAGGCGCCGTCGAGCGTACGGAAGACGCGTCGGATGGTATGCCGCTCGTCGGCCAGCGCCAGGGCCATGGCGAAGAGGTTGAAGTCGTACTGCCAGCCCGGGCGGAACGCGTAGGCGGGGTGGAGGATGCTGTGGTCGACGGCGCGCCGCAACTCGGTCTGGGTCTCGGGGGTTTCGAGGCAGTCCCCGTCGTCCGCCTCGATCCAGTCGTGGATGTGCGCCATGGCGATCACGCAACCGAGGCGATGCCCGCGCGGAGCACGGGCGAGCGCGTCACGGGCGAAGGCCAACGCCTGGCCGGGGGCGCCGCCCCAGCGGGGTTGCAGGTGCAACAGCCACTCAAGGTGGGTCTCCAGGTCCAGCGGATCGCGGTGCAGGGCGTCCGCCAGTCGGGCCCCGTTGACCTCGGCGCCCAGCGACATGCCCCGGCCCAGAGCGAGGAGACGGCCCCACGGGGTGACCCAGTCCGGTCGTAACTCGACGGCTTCGAGGAGGTATTCCTCGGCGATGCGCAGGCGCCGGAAGAAGGTCCGCCGCTGTTCCGGCGTGACGTTCGCGGCGACATCGGCGGTGCGTGCCTCCCAGCCCCAGGCGACGTACCGCGCCCCGGCGATGAGCAGGGCCGACGCGCGGTCTTCCCCCTCGTCCTCGAGGGCCTGGCCGATCCAGTCCTGCACGCCGTCCACCTCGGCCAGTTCGAGGAGGACCTGATGGTCGCGGCCGAGATCGACGAGGGGCAGTGCCGCCTTCAGCGCCGGCCAGTCCCCCGCCCCCGCCGCCTCCACCAAGGCCAGCACGCGCGCGTCCCCGAGCGCGCGCAGGGTGTACACCTGGCTCCGCCGCCTGCGCGGGGCGGGAAGGACATGCGGGCCCACCGGTCTCTCCGCACTCCTGCCGAACAGCTTGCCGAACATGCCGCGCCCCCCGAATCCGGTGATCATCCGACCGCAGCATAGGCGAGGTCGGGGACAGGATCTCCACACGGCTTTCACCACCGCTTCGCAACTCCGGCCCGCTCGGGGACACCGCGAAACCGAGCGCATGGCCCGGTCAGCACCACGGTCCACCACGGCAGTTGGTACGCCACCCGCACCGCCGCCCGACCCGTGTCGGCCCGCCCGGCCCGCCCGGCCCGCCCGGCCCAAACGTCCCCGGAACACCGGTGTTCGCCGGCCAACCGGTCGCGTAGTCCACGCCACACCCGTCCGTCGCGCCCCACCCGAGACGGCGCCCGGGCAGGATGGTGGCGGGTCGGACGGGGCTCGGGACAACGATCCGTGGCCTGTCCGGCGGCGGGCGACCGGCCCGATGCCCCGCTCGCGGTGTCAGCGGCGTGGAAGGGAGTGCCCAGCGGTGGACGCGGTTGTTCCTGACGTCGGGCCGGCCGGTGCGGGCCGGCGCGGGGCGGACTCGTCCGCCGGCCGGGACGTGGTGATCGTCGGCGGCGGGGCGGCCGGGACCAGTGTGTTGGTGCAGTTGGTCGACGCGCTCTCGGGCGCCGGTGGGGCCGGGGCGCGCGCCGTGCGGTCCGTACGCGTGGTGGACCCCCGTCCGATGGGTTGGGGGTTGGCCTTCGGGGACAGCGACCCGCTGCTGATGTGCAACAGCGCGGTGGACCTCAACTCCGTGCGCGCGCGGCACCCACGGGACTTCGAGGAGCACCTGCGGCAGCGCGGCTGGACGGGGCGGGCCCAGGAGTGCGTGCCGAGGTCGTGGATGGCCGAGTACTGCCACGCCCGCTCCGCTCAGGCCCGCGCGCGGGCCGCCGCGCACGGCGTCGACGTGGATCGACTTTCGGCCACGGCCCGCGCGGTGGAGGTACGCGGCGACGGCTACCGGGTGCTGCTGTCCGACGGCCGGCGACTGGCCGCCGACGACGTGGTGCTCTGCACGGGCGTGCGCCGCCCCCGCGTCCCGGACGGCTTCGCCGACTGGCAGGAGCACCCCCGTTATCTGGACAGCCCGTACCCGAGCGCCCGGCTGCGCGAGGCGCTGGGTCAGCGCCCGCGCCGGGTGCTGGTGTTGGGCACGCACCAGAGCGCGGTCGACGCCGCGCTGTTGCTGTGCCGGGACGGTCACCAGACCACGCTGACCTCGCCCTCGGGTCAACTGCCCGCGGTGCGTACCGCGCTGGCCGCTCCCCCGCGCGCCCTCCCGGTGCTGGACCGCGTCGCCGACCTCGACCCCGCCGACCCGCACCTGGGCGATCGGCTAATGCGCCACACCGTGGAGGCGGTCCGGTCGGTCTCGCCGCTCCCCTGGCGACGGCAGGTGTCCACGGCCGCGGACCCCGTGCGGCGGTTGCGCGAGGAGACGGCGCTCGCCGAGGCCGGCGCCTGCCACTGGGCTCGGGTGTGCGCCCCGCTGATAGACGCCACCATCGCGCTGGGCGGCACGCTGTCCGGCGAGCGGCGGCACGCGCTCATGGTCCGCTTCGCGCCGTTCGTCAACCGCTACGTCACCGCGTTGGCGCTGGTCAACGCCCGCCGGCTGGTGGCGCACTGCGACGCCGGGCTCCTGCGCGTGGCCGCCGGCTACCCGCGCGCCGTCGCGTACGCCGACGGGCGCTGGCGCGTGCGGTGGCCCGACTCCGCCGTGCGGGAGTACGACCACGTCGTCAACGCCACCGGCTTCCACCCGCCGCAGCCGTACTGGGACGCCGCCGCCAGGACGTTGTACCTGGAGGCGCCGCCCGCGACGGCCACCGCCCTTGACCATCTCGCGGCCGACCTCCGGGTGCGCGCCGACCCGACCGCCGCGCCGGAGCGCGTCTGGATCGTGGGCGTGGGCACTCACCTGCGCATCCCGTTCGCCAACCACCTGAACAACGTCGTGCGCCAGGCCGACGAGGTCGCCTGCCGCCTGCTCCGGCCGCCCAACCCGCCCATATAGCCCGCCTTCTGGGACATGGCCACTTTGAAACCTCCTTGCGCGTTAAGGAATTGACTCATGTGGGTTTCGTGTGAAGATCAAGGCGATATCGCAACCGCCGAGGGTGCCAACGCGCCCTCGGCTCTTGTCACCTTCCTTGGGGGGAAGCACACGTGACCTACCGCTTCGGCCATCGCGCCGGTCGGGCCCTGACGGGCCTCGCGACCGTGCTGACGGCCACCGCCCTGACCGGTACCACCGCGTCAGCGGCCACCCACGACCCGGCGCCCGTGTCCGCCGCGGTCCAGGAGGCGACCTCGTCCGTCGCCGCCGCCCCGGACGCCAAGCCGTCCGCCCGCGCCGCCCGCTCGGCCGCCCCGCTGCTGCCGGTGACGGCCGTCACCCGGTCCGGCGTCCTGTACTGGTACTGGCCCAACGGCCGCGGGGGCCTGGACCCGCGCGAGCGCTTCGAGGAGAGCTGGGCGGGCATCAACGCCGCGTCCCAGGTCGACATGCACAGCAACGGCGCGTCGGCCGGCCTGTACGCACGGGGCTACGACGGCAGGCTCGTGTACTCCGACAGCAACGACGTTTTCCGCGATCTCGGACGGGGCTGGGACAAGTACAACGCCCTGTTCTCGCCCGGCAACCTCGGCGGGACGTCGCGGTCGGACCTCCTGACCCGGGACGGCGGCGGCACGCTGTGGCTGCATCCGGCCAAGTCCGACGGCACCCTGTCCGCCCGCAAGAAGGTCGGCCCGGGCTGGAACCAGTACACCCAACTCGCCGGCCAGCACGACCTGACCGGTGACGGCCGCCCCGACATCGTGGCCCGTGACCGCTCCGGCGGGCTCTGGCTCTACAAGGGCACGGGGGACGTCGCCAAGCCGTTCGCCACCCGCAGCAAGATCGGCCCCGGCTGGAACGCCTACAACCACCTCGTCTCCACCGGGGACGTCAACGGTGACGGTCGCACCGACCTGCTCGCCCGCGACACGGCCGGCGCCCTGTGGCTGTACAAGGGCACGGGCAAGGCGTCCGCCCCGTACCAGAAGAAGACGAAGATCGGCAACGCTGGCTGGAACCAGTACGCGCAGATCTTCTGACCACCGGCAGCACGTGCGGACCGCCCGGCGCCCAGCCGGGCGGTCCACCGAGCGGAGGGCGGGACGACGGCGGGGGCACGCCTCACGGTCGGCCCGCCCTCCGGCGGGTCACGGGGAGAGTGCGACGCCGAGGACGGACCGCTCGAACGCCAACCCGCTGGCGACCGTGGCGCCCGCCGTGCCGGGCGACGGATCCGGGCGGCAGTCGACCGTGACACTTCTGCGGGCGAACGAGTAGGTCCACGTCGCCACGGTGGCCAGGCGAGCGGCGACGCGCGGGTCGGCGGCCAGCTCCGGCGACAGTCGTACGCCGAGCGGGCGGGCCGCCACGATCTGTTCGGCGCCCACCAGCGTGTTCCGCAGGTCCACGTGGGACAGCACGGCGTCGGTGAGGGTGGCGCCGCCCAGCATGGCGTGGGTGAGGTCGCCGATCACCTGGGCCCCGGTGAGGTTCGCGTCCCACAACCTCGCTCCCGCCACCCGCGCCCCGTGCAGATAGGCGCCCGTCAGGTCGGCCGCGTTCAACTCGGCGCCGGTGAGGTCGGTTCTGACCAACTGGGTACGGCTGAGGTCGGCGTCGTTGAGTCGGGCGCCACTGAGATCGGCCCTGATAAGCCAGGCGTGCGCGAGGTTGGCGTGGTTCAGCCGAGCGTCGCTGAGGTCGGCGTGGTCGAGTTGGGCGTAGTCCAGGCGCGCGCCGTCGAGTTCGGCCTCCGCGAGCTTGGCGTGCGCCAACCAGGCGCCGTTGAGGTCCGCGCCGGGCGCCCGGACGCCGGTGAGGTCGGTGTGCACGAGACGGGCGCCCCTGAGGTCCGCGTGCGGGAGGTCGGCGTAGGCGAGGTTCAGGTAGCTGAGGTCGATCACGGTGTCGGGCGGAACGTGGCGCCGGGACGCGGGGTGGGTCAACGCCGTGAGGGCCGCCTGCACGTCGGCCTCCGGGGCAGCGTGCGGCCGTTGGGCGGCGAGGGCGCGCGGGGGACGGCGGCCGAGGGTGGCCCGGAGGGCCGCGGCGCCGTCCCCGGGGCTCCGCACCCGGGGGGCGCGTTCGCGGATGAAGGTGTTGAGGATGGACGCGGCGTGGGCGGCCTCCGCCGGCGAGTCCCGCACGAAGCGCTCCAGCGCCAGCACCCCGCCCAGGCGCACGTGGACCTCGGTCGCCCCGAGCCGTTCGACGGCCTTGGTGAGGCGGTCGGTGACCTGACCGCGCCGGGAGAGCCGGTAGGTGAAGCCGGTGAAGACCAACGCCGCCCCGGCGCCGAGCACCCCCACGCTCTGGACGGCGGCCAGCCGGAACTGCCCGAGCGCCGCCGATCGAGCGGCGCCGTCCATGCGCGACCACTCCGGGCCACACGTCCACCGCACCAGCCACCGCCCCGCCGGGCTGTAGACCAGCGCCAAGAGCGCACCGACCAGCACCGCGCCGGCCGCCGCCGCGCTGCCCCAGGTCGGTCGCCACCGTCGTCTCCATAGTGATCGCATGCCCGCACCGTGCCGGCACGACGGGGCGACATGGTGCCGATCGCCGCGTTTCAGAGCTTTCTCAGAGCTAACGGCAGCTTCTCGGAGCCAACGGCGGCGCGACCGTACACCCTCGCCCCTGTCACCCACGGACGCGCTCACCGTCGTGCCTCTCCCGGGCCCGGCCGCCGAGCGGCCCGGCCGCCCCGAGCCGGGACCCGGGGCGGGCCTCGGGTAGCGTCGGATCATCGCACCGTACGGCCCGGTCGGACCCGGATCGTCCCGTCGCCGGGCCGCGCGCGCCCTCGTGCGCGGTGGCCTACCGCGCGGGGTGGTGCGCGCACGGAGTTGAGCCAAGGAGCGGGCAATGGACCAGGTCACGGTGGTAACGGGCGGCAGCAGGGGCATCGGCGCTGCCGTCGCCGTACGGCTGGCGCGAGCGGGACACCACATCGCCATCGGCTTCGAGCGCGCCGCGGACGCCGCCGACGCGACGGCGGCCAAGGTCCGCGCGGAGGGCGTGCGGTGCGTGACCGTACGGGCCGACACGAGCGACGCCGAGCAGGTCGACGCGCTGTTCGACACGGCGCGCTCGGAGTTGGGCGCCGTCACCGGGCTGGTGAACAACGCCGGGATCACGGGCCTGCTCGGCCGCTTCACGGAGACCTCGCCGGAGGCCATGCGGCGGGTCATCGACGTCAACGTGACCGGCGCGCTCCTGTGCGCACGCCGGGCCGCCCGCGAGATGTCCACCCGGCACGGCGGCGCGGGCGGGGCCATCGTCAACGTCTCCTCGTCCAGCGCCACCACGGGCAGCCCCGGCGAGTACGTGCACTACGCGGCGAGCAAGGCCGCCGTGGACGCGATGACGGTGGGCCTGTCCAAGGAACTGGCCGCGGAGGGCATCCGGGTCAACTCCGTACAGCCGGGCATGACCGTCACCGACATCCACGCCTCGATGGGCGACCCCGAACGGCCGTGGCGCGCGGCGGACCGGGTGCCGATGGGCCGCCCCGGTGAGCCGGAGGAGATCGCCGGCGCCATCGCGTGGCTGCTCTCGGCCGACGCCTCGTACACCAGCGGCGCGGTGCTGCGCGTCGCCGGGGGCCTGTGACCTCGCGGTCTGCCGGGGTCGCGGTGCCCGTCAGTCGTCGGCGCGGCCGAGCGTCCGCATGATGTCCTGGACGTTGCCGTACCGCTTGCCCTCGGGCAGCTCGGCCGCCGTGTCGATGAGTCGATCCGGCGCGTGGTGCTCGCGCAACGTGTCGATCACCTTCGCGCGGTCGGCCGGGTAGACGCTCCGCTCCAGGTGCTGGGCCAACTCCGTGCGGAGTTCGACGTCCTCGGGGGTCATGCCGGGTGGCGTCGACCCGGAGCGCGCGGTGTACGGCGAGCGGCTGGCGGCGGGCTGGTCCTCGCCCGGCGGCTCGGGTTCGAGCTCTTCCTGGGCGCGGGTGGAGTGGCCGCCCTTCAGCTCGCCCTGCATGCGCTTCTTGAGCTCGTCGTCGTGGAGCGGTCCGGTCTTGTTCTCGTGAGCGTTCATGAGGCTTCCTCGGGGCCGGCCGCCCGATGGGCGCCTGGCCGGGTCGCGCCGTGCAGTGGGTCTTCCCCCGTGTCCGGCTCGGGTTCCCCGCACGGCGCGCGTGACACGCGGGCGGTGGAGGCCGGCCGTACCAGCCTCCACAGCGGCCCAGCGGCCCTGGTCGGGGTCGGGGTCGCCCGTAGGGGTGCCGCGACGATTCCGACCGCACGGGGTCTACCCAGCGGTAACCCTTGCTGACATCCTGTCCAGCAACTCCCGCCGCGGAAGAAACGGAGCCCCCATGGCCGAAACGATCTCCTTCGCCCATGACACCGCCACCGGCACCGTGCCCCTCGACATCGCGTACGAGCGGCGGGGCGCGGGGCCGCCGGTCGTGTTGCTGCACGGGATCGCGCACCACTGGCAGGCCTGGGAGCCGGTGCTCAGCATCCTCGCCACGGAACGCGAGGTGATCGCCGTCGACCTGCCGGGCTTCGGCGCGTCGGCGCCGCTGCCCGCCGGCGTCGGCTACGACCTGGCCGGCGTGGTGCCCGTGCTGGCACAGCTCTTCCGCGAGTTGGGTGTGGAGCGACCGCATGTGGTGGGCAACTCCCTGGGCGGGCTCCTGGCGCTCGAACTGGGCCGCACCGGTCACGCGCGCACCGTCACCGCGCTCTCCCCGGCCGGGTTCTGGACCGAGGCCGAGCGGCGCTACGGCTTCGGCGTGCTCCGCGTGATGTACCGCAGCGCCCGCGCCATGTCCGACCCCTTCGTCGCCCGGGTGGCGCAGACGGCGGCCGGCCGGGCCGCGCTGGTCGGCGCCGTCTACGCCCGGCCGGGCAAGCGCGCGCCGGAGTGCGTGGTGGCCGAGGCCCGGGCGATGCGCGAGGGCGCGGGGTTCGCGCCCTCGCTGGCCGCCGGGCGTACGGTGCGTTACGCCGACGACCTGGCCGACATCCCCGTCACCATCGCCTGGGGCACCGCCGACCGGGTCCTGCTGCCCCAGCAGGGGCTGCGCGCCAAGCGCGTCATCCCCGGGGCCCGGCTGATCCGGCTGCCGCGCTGCGGCCACGTGCCGATGAACGACGATCCGGCGCTGGTCTCCCGGGTCATCCTGGACGCCACGGCCACCGCCACATCCGCTGCCCCCGCCCGGCCACCGCGACCGGCCGGGTGGCGGACGGCGCCGGCGCGTTGAGTTCCGCGCCCTAGCGTCGGGGCGCGCGTCGTCGCCCCGAGGGGCGGCCCGGCGCGCGCCGCGCCCGATGGCGGTCAGCCCTCGCGCGGGCCGGCGCCGCACGGCGCGCCGTCGACCGGGGCAGGTCGTGCGGCGCGGGGCGCTCGTCCGGCTGGCGGCGCCTTCGCGGGGGAATCGGTCGGGCCCGGCTCAGGGCCGGCCGCCGCACCGTCGGCGCCCCGCGCCGTACCGCGGCGCGCCGGCGCTGGCGCGGGGGCGTCCGCCGCGACACCGGGCGCGCCGGAGGCGACGACCCGCTCCCGACGCCGCCCACGGAGCCGCTGGCCGAAGGCGCCGGAGCCGACGGCGACGCCGGTGCCGACGAGCAGGCTGCCCGCCGCCTGCGCCGGACCGTAGCCGCCGGCTCCCACGGCCGGCGCCGTGATCGCGGCGGCGACCGGGATCAGGCCGGAGAAGAGCGTGGCCCGCTCCGGGCCGATCCGTTGCATCCCCCGGTACCAGCAGACGAAGCCGATCACCGTGACGACCAGGGTCTGCCACAGCAGCGCGGCCCCCTCTCCCGCGTCGGGCATCCGCAGCCACCCCCGGCCGTCCATGAGGACCGCGAGCACCAGCGCCTCCACGGCCCCGACGGCCGAGGCGGCGGCCGACAGCAGGACGGGGCCCACGGTGCGCAGCACCGGCAGCGCGGCGAGCGCGAAGACGACCTCCCCGCCGAGCGCCGCCACGGACCAGGCGATGCCCGGCAGGTCCGCCCGGCCCCAGCCCTGGACCGTGAAGGCGCCCGCCGCGACCAACAGGGCGCCGCACAGCACCGCGCGGGCGGGGCGGCGGCCGTCCAGCGCCGGGACGATGACGGCGATCACCACCGGGGCGCACCCGACGAAGACGCCGGGCACGGCGGGTTCGGAGGTGCGTTCGGCCGCGAGGACCGCCAGGTTGAAGCCGACCATGCCGACCCCGGCCAGCCCCGCCAGCCACCCCCACCCGCGCCAGCCCAGCGTCCGTAGCGGCGCGAGGCCGCGGCGCCCGACGAGCGGGAACAGCATGAGGCTGGCGAGGGCGTAGCGGATGGCCTGGCCGCCGGCGTGCGGGAAGTCGCTGAGCACGCTGTTGGCGGTGAAGGAGGCGCCGACCAGCGTGCAGGCGAGGGCGGCGAGCAGGGCGCCGCGCCGCTGGTGTGCGGAGTCGCTGTGATCCATGGGGGCGACGCTAGGCAGTGCGGCGGTACGTCTTAGGGTCCAATCCGATGAGTGATTCGCAGACCACTTCGCCTCCTGCCACCGCGCACGGGGCGCCCACCGACCGCGCCGCGCCCGCGAGCGACGCGGGTCCCGACGCCGCCCGGGCCGCCCGGGCGGCCACGCCCGCCTGGGAGTTGTTGCTGCCCAGCGTCGCGCTGCCGGCGCGACAGCGCGGCCGGGCCCTACAGCGCGCGCTGCGCGACGCCATCACCTCGGGGCGGATCGCGGGCGGCACCCGGCTGCCGGCCAGCCGCGAACTCGCCGCCGACCTCGGGGTCTCGCGCGGCCTGATCACCGACGCGTACGAGCAGTTGACCGCCGAGGGCTATCTGCGCAGCGGCCAGGGGGCGGGCACCTGGGTCAGCGGGGCCGTGCGCTGCGCCGTACCCGCCGGGCCCGAGCGGGCGGACGACGACCGTGAGCCGGCGATCGGGTTCCTGCCCGGCACCCCCGACCTGTCGCTGTTCCCGCGCGCGGCGTGGACGGCCGCGCACCGCAGGGCGCTGGCGAGGCTGCCGCACGAGGCGCTCGGCTACCCCGACCCGCGCGGCCTGCCCGAGCTGCGGGAGGCGCTGGCCGGCCTGCTCACGCGGCGGCGCGGGGTGGTGGCCGACCCGGAGCGGATCGTCGTCTGTTCGGGCGTGGCCCAGGCGTTGACCCTGGTCGGCGCGGTGCTCGCGGGGCGGGGCGGCGGGCCGCTGCTGGCGGCGGGCGCCGCGCCGGCCCCGGCCCACGGCGGTGCGGGCGGCGGCGACCGGTGGGCCGGGGCCGCTGCCACCGAGGCCGTGGGGAGCGCACGGGGCACCGCCGCGCCCTCCACGCCGGGTCAGGACCGTCCGCGGGTGGCCCTGGAGGACCCGGGCACCGCCGCCTATCGGGGGTTGTTCGCCGCGGTCGGGATCGACGTGGTGCCGTTGGCGGTGGGTGCCGAGGGCATCGACCCGGCGGAGCTGGCGGCCACGGGGGCGCGCGGCGCGGTCCTGACGCCCTCACACCAGTTCCCCTCCGGGATCGCCTACTCGGCCCGCCGCCGGTCCGGCCTGCTCGACTGGGCCCGGGCCGCCGACGGGTTGCTCGTCGAGGACGACTACGACGGGGACTTTAGGTACGACAGGGCGCCGGTGGGCGCGCTCCAGGGGCTCGACCCCGGGCGGGTCGTGTACACCGGTTCGGTCAGCAAGTCCCTGGCGCCGGGGCTGCGGCTCGGCTGGATGGTGGTGCCGCGGGCGCTGGTGGACGAGGTGGTGGAGCGCAAGCGGACGATGGACCTCGGCCACCCCGTGCTCGACCAGGCGCTGTTCGCCGATCTGATCGGGCGGGGCGACTACGACCGCCAACTGCGCCGCTGCCAACGTGCCTACCGGGAGCGGCGGGACGCGCTGGTGACGGCGCTGGCCGAGCACTTCCCCGGCACCCGGGTGACCGGCATCGCGGCGGGGCTGCACGTCATCGCCCACCTGCCGGAGCGATACGGCCCCAGGGAGTCGTTCCTGGCGCGGGCCCAGCGCGCGGGGGTGGCGCTCGCCCCGCTGGACGCGTACGCGTGCGGCACCGCGCCGGAGCTGCACGCCCGCCCCGGGGTGCGCCTCGTACTCGGCTACGCGCACCTGTCGCCGAGCCGGATCGTCGCCGCCGTACGGCAGTTGCGTCACCCCGACCGCTGACGCCGCCGGGGCCGCGCGTCCCCAGCGCCCGGCGCCACCCGGCCCGCCCCGCGCGCGCCGTGGCGCGGGAGCCGCGCGCGCCGCCGCGTACGGGTCCGGTACGCGATCCGTCCGCGTCCTGTCACAGCGCCCCACGGACCGCCTCGGGGCGGTCCAATGGGTCGAGCGCACCGCGGGGCGGCGGCCGGCCGTCGCCGCATGGACTGACCAGTTGTTCACCTCGCGTTGGGGCTCCGTCCGTATTGCCCAGGAATCCGGGGGCGATACTGCGGTGACAGGCGTGAAGTACGTGTGGAATGGGAATAGCAGGAGGTTACGCATGAGTCGGGACCCCGGGAACGCGATCGGCCGGCGCACCGTGCTGCGGGGATCGGCGGTCGCCTCCGCCGCGCTGGCCCTGCCGGCATCCGCGGTGGCAGCGGCGCCGGCGCTGGCGCTGTCCGGCCGCCCGCAGGCCCGTTGGGGCGCCCAGGTCGGGGATGTCACGCCGTCGTCGGGGCTGGTGTGGGTGCGCTCGGACCGCCGGGCCCGCATGATCGTGGAGACCTCGGCGACCGACTCCTTCCGGCGCACGCGCCGCTGGCACGGCCCGCTGGTGGGCCCGGGCACCGACTTCACCGGCCGCACCGCGCTGCACGGCCTGCCGCCCGGGGAGCAGATCCACTACCGGATCACCCTCGCCGACCCGCACGACCCGAGGCGTACCGGCGAGCCTATCTACGGCACCTTCCGCACCGCCCCCGCCCGCCGCCGCGACGTGCGGTTCCTGTGGTCGGGCGACCTGGCCGGGCAGGGCTGGGGCATCAACCCGGACCGGGGCGGCTTCCCGATCTTCTCCGAGATGCGCCGGCTCGACCCGGACTTCTTCCTGTGCAGCGGCGACAGCATCTACGCGGACAACCCGATCCCGCCCACCGTCACGCTGCCCGACGGTCGCGTGTGGCGGAACATCACCACCGAGGAGAAGTCGAAGGTCGCCGAGACGCTGAAGGAGTACCGGGGCAACTTCCGGTACAACCTGCTCGACGCGCACCTGCGGGACTTCAACGCGCAGGTGCCCTCCATCACCCAGTGGGACGACCACGAGGTGCGCAACAACTGGTACCCGGGGCAGATCCTGGACGACGACCGGTACACCGAGAAGAACGTGGACGTGCTGGCCGCGCGGGCCCGGCGGGCCTGGAGCGAGTACTTCCCCGTCCGGGCGCTGCGCCCGGACGGGGCCGGCCGGGTCTACCGGGTGCTGCGGCACGGCCCGCTGCTCGACGTGTTCGTCCTCGACATGCGCACCTACCGCAACGCCAACTCGCCGGGCCGGCAGCCCGACGACGCCGTGGGCATCCTGGGCGCCGAGCAGCTCGCCTGGCTCAAGCGCGAGCTCTCCCGCTCGCGCGCGGTCTGGAAGGTGATCGCCTCGGACATGCCGCTGGGGCTCGTGGTCGCCGACGGGACGAACTTCGAGGCGGTCGCGCAGGGCGACCCGGGCGCGCCGCTGGGCCGCGAGCTCCAGATAGCCGAGTTGCTGCGCCACATCAAACACCGTCGCATCACGGGAACTGTGTGGCTCACGGCTGACGTTCACTACACATCGGCGCAGCGGTACGTACCAACGCGGGCCGCGTTCACGGACTTCGAGCCGTTTTGGGAGTTCGTGTCGGGGCCGCTGCACGCGGGCGGATTCCCGGCCGTCGGGCTGGACGGCACGTTCGGCCCCGAGCAAGCCTTCGTCAAAGCTCCGGCCAAGCCGAACGTCTCGCCGGCCGAAGGCGGTCAGTATTACGGCGAGGTGGAGATCGACGGCGGCAGTGCGGAACTGACCGTCCGGCTGCGGGAAGAGGGCGGCGCCGTCCTCTTCACCAAGGTGTTGCAGCCGGGCCGGGTCGGACAGTAGGGCCCGCCGGCGGCGGCACGACACAGGGACGACGCGCGCAGAAGGCGACGAGGGACGGACGGGGACATCAGGTGTTTGAGCAATGGACAGAATCGGGCGATAGCAGCCCAGAGCCGCCCTTAACTCATCAGTCACACACCGTTCGTGACCGCGCAACACCGCTCGCGCAGAGTGGAGCTATGAGTGACACGACCTTGACCAGGAGTGCCCGGGCCCGGCGGACATGGCGGCAGCGCCTGGCGGAGCGCGTCGCCGGCCGCGACCTGACCTGGGGCAGCGCCCGGCATAGCCACGCCCCGCCCGCGGGTCCCGCGAGCGATACCGACGCCACGGCGCCGGAGGGCACCCCGTCCCGCTCCGCGGCGGACGGCGGGGACGCCACGGCGCTGTGGCGGATGCGCACGACCGTACGGGACCGCCCCGGCAGCCTCGCGGCGCTGTGCGCGGCGCTGGCCGCGCAGCGGGTGGACATCCTCTCGTTGCAGGCCCACCCGCTCACCGACGGCACCGTGGACGAGATGCTGCTGCGCGCGCCGGCCGGGCTGAGCGCCGAGGTGCTCGGCGCCGCCGCCGGCGCCGGCGGCGGGCGGGACACGTGGGTGGAGCGGGCGGACACGCACGACCTGGTGGACGGCCCGACCCGGGTCCTCGGCCTGGCCACCCGGACCGCCCTGGACGCCGCGGAGCTGCCGGTGGCGCTGCGGCAGTTGCTGGGTCGCTGCACCATCCGCTCGCAGCCGGCCGACCCCCCGTTCGGGCGGCGCTCGGCAGCGGACGAGGTGCCGGCCGACGGCGTGCTGGAGGACACCCTCATGCGGCTGCCCGACCCGTCGGGCGGCTCGGTGACCATCGAGCGCCCGCACCTGCCGTTCACGCCGACGGAGTTCGCCCGCGCCCGGGCGCTGATCGAGCTGGACTCCCGGCTCGGCCCGCGCGTCCCGCCCAGCCAGGACGTGGTCACGCTGCCCGAGGGCAACGAGATCATCGTGCGCCGCGCCGACCTCGGCGACCTGGAGGCCGCCCGCGCGATGCACGACCGGTGCTCGCCCGCGACGCTGGCCATGCGCTACCACGGCCCGGTCGCCGACGCCGACCGCTACCTGGAGCACCTGCTCAGCCCGCGCTACGGCCGCACCCTCGCCGTGCAGACCGCCTCCGGGCGCCTGGTGGCCCTCGGCCACCTGCTGTGGGACGGCGAGGAGACCGAGGTCGCGCTGCTCGTGGAGGACGCCTGGCAGCGCCGCGGCATCGGGGCCCGGCTGCTGCGGCAGTTGGTGGAGATGGCGGCCGAGACCGACTGCGCGTACGTCTACGCGGTCACCCAGGCGGCCAACACCGGCATGGTCGCGGCCATGCGCGGCCTCGGGCTGCCGCTCGACTACCAGGTCGAGGAGGGGACGCTCGTCATCACGGCCCAGCTCGCCGCCGCGGCGCTGCCCGCGGGCCCGCGCGGCGAGGGCGGCTAGCTCCCGGCGCGGCCCGGCCGCCGCCTGCCCGCCGCCGCCTGCCCACCCGCCGCCTGCCGGGCCCGCCGGTCGACGCCGCCCGCCCGGGCAGGCGGGCGGGCCCGGGGGGCCGGCGCGGGTGCCCTTCCGGTCAGGGACGTTCCCCGGATTGCTAGTGACGCGACGGCGTCCGGCATACGAGGATGAGCCCATGTCCGAGATCCTCACTTCACCGTTGCCGCGCCAGGTCGCCGACGCCTACGTCGACGCCCTCGTCGCTCTCGACCCGATCACCGGCACCTACCTCGGTGTGCCGGAGAGCGCCCCGCGGCTCCCCGACTTCTCCCCGGCCGGCCACGACGCGCTGGCGGAGCTGGCCCGCGACACGCTGGCCCAGCTCGCCGAGGCCGAGCGGCGGCCCGGCGCCGACAGCGACGCGGAGCGCCGCTGCGGCCGGCTGCTGCGCGAGCGCCTGACGGCGGGCCTGGCCGTCCACGAGGCCCAGGAGCACCTGCGCGCCGTCAGCAACCTCTCCTCGCCGCTGCACTCGGTCCGCGAGTGCTTCACCCTGATGCCCACCGACACCGAGGCGCACTGGAACGACATCGCGACCCGGCTGCGGGCCGTGCCGGACGCCCTGGAGGGGTACCGCGCCTCCCTCGCCACCGGGCTCGAACGGCAGTTGCCCGGCGGGCCGCGCCAGGTCTCCACCGTCATCGGCCAGTTGGACGAGTGGATCGGCACCGACGGCGGGTGGTTCGCCGAGTTCACCCGCAAGGGTCCGGCCACGCTGCGCGCGGAGCTGGACGCGTCGGCCGCGGCGGCCACCGGCGCGCTGGTCGTGCTGCGCGACTGGCTGCGGGACGTGTACCAGCCGGGCATCGCGGGGGCGCCCGACGTCGTGGGCCGCGAGCGCTACCAGCGCTGGTCCCGCCAGTGGAACGGCACGGACCTGGATCTGGACGAGGCGTACGCGTACGGCTGGTCCGAGTACCACCGCATCCACGAGGAGATGCGCGCCGAGGCGGCCAGGATCCTGCCCGGGGCCACCCCCTGGGAGGTCCTGCGCCACCTGGACACCCACGGGGCCGCGATCGAGGGCCCTGAGGAGACCCGGGCGTGGCTCCAGGAACTCATGGACGAGACCATCGCGGCCCTCGACGGCACCCACTTCGAGCTGGCCGACCGGATCAAGCGGGTCGAGTCGATGCTCGCGCCGCCCGGCTCCGCCGCCGCGCCCTACTACACGGCGCCCTCCATGGACTTCTCGCGCCCGGGGCGCACCTGGCTTCCGACCATGGGCGAGACCCGCTTCCCCCTCTACGACCTGGTCACCACCTGGTACCACGAGGGCGTGCCGGGCCATCACCTCCAGTTGGCCCAGTGGGTCCACGTGGCCGACCAGCTCTCGCGCTACCAGGCCACGGTGGGGCAGGTCAGCGCCAACTGCGAGGGCTGGGCCCTGTACGCGGAGCGGCTGATGGACGAGCTGGGCTACCTGACCGACGCCGAGCGCCGGCTGGGCTACCTGGACGCGCAGATGATGCGCTCGACGCGGGTGATCGTGGACATCGGCATGCACCTGGAGCTGGAGATCCCGGACCACTCCCCGTTCCACCCGGGTGAGCGCTGGACGCCGGAGCTGGCCCAGGAGTTCTTCGGGCTGCACAGCGGCCGGCCGGCCGACTTCGTGGAGAGCGAGCTGGTGCGCTACCTCGGCATCCCGGGCCAGGCGATCGGCTACAAGCTCGGTGAGCGCGCCTGGCTCCAGGGCCGGGACGCCGCCCGCGCGGCGCACGGCGACGCGTTCGACGCGAAGAAGTGGCACATGGCGGCCCTGTCCCAGGGCTCGCTCGGCCTGGACGACCTGGTGGCCGAGCTGTCCGCGCTGTGAGCCGCGTGCCGCCGGCGCCGCAGACCCCGACGTGCGGTGAGCGACGGACCACGCGGTGAGCGATCGACGCGCGGCGGCGGCCGGGCGCCCCACGGCGTCCGGCCGCCCGCGCGTGACGGCGCCTAGACGCCGAGGCGGTGCCGCACGGCCGAGCCCGCGCGGCCCTTGACGACCTCCAGTTGGGCCGGAACGCGCTGGCGCAGGTCGGCGACGTGGCTGACGATGCCGACCGTGCGGTCCCGTTCGCGGAGCGAGTCGAGCACGTCGAGCACCTCGTCCAGGGTCTGCTCGTCCAGGCTGCCGAACCCCTCGTCGATGAAGAGCGTGTCCAGGCGCACCCCGCCCGCCTCGTCGGTGACCACGTCGGCCAGGCCCAGGGCCAGGGCCAGTGAGGCGAAGAAGGTCTCGCCGCCCGACAGGGTCGCGGTGTCCCGGCCGTGGCCCGTCCAGGCGTCGATGACGTGCAGGCCGAGCCCGGCCCGGCCGCGACCGCTGGTGCGGGCGTCGGAGTGCACCAGCGTGTAGCGCCCACCGGACATGTGGTCCAGGCGCGCGCTCGCCGCGGCGGCGACCTGCTCCAGCCGGGCGGCCAGTACGTAGGACTCAAGCCGCATCTTGCGCTCGTTCTCCGCGGAGGTGCCGGCGGTGAGGGAGGCCAGCGCGGCCACCCGCTCGTACTCGGCGCGCAGCGGCCCGAGGGCGCGGGCCGCGCGGGCCGCCTGGGTGGAGAGCTGGTCGAGTTGGTCGCACCGCTCCCGGGCCGCGGTCTCGCGCGCGGACGCGCCGCGCAGGGCGTGGGTGGCCGCCTCCACGGCGGCCTCGGCCCGCGCGAGGTCGGCGGGCGGGCGCCCGGCCGCGGCCCGCGCCGCCGGGTCGGCCAGCTCGGCGGCGACCGCGGCCTCCTCGGCCTGCCACTGGTCGAGAGCCTGTTGCAGCGCCTCGCGCCGGGAGGTGTCGAGTACGGCGTCGGCCGCGTCCCGCGGGGACGGGAAGCCCGCGCGCTGGGCGGCGTCCGCCAGGCGCTCCCGGGCCTCGTGCAGCCGCCGCGCCGCCGACTCGCTGGCGGCTGCCGCCTCCACCGCGTCGGCGAGCTGCGTCACCTGGCGCTCCAGCCGGTCCGCGCGGGCGGCGACGGAGGTCGCCCCGCGTCTGGCCTCGGTCAACTGGGCCGTGAGCGAGGCGAGTTCGCCGGCCAGTGCCTCGCGGCGGGAGGTGCGGGCCGCGACCCGGCGTTCGGCGTCCTCGCGCTGGGCCCGGCGCCGCTCGTACTCGCGCTCCGCGTGCGCCAACTCCTCGCGCGCGGCGTGCGTCTCGGCCCCCGTGGCCTGCGCCGTGGCGTGCTCGCGCCGCAGCTCGCTGACGGCGTGGGCGAGTTCGGCGGCCGGCGTGTCGCCGGCGCTCGCGGTGGCGGCGGCCAGCTCGGCGCGGGCCGCGCCGAGCTGGCTCTCGGCCTCCTCGCGCAGCGCCTCGGCCTCCTGGTGGGCGGCCTGCGCCGCCTCCTCGGCCGCCCGGTCCACGTGGTCCTCGCCCGCCCGGGCCGGGGCCGGGTGCGCGCCGCTGCCGCAGACCGCGCACGGCTGGCCTGGCCGCAGCTCGGCGGCGAGTTCGGCGGCGATGCCGCGCAGCCGGCGCTCCTTGAGGTCGAGCCAGTGGTCCCGGGCGGCGGTGGAGCGTTCGGCGGCGCGCAGCCGTTCGGCGCGCAGCGCCTCGACGCGCCCGGTGAGCCGGTCGCGCAGCTCGGCCGCGTCGCGGGCGCGCACGGCGGGCTCGACACGCGCGGCGAGTTGGTCGGCCCGGGCCGCGGCCTCCTGGCAGGCGTCGACGCGCCGCTGGTGGGCCAGGCGGCGCTCGCTCCAGCCAGCGAGCCAGTCCGCCGCCTCGGCGATGGCGTCCTCGTCGGCCCGGGCGTCCCGATCGAGCGCGGTCAGCTCGGTGTCGATGTCCGACGCCCGGCGCTCCAGGCGGCGCGCCGCCGCCAACTGGCCCAGCTCCTGGCGCAGTTCGCGCTCCAGGGCGGCGAGCTGGTCGCGGTCGGCGGTGGCCAGGTGGGGTGGGAGCGGGGCGCGGCAGCGCTCCTCGGCGTCGCGGGCCGCGCGTAGGTCGCGCGCGGCGGTCTGGCACAGGTCGAGGGCGGGCGCCACGACCTCGGCGTCGCGGGCGCGCCGCAGTCGCTCGCGGGTCTGTCCGCGCTCGGGGGCCCGCTCGGCCAGCTCCGCGGCCCTGGCCCGGGCCTGCGCGTACCGGCGCTGGAGTCGGTCGAGTTCGGCGGCCTCCTCGGCGCGCCGGCCCGCCGCGTGGTGCGCGGCCTCGGCGGCGCGTACGGCCGCGAGCGCCACGTCCCGCCGCTCGCGGGCGCCGCTGCGGGCGATGGCGGCCCACTCCAACACGGCCGCCGCGAGGCCGGGTTCGCCGGGGGTGAGGTCGGGTAGCGGGCGCTCGCGGGTGTCGGGGTTGTCGCCGGCCTCCTGGGCGATCCGGTGGGCGAGGCGCAGGAGGTCCTCGTCACCGCTGGCGACCCGCCGCTGGGTGGTGCGCCGCAGTTCGGCGAGCCGGTCCTCGACGGCGGCGAAGCGGCCGGTGTCGAAGAGCCTGCCGAGGAGTTGGCCGCGCGCCTGGTCGTCGGCGCGCAGGAAGCGCGCGAAGTCGCCCTGCGGGAGCAGCACCACCTGGCAGAACTGTTCCCGGCTCATGCCGAGCAACTGGCCGATCTCCTCGCCGACCTCCTGGTGGGAGCGGCTGAGCGCCTTCCACTCCGGCCCGTTGGGCCCGGTGGTGACCTGTTCGCGCAGCAGCGTCTGCGCCTTGTCCCGGGTCATGCCGTCGCCGCGCTTCTTCGGGCGGAGTTGCTCCGGGCGCCGGGTGATCTCCAACCGCCGGTCGGCGACGGTGAGTTCCAGCAGCACGCTGGTGGGGGTGTGCGGGTCGGCGTGGTGGCTGCGCAGGCTGAGCGTGCTGCCCTGGCGGGCGCCGGGGACGGCCCCGTACAGCGCGTAGCAGACGGCGTCGAGGATCGAGGTCTTGCCCGCGCCGGTCGGCCCGTGGAGCAGGAACAGGCCGGCGGCCGACAGGGCGTCGAAGTCGACCTCGTGGGTGTCACCGAAGGGGCCGAAGGCGGTGACGGAGAGCCGGTGCAGCCTCATCGGGCGACCTCCGCGGCCCCGTCGCCGCCCGGGCGGGTCCGCCCGGCGCCGGCCGCGCGCATGCCGGGCACCCGGGGGCGCCGGCCGGGGGCCCCGGCACCGTCGTCGGGGGCGCCGTCGTCCGCGCCCGGGCCCGCGTGCTCGTGCCCGGCCGCCGCGCGCACCTCGTCGAAGACGTCGCTGAGCACCACGCGCTCCTCCGCGTCCGCGGCCCGGCCGGCGCGCACATGGGTCACGAAGTCCTCCGCGATCTGCTGGTCGGTGCGGCCACGCAGCCGCTGGGCGTACGAGGCGTGCGCCGCCTCCTCGGTGCGCTCGGGCGCGAAGGCGAGGCTGAGGATGTGCGGGAAGCGGCGGACGAGGCGGGCCATGGGCTCGCGGGGACGGGCCGGGTCGGTGAGGGTGGCCTCCACCCAGGAGTCCTCGTGCGGCTCGTACCGGGGATCGGTGAGCAGGTCGTCGAGGCGGCCGGCGATGCGGGCCAGCGAGCGCGGCACCGGGCAGTCGAGGCGTTCGGCGTGCACGGCGCCGGCGGCGTCGAGGTCGATGAGCCACATGGACTTGCGGTGGTTGGCCTCGGAGAACGAGTAGGCCAGCGGGGAGCCCGAGTAGCGCACCCGCTCCGTGATCCGCTGGCAGCCGTGCAGGTGGCCGAGGGCCACGTAGTCCACGCCGTCGAAAATCGACGTGGGCACGGCGGCGACACCGCCCACGGTGATGTCGCGCTCGCTGTCGCTGCCCGCGCCACCGGCGACGAAGGCGTGGGCGAGCACGACGGAGCGGGTGCCCACGGGGCGCGTGGCCAGGTCGGCGCGTACCCGGTCCATGGCCGCGCCGAGCACGGCCGTGTGCCGGGCGCGGTCGGCGCCCACGGCGGCGCGCGCGAGGTGGGGCTCCAGGTAGGGCAGCCCGTAGAAGGCGACGTCGCCGTGCGCGTCGGGCAGCAGGATCGGCGTCCCGCACTGCGCCGGGTCGGTGCGCAGGTGGACGCCGGCCTGCCGGATCAGGCCGGAGGCGACGCCGAGGCGGCGCGCGGAGTCGTGGTTGCCGGAGATGAGGATGGTGGGGACGCCGCAGTGGGCGAGCTGGTGCAGCGCGTCGTCGAACAGTTCGATCGCGGCGAGCGGCGGCACCGCGCGGTCGTAGACGTCACCCGCGACGAGGACCGCCTCCACCTCCCGCTCGTGGACGGTGCGCACCAGGTGCTGGATGAAGTCGCGCTGGGCCTGGAGCATGCTCACGCGGTGGAAGGAGCGCCCCAGGTGCCAGTCCGACGTGTGCAGCATTCTCACGTGTTCGCCCCGCCCCGCATCTCGTTCCCTTCGTCCGCCCCGCCCCGCCCCGGGTCCGGTACGGCTCCGACGACCGGCGGCGGCCACGCTTCGCGCCACCGCCCGACCGACGCCGCCCGACCGGTCTCCCACCGGCTGCGCGGCTCAGCTTTTCATCCGCGCCGCGCGTACGTGCCGGGAGGGCAGGCGCAAGCGTACGGCCTGACGGCGGGCGTGGGGCGGGCGAGTGCCGCGGGAGCGGCGGGGCGGCGGCGGTCGACGCGCCAGCGCGGTGTGCCGGGGCGCCGCGGCCGGCCCGCCGGGCCGGGGCCCGGGCGGCTCAGGCGCCGGGGGCCGTGCCGTACACCTCGTCGCCGATCTCCAGGCGCGCGGTGCCCGCCGTGCTGTCCGCGAGCCAGGCGCGGAACGCCTCGAGATCGGCGCCCGGCAGTCCGACCTCGATGGTGACTCCCTCGCCGTAGCGCACCTCGCGCACCGCGCGCCCCATGGCGCGCAGGTCGTTCTCCAGCTTCCCGGCCCGCTGGTGGTCGGTGACGATGGTGACGAGCCGGAACCGCTGGCGCACCACGGTGCCGAGGGCGTCCAGGGCCTCCCCCACCACGCCGCCGTAGGCCCGGATCAGCCCGCCGGCACCCAGCTTGACCCCGCCGTAGTAGCGGGTGACGACGGCGGCGACGTACCGCACCTCGCGTCGCACCAGCATCTGGAGCATCGGCACGCCGGCGGTGCCGCCCGGCTCCCCGTCGTCGCTGGCCCGCTGGACGCCGCCGTCGGCGCCGATGACGTAGGCGAAGCAGTTGTGGGTGGCGGTGGAGTGTTCGCGGCGGACGCGCTCGACGAACTCCTGCGCCTCCCGCTCGGTCGCCGCGGGCGCCAGCGCGCAGCGGAAGCGGGACTTGTTGATCTCGATCTCGTGCACGCCCTCGCGGGCCACCGTGCGGTACTGCTCAGCCATCTCGCCAGCCTATGTCGCGCCCGCCGTCCACCCCCGCCGGGGCGGGACGGACGCGCGCGGGGGCCGCCTCGGTACGGGGGGCGAACCCGCGACGGCGCGGGCGCGGGGGCGCGCGGGCGCGGGCGGGAATGGCCGGTGGGCGGGGGTGGTTGAGCGGACATGTACGCAGACGATGAGACGATTCGCGAGATTTTGCGGGAGTCCGGCGACACCTGGGCCGTGGTGGGCCTGTCCGCCAACGAGGACCGGGCGGCCTTCGGCGTGGCCCGGGTGTTGCAGCGGTTCGGCAAGCGCGTGGTTCCGGTCCACCCCAAGGCGGAGACGGTGCACGGCGAGCGGGGGTACGCGACGCTGGCCGACATCCCCTTCCCGGTCGACGTCGTCGACGTCTTCGTCAACTCCCGGCTCGCGGGCCCGGTCGCGGACGAGGCGGTGGCCATCGGCGCCAAGGCGGTCTGGTTCCAACTCGGCGTCATCGACCCGGACGCGTACGCGCGCACGCGCGCCGCGGGCCTGGCCATGGTCATGGACCGCTGCCCGGCCATCGAGATCTCACGGCTGAGCTGACCACGAGGGCGGCGGCGGGCGTGCGGGCCGGGGTCCGTGCGGACGGGACGGCCGAGGCCCACCGGCCGAGCCCGTCCCGCGCCACGGCGGTGGGCTCGCGGGACGAGCGCCGCCGCGCACCCGCGTCCCGCGCGCTCAGCCGCCGAGCCCCTCCAGCACCCGCGCGCCGGGCAGCCCGGGCAGCGCCTTGCCCGGCACGATGAGCTTGCCGCGCCGGCTCCCGCTGCCCAGCAACACGTACGGGATGTCGGCGACGGCCGCGTCCACCAGGAGCGGCCAGTCGGCGGGCAGGCCCAGCGGGGTGATGCCGCCGAACTCCATGCCCGTCGCGCCGATCGCCGTCTCCCGGGCGGCGAAGGACGCCTTGCGCGCGTCGAGTTCCCGCCGCGCGACGCCGTTGACGTCGACGCGGGTGGCCGAGGGCACCACGCAGGCGGCGAGCGTGACCACCCCGCCGCGCTTGCCCGCCACGATGACGCAGTTCGCGGAGGACTCAATCAGCCAGGGCCCGTGGGTCTCCACGAGCGTGGCCGTGTCGGCGACGGCCGGATCGGTGTCCACGTACTGCACCTCGTCGACGGGGACCGGGCCGCTCCAGCCGCGCACCGCGTCGGCGACGGGCGGCACCAGCAGATCCAGACACTCGGTCGCGGGGCGGACGTCGGTGAATGCCTCGTGGGGCGTGCGCATGCTCATGCGCATCAAGCTAACAGCCCCTGTGCCAGCGGTAGATGGCAGCCGAACCCGTTCTGGCCGCCCCTGCCCCACCCGCGCGTCCGACCGATGGCCGCGACCCGGCGAACCCACCACCGAGCGCCCGCCCCTCGTCCCAGGCCGCCGCGCGCCACCAGGCGACCTGGCCAGCAGGCGACCTCAGCCCACCGGCGGAACGGCCACCGTCATCAGCGTCTCGATCGGCGCATCGCCCTCGTCGCGGTACGCGTGGGCCACGTCGGCCTCGAAGGTCACACAGGCGCCGGCCGGCACCGGATGCCACGCGCCGTCCACCTCAAGCGTCAGCTCGCCGGCGCTGACGTGGATCAGCCCCACCGTGCCCGCGGGGTACGGGGCGGACGCGCTGTGCTCGCCGGGCATCAGCCGCCAGCCCCACACCTCCAACGGCCCGCGCTGCCCGGTACCCACCAGCAGCCTGGTGTGGCTGCCGCCGTCGGTGGAGCACCTGTGTACCGCCTCGCCCGAGGGCACGACGCGCACCCGCCGCCCGTAGTCGTAGTCGAGCAGCGTGGTGATGCTGACGCCGAGCGTGTCCGCGAGCTTGACCGTGGTGCCGACGCTGGGGTTGGTACGGGCCTGCTCGATCTGGATGGCCACGCTGGACGACCATGCCGCGGCTGACGCCGGCGCGGGCCGCCAGGGTGTCGAAGGTGAAGCCGCGCTCCCCCGGCCAGCGCCTGAGGTCGCGTGCCAGCGCCCGCGTGAGCTGATCGAGGTCCGCCACCATCACCCATGCCGAGCGGTCCACTGTCGTGCCCGGAAGGGGTCAGTGTCACGGACTACCGCACGCCGCGCTCCGCTGTGCACGGCACGGCGGTACAGCGAGGTCTCCCCTGCCCCGCCTCGCTCGCCCGGTGGGCCAGCCCTTGGCCCCGCGCCGGCGTGGGAAGCGGGCGGCCGGCGCCGCGCGGAACCGCTTCAGCGGTCGGCCGGCACGTCCCGTGCGTCGGGCGACGCGGGCTGCGGCGGCAGGACGCCGAGCGCCAACAGTTGCTCGTGGGTGACCCCCTCGGGGACCGGCATCGGGGCCGGCGTGCGCAGCGGCGGCTGCCAGCCCGCCTCCGCGTCCCAGCGGCGCACGATCTTGGCCGGCGCACCGGCCACCACCGCGTGGTCGGGCACCTCGCCGCGTACCACCGCGCCGGCCGCGACCACCACGTTGCGGCCGAGTCGGGCGCCGGGCAGGATCACCGCGCCGGCGCCGAGCCAACTCCCGGCGCCGATGCTGACCGGGGCGCTGCGTGGCCACTGCTTGCCGATGGGTTGGGCGGGGTCGTCGTAGGCGTGGTTGTCGCTGGTGACGTAGACGTACGGGCCGCAGAAGACGTCCCGTCCGAACTCCACCGGCACCGACGCCACCACGTGCGTGCCCCGGCCGAGCACCACGCCGTGCCCCACCCGTAGCACCGGGTCCGGGCCCAGGTCGAGCCCCGGCAGCATGCCGGCGGCCAGGGTGACGCCCTCGCCGATGACGCAGTGGTCGCCCAGTTCGATCCAGCCCTCGCCGAACACCGTGCCCAGCGGGAACGCCAGCCGGGTGCCGGGGCCGATCCGCCGGAACCGGTAGGGCCCGGGGCGCTCGGCGGTCACCGCGCCGGTCTGCTGCATCCAGCGCCAGCCGCGGTGCACCGCGCGTGAGGCCACGCGGCGCCGCCAGGCGTCGAGCGAGGAGAACACGTGTCGATGGAGGGGCACCCGCCTACCGTACTCACCAGTAGCGACGGTGCCCAGATCGGCCCCCTCGACGCTGCACGACGCGGCGGCCGGGCCCGGAACCGGGCCGCCGAGCGCCGGCGCGCAGCGCCGCCACGGCCCGCCTCGCCCGCGCCGTGGGGAGCGCGCCCGCGCACTCCACGGCGCCGGCTCGTTTCGCCGGCCGCCGGTCGGACTGAACCCGGCGCCCCGGGGCACTCGTGCGGTCCGGGTGCGGCGCGCTCACCTCCCCCGCCGAGCGCCGCCGCGCCCGGGTCTCGCCAGCACGGCGGGCGGGGCGGACGGCGGGCCGGCACGGCGCTGCGGCGTACGGGCGAGCCGACATGCGTCCTCTCGGCCGAACTGGCAAGGTGACCGACGGGGTGGGCGATGGTCACAGCGAGCGGGTCCCCGGGGCAGGTCCATCGGGGACGGGAGTGAGGCGAGAATCTCATGTCGGTCTCCGCGCACGAGCCGGCCGCCCGACACGCGGTGCCGGGCGCCCCGTGCTGGGTGAGCCTGATGGCCCGTGACCTCGCAGCCGCCCAGGACTTCTACAGCGCCGTACTCGGCTGGACGTTCCAACCCGGCATGCTGGGCGGCGAGTTCTCGGTCGCGCTGTTCGACGGCCGGCCGGTCGCCGGGCTCGGCGCGCTCGCCCACACACTGCACGTCCCCGTCTCCTGGACACCGTACTTCGCGGTCCCCAGCGCCGACGACGTGACGGCCCGCGTCCGCGAGCGCGGGGCCACGGTCGCGGTCGGCCCGTTGCGCTTCGCCCACGGTCGCGCGGCGCTCGCCGCCGACCTCGACGGGGCGGTCTTCGGGGTCTGGGAGGGGACGGTCCTGCCCTGGTCGGTGGGGCGTGGCAGCGCCCCGGCCTGGCTCGAACTGCGCACCCGCGACGCGTTCGCCGCCGCCATCTTCTACGGCGAGGTGCTGCGGTGGGCCGTGCCCGGCGAGGCGGGGTGCGAGGTGGACTACGCGCAGGGCCAGGTGCTGGTCAGCGACGGGACGCACGCCGTGGCCGGGCTGCGCGGCGGCGCCATCGAGGAGGCCCCCGACCCGAGCATCCGGCCCCGCTGGCACGTGTACTTCCCCTGCTCGGACGTGGACACATCGATGAAGGCCGCGGTCGCCGCCGGCGGTTCGGTCGTCCAGCCGCCGCGGGCTGGCGCGCACGGGTACGAGGCGACCCTGCGGGACCCGGACGGCGGGCTGTTCACGGTGACCACGGTCCGCGGCCGACCGAAGGAGTCCACCTCCGTCGCACCGGACGCCCGTCCCGCGTAAGGCGCCCGTCCCGGGTCGGCGCTCCGCCGCCGGCCGCGCGGCGGGCCCCCGGCCCCGTGGATCTCCCGATCGGCGCGTGGATACCGTGCGGTGTTCGCGCACCGAGTCCCGTGGAGGAGATCCCGATGGCACAGCAGGCACTGATCGCGGCGTTCGGCGGCAAGGAACCGCGGGTGGGCGCGGAGGTGTTCGTCGCACCGTCGTCGGTGGTGCTGGGCGAGGTGACGCTGGGGGCCGGTTCGAGCGTCTGGTACAACGCGGTGCTGCGGGCCGACTGCGGCCCCATCACCCTGGGCGCGGGCAGCAACATCCAGGACAACTGCACCGTGCACGTGGACCCCGGCTTCCCGGTGACGGTCGGCGAGCGCGTGACGGTGGGCCACAACGCCGTGCTGCACGGCTGCACCGTCGAGGACGACTGCCTGATCGGCATGGGCGCCACGGTGCTGAACGGGGCCGTGGTCGGCGCCGGTTCGCTCGTGGCGGCCCAGGCGCTGGTCCCGCAGGGGATGCGAGTGCCCCCCGGCTCGCTCGTCGCCGGCGTGCCGGCCAAGGTCCGACGCCCGCTGACGGCCGATGAGCGCGCGGGCATGCGGGCCAACTCCGAGGTGTACGTCGACCTCGCGCGCCAGCACGCCGCCACCCTGGGCGGCCCCACCCCCGCTGACACCGGCACCGATACCGACACTGACACCAGCACCGACGCCGCCCGATAGCGCGACGACCGCCACGGCGGCACCCCGGGAGTCCCGGCCTCCCGCCGCTCCGCGCGCACGCGCGGGCCGTCGCGGCGCGGCCGACGGACGGCGTACGCCCCTCCCCTCCCGTGGGGCCCCGTGGGGGCGTACGCCGTCGGCTGGGCCGCCCGCCCGTGGGTCCCTCACAGCACCACGAGCGTCGCGGCCCCGACATAGACGGCCTGGAAGACGGTGCGCCGGCCGAGTGGGTCGCCCTGGGCCACCTGGCGGCGGGCCGCGGAGACGTTGGCCGGGAACATGCCGATCATCAGCAGGGCGAGGCCGGCCGCCGCCCACCGCGACAGCGCCGGGACCAGCAGCCCGATCGCGCCGGCGATCTCCAGCCCACCCGTCAGGGTGACCAGCAGGTCGGGGCGCGGGAGCCGGGGCGGGACCATGCCGATGAGGTCGGCCCGGAGCGACGGGTGGAAGTGGGCGAGCGCGGTGAACAGGAACATCACCGCCAGCCCCACGCACAGGGCGGGGTGCCAGGCGTCGAGCGCCGACACGCCGAGCAGACCGGCCAGGCGCGCCGAGCAGAACCCGACGACCAGGGCCACGAACGGTTCCATGATGGCCTCCCTCGGTCGAACTTTCCACTGTCAAGATACGCTCACGACACCCCATCTTGTCAATGGAAAGATAGGGTGGGGCCATGACGGAACGGTCGTATCACCACGGAGATCTGCGCCGCGCCCTACTCACCGCCACCGCCGCGGCGATCGCCGACAAGGGCCCGACGGCGCTGAGCCTGCGCGACCTGGCGCGCCGCGCGGGCGTCTCGCACGCCGCGCCCGCGCACCACTTCGGCGACAAGGCGGGGCTCCTCACGGCACTCGCCGCCGAGGGGTACGCCATGCTGGCCGACGCGCTGAGCGCCGCCGGCGGGGATCTGCTGGACAGCGGCGTGGCCTACGTACGCTTCGCCATCGAGCACCGGGCGCACTTCGAGGTCATGTTCCAGCCCGGCCTGTACCATCCCGACGACCCGGAGGTGGCCGCCGCGCGCGAGCGGGCCGACCGCTCGCTGTCCGCCGCCCTCTCGACCCGCCCGGGCCACCCGCGCGACGAGGACGCGGAGGCGACACAACTCGCCGCGTGGTCCCTCGCGCACGGCTTCGCCGCCCTGTGGCTCAGCGGCGCCCTGCCCGCCACCACGGAGGGCGACCCCGAGGCCCTGGCACGACGCGTCCTGGGCCAGCTCTTCCAGCAGCCCTGATCCCGACCGGAGTGCGGGCCGCCAGCGACCGGCCCGCACTCCGGCCCCGTACGCGCCAACGCGAGGCCCGTTTCCGGGAACCGCGCCCGCACCGCTGTCACGGCGAACCCCGCTGGTCGGCGCCCCGATCGTGCTCGGCCTCGCCAATCCGGGCTCCGCGCTCACCCCCGACTTCCGGACGCTGACGCTCTCCCGCGTCCTGGCCGCCGCGGGCGCCGCCGTCTACACGCCGGGCGCCGGCGCGGTCAGCGCCGCGCTGGTGCGGCCCGAACTCCGCGCCCGTTCGCTGGCGGTGGCGCCCCTGGTGGTCGCCCTCAACTCCTCCTGCGTCTACCTCGGCATCGGCCTCGGCACCCTGGTCGGCGGCGCTACCCTGCCCCGGCGTGGGCACCGTGTGCGCCATCGCCAGCGGGGTCGCCGTCGTCGCCCTGGCGTTCTCGCTGGCGACGGCGCGCGCGCCGGGCGCGTCAGCGACCGCACCCCGGGGCGAGCGCTGAGGACGGCGCGCGGTGTCGGCGCGCCGGTGAGCCGGTGCGCCGGGCCGCCGGCCGGCGGCCCGGCCGCGGGCGCCCGTCAGGCGTTCGGGCGGAGCGTCCAGGTGATCGACATCTCGCCGCTGACGGCGCCGTCTTCACGGGTGATCTCGACGCGCACCGAGAACTCGGGCCGGCCGCCGGCGTCCAGCTCGGCGACCACGTCGGCTATCGGGCGTTCGAGCTCCGCGGTCGCGGTGATGACGCCCTTGGCGATCTTCCTGTACCCGATCTCGGCCCGTACGGCGAGCGGCACCGCGCGCGCGAGCTGGTCGCCGAAGGCGGACAGCACGATCGCCCCGCTCGCGGACTCGGCCAGGGTGAACATCGCGCCGGCGTGCGGCCCCTGGATGTGGTTGTGGTAGTCGGGCTGGTCCGGCAGGCGCAGGACGGCGCGCTCGGGGCTCGTCTCGACGAACTCGAGGTTGAGCGTACGAACCATCGGCACGCTGGCCGTGAGCATCTCGCCGATCGACGGCATGGTCTCTGACATGCCCGAAAGTTACCAGCGGGTAGGAACTTGTGGGAAGGGTTGACGTAGCAGCCCACAGACGGCCCCTCTATGGTTACTCGCCATGTGGCCAGGACAGCAGCCGCCCGGGGGCGAGCAAAACCCGCAGGACCAGAACCCGTACCAACAGCCGGGATATCCGCAGACCGGACCGCCGGGGCAACCGGGTCCGTACCAGACCCCGGCGCCGGGGCAACCCAACCCGTACCAGCAGCCGGTGCCGCCGCCCGGCGCGCAACCCGGCCCGCCCGGGCCGCCCGGAGCGCCGCACCAGGGCGCCCCGCAGCCGGGCCCCTACCAGCAGCCGGGCTATCCGCAGCAGACCCCGCCGCCGCAGACGTGGAACGCGCCGGCCGGGCCGGGCGCCCCGCAGCCCCCGCAGGGCGGTGGTGACAAGCGGAAGAAGACCATCGCGATCGTCACGGCGTCGGCCGTGGTGGCCGCCGCGGCCGTCGCCGGCGTGGTGATCTTCGCCGGCGATGACGGGGACGACAAGAAGGACAGCGCGAAGGAGTCGCCCAAGCCGTCGGCCTCCGCCCCGTCCCAGCAGCCGGGCGGCTCGCAGGCGCCGAGCGGCGGCCCGGACAACCCGCGCAGCGGCTCGGACAACCCGCGCAGCGGCGACCCCGCCGCCAAGCCCGTGATCCCGGGTTGGAAGACGGTCATCAGCGCCAAGCGCCACGTGGCCTTCGACGTCCCGGACACCGCGGACTGGAAGGTCGAGTCGGCGGGCCTGTCGGTCGGCTTCGAGAGCGACAAGGGCAAGCCACTCGTCATCATGTCCAGCCCCGCCAAGTACAAGCAGGACGCGTGCTCGGTCAAGGTCGAGGGCAGCACCCGGCCGGACACCAGCGACCTCGGCGGCGTCGGCACCAAGGGCGCGCTGGGCGCCAAGAGCGAGGCGAGCGCGGCCGAGATCGAGGCCGAGAACTGGGTGTTCGCCGGCTACGACCAGAAGCAGACCGGTCAGCGCAAGGTCACCAAGGCCAAGCCGTTCCAGAGCGACCACGGGCTCAAGGGCTACGCCGCCTCCGCGACGGTCACCGGCGTCAAGAAGACCGACAAGTGCTCCAGTGACGGCAAGTCCTTCACGGTCGCCTACACCGACGTCAACGGCGACTACGCGCTGTGGGTCCTGCACGCCGCCGCCGGCGTCAAGGACGAGTTGCCGAACGAGACCATCGAGAAGATCAAGAGCACCCTGCGCCCGCTCAAGTCGAACGGCTGACCCCGCCCGCGCACGGGCCGTTGGTAAACGGTTTGGCAGGGGGACCCACCCCCGGGAATAGTCCGCCTGTGACCACTCCCCCGGCTACGCCGCACCGCCGCCCGGCCTGGGCCGGACGCAACTACACGCTCCTCACGACCGCCGCCGTGGTGACGGGCCTCGGGAACTCCGGGGCCCTCATCGCGGCGGCGTTCGCGGTCCTGGACGCGGGTGGCGACGGCACCGACGTGGGCCTGGTCGCCGCCGCCCGTACCGCTCCTCTCGCGCTGTTCCTGCTGATCGGCGGGGCCGTCGCGGACCGGCTGCCCCGGCACCGGGTGATGGTGGCCGCGAACACCCTGAACTGCCTGTCGCAGGCCACCTTCGCGGTCCTGGTGCTGTCCGGGGACGCGGCGCTGTGGCAGATGGCCGTGCTCGCCGGAGTGGGCGGCACCGGCCAGGCGTTCTTCGCCCCCGCCGCCGAGGGGATGGTGCTCAGCTCGGTCACCGGGGAGCAGGCCAGCCGGGCGTTCGCGTTCTTCCGGATGGGCGTCAACGGCGCGAACATCGGCGGCGCGGCGCTGGGCGGGGCGCTGATCGCCGCCGTCGGACCGGGCTGGGTGTTGGCCATCGACGCCGCCGCGTTCGCCTTCGCGGGCGCGCTGCGGGCCTTCCTCGACGTCAGCCACACGCCCGCCCGCGCACCCGGGGGCGGGCTGTTGCGCGAGTTGGCCGAGGGTTGGCGCGAGGTCGCGGGGCGCCCGTGGCTGTGGAGCATCGTGGGCCAGTTCGCGGTGGTCAACGCCGTGGTCGCGGCGGCGGAGTCGGTGTACGGCCCGCAGGTCGCCGAGGACCATCTGGGTGGGGCCAGGCCCTGGGGCGTCGCGCTGGCCGCGTTCGGGGCCGGCACGCTGGGTGGCGGGTTGCTGATGACCCGTTGGCGTCCGCGCCGCATGCTGCTGGTCGGCACCGTGTGCGTCTTTCCACTGGCCCTGCCGTCGGCCGCGCTGGCCGTGCCGCTGCCGATGACGGGCCTGGCCTCGGTCATGTTCCTGTGCGGGGTCACCGTGGAGGTCTTCGGGGTCTGCTGGATGATGACGCTGCATCAGGAGATCCCGGAGGACAAGTTCTCGCGGGTCTCGGCGTACGACTGGTTCGGGTCGGTGGCCATGCTCCCGGTGGCCACGGCGCTCGCCGGGCCGACCGAGCGCCTGGTCGGCCGCTCGACCGCGCTGTGGGGTTGCTCGGCCCTGGTCCTGCTGCTGACGGCCGTGGTGCTCCTCGTCCCGGACGTACGCCGGCTCCGGCGCCGCACCGACGCTCCCCGGCCGGCCGCCGCCACCCCGGCGGGTTCCACGCCTGTGAGCGCCACCCCGGTCACCGGCCCGGCCGGGGGCCCGAGCGGTGGCCAGGTCACCGCACGCGGGTCCCAGCCAACGGGCGGGGACCCGGGCCTGGGGCAGGGCGGCTGAGGTCGGCCTGGGCGCCGGCGGGCGGGCCGGGAGGCGCCGGGCGCACCCCGGGGGCGCGGCCTGGGCGCCGGGCCGCCGAGGGTACGGCGTGTGCGCCGGGCGGCGGCGCGGGGACAGGAGCCGCGCGGGTGGCGGCGCGGGTGGCGGGCGCGGCCGGGCTCCGGGCGCGGCCGGGCTCCGGGCGCGGCCGGGCGCCGGGCGCGGCCGGGCGCCGGGCGCGGCCGGGCTCCGGGCGCGCGCCCGGGGCTCAACTGATGCTGAACGCGCCGCTCGGCGGCACGGGTGAGGGCGTCGCCGCCGCGTCCCACACCGGTTCGGCCCCGGCCACCAGGCGCTCCAGGGCGGCGCCGTCGGCCACCCGCGCGGGGAAGGGGTCGGCGGCGGCGCGGCGGGCGAACGCGGCGTGCGGCAGCGGCTGCTGGCCGGCCACCAGGATCGCGTTGCCGAACCGGCGGCCCCGCAGCACCCCGGGCTCGGCGATCAGGCACACGTGGGCGAAGACGGCGGCCAGCGTCGCCACCTGGGAGCGCAGGAAGGCGAACGGGGCCCCGTCCGCCACGTTGGCCGCGTACCGGCCGGTGGGGCGCAGGACGCGGGCGGCCTGCCGGGCGTACTCGACGGAGGTCAGGTGCGCGGGCACCCGCGAGCCGCCGAAGACGTCGGCGACGATCACGTCGGCCGACGCGTCGTCGGCCAGCGTGAGCGCGTCGCGGGCATCGACCGCCGCGACCTCGACCGCGTGGTCCGGGCCCAGCGGCAGTACCTCGGCGACGAGGCCGATCAGCGCCCGGTCGGCCTCGACCACCCGCTGGCGCGAGCCGGGCCGGGTGGCGGCGACGTAGCGCGGCAGGGTCAGCGCCCCGCCGCCGAGGTGCAGGACGTCCAGCGGAGCGGCCGGTTCCGCGTCATCCTGGCCGGCCGTGTCCAGCACGTGGCCGAGCCGGCGCGCATACTCGAACTCCAGGTGCAGCGGGTCGGCGAGGTCCACGTACGACTGCGGGGCGCCGTCCACGGTCAGCAGCCAGCCGTGCGGGCGGTCCACGTCGGGCAGTAGCTTGGCGGCGCCGAAGTCCACGGCACGGCTCACGGGTATCCGGTCGTCCACTCCCCCATTGTGCGGCCGAGCGCCCGCCGCCCCGCACCAGCGCGCCCCGCTCCGTGGGCCCGCGGGACCACGGAGCGGGGCCGAGGGCGCCGCCGCGCGACAGCCGGGCGCCGGCCGCGCGGGCGGCCCGCGCGCCGGCGCTCAGCCCTCGATCGTGAGCACGGTGCCCGCGCCCACCGTCCGACCGCCGTCCCGGATGACGAAGCGCAGGTCGGGCTGGACGGGGGTGGCGCGGCTCAGCTCGACGCCCAGCGTCAGGGTGTCGCCGGGGCGGGCCGCGCGCGCTCCCGGCGGGTTGATCGCGCCGAAGACGTGGGTCGTCCGCAGGAAGAACTCCGGGCGGTATCCGGTGGCGAACGGCTCGGCCCGCCCGCCGCGCGCCCCCGGCAGCACGTGGACGTGCGCCGTGAACCGGCGTCGCGGCGTCAGGCTGCCGGGGGCGGCGGCCAGGTCGCCGCGGCGCAGCACGGCGTGCGGGACCCCGCGTAGCAACAGCGCGACGGGATCGCCCGCCTCGGCTCGGGTCAGCGGTCTGCCGAAGACCTCCAGGCCGGCCACCGCCATCTCGACGTCGGGGCCGACGACCTGCACCCGGTCCCCGTTGCGTACCGTGCCGCGCTCGATGGTCCCGGAGATCACCGAGCCCTCGCCGGCGCGCGGCAGCGCGTGGTCCACCGGCAGCAGGAACGGCTCGCCCGGCTGGCGTTCCGGCGTGGGCACGACGGTGTCCACCGCGTCCAGCAGGGCCTCGATGGTGCCGATCCACCGCGGGACGCCCTCCAGCGCCCGGAGCGCCGAGACCCGGATGACGGGCGTGGTGCCGCCCGGGTAGCCGTGCGCGTCCAGCAGCGCGCAGATCTCCCGCTCGGCGCGCTCCATCGCCGTCGCCTCGCCGGCGTCCACCTGACTGAGGGCGACGACGAGGTGCTCGACGCCGAGTTGTCGGGCGATGAGCACGTGCTCGACGGTCTGGGCCTGGACGCCGGCGAGGGCCGAGACGACGAGGATCGCCCCGTCGAGCTGCGCCGCCCCGCTGATCACGTGCTCGATGGCGGCGGCCTCGCCGGGCATGTCCCGGTGGGCGTAGTGCCGGGTACCGGTCTCGTACTCGACGCGCGTGCTCTTCAGCGCGCCGCGCGCCGCGGCGTCCAGCGCCCGGTCGCTGCGCGCGGGCGGCGCGACGTCGACGGCGGTCCGCGCGCCGAGCAGGCGCGTGATGGCCGCGGTGAGCGTGGTCTTGCCGTGGCGGGCGTGACCCAGGGTGGCGATGTTGAGGTGCGGCTTGGCGAGTACGGGCGTCTGCGCGGACATGGGTTCCTTTCGGGGAACGGAGGGGGGCCCGAGGTGTCGGGCCCGGTGGAGGGAGCGGTGCGGTACGTCGCGAGCGGCCCGCGGCCGGTTCGTGGGGCCGGCGCACCCGTGCCAGGGGCGTGCCCAGAGGCGGTGTGCCGGGCGCGGCGGACGGGGACGGGCGTGGCGCGGGGAGCGGGCTGACGATGGGGCGAACGGATCAGTCGGCTGGCGCGGGCCCCTGTGCCGGACCGACCCTCCCGCTGCGGGGCCCACCGAGATCGTCGGGGAGGGTCAGCTTCGTACGCCGCCCGTCGGGATGGGCGGGGCGGCTGGGAGAGGGGTGAGGGCAGCTCCGACGGCATCCGCGGCTGCGGCCACGAGCGCGTGCGGGGCATACCGGACCATGGCCTGATCATGTCCCTCGCCCCGGGTCCGGTCGAGCGGTTTTCCCAGCTCGGCCGCGCGACCGAGGAGCGCCCCGCGCTCCCGCCGCCCCGTGGGCCCAGGCCGCCCCGCCGCCCCCGGGCGCCCCGCCCCCGTGCGCCGCTGACCCCGCCTGCTGCCCCGTTCCTCCATCACCCCGGTGGCCCCACTGGTCCCTGTCGGCTCCGGCGCCCCAGGTGCCCCGTGGCGGGCCGGGCCGTGGGGTCGTCCCGGCCCTTCGGGTTTCCTTCGGTGGCGTTCGCGGGACACCCGGGGCACACCGACGTCGGTTACGCTCCAGCGGTGTTCGAACCTGCCGCGCAGTCTCCCCGCCGCCTCGCGTGGTGCGCCCGGGCGTTGCTGTCCCCGCGCGCCCGGCTCGGCCTGCTCATCCTGCTGCTGGTCAGCGCGGGCACGGCGGTGCTCATCCTCGAACCACAGCAACTGATACGCGACGGCTGGCCACCCCAGATGTCGGGGGCAGCCGCCGTGGTGGTGTTCGCTGCCGCGTACGGGCTCTGCACCTCGGCCCTGGTGCCCAGACCGCTGCTCAACCTCGCGGCCGGGGCCCTGTTCGGCAGCCAGGCGGGGCTGCCGGCGGCGGTGGCCGGGACCGTGCTCGGCGCGGGCATCGCCTTCGGCCTGGGCCGACTCCTCGGGCAGGACGCGCTACGACCGCTGTTGCGGGCCCGCCCGCTGGCGATGGCCGACCGGCAACTGAGCGACCACGGCTTCCGCTCGATGCTGGCACTGCGCCTCTTCCCGGGCATCCCTTTCGCCGCCGCGAACTACTGCGCGGCGATCTCCCGGATGGGCTGGCTGCCGTTCCTGCTGGCGACGGGGCTCGGCAGCGTGCCGAACACGGCCGCCTACGTCATCGCGGGCAGCCGCGCCTCGACGCCCACCTCGCCCGCCTTCCTCATCTCGATGGCCTTCATCGCCGTCACCGGGCTGGCCGCCGTGCTGGTCGCCTGGCGCAAGCGCGCGAAGCTGCGCGACCGCCCCGCGCCGATGCCCGAGGCGTCCACGGCGCGGGAGGAGGCCCCCGAGGTGCGGGAAGACGCGCCGAGGGCCGCCGCGGCGCCGGGCGCGTGACAGCTCGCGGGGGCGGGGAGCCGAGGGCTCTGTCCGCGGCTTCATGAACGGACGCTACGCTGCCCCCTGACTGGTGGATGATCGTGGTCGGGCCGTGACCCTGCCGGCCGCGCACCCCACCGGTGTCCCGTCAGCTCACTCAGCGAAAGCCAGCATGAGTCCGGCCAGACCACTTCCCGCATGACCGCGCCCGCGCCCGCGCGTCGCACGCCTGCCCAGAAACCGCCCTTGACCCGCATCCTTGCTGGTCAGAACGTGATCAGCATTTGGATGGCATAGATATCGATGTCTTGGTTTGAATCCTTCATCCTCGGACTCGTCCAGGGCTTGACCGAGTTTCTGCCGATCTCCTCCAGTGCCCATCTGCGGCTGACGGCGGCGTTCGCCGGATGGAACGACCCCGGGCCGGCCTTCACCGCGATCACCCAGATCGGCACCGAGGCCGCGGTGATCATCTACTTCCGCAAGGACATCGCGCGGATCGTCTCCGCCTGGTGCCGGTCGCTGTTCAACAAGCAGCTACGCGGCGACCACGACGCCAAGATGGGCTGGCTGGTCATCGTCGGGTCGATCCCGATCGGCGTGCTCGGCCTGACGCTCCAGGACGCGATCGACGGCCCGTTCCGCGATCTGCGGCTGATCGCGACGACGCTGGTGGTGCTCGGCATCGTCCTCGCCATAGCGGACCGGCTGGCGGCCCGTGACGAGACGGGCGGCCGGCACCGGGCGGTCAAGCACCGCAAGGGCCTGGACGAACTGACCACGCGGGACGGCCTGCTGTACGGCATCTGCCAGGCCATGGCGCTGGTGCCCGGCGTCTCCCGGTCCGGCGCTACCATCAGCGGCGGCCTCTTCCTCGGCTACACCCGCGAGGCCGCGGCCCGCTACTCGTTCCTGCTGGCCATCCCCGCGGTGCTGGCCTCGGGCGCGTTCGAACTCAAGGACGCCGGCCAGGGCCACGTGTCGTGGGGGCCGACGATCTTCGCGACGGTCATCGCGTTCGTCGTGGGGTACGCGGTCATCGCCTGGTTCATGCGCTTCATTTCCACGAAGAGCTTCATGCCGTTCGTGTACTACCGCGTGCTGCTCGGCCTGGTCCTCTTCGCCCTCGTCGGCTTCGACGTCCTGAGCCCCCACGCGGGCGAGTCGGGCGACTAGTCGCCGTAGCCGGCCGCGACCGGCGGTGGGGAGCTGGGGCCGCCGCCCACGCCGAGGCCCCGCTCCACCCTCCCGCTCCACCCACGCCCCGCCCGCGCCGTCAGGCCGCGGGCGGGGCGTGGTGCGTGGCGCCCGTGGCCGCGCGGCGCCCCGCACGAGGGCGCGGGCGATCAGGGGGCGCGGACGATCAGGAGGTGCGGCGCTCGCGCCCGGCGCGCCAGCTCGCCACCACGTCCTCGACGTCGTACGGCACAAGGTTGAGCGGCGGGCCCTCCGGCGGGCGGGCCAGCGCCGCGCGGATCTTCTCGTTGATCTCCTCGACGATGCGTCGGGCCATCCGCTCCGACGGTGCCCTGGTCGCCGCCTCCCTCGCGTCCTCGGCCTCCTTGCGCAGGGCCAGGCTCGGCGGCAGGAACGAGAGCTGCTCGCGGGCCATCTTCTCCTTGATCCACCAGGACTCGTCGTAGGGCGCGTTCGGACGGTCGAGGGGCTTGCCGAAGCCGGGCAGCCGCTCGAACTCGCCCCGTTCGGCGGCCTCCCGAATCTGTTTGTCGACAAAGCTCTCGAAGTCGACACCGGGTGGCTTGCGCTCGGTCATGATGCGGCTCTCCCTCGACGCGTCGGGGTACTACCTGGCGTACTACCGAGGGTAAGAGACGCGTCCCGGGCGCCGAACAGCGCACCGAGGCCGCCCCGCCGCCCGCCCGCTCGCACCCCGCCACCCGCGCACGGCCCACCGCTCGGACCCGCGCTCACCGCTGCCCGAACTCCGCCCGGATGGCCTCCGTGTGCGCGCCGAGCTCCGGCACCGCGCCCATGCGCGCCTCCCGCCCGCGCACCGTGACCGGCGGCAGCAGTCCGCGCAGCGGCCCCGCCGGCGTGTCGAAGGCGCGCCACCGGTCGCGGGCGGCCAACTGCGGGTGCTCGGCGAACTCGGACACGCCGCGCAGCCGCGCGTTGGCGATGCCCGCCGCGTCGAGCCGGGCCAGCAGTTCGTCGGCGGTCAGGTCGGCGAAGGCCGCGTGCAGGACCTGGGTCAGCTCCGCGTCGTGCGCCCGGCGCAGCGGGTTGTCCGCGAACCTGGGGTCGCGCGTCAGGTCAGGCCGGCCCAGGACCCGCGCGCACAGCTGAACCCAGTCCCGGTCGCTCTGCACGCACAGGAACACCTCGCCGCCGTCGCCCGCCCGGTAGGGGCCGTACGGGGCGATCGAGGGGTGCCGGGCGCCGCTGCGCGGCAGCGGGCCCGCCCCGTACATCCCGTGGAACAGCGGCTGCCCCATCCACTCGCCGAGGGCGTCGAGCATCGCGACGTCGAAGGCGCTGCCGTGGCCGGTGCGCTCGCGTTCGTACAGCGCCGTGAGGACGCCGGTGTACGCGTACATGGCCGCCGCGATGTCAGCGATGGAGATCCCGGCGCGGGCGGGCGCCTCCTGCGTTCCGGTCGCCGCCACCAAACCGGTCTCGCACTGCACCAGCAGGTCGAACGCCTTGCGGTCGCGGTAGGGGCCGCGCTCCCCGTAGCCGGAGATGCCGCAGACGATCAGTCGTGGCCAGCGCTCGCGGAGCGCGTCGGCGCCGAGGCCGAGCCGGTCGGCGGCGCCGGGCGCGAGGTTCTGCACGAAGACGTCGGCGGCGTCCAGCAACCGGTCGAACAGGGCCCGGTCGGCGGCGTCCTTGAGGTCGAGCACGACGCTCTCCTTGCCCCGGTTGCACCACACGAAGTACGCCGACTGGCCCATGACCTCGCGGTCGTAGTCGCGCGCGAAGTCCCCGCCGCCCGGCCGCTCCACCTTGATCACCCGGGCGCCCAGATCGGCCAACTGGCGGGTGGCGTACGGGGCGGCCACGGCCTGTTCGAGCGAGACTACGGTGATGCCCTCCAGAGGCAACATGCGGTCAACTCCCTCCTGCGTGGCGCCCGGACGCCCGTCCGCGCACCGGTCCCGGTCCGTACCGCCATCGTGCGGCGTCACCCCCCTCGCCGGCACCGGGGCCTTCGCCGCCGACGGGGCCCGGGCCCATCCGACGCCGTACGGGTTCCGCGCCCCCGGGCCGGGTGGGGGCGCGGCGTTCGCCGGGTGCGCGACCGGCTCCGCGCGCACACTGGTGCCCCGGCCGGACGAGAGACCCGCGAGGTGTTGATGCCACGGGCCCGCGCACACTCCTTCCTCGCCTCGCGTTGGGGCCGTACGGTCGCGGCCCCGGCGGCCGGGGCGCTGCCCGCGCTCGCGTTCCCCGCCCCCGGGCTGTGGTGGCTGGCCTACGGCGCCCTGGTGCCCTGGCTGCTGCTCATCCGTTCGGCGCCGACCGGGCGCCGGGCGGCGTGCGAGGGCTGGCTGGGCGGCGCCGGCTTCCTGCTGGCGGTGCACCACTGGCTGCTGCCGCTCCTGCACGTGTTCATCGTGGTGGTGGCGGTGGGGCTGGGGTTGCTCTGGGCGCCGTGGGGGTGGCTGGTGCGCCGGTTGCTCGGCCCGGGGGCGGCGGGTGGGCGGCGGGCGGCCGGTGCGCTGGTGCTGCTGCCCGCCGGCTGGCTGCTGGTCGAGCTGATCAGGTCCTGGCAGTACCTCGGGGGGCCGTGGGGGCTGCTGGGGGCGAGCCAGTGGGAGGTCGAAGCGGCGCTGCGGCTGGTGTCGGTCGGCGGCGTCTGGCTGGCCAGCCTGCTCGTCGTCGCGGTCAACACCGCGCTGGTCGTCCTCGTGGCGCTGCCCGGGGCCCGCAGGGTCGCCGTCGCGGGGCTGGCCGGCTGCGCCACGGGCGTCGCCGGCGTGTGGGCCTGGTCGCCGGCGCCGCAACCCGCGGGCACGGTGCGCGTCGCCGTCGTCCAGCCCGGCATGATCGACGGCAGCAACCGTCGCTTCGACCGCCAGGAGGAGCTGACCCGGGGGCTGGCCGGGCGCGGCGTGCGCCTGGTCGTATGGGGGGAGTCGAGCGTCGGCAGCGACCTGCGCGAGCGGCCCGACCTGCGGCGACGGCTGGCGGTCCTGTCCCGCGACGTGGGCGCTGAGCTGCTGGTCAACGTGGACGCCAGGCAGGCCGGCCAGCCCGGCATCTACAAGAGTTCGGTCCTGGTGGGCCCGCGGGGGCCGACCGGCGACCGCTACGACAAGATGCGGCTGGTCCCCTTCGGCGAGTACATCCCGGCCCGCTCCGTCCTCGGCTGGGCCACCTCGATCGGCCAGGCGGCGAGCGAGGACCGCAGGCGCGGGGCGCGCTCGGTCGTGATGCGCGTGCCGGGCGTGAGCGCCGGGCGCCCGTCGGCCCGCCACGCGGGCGCGGGCACCGGCGCGACGCCCGCTCCCCCGAGCGCCGCCGGACTGCGGCTCGGGCCGCTGGTGTGCTTCGAGTCGGCCTTCCCCGACATGAGCCGGCGGCTGGTCCGCAACGGGGCGCAACTCCTGGTCGCGCAGTCCGCCACGTCCTCCTTCCAGCACAGTTGGGCCCCCGAACAGCACGCCGCGCTCGCCGCGCTGCGCGCCGCCGAGACGTGGCGCCCCACCGCGCACGCCACGCTGACCGGCGTCAGCGCCGTCTTCGGGCCGCGCGGCACGCCCGTCGGCGGCCGGCTCGGCACCCAGCGCAGCGCGGCGGCGGTCTACGACGTCCCCCTGGCCGCGGGCACCAGTCCGTACGTGCGGTACGGCGACTGGCCGGCGTACGGGGCGGTCGCGGCGCTGCTGGTGGCCGCGGTGGCGGCGGGCGGCCGGGCGCACCGCCAGCGCACCCGCGCCGAGCGCCCCGTGGACCCGGTGCCCGAGCGCCGGGACACGGGCAGCCCGGTGGGCTCCTGAGCGTGGGCGGGGCGCCGGCCCCGGCGGCGGAGCTGGCGGAGAAGAGCCGGTGGCGGAGAGCCGGTGGCGGAGAGCCGGTGGCGGTAAGTCGGCGGAGCTGGACCGGCGCGTGGGTCAGGCGGTGAGCGCCGCCGTGACCACGCGCTCGCACAACTCGTGCGTGCGCAGGGCGTCCTGCCCGTCGAGCAGCCGCCCTTCGCGCACGGCGTCCAGGAAGGCCAGCGTGATCTGCTCGATCCCCCGCTGCTGGGCCACCGGCACCCAGTCACCCCGCCGGCGCACGCTGGGCTGCCCCTTGTGGTCGATCACCTCCGCCAGGTTGAGCACCTGACGCTTGGCGCCCTGACCGGAGACCTCCAGGATCTCCTCGGTCGAGCCGCTCATCCGGTTCATCGTGCCGACGGCCGAGAAGCCGTCCCCGGAGAGCTGGAGCAGCACGTGGTGCATCAGCCCGTCGCGGATCTTCGCGCGGACGTCGACGTGCTCGATGGGTCCGGGGGCCAGGAACCGCAGGGTGTCGACGACGTGTACGAAGTCGTCGAACACCAGCGTGCGCGGGTCCTCGGCGAGGCCGACCCGGTTCTTCTGCATCAGGATCAGATCGCGCGGGTGGTCGGCGCACTGCGCGTACCCGGGCGCGTACCGCCGGTTGAAGCCCACCATCAGGCTCACCTCGCGCTCCGCCGCCAGCTCGACCACGCGCTGGCAGTCGGCCAGGTCGTAGGCGATCGGCTTGTCCACGTACGTGGGCACGCCGGCGTCGATGAGGCGCGTGACGATCTCGGCGTGCGCGGCGGTCGGCGCGTGCACGAACGCCGCGTCGAGTCCGGCGGCCAACAGGGAGTCGAGGTCCGCGTGGCGCTGCGACTCGGGGATGCGCAGCGCGTCCCCGACGCTGTGCAGGGTGGCCGGGGTACGCGTCGAGAGGTGCGGTTCGACGCCCGGTTGGGCGGCGATGACCGGCAGGTACGCCTTACGCGCGATGTCTCCCAGGCCAATGCAGCCGACCTTCACGGGTCCTCCTCGTTGGCGCGCCCGCCGCGCGCCTCGTAGCGCCCGTGTGCCGGGGCTACGTGCCGCGGCGACGGCGCGGTGCTCGTGCGGTTCTCTGTGCGGTGCTTGCTGTCTGCGGTTCTCGTGGTGCTTATGGTGCTTGTGGTGTCTGTGCTGTCCGTGCTCTGCGCGGGCAGCATACGTGTCGGCGCCGCGTCGCTGACCAGCGGCTTGGCTCGCCAACCAGATCACGGTCCAGGCGCGCGGACCACGTCCGGCCCGGCGAGGGCGACGGCGCACCCAGCCGCCCCGCGCGGCTTTGGCTGGGCACCGTGGCAGCCGGATAATGCGTGGCCCGCGGACATCATGGCGGACCATGATGTCCGCCATGACCCTGCCTGAGAACACCTCCACCGCCGCTCCAGTCACGCCAGTCACTCCAGCGAACCGCCGCGAACCCCCGTTGATCGCGGAGGAGCGGCGCATGCTCGAAGCGTGGCTCGACTACCACCGCGAGACGCTGGCCATGAAGTGCGAGGGCCTGACCGAGGCCCAGGTGCGCGAGGCGTCCACGCCGCCGTCGCCCCTCTCGCTGCTCGGCCTCGTGCGGCACATGACCGACGTCGAGCGCACGTGGTTCCGCTGCGTGCTGGGCGGGTCGGACGCGCCCCCGCTGTACTGGACCGACAAGAACTACGACGGCGACTTCGACCTGACCGAGGCCGACTTCGCGACCGACATCGCCACCTGGCGCGCCGAGATAGAGGTGGCCCGGGAGGTGGCCGCGGGTCGCACCCTCGATGACACCGGGGAGCGCCGGGAGGAGCTGTACAGCCTGCGCTGGATCTACGTCCACATGATCGAGGAGTACGCCCGGCACAACGGCCACGCGGACCTCATCCGCGAGCGCATCGACGGCGCCACCGGCGAATAGCGCCGGCCTGCCGCCTCCCTCTCGTCGCCCGTGCCCTATGCCCAGGGGTGCTGACCGGGCGGCGGCGCGGGCTCGCCCGATGTGCCCGTGGTGTCCGTCAGCCGCAGCGCCAGGCGCCCGATCGCCGCGCGCACCCCCTTGCCGTAGGAGTCGTCGCTCAGCGCCCCGGACGCCGCCTTGGCCAGGTCGAGCTGGGCGCGAGCCGCGTCCGGGCGGCCGAGCTTGACGTAGTCCGCCGCGAGGTTGAGGTGGAGTGACGGATACAGGCCGCGCACCGCCGCCACCGCCCGTCGCCGGTTGACCTCCGCGACCTCACCATCGCTCGGCTCCCCCGCCTCCCCGTTCTCCTCCCCCAGTGCACACGGCCGTTCCCGTAGCGGTGGCCTCGGGGGTCGCGCCGCGTGCTCCGTACCCTCCGCGACCGGCTCGACCGCCGCGCCGTCGTGCTCGGCCCGTGCGTCGTGCTCCCGCATCAGCCGGTCGGCGACGGCCAGGGCCCGCAGGTCCCAGGCCAGCTCGTCGGCCGGGTCGTCCTGGGTGTCGGCCAGGTAGTGCGCCAGCGTGCAGTGGTGCAGCGTGTCGTCCTCCACGCCCAGCTCCTGCCACAGCTCCCCGAGCCGGTTCCGCGCCTCCTCGCGGTCTCCGCCCCGGTGCAGCATGACCGCCTGTCCGATCCGGGTGAGCACGGCGTCCGGCGACGCCTCCTCCTGCCGCTTGGCCACCATGGCCCGCCTCCCATCAGTCCTTCCGGCGTCCCCCTGGTCGGCCCCGACGCTAGCCGCAGCCACCGGGAATACCGCTCAGGCGCCAGCGGGCGGACGGGGCCGGCCCGGATACGACCCGGGCGGCGTACGCCCCGGGCACGGCCCCGGACGTACGACGCGCGGCGGGCGGCGCGCGACGGCACGCGGCACGCGGCATGGGGCAGGCGGCAGGCGGCAGGCGATGAGGAGCCGGCGGCTCGACCCGCCGGGAGCGGGCCAGGCCGCCGCCCCGAACCGCCGAGCGGAACCCGGGCGCGGCGACCTGGCCGAGGTGGCGGCAGGCCGACGCGGAGTCAGCGCGCCCCGCCTAGCCCCTCCGCCTCGCCCGGACGGTCGCGCCCCCGGGTACGCCCGCCGGCGCGCCCGTCCGGCGTGACTAGGCGCCGAGGTCGGGTATCCGCCAGTCGATCGGCTCGTGACCCTGCGCCGCGACGGCGTCGTTGATCTGCGTGAACGGTCGGGAGCCGAGGAACTTCCGGGCCGACAGCGGCGACGGGTGGGCGCCCTGGACCACCGCGTGCCGCTCGGTGTCGATCAGCGGCAGCTTCTTCTTGGCGTAGTTCCCCCACAGCACGAACACGGCCGGGTCCGGCCGGGCGTCCACGGCCCGGATCACCGCGTCCGTGAAGGTCTCCCAGCCCTGGCCCTTGTGGGAGTTGGCCTCGCCGGAGCGCACCGTCAACACCGCGTTCAGCAGCAGCACGCCCTGCCGGGCCCAGGGCATCAGATAGCCGTTGTCCGGGATGGGGTGGCCCAACTCGGCCTGCATCTCCTTGTAGATGTTCCGCAGCGAGGGCGGGGTCTTCACGCCCGGCCGCACCGAGAAGCACAGCCCGTGTCCCTGGCCCTCGCCGTGGTACGGGTCCTGACCGAGTATCAACACCTTCACCTGGTCGTACGGTGTGGCGTCCAGCGCCGCGAAGACCTCCTCGCGCGGCGGGTACACCGGGCCCCGGGCCCGCTCCTCCTCGACGAACTCGGTGAGCCGCGCGAAGTACGGCTTGTGCAGTTCGTCGCCCAGAGCGTCCTGCCAGGACTCGGGCAGCATGTCGGTCACTTGGGTGTTCCTCCGGTCCGTTCGTGCTTGACGCATACGAACGTACCCCCGACCACTGACAACGGCCGCCGCACACCGCACGCCCCCGCGCCCGCCCCGGAGCCGTCGCGCCCCCGGCGGCCCCCACACCAAGTCGTCGGCGCAGGTGGGGCCGCCCCACGGCGCCACTCCCCGCCGCCCTGGGCACGCGGGTCGCGCGCCCAGGGCGCCGTGGGCGTCAGACGCCGGCGTTCAGGAACAGGCCGCCGTCCACGATCAGGTTCTGGCCGGTGATCCAGGCCGATTCCTCCGACAACAGGAAGGCGGCGGCGCCCCCGATGTCCCGGGGCACGCCGAGCCGGCCCAGCGGGTAGGCGGCAGCGGCCTCCTCCTCGCGGCCCTCGTACAGACTCGCGGCGAACTTCGTCTTGACGACCGCGGGGGCGATCGAGTTCACCCGCACCAGTGGGGCCATCTCGTGCGCGAGTTGCACCGTGAGGTTGATCATCGCGGCCTTGCTCATGCCGTAGGCGCCGATGAAGGGCGAGGGGGCGACGCCGGCGATGGAGGCGATGTTCACGATCGCGCCGCCGTTCTCCTTCTGCCACGCCCGGTAGGTGCGCTGGGCGAAGCCGAGGGCGGAGACCACGTTGGTCTCGAAGACCTTGCGCGCGACCCCGAGGTCGAGTTCGGCGATGGGGCCGAACACCGGGTTCGTACCGGCGTTGTTGACCAGGAAGTCGACGCGGCCGAACGTCTCCATCACGCGCTCCACGGCCACCGCCTGGTGGGCCTCGTCGTGCGCCTTGCCGGCGACGCCGATCACTCGGCCCGCGCCGTCGGGGGCCGCGGCGCTCAGCGCCTCCACGGCCGCCGTGAGCGCGTCCTCGCCCCGCCCGGTGACGCACACCCGGTGGCCTCGGGCCACCAGCGCCTCGGCCACGCCGTAGCCGATGCCTCGGCTGCCGCCCGTGATCAGGGCTACCTTGTCGCTGTCCGCTGTCGTCATGAGCTGTCCTCCCTCGCGTTCTCGTGCCACCTGAGCGTCAGTTGAGCGGGCCGCCGGCCACGTACAGGACCTGGCCCGAGACGAACCCGGCCTGCTCGCCGGTGAAGAAGGCGATGGCGTTGGCGATGTCGTCCGGCTCGCCCACTCGCTGCACCGGGATCTGCGAGGCCGCCGCGGCCTTGAAGTCCTCGAAGCCCATGCCCACGCGCTCGGCCGTCGCGGCGGTCATGTCGGTGGCGATGAAGCCGGGGGCGACGGCGTTGGCGGTGACGCCGAACTTGCCCAGCTCGATGGCGAGGGTCTTGGTGAAGCCCTGCAGGCCGGCCTTGACCGCCGCGTAGTTGGCCTGGCCACGGTTGCCGAGCGCGGAGCTGCTGGAGAGGTTGACGATGCGCCCGAACGCCGCGTCCACCATGTGCTTCTGGCACTCCCGCGACATCAGGAACGCTCCCCGCAGGTGAACGCCCATGACCGTGTCCCAGTCGGACTCGCTCATCTTGAACAACAGGTTGTCCCGGAGCACGCCCGCGTTGTTCACCAGGATCACCGGAGCGCCGAGTTCCGTGGCCACCCGCGCGACCGCGGTCCGCACCTGCTCGGCGTCGGCGACGTCACAGCTCACGGCGAGCGCCGTGCCGCCGGCCGCCGTGATGGCGTCGACGGTGCCCTGACAGGCCGCCTCGTCCAGGTCGAGCACGGCGACGGCGCGGCCCTCGGCGGCCAGCCGCACGGCCGTGGCCGCGCCGATGCCGCGAGCCGCGCCGGTCACGATGGCAACGCGCTGTTCGGTGGTGGACATGCGGGTTCTCCTCGCCTTCGGAAGCGTCGCCCGTGTCCGGCGCCGGCACCCCGACCCAAGGACTGAGCAACCGCTTAGTAGCTTCAGCAGACGAGACGCTAGAAGCCAGGCCACCACCTGTCAACGGGACCCTCGATCAACGCACCAGCAGGTCGAGCAGCCGCTCGACCTCCGCCTCCGCGTCCGTGGTCAGCCCGGTGTGCACGGGTCCCGGCTGCACGACCGTGCTGCGCGGGGCCACCAGCCACCGGAACCGGCGCCCGGCCGCGTCGCCCGCCGCCTGACCGGCCTCGGGGCCGCCGTGGCAGACCCCCTCGACGGCGTTGAGCGCGGCCCGCACGCCCGCCACGTCCGCCGTGGGGTCGAGCGCCCGCAGCCGGCCCTCGTCGAGATGGGTCCGCGCGGCGACCAGCGACCGCGCGTGGCAGTACAGGACCACCCCCGCGTTGATCAGCTCGCCGCGCTCCATCCTGGGCACCACGCGCAGCACGGCGTACTCGAAGACATCACGTCCGTTGTGCAGACCGCTCACTTCGCCGCCTTCCCCTCGGCCCAGACCCGGAGCCACGCGGGCGCCTGGGTGGGGCGCTGCGTCGTGGGCGGACCGAGCTTGATCCGCTCGTGGATGGTCGCCACCCGGTCGAGCAGTCGCTCCACGTACGCGGCGCGCAGTCGATCGGGCCCGTCCGGACCCTCGAAGCCCGGCTCGTCGACCAGCCACTCGTCGGGTACGTCCGCGGCGACCTCGGTCAGCAGCTCCCGGGTGACCTTGGGGGCGAGCGTCTTGGCCGCCGCCGCGATGTCCGGGTCGAACGGTGCGAGCACATGGTCGGACGCGTCGTACGGCCTGGTCGCGGCCTGGGCGGCGGTAGGCCAGTTGTGATGCCAGATCATGGTCGCGCCGTGGTCGATGAGCCACAGCTCGCCGTGCCAGACCAGCAGGTTGGGGTTGCGCCAGGAGCGGTCGACGTTGTTGATCAGCGCGTCGAACCACACCACGCGCCCGGCGTCCAGCGGATCGACCGCGAAGGCGAGCGGGTCGAAGCCGATCGAGCCGGGCAGGTAGTCCATGCCCAGGTTCAGCCCACCACTGGCCTTGAGGAGTTCCTGCACCTCCTCGTCCGGCTCGGCCAGCCCGATGACCGGATCGAGCTGCATCCGCACCAGATCCGGCACCCGCAGCCCGAGCCGCCTGCCGAGTTGGCCGCAGATGACCTCGGCGATCAACGTCTTGCGCCCCTGTCCGGCACCGGTGAACTTCATGACGTACGTGCCGAGATCGTCAGCCTCGACGATCCCCGGGAGCGACCCGCCCTCACGCAAAGGCGTGACATAGCGAGTCGCTACGACCTCTTCCAGCACTTTCCCAGGCCACCCATCTCTTCAGCCTTACAATCCACGGACGACTTCTCCAGGGCGTAGAGGCAGGAATCACCGGTCAACGGCGCTGGGGAGAATCCGGGGAGCTTCCACCGGCGGTCCGGCCTCCCCGCTCCCCCAGCAGACCGTCGACAGTGGCGCGCCCCCTACTGCCGGCCTCCGGCATGAAGTGAGCATCGTAACCGAGGGTGACCGTGGACGAGGAGCACCCGAGCCACCACGCCAAGGTCACGACAGGCTCTCCGGCTTCGAGCATGAGCGAGGCTTAGGTACGCCCAAGCAAGTGGAAACCTCCCTTCGGGGCCGCCGCCCACTGCCGGGCTTTCGCCCCCACCGCAGCGGACGCGCATATGACATGCCTCACACGCCATGAGGGCGGGGTCATCGCAGAGGCTCACGGGGCCACAGTGTTCGGAGTCGAGGAAACGAGGTGGGGCCGTGGTGGCACGTCGTACGGTGGTCAAGGCGGCGGGCGGCGGCGCGCTCGCCAGTGGTCTCGCGGTGTCCGCCGCGGGCGCCTCCGGGACCGCCACCCGGGGTGACGTGCTGCTGGTGGTGGAGAAGAGCAGCCACGCGGTCAGCTTCTACGACGTCACGTCGGGCCGGCGCCTGGGCTCCGTCCAACTGCCCGACTACCCCCATGAGATGGTCGTCGACTCGCGGCGGCGCTACGCCTACGTCGGGCACTACGGCGTTCGCATGGCCTCCACCATCGGCGAGGGTGGCGCCGCCGTCTTCGTGGTCGACCTCCACGAGCGGACCCTGTCCCGGACCATCGACATCCGCCCCTACAACCGCGTCCACGGCATGGGCATCGACGACCGGGACCGGTTGTACGCGCTCAGCGAGGAGAAGGCGGTGCTGCTCGGTTTCGACGACCCGGCCACCGACCGGGCGCCCACCCGGGCAGTGCCGACACACGGGGTGAAGACCCACCTCTTCTCCCTCACCCGCGACGGCGAAAGGGCCTATGTCACCGGCCTGCTGTCGCACACGGTGAGCCTGGTCAGACCGTACGACGCTGCGGTACCCCCGGTCCTCGTGACCCCGGGACAGCTACCGGAGAGCAGTTGCCTGAGCACGGACGAGAAGACGCTGTTCGTCGGCGCCCGCAGGAGTTCCACCCTGGTCGCCGTCGACGCCCGCACCATGCGGGTGCGGCGCAGCCGGAAGGTGGGCGGCGACCCGCTGCGGGTCTACACCCTCGACGAGGACCGGCTGCTCGTGACGGACATCGTCGGCAACACCCTCACGGTGTGCGCCACCGCGGACCTGCGGCCCCTGCGCACCCTGCGGCTCGACGGAATCCCGGCCGCCGTCTCGCTCCACCCCGACGAGGCGGTGGCGTACGTGTCCCTGCTCGACCGCGACCGGATCGCCGTCGTCGACCTCGACCGCCTGGCCGTCACCGGCGGCTTCGCCACCCGGTCGGAGCCGGACGTCTCGGTACTTCTGCCCGCCGCCCGGGCTTACTGAGGCTGTGGGCGCGTGTCGTGAGGGTGAGGCCGGTTGCGGCGCGGTGCGCGGGGCTGAGTTCGGAGTGGTACTGAATCTCGCGGGGTGCGGTCGTACGCGGTCGCGCGCGGTGACCGTCCGTGCGACGGCGAGCCCGGGGCTGGCGGCGGACCATCGAGGTGGGGCGCCGCCGCTCTGAGCCGCGCCGCACCGGGCCGTCGCCCGGACGGAAGCTGGTCTTCCGATCACTGGCCGGCGTACGCACGTGCGACAGGGGCACCCGTGTCCGGTGACCTCAGTTGATTTCCTGTTCGCCGTCTTCGGGGCGGGCACGCTGGCAGCGGCCGCGCTGCCGCGCCTGGTGGCCGGGCGTCCGCTCTCGATGCCGCTGATCTTCCTGCTCCTGGGCATCGGCCTCTACCTGCTGCCGACGCCCCTCCCGGACGTGGACCCGGTGGCGGACCGCACGTGGGTGGAGCACCTCACCGAGGTCTGCGTCATCGTCTCCCTGATGGGTGCCGGGCTCGCCCTCAACCGCCCCATGGGCCGCCGCCGATGGCGTACCACCTGGCGGCTGCTGGGCGTCACCATGCCGCTGACCATCGCGGCGGTGGCCGTGCTCGCCTGGTGGCTGCTGGACTGGCCTCCGGCCGCCGCGCTGCTGATCGCGGCCGTCCTCGCGCCCACCGACCCGGTGCTCGCCTCCGAGGTGCGCGTCGGCGCCCCCACCGAGTCCGAGCACGACGAGGACGAGGTGCGCTTCGCGCTGACGAGCGAGGCCGGGCTCAACGACGGTCTCGCCTTCCCCGTGGTGATGGCGGCCATCGGCCTGGTCGCCGCCTCGGGCACGGGTATGTCCGGCGGCTGGATCGGGCACTGGCTGCTGGTGGACGCCGGGTACCGGTGCGTGGTCGGCGTGCTCGCCGGGATCGCCGTGGGCAAGCTGCTCGGCTGGACCTTCTTCCGCGCCGGCTGGCAGGCGATGCGGCTGTCCGAGCACCAGGAGGGCTTCGTCGCCCTGAGCGCCACGTTCCTCGCCTACGGCCTCACCGAACTCGTCCACGGCTACGGCTTCCTCGCCGTGTTCGTCACCGCCTGCCAGATCCGCGCCGCCGAGCGCGCCCACGGGTACCACGCCGTGCTGCACGATTTCGTCGAACAGATCGAGCGGCTGCTGACCGTCGTCCTGCTCTTCCTGCTCGGCGCGTACGTCGCGCAGGGCGCCCTGGCCTCCCTGACGTGGCGCGGGGCGGCCGTCGGCCTGCTCCTCCTGCTCGTGGTACGCCCGCTCACCGGCTGGGCGGCCCAGCTCGGCACGGTCGCGGGACCGCGCGAGCGCGTGGTCACCGCGTTCTTCGGCATCCGTGGCGTCGGCTCGCTGTTCTACCTCGCGTACGCGCTCGGAGAGGAGGACTTCCATGTTCCGGCCGAGGAGCTGTGGGCGGTGGTGATCTTCACGGTGCTCTGCTCCGTCGTCCTGCACGGGGTGACCGCCTCTCCCGTCATCTCCCGCCTCGACCGGCTGCGGCTGCTCCGGGCCCGGCGCGCCGAGCGGGAGCCGAGCGACCACCAGTTGGCGAAGGAGCGGCCGTGAGCCCCCGGAGACCGGCCTGACCGGCCAGCACGCGTGCCCGTACACCACCGGCTACTGGGCGTTCCCTGCCCGGCACCGGGATCCGCTGGCGGGCGACCAGCGCGTCGCCCAGCCCCCGCGTCAACTCGACCGGCTCGACGACCTCGTGGGGGCACGCGCGCGGGAGCGCGGACGGGACGACACGCCGCCGTGAACCCGCGCCGTTGGGCCGCTGGGATGACCTTGCCCGGCCTCGGCGCCAGTTCGGGCAGGAATGAGCGCATACATGCCGGGGCACTCGGCGAGAGCACTGATGTGCGATCACCGAGAGTGAGAAGGAGTTGCGCATGCTTGGAATGCCAGCGAGGGCGGCTGAACCCGTCGACGATGCTTTCTCCCCGTCCGAGGTCGCCCACGCCGCTGACATCGTCCTCGAACGCGCCCTCGACGTGCGACTCCGTCAGTCCCACACCGTTGATCCCCTCTTCGCCCAGGACCTGGCCGCCCGGCTGGCCGCCCTGATCGAGCACGGCGGCAAGCGGTTGCGTACGGCGTTCGCTCACTGTGGGTGGCAGGCAGCGGGCGGCTCGGGTGATCCCACGGCGGTGCTGCACACGGGGGCCGCCCTCGAACTGCTCCAGGCATGTGCCCTGGTGCACGACGACGTGATGGACGAGTCCTCGCACCGCAGAGGTGCCCCGTCCATGCATGTCGAACTCGCCCGCCAGCACTGGGCCGCGGGCATGCACGGCTCCGCGCGGTCGTTCGGGACGTCCGCCGCCGTACTCGCCGGAGACCTGGCGCTGGCCTGGGCGGACGACGTGCTGACGGAGACGGCGTTGAGCACGCCGCACGGCGCGCGGCTGCACGCGGAGTGGCGGGCGATGCGCACGGAGATGGTCGCCGGACAGTACCGCGATCTGTACGCCCAGGCCGCGCGTTCCTCCGGCGTCGACGAGGCGCTGGAGATCGCCGTCCTCAAGAGTGCCCAGTACACCGTCGCCCGGCCCCTCGCTCTCGGCGCGACGCTGGCCGGAGCCGATGACGACGTGCTGGACGCGCTGCGGACGGCCGGCCGGTGCGCCGGCCTGGCCTTCCAACTCCGTGACGACCTCGTCGGAGCCTTCGGCGTGCCGGCGCGGACCGGCAAGCCCGCCGACGACGACCTGCGGTCGCGCAAACTCACCTATCTGCTGGCCGTCGCGCTCCGACTCGCCGACGCCGCGGGGGACGGCGACGCCGCCGCGGCGCTGGCGCCGGACGCGGATTCGGGGTCCGCCCACGCGGTGGAGCGGATGCGGGCGGCGCTGCGGCGCACCGGCGCTCGGGACCTGGTGGAGGCGAAGATCGAGGAGCTGGCGGGCCTGAGCCTTCGGCACTTCGAGCGCACCGGCGCGCCCCCGGCCGCGCGGTGCGAGTTCGAGGCACTGGTGCGACGCGCCACGGGCCTGGACCCGCGCCACGCCGAGGAGGTCGCGTGAAGCGGGTGCCCGGGCCCACCGACCACGTCGTCGTGGTGGGTGCCGGCCTGTCGGGGCTCGCCTGCGCGCTGCACCTGCTGGGCGCTGGCCGCCGGGTCACCCTCGTCGAACGGGACACCGGCCCGGGCGGCCGGGCGGGCCGTGCGCGGCTGGGTGGGTACCAGGTGGACACCGGTCCCACGGTGCTGACCATGCCGCACCTGGCCGACGAGGCGTTCGCCGCCGTCGGTGACAGCCTCCACCGACACGTGGAGCTGACGGCCCTGCACCCGGCCTACCGGGCGTGTTTCGCGGACGGGTCCTCGCTCGACGTGCACACCGATGGCGCGGCCATGGAGGCGGAGGTCAGGCGCTTCGCCGGGCCCGCTGAGGCGGCGGGCTACCGCGACCTGCGGCAGTGGCTGGAGAAGTTGTACCGGGCGCAGATGCGCCGGTTCATCGACACGAACTTCGACTCCCCCTTCCAACTGCTGCACCCGGACCTGGCTCGGCTGGCGGCGCTCGGCGGCTTCGGGCGGCTGGATGGCCGGATCGGTCGTTTCCTGTCCGACGAGCGCCTGCGCCGCGTCTTCTCCTTCCAGGCGCTGTACGCCGGCGTGGCGCCGGCCCGGGCCCTCGCGGCCTACGCGGTGATCGCGTACATGGACACCGTGGCCGGCGTCTGGTTCCCCAAGGGCGGCATGCACGCGCTCCCCCGCGCCATGGCCGAGGCGGCGGCGCGGGCCGGCGCCGACCTGCGCTGGTCGGCCGAGGTGAGCGCGCTGGAGCGGTCGGCGGGCCGGGTACGCGCCGTCCGCCTGGCTTCCGGTGAGCGCATCCCGTGCGACGCGGTGGTGCTGACGTGTGACCTGCCCGCCGCGTACGAGCTGCTGGGGCGCGCGCCCCGGCGCCCGGTGCGACTACGTCACTCGCCCTCGGCCGTCATCCTGCACGCGGGCACCGACCGCACCTGGCCCCACCTCGCCCACCACACGATCTCCTTCGGCTCCGCGTGGAAGCGCACATTCCGCGAGCTGACCCGCACGGGCGAGCTGATGAGCGACCCGTCCCTGCTGATCACCCGCCCCACCACGCACGACCCCGCGTTGGCACCGCCGGGGCGCCATCTCCACTACGTCCTCGCTCCCTGCCCGAACACCACCGTCGGCCCCTCGGCCGCCTCCTGGCAGGACCTCGGCCCGCGCTACCGCGACCAGTTGGTCGGCGAACTGGAGCTCCGGGGCCTGGACGGGTTCGCGGCCAGCGTCGAGGAGGAGCTCCTGGTCACGCCGCTCGACTGGACCGAGCAGGGCCACGCTGCCGGCAGCCCCTTCTCGGTCGCGCACACGTTCGCCCAGACCGGACCGTTCCGCCCGCGCAACCTCGTACGAGAGGTGGAGAACGTGGTGCTGGCGGGCTGCGGGACCACACCGGGTGTCGGCGTACCGACGGTGTTCGTCAGCGGGAAGCTCGCCGCCGCGCGCGTCACCGGAGGCGTCGCTCCCCGGCCCGTCCGAGCGCGTCCGCCCGCGGTAGCGGCCGACGGACCCCGCGTCCCGACCCCGGCAGGCGCCGATGACCCGGCGTGAACTGGACGCGGCCGGCATCACCGATCCCGCGTTGCGCGCCGCCTACACCCGGTGCCGGCAGCTCAACGCCCGCCACGGCAGGACCTACTTCCTGGCCACCCGACTGCTGCCTCCCGAACGCCGGTCCGCCGTCCACGCCCTCTACGGCTTCGCCCGCTGGGCGGACGACATCGTCGACGACCTCGACCAGCGCCGGACGCCCGTGCAGCGCGACCGGGAACTGCGCCGCCTGGAGAGCGACCTCGCCAGCTCCCTGCGTACCGGCGTCAGCGCCCAGCCGGTGGTGTGGGCCGTCGCCGACACCGCCGAGCGGTACGGCATCGGGCACCTGCTCTTCGCCGACTTCCTGTCCTCGATGCGTGCCGACCTGTCCGTGACGGACTATCCGACCTACGCCGACCTACGGGGTTACATGCGCGGTTCGGCGGAGGTGATCGGTCTGCAGATGCTGCCGGTTCTGGGCACGGTCGCGCCCCTGGAGGAGGCGGCCCCGCACGCCGCGGCGCTCGGTGTGGCGTTCCAGCTCACCAACTTCCTGCGGGACGTGGGCGAGGACCTCGACCGGGGCCGCGTCTATCTGCCCGGCGACCTGCTCGCCGCCCACGGCGTGGACAGGCCGCTGCTGGAGTGGTGCCGGCGTACCGGACGCACCGACGCGCGGGTCCGCGCTGCCCTGGTCGCCATGGAGGCCGTGACGCGGGAGGTCTACCGGACGGCGGTGCCGGGGCTCGCCCTGCTCGACCCACGCGTGCGTCCCTGCATCCACGCCGCGTTCACCCTCTACAGCGAGATCCTGGACACCATCGCCGAACAGGACTACACCGTGTTGCGGCGTCGCGCGGTGGTCCCCCGTCGGCGTCGCGCGGCCATCGCCGCGGTCGGTGCGCTGCGAGTGGCCGGGGCCCGGTGGCGCGCTCGCGCCCCGCGCCACCGGGCGGCGACGGGCACTTCGGTGGTCGAGCGGAAGGGGTCGCTGCGGTGAGCGGGCGAGGGGACGGCAAGCGCTGGTCGATCCCGTTGCGGTGGCGAGGGGCTGGCGTGGGTTGGGCGGCGCAGACGCCGACCTGGCGCCAGGCGCGGCCGGCGCTCATCGCCGACGCCCTCAAGCGGGCACAGGCCCGCCCGTCCGGCAACTGGTTCGTCGTCGGCGCCTCTCGGGAGGTGCGCGCGGGTGGTCGCCCGTACGGCAGGACGGTCGGGGGTGTGGAGGTCGTGCTGTGGCGCTCGGACAGCGGCGTGCCGCACGCCGGCTCGGGCGTCTGCCCGCACCTCGGCGCCCCGTTGCGCGACAGCCGGGTGGTGTGCGGGCGGTTGGTGTGCCACTGGCACGGCCTCACCCTGGACGGTTCCCCGTTCGCCGGCTGGCAGCCGTTTCCCGTGTACGACGACGGCGTGCTCATCTGGGTACGGCTGGACGAGGTGGGCGGCGAGGAGCCCACCGAGCGGCCTTCGGTGCCCCCGCGACCAGCGTCGGGCGCGGGGGTGGACGCGGTGTTCACGGCGGTGGGGCGGTGCGAACCGGAAGACGTGGTGGCCAACCGTCTCGACCCGTGGCACGGCTCGTGGTTCCACCCGTACTCGTTCGTCGACCTGTCGGTGGTGCGGGAGCCGTCCGGTGAGGGGGACGACGCCTTCGTCGTCGACGTCTCCTTCCGGGTCGCCGGGCGCCTGGTGGTCCCGGTGCGGGCCGAGTTCACCGCGCCCGGCCCGCGCACGGTCCTCATGCGCATCACCGAGGGCGAGGGGGCCACGTCCGTGGTGGAGACGCACGCGACTCCGCTCACCGCACCGGACCACGCACACCCGCGCACCGCGGTGGTGGAGGCGGTCGTCGCCGCCTCCGACCGGCCGGGCTTCGCCCTCGCCCGGGCCGCCGCTCCCGTGCTGCGCCCGCTGATGCGGCGTACGGCCGGGCGGCTGTGGCGCGACGACCTGGCTTACGCCGAACGCCGCTGGACGCTGCGCGGCACCGGTCGCTTCCCCGGGTGAGCGGGCGGTTGCGGCCTTCCCCTGGCGGGCGCGGGACGACGGTCAGGGGGAGGGTTGGGGTGCCACGGCCGCCCCGAGCGCCCGCAGTACGCGGGAGCGGCCCGACCGCGGGACGGTCCACAGCGTCTGCCCCCGGACACCCCAGCCGGCGAGCAGGGCGTTGGCCGCCAGGAAGCCGGTGGTGGCGGCTCGTTCCATGAGGGCGACCGGCAGATCGCAGCGGATCGCGTCGCCGGCCAGGGTCAGCCAGGTGTGGGGGGTGCGGACGGTGGGGCGCCGTCGGTGGGAGCCGACCGCGAAGAGCGGGCAGTCGGAGCGCCACTCGTGCCGGGCACCGACGACGCGTGCCCCACGGGTTTCCGGATACACCTGGTGCAGTTGGTCGACGAGCAGGCCCTGTACCCGCTGAGGGTCCGACGCGGGATCGACGGCGTAACCGTGCAGTTCCACCACCGACCCCCCGGTGCGTGCCGCCCAGCGGGCGGCTTCGCCCTCGTACCGTTCCAGGACGCTGACGTTGTCCAGGCCGCCGTAGCCGCTGGTGCCGAGGAACCCGGGGCGGTCGGCGCGGACCGGTCGGTCGAGCCACAGCCGGGAGACGAGGAACGGCGGAGCGGTACGCAGGGCGGCGACGTCCTCGCGCCAGGCGGGGGTACCCAGGCCGTCCGACGCGGCGACGGTCTGCCGTAGCCCTCCGGTGTCGAGGGCGAGCACCACGGCCTGGTGGACGCTGGTACCAGCGGCGGTACGCACTTCCGCGCCACCGCCGTCGCGGGGGCGCACTTCGTGGACGGCGGTGCCGGTCCGCACGGCGGCCCCCAGGCGGTGCAGGTAGTCGCCGATCGGGTCCCAGAGGGCCTGCGGGAACGGCTCGGTCGGCACGTCGAAGAGGAGGCCCTCGGCCGACCCGAGGAAGTAGATGTGGAACATCAGGAGCAGTTCGGCCGCGGACAGTTCGCGGGGGTCGGCGAAGAAGCTGCGCGAGAACACCTCGAACGCCAGGTGGTGCGCGGCTTCCGGGAAGCGCACGCCGCGCAGGAAGTCGGTGGCGGAGGTCTCGTCGAACCGCTCGTACACCTCGGGCACCCGCACGTCGAGGAGGGGCAGAGCAGCCCGCGCGTCCATGGCGACCAGGTCCCGCCAGCCGAAGGTGGGACTCAACGCGACGAACCCGAGCGCGCTGAACGGCGGCGTCCTCGGTACGCGGGCGAAGCTGTCGGTCAGGCCGGCGCTGTGCCGCAGGGGGTAGTCGGGCAGCGGGGTCAGCCGCGCGAGGGCGGGGTCGGTACGGCGGAGCAGGCCGCGAAGGTTGTAGTACTGACGGAAGAAGGCGTGGAACCCGCGGGTCATGGTCACCCGCGACCCGTCCGACAGCCTGGTGGGCCAGCCGGAAAGCCGGCCGCCGAGTGCGCTGTCCTTCTCGTACAAGGTCACGCGGGTGCCGCGTTCGGCCAGCAGCGTGGCCGCCGCGAGACCGGCGATGCCACCGCCGACCACCGCGACGGACGGCTCGTCCCCGCGAGCGAAACGATCCCTCCCGGGCGGGGACGCCAGGATCTCGGCCTTGCGGTCGCGGCCTCGTCGGGCGGCACTGGTGTGGCGGGCCGTCACTGGGCGCCCTCCCCGGTGGTGGTCGGACGTCCCATGGTCGATCCACTGCCGGGGGCGCGGCCGTCCTCGGCGTGGGCGGCGTGGTCGACAGCGCGGACCAGGTCGTGGCGGTGCGGCGGGTTCATCGGTGGTGGTCTCCGGTTCTCGCGTCGGGTGCGGGGCGACGGGGTACGAAGGGCAGTTCGGTCGCCGTGCGGAGCATCGCCCGGACGGGGGTGCGCAGTCCGATGCTCCACTCCTCACGCAGCGAGGTGGCGCCGTCGAGGAAGCGCAACAGGCGCTCCGTCGGGACCTGGCGGAACAGGTCGGTGAAGAAGGCCGGGCCGTTGACCCGCCCGGTGTCCAGGGCGCGCAGCAGCATCGCGTCCATGGCCAGCGCCCGCCGCCCGTGCGGGGCGGGGAGGGTTTCCCGCCCGTCTCGCAGCGCGGCGGCGATGGCCCGGCTCTGCCGCTGCACCGCGGCGAAGGTGTAGCCGGTGGCTGGCCGGGTGGCGCCGCCCGCCGTTCCGATGCGGGCGACGGCGGTCCCGGCCCGGCGCGGGAAGCGGGCGTCGGTCATGGGAATGACCCCCTGCTCCGCCCGTTCCACGGTGAACGCGCCAAGCCCGAGGACGTCGCGGCAGTAGTGGCCGAGTGCCGACTCGTACGCCTCGGTGGTCAGCGCGTCGCGGGAGAACTCGGTGTACTCCACGAGCGCCCGGTCGGGCGCCAGCGGCAGGACGTAGCCGAAGGCCAGACCGCGCGCCGGCTGGGGGACCCGGAAGTCCATCAGATCGGCGACCGCGGGGTCGAACTGGTGGGTGGCGGTGCGCACGAACCAGCCGCGGAAGTGTTGCAGCAGGTGCGTGCGGGCCGGGGGCAGCGCACGCAGCGGCCGTGAGTCGAACACCCGGCGGGCGCGCAGCGTCAGGCACCGGCCGTCCGGCAACGTGCACCGGACCTCGGCGCCGCCGGGAACGCCGCGCACCGACTCCGCCGTCGCGCGCAGCACACGCCCGCCGCCCGAGCGGGCCAGCCGGCCGTGGACCAACCGTTCGAGGTCGGTGGAGCGCACCATGCGGTAGGTGAGCGGCGCCGGTTCGACGGTGACCGGGCAGCCGTCGACGCCGTGCACCCGCAGCACGGACCAGGACGCGCTCACGGCCTCGCCCAGGCCGTCGTCGCCCGCGTGCCAGTAGCACCAGGTACGCTCCGCCGGGCGCGGCGGACCGTGCGGCGGCTCGATGACCGTCACGGGGGCGATGCCGGTCAGGTGGTGCGCGAGGCTGAGACCGGCAGCGCCTCCCCCGATGATGACGACGTCGGACGCCTCGGTGGCGGGGGGCGTCACCGGACTCGCCGTGGCGCCGGGTGGGTGGCCACCATCAGACCCGCCACGCGCTCTCCATCGGCGACGTCCGCCGCGCCACGGACCACGGCCCACCCGTAGCGCGTCATCTCCGCCTCCCGAGGTCGGCGGGCACCTCGCGCGCGGCGCGCGCCCCCGAGGCCAGGGCACCCTGCACCGAACCGGTCGCCCGGTAGTCGCCGCACACGTACCTGCCTGGGCCGAGGCGAGTGGTGCGGCTCAGCGGCCAGGGCGGAAGCATCGCCGGCAGGGCCCCCTCGACGGTGTAGGTGGCGACCCGCCGCCAGCCGCCCGTGTCGGTGTCGTACAGCTCGGCCAGCCGCCGGAGCACCGCCTCCGCTCTGCCCGGGTGGTCCGTTCCCAGCACGGAGGTGGAGACCAGTGCGGTGCCGGGGGGCGCGTAGCCGGGAGCGACCGCGCTGAGGACGCAGGTGTTCAGGATCGCCCCGGAGCTGTCCACCATCAGGGTTCGCCCGGCCGCCCGAACGGCGTCGGTGGCGTGGTAGTAGGTGGTGACGGTGCGGGTGTCCGGCACGGTCAGGGTCGGCACCAGGCGGGCGGCTGTCGCCGGGTCCACCGCCACCACGACGGCCCTCGCCGGCACCTCGCTTCCGTCACCGAGCAGCACTCCGGCGTCGGTGAGCCGCACGACGGGTGTGTCACGGCGCAGAACACCATCAGGCAGGCCGTCGGCGAGCTGGCCGGGAACAGCGCCGATGCCACCCGCCGGCAGACACAGGGTCCCTCGGGCCATACTCCGCCAGACCAGGTGGAAGAAGCGTGCGGAGGTCTCCAGCCGGTCCTCCAGGAACACCCCCGCCAGGAACGGCCGCAGGACGTCGGCGACCACGGCGTCCGACAGCCCCGCCCGCGAGAGGGCCGTCGAGGTGGGCCGGTCCCGGCCCCGCCTGATGGCGGACACGGGCAGGACCGCGTCCCGCGCACTGAGGACGGCGAGCGCGGCCAGGTCGCGCGCGGAGAGGAACCGTCCGGGCAGCAGGGCACCCGCCGCGCGGGGCTCCCTGGTCGGATCGACGAGGCGAACCGGCCCCTTCGGGGTGTGCGCGACAACTCCCGCGGTGAAGGGGCACAGTTGGAGGCTCCGGAGGTTCACCCGCTGCTTCACCTGCGGGTACGAGGTGTTGAACACCTGAAAGCCGCGATCCAGCAAGAACCCTTCCCGCCGGTCCGTCCGCATCCGGCCCCCCACGCCGTCGGACGCCTCCAGCAGGGTCACCCGCCATCCGGCGCGGCAGGCGTCCAGCGCACACGCCAGGCCAGCCAGGCCCGCCCCGACGACGACCACGTCCGCCACCCGGCGATCCTCGGTGGTCATGCTCCTCCTCAGTCAACGCCGCACGCGGCACCCGGAAGGCCGGGCCGGCCACTCGGCCACGCGTTGGCCAGTACCCTGATCAGGCCGATACAGGCCCGTCACGGCGTGTGGGCGGGACCGTCGCCGAGCGACGCGGCCACGACCGCCAGGCCAGCGGACCACGCTCGCCGGCCGACACTCAGGCGCCACGACCAAGCACGGTCGTACGACAACACCTCACGAGGACACCGGCGGCTCCACGTGGTGGCCTGTGAACACGCCAACCCGCCTCGGTCGGGCGGACCGGCCCCCCTCGACCGACGTCACGGTCAACGCTCGCCCCTCAGCCGCGCCCGCGCTCCGGCCGGACTACCGGGCCCGTGGTTTCCCGTGCCTCCCGGTCATCGGCCCTGCCGGTATGTGGCCACCGCACGAGGTCGTCGTGGCCGGGCCAGCGGCGGCCGATCCACTCTCGCGGCGACTCCTTCATGCCCATGCTCGACCACGTACCGAACGACTCGTGTGGCGACGAGTTCCCCATCGCCGGCTCGACACGGACACGCGTGACCTCGCGGTCTTGCGGGATCACTCCCCAGTGGCATCGTCGCGCCACAGCGCGTCGTCGGCTCCGTGAGGGGGTACCGGCACCCGCATGACCCTGTCGGTGGAAGTGCTTCCCGAGTCGACCCTGCGCGATGCGATCGGCCTGCTCGTCAGACTGATCGAGTCCGCGGGCGCGCTGATCATCTTCATCGGCGCCGTGTGGGCGTTCGTGCAGTTCGTACGCGCGGGCATGCGCGGGCGCGGCAAGGTGGCAGGGTTCAACCGGATCAGGCTGAGCCTGGGGCGGTTCCTGGTGCTGGGCCTGGAATTCCAGCTCGCCGGGGACGTGCTGCGCACGGCCGTCGCGCCGAGCTTCGCCGAGATCGGGCAGTTGGCGGCCATCGCGGCCATCCGGACCGCGCTGAACTACTTCCTCGGCCGGGAGATCGCCCAGGAACGAGCCGAGATCGAACGGAGCGAGACGACGCCCCCGCCTGGTGCCAAGGGCCTGCCGACGTGAACGCGTGGCTGCAGGCGGGGGCTGTGCTGATCACCGGGCTGGGCCTCGTCGCCGCGACAGCGGCCTGGCACCTGACGCGCGCCGTGCGAGGGGGGCTGGCCGTGCTGCTGGACTTCCTGACCGCCGCCGGCCTGCTCCGGCTCGCCAGCGAGCCGTCGTGGGACAGCATCATCCTGGCAGCCGCCGTGATCGCGCTGCGCAAGCTCCTCGGCGCCTCCCTCCGCCTGTCGAGCGCGCACCGGACCACCCACGGTGGGGCTCGGCCGCTCAGCCCTGGTCGATGACGACCTTCATGTCGCTGTCGTGGTCGGCGAACGCCTCGGCGGAGTTCGAATGGCCCGACGGGAACCCGGACGCCCCACGGTAGGCGTGGAACGACGTGCTCGGCTTGTGCGCCGGCTGGCGTGACCGCCCCGGCTGCCGGGCCGACCTGCCCGAGCCCTCGGTCGCCACGACACCGCTTCAGCCCTGACCTGCTCCCCCGCCGGCGTCGCAGTGGGGGCAAGCACGGGCCCGTGAGCACGAGCAGTTCCCGACTCGTCGTGCGGTTGTGCGGGACGAAGGCGGAGCTGAGGACCTGTACGGGGCCGGGCAACCGCGCCGCGGGCTGAGGATCTGCCGCGAGGTGCCCTCGCCCGGCGCCTGGGGGCACGCTGGGTCCGGCGTCATCACCCGAGACGGCACCCTCCGGCGGGACCGGTCACAGTGCGGGCTGGTGCTGCCTCGTAGGCTGTGGCCATGACTGCGAACCAGACGCCCCGCGACGCCTTCGAGCTGCTCATGGCCGGTAACCAGCGCTTCGTCTCCGGCACCCCCGAGCACCCGAACCAGGACGCTGCCCGCCGCACCCAGACGGCGCCGTCCCAGCAGCCTTTCGCCGTGCTGTTCGGGTGCTCCGACTCCCGGCTGGCCGCCGAGATCATCTTCGACCGTGGCCTGGGCGACCTGTTCGTCGTCCGCACCGCCGGGCACGTGGCCGGCACGGAGGTTCTCGGCTCCATCGAGTTCGGCGTGAGCGTCCTCAAGGCGCCCCTGGTCGTCGTCCTCGGCCATGACTCGTGCGGTGCCGTCGCCGCGGCCTGCTCCGCCCTGCAGGACGGCCAGACGCCGGGCGGCTTCGTCCGGGACGTCGTCGAACGGGTGACCCCGAGCGTGCTGGCAGCCCGCGCCGCCGGACGCGAGACGGCCGAGGAGATCCTGGCCGAGCACATCGAGCACACCGTGGACCTGCTGCTCGAACGCTCCCGCGTCCTGGCCGATGCGGTGGCCGACGGCCGCCTGGCGGTGGTGGGCCTGTCCTACCGCCTGGCCGACGGCAGCGCACAACTCGTCGCCGCCCGAGGTCTCGACGCGGTGGTCCCCGCCGCGTCCTGACCGTCCCGACCGCGCCGCTCACCGAGGGGAGCGAGGTTGGGCCCCGCCGGCCCGGCCCTTACGCTGACCGCACGGTGGGCGGACGCGGCCCCCACCGCGCCGGCTCGGAGCACGCCCGTGTACGACGGGGAGGGGCTGCCTCCCCGCGCGCGGGGATGATCCCTCATGACCACCGGCCGGCGGGCCGAGAACCGGCTGCTCCCCGCTCGCGGTCGACGAGGGCGGCGGCCTCGGCCCGACCGGCGGTTCAGCTCGCCACCGTGGCCGGTGCGCGGCCGAACGCCCGGGTCAGGTAGGCCAGGTCGACGGGTGCGGGGTCCGGTAGCCCGCCGGTGGCGGCGAGCAGGTTGGTCCTGTCGTACGTGCGGTGGTGTGTGCTGTAGACCAGCGGGTTCGCGGCGAAGTTGGCGGCGAGGCTCTCCGACGCCGTCGGATCGTCCAGCGTCGGCGTCATGCTCACCCGCAGGCCCGGGAAGCGGGCCTCGATGGCCGCGGTGACGGTCGCGAACGACACGTTACGGGGGTGCGTCACGTGCAGCGTGCGCACGCCCGTGGCCGGTCGGGCCCGGGAGGCGGCCAGCACCATGGCGTGGGCGGCGTAGTCGGCCTGGAGCAGGTTGAGGCTACCGCTCGGGTCCCCCTGCACGCGGTACCGCACCGTCGCGGCCGGCAGTTCGGGCTCGCCGCGTGGACCGTGCGACGGCCCGGGCAGTACGCCGGCCTTGTCCGTTCGGCTGCCCACGATCTGCTCCACGAGGCGTAGCAGGAGATCGGTCGGCTGGTTGGGCAGTTCGCGGGGGACGGGCCGGTCGGTGACGAGCAGGCTGGGCCGGAAGACCGTCACATCGCGTCGCCCCTCGCGCGCCCAGGCGTGGAGCATGCGTTCGGCGGTGTACTTCGACTCCTCGTAGGGGATGTGGAAGCCGTCGGCGTCACGCAGGTCGTCCTCCATGACGTGGCCCGTGCCGCGCCGCCCGGCGACGTAGGCGGTGCTGACGTGCAGCAGGCGCGCGTCGGGGGCCTCCTCGGCCAGTTCCAGCAGGCGGCGGGTGCCGACGACGTTGGCATGGTGCAGCGGTGCCGGGTCGCCTTCGAGTGAGAGCAGGGCCGCGCAGTGCCACAGCGCGGTGAGTCCGTCGGTGACACGGGCCCGCTCCTCACGGTCCAGGCCCAGATCCGGCCGCAGCAGGTCGCCGCTGACGTAGCGGACGGTGGCGAGGGCGTCGGGAGCCAGCGGCGGAGTGTCCAACCACGTCACCGCGGCCTCGACGCGGGTGCGCAGGTCCCGCGGCGTGCCACGCCCCAGGACGGTGACGTTGTCCTGGCCGCGAGCCAGCAGTTCGCGCAGGAGGCGGCAGCCGAGAAATCCGGTCGCACCGGTGAGCAGCACGGACAACGGGGTCTCCTTGGGGAGCGGGACGGCGGGAAGAGCCCGGACGCTACGCGGTCGCGGCTCGCCGCGGAGGGCGGCGCAGGGGATGGCCGCGCACAATCACCCGCACGAGCGGCGGGCCGTGGGACGAGGGGGCAACACTCGTCCGCGTGGTTCGCGGAAAAGCCGGCCAGCGCGGTGACTGTGCGTACTCCCACAAGCGGCCATCGGCTACGGTGAGTTGCTGTCGTGTCGGCACAGTGAAAGGCCCCCCATGTCCCAGCACCTGGCCTGTGAAGCCCCGGAGCGGGCGATCGCCATCGTCGGCGCATCGTGTCGCCTGCCAGGCGGCATCCACGACCTCGACGCGTTGTGGGCTGCCCTGAGCGAGGGCCGTGACCTGGTGGGCGAGGTGCCGCCGGACCGGTTCGACGCGCGTCGGTTCGTCACCCACGACATGGCCCGCACCAACCGGAGTTACACCGCGGCCGGCGGTTTCCTGGACGACATCGCGGGGTTCGACGCCGGGTACTTCGGGATGTCCCCCAAGGAAGCCGCGCAGATGGACCCGCAGCACCGGCTGCTGCTGGAACTGGCCACGGAAGCCCTGGACGACGCGGCCATCGCCCCCGACCGACTCGCCGGCACGGACACGGCCGTCTACGTGGGCATCTGCGACACCTCCTACGGCACCCAGGTGATGGTGTCGGCACAGCAGATCAACCCGTACACGATGGTGGGCGCGGCCTCGTCCATGGCCGCCAACCGCCTGTCCCACGCGTTCGACCTGCGCGGCCCGAGCATGACGGTGGACACCGCCTGCTCGTCCTCACTCGTGGCCCTGGACCGTGCCTGTCACACCCTGTGGGAGGGCACCAGCCGGGCGGCCCTGTGCGGTGGTGCCAACCTGGTGCTCAGCCCTTTCCACTATGTGGGGTTCTCCCAGGCGGGCATGTTGTCCAAGCGCGGGCACTGCGCGGCGTTCTCCGCGCGGGCCGACGGCTTCGTGCGCGCGGAGGGCGGCGGCCTGGTGGTCCTCAAGCGTCTGACGGACGCCCTGGCCGACGGGGACCGGGTGCTCGGGGTCATCCTCGGCAGTGGCAGCAACAGCGACGGACGCACCACGGGGATCGCGTTGCCCAGCGCTCGGGCGCAGGAGGAACTGCTGCGCCGGGTCTACGCGGAGGCCGGCATCGACCCGGACGAGTTGGTCTACTTCGAGGCACACGGGACCGGGACCCCCGCCGGGGACCCGCTGGAAGCCCAGGCGATCGGCCGGGCCTTGGGCGTGCGCCGCATCACCGGCGCGCTGCCCGTGGGCTCGGTCAAGACCAACGTCGGTCACCTCGAACCCGCTTCGGGGATGGCCGGGCTCTGCAAGGCGCTGCTGGTGCTGCGGCACGGTGTCGCCCCCGCCTCACTGCACGCCGAACCCCCCAACCCGGACATCGACTTCACCGGGCTCGGACTGAGGTTGACGAGCGAGCGGCAGCATCTGACCGATGCCGCACGGCCCGTCGTGGGCGTGAACTCCTTCGGCTTCGGCGGCTCCAACGCCCACGTCGCCCTCACCGCCCCGCCACCGTCCCCGGTCCGCCCGGCCGCGCCCGTGCCGCCACCGGAGGGGCTGCCCCTGCTGGCCAGTGCCCGCACGCCGGACGCGCTGTCGGCCGCGGCCTCGGCCATGGCCGAGCGCCTCGCACACGCGAGTGACGAGGAGTTCTACGACCTGGCCTACACCTCCTGCCTCCGACGCGGCCAACACGAGCACCGGGCGGCCGTCGTCGCCCCCTCGCCCAGGGAGGCCGCCCGCGGTTTCGCGGCCCTGGCCGCCCAGGCGCACACCGGCTCGACGGACGCCGCCCGAGAGGCCCCCCTCCCGGACTCGGTGTCCGCGGCCGTCGGCGAGGCCGCCCGTGGCGGGCAGGTCGCCTTCGTCTTCTCCGGCAACGGCTCGCAGTGGGCCGGCATGGGCACCGAGTTGCTCGACGACCCGGTCTTCCGCGCGGCCGTGGCGGAGGCGGACACCGCACTCGCCCCCCACCTGGGCTGGTCGGTCACCAAGGAACTCGAACTGCCCGCCGACGACTGGCGCCTTGAGGCCACCGACATCGCACAACCGCTGCTGTTCGCCGTGCAACTGGGTGTCGTGGCCATGCTCCGCCACCGCGGGATCACACCGGCCATGGTGCTGGGCCACAGCGTGGGCGAAGTGGCCGCCGCCCACACCGCCGGCGCACTGACCCTCACCCAGGCTGCCCAGGTGATCGCCGAGCGCAGCCGGGTCCAGGCGGCGACCGCGGGCCTGGGGCGTATGGCGGCCGTCGGCCTCACGCCCGATGAGGCGTCCGCGGAGATCGCCCCCTGGGGCCAGGCGCTGGAGATCGCCGCCGTCAACAGCCCCAAGGACGTCACCGTCGCCGGCCAGGCCGACGCCCTGGCCGCGTTGGGCGAACGGCTCACCGGTCGCGGCGTCTTCTTCCGCGACCTGGCCCTGGACTACGCCTTCCACAGCCGCGCCATGGACCCGCAGTCCGAACCGCTCCGCGCGGCGCTGGACGGCCTGACGCCGGGTGAGGGCGAGATCGCGCTGTACTCCACCGTGACCGGCGACCGTCTGCCGGGCAGTGCCCTCGACGCCGGTTACTGGTGGCACAACGTGCGCCGGCCGGTGCTCTTCGCCTCGGCCGTCGAACAGGCCGCCCAGGACGGCGCGGGCGTCTTCGTCGAGATCGGCCCGCACCCCGTGCTGCGCACCTACCTGCGGCGCGTCACCAGCGCCCGCCCCGGGGCGAAGGCGGCTGCGGTACCCACCCTGCGCAGGGACACCGACGGCCGTCGCGCGCTGGCGGCCGTGCCCGCCGCGCTGCTCGCCGCGGGAGCCGACACCGCCTGGGACCGCTACTTCCCCCACCCCGGGCAGGTCGCGACGCTGCCCGCATATCCCTGGCAGCGCGAGCGCCACTGGGCCGGCGACGAGCACGTGTGGGAGCGCTACGGCGCGCTGGTGCACCCGTTGCTCGGCGGACGTGTCACCGCACCGCACCCCGTGTGGGCCGGCAGCATCGAACCGGGTCTGGTGCCCTGGCTCAACGACCACCGCGTCGCAGGTTCGGTCCTCATGCCGGCCACCGGCTACGCCGAGATGGCCCTGGCCGCCGGGCGCGAGATGCTCGGTGGCCCCGCCGAGGTGAGTCACCTGGACATCCAGTCGGCCCTGGTCGTGCCCTGGGCCGAGGCCCCCGCCACCAGCGTCCAGACGGCCCTGAACCCCGACGACGGCGTCCTGGCCATCACCAGCACCACCGCCCAGACCCGGGAGCCACGCCTCCACGTCCGTGCCCAGGTGCGGACCCTGCTGCACCCCCGCCCCACCGACCTGGACCTCAAGGCGCTGGCCGGCCGTTGTCCGCGGCACCTCACCGGTGAGGCCCACTACGCCGTTTGTGCCTCCAGCGGTCTGGAGTACGGGCCGGCGTTCCAGGTGCTGACCGCGGTGCGCGTCGGCGACCGCGAGGTGCTGGCGCGCTTCCACCACGACGCCCCGGGCCGGCCGTACGCCGTTCACCCAGCCCTGCTCGACGGCGCCCTACAGGCCGGTGCCCCCCTGCTGGAAGACCTCACTGACGACGGAGCCGCGTTCCTCCCCGCGTTCATCGGTGCCATCCGCGTCTGGGAGGAGCCCCCGTCCACCGGGGCAGTGTGGGTACGTGAACGCAGCCGCGCCGCGCACGAGGTGTGCTGGGACATCATGCTCACCGATGACGACGGACGTCCCGTCGCGCAGCTCGACGGCTGTCGGCTCCGGCGGGTGGCCGGAACCCGCCGCACGCCGGTGACCATCCACGAGACGCGCTTGCGAGCGGCTCCGCGCGCCGACGATCCGGCCGTCCCCTCCCCGTTGCCCTCCCCCCGGCGCGTCGGGGAGGCGGCCACGGGACGCATCGCCGCGCTGCGCGAACAGCTGCCGGCCACCAGCGCGGACGCCGAGGCACTGGCGCAGGAGGTGTGGGCACACCAGTTGGCGACGGCCGTCGCCAGTCTGCTGCCCGACCCCGCGCTCCCCTTCTCAGCGGACGACCTGGTGGCCGCGGGGGCGCCGGAGAGGCGCCAGCGGCTGTTCGCACTTCTCTTCCCGCGGATGGAGGAGTTCGGTCTGCTCACCCCGGCCGGCCCGGACCGGTGGCGGCTCACCGCGCCGAGGCGCCCCACCGATGACCTGATGCGCGAACTCGCCTCCCTCGCCCCCGGCCACGGCGCCGGCCTCGGCCTCGTCGCCCGGCAGTGCGCCATGGCCGAGGCCCTGCTGCGGGGCGCGGCGGAGCCGTCGGAACCGCCGGTCGACGACCACTGCGCGCAAGCGGTGGAGCACTTCCACGACCTTCTGCCCCTCGCCCGGTTCCACCACCGCGTCGCGCAGGCCCTCGTGCGCGAGATGGTGGTCAGGTGGCCACGGGGGCGGGCCCTGCGCGTGCTGGAGGTGGGTGCCGGGACCGGCGCCACCACGGCGGCGCTGTTGCCCCTGCTGCCGCCCGATCGCACGCGCTACTGCGTCAGTGACGTGTCCACGTCCTACTTCCCTCGTGTGAAGAGCCGCTTCGCCTCCTTCGACTTCGTCGACTACCGCGCCTTCGACCTCGCGCGGGACCCCGTCGACCAGGGCCTCGCCCCCCACAGCTTCGACCTCGTCGTGGCCGGCCACGCCCTGCACGCGGCACCCGACCTCGCCGACGCCCTGAGAAACGTGGCCGGGCTCCTGGCGCCCGGCGGGCACCTCCTGGCCATCGAGGCGCACAACCCGCTCGCCCTCCTGCCCTACCTCGGGTTCCCGGACGGCTTCCCCGACCACACCGACGCCGGGCTGCGGCCCCACTCACCGCTGCTGCCGCGCGCCAAGTGGCCGAGCCTGCTGCGCGATTGCGGCTTCGCCGACGTACTGCACACCGGCCACGACACGGCCCCCGTGGCAGACGACCACTCGGTCCTGCTCGCCGCCGTCCCGTCCGACGCCGTCGCCGAGTCCCCCGTGCGCCCCGCGCCCTCCCTGGCCCAGGACGAGGCCACCTCCTTCGTCCTGGCCGCGGAGTCCGCCGACGAGTCGGGGATGGCGACGGATCTGGGCGCCCTTCTCACGGAGGGCGCCGGTACGGTCCGCACCGTGCCCATGACCAGCGACGAGGAGACGTGGGCGGACGTCCTGCGGCAGGCCCACCGGGAGCCGGGCACCACACGTACCGCGGTCGTCCTGCTCCTCGCCGACGCGACGGCGGACGTCGCGCCCGGCTCCCGCACGGCCCGCGCCTGTCAGCGGGCCGAGGCCCTGCGGGCACTGGCGGCGGCCATCGGGGCCATGGGAGCGAGCACGCCGCCCGAGCTGTGGCTCGTGACCCGGCCCTGCGGAACCGCCCCGTCCCTCGCCGTCACCCATGAGGCGGACGCGGCCCTGTGGGGCATGTCCCGCAGCCTGGTCAACGAGATCCCCGGGCTGACCAGCCGCCGCATCAGCCTGGAGCGCACCGCGGACACCACCGGCGCGGCCCCGCGGCTCGCACGGGAACTCCTGCGTCCCAGTGAGGAGGACGAGATCCTGCTGACCGCGACCGACCGTTTCGTTCCCCGCGAACTGCCCCGGCCGGCCGCCGTGGTGTGTGACACGCCCGTGCCCTTCACCCTCCGGGTGGACAACCCGGGCCTGTCCTACCGGCTGGCCTGGCAGGAGCGGGACCCGCTCGTGCCCGGACCCGGCGAGGTCCTGGTCGAGGTGCGCGCCACGTCCCTCAACTACCGCGACATCATGCAGAGCGTCGGCTGGCTGCCCCAGGAGGCCATCGAGGGCACCGACTCGGCGAAGGGGTGCGGGATGGAGTGCGCGGGCGTCGTCATCGCCTGCGGCGAAGCGGTCACCGACCTGGCACCGGGCGACCGCGTGGCGGGTCTCGCACCCGCCTCGCTGGCCTCGCACACCGTCACCGACTCCTGCGCGGTGTGGAAGCTGCCCGACCAGATGGGCTTCACCGACGCGGCCACCATGCCCGTCGCCTACGCCACGGTCCACTACAGCCTCGACCGCCTCGCCCGACTGCGCGCGGGCGAGACAGTCCTGGTACACGGTGCGGCCGGCGGCGTCGGCCTGGCGGCCATCCAGTACGCCCGCGCGCACGGGGCCCAGGTGATCGCCACGGCCGGCAGCGACCTGAAGCGCGACCTGCTGCGCTCCCTGGGCGTGCGACACGTACTGGACTCCCGCTCCCTCGACTTCGCCGTCCAGGTCAGGCAGCTCACCGAGGGGCGGGGCGTCGACGTCGTCGTCAACTCGCTCGCGGGCGAGGCCATGGCCCACAGCCTGGAACTCCTGCGGCCCGGAGGCCGTTTCGTCGAGCTCGGCAAGCGCGACATCTACGAGAACAAGCCGCTCTCCCTGCGGCCCTTCCGCAACAACATCGCCTTCTTCGGCGTGGACCTCACCAAGGTGCTGGACGACGAGCGGGAGTCCGCGGCCCTTGTCGCCGGCCTCGGTGAGGGGGTCCGGCTGGGTACGTACGAACCACTGCCGCACACCGTGTATCCCGCCGCGCGGGTCGACGAGGCGTTCAAGCTCATGCAGCACTCGCGCCACATCGGAAAGGTCGTCGTCTCCTTCGACCCCCTGGACGAGCCGCCGCTGGTGGAACGGCGTTGGGCCGCCCCCCAACTGGACGAGTCGGCCACCTACCTCGTCACCGGTGGCACCGGCGGCTTCGGCGCGGCCACCGCTCAGTGGCTCGCCGACCTGGGTGCCCGCCACATCGCCCTGGTCAGCCGGCGCGGCGACCAGGCCCCGGAGGCCAGCCGGGTGCGGGCCGCGCTCACCGCGCGAGGAGTGACGGCCACCGTGTACGCGGCGGACGTCACCGACCTGGAAGCCATGCGCGACGTCGTGGCCACCATCGACGCCTCACGCCATCCGGTGCGCGGCGTGGTGCACTGCGCCATGCACCTGGACGACGCCCTGCTCACCGAGTTGGCCGAAGACCGGATCGCCGCCGTCATGGCCCCCAAGATCACCGGAGCGGCCGTCCTCGACCTCCTCCTGCGCGACCGGGAGTGCGACCTGTTCCTGATGTACTCCTCGGAGTCGGCCACGCTGGGGAACGTCAAGCAGACACCGTACGCGGCCGGCAACCTCTACCTCGAGGCGCTCGTCCGCCGCCGCCGCCAGGAAGGCCGGCCCGGCCTGGCCATCGCCTGGGGAGCCATCGCTGACGTGGGATACGTGGCCCGCAACGGGCTGGGCCCGGCCATGGAACACATCGGGCTCGGCCTGCTGCCCGCATCCGAGGCGCTCGCCGCCGCCGGCACGCTGCTGGGCTCGGACGCCGAGGTGGCCGGTGTCATCCGCAGTGACTGGGGGCGGGGAATGCGGCTGATGCCCTCCCTCGGCAGTCCCCGGCTGTCGCCGCTGCTGCCCCAGAACACCGCGGGTGACGGCCTCGACCACGAGGAACTGCTGGGCACACTGGCCCGCATGTCGGGGGACGAGGCGCTCACCCACCTGACCGAACGGCTCACCGAGATCCTGGCAGGCGTCCTGCAGATGGACCCCGAGGGCATCGACCCGCACGGTCGGCTGGACTCCTACGGGCTCGATTCGCTGATGGCGACGGAACTCCTGGTCACCCTCAACCAACGCTTCAACGTCGACATCCCGCCCATGGAACTGTTGCGCGGCAGCACCGGATCCCTCACCGACATCGCCCAGACGCTGTACCTGCGGCTCGGCCTGCGCCCCACGGAGACAACCGAATCTGGCACCACCGAGCCTGACACCTCCGAACCCGACACCGCCATCCCGCACCAGACACACCGCACGGGCACCGAGCAAACCTCCGCTCCGACAAGCTGAGACAGGCGAAGGCCCACACCCTCGCACCACGCGAAACGACGCTCCTCCCCGGTCGCCGCGCGGAGCTTCCGGGGTCGGCCGGCCCAGGCCGAAGCAGAGTGTCGGACGATGTGTGCACCATCCCCCCTCGCCATGGTGGTCCACATGTGCGTGGGGGCGGCGGTGGCGAACTCGTCCAGGCCGTCGTGGCCGCGGACCACCAGCGCACGCGCGGCGCGTTCGGCGGGTATGGGGGCAGGGGCGGGGGGCCAACGTGGTCGGTTGAGCCGGAGACCTCGTCGTCGTCTTCGGACGCGGCCGGCTGTTCGGTGTGAACGTCAAGAGCCATCAGCGGGTACGGACAGCCGAGGGGGACGTACAAGAAGGGCGCGGCCGTCGTCGGCGATCGCGGGGTCGCGCCGCACGACAAGCCGGCGGGTGACAACCAGGTCGTGGGGCTGAGCGCGGCCGACGGCAAGGACATATGGAGCTCACCCCGCTCGGGGCTCAGACTCTCCACCGCCGGTCCGGACGCCGTGATGACGTAGGAACACCCGACGGATGACATCCGCGTCCAGCGCCCCTATCCGCTGGACGCCGCCACCGGCCGCACCCGCCAGGCTGGCACTACCGCAAGGTGCCGCCGGGCCACGACTGCACAACCGGAGGGCCAACCGACGGTACTTTCGTCGGGGAGTTCGTCTCCACATACCAGATACGCAACGTCTCCTCACGGGCCTGCCGCGCCGACTCCCACGGCGAGATCATCCACTGCGAGTCGAACTGGCACGGGCTGGCGCAGTCGACAGCAACCCATGAGGATCACGGACGACCCGCGGAATACCCGTGGGTCAACGGTGCGTAACGCTGCCCCTTCTCCGGGATGCGCTGCTCCCCGCGCACGTGGCGATGGACCCTCGGTCGCGGCCGGCGCGGGGAGGGCCGCGCGAATGTGACGGTTGGTCAGGTGTTGCTGGTGTCGGTCGGTGTCGCCTCGCTGAGCATGGCGAGGGTCAGCACGTTGCCGGAGATGCCCCAGCCGCCGTCGGCGACCTCTTCGACCAGAACCATGGTGTTGTTGCGGGCGCGCTCACCGTAGATCTCGACGTACAGCTCGGTGGTGCGGGTGACGATCTCCTCCTTCTGCTGCGGGGTGAGGGTCTTCTCGGGGACCTTGAAGTTCGCGAAAGGCATGGCTGTTGGTTCCTTTTCTCAGTGGGGCGTTACAGAGAAGTGGGGCGTTACAGAGAGCTGCCTGCGGTGGGCAGGCTGTTCCGTCTGATGCGGCGGAAGAAGTCGGCGCGGAGGGAGTTGGCGGCCTCGGTCGTATCGGCGTCCGGAGCGATGAATCCGGCTGGGGTCCCCGATCGCCTACCAGGGGCCGGCGACGCCGGTCGTGGGTTTCCGCACGGTCGATGTCGGTGAGGACGCCTGCCTTGTCGAGACAGGGCCTTTCCTTGATCGCTCGGTGGGAGGGGCCGCGATCGGTTCAGATGATTCCGCCGTTGGCGCGGATGACCTGTCCGTTGATCCAGTGGCCGGCCGGGGAGGCCAGGAACGCGACGACCTCGGCGATGTCGGCCGGGGTGCCGAGGCGCTCCAGCGGGGGCTGGGCGGTCAGGCGGGCGATGGTCTCCTCGTCCTTACCGTCCAGGAACAGGTGGGTGGCCGTGGGGCCGGGCGCGACGGTGTTGGCGGTGACGTCCCGGCCCCGCAACTCCCGGGCCAGGATCAACGTCAGTGCCTCGACCGCCCCCTTGCTGGCGGCGTACGCGCCGTAGCCCGGGAAGGCCAGCCCCACCACGGACGTGGAGAACGTCACGATCGCGCCACCGGGACGCACCCGTCGGGCGGCCTGCTGGACGACGACGAACGTGCCGCGGATGTTGGTGCGGTGCAGGTCGTCCAGGACGGCCAGGTCCAGCTCGGCTATCGGCGCCAGGCGCATCCGCCCGGCCGCGTGGACGACGACGTCGACCCCGCCGAACTCCGCTTCGGCCGCGTCGAACAGGGCCGCGACCGCGCGTTCGTCGGCGACGTCCGCGCGCACTGCGATCGCCCGGCCACCATCGGCGACAGCCTCCTTGGCGGCGGCTTCGGCCTCGTCCCGGTTGCCCGCATAGCCGACCACGACGGCGTACCCGTCGGCGACCAGCCGGCCGACGGTCCGGCGGCCGATGCCTCGCGAGCCGCCGACGACGATCGCGACACGGGGGGAGGCGGAGGGTTGGGCCGGGGCAGCGGTCCCATCGAGGGACGTGGGGAGGGGCATAGCTGACTCCTGTGGTGGATGGGGGCGGGCCGTGGCCTTGCCGTCGCCCTGCCGTGGCCTCCACGATCGGCCGGTCCCCGGCCTCTAGCCAGGGCTGTGCCTACCCAGGGGTTGCCATCCCCTGGCTGCACTCTGTCGTACGAGCGACCATGGAGGAGTGAACCTTCCAGAACTCGGTGCCTTCCTCAGGACCCGCCGCGACCGAATACGCCCCGGCGAGGTCGGTCTCCCCCAAGGCCCGCGCCGACGCGTCCCCGGGCTGCGCCGCGAGGAAGTCGCACAGCTGGCAGGGCTGTCAGTCGACTACTACACCGAGTTGGAACGCGGCAGCGCCAAGAATGGCGTGCAGCCCTCGGCCCAGACCCTGGCCGCCCTCGCCCGAGCCCTGCGCCTGAACGGCGACGAGCGCGACCACCTGTATCACCTGGCCGAACGGCCGATCCCGCCGTCCGCACACGGAGCATCAGCACACGTGCAGCCCGCGCTCCTCGGACTCCTGGACCGGCTCTCCAACACCCCCGCACGCGTCATCACCGACCTGCACGAAACCCTGGTGGAAAACGACCTGGCGCTGGCCCTGCTCGGCAGGTCCCCGGCACACCGCGGCCCGGCGGCGAGCTTCGTGTACCGCTGGTTCACCAACCCGCAGGCGCGTGAGATGTACCCGCCCGAGGACCACCCGCACCACTCCAAGATGTTCGTGGCCGACCTCCAGGCAGCAGCCGCACGGCGCGGCCGGGACGCGGAGGTCACGAAGATGATCGCCGTACTACGCCACCGCAGCCAGGAGTTCACGGCCCTCTGGGACACCCACGACGTCGCGGTGCGCCGCATGGACCACAAGCGGATCGTCCACCCCCTGCTCGGCGTCATCGAACTCGACTGCTACAACCTCTTCAGCGAGGACGGACGGCAACGACTGCTGTGGTTCACCGCCCCGCCCGGAAGCCGTGGAGCCGAACAGTTGGAACTTCTGTCCGTCATAGGGACCCAAGAGCTGAACGTCACGGAGGGCACGGCACCGGAGAGGCTGTCCGCGGCCGAATCCGGAACGCAGCACTGACCCGCGCCACACGAGGAAGACCGTCTTCCCCGCAAGGCACGGCGGCACCTACCCCGCTGGTGGACCTTGCTGGTCGGACAAGCCGACACGCCTGTCGAGCCGTCCAGCTTCTCGCACAGCATTCACCTGCCTCACTTCAGCAGGGACCGATGAGGACGACTCCCGCCGCGAGGCGTGGGCAGAGCTCCAGCTCGGCCTCTACCAAGCGCTGCTGCGACTGCGAGGTCACAGGGCCCGCGACGTGGTCGAACGCTGCTGCAACCGCCTCAAGCAGTTGCGCGCGATCGCCACCCGCTTCGACGAACTCGCCGCACGCTACACAGCAGGAGTCAACCTCGCCTCGCTCGCCCGCTGGGGGCGGCGCCATCGCCACAGGGACGGTGGCGGGCGCCGTACCATACAGTATGGTACGGATAGAGACCGCGTGGACGAGCCTCGGGGTCCGCCGTTCGACGGGTGGAGTGGTGCGCTCATGGCGGGGAAGCGCGACTGGCTGGAGGCGGGGCTCGCGGCGCTGGCCGCCGACGGGGCGGGGGCCGTGACGATCGACCGGTTGTGTGGCGATCTGGGGCTGACGAAGGGCTCGTTCTACCACCACTTCAAGGGCATCACCGGGTTCAGGACCGAGCTGCTCGCCCACTTCGAGGCCGAGTCCACGACCCGCTTCATCGAGGCGGTGGAGGGTGTCTCCGGCCCGGCCGGGGCCAAGTTCGCCCGGCTCCTCGACCTGGCGCTCGCCGACGAGGGCGACCGTCCGGGGCTCGAAGTCGCCGTCCGCGCCTGGGCGCTGGGGGACGCCGAGGCCCGCGCGGCACAGCGGCGCATCGACGAGCGGCGTATCGCCTACCTGCACGAGTTGCTGACCGAGAGCGCGGCCCCGGACGCCGCGACCGACGCGTGCCCCACGCCGCCCCCGCCCTCGGGTGCTCCGAGCCGTGCCACCGCCTCCGGCGCGGCGGCCGTCCCGTCCGAGGCGGGTGACGCCCGCACCGGCGAGGACGACGGGGCGCGCGACTGGTTGCCCCTGGCCCGGCTGCTCTATCTGGTGCTGGTCGGCGGAGGCCACCTCGTACCGCCGCTTCCCGCCGGCGAGCTCCGCGACATCTACCGGCTCGCCTCCCGGCTCGCGCCCGGCGGGCCCTGGGAGGAAGCGTGACCATCGACAAGCACAGCCACCACTTCTCCGACCGGCCCGCCACCGGCTCCACGGCGGACGGCTCCGGTCCGGTCGACCCGCGACCGCGGGGTGACGAACCCGCCGTCCCCCAGCCGGTTGGCGACGGGTCCACTGACTCCCGGCCGGGCGGCCACGCCCCCGCCACTTCCGAACCGGCGGGCGCCGGGCCCGTCGAGGCCGACCGCGACGACGGCGGTGGTTCCCAGACTGCCGCCTCCCCGTCTGGCAACTCCGTTGACCGTGTTAGCCCCGGCGCTTCCGAGGGGCATGGTCGCGGGTCCGACGCTCGCGAGGCCCGCGATCGTGGCCCCGATGGCCCCGGCAGCCCCGGCGGCGCGCGGCCGATCGGCGCGGTGGGCCGCTGGGTGCCGAGGCTGCTGATCGCGACGGCGGTACTGCACTTCGGTTGGGCCTTCGCCCAACCGAACGCCTGGATGGACATCGTGCGGGACGGATTCGTCGGCACCGTCGTGGACACGGAAGCGGACGGGTACTGGCCGCGTGAGGCGTCCGTGTGGTTCATGGCGGCGGGCGTCACGCTGCTCGCGCTGGGCACCCTGACGCGGCACGTCGTGCGCATCACCGGGCGGGTTCCGGCGCAGCTCGGCTGGTATCTGCTCCTCGTCGGTGTCCCGACGGCCACCATCTCCTTCCCCGTCACCGGGAGTTGGGCCCTGATCGGCATCGGCGCCCTCGCGCTGGCGGACAGGCGGCCCGCGCGCGGAAGCCGCGACCGCCGCTGACGCCGGCGCACCTCGCCCCGCCCCACGCCGGGCGGCGTCCGCCACACCAGCACGCCGCCCCCTCCCCCGTATCCAGATCTGGGCCAGGGCACGGGTGATGTACTGGACAGCGACCGCGCCGGGCGCCCGCCTTCCCGCCGACCAGCGGATCGGCGCTGCGCCCCCTGTTGAGTGAGACCTGGCAGATCACCGGGCGCGCTGGTAGGTGTGGGGGCCTCTACCTGTCCACACCGGATGGTCCTGGGCTCTTCATCGCCCGCGACGCGGACCAAGACGTCGGCGGGTCCGTGCGCCGGCCACTGAACGTCTGACGGCGTGACGCCGATGGGGTGAGCGCGGCGCCCGCCTCGCCGCCACTGGCCCGTTGCCGACGCGATCGCCGGCGCCCTGGAGCGGCTTTGCGCCCTCCCGGACCTCGACTGATTAGCCCGTTCCCCTCCCTGCGAGCAGACCGAGCCCATCGGACCGTGGTATGCGGCGCCCACCCGACGCGGCAGCCGGGCGCTCTCCTTGCCCAGAAATCACCATCAATATGCACCGCAAAGGGGTCAGCAAGCTGACCGGATTTCGTGAACGATCGAGGGCTACAGTGCCGAAGCTATCTGGAGTCCAACGATTCGTTTGTTCCCGATCTGTGGGAGAAATGAGGAGCTCTTGTTCCGTCGATTAGTTGCCGCAGTGGTGGCGGTGGCCGGGCTGGCAGCGACACTTGTCGTTCCGGCCACCGCCCATGCCACCAATTTCCCCGCGGCCAGCACGCCCCTGATGTCCTGGAACATGCAGGGGGGCAGTAACAACGCTTCGGACGGCGGCAAGTGGAACAACGGGGTCCGGCTGCTGGCGATGCAGGCGCCGATCGTGATGCTCCAGGAGGCTGGCCCGCACCCGCCGTCGAACAGCACCGCGCAGCCCAGCCAAACCTTCACCACGGTCGATAGCCAGGGCGCGGCGCATCAGCACACCGTGCTGCACCACACCTGGACCGTCGGCGCCGGTTCCCGCAACCCCGTTCCGACCCGTGAGGTCTACTTCCTGCCGACCACCGACGATGCGACCAACCCGCGCCTGATCGGCGGCCGGGTCAACATCGCCCTCGTCCTGCGCGAGGCGCCCGACGAGCTGATCGTCGTCGGTAACCCGGTCGACGCCGGCCGGAACGCGCTCGGTGCGCGGTTCGGAGACGAGTGGTACTTCACCGTGCACGGCCTGTCCGGCGGTGGCGGTGACTCCGCAGCGCTGCTGGAAGCCATTCACAACCAGATCGATGAGCTCGAGGACCGACGTGACGTCCTCTATCACGTGACGGTCGGCGGCGACTTCAACGTCGATCCGCGCGCCCTCGCCACACGGGGCATCCCGCTGGGCATGCGGATCCGCAACTCGGGTGGGGCGACCCACCAAGGTGGTGGTGAGCTGGACTACTTCGTCACCACCCACATCGACCATGAGCGGCCGGTCACGGTCCAGACCGGGCGCGGTTCCGACCACTGGCCGGTCCTGTATGGCCAGCTCAACGTGGACGGCCCCACCCCCACGGCCCACCCCCTCGGCCTGATGGCGACCGGCGATGGAATCACGGCCGGCCGGCACAGCACCAACGGCAGTGGCTTCCGGGACCACCTGAATGGCGAAGCAGTGGCTATGACCGCGTTCGCGGTGATCGGTGGCGCGCTTACCACGCTCTTCAAGCGCACGGATCTCGTCGGTGAGCTGAAAAGCGGCGAGGGCGGCGACCCCGACCACATGGGGTTTGACGGCAAGGGCATCGACGACATCAAGGCCGAGACGATCCCCGCGCTCCGTAGGCTGCGGCCGAACGTGATGACCCTGATCGCGGGCACGGTCGACCTGGCCGGCGGTGCCGACGGTGCGGCGACGGCCCGGAAGATGCAGGGCTTCTTGGAGGCGATCCACCGGGTCGCACCGACGACCACGGTCCTGCTCGGGACCCTGCCGCCGTCGACGAACCCGACGTACCAGGCCCGGATCGACGACTACAACAGCGCGCTTCGCACGATCGCCTACGCCAAGGTGAAAAGCGGCGCACGGCTGGTGCTGGTAGAGCTGGGCGAGGTGACCCCGCAGGACATCACCCACGAGATCTACCCGACCGACACCGGCCACCAGAAGATCGCGCACGCCTTCGCCCAGGGCCTGAAGATCGCGGTCCTGCAGCGCATGCTCAGCAGCCGCTCGTACGACTGGGAGCCGCTCGGCAAGATCCGGGACGCCGCGCCGGCCGGCTCGAAGATCGCCTTCCCCGACCTGAACGGTGATGGCAAGGCTGACTACGCGGTGGTCGGCACGGACGGCAAGGTCACCGGCTGGCGCAACGACGACCCGCGTAAGCCCGCGGTCTCGTTGGGCGACATCAGCCCGGCCGACCGCGGGGACAACCCGGACAAGGTCTACTTCGCCGACATGGACGGTGACGGTAAGGACGACTACCTCCGCATCCTGCCGAAGGCTGACTCGCCGACGGGCGTCCCCCAGATGCGGATGTCGCGGAACACCAGCAGTGGCGGCAAGGTGAGCTGGGACAGCGCGACGATCATCGCGAACAACCTCGGCTACGAGCCGGAAATGTACTTCTCCGACCTCGACGGTGACAAACGCGACGACCTGATCACGCTGAACCGGATGAGCTTCCCGAGCGCCTGGCTCAACAAAGGCAAGGGCATGCCGACACCGGGCGGTTGGGAGGACGTCGAGGGCTTCGGTAGTCCGGGCGAGTCACCCGCCGCGCAGGTCGCCTTCGCCGACATCACCGGTGACGGCAAGGCCGACACGGTCCGGGTCGAGTACATGACCGGTGAGGTCCGGGCCTGGGAGAACACCGGCGCCCCGTGGACCGTCACCTCCGGCTGGAAGTCGCTGGGCACGATCCGCGCCGACGACCCGTTCCCGGGCACCGTCGGAGCCTTCGCCGACCTGGACGGCGACGGGATCAAGGACTTCGTCCTGCCCCGCTCCGGTACGACGGCGAAGACCACCGCCAAGGCGGGAGCGGCCAGTGGTGACGGTGACGTCGAGGGCTGGCTGGTGCCGAGTTACGGCGATGGCGACCGCACCGACGGCGGTGCCGGCGACCTCAGTGTCAACGGTGGTGTCGGTGACCCGATGGAGTCGCACCCCGGTGGCGACGACGGCGGCCCGCGGCCGGACGCGTCCGGCGACTGCCGGCCGGAGGGCCTGGCGGCCACGCCGGGCGTGGCGACGCCCTACTGCAAGGTCTACCAGAGCGACGGCCGGGAATGGCTCGGTCAGGGCCGGGACCGCCGGGTCGTGGGCTACTTCAACAGTGGCCGTACGGGTGCCGACGGCACGCCGCACTACCTGGTGAAGAACATCCCGTGGTCGAAGGTGACCCACCTCAACTACGCGTTCGCGTCGGTGGAGGACAACAAGATCAAGGTCGACGCGAACGCCACCCAGAAGGAGTGGCCCGGCGAGGCCGGCGCCGAGATGGACCCGTCGCTGCCCTACAAGGGGCACTTCAACCTGCTGACGAAGTACAAGCGCCTGCACCCGCGGGTCAAGACGCTGATCTCGGTCGGTGGCTGGGCCGGTTCCGGTGGCTTCTACACGATGACCACCAACGCCGACGGCTCGGTCAACCAGGGCGGGATCGACACGTTCGCGAACTCGGTCGTGGAGTTCCTGCGGACCTACGGGTTCGACGGTGCCGACATCGACTTCGAGTACCCCACGGTCCTGGAGGACACCGGCAACCCGACCGACTGGGCGGTGGCGAACCCGCGTCGCAAGGGTCTGCCCACGGCGTACGCCGCGTTGATGAAGACGCTGCGGGACTCGCTGAACCGGGCTTCGGTCGCGGACAACAAGTACTACCTGCTCACCTCGGCGTCGTCGGCCTCCGGCTACCTGGCCCGCGGGATGGCGAACCAGACCTCGCTGGACTACCAGGACTTCACCAACCTGATGGCCTACGACTACCACGGCACCTGGAACGACGTCGTGGGTCCGAACGCGGCACTGTTCGACGACGGCAAGGACCCGGAACTGGCCGATCAGTACGCCACTCCGGAGTACGGGAAGATCGGCTACTTCAACACCGACTGGGCGATGAAGTACATGCGCGGCGCGATGCAGGCCGGGCGTGTCAACATCGGTGTGCCCTACTACACGCGCGGCTGGAAGAACGTCACCGGCGGTACGAACGGTCTGTGGGGCACGTCGCGGAAGCCGAACGGTTGCGAGCCGGGTACGGGTGTCAAGCGGCCGTGTGGTGACGGTGCCTTCGGCATCGACAACATCTGGCACGACGAGACCAACAACGGCAGCGAACTCGGCTCCGGGACCAACCCGCTGTGGCACACCAAGAACCTGGAGAAGAACATCACGCCGCTCTACGCACCCAGCGTCGGGCTGAAGCCGGAGACCGACAGCACCGACCGACGCACGGGCCAGTACACCCGGCACTGGGACGACACCACGAAGACGTCGTGGCTGTGGAACGCCGAGAAGAAGGTGTTCCTGTCCACCGAGGACGAGCAGGGCATCGACGCGATCGCCGAGTTGGTCAAGTCGACCGGGGCGGGCGGCGTGATGATGTGGGAGCTCGGCGGCGACTACGACTGCCCGGCGGAGATCCAGCCGGACACCCCCTGCGGGATGGGGTACACGCTGACCACCCGGCTGAACGAGAAGCTCGGCAACACCGGCGCCTACGACAACAACCTGCGCACCGGCAGCGTCGGTGTCGCGCCGAAGGTGACCGCCAACCTGAGTGTCGAGATGGTCAACTACCCGACCGCCACGGCGAACCTGTGGCCGTTGCAGCCGACCGTCCGGATCACCAACAACACCGGGCGCACGCTGGGCGGTGGCAAGGACACGAAGCTGGCGTTCGACATTCCGGCCTCGACGTCACCGCTGGTCAAGGACGCCAACTGGCAGACCGACGCCCAAGGTGGCCAGTGGAAGCTGGCACCCGGTACGACGTTCCACCGGGTCAGTACGACGCTGGACTACTGCCAGATCATCCCGGCCGGCAAGTCACTCGACCTGCCGATCATCTACTTCCTCCCGATCACCGGTCCGGTGAACACGAGCCTGTCGGTCGGAGGCACGGCGTACGCGCCGGTGACCGACCACCTCAAGGGACTCGGTGCGGCGACCCCGCCGGCCGGTGGCTGCCCTGCCGCGAACTGGGACGCGACCAAGATCTACTCCCCGGCCAGCCAGCCGATCGAGCAGACCACGGTCAAGTACAACGGCAAGGTCTGGAAGGCCAAGTGGGAGACGAAGGGCAGCGCCCCGGGCACCGGGGCCGACGCCGACCACGAGCCCTGGAAGCTGATCGGCAGCGCCAGCTAACCGTTCCCCACCACCCAACCCGACACTCCGCCTCTTGATCAAACACCCGGAGAGTGCTTCCGACCTGCGCCGATTGGGCCAGTCCAGGGTCCGGTTGGCTGCACGGAAAGAAGCACTCTCCAGGTGCGCGAGCGTGCCGGGTCCTCCCCGCGTGCTCGTGTCGCGGGAGGTGGCAGTTGGGTGGCCTCGCGGGCGGGGTGGGGCATGGGTCGAGGCGGTCGGCAGGGGGCGCTGTCGGGCCCCGCCTCGAACGGTCAACCCAGCCACTCGGCGAGAAGCACATAGTCGTCATCGGTGAGGCCAACGCGGGCATCAACCCGATGGGCCAAAGCGCGTCCCGCATGATGGGAGGCGATCCAGGCGCGATCCGTCTCCGTGACCTCGTCATCGACCCATACGAACGGCCGCCCCGCCGCCCAGTCGACAAGGGCGCGGGTCTTCCAGTGCAACCCGTCGCGTTCGTCCTGATCATCGATGTCGGACGGCTCTGGCCAGACCACCACGGCAAGCTGCTGAAGACCGAGCAGCGGAGCAATGCACTCGTTTGCTTCACCCATCCACGTGGTGGCCCAGACCACCTCACAGGGAAGCGCGGCCAGCTTGGCCCCGTGCTGCGGATCGATCCTGGTCAGTAGTGGGTTCGCACCGTCCCCCCGCCGAGCGGGACCGAGCTCATAGGTCGGGTACTGCTGCGGCTCCGCCCCGAACGGAATCAGCGGTCCGTCGACGTCGAGGAACAGCAACGGAAGCCGCACAGAGCCAGTCACAGCAGCAGAGGATAGCGAGGCGCCCACTGTTGGCCGCTCCACGAGAGGGCTGTTGAGCAGGCCCGCTGCTTGTCGGCACCGGCGAAGCGATTGACCGCTCTGTGCGGACGGTGCTGCTACGTCGCACGTTCTGTGGTCGTGAAGTGCCGGAGCCTCGGGTTCTTCGTTCCGAATCAGACCGGCCAGCATGGCGAGGGAGAGGCTCTCGGCCTCGGCGATCAGCGCGTTCAGCCCCGCCTGTCGCCGGCAACGACCCCGTCGAGCAGGCGGCCAGAACCTGGCCGCCGTCCGCTTCGGCAAGGCCGCCTGATCTCAGTTGCGCGCCGCATCGGCCAGTGCCGGCTCTGCGGCAGGACCCTCGACGTCGCGGGGTGTCTGGGTGCGGTAGGAGTGGCCGAGTTCCGGGCCGAGCCCGAAGTAGTGGCGGAAACTGTAGATGAGCGGGCTCCAGGCGGCGGGGTCGATGTGGTCGGTGCCCGGAACGACGATGCGGGAGTCGGCGTGCACCGTGCACACGACGGCCTCGACAATGACGAAGTCCCCGGAGGCATCCGGCTGCACCCGCTTGGCGCTGGCCTCCAGTTGGATCGGGCATCCGGCGACGCGAGGCGGCCGAACCAGATGGGACGGCTCGCTGGTCATGCCGGCCGCGGCGAACTTGTCCGGCTCGAAGCGGCAGCCCCTGGGCTTGGTCGTGGGCACCGGGTTCCGGCCGGTCAGCGGCGCCAGTCGCTCCACCGCCGGCCACTGGGCGGGGGCCGGCAGGTTGATGACCAGGTCGGGGCGACTGCCGAGGTTGTACGCGGTCTGCCCCTCACGGCCCAGCCCGATCACCACCGTCCGCCCGAGGGCCCAGGCGGAGGATATCGGGGCGAGGTTGAAGGAGCCGTTCTCATTCTCTGTCGACAGGAGTACCACTGGCGTCCCGAAGTACAGGATGCTCGGCTCGATCTCCAGGTGGGTGGCGGCTGTCGGCGCGGGCAGGGTGCTGGGGGGTGCGGTGTTCATGGCGAGCAGCCTAGGATTCGGTTGTTTCGGCCGGGGCCGAAGTGTTCCAGGTGACGATGGACCACATGGACGGGGCCGGAGGGCCGGGTGTGGTGCCAGGCGGCCCAGTCGGATCCACGGCGTGATCCGCCAACGCTGGGAGGGGCCGCGAGTGCGGTCAGTGACGTTGACGCTGTTCTCCCGCGTCCGCCCCAGGCACGTGTGACTCACGTTGTTCACGATCTCCGCGTCAGCCGGCGCGTCGTCTTCTCTGCTGGACCCGTGTGCCGCCCGGTCAGCGCTGGCACGGGGCTTCCGCCCCCGGCGAGGGGTGCGTTGACCCTCTCGGCGAAGCCGAGGTGGTGTCCGCTGAGGCACACCCGCGCACCGTGGGTGCCGTGCGTGCCGTACGCAAGGTGGGCGCCGTGCGTGCCCGTCGATCGGTGCGTCGTGAGTTGTGGATTCGAGGGGGTATCGAGGGGCTGCCGCCGCTCGTGCCGCACCCGGCCGACGCGCTCCGGCGACCGGGAGCCGGCGCGTACGCCCGCACCACCCACCTCGGGCGAGATCGCGTCGGCCCGCGACGCTCCGGCGTACGCCCGCCGCGCGGGCCCGGGTCCGGGTTCGGATATCGGAGCGCTCAGGCGTGTGAAGTGGTGGGGCAGTCGGTGCGAGCGGGGCCGGGAGCCGCGCCGCCGGGGGCGCGGGCCGGGCGGGTGCAGGGAGAACGCGTCCGCGTGGGCCGGAGAGCCGGCCGGCAGTTTTGGCCCGCAACCGAGCAAATCGTAGGGGACCCTGCCAGCCGACAACGTTATCCTTTCGCTTTTCTCCTGGGCGGCATCGAAAATGCGACAGCCCCTCTCGGGAGGGGGCGCATGGCAATACCGCAGCGCACTACCCGGCGCAAGACGGCGAATGCGGCCAGCTCATCTCCTGTTGACGTGCGACTTTCGAGCGAGATCACTCTTGACCGAATAATCTTCTTCCCTTCAAGAGCACTGGTCAGCGGGGTGCACGTCGACCACCGCACATCCTTTCGAGAACCGTCGACGGTCAAATACTTACGAGTAACGACTAGCGGGAAACCATCCGCATCGCCCGCAACAGAGGTTCCGATCCCTACTGCCGGGTAAGGAAATGGGGCACGAAATCAACCCCCACGTCACCAGGCAGTGTTGCGATCTCGCGGCGAGGCGTGAAGACTGTCGGCCGGGCTTGGGTGGCGTGAAAGCGTCGGAACGCTCATCGTTGGCACCATCAGACACACCCGCGTTCCAACCCAGGCGTTTTCGTCGGTCTTTTTCGGGCACTCTTTGCCAGTGCGTTGTGCGCTCAGCGTCCGACGGATTGAGCACGTGCCGATTGATCGACGGGAGAGGACACCGCAGACACGTTTCGCAGAAGGGGGCTTCTGGCGGGGTGTGTGCGGGGAGGAGGCGAGCCGCGGTGGCGTGACCACCGCGTGCCCGCGGTAAGGGCAGGCCGAAGGAGGGGGCTTCGACGGCTTGCGCGGTCCATGATCAGGGGTTCGGAGGGGATGGTCCCAATGGCATGCGCCACGGGGCGGCAAGGGGTTCGACTCAGGGAAGAGGAAGGGGGCGTGGCATGGCAGACCGCGCCCCCACCCGAGGGGTGAGCGGCAGGCGGGTCCGTATGCCGCGACCGCCGGCGAACGGGTGCCGGCGGCGCCGGCCGCGCTGACCGCGCACCCGCGACACCGGCGCCGGGGCAGTGCGGCGGCTTCGTCGAGCGTCACGGCGTGGCACCGGTGGAGAATCGCCGACACCGGCGTACTCCAGTGCCGCCGGCGTACTCCAGCGCCGCGTGCCACGCGGGCGCGCGGTGCGATAAGGGTTCGGTGTCTCCCGTTCCAGCCGCCTATTCGACGCGTCTTTTTGCCGGGCGAAGATTTCCGCCTGCCCGTATTCGCTTTTCCGTCGCGCCGCTCTTTCGCGTACCACGCGACGGATATGCGGGAACACCGCCGCGTTCGTGGGCGTGACCGCACCTGATCGGAACGGCCGGCCCTGCCGTTCCATTCCGATGTCCGCTCCCGAGGAATTAAGCAGAAGTCGGGCAGATATGTGAACGGCCTGTGATAAAAGTCTGTGGTGGAGCATGGCGTTCACATCTTTCGAGGTCCATCGGCGTCGACGACTGCCGCATGCGTCCAACCGGCGAGGCATCAGCCTCTCCGGAAGTCCACACTGAAGGGGGACCGGTGACCGGCAGCAGGACGAGTGAGGCGCCGTTCGTGTACGAGGAACTGGTCGGCCGGTGGGAGGGGCTGCGGGAGGGCGCGCCGGTGCGCTATGACGAGCAGCGGAAAACGTGGTTGGTGACCGATCACGAGAACGTCGCCCAGGTGCTCTCCGACCCGAAGGCTTTCTCCTCCGACTTCTCCGGGCTGACCCCCACCCAGGAGGACTTCGAGGTTTTCCGGCAGGGCAACTTCGTGGGCATGGACCCGCCCCGTCACCGCACCCTGCGTGCCCTCGTCAGCCAGGGCTTCACGCCCCGCGTGGTGACCGACCTCGAACCGAGAATTCACGCGATCACCGAGGAACTGCTCGACGCCGTCGACGGCCAGGACCAGTTCGACGCCGTGGACGCCCTGGCCTATCCGCTGCCCATCATCGTCATCGCCGAGTTACTGGGCATACCCGTCAGCGACCGGCCGCTGTTCCAGGAGTGGGCGACCACGCTGTTCGGCGGGGACGACCTCGGCGACATGCTGGACATGGCTGACATCGAGCGGGCGCTGAAGGCCATCGCGCCCACCGTGCGCGAGATGAACGGCTACTTCCTGGACCACATTCGCCACCACCGCAAGAACCCCGGCGACGACCTGACCAGCAAGCTGATCGGGGCCGAGGCGGAGGGCACGCGGCTGAGCGACCAGGAGATCGTCGGCTTCGTGGCCCTGCTGCTGGTCGCCGGGCACATCACCACCACCGCCCTGCTGGGCAACGCCCTGCTCTGCTTCGACCGGCACCCCGACACGGTCGCGCCGCTGCGGGCCGACCCCGACCTGCTGCCCAGGACCGCCGAGGAGGTGCTGCGCTTCCTGCCGCCGTTCCCCGAGTTGGGCCGCCGCACCACCCGTGAGGTCGAGCTGAGCGGCGCGGTCATCCCGGCCGACGCCCTCGTGACGGCCCACCTGGGCGCCGCCAACCGCGACCGGGCCCGGTTCGCCGACGCCGGGACCTTCGACCCGGCCCGCGACCCCAACCCCCACCTGACCTTCGGCCACGGCATCCACTTCTGTTTCGGTGCCCCGCTGGCCAGGCTGGAGGCCCGGATCGCCCTGCGGCTGCTGTTCGACCGGTTCTCCGACCTCGCCGTAGCCGACCGCGATGCCGTCGTGACGCAGAACTCGGCCGTCATCGTCGGCGCCCGCCACCTGCCGCTGCGCGTGCGGCGGGCCCCGCGTCGTACCGCCGGATAGGCGGGTCCGCGGTCCTCGGCCGGGCCCGCCCGAGGAAGGCCGGCCACCCGGCGGTGGCCGGGCCGGGAGTGGCGTGCGCGCCGCGCCCCACCGGGGCCGCTGCCGCGCCAGGCGGACGCGCCGCTCCCCTGAGTATCGAGTACCAGGAGTTTCGTCCCATGTCCCACGTCCCCACCATCCCGAGCGCCAGCCGGCGACCGCGCCCGGCATCCGGCCCCCTGACGGAGTTACTGACCCACCTCGCGCACGCCCATCGGGTGCCCGGGGCCCAACTCGCCGTCCACGTCGACTCGGTGACGCACGCCGCGCACGCCGGGCACGCTAACGCCGCGACAGGCGAGCCGTTCACCGCCGAGACGGCGGTCCCGATCGGCAGCGTCACCAAGACCTACACGGCCACGGCCCTGATGATCCTGGTCGCCGACGGGGACATCGACCTGGACGACCCGGTGGCGGACCACGTGGCGGAAGTGCGGCACGCGCCGCGGTTCACCGTGCGCCAACTGCTTGGCCACACGGCCGGGTTGCCGACCGGCCCCGACTCGGACGAGGCGGCGGCGCTGAGTACGACGCGCTACCTGTCCGCGCACTGCGCCGCCGCGGACGCGGTGGGCGCGCCCGGCTCCGGCTTCTCCTACTCCAACGCCGGGTACGTCGCCGCGGGACGGGTCGTCGAGGCGGTGACCGGGATGCCGTGGGAACAGGCCGTGCGGACGTTGGTCCTCGAACCCCTGGGGACGGTCCCCGCGTTCGTGGGCGACCGGTCACCGCGCCGGCCGGTCGCGGGCGGGCACTCCGTCCACCCGTCGACCGGCCGGGCGCTTCCCGTACGGCAGACGCTGGCGCCGGTGGAGGCTCCGGCGGGTGCCCTGCTGGCGAGCGCGCTGGACCTGCTCGCCCTGGGCCGCGCGGTGGCCGGGCACGGGCCCGCCTCGGTGCTGGCGCCCGAGGTCGCCGCGGAGATGCGCCGCCCCGTGGCGGGTGCCGACCCCGGCGTCCTGGCCGACGGCTGGGGCTCGGGGCTCGCGCTCTTCCGGGAGGGCACCACGCTGTGGTGCGGCCACGACGGGAACGCGCAGGGCACCTCCTGTCACGTGAGGGCCGAGCCGGAACTGGGCGCGGTGGTGGCCTTCACCTGCAACGGCGGGAACGGCACCGAGTTGTGGCACGCGTTGGCCGACGGACTGGCCGACATCACCGGGCTGCGGGTCCCCACCGCCGCCAGGGTCCCCGAGCGGGGCCGCGCCGTACCTCTCCCCCAGTGCGCCGGGACGTACCGCAACGGCGCCCTGGAGTACCGCGTCACGGCGGACGCCGAGGGCGCGCTCGCGCTGTCCGTGGGCGGCGACACCCCGGCGCCGCTGGTCTGCTACCCGGACCTGACCTGTGACCTGGTCGAGCCGGATTCCGGCCGGCACCTGCCCGGCGGTCGCTTCCTGCGCGATCCCCACAGCGGCGCCGTCGACCGGGTGCAGATCTCCGGTCGCACCGCGCGCCGAACCACCGACGTCTGACGCCCGCTCCCCGCCGCGCTCGGGACGATCCCCGGACACCGTCCCGCCCCGAGCCGGCCCCTTCGCCGAGCCCCCCGCCGTCCGCGACGGCTGCCGCGGGGTGCCCCGGCGCCACGCCGTACCTTTCGTCCCCGCCGAGAAGGATCACCGCCATGACGCACCTGCACGACATGTCAGCACCCGCCGCCCCGTCGCCCCGTCCCACGGTGACCCACCCGGCCCCAGCGCCCGGTACCCCGCTGGCGGCGTTGTTCGCCGCGTGGGTGGAGCGCGCGCCGGACGCGCCCGCGGTGACGGACGGGCGGCGCGACTGGTCCTACGCCGAGATCGACGCGTGGTCCGACAACCTGGCCCACGACCTCGCCGGGCGCGGGGTGCGCCCGGAGCGGGTGGTGGCGCTGGTGTTGCCCCGTTGCGTCGAACTCGTCGTCGCGGAGCTGGCGGTGGCGAAGGCGGGGGGCGCGTTCCTGCCGGTCGACCCCGCCTATCCGGCCGAGCGGCGCGCGCTGATGCTGTCCGACGCGCGCCCGGTCGTGGTCATCGACGACCCGGCGCTGGTGCGGCCGGCCGAGAGGGGCGGACGGTCCCGGGGCGGCGCGGGTCCGTCCGCGCCGCCGGACCCCCGGCATCCCGCGTACGTCATCTTCACCTCGGGGTCCACCGGCGCGCCGAAGGGCGTCGTGGTGCCGCACGCCGGTCTCGCCGGGTTCGCGGCGGCGGCTGCCGCGCGGTACGAGGTGCGGCCGGGCGACCGGGTGCTGCAGTTCTCCTCCCCCAGCTTCGACGCCTCCGTACTGGAGCTGTGCTCCTCGCTCCTGGCGGGCGCGACCCTGGTGGTGCCGCCGGGCGGGCCGTGGCTGGGCGAGGAGTTAGCCGCCGTGCTGCGCGAGCACCGCGTGACCCACGCCCTGATACCGCCGGCCGCGCTCGCCACCCTGCCCGCCCCCGTCGGCGCGGAGGGCCTGCCCGACCTGCGGACGCTGATCGTGGGGGCCGAGGCGTGCCCGGCCGAGCTGGTGGACCGCTGGGCCGTCGGCCGCCGGATGATCAACTCCTACGGTCCCACCGAGGCCACCGTCGTGGCCTCCTGGACCGGCCCGTTGGTGCCCGGCGGCGGCGTTCCCTCGATCGGCCAGCCGTTGCCGTACGCCGAGGCGCACGTCCTGGACGCGGCCATGCGGCCGGTGCCGCCCGGCACCGAGGGCGAGTTGTACGTGGGCGGCGCCGGGGTGGCGCGCGGCTACCTGGGGCGCCCCGGTCTGACCGCGGCGCGCTTCGTCGCCGACCCCTACGGGCCGCCTGGCGCGCGCCTGTACCGCACCGGCGACCTGGCCCGCTGGAACGCCGACGGCGAGTTGGAGTTCGCCGGGCGGACGGACCGCCAGGTCAAGCTGCGCGGGTTCCGCGTCGAGCCGGGCGAGATCGAGGCGGTGTTGGCCCGGCACCCCCGGGTCGGCGCCGCGGTGGTCACCGTGCGCGAGGACGAGCCGGGGCTGCGGCGTCTGGTCGGTTACGTCACCCCGGGCGACCCGGGCCGCCCGCCGTCGGCCGCGGAGGTGCGCACGGCGGCGGCCCGCAGCCTGCCCGCGCACATGGTGCCGTCGGCCGTCGTCGTCCTCGACGTCTTCCCGCTGACGGCCCACCACAAGATCGACACCGGGGCGCTGCCCGCGCCCGGCCCGTCCCAGGGCACCGGCACGGACGGCGTCGCGCCCAGGACCGCCACCGAACGGGCCCTGGCGGACATCTGGTCCGAGGTGCTGCGGGTGCGCGGGGTGGGTGTCGCGGACGACTTCTTCGATCTCGGCGGTGACTCGGTGCTCGCCGCCCGCGTCCTGTCCCGGGTACGGGAGACCTTCGGCACCGCGACGACCATGCGGGAGTTGTTCGGGGCCCGGACGATCGCCGCGCTGGCGCCCCGGCTGGACCGGCCGTCCGAGGAGGGGACGCGGGCCCCGGTCACGCCGGCCCGCCGCGACCGGGAACTCCCGCTGTCCGGGGCGCAGCGGCGGCTGTGGTTCCTGAACGACCTGACGGCCGGCGGCTCCGAGTACAACACCGGTGTCGCCGTGCGCCTGACGGGCGAGTTGGACACCGATGCGCTGAGCCGGGCGCTGGACCGGCTCGCCGCCCGGCACGACGCGCTGCGCACCACGTTCGCCCTGGTGGAGGGGCGGGCCGTGCAACGGGTGGACGGGCCGGCGACGCTGCCGTTGCGTACCACCGACCTCGGCGGGCTTCCGGCCGGGCGGCGCGAGGCGGAGGCCGAGCGGCTGCTGGCCGAGGAGTTGAGCCGCCCGTACGACCTGGTGAACGGGCCGCTGACGCGCGCGCTGCTGGTGCGGCTGGACGCGGAGGCGCGGGTGCTGCTGCTCGCCCAGCACCACATCGTCACCGACGGCTGGTCGGTGGGGGTGCTGGTGCGGGAGCTGGCCGCGCTGTACGCGGCAGAGGCGGCCGGCGCCGACGCCGGGCTGCCCGAACCGACCCTCCAGTACCCGGACTTCGCGGTGTGGGAGCGGGAGCACGCCGATGCCGACGAGCACGCCGGCGCCCTCGCGTACTGGCGGGCCCATCTGGCCGGCTCGCAGCCGCTGGACCTGCCGACCGACCGGCCGCGCCCCGCGGTGCGCACCACGGCCGGCGCGGCGCACCGCCACGTGCTGCCCGCGGAGTTGGCGGACCGGCTGACCGGGCTGGCCCGCGCCCGGGGCGCGACCGTGTTCACGGTCTTCGCCGGCGCGGCCTCGGTGCTGTTCTCCCGCTGGAGCGGACAGCGCGACATCGCGATCGGCACCGTCACCAGCGGGCGCACCCGGCGCGAGCTGGAGGAGATGGCGGGCTTCTTCGTCAACACGCTGGTGCTGCGCACGGACGTGGACGGCTCGGCCTCCGTCAACCAGTACCTGGACACGGTCCGCGCGACGCTGCTGGACGCCTTCGGGCACGACGCGGTGCCGTTCGACCGGGTGGTGGAGGAACTGGCGCCGCGACGGGACGCCAGCCGTACCCCGCTGGTGCAGGCCCTGGTGGTGCAGCAGACGGCCCTGGACCACCCGCCGCGGGCCGCGGGGGTGCGGATCGAGGAGTACCCGCTGCCGCGTCCGGCGGCGCGGTTCGACCTGGTGCTGGAGTTCACGCCGCGTGCCGACGGCTCCGTCGAGCTGACGGTGGAGTACAACACCGACCTGTTCGACGCGCGGACCGTGGAGCGGCTCGGCCGCCAACTGCACCTGCTGCTGGACCGCATGGCCGAGGACCCGCGCCGCAGGCTGGCCGAGTTGCCGCTGCTGAGCGAGCGCGAGCGGCGCACGATGCTCGACGACTGGAACACCCCGCACCGCGGCGGCCCGGACGCGACGCTGCCCGCGCTGCTTGAGGCCCAGGTCCGGCGGACCCCGGAGCGGGTCGCCGTCGTGTGTGGCACGGCCCGGCTGACCTACGCGCAGGTCGACGAGCGGGCCAACCGCCTCGCCCGGCTGCTGGTCGAGCGGGGCGTGGGGCCGGAGACGCTGGTGGGCCTGGCCCTGCCGCGCTCGGCCGATCTGGTGCCCGCGTTGTGGGCGGTGTTGAAGGCCGGCGCGGGCTATCTGCCGGTGGACCCGGGCTACCCGGGTGAGCGCATCCGCTACATGCTCGCCGACGCCCGGCCGGCCCTGGTGGTGGCCGTCCGGGAGACCGCGGGCCGCCTGCCGGAGGGCACGGAGTGCCTGGTTCTCGACGAGCCGGCGGTCGAGGCGGAGCTGGCCGGGCGGTCCCCGTCGGGCCTCACCGACGCCGAGCGCGTACGCCCGCTGGACTCGCTGCACCCCGCGTACGCCATCTACACCTCCGGCTCGACCGGGCGCCCGAAGGGCGTGCTGGTGGCCCACCGCGGTGTGGTGGACCTCGCGGCCTGGGCCAGGGACCGGTTCGGTGTCCAGGGGTTGACCGACGTGGTGGCCTCCACCTCGCTCAACTTCGACGTGTCCGTCTTCGAACTGCTCTGCCCGCTGCTGTGCGGCGGGAGCGTCGTGCTGGTGGCCGACCTCACCGCGCTCGCGGAGGGCGCGGTGCCGGAGCGCGCCGGGCTGCTCAGCGGCGTGCCGTCGGCGCTCGCGCGGGCGTTGGACCGAGGCGCGGGGGTCGACGCCGGCACGGTGGTGCTCGCGGGCGAGGCGCTGCCGGCCCGGACGGTGCGGCAGATCCGGCAGGCCATGCCGGGGGCCCGGATAGCCAACATCTACGGGCCGACGGAGGCGACGGTGTACGCCACCGCGTGGTTCGCCGGCGACGAGCCGCCCCGGCAGGCCCCTCCGATCGGCCGGCCCGTCGCCCGGACGCGGGTGTACGTCCTGGACGGCGGCATGCGACCGCAACCGGTCGGCGTGGCGGGCGAGTTGTACATCGGCGGGGGCGGCGTCGCGCGCGGCTACCTGAACCGACCCGGGCTGACCGCGGCCCGGTTCGTCCCGGACCCGTTCGCCGCTCCCGGCGACCGCATGTACCGCACCGGGGACCTGGCGCGGTGGACGGCCGACGGCGAGCTGGAGTACCTGGGCCGGACCGACCGGCAGGTGAAGGTGCGAGGCTTCCGCGTCGAGCTGGGCGAGGTCGAGGAGGCGCTACGGGGCTGCGTCGGAGTGGCCCGGGCAGCCGCCACCACCCAGGAGGGCGACGGCCACAAGCGGCTGGTCGGCTACGTGGTGCCCGAGCCGGGTGCGGAGCTGGTGCCCGGCGCCGTCCTGCGCGAGCTGGAGCGCGCCATGCCGCACTACATGGTGCCGCAGGCCGTGGTCGTCCTGCCGGAGCTGCCGCTGAACCCCAACGGCAAGCTCGACCGCGACCGGCTGCCCGCGCCGGACTGGACGTCGGCGGCCGGGGCGGACTACGAGGCTCCGCGCACCGCCACCGAGAAGGCGCTGGCCGCCGTGTGGGCGAACGTCCTGCGCGTGGAGCGGGTGGGACTGAACGACAACTTCTTCCTGCTGGGCGGCGACTCGATCCTCAGCATCCACGTGGTGGCCCAGGCCCGGCAGGCCGGGCTGACCGTCACCTCGCGCGACATCTACCAGCACCAGACAGTGGGCGCCCTGGCGCGCCGCGCGGACGCGGCGGAGCCGCCCGCGGCCCGCGCGCAGTCGGTGGCCGACGCCGTCGGCGAGGCGCCGCTGACGCCCATCCAGCACTGGCTGTTCGAGGCGGGCGAGGCGTGGGCTGGCCGGTTCGCGCAGACGCTCTCCATGGAGCTGGGTGACCCGGTGGACGCCGACGCGCTCCAGGCCGCCCTGGGCGACGTGTGCGCCCACCACGACGCGCTGCGCTCCCGGTTCACCCGGGGCGACGACGGCGCCTGGCACCAGCACATCGGCCGGGACGCGCCCCCGGTCGTGCTGGGGCGGCACGCCGGGCCCGACGACGACGCGCCCCACCTGGGCCCGTTCGACCTCGCCCGGGGGCCGTTGCTGCGGGCCGTGCTGCACGACCGGGGCCGGAACCGGCCGGCCGTGCTGCACCTGAGCGTGCACCACCTGGTGGTCGACGGGGTCTCCTGGAGCGTGCTGCTCGAGGACCTGGACCGGGCCTACCGCGCGCGACGCGCCGGCGCCCGCCCCGCGCTGCCGGCGAAGTCCTCCTCGGTACGGCACTGGGCGCTGCGGCTGACCGGCCACGCCACGGCCGGGGGCTTCGACGAGGAGCGGGCGTACTGGGCGGCGTCGGCGGCCGGTGGCGATCCGGCGCTGCCCACCGACCTGGCCGGGGCCGACACCTACGCGTCGGCCCGCTCGGTGACCGTGCGACTGGGCGCGCGGGAGACCGCCACGCTGCTGCACACCCTGCCCGCCGCGTACCGCACCCAGGTCAACGACGTGCTGCTGAGCGCGCTGGCCCGGGTGCTGGGCGAGTGGACCGGGCGCGACCGGGTGCCGGTGGACCTGGAGGGCCACGGGCGGGAGGAGCTGTTCGCCGACGCGGATCTCAGCCGCACGGTGGGCTGGTTCACCACCCGCTACCCGGTGGCGCTGAGCGCGCCGGCGGACGCGGACTGGGGCACCGTCGTGAAGTCGGTGAAGGAGCAGTTGCGCGCCGTGCCCGGGCGCGGTGTCGGCCACGGCGTGCACCGCTACCTGACCCGGGCGCCGGAGCTGCCCAGCGGTCCCGCCGCCGGCATCAGCTTCAACTACCTGGGCCGGTTGGCGCTGCCCAGCGGCGAGGACGGCCTGTTCCGCGGCCCGTACCGGGAGCTGGCGCTGGACGCCGACCCGGCGGCGCCGCGACCGCACGCCCTGGAGGTCGTCGGCCGGCTGGACGGGGACGCGCTGGAGTTCACCTGGTTCTACTCGGCCGAGCTGCACCGCGAGGACACCGTGGCGCGGCTGGCCGACGCCTACGCCGAGGCGCTGCGCGGCATCGCCGAGCACGGCGAGCGGCCCGGCGCCGGGGGCCGCACCCCGTCCGACTTCCCGCTGGCGGGGCTGGACCAGCCGGCGGTGGACCGGGCCGTCGGTGACGGCGCGGGCGTGGAGGACATCCACCCGCTCACCCCCACCCAGGCCGGGATGCTCTTCCACCGGCTGTCGCAGGACGCGGGGGGCGCCTACTTCCAGCAGTTGACCTTCGTGCTGGACGGGGTGCCCGACCCGGACGTGCTGGCCGCCGCCTGGCAGCGGGTCGCGGACCGCACCCCGGTGCTGCGCTCGCGCGTGGTGTGGGAGGACGTGCCGGAGCCGCTGCTGGTGGTCGAGCGCCGGGCCGCGGTGCCGGTCGCCCGGCTCGACTGGAGCGAGCTGTCGGAGGCCGAACGCACCAAGCGGTTGCGGGCGTTGCTCGACGAGGACCGGCGGCGCGGGGTCGACCCGCGGACCGCGCCGCTGCTGCGGCTGACGCTCGTGCGGCTGTCGGGGACCGAGGTGCGGGTGGTGTGGTCCTTCCACCACCTGATCCTGGACGGCTGGAGCCTGTTCCAGGTGCTTTCCGACGTCTTCGCCTGCCACGCCGCGCTGCGCGACGGCGCCGAGCCGGCCGCCGCGGTGCCCGAGCGCCGGCCCTTCCGGGACTACGTCGCTTGGCTGCGGCAACGCGACGCGGCGGAGGCCGAGCGGCACTGGCGGGAGCGGTTGGCGGGGCTGACCGAGCCCACGGCGCTGCCGTACGACCGCGAGCCGAGAGAGGCGCACCGGGCCGAGTCCGGCGCGGCCGTGCGGGTGGCGCTGACCGACGGGGCCACCCGCCGGCTGGAGCGCCTGGCCAGGGACGCCGGGGTGACGGCGAGCACCGTGGTGCAGGCCGCCTGGGCGCTGCTGCTGGCCCGCCTCACGGGCCGCGACGAGGTCGTCTTCGGCACCACGGTCTCCGGGCGACCGCCGGAGCTGCCCGGTGTGGAGGCGATGAACGGCCTGTTCATCACGACGCTGCCGACCCGGTTGGCGGTCCCCCGCGAGGGCACCCTGACGGACTGGCTGCGCCGGGTGCAGGAGGCGCAGAGCGAGGACCGGCGGTTCGACTTCCTCCCGCTGCCCCGGCTGCGCGCGCTGACCGGGCTCCCGGAGCGGGCCGCGCTGTTCGACAGCATCGTCGTGTTCGAGAACTACCCGGTGGACGACGCCCTGGCCGCCGCGCACGGGCTGCGGCTGAGCGGCCTTGAGGGCATCGAGACCACCAACTACCCGCTGAGTCTGGTGGCCTATCCCGGCGCCCGGCTCGCCCTGCGCGTGGGCTATGACGCGCGGTTGTTCGACGCCGGTACCGCCGAGCGGATCGGCGAGTACCTGACCGTGCTGTTGGACGGCATGGCCGAGGGCGCGGGGCGCCCGCCGGCCCGGCTGTCGCCGCTCGGCGCGGGGCGCCGCCGTCAGGTCGTCGAGGAGTGGAACGACACCCGCGCCCCCGTGCCCGAGACCACGGTCACCGACCTGTTCGCGGCGCGGGCTCGGCGCACCCCGGACGCCGCCGCCCTCGACACCGGCGACGCGGTGGTGACCCACCGCGAACTCGCCGAGCGCGCCGACGCGCTGGCGCGCCACCTGGTCACGCTCGGGGTGGGCCCGGAGCGGGCGGTCGGGGTGCTGATGGAGCGCTCCGCCGACGCGGTGGCCGCCCAGTTGGCGGTCGCCGGGGCGGGCGGCGCGTACGTGCCGCTGGACGGCCGGGCGCCGCGCGAGCGGCTGCGGCGGATGCTGGACGACGCCGCCGTGGCGCTGGTGCTCACCGACGCCGTCTGGCGGGAGACCGCCGAGGCGGTGGCCCCGGACGGGCGGGTGCTCGCGGTGGACGGCGAGGCGCCGCCGGGTGGGCCCGACGCGGCCCCGCTGCCCGTGGCGCACCCGGACAACGTGTTCTGCCTGATGTTCACCTCGGGCTCCACGGGCCGCCCCAAGGGGGTCGCGGTCCGCCACCGGGACGTGGTGGCCCTCGCGTCGGACCGGGCCTTCGCCGGGCACGACCGGGTGCTGGTGCACTCCCCGCAGGCGTTCGACGCGGCCACGTACGAGCTGTGGGTGCCGCTGCTGCGCGGCGGCTGCGCCGTGCTGGCGCCCCCCGGTGAGGTGGAGGCCGCGACGGTGCGCCGGGCGATATCCGAGCGGGGCGTGGGCTGCCTGTGGCTGACGGCGGGTCTCTTCCGGCTGCTGGCGCAGGAGGAGCCGGACTGCCTGCGGGGCGCGCGGGAGGTGTGGACCGGGGGCGACGTGGTGCCCTCCGGCGCGGTGCGCGCGGTGCTCGACGCGTGCCCCGGCATCACCGTGGTCGACGGCTACGGCCCGACCGAGACCACCACGTTCGCCACCCGGCGGATCTTCCGCGGCGGCGACCGACTGCCCGCCGCACTGCCCATCGGCCGGCCGTTGGACAACACGCGCGTGTACGTCCTGGACGAGGCCCTTGAGCCGCTGCCGCCCGGCGTCCCCGGCGAGTTGTACATCGCCGGCGCGGGGCTGGCTCGCGGCTACGCCGGCCGGGCCGGGGCGACGGCGCTGCGGTACGTGGCGGACCCGTTCGGGCCGCCCGGCAGCCGCATGTACCGCACCGGCGACCTGGTGCGCTGGAGCGGCGAGGGCGAACTGCTCTTCGCGGGCCGCGCCGACGACCAGATCAAGGTCCGGGGGTTCCGGGTCGAACCCGCCGAGATCGAGGCGGTGCTGGCCCGGCACCCGGCGGTCGCCGAGGCGGTGGTCGTGGCGCGCGCCGAGACCGGACCGGCCCGGCTGGTGGGCTACCTGGTCGCCGCGCCGGGGGCCACGCCGCCGGACGCGACCGCGCTGCGCGCGCACCTGGCCGCCGAACTGCCCGACTACATGGTGCCCTCGGCCTTCGTGGCGCTGGACGCGCTGCCCCTGACCGACAACGGCAAGGTGGACCGGCGGCGCCTGCCCGCGCCCGAGCCGGCGGCCGGCGCCGAGGGGACGTACCGCGCGCCGCGCACCGACGCGGAGCGGGTGCTGGCGGAGATCTGGGGCGCGCTGCTGGGCGTGGAACGGGTGGGCGTGGAGGACAACTTCTTCCACCTGGGCGGGGATTCGATCCTCAGCATCCAGGTCGTCTCCCGGGCCAGGCGGGCGGGGCTGTCCCTGACGCCCCGGGAGGTCTTCCGGCACCCCACGATCGCCGCCCTCGCCGCGGCCTCGGCCGAGGCCGCGCCGATCGCCGGCGCCGAACCGGTGAGCGGCGAGGTGCCGCTCACCCCGATCCAGCACTGGTTCCTCGATTCCGAGCCGCGCCACCCGGGCCACTTCGACCAGCGGATCACCGTCGACCTCGCCGACGACGTCGAACCGGAGGCCCTGCGCCGGGCGTTGGGCGTGCTGTGGGACCACCACGACGCCCTGCGCTCCCGCTTCGAGCGGCGCGCGGACGGCACGTGGCGCCAGCACTGCCCGGCCCCCGGCGCGGCCGGCGCCGACCTGCTGCGGGAGCACGACGTGAGCGGGCTGTCCGACGCGGAGTACGCGGCGGCGGTGGCGGCGGCCACGGGTGGGGCGCGCGCCGTCTTCCCGCTGGCGAAGGGGCCGTTGCTCGCGGCCGACCTGTTCACCGGCTCGGACGGCAGGCCGCCGCGGCTGGTGCTGGCCGTGCACCACCTGGTCGTGGACGGCGTCTCGTGGCGGGTGCTCCTGGAGGACCTGGTGAGCGCCTACGAGCGGGAGCGCGCCGGCGGCGGGGATCCGCTCGCCCGCACCACCTCCGTACGGGAGTGGGCGCGGCTGCTGCGGGCCCACACCGCGGCCGGGGGGTTCGACGCCGAACTCGCCCACTGGGGCGAGGTGGCCCGGCACTGCGCGGCCCCGCTGCCCGTCGACGCGGCGGGCGGCAACACCATCGCCGACCTGGGCCAGGTGACGGTGCGCCTGGACCGGGAACTGACCGGCGACCTGCTGTACAAGGTGCCCGGCGTCTACCGCACGCGGATCGACGACGTGCTGCTCACCGCGCTCGGCCGGGTGTTGGCCGAGTGGACGGGGCGGCGCACCGTCGCGGTGGCCCTGGAGGGGCACGGCCGTGCGGACCACCTCTTCGACGGCGTGGACCTCTCCCGTACGGTCGGCTGGTTCACCAGCCTGTACCCCGTCGCCCTCGACGTGCCCGGCGGGGACTGGGGCGCGGCGCTGAAGGCGGTCAAGGAGGGGCTGCGGGCGGTGCCCGGCCACGGGCTCGGGTACGGCGCGCTGCGCCACCTGGCGGGGGCCGCGGGGCCGACCGCCGCTCCCCCGCCGCGGATCAGCTTCAACTACCTGGGGCGGTTCGACTGGCCGAGCGGCGACGGCCTGGTGCGGGCGGTGCGCGGCGGCCTCGACGGCTCGGAGTCACCGGAGTCGGAGCGCCCGCACCTGCTGGACGTCGTCGCCCGGGTGGAGGACGGCAGGCTGGAGCTGACCTGGTACCACAGCAGGGCGGTGCACCGAGAGGAGACGGTGCGGGCGCTGACCGACGGCATGGCGCGGGCGCTGGCGGAGATCGCCGCGCACTGCGCCCGGCCGGAGGCCGGCGGTCGTACGCCGTCCGACTTCCCGCTGGCCCGGCTGGACCAGCGGGCCGTCGACCGGGTCGTGGGCGACGGGCGCGCGGTACGGGACGTCCTGCCGCTGACGCCGATGCAGGCGGGCATGCTCTTCCACACCCTGATGGACCCCGGCTCGGACACCTACTTCAACCAGGTGCACCTCGTGCTGCGCGGGGTCACCGACCCCGGCGCGCTGGCCACGGCCTGGCAGCGGACGGCCGACGCCAACCCGATGCTGCGCACCCGCCTGGTGTGGGAGGAGACCGCCGAGCCACTGCAGGTCGTGCACGAGCGGGCGACCGTGCCCATCACCGTCCTCGACTGGTCGGGGCGTGAGGGCGCGGACGGCGAGGACGGCGAGCGGGCGTTGGAGGAACTGCTCGCCGCCGACCGGAAGAAGGGCCTGGACCTGGCCGTCGCCCCGCTGATGCGGCTGACCCTGGTCCGGTTGTCGGCCGACCGGGTGCGGCTGGTGTGGACCTTCCACCACATCCTGCTCGACGGCTGGAGCGCGGCCCAGGTCTTCGACGAGGTCTGCGAGCGGTACGCGGCGCTCACCTCGGGCCGCGCGCCCGAGGTGCCGTCCCGGGCGCCGTTCGGCGACTACCTGGGCTGGCTGGCCGGGCGGGACACCTCGGAGGCGGAGCGGCACTGGCGCACGGTGCTGTCCGGCTTCACCGCGCCGACGGAGCTGCCGCGCGACCGGCGACCGGCCGAGGCCCACCGCGCCTCCTCGTCGGGTTCGGTGCGCGTCCGGCTGAGCGCGGCGGACTCGGCGGCGCTGCGGGCGATGGCACGGCGGTACGGCCTGACCGTGAACACCGTGCTGCAGGGCGCCTGGGCGCTGCTCCTCGCGCGCTTCGGCGACAGCTCTGACGTGGTGTTCGGCACCACCGTCTCCGGGCGCCCGGCGGACCTGCCGGGCGTGGAGACCATGGTCGGCCTGTTCATCAACACGCTGCCCACCCGGGTCCGCGTGGCGGGTGACCGGACGCTGCCGGAGTGGCTGCGCGATGTGCAGGAGGCCCAGTCGGAGGCGCGGCGGCACGACTTCGTGTCGCTGGCGCAGATCCAGTCCTGGAGCGACGTGCCGGGCGGCACGCACCTGTTCGAGAGCCTGGTGGTGTTCGAGAACTACCCCTTCGACGGCGGCGCCCTGGCCCGGCACGGGCTGAGCCTGGAGGCGGAGCGGGACCTGGAGCCCACCAACTACCCGCTCAGCATGATCGTCGCCCCGGGCGAGCGGCTGACCATGGCCCTGGACTACGACCCGGCGGCCTTCGACGCCGCGACCGTGGAGCGGTTGGGCGGCTGCCTGCGGGTGCTGCTGACGGCCATGGCGGCCGGGCCGGAGCGCCGGCTGCGGGAGTTGCCGCTGCTGGACGACCGCGAACGGCGGCGCGTCGTCGAGGAGTGGGGAGGCGCGGTCGTCCCGGTGCCCGGGCGCGTGCTGCCCGAGGTGTTCGAGGAGCAGGCCGCCCGTACCCCGCACGCCCCGGCCGTCACGGCGTCCGACGGGCGGCTGAGCTACCGGGAGCTGAACGAGCGCGCCAACCGGCTGGCCCGGGTACTGATCGCGGGGGGCGCGGGCCCCGAGCGCTTCGTGGCCCTGGCCCTGCCGCGCACGACCGACCTGGCCGTGGCGCTGCTCGCGGTGGCCAAGAGCGGCGCCGGCTACCTGCCGGTCGACCCCTCCTACCCGGCCGAGCGTGTCGCGTTCCTCTTCGATGACGTGCGCCCCACGCTCGTGCTGACCACGCCCGCGGCGGGTGAGCGGCTGCCCGAGGGGGGCGCCCGGCGGATCGAGTTCGGGCCGGCCCTGGACGAGCGCCTGGCGGCGCTGCCCGCCGGCGACGTCACCGACGCGGAGCGGGACGGCCCGCTGTTGCCCGCCCACCCGGCGTACGTCATCCACACCTCGGGCTCGACGGGCGTGCCCAAGGGCGTGGTGGCCACCCACGGTGCGGTGGTGGCGCTGGCCGACTGGGCGCGCGCCACCTTCGGCGCCGCCGGACTGTCCCACGTCGTGGCCGCCACCTCGCTCAACTTCGACGTGTCCGTCTTCGAGATCTACGGCCCGCTGCTGTGCGGTGGCGGCATCGAGCTGGTGGACGACCTGCTGGCGCTGGCCGAGGGCGGCACCACGTGGACGGCGAGCCTGCTCAGCGCGGTGCCCTCGGCGCTGGGCCAGTTGCTGGCCCAGAAGGCGGTGCGGGTCTCGGCGGACACGGTGGTGCTGGCCGGTGAGGGGCTCGCGGCACGCACCGTGGCCGAGGTCCGTGCGGCCATCCCCGGCTGCCGGGTCGCCAACATCTACGGCCCGACCGAGGCCACCGTCTACGCGACCGCGTACGACTGCGACCCGGCCGACCCGGACCGCACCCCGCCGATCGGCCGGCCGGTGACCGGCGCCCGGGCCCATGTGCTGGACCCGTGGCTGCGGCCGGTGCCCGTGGGGGCGCCGGGCGAGCTGTACCTGGCGGGGACCGGCGTGGCCCGCGGCTACCTGCGGCGGCCCGGCCTGACCGCGCGCCGCTTCCTGCCCGACCCGTTCGGCCCGGCGGGCGGGCGGATGTACCGCACCGGCGACCTGGTGCGCTGGGGCGCCGACGGCCAACTGGAGTACCTGGGGCGCTCGGACGACCAGGTCAAGGTGCGGGGCTTCCGCGTCGAACTGGGCGAGGTGGAGGCCGCGCTGGCCCGGCACCCGGAGGTGGCCGAGGCCGCCGCGCGGGTGCTGGACGGCGGCGGACACAAGCGCCTGGTGGGGTACGTGGTGGGCCGCGACGGCGCGCCCGTCGACCCCGCCACGCTGCGCGCCTTCCTCGCGCGGGGGCTGCCCGACCACCTGGTGCCCGCCGCGATCGTGCCGCTGGAGCGGCTGCCGCTGGGCGCGACGGGCAAGCTCGACCGGCGCGCCCTGCCGGCGCCCGACTGGTCGGCGCCCGCGTCGGCGGACGGCCACGTGGCGCCGCGTACGGCCGCCGAGCGGGAGTTGGCCCGCATCTGGGCCGAGGTGCTGGGCGTGCGGCGGGTGGGCGTGCACGACAACTACTTCGCGCTGGGCGGGGACTCCATCCTCAGCATCCAGGTCGTCTCGGCGGCCCGGCGAGCCGGGATCGCGCTCACCCCGCGCCATCTGTTCTCGCACCAGACGGTGGCCACCCTCGCGGCGGCGGCCGACGCGGTGACGGCCGGGCCCGCGGGCGCCGAACAGGGCCCCGTGGTGGGCGAGGTGGCGCTGACGCCCATCCAGCACTGGCTGTTCGACGACGCCCCCGGCGACCCGGGCCGTTTCGCCCAGTCGCTGGCCTTCCGGTTGGCCGAGGACACCGACGTGGAGGCGCTGCGCGCCGCGCTGGCCGCCGTGCTGGAACACCACGACGCGCTGCGCATGCGGTACGAGGACACCGGCGAAGGGCCGCCGCGCCAGTACGGCACCGCGCCCGGCGCGGCCGTCGACCTGCGGATCCGCGAGCTGCCGGGCGGGGCCCCGGAGGAGGTCGCGGCCGGGGTGCGCGCGCGCGCCGACGAGGCGTGCGCGGACTTCGACCTGGCGCGCGGGCCGCTGCTGCGGGCCGTGCTGTGCCGGCCGGGCGACCAGTCGCCGCCGATCCTGCTGCTGGCCGCCCACCACCTGGTGGTGGACGCGGTCTCGTGGCGGATCATCGCGGAGGACCTGGACAGCGCCTACCGCCGGCTGCGCGCCGGGCGGGAGGCCGACCTCGGGCCGAAGACGACCTCCTTCCGCGCCTGGGCCCGGAAGCTGGCCGACCACGCCGCCGCCGGCGGCTTCGACGACGAACTCCCCTACTGGGCCACCGCCGGCGCCCCCGCCGACCTGCCCACCGACCGCGCCGGCCGGAACTCCGCGGACTCCGAGGAGACGGTGACCGTGCGGCTGGAGACGGAGGAGACCCGCCGGCTGCTCCAGGACGTGCCGGAGGTCTACCGCACCCGGGTCGCGGACGTGCTGCTGTGCGCCCTGGGCCGGGTGCTGGCCCGCTGGACCGGGCGGGCCCGGTTGCCGATCGCCCTGGAGGGCCACGGCCGGGAGGAGTTGTTCGACGACGTCGACCTCTCGCGCACCGTCGGCTGGTTCACCACCATGTTCCCCGTCGCCCTCGACCTGCCGCCGGACGCGGACCTGGGCACGGCGCTGAAGTCCGCCAAGGAGGGCCTGCGGTCGGTGCCCCGCAACGGCCTGGGGTACGGCGCGCTGCGCCATCTGCGGCGGGCTCCGGGCGCGTTCCCCGAGCAGCCGCGGATCTCCTTCAACTACCTCGGCCGGCGGGACTGGAGCGCCCGCGCGGACGGCGGCCTGCTGCACGCCCCGTACGGCGCGCTGGGCGGCGACATGGACCGGGGCGCCGACCGGCCGCACCTGATCGACGTCGTGGGGGCCGTGGCCGACAAGCAACTGGAGTTCACCTGGTCGTACTCGGCCAACCTGCACGAGCACGAGACCGTGCGGCGGCTGGCCGAGGAGACGGCGGCCGAGCTGCGGGAGATCGTGCGGCACTGCGCGCGACCGGACGCCGGGGGCCGCACGCCGTCGGACTTCCCGCTGGCGCCGCTCGACCAGGCGACGGTGGACCGCCTGGTGGGCACCGGGCGGGACGTCGTCGACCTGTATCCGCTCACCCCCACCCAGGCGGGCCTGGTCTTCCACGGGCTCGACCAGCCCGGCGAGGGGCTGTACGTGGAGCAGGCCACCTTCGTGCTGGACGGCGTGCCGGACAGCGCCGTACTGGCCGCGGCCTGGCAGCACGTCGTGGACCACACCCCGGTGCTGCGCAGCGCGGTCGCGCTGCGCGACGTGCCCACCCCGTTGCAGGTGGTGCACCGTCACGCCGAACTGCCGGTCACCGAGCTGGACTGGAGCGGCCTCGACGAGGCCGGGCGCGCGACGGCGCTTGAGCGGCTGCTGGCCGAGGACCGGGAACGCGGGCTCGCCCTGGACCGGCCGCCACTGCTGCGGCTGGCGCTCGCCCGGCTCTCGCCCACCGAGGTCCGCGTGGTGTGGACCTTCCACCACGTCCTGCTGGACGGGTGGAGCGTCTTCCACGTGCTGTCGGACGTGTTCGCCTGCCACGCGGCCCTGGCCCGCGGCGCCGACCCACGGCCGCCGGAGCGGCGCCCGTTCGCCGACTACGTCGCCTGGCTGGCCACCCGTGACGGCGACCGGGCCGAGGAGCACTGGCGTCGCGCCCTGGCGGGGCTGGCCGCGCCGACCCCGCTGCCCTACGACCGCCGCCCGGCGCGGGGAGCGGCGACCAGGTCGGGCACCTGGCTGTCACAGCGGCTGGGCGAGCGGGAGAGCGCCGCGCTGCGGGACTTCGCGCGGGCCCACCACCTGACGCTGAACACCGTCGTGCAGGGCGTGTGGGCCCTGCTGCTGTCGCGCTGGAGCGGCGAGCGTGACGTGTGCTTCGGCACGACCGTCTCCGGACGGCCGTCCGACCTGCCCGGCGCGGAGGAGATCACCGGGCTGTTCATCAACACCCTGCCGGTGCGCTGCGTGGTCGACGGCGCCGCGTCCCCGGCCGGTTGGCTGGGCGCGTTGCAGACCGCGCAGGCCGACGCCCGGGGCCACGACCACCTGCCGCTGTCCGACCTGCGCGCCCTGAGCGACCTGCCCCCGGGGGTGTCGCTGTTCGAGAGCCTGGTGGTGTTCGAGAACTACCCGATCAACGACGGCGCCGCCACCGCACACGGGTTGCGGGTGCGGGACCTGCACGCTTTGGAGGCCACCAACTACCCGCTGACCGCGGTGGTCTCGCCCGGCGACCGACTCAGCGTCGAACTCGGCTACGACCCGCGGTACTTCGAGGCGTCCACGGCGCGGTCGCTGGCCGCCCAGTTCGCCCACGCCCTGGGCTCCCTGGCCACCGCCGGCGAGGGCACCACCGTCGACGCCGTCGCCACCCTGCCGCCGGCGGAGGCCGCGCGGCTGACCGGGCCGGTCGCGGCGCCGGCGGACGGCCGCCCGGTGCCCGCGGTGGGCCTGGCGGCGCTGGTGGAGGCCGCCGTCGACCGGTGGCCGGACGCCACCGCGCTGACCGCGCCCGGACTGCGGCTGACCTTCGCGGAGTTGGAGGCGCGGGCCAACCGGCTCGCGCACCGGCTCATCGCGCGCGGCGCGGGCCCCGGCGACCTGGTGGCGCTGGCGCTGCCGCGCGGGGTCGACATGGTCACCGCCCAACTCGCGACCGCCAAGGCGGGCGCCGCGTACCTGCCGGTCGACCCGGACTATCCGGCCGAGCGGATCGCGCTGATGCTGCACGACGCCGCCCCGGTGGTCACGCTGGCGGAGGACGAGGCGCGCGAACTGCTCGCCGAGGGCGGCGGCGAGGCGCCCGGGCACCGGCCCACCGACGCCGACCGGCTCCGCCCGACGCACCTGGACGACCCGGCGTACGTGCTCTACACCTCGGGCTCCACCGGCACCCCCAAGGGCGTGGTCGTCACCCACCGCGGGCTGGCGGAGTTCGCCGCGGCGGAGGCCGACCACTACCAGGTGCGGCCGGGCGACCGGGTGTTGGCCTTCGCCCGGCCCAGCTTCGACGCCTCGGTGCTGGAGCTGTGCATGGCGCTGCCCGCCGGGGCGGCCCTGGTGCTGCCGCCGCCGGGCCCGCTGCTCGGCGCGGAGCTGGCCGACGTGCTGCGTTCCGAGCGCGTCACCCACACCCTGCTGCCGCCCGCGGCGCTCGCCACCGTGCCGGCGGAGGCCGCGGGCACGCTCAGCGACCTGCGAACGCTCATCGTCGGCGCGGACGCCTGCGGCCCCGACCTCGTCGCCCGCTGGGCGCCCCACCACCGGATGATCAACTCGTACGGGCCGACCGAGGCCACGGTCGTGGCGACCTGGTCAGGCCCGCTCACGCCCACCAGCGCCGCGCCGCCCATCGGCCGGCCACGGCCGGGCAGCGGTGGGTACGTGCTCGACGCCCGGCTGCGCCCGGTCGCCGACAACGTGCCCGGCGAGCTGTGGGTCCACGGGCCGTCGCTGGCCCGGGGCTACCTGGGCAGGCCGGGCCTGACCGCCTCCCGGTTCACCGCCGACCCGTTCGGCCCGCCCGGCTCGCGGATGTACCGCACCGGCGACCTGGTGCGCCGGGACGCCTCGGGCGAGCTGCACTACCTGGGCCGCGCCGACCACCAGATCGCGCTGCGCGGCCACCGGATCGAGGCCGGCGAGGTGGAGGCCGCCCTGGCCGCCCACCCGTCGGTGCGGCAGGCCGTGGTGACCGTGCGGCAGGACGAGCCCGGCGAGCCGGTGCTGGTGGCGCACCTGCTCGCCGCGCCCGGGGCGCAGGTGCCGCCCGACGCGGAGCTGCGCGCGTTCGCCGCGCGCACGCTGCCCGGGCACATGGTGCCGACCGCCTTCGCCGTCCTGGAGCGCTTCCCGCTCACCGAGAACGGCAAGGTCGACCGCGCCGCCCTGCCCGCGCCCGGGGCGCGGTCGGCACCGGCCGCCGCGCGGGTGGCGCCCCGCACACCCACCGAGGAGGTCGTCGCCAGCGTGTGGGCCGAGGTGCTGGACGCCTCCGTGGGCGCCACGGACGACTTCTTCGCCCTGGGCGGCGACTCGATGCGGGCGCTGGCCATCGCCGCGCGCGCCGGCGAGGCGTTCGCCCTGTCCCTCACCCCACGGGACGTGCTCACCACCCGCACGGTCGCCGCCTTGGCCGAGCTGGTGGAGGAGCGGGTGCTGCGGGAACTGGAAGACGCCGCGAGCGGCGACAGCGACCACGACGAACGATGAGGGCCGACGACATGACGTCTTCGAACTCGAAGCAGAACCGTGCCGCGGCCCTGCCGCGCGATCTCCAGGAGGCGCTGCGCCGGCGCCTGGCGGGCAAGGCCGGCCAGGCCGCCGGAGGCGGGGACGGCATTCCGCGCGCGGACCGCTCCCGGCCGCTGCCGCCGTCCTTCGCCCAGCAGCGGCTGTGGCTGCTCGACCAGCTCGAACCGGGCGACGCCCGCTACAACAGCGCGGTCGCGCTGCGGCTGACCGGCGAGCTGGACCGGGAGGCGCTCGCCGGGGCGCTGCGGACCGTCGTGGCCCGCCACGAGGCGCTGCGCACCACCTTCGACACCGACGACGGCCGGCCGGTGCAGCGGGTGCGCCCCGCGGGCCCGGTGGAGCTGCCCGTACGCGACCTGACGGCGGGACCGGACGCGGCGGACTCGGAGGCGGCGGGCCCAGACGCGGATCCGGGGGCGGTGCTGGAGGCGGCGCTGCTCGCGGAGTACGCGCGCCCGTTCGACCTGCGCGGCGGTCCGCTGCTGCGGGCCGTGTTGCTGCGCGCCTCGGGCACCGAGCACGTCCTGCTGGTCACCGCGCACCACACCGTCACCGACGGCTGGTCGATGGGCGTGCTGGTGGAGGAGGTGTGCGCCGCGTACGAATCGCTGGCGCGCGGCGAGGAGCCGACGCTGCCCCCGGTCGCCACCCAGTACCCGGACTTCGCGCTCTGGCAGCGCGAGCGGCTGACCGGCGCGGCGCTGGAGGAGCACCTCGCCTACTGGACCAAGCAGTTGGACGGCCTGGAGCCGCTGGAGCTGCCGCTGGACCGCCCGCGCGAGGGCCGGGAGGCCGGGGACGGCGCCGTGCACCCCTTCGCCGTCCCGGCGGCCACCACGGCCCGGCTGCGGGAGCTGGCGGCGGGGCAGCACACCACGCTGTTCGCCGCGCTGGTCGCCGCCTGCCAGGCGCTGTTCGCCCGCTGGTCGGGGCAGGACGACATCGCCGTGGGCTCGCTGACGCCCGGCCGTGGGCGCACCGAACTGGAGCGCGCGGTGGGCCTGTTCGTCAACACGGTGGTGCTCAGGACGCCGGTGGACACCGCCCGCTCCTACCGGGAACTCCTCGCCGCCTCCTCCACCACGGTGCTCGACGCCTTCGCCCACGACGACGTCCCCTTCGAGCGGCTGGTGGACGCGGTGGGCGCGGCCCGCGAGGCGGGGCGCAACCCGCTGTTCGACGCCATGGTCCTGCTCCACCCCGCCCCGCCCGCCGTACCCGCCCCGCGCGGCCTGGTGGCCGAGCCGGTCGCCGTGCCGCGCCGGTCGGCCACCTTCGACCTCAGCGTCGAGTTCGTACCCGACGGGGACGGGCTGGCCGGTCTGCTGGAGTACCGCACCGACCTGTTCGACGCGGCGACCGCCGCCCGCATGGCCGGGCAACTGGTCGCCCTGCTCGACGGGGTCACGACCGAACCCGACCGGGCGCTGGGCGAGTTGGACCTGCTGTCGGAGGCGGAGCGGCGGCTGTTGCTGGTGGAGTGGAACGCCACGGCCCGGCCGGTGCCGCCGGCCACCTACCCGGAGCTGTTCCAGGCCCGGGCCGCCCGTACCCCCCGCGCGACGGCGCTGGTGGCCCGCGACGCCACGCTGGACTACGCCACGCTCAACGCCCGCGCCAACCTCCTCGCCCACCACCTCATAGCCCGTGGCGCCGGGCCCGAACGGCTGGTGGCGGTGCGGCTGCCGCGCGCCGCCGACATGGTCGTCGCGATCCTGGCCGTGTGGAAGTCCGGCGCCGGCTACCTGCCGGTGGACCCGGAACTGCCCGAGGAGCGGACCCGGCTGCTGCTGGCGGACGCCGAACCCGCGCTGCTGGTCGACGAGGAGACGCTGCGCGCACTCCCCGCCACGGGCCGGGAGGACGACCCCACCGACGCCGACCGGCTCGGACCGCTGCGCCCCGACAACACGGCGTACGTGATCTACACCTCCGGTTCCACCGGCCGCCCCAAGGGCGTGTCCGTCGAGCACCGCTCGCTGGTGAACCTGCTCGCCGCGCACCGCGAGGGCTTCGTCGCCGACGCCGGCGGCGGCCCGCTGCGGGTGGCCCTGACCGCGTCGTTCTCCTTCGACACCTCGCTGGAGGGCGTGTTGTTGATGGCCGACGGCCACCGGCTGCACCTGGTGGACGAGGCCACCCGGCTCGACCCGGCCGCCCTGGTGGAGTACGTCGTCGAGCACCGCGTCGACTTCCTCGACGTGACCCCCTCCTACCTGCGGCAGTTACTGCCCGCCGGGCTGCTCACCGACCCCCGCCACCACCCGCGGGTGCTGATGCTCGGCGGCGAGGCCATCGGCCCCGCGCTGTGGCGCGAGCTGGCCGGACTGCCGGACGTGGCCGCGTACAACTTCTACGGGCCCACCGAGTGCACGGTCGACGCGCTGGCCTGCCGCGTGGACGGCGCGGTGCGGCCGGTGGTGGGCCGGCCGCTGGACAACGTGCGCGCCTACGTACTGGACGGCCGGGGGCAGCCGGTGCCCGTCGGCGTCGGCGGTGAGCTGTACCTGGCGGGCGACCAGGTGGCGCGCGGCTACCTGCGCCGGCCGGGGCTGACCGCCGCGCGGTTCGTGCCCGACCCCTTCGGCCCGCCCGGCGGCAGGATGTACCGCACCGGCGACCTGGCCCGGTGGACCTCGGACGGGCGGCTGGACTACCTCGGCCGCGCCGACGACCAGGTAAAGATCCGCGGCCACCGGGTGGAGCCGGGCGAAGTGGAGGCGGCGCTGACGGCGCTGCCCGAGGTGGCCGAGGCCGCCGTCGTGGCGGTCTCCGACGAGCGCGGCCACGCCCGGCTCGCCGGCTACGTGGTGCCCGCGGTCGGCGCGGGGCGGCCGGTGCCCGCCGCGTTGCGGCAGGCGCTGTCGCTGACCCTGCCGCGCCACCTGGTGCCCGCCGCGTTCGTCGTGCTGGACGCGCTGCCGCTGACCGTCAGCGGCAAGCTGGACCGGCGCGCGCTGCCCGCCCCCGACCCGGACGCCGCGGCGGGCGAGCGGGAGTTCACCGCCCCGCGCACCACGGCGGAGCGGGAGCTGGCCGGGATCTGGTCGGCCGTGCTGGGCGTGGCCCACGTGGGCGTCGACGACAACTTCTTCGAGCTGGGCGGCGACTCGATCCTCGGCATCCAGACGGTGTCCCGGGCCCGGGCCGCCGGGCTGCACGTGACCTCGCGGGACGTCTTCCGGCACCAGACCGTCGCCGAACTCGCCGCCGCCGCCGAACGGCGCGCCGCCCCGCCGGTCACCACCGCGCCGCGGCAGGAGGCCGGGCCCGGCCCGCTGGCCCCGATCCAGGAGTGGTTCCTCGCCACGCACGGGCCGCTGCGGCACTTCACCATGTCGATGCTGCTCGACCTGCCACCCGAGACCGACCCGGAGGCCCTGGAGCGCGCGCTGCGCGCCGTGAGCGCCCACCATCCGGCGCTGCGCACCCGGTTCGCCCGCGAGAACGGCTCCTGGCGCCAGTACCCGATGGCCGACGGCGGCGCGAAGGCACCCGGCCCGCTGGTCCACCGCGACGTGCCACGGGCCGAGGGCCCCGGCAGGGAGGCGGCCCTGCGCGCGGTGGCCGACGAGTTGCGCGCCGGTCTCGACCCGGCCGACGGCACGCTGCTGCGCGCCGCCCTGCTGCGCCCGGAGGCCGGCGAGCGCCCGCAGTTGCTGCTGACCGCCCACCACCTGGCCGTCGACAGCGTCTCCTGGCGCATCCTGCTGGCCGACCTGGAGAGCGGCTACCGCCAGGCCGCCGCCGGCGCGGAGGTCCGACTGGAGCCGGCGACCACGCCGTACACCACCTGGACCGAGCGGCTGGCCCGCTGGGTGGCCACGGGCGGGCTCGACGCGGACCTGCCGTACTGGACGCGGGAGAGCGAGCAGCCCCGCGTGCCGCTGCCCGTGGACCGGCCCGGGGTGCCGCTCGCCGGATCGGTGCGCACCGTGCGCGCCGAGCTGTCGCGCGAGGCCACCGAGGCGCTGCTGCGCCGGGTGCCCGCCGCGTACCGCACCCGCGTCGACGACGTCCTGCTCAGCGCCGTATGCCGGACGCTCGCCGACTGGACCGGCTCCGACCGGGTGACCGTGGCCCTGGAGGGGCACGGCCGGGAGGAGATCGAGGACGGGCCGGCGACCGGACGGGGCGAGGACGGGGCGGAGGAAGCGGGCGCCGCGCCCGCCGTGGACCTGTCCCGTTCCGTCGGCTGGTTCACCGCCCAGTACCCGGTGACCTTCACGTTGGACGGGACGGGCGGGACCGAGCCCGACTGGGGCGCGGTGCTGAAGTCGGTGAAGGAGCGGCTGCGGGCCGTGCCCCGGCGCGGCTTCGGCTACGAGGCGCTGGCTCGCCTGGACTCGCCACACCGGGCGGCGCGCGCCCTGCGCGAGGTGCCGCTGCCGCAGGTGTGCTTCAACTACCACGGCCAGTGGGACGCGGCGCCGGGCGGCGACTTCGCTCCGGCGGGCGAGGTGCCGGGCGGCGAGATGGCGGCCGGTGAACGGCTCGACCACCTGCTCGACGTCTCGGCGGTCGTGGCCGACGGCGTGCTGGAGACCACCTGGCACTACAGCGACCAGGTGCACGACGAGGGCACGGTGCGCGACCTGGCCGAGGCCACGGTGCGGGCGCTGGCCGCCATCGTGGACCACTGCGCGCTGCCGGGGGCCGGCGGGCGCACCCCGTCCGACTTCCCGCTGGCCGGCCTGGACCAGGCGCGGGTGGACCGGCTGGCCGGTGACGGGCGCGCGGTGGAGGACATCCTGCCGCTGACGCCGTTGCAGGAGGGCATGGTCTTCCACCGCCTGCTGGACGGCGCGGACGACGACGTCTACCTCGACCAGGCCGCCCTGCTGCTGGACGGGGTGGCGGACCCGGAGGGCTTCGCCCGCGCCTGGCAGCGGGTGGTGGACCGGACGCCGGCGCTGCGCAGCCGCGTCGTCTGGGAGGACGTGCCCCAACCGGTGCAGATCGTCGACCGCCGGGCCGAGGTGCCCGTGGAGCACCACGACTGGCGGGAGTTGGACGAGGCCGGTCGCGCGCGGGCGCTCGCCCGGTTGAAGGAGCGCGACCTGGCGCGCGGCATGGACCTGGGCACCGCGCCGCTGCTGCGCCTGTCGCTGGCCCGGCTGCCCGGCGACGGCCTGCACCTGGTGTGGACCTCACACCACCTGATCCTGGACGGCTGGAGCCTGGCGCAGGTGCTGACCGAGGTGTGCGAGGAGTACGCGGCGCTCGTCGCGGGCCGCTCGTACGCGCCGCCGCGCCGCCGCCCGTTCGGCGACTACGTGCGCTGGCTGGCCGGGAGGCAGGGCCGGACGCGGGAGACCGAGGAGTTCTGGCGGACGGCTCTGGCCGGGTTCGCGACACCGACGCCGCTGCCCTATGACCGACCGCCCCGCGAGGCCCACCGCTCCCGCTCGGCGGAGGTGGTGGCCGCCGCCCTGCCCGTCGAGGTGTCGCGGGAGCTGGCGCGGGCCGCGCAGCGCCGCGGGCTCACCCTGAACACCGTGGTGCAGGGCGCGTGGGCGCTGCTGCTGTCCCGCTACGCCGCCGAGCGCGAGGTGGTGTTCGGCAGCACCGTCTCGGGCCGCCCGGCGGAGTTGGACGGCGTGGAGTCGATGGTGGGCATGTTCATCAACACGCTGCCCACCCGGGTCCGGGTGGACGGGGACCGGCCGGCCGCGGCGTGGCTGCGCCAGGTGCAGGACGCGCAGGCGGAGGCGCGCCGCTTCGAGGCCGTGTCGCTGGCGCGGGTGACCGCCCTCAGCGACGTGCCGACGGGCACCGCGCTGTTCGACAGCATGGTCGCCTTCGAGAACTACCCGTTCGACGACGCCCGCACCGCCGACGCCGGGGTCCGGGTCCGGGAGGTGGCCTCGCGCGACGCCACCAACTTCCCCCTGGTGCTGCGCGCCTACCAGAGCGACCGTCTCGGGTTCGACCTCGCCTACGACCCCGAGCTGTTCGACCCGGCCACGGCGCGCACCGTCACCGACCGGCTGTGCCTGCTGCTCGGCGAGCTGGCGGCCGGCCCCGACCGGCCCCTGCGGGAGCTGGCCTGGACGACCGCCGACGAGCGCCGCCGCGTGCTGGTCGACTGGAACGGCATCGAACGGGGGCACTCGGGGCGGACCCTGGTGGACCTGTTCGAGGCGCGGGCGTCCCGCACCCCGGACGCCGTGGCGGTGAGCGGCCCGGACGCCGCCCTGACGTACGCCGAACTCGACGCCGCGGCCAGCCGGTTGGCGCACCGGCTCGCCGAGTGCGGGGCCCGCCCCGAGCGGTTCGTGGCGCTCGCCCTGCCCCGCTCGACGGAGCTGCTGGTGGCGCTGCTGGCGGTGGTCAAGAGCGGGGCGGCCTACGTGCCGATCGACCCGGAGCTGCCCGCCGGTCGCATCGCCCACCTGCTGGGCGACGCGGCGCCGGCGCTGCTGGTGACGACGGGCGCCGTCGCGGAGCGGGTACGGGACGCCGGCTGCCCCCGGCTGCTCCTGGACGACCCCGACGTCCGGGCCGACCTGGCCCGCCGGCCCGCCGCCGGGCCCGGCCCCGCCCACCGCCCGCGGCCCGGTCACCCCGCGTACGTGATCTACACCTCGGGCTCCACCGGGCTGCCCAAGGGCGTGGTGGTGCCGCACTCCAACGTGGTGCGGCTGCTGGAGCGCACCCGGGACTGGTTCGGCTTCGACGAGCACGACGTGTGGACGCTGTTCCACTCGTACGCGTTCGACTTCTCCGTCTGGGAGATCTGGGGCGCGCTGGCGCACGGCGGGCGGCTGGTCGTCGTCCCGCACGACGTGGCCAGGTCGCCGAAGGACTTCCTGCGCCTGCTGGTGGACGAGCGGGTGACGGTCCTCAACCAGACGCCGTCGGCGTTCCAGCCGCTGGTACGCGCGGACGCCGAGCACCCGGAGCTGGGCGACCGGCTGGCGCTGCGCCGGGTGGTCTTCGGCGGCGAGGCCCTGGAGCCGGGGCGGCTGACCGACTGGTACGACCGGCACCCCGACACCGCGCCGGTGCTGGTCAACATGTACGGCATCACCGAGACCACGGTGCACGTCACGTACGCGCCGCTGGATCGCGCCACCGTCACCGGGGCCACGTCGAGCGGCATCGGCCGCGGCATCGGGGACCTGCGGGTGTACGTGCTCGACGGCGACCTCGCGCCGGTGCCGCCCGGCGCGGTGGGCGAGATGTACGTCGCGGGCGAGGGCCTGGCCCGCGGCTACCTGAACCGCCCCGGCCTCACCGCCGCGCGCTTCGTGGCCGACCCGTTCGGCCCGGCGGGGACGCGCATGTACCGCACCGGCGACCGCGCGCGGTGGCGGGCGGACGGCACCCTGGACTACCTGGGCCGGGCCGACCAGCAGGTGAAGATCCGCGGGTTCCGTATCGAACCGGGCGAGATCGAGGCCGCGCTGACCGCGCACCCCGCCGTCGCCGACGCCGCGGTCGGCGTGCGCGAGGACACCCCGGGCGTGCGGCGGCTGGTCGCCCACGTCGTGGGCGTGGACCCGGCCGCGCCGCCGTCGGCCGCCACCCTGCGCGCGCACCTGCGGGAGCGGCTGCCCGCGCACATGGTGCCCGCCGCGTACGTGGCCCTCACGGCGCTGCCGCTGACCGTCAACGGCAAGCTCGACCGGCGCGCCCTGCCCGCCCCCGACCGGGACGGCTACGCGGCGGCCGGCGAGCGCGTCGCGCCGCGCACCGAGGCCGAGCGGCTGGTGGCCAGCGCGTGGTCGCAGGTGCTCGGCACGGGCGAGGTCGGCGCCGACGACGGCTTCTTCGCGCTTGGCGGTGACTCGATCCTCGCCGTCCGCGTCGCCTCCCGGCTGCACGCCGCCCTCGGCGCGGAGGTCTCCCCACGGCTGCTGTTCACCCACCCCACCGTCGCGGAACTGGCCGCGGCCCTGCCGGCCCCGAGGTCGGCCGGCGCGGCGGCCGACCCGATCCCGGCGGCCGACCGCACCGGCCCGCTGCCGCTGTCACCGGCCCAGCGGCGGCTGTGGTTCCTGGACCGCTTCGAGCCCGGCGGCACCACGTACGTGACGCTGTCGGCGCTGCGGCTGCGCGGCGCGCTCGACGTCCGCGCCCTGCGCGCGGCCCTCGACGGGCTGGTGGCCCGGCACGAGCCGCTGCGCACCACGTTCGCCGACGAGGACGGCCGGGCCCGCCAGCGCGTGCGACCGCCGCACCCGGTGGAGGTGGCGCGCGCCGACCTGTCGGCCACGCCGCCGGACGAGCGCGCCGCCGCGCTCGACGCGCTGCTGGCCCGCGAGGCCGGCACCCCCTTCGACCTGGCGCGCGGGCCGCTGCTGCGGGCCGGGCTCGTCCACCTGGCCGCCGACGAGCACGTGGTGACGCTGGCCGTGCACCACATCGCCACCGACGGCTGGTCGGCGACCGTGCTCGGCCGGGACCTGGCCGAGCTGTACGCGGCGGCCCTGACCGGCCGCCCGCCGCGCCTTCCCGAACTGCCCCTGGCGTACGTGGACTTCGCGGCCTGGCAGGACGCGCGGGCCGCCGCCGCCGACGAGGCCGCCCTCGCCCACTGGCGGGAGCGGCTGGCCGGGGTGGCCCCGCTGGAGCTGCCGACGGACCGGCCGCGGCCGGCCGTGCGCGCGGGCGACGGGGCACTGCTGGAGTTCTCGCTGCCCGCCGCGCTGACCGACCGGCTCCGGGAGGCCGGGCGCCGGGCCGACGCCACCTTGTACATGACGTTGCTCGCGGCCTGTGAGGTGCTGCTCGCCCGCTGGTCGGGCCAGGAGGACATCGCGGTCGGCACGGTGACCGCGGGGCGCGACCGCCCCGAACTGGAGCACCTGGTGGGCATGTTCGTGAACACCCTGGTGCTGCGGAACCGGGTGCGGCCCGACGCGCCGTTCAGCCGGCTCCTGGGCGAGGTGCGCGCGACGGTCCTGGACGCCTTCGCGCACCAGGACGTGCCCTTCGAACGCCTGGTGGAGGCGGTGCGGCCGGAGCGGGACACCAGCCGCACCCCGCTGTTCCAGGTCATGGTCGCCCTGCACAACCTGGGCGGCCGGGAACCGGAGTTGCCGGGCCTGTCCGTCGAGGCGCTCACGCCGCCCGTGCGGCACGCCACCTTCGACCTGAGCTTCGACTTCGTGGCGGGCGACGACGGGCTGAGCGGCTACGTGGAGTACGACACGGCCCTGTTCGACGAGGCCACGGTGGAGCGGGCGGTGGAGCGGCTGCGGCTGCTCCTGGAGGCGGTCGCGGACGACCCGGACCGCCCGGTGGGGGCGCTGCCGCTGATGACCGACGCCGAGCGGCGGCGCACGCTCACCCGGTGGCAGGGCGAGCCGCTGCCCGCGCCCGCGCCGGACGCGACGCTGGTGGACCTCTTCCAGGAGTCGGCGGCCCGCACCCCGCGCGCCACCGCCCTGGTGGCCCGGGACGCGACGCTGGACTTCGCCACCCTCAACGCCCGCGCCAACCGGCTGGCCCACCACCTCATCGCGCGGGGCGTCGGACCCGAGCGGCTGGTGGCCGTGCGGCTGCCGCGCACCTCGGACATGCTGGTGGCGCTGCTGGCCGTGCTCAAGGCCGGGGGCACCCATCTGTCGGTGGACCCGGAGCTGCCCGAGGAGCGCGTGGCGCTGCTGTACGAGGACGCCGCGCCGCACGTGGTGCTGGAGCCCGACACGCTGCGCGAGGCGCCGCTCGCGGGACTCCCCGACCATGACCCCACCGACGCCGACCGGATCGCGCCGCTGCGCGCCGCCCACGCGGCCTACCTGAACTACACCTCGGGCTCCACCGGCCGGCCCAAGGGCGTGCTGGTCGAGCACCGGCACCTGCTCAGCCTGTGCCGCGACCACCTGGCGGGCCTGGTGGCCCCGCACACCGGGGACGGCGGGCGGCTGCGGTTCGCGCTGAGCGCCGCGTTCTCCTTCGACACCTCCTGGGAGGGCCCGCTGCTGCTGGCCCTAGGCCAGCGGGTGCACCTGGTGGACGAGGACGTGCGGCACGATCCGGCGGCGTTCGTGGCCCTGGTGGCGGAGCACCGGATCGACTGCGTGAACACCACCCCGTCCTTCCTCCAGGAGCTGGTGGCCGCCGGGCTGTTCACCGGCGGCCACCGCCCCCGGTTGGTCCTGGTGGGCGGCGAGGCGGTCGGCGCCCCGCTGTGGCGGGAGCTGCGCGCCCTGGAGGGCGTGGCGGCGTACAACGTGTACGGGCCCACCGAGTGCACCGTCGACGCCGTGTACGGGCCGTTCGCCGAGCAGCCGCGGCGCCCGCTCATCGGCCGCCCTGGCCGGGGCATGCGGGCCTATGTGCTCGACGCGGCGCTGCGGCCGGTGCCGGTCGGCCTGCCGGGTGAGCTGTACCTGGCGGGGGCCCAGGTCGCCCGCGGCTATCTGGGGCGGCCGGGCCTGACCGCCGGCCGGTTCGTGGCCGACCCGTTCGGGCCGCCGGGGACGCGCATGTACCGCACCGGCGACCTGGCCCGCTGGGATGACCGGGGGCTGCTGGAGTTCCTCGGGCGCGCCGACGAGCAGGTGAAGGTGCGCGGGTTCCGCATCGAGCCCGGCGAGGTGGAGGCGGCGCTGCTGGCCGCCGGAGGGGTACGGGACGCGGTGGTGGTGGCCCGGGAGCACGCGGGCCGGGCACGGCTCGTGGCCTACCTGGTGCCCGACGGGCCACGGCCACCGGCCGCGGAGGAGCTGCGGGTACGGCTGCGGCGGAGCCTGCCGGACTACATGGTGCCCTCGGTGTTCGTCACCCTGGCGCGGATTCCGCGGACCAGCAGCGGCAAGACGGACCGCGGCGCCCTGCCCGAGCCGCCCGCCCAGCCGGACGGGGCGGGCACGCACGTGGCACCACGCACCGATGCCGAGACGCTGCTCGCCGGCATCTGGGCGGAGGTGCTCGGCGTCCCCCGGGTCGGCGTGGAGGACAACTTCTTCACCCTGGGCGGGGACTCCATCCTCAGCATCCAGATCGTCTCCCGGGCCCGGCGCGCCGGGTTGGCCCTCACCTCCAAGGACGTCTTCCGCCACCAGACCGTCGCCGAACTGGCGCTGCGCGCCGGGCAGGCGGACCTGCGGGCGGGCGGCGCGCCGAAGGCGCCGAGCGGCCCGGCGCCACTCACCCCGATCCAGCACTGGTACCTGGCGGGTCGCCGGCCCGGCGACCGGTTGCGCTTCACCATGACCAACCGGGTGGAGCTGGCCCCCGGCACCGACGCCTTCGCGCTGGAGGCGGCCGTGGCCGCGCTGGTGGCCCGGCACGAGGGGCTGCGCACCCGGTTCCGGCACGCCGACGGCGCCTGGTCGCAGGAGGCGCTGCCCGCCGCGCCCGAGGCGGTGTTCACCCGGCACGACGTGCGCGGGCTGGACGGCGCCGCCCTGGAGGCGGCGGTGCGCGCCGCGACCGACGAGGCGCGGGACTCGCTCGACCCGACCGTGGGCCACGTGGCGCGGGCCCTGTTCTTCGACCGGGGCGCCGACGCACCGCCGCAGTTGGTGCTCACCGTCCACCACCTGGTGGTGGACGGGGTGTCCTGGCGCGTCCTGCTGGGCGACCTGGAGAGCGCCTACCGCGACGCGGCGGCCGGGCGGCCGGCCGAACTCGCCCCGGTGGAGACCGGGTTCGGGCAGTGGGCGCACCGCCTGGCGCGGTACGCGGACTCCGGCGCCTTCGACGGCGACGCGGCGTACTGGAGCGCCGTGTGCGCCGCGCCGGCCGAGCTGCCCGCCGGTCGCGGCGGGCCCGACCCGCAGGGCGCGGCGCGCACGGTCACCGTCCACCTGGGCCAGGCCGAGACCGAGGCCCTGTTGCGGCGGGTGCCGGAGGTGTACCGCACCCAGGTGGCCGACGTGCTGCTGAGTGCCCTGGGCCGGACGCTGGCCCGCTGGTGCGGCCGGGAGACGGTGCTCATCGGCGTGGAGGGCCACGGCCGGGAGGAGCTGTTCGACGATCTGGACACCTCCCGCACGGTCGGCTGGTTCACCGCCGAGTTCCCGCTGGCCCTGACCGTCGCGCCGGACGCGGACTGGCGGCGGACCCTGTTGTCGGTGAAGGAGCAGGTGCGCGGCGTGCCGCTGCGGGGCCTGAGCTACGGCGCGCTGCGTCACCTGCGGCGACCGAGCCCGCTGCCCGCCGCGCCCGCGCCGCGCGTCGGCTTCAACTACCACGGCCAGTGGGACGTGGCCACCGGTGAACAGCCGGCCGCCGACGGCCTGTTGCGGGCCGCGCTGCCGCCGGCCGGGCAGGACACCGCGCCCAAGGAGACCCGCCCGTACGCGCTGGAGGTGACGGGTGTCGTCCAGGGTGGCGTGCTGGAGCTGGGCTGGACCTACCCGCCCGCGGTGTACGACGAGTCGCTGGTGCGCCGGCTCGCCGAGGAGACGGTCGCGGCGCTGGGCGAGATCGTCGCGCACTGCGCGACCCCAGGCGCGGGGGGCCGCAGCCCCTCCGACTTCCCGCTCGCCGGGCTCGACCAGCGGCAGGTGGACCTGGTCGCGGGCAACGGCGGCGAGGTGGAGGACGTCCTGCCGCTGACGGCGCTCCAGGCGGGCATGCTCTTCCACGGCCTGGTCGACACGGCGGACGCCTACGTGGACCAGTTGGTCGTCCGTGTCGCGGGCGTCGCCGACCCGGAGGCGTTCGCGGACGCCTGGCGGGAGGTGGCCGACCGCACCCCCGCGCTGCGCTCCGCCGTCCACTGGCGGGACCTGCCGCACCCGGTGCAGGTCGTGCGGCGGCGTGCCGCGCTGCCCGTCACCCGTCACGACTGGCGGTCGCTGTCCCCCGCCGACCGGGAGGCGGCGCTCGACCGGCTGCTGGCCGAGGACCGGGCGGCCGGCATGGACGTCACGGTGGCCCCGCTGTGCCGGCTGGCGCTCGCCGCGCTCCCCGCTGACGAGGTGATGCTGGTCTGGTCGTCGCACCACCTGATGCTGGACGGCTGGAGCACCGGGCAGCTCTTCACGGAGGTGTGCGCGCGGTACGCGGCGGCCGTCGCCGGGTCCGCCGCGCACCCGCCCGCCCGCCGCCCCTTCCGCGACTTCCTGCACTGGCTGGGCGAGCGCGACCAGGCGGAGGCCGAGCGGTACTGGGCCGACGCCCTGGCCGGGTTCACCGAACCCACGCCACTGCCCTACGACCGGCCGCCGGTGGAGGCGCACCGCGCCAGGTCGGCCGCCTCGGTCCACCTGGAGCTGAGCGAGGAGGTCTCGGGCAGGCTGCGGGAGGCGGCCGGCCGGGGCGCGCTGACCGTCAACACCGTGGTGCAGGGCGCCTGGGCGCTGCTGCTGGCCCGCTTCGGCGGGCGCCGGGAGGTGGTGTTCGGCACCACGGTCTCCGGCCGGCCCGCCGAACTGCCGGGCGTGGAGGACATGGTGGGTCTGTTCATCAACACGGTGCCCACCCGGGTCCGCGCCGACGAACCCGGCGGCGTGCTGTCCTGGCTGCGCGCCCTCCAGGAAGAGCAGAGCGACGCCCGGCGCTTCGACTTCGTCGCCCTGCCGCGCATCCAGGCGCTCAGCGACGTACCCGCGGGCACCGCGCTCTTCGACAGCATGGTCGTCTTCGAGAACTACCCCTTCGACGAGCGGGCCGCGGCCGACGCGGGCATCGCGATCGTGGACGTACGCGCCGAGACCGCCACCACCTTCCCGCTGTGCCTGCGGGCCTACGTCGGCGACCGCATCGGCTTCGACCTCGACTACGACGAGGCGCTCTTCGAGCGGGCGACGGTGGAACGGGCCACGGCGCACCTGGCGGCGCTGCTGTCGGCCACCGCCGAGGCACTGGCGAGCGGCGGGACACGCTCGCCCGGGGACCTGGAGCCGCTCACCGACGACGACCGCGCGGTGCTGCGCGGCTGGAACACCACCGCGCGCCCGACCCGGCCCGGCTCGCCGGTGGACCTGTTCGCCGCCCGGGTGCGCAGCGCCCCGGACGCGGTCGCGCTGGTCGAGGACGGCGGCCGGCGGCTCACCTACCGCGAACTCGCCGACTGGTCCGACCGGCTGGCGGCACGCCTGGTGACCGGCGGGCTGGCCGTGGAGGACCGGGTCGCGCTGCTCATGGACCGCTCGGTCGAACTCGTCGTGGCCCAGCTCGCGGTGGTCAGGGCGGGCGGCGCGTACGTGCCCGTGGACGGCCGCGCGCCCGCCGGGCGCCGCGCGGTCCTGCGTGAGCAGGCGCGGGCGTCCGTCCGGCTGACCGCCGACGAGGTGGCCGCCGCCCGGACGGCGCCCCTTCCCGGCCCGGCGGCGCTGCCGCCCGCGGACCCGGACCGGTTGGCGTACGTGATGTTCACCTCGGGCTCCACGGGGCTGCCCAAGCCGGTGGGGGTGCGGCACCGGGACGTGGCCTCGCTGGCCACCGACGGCCGGTTCGCTGACGGGGTGTGCGAGCGGGTCCTGCTGCACTCGCCGGTCGCCTTCGACGCGACCACCTTCGAGGTGTGGGCGCCGCTCCTGGGCGGCGGCCAGGTCGTCGTCGCTCCCCCGGGGCCGCTGGACGCCGCCGTACTGCGACGGCTGGTCGCCGACCGGGGTCTGACGGCGGTGTGGCTGACGGCCGGCCTGTTCCGGCTGCTGGCGCAGGACGCGCCCGACGCCCTGGCGGGGCTGCGGCAGGTGTGGACCGGCGGCGACGTCGTCCCGGCCGCGGCCGTGCGCCGCGTGCTGGCCGCCTGCCCCGGTCTGGTGGTGGTCGACGGGTACGGGCCGACCGAGGCCACGACCTTCGCCACGTCCTTCGCGATGTCCGACCCGGCCGCCGTGCCGGACCCGGTGCCCATCGGGCATCCGCTGGACGACCTGCGCGTCCACGTGCTCGACGCGCGGCTGCGGCCGGTGCCCCCTGGCACGGTCGGCGAGCTGTACCTGGCCGGGGAGGGCGTGGCCCGCGGCTACCTCGACCGGCCGGGGGCGACGGCGGGGCGGTTCGTCGCCGACCCGTTCGGCCCGCCCGGCGAGCGGATGTACCGCACCGGCGACCTGGCCCGCCGCCGCGTCGACGGCACGGTGGAGTTCCGGGGTCGGGCCGACGACCAGGTGAAGGTCCGTGGTTTCCGGGTCGAGCCGGGCGAGGTCGAGGGCGTCCTCGCCAGCCACCCCGAGGTACGGGACGCGGCGGTGGTGGCCCGCGAGGAGCACCACGGCGCCAAGCGGCTCGTCGCCTACCTGGTGGGCGACGAGGGGTTGGACACCGATGACGTGCGCGCCCACGCCGAACGCGCCCTGCCCGACTACCTGGTGCCCTCGGCGTTCGTACGGCTGGCGGCGCTGCCGCTGAGCGCCAACGGCAAGGTGGACCGGGCGGCCCTGCCCGCGCCGGCGCCCGCCGTCGCGGGGCCCGGCGCGGTAGCCCCGCGCACCGAGGCCGAGGCTCGCGCCGCGCGGGTGTGGGCCGAGGTGCTGCGGGTGGAGGCGGTGGGCGTGGAGGACGACTTCTTCGCGCTGGGCGGCGACTCGATCCTCAGCATCCGGCTCGCCTCCCGCCTCGCGGCGGAGTTCGACACCGAGGTCACCCCGCGGACGGTGTTCACCCACTCGACGCCGGCCGGCGTCGCGGCGCTGCTCACCGGGCGGCGTGCCACGGGGCGGACCCCGATCGCGCCCGCCCCGGTGGCCCGGGACCGGCTGCCGCTGTCGTACGCGCAGCAACGCCTGTGGTTCCTGGACGCGTTCGCGCCCGGCGGCACCGAGTACATCACCCCGCTGGCGCTGCGCCTGCGCGGCCACTTGGACGCCGCCGCGCTGCGTACCGCGCTGGCTGGGCTGGTCGCCCGGCACGAGTCGCTGCGCACCACCTTCGACACCGTGGACGACCAGGGCGTGCAGATCGTGCACGGGCCGGGCGAGGTGCCGCTGCCGGTGCGCGACCTGTCGCCGCTGGCCCCGGCCGAGCGCGCGCGGCGGTTGGCGGAGCTGCTGGACGCGGAGCGCACGCGCCCCTTCGACCTGCGTCGAGGGCCGCTGCTGCGCGCCGGTCTCCTGCGGCTCGGCGCGAGCGAGCACGTGTTGACCCTGACCCTGCACCACATCGTCACCGACGGCTGGTCCACCTCCGTGCTCACCGGCGACCTGGCCCACCTCTACCGGGCGGCGCTGGGCGAGGACGTCGGCCCGCTGCCGCCGCTGCCGGTGGGGTACGCCGACATCGCGTACTGGCAGCGGACCGCCGGGCGGGAGGCGGCCGAGGAGCACCTGAGGTACTGGCGGCAGACCCTGGCGGGCGTGGAGCCGCTGGACCTGCCCACCGACCGGCCGCGACCGGCCGAGCGGGGCCGGGCCGGGGCGACGACCCCGCTGGTGCTGCCGCCCGCCACGGCCCGCGGGCTCACCGCTCTCGCCAGGGAGCGGCGGACCACGCTGTTCACCACGCTGGTGGCGGCCGTGCAGACGTACCTCGCGCGGCTGTCGGGGCAGCGGGACATCGCCGTCGGCACGGTCACCTCCGGCCGCGAGCGCCCGGAGACCCAGGGCCTCGTCGGCTTCTTCGTCAACACGTTGACCCTGCGCTCGGCCATCGCCCCGGACGCGTCCTTCCCCGACGTCCTGGACGGGGTGCGGCGCACGGTGCTGGACGCCTTCGCGCACCAGGACGTGCCCTTCGAACAGGTGGTGGACGCGGTCCAGCCGGTACGCGACACCAGCCGCACCCCGCTGTTCCAGGCGATGGTCGTGCTGCAGAACGCGCCGGGGGCGGACCTGGACCTGCCGGGCCTTGAGGTGAGCGACATCGAGCCGGACACCCACCACGCCGGGTTCGACCTCACCTGGGAGTTCGCCGAAACCGACACCGGGGAACTGCGCGGGCTGCTGACGTACAGCACCGACCTGTTCGAGGCCGCCACCGCCGACCGGATGGCCGGCCAGCTCGTCGCCTTGCTGGCCGCCGTCGCCGAGGACCCGCACCGCCCCGTCGCCGCCCTGCCGTTGGCCTCCCGCGAGGAGCTGGAGCGGCTGCCCGCGCACGGCGAGGTCGCCGGCGACGCGGTGTCCCCGGCCACGATCGCCGAGTTGTTCGAGCGGCGGGCGGCCCAGGCACCCGACGCGGTGGCGCTCGTCGCCGGGGCGCGCGAGTGGACGTACGCCGAGGTGGAGCGCGCCGCCAACCGGTTGGCGCACCACCTCGCCGGCCGGGGCGTGGGCCCGGAGGACGTGGTGGCGCTCGCGCTGCCCCGCTCGGCGGAGACGGTGGTGGCGCAGCTCGCCGTGGCGAAGGCGGGTGCCGCGTTCCTGCCGGTGGACCCCGCGTACCCGGCCGAGCGGCGGGAGTTCATGCTGCGCGACTCCGGCGCCGTCCTCGTCATCGACGACCCGGCGCACGTGTGGCGCGCGGACGGCCCGGACACCGCCCCCACCGACGCCGACCGCCGCGCGCCGCTGGCCACCGGGCACCCGGCGTACGTCATCTACACCTCCGGCTCGACGGGCACCCCCAAGGCGGTGGTGGTCACGCACGCCGGGATCGCCGGCTTCGCCACGGCCGCCGCGGCGCGCTACGAGGTCCGACCGGGCGATCGGGTGCTGCAGTTCGCGTCGCCCAGCTTCGACGCCTCCGTCCTGGAGCTGTGCGTCTCGCTGCTGTCCGGCGCCGCGCTCGTCGCGGGCGAGGAGGGGCCGCTGCTCGGCGACCGGCTCGCCCGGGTGCTCGCCGACCGGCGCGTCACGCACGCGCTGATCCCGCCCGCCGCGCTGGCCACCGTGCCCCCCGAGGCCGCCGGTGACCTGCCGCGCCTGCGCACCCTGATCGTCGGCGCCGAGGCGTGCCCGGCCGACCTGGTGGAGCGCTGGGCGCCCGGCCGCCGCATGGTCAACTCCTACGGGCCGACCGAGGCGACCGTGGTGGCCACCTGGACGGACGCGCTGGCACCGGACGGCGGCGCCCCGCCCATCGGCCGCCCGGTGGCGGGCACCCGCGCCCGGGTGCTGGACGCGGCGTTGCGTCCGGTGCCGGTCGGCGTGATCGGCGAGTTGTACGTCGCGGGCCCGCACCTGGCCCGCGGGTACCTGGGGCGCCCGGGGCTGACCGCGAGCCGGTTCGTCGCCTGCCCCGACGGGGAGCCCGGCGAGCGGATGTACCGCACCGGCGACCTGGCACGGTGGGGCGCGGACGGCCAACTGCGGTACGCGGGACGGGTTGACGAGCAGGTGAAGCTGCGCGGCTTCCGCATCGAGCCGGGCGAGATCGAGAGCGCCCTGCGCCGCGTCCCGCTGGTGCGCGACGCGGTCGTCGCCGTACGGTCCGCCGACCCGGCCGGGCAGCGCTCCGCGGGCCCGGGGCGGCTGGTGGCCTACGTCGTACCGGCCGACGGGGCGCCGGACGGGCTGCCCGTCGCGGAGCTGCGCGACCACCTGGCCCGCGCGCTGCCCCCGCACATGGTGCCGTCCCTGTACGTCCCCCTGGAACGGCTGCCGCTGACGGCCAACGGCAAGCTCGACCGGCGCGCCCTGCCCGACCCCGACCCCGCCGCCGGCGTGGCCGGGTCCGCCGGCGCGCACCGGGAGCCGGCCACGGAGACCGAGCGGCGGATCGCGCGGATCTGGGCCGACGTGCTGGGCCTGGACACCGTCGGCGCCGACGACAACTTCTTCGACCTCGGCGGCGACTCGATCCTCAGCATGCAGGTCGTCTCCCGGCTGCGCCGGGACGGGCTCCGGCTGGCCACGAAGGACCTGTTCACCCATCAGACGGTGGCCGCGCTGGCCACCGTGGTGACGACCGAATCCACCGACGACGACGGCGGCCCGGTCACCGGCGACCTGCCGTTGACGCCGATCCAGGCGTGGTTCTTCGCCACGCCGCGTGCCGCACGCGACCACTTCAACCAGTCCGCGCTGCTCGAACTGGAGGGCCGCCCCGACCCCGTCGCGCTGCGGGCGGCGCTGGACGCCCTGCTCGCACACCACGACGCGCTGCGCATGCGCTTCACCGAGGAAGGCGGCCAGTGGCGGCAGCACAACCCGGCCCCCTCCCCCGTTCCGGACCTCCTCGTACGGCACGACCTGGCGGGGCTGTCGGAGAAGGAGGCCGACGCGGCCATGGAGCGGGCGGCCGACGCCCTGCACGGCGGCTTCGACATCGGCCGGGGCCCACTGCTGCGCGCGGCCCTGTTCACCGGGGGCGCCGGGCGGCCGGACTTCCTGCTGCTCGTGGCGCACCACCTGGTCGTCGACGCGGTGTCCTGGCGCATCCTGCTGGACGACCTGGAGAGCGGCTACCGGCAGGCCGTGGCGGGCGAGAGCATCGCGCTCGGCAGGCGGACCACCGCCTACCGGGACTGGGCCCGGGGGCTGGCCGCCCATGTCGCGGCGGGCGCGCTGGACGAGGAACTGCCCTACTGGCGGCAGGCGGTGGCCCCCGCCCCGCTGCCCGTGGACCACGACGGGGACGCCACGGACGGCACGCCCGGCGCGGTGGTCGCGACGCTGGGCGAGGAGGACACGGAGGCGCTGCTGCGGGCGGCGCCCGCCGCGTACCGCACCCGTATCAACGACGTGCTGCTGGCCGCGCTCGCGCTGGCCCTGGCGCGCTGGACCGGGGACGACGAGGTCAGCGTGGACCTGGAGGGGCACGGCAGGGAGGAGGTGCTGGCGGACGTGGACCTCTCCCGCACCGTCGGCTGGTTCACCACCATCCACCCGGTCCGCCTCCGGGTGCCGGACGCCGCCCACCTCGCGCCGGACCGCGACTGGCGGGCGCTGGTGAAGTCGGTGCGGCGGCAGTTGCGGGCCGTGCCCGGCAACGGCATCGGGTTCGGCGCCCTGCGCACGTACGGCCCGGACGAGGTGCGCGCCGCGTTGGAGCGCCCCGGCGCGGGGCAGCTCGCCTTCAACTACCTGGGGCAGTGGGACGCCAGGTCCGACGAGGTGGCGGGCGCGCTGGTGCGCGCCGAGCACGGCTCCTTCGGCCAGGACCACGACCCCCGCGACGCGGGCGCCCACCTGCTGGAGGTGGTCGGCGCCGTGCAGGCCGGCAGGCTGGCCTTCACCTGGCGGTACCGGCCCGCCGTGCACGACGAGGCGACCATCCGCGCCGTGGCCGCGGACTTCACCGAGGCGCTGCGCCACATCGCCGGGCACGCCAGGGCCGGCGCGTGAGCGGGCGCGTCCTCGCCGCCCCGGCGCCGCGCGCCGGCGCCGGTGTCCGAGCGCCGCCCGGCCCGGCCCCACGCCCCCCGTGGGGCGCCGCCGGGGCCGGGCCCCGGCGGCGCCCCACCCGATCCGACATCCGATCCGCTTCTTTCGCACCCCGACTCCACGATGGGAGAACACACATGGACGAGAACGCCCGCTACCAGGTCCTGCGCAACGACGAGGACCAGTACTCGCTGTGGCTGGCCGACCTGGAGGTCCCGGACGGCTGGCAGGCCGTGGGCAAGGAGGGCACGCAGGACGAGTGCTCCGCGTACGTGGACGAGGTCTGGACGGACATGCGCCCGCGCAGCCTGCGCGAGCGCATGGACCGCGTCGAGTCCTGACGGCTCCGCCGCTCCCGGCCGCCGCCCCCGGCGGCGGGCCGGAGGCGGCGGCCGGCCGCGCTGACGCCGGGGCGGGGCCGCGCGCCGCGCCCCGGCGTCAGCGCGGCCCGCCACGAGGCGCCGTGGTGGCACCAGGCGCCCCGCCCCTCCCCTCTCTCATTCCGCTCCTCCGGCCCGGTGGCCGCCGGGCGCCAGGGCGGGCGCCATCCAGGAAAGGACCCGATATGACTCCGACACTGCGCACCGCGCGCATGACGCTCACCCCCTACCGGCCCGAGGACGAGGACGCCTTCGTCGGACTGCTGCGCGATGAGGAGGTGTGCCGCTGGATGGGCCAGGAACGCGCTCCCGAGGCGGACCTCCGGGCCGTGTTCAAGGTGATCATGGACGAGATCTACCCGCAGCACCGGTTCGACCTGTGGGCCGTGTGGCTGGACGGCGCGTACGTGGGCCACGCGGAGATCAAGAAGACCGGCAACGTCGACGGCTACGAGATGATCGCCGCCTTCGTCCGCGACAGTTGGGGCAAGGGGCTCGGCTCGGAACTGGTCAGAGAGCTGATCCGCTACGCCGCGCGGACGCTTGGGGTTGACCGGGTCTACGGCATGGTGGGCGCGGAGAACTCGGCGAGCCTGGCGCTGTGCGCGCGGCTGGGCTTCACGTTCGTCCGCGACGTGGTGGGCGACGACGGCTCGGTGACGAAGATGCTGGTCGTGCCGACCGGGGCCGCCCCGAGCGAGACCGCCCCGAGCCAGGCCCCGAACGAGGCCGCCCCGAAGGAGGCCACGGACCCGGTCACGGACCCGGCCAAGGGGGCGCCGGGGCGCGAAACGGCGCTGCCGCCGGGCCCGCAGTCCTGAGCGCGACCCGGAACCGGCCGCCGTAAGCCGCGACGCGCCACCACGCCGTGGCGCGAGGGCGGCGGAGATGCCGCGCCGGGGCGGGCGGGGGCGCGCGTACGCGGCGTACGGCTCGCGCACGCCCGCGCCCGCGCGGACCGGGCGGCGGTGCCATCGCGCGGCACCCGCCGACGGGGCCGCAGCCTCCGGCGCGGCGCGGCCCCGGCCGTCGTCCTGGAGGGGGCGTCGGTGCGGGCGCTCACCGACGCCGTACCGAGCCAGTCGGCGCCGCGCCGCCCCGCGGCCTCGACGCGGAACGGGGGCCCGGGTGCGGGCGACGTTCGTCGCCGGCGGTCCGGCCCCGTCCCGGCTGCCGGGTTGACAGCCTCGTCCGAGACGACGGAGCCGAAGGCGAAAAGTACCGCCACCGGCCCGACAAGTGACATGACGTCAGAACTCGCGATGCCTACGCTGGCTCCACCACGCGCGTACCGCTCTCACGCCACGGACACCCAAGCGATCACAGGTATCTCGGGAGCCTCCAGTGAAAAGTGCAAGAATCGCGCTCTGTGCTCTGCTCGCCACCGGGACTGTCGGCCTCTCGCCCGCCACCGCCTCGTCGACCTCGGCACCCCGCAGCGCGTTCACCCTGACCAGCGCCGCGTTCGCCGACGGCGGCGTCATCCCCAAGGTCCACGAGTGCACCAGTGGCGGGGGAAGCGACCCGAGCAAGAGGAACGAGTCCCCTCCCCTGACCTGGTCGGGCGCTCCGAGCGCCGCCAAGAGCTACGCGATCGTCATGCGCGATGTGGACAACTCCCACCTCATTCACTGGGTCATCTACGACATCCCGGCGAGCACGACCACGCTCCCCCAGAACGTCGACCACGCGTACCGGCCCTCGACGCCGGCGGGGGCCAGGCAGGTCTACTACCGGGGCAGCGCGAGCCTCTACGGCTACCAGGGACCGTGCTCACCCTCGACGGTGAACACGTACGACTTCGTCGTCCACGCGCTCGACCAGGCATCGCTGACCAACCTGAACGCCAACTCGTCGACCCGGACCGCCGCCAGGGAGATCGCCGCGGCGACGATCGGGTCGGCCAGGATCACCGGCGAGTCGTAGCACCGCCGCGCCGGTGTGCCGTTCCGCCTCCCCAGCGACCGTGGCGGAACGGCCCCCGGGCCGGCACCGGACTCACGCACCATCACTGGAGCCCTGCTGTCGCGACCGGCACCCCGCCCTCCGGCGCGACCGACGGTCGCCGCTCACCGCGCGGCGCTCGCCGCTCCTCAGCGCCGCAGGTCCACCGCGAGCGAGTAGAGCCGGGTCGACTGGCTCTTGCGGCCGTTGTTGTCGGCGACCAGGTACAGCGGGCGCGCGCCCTTGTGCTTCCCTTCCGTCCACTCGGGACCGAGGGCCATGCCCTCCACGTTCTGCAGGATCGGGTTGCTCTGCGGCTCGTCCGACGTCACCCCGCCGTCCGGGCACTTCCGCAGGTCGAGCAGCGGTTCCGACCGCTTGTGGAGCAGGGCGTCGGCCGTGCCCTCGTCCAACGCGTCGATGTCCGCGACGTCCACGGCGTCGGCCACGTCCACCACGTAGACGCGGATGCCGTTGCCCAGGCCGCGCAGGTAGCCGCGCTCAAGCGCCAGCAGCCGCGTGTCGTCCACGGCGATCAGGTCGCTGAGGTAGTGCCCCTCCTCGGTCTGGTAGGCGAACTGCTTGTCGGGCACGTAGTCGCCGCCCGGCTTGCCCCTGAGGCGCTGGATACGAACCTGGTGCCGCCCGTGCACGTCCGCGTCGCGGATCAGCGGCCCCTCGGCGCCGGTGTACAGGTACGTGCCGCTCTCCGTGACGGTCAGGGATTCGAGGCTGCGCGAGCGTGGGGCCTCGCCGCGGGGCGGCGGGTAGAACGCGTCGGGCAACGCGAAGTCCCTGCCGATCTGCCGCCCGGTGGCCAGGTCGAACCGGCGCAGCGCGGGCCCCCGCTCGGCGGTGGCCAGCACGGTACGCCCGCCCTTCTCGATGACCAGGCCCTCGCCGTCGAACTCGGTGAACTTCCCCCCGTCCGCCCGGTAGAGCCCGAGCACTCCCGTGACCTCCGGTCGCAGCGACTCCGGGGAGCCGAGCTGGAGACGGAACAACTGCCCCGGCTCCTCGTCGCGCAGCGCGATCGCCCCGGCCTCGGCGCCCCCGGTGAGGGCCAGCGCCGACAGGCCCTCCACCTTGGTGCCCTGCCACTCGTCGTGCTCGTTCAGCGCGTCGGAGACGCTGAGGAGCGAGGCTTTGCTGCCCTTGCCACAGGGCCCGGTCAGCACCGGCGCGGGCTTGGCCTCGGGCGCGCGGGCCGGTCGGCCGTCGTCGGCCAGTTCGTGGCCGGTGAGGCCGCCGGCCGCCGCGACACCGGCCAGCACCGCCCCGGCCGCGGCGAGCCGCACCCTGTTCCAGTACGGAACGTGGGGCGGCACCGGCTCCGCCGGGCTCAGCCGGTTGCGGATGAAGGGGAGCTTGCCGACGTCGTGGGAGTCCTGCTTGCCGGGCAGCGGCATGTTGCGCTTGCCCAGCGACCGCCTGATCGCGGCGTAGACGTCGTCGAGGGAGAGGTGTTGTTGCTCGGCGCGGTCCGGCACGCCCTGCCGAATGACGTTGAGCAACTCCCCGGTGAAGGCCGTGTAGGGCTCCCCGCTCGGCGCCATCGCCAGGGCGTTGCGCGGCGTCGCGGTCATGACGTACGAACCCTCGATGGCCACCAGGTCGTCCACCTCGTGGGAGGACAGGCCCTCGACCGCGTTGCCGCTGTAGCAGCAGTCGAGGATCACGACGCGGCGCCCGATGGTCGCACGGTGTTCCAGCAGGATGCCGCGGAGCGTCGCGTACCGCACCGCGGTCTCGCTGTAGTGCCGGTGGGTGGCCCGGTGGGTGAGGTGGAGTTCGCTGTTGCCGTGCAGGACGCCGTGGCCCGCGTAGTAGATCAGCAGCGTGTCGGTGGCCAGTTCGGCGGCCTTGCGGATGGGCAGGGTCACGTCCTCGACGGTCGCCGGGTCCGAGACCACCTTCATCCGCTCCGGCGGGATGCCCCACACGTCGGGGTCGCGCAACTCCCGTGCCAGGGCCTCGACGTTGCGCGCCACGGAGGCGAGCCGCGGCAGTTCCCGCTCGTTGTACGTGCTGACGCCGATGAGGACGCAGGCCGATCTCGCGGGGTCGATGCGCTGGGCGAGCCCGTCCCGCGCCGGCTGCGCGCCCGATGCCACCGCGGCATCCGGTCCCCTCATGCCGGGTCCTCGCGCAACAGCTCGTCCAACGCCCGGCGAACGGCGTCCGGGTCGCTCACGTCGACGCCGGTGAGCGTGACGCGCCTGCCGTCCCGCTCGACGGTCAAAGAGGACTCGCCACGGGTGGCGTGCGCGGCACGCCAGGTGGCGATGGCCACGGCGAGCGCCCCGAGCTGCACCGAGGAGTCGAAGACGAACTGGATGACGTCGAAGGCCCCACCCATCTCGCCGGGCCTCGGCGCCGCGCCGAGTCGTCGTAGGTGAACGCCGTCGGCCCGCAACCGCGGTGCGGCGTCGCCGAGCCACTGGTACAGCGAGTGAGGGTCGTTGTCGTTGCTCGGGTTGTGCACCCGAAGCTGGATGTTCATGCCTTGCCCCCGTGATGTGAGCCCATCCGATGCTCGCACTCCACACCTACCCACCGAGCCGTCCCCACGTGCTCGCGGCACGGTCGACGGGTGGTGCCGTACAAGTATGCGACGAGGTCGACTGGCGGGTGCAACTCGTCTTTTCCGGTATGCACTTGGGGGTGTGGCGGCGTCCGGGCCGGGGCGGTACGGCCGGAGGCCGGCAGGCCCCGGAGCTGTCAGGAACCGCGCGCACATCCGCCACCGCACGCATCACCTCCGCACGGTCACACCCGACGCCGGACAGTCCGACCACTACCCCGTGTACGCGAGCATCGCCCTGCCCACCACCTGACCTCGGTCAGCCTCGGCGAGCGGGGAGGCACAGGGCAGGGCAGGCGGCGCGGGTGGGTCGGCCAGAGCGCGGTCCGGCCGACCCGAGGAGGTCAACGGCCTCTCGGACAGCCCCGAGAAGCCGTCGACGCGCCCGCCAACCGGCCGCTCGCCTACCGGACCCGCGCCCACCACGTCGCGAGGCCGATGACGGCGGTACCGCACGCGTACGACGCGCCGCGCAGGAAGTTGGTGGCGACGAGTCGGCCGTAGCGCCGCCATCGAACTGCTGGACGCTGCCTCATAGACTGCACGTGGAGCCCCTTTCGTGAACACACGATTCGACGGTGGTTCCGCGCGAGGGAGCCCCACAGCCGCAGGTTGGTCGCCGGATGGCTGCACTCGGGCTCCCTCGTGCTCTGTCGAGCCTACGAGATTGCGCGCTTGTGAATTCACCCGGGGTGCCTCACCTCCCGACCGCGAACTCCCCACGGGTGGACGGGTGATGGCGGCAGGGGCCGCCCGCGCGAGAGAAGTGCCAGGTCGCGCCGTGCGGGCCGGGGTGCCGCGACCCGCTCGCGCATCGGCCCCTGGATTCCACGTGCGGGCCCGGCCCGGGCGAATTCACCCCGCACGGCCCGGATGCCCGCAACCACGGCGTCCACCCGCTCCACCCGGAGCAGGGCCTGACGGACGTGACGGAGCTGCCGGCGTACGAGTTCTTCGGCGCGTCCGGCGACCTGGTGACGACGCCGAAGGACCTGAACGCGTTCTGGGACGGCCTGTTCGGCGGCAAGCTGCTGCCGCGCTGGGCGCTGTGACAGATGACGCAGGACACGACAGACGTCGGCGGGTGCGACGTGTACCCGGAGGGCAGCCGGTACGGGTACGGCGTGGCGAGCATCCCGCTCTCCTGCGGCGGCACGTACCGGGGGCACGGCGGCGATCTTCCCGGCGTCTCGGTGGGCGGCGGTCGCGCCACCGACGGCCGCGGCACCGTCACCGTCTACACCACCACCGTGGCGGCCCAGGGCGCCAGGCTCGCCCACCTCCAGGGCGCGGTGGACGCCGCCCTGTGCGACGGGCGTTGACCCGTCGCCGGGCCCCCGGCCGGGTCCACGTCCCGGCACTCCTCGAACGCACCAAACCCCGACGGCCGAACCCGGCCGACCACCGCGCCCGACGGGTTCCGCACCCGGGCGCGAGGCGCCACAATGCCCTTGTCCGCGAGGGCACACGAGTCCAGGACGCACCGCCACGACCGCGCCCAAGACCGGAGGGAGCGCGCATGACCAGCCAGTTCGACGGTCTGGCCGCCGACTACGCGCGCATGGCGCCCGAGCATCCGGTGCGCGCGTACGTCGAACGACACACCCTGCTGGAGACGCTCGGCGACGTACACGGCACCCGGGCCCTCGACCTGGGCTGCGGCGCTGGCGTGTACACCCGGCTGCTGCGCGAGCGCGGGGCCGTGGACGTCACCGGCACCGACGTGTCCGAGGGCATGCTGGAGATCGCCCGCCGCCGCGAGCGCGCGGACGGACTCGGCGTGCGCTACCTCCGGCGGGACGCCACCAGGGCGGACGACCCGGTCGACAGCGCGCTCGACGGCGCCTTCGAGCTGGTCGTCAGCGTGTACGCGCTGCCGTACGCGGCCACGGAGGAGGAGTTGACCACCATGTGCCGCACGGCACGCCGGGCGCTCGGCCCCTCCGGCGGACGCCTCGTCGCCGCCACGCTCGATCCGGACATCTCCGCGGAGCCCGGGTACTACGACGCGTACGGGTTCGAGGTCTCCGCGCTCGCGGACGCCGACAGCGCGGCGGCCGACGGGGCGCCGATCCGGCTGACGCTCCGGTGGGCGGACACCGTCATCCCGCTCGACGTACGCCGGTGGTCGGCGCCGACCATCGAACGGGCCCTGCGTCGCGCCGGGTTCGACACGGTCGAACGGGTCCGGCCACGCGTCTCCGACGAGGGGCGACAGCGGTTCGGTGACACGTACTGGCGCGACTACCTCGCCCGCCCACACCTGCTGATCCTGGACTGCACGGCAGGCCCGACCACGCCCCACACCGCCATCCCCGACCCGGACGCCCCCGCTCCGTGAGGCGGCCGTGCGCCGCCCTTCGTCCGTCGGTGGCGGCGCGCTGCGACCGCGTGCGTGGGGGTGGGTGGGGGCGGGTGGGCAGGTGCGCGGGTGCGTGTGGGGGCCTTCGTCACTGCTGCGGTCAGCACGTTGGTGGGGTAGGGTCGCGCCGAGCGTGACCTCTGCGGCACCCCGGGACGCGCAGTCAGCGGGGTTGCCGGTCTCGCCGCCTCGGTGACCCGGATGATGGTCGCCGACGGCACCACTCTCGGCCAGGAAACCCGGTCGGCATCCGGCCCCTACCGGTCCCGTCCGTACCGGTCCGACCCGGTCCGTTCCGGCCCCAGCCTGTCCGATCCGGGCTCGGTGCGTCCTCGACGACGAGCCGAGCGAACCGCCCCACTGCCTCACCCGTTGACAGGCAAGCCGGCGTCGCCGCCGCCGAGTTGGCCCGTGGGTCACGGCGTCATCGTCGCACCGGGGCCGATCGCCGGACACATCGACAGGCCCCCATCGAGCGCGTCCCACCAACACGCGCACACCCACCACGAAGGGAAACACCCGGCATGAACGTGCCCACCCGCCTCACCGACTGCCCCGAGCGTCAGATGCTCGCGTACATCCTCGACCACACACGGGCCGAACTGATCGACACGGTCCGCGGCCTCTCCGAGGCGGAGGCGCGCCAGCGCCGCGTCTCGTCCCTGACCACGCCGATCGGACTGATCAAGCACGCCGCGTTCGCGGAGCGGAAGTGGTTCCAACACATTCTCGGTGGCCTGCCGGAAGCCGCGTGCGACGGGGCGATGGTGGGTGAGGAGAGCTTCGTGGCCGGCGACGGCGAAACCCTCGCCGACGTCATCGCCGAGTTCGAGCGCGCCAGCGACCGCGCGCGGGCCATCGCCGCGGACATCGACCTGGACGCCACCCGACACCACCCGTCCTGCGGCACCGTGAGCCTGCGCTGGATCTACCTGCTCATGATCCAGGAGTTCGCTCGCCATGCCGGCCACAACGACATCCTGCGGGAGCAGACCGTCGACAGTCGTGACGCCGATGGCCGTCAACCCCGTTAGCAGCCGCCGGGCCCGGGCCGATCCGTCACGCCCCGTCGCGGCAGCCACAGTCGCAGCCGCAGCCGCCGGGTGGTCGCCCTCCCGTGCCGGTCGGCGCCGCGCCGCCCGTGGCCGGCGGGCTGACGCCCCGCGCGACGCGGCCGGCCCCGGCCTCAAGCCGGGGAGGACGGGGCCGAGGACGGTGTCGGGTACGGCACCACCGGGACGTGCGCCACGACGCGCCCCTCCTCGTCCTCCACGACCAGGGCGGTGATGGTCTCCTTGCGCAGAGCCGTCGTCATGCGGGTGGACACGCGCGCGCCCGAGGTGGCGTTGACGCTGCCGCCGGAGGCGCGCGCCCCGTCGGCGTTGACGGCCATCAGCCGGTAGCTCTCACCCGACTTCAGCCCGGACAGGGCCACGGGTACCTCGGTGCCCCACGGGTGGCTGACCATCCTGCCCTCGCGTACCAGCGCCACGGACGCCGTGGGTGGCGGGTCCTCGTCCCCGAAGCCGATCAGCGGGACGAGGGCTCCGGCCGCCGCGATCAGGGCGGTGGCCACGCCCAGCGCGACGCGCCGGCGGCGCGCGGGCCGGGCGGGCGCGGTGTCCGCCACGGCTTGGCTGACGCGGTCGCCGAGTTCACGCGCGGGCCGATCCTGCCGCGCGCGGGCCCGGTCGTCCGACCAGCCCGCGCGCGGGTCCGCCCGGCGCAGCGTCCGGACCACGTCGTCGGTTTCGGCCTGCTCACGGGCGCACTCCGGGCACCGGTCGAGGTGTCGGGCCAGGTCCGTCGGCAGGGGTGTGCCGAGGAGCAGGTGCTCGGTCAGCGCGTGGCGGAAGGGCAGGCATGGTTCGTTCATGGTGCCAGCCACCCGTTCTCCTCCAGGATGAGCCTGAGCGCGCGTACGCCGTAGTACAGCCGGCTGCGCATGGTGGACGCCGGTACGCCCAGCTCCGCACCCAACTCGGCGCAGGTACGACCGCCGAAGTACACCTCGACCACCGCCTCCCGGTGTTCTGGGCTCAGTCGCCGCAACGCCTCACCGAGTTGGATACGTTCCAGTAGCTGATCGACGGCGTCGGCCTCCGATGGTCGTTCGGATTCGGGTACGGCGTCCCACGAGGAGTGCCCGGCGCCCTCCCGCGTGTGGCGCCGTCGCATGGCGTCCACCACTCCGTTTCTGGCGATGGCGAAGAGCCAGGTGCGCAGGGAGCCCTGGCCCGGGTCGAAGCCCCGGGGGGAGCGCCAGGCCCGGACGAAGGTCTCCTGTACGACGTCCTCGGCGAGTTGCCGGTCGCCCAGCGCCCTGAAGGCGAAGCCGAGGAGTTCGCCGCCGTAGCGGTCGTAGGCGGCCCGCACCTCGGTCTCGGTCCGCAGGCCGGCGGGCTGCGCGTCGCGTGACGCGAAGCGCTCGCGCAGCCACCGTGCGGGGCTACCGCTCACCGACACTGCCATCCCCCTGCACACCCGCACCCGGTCCGCGCCCTGGCGTCATCGTGCCCGCCCTCCCGGAGACTCCGTGTCCACCAAGGGGATACGCGGCGGGCGGCGGGTGTGTTGACCGGACCGGGGACGGGTTCGGGCGCCGGGCGGCCGGCCCCGGCCGGTGGTCATCGGCGGGGAGACGGGGGCGGCTCGTGCGGCGTGCCGAGGGTGTGGGTCACCGTGCGGCTGGCCACGTCCACGACGGCGATGGTCAGGTCCTCGTTGAGCACCCACGCGGTCCGGGAGTCGGAGCTGAAGGTGATCGCCTGGCGGGGCCCCTTCAACAGGCGCCGCTCGTCCTTGAGGTCCGTCCCCCTGCCGGTCTTCGGGTCCATGGCAGTCACCGTACTGTCCCGGAGGTTTCCCACGAACAGGACCGACTCGTCGGGTGAGAGCACGGCGCCGTAGGGCGTCTTCCCCTCCCCCACCGGGTGCTTCACGTGCTCGATGTGCTGGCCGAGGGTGACGAAGGAGATCGAGTCGTCGGCGCTGTTGGCCGCGTACAGCCGCTTGCCGTCCTTACTGACGGACAGCCCGCGCACGCCCACGAAACCGGTGATGTCGACCGGCTTGGGCCGGTCCGTGGTGGTCGTGACGTCCACGATCGAGATCCTGCCCGTCCTGCCGTCGCCGTAGTTGGTGACGAACAGCCTGTCCTCGGCCGGCGCCAGCTTCACGCCCTGGCGCGGGTGGTCGAACCCGCCGATGACGCCGTTCGAGACCGCCCTGCGGGTGGTCTGGTCGACCTCGGTGACGGTGCCCGCGGCCTGGTTGTTGGCGAACAGCCGCCTGCCGTCCCTGGACTGCGCGGTGCCGAACACGCCGGCGCCGAGCGGCAGGCGGTGCGTCACCCGGAAGGTGCCCACGGCGATCCGGTCCACGACGCCGAGCGTGCTGTCCGAGACGGTGAAGCTCCCGCCGTCCGGGGCGAACAGGACGTTGCGCGGGGTGACGTAGCCGTTGATCCGCTTGATCGTGTGCCCGTCCGCCAGGTCGACGACGCGCACGTGGTCGAAGCCGGAGGCCGTGACCACGGCGGTCCTCTCGTCGGGGCTGATCGCCATGGTGTTGTTGTTGATCGTGCCGTCGAACGGCATCCGCTTCCCGTCGACGAGACCGTCGTACGCACCGAATTCCGGTACGGCGCCGGGCCTCGCCCCCGCCCCGTCCGCGCTCGCCGGGGTCAGCGTGACCGGCACCGCCAGGGCGGCGAGAGCGGTGGTGGCGAGCAGCGTGCGGCGCAGGGTGGTCCTGGTGTTCCTCGTACGGACTGTCTTCGGGCGGGCTGTCTCCATGCGGGCTGTCTCCCTTGTTCGCGGTGTCCACGTGGGGTGGGCACGCGTGGCTGTGCACGATGGCGGCACCTGTGTCGGTCGCGGTCTCACTCGTCAGGCATCCGCCGCCCTCCAGTTCCGGGCCGGGCGGCCCACCGGGCGTGCGCGATGGCCACGGTGGCGCTCGCCCGGTGGGTTCGGAGCGCTGCTGAGTTGATCGTTCGCGCGGCGAAGTGCCGTGCCGCGTCCGCACGTTCGCGCTGTCTGTCGGCTCGTCGGCCGCGTTCACCAGGGGATACGCGGCGCCGCCGCGCGGTGTTGAAGGGGAGCGGATATTTCCGTCCCAGCGTGTCCGCAGTGCGGGGCGGTGCCGGTCAGCCGAGGGAGTACGGGGCGGGCCGCGTGGCCCGCCGGGTGGGTGTGGCCGGCGGGCTCACGCCGTTGGGTCGGCGAACGCGGGCCGCGTGCCGTACGTCGCGACCGCCTCGGGGTCGAGGGTCACGCCGAGGCCGGGGCCGGCGGGGATGTCGAGGTAGCCGTCGGCGTCGAGTCGCCAACCGCCCGCGACGAGATCGTCCACGTAAGCCGACCCGGTCTTGTACTCGACGAGGTCCGTGGACGCGAGCGCGGCGGAGAGGTGCAGATCAGCGGCGAGGCCGATGGCCGTGTTCCAGCCGTGCGGGATCAGTCGGATACCGAGGTCCTGGGCCTGCCAGCCGATCCGGCGTGACTCGCTCAACCCGCCCCCCTTCGTGGTGTCGGGCTGGACGATGTCGAAGGCGCGCCGCCGCAGGTAGGGGGCGAAGCCCTGCCTGCGGGTGAGGACCTCGCCGCCGCTGATCGGCACGGGCGAACCGGCCCGCAGCTCGGCGAAGCCGTCGAGGTCGTCCGGCGCGAGAGGCTCCTCGAACCAGGCGACGTCGTGGTCGGCGAGCATCCGCGCGGTGCGCTTCGCCCAGGCCAGGCCGCCGGGGAAGAAAGCCTCGGAGCCGCCGGCGTCGACCGCGAGGAGGCGGTCGCCGACCGCGGCGCGGGCGGCGGCGACGGTGCGCTCGTCGGTGGCGGCGTCCACCCGGCCGAACCTCCACCAGCCGATCTTGAAGGCGGTGAACCCCTGCTCGACAAGGGCGGTGAGGGTGTCCGTCATCGGCCCGGCCTCGTCCATCAGCACCGAGGCGTAGGGGCGCACCCGGGTGCGGTGGCGTCCGCCGAGCAGCCGGCCGACCGGCTGGCCGAGCGCCTGGCCGGCGATGTCCCACAGCGCGATGTCGATCGCGCTCGTCGCGTGCGTGAGCGAGCCGCCCCGACCCATCCAGAACGCGGTCTGGTGCAGCGTTTCGGTGATGCGCTCGACCTCGATCGGGTGCTGGCCGACGAGGTGCGGAAGCAACAGGTCGAGGGCGCCCCGCACGAGGTCCTCGGTGGTGAAGGCGCTTCCGACGCCGGTGATGCCCGCGTCGGTGTGCACGGCGACGAGCGTGTGCACGACGTCGTCCGGGCGCAGTTCGTTGGACCAACCGCCCTCGGGGGTCGCCCCGCGCAGACCGCATGTCTCGACCCTGGTGATTCTCATGAGTGCCTCTCGTGGTGGGTGCTCGCCGCCCCGGACGCCAACGAGGCGGGGGCCGATTTCGGGACCGTACCCGACCCGGCAGGAGATTGTCGACAATCGACCATTAGGTTACAGTCTGCCGAGACGCCCGTCATTGGCGGGACCGGCTACACCCGGGCTGCGCGAGACCATCCCCGCCGACGAGCCCACGAGCCCACGAGCCCACAAAGCAAACGACTCCACGACCCCGCCGATCGCCAGAAGCACCTCCCCACCGCCTCACCCAGCGGCCCCGACCCCTCACCGACCCCGAAAAAGGGCGCTCGATTGTCGACAAAATACGACCCCTGTTACGCTCCGGCCATGTCCGGTCTCTCCGCGCTGCCCGCGCTCTCCTCCGCGTCCCTCGCCTCCCGCCGCGAAACCGTCGCCGACGTGCTGCGCGAGGCGATCACCGTGGGCCAGCTCCCCGCGGGCCAGAAGCTCACCGAGGCGGGGGTCGCCGCGCAGTTGGGCACCAGCAGGGCGCCGGTCCGCGAGGCGCTGCGCCAGTTGGAGCAGGAGGGGCTGGTGATCTCCTACCCGTACCGCGGCACGGAGGTGCTGGGCGTCTCCCAGGAGGAGACCGAGAACGTCCTCGTACCGGTCCGCGTCTCCCTGGAGAAGTTCGCCTTCCGCAAGGCGATGCCCCGGCTGACCGACGCCGACTACGCCCACCTCGAGTCGCTCGTCCGCAACATGGCGGCGGCGGCCGAGGCGGCGGACGCCGCGTCGCTCGCCGACGAGGACATCCGCTTCCACGAGGCGGTCGTGACCCTGTCCGGGCAGCAGCACTGCCTCCAGATCTGGCGCTCGATCCAGCCGCGCGTGCGCTCCTACTTCCGGCGCGACGCGAGCCACTACGCGGACGCCACCGTGGTCGCCGAGCAACACCGCGAACTCGTCGACGCCCTGCGCGCGGGCGACGAACAGGCACTGGACCGCGCCGTCACCGCGCACATCAACACCCACCTCGGAGCCACCAAGGACCCCGCGGAATGACCAGGACGATCCTGATCACCGGCGGCGGCAGCGGCATCGGTCGCGCCACCGCCCTTGAGGCGGCCCGTCGGGGCTGGACCGTCGGCGTCCTCGACCAGGACGGCGGGCGCGCCGCGCGGGCGGCGGCCGAGGCCAGGCGCGTCGGCGCCCCCGAGACCTGGTCGGCCGCGTCGGACGTCACCGACGAACGGAGCCTGGCCGACGCGTTCGACGCGGCGGGCACCGCGCTGGGCCCGGTGGACGGGGTGATCGCGAGCGCCGGCATCGAGATCAACGAGCCCCTGCCCCGGATGTCCCTGGACACCTGGCGCCGCGTGCTCGACGTGAACCTCACCGGCACCTTCCTGACCGTACGCGCGGCCGCCCAGATCCTCCGGGACGCCGGACGGCCGGGCTCGCTGGTGTGCATGTCGTCCCCGGCCGCCTTCGTCGGCTTCGCGGGCGGCTCGAACAGCGCGTACGGAGCGTCCAAGGGCGGGGTCTCCGCGTTCGTACGGGCCGCCGCCATCGACCTGGCCCCGCACGGCATCCGCGTCAACGCCGTCGTCCCCGGCGCCACCGACACGCCCATGCTCTACTTCGGCCTCGACGGCGCCGAGTTGGCGGCCGAACGCGCGCGCCTGAGCGACGCCGCGGCGCGCCAGATCCCGCTCGGACGGATGGCCGACCCCGCCGAGATCGCCCGCGCCGCCACCTGGCTGCTCTCCGACGACGCCTCGTACGTCACGGGCAGCCACCTGGTGTGCGACGGCGGCCTCACGGCCAAGAGCGCCAACGACTTCTGACGGTCACAGGCCGGCCCGGAGGCACCGGGTGGGCGAGCGCGAGGTTCGCCAGGCCGAGGAACGCGGCGCGGCAGCGGGTCGTTGACGGATCTCCCGCGGGCCGAGGCGAGGGGACCGTCCCCGCCCGCGCCGTTGGTCGATCCCTGTCGGCGCGCCCGGGGTACGGAGCGGGGTGAGCCAGCCGAAGGGCGGTACGTGCCGGGGCTCCGCTCGTCCGGTGGTGGCCGTGGACGGCGGATCGGGACGGCGTTCGCGGCCTCCGGCGCTCCTTCGAGCCGCGCCGATATCGGCCGCTCTGGCCGCCGAATTCACCCGTTTGGATGATCTGTCCGTCCGACATGAGGTCGACGTCGTCCGGCAGACGGGCTTTCATACGGCAAAAGTTCCGGGGACGTTCTGCAAATCGGTCGTTCGCAATCTCTCCTGAGTCATTGCGGGCACCGAGACGATCGCATTCTGTCATGTGGTCAACCGCGCGACACCGCTCCCCGCGAGGCGCCGCGTTGACATCGGACGCCATGCCGGAACGGGCGAGTTCGCTTGCATGACGCGAGGCCGGGGCCTGGGATGCGGTGGCGCCCCGGGCGTGATGCCGAGCGCTAGGGTCACCAACCGTTCGACTCGCGGACCGATGCGGAAAACCCCTGGGAACACGGCGTTCGCCACGCGCGCCCGTTCCGTCCCACTCAATTCCCCCGCCGCCCACTTCCGTCTCCATCCCAGCCCTCACCTGACGACATCGCGACGACGAAGGAGCCCCCGGCGTGTCCCCGTCCACCCCGTCGCCCTCGGCGCCCCGTTGTGCCTACTGCGGCGCGGAGTTCACACAGCACACCGGCCCCGGGCGCCCCTCCTCGTACTGCGGCACCACCTGTCAGCGACGGAGCCAGCGGCGCCGTGCGAAGCAGCGCGCCCTGCTGCACGATCTGGACGCGCCGCCCAGCGTGATGGAGCGGCTCCGGTTGCTCGTGGCGGAACTCGCCGACGCGGCGGAGGCGGACGCCGGGTCGGAACGCCTGGTGTCGATCGCGGGCAGGCTCGTCATCGAGGCGGCCCGGTTAACCACCGCGCACGACGGCAGGCCCGGCAGGCCGGCGGCCGAGTCCGGGAGCTTGGCCGTCGAGGACGCCGTCGAGAACCTGGGCAGGGTACTCGCCACCCTGCACCGGTCCGCCGGGGAACCCACGGCAGGCGCGCTGGCGGACGCCACCGGCCTGCCGGCCCACGCCATACGCGCCGCCCTGGCCGGAAGTTGGGCGCCCGCCTGGGAGGCGACCGCCTCGCTGGCGCGCGCCCTGGACGCCCACCCGGGCCTGGTCCGGCCGGCCTGGGAGCGGGTGCACTACCAGTTCCTCAACACGCGGGACGCCTTCCCCGCCGCCGGGCTGCCGGCCCGCCGGACGCGTCCCACCCCCTGGACCAGGCCGTGACCGCGCGGCCGACCCGCGCGGCGCGGGACCCGCTGGACTTCCTCGCCTTTCGGGAACTGGTCTCGCGCGCCTACCTGCGTTACGCGCGGGCCCGCCTCGACGCACCGGCCCTGGCCCAGGCGGCGGTGGACGCGGCGTTCGCCGACATTCGCCGCTGTTGGCCCCAGGCCCTGAGCAGCGCCTCCGCCCCACAGGCCGCGTGGCGCCACCTGCGCCACGCGGTCACCCGCTACCCGGGCCACGAGGCCGCGTCCCAGCCATGGCTCGCGGGGGCGTGCGAGGACGCGGCCCTCCTCCACCGGCACGCGGGCATGCCGGTGGAGGACATAGCCAGTGTCATGGGGGTCTCCGTCGCCTGCGTCCGGGTGCTCCTGGCCCGAGCCGACCGGGAATCCGCCGGGCGCGTCCGCTGAGCGCCGGGCGCACGGAATAGCCCCCGCTTCGCGCCGGTTTCCCCCCGCACCTCCCCTCGCTCCCCCGTGATCTCCGGCGGGACTCCAACTCGGCTTGTATCATGGCCACTTGCGGCGCGGCGACACTGCCGACTGGCTATCGGAGGACGTATGCGCGACGGGGCGAAAGCCGATTTCCGCACCATCGACACGGCCACCCCCAGCGTGGCGCGGATGTACGACTGGTTGCTCGGCGGCATCGACCACTACGAGGCTGACCGGGTGGCCTGCGCGGACCTGTTGGAGATCGTTCCCGACTCACAGGCGCTGGCGCTCAACAACCGGGACTTCCTCCGGCGCGTGGTGAGGTACCTCGCCGAGGAGCACGGCATGCGGCAGTTCATCGACCACGGGTCCGGGCTGCCCACCATGGACAACGTCCACGAGGTCGCCCAGCGCGTCGACCCGAGCTGCCGGGTCGTCTACATCGACAGCGACCCCATCGTGCTCGCGCACGGCAGGTCCAAGCTCGACCGCAACGACCGGACGGCCGTCCTCAGCGCCGACATGCGGGACGTCGAGTCCACCTTCGCCCACCCCGACGTCAAGCGGCTGATCCGGCCCGACGAGCCGACGGCGGCCCTGTTCGTGTCGGTGCTGCACTGCATCAAGGACCACGAGGTGCTGCCCCTGCTCGACCAGGTCAAGCAGCGACTGGTGCCGGGTTCCCTCTTCGTCATCTGCCAGTTGGTGAGCGACCGCGCCGACGTCCGCGACCGGGTCACCGACCTGATGAGGGAGGCCACCCACGACACCTGGGGTCGGGTACGCACCAAGGAGGAGGTCGTCTCCTACTTCGAGCACCTCGGCTTGGAGATCGTGGAGCCCGGCCTGATGAACGTCACCGGGTGGCGCGCGGTGTCCGACGTCGTGCCCCGCCAGCGCACGCAGGACTGGGAGGAGTGGGGCGGCGTCGGCATCGTGCGCTGACCCTCCTGGCGCACGGTCCCCGACCCGCGGAGGAACGGTGGGCGGCTACGCCTCGGCCGCGCCGCTCCCGTCACTCAGCATCGCGTACTTCTCGACGTAGTCGTCCAGCATCTTCTGGCTCTGTCGGCGGGTGAGCGCACCGCCTCGGGCGTGCAGCAGCCGCTCCCGCGTCCCCTCGACGTGTGCCTGCGAGGTGAGGTACACGGCCTTGTCGATGGTCTCGAAGTAGACCAGTTCCCTGGGGCCGCCGTCGTCGTACACCAGGTGCGTCACCGGCTGGCGAGGCGCCAGCAGGCTGCCCCCGACGAACGGGTGGACGCGGAGGATGACCCGGGGGCCGCCGGCCACCTCCCGCAGGCGCTTCATCTGCTCGTGCATGACCGCGTGGTCGCCGACGACCTGACACAGTGCCGTCTCGCCGATGATGACCTCGAGGTCGCCTTCGGTGCGCTGCTCGAAGGCTTCCCAGCGCCAGAGTCGTTGCCGGACATGCCAGTTGACGGTCACCTCGTCGTGGGCGGCCTTCTCCGCCTCCAGCTCGCTGCGGACCAGGACCCGCGCGTACGCGGGGGTCTGGAGCAAGCCGGGCACGACGTTGCGCTCGAAGGTCGTGATGGAGCGGGCGTTCTCCTCCACCAGGATGAGCCGCTCCAGCCACTTCGGGGTGAGGTCGCTGATGGTGGCCTGGCCGTGTGCCTCGCGGATGTCCCGGAACAACCCGGCGACGCGCTCCTGCTGTTCGGTGGAAGCGCGATAGTGCCGCAACAGGTCCCGCAGGTCTCGTTCCTTGACCGGTGACTGGCCCCGTTCCAACCTGCTGAGTTTGGCCACGGACGCGCTGATCTCCTGGGCGTCCGCGACCTCCTCCAGCGTCATCCCCCGCTCCTGCCGTAGCTGCCGCAGCGCGGCGCCGAGCAGCCGGTCCGGGCCCTCGGCCGCGGCGGAGTGCCGCAAGGGCGTGACGGGGGCTATGGGCTGCGGATCACGAGGTGATTCGGCGGACACGGAGGCTCCTCACAAGGACCCAAACAGGTGTCATGAGCAGGGATGAGCCAGTATTACAGCATCCCGCCCAGACGTCCGCCGAACTACCTCTCCAGCTAGTTGACTTCAGCCACAGAGGCCGTCGAACTCACCCTCCTTCGCGCCGGCCAGGAAGGCCCGGATCTCAGCGGCGGTGAAAATCAGCGCCGGCCCGGACGCGTCGCGCGAATTGCGCATCGCCACGCCCCCGCCGGGGAGTCCGGCAACTTCGACGCAGTTGCCCACGCCCTCGCTCGCGCTGCTCTTGAACCAGTCGACGCCCGCGATCTCGTCCGCGCCCACGCCGTTGCGGAATTCCATGCCCGACCCCTCTCGCATGACCGGATCTCGCACGCGGAGATCCGACCCCTTTGCATATGGCCTCCTAGTTCTTTCCCGTATGCAAGGAGTCAATAACCCGAATGCAAAAGTGAGTCGGAGCGTCCGCGCGTGAAGTGTCGCGAAGAAGCGCCCAGGGAATTACCAGAATTCACTTCCGTCACAGCCTGCGACACGGCTCCCGAACGGCTCGGTGCGGGACTCGGCCCTCGCGCGCTCGGACACGAGCCCGGGACCGGTTGGCCGCGGCTCAGTACGCCGACGCCACGACGACCGAGGACACGGCGACGCGAATCATCGACGGTCGGTTCGAGCTGCTGGAACGGCTCGGCAGCGGGGGCGGGGGCGGGGGCGGGGCTCGTCTGGCGAGCGCGGGACACGGAGCAGCGCCGGGAGGCGGCGCTCAAGGAAGTGCGTCCGCCCGATCCCCGGTACGTCGAGGACGCGAGCCGCGGCGCGGCGGTCCCGCGAGAGCGCGTGGTGCGCGAGGCCAGGGCCCGGGCGCGGTTACGGCATCCGCACGTGGTGACCGTCCTCCGCGTCGTCACCCGTCGGGAGGGCGGCTTCCCGTGACTGGTCACGGGGTGGGCACTGGGTGGGTACTGGGTGGACTCACTCGCGGACCGGCTTGGCCGCTCCCCACTCCCCCCGTTGAGGCCGCACGGTTGGGCCGGGGTCTGCTCTCGGGGATGGCCGCCGCGCACACGGCGGGCATCGCGCACCACGGCCTCAAGCCGGCCAACGTGGCGAGGCGCGAGGGTCGTAGCCCGGTCCTCACGGACTTCGGGCTCGCGGCGCTGACCGAGATGACCGCGCTGACCGGCACACCGGCACCCTCATCGGCGCACCCGAGTACCTGGCCCCCGGACGGGTCCGCGACGACTGCGGCAACGCGTCGCTGGTCGCGAACGTCAGGGGCCAGGGCACCGAACGCCGCCCCCGCACCACGGCGAGCGGGGCGACGAACGGCGGGTTGGATCTGGTGGGAGGTCTCGGCGAGCCCATCGCTCGGGCTCGCCCGGGAGTCGCCGCCTCGGTGGCGTCAGGGTGCGGGCTTGCGCGCGAACACCCAGCGGTTGCCCTCCAGCGCGTCGTTCGGCTCGGGCAGTGGGCCGCGTCCGTGTTCGCGGGTGAAGTCGAAGGGGGTGCGCACGGTGGTGGACCACCCCCTGCCCGCCAGATCGCCCACGGAGTCGGGGCGCGGCTGGTCGTCGAACAACGTGAGGAGGTCGATGCCGATCTGCTGCCGTGTCGACGCGTAGAGCGGGCTGTCGCGGTACACCCACAGGTCCCGCTCCAGCTTCGCCTCGAAGGCCAGCGCGCTTCCCGCCGGGCTCAGCCGGTCCATCGCCTCGATCAGAGAGGTCTCCACCTCGCTCGGCAGGTAGAAGAGCAGCCCCTCGGCCAGCCAGACGGTGGGTGTGGCCGGGTCGAAGCCGGCGTCGATGAGCGCGCCGACCCAGTCGGCGCGCAGGTCGAGGGGGATCGGCACGCGTCTCGCCTTCGGCGTGGCCGACAGCCCTCCCAGTACCCGGTGCTTGAACTCCAGGACCCCTTCCCGGTCGACCTCGAAGACCACGCACCCCGCCGGCCAACCGAGTCGGAACGCCCGCGTGTCCAACCCGGCCCCGAGCAGCACCACCTGGCGGGCGCCCCCCGCGTGCGCCGAGCGGAGGAGGAAGTCGTCCAGGACGCGCGTCCGCAGGCCGAAGTAGCGCGCGAACCGCCCCCACAGCGGGTCCTTGTCCCCGGCCGGGACCTGCTCCATGCGCACCGGCCAGCGGGCGGAGGCCGGCGCGGCGAGCACGAAGTGTTCGGCGTACACGTCCCGCGCCAGGCTGTCGGGGCGGTGTGTCTCGATGGCCCGTGCGGCGGCGACCAGCAGGGCGGTCAGCCCGACGCCCCCGTCCACGCCTTCCACGTCCGCGTTTCGTTGTGCCGTGTCCACCATGTGTCCTCCCTTGGCGCGGATAGAGACCAGGAACAGCAGCGGGCCGGCCGACGGCCGCCCGGCGGTGGGTGGTCGCGGAGGTGGGGGAGGTCTCCCCCGCTCACCGCTTCCCCCTGTTCGGGATCAGGACGGGCTTGACCACGCGGCCCGCGTCGCAGTCCGCCTCGGCGTCGTTGACGTCGGCCAGCGGGTAGGTCCGGATGAGCTGGTCGAAGGGGAACCGGCCGGCCTGCCAGAGCGCGGTCAGTCGCGGGATCAGCAGCGCCGGTACCGCGTCCCCCTCGCAGATGTGGGAGATCCTCCGGCCTCGGTCCAGCGTCCCGGGCTCCAGCGGCAGCGTGCCGTGGAGCCGCGCCACCAGGCCGAGGTGGCCGGTCGGCCGCAGGGCGCGCAGCGCGTCGTTGATCAGTCGGGCGTCGCCCGTGGTGTCCAGTGCGTACTGCGTGCCGCCCCCGGTTGACCGCCGGATGTGGGCGGGCAGGTCCGCCGACGCGGCGTGTAGCGGGAGCGCGCCGAGTCGCTCGGCGAGCGCCAGCCGTTCGGGGTGTCGGTCCACGGCTACGGAGACCGCCCCGGCGGCGGTGGCCGCCATCACCGCCGCCAGGCCCACCGCTCCCGCGCCGAAGACCGCGAGGGCGTCGCCGGGCGAGAGGCCGAAGGAGTGGAAGACCGCTCCGGCGCCGGTCAGGAAGCCGCAGCCGAGCGGGCCGAGCAGTTCGATGGGCAGCGAGGGGTCCACCCGGACGGCGTTGCGGGCCGCGACCACCGCGTACCGCGCGAACGAGGACTGGCCGAACCAGCGAGGGGCCAGCACGGTTCCGGCCGTGTCGGTGAACCGCGTGGCGTGCTCCGTGCGCCCGCCGAAGAGGTTGAGCGAGGCGAAGGAGTCGCAGTAGGCGGGGGCCGCCGCCCGGCAACTTCGGCACTGCCCGCAGGAGTCGAAGCTCAGCACCACGTGGTCGCCGACGCTGAGGCCCGTCTCCGCGCCGCCCGTCTCCACCACGGTCCCGGCCCCTTCGTGGCCGAGCACCGCCGGCAGCGGCGAGCGGCCGGCCGAACGCCGGACCGCCAGATCGGTCCGGCACATCCCACATCCCGCGATCTCGACCAGGACCTCGTCCCTGGCCGGGCCCGCGTTCAGGACCACCTCCTCGACGGCGAACGGACTTTCGTACGAGCGCAGTACCGCGGCGTCGAACCTCAACCCGTCGCCTCCGTCGGGCGGTGGATGACGAAGGGTCTGAGGTTCCCGTACAGCCCCCACGGCCCGCCCGGGACACCCACGCCACTCTCCTTGGTGCCCGCGAAGGGTTGGGCCAGGGAGAGTTCGCCGTGGTGGTTGACCCAGGCCGTCCCGCACTCCAACCGGTCGGCCACCGCCTCGGCCCGGTCCAGATCGGTCCCCCACACGGAGCCACCCAACCCGTAGTCGGTGCCGTTGGCCGCCGCGACGGCCTCGTCAAGGCTGGTGTACGGCAGCACCGGGAGGACCGGGCCGAACTGTTCCTCGGTCGCCACCGGGCTGTCCGGTGGGACGTCGGCCAGGATCGTCGGGGCGAAGAAGTGTCCGGGTCGCGCCAACCGCCGGCCGCCGGCCGCGGCTCGGGCGCCGGCGGTCAGGGCCGTGGTCGTGTAGCGCTCGACGCGGTCCAGTTGGGTGGCGTTGTTGACCGGGCCCATGCGCGTGTCGGGGTCGAGGCCGGCGCCGACGACCGTGTTCCGCGCCCGGTGCGCGAGGGCCTCGACCACCTGGGAGTAGAGCCGGGCCGGGGCGTAGACGCGCTTGACCGCCATGCAGACCTGCCCACAGTTGCGGAACGCGGCCCAGAACAGCCGGTCCGCGACGCGCTCCACCTCCACGTCGTCCAGCAGGATGGCGGCGTCGTTGCCGCCCAGCTCCAGGGTGACCCGGGCGAGCGAGGCCGCGGCGCCCCGTGCCACGGCCCGCCCGGTGGCGACCGAGCCGGTGAACGTGACGTGGGTGATCCCCGGGTGGGCCGCGAGGCGGGCACCGAGCGGTTCGCGGCCGGTGACCACGGTCAACACGTCGCGCGGGAGCGCGCCGGCCAGCACGGACCCCAGTGCCCGGGTGGCCAGTGGGGTGTACGGAGACGGCTTGAGCACCACCGTGTTGCCGGCCGCGAGCGCGGGCGCGAACTTCGCCGAGGCGAGTTGCAGCGGGAAGTTCCACGGCACGATCCCCGCGACGGGCCCGAGCGACCGCCAGCGCACCTCGCTGCGCACCGGCCGCCCGTCGGTGATCGGTTGGGGCTCGGGGACCAGCTCCGCGAAGTACCGGAGCCGGGCCGCCACCCGGGCGACCTCCGCGTACGACTCCGCCAGGGGCTTTCCCTGTTCGCGGGTGAGCAGCGGCGCGAGGTCGTCACCGGCGCGCTGCACGGCGTCGGCCGCCGCACGCAGCGCGGCGGTACGGGCGGCGGCGTCGGTCCGCCAGCCACGCCACGCCTCGTGGGCGCGGGCCACCACGGCGTCCAACTCCTCCGGCCGCTGGTCGGGCGCCTCGGCGAAGGCTTCGCCCGTCGCCGGGTCGAGGACGGCGAAGTGCTCGCCCCGGGATCGGGGACCGCGGTGGGCCGCGGTTCTCGGCGTACCCACCGTCAGCTCGTGGCCGCGGTGGCAGCCGCGTGCTCCAGGGCGTGCCGGCGCATCTCGGCCCGGAAGGCGGCCACCAGGTGCGGTCGAATCCGGCCGGCGTTCCGGTCACCCCCCTCGCACACCGCCCCGCGCACCCCCACGATGTCCGTGCCCATGCGGGTGAGGGGGCCGATGTCGCCCACCTTGACGCTGCCGGCCAGGGCCGCGAGCAGGCGGGCCTCGTGGGCCAGTCGGACGAAGTGCGCGCAGCCGTCGGGCGTGACGTGGTCGAACAGCCCCGTCCCGTCCTTCACCGCGGTGTCGAGCATGGCCGCGTCGGCGCCCGAGCGGCGGGCGATGTCGGGCAGCGCGAGCGGGTTGACGCAGCCGACCCGGTGGGCGTCGGCATAGCCCGAGGCGACGACCAACGCGTCGGGCCGGTGGTCCTTGACGGCCCGGACGACCCCCCGCATGACCTCGATGGCCTGCTCGGGCGTGGTGCATCCGTAGAGGCCGACCTTGATGTACGTGGCTCCGGAGACCACGGCGCCGAGCGCCGCCTGAGCCACCGTGCCGGGCTTGTACGGCACGTCACCCACGGTGGCCGACACGGGCTTGCCCGCCGGGACCACGTCGCGGATCGCCCTGATGACCCAGGGGAAGTTCGCCCCGAGCGAGCCCTCGTCGGGCTTCTTCACGTCGACGATGTCGAGGTGTTCCGCCGCCTCCGCACAGTCCTGGGCTTCCTCGACACTGTCCGGCGAAATGAGAAGTAACAACCTGAACCCCCTCCACACAGGCCCACCCACCAAAAGTGGGCGAGCAAGGCCATGTACGACACAGGCGCACCGCGCATCCTTCTCATGATTCCGCTCCACCGGCAGGGCGCGCGAAGACCAAAGAAAGCACCGCCCCCCACCGCCCACGCCCTCCAGCGCACTCCCGCACGCCCCCACAATCCGGCCACGCCCACACCGCTCGGGAAGCCACGCCACCGCGCCTGCGGCACCCGAACCCCTCGGCGGCCCAACGGCGTTGTCAGTGGTGGCTGGCAGGATCGGTGGCATGACGGAGACAGAGGACTGGCGGCCGTTCCTGGAGCGCTGGAGCCGGGAGTGGGCGGGGGCCACGGCGCACGACACGGCGGGCGAAGAGCTTTCGGCCGGGGACCAGGAGGCCCTGCGGGCGCGCTGGCTGGGGTTCCCGCCCGCCTCCGAGGAGCGCGTCCGCGCCCTGGAGGAGCGGCTGGGCCATCGGCTGCCACTCTCCTACCGGACGTTCCTGACGGTGAGCGACGGCTGGCGGCACGCGGGTGGGTTCGTCTACCTGCTCGCCGGCACCGACGACGTGCGGTGGCACCGGGACGAGTCGCAACTGTCCGAGTTCTTCCCCGGCGAGTTGGAGGACGACCCGACGCCCGAGGACGTGTTGCTGGCCGGGATGTGGGAGCGGGCCCTGCAACTGGACGTGGAGTCGGACGCCGTGTACGTCCTGCTGGACCCGGGGGACGTGGGCGACGACGGCGAGTGGGCCGTGTACTGCTACGCCTCGTGGCGTGCCAGTCCACCGGAGCGGTACGCGTCGTTCCGCGCGCTCATGGAGGACATGTACCGCGAGTTCCACCACCTGCGGGCGAGCTCGGCGGACCGCGCCGGAGCGGAGTTCGTCAACCCGACGACGCGGAAGCTCGACGGGTCCGTCGAGGCGGCCCGGCTGGACGCGTTGGCCGGTCGGTACGAGCGGGCCGAGGCGGCGCTGGCGGAGGCCGCGTCGTACGGCAGGCCACGGGCGACGGAGCTGCGCGACCAGATACGCCGGCTGCTCGGGGAGACCTCCATGGTCGGCTTCGGCACGCTCGCCCGCGATCCGGTGTACGCGCCGGAGGTCTTCCCGTTGCTGGCGGCCGAGCACGTGGATCGTGGCCACGTCGACGCCGTGTGGGGCTACCGCCTGCACGGCGCTTCGGAGGCGGTGCGCGAGCTGGCTGACGAGATCCTGCGGCGCACGCGGGAAGGCACCTACCGGTACACCGCCACGGGCGACTTCGGGCGCGCCGTCGAGCAGGCGCGGGAACAGGCGCGCTGGGGTGAGACGGAGGCGGCGTGGCGGACGCTGCGCGCCGCGCTGCCGGCGTGGCGTCCGCTGGGGCCCGACCACCTCGCGCCGGTCGGCCTCTGCGCCGATCCGCTCCTCGGTCCCCTCCTCACCTCGGACCGGGGCCGTGAGTTGCTGGCCACCCCGCGGGCTGGCCAGGCGGGCGAGGCTCCGGCCCCGGCGGCGGACCCGGACCCGCCGGGCCTGGCCTGGCTGGCGGACGAGGACCCGGGTGGGCTGCTGGCCTCGTACCGCTTCGTGCTCGTGGAGTCGGTGCGGCCGGCCGACCTTCCGGGCCGTATCGGCGCCACCGACGCCAGCGAACTGAGCGAGCCGATGCCCCTGGAGCACGCGCGACGCCGGCGCCGGACCGACGTGACGTGGCGGGATGAGGCCGTGGCCGCCGTCGGCTCGGCCGGCCCCGACTGGAGCTTCGCGTGGGAGGCGCGGCCCCTCAGCGAGTTCGCGGAGCACCGGTTCGCCTCCCCCGGCACCGCCGCGTCCCGGGGCACCCGCGCGGTGACGGTGTGGAGCGAGCCGGCCCGGGGACGCCGCCGCGGCCTGTTCCACCTCTCCGTGGCGGAGGACGGAGCGGAGCGGTACGCGTTCACCGTGCGGGACGGCGAGGTCAGCACCCGTGGGCCCGTGCCAGAGGCGTTCCACCCCGATCGGCTCTTCCCGTCGGACGACCCGCACGCCGGGCGGCTGGGCGAGCGCCGCGCTCTGGCGGCGCTCGCGGCCGAGTTCGGCGTGCGGCTGCCGCGAGCCGCCCTCACCGGCGGGCGTCTGCACACCGTGCGCACCCAGCCGTGGAACCGGCCACCGGCCCCCGGCGAGACCTACCTGACAGCCCACGTCACCCTCGGCTGACCGTGAGGCGGCCCGCGCGGCGGCGGTGTGGGGTGCGCGAGTCGACGGGGGCGCGAGACCGTGGGCAGGTGCGTTCGCGGGTACGTGGGCCCGCACGGCCTGATCGCCGTGCGCCGGGCGGCCGGGGCGACGCGGCCGGCGCCGCCGGGCCGGGCGGAGGCGCGGCGGGCCGGGCGGGGGCGCGGCGGGTCGGGCCTCAGACGGTCTCGGAGACCAGCACCGCCGTGGTGCCGGGCTCCAGCGCGCGGAAGATGTGCGGCACGTCGGCGGGGTACGCGATGTAGTCGCCGGGGTGGAGTTCGACGGGCTCCGCGGCCACGCCGACGAGCGCCCGGCCGGTGCTGAGCACCACGTGCTCGACCACGCCGGGCGTGTGCGGGCTGGAGGTGCGCTGGCTGCCGGGTTCGGCGGTGATGGTGTAGATGTCGCGGCGGGCTCCCGGCGGGCCGACCGCCAGCAACGTGGCCCGGTAGTCGGCGTGTTCGGCGGCGAAGACCGGGCCCTGGCCGGCGCGGACCACCCGCACCCGGGGCGTGGGCAGGTCGAGCAGCCGGGAGAAGGGGATGCCGAGCGTGACGCAGATGGACCACAGCGTCTCCAGGCTGGGGTTGCCGGTCCCGGACTCCAACAGGGAGAGCGTGGACTTGGACAGCCCGGCGCGGCGGGCCACCTCACTGAGCGAGAGGCCGGCGCGGCGACGCTCCTGACGCAGGGCCGGGGCGATGGTCGCCATCAGGGGCACGGGGCCCGAGCCGGGCGGCGGGTCGTCCTGCGGCGGCGGGGCGGGGGGATCTGCTGGCGACATGGGCATCCGTCGTGGTTGACCGTACGATTCCGAGTGTTCATCATATTCAACATGCGATCGATTTGGCGAACCCTCGATCGGGACCTCCTGCGCGGCATCGTGTTGGCCTGCCTCGCGGTGGGCGCCATCGGCGTCTCCTACGGCGCGATCTGCGTCACCGAGGGCTTCCCGCTGTGGTTCCCGGCCGTCGCCGCCGTTCTGGTGCTCGCCACGTCGTCGGAGTTCCTGTTCGTCGGGATGATCGCGGCGGGCGGTAGCCCCGTGGCCGCGACCCTGGTGGCGTTGCTGGCCAACGCCAGACACCTGCCGTACGGGTTGGCGATCCCGCCCCAGGTGATCCAGCCCGGGTGGCGGCGGATCGTGGCCTCGCACCTGATGAACGACGAGAGCGTGGTGCTGGCCCTGGCCCAGCCCGACGTTCCGCGCCAGCGCGGCGCCTACTGGGTGTGCGGTCTCGGCACGCTGATCTGTTGGCCGGCCGGGGCGATGCTCGGGGCGCTGGCCGGGAACGTCATCCACGACACCGAGGCGCTCGGGCTCGACGCGATGTTCCCCGCGATCATCCTGGCCCTGATGTTGCCGGCCCTGCGCGAGCGCGCGATGCGTAGGGCGGTGCTGGCCGGGGCGGCGATCGCGCTGGCCACGACGCCCTTCCTGCCGGCTGGCCTGCCCGTGCTGCTGGCCCTGTTCGCCGTGTTCCTCAACCCCGCCCCCAAGGGGCCCCAGGAGGCGCTGTAGTGCCCTACTCCCCCACGGTGCTGGTGGCGCTGTTGGCCCTGGCCGCCGGCACGTTCGTCTTCCGCTTCACCGGTCCGGTGCTGCGCTCCCGCCTGACCTTCCCGCCACGGGCCGAGCACCTGCTGAACACGTCGGCGATGGTGTTGCTGGGCTCGCTCGTGGCGACCGCCGCGCTGACGACCGGCCAGCACGTCGGTGGGGTCGCCCGGCCGATGGGCGTGCTGGTGGGCGGCGTGCTGGCCTGTCGGAAGGCACCGTTCCTGGTGGTGGTGATCGCCGCCGCGGCCGTCACGGCGGTGCTCCGCCTGCTGTCCGTGCCGTGACGCGCCGGCGCGCTCAACCCTGCCTGTTCGCCGCCCCGTTGGTCCGCCGTAGGGGCACGATGCCACCCCGGGCGCCCCGGACACCGTGCCACGTGAGGAGGACATCGCGGCCATCCGCCTGTCCGACAACCGCGGCGATGGGCGCCTGACAGGGGGAACCGTACGGGAGAGACTGCGGCATGGAGTTCTTCTGCTACCACCGTGACCGGCCCGGCTCGCTGCCACTGCGCGAGGAACTGCTGGAAGAGCACTGGTCGTACATGGACCGGTACGCGAAGGAGATGATCGCGCGCGGCCCGACCTTCGCCGACGACGGTGACACGCCCACCGGCAGCGTGCACATAGTCGACCTGCCGAATCCGGCCGCCGCGCGCGCGTTCGCCTTCGACGAGCCCGGCTACCAGGCCGGCGTGTACCAGTACGTACTGCTGCGCCGCTGGCGGAACCTGCTGGGACGCACCATGTGGGACTTCCCCGGCGGCCTGGTCGGAGGCGACCGGTACCTGGTCCTCGGCCTCGGCACCGGACAGACCACCGAGGCCGCCCCTCTCCCGAACACCGACGAGCTGATCGCCTACGGGCCACTGCTCTCCGACGACGGCACCACCTGGCTGGGTACGGCGGCGCTGGTCCAGGCGCCGGACCCGGACACCGCGCGCGCCACCCTCGCCCCGGACCACCACGACCACATCGAGGTCCACGCGTGGCAGTGCGGCGGCAGGCGCTGACGAACCGGAGCGCCGCAGGGCCACGCGGTACTAGGCCGACAGGTCTCGCGCCGCGTAGTAGGCGCGCAGGGCCGCCTCACTGCCGGAGCCGATGGCGGTGGCGACGCGCTGGTAGCGAGCCGAGCGCAGGTCGCCGGCGATGCTGACGCGGGGGTGTTGGGCGTCGGGCGGGCAGTAGCCACTCGCGTCGCGCACCAGGTCGCCGAGGGGCGCGGTGGGGGTGCTGCCGATGCTGAGGAAGGCGGCGTCCGCCGGGACCGTGTGGTGCCGGCCATCGCGATCCACCACCTGGGCCACCGGCGCGTCCCCCGCGACAGGTGGCAGGGTGAGGTGACGTACCGGCAGGAGGGTGACGCGGGGGTCGTCGCCGATCTCCTCGACCTTGTAGTCGTCGCCCGCCGGGTACGCCACGAGCAGGCGGGTGCCCACCCTCGGGTGGGCCCGCAGGAACGTGCCGATGGGGCGGTCGCCGCCCAGGACGAGCAGGGTGCGCCCCTCGGCGTCGGCGGTGTCGGCCGTCCACAGCGGTGGCAGCCGCAGGTCAGCGGGTGCCGTGAGCCAGGCGACGTCGCGCGGCTGCTGCGGGCCGACGCCGGTGGCGACGACGGCGTGCGGGGCCGATAGCCGGGCGCCGGAGTCCAACACCACGGTGGCCTGGTCGTCGTCGGCACGCAGATGGGTGACCCGTCGGCCGAGCTCGACGCGGCAGGAGGCGGTGGCGTGCAACTCCGCGGCCAGCGAGTCAGCCAGCGCTGGGCCGCTGGTGTGACCGCCGGGGACGTTGTTCAGCACGGCAATGCGGTGGAGGGCGCCGCACACGGCGGCCGGTTCGACGAGAACCGAGCACAGCCCCACGCTGGCCGCCATCCGCGCGGCGGCACAACCGGCCGGCCCGCCACCGACGATGATCAGGTCGGTGGCGCTCGTACCGGTCGTCCCCGTGCGGGGCCGCGTGCTGGCCATGTCGTTACTCCTTCAGGAACGCCGCGGTCCTCGACACGAACCGGTCGGCGTCGTCGAGCCAGGGGTAGTGGCCAGCGCCCGGCTGCACCACGAGCCTGGCGTCGGGAAACAGCGCCGCGAACTCGGCCGCCGAGCGCGGCGGGCTGTTCAGGTCGAACTCCCCGGCGACCAGCAGAACCGGGACCGGACAGTCGGCGAGCGCCGCGCGGGTGGACTCCGGTTGGAAGGCGCCGTCGGCGGCGAAGAGGGCGACGGCTTCCTCGTTCGTGGGCTGGCTGGCGGCGTGGTGTCGCCGCGCTGCGGCGTCCCAGCGACCCCAGAAGAAGGGAGCGATCGCCTCCCAGTCGCCGCCCGTACCGTCGGTGATCGCCTCCAGGGCGGCGAACGCTGGCGGAAACCACTGTTCGTGCGCGCGAAGCCGCGCCACCTCGCGTCGCGTCTCCGCCGTGATCGCCAGCCCCACGGCGCGCGGGCTGGGGCCGACCAACACGAGCCTGTTGACGTGCTTGGGATACCGAGCCACGTACCGCGTCGCGATGTTCGTGCCGGCGGAGTGGCTCAGCAGGTCGAAGCGCGGGAGTCCGAGGTGTTCGCGTAGCGCCTCGACGTCGTCGACCAGGCGGTCGCAACGGTAGGACGAGACGTCCTCGGGCAGCGCGGACTCGCCGGTGCCGCGCGGGTCCACCATGATGAGCTGGCGGTGCTGGGAGAGGCCACCCAGATCGCCGAGGTAGCGCGCGGCTGTGGGACCTCCGGGCAGGCACACGAGCGGCTCGCCGTCCCCGATCGCGCGGTAGGCGAGTGGGACTCCGTCGGGTGCGGGGAAGGTGGGCATGCCACGGACCCTGTCACCCGTCACCGGATGGCCACAACCCACAACCCACCACGGGCGTGATGCCGCCCGCGGCCCGTGCTTGGCCGGGTCGGTCTCGCCGGGTCGGGTCGGTCTCGCCGCCCCGGGCCGGCCGCCCGGTGCTACGGCTGACTGCCCGGTGCTATGGCCGGCTACCCGGTGAGCGCGTCCGCGCGGCTCAGCGCGCGGCGTGCGCGTACTCGCGCAGCTTCGCCGGCCTGAGGCCGGCCGCGTCCGCCGCCGCGAGTACCCGCTTGAGGTCGCCTTCCAGTTGCGGGCCCATGTGCAGCAGCACGATGTCCCCACGGTTCAGCTCGGGTGTGGGTGGCGTCCACGAGCCCCAGGTCGTGAGGTCGTGGGTCCAGGTCACCACGGCCTTGGCCCCGCAGGCGGTGGCGGCGGTGCGGGTGTCGTCGTTGTAGTACGGCCACTGGTGGTCCTGACCGCCGGCCGGGCGGAACAACTGTGGGCTGTCGCCGAAGGCGGACAACTGCTCGTCGCGGGCGCCACAGATCTCCGCCCGCTGCTCGGCCGCGGTCAGCGTGGTCATGTCGCGGTGGCTGACGGTGTGGTTCTCGACGCGGGCCGGACTGTGGGCGAGCAGGGTGCCGTAGTAGTCCATGTCCCGCTGGTAGGCGCCGGGCAGCAGGAAGAGCGAGGCGGGGACCCGCCGGTCGATCAGCAACTTCCGGGCGCCGGCCGCGGATACCGTGCCCCAGCCGTCGTCGATCGTGATGAAGAGGACCGGGTCCTCGGTGTCGACGTGGGTGTACACGGGCGCGGGTACGGGCGCGGCCACCGCGCCCCCGGCGGCGTCGGCCGCCGGAGCGGCCATCCCCAGGGGCAACAGCAGGGCCGCGAGCGCGGCGAGCGTTCCACGGATTCTCGACATGCTCCACATAATTGGTCCAGACCAAAACGCTGTCAATGGAACGTCCGCCCCCACGGGTCGCCCCCGTGCGCCGCCCCCCGGCAGCCCACCCCCGCGGCGAAGTCGGTGACCGCCACACCACCGCCCGCGCACGCGCCGACCTCCCACACAGGCCAACTACCGCTGACTTCGAGCTAGTTGCGTAAGACAGGGCCCCTCTCCCACCCACGCGGCGCACGCGGCCTCGGCCGCCTTGCGGGAAGCGCTCGCGGGCGGCCAGCCTGTGGCCGGCCCGTTACGCACCCGCGTCGGCCGACGTTGCCAGAGCGCCCGTACTCCTCGAACCCTCATCCGGAGGCCACCGTGTACGCCGCACCGTCCCTCGTGCCAGCCGCCGCCGTCGCCGGCGCGCGCCTCCGACCGACCACCCCGCCACCCTGGCCCGCGTGCGCCGCCGCACTCCGCGCCGATCGGGATCGGAACCGGGACACGGCGGTCGGCGCACGAAGGCGCGGTCGTGCGGCCGGACACGCCCCGAGCGCCGGGGCCGACGGGGGCCGGGGGTGGCGGGGTTGAAGCGGAAGCGGGAGTCCGCGGGCGGGGTCTCGGCGGCGGAACAGGAGTTGTTCGGCGGCCGACTGCGTTGGAACGACGCGTACGTCGAGCACGAAGGCGCGCTCGCGCGCACCGGGTTCGGCCAGATGGCCTCGGCGCTGCCGCGCATGATGGCCGTGGTGCTGCGGGCCGGCTGGGCCGCGGACCGGCGGGCGTTGGTCGGGCTCGTGGTGGCCCAGGTGGGGCAGGGCGTCACGGGCGCCACGGGGTTGGTGGCGGTCAACGGGGTCCTCACCCACCTCTTCGCGGACGGCCCCACCCCCGACAAGCTGCGGCAGTCGTTGCCCGCGCTCATCGTGTTGGCGGTGGTGTCGGTCGGCACGGCGCTGCTGGCGGCCTGGTCGACCGCCATGTCCGGACGCCTCGAACCACAGATCGAGCGGGCCGTGTCCACCCAGTACTACCGGGCCGTCACGCGCGTGGAGGTGGCGGCGACCGAGCAACCGGAGATCCAGCGGCACCTGGAGGCGGGCAAGTTCGGCACGGACTCGGCGCGCCGCATGCTCGGTCTGTCGGTGGGCATCACGGGCGTCCTGATCAGCATGGTGGCCTCGGCCGCCGTGCTGGCCTCGCTGCACTGGACGCTGCTGCCGATGCTGCTGGCGATCGCCGTGCCCAGGGGCTGGGGGGCGGTCCGTACGGCGCGCCGCGAGTACCTCTCGCGACGGCACTGGGTCGATCACCGGCGCGCGGTGGCGACGCTGTTGCAGTACCTGACGATGCCGCACGCCGCGGGTGAGATCAGGGCGCACGAGGCCGGCACGCTCCTGCTGCGCGGCTACGAGGAGATGTCGCGGCTGATGGAGACCGAGCAGCGGCGGCTTGCCCGGGCCCAGGCTCACACCGAGTTGGTCGCGGGGGCCTTCTCCGGCCTGGCGTCGCTGGGCTGCTACGGGATGTTGTGGTGGCTGCTGACCAGCGGCGGCCTGCCGCTTGCCGTGGGAGGCACCGCGGTGGTCGCCATCCGCAACTCGACCGCCGGGCTCACCTCGCTGGTGCGCCAGGTCAACCGCATGTACGAGGAGATGTTGCAGTTCAGCGACACCGAGGAGGCCACGCGGTTGGCGGCCGAGCACGCCATCCCGCGCACGGGCGCGCCGCTGCCGTCGCCGGTGCGGGCGGTACGGGTGGAGAAGGTGTCGTTCACCTACCCGGGCGCCGCCGAGCCCGCGCTCACGGACGTGAGCCTGCGGGTGCGGCCGGGAGAGGTGACCGCGTTGGTGGGGATGAACGGCTCGGGCAAGTCCACGCTGGCCAAGATCCTCGCGGGGCTCGTGTTGCCCACGGAGGGTGCCGTGTGGTGGGAGGGCGCCGACGGGGAACGGGTCGAGCTACGCGACGCCGACCGGGCGCAGGTCTTCCGCTCCGTCGGCCTGTTGGCGCAGGACTTCCCGCAGTGGCAGATGACCGCTGCGGCGAACGTCGCCGTCGGCGCCGGCGACCGGGCCCGCGACATGGCGGAGGTCAGGTCCGCGGCCCGGGCGGCCGACGTGGACTCGCTGGTCGAGGGCCTGGCACACGGGTGGGACTCGATCGTCTTCAAGGGTTACGAGCGCGGCGTACAGCTCTCGGGCGGTCAGTGGCAGAAGCTCGCCACGGCTCGCAGCCGCTACCGCGACGCGCCGTTCCTGCTGGTCGACGAGCCGACCTCGGCGCTCGATCCACACGCCGAGATCGAAGCCTTCGAACGGCTGCGTCAGCTCGCCGACGACGGCACGGCCGTGGTGCTGATCACCCACCGGCTCGCCGCGACCACCACCGCCGACCACATCTACGTCCTCGACGCCGGGCTCGTCGCCGAGGACGGCACCCACGACCAGCTCATGGCCCGGCCCGGGGGCCTGTACCAGCGGATGTTCCAACGCCAGGCAGCCCAGTACGGGCACCCGCCCACGCGACCGCACGACCTGCCCACCGCCCGCCGGGCCGGCGCGCCCCACCCCGACGCGGCGGGCTGACCCCGCCCGGGCGACCGCCCCACGCCGGGCGCGCCCCAGGGGTGCGCCCCGCGTGGGCGCCCCGGCGACGCACCGACCGGGGCGCGGGTCGCGGGCCGACCACGGTGGACCGCGAAACGTGGTCGCCGGGGCGCGCCCCACGGGCGAGAATCGAGGCGCTACACACGATCGAGGCGCTACGCACGCGCGAAGGGGGCCGACCGTGGTGAACACCCTGAACCTGTGGCGGCACGGGCTCGGCACGGTGCCCGATGACGTCTGGCGGCGGGCCGAGCTGAACGTGCTGATCCTCGCGGACAACGGGCTCACGGACCTTCCGGCGGCGATCGGCGCGCTGCGCCGGTTGACCACCCTGGACCTCGGGCACAACGCGCTCGCCTCGGTGCCCGACGCGCTGGGACAGCTCACCGGGCTCAGCGGCTGCCTGTACCTACACGACAACCGGCTCGCCCGGCTCCCGGACGCGCTCGGCAACCTGACGCGGCTGCGCTACCTGAACGTCGGCGAGAACGCCCTCACCGCCCTGCCGGCGACCCTCGGACGCATGGCCGGTCTGGTCGAACTCCGCGCCCAGCACAACCGGCTCAGCACGCTGCCCGAGGAGATCGGCGGCCTCCGCGCCCTGCGCGAGCTCTGGCTCCGCGGCAACGCGATCACGCACCTGCCCCCGTCCGTCGCCGACCTGCACGAGCTGCGCCACCTGGAGCTGCGCGAGAACGCCCTGTCCGCGCTGCCCTCGGCCCTGGCCGCCCTGCCCCGGCTCCGCCAGCTCGACCTGCGGAGCAACCGCCTGCGCCACCTGCCGGACTGGCTCTCCCGGATGCCCGCGCTGGAGAAGCTGGACCTGCGGTGGAACGAGGTGGACCCGGCCCACCCGCTGCTGGCCGCGCTGGAGCACCGCGGATGCGTCGTCCTGACCTGAGCGTCCCGTACGCACGGGCCCCTCGCGGCGACACCGCCATCGGCGACGTACCCCGCCGGCCGCTCCCCGCCGCGCACCACGACCGGTCGCCGCCCCTCCCGTCCGCGCCAGCCCGCCCGCGCGCGGCCCCTCCCGCCACCCACCTCCGCGAGCCGCGCGCGCCACTCGGCGCGGGTCCGCTTCGGTCTCGTACGAACTCTGTCGCTTACGAACGTGGAGGTGAGCAGTTCCGTGACGCATGACGTCCGCTTCCTGTCCGAGTCGCCCGCCAGTTCCCTCGCCGACGACGTGGCCGGCCTGACCGAACTCCTGCGGCGCGCGGGCAGGTTGCCCGACGGCGGCCGGGTCGTGGCGGCGCGGGCGACGCCGGTGGGTGGCTCCGGCCTGGTGGGAGCGGTCGTACGGCTGCGGCTCGCATATGCGCCGGACGGGCCGCCGGGGCCGCCGTCGCTGGTGCTGAAGACCGCCTCCGCCGCCTTCGCCGAGGGCCCGCGACTCGCCGAGGTGGAAGCGGAGTTCTACCGTCACCTCGCTCCCCGACTGCCCGAACCGGTCGTTCCCCAGGTGCTGGGCAGCGGAGGCGAGGCGGGCGGCGGACCGTGCTGGCTGCTCCTTGAGGACCTGGGCGACCAGGGCTTCGTCCGACAGATCGACGGCTGCTCGGCCGAGCAGGCCCTGGCCGCGGTGCGCAAGCTGGCCGCGCTGCACGCCCCGTGGTGGGGCCGCGACCTGCCGGCCGGCGCCCGGGAGATCACCGTGCCCCGGGACGCCGCGGTCACCGCGTTCTGCGCGCGCTGGCTGGGCTCCCACACCGGCCGCCTGGCCCCCGGTGCTGGGCGACGCGCCGCAGCGGCTGCTGGCCGGCTTCGACCGGTTGGCCACCCGGCTGGCCGCGGCGCCCCGCACCCTCGTACACGGCGACTTCCACAGCCAGAACATCGCGTTCGGCGCGGCTGACCGGCCCCGGGACGTCCGGTTCATCGACTTCCAGTTCGCCCAGCACGGCTGCGGCCCGCTGGACGTGGCCCGCTTCCTGGCCACCAGCCTGACCCCGCGACTGCGGCGAACGATCGAGGCCGACCTCGTGCGGGAGTACCACCGGGCACTCCTCGCGCGCGGCGTCACCGGCTACGACCTCGACCACTGCCGGCACGACGTGCGCGCCGCGCTGCCGTGGAACCTCGCCACCCCCCTGGCCCTGCACGTCATGGCCATCCAGCAGCGGGGCCGCGAATGGCCCGCCCGGCTCCCGATCGTCGAACGCTGCCTGGCGGCCATCGACGACTGGGACGCCTGGGACGTCCGGTAGCACCGGTGACCACACCCGACCCCGCGCAACGGCCGCGATGGTACGAAGACCGTGCCGCGGCCGTGTTCGGGATGGGTAGGACGCGACGCGGCGGACATCCGACCGGTCAACGCACGGACAGCGCACGGAAATTGGCGCGCGTCGGCGGGGCCACGAGGGCTAGCGTTCCGCCCATGAGGGAAGCGGACGGATACTTCGGTGAAGACGTGGCGGCCACCTATGACGCATCGACCGCGGAGCGATTCCAGCCGGAGGTGGTGGACCCCGCGGTCGACGTGCTGGCCGGGCTCGCCGGTGGCGGCCGGGCGCTCGAATTCGGCGTGGGGACCGGTCGGATCGCACTGCCGCTCGCCCGACGCGGGGTGCCGGTACAGGGCATCGACATGTCCCGCGCCATGGCGTCCCGGCTCGCTGCCAAGCCCGGTGGCGACGCCGTCGACGTGCGCATCGGCGACTTCGCCAGCACCCGCGTGCCAGGCAGCTTCGCGGTGGTCTACCTCGTCTTCAACACCATCAACAACCTGACGACGCAGGAAGCCCAAGTGGCCTGCTTCCGTAACGCCGCCGCCCACCTCGCGCCCGGCGGCTGCTTCGTGATCGAGGTCGGCGTGCCGGAACTGCGCCGACTGCCCCCGGGCCAGGACGCGGTGCCCTTCCACATCGGTACGTCCCGGTGGGGCTTCGACACCTACGACGTCGCCACGCAGGCCATGAGTTCGCACCACGTCACCGTGACGGACGGGCGGGCCCAGCACCGGTCCATCCCGTTCCGCTATGTGTGGCCGGCCGAACTCGACCTGATGGCGCAGCTCGCCGGCCTACGGCTGCGGGATCGCTGGGAGGACTGGTCACGGGCGCCGTTCACCAGCGAGAGCGAGCAGCACGTCTCGGTCTGGGAGAAGCCTGGTTCGTGACGGACGGCGGTGTGCGCGGGGAGCGGTGGGCGACGGGAGCGGCGAGTGCGGCGGGCGATGGTGCTTGCGGCTGGCGACCGCTCTTGTCCGCGAGGCGGGATGGGTCCGGTGGGGGGCGCGGGCGGGTTCGGTGGTGCGGGCGGGTCCGGCGGGCTGAAGGGGTACGCGCCGCGGGTTCACGTCCTGTCAGAGTGTCGGGATGAACGACGTGACGAACTTTCCCGCCCAGTACGCCAGGACCCGCCGCTTCGCGCTCGGCGTCCCCCGGCACTTCGCCGTCGCCGACGACGGCAGCCGCGTCTTCTTCGTCCGTTCCGCCAGCGGCAGTGACCCGACGAGTTCGCTGTGGGTGTGGGAGGACGGCGAGGAACGCGTGCTCGCCGACCCACGGCACCTCACCGGCGAGCCCCGGGCGCTGCCCGCCGCGGAGAGGCTGCGCCGCGAACGCGCCCGGGAGTCCTCGGAGGGCGTGGTCTCCTTCAGCATAGACCGCGGCGGGCGGATAGCCGCCTTTCCGCTCGGGGGCGCCCTGTGGGCGGTACGCGTCGACGGCGCGCCGTTCCCGGTGTCGGCCGCCGGCCCGGTGGTGGACCCGCGCCTGTCCCCCGACGGGCGGCGGATCGGCTACATCACCGGGGGCGCGTTGCACGTCGTGGAGCTGACGGCACCGGACGGCACGGCGACGGGCGGGACAACCGGCGCGGCGGGCCCGGCCGCCGCTGCCTGGCGCGGGCACGGCGATGGCACGGACCGGCGGCTGCTCGCGCCGGAGGGCCCCGAGGTCAGTTACGGGCTGCCCGAGTACGTCGCCGCCGAGTCGATGGGCCGCGACCGCGGCTTCTGGTGGGCTCCCGACGGGAGGTCACTGCTCGTGGCGCGGGTGGACGTCAGTCCCGTACGGCACGTGTTCATCGGCGACGCGGCGCATCCGGAGCGGCGGCCACGCGCGGTGCGCTACCCGTCGGCCGGCACCGCCAACGCGGACGTGTCCCTGCACGTCGTCGGCCTCGACGGCCAGCGCACCGAGGTGCGCTGGGACCGGGCCGCGTTCGAGTACCTGGTCACCGCGGGCTGGGAGGACGGAAACGCCCTGGCGGGCGCGGACACGGGCGCGGACGCGAACACGGACACGGACACGGACATGGGCTCGGGCGCCCCGGCGCACGTCACGGCGTCGGGCGCCGGCGCACGGCCACGGCCCGTCCTGTCCGTGCAGAGCCGCGACCAGCGCACCCTGCGGGTCCTCACCGCCGATCCGGACACCGGCGAGACCCACGTCCTGCACGAGCGGCGGGACCCGGCCTGGGTGCAGATCGTGCCCGGCGTCCCGGCCCGCACCGCCTCCGGCGCACGGGTCTGGCCGTGGGAGAGCGCCGACACGCGGGGGCTGCGCGTCGTCCCGGCCGGCTCCGGGACGACTGGTGGCGCGGTGGGCCACGGGAACGACGGGCCGGCCGAGGCGGGCGCGGGCGGGCCGGTGTTCGAAACCCCCGCGGGCCTCCAACTGGACGCAGTGCTCGGCGTCGACGGCGAGCGGGTGCTCTTCGCCGCCAGCGCGGAGCCCACCGAACGCCACGTGTGGTCGTACGCGCCGGGAGATGGCCTGCGCCAACTGAGCCAGGGCCCGGGAGTGCACGACGCGGTCTGCGGCGGGGGCACCGTCGTCATCGACAGCCGCACGCCCGAGGGGGACACGGTCACGGTCGTACGGGACGGGGTGCCGGTGGGGCTGATCGGCTCGCGCGCCGAGCGGCCGGTCCTCACGCCACGCCCCACCCTGCTGCGGCTGGGTGAGCGCGCGCTACGCAGCGCGCTCTACCTGCCGTCGTGGCACACCCCCGGGGACGGCAAGCTGCCCGTGCTGCTCGACCCGTACGCCGGGCCCGCGCTCCGGGTCGTAAGGCGCTGCCGCGGCTGGTGGACGTGCGTCTCGCAGTGGCTGGCCGAGCAGGGGTTCGCCGTGCTGGTCACCGACGGCCGGGGCACCCCGGGGCGCGGTCCGGCCTGGGAGAAGGCCGTCCACGGCGACGTGCTGACGCCGGTCCTGGACGACCAGGTCGAGGCGCTGCACGCGGCGGCGGCCGAGCACCCCAGCCTGGACCTGGGGCGGGTGGCGATCCGTGGCTGGTCGTTCGGCGGCTACCTGGCCGCCGCGGCCGTGCTGCACCGGCCGCACGTCTTCCACGCCGCCATCGCCGGCGCGGCCCCCGCCGACCAGCGGCTGTACGACACGCACTGGAAGGAACGGTTCCTGGGGCACCCCGACGAGCAGCCGGCCGCGTACGACGACACGTCGCTGCTCGGCCACGGCCACCTGCTGCGTCGGCCGCTGCTGCTGGTCCACGGGCTCGCGGACGACAACGTGCTGGCGGCGCACACGCTGCGCTTCTCGGCGGAACTGCTGTCCTCCGGACGGCCACACACGGTGCTGCCGCTCCCGGGCGCCACCCACCTCCCCGTGGACAATGCGGTCACCGAAAACCTTCTGCGGTTCCAGGTCGACTTCCTCCACCGGTCCCTCAACTCCTCGGCGCCGGGCCCAGCACGTCCGCGTGGAACCTCCGCAGCGATCTCCAGCCGGGAGGCAACACCATGACCCAGGAGCCGACGAGGACCAGTCCGAACGCGAGCCGCCGCACCGTGGTCACGGCCGTCGGGGTGGCCGGCCTGTCCGCCGTGCTCGCCGCGTGCGGCGATGACGGGGGTGGCGACGGGGAGTCGTCGGGCGCCCGCGAGCTGGGCAGGACGTCCGACATCCCCAAGGGCGGCGGCGTCGTCTACAAGAAGCACAAGGTGGTCGTGGTCCAGCCCACGGCCGGCGACTACAAGGCGTTCTCCGCCATCTGCACGCACCAGGGCTGTCCGGTCGCCAGCGTGTCCGGCGGCACCATCAACTGCGACTGCCACGGCAGCAGGTTCGCCATCGCCGACGGCAGCGTCAAGGCCGGCCCGGCCCGGCGCCCCCTCAAGGCGGCGAAGGTCACCGTCTCGGGCGACACCCTCACCCTGCGCTGACCCGCTCGCGCGTCCGGTCGTCACGGCTGGTCGGCGCGGCCGGTCGTCACGGCTGGTCAGCGCGGCGGGCGGGCGCCGCTCAGGACGGGCCCGGCTCGCCTTCGTCCGCCGCGCCGAGTTCCACCGCGGTCGCCCGCAGCACCTCCACCGCCGCCCGTATCGACGGGCGGCGGTCGGCGTCCGCGCGCCAGGCGGCGTAGATGTGCCGCCGCATGGTGTGCCGGACCGGCACCACGCGCACCCCGCTCGGAATCGGCCCTCGGCCGAGGCGCGGGGCGACGGCGACGCCGAGCCCGGCGGCGATCAGGGCGAGCTGGGTGTGGTGCTCCTCCGCCATGTGACAGATCCGGGGCTCGATGCCCGCGCCGCGCAGCGTGAGCATCAGCCAGTCGTGGCAGAACTCGCCCTTGGGCCAGGAGACCCACTCGTCGCCCGCGAACTCCTCCAGGTCCACCACGCTCCGGTCGGCGAGCGGATGCGAGGCCGGCATCGCCACGTCGGCGACGTCGTCCAACAGGGGGGCCTTGACCAGCCCGTCGGGCACCGGGAGGGGCTTGTTGTACCAGTCGAGCACCACGGCGAGGTCCACGTCCCCGCGCACCACCGCCGGGATCGACTCGTCGGGTTCCATCTCCCGTAGGTGGGCACGGAGTTGGGGATGCTCCTCGCGGAGCCGGGCCAGCGCCGTGGGGAACAGTCCGCGCGCCGCGGTCGGGAAGGCGCCCAGCACCAGCTCGCCGACGGCCTGCCCGCGCTGCGCCTCCAGATCCGCCTGGGCCAGCTCGACCTGGGACAGGATGCGCGACGCGTGATCGGCCAGCAGCCGCCCGGCATCGGTCAGCCGCACTCCCCTGCCGTTCTTGGCCAGCAGTTGCTGTCCCGTCTCGCGCTCCAGCTTGGCCAGTTGCTGGGAGACGGCGGAGGTGGTGACGTGCAGCCCGTCGGCCGCGGCGCTGACGGAGCCGTGGCGAGCGACGGCGTAGAGCGTACGCAGACGGTCTAGGTTCAACATGTAAGCGATGCTACGTGAAGGGGGCCACAAAATTTCGATTGTTCTAATCCGATTCGACCGCCATCGTGATACCCATGCGCACGCCCCCCGCTCCTCGCACAGCCGCGAACACCCCGCACGCGACCACCGCCCCTCCCCCGCCAGCCGCCGCTCCCGCCTCGGTTCCGGCCACCACCACGCGGACCGAGGCGCCCGTGACGGCTGGGCACCCCGCCGCGCGCGAGCGCACCCGTGGCCGGCCGGGGTGGCGGCTGCGGTTCGCCGTACTGTGCCTCATCTGGGGCTTCAGCTTCCTCCTCATCAAGGTCGGCACCGACGGCTTCGCCCCGCTGTACGTGACGCTCGGGCGGCTGCTGTTCGGCACGCTCGTCCTGCTCGCGGTGCTGATCGTCAAGCGGGAGCGGCTACCGCGCGGCGTCCGCACCTGGGGCCACCTCGCCGTGGCGGCCTTCCTGCTCAACGCCTTCCCGTTCTCGTTGTTCGCCTACGCGGAGTTGCACATCTCCTCCACGCTGGCCGGGATCTGCAACGCCACCACTCCGCTGTGGGGCATGCTGCTCTCGCTCGTCGCCCTGTCCGAGGACCGCCCCACCCGTCGCCGCATCGCCGGCCTGGGCCTCGGGTTCGTCGGCGTACTGACCGTGCTCGGCGCCTGGCAGGGCTTCTCCGGCCAGGACCCGGCGGGCACCGCGATGGCCCTGACGGCCTCGCTCAGCTACGCGGTCGGCTGGATCTACGTGCGCCGCACGCTGGCCCACACATCGCACTCCAACCTCTCCATGGCGGGCGGTCAGCTCCTGCTGGGCACGGTGCAACTCGGCCTGGTCACCCCCTTCTTCGCCACCGCCCCCGACTCCCTGCCGGTGCTCCCCCTGCTGTCCGTGCTGGCCCTGGGCGCGCTGGGCACGGGCCTGGCGTTCCTGCTCCAGTACGGGCTGGTCGCCGAGGTCGGGCCGACGACGGCGACGCTGGTGACCTACTTCATCCCGGTGATCGCCACGGCGGCGGGCGTGCTGCTCCTCGGCGAGGCGCTGACGTGGAACACCCCGGTCGGAGCGGTCATCGTCCTCGCCGGCGCGGCCCTGACCCAGCGCGGGCCCCGACGCGCCGCCGCCGGACGCCGGCCCAGCGCGTCGCCACGTCAGCCGTAGCGCCCCACGAGCGTCGGGCGGACCGCCGCCGCGACGGTGTCCGCGAGCTCCTCGACGTCATCGACGCCGATCGCGGATATGGTCAGCCGGATTCCCTGCGGGGAGGCCATCCGGAAGCGGGCTCCGGGGGCGACGGCCCAACCGGCGTGCAGCATGCGGGAGACCGCGCCGGTCTCGTCGGGCACCGGCACCCACACGTTCATCCCGCTGCGCCCGTACGCCTCGATCCCCCGCTCAGCCAGCGCCGCGATGAGGGCGTCGCGGCGCTCGCCGTAGGAGTGCGCGACCCGGTCCGGCTGGACGGCCTCCGTCTCCCACAGCCGTATGACCACGTCCTGGAGCAGGTGGCTGACCCAGCCCGGGCCGAGCCGCGCGCGGCCCCCGACGCGGTCCACCGTGACCGGGTCGCCGGCGAGCGTGGCCAGTCGCAGGTCTGGGCCGAGCGCCTTGGCCGTCGAGCGGACCAGCACCCAGTGGTCGGTGATCCCGGCCAGTGAGTGCAGGGGCAGGTCGACGATGCCGTGCCCGTGGTCGTCCTCGATCAGCAGCAGGCCCGGATGGTCGGCCAGTATCCCGCGCAGCTCGCGCGAGCGCTCGGCGCTGACGGCCGCGCCCGTCGGGTTCTGCGCGCGGCTGGTCACCACCAGCGCCCTGACACCCCGCTGCACCGCCCGCTCGACGTGCTCGGGGAGCGGGCCGTCGTCGTCGAGCGCCACCGGCTCGGGTCTCAGGCCGAGCGCCGGAATGAGGTCGAGCAGGCTGCCCCACCCCGGGTCTTCGACGGCCACCACGTCGCCCGGCCGCAGATGGGCCGCGAGCACCCGCTCTATGCCGTCGAGGGCGCCCGAGACGACGGTGATCGGCCCGTCCGGCACCCCGTCGGCGCGCAGGGCCGCCCGCGCCAGCCGCGCGAGCTCGGCCGAGACCAGCGGCGCCCCGTAGAGCACCGGCTGCTCCGCGTACCGCGCGGCGGCCGACGCCAGGGCGTCACCGAGCGAGGGCAGCAGGGCCGGGTCCGGATTTCCCATCGCCAGGTCCCGAACGCCTTCGGGGACGTCGACGCCCATCAACTCCCGGGCCGTGGTCGAGGGGCGCGAGCGCACCCGGCTGCCCCGACGCCCGGCCGTCTCGATCACTCCGCGATCGCGCAGCGAACGATAGGCAGCGGCCACGGTGTTGGGATTGACACCCAGCGAGACCGCCAACTCCCGCATGGGCGGCAGCAGTTCGCCGGGGGCGAGACCGCCCGCTCCGACGGCCCGCTCCACACTGGCGGCAATATCAGCAGCGCGCCGCCCCTCGATCCGATACTCTCCTAGCACAATAACGAGTATGCACTAATACAAAGGAGAAGGCAATGGCCGCCGTCGAATCCGCCTCCACCCTCACCCCTGCGCCGGAGGCTGACAAGACCGCCGATGGCACACCCCCCGCCGCGTACGGCCCGACCAGTCGCACCGTGACCTCGCGCGACCGCGACCGCGCCTCCTACGACCGCGAACTGGTCCATTCACTGCTCGACCAGTCCTACGTCTGCCACCTCGGGTTCGTCAGGGACGGCGCCCCGGTCGTCCTGCCGACGCTCTACGCGCGCGTGGGGGAGCGGCTGTACGTGCACGGCTCCACCGGCTCGCGCCCGCTGCGCATGGCGGCGGCCAACCCGTCGGCGGCCGGCGACGACGGCGCGACGGCCACCGACGGTGCCGGCGCCGACGCGGCCGATCCGGGCGCGGCGGCCTCGGACGATGCCGCGGACGCCGGGCAGTCGCGGCCCGGCCTCGCGGTGTGCCTGACCGTGACCCACCTGGACGGCGTGGTCCTCGCGCGCTCCGCCTTCCACCACTCCATCAACTACCGCTCGGTCGTGGTGCACGGCGTGGCACACCAGGTCACCGACCCACACGAGCGCACCGTGGCCCTCGACGCCCTGGTCAACCACGTCGTGCCGGGCCGCGCCGCCGACTGCCGGCCGGGGAACGCCAAGGAGTTGGCCGCCACCGCCGTGCTCCGCCTCGACCTCAAGGAGGTGTCGGCGAAGTGGCGCGACGGCGGCCCCAACGACGAGCCGGAGGACCTCGGGCTGCCGCACTGGGCCGGGGTGCTCCCCGTCGCGCCGCGCTACGGCACACCCATCCCCTCCGACGACCTCGACCCGGCCATCCCGCTCCCCGACTACCTCGCCGAGCGCTGACCGGAGCGGGGCGGTACGGCACGACAGCACCACGGCAAGGCACCGCACGAAAGGCAGCGCACGGATGTTGATCCACCCCTGGGACGCCGCCCAGGACGACGCCGAATGGCAGTCCTGGCTGGCCCGTCACGACTTCGGCCACCTCGCGGCGAACGGCCCGCCCGGCGCGCCGCCGCTCGTGCAGCCCACGCACTTCGCCTACGACGAGGAGCGCCGGGAGGCCCTGCTGCACCTGGCCCGACCCAACCCGATCTGGTCGGCGATCGAGGCGTGTCCGGAGGTGTTGCTGAGCGTCGCGGACGACTACGTCTTCGTGCCGGGCCCCTGGCTGGCCGACGCGGACGTACCGCCCGAGCACGGCGTTCCCACCACCTTCTACGCGGCCGTGCAGCTCAGTTGTACGGCACACATAGTCGACGATCCGGCGGCCAAGGCGGCCCTGCTCACCAGGCAGCTCGCGCACTTCCAGCCGGAGGGCGGCTCCGCGCCCGTGGCCGCCGACCAGGAGCCGTACGGCCGCTCGCTGGCCGGCATCCGCGGCCTGCGGCTTGACGTGGTGGGCGTGCGGGCCAAGTTCAAGTACGCCAACCAGCGGTCGGAGCGGGTCCGGCAGCGGACGGCGGACGCGTTGGCCTCCCGTGGCGCGCCCCGGGACGCGGCGGCGCGGGCCCACCAGGTGCGCCGCGGCGCCTGGACCGCGGCGGCGGGCTGAGCACCCACGCCGCGCCAGCCACCACGCCGGCCACCGGCGGCCTTCGGCCGGGCCCACCCACGCCACCCGCTCGGGTGGGCCCGGCCGACCCGGGTGGGCCGGCCGCGGGGGGCTCACCCCGCGCGGCCGGCCCGCCGCTGTCCCTCCGGCGCGGTGATCAGCCCGTCGACGCCGCGTCGACGCTCGCCGCCGGAGCGCTGCGCGCCTCGGCGAGCGCCAGGGCGACCACGGCGCACAGCAACACGGCGGTGCCCAGCACCGTCGCGACCGTCAGCCGCTCGTCGAGCAGCGCGACGGCGATGACCGCGGCCGTGACCGGCTCGATCAACGTGATCACGGAGACCGTGGTGGCCCGCACCACGGCCAGGCCGGTGAAGTACAGGCCGTAGGCCAGTGCCGTCGGCACGGCGGCGACGTAGACCAGCAGGCCCACCGTCTGCCCCAGGTGCTGCGCCTGCGGCAACGGCCCCTCCGCCAACGCGAAGGGCAACAGGCAGCCGGTGCACACGGCGAACGACGTCACCGTGGTGACGTACGGGTCCGTGCCGCCGCCGTCGCGGCTCAGGTAGCGGGTGTAGACGGTGATCGTGGCGTACCCGGCCCCCGACAGCAACGCGAGCCCGACGCCCGCCGGGCGGACCGCGCCGGTGCCCTCGCTGCCGAGCACCAGGACCGACAGGCCGACCACCGCTCCGGCGACGGCGCACGCGCCGCCGATCCCCAGGCGCTCGCCGACGGCGACCCGGCCGACCAGCGCCACCATGACCGGCGCGGCGCCGAGCGTGACGACGGTGGCGACGGCCAGGCCGGTGGAGTCGACCGCCTGAAAGTAGGCGGTTTGGAAGACGGTCAGCCCCAGCCCCGTGACCACGATCCGGGTCGTACGGTCGCGGCGCGAGGGGCGGGCGTAGGCGCGCGGCGCGAGCGTCCGCGTACGGCGGGCGCGGAGCAGCACCACGGGGAGCATGAGGGCGAGGCCGCCCAGCGTGCGCCAGAAGGTGAGGGCGAGGGGGCCGAGGCCACTGGTGTCGTACAGCAGCGAGGCCGCCGCGCCGGCGGTGCCCCAGGTGGTGGCGGCGAAGGTGATGTAGGCGAGCCCGCGCCCCACGGGCAGGGCGGAGCGCACAGGAGTGAGCACGAGGTTTCTCCCACGGAAGACAGCCCGATCGGGCTGGTGTTGGTCGCGTCGTCCCGTCTGCGGGCAGCGTCAACTCGTCCGGGGCCACGCCTCGGACTCGGTCTTCGGTGAGAGCCGCCCGCCCTAGCGGGCAGGAGGCGGCAGAACAGTCATGGGCACGATCGGGACCCTAAGTGGTCTGCGAGCCCTCGGACAACTCCGTATCGCCCTCCGGGACCGCCCCCGCGCCCGCCCGCCCACCGTCACCAGTCGCGAGCCGGCACGCGGGCGATGCCGGTTCCTGCGCACCGTCGGCAGCGGCGGGTGGCGAGCCCGCGACCGGCGCCGCGGGAGCGCGCCGGGGCGCCGAGGTCTGCGCGATGAAGGCGCCACTGAGCACCACCAGACCGCCGAGCACCTGCGGCGCCGAAAGCCGTTCGCCCAGCAGCACCCAGGCCAGTACGGTCGCGACCACGGCTTCGAGGCAGGCGACGACGCCCGCCACCGGAGGCGAGAGGTGTCGTACGGCCAGCACGCCGGTCAGGTAGGCGACGACCGTGCTCACCACCACGACCCAGAACAGGAGAAGCGCGGCCGGAACACCCGTGCCGTTCAGGTCCGCCCGCCCGCCGAGCACCGACCAGTCCATCCCCCAGGGCCGGGCGATCACGGTGAGCACGAGTGTCCCGATCAGCAGCCCGTACGCGACCACGCCCAGCGGGTCGACCGGCTCCGCGTCGTCGCCGCCGTGGTCGGAGAGCAGGAAGTAGCCGACCTGGCAACAGGCGGCGCCCAGGCCCAGGAGCAGCCCGAGGGCGTCGAAGCTGAGCCCGGCCCAGAGTTCGACCACGCAGGCCAGCCCGCCGACGGCCAGCGCGACGCCGACGGCGGCGGCACGGCTGACCGGGCGGCGCTGGACGAAGCGCACCCAGCCGAGCAACAGGGCGGGCCCGAGGTACTCGATGAGCAGGGCGACCCCCACCGGGATGCGGGAGATCGCCGCGAAGTAACACGCCTGCACCCCCGCGACCGCGAGCAGGCCGAAGCCGACGAGCAGCGCCGGGCGCCGCACCAGCAGGGAGCGGTGGTGCCAGGCCACCGGCAGGAGCAACAGGGCCGCGCCCGCCGCGCGCAGCCAGGTCACCTGGAGCGGGTCGAGCCCCGCCTCGATGAGCGGCTTCGCGGCAACGCCGGAACTGCCGAAGGTGAGCGCCGACGCCAGTGCGAGCCCGAGCCCTGCGCTCCGACCCTGAGACACGTGCATCGGCACATCATGTCAGCCCGAGTCAGGAGCGTCACGCGGTTCGCTACTGGCAGCTTCGCTGGCCAGCCGGGCTGATTCCTCGGCCACCCGCAGCGCCAGCGTGTCCAGGTCCACGCCGGCCCCGAGCAGCACCTCCACCGCGCGGCACGCGCGGTCGTCGATAAGCGCCACGAAGAGGTCGAACCCCTGGGCCTGCGCGGCGCCACGCGCCGCGGCCCGCTCGTCCGCCCGGGCCACGGCCGCCGCGACGGCCGGCGACCACGCGGCGCGCCCCGCGTGGACCACTGGCACGGCACCGGAGTCCTCCACGGTGCCGTGCCAGTTCAGTCCGTAGCCGATGGTGCGCTGCGCCAGGTAGCTCAGCACCCGCGCCACCTGCGGCGGTCCGCCCTCGAAGGTCGCCGCGGCGCGTGGGACGGTTTCCAGCACGGTGTGCAGCAGGTGCGCGGTGTCGATGTGTCGGTCGCCGTCGCGAGAGGCACGTCGACGGGCCGCGGCGACCACCGCCGTGAGCTCGTCGCTGAGGGCGACGGCGAGGCCGTCGACGTCCGCGGCAGCAGCATCGACACCGCCCGCGCCGGCCGGGCCGACGGCACCAAAGGCCCCACGGAGGCCGCCCGAGGCAACCGGTCGGGCCTGGCCAGGAAGGGGAGTACGATTTTGCACCCTCTCACCACATCAGCCCTGGTAGCCCGAAGCATCCACGCAGGGGATCATTTAGCCATCCCACGCTGGGTGGGCACCCGGCCCATCGGCCTCCTCCTTGCGGATGAGATCCGTACGCCCACGCGGCCATGCCGCGAGCCGGCGCACGCCAGCCCCACCCCACGCACTCCCCCGGCGCGGGCTCGGGCGGTGGAACCTCATCCGCACGACACCACCGACCGATGACGCCACGGCGCCGGCCGTCCCACCACCCCCGCTCGGCGGCGGCTCAGTCCTCGTCCGCGAGGATCAGGTACAGCTTCTTCCGCGCGTCGCCGACGACGGCGAGCGCCTTGGCCCGCTGCTCCTTGGTACCGGTCTTCCAGACCTGGGCCAGCGCCTCCATCACGCCGACGCCGGCCTGCCGGATCTCCTGCGCCGCCTCCCAGTCCACGCCGCGCCCCGCTTCCTCCCACGGAGCCCGCGGCCCGGCCTCGGCCTCGGTACGCCCCTCCTCGGTCAGCGTGAACAGCTTCTTGCCGCCTTCGCTGACGCTGCTGATCAACCCCTCGTCCTCCAGGAGTTGGAGGGTGGGGTAGACCGAGCCGGGGCTGGGGCGCCAGGCGCCGCCGCTGCGCTCGCCGATCTCCTGGATCATCTCGTAGCCGTGCATCGGCCGGTCGCGCAACAGCGCCAGGATAGACGCCCGCACGTCGCCGCGCCGTGCCCTCCCCCGCGGCCCACCGCGCCCCCGACCACCGAACGGCGGCCCCCCGAAGGGCGGCCCGAACGCCCCGAAGGCGGCCCGCCGCTCCTCGCCCTCACTCCAGCCGTGCCCGGACCCCCGCTGCCCGCGCCCGTGCCCATGGCCGTGTCCGAATCCGAATTCGTGTCCCATGATCTTGATCCTTCTGTTCGCGTCTGACGTTCACTTCCCTGTCGCGGCCGAAGCCAGAGCCACATCGCCAATCGGTCGCGATGCTTCAACGATATATCGGAACCGATCGGTCGACAAGACCCCTTCTCTCAACGGGCCACATCCCGTCGAAGTCCACCTGGCCCCTGTCTCAGGTGATCTGGCCATCTGGCCCAGGCCAGCGAGGGAGTACGGGTCGATGCCGTGGTCCTGGATGAGGTGAGGTAGCTGGCGCCGAGGAAGAAGGGTTCGCGTCGGGTCGCCGTCACCCGGTGCGGCGTACCGGTGACGGGCACGCGCTGGCGTCCGCTGCCGCGGTGCGTGCGCCTGGGACCGGTCCGATGTCGTGGTCCAACGGGTCGGCCAGCGGGGCGCAGTGCTCTTGGCGGCCACGTCGGCGTTCCCCGTCGTGCCGGCCGTGATCGAGGCGGGGTCGCGCCGCGCTCCTTCCAGAATGGCAACCCACGGGCGCGGCCCACCTTTCGCCTGACGGACCTGGTGAGCGCGGTACGCGAAGACCGAGCGAGCCGCCAGGGCAGCCGCCGCCCTCGCTCCGTCGAGGAGCGGCGCGGTCCCGAGGCACCCGCGACCGGCGCGGGTCGTAGGCCCGGCGGCGCGGCGTCGCGTACCCGGCCCCGACGAGCCGCCCGCGCCGACGAGCCCGGCACCGCGCAACGGCCGACTGCCGGGCCTTCGAGGGAAGCATTCTCGCAGTGACCAACGGAAAACCGTTCGACGGGCCGAGCCGGACCCGTCATGATCCGCACTCGTGACGTCTTCCCAGCACCACCTGGTCCAGGCCGCCGCTCGCAACAACGCCGAATGGTGTGCGGCGATGAGCCGATCGCACGGCCTGACGGGCGAGTTCGGGGCGGACGCCTGGGCGGCTCCGGCCCGCACACCGCTGTACTACCCCGACGCGGTGACGCTTGCGCCGCGCGCCGACCGGGCCGCGCTGGTGTCCCGGATCGACACCGCGGCCCCCGGCGCCACCGTCAAGGACAGCTTCGCCGACCTCGACCTGACGCAGGCCGGCTTCCACGTGCTGTTCGGCGCGCAGTGGTTGCACCGTCCGGCGAGCGGGCCCGCCCGCGCGCCGGATCTCTCCTGGGAGGTGGTGCGCGATCCGGCCGCGCTGCGCGCCTGGGCGCTCGCCTGGGACGGCGGGGACGGCAACGCGAACCTCTTCCGCCCCGAACTCCTCGACGACCCGGCCACCTTCGTGCTCGCGGGACAGTCCGCCGATGGCCGGGTGCTCGCCGGCGCGGTGGTGAGCCGCGGTGACCAGGTGGTCGGGGTTTCCAACGTCTTCGGGCTGGACGGCGGCCCGGACGCGGCCTGGCCCGGCGTGCTGGACGCCGCGCACGAGCTGTTCCCCACTCTGCCGGTGGTCGGCTACGAGCAGGGTGAGGACCTGGCGGTCGCCGTCCGCCATGGCTTCGAGCCGGTCGGCCCGCTGCGGATCTGGCTGCACAGCCGGTAGCCGGACCGACTCCGAGGGCGTGCCCCCAACCCGTACGAACCAGCAAGCACTAACCCGCGCCAGCCCGCGCGAGCCGAACGGCGGCCCCGAAGCCCGTCCCGCCTGATTGTCAGTGCCCTCCCCTAGAGTCGCTCGCATGGCCGAACCCTCCTACCTGGCCGCGGTCCGGGAGTCGTACGACACCGTCGCCGCCGACTACGCGGAACGCGTCAAGTCCCCGGCGGAGCTGGACCCGCTGTCCCGGGCCATGCTGGTGGCCTTCGCCGAGACCGTACGGGCGGCCGACCGCGGGCCGGTCGCGGATCTGGGGTGCGGGCCGGGCAAGGTCACGGCGTACCTGGCCGAGTTGGGTGTGCCCACGTTCGGCGTCGACCTGTCGCCCAGGATGGTCGCCCTGGCCCAGCGGGCGTACCCCCGGGTGCGTTTCGCGGTGGGCTCGATGACCGCGCTGCCGATCGCGGACGCCGAACTCGGCGGCGCCCTGGCGTACTACTCCGCCCACCACACACCGCCGGCCGTGCTGCCGACCGTGTTCTCCGAGTTCCAGCGCACGCTGGCCCCCGGCGGCCAACTGATGCTGGCCGGCTACGTGGGAAACGACGAGCGCATACGTCCGACGCAGGGGTACGGCGGACATCCGGTGTCCTACGAGTCCCACCTCGTGCCGCCGGACCGGATAGCCGATCTGCTGGCACGGGCCGGCCTCGTCGTCAGCGCGCGACTCGTGCAGGAGCCCGGCCAGGGGGCGAAGCGGACGGTCGCCACGTTCCTGGCCGCGAAGCCCGAGCAGGACCGAGCGCCACTGTAGGGCGCCCGGATCGCGCGCCCGTCCGGGCGCGTGTCCTCGGGGCGGCGCAGCCAGCGGGCCGACGAGGCGCGAGTCGGCCGGCCTCGAACAGGCCACGCGCGCCGCATTGGCCTTGGCGGACGTCGCGGGTAGCCGCCTAGGGTCGGACCCATGCGCCTCCGGATCGTCGACGCCTTCACCGACCGCCCCTTCGCCGGCAACCCGGCCGCGGTCGTCCTCCTCCCCTCGGGCCCGTTCCCCGGCGACCGGTGGCTCGGGCAGGTCGCCGCCGAGGTCAACCTCTCGGAGACGGCGTTCGCCCACCCGCTCCCGGATGCGCCTGACGCGGACTGGGCGCTGCGCTGGTTCACGCCGACGACCGAGGTCGCGATGTGCGGGCACGCGACACTGGCCACCGCCCACGTCCTGCACGCGACGGGGGCCGCTACGGGCACGATCCGCTTCGCCACCCGCAGCGGGGTCCTCACCGCGACCCCGGCCACCCCCGCCCCCACACCCACACCAACCACCAGCACCACTCAACTCTCCGGTGCCACCGCCATCACGCTGGACTTCCCCACCGCGCCGCTCACCCCGCTGGAGACCCCCCACGGCACCGGCGCGGCGCTCGGCGCCACCCCCTTGGCCTGCTACGACACCGGACCGCAGGTGGGGGACCTGCTGGTGGAACTCGCCGACGAGGCCACCGTGCGTGGGCTGAACCCCGACCTGGCAGCGGTGGCCCGGCTCCCGCACCGGGGAGTGATCGTGACCGCCCCCGCCCGGACGCCCGGCGACTACGACTTCGTCTCGCGCTTCTTCGGCCCCGCGTCCGGCATCGACGAGGACCCGGTGACCGGCAGCGCCCACACCGCCCTGGCGCCGCTGTGGTCACCCCGACTCGGCCGCACCGAACTCACCGGGCTCCAGGTCTCGGCGCGCGGCGGTCGCGTCCACGTCCACCTGCGCGGCGACCGTACGCTCCTCACGGGCCAGGCCGTCACCGTCATCGACGGGGAGCTGCTCACTGCTCCGGAAGCCAACTGACCTTGCCCTCAAGGAGCCCGTACCCGCCGAACGCCACGATGTCGATGAGCGCGTGGGCGGCGACGAGCGGCCCCACCCGCCCCCACCGCCGGTACAGCAGCACGAAGATCACGCCCATCACCATGTTGCCGAAGAAGCCGCCGATGCCCTGGTAGAGGTGGTACGAGCCGCGCAGCACCGCGCTCGCGGCCAGCGCCGCCATCGGCCCCCACCCCAACTGCCCGAGCCGCCGCAGCAGGTATCCCACCACGATCACCTCTTCAAGCACCGCGTTCTGCACGGCGGAGGCGACGAGCACCGGGTACTTCCACCACACGTCCGGCAGCGACTCGGGCACCACGGTCAGGTTGGCGCCCGCGGCGCGCGCCCCGATGTACAGCAGCAGCCCCGAGCCCCCGATGCACGCCGCGACCAGGGCTCCCCAACCCAGGTCGAAGCGGCGGGCCCGCAGGTCGAAGCCGATCGCGCGGAGCCCCGAACCCTCGCGCAGCAGCAGGTGGGCCACCAGCGCCACCGGCACCAACGCGGTCGTGATCCCGAAGAGTTGCCAGGCGAGGTCGAGCCAGGGTCGCCCGGGGGCCGCCGAGGTGTTGAGGTTGGCGGTCTGGTCGCTGAGCCCGCCGGGTTCGGTCGCCGAGCCGATAAAGTCGATCAGCGCGGACACCCCGCTGGCCCCCAGCGACACCGCCAGCACCAACAGCGTCTCCGTGCCGAGCGTCCGCCGCGACAGCCCGCCGCCCGGTGCGGGGCCGGTCACCTCACGCGCCTGCGACCGCACCACTGCCCTGCCTCCAAGACCTCGACCTACCGGATGGGCGCGATGGGCCACACGCTCCTCGCGGGCCACCTCACCTGGAAGGTCATAGCTTGCCTGACGTTCGCGTGGAGGACGACACAGGGGCCCGGAGGCCGGGCCTCAGGCCGTCGGGCGCGGCCCACACGGTCGATGCGGCTCACCCGGTCGATGCGGTAGGCGCGGCCCCGTCAGTCGTCCACCCCCACGGGCCAGGTGTGCACCGGCTCCCCCGTACGCATCAGCGTGCAGTAGCGGCGGGTCATGGCGGCCAGCGCGTCCTGTCTGGCCAGGCCGGCGTCCAGGGCCCGGTGGTAGGTGGCCGTCTGCCAGGACGCCCCGTTGACCCGTCGGCGACAGCGTTCGGCGATCACTCCCAGGTAGCGGTCCCGGTCCGTCGGCTCCACGCCCCACGCGTCGAGGCCGGCCGCCGCCAACGGCAGCAGCTCCTCCTGGACGAGCCGTACGGCGGACACCCGGGTCAGCGCCCCGGACCGGCCCGGGCGGGGCCAGCGCAACACCGCGTCGATGCCGTCGCGGCAGGCCGTGTCGAAGTTCTCCGCGGCCACCGCGAACGGCATCCGCCGCCAAACCGGGCGCGGCTGGTCCGCCAACGCCCTGACCAGGCCGTAGTAGAACGCCGTGTTGGCTATGACGTCGGTGACCGTGGGGCCCGCGGGGAGCACCCGGTTCTCCACCCGAAGGTGCGGCACGCCGTCGGTCACCTGGTACACCGGCCGGTTCCAGCGGTAGATGGTGCCGTTGTGCAGCGCCAGCTCGGCGAGTTCGGGGACGCCGCCGTCGTCGAGCACCTTCAGCGGGTCCTCGTCCCCGCTGATGGGCAGCAGGGGCGGAAAGTAGCGGAGGTTCTCCTCGAAGAGATCCTGTGCAGAATCGATCCAGCGCTCTCCGAACCACGTGCGGGGCCGTACGCCCTGCTCGATGAACTCGGGCGGCCTGGTGTCGGTGGACTGCACGAACAGCGGTGGTCGCGACTCGCGCCACAGCTCCCGCCCGAAGAGGAACGGCGCGTTCGCCCCCACCGCTATCTGCGCCGCCGCGACGGCCTGCGCCGCGTTCCACACGTCCGCGAACCTGTTGGGCGTCACCTGGAGGTGCAGTTGCACCGACGTACAGGCCGCCTCCGGCGCTATCGACGCGGACGTACAGGTCAGCCGCTCGACGCCGGCGATGTCGATGGTGAAGTCCTCGCCCCTGGCGGCCAGCATCTCGTCGTTGAGCAGCCGGTACCGATCGCCTCGCGAGAGGTTCGCGGAGACCAGGTCGTGCGCGGCCAGGGTCGGCAGAATACCGATCATGACGATGCCGGCGGAGACTTCGCCGGCCTTTCTGTCGGCATATGCAAGGCCGGTACGCAACTCCTCCGACAACTGGTCGAAGACCCGTCCGTGCATGCGGTGAGGGACGATGTTCACCTCAAGGTTGCACTGGCCAAGTTCCGTCTGGAAATCCCCGCTCCCGATGCGCTCAAGCACCTCGGCGTTCAGCATCCGCGGCATGCCGTCGGAGCCGGCGAGATTCAGCTCGATCTCCAGGCCCATGAGGTTCTTTGGGCGCTCGAATCGCTTCTCTTTCAACAGCCGGGCGAAAGCGTCCAGGCATTGGCTCAGCTTTTCGCGATGCCGTTGCCGATCGGACAGGTCAAACCCGCCTGCCACGATCTTCTCACCCATAGAAGCGTCCCTCCTCGACGGATCACGGCCACGCCAGCCGCCCGAACCCGGCTCGGGGTGCGGAGCCGGGATGAGTCACGGTCGATGATGCCCAGGCAGTGTGATCCATAACGCCCCGTCCAGGCTCTGGGACGACTAAGCTCCGGGTAGCGATACCGCTGACCCCTCTGGACGGCATACGTCGGCCTAGCAGCTCGGGCCTCTTTTCGAAGCAGAAAAGACAGGTGACTTTCAGCCTTCCGGCTCCGGGATAAAAGCCACGGTCAGCCTCTCAATAGACGGCACAGAAACGGATCAATCACCACAATGTAAGGTCCGGATATGACCTTGCCGAGTTGACCGCGAGAGCGTCGGCAAAGGTAAAGGGAACACCTGTCGTATAAACTCGCCAATGAGGCGGAGAGTGGCGACCCGGCAATCGGTTCCGGCCCACCTCCGACCCCGCGCACAGACAGTGCCGTCCGCACCCCCCGTAGCACCTGTCTCGAAGTGAGAGGCGACTATGCCGCTGCATGTCTCCCCAGCCCCGGCGCCCGCGTTACGCAGCGTCCTCGCGGCCCTCGGTTCCCCCACCGCCGTCCGTGAGGCCCGTACCCCGGCCCTGCGCTCCGCACCGGGTCCGCTGACCGCCGAGCACCCGCTCCCCCTCCACGTCCTGGACCGCGTGTCGCCGCGCGGTGGACGGGCGGCGGCGCCGACCACTCGGCTCGCCGGCTGGCGTTTTCTGATCGTCGGCGAGGACCACGCCGTCGCCGCCGCCGAGGCGATGCTCACGCCCGACGGCTGGGCCTTCTCGCACTTCTGCGAGGGCCCGTACGTGGCCTCGACCGAGAACGCCCTGCGGCGCGCGGAGGCGCTGCCCGCCGCGTACCAGCCCAGACTGCTGTCCGTACCCGAGTTGTACATGCTCACCCTGTGGCTGCACCGCGACACGACCGCCGCGGTCGACGCCGGCAACCCGGAGCCGACCGACCTGCTGGTGCCGCTCGCCCCCGCGCCGCCCGGCATCGCGCCCAACCTGCCGCACCGGGTCTCCGACCTGTTGCCCATGCTGACACTCCGCATCACCCCCGGCCCCCTGCTGGGATCGCCCGCCTGACGCTACGGAACGAGCCCGTTGCGCCCCGCGACGCCCCAGGTCGCGGGGCGCGCGGCATCCTGCTCGCCAACGCGCGTTCCCCCCAAAGGACTAGTGCATGCCGACTACCAGGAACCACCCGTCGGGATGATGCGCCGCACGACAACCATCCCGACGGGTGACGCGTCTTCCACCAGAGAGAAGCGCTGCCGCTAAATGCCTGCGAAATCACGCCCGCAGGACAAGACTGAGACCAACCAACAGTTACGGGGGGCGGCAATGGATACCGCACCGAGCCGCAGGACAGCTACCACGTCACAGCGAAAGATTCCTTCCATGTGCCAGCACCAACCACCGTGCCCGACAGCCGAATCCGCTGACCGGGAGGCGGCCCACCTCGTGGCCCACCATCCCGAACAGGGCTGGAGCCTGCTGTGCAACGGGGTCCTGCTCTTCGAGGACACCGGGGAGCTGCTGCCGGACGGCCAGGTCATCGACCCGCACCGGCCGCTGAGCACCGAGCACGTCGTCACCGCCGCCTGACCCCGCCCGCGCCCCGCGGGCACCGACAGGCGAGCACACCGTCGCCGTACGGCAGGAGCCGCGAACGCGCGGTGGACCGTACGGCGGCGCACTCCAGCACCACGCGGGCACGAGCACCGCACACGCGGCACGAACGAGCACAGCACCAAGCACGCAGCACGAAACACCAGGGGCCGGCCCGGCGTCACCGCCGAACCGGCCCCCTCGCATGTCCGTCGTGCGTCAGTCGTGCGGACGCACCACGCCGGGCCGCCTAGCTCTCGTAGCTCTCCGGGGGCGGGCACGAGCAGACCAGGTTGCGGTCACCGAACGCGCCGTCCACCCGGCGCACCGGCGGCCAGTACTTGTCCGAGGCCGCCACGCCAGCCGGGAACACGGCCTCGTCCCTGCTGTACGGGTGGTCCCAGTCGCCACCGACCGTGGCCGCCGTGTGCGGGGCGTTGCGCAGCGGGTTGTCCTCGGCCGACCACTCGCCGGAGCCCACCTTGGCGATCTCCGCACGGATGGCGATCATCGCCTCACAGAAGCGGTCGAGCTCGGGCAGGTCCTCGCTCTCCGTCGGCTCGATCATGAGCGTGCCGGCGACCGGGAACGACATCGTCGGCGCGTGGAAGCCGTAGTCGATCAGCCGCTTGGCGACGTCGTCCACGGTGACGCCCGTCTCCTTGGTGAGCCCGCGCAGGTCGATGATGCACTCGTGCGCCACCAGCCCGGCCGGGCCGGTGTACAGCACCGGGTAGTGCGGTTCGAGCCGCTTGGCGATGTAGTTGGCGCTGAGCACCGCGACCTGGGTGGCGCGGCGCAGCCCCTCGCCACCCATCAGGCGCACGTACGCCCAGGAGATGGGCAGGATGCCGGCCGAACCCCAGGGCGCGGCGGAGACCGGGCCCACGCCGGTCTCGGGACCGGCCTCGGGCTGGAGCGGGTGGTTGGGCAGGAACGGCGCCAGGTGCGCCCGCACGCCGATCGGGCCCACGCCGGGGCCGCCGCCGCCGTGCGGGATGCAGAACGTCTTGTGCAGGTTCAGGTGCGAGACGTCGCCGCCGAAGCGGCCCGGCTTGGCCAGGCCGACCAGCGCGTTGAGGTTGGCGCCGTCCACGTACACCTGGCCGCCGGCGTCGTGCACCGCGGCGCAGATGTCGCTGATGTGCTCCTCGAACACGCCGTGCGTGGACGGGTAGGTGACCATGAGCACGGCCAACTCGTCGCCGTGCTTCTCGATCTTGGCGCGCAGGTCCGCCGCGTCGACCTCGCCGTCGTCGCCGGTCTTGACGACGACGACCTTCATGCCGGCCATCACGGCGCTCGCGGCGTTGGTGCCGTGCGCGGAGGAGGGGATGAGGCACACGGTGCGCTGCTCGTCGCCGTTGGCCCGGTGGTAGGCGCGCACGGCCAGCAGGCCGGCCAGCTCGCCCTGTGATCCGGCGTTGGGCTGGAGCGAGACCTTGTCGTAGCCGGTGACCTCGGCGAGCCGGTCCTCCAGCTCCCTGATCAGCGTGAGGTAGCCCTGCGCCTGCTCGATGGGCGCGAACGGGTGCAGTCCGCCGAACTCCGGCCAGGTCACCGGCTCCATCTCGGTGGTCGCGTTCAGCTTCATGGTGCAGGAGCCGAGCGGGATCATGCCGCGGTCCAGCGCGTAGTCGCGGTCGGCGAGCCTGCGCAGGTAGCGCAGCATCGCGGTCTCGGAGCGGTGCTGGTGGAAGACGGGGTGGGTGAGGTAGTCGCTGGTCCGCAGCAGCGACTGCGGCAGCGCGTCGGCCACGGCGGCGTCCAGCGCCTCCACGTCGGCGTTGACGCCGAACGCGCCCCACACGGCGGCGAGCTGCGCGCGACCTGTGGTCTCGTCACAGGCGATGCCGACCAGGTCGGCGTCGACGAGCCGCAGGTTGACGCCGGCCTCGCGCGCGGCGGCCACGACCTCGCCGGCCCGACCCGGAACCCGCGCGGTCAGCGTGTCGAAGTACGTCTCGTGTACGACCTCCACCCCGCCGGCCCGCAGCCCCTCGGCGAGCACGGTGGCGTAGCGGTGCGTACGGCGCGCGATGGCGGCCAGGCCCTGGGGGCCGTGGTAGACGGCGTACATGCCGGCCATCACGGCGAGCAGGACCTGCGCGGTGCAGATGTTGCTGGTGGCCTTCTCGCGCCGGATGTGCTGCTCACGGGTCTGCAGCGCCAGCCGGTACGCCTTGTTGCCGTCCGCGTCCACGGAGACGCCGACCAGTCGGCCCGGCAGGCTACGGGCGAACTTGTCGTCGACGGCCATGAACCCGGCGTGCGGGCCACCGAAGCCCAGCGGCACGCCGAAGCGCTGCGTGCTGCCGACAGCGATGTCGGCGCCGAGCTCGCCGGGCGAGGTCAGCAGCGTGAGGGCGAGCAGGTCGGCGGCGACCGTGACGACGGCGCCGAGCTCGTGGGCCCGCTCGATGACGGCGCGCGGGTCGCGCAGGGCGCCGGAGGCTCCGGGGTACTGGAGGAGGACGCCGAAGACGCCGCGCTCGGCGATCTCGTCCGGGATGCCGTCCGAGAGGTCGGCGACGACGACCTCGACGCCGGTCGGTTCGGCCCGGGTCTGGATGACGGCGATGGTCTGCGGCAGGCAGTCCGCGTCAACGAGGAAGACGCCCTGCTTGACCTTGCCGACCCGGCGGGCGAGCGCCATGGCCTCGGCGGCGGCGGTGCCCTCGTCCAGCAGGGAGGCGCTCGCCGTGGGCAGCCCGGACAGGTCGGACACCACGGTCTGGAAGTTCAGCAGCGCCTCGAGGCGGCCCTGCGAGATCTCGGGCTGGTACGGCGTGTACGCGGTGTACCAGGACGGGTTCTCCATCACGTTGCGCAGGATCACCGGCGGGGTGAACGTGCCGTGGTACCCGAGGCCGATCATGGGCGTGACGACCTCGTTGCGGTCGGCCAGCTCGCGCAACTCGGCGAGCACCTCCGCCTCGGTCCTGGCGTCGGGCAACCGCAACGACTCGGCGCTCCTGATCACGTCGGGCACGGCTGCCTCGGTCAGCTCGTCGAGCGAGCCGAAGCCGACCTGGGCGAGCATCTTGGCCTGCGCCTCGCGGTCGGGCCCGATGTGGCGCTCGTCGAAGGGCGTGCCGCGTTCCAACTCGGTCAGGGAGATGCGGTGTGCGGTCATCTACGGGGGCCTCCTGGTCAAGCGACCTTGGGGGGCACCAAGGCGCTGGTGCCCGTACGGCCTCCCCCTCTGTCATCTCAACCTGAGAGCTTCACCGGCTCGCGCAGCGATCCGGCTTTCACCGTCGGTGAGGAAGGGCTCCGGCATGTTGCCCGTGACCCGCCCTGCTTTCCAGAGTGACCTCGTCCGTACGGTACGTGTGCCTGAGAGATTCCGGGGAGGATTTGCTCCTTCGGCGCCCCCGCCAGCTTGCGACGGAGAGCTCTCCCGCACGGGGTCAACAGCCGTCTGCCAGCCTACCAGCGGCGATGTCGGCCAGCCCCTCAAGTGGCCGATGTGCGGGATCTGGCCTTACGTAGGTGTCATGGGGGCAGGCATGACCTTGTTGGAGGTGATGGACGGTGCACACGGACACCGACCCGCGGCAGTTGATAGGCCGCAAGGCGTTCGACCGCAACGGCACGAAGATCGGCACGGTGGACGAGGTCTATCTCGATGACGCGACGGGCGAACCCGAGTGGGCAGCCGTGCGCACCGGCTTGTTCGGGCGCGATGTCTTCGTCCCGCTGGAGCCGAGCGAGGTGGTCGACGAGACGCTGCGCATCCCGTTCGACCGCGCGTTGATCAAGGGCGCCCCCGACCTCGGTGTCGGCCGGCACCTCTCGCCCGAGCAGGAGGTCCAGCTCTACCGGCACTACGGGCTCGACACCTCGCGGCGCGACGGCCCCACCCCTCCCCCGGACACCGGGTTCGGACGCATCGCCGGCGCCGAGGAGAGGCCGCGCGGCTCAGCCCACGACGGCTGACCCGCCGGCGCCGGCCGCCACCTCGCCACCGGCCCCGACGTCCATGGCAGGGAGGCCGGCCGTCGGCGCCCCGGACGGTGTCTCCGGGCGTACCAACGGCAGGGGCTCGGCAGGGGTGAGGGCCGGATCGTCGACGGCGAACGTCCGCACGCGGCCCGGCGCCGACCAGGGCTGCTCGAACCGCACGGTCACCCGCCCCACGCCGCTGCCCTGCACCCAGCCCGGGCCGTACTCCGCGTGCACCACGTCGTGTCCCGGCAGCCAGTGTCGGGGAAGCTCGGCCGACGGCTCGGATATGGGGCTCAGTGGGGCGCTCTCCGCTCCCGGCGCCGGCCCGTGGTCTGGCGCTTCCGCAGCCTCCTCCTGGGCCCGCTGGGCCTCTTCCAGCGCCTCGCGCTCCATGGCGGCCTGGGCGAAGAGGTCCTCCTGCGTGTAGTCGGCCAGGCCGGTGACGCCGACGCCGAGGAGTCGCACGCCCTCGCTCGTCTCCACGCCGTCGATGAGCCGCCGCGCGGCCTCCCGCACCACCGAGGGGTCGTCCGTGGGCCCGCGCAGCGTCTCGGAGCGGGTCAGCGTCGAGAAGTCGTAGCGCCGGACCTTCACCACGACCGTGCGCCCCGACCTGCCCGCCTCCCGCAGCCGCTCCACGCACCGGTCCGCGAGCCGGGCCACCTCGAACTGCACCCGCGAGCGATCGGTGAGGTCCTCGTCGAACGTGTCCTCCACGGACACCGACTTGGTGTCCCGGTCGGCGACGACCGGACGCTCGTCCCGCCCGCTGGCCAGCGCGAACAGCGAGGCGCCGTGGGCCTTGCCGAGCAGCCGCACCAGCTCGGCCTCCCCGGCCTCCGCCGACTCCGCCACGGTGTGGATGCCGGCGCGCCGCAGCGCCTCGGCCGTCGCCGGCCCGACCCCGGGAATGGCCCGCACCGACATCGGCCCGAGCAGCGCCATCTCGGTGCCCGGCTCGATCACCACCAGGCCGTCGGGCTTGGCCTGCTCGGAGGCGATCTTGGCGAGCATCTTGGAGCCGGCGAGCCCGACCGATCCGGAGAGCCCGGTCGCGGCGGCGATGTCGCGGCGCAGCCGCTCCCCCACCGCGCGGGCCGCCTCCAAGCGGGGCTCCACGCCGCCGGCCTCGAGATCGACGAACGCCTCGTCCAGACTGAGCGGCTCCACCAGCGGCGACAGTCTTGCCAACAGACCCATCACCACGTCGCTGACCTGCCGGTACAGCGAGAAGCGCGGCGTGAGGTAGGCGGCGTTGGGGCACAGCCGGCGGGCCTGCGCCATGGCCATGGCCGAGTGCACCCCGAAGACCCGCGCCTCGTACGAGGCCGTGGAGACGACGCCGCGCGGCCCAAGCCCCCCGACGATCACCGGTTTCCCACGCAAGCTGGGCTTGGCTGCCTGCTCCGCCGCAGCGTAGAAGGCATCCATGTCCAGATGCAGGATTGTTGGCGCACCCCTCACACCACGATAGTGCCGTACGCCACTGACAATCGGGCTCAGACCGCGCGGTTGCGCCGCCTGGCCAGCTCGTCCCCGGGGTGGTGGCGGGTCAGCGTCTCGCCGGTGTCCACGCGCTCCCCGTGCAACTGGGACAGCGCCGCCTCCACGTCCCGCCACACCACGCCGACGGCGATGCCGAAGACGCCCTGGCCGCCCTGGAGCAGGTCCACGACCTCGTCCGGCGACGTGCACTCGTACACCGTCGCCCCGTCGCTCATCAGGGTCATCTGCGCCAGGTCGGCGACCTCACGCAGCCCCAGGTGACGCACCGCGGTACGGATGTTCTGGAGCGAGACTCCGGTGTCGAGGAGCCGCTTGACGATCTTGAGGACGACCACGTCCCGGAAGCTGTAGAGGCGCTGGTTGCCGGAGCCGTGAGCCGGCCGCACGCTCGGCTCCACGAGTCCGGTGCGCGCCCAGTAGTCGAGCTGTCGGTAGGTGATGCCCGCGGCGGCGCACGCCGTGGGTCCGCGGTAGCCGACGTCGTCGGACGCGGGCTCCTCGGGAGCCGTGGCGCGTGTCGCGACCGGCTGCCCGGGCGCCGACCCGGCCCCGCCTCCAGGAAGCGGATACGGACCGCCTGCCGCCGTGCCCTCGCCGGTGCTTCTCACGCCGACCTCCGTCCTTGACCTGCCTTCTCGACGGTAGGCAGTCACTCGGGGTGCGTCAACGATCGCCACACTCGGCACGCCGAGTGATAATCACCCTGGGAGTGGTTTACCACGACGCTTCGCCGGGAACGGCTGGCCGAATGCCCACCGCGACCACCGTCAGCGACTCACTGGCTGTTGGTGTCGAAGTCTTCCGGAGAGATCTGGTCGAGGAACTCGCGGAACTTCTCCACCTCGTCCTCCTGCTCGTCCGGGATGGCGATGCCCGCGTCGTCCAACACACCGTCGCTGCCGTAGATCGGCGTTCCGGTGCGCAGCGCCAGCGCTATGGCGTCCGACGGCCGAGCGCTGACCTCTACCCCGCTGGCGAACACCAGCTCCGCGTAGAAGACGCCCTCCCGCAGGTCGGTGATCCGGACCTCGGTGAGTTCCTGCCCCACCGCCTCCAGCACGTCCTTGAAAAGGTCATGGGTCAGCGGTCGCGCGGGGGCCATGCCCTGCTGCGCGAAGGCGATGGCCGTCGCCTCTCCCGGCCCAATCCAGATGGGCAGGTACCGGTCGCCTCCCACTTCACGGAGAAGCACGATCGGCTGGTTGGAAGGCATTTCCACCCGGACACCCACGACGTCGAGCTCATTCACACAGCAACCCTAGGACCTGGTCGACCGGTTTGGGTAGTCGGGCACCGCGGCACTCAGTGCAACCTGACCCGCAGCGCGGCTTCCACGAGCGCCGCGTGCAGCCGTACGGACAGCCCGGCGAGCTCCCGGGCGGTGGCCTCCGCATGGGCTCTGGTCTGCGGGTTTCGATGCCGACGCAGGGGTGCGACGAGCTGCTCGACGAGGCCGGCCTCCCGATCGGCGGCGGCCTTGATCGCCCGAAGATGGCGCGGTTCGAGACCAGCCCTGCCGAGATCGGCGATGAGCTTGGCCACGGCAACCGCGCCAACGTCGTATCCGCCGTCCGAGGCGGGGCTGAGCAGCCCGTAGGACTCCCACTCGGCCAGTTCCGCCTCACCCACCTCGGCGGCGGCCAGCAGCTCCGCACGGCCCACCCTGGTCGCCGTCGGCTCGTCCACCGCCGGCGGCTCCCCGTCGAGCAGGTCGCGGGGCTGGGCGGGGGCGGGCAGCGGCACCTGTTCGCCGCGCTCCAGGGCGTCCAGGTGCTCCCGGATGACCTTGAGCGGCAGGTAGTGGTCGCGCTGCGTGCGCAGCACGTACGCGAGCCGCTCCACGTCCGCCCGGGAGAACTTCCGGTAGCCCGAGGGAGTGCGCTGGGGCTCGACCAGCCCCTCGGCCTCGAGAAAGCGGATCTTCGAGATCGTGACCTCGGGGAACTCGTCCCGAAGCAGGTTCAGCACGGCCCCGATGCTCAGCAGCCGGCCGTCCGCGGGGGCGGTGCCGTGTCCGGCACCGCCCGACGGTGAGTGACGCATGAACCTCCCTCGGCTCCCCTGGTCGCTCAGATGCCGAATCCTCGCTGGCTGGCGTAGAAGACCAGCCGGTACTTACCGATCTGCACCTCGTCGCCGTTGTTGAGCACCAGGGCGTCGATCCGCTCACGGTTGACGTAGGTGCCGTTGAGGCTGCCGACGTCGGCGACCGAGAAGCCGCCGTCCGGGCCTCGGCGGAACTCCACGTGCCGGCGCGAGACGGTGACGTCGTCGAGGAAGATGTCGCTGTTCGGGTGACGACCGGCCGTCGTCAGCTCGCTGTCCAGCAGGAAGCGGCTCCCCGAGTTCGGGCCGCGCCGGACGACCAGCAGCGCCGACCCCGCCGGCAGCGCGTCCACCGCGGCCTGGGCCTCCGGCGTCAGCGACGGCAGCGGCGTCTGGCCGGTCGTCTCGGAGTCGTACGCCTCAAGGCCCGAGATCGAGATGGTGGACGTCGTCTCCGAGGCGCGCTCGGGCGTCGCTCCGGCCCGCAGCGGCGTGCCGCAGTTGGAGCAGAACTTGCTCGTGGCGCTGGCCTGGTGCCCGCACCTGGGGCAAACAGGCACCCCGGACCCTCCGCCCGTACTCGAGCTTGATCGTTCCCCGAAACCTATGGGGCCTGCTCCGGCAGGGTCAACAGACGACGCGCCGTGGCCACCGGGCTGGCCACCGACCTGGTCCCGGAACAGCGGGCGCTCCTCCTGAGCCCCGCCTCCTTCGGCAGCGCGCCCTCGATGGCGAGCGGTGCCACCCTCCGGGCGTGCACTCTTGCCGAACAACTTCGCAAACAACTTCACGGGCGATTCCCCTTGACTGAAACAGACCCGCCCGTGGGGCAGGACAAACCCTCGATGCACACACCGGCTGACCCGGACACCCTCACAACGTCCGTGACCATCAGACAGTTTCCCTTACGCACCCCGTATCTGGTGCGCCGACCCCCCGCTGGCTTCCGCCCGCGGCACGGGGCCCCCATATGTCCCCCGCTCCTCACGATGACGACCGAGCGTAGTCAGGCCGCTTCGCCGATCGCAAGGCGTCCACGACGATCTTCTCGTGCCGCTTGATTGACACGTTCGCGCGCTCCTTCTCCAGAGTCTGTACCACCCCACCAGGAATGTTGAGCGCGGGCTCAAGATCCTCGGGCTTGCCGATGACGGTGAACTCGTAGGGCTGGCTCACCTCGTGGCCGTCGATCTCGACGCCCTTGCCCCCGTCGGCGAAGTACGTGTTGGCCACCACCCGCACCTCGTTGATCTGGATGGCCTCCGCGCCGGCCGCGCGCAGCTCCTGGATCGCGTCGAGCAGCATGTCGGCCTCCACCGCGCCACGCGTGTCGTCTATGCGCAGCGTGATACCGGGACCCTGCGCCGCAACCGTACCCGCGAGCACACCCAGTTGCTGCTCCTTCGCCTTGGTCTGCTTACGCGCCTCCTCGGCCTGGTCCGAGCTGTTCTCCAGCTCGGTGCGCTGGCCGACGAGGCGCTGCTTCTCGTCCTCAAGACGTTGGGTGCGGTCGTCGAGTTCATCCAGGATGCGCACCAGATCCTCCTGGCGTGCCCCGCGCAGCACACTGCTCTCGTTGGTCGAGCGCACCTGAATGGCCAGGCCGAGCCCGAGCACGCACAGCAGCAGGGCCACGGTGAGCTGCGGGCGGGTCACGCGCGGCGGCCACAGACTCGCCAGCAGCCGCCTACGGCCCGTCATCGATCCGTCGGGCACGGGAGGTTCGGGAAGCGGCTGGCGGTGCGCCGACACCCGGGGTACGGGGCGCTCGGCGGGCAGCTCGCGACGCAGCCCGCCGAAGCGGTAGCCGTGTCCCGTGCCGTCGCCCGGGTCCGCCTTCTCCGGCGGCTGCTCCGCGGCCCCGTCACCCCTCGGGGCGGCCGGCCGCGCGGGCTCCTGGTCCGCCGGGCCGGAGCGCGGTGGCTCGGGCCGGTCGGGGGTCTCGTCGTTGGACATCGCGCTCACGCCCTGAAGATGTGCCGCCGGATCGCGGCCGCGTTGGAGAAGATGCGGATACCGAGCACCACCACGACACCGGTGGAGAGCTGCGCGCCGACGCCCAGCTTGTCGCCCAGGAAGACGATCAGGGCGGCCACCACGACGTTGGACAGGAACGAGACGACGAAGACCTTGTCGTCGAAGATTCCGTCGAGCATGGCGCGAAAGCCACCGAAGACCGCGTCCAGTGCGGCGACGACGGCGATCGGCAGGTAGGGCTCAACCGCGTTGGGTACCACGGGGCGGACCACAAGTCCGACCACGACTCCCACGACGAGGCCCAGTACGGCGATCAAGATGTGCCCTTTCCTGTGTCGGTGTCGTTCGTGTTCGCGGCACCGGCATGTGGTTGCGCGCTGCGCACGATCAGGCTCGGAGCGACCGGAAGACGCGCCTCGTCCTGGACGGAGGTCCGCACGCGAATGTCGTAGTTCTCCTGCAGCACCGTGAGGTACTGGCCGTCCGCGCTGTCCTCGAAGGCCGTGCGCAGCCGCTCTCCGTCGCCCACCGCGAGCACCGTATACGGCGGCACGAGTGGCCTGTTGTCCACCAGTATGGCGTCCCCCGCGGCCCTGATCGCCGAAAGGGCCGTCAGCCGCTGGCCGTTGACCGCTATGGCTTCCGCCCCGGACTGCCACAGCCCGTTGATGACGCGCTGCATGTCCCGGTCCCGCACCCGTCCGGTGTCGGAGAAGCCGCTGCCCTCGCGCGGTCCGCCACCCCCGCCGCCGGCACCCTTCGCGTCGTCGATGACCAACTTGACCGCGGGGCCCCGCACCTCGGTCGCGCCGGCGAGCAGGGCCACCAGTTCGCCCCTGTCCCCGCCGTGTTCCTTCAGCGCCTCGCGCTGCCGCTCGCCGACGTCGTCGCGCAGCGCGTCGACGTCGTCCTCCAGGGCGTCGGCGGCCGAGGTCTCCGACTCGATCCGGTCGATCAGCTCCTGGCGCTCCTTGGCCACGGTGGGCGCCGCTATCCGCGTCTCGGCCGCGCCGATGGTCACCACGACAGTGGTGAGGATCAGCCCGACCGCCAGCCACGCCTTGGCGCTCGCCGTACGCGGCAGCCCCTGCTTCCCCTCGGCCTCGCGCCGGGCCGCCGCCTCGGCGTACCCGTCGTCGAGGCTGTGCTCCATCACGTTGGTCAGCAGCGACATGGAGGCGTCGGGACGCGGGCGCTGGGACGCGGTGCTCCGAATGGGGGGCGGCTGCGGCATGCCGCACATCGTCGCACGTCGGGAGCGCCGCCACCCAATGGCCCCACCGGCGTGCCGGACAGCGGCGCGGGCGCCAACGGCCCGCCGTGAGCAAGCCGTAGGAGACCCGCGCGGGTCCGGTCGGGCGCCGCGCGAGCGCCACGTACCGGACCCGGCGGGCCCCTCGGATCAGCGACCCGCGGTGTCCACGACGTGCGCCCACTCGTCGAGGAGGGCCTCGGCGGACGCGTCGTCCGGGCCTTCCGCCCACAGATGGGTGACGGCCTCGGCCGGGTCGGGCAGCACCATGACCCAGCGCCCGTCGGCCTCCACGACCCGCACCCCGTCCGTGGTGTCCACCGAACGATCTCCGGCGGCTTCCACGACCGTACGCATCACCAGCCCCTTGACGGCCCACGGCGTGGCCAGATCACGCCGGAGCACATGGGCCCGCGGGATGCGGGCGTCGATCTGGCTCAGCGTCAACTGAGTGCGTGCCACCAGACCGATGAGCCGCACGAACGCGGCCGTTCCGTCGAAGACGCTGCTGAACTCGGGAATGATGTACCCGCCACGCCCGTCACCACCGAAAATGGTGGTCTCGGCGCGCCCCACCCGGGTGAGGTCGTCGGGCGAGGTGGTCGTCCAGTCCACCTGCGTGCCGTGGTACGCGGCGACCTGCTCCGCGATCCGCGTCGTGGTCACGGGCATCGCGACCCGGCCGCTCCGCCGCTCGGCCGCGACCAGGTCGAGCATGACCAGGAGCGCCCGGTCGTCCTCGATGATGCGACCGCGCTCGTCCACCAGCGAGAGCCGCTCACCGACGGGATCGAAGCGGACACCGAAGGCCGCGCGCGCCGAGGCGACGATCTCGCCGAGGCGTACCAGCCCCGCCCGGCGGGCGTCAGCGGTCTCGGTGGGGCGCGACTCGTCGAGGCCCGGGTTGATGGTGAGCGCGTCCACCCCGAGCTTGCCGAGGAGGCTGGGCAGGACCAGCCCGGCGCTGCCGTTGGACGCGTCGACCACGACCTTCAGACCGGCCTCGGCCACACCGGTGGTGTCCACCGCGCGCAGCAGCGATCCGGTGTACGAGTCGAAGACGCTCGCGGGAAAGCGCAGGTCACCGATCTCGCCGGGGAAGGCGCGCCGGTATTCCTGGCGGGCGTACACCCGGTCCAGCTTCCGCTGGGCGGCCTGCGACAGGTCCGCGCCCCGCTCGTCGATGAACATGATGTCCACCGAGTCGGGCACGCCCGGCGTCGTACGGATCATGATCCCGCCGGCACTGCCGCGGGCGGTCTGTTGGCGTGCCACGGGAAGCGGCACGTTCTCCAGGTCGCGTACGTCGATGGCGCTGGCCTGGAGCGCGGAGATGACCGCGCGCTTGAGGGCCCGCGCGCCACGGGAGTGGTCGCGCGCGGTGGTGACGGTGGAGCCCTTCTTGAGCGTCGTCGCGTACGCCCCCGCCAGCCGTACGGCCAGCTCCGGGGTGATCTCCACGTTGAGGATCCCCGAGACGCCGCGCGCACCAAACAGATGCGCCTGCCCGCGGGATTCCCAGATCACCGAGGTGTTGACGAACGCGCCGGCCTCGATCGTCTTGAACGGGTAGACGCGTACGTTCCCCTGGACAATCGATTCCTCACCGATCAGGCACTCATCACCGATCACCGCCCCGTCCTCTATGCGGGCGGCCCGCATGATGTCGGTGTTCTTGCCGATGACGCAGCCCCGCAGATTGCACTGCTGCCCCACGTACACGTTGTCGTGCACGACGGTCTTGTGCAGGAAGGCGCCGCTCTTGACGACGACGTTGGACCCGACGACGGTGTGTTCTCTGATCTCCGCGCCGGCCTCGACCTTGGCGTAGTCGCCGATGTAGAGGGGCCCGCGCAGGACGGCGTCGGGGTGGACGTCGGCGCCCTCGGCGACCCATACGCCGGGCGAGATCTCGAAGCCGTCGACCTCGACGTCGACCTTGCCCTCCAGAACGTCGGCCTGAGCCTTCACATAGCTCTCGTGCGTGCCCACGTCCTCCCAGTAGCCCTCGGCGACGTAGCCGTAGATGGGCTTGCCTTCCTTCATGAGCTGCGGGAAGACGTCTCCGGACCAGTCGACGGAGGTGTCGGCCTCGACGTAGTCGAAGACCTCGGGCTCCATGACGTAGATGCCGGTGTTCACCGTGTCGGAAAAGACCTGGCCCCAGGTGGGCTTTTCCAGGAACCGTTCGACTCGGCCGTCCTCGTCGACGATGGTGATGCCGAACTCCAGCGGGTTGGGGACCCGCGTGAGGCAGACCGTGACGAGTGCGCCCTTTTCCTTGTGGAAGTTGATCAGCTCGGTCAGGTCGAAATCGGTGAGCGCGTCGCCTGAGATGACGAGAAACGCATCGTCCTTCAGCGCCTCTTCCGCGTTCTTCACGCTTCCCGCGGTACCGAGCGGCTTCTCTTCGTTGGCATAGGTGAGTTCCATGCCGAGTTCTTCGCCGTCACCGAAGTAGTTCCGCACCAGCGAGGCGAGGAACTGGACGGTCACGACGGTCTCATTAAGACCATGCCGCTTGAGCAAACGCAGCACATGCTCCATGATCGGCCGATTGGCCACCGGCAGCAATGGCTTGGGCATGCTAGAAGTCATCGGCCGAAGGCGAGTTCCCTCGCCACCGGCCATCACGACGGCCTTCATGTCGGAAGCGTCCTCCTTGAAGAGACGACGGTCAGGCCGACCTCGCCCGTCCAGATGGGGCCACTGGAGTTCACGTCAGGGCAACTCGGCCCTACAGGGCTGGCGCATCAGCGGGCTCAGCCGGCCGCGGCGTCCGCCCTGACAAGACGGCGGACCTGAACCACATAGAGGACTCCTGCCCACCAGTAGAGGGTCGTACCCCATCCTGCGAACGCCCATCCGAAAATAGCAGCGAACGTCGCCAGCCAGCCACTTCCATCGCTCAGAAGGAGGAGCGGGAATGCGTACATGAGGTTGAAGGTGGCGGCCTTGCCGAGGAAGTTCACCTGGGGCGGCGGATAGCCGTGCCGGCGCAGGATGCCGACCATCACCAGGAGCACGAGTTCACGAGCCAGAAGTACGACGGTCAACCACAACGGCAGGATTTCCCGCCAGGTGAGGCCGACGAGGGTCGAGAGGATATAGAGCCGGTCGGCGGCGGGGTCGAGAAGCCGGCCGAGGCTGCTGATCTGGTTCCAGCGGCGAGCGAGCTTGCCGTCGAGGTAGTCGCTGACGCCGCTGAACGCGAGAACCAGCAGCGCCCAGCCATCAGCCTTGGGGCCGCCGAACTCGGGCAACAGGATGAGCCACAGGAACAGCGGAACGCCAACGAGGCGTGCCATGCTGAGGATGTTCGGGATGGTGAGCACGCGGTCGGTTTGGACGCGCGTCTCCTGGACCTCCACCCGGGGGCCTCCTGTGGATACGTGCCAATGATGCCCCCCGACTTTACCCGCCCCAGCAGGCACCACACGCACAGGGGTCTGCGCGACGCCTTCCCACACCGGCCGGCGTCTCCTACTCCTGGGGCGTTTCCCTCAGGCGGCAGGGCTGTTCCGGTGACACGGGCGAGGCATACGCGAAATAGATGCTGAAACGCAGAAGAGCCTTGTCACGGATCGAAATCCGTCACAAGGCTCTTCTCAAAAGGAGTTCGGCGGCGTCCTACTCTCCCACAGGGTCCCCCCTGCAGTACCATCGGCGCTGAAAGGCTTAGCTTCCGGGTTCGGAATGTAACCGGGCGTTTCCCTAACGCAATAACCACCGAAACACTATGAAACAAACAACCGGACAATGACACAGTCGTTATTTCAGAACCAACACAGTGAACGCGAGCAACTGAGGACAAGCCCTCGGCCTATTAGTACCAGTCAACTCCACCCCTTACGAGGCTTCCATATCTGGCCTATCAACCCAGTCGTCTACTGGGAGCCTTACCCCATCAAGTGGGTGGGAGCCCTCATCTCGAAGCAGGCTTCCCGCTTAGATGCTTTCAGCGGTTATCCCTCCCGAACGTAGCCAACCAGCCATGCCCTTGGCAGGACAACTGGCACACCAGAGGTTCGTCCGTCCCGGTCCTCTCGTACTAGGGACAGCCCTTCTCAAGACTCCTACGCGCACAGCGGATAGGGACCGAACTGTCTCACGACGTTCTAAACCCAGCTCGCGTACCGCTTTAATGGGCGAACAGCCCAACCCTTGGGACCGACTCCAGCCCCAGGATGCGACGAGCCGACATCGAGGTGCCAAACCATCCCGTCGATATGGACTCTTGGGGAAGATCAGCCTGTTATCCCCGGGGTACCTTTTATCCGTTGAGCGACGGCGCTTCCACAAGCCACCGCCGGATCACTAGTCCCGACTTTCGTCCCTGCTCGACCCGTCAGTCTCACAGTCAAGCTCCCTTGTGCACTTACACTCAACACCTGATTGCCAACCAGGCTGAGGGAACCTTTGGGCGCCTCCGTTACCCTTTAGGAGGCAACCGCCCCAGTTAAACTACCCACCAGACACTGTCCCTGATCCGGATCACGGACCCAGGTTAGACATCCAGCACGACCAGAGTGGTATTTCAACAACGACTCCACACACACTGGCGTGCATGCTTCACAGTCTCCCACCTATCCTACACAAGCCGAACCGAACACCAATATCAAGCTATAGTAAAGGTCCCGGGGTCTTTCCGTCCTGCTGCGCGAAACGAGCATCTTTACTCGTAATGCAATTTCACCGGGCCTATGGTTGAGACAGTCGAGAAGTCGTTACGCCATTCGTGCAGGTCGGAACTTACCCGACAAGGAATTTCGCTACCTTAGGATGGTTATAGTTACCACCGCCGTTTACTGGCGC
>NZ_CM173408.1:602500-2060000 GCF_057766585.1 Streptomyces sp. MGP-BFMKR1
CCCGGGTCAGGGTGGCCTGGTGTTCTTCCGCGTCGAGCAACTGCGCGATGAGGTGGCCGAGCGACTGGCCCTCGTACGGCAGGGTCGGGCCCGTGGCCGGAGATGCCGCGGCGTAGCGGGCGCGGCTCGTGGGCTGGTCGGGGTCGAGGTCGGTTTCGGCGCAGAAGGCGCGGTAGGCCGCCGGGTCGAAGAGGGCCACGGTGGTGTGTCCGCCGTGGGCGGCTCGGGCCCTGAGCAGGCCCTCCACCTGGCGGAGGTACCGGGCGTGGTCGGCGAAGGGGAAGGACTCGTACCGGCGCATGGCCGCGAAGTCCACCGCGTTGGCCAGCACGGCGATGGTGCTCGGGGATTCGCGGCGCAGCGCGCGGCGGGTCGCTCTGCGGCTGCCGCGTGTCACCGAGCGTTGGCGTGTGGCGCCGGGTCGGCGCTGGCCCTCGCGGCCTGGTCCGGTGGAGCCGCTGGGGCGTCCGGGGTGGGTGTCGCCTGGCCCGGCAGGCTGGCGCCTGCCGGGTCCGTGCTGTCCGTCGTCAGTGGGTGGGCGGTCGTGGGGCGTGGGTGTCATGGCTCCCCCTCGGCGGATCGATCAATGCTCACTCACCGTAACCGGGGGGTCTGACAGTGGTTGCTGGGCGTGACCGTCAGGCGTTCGTGGTGGAGCGTTCGCGGGCCAGTCGCTCGTAGAAGCGGAGCAGTTCGATGTTGTCCACCGAGCCGGCGTTGACCGCCTTGTCGAGTGCGACGCCCTGGAGGAGGCGCTTGACCGGGACCTCGATGCGCTTGCCGGTGAGGGTGTGCGGGACGGCCGGGACCTCGATGACCTCGTCGGGGACGTGGCGGGGCGAGAGCTGGGCGCGGATGACGGTCTTGATCTTGTCGCGCAGTTCGTCGTCGAGCGTGGCGCCGGGGGCGAGGTGCACGAAGAGGGGCATCCAGTAGCCGCCGTCGGGTTCCTCCACGCCGATCACGAGGGACTCGCGGATCTCGGGGAGGCGCTCCACGGCCTCGTAGATGTCGGCGGAGCCCATGCGGACGCCCTGCCGGTTGAGGGTGGAGTCGGACCGGCCGTGGATGACGACGCTGCCGCGGGAGGTGCGGGTGATCCAGTCGCCGTGGCGCCAGGCGCCGGGGAACATCTCGAAGTAGCTGTCGCGGTAGCGGCTGCCGTCGGGGTCGTTCCAGAAGTGGACCGGCATGGACGGCATGGGGTTGGTGACGACCAGCTCGCCGACCTCGTCGATGAGTGGCTGGCCCTGCGGGTCCCACGCCTGGAGGTCCGTGCCGAGGCCGGGTGCCTGGAGTTCGCCGATGTAGACGGGGAGGGTGGGGACGGCGCCCGCGAAGCAGCTACACACGTCGGTGCCGCCGCTGACCGAGGCGATCCACATGTCGTCGGCGACCTCGTCGTGCAGCCAGCGGAAGCCGTCGGGCGGCAGCGGGGAGCCGGTGGTGGCCACGCACCGTAGGCGGGAGAGGTCGAAGTCGCGGCCCGGGTGTACGTCGGCCTTGCGGCAGGCCATGACGTACGCGGCGGAGGTGCCGTAGACGGTCGCGCCGGTGCGTTCGGCGACCCGCCACTGGGCGCCGGTGTCGGGGTAGCCGGGGCTGCCGTCGTAGAGCACCACGGTCACGCCGGCGAGCAGGCCGGAGACGAGGAAGTTCCACATCATCCAGCCGGTGGAGGTGAACCAGAAGAAGCGGTCGCCGGGGCCCATGTCGTTGTGCAGGCCGAGTTGCTTGAGGTGCTCGACGAGGATGCCGCCCTGGGACTGGACGATGGCCTTGGGCAACCCGGTGGTGCCGGAGGAGTAGAGGACCCACAGCGGGTGGTCGAAGGGGACGGGATCGAAAACGGGCTCGGTGTCGGCGGCGGTGAGGTCGTCCCAGAGCAGGGTGCCGCCGGGGGCGGGGGTGCCGAGGAGCGGGATGTGGACGACGGCGCGCAGCGAGGGCAGTTCGCGGCGCAGCTCGGCGACGGTCTCCGCGCGGTCGTGTTCCTTGCCGCCGTAGCGGTAGCCGTCGATGGTGAACAGGACGACCGGCTCGACCTGCTGGAAGCGGTCGAGGACGCTGCGGGCGCCGAAGTCGGGGGCGCAGGAGGTCCAGACGGCGCCGACCGCGGCGCTGGCCAGGAGCGCGACCGTGGCCTGCGGGATGTTGGGCACGTAGCCGCTGACGCGGTCGCCGGGGCGTACTCCGAGGCGGCGCAGTTCGACGGCGAGCGAGCCCACCTGGCGGCGTAGTTCCGACCAGCTCACCTCGGTGGGCTCATGGGTCTCGTCGACGTACAGCAGGGCGGGCTCGTCGGCGCGGGCGGGGTCCTGCGCCGCGCGTAGGGCGTGCTCCGCGTAGTTGAGGGTGGCGCCGGGGAACCAACGGGCGCCGGGCATGGCGCTGTCGGCGAGCACCGTCTCGTAGGGGGTGGTGAAGCGCACGTCGAACCACCGCGTGACCGCTTCCCAGAACTCCGGCAGGCGCTCCACGGACCAGCGGTGCAGGTCGGCGTAGCTGGCGACCGGGTCGCCGGGGGTGGCGGCGGGTGCCCCGTACCGCTCGGCCGCCCAGCTCTGGAAGCGGGTGACCTGGGCCTGCGCGATGCGGTCGGGGCCGGGCCGCCACAGGGGTTCCGGCTGGGCTGCTGACTGCGGTGCGGTGGTCATCTCGGCTCCCGGACTCGGCGCGTGGTGTGCGTCCGCTCGCGCACGGGCACGGGCCCCGGTGCGTGGTGGGGCGCGCGGGCGTGACGCGGCTCAGCAGGACGATGCCATGTGATCGACATCCGCACCAGAGCAGTCCGGGTTCGGCGTCGGCGTGCGGGGCCGGTCGGCCCGCGGTGGCGCGCGGGGCCGCGGGCGACGGGTGGCGGGCGGACGGTCTTCGCGGCGGGCAGGGGCGCGAACATGACGGGCGCGGTTTCGGCCAGTTCATGAGACGCGCCGGGGCGCAAGGTCACGGGTTGGTGTAGGGCTCGGGTGACAACGGGTGAACGGCAGTTGAACGAAGCGTCTGGCCGGTCCCGGCAATGGCAGGGTGATCAGCATGGATGCGCGTGACCTGGTGCGGTCGGTGAAAGTGATCGGTTCGGCGCGGGGGCGGCGGACCGTACGGGCCGCGTGGCGAAGGGAACGCGTGGACGCGGCCGGACTGCCCCGGTCGGGTCCCGAACGAGCCCGTGTGCCGGGTCTCGCCGAGGGTGCGGAGCCGCAGCCGGGTGGTGGCGTGGTGCGGTTCGCGCGCTCGTCGCTGCGGGTGCGGGTGGCGGCCGGGGGCGCGGTCTTCTGCGGCTGGGACGGGGCGACGCCCGAACCCTCGTACGCGTTGGCCGGATCGTGCCCCGAGGTGGACCAGCGCGCGTTCCTCGAACCCGACACGGAGGACGGGTGGCGGGTGGTGTCCGAGCGGGTGACGGTGACGGTGTCCCGGCACGGGGCGGTCGCGGTGCGCACGCCGGGCGGGGTCGTGCTCCGGCGCGAGCTGCCGCCGCGCTGGTGGGAGCCCGCGGCGGGGCCGGTCGAGGGGGCGCGGCCACGCTGGACGCAGCGTTCGGTGGTGGCGCCCGACGCCCGGTGCTTCGGGTTGGGTGGGCGGTCGGCGGGTCCGCGGCTGCGGAGTGGGACGTACCGGTTGTGGAACACCGACCCCGGTGGGGCCTTCGAGCCGCCGGACGATCCGCTGTACCTGACGATGCCGGTGCAGCTCGTGGTGGCCGACGCGGGCAGCCATCTGATCTTCCACGACAACGCCTGGGACGGCGCGGTGACGCTGCGCGAGGGCGTGGAGGGCGAGGGGTCGGGGCACGACCGCCCGGGCCGCTGCGAGGTGCGGATGGAGGGCGGCCCGCTGCGCTACTGGGTGATAGTGGGTACTCCGGCGCGGGTGCTGCACAGTTGGGCGCAGTTGACCGGCGCGCCCGCGCTGCCGCCGCCGTGGGCGCTCGGCTACCACCACGCCCGCTGGGGCTTCGGCAGCGAGCGGGAGGTGCGGCGGGTGGTCGCGGGCTATCTGGAGCGTGGCCTTCCGCTGTCGGCGGTGCACCTGGACATCGACCACTACGACGGCCACCGGGTGTTCACGGTGGACCGCGAGCGCTTCCCCGACCTGCCGCGCTTGGCGGCGGACCTCGCCGACGACGGCGTACGGCTGGTCTCCATCGTCGATCCGGCGGTCAAGGCGGAGCCGGGCAACCCGGTCTACGACGCGGGGGTCGCGGCGGGCGCTTTCGTACGGGACGGGAGCGGGCGCGAGGTGCGCGGCGAGGTGTGGCCCGGCGAGTCGGCCTTCCCCGACTTCACCGACCCACGGGTGCGCGCGTGGTGGGGCGAGTGGTACGCCGAGCGGCTCGCACAGGGCTTCGCCGGCGTGTGGCACGACATGAACGAGCCGGTGTCCTTCGCCGCGTTCGGCGACCCCACGCTGCCGCTGTCGGCGCGGCACGCGATGGAGGGGCGGGGCGGTGACCACCGGGAGGCGCACAACGTCTACGGGCTCGCGATGGCCCGCGCCGGCTACGAGGCGCTGCGTGAGCTGCGCCCCGAGCAGCGCCCGTTCCTCTTCTCGCGCTCCGGTTGGGCGGGGCTCCAGCGGTACGGGGGCACCTGGTCGGGCGACGTCAGCACCGGTTGGCCCGGGCTGCGGGCGTCGCTGGCGCTGGTGCTCGGGCTCGGTCTGTGCGGGGTGCCGTACTCGGGCCCGGACGTGGGCGGGTTCACCGGCTCGCCGTCCCCGGAGCTGTACCTGCGCTGGTTCCAACTGGCCTCCTACCTACCGCTGTTCCGTACCCACGCGGCGATCACGGCGGGGCGGCGCGAGCCGTGGGAGTTCGGGCCCGAGGTGTTGGAGCACGCGCGGGCCGCGCTGCACGAGCGGCAGCGACTGGCGCCGTACTTCCTGACCCTGGCCCATCTCGCGCACCGCACGGGCGCGCCGTACGTGCGCCCCCTGTGGTGGCGCTGGCCACGGGACCGCGCGCTGCGCGACTGCGAGGACGCCTTCCTGCTCGGGGACTCGCTGCTCGTCGCGCCGGTCCTGGAGCCGGGCGTGCGCCAGCGCACGGTGCGGTTGCCGCGCGGGCGCTGGTACGACCAGGCGACCGGGCAGGCGTACGAGGGCCCGGGGCGGATCGTGGTGGACGCCCCGCTGTCGCGGGTCCCGGTGCTGGTGCGGGCGGGGTCGGTGGTGCCGGTGGTGGGCGAGCGGGGTGAGACCGAGCTCGAGGTGTGGGCGCCGATGGTCGGGCGCACCGGCGGCGGGGTGCTGATCAGCGAGACGGGCGACGGCTGGGAGGAGCCGACGGAGGTGCGGTTCACCACGCGGATGCGCGGGGAGCGGGTAGCGGTCGAGCGGGAGGGCCCGGAGGACGTGAAGTACGCGATGCGGGTGCGCGGCGAGGCGGTCGGCCTGGTGACGCCCTGAGGAGCCGCGACGCGCGAGCGGGGTGACCCGCCACGGACGGGTGCCGGGACCGGCTGGCGCCGGGGTCAGCGCCGGCCGGAGAGCGAGGACCGCGAGACCGGGAAGTCGAAGTAGGTGTCGGGGAAGGGCTCGGGCTGGTACGTGAAGTGCCACCACTCCTCGGGGAGGTTACGGAAGCCCTCCTTCTCCAGGGCGCCCTTCAGCAGCAGTCGGTGGGCGCGCTGCTTTCCCACCACGCGCGGGTCCAGCGTGTGCGAGAGGGTGTCGAAGCAGTCGAAGCCCGTGCCGGTGTCCACGGCGTTGTCGGGGAAGCGCTCGGCCTGCGGCGCGTAGCAGGGGGCCAGTGGCTCGCCGGGGACGTAGGGGCGGGTGGGCTTGGCCGGCAGCTTGACGAGGGTCAGGTCGACGGTCGAACCACGGCTGTGCCCGGACTTCTCGGCGATGTACCCGTCCTCGAAGAGGCGGGTCTTGTCGACCCGTGGGTAGAACTCCGCCTTCATCCGCTGGTCGTCCAGGTCCTTCGCCCACCGCACGAAGTGGTCCACGGCGCGCTGCGGGCGGTAGCAGTCGTAGACCTTGAGCGAGTAGCCCTGGCGCAGCAGGGTGCGTTGGGCCCGGTGCAGGGCCCGTGCGGCGGGCGCGGTGAGGATGCACAGGGGCTGGCGGTAGCCGGCGATGCGGGTGCCCACGAAGTTGTGCGGCGTGACGTAGCGCATCTCCTGGCGGATGGTGGGGTCGACGTCCTGGAGGGCCACGAACTCCCTTGGCGCGCGTGGCTCGTGTGACGCCTGGGCCACCGGGGGCGCGGCGACGACGGCGAACAGGGCGGCGACTCCCGCGGCGAGCGTACGCACGGCGGCGTTCCATCGAGACATGCCCCAGGGTCTACCAGCCGATCGCGCTGGCCGAAAGGGGTGGTCGGCCGATTCCCGGGCGTCGGCCCGCACCGGGCCTCGTACGGCGCCGCGCGGGCTCCCGGTACGGGCGGGGGCCCGCGGAGGTCCGACCGCGGACCCGCCCACGCGCGCGGGAGTTGCCGCGTGTGACCGGCCGGACGGAACCACCCCCGTGGACCCCGCCCGACCGGTCACGATGAAGTGGACGCGGCGAGTCGATCGCTGGTTGCGTCCACTACGGTGCGGGGATGGACGAGCAGAGCCCCGCCTCCTATGACGCGTTCTGGCCCTACTACGTGGCGATGCACTCGCGTCCCGCGACGCGCTGGGTCCACCTGGCCGGGACACTGGGCGGCCTCGCCGTCGCGGCGTACGGCCTCGGCCGCGGGCGCCGTCGGTGGGCGCTGGCCCTGCCGCTGCTCGGGTACGGCACGGCCTGGCCCGCGCACTTCCTCATCGAGGGCAACAATCCGGCCACCTTCGGGCATCCGCTGTGGTCGCTGCGCGGCGACGGGCAGATGATCGCGATGATGCTGACCGGGCGGGACGCGGAGCTGTCGCGGATCGCGCGCGCGTGGCTCGCGGCACATCCCGAGCGGGACCACCGACGGAGCGCGGGGGCCACGGTCGACGGCGGGAGCTGAGAGCGGCGCGGGCTGAGGGCGGTGCGGTGCGGGCCGGGAACGGCGCGGGCTGAGGGCAGTGCGTGCTGAGAACGGTAGGAGGGCGGCGCGGGCGCCGGCGTGCGCGGGGCGCCGGTGCGGTCGGTGCGGGAACTCCCGCGACATCCGGCCATCGGACGGGGCCGGGGTGACGGGTGGGTGTAGCGGGCACGGTGGCCAGGTAACGCGGCGGTGTTCCCGACCTTGACGGCCCATCAGGGCGGGAGAACACTGCCCGTGGCAGGCGTCGTTCTACGCGGATAGCCTCGCTCCACGGCGAGTGGGGCGCACCTGTCGGCGGTGGGTCGGACCGGTGGTGCGCCGGTGTGCGGCGGCCCACGTTCCGCGTCGACGGCGCGCGCCTCGCGGCCCGCTGGGCTGGGGTGTCCGGGCTTCGCCCGGGCCCGCCCCGGCGCCGTGGTCGCGGGTGATCCCCGCACACCGGGCCGGGGGCCGGCGGCGCCTCGGGCGTGAGGCTGAGGAGTTGCATGAGCTATTCCCAGGGCGACATCTTCGTCGGCGAGACCATCGGCACCGCCATCCTGATCCTGTTCGGGGCCGGGGTGTGCGCCGCCGTCAACCTCAAGCGCTCGAAGGCCAGGTCGGCGGGGTGGCTCGCCATCGCCTTCGGCTGGGGGTTCGGCGTCATGGCCGGGGCGTACACGGCGGGCCCGCTCTCCGGCAGCCACCTCAACCCGGCGGTGACCGTCGGCGTCGCGGTGGACACCGGCGAGTGGGCCGACGTGCCGGTCTACCTCGCCGGCCAGTTCGTCGGGGCGCTGATCGGCGCCGCGCTCACGTACGTGGCGTACTACGCGCAGTTCGCCGCCAACAGCGACCCCACCGACGCGCAGCCGACGTTGGGGATCTTCGCGACGATCCCCGAGGTCAGACACCCGGTCGCCAATGTGCTGAGCGAGATCGTCGCGACCCTGGCCCTGGTGCTGCCGTTGCTCGCCTTCGGGCTCGACGACGGCATCGGCGAGTCGGGCACCAAGACGCTGCTCGTCGCCTTCCTGGTGGTCGGCATCGGCCTCTCGCTCGGCGGGCCGACCGGGTACGCCATCAACCCGGCCCGCGACCTGGCGCCCCGCGCGGCGCACGCGCTGCTGCCCATACCGAACAAGGGCACGTCGGACTGGGGTTATGCGTGGGTACCGGTGGTCGGCCCGCTGGTCGGAGCGGTGTTGGCGGGGCTCGTCTTCAACGCGGCGTTCTGAGCGGGCGTACCCGGCGCGCGTCCGGCGTGACGGTGGTGCCGCGACGCACGACGGCCCGCACCCCTGGCGTGGGATGCGGGCCGCTTCGTCGTGGAGCCGGTCAGCCGCCGGCTGCCTGCCGCTGTTCGGCGGCGATCTTCATGGCGTGCTCGACCACCGAGATGAGCACGCTCTTGGTGGACTCGCGTTGCCGCGCGTCGCAGAGCATCACGGGAACGTCAGGGTCCAGGTCGAGCGCGTCGCGCACGCTCTCCTCCGGGAACCTGGTCGCCCCGTCGAAGCAGTTCACCGCCACGGTGAAGGCGATGCCGCGCCGTTCGAAGTAGTCGACGGCGGCGAAGCAGTCCTCCAGGCGTCGGGTGTCGGCCAGCACCACCGCACCCAGCGCCCCGGTCGCCAACTCGTCCCACAGGAACCAGAAGCGGTCCTGCCCCGGCGTACCGAAGAGGTACAGGACGAGGTCCTCGCGGAGCGTGATGCGCCCGAAGTCCATGGCCACGGTGGTGGTCGTCTTGCCCTCCACCCCGCCGATGTCATCGACCGGGCGGCCGGCCTCGCTGAGCAGTTCCTCGGTACGCAGCGGCTTGATCTCGCTCACCGCGCCCACCAGCGTCGTCTTGCCGGCGCCGAAACCGCCAGCTACCAGGATTTTCAGCGTTACTGGGTCGACAACACCGGAACGGCCGCGGTCAGAGTGCCCGAAGACCATTGATCACCTCGCGCAGAATCCACTCATCCGGCAGTTCTGCCGGAGGTACGGGCCGGGACACGCGAACGAGCGCCGCGTGCAGCAGGTCGCCAATGAGGACACGGACCACCCCGACCGGAAGGTCGAGTTCGGCCGCTAGCTCAGCGACGGACTGCGGGGACTCCCGGCTCAGCTCGACGATGTCGAGATGCTCCGGGGAGAGGGTCTGATCGGCTACCGACCGGCTCCGAAGAGTGTCGGCGATGACGACCGCTATCAGGTCGAGCTTTTCCTCGGTCAGACTGCGGGTGCGACCACGCGTCATGGCGTACGGCCGGACAACCGGCCCCGCCGCGTCGTCGAACCAACGGGCTGTGTCTTCCCCGTCTCCGTTCATGTCACACCATCACCCACTGGACCGCGGAGCGGTGCCAAGGTGGGTGCCGACCCGCTTGACCAGGAGCGTCATCTCGTACGCCACCTGCCCAACGTCGGAGTCGGCATCGGCGAGCACGGCCAGGCAGCTTCCGTCACCAGCGGCGGTCACGAACAGGAACGCGTCGTCCAGCTCCACGATGGTCTGCCGAACCCGGCCCACCTCGAAGTGGCGGCCGACACCCTTGGCGAGGCTGTGGAATCCGGAGGCGACGGCGGCCAGGTGCTCGCCGTCCTCCCGGGTCAAGTCCCGTGACGCGCCGGTGGGCAGTCCGTCACCGGAGAGCACGAGTGCCTTGCTGATGCTTCCCACCCGCTCGACCAGCTCGTCGAGCAGCCAGCTCAGCTCGCTCGATGGCCTCGGCGCGGCGTTGAATGGTGCGGTCATCGACCGTCCCCCTCCCATGTCGTTCCTGGTGCTGTGCCCGCCGGGCCGTTGGAGTCGGCGGAGGTGGTGTGCTGCTGCCGGCCGCGCTGCCAGCCGCGCTGGAGCGAGGCCATCTTGGCCCGCGCCATCTCGGCATCGCGCTGGGGGTCCGAGTCATCCGGCTGCGGTTCCGGCTCCGCGTGGGCGGGCTCCTTCTTGAGCTGTGGGGCGAGGCTCGCCTGCCTGACCCGACGCGGCAGTCCGGCAGCGGAGGCCGGCGACGCGGGCCTGGCCGGGGGCTGCGCGGGGCGCTGCACCGTGAGCGTGGGCTCGGGGTCGGGCACCGGCTCCATGGGGCGGCCCGGCTGGCCGCCGTGGCGCTGGTCGCGCCCGGGACGCGGGCTCTCCACCGGACGCCCGTGGTCGGAGACCAGTACGGGGTGCCGGCGCCGGGGCAGCGAGATCGGCTCGCCGGAGGGCGACGTGTAGTCGTCGCCCGCCTGCTGGTGCTCGGAGGCGGGGGTGGCATCCGGTCCGGGCTGCGGCACACCGCGCCCCTGGAACCAGCCGCCCTCTACATCGTCCGGTTCTTCGTCCTCGAACGGCGTGATAGATGCCTCCAGCTCGACCGGTCCATCCAACGGGTCGTTGTCCAGGGCGCGGGCGTGCTTGCCCTTGCGCCCACCGGAGCCCTGACCGATCGCGGCGATGCCGGTCTCGGAGGGGCGCAGCCTGCGGGTCTCCTCGCCGGACGGCTCGTTGCCCTGGTCGACCTCGCCCTCGGAGAGCAGGTTCGCGGGGATGAGCACGACCGCGGTGGTGCCGCCGTACGGGGAGGGCTGCAGGGAGACCCGCACGCCCTGCCGCTGGGCGAGGCGGCTGACCACGAACAGGCCCAGCCGGTCGGTGTCGGACAGTTCGAAGTCGCGGGTCTCGGCGAGGCGGAGGTTGGCCTCCAGGAGCGCGTCCGGGGCCATGCCCAGGCCGCGGTCGTGGATCTCCAGCGTGAAGCCGTTGGAGACCCGCTCGCCGTGCACCTGCACGGCGGTGTGCGGCGGCGAGAAGACGGCCGCGTTCTCCAGGAGTTCCGCGATGAGGTGGGTGAGGTCGGCGACGGCCGGGCCGTTCACGGCCAGGCGCGGCAGCCGGCGCACCTCTATTCGCTCGTAGTCCTCGACCTCGGCGACCGCCGCGCGGACCACGTCCATGAGCTGGATGGGCTTGCGCCACTGCCGGGAGGGGGCCGCGCCGGAGAGGATGACCAGGCCCTCGGCGTGCCGCCGCATGCGGGTGGTCATGTGGTCCAGGCGGAACAGGTCGGCGAGCTCGTCGGTGTCCTCGGTGCGCCGCTCCATTGCGTCGAGGAGGGTGAGCTGGCGGTGCAGCAGGACCTGGTGCCGGCGGGCGAGGTTGACGAACACCTCGGAGACGCCGCGCCGCATGTCGGCCTGCTTGACGGCGGCCTCGACGGCCGCGCGCTGCAGGGTGTTGAGGGCCTGGCCCACCTGGCCCATCTCGTCGCCGCCGTACTCCAGGCGGGGCGCCTCGGCCTCGACGTCGACCTGCTCACCGGCGGCGAGCCGGCGCATGACGCTGGGCAGGCGCACGCCGGAGACCTCGTGCGCGTCCTTGCGGAGCCGCTGGAGGTCGCGGATGAGGGCGCGGCCGATGCGGATGGAGACGAACAGCGAGGCGAGCAGGGCGAGGAAGCCGAGCACACCGGCCGCGCCGGCGCGGAGCATGACCCGCATCGCCTCGGGACGCACGACGTCGTCCTCGTAGCGGTCGGTGTACTCCTTGCCGAGGCGGTCGTAGTCGTCGAGGGACGGGTTGACCGCGGCTTCCCAGCGCTTGCGGTCCACCACGTCGATGGTGCGCGAGGGGCCGGCGTTCTGAATGGCGTTCTCGACGTTGTACAGCGCCTCGGGGGCGGCCGACGTACGCCGGTAGTCCATGATGATCTTCTGTTCCTTGACCGGCAGCACCGGCAGGTTCGTGGCGTAGATCAGGTCGCGCTCGGCCCGCAGGTCCGACATCTTCCGCAGGTCCTGCCAACTGATCTTCTTCGCCGTGACGCCGGCGACGTACAGGGCGTCCTCGCGGGCCAGCGCCTCACGGGCACGGATCATCGCGACGATGGCGCGGCCGTGCTTGTCGATATCGGCGTTGGGCACGGTGTGCAGGGCGTAACGGAAGTTGTAGACGCCGTCCACCAGGAAGTTGTACTTCTCGAACGCGCTGGCGCGGCTGATGGAGTTGTTCTCCACCTTGCCGCGCAGTTCGTCCAGGCCCTTGGTGCTGTCGAGGAACGTGGCGAGCTGACTCTCCGAGTCGGAGTTCATGCTGTCGCGGGTGTCCTCGCTGCGCGCGTTGTCGCGCAGCTTGTCCAGCACCGTGTCCGTGGCGTGCTGCCGCTCGCGCAGTTGGGCGAGGGCGGTGGAATTGCGGTCCGCGAGATAGATGAGCGTCTGGCGACGCTCCTTCTGGATGGCCTGCACCGCGTCTTCCGCCGGTGTACCGACCTTGTCAATGACGTCGGCCGCGTCCATGAGCTGGATGGCCTCACGACTGGTGATCACTGTAGCGAAGGCCCAGATTGCCGTCAGCGAGACGAGCGGCACTAGCAACAGCGCCACGATCTTCCGGCGGATCGACTTACCGCGAAAGCGCATGGCCTCCCTAACGTCAACCCCGCCGACGCGGGGGATGTTCCGACAACAAGCGGCGCGAGCCTACTACTGTCGCGTGACCAACTCGAAGACACGTCCAGCCGCTGACGGCTCATCAGGTGCGCCCTTGATCACTAGTTGTCCGCTGTTGCCCTGACTTTTCAGCTAGGCCCCCGACGACCGCGCTCCCACGGATGGCAGAACCCTGCCAGTTCGCGGTGGCTGGAAACGCGCGGGAGCCTGGGAACCTTCGTTCATCGTCGTACGTGATCCAAGGGGAAGCCTGGGCGGATTACGGCCGATGTCCCTCTTTTCGGAACCACGCAATCCGGGCACCCATGGAGAGGGGGAGATGTTGATGGAAAAGAATCGCGACATCCCGCAGGAGCGGCTTCAGTCGTTGTGGACGGAGGAGCCCGCGCGCCGTCTACGGCTGCCCGATCCGGTGCGCACGGCGGCCGTTCGCGCCGTCATCATCATCGCGTTGACGCTGGTCCAGGCGATGGTGGCGGTGCTGTGCACGCTCGGCGAGTCATGGTTCGCCTTCCCGATGGTGCTCAGCTCCATAGCCAGCACCGTCGCGGCCACCTGGGGCGTCCTTGACGTGTGGGTGACCCGGCAGGTCTGGCGGCAGCGCAACGGTGTCATCTCGGTACCGAGCAGTTCGGCGCGCACGGTGCGGCGCCCCCGTCGGCCGGGCCGGCTGTCGGGCGCCTGAGCCCCACCCTCACCCAACTCTTCGCGCGCCGTTCACCCGCTCGCGGCCCCAGGTCACGGTCCCGCCCACGCTCCGCGGCGCTCGCGCCGGCGCGTCCGGGACCGGCGCCGGACCGCGGCAGCCCACAGACCCCATGCGGCGGCCGACTCGGGGCCCGCGGAGCAGCGTGCTGGCCCCCGGCGCCCCTTTGACAACACCCCCGCCCTTCAAACGGCCTTTTACCAGCCACATCGGGCACCCGTCCGCAGGCGCGATTGTGCCGCACCCCTTTCCGGTGAAACTCCGTGAAACCGTCGCGAAAAGCACGAAGGGGCGCGTGGCGCGCCGGCGGCGGCCGGCATCGGGTCGCTCGACGCGTTCGGCGCGGGCCGGGGCACCGCCCCCGCCCGCGCCGAACGGACCTCGCGCGACTCGTCAGGGAGTGTCAGCCGCCGGAGCGGGCGGCGTCGGCGGTGGCGTGGTGCTCTCCGCCGCCGCCGGGGTTCGGGCCGGCGCCGGAGGGTGCTCCGGGGCCGCGTCACGGTCCGGCGCCGCGTCACGGTCCGGGCCCTGGTCCGGTGTCGGGGCCCCGGGCCGCGCCGGGGCGGGGTCGGGCGCCGGGTGGTCGGGCGCCGTGGGCTCGCCCGGCGCGGGCTCGGGGCGGCGGAACATGCGGGTGGCGGTGATCTCCCCGTGCACCTGCTCCGCGCCGGCCTCGGTCTGTGGCAGGCCCGGGCGCAGGTGCTCCTCGACGCTGATGTACTTCAGCCCGGCCCGCAGGTCGGCGTCGTTACGCAACCGGATGACCAGCGGGAACTCCGCCAGGGCCGTGGTGTCGAACAGGCCGGTGGTGTAGAGGAGCTGCACGCCCAGCGCGTCGGCGACCGCCCGCTGGAGTTCGAGCAGGTACGTCGCGTTGGCCCGGCCGATGGGGTTGTCGAGGAAGAGCGTGCCCGCGTGCCGGTGCTTGTCGCGGCCCCGGTCGTTGCTGCGCAGCGCGGCCATCGTGCAGTACAGGGCGATGGCCGCGGTGAGCAACTGGCCGCCGGAGAACACGTCGCCCATCTGCCCGACCGGCACCCGCTCGGCGCGCAGCACCGCGTCCGGCTTGAGGATCTCCACGGCCACCCCGCGCGGCAGCAGCGCCGCGTGCACGCCGCGCAGCAGCAGTGACATGCCGTCCCTGCGCAGGTCGGAGTTCTTGCGCACGGCCGCCCTGGTCGCCTCGTCGATGACCTCGCCCAGCCGCTCGGTCAGCGTCGCCTGGTCGGGGTCGTCGAAGCGGATGCGCAGGAACTCCTGGCCCGACCACTCCCCCAGCCCCTCGGGCAGCCGGGACAGGCGCTGCGCGGAGCGCAGCGTGGCCAGGCAGGAGTCGACCAGGCCGCGCAGCCGGTCCACGATGCTGTCCCGGTTGCGTTCGAGCTGTGCCAGCTCGTCGGTCAGCACCCGCAGCCGCGGCGCGAACGCCTCGGCCCAGGCCGCCGCGTGCTCCGGCAGCGCCGCCGCCGGAAGCTCCCTGATCTGCTGTCGGGCGGGGGTGCGCACCTGCTCGTAGCGGGTGGCGTTGGCGTGTCGTACGAGCACGTCGCACGCCTCGCGGACGGTCGCGTCGGCCGCCGACAGGTCGGTCGCGCAGCCGCGCAGCGAGCGACGGGCCTCCGCCGCGGCCTGGCGGGCCTGTTCCAGCGTCCCGGCGTACGGCTCGGCCGCTTCCTCCTCGCAGCCGCCGCCCGGGTGCTCGCCCTCCTCGACGGTGGCGCCCCGGATGAGGTCGCGCAGCAGCGCCCCGGCCTCCTCGAAGCCGCTGGCCGCGTCCTCGGCGGCCCGGTGGGCGCGCAGCAGTTCGGCGTGGGCCGCGCGGGCGCTCTCCAGCGCGTCGGTGCGGGCGCTCAGTTCGCTGGTGGCGGTGCGCAGCAACTCCTTGGCCTGCTCGGCGTCGGCGGGCACCAGGTCGTCGGGCAGGTCGGTGTGGGCCTCGCCGTCGGCGGGGGCCAGCCGTTCGGCCTCGCCGCGGAGCCGGCCGAGTTGTTCGCTCGCCGCCGACGTGCGCGACTCCAGCATCTGGACCAGCGACTCGGCGCGGGCCGCCGCCGCCTGCCGGGAGGGCCCGTCGGCGCCGTCGGTACCCTCCAGGAGCTGGGCGGCGCGCGTGCGCACCTTGTTGGTCAGGCGGTCCAGGGTGGCCAGTGCCGCGCTCTCGTCGCTCTCCGCGCGGGCCTGTTCGGCGCGCAGGTCGGCGCCCACGCCGACCTTCTCGTAGAGCTGGGAGGCGGCCCGGTACGCCTCGCGCAGCGCGGGCAGCGACGCGGCACGCGCTCCTTCCCGAGGCTCGTCGGGTTGTTCGGCGCCCGTCGGTACGGAGGTGACGTCGTCGGGGGCGCCGGCGATCTCGGCGCGCTCGGCGCGCAGGGCGCGCGCGGTGCGGTGGGCGTCGTCGGCGGCGCGCTGGGCGGCACGGCGGTCCTCGTCGGCGGCGCGCGCCCGGTCCACGCAGGCGGCGGCGCGCTCCTCGGCCTCGGCCGCCTCCTCGGCGAGTTCGCGCAACCGGGTCTGCCAGGTGGCGCGCTCGCGCAGCCGGTAGGCGAGCCCGGCCAGCGCGTCGGCGGCGCGGCGGGCGCGCTGCGCCTCCTCCTGCCGCTCGTCGCGCGCCCGGGCCGCCTCGGCGGCCAGTTCGTCGGCCTCGGCGCGGGCGGTGCGGGCGGCGGTCAGCGCGTCCTCCGCCGCCTCGGCCGCCTGCCGCGCCTCGGTGGCCGCGGCGGCGAGTTCGGCCAACTGGCCGGGCGGGCAGCCGGTGCGCCAGGAGGCGAGCCGGGCGGCCAGCGCCCGGTCGCCGGCCAGCCGGGCGGCGAGCGCCCTGATCTCCTCGTCGCGGGCGATGGCGCGGGAGCGCAGCGCCCGCCGCTCGTCGTCGGCGGCCAACTCGTCGTGCATGGCCGGGTTGGGCGGTACGAGGAAGACGGCGCCGTCGCGCGCGCCGGGCCCGGGCGTCGGCGCGAGCAGGGCGGCGGCGGTGCCCACGGCGACGGCGGAGCGGGGCAGCAGCGATGCCGAGGCCAGCGCTTCGCGGGCGCGGGCGTGCGTGTCGGGGTCGGTGATGATGACGCCGTCCACGAGCTCGGGGCGCGCGGCGAGCACCGCCGCGTGGTCGGCCGGGTCGACGGCCTGGGCCAGGTAGCGCCAGCCGGGCAGCGCCGGGATGCCGTGTTCGCCCAGGTACTCCACGGTGGCCAGCACGTCGGGTCCGGGGGGCAGCAGGCCGCCGTCGCCGAGGGCGCCGAGGATGCGGGCGTCGTCGGCGGCTGCCGTGCGCAGCTCGAAGAGCTGGCGTTCGGCGCCGGCGACGCTCTCGTCGAGGAGTTCGCGCAGCGCGTCCGCGTTGCGGTCGAGTTCCTCGGCGCTGAGCGTGGCGCCCTCGGCATCGGGCGTGACACCGCCGGTGGGGGCTTCGTCGGGCGCGGCGGCACCGGGCAGGCCGAGCAGTTCGGCGAGGCGTTGCTCGGCGCCGAGGGCCTCGGCGGTGCGGCGCTCGGCGTCGTAGCGGGAGGCGGCGGCGCACGCGGCGTCGGACGCGCGGGCGGCGGCGAGGTCGGCGCGGCTCAGTTCCGCGCTCGCCTCGCGGGCCTGCTCGGCGGCCGACGCGGCGCGGGCGCGGGCGCTCTCCCAGGCGGTGGCCGCGGCCTTCTCGGCGTCGCTGGCGGTGAGGGCGGCGCGGGCCGGGTCGGCGTCGGGGGCCGAGTCGTCGAGCCAGCCGGCCCGTACCGCCTCGGCGGTCTCCTGCTCGACCTCGGCCAGCCGCTGGCGCAGGTGCTCGGCCTCGCTGCGGGCGCGCTGGGCGGCGGTGGCGGCGTGGGTGGCGTCCCGGTGGGCGGCCTCGCCGGTCTCCTGGAGGGCGGCGGAGCGTTCCTCCTCCTCGGCGGCGAGGCGCTCGCCGCCCTCGGCTGCGGCGTGCAGGGCGCGTACGAGGTCGGTGGCGGCCTTGGCGCGGGCGGCGAGCGCCGGGGCGGCGTCCCGCTCGGCCTCGCGGATCGCGGCGGCCACGCGTTGTGAGCGGTCGGCCGCGGCCCGGTGGCGCAGCACGGTCTCGGCGGCCTGCCAGGCGGCGTGCAGGGTCCTGGCGTCGGCCAGCTCGCGGCGCTGGGCCGCGGCGCCCTTCTCCGCGGCGGACAGCGCCAACGAGGCGTTGCGGTAGGCGAGTTCGGCGGCGATCAGGGAGCTGCGGCCCCGCTCGCGTTCGGCCTCGGTGACCGCGTGGGCGGCGGCGGTGACCTGCTGGGCGAGGTCGGCGCCGCGCTCGCGCTCGGCGGCGCCGCGGGCGGTGAGCCGCTGGGCGAGGCCACGGGTGCGGCGTTCGGCCGCCGTGTGGACGTCGCGGGCGCGGGCGCGGTCCTCGGCCGCCTCGCTGATCCGGGTGAGCAGGTCCAGCGAGCCGGCCGTGAAGTCGCGCTCGGCGGTGAGTTCGGCCCGTCGGCCCAGCTTGTGGGCGAAGCCGTGGACGAGGTCGGCGAGGCCGTCGGTGTCCCGGGTGTCGGTGACGGCGCGCAGCAGCAGGTCAGTGAAGTCGGAGTCGTTCTTGACCGCGAAAAGGCCGGCGGCCTCGCCCTCGTCGGCGTTCATCTCCCGCTGGTAGCGGAAGAGTTCGGGGTCGAGGCCCAGGTCGCCGAGGTGTTCGTTCCAGCGCTCGTGGATCTCCTCCCAGGCGACTTCGAGGTGCGGATAGTTCTTGCCGGCCTCGGTGAGGGCGTCGCGGAAGCCCTTCATGGTGCGGCGCCGGCCCCGGGCCCCGGAGGCGCCGGAGGTCTCGGGTCGTACGAGGCCCTCGACCAGGGGGCGTACGGCGGTGGACTCGGCGACCGGCAGCGAGTCCAGGCTGAGTCCGGGGCCGGGCCGGAAGGAGTACCACGCCTCGGCGAACTTACGCGGGTCGTTGGAGACCTGGCGACCGCGCCACTCGCTGACCTTGCCCACCACCACCGTCTCGCCGGTGATCGTGTGCTGCCACTCCAGCACCACGTGGCCGCAGTCGTCGGCGAGCAGGAACTTGCGCAGCACGCCGGAGCTGGCGCCGCCCAGGGTGTTGCGGTGGCCGGGCAGCATGACGGAGAAGATCAGCTTGAGCAGGACGGACTTGCCGCCGCCGTTCTCCAGGAAGAGCACGCCGGCCGGCGCCGGGCGGCGGGGCGGGCCGACGGGCTCCTCCTGGAAGAACTCCGCCTGGGCGGGCGCGGGGCTGGGCACCGGCTCGCCGACTCCGCGCAGGTCGAGCACGGTGTCGGCGTAGCGCGCACCGGCTGGCCCGATGGAGTAGAGGCGGACCCGGGACAGCTCGTACATGGCGGACTCTCGTGGTGTGGTGGGCGAACGGGTGGCGGCGAGGGGTCGGGCGGGTGCGGCGTGGGCGTACGGGGCGGCCGGGGCCTTGGGCGTACCGCCTCGGCGTGGGCCCGCCGCGTACCGACTGGCGGGCGGGGTGATCACCGTGGGCGGGTCGGCCGGGGCGCCTGGTGTGGCGTCAGGACGGACCGTGCTGGTCGGCGAAGAACGGCAGGCCCGCGTCGGCGACCAGGTCGAGGTCGTCGCCCTCCGCGGGCGGCAGCAGCGTGGCGCTGCCGTCGCCCACCGGGACCACGCCCAGCTCCAGGAGTTCGGCCATCGCGGCGCTGCCGGCCATGTCGCGGACCTGGAGTTGGTAGCGGGCGGTGGTGCGGTACGCGCCGCCGGCGTCGTCGCCTGTGCGTTGGAGGAAACCGGAGTCGACGAGGAAGGCGACGGCCTTGCCGACGATGCCGGTGGTGGAACCGGCCAGGCGGCGCGCGTCCTTGGTGGCGCCGGTGGCGCTGCGCCGCGCGTACACCCGCCAGGCGGCCTCAAGGCCCGGGGCGTCCGTGGCCGGGTCGGTGTTCTCGCCCGACTCCGCGGCCCGCTCCTCTAGGCGGCGGCACGCCTGGCGCACGAAGCCGTCGACGCCGTTGACCGTGATGCGGCCGATGTAGCCGTCGTCGGCGAGGTCTTCGGGGCGGGGGAAGGCCATGGCGGCGACGGCGAGGTGGGCCAGGCCGTGCAGGAAGCGGTCCGCGGAGTCCGGGGCGGCGCGCTTGGCGTACTCGCCCATGCGGACCGCGAAGACCGAGTCGTCGGCGGCGGTCACGGCCATGCCGGCGCGCGGGGACACCTCCAGGACGACGAGGCCGAGCCCGGTGGCCACGGCGTCGGCCAGCCGGGCGAAGGCGGGGTCCTCGCGGTGCCGGCGCAGGAGTTCGGCGTACTCGGCGTCGCGGGCCGGCAACAGCTTGGGCTGGAGGCCGAAGGCCACGAGGCGGGCCGCGTCGGCGGCGTCGGCCGGTGTGACGGAGCCGCCCGGCGTGCCGGAGCCGTGCGGGGGGCCGCCGCCGGCCGCGCCCCGGCCGTGCTCGTCCGTCCCGTACGAGCGCTCGGGCTGCGCGCCGTCGTCGGCGCGGTGATCGGTCACGGTTGCTGCTCCTCGGGGTGAAACGGTGCCGCCTCGCGGGCGGGTGCCGCGCGGTGCCGGGGCCGGTGGCCGCCCGCGGGGGAAGCGGGGGTGCGGGCCGGGGCGCCGCCGGCGCGCGCGAGGGCGGCGCGGGGCGGTGGGCCGGTGGGCCGCCGGGGGTGGTGGGAGGTCGGGCCGGGCGGGGGCGGGGTGCTGGCGCGCGGGCTCACCGGACGGGCGGGCGTGGGCATCACGCCACCTCCGTGCGGTCGGCGGCCATGCCCGCGGCGTCCAGCAACGCGGTGCCGACGATGAGGTCGGCGCCGCCGAACTCCGGGTCGTCCAGCTCGGTCCCGTCGTCCACGGCGAACAGCAGCCGTGGCTCCCCCTGCCGGTAGGCCGTGCCGACCGGGGGGCTGGCCGCGTGCACCGCGAGCAGCGCGACCAGGTAGGGCAGGGCTGGGTCGCGGCGGCGGGCCTCGGCGAGCAGGCCGGAGAGCCGGCGGGGCGCGTCGGGGGGCAGTTCGAGCAGCTCCATGGCCGAGGCGAGCTGCTCCTCGCTGAACCGGTTGTCGTCGGGGGTGGCGATCAGGTCGGGCTCGGGCATCTCGGCGCCCAGGTGCTCACGCTCCACCGGTGGCGTCAGCAGCAGGTCGACCAGGTCGCCGACCCGCACCGAGGTGGGCGTGCGCAGTCCGGTGCCGCGTGCGAAGAAGGCGTCGGTGACGCGGATGGCGCGCTCCACGGGGAGCGGCAGCAGGGGCGCGACGAGTTGGCCGTAGAGGTCGATGCCGGCGCGCGCGGCGGGCGGGGCGAACGCCTGCCGGTCCTGTTCGGCGCGGAACATGGGGCCGGCGTCCAGGAGTCGGGACTGCAACTGGGTGTGCCGCCGGATGCAGTCCTTGACGATGTCGACCAGCTCGGCGGCCTGCCGCTTGTGGTCGGGGCCGCGCTGGTCGACCGCCTCGTCGCGGGCCTTGCGGATGTTGGTGAGGATCGCGTTCTCGTGCCGGTACCGCTCGGCGATGTGGTCGAGCGCCTCGGCGATCATGTCGGGCACGGCCCGCAGCCAGTCCACCGCGCGCACGTTGCGCCGGGTGGCCTCCAGCGTCTTGCGGAGCGTCTCCGCGTACTGCACGGTGCGGTAACGGGCCTGCTCCGCGGCCAGTTGGGCGTCGGCGAGCCGGCCGCGGCTGATCAGCACCTCCAGCTTGACCTCGGCCGCGATCTGCGCGCTGGTGACGTCCGTGTCCAGCGCGCCGACCAGGACGTTGACCGCCTCGTCGGTGGTGCGCAGGTAGACGGTGCCGCCGGGGCCCGGGACCTCCTCGATGAGCTTGAAGTCGTAGTCCCGGCGCACGTAGCTGCCGTCGGGGGTGAACGTGCCGTACGCGGCCCGGAAGCCTCGGTCCACGCTGCCCACGTTGATCAGGCTCTCCAGGACCCAGCGGGCCACCCGCTCGTGCTCGGCGGCGGGGCGGCCGAGGGCCTGGGCGGCGACCCGGGGCAGCAGCCTGGCCACGATCTGCTCGTGGTCGGCGCCGGTGTCGAAGTCCATGGTGAGGGTGACCAGGTCGATCGCGGCGAGGGCCACCTCCGCCATCGCGTACCCGCTGTACTCCCCCGCCAGGTTGGCCTTGCGCACGTCCAGGTCGTGCAGCGGCGCCGTGCAGGCGAGCGCGCGCAGCCGCCGGGCCAGGCCCTCGTCGGCTGCCGGGCCCGGGGCTGGCCGGGGTGGGCCACTGAGCTGGGGCGTAGCGGCCCCCGGGGGTGGAGAAGTCACGTCGCACAGAGTAGGCGGTCGCACTGACAACGGACGAAACGGCGCCAAGGGGCCGGTCAGTGTGTGGCACCGCCCACAGCGCGCAGCTCCGGCGTGCCGGCGGCGGCCGTGGCGGCGATGGCGCGCAGGGCCACGGCGCTGTCGGCGACCGCGAGGGCCGGGGCGCCGCCGTCCGGCACCTGCTCGGGCGCGTACGGGACGTGCACGAAGCCGCCGCGCAGGGCGGGGCGTTCGGTGGCGATGAGGTGCATGAGCCCGTAGAAGACGTGGTTGCAGACGAAGGTTCCGGCCGTCTGCGACACGCTGGCCGGGGCCCCGGCGGCGCGGGCCGCGGCCACGCACGCCTTGATCGGCAGCGCGGCGAAGTAGGCGGCGGGGCCGCCCGGGACGACGGGTTCGTCGATCGGCTGCGCGCCCGCGTTGTCAGGTATGCGCGCATCGTCCACGTTGATCGCCACGCGTTCGACGGTCACGTCCGGGCGCCCGCCCGCCTGCCCGACGCACAGCACGATGTCGGGCTCGGCGGCGGCGACGGCCTCGCGCAGCGCGTCGAGCGCGGCGCCGAAGACGCAGGGCAGCTCGGCCGTGCTCCACTCCACGCCGGGCAGCGGCTGCGCGGCGGCCTGTCGCACCGCCGACCACGAGGGGTTGACCGCCTCGCCGCCGAAGGGTTCGAACCCGGTCAGCAGGACGCGTCGCGGCCGGGCCTCGCCCGCCCCGGCCGCCGGCCTCTCCGCGCCGCCCGGGTCCGTACCGGCGCCGCCGCCGGCGGTCGCGGTGTCACCGCCGGTACGGGGCGGGGTCGAGGTGACCGGGACGGGCTGCGGCTCCGGCGGGAGAGCGGACATAGGTGGTGCCTCATTCGTCAGTGGTGGCGCGGTGTGGGGTGAGCGGTGCCTGGTGGCGCGCGGCGGGGCGGCGGGGTGGTGCGCCGGGGCGGTCGGGGCGGCGGTGCGTCAGAAGGCCACCGCGGACATGATCACGATGTTGCAGCCGAGGAGCACGACGGCAGTGGGCAGTTGGGCCTTGATCGGTCCGTACTGGTCCTTCAGCTCAAGCAGCGCGGCGGGCACGATATTGAAGTTGGCGGCCATCGGCGTGACCAGGGTGCCGCAGAAGCCCGCCAGCATGCCGATGGCGAGGACCGCCGCGGCGTTGCCGTCGGCCTGTTCCACCAGGACCGGCCAGCCGACCGCCGCGGTCATCACGGGGAACGCGGCGAACGCGTTGCCCATGATCACGGTGAAGAGGAACATGCCGGCGCAGTACACGGCCACGGCCAGGTAGAGGGAGTCCTCCGGCAGCACCTTGGTGGTGAGTTCGCCGACCTCCTCACCCACGCCCGAGACGGAGAAGATGGTGCCGAGGGTGGCGAGCATCTGCGGCAGCAGCATCGCCCAGCCCATCGCCTCCAGCATCGAGCGCCCGGCGTGCACGGGGGTGGCGATCCGCTTCTCGCGCAGCATCACCATGCCCACGGCCAGCGCGACGATGGCGCCGATGCCCAGGCCCAGGATGGTCTCGCTGCCCTTCTGCAGCACCGGCTCGCCGCCGATGGACAGTTCCTTCACGCCGACCGCGCACGCCATGGCGACCAGCGGGATGGTGAGCGCGGGTACAAAGAGTCGGTTGCCCAGGCGCGCGGCGCTGGCCGTGCGCTCCGCGCCGGTGGTGGTGCGTACGGTGCCGCGCCCGGTGAAGCCGAAGCCCGCGAGGACGGCCATCGCCAGCACGGCGACGCCCAGCGGCTCGGCCGGGGCGCGGTCGTCCACGACCCAGGAGCTGTAGACGAAGCCCGCGCCGATCAGGCCCCAGAACGTTGCGGTGCCCAGCCGCTTGGGGTTGCTGCGGTCGGTGATCATCTGGGCGGCCATCACCAGGAAGATGGCGCCGACGAGCCAGTAGAACCACTCTGCCTTGATCACTTCGCGGCCTCCTTGGCGGTCGGCTGGGTGGCGTTGGCGGCCAGCAGTTCGCGTTCCAACTGGCGGTCCAGGCGCAGCAGTCGCCACCCGTGCACGACGAAGGCGCAGATCGCGGTGGGGATCGCCCACAGCGCCAGGTGCAGGGGCTCCAGGTGGGTGTCGTAGGTGGTGTTCACGAAGCCGGTGATCAGCAGGATGGAGCCGACGGCCAGGAAGACGTCCTCGCCGAAGAACAGGCCCACGTTGTCGGCGCTCGCGGAGAAGGAGCGCACCTTCTCGCGAGCCTTGTCGGTCAGCGGCCCGTGGGCGCGTTCGGCGGCGCCCTCGGCCATCGGCGCCACCAGCGGGCGCACCGTCTGCGCGGGTCCGCAGACGCTGACGAGGCCGAGCGCTGCGGTGACCTGGCGCAGCAGGAGATACAGGGCGAGGAAGCGTCCGGTGGTGAGCTTGGTGAACCGGGCGATCAGGGTGCGGGCCTGTTCCTGGAGGCCGTAGCGCTCCAGGAGGCCGATGACGGGCAGCGTGATGGCGAAGATCGTCACCGCTCGGCTGGAGGCGAAGCCGTCGCCGAAGGCCGCGAGGACTTCGCGCGGCGACAGGCCGCCGAGCAGGCCGGTCACGATGCCGGCCACTCCTACGACCAGGAGGGGGTTGCGCCTGGTGGCGAATCCGATCACCACCACGAGAACGCCCAGGAGAACGAGCATGCGTCCGCCTTCCGCGTGGGACCCCACGGGGCGTGAGGAGAGTGAACGGGAGGTTAGGCGATTGTTCAACGATCCGACAAGGGGTCGAGAGGCAGACGTCACAGCGGCCGGGCGCCACCACCGCGCGTTCACCCCGCCGCCTCGACCCCACGCGGCGACTCCAGGCCCCCGCCGCCACGCTTGGGCGCCGCCGCCCCACGCCCCACGCCGCCGGGCCGGCCGCGCGCCCGCCCCGGCGGCCACGCGACGGCCAGGAAGGCCGAGTTGACCGGCCCAGCCCCAGGTCAGCGCGGGTCAGTCGGTCGCCATCTGCTGGGCGTACGCCCCCGAGAGCTGGCTGCGGGAGTCCGCCAGGTAGTCGGCGAGCAGCGCCTCGGCCTCCGCGACGCGCCCCGCATCCAGCGCTTCCCAAACCTGCCTGTTGCGGGTCAAATAGGGCGCGTGAAAGCGGCGCGGGTCGGCCATCACATGGAAGACCAGGCGGAGTTCGGCGAGCACGCCGCGCATCAGGTCGTTCGTCCGCGGGCTGCCCGCCAGGGCGACGATGCCCTGGTGGAAGCGGATGTTGGCGGTGGACAGGTCCTGCCAGGCGCGCCCGCGCGCGGCCTCCTCGCCGGCGACGACGGCCGCCTCGATCGCCCGCATCGCCTCGGCGACCGCGCCCGTGTACGGGGGCTCGCCCACGCTGCGTACCGCCGCGCACTCCACCAGCGCGCGAACCCGGTAGATGTCGCCGAGGTCCTCGACCGTCACGACGCGTACGAACACTCCGCGATTGAGCTCATGCACCAGCAGACGTTCGCGGGTCAGCAGTCGGAACGCCTCCCGGAGCGTGTTGCGCGAGATGCCGAGGGCCCCCTTGATGCTGTCCTCGGAGAGCTTGGTGCCGGGCGGGAAGAAGCCCTCGGCGATGCGGTCGCGCAGCACGTCGGCCACCCGCTCCGCGGTGCTCGTGCGTCCGAGCAGCAGCCGGTCGGTCTCCAGCCTGGAGACGTCGATCACTGCCGTGAGCCGTTCGTCCGCACCGCTTGTCACGCTGGTTCTCCCTCGCCCGGTGCGACCATCGTGGGATGACCGCGTCTGCCCTGTTGAGCGCGCCGGCGCTCGGCTCGGCGCGACAGAAGTCAAGCCGAGATGTACCCGCGATCACAACAATCCCTTGTCGGATCGTTCAACAATCGTCTACGTTGAGTGTCGGCCGGTCGGCCCGGTTGCACGACAGCGGAGAGTTCTACGGATGCGGGTCGACCGGTCCACGGCGTCAGGCTCCGCGCCCCGTGGGGAGCGTGGCGTCGCCGGCGTCAGACCCGCCGACCACCCCCGGCCCCGCGCGCCAGCGGCCACGCCCCGGCGCCCGCCCCCTGCCACGACGTCGCGCGCCGCACGGCGCGCCTGCCCGAACGGACGGACATGACCGACGACGCGGACCGACCTGCGATCGACCTCAACGCCGATCTCGGAGAGGGCTTCGGTCGCTGGCACCTGACCGACGACGACGCCCTACTCTCCGTCGTCACCAGCGCCAACGTCGCCTGCGGATTCCACGCCGGCGACCCGTCGACCATGCGGCGGGTGTGCGATCTGGCCGCCGAGCGCGGCGTGGTGATCGGCGCCCAGGTCTCCTACCGCGACCTGGCCGGCTTCGGACGGCGCGCCATGGACGTACCGCCCCGCGAGCTGGCCGACGAGGTCGCGTACCAGATCGGCGCGTTGGACGTCTTCGCGCGCGCCGCCGGCGCCCGGGTGGCCTACGTCAAGCCGCACGGCGCGCTCTACAACCGGTGCGTGCACGACGAGCGGCAGGCGGCTGCCGTGGTGGACGGCGTGCGCCTGGCGAGCGACGCGCCGCTGCCCGTGCTCGGGTTGCCCGGCTCGCTACTCCTCGCGGCGGCCAGGGCGGCCGAACTGCCGGCCGTCCCCGAGGCGTTCGCCGACCGCGCGTACACCGCGCACGCCACGCTGGTGCCGCGCGGCACCCCCGGAGCGGTCATCGACGATCCGAACGCCGTGGTCAAGCGGTCGCTGACGATCGCCCGCGATCGAGCCGTGACCACCATCGACGGGGAACAGGTCGACGTGCACGCGCGGTCGCTGTGCCTGCACGGCGACACCCCGGGCGCGGCGGCGACCGCCCGCCGAGTGCGGGCCGAACTGGCGGCGGCCGGGGTCAGGTTCAGGGCCTTCGCGTGAGGGAACACGCGCCGCACGCGCCCACGACGCACCCGCCATCGGGAGACGGCGGGCCGACCCCGGCACACGACGCCGAGCACACCCGGCACATCGAGGAGGTGGCCGGCATGCCGCACCAGGCACCGGACCGCGGCGGCTTCGCCGTGCGCGGCCTGCCCGTGGGGGAGAACGCGCTGCTGCTCGAGGTGGACTCCGACGAGGCGGTCGAGGCCCTGCACGCCGAGGTGCTGCGGCGGCTCGGCACGGCGGAGCTGCCCGCCGTGCGGGACGTCGTCCCCGCCGCCCGCACCGTGCTCCTCGACGGCCTGGCCGACCCCGCGCGCACCGCCGCGCTGGCCGCCCGCTGGCACATCCCCGCGCCCACGCGCGGCCAGGGAACGGCCGTGGAGATCCCGGTGCGCTACGACGGCCCGGACCTGGCCGAGGTCGCGAAGGTGTGGGGCGTCACGCCCGACGAGGTCGTACGCATCCACTCCGGCACCGAGTTCCGCGTCGCCTTCTGCGGGTTCGCGCCCGGCTTCGGTTATCTGACCGGGCTGCCCAGCCGCTACCACGTGCCGCGCCGCGACACCCCGCGCACCCGCGTCCCGACCGGTTCCCTCGCCCTCGCCGGCCCCTACACCGGCGTCTACCCGCGGCCCTCGCCCGGCGGGTGGCAGCTCATCGGGACCTCGGACGCGGTGCTCTGGGACGCCACCCGCGACCCCGTGGCGCTCTTCGCTCCCGGCACCCGGGTCCGCTTCGTACCGTGCGACGACCGCCGCCCCGCGCACGAGGACGGCGCCGGCCCGCCCGGCGGCGCCCCCGCGCACCCCACGGCCGACCTGCCGGCCCCCGGCCGGCGCCCCGCGGTGAACGGAGCGCGCCGATGAGCGAGTTCACCACCCTGGAGGTGGTGCGCGCCGGGGCGCTCACCACCGTGCAGGACCTGGGGCGCGCGGGCCACGCGCATCTGGGCGTGCCGCGCTCGGGCGCCCTGGACGAGCCCGCGCACCGGCTCGCCAACCGCCTGGTGGGCAACCCGGAGCAGGCCGCGACCCTGGAGACGACCCTCACCGGTTGCGCCGTGCGCGTGGACCGACCCGTCACCGTCGCCGTCACCGGGGCGCCCTGCCCGGTCCGGGTGGGCGGCCGGCCCGCCCCCTGGGGCGCGCCGATCCGGCTGCCGGCCGGGGCCCGTGTGGACGTCGGCGCCGCCGCCCACGGGGTGCGCAGCTACCTCGCCTTCGCCGGCGGCGTCGACGCGGCCCCCGTGCTCGGCAGCCGCTCCACGGACGTGCTCTCCGGGCTCGGGCCCGACCCGCTGGCCGACGGTGCCGTGCTGCGGCTCGGCCCACCGACGGGCGCTGTGCCGCGCCTGGACGCGGCGCCGGCTCCCGGGCCGGCGCGCGAGTTGGTGCTGCCCCTGCTGCTCGGCCCGCGCGACGCGTGGTTCACGGCGCGGGCGCTACGCACGCTGGGCCGCGCCGCGTACGCCGTCTCCCCCGCGAGCAACAGGATCGGGCTGCGCACCGAGGGCCCGGCGCTCGAACGCGCGCGGGAGGGCGAACTGCCCAGCGAGGGCATGGCACTCGGCGCGCTCCAGGTGCCGCCGGACGGCCGGCCGGTGCTCTTCCTGCACGACCACCCGACGACCGGCGGCTACCCGGTGATCGGGGTCGTCCCCGAGCGCTGGTTGGCCGCGGCGGCGCAGGCCGTGCCGGGCACGCCGGTGCGCTTCGTGCCCCGCCGGGCGCGCTCGGTGGCACACGTCTGACGGGGGTCGCCGGGGCCGCGTCGTACGACGACGGCCGGCGCCGCCAGGGCCGGTTGGTCGACATGTCGTCCGGGCCTGGCGGCTGACCTTTTCAAACGGCTCTAAGGATTTGTCGATACGGCCGCGCCCCGCGACGCTGGGCCGTGGATGGGGAATGGGCCGCCCTTCGCGGCGATTCCCAGGGGGCATCCAGGGAGGGTGGAACGGCCCGTGTGCGGGGGACGGCCACACGTGCGGTGTCAGGCACCGTGCGGCGTCGGCCCCCGAGCCCACACGGCAGTCGCCGCCAGGCGGCGAGCCTGGGCCGGCCATCGCTGCCGATGGGCTCCGCGCGCTGAGACCGCGCGGAGCCCATCCGCCCTCCCACCCGGCCCCCGCGCGCTGACGCGACGCCCGGCGGATCCCCGCGAGCCTCGCCGAACCGTATGTCCACAGGGCGCGCCGTCCGCCGACCGACCGGGCGGGGGCGCCTTCTTGGCGCGCGCCCGTCCCCCCCGGTTGGCCGCCGTCTGACGGCTACGCGCCGATCTCGTTGTCGGCTATCCAGTTGCCGTGGAACCCGAAGGGGACGCGTCGCGGCAGGTGGACGCGTGCCACGGGAGCCGCGGTGACGTCGGCGGCGTCGAGCACGACGAGTTCGCCGCAACCGGTGTTGCCGTCGTGGACGACCGAGAGAATCCAGCCGTCGTCCTCGGCCGTGGCGCCGGGGCGCGCCACGAACGTCGGCTCCTGGGTCACGCGCCCGGCCCCGAAGTCGTGTGTCGACGCCTCGCCGGTCGTGGTGTCGAACTTGACCAGGGGGCCGGGCTCGAAGCTGCCGCCGAGGTCGCGGTTGACGTCGTCGGACAGGCGCAGGCTGGCGGGGCCGGTGCCGCCGAACCAGCCGTAGCGGTGCGGGCGCCCGAGCCACTCCGCGTTGATCCGGGGCCATTCGACACTGCGGTCGGACATGATCTGCTCGGAGACGGTCCCCCGGTCCGGGTCGATGGTCCAGCGGGCCAGCGCGGGCAGCCCGTCGGCGGGCCCGCCGAACACGTCGCGGAAGACCGTGTCGTAGCGGACCACGTCCATGACGATCGAACCGCCCGGGGCGTCGTACGCGTTGAGGACGTGGAAGACGTAGCAGCGCGGCGCGTCGCACCACGTGACCTGCCGCGCCGTGCCGCCGCGCGGCAGCACTCCCACCCGCGAGGGGTGCTCCTCGTTCCAGCGCATCGGGAGCGCGTCGCCCGTCTGAGGCACCCCCGCCTCCAGGCGGCCGACGGCGTCCGTCGACAGGGTCACCGGCAGGTCGAGCAGCACGACCCGGGTGGCGGTCAGCGCCATGTCGTGGACCATTGGGCCCCCGGAGACGGGCAGTTCGGCGGTGTGTGTCGCCTTTCCGGTGGCGTCCAGGACGACGTAGCGCAGGTGCTCGGCGTCGGGCCTGATCAGATAGTTGACGGCGTGCATCTCGCCGGTCACCGGGTCGGTCTTCGGGTGGGCGGTGAAGCCGGTGCGTAACGCCCCGTCGGCGTCCCAGGTCGCCATCCGGTTCAGGTCGGGGGCGATCGACACCGGTGCCCCGCCGCCCTCGACGAGCGCGAGGAGCCGGCCGCCCTGGGCCAGGATGTTGGTGTTGGGCGAGTCCTCGGGAACGTCACCGTGTACGAACCGGTTGCGGTACCACTCGGCGCGCCCGTCGCGCAGGCGGACGCCGTGCACCATGCCCCGCCCGACGAACCAGTGGTGGCCCCGACCGGTCTCCTCGGGCGCCGTGGGGTTGGGGCCGATCCGCAGGTAGCGGCCGTTCAGTTCGGGGGGCAGCACCCCGGTCACCGGGAGGTCGTCGACGCTGACCTCGTCGGCGACGGGGGCGAAGTTGCCGTTCAGGTAGGGGTTGTGGGTCGCGGCGCTCATCGGAACTCCGATCGTCAGATGTGACGGTGCAATGTGTACTGTTCGGATACTCCAACTCCCGGCGTCGCGCGTGCAATGCTGAGGTTCAGACCATCCGGATCGGGGCAAGGGATGCCAACGTTCTCCGCCAGCGCCTACGTCGTGCTCGGTCTCCTCGCACAGTCGGGTTCCGCCACGCCGTACGCGCTCGACCGCGAGATCCAGCAGAGCATCGGACATTTCTGGGCCTTTCCCAGGTCCCAGATCTACGCGGAGGCGGCCCGGCTCGTGCGCCACGGGCTCGTCGTGGAGGAGCGGGAGGGCTCGGGGCGCCGGCGCCGGACGCTGTCACTGACCCCGGCCGGGCGGGACCTGCTCGCCACGTGGCTCACCGGCCCGGCGGATCGGCCCACGGAGATCCACGACGAGGGCTTGTTGCGGCTCTACTTCCAGCAAGGCGGCTCGTCCGGCGCGGACCAGGTGCGACGCCTCGCCGAGCAGCAACTGCTCGCGCACCGCCGCAAGCTCGCCGAGTACGAGACGATCCTCGCGACGGCCCCGGCCGCGGACGAACCCCCGGCGGACCCTCCTGGGCTCGGCCTGACCTTCCAGCCCCCGCAGGCCGCCGCCCTGGCGTACGGCCTGCGGTTCGAGCGGATGGCCATCGACTTCTGGTCGGAGATCGCCGAGCGCGGCGCCGACGTGGTGGACCCGCGCGTTCCGGTGGCCGAGGCGGATGGCGAGCAGCAGTGATCCGAGGCTCGGTACGCGGGTGTCGGTGTGCCGAGGCGTCGGGTGTCACGGCTCGCGGTCGCCGATAGCGCGCCGGCTCCGGGGAAAAACCGTGGGGGCTATTCCTCGGGCTTCCCGTAGCCCCCGCCCCCCGGCGTGTGCACCACCAGGGCATCACCCGCCGCCGCCCGCACCACGTCGCACCCGGCCAGCGTGCGCACGCCGCCGTCGGCGCGCTCCAGCAGGTTGACCCCGAGGGCGCCCGGCTCACCGCCGGCCATGCCGCACGGGGCGACCCCGCGGTGGCCGGTGAGCAGGGCGATGGTCATCGGTTCGAGGCAGCGGATGCGCCGCGTCACCCCGCAGCCGCCGCGCCAGCGGCCCCGCCCGCCGCTCCCCCGCCGCACGGCGAAGGTCTCCACGCGCACCGGGTAGCGCCATTCGAGCACCTCGGGGTCGGTTAGCCGGGAGTTGGTCATATGGGTCTGGACCGCGTCGGCGCCGTCGAAGCCGTCGCCGGCCCCGGAGCCGCTGGCCAGCGTCTCGTAGTACTGCACCCGGTCGTTGCCGAAGGTGATGTTGTTCATCGTCCCCGAGCCCTCCGCCTGCACGCCGAGGGCCCCGTACAGCGCGCCGGTGACCGCCTGCGAGGTCTCCACGTTGCCCGCGACGGTGGCCGCCGGGTACGTCGGCGCCAGCATCGAGCCCGCGGGGATGCGCACGTCGAGCGGGGCCAGGCAGCCGCTGTTGAGCGGGATGTCGTGCGCGACCAGGGTGCGGAAGACGTAGAGCACCGCGGCCATCACCACCGAGCTTGGCGCGTTGGCGTTGCCCGGCTGCTGCGCGGAGGTGCCAGCGAAGTCCACGACGGCGCCGCGCGTGCGGTGGTCCACGCGCAGCGCGACCTGGATGACGGCGCCGCTGTCGGTCTCGTAGCGGTACGAACCGTCGCGCAGGCCGGCGATGATGGCGCGCACCGACTCCTCGGCGTTGGCCCGCACGTGGCGCATGTAGGCGTGCACGACGTCGAGGCCGAACTGGTCGATCATCCGACGCAGTTCCCCGACGCCCTTCTCGTTGGCGGCGATCTGGGCCCGCAGGTCGGCCAGGTTGGTCTCCGGCGCGCGGGAGGGGTAGCGGGCCGAGGTGAGCAAGTGACGCGTCTCGCGCTCGCGCAGTTCCCCGCCGCGCACCAGCAGCCAGTTGTCGAAGAGGACGCCCTCCTCCTCGATGGTGCGGCTGAAGGCGGGCATCGAGCCGGGGGTGCTGCCACCGATGTCGGCGTGGTGGCCGCGCGAGGCGACGAGGAACAGCAGTCGCCGCCCGGCGTCGTCGAAGACCGGTGTGACCACGGTGACGTCGGGCAGGTGGGTGCCCCCGTGGTACGGGTCGTTGATCGCGTAGACGTCGCCCGGGCGCATCGCGCCGGCGTTGCGCCGCAGCACCTCCTTGATCGACTCGCCCATCGAGCCCAGGTGCACCGGGATGTGCGGGGCGTTGGCGATCAGGTTGCCCTCGGCGTCGAAGAGCGCGCAGGAGAAGTCGAGGCGCTCCTTGATGTTGACCGAGTGCGCGGTGTTCTCCAGGCGCACCCCCATCTGCTCGGCGATCGCCATGAAGAGGCTGTTGAAGACCTCAAGGAGCACCGGGTCGGCGCCGGTGCCCGCCGCGACGGTGCGCGGCCGGGGGCGTACCCGGGTCAACAGCAGGTGCCCCCGCTCGCCGACGCTGGCCCGCCAGTCCGGCTCGACGACGGTGGTGGCGTCCGCCTCCACGACGAGGGCGGGCCCGCCGAGCGTGTCGCCCGGGCGCAGGTCGGCGCGCTGGTACAGGCGCGTCGGCCGCCAGCGGCCGTCGGCGAACATCCGGACGGTGGGCGGCGGTTGGGTCGCTCCCCCCACGCCCACCACGCCCGCCGCACCCGCCGCGTCCTCGCGCGCGGCGGGCCCGGTGCTCACGTGGGTGGGCGCCGCCGCGCACCTGGCCTCGACCGCGACGGCCTCCGCGACCAGCGGCTTGTCCATGGTGAAGGCGTAGCGGGCGCGGTGCTCGCGCTCGAAGTCGGCCGTCATCGCCGCGGCGTCGGCCAGCGGCACGGCGATGGCCGAGTCGGTGCCGGCGTACCGCAGGTGGACCCGGGTCACGGTGGTGATCGCCTCGCTGGGCAGGCCGTCGGCGGCCAGCTCCGCCCGGGTGCGCTCGGCCAGTTCCGCGCTGACCGAACGCACCCGGTCCATGCCCGCCGGGTCGTCGACGCGGACCTCGACGGCCGCCTCGCGCATCGCGGTGGCGTCGGCCACCCCGATGCCGTACGCGGAGAGCACGCCGGCCAGCGGCGGGACGATGACGGTGTTGATGCCGAGCGCGTCGGCGACGGCGCAGGCGTGCTGGCCGCCGGCGCCGCCGAAGGTGGTCAGCGCGTACCGCGTGACGTCGTGGCCGCGCTGTACGGAGATCTTCTTGACGGCGGTCGCCATGTTGAGCACGGCGATGTCGAGGTAGCCGGCCGCGACCTGTTCGGGCCCGCGACGGTCACCGGTCGCGGCGGCGATCTCGGCGGCCAGCGCGGCGAACCCCTCGCGCACGGCCGCCACGTCCAGCGGCTGGTCGGCGTGCGGGCCGAAGACGGCGGGGAAGTGGTCGGCCTGGAGACGGCCGAGCATCACGTTGGCGTCGGTGACGGTCAGCGGCCCGCCGCGGCGGTAGCAGGCGGGGCCGGGTACCGCGCCGGCGGAGTCGGGGCCGACCCGGTAGCGCTGGCCGTCGAAGCGCAGCACCGAGCCGCCGCCCGCGGCGACGGTGTGGATGTTCATCATCGGGGCCCGCATCCGCACCCCGGCCACCTCGGTGCCGTAGACCCGCTCGAACTCGCCGGCGTAGTGCGACACGTCGGTGGAGGTGCCGCCCATGTCGAAGCCGATGACGCGCTCGTGGCCGGCCTCGGCCGCCGAGCGGGCCATGCCGACGACGCCACCGGCGGGCCCGGAGAGCACCGCGTCCTTGCCACGGAAGTGCGCCGCCTCCCGCAGCCCGCCGTTGGACTGCATGAACATCAGCCGGATGCCGCGCAGTTCGCCGGCCACCTCCTCGACGTAGCGCCGCAGGATGGGCGAGAGGTACGCGTCGACGACGGTGGTGTCGCCGCGCGGCACCAGCTTCATCAGCGGGCTCACCTCGTGCGAGCAGCTCACCTGGGCGAAGCCCACCTCCCGGGCCACGGCGCCGACGGCCCGCTCGTGCTGGGGGTACCGGTAGCCGTGGGTGAGGACGACGGCGGCGGCCCGCAGGCCGTCGCCGTGAGCGGCCCGCAGCTCCCGCCGCACGGCGTCCAGTTCCAGCGGTCGCACCACCTCCCCGTGCGCGCCGAGCCGCTCGGGGACCTCGATCACGCGGGCGTAGAGCGCCTCGGGCAGCGTGATGTGCCGGTCGAAGATGCGCGGCCGGTTCTGGTACGCGATGCGCAGCGCGTCCCGGAACCCCTCGGTCACCACCAGGACGGTGGGCTCGCCCGAGCGTTCGAGCAGGGCGTTGGTGGCCACCGTGGTGCCCATCTTGACGACGGCGATCCGCTCGGCGGGCAGCGGCTGCCCGGGCGCGAGGCCGAGCGTGTCGCGGATGCCGGCGACGGCCGCGTCCCGCGCCCGCTCGGGGTGGTGCGACAGCAGCTTCCTGGTCACCAGGCGCCCGTCCGGCCGCCGGCCCACGACGTCCGTGAAGGTGCCGCCCCGATCGATCCAGAACTCCCAGCGTCCCGTCGTCATCCCCGCATTGTCACAGCGCACAGCGGTACGGAGCGGGTACGCGGCCGGGGGGCGAGTGATCTGGACCGGTACGGGGGTAGGGGCGCGGGGCGCCTGTCGGGCGTCGCCGGGATCGGGAGGGGCGGGGACGGGGACGGGCGGGGTCACGCCGCGCTGCCGGCGCCCAGGGCGTGCGCGGGCGCGCCACGCGTGGCCGTCAGCGCGCCGCGGGTGGCCGCGCGCGCCCGCGCGTCCAGCAGGTGCGCGGTGCCCGTCAGGTGGTGGCCACTCTCCAGGGCGGCCTGCCGGACCAGGTCCGGCAGCAGGTCGCGGCACCGGTCGAAGACCCAGCGCGTGCCGCGCGTGGCCAGCCACCAGGTGCCGCCGGCGAACGTCGGCGGCGGGCCGTCGGACTCGACCGAGGGCGCGGGCCCGAGCCGCGCGCCCCGCCGGCCGAGCGCCGCGTGGAACTCCCGGGCCAGCAGCCGGTGGCCCAGCTCGCTGGGGTGTAGCCGGTCCACGCCGCGCGCCGCCCGGTCCGTCACCCAGGCGCACCCGGCCAGGTGCACGTGGACCGCCCCGTACCGCCGGGCCAGCACGTGCACCACCGTGTTGAGGGCCCGTATCCGACGGGTCAGGGGCGCGGCCAGCGGGCGCGGCAGGCCCAGCGCGCGCCCCGGGTCGGGCAGGCAGGCGGTGAGCAGGACGGCGCCGTCGGCGCGCAGGCCGCGCATCGCCAGGTCGAGCGCCCGCGCGAACTGCCCGATGTCGAACGCCGCGCGCAACGTGTCGTTGCCGCCCACCACCACGGAGGCCAACTGGGGCCGCGACCGGCGGGCGGCGGGCAACTGCGCCTCGACCATCTCGGCGACCAGCGCCCCGCTACGGGCGAGGTTGGTGAACTCCACCCGGCGCGGACGCCCCTCCAGCCGCCCGCCCACTCCGACGTACGGGCTGCCCGCCAGGTCACCGGACCGGGCCGGGTCCGGGTCCGCCCCGGCCACGCCCGCGCACCCGCCGACGGGCTCGGTGGCGCGGCCCGGGGCGTCGTCGGGGACCAGGGCGCCCGCCAGCAGCGCGGCCCAGCCCCGCCAGCCCCCGCCGGGCGCGGGATCTCCGACGCCCGCGGTGAGCGAGTCGCCCAGGGCCACGAACCGGAACGGGGCCGCCCGGTCGGCGGGGCCCGGCGCGGCCGACGCGGGCCCCGCCGGGCCCCGGCCGGCCGCGATGTCGCGGTCGGCCGGGGTGCCGGGTTCAGCCGGGGCGCCGAGGTCAGCCGGGGTGCCGGCGTCGGGAAGCGGCGCCGTGGGTGGCCCGCCGGGCGCCCACCACGCCGTCATGAGCCGCCTCCCCCCGGCGGCCTGGGCCCCCGCGCCGCCGCGACCACGGCGTCCGCCGTAGGCGCCGGCTCCGTCGGGGCTGGCGGTCCCGCGTCGTGCGCGGCCAGGAAGGCGGCCACCGCGAGCGGCCAGCCGAACTCCTCGGCGCGCGCCCGCGCCGCCTCGCGGCGGGCCGGCTCCGGGCGGGCCAGCACGTCCTCGACGGCGTCCGCGAAGGCCGAGCCGTCGTCGGCGGCGCTGACGCCCGCCCTGTCAACGATGTCAGGCAGCGCCGACGAGGCACTGACCACCACCGGCGTACCGCAGGCCAACGCCTCCAGCGCGGCGAGCCCGAACGTCTCGGCCGGCCCGGGCGCCAGCACCACGTCGGCGCTCGCCTGCCACGCGGCCAGCTCCGCCCGGTGCGCCACGTGGCCCAGGAAGGTGACCGGCAGCCCCTCGACGCGGGCGCGCTCGGCCAGCCGGGGGCGCAGCGGCCCGTCCCCCGCCACCACCAGGTGCACGGCGACCCCGCGCCGGCGCAGCGCGGCCACGGCGTCCAGGGCCCGCCCCGGCCGCTTCTCCGGCGACAGCCGCGAGCACATCACCAGGAGCCTGGTCGCCCCGCTCACGTGGCGGGCCCGCAGCGCGGCGCTGTACCAGGCGGGGTGGCACTTCTGCAGATCGACGCCGAGCGGGGCGCGGACGAGGTTGCGCACGCCGAGCCGTACGAACTCCCGCGCGGCCCACTCCGTCGTGCACACCACGCGCGCGTACGCCCGGGCCGTGCGCAGGTTCAGCCGGTCGGCGGCGTAGCCCGCGGCGGCCGGCGGGACGCCCCAGGTGCGCAGCACGGCGTCGGCGCTCTCGTGGGAGACCATGACCGCGGGCACGCGGGCCGCTCTGGCCCACTCCCCCGTCCACCGCAGCGTGGTGCGGTCGGAGACCTCAAGGCGGTCCGGGGCGAGGCGCTCAAGGAGTCGGGCCAGGTGGCGTCGGCCGGTGAGCACCCGGTAGCCGCCGGTGCCGGGCAGCTCGTGGCCGGGGACGGTGATCACCCGCCCCTGCGCGGTGGCCTCGTCGGAGGCCCGTTCGCCGGGGATGACCAGGACCGGTTCGTGGCCCGCGGCCCGGTAGCCGGCGCCGAGTTCGCGCAGCGCGGTGCGCAGCCCGCCGGAGGTCGGGGTGACGAAGTTGGCGAGCCGCACGATGCGCAGCGGGCGTAGGGGGTGCGGTTGGTGCGGGGCCGGGGGCCCGGGTACGGGAGCCGTGGACAGCGAGGGAGGCGCGGAGGGCGAGGCGTGTCGGGGGGAGTGGAGTTCCGTCATGCCGCCCTGCCCTCCGCGACCCGCTCCGTGCGCTCGGCCAGGACCTCGGCGTAGTGGTCGAGCAGGAGGTCGCCCACCATCTCCCAGGTGCGCCCCTCCACGGCGACGCGGCCGGCCCGGCCGAGGTCGGCTCGCAGCCGCGGTGATTCGGCCAACAGCGCGACCGCGTCGAGCACGGCGGCCGAGTCGCCCGGGGGCACCAGCAGCCCGGTGCGCCCGTGCGCGATCAGGTCGAGCGGCCCGCCCACGGCAGGGGCGACCACCGGCAAGCCACTGGCCTGCGCCTCCTGCACGGTCTGGCAGAACGTCTCCTGCGGCCCGGTGTGCACGAAGACGTCCAACGAGGCGAAGACGCGCGCGAGTTCGTCGCCGGTGCGGCGGCCGAGGAAGCGGGCCCCGGGCAGCGCCGCGCGCAGCCCGGCCGCGCTCGGCCCGTCGCCGACGACGACCAACCGCACGCCGGGCAGGGCGGCCACCGGAGCGAGCAGTTCGACGCATTTCTCGGGCGCCAGCCGGCCGACGTAGCCGACGATCAGCTCGCCGCCCGGGGCGAGGCCACGGCGCAGTTCGGGATCGCGCAGCGCGGGGCGGAAGCGGGCGGTGTCGACGCCGCGTGGCCACAGCGCGATCCGTGGCACGCCGTGCTCGGCGAGGTCGCGGGCGGCGGCGGTGGACGGGGCGAGGGTGCGGTCGGCGGCGGCGTGCACGGCCCGTATCCGGCGCCAGGCGGCGGACTCGCCGGTGCCGAGGTAGGTGCGCGCGTAGCCGCCGATGTCGGTCTGGTAGACGGCGACGGCGGGGACGCCCAGCCGGGTCGCCGCGGCCATGCCGCGTACGCCGAGGATGAACGGGCTGGCCAGGTGGACGAGGTCGGCACGGTGCGCGGTCAGGGTGGTGGCGAGCCGGCGGCTGGGCAGGGCGACGCGCACCTGCGGGTAGCCGGGCAGCGGCAGCGAGGGGACGCGGACGACCGGGTAGGGGTGGGTGCCGTCGTTGTCCGCCGGGCAGTCGTGCGCCCCGGCCGGGGCGAGGACCAGGGGCTGGTGGCCGCGCCGGGCGAGGTGCTGGGCGGTCTGCAGGGCGCAGTGGGAGACGCCGTTGATGTCGGGGGGAAAGGATTCGGTGACGATGGCGACACGCATACCGGTGTTGTCGGCGCGCGGAACGTGACCCGGGCCACGTGGATCTTTCCGATCAGGAAACGTCCCATGAGCGTTCGCCGCTGGTGGGTGCGGGTTCTGCCCTGCCGGACGGGTCTGTCCGGAAAACGCCCCCACGGCACGTCGCCCCCGACACCACCCGCGGCCCGGTGCCGCCCCCGCCCGCCGTGCCCGCGCCACCCGCGGCCGGGGCGGACGGGCGCGCCACCCGCGCCCGTGGTCGGGGCGTACGGCGTGGGCGTACGGCGGGGGCGCCCGTCGGGCCCCGGGCCAGGCGCGCGGGCGTGCGCCGGGGCCGCGCTCGGGACGGCTCGCGATCAGCGCGGCGAGGGCCGGCGCCGGGGGGTCAGAGGGAGGCCGTGTCCGGGTCGATCCGGCTGCGCACGGCGGTCTGCACCTCGGCCTCCTCGGCCGGGTCCGCGGCGAGCCGGCGCAACTGGTCCACGACGCGGGAGTCGGCCGTGGCGGCGTGCCGGGCGGCGAGTTCGCGGGTCGACTCCTCGCAGTCCCACAGGCACTCCACCGCGAACCCGGCCGCGAAGGACGGGTCGGTGGCCGCCAGCGCACGCGCCGACCTGCCGCGGAGCTGCGAGGACGAGGTCTCGCGGTAGATGTGGCGCAGCACCGGCGCCGCGCAGGCGATGGTGAGCCGGCCCGCCCCGTCCACCAGGTCCCACAGCGGCGCGGCGTCGGGGCCCTCGGTGCGCGCCACGCGGCGCAGCGCGCTCAGCACCACGGTGGCGTCGCGCTGGCCGCCCCTGCGGGCGAGGAGCGAGGCGGCGGCGGAGCCGAGCGCGTCGTCGCGGCGCGCCCAGTTCCGGGCCCTGATCAGCGAGGCGTTGCTGCGCATGCGCTCGAAGGCGCCGATGGCCGCGTCGGCCACCAGGGACGAGGGGGACTCGGCCGCCGCCTCGATGAGGGCGAGCGACTCGGGGGCGTGCTGTTCGGCCAGGTACCGCAGGGCGGTGGCGCGCGCGGCGTCGGGGCCGTGGGTGGCCGCGGCGACGATGGCCGGGTGGTCGTCGGGGCCGGCGACGGCCGTCAGGCAGCGGGCGGCCGGTCCCTGCCGGTCCTGCGTGGGGTGCTGGTCCAGGCCCTGCTGGGCCCAGTCGAGCACCTCCCGTACGCTCCAACCCGGCCGTGGCCCGGTCGGCCTGAGCTGCCGCTGCCAGCGGTCGAAGCAGCCGCTCTCCAGGGCGGCGCGCACGCGGGCGGCGTTGCCCGGCTCGGACGTGTCCTCCGCCCACAGCCGCCAGGGGCGTGGCTCGAAGGCGTCCCTGGCCGCCGTCGCGAGCGCGGCCTCCCCCTCGGGGGTGTGCGGGAAGCGGGCCAGCACGAGGCCGCTGAGGGCGCGCAGCCCGCTGTCGTCGTCCCGCAGCGCCAACTCGTCGAGGGCCCACTGCCAGTTGCCGCCCGTCGCCGCGTACCGGCGCAGCAGGTGCAGAGCGTCATCGCGCCCGTACGAAGCGAGGTGGCCGAGGACGGCGAGGGCGAGCCCGGTGCGCTCCTCGGCGGTGTCGATGAGGTCGTCCGGGTGGAAGAGGTGTTGTTCGATCTCTTCAAGTCCGCCGTCGAGCTCCATGCAGAGCCTGGCGTAGTACAGCGAGCGGTTCTCCACCTGCCAGTCGCGGCGTGGATCGCGCAGCACGCAGTGGTGCAGCGCTTCGAGCGCCTCGGCTCGCGGTGCCGCGAGGGCGTGCAGGGTCCCGTCACCGCGGCCTCGCTGGAGGAGGCCGAGTAGGGAGCCGCTGGGCGCTATGTCTGGATCGAACATGAGGTCAGCATCCGGGGCGGGGGGTTGGGCTGGCAACGGGATTTCCTTCGATCGGCATTCTTGCCGATGTCCGCGCCGGTATGCCTGATGAACGGCAGCGGCCACGCGTCCCGAGCGCCGCAGCCTACCCGGAAGCCCTCGCTCCGCGAATGTGCCCGGCATATCCACGGGAGGCCGCTGGCATATGTCAAGAGCACCACCGTATCGGGTATTGCCAAATCCCTTACAGTCCGTCGCAGCCTGTGCGACAGTCGTCACCGGCCCTTCCGTCCAATCTGGTCGCGCCGCGCCTGTATCGGAGTACGTCCCATGCCGTCGCCCCTCTTCGCGGACCGTCCCGCACCGCAGCCGCCCGAGCGCGGCGCCCTCGACGCACTGATCTCGCAGACCCGCCGACTGCGCGGCGGCCTGGACGCCGTCCGCCGTGGGTCCGGGGTCGAGGACGAGCATTTCGAGGATCCGCGCGCCCGCTGGCAGCGCGCCCTGTGCGAGTTGGCCGTCCACCACCTGGACGATCTCGGCGAGCACCTGGGACAGCTTCGCGAGGGAGTGCCGACCGACCTCGAGGAGACGCCGCCCCGCGAGCGCCGCCCCGCCGCGCCGCCGGAGCCCGAGCACCGCTCGTTGCTGAGCCGCGTCGGCAGCGCCGAGTGGAACCTGCTCACCGACGAGGTGACCTGGTCGCCGGAGCTCTACGAGATCTTCGGGCGGCAGCCGGCCGACGGCGGCCTCTCCCTGGACGAGCTGCCCTCGTGGGTGCACCCCGCGGACCAGGCGGCGCTGACCGCGATGGTCACCGACTGCCTGGTGGACGGCACGCCGATCGACGGCGAGTTCCGCATCATGGGCCCGGGCCCGCGCGAGCGCACGGTGCACATGATGGGCGAGCCGGTCCTCGAAGCCGACGGAAGCACCGGCTCCATGTGGGCCGTGCTGCGCGACGTCAGCGCGCTGCGCCGCAGCCAGCAGGCCGTGCGCGAGTCCCGCGACTCCCTCCAGCGCGAGCGGCACATCGCGCAGACCGAGCACCGCCTCGCGGTCGAACTCCAGGAGGCCGTCCTCCCCCCCTGGCGCGGCTCGCTGCGCCTGCCGCACCCGACGGGCGAGGACTCCCTCGACCTCGCGGCCCACTACTTCCCCTCCGCCATCAGCGCGCTGATCGGCGGCGACTGGTACGACGCGCTGCACCTGCCCGACGGGCGCACCCTGCTCAGCGTCGGCGACCTGACCGGCCACGGGGTGGCCGCCACCTCGGGCATGGCCACCCTGCTCGGCGCGCTGCGCGGGATGGCCGTGGCCGGCGTGGAGCCGGGCCCGCTGATGGGGTTCCTGAACCACATGCTCGACGCCGCGCCCCAACCGGCGCTCGGCAGCGCCATCTGCGCCCTCTACGACCCCCGCGCCCACACCCTCACCTGGTCCCAGGCCGGTCACCCCGCCCCGCTGCTGTTCCGCGGCGGAGCGGGGTGGTCGCTGCGACCGCCGGAGGGCGTGCTGCTCGGCGCCACCTCCGGGGCGACGTACACCCAGCGCACCGAGGTGCTGGAGCCGGGCGACATGCTCGTCCTGCACACCGACGGGCTGGCGCCCCGAGGCCCGCTGGTCGGTGACGCGACGGGAGCCGAGCGGCTGCTGCGCCTCGCCGACCGGTTCGCCTCGGCCCGTACGGCACAGGAGTGCGTGCGGAGCGTCGCCGAGATCTTCGGCAACGAGGAGCGCGAGGACGACGCGTGTGTCCTCATCGCCCGGATCGGCCCCGACGCATGAGCCGCCACCGCCCGCACACCGCCACGGCGGGGGTTCGTGCGAGGTACGACCACACCGTCGGTCGTGCGTCGGCCCCGGCCACCCGGCACGGTGGTGGGCGCGCGCTGGTCACGCCACAGTGCCCCACGGCGGCCGTGCCTGCCCCGCTCGCGGCGACCGCGTCGCTGACCGGTGTGCCATGCGCTTACGTGGCCCCGCCCACCGGCGGGCTCGGACCTGGGTGACCCCGGGTCAACTCCCGCAGTCGGGTCGGCCATCGCGTACGGGCCCGCGTCGGCCTGCGTGACGAGGGCCTCGGGAGAGGGTGAAGGTCGTGGCGACGGGCCGTCAGACGGTGGCCCCGCGCTCCGGTCCTTCGCCACCGCGATGCGGCAGCGCCTCCTTGATCTCCTCCCGCAGGTTCCGGATCTGCGCCTGGCTCGCGTACTGTCCGGTGAGCCGGTACATCTCGCGCAGCCGGTCCCAGGTGCGCAGTGAGGATGTCTCGCCGATGGTGACCAGGGCCAACCGCGCGTAGCGGTCGCCTTTTTCCGGCTCGTCGTCGATGAAGCAGGCCGAGGCCATGGAGATGTGGTCGAAGATCTGCGACCGCTCCCGGCCCCCCACGCGCAGCCGCAGCGCCTCCTTCGCGTGGTGCTGCGCGACGACCGCGGCACCGGGCTCGTGTTCGGCGAGCGTGCGGTACGCCAGGGCCTGCATGCCGTGCAGGTCGGCCTCGTCGAACATCTGCATCCAACTCGGCGGCGGCACGTCGCCCTTGTCCGAGACGAAGAGTTCCTCCGCCTCGCCCAGCGTGCGGCGCATGGCCTGGCCTCGGCCCATCGACGCCTGGGCCCACGCCTCGATGGTGTGCAGCATGGCGCGGGTGCGCGGCAGGGCCTCCTCGCCCGAGCCGGACTTGGCCAGCTTCATGAGGTCCAGGGCCTCGTCGGGCCGTCCGAGGTGCACCATCTGCCGTGCGGCCCGGGACAGCGCCTCACCGGCCCGGGGACGGTCGCCCCCCTCGCGCGCGGCGTGGGCGGCGATCACGAAGTACTTCTGGGCGGTGGGCTCAAGGCCCACGTCGTGGGACATCCAGCCGGCCAGGACCGCCAGGTTGGCCGCCACCCCCCACAACCTGCGCTGGAGATGCGGCGGGTGGTGGTAGGCGAGCATGCCGCCCACCTCGTTGAGCTGGCCCACCACCGCCTTGCGCTGGAGTCCGCCACCACGGGAGGCGTCCCAGGCGCGGAAGATGTCAACGGACTTCTCCAGCGCCTCGATCTCGGCGGAGCCCACGGGCGCCGCCTCGTAGCGGTCGAAACTGGCGTGGTCGGCGGCGTGCGAACCGGGGTGGAAGGGGGCGTCGGTTGACAGGGCGGGATCGGCGTGCAGCCAGTCGTACATGGCGCTGCTGAGCACGGAGCCCGCGGTGAGCGCGGCTCCCGCGCCCACCAGGCTGCGTCGGTTGAACATGAGGTCCATTCCCGTGAATTCGGTGAGGACCTGGGCCGTACGCCCGGGCGCCCAGGGCAGAGCGTCGTGGGCTTGCCCTTTACCCGCGCGTCCATGGCGGCCGAATCCGAGGTCCTCGATGGTCACGACACGACCGAGTCGCTCGGTGAACAGGGCGGCCAACACCTTCGGTACGGGATCGCGAGGCGTCTCGCCGGTCTCGATCCATCGCCGCACCCGCGAGGTGTCGGTCGCCAGTTGCGGATGGCCCATGGCCGCCGCCTGCCGGTTCACGAGTCTCGCGAGTTCCCCCTTGGACCAGCCGGCGAGGCCGAACAGGTCCGAAAGACGGGTGTTGGGTTCCCTCGTCACGTCAAGCCCCCAGGTTCTCGGCTGAGTTGACAGTAGCCCCAGGGGTGGGGGGTAGCGAGCATTCGCCAGGGTTCGCCAGGGTCCGCCAGATGGTGTGCCACCCGTGCGCGGGTGTCCTGTAGGAACGCGCCACCCTCCCCTGGCTTTCGGGCTCAGGTGACGCAACCACGTGCGGTGATGTCGCGGGCTTCGCGGCAGGGCGGCGCGTGGCGTGCCGGCTCCCGAGCCGGCGCGGCCCCTCCCAGGAACCGTCACGACAGTGCCGGGGCCCGCCACGGCGGCGCCACCCTGTTCCGGGCTTGCGCACCGTGTCCGCGCGCCGGGGCACCAGCCCGGCAGGCGGACCGCATTCCCCAGGGTGCGGTCACCTCCGGGTCTGGAGCGCACGCACTTGCCGGCACACGAAGGGATCTGTCTCGCCCATGTACACAGCACCGTCCCCCGTGTCCGCCCCTCTTCGGCCGCATCGCCCACACGCCGGCGGCGGGCCGTACCTCGATCCCAGCCGCGGCGGACGGGCGCGACGCGCTGAGGGCGCCCTTCCCCAGCCGCTGAACGGGAGGCTCGACCTGTCCGGCCCGCAGGGGGCCCGGTTGCGGACGGCCATCGCGGCGGTGCACCGGGTCTGTCCCGAGTTCAACCCCGTCCAGGTGTTGCGTCGCGGCGGGCGCTCGGTCCTCCTGGTCGGCACGACGGGGCGGACCACGGCGGTCGCGAAGTGTCTGCTCGACCACTCCCCGGCCTGGGCGGACCGGTTCCATCACGAAATAGCTGCTTACCGGGCCTTCGTACGGCACCGCCCGCCGGTGCGCGTACCACGGCTCATCGCCGCCGACCCCGACAACTGCACGCTGGTCATGGAGCGCGTGCCGGGGCGGGTCACGACCCCGCAACGGCATCCGACCGAGCCGCCGCCGCGCACCGACCTGCGCAGCGCGCTCGCCGCGATCCACCGGGTCAACGCCTGGCGCCCGCCGCCCGGCCTGTTCGACGCTCCCATCGACTACGCCGCCCGACTGGCCCGCTACCACGAGCTGGGGCTGCTGACCGACCGGGACATCGGCGATCTCCAGAAGCTGCTGCACGGCATCGCGCAGGCCCAGGGCCGGCAGACCCAGGGGCAGTTCTGCCACGGCGAGGCGGTGCTCTCGAACATGCTGTTCACGCCGTCGGGGGCGGCGCTGATCGACTGGGACCACGCGGGGTGGTACCTGCCGGGCTACGACCTGGCCACCCTGTGGGTGGTGGTGGGCGCCGACGCCGCGCTCGCGCGGCGGCAGATCTCCCAGTTGGCGCAGAGCGCGGGGTGCGCGGCGCGGGACGCGTTCCTGGTCAACCTCATGCTGGTGCTGACCCGGGAGATCCGCATGTACGAGACGGCCGTGCAGCGCACGATGCGCGATCCCGCCCCGGCGGCCCCCGGCGAGCCGGGCGCCGGGGCCGGTGAGCGGCAGCGACTGTTGTTGCGGCGGCTGCACGACGACTGCGCGCTCGCGCGGCGTGCCGTGCGCGCCGCGGTCGGCACGCGCTGAGCCGGCGCTGAGCCGGCGCTGAGCCGGCGTGGATCTCACCGCCCCTGCCGGCGCCGCCGCGACACGGCGCCGACAGGGGCAACGCGCCCTGGCACGAAGGTCAGTTGAGAAACCGGCTCGGACGTGATTGACGAGCCCCTCGCCAGCAGCTACCTCTAAGTGGGTTCAGCCCCGCACGCCCGATCGCTCCCGCGCGCCACCCCGCGTGGGAGCTACGGCTCAGCTTGAGGAGGCTGCGTTGCCAAGGTTGCCAGGATTCACCCGGAAACGAACGGCGGCGAGCGGCTACGCCGGCCGTCGTGCCCGGCCGTCATCGCGCGCGTTCAGCGCCACGGCGTCGATCGCCCTGCTCCTGCCGCTGCTGGCCGCGGCCCCCACGGCCACGGCCGACCAGCCGCGCGGCGGCGGGCTCCAGCAGGCGTTCACGGCCGCGGCGGAGCGCTACGACGTGCCGCGCGAGGTGCTGCTCGGCGTCTCGTACCTCCAGTCCCGCTGGGACGGCCACCGGGGCGCGCCCAGCGTCGGCGGTGGCTACGGGCCGATGCACCTCACCGACGCGGCCACGGCGCTGACCTCGGCCACGCACCACGCGCACGGTGCCGAGGACCCGCGGGGGGACGACGCGCGAACGCCCTGGAGGGCGACCCCCGTACCACCCGAGCCGCCCGCGGCGGACGACCTGCCGGCGCGCCTGCGCACCCTGGAGCGGGCCCAGCGGCTGACCGGGTTGCCGGCCCGGGAGCTGCGGGAGAGCCCCGCGGCCAACGTGCACGGCGGCGCGGCGCTGCTCGCCGCCGCGCAGAAACGTCTCAACCTGCCGCTCAGCCCCGATCCGGCCCGCTGGTACGCGGCGGTCGCCGACTACGCCGGGGCCGCCGACACCGCGACGGCCAAAGCGTTCGCGGACGAGGTGTACGCGGTGCTGCGCACCGGGGCCCAGCGCACCACCGACGCGGGTGAGCGGGTGCGGCTCGACCGGCACCCCGGCCTGCGCCCCGACGTCGCGACGCTGCGCCGGCTCGGCCTGCCCGCCGGTGAGCGGGGGCCGGGCGTCGAGTGTCCGCGCGGCGTGTCCTGCGAGTCGGTGCCCGCGCCGTACCAGGAGCTCGGGGACGGCGACTACGGCAACCACGACAAGGCCGACCGCCCCGCGTCGCAGCGGATCGACTACATCATCGTGCACGACACGGAGGGCTACTGGGACACCGCGCTCAAGCTGGTGCAGGACCCGACGTACGTCTCCTGGCACTACACCCTGCGGGCCTCGGACGGGCACATCGCGCAGCACGTGCCGACCAGGGACGTCGGCTGGCACGCCGGCAACTGGTACGTCAACGCCAAGTCGGTGGGCCTTGAGCACGAGGGGTTCCTGACGGCGCCGGACGCCTGGTACACCGAGGCGATGTACCGGTCGTCGGCGCGGCTGGTGCGCTATCTGGCCCGGCGGTACGACGTCCCGCTGGACCGGCAGCACATCCTGGGCCACGACAACGTGCCGGGCACCGTCACCTCGTCCATCAGGGGCATGCACACCGATCCCGGCCCGTACTGGGACTGGGCGCACTACTTCCGGCTGCTCGGCGCCCCGCTGCGGCAGACGGCGGGGCCCGACGGCGGGCTGGTCACCATCCGCCCGGACTACGACCGGCACCAGCCGGACTACACCGACTGCGGTAAGCCGGGCCAGCCGTGCGCGCCGCACGGCTCCGGCGCCGTGCGGCTGCACACCGCGCCGCGCGCGGACGCGCCGCTGGTCTCGGACGTGGGGCTGCGCCCGGACGGGTCGCCGGCGACGACCGGGGTCAACGACACCGGCGCCCGCGCCTCCACCGGTCAGCGCTACGCGGTGGCCGGGCGCGAGGGCGACTGGACGGCGATCTGGTACCTGGGCCAGCGCGCGTGGTTCCACAACCCCGCTCAGCGGCCGACGGCCGTGCACGCCGCCGGCTGGGTGGTGACGCCACGGCCCGGCAGGAGCGAGGTGCCGGTGTACGGCCGGGCGTACCCGGAGCCGGCGGCCTACCCGCAGGGCGTGCCGGTACAGGCGGTGTCGCCGCTGCCGTACGCGCTGAAGGCGGGCCAGCGGTACGCGGTGGGGCTGCGGACCCGGGGCGAGTACCTGTGGGCGACGACCTTCGACCCGGCCGGGCACAAGGTGGTGCGCGGCGAGGAGACGTACTACCAGATCCAGTTCGGGCACCGGGTGGCGTTCGTGCGGGCGGCGGACGTGACGGTGCGGCCCTCGGGGCGGTAGCCGGACGGGAGGGGGTAGGCGAAGGCCCCCGGTGCGCCGATGCGCCGGGGGCCTCGTCGGATGTCGCGGGTTCGCCGTCGGGGGCTCGCCCGGTCGTGGCTCGCCTGTCGTCAGCCCTGCTGGAAGAGTTCCGCCGGCAGCGGCTTCAGGAGCCGGTAGAGGTCGTCGGTGATGGGCCGGTCCCAGCTCGCGATGGTGACCAGGACGCCGTCGCTGCGGTCGAACTGCACGCAGGAGACCCGGCTCTCGGAGAGCTTGATGCGGCGCACGATCAGCAGGTTGTCCTCGTGCATCACGGGGCTGTCCTCGGACGAGACGACCTGCACGGGCTCGTCGTTGCCCAGCGCGTCCAGGAGCTGCGTCACCTCGAAGGGCACGCCCTCGCCCACCTCGCGGACGGGCGAGCCGGCCGGCAGGTTCCCGATGATCATCGCGGGCCCGCGTCCGCCGAACAGGTCGTACCGCAGGAACACGCCCTGACAGCTACCGTCCGGCGCGGGCAGCAGCCCGGCCCCCAGGTCGCCGGGCCAGTCCCCCGGGTCCATGGCGAGGACATCGAAGTCCGGACCTGTCGGCGTGGCGGCGCTGCGGCGGCGGAGAAACGACATGCCGACATGGTACGTGCCCGGAGGGAGGGCGTGCGGCGCCCGGGGAGTCGCCCAGCGCGATCCCTCGGCCACGGTTATCGAAGATCGAAAGCCCCGGTTAATTTATCCACGACTACAGAAGAACCGGCGGTGCCGGACCGCTGACCGCCGGTGGCGGCGGGCCTCCGGTCGCCGGCTCGGCGGGCGCGCGGGCTCAGGGGGTGGCGCGCGGCCCGCCCGTGGTGTTCCAGCGGATCTCGCCGTCCACCACCTCGTCGGACGCGGTCAGGCCAAGCGCCCGGGCGATGGCCATGGAGGCGTCGTGGCGTGGGTGGATGTACGCGACCAGCCCGGTCACTCCCAGGTTCCGCAGCCAACTCGCCATCGCGAGCGCCCCCTCGCGCGCGTAGCCGCTGCCCTGGTAGGGGACGCCGACCACCCAGGCGAGCGACGCCTCCAGCCCTCCCGTGGCCGGGCGGTTCAGCGTCGCCTGGACGGTGCCGACCACCTGCCCGTCCGCTCTCCGGCGCAGGATCCAGTTCAGCCATCCCTGGCTGCCGTCCGGCGACCGGCCCGCCTCCTGGCGGGCGTACCGGTCTTCGAGCCGCGCGAGCGAGCTGGGCGCCCCGCCGGTCCAGGTGTGCAGCCGGACGTCGTCGAAGACGCCCACCGCCTCGCGCGCGTGTGCGCGGCGGAGCGGCTCCAGGCGCAGGCGCGGCGTCGTCAGCGGGGTCGCGGCGGGCCAGGGCGTGGGCACGGTCATGGGGGCACCCTAGGCAGACGGCCGCTCTGCGGATGGCGGCGGTGTGGGCCGTGGGCTGGCGTGGACGCGCGCGAGCTGCCCGGGCCGCTGGTGCGCGGCCGGGGCAGCTCGTGTGCCCTGACGCCGGTGCGGCGCCGGGCGGGGTCCTGCGGGCCGGGCCGGCGGGGCCCGGCGGTGGGCCACGGCGGGTGGCCCCCTGGGTCAGGTCAGGTCGAACTCGCCGTCACGCGCGCCGAGTACGAAGGCACGCCACTCGGCAGGGGTGAAGATCAGCGCGGGGCCCTCCGGGTGACGGCCGTCCCGCATCGCGATGTACCCCTCGACGAAGGCGATCTGGACGTCACCCGATCCCTGGCTGCTCGACTGCCACTGCGCGTCGCTGAGGTCGAGTTGCGGCTTCTTGCCGCCCGCCAGTGTTTGTTCAGTGGTGCTGTCGGCCACGTCCGTGCTCCTCCCGGTTCGTCATCCGGAGTCAGCCTATCCACGGGTCGGGGCCGCGGGACAGGTCACTGCGGAAGATGCCCGACCGCACCGGGAGGAGCAGCCGCACACCCGTACGAGGCGCGGAGAAGTTGCGCCCAAGACGGGGAGGATCGGCAACCGAACGGCGACGGAGGCGTGATGGCCGGGCGACGACCGTCCACACGACGCGACGCGTCCCGACTAACGGGGCTACGGGGCTACGGGGCCAGCGTCCCGGCCGAGGCGATGGGTGGTGGCGCGCACACCGAGCGCAGAGCGCGTGCGAGGGCCACGCCGTGCGGTCCGTCCAGCGCCTGGTCCCGGTGCGCGCGGGCGGCCTCGGGCAGCAGCGCGACGGGGCACAGCCAGGCGGTGCGGGCGGGTTCGGAGGCGGCGACGGCGCGGACGAGGCCGCCGTTGATCCGGTTGATCTCCGCCCGGACCCGGGCCAGGTCGGGTCGTTCGGTCGGGGCCTGGTCCGGCGCGGCGCGCCACCGGCGGTGCAGGGCGCGCTGGACGAGCTTGTTCGCCTCGATCTGGTCCCGGAAGACGGCGACCGTCGCCACCGGGTCGCCGCCCACCTCGCCCGCCTGCCGGGCGACGGCGGCCAGGACCTGTCGTTCGCGCTCCGGGTCGTCGATGGGCTGCCCGGTCCCCCACTTCGCCGCGGCCACCAGGTCGGCGGTCCGCAGCCGCCGCGCCGACAGCTCGGCCAGCGGTCGCAGCGCGCCGCGCGGCCCGGCCCAGGCCGGCGCGGGCGGGGCGTGGCTCGATGTCTCAACAACAAGTGCCCCGCTTGCGAACGGTGTTGGGCCACGGTCGTGCGCCGGCGCGGCCGTCGCCGCCCGGGGCGCGGCGGCGAGCGCGAGCACGGCGAGGGTGCCGATCAGTACGGCCCGCGAGCGGGGCACGTCGCGCACCGCACGCATCAGCTTCCCGTCGCCGGCGGTGGGGCGTCGGCCGGCCCGGTCGGGGGCGTGGCCTCCAGCACGAAGACGGGGATCACGCGGTCGGTCTTCTCCTGGTACTCGGCGTACGGCGGGTACGCGGCGACCGCCCGCTCCCACCACGCGGCCTTCTCCTCCCCGGTGACCTCACGGGCCGTCATGTCCCGGCGCACGGCGCCGTCCTGCAGCTCGACGTGCGGGTCGGAGGCGACGTTGGCGTACCAGAGCGGGTGGCGCGGGGAGCCGCCGTTCGAGGCCACGGCCGCGTACCGTCCCTCGTGTTCCACGCGCATCAGCGGGATCTTGCGGATCCTGCCGCTCCGCGCGCCGCGCGTCGTGAGGATGACGACGGGCAGGCCCGTGTCCCACAGCGTCGCCCCCCGGGTGCCGCCCGAACTCTCGTACAACGCGACCTGTTCGCGCACCCACCGCACCGGATGCGGTGCGTACTCACCCTCTAGCGGCATCGCCTTCACCCCTCGTCGCGTACGGAACGTGTGGGGTAGCTCACCACAGGTGCCGCGCGGTCGCACCCCCACTAGTCGTCGCGCGGGGGCGCGCCGTGGTGCAGGGCGGCTGCCTGGCGGTAGACGGCGACCGCCTCCTCGTGGCGGCCGAGCCGCTCCAGGCACTGGGCCTCGTCGTTGCGGCTGGCCAGGGTGTCCGGGTGGTCGGGGCCGAGGACGCGGGCGCGGGCCGAGGCGACCTCGTGGTAGGCCGTCAGCGCGTCCGGCCAGCGGTCGAGCCAGCCCAGGCAGACGGCCACCTCGCGGCGGCTGACCAGGGTGTCGGGGTGGTCGCGGCCGAGCACGCGCTCGCGGATGGCGCACACGTCCCGCGCCTCGTCCAGCGCCTCCTCCCAGCGCCCGAGGCGGCCGAGGTTGACGCCGAGGCCGTGTCGGGCGCGCAGGGTCTCCGGGTCGTCGGCGCCGTGCACCCGCGCCCGGTCGGCGGTCAGGCCCTGGTAGAGCGTGAGGGCCTCTTCGCTGCGGCCCAGTCGGCCGAGGCTGATGCCCACCTCGTAGCGGGCCGCGAGGGTGTCCGGGTGGTCGGCGCCGAGCGCCTCCTCGCGGGCGGCGGCCACCTCCCGGTAGGCGCGCAGGGCCTCCTCGGAGCGGCCGAGTTGGCCGAGCGCGTAGGCCACCTCGTACCGGGTGACGAGGGTGTCCGGGTGCAGGGCGCCCAGCACCCTGGTCCGGGCGTCGGCCACCTCCCGCGCCATGCGGTACGACTCGTCCAGGCGGCCGAGGCGGCTGAGGTTGAAGGCCAGGTTGTGCCGACAGCGCAGGGTGTCGGGGTGGTCGGGGCCCATGACGCGCTCGCGGGCGGCGAGTACGACGCCGTACACCTCGTGCGCCTCCTGGTGGCGGCCGAGTTGGCTGAGCACGTACGCGCTCTCCTGGCGGGCCGCGAGGGTCTCGGGGTGGTCCGGGCCGAGGACGCGCTCGCGGCCCTCGGCCACCCGCCCGTACTCGCGCAGCGCCTCGGCCGGCTGGCCGAGCCGGCTGAGCGTGAAGGCGACCTCGTAGCGGCTGGCCAGGGTGTCGGGGTGGTCGGGGCCGAGCGCCTGTTCCCGCTCGGCGGCCACCGCGCGGTGCACCTCGGCCGCGTCCTCCCAGCGGCCGAGGCGGGCGAAGCTGAGCCCGGCGTGGTGGCGGATGGCGAGTCGGTCGAGCACGCCCGGGGGCGGGGTGGGGCGCTGGGGTTCGGGGACGGGCGGGGCCTCGGGCAGGTTGGCGTGGGGGCCCGTCCACGCGCCGGTGAGGCCCGCGGTGCGGTCCAGCGGCTGTTCGACGACCGTGCCGCTGCCCATGGCCTTGGTGCCGGTGGTGATGTGCCGGGCCCACCGGGGCAGGTCGGGGTCGACGGCCGGGGCGCTGGCGGCCGGGGCGGTGGCCGGGCCGGGGGCGACGCGGGCGGCGGGGGCGCCGGCGGGCACCTGGCCGGCCGCCGCCATCCTGGCGCGGCTGGCGGCGATGCGGGTGGCGAGCGTGGCCGCGTCGCCCGGGCGCCGCTCCGGGGCCTTGGCCAGCAGGTCCAGGACGACGTCCGCGAACGGCGTGGGCAGCTCGGGGCGGAGGACGCGCGGCGGCTGCGGCGGGGTGTCGCGGTGGCCGACGAGCACGGCCCAGGCGTCGTCGTGGTCGAACGGCGGGGCACCGGTGGCCAGTTCGTAGAGCACGCAGCCGAGCGAGTACAGGTCGCTGCGGTGGTCCACCAGGCCGCCGGCGATCTGCTCGGGCGACATGTAGTGCGGGGTGCCCATGGCGATGCCGGTGCCGGTCAGCCGGGAGGTGAAGCCGATGTCGTGGCCGAGGCGCGCGATGCCGAAGTCGCAGATCTTCACCGTGCCGTCGGTCAGCCGCATGATGTTGGCGGGTTTCAGGTCGCGGTGCACGATGCCCTGCTGGTGGGTGTAGGCCAGGGCGTGGCTGACCTGCTCGGCGATGTCCACCGTGTCGGCCACGGGCAGCGGGTGCGGCTGGCTGTCGTCGAGGAGCTGGCTGAGGTTGCGCCCTTCGAGCAGCTCCATCACGAGGTAGAGAATGCCCTCGTGCTCGCCGAAGTCGTGCACCACGGTCACCCCGCGGTGCTGGAGCGAGGCGGCCACCCGCGCCTCGCGGCGGAAGCGTTCGCGCAGCACGCTCAGGTAGGACGCGTCGTGCTGGGGGCCTATCGGCTTGAGGCACTTGACGGCGACGAGGCGGCCGAGCGAGGTGTCACGGGCCCGCCACACTTCGCCCATGCCGCCCCGCCCGATGATGTCGAGAAGCTGGTACCGGCCCTGGATCAGCCTGGTCTCCGCCATCGAATCCGCCATCGGCTGCCGTCGCCCCCGTCGTGTGTTGCCGTGCCTCCCCTGTCCGTCCAGTATGGCCGCCGGGCCGAGCGGCACGCAGGCGAGTAAGGGGCGGTTGCGCCGCCGCGGGCCGCGACGGCGCTCCCGGCGGGACCGGCTGGGCGCGATTGCCGGCCTGTGGAGCCGGGTACACGGTCCGCGCGTCGCCGGGTGCCGTGCGGGTCAGGGCCGTGGCCGGCGGCGCGTATGGTCGGCCATGAGGCCGTGTCGTACGGCCAACGAACGGATGGAGGAGCCATGTCGGGCTTGCTGAGTCGCATCAAGGCGTTCGCGAGCAGCCCCCAGGGGCGCAAGCTGGTGGCGGGGGGCAAGCGCGCGGCGTCCGATCCCCGCAAGCGGGCCCAGGCCCAGCAGCTTCTGCGCCGGCTGCGGGGCCGGCGCTAGGGGCGGCGCGCGCCGGTGGCGCGGCGGCCGGGTCGGTGCGCACGCGCACGCCGGTGGGTGCTCGGGGGCGCGGGGGCGGCAGCGGGTGGCAGGTCGCGCCGGCGCCCGGCGTGGCGCGCCCCTCGGCGCGCCCGCCGGGCGCGCGGACCAGCGGGGCGCCGGTCGCCGGGCCAGGGCCCGCCCGGTCGCCGTCACGCGCCGGCGCCACCGGTCCCGCCTGCTCCCGGGGCGTACGCCGAGTGCGGTAGCGCGTTGGGCCATCGTGGGTCGCCCGCCTCAAGGCGGGGGGAGGCGCTACCGACAACCCTGGCATGACATACGCGACAACGCGCCGGTCCGTGATGGCCGGCGCCGCCCTGACCAGCGCCGCTCTGTTCGCGGCGGCGTCGCCGCGAGCGGCCGGTGCCACGGGCCGGGTGATCGAGGAGCGGCGCCTCGACGAGCGGCTGGTCGAACTCACCCTGCGCTGTCCCGCCCTGGGCCGCACGATTCCGGTGGGCCTGCTCACCCCGCGTGGCTGGGACCGCCGCCGCCCAGGCGACCGCTGGCCGACGCTCTACCTGCTGGCCGGCGGGGACGGCGACCACACCATGTGGACCGGCATGTTCCGCGTGCAGGACCTGGCCGAGTTGCGGGACGTGTTGGTGGTCATGCCCGCCATGCCCGTGTTCGGCTTCTGGACCGACTGGTGGCACCACGGCGCCGGCGGCCCGCCCCGTACCCGCACCTACTTCCTGCGCGAGGTCGTGCCGCTCGTGGAGCGCCGCTACGGCGCCGGGCCGCGCCGGGCGGCGGCCGGCGAGTCGCAGGGGGCTTCGGGGCCCTGGGGTTCGCCGCCCGGGTCCCCGGCCTCTTTCGCGCCGTGGCCGCCTTCGGCTCCCCCGTGCACCCGATCCAGCACCCGGAGATGTGGCTCTCGGGTGCGGCCTTCCTCGGCGTCGAGGACCCGTACGCGATCTTCGGCGACCCCTGGCACCAGTGGCGGGTCTGGCTGGACTGGGACCCGTACTACCGGGCCGACGGCCTACGGGACACGCCGCTCTACCTCAGCTCCGGCGACGGCCGGCCGGGCCCGCTGGATGACGAGGAGCCCGAGGTGCGCATCCCGGGCACGGAGAAGTGGGAGGCGTTGATGCCCGACGACGTGGTCTCGGTGACGGAGTGGGTCTGCGGAGAGGAGACCCGCGAGCTCAGTCGCCGGCTGGGAGAGTTGGGCGCACCGGTCACCACGCACATCTACCCCGGCACGCACACCGGCACCTACGGCCACCGCGAGTTGCGGCACGCGTTGCCCCTGTTGCTCGCGGGGCTGCACGGCTGAGGCACGCGGCACGGGCTGCCGCGCCCGCGGCGGGCACGGCAGCGCTACGTCCATGTCACACACCCGCATCAGTGTGGTCCGACGCGCCCGAAAAAGGCTGCAGGACAAAGGTTCGATGCCCAAGACTCGGTGGGCCGGTCAAGCGCGGACCGTCGCCCCTCGCGGGAGGGGCAGCGCCCGTCGAGCCGAGGCGAAGCACCGGGGCGTCGGCGCGGAAGGGCACATCGGCGCGGGCCGATCACGGGCTCGGGCGGCGGACGCGCGCACGTCATCAACGGAGGACGCGTGACGTACAGCTTCCAGCACGGGGACGATCTGCCGCGGGAAGAGCGGTTCGACTGGTGGTGCGAGGTGAGCAATCGCACCGTGTCACCGGCTCGTGTCAGCAGTGAGCACGTGGACGACTTCTCCGCCCACCTCGAAACGCTCGCCCTGGGCGGCGCGCGCCTCACGTCCCTGGTCTTCTCGCCGGTCAGGGCGCAGCGCACCGCCGCGCTCATCAACAGCAGCGATCCCGAGGAGTACGAACTCGTGCTCGCGGTCCAGCACGAGCAGCGCATCGCGCAGGAGCGCCGCGACATCCTGCTGGCCGCCGGCGAGTTCGCCCTGCGTAGCACGTCGCGCCCGTACGACTGTCGTACGCCCGACCGCGGCGGGCCGGGGCGGGAGGACTCCCGCGTGCTGACCCTGCAACTGCCGCGCGGCGTACTGCCGTTGGCCAGTGACCGGGTGGACCGCTTACTGGTGCGCAACATGTCGGCGACGCACGGCACGGGGGCGGTGCTCGCCGACTTCCTGCGCAGCGTGTTGCGCCAGGGGCCGGCGTTGACGCCCGTGGCCGCGCAGCGGATCGGCGCGACGGCGGTGGAACTGGCCGCCTCCGTCTTCGCGCACCACCTCGACGCCGACGCCCAGCTTCCGCCGGAGGCGCGCCACCGGATGCTGGTGGCGCGCATCGAGCGCTTCATCGAGGAGAACCTCCCGCATCCGCACCTGACCCCGGCGGCCATCGCCGCGCACCACCACATCTCGCTGCGGTTCCTGCACGCCCTCTTCCGCGTACAACAGCGCACCGTGGCCGCGACCATTCGGCACCGCCGGCTGGAGCGCTGCCGTGCCGACCTGGCCGACGCGCGGTGGCGCGCGGTGCCCATCCAGGCCATCGCCGCGCGCTGGGGGTACACCGACGCGGCGGGCTTCAGCCGTGCCTTCCGCGCCGCGTACGGGATGGCGCCCAGCGACTTCCGGCACCGCGCCGACCGGGACGGGCAGCGCCTGTCGCGCGGGCCGAGTTGGGGCCCGGGCGGGTCGGGCGCGGCCTACCGGCGGCACGAGTCGGGGCGGGGACCGCGCCCCCGGCGCGCGGACGACGGGTCGGCGGGTGGCACCGGCCCGCGGCGCTTCCCCCGCGGATCGTGACCGCGTCCGGCACCGCGCGGGACCCGACCTGGCCACGGCGCGGGCTGGCCGGGTACCCATGTGGGCGCGCGGCGCGCCGGGCCCGGCGGCCCGGATCTCCTCACCCGATCGGCCGGTTCCGCGGGGGCGTCGGCGGCGGGTTGGCCGCGCGGGGGAATAGCCGCCCCCCGCGCGTGGCTTGATCTCGGACATGACCGCTACCTCGTACGATCCGCGCACGCTGCTCGCCGAAAGCCGGCTCGGTGTCCTCGCGACCATCAAGTCGGACGGCCGCCCGCAGCTCTCGCCCGTGATGCCCTTCTACGACCGGGAGGCCGAGGTCCTCTACGTGTCGATGACCGAGGGCCGGGCCAAGACGGCCAATCTGCGGCGTGACCCGCGCGCGGCCCTGGAGGTCACCGGCCCCGACGGGTTCGCGTGGGCCACCGCCGAGGGGACCGTGACGCTGACCGGGCCGGGCAGCGACCCGCACGGCGTCGAGGTCGAGGCGCTGGTGGACTACTACCGCCGGGCGGCCGGGGAGCACCCGAACTGGGAGGAGTACCGGTCCGTGATGGTCTCCGACCGCAGGGTGCTGATGACGATGGCGGTCGAGCGCGTGTACGGCGAGAAGATCCGCTGACGGCCCGTCGCGGCCGGCCCGCCCTCCGGGGCCCGGGCCGGCCACGGCACCGGGAGGCTCACTCCTGCCTGGCGCCGCTGTCGCCGCCGTCGCCGATGTCGTCCCAGTGCTGGAGTGGCCGCGGCGGTTCGAGCACGGCGTCGGCGTAGTCGCCGTCAGCGACCTCGATCCTCATGGCGCGACGCGCGGAGAAGGCCCAGAACTGGTTCGGCTCGTTCGGTACGGGCAACACGGCGCGGATCTCCCGCTTGAAGTCCGGGAAGTCGTCGAAGGTGTCGGACCAGGCGCTGAGCTTCGACGGCCCCTGGGCCACCACGCCCCCGGGCTCCGTACCGTCGTGCAGGCGGACGCGTACGTACTCGCTCCCCGCGAACACCCAGACCTCGTTCGGCACGTCCGGGGTCGGCATGATGGCGTCGATGCCGTCCAGGAAGCCCGGCCGGCCGGCGAAGGCTTCGGCCCAGTCGTCGAGCGGGCGCGGCCCGGCGAGCAGCGTGTCCGCGTGGGGATGGCTCGCGCCGACCCTGATGCGCATGTACTGGTCGCCGGAGAAGACCCAGTACTGGTCCCGCTGGCCGGGGACGCGCAGCGTCGCGTCGATCCTCTCCGTGAAGCCGGGGGCTCGCTGGAAGGTGTTGCTCCACCCGCTCAGCGAGGTCGCGGAGGTGGTGTGCCTCTTACGGAACGGAGCACCGGAGTTCGCGACGTCGACCCGGGTGTACTGGTTGGCGGAGAACAGCCAGTAGGTGCCCGGGGCGGCGTGACCCAACTCGCCGGGGACGGGCATGACGGCGTCGACCGGCGTCAGTCGCCCGTTCGCGGCCGGGGGCGCGGCGGACCGCGCCGCCCCACCGGAGGGCGTCGTCGCGCCGGCGGCGGCCGACGAACCGTCCGGCGAGCGGCTCACCAGGACCCCGGCGACGACCGCGCCCGCCACGAGCGCGCCGATCACGGGGATGGCCCAGCGCGGCAGCCGGCGGCGGGCGGGTGCGGGCGTGGGCTGCAAGCTGGGGAACACGGCGTCGCGTACGGTGGCGGGCCGCTGCGGCGCGTCCCCCGCCACGGCGCGCAGGTGGGCCAGGATCGTCGGCGTGAGGGGGCGTGCGGCGGGGTCCTTGCGCAGCAGGGCCTCGATGAGGGGACGCAGCGGGCCGACGCTCTGCGGGATCTCCGGTTGGCCGTGGGCCACCGCGTGCAGTATGGCAGCGGCCTCCGAGCGCTCGAAGGGCGAGCGGCCGGAGACCAGCGCGCACAGCGTGCAGCCCAGCGAGAACAGGTCGCTGGGCGGCCCCACCGGCTGGTCGATCAGGCGCTCCGGGGCGAGGAACGGGAGGGAGCCGACCACCTCGCCGGGCCCGGTGAGCGAGTCCGTGTCGCTGTCGGTGAGCACCGCGATGCCGAAGTCGCAGAGGACGACGTTGCCGTCGGGGCGCAGCAGCACGTTGGCCGGTTTGACGTCCCGGTGCAGCGCGCCGACGGCGTGCACCGCGTCCAGCGCCGCGACGAGTTGGAGGCCGACCGCGGCGGTCTGAGCGGGCGTCAGCGGGCCGTTGGAGGCGAGGTACTCCGCCAGGGACGGGCCCTTGACCAGTTCCATCACGATCCACAGTCGCCCGTCGTGCTGCACCAGGTCGTAGACGTCCACCACATGCGGGTGCGAGATCCGGGCCACGGCACGGGCCTCGCGCATCGCGCGCCGCATCCGGTGGCTGAGCTCGGCTCCCGTGGTGTGCAGGGGGATCTCTTTGATCGCCACGGTGCGGCCCAGCAGTTGGTCCGTGGCACGCCACACCGTTCCCATGCCGCCGCTGCCGATGCGGGCGACGATTACGTATCGGTCAGCGATGGCGCGCTGTTCCCCATTACCAGTCACTCCGGCACCGTACTCACGCCAGGCGACGCGGTGTGCGCAATGGCCACTCTTCGTATGGGCCCACGAGCCCCTTCGGTCTGGTGCCCGGCTACGAGTTCACCGGCGTGGTGGCCGGGATCGGCCCCGAGGTGACCGCCTTCTCGGTCGGCGACCGCGTCGCGGTGGGCGACATCGTCGACTCCTGCGGCGGTCGGGGAGGCCCTGCGAGAGGCCCGGCGGGCCCGGCGAGTGAGGGCCCGCCGGGGAGGGGCGGCGTTTACCGGTTCAGCGGCGGACCGGGGCGGGCCGGGGCCGAGATGCCGGTCCCGCCGGGGAGGTCGGCGCCGAACTGTGCGACGGCCGCGTCCAGGTCGAGCGGCGCGAAAGCCTCGCGGGTCACCTCGTCGACCCTGTCGGCGGGCACCAGCCAGCACACCTCGAACTGCAGGCCGTCCGGGTCGTTGGCGTACAGCGACTTGGTGGTGCCGTGGTCTATCTCGTGGGCCAACTCACCTGCCCGCAGCAGTCTGCCGCGGATCTGCCGGAGTTCGGCCAGGGTGTCCACCTCCCACGCCAGGTGCGCGAGCCCGGGACGTCGCCCCGGGCCCTGCGGGGAAGCCGGGTCCTCGATCTGCATGAGGGCCAGGTCGTGGTCGTTGGTCGACCCCTCGGCCTGCAGGAACGCGGCCTCGGGCACCCTGTCGCCGTCGGCGTGGAGGCGGTGGTTGACGCGGAAGTTCAACAGGTCGGCGTAGAAGGCGACGCTGCGTTCGAGGTCGCGGACGTAGAGCACGGCGTGGTTGAGGCGCTGGACAGGCATGTCACTCCTCGCTTGGTTACGTTTAGTGCGTAACCCCACCGTAGGGAAGTAACGGGAGCCTCACAAAAGGCACATTGGTGTGCGTGAGGCACACCGCTGGTCGCATCCCCGACCCTGACCGTGCCGCCGCTCCGCCGCCGCGCGACCGGCGGGCATCGCACGCCTGGGGGCGTCGAACTGCTCGACTGCTACGGCTTGTTCGGCGAGGTGAGGCGAGTCGCGGAACTCCCTCGCGGGGGAACGTGGCGAGGGCACGGACCGGTTGAGGTCCGTGCCCCGTGAGTCACTCAGCTTCCGCGAGCGTCAAGCGTGACGCCTTCAGCGCCGGGCCTCGGAGGGGGCGGTGGCGTCAGGGCGGGAGCGGTTGGCGCGGATCTCGTCGTGATGGTCGGCCGCCCAACGGATCAACTGCCGGACGATGTCGCGCAGTTCGCCGCCGAGCGGAGCGAGCGCGTACTCCACGCGCGGTGGCACCTCGGCGTAGGCGGCACGGCTGACCAATCCGTCCTCCGCGAGTTGGCGCAGGGTACGGGTCAGCATGCGCTGGGAGATGCCCGGGATCTGGCGCTGCAAGTCCGTGTAGCGCATCGGGCCGCTCTCCAGGACGGCGATGACCAACATGCTCCACTTGTCGCCCACCCGGTCCAGCACCTGGCGGACGAAGTCCATGTGCTCGACGGGGATGCTCGCGCACGGCCCGACCGAAGCCGCCATCCCCGTATCCGCGCTGTCCCGCATAGCGCCCCGCCTCTCCCCCACGCACACCGATGTGCCTTTTGTACGGCCTTCCATGCTGGCCCACTATGGCGTGACGAACAATCAGCGGGAAACAGGGGTCAGACCATGGAGGTTGAGACCTGACCCGAGATCTCCGTTCCCTGGTAGGGCAGTTGGGCGGCCGTCGGCGGGATCAGGCCGTGGAGCGACGCGAGCGCAGCGGTCACGTGCAGGCGGCCCACCGTTCACTCCCTGACCAGCGACCTCCCGGAGGACCGCACGCTTCGGGGGCGCCACTCCTTCGCTCGGCGTCTCGCGCCCATCCGGAACGCGACCCACCCGACCGTCCCCGACGCCGACAACCACGCGGCGATCCGCGGCCCGGACGGCTGCGCGACACCCGCCGCCCACGCTCGACCCACCCATCCGATCCACACGCACGCCGGGACACCCGAACTCCCTATGCCCCGGCGGCCATCACACCAAGGAGAGCCCACTGTGCCCACTCTCGCCATCGTCGGCGCCGGTCCCGGCATGGGACTGGCCATCGCCCGCACCTTCGGCAGCCGCGGCTTCGACGTCGCCCTGATCGCGCGCACCAGGGAGAAGCTGGACACGCTGGTCGCCCAGCTCGGGCACGAAGGCATCACGGCCGCCGCGTTCCCCGCCGACATCCTCGACCGCGTCTCACTCGTCGATGCCCTGGAAGCGGCCGAGGCCCGCTTCGGCGGCATCGACGTACTGGAGTACTCGCCGGCCCCACACTCCCCGGTGCCCGGCCTCACCCTGGCCGCTCCGTCGGAGGTCACAGTGGACAATCTGCAGCCGATGATCGAGTACGGCTTCTACGGCGCCGTCGCGGCGGCCCGGGTCGTGTTGCCCGCGATGCGCGCGGCGGGCGCCGGGACCCTGTTGTTCACCACCGGCGGCGGTTCCGTGGACCCGGTGCCGATGTTCGGCAACGCCAACGCGGCCCAGGCGGCTCTGCGTAACTGGGTGGTCAACCTGAACAAGGAGCTGGCCGGCAGCGGTGTGCACGCCGCCCACGTGGCGATCAACGTCTGGATCGGCGGGGGCGGCCCGGATGGCGGCCCGACGGCCACCCCCGAGCAGATCGCCCCCCTGTACTGGGACCTGCACGAACACCGCGACCGCTCCGAGGCCGTCGTCAACGCCTGACGGGCCCCGCCGGGCCTGAACCGAGAGCAGTGGACAAGTAGTTGACGTGCCATATAGAAAGATGACGCGTCAACCAAATGGTTCGTGCGCGACCGCACTCCTTAAGGAGATCTCGATGAGCACGTCGCCGAAGGCCGGCCTCGAAGCCCTGTTGACCCCCGAGGAGAGCGTCCTGGTGCTGATCGATCACCAGCCGTACCAGTTCGCGAACCTTCACAGCCACGAGCCGATGATGGTCACCAACAACGTCGTGGGCCTGGCCAAGGCCGCCAAGGGCTACGGCGTCCCGACGATCCTGACCACGGTCGTGGAGGAACGCGGGGGACTGCTGATCCAGCCGCTGCAGGACGTCTTCCCGGACCAGAAGCCGATCAACAGGACCCTTATCAACACCTGGGAGGACCAGGTCGTGGTGGACGCCGTGAAGGCCACCGGCCGCAGGAAGCTGATCATCGCCGGTCTGTGGACGGAGATCTGCGTGGCCATGCCCGCCATCCAGGCGGCGGGGGAAGGCTTCGACGTGTACGCCGTCACCGACGCGTCCGGGGGCGTGTCGGCCGAGGCTCACGACATGGCGGTACGGCGCATGACCCAGGCCGGGGTCGTGCCGATCACCTGGCTGGCCGTGATGTCCGAGTGGCAGCGCGACTGGGCCCGGACGGACCGCGTGACGCCCGAGGACCAGATGGCCGTCCTGGAGCACACGGGCGCCACCGGGATCGCGACGGTCTGGGAGCAGCAGCTTCTGAACACCCCGGTCGCCGAGACGGCCACCGCCTGACGGCGCGGGAGCCGGGGGCGGCCTCGGCACGGAGTGCCCGCCCCCGGCTCCCACCCGTCACGCGGCCGTCCAAGCCGCCCAGCCGTCAACCCGTCGGGGGGCGGGGACGCCTCGGTCGCGACGTCACGGCGGCTCGTACGCCCAGCCGGTCCGGTGACGCGTCAACCAGTTCACTACACTCGCCCTCGTGACTGACGGGGTGAACTGGCTGACGGCGGAGGAGCAGCACGCGTGGCGGAGCTTCGTCCGGTTGCATGAGCGACTCATCGGCCGCCTGGCACATCTGCTCCAGACGGAGTCGCGTCTCTCGGCGACGGATTACGCGGTGCTGGTCAACCTGACGGACGTGCCAGACGGCCGCCGGCAGTACCAGGACCTCGCGCGGGCGCTGGAGTGGGAGAAGAGCCGGATGTCCCACCACATCACGCGCATGATCGGGCGCGGTCTGGTCACGCGCGAGGAGTCCCCGCAGGACGGCCGGGCCGCCTACGCGGTGATCACGGAGGCGGGGCGCGAGGCCATCGCGGCGGCGGCCCCACTGCACGTACAGGCCGTCCGCTCCCTCTTCCTGGACCACCTCACTCCGGCGGAACTCCGTACCCTGGCCGAGATCTCCGTCCGCGTGGTGGAGAAGCTGGACGAGAACGACACCTGAGCGGAGCGCGCCAGTCCCCCGGCGGCCGAATGGCTGCGGCGCCGGGGGCGCGACTTCGTGGTCGCGCCCGGTGGCCTGGCCGCGCCGTCGGCAGGGGGTGGAGCGTGACCATCGTCCGGGTGGCCGCGCCGCCCGCCTTTTCCCTCCCGTGTTGCCGATGCGTGCGCCTCACCGGCGCCTGGTTTTCTCTAGCACACCAGCACTCGCCGCGTACGACTGTGGCATTCGTACAGCACGTCATAGCGGTTCAGGCCCGGGTGTCATCCACATATTCTTCATCTGTGCTCGAAATTGGACGATAATGCCATTCGCGTACGCACTTCGGGGCTCGGCGTACGTGACGCTGGAAACCGCCCCTTCACGGCAGCACATGGTCAGGATTTCCGTGCGGGAGTATGTCCGTGCTGGGGGCATGGAATTCTCCCCCGGAGCCGTGCACCAGACGGCCAACGGATATCCCTCCTCGGCTCACATCGGCTTCCGGTGTGCCCACGCGGAAGCCTGGACCCGCGAGGTCGTACCGGTCAGGGTCCGGAACCGACCACGAGTCGACCGTCCGGCAGACATCGTCCCGGCCGAGGCAGTCCATCGTCCTGGCCGAGGCCGGAATCCGAGGGCCCGGTCGTCTTCAAGGAGGAGGGTGGCACCTCCAGCCGCCTCCATACCCCAGCGCCCGAGGTTCCGCGGACTCCGCGGGCTCTGGTCACGGCACCGTGCTGAGCCCGGATGAAGGGCGCTTTCTGGCCGCCTGGTCGCGGCGGCCCCGGGACAGCCCGAGCGTGGGTGTGAGAGGCGGCTCCTGGTCGGCTCCACGCGACGCGGGCCGGCCCAACGCACCCGCTCGGGCGGCTGCGGCGGGCGGCGTCGATCTCCCCTCGCCCTGGAGTGATCCGACTGCCGGCCGGGGGATGTTCTCCGCCACGAGGGGCTCTTCTTCGGCCGTCCTGCCGGAGCGTATCTGGCCGGTTCTCGAAGGCGTGTACGCGGGCGCCGCCGGCGCACTTTGCCTAGTCGTCACCGGTTCAAGCAAAGCGCGCCGTCGACGGCGCGAGCTTCGGGGCGACGGTTATCGATCTCCGGCCGAGGCGCGTTTCTTGCGGCTGCGGGCGGTTGGCCGATACGTGCGGTAGGGATTTGGGCAGCGTGGGGGACAGTGATACGACAGAAAAGGAAATGCCGGTGTCACTAAAAGACGAACGCGCGCCGGTGCGGAATTCCGCGAGGCGCCCGTACTGACACCGAGCTACGGCGAAGTGCGTGTCGCGGGCCGCCGCGAAATGGCGCGCCAGCGATTCCTGGTGTAGGCGTGAATACGGAGCACGATCTTCCGGAGAGTCCGGTGAGCGAACGGCTGGCAGCGCCTCGTCACCGCTTCTCCGAATGAAAGGTGAAGACGGCACGAAAGACCGGCCTTCCTCCTCTCCCTTGATGACGGTTCTTCCGCTCGCTCCGCGTGTGACGTGAGGTCCGAGCGTTCGGCGGAAGCGGCGCGTTCAGCGGGTTCAGCGGATCTCCCGCCGCGCCCGGGGCCGGCCCGAGCACTGCGGTGTGGCGGCGTTCCGGCGCGGCACGACATCGATGCGGCGGCGCGCTCACACATCGACGGATCGACACGTCAACACGCCCGCGACGGCGACACATCGCGTCGTCGACGCATCGACAGGCCATGACGATGAGGTGATCAGTATGGAGTCGGGACCGGTCTGCACCTGTTGGCCCGGCGCGACAGTGTGGATCACGGGGCTGCCCAGCGCGGGCAAGACGACCATCGCCACCACGCTCGCGACGCGCCTGAGAGGGCGCGGGCGTCGGGTGGAGGTGCTGGACGGCGACCAGGTCCGTGCCTGCCTGTGCTCAGGGTCGGGCTTCTCTCGCGAGGACCGGCACACCCATGTGCGGCGCGTCGGGATGATGGCCGAGGTCCTCGCCCGCAACGACGTCCTGGTCCTGGTACCGGTCATCGCTCCGTACGCCGACAGCCGGGCCGCTGTGCGGGCACGGCACCACCGCAGCGGGACGCGGTTCCTGGAGGTGCACGTGGCCTCCCCCGTCGAGGTGTGCTCGCGGCGCGATGTGAAGGGCCTGTACGCGCGGCGGTCGGCCGGCGAGCTCTCCGCGTTGACCGGCGTGGACGACCCGTACGAGGCGCCCGAGGACCCGGACCTGGTGATCGAGACGCACCAACAGGACGTCGGCGCGTCCGTCGCGGCGTTGCGCGCGCTGCTCACGACGAAGGGGTTGGCATGACCATCGCGGTGACCGGCACGCACGCCGGCGGCGACGGGCGTCTGGACGGGAGTCCGTACGCGCTCTCCCACCTGGACGTGCTGGAGTCGGAGACGGCACACATCTTCCGGGAGGTGGCGGGCGAGTTCGAGCGACCGGTGCTGCTGTTCTCCGGCGGCAAGGACTCGGTGGTGATGCTCCAGGTGGCGCTGCGGGCCTTCGCGCCGCAGCCACCGCCGTTCGCCCTGCTGCACGTGGACACCGGACACAACTTCCCCGAGGTGATCGAGTACCGGGACCGGGTCGCGGAGCGGCACGGGCTGCGGCTGCACGTGGCCTCCGTACAGGAGTTCATCGACCGTGGAGAGCTGCGCGAGCGGCCGGACGGGACCCGTAACCCGCTCCAGACGGTGCCGCTGCTACGTGCCATCGAGGAGAACCGCTTCGACGCGGTCTTCGGTGGTGGGCGGCGGGACGAGGAGAAGGCGCGGGCCAAGGAGCGGGTGTTCTCGCTGCGCGACGAGTTCGGCGGCTGGGACCCGCGCCGGCAGCGACCCGAGCTGTGGCAGATGTACAACGGGCGGCACACGCCGGGTCAGCACGTCCGCGTCTTCCCGTTGTCGAACTGGACCGAGCTGGACGTGTGGCAGTACATCGCACGGCGGCGCATCGAGCTGCCGGCCATCTACTACGCGCACGAGCGCGAGGTGTTCGCGCGCGACGGCATGTGGCTCGCGGCGGGCGAGTGGGGCGGACCGCGCGAGGGCGAGCGGGTGGAGCGGCGCCTGATGCGCTACCGCACCGTGGGCGACATGTCGTGCACCGGAGCGGTGGAGTCGGACGCCGACACGGTCGAGAAGGTCATCGCGGAGATCGCGGCCTCGCGGCTGACGGAACGCGGTGCCACCCGGGCCGACGACCGGCTGTCCGAGGCCGCCATGGAAGACCGCAAACGCGAGGGGTACTTCTGACATGGGCACGCGCGATATCGCACTCGGGACCCAGCACGGGGTCGACCGCGAGGGCCGCCGGGATGCGGGCGCGGGGCCCGGCACCGCGACCGTCACCGGAACCGGCCCGCTCGCGGCGGTCACCACGCTGCTGCGCTTCGCCACCGCCGGCAGCGTGGACGACGGCAAGTCCACGCTGGTGGGGCGGTTGCTGTACGACTCCAAGTCGGTGCTGACCGACCAGTTGCGGGCCGTCGAGGCGGCGTCCGGCCAGCGCGGACACGACGGCCCCGACCTGGCGCTGCTGACCGACGGGCTGCGCGCCGAGCGCGAGCAGGGCATCACCATCGACGTCGCCTACCGCTACTTCGCCACACCCCGACGCCGCTTCATCCTCGCCGACACCCCGGGCCACGTGCAGTACACCCGCAACATGGTCACCGGCGCCTCCACCGCCGAACTGGCCGTCGTCCTGGTCGACGCCCGCAACGGCGTCGTCGAGCAGACCCGCCGACACGCCGCCGTCGCCGCCCTGCTGCGCGTGCCCCACATCGTGCTCGCCGTCAACAAGATGGACCTGGTGGACTACGCGGAACCGGTGTTCACCGCCATCGCGAAGGAGTTCACCGACTACGCCGCCTCACTCGGTCTGAGCGAGGTCACCACGATCCCGATCTCGGCGCTGACCGGCGACAACGTGGTGATCGGCTCGTCCCGCACGGACTGGTACACCGGCCCGACGGTGCTGGAGCACCTGGAGGCGGTGCCCGTCACCCACGACCCGGGCCAGGAGGTGGCCCGGCTGCCGGTCCAGTACGTCCTGCGCACCCACGGCTCCGAGCGCGTCGAGCGCCGGTACGCGGGGCAGTTGGTGTCGGGGATGCTACGGGTGGGGCAGCCGGTGACCGTGCTGCCGTCGGGGCGCACCAGCACCATCGAGGCCATCGACAACCTGGGCGATGCGGTGGACGTGGCCTGGGCCCCGCAGTCGGTGTCCCTGCGCCTCGCCGACGACCTCGACGTCGCGCGCGGCGACCTCGTCGTGCCACGGGACGCGGCGGTGGAACCGACCCGGCGGTTGACGGCAACCGTCTGCCATCTGAGCGACGCCCCGCTGCGGCCGGGCGCGCGGGTCTTGCTGCGGCACGCCACGCGCACGGTCGCGGCGGTGGTCGAGGAGATCCCGTCCCGGCTGGTGCTCGCGGACCTGACACAGCACCCGGAGCCGGGGGAACTCATGGCCAACGACATCGGCCGGGTGGTGGTGCGCACCCGGGAGTCGCTGGCCGTCGACCCGTACGCCCGCTGCCGGCGCACCGGTTCCTTCCTGCTCATCGACCCGTCGGACGGGACGACGCTGACGGCGGGCATGGCCGGGCGCGCCTTCGGTGAGGCGGCGGAGGCCGACGCGCAGGGGGCCGGCGGCCAGGGAAGCGAGGCACCGGACTGCTCCCACATGACCTGAGCACCAGTCCGTGCGGCGCCGTGCCGCGCGCGGTAGCGCGGTGCGCCGCGCCCGCCCACGGCACGCCCCGACCACGACGCGAACAGGATGAGGAATGTCCGATCACTTAGTTGTCTTCGACTGCGACGGAGTGCTGGTGGACAGCGAGACGCTGTCCGCCCGGGTCATGCGCGACATGGCCCGCGAACTCGGAGTGACCTTCGCCGGCGATACGGCGCTCGCGATGATCCAGGGGCGCAGGGTCGCCGAATGGGTGGCGGAACTGGGCGAGCTGGCCGGCCGGCCCGTGTCCGACGCCTTCGTACCCGAGTTCCGCAGCCGCTGCGCGGCGGCGTTCGACCGCGAACTCCTCGCCGTCGACGGGGTCGACGAGCTGCTGTCCGGCCTGGATCTGGCGTTCTGTTGCGCCTCCAGCGCCCCGCTGGAGAAGATCCGGCACGTCCTGGGCCGCACCGGTCTGCTGCGCCACCTGCGCGCTGAACACCTCTACAGCGCCTACGAGATAGGGGTGTGGAAGCCGGACCCGGGTCTGTTCCTGCACGCCGCCCGGGCCCACGGCGTCCCGCCGGAGCGGTGCGCGGTGGTGGAGGACAGCACGCCGGGTGTCCGGGCCGGCCTGCGCGCCGGCATGACGGTGTTCGGCTACGCGCCGAACGGCGTCGCGGCGTTCGCCGAGGAGGACGTCACGGTGTTCCACTCCATGCGGGAGCTTCCGGAACTGCTGCGGCGTTGGCACGCGGCGCTCCCCGACGCCGCCACGCCCGCGCGGGAGGTGTGTCGGTGACCACGCTCCAGGGCTACTACGGCACCACACCCGCCGCCCGTGCCCACCACGAGGTCGACGACGCGGACCGCAGCGTCCTGGAGAAGCTCCAGCAGGCGAACGCGTCCACCGAGATCTGGTGGGACTCCCCGCCGCTGGACTTCCCCGCCTGGCGGGACACCGTCCTCGATCGCGCCCCCGACCCGGTGCTCCGGGCCCGGTGGGCCCGGCACTTCGAGCGGTTCATGGCCCTGGACGACCCGGAGCACTCGCTGGTGCGCGGGGTGACGACCAACCCCTCGCTGGTGGCCAAGAGCGTGCTGAACGCGCCGCGGAAGTGGTCGCGCGAGGTCCGGCGGCAGGCGACGCAGCAACGCAAGTTCGACGCCGAGTCGGTGTTCCGGCTGATCTACCGGGGGGTCGTCGCCCAGTCCTCGCACGCGATGCTGCCGCTGTGGCAGCACACCGACGGCCGGTACGGCTGGGTCTCCGCCCAGCTCGACCCGCGCCTGATGTTCGACTGGCGCGGCATGCTCGCCGAGGCCCTGACGCTGACCGAGGTGAACCCCAACGTGATGGTCAAGGTGCCGGGCACGCCCGCCGGTTACGTGGTCATCAGGGAGCTGGTCAGCCGGGGCGTCTCGATCAACAACACGCTCACCTACACCGTGCCGCAGTTTCTCGAGTGCGTGCGGGCGGTGGAGGAGGGGCGCGCGGTGGCGGAGCGCGCCGGGATCGGCACCGACCGCTGGCGCGCCGTGATCACCCACATGATCGGCCGTTTCGGCTCCCAGGGTGACCTGCTCAGGGAGGCCGAGGAGTACGGGGTGGAGCTGGGCCCGCTGGACGTGCGCTGGGCCGAGGTGGCGGTGTTGAAGCGGATCACCCAGTTGCTCGGCGACGAGCACCACCCGGTGAAGATGCTGCTGTCGAGCCTGGAGGTGGAGGACCCCGTGGCGGCCCCCGGCGTGCTGAGCATGCACCTGGAGCAGACCGCCGGCGCGGACATCGTCTACACCTGCAAGCCCGCCTTCGTGGAGGCGGTCACGCGGCGCGAGGGCGAGCTGGCCCGGTTCGACCCGGAGGCCATCCGGCGCCCGGTCCCCGCCGACGTGCTGGGCCGGCTCAACCGACTGCCCTACTTCCGGTGCGCCGTCGAGCCGGGCGGCATGCGGCCGGAGCAGTTCGCCGACCACGGCGCCTTCGCCGCCACCCGTAGCGAGGTGCACCGGAACACCTGCCGCCTCATCGACTTCGTCAGGCACCAGATCGACGAGCTGCCGGCCGGAGTGCGCGGCGGCTGACCGGCCGCCCGCCCGCTCGGCCGCGCACCGAGGCGCGAGCCGTGGCCACGGCGGCGGCAGCAGCGGAAGGAACCCGGCGAAGGAACCCGGCGGAAGGAAGAGGAGGAAGGATGTCACCGAAGGCCGCACAGCGCGAGAAGCCGCTGATCATGGTGGTGGGGTGCGGTGATCTGGGGTCGCGGCTGCTCACCATGCTGCTCCAGACGCCCGAGACCCAGCACGTGGTGATCACCGGCCGCGACGAGGAGAGGCTGACCCGGACGGCGAACCTCGCCCGGTTCACCGCCGCGAACCTGGGGCTCGTCGGGGAGGTGGGCGTCGAGCGGGTCGACCTCGAAGACGTCGACGCGACCGCCGAGACGCTGGCCCGGGTGCGCCCGGACATCGTCGTGATGACGGCGTCGCTCCAGTCCTGGCGGGTCATCACCCAGCTCCCCAGGGAGCACTTCGAGGCCCTGGACGAGGCGCAGTTCGGCCCCTGGCTGCCGATGCACCTCACGCTGAACCACCGGCTCGCGAAGGCCGTCCGAGAGTCCGGCACCACGCCGGTGGTACTCAACGCGGCGTTCCCCGACGCGGTGGGCCCGGTGCTGGACACGGTGGGCCTGGCCCCCACCGCGGGCATCGGCAACGTCGCCAACATCATCCCGGCGCTGACCTTCGGCTTCGCCATCGAGGCCGGGGTCGCGCCGGCCGACGTGCGCGTACGCCTGATCGCCCAGCACTACTTCAGCCACTACGTGCCCCGGTTCGGCGACGAGGGCAACGGGCGCTACCACCTGTCGGCGACCGTGAACGGCGAACCCCTCGACGACATCCCGCACCGCGCGGTCTTCGCCCATCTCAGCGGGCGGCTGCGCAGGCTCGGTGGGGAGGCCGGCCAGTTGCTCACCGCCTCGTCGGCGATGCGGGTGGTGCACGCGCTGGCGGGCGGCGGCGAGCGGACGGCGCACGCTCCCGCGCCGGGCGGGCTGCCTGGCGGCTACCCGGTACGCGTCGACGCCGGTGGCATCGCGCTGGACCTGCCCGCCGACGTGCCGCTCGACCTCGCCGTGGCCATCAACGAGGACTGCCAGCGCGCGGACGGCATCGACCGTATCCACGCCGACGGCACGGTCACCTTCTCCGCGCGCGAGATGTCCGTCATGAAGGACCTGCTGGGCTACGAGTGCCGGACGATGCGCCTGGAGGACAGCGGCGAGTGGGCGGAGGAACTGGGCGCCAAGTACCGCAAGTTCGCCGAGCGCGTCACCGCCTGAGGCACCGCCCGTCCCCGCGCTCCTTACCCGCCCGCACGCCGCCCCCGCGCCGCGCGGCCCGCCGTCCTGCCCGACACGCGCCCGGCGCCGCCCGCGGGCCCCCGGCGCGCGCCCGGTCGTACCCGTGACCACCCGGTCGTCCACGATCCACCCGATGACGAAGGAGAACGCGATGACCACCCAGCCCCTGGGCAGCGAGATCGAGATCGCCTACGAGGACGCGAACAACGAGAACCTCACCCCCGGTGAGGACTTCGCGCGGGCCGTCGCCGCACGCACCGACGAGGACGAGGTCGTCGTCCCGTTCCAGGCGTACCTGCCCGCCTCGTTCCCGCTGCTGAAGACCCGCCCGCGCTACATGGTGCGCCACCTGCTGAAGGTGGGCCGGGTCCGCGACGGGAACGGCGCCTACCTGGAGGAGTTCACCCACACCGACCGGGGCCCCAGCGGCACGGCGTACCAGGCCACGCCGGAGTCCACCTTCAGCTCCGAGCTGCGGACGGCGCGGTTCACCGACGTGGAGATGACGCTGAACGTGCCGGTGGACTTCGTCCGCAGGCCCGGGCTGCTGGCCAGCTTCATCGACTACCGGATGTTCGTGCGCATGTGGACGCAGGAGAACGAGATACTCCTCTACGGCAGCGAGGACGGCCACGTCGAGGGCCTGATGAACATGAAGGGGCTGCGCAGGCAGACCGGCAGCGGGGACATCCACCGCGAACTGTCCCTCGCGGCCTGCGAGGTGGAGGAGACCGGCGGCTCCTGCGACGGCGTCGTCGTCCACCCCGAGCTGTACTGGCTGGCCGCCGAGAGCGGCTTCCTGGACCGGTTCCGCAACGCGGGCGTGACGGTGTCGCGCACCAGGATGATGCCGCGCGGCAAGGCGCTGCTCGCGGACTTCCGGGCCGGGGCGACCCTGCTGAACCCGGGTGTGTCCACGCTGACGCTCAGCAAGGACCCGAAGGCGCCGGACCGCCGCGTCATCACCGCGCGCACCAGGCTGGGGCTCGCGGTGCACGTGCCGCAGCACTTCCTGCTGTACAGCCACGAGGGGTGAGCGGCGCGGTGCCGGAGGAGAAACCGCGTGTCCTGTACATCACGGGCATGATGCGGTGCGGCAGCACCTTCGTCGGCAACGTCCTGAACGAGATGCCCGGCGCGGTACACATCGGCGAGCGGTACTTCCTGTGGAAGAACGCGCTGCTCAGGGACGGCACGAACACCCTGTGCGGCTGCGGGCGCGACCTGCTGGAGTGCGAGGTGTGGTCCGGGCGGCTGCGGGACCCGGGCGGGTGGAAGGCCCGACGGCTGTGGGACCTGCAACAGCGCTTCCTGCGCACCCGGCACACCGCGCCACGGCTGGCGGAGCTACGCGGCCACCGCGACCCACCGCCCGAGGTCGTGGAGCTGAGCGACGCGATAGCCGACACGCTGCGCGGGGTCGCCGAGGCCAGCGGCGCCCCGCTGGTCATCGACAGCTCCAAGAACGCGGCCGACGCCGCCGTGCTCGCCCGGCGCCCTGACCTCGACGTCCGGCTGCTGCACCTGGTGCGCGACCCGCGGGCCACGGTGACGTCCTACCTGGCGCCCAAGGACTACCTGGAGCGGATGAGCGCGGCGCGGACCCTGTCCTACTGGGCCGCGTTCAACGTGGCGTCCGAGGCCGTCGGCGGCACGCTCGGCGACAGGCGCTACCTGCGGCTGCGGTACGAGGACTTCACGCGCGCCCCGCGCGCGGTCATCGACGAGATCGCCCGGTTCGCCGGCACCGAGGACACCTCGGCGATCGACTTCGCGTCCGAGCGGTCCGTCGTGCTCGGCACCAACCACACGGTCACCGGCAATCCCGACCGCCTCCGGCAGGGCACGATCGAGATCAGGACGACCGAGCCATGGCGGGAGACCATGTCGGCGCCGGGCCGGACGGCCGCCTACGCCGGTGTGGCGCCGCTCATGCTCAGGTACGGGTACCACCGGTAGCGACCATCACCGGGGCCCGTGACCAGCGGCGGGCCGGGCCACGCGCCCGGCCCGCCGTCGCATGGCCCCGTACGGCAGGCCGGCCGGCCGCGCGGGGGCCGGCCGCACCGTGGGCGGCAGCCGGCCGGGTGGTCGCGGCGGTCAGCCGCGCCCCCGGTCGGCCGGGCCGCGCGCCCCGCGCGCGCCCCGCGAGCCGTCGGCACCGGCCCGGACGGCCTCGGGGGCGGGCGGCGCGCTGCCCTGGCTCTCCGGGGCGCGGGCGGGTTCGCGCGCCACCCGGTAGGTGGTCCAGGCGAGGGTGAGGACCGCGAGAGAGGCGGTCAGCACCAGCAACGCGCTCACGGACAGCGCGTGTTCGGCGACCGCCAGCAGGTACGGCGCGCCGAAGCCGAGGTAGGCGATGGCCTGGAAGATGGCGGTCAGCCTGCCCAGGTTCTCCGGGCCCGCCATGCGCTGCACCTCCATCAGGCCGTACACCAGGCAGCAGCCGTACCCCGCGCCCAGTACGAGCGCCGCCGCCGCGACCAGCCACCAGCGCGCGTCCGCCGCGGCGATCGCGCCGAGCACCAGTCCGACGACCACGATGCCCAACGCGGTGGCGATCAGGTACGGCTTGTCGGGGCGGCTGACCCGGCGCGCGAGCGGCTGCACGAGGATCCCGGCGACCATGGTCAGAGCGGTGACCACCGCGCTGAACAGCAGCGCGTCATCGCCCAGTTCCTCGCGTACCAGGCCGGGCAGATAGGCGAGCGCGATCGACGACGCGCCGAAGACCCACGGGGCCAGCGGCACCACCACGAGGCGAAAGCGGCGACCGCTCTCCCGGGACAGGCGCGGCCGGGCCCACAGTACGGTGTTCGCCTCGGCCTGCCGGGTCTCCGGGGCGCGCAGCACCAGCGGCAGGGCGACGAGGGCGAGCAGCACGTGCGGGACGTAGGAGGTGACGATCGGATGGGGCGCCCACTGCGCCAGCAGCCCGGCGACGAGCGGGCCCACCGCGAAGCCGGTGGTCATGCCGATCGTCGCGCGCCGGGCCCCGACGTGGGCGTCCTGGCCGGAGCCGTGGACCGTCAGCTCCTTGATCCACGCGGTGCCGGCGCTGAACGCCGCCCCGCTGGCGACGCCGGCGACCAGCCGCCCGACGAACAACCAGGCCAGCCCCGAGTCCGCCAGCATCAGCAGGCCACTGGCCAGCGCCGAGACGCCCAGCGCCGGTGCCAGCATGCGGCGGCGCCCGTACCGGTCGGACAGCGGGCCGCCCAGCAACAGCCCGGGGATCAGCCCGATCGCGTAGAGGGCGTACGTGGCCTGCACCGTCGCCGTGGAAACGCCCAGCTCGGAGCGGTACATCAGCAGCAGCGGCGCGAACTGGTTGGCTCCCCAACCGACAGCGGCGACCCCCAGGGCGATCGCCAGCCAGGCGCGCCCGCCGGCCCCGGGAGGCCGGGCCCGACTGGCCGGTGGTTCACGGTCGACACGCGTTGTCTGATCGGTCATATACCGACAGTGACGGCGCCCACCACTCCTCGCAATGGGCCGGAATGCCAACACGCGTACAATTTGGGCCATGACCTCCGTGGCTCTGGCCGTAGTCGACGGGATGCCCCTGTTCGAGCTGGCCATTCCCTGCACGATCTTCGGCCCCGGCAACCCGGAAGCGGTCGGCGCGGGCTACGAGCTGACCGTCTGCGCCCCGCCAGGGGCCGTGATCGGCGGCTGGCTGCGCGCCGAGACCTCACACCGGCTGGACGACCTGGTGAAGGCCGACACGGTGATCGTGCCCGCCTGCGACGACGCCATGGACCAGCCGCCCGCCGACCTGGTGGAGGCCGTCCGCGCGGCCCACGAACGGGGCGCGCGCATCGCCTCCATCTGCACGGGCGCGTTCGTCCTGGCCGCCGCCGGACTCCTCACCGGTCGCCGCGCCACCACCCACTGGATGTACGCGCCGAGGCTCGCCGAGTGCTACCCGGACGTCGAGGTGGATTCCGATGTGCTCTACATCGACGACGGTGACGTGCTGACGGCAGCGGGGCAGGCCGCGGGGATCGACCTGTGCCTGCACATGGTGCGTACCGACCACGGGGCCGCCACGGCCAACCGGCTCGCGCGACGACTGGTGGTGGCCCCGCACCGGGCCGGCGGCCAGGCACAGTTCGTCGCGACCCCGCTCCCCGGCCCGGACGACGGCGCGCCCAGCACGAACCGGCACGACCTGGCCGGGCTGCTGGAGCGGACGCTGGAGCACCTGGACGAGCCGGTCGCGGTCGCGGTGCTGGCCCGCAGGGCCGGTATGAGCCCGCGCCACTTCACCCGCCGGTTCGCCGCCGTCACCGGCACCAGCCCGCTGCAGTGGCTGCTCACCCAGCGCGTCCGCCGCGCCCAGGAGCTGCTGGAGGTGACGGACGACAGCGTCGACCGGATCGCGGAGCGCGTGGGCATCGGCACCCCGACGACCCTGCGCCGGCACTTCCACCGCATCGTCGGCGTCTCCCCCATCGCCTACCGACGCGCGTTCACCGAGGCCCGCGACCTACGCCCGCCCACCGCCCCACCCACGCCGCCGCCGGGCCGGGCCGCCACGACCGGGGCCACCGCGCCCGGGGCCACCGCGCCCGGGGCGGACACCGCCACCCGTGCCGCACCGCCCCCGGGCGCTCCGGCCGGCCCCGCGCCGGCCCGTACGACCTGACCGGGATCACACCGCCTGGCCCTCGGGGCCCGCCCGCGGCCTGAGACGGCCAGGGCGGCATCGTCATCGGTATGAGAGCCGAACTGGTCCGGCTCCTCAGCCCGAACCGGCGGCCAGGGCCTCGCCGAGCGGGGTGCGTCGGTAGAGCACCGACCGTCCGGACCGGGCGCGGACCAGCAGTCCCGCGCCCCGCAGGATGGCGAGGTGGTCTCCCACCGCGCCGGGTGTCATGGCGAGGCTGCGGGCGAGGTGGCTGGTGCTGGCCGGGGCGTCCAGCGCCAACAGCAGCCGAGCGCGGGACTGGCCGACCAGAGCGGTCAGGGCGCCCGGTCGGGGGACGGTCTCCTGTTCGTCCCACAGGGCGGCGGTGCCACGGGCAGGGTAGACCAGGGTTCTGGGCCAGGGGTCTTCCGTATGGGCGGCGATATGTCCGACGACGGCCGACGGGATCAGCAGGAGCCCGTCGCCGGCGAGGCGGACCGTTCCGCCCCGGAAGAAGCCGATCTCGATGCCGCCGGCTCGCCAGGTGATGCCCGGGTGCAGGCTCTCGATGGTCGTCACCCATCCGTGTTCGCCGATCACACCCACCCGGTGCACGACATCGCGCTCACAGATAGCGCGGAGTTGCGGCCAGTCCGGGGCGAGCAGTTCGTGCCACGCCTGATCCATCGCCTCGGCGACCCTGGAGACGGCGTCCGGCGAGTCCAGCACCGCGCGTACGCGGGGATCACGGGCGAACGTGCCGGTCGTGGTGGCGGGAAACTCATGACGGGCCGCTTCCAGCGGTGTGGCCCGGATCATGGCCAGGTCGTCAGCCCAGGTCTGGTTGAGGCCGCGCGGGGGCGGAGCGACGAAGTTCGGTCCGGACTGTGGGGTCTGCAGCGCGAGGACGGCGTCCAGTTCGCTCTCGCGACGAAGGCGCTCGAAGGCGGGCAGGAGCCGGGTGGCCCAGGCTCGCGGCAACGGCCGGTCGTGACCGGCGAGCGAGCGCAGCAGTAGGCAGAGGTCCAGCGCGGGTGACATCGCGAAGCGGCTGCGCAGCAGGTCCTCGACGGAGACTTCGAAGCGCAGCACTCCGCCATGTTACCGAGGGGCGTCCGTTCCGATTCGTCCAGTGACGAATCATTGGTGAGTGGCGTGCGCGCACGGTGAGGCTGGGCGCCATGACCCCAACTGCCGAGCCCGCGCAGGGCAACCGTCGTGCCACCTACCGGGAGGTGCTGGCCGAGCCGCTGTTCCGGCTGCTCTTCTGGACCCGCGCCGTCGCGATCACCGCGGACGCGCTGCGGATCACCACGTTCTCGGTCCTGGTCTTCGCGGCCACCGGCTCCGCACTGCTGAGCGCGGTGGCCTTCGGCATCGGCTTCATTCCGCAGTTGTTCGGCTCGCTGTTGCTGGGCTCGCTGGCCGACCGGCTGCCGCCCCGCGCGCTCATCACCGGCGGCTACGCCCTGACGTGCGCCGCCGCCCTGCTGCTCGCCCTGGTGCGGATGCCGATCGCGGCGAGCCTCGGGGTCGTGGCGCTGGTCTCCCTCGCCACACCGGTGTTTCACGGCGCGTCGAGTCGGCTGGTCGCGCAGTCGCTGGAGGGCGACGCCTACGTCCTGGGCCGTTCGCTGAACAACATCGCCGGCGCCGGCGCGCAGTTGTTGGGCCTGGCACTGGGAGGTGCGGCAGTCGCGGCACTCGGCCCGCGCCGGGCGCTCGCGGTCAGCGCCGTCCTCTACATCGGTTGCGCGCTCGCCGTCCGCGTCCGACTACCCCGGCTGCGGCCGGGGCAGTTCGGCGGCACATCCAGCGGCGTTGGGGGCGATGGCGGGGCTGTCCGGGCGAGCCTGCACAGTGCGGGAGTGCTGCTGCGCGGGCGCACGGTGCGACGACTGCTGCTGGCCCAGTGGCTACCGCCCGCGTTCGTCACGGGCGCGGAGGGCCTCATCGTCGCCTACGCGGGAGAGCGCCACTTCGCGCCCGGCTGGTACGCGGTGCTGATGGGCTGTCTGCCGGTTGGCATGCTCGTCGGCGACCTGCTGGTGGGCCGGCTGCTACGGCCACGCGCCCGGGAGCGGCTGACCGTCCCGTTGGTCGCGCTGGCGGGCCTGCCGCTGATCGGCTTCGCCGCCGAGCCCGGAGTGGCCGTCTCGTCCTGTCTGCTGCTGCTCAGCGGCCTCGGGTACGCCTACAACCTCGGCCTGCAACGCCCGTTCCTGGACGCCCTGCCGAAGGATGGCCAAGGGCAGGCTTTTGGCTTGCTCGGCTCCGGCAGCATGACGCTTCAGGGCGTCGGGCCGGTTTGCCTGGGCTCGGTGGCCGCGGGCATCGGAACAGGCGGCGCCATCGCCCTGGCGGGCGGCGCGGTGGCGCTGACCGCCGGCTGGATTCTCACCTGGCACCCACCCACCTCCCAGGCCCCCGTCCCGAACTAGCCAAGGGGATCGGAGAGCGACGCCGAACAGCCTGCGTGTAACTCTGCCGCGCAGTAACCGTCGCAGCTCAGGTCGGCCGCCGTCACGCGCCTGGCCCCGGGGCGGCTCTCCGGCCGAGTGCCCGCCGCCCCGCCGCACGAGCAACGGCAGGCCGGAGCACGACAGATGGTGCCCCGGGGGTGGGTGACGCCCCCTGGCGGAGAGACGCTCGCGCCTGGTACTGGTTCGGGTGTGCGCTCCTGGAAAACCCAAACCAGACGCCATTACCTGACAAGTCGCCAGGTAAGTCAGCACCAGTACCGTCGGAACCCGACTCCATCCGCCACCGACCGCCGAGGTCAACAACCCCACTACATCGGCTCTGTCCTGCGCCGACACAGTCCACAACTGCGACTTCGCGTTGCCGGAGTCATCGTTCTCCTTTACGCACAGCCGCTGAGCTGCGTCGTCCGGCTCACCATCGACGCCGTCATCCGCGACGGCGACGCCGTGATGCTACGACTCGGTGGCCCCGCTGCGCTCCGCAGGAGATTCCGCGTCGCCCGACACGTGGCGCGTGCGATCAGGGGCTCAAGAGGGCGATGCTGCGGGGCCGCCGGCGACTGGGAACGAGGACGCGTACGTCGCCCCGACCTTGTGTTCGGCTAGCGAGTCACGGGATCTTGAGAACGTGCCGTCCAGGTGTGCCCGCGCGTCCATGAGCATTTGGCTCAGTTGCGCAGCGGGAATTGGATCCCGGTCGTGGTCGCGTACCGCGAGCGGGACGGGTCCCGGGTGCGGTACGCGATCCTGGGTTCACCAAGGACAGCCGGGAACATCATGGAGCGGAGCCCATGCGTCGGAAGCTCTTCACAGGCCGCTCGGGCATCTTCGGCGTACTCCTCGCGCCGGGTGTGGCACTGCTGCTGACGGGGTGCGGGAGCGACGGGACGGACAAGTCCGCCCCGGAGCAGCCGAGCGCGGCCCGAACGTCGGCGAGCACAGCAGCGCGATCACCAGGTCCGAGCACGACGCCGACCCAGAGTCCGACCAGTTCGCCCCCGTCCCGCCCTGCCGGCGAAAGCCTCCCGCCGGAGTCGGAGCCGGCTACGAGCGCGAGCGACTTTGTCGACGAGGCGTTTGGCGCGGCACGCGTCGGCGCCCTTCAAAGCGGCCTGCGCTATATCGATCCGGCGCTCGGCGCGCCCGAGGACCTGGCCAAGGCCGATGCGCAGTGCGCCGACCTCCAGCGGAACGTCGACAAGCCGGACGAGGTCGCCGCGCGGCGGTTCAGCACCGGGAGCCACAAGGTGACCGAGGCCAACGGCAAGCGGATCAACACGCTGTTGCGCAATACCTACTGCGGTCGATGACCGTTGCCCGTGGCCGAGCGGGTCAGACCCGCTCGGGGCCCCGCCCCCTTGCAGGGTCATGCCCTCGTGCCTCTCTGACCAACTGGCACACCGATGGTTTCAGTGGCTACCCGCATGCCGAGCCACCGGCGCCTTCCACTCTCACCGCAAGACGGGCCGCGCTGGCCGCACGCGGCGGCCTTCAGCACACCAGCGTGCCCCACCGTCCACCGAGTTCGGTGGCATGGCGTTCCGCTAGGTACTGGTTGTTCGCCGCCCGGTCACGGTTCTCCCGGGCCGTGCCGGTGGCCGCCCGCTCCTCCGCCTCCCGCTCGGCTTCCTGGTGACGGCGGGTGCTCTCCTGCTCGGCGTACTCGGCCGGGGTCGGCTGTCGCTCCAGTTCGACCCGCGCGTCAGCGGCCGTCGTTTCGACTCCGGCGGCCGTCTGGGCACGAACGGCGTGGTCCACGGCGTCGCGGGCGCGGCGCAACGGGGCGCCGCTCGGCATCGCGAGGTCGTCGGCGTACCGCTCCGCGCGGTCGGCGTTCTGCTCGGCTTCGACGGTTTCCTTGTGGGCGGCGTACATGTCGACACGCAGAAACCCCGCGCCGGCGTGAAAGCGCGGGTTCCCAGCATGGGCTGGTCCCTCAAGGCGGTCGAACATGGCGCCTCCCCTTCGCCACGAGACCGGTCTCCAGGCTCCCCTGCCCCGGCCCCGGCCCCAGACTTGGCCCCGGTCCCGGCCCTGGTCCCGCCCCCGGTCCTGATCCTGGTCCCGAGTGAGCCAGCAGCGCGGCCTCCCAGCCGTCCATCCATGGCACGTGGCCGCCAGCTCTGGGCCGATAAGTCCCGTATCGCTACGGGCCCATCGCGTCATGCGCGCTTGCGCGTACTGCGCAGGTCGCTAATATTTAGCCGCCGGCAACTATTGTTCGGCGCAGGAGGTACCCGCTCTTCCGCACCACTCGACTCCGACTCGTGACGGTGTGCTGGGCGTCGCAAGCGAGGAGCATCTGGTGAGTAGTAGTGAGACCGCCACGCGAGAGCGCGTGAGTAACGCACTCAACGAGCGTGCCGACAAGATCGCCGACCGGTGGGTGCAGCTGCAACTACAGCGTAGCGAGGCCGGATCCGGGATCAGTGAAGCGGAGTTGCATGAGGAGGCGGACTCCGTGGTCGCCGCCCTCTCGGCGAGCCTGGCCGGCGGTCTGCCGGTGGAGCGCGTCGTGACGGCGCACCCCGAGTTGCACCGCGCGATCACCGAACTCTCGCTGCGCCGCGCGCGGGGCGGGGCCTCACCCACCGACACGTCCCTCGCGGTCCTCACTCTCAAGGAAGCCCTGCTGGAGTCCGTACAGGAGTCCGTGCGGGCCGCCGACGACGCGCTCGCCGTCGCGCTGCTGATCAACAGGCTGCTGGACGCCGCTGGCGCACTCTCGTTCAACACCTACGTCGAGGGCCGGGAGGAGATCATCGGGCGGCAGAGCCGGCAGTTGCTGGAGCTGTCGACACCCGTGGTGCGTCTGTGGCGTCACGTGCTCGCCGTACCGCTGATCGGGACCCTCGACACCGCACGCACCCAGGTGGTCATGGAGAACCTGCTGCAGGGAATCCAGGATCACGAGGCGCTCGTCGCGATCATCGACATCACCGCTGTTCCCACGGTGGACACGGCCGTGGCGCAGCACCTGATGCAGACGGTCAACGCGGTACGGCTGATGGGTGCCGACTGCGTCATCAGCGGGATCCGGCCCCCCATCGCGGTGACCATCGCCCAGCTCGGCATCGACCTCTCCTCCATCCTCACCCGGTCGACCCTCGCCGATGCCCTGTCCGTCGCCATCAAGATCACCGAAGGTGATCAGCTGAAGGCCGAATCATCGGCAGCGCGATGAACGCCCGGCCCGTGGCAGGCGTGCCCATACTGCGGCTGGGCAACGTACTGGTCACCGGGCTCCTCGATGAACTCGACGACAAGGCCGCCCTGGCCTTCACCGACGAACTCACCCAGCGCATCACGGCGGAGGACGCGAGCGGGGTCCTCATCGACATCTCCCGACTGGAGATCATCGACTCCTTCGTCGCCCGCACGCTCATGGAGCTCACCACCATGGCCAGGCTCCTCGGAGCTCGGGTCATCGTGGCGGGCATGCTTCCTCCGGTGGCGATCACCTTGGTGGAACTGGGTCTGCGCCTGGACGGGGTCGAGACCGCGCTCAACGCCGAACGGGGCATGGCTTTGCTCGGATGGCAACAAAACCGCCAGCTCCCCGAGGGGGCACCCAGTGCTGCGCTCCACTGAACAATCCGCTTCCTTCGAAACCGCCCCCCGCCCCGACCCACGGCCGGGCGAGCCGAACTCGTACCCGGTGCGTACGGAGGAGGACCTGCTCGCGGCCCGTCACGCCGTTCGCGCGGCCACCCTGGCCCTCGGGTTCGGCATCGTCGACCAGACCCGCATCGTCACCGCCGCCAGCGAACTCGTACGCAACGCCTACATCCACGGCGGGGGCGGCACCCTCACCCTCACCTTGCTCGAACGTCCGGGCGCACGGGGCCTACGGCTCGTCATCAGCGATGACGGGCCAGGTATCCAGGACGTCCAGCAGGCTCTCGCCGACGGGTACACCACGGGGGCCGGGCTGGGCCATGGGCTGGGCGGGGCACGACGGCTGATGGACGATTTCGGTATCGACTCGGCGCCGGGCCGGGGTACCACCGTCACGGCCACCCGATGGACGACACCGTGACACCGGCACCCGCCACGTCGACCGTCCAGGTCCGTGTCGACCACCACAGCGCCGTCCAGCTCGCCGCGGAAGCCGCCCGCACAGTCGCCGAGTCGTGCGGTCTGACCGGTTCCCTCCCCGACCAGGCCGCCGTGCTGGCGTCGGAACTCGCCGGGAACCTCGCCAAGCACGCCACCGGCGGCTCGGTCTATCTGCAGCCGCTCCTCCTCGGAGGCGGAATGGAGATTCTCGCCGCCGATCGCGGGCCCGGCATCGACGACCTCTCCCGCGCCCTCACCGACGGATACAGCACCACCGCGACCCTCGGCGCCGGCCTGGGCGCCGTCCGTCGCATCGCCACGGACTTCACCATCCGCACCGAGCCAGGCACCGCGACCCTTGCCTGTGCCCGGCTCACCGATGCCGACCACCGGCCGAGGGCTCATCAGGAGATCGGCTCCCTCTGTCTTCCCATCGACGGTGAACAGCCCTGCGGCGACGCGTGCGCCTCGGCGGACACCGACGGTTGTCGTACGGCCTTCGTCGTGGACGGCCTCGGACACGGCCCTGAGGCGTCGGAGGCGGCACAGGCCGCCCTGCGCGTGTTTCACCGCGCACCCGACCGCGCGCTTCCTGACATGCTCTTCGCCGTCCACCGGGCGCTACGCCACACCCGCGGTGCCGCAGTCGGCGTCATGCGGCTGCACCACGACCGGACCGAGTACTGCGGCGTCGGCAACGTCCGCGCCCTGGTCGTGACTCCCGAGACCGCCCGCCACGGGATGACCGGCCTGCCCGGTGTCGTCGGGTGGAACATGCCGACCCCGCGCACACACACCCTGCCCACCGGCCCGGGAGTCATCGCTGTGCTGCACTCCGACGGGATCCACCCGCGATGGGCCCACGCACCCTCGCGCTTCCTGCTCCGGTTGCCGCCCGCGCTGCTCGCGGCGGCGGTGGCTCACGCTCACCGTTCGACGCGGGACGACGCGACCTTCCTCGCCGCCAGGGCACCCGGTGGCCGTTTTGTCTGACACCTTCCGGACGTTGCGCTCCTTGCGCCGCGCCCTGCGCCAGGTGGCCGACGCGTACGGCCTCCCCCTCGAAGTGCGCGCGCGGCTCGTTCTCTCGATCAGCGGTGTCGCCGGCCACGAACTGCGAGCCGGACGCACGGTCAGGCTCGGCTCCGCCTGTCAGCCAGGCTCCAAGAAGGGGCAGCCGACGCTTCTCTCCGTCAGCCTGGTGTCGCCGGCGTCGCGGAGCCCGCTGCCGTTGGCCGGGCTCCCTCTTGCCGCGCAGGCGGTCTGCGACACCACGGCCACCTGGCACGTGCCTGTCCCGGAAGGAGCCGAGCCGCCCCCCGGCGCATGCACACCGCGCGTGGTGCGGGAATCGGAGACCGAGGAGCTGGAACAGGAACTACGGGCCTCGCTCGCACGCGTGGACGCCTTCGCCGCCGAACACCGGGTCCTCAAGCACGAACTGGCCGAGACCAACAGCGGCGTCCTCGCCCTGTACATCCAGCTCGAAGAACGTGACGAGCAACTGCGCCAGGCGCACGGGCGGATGCTGCAGGAGATGGAGAACGCCCTTCGCCCCCCTCCCCTGGCGGTGGACGGCCTGGAACTCGCCGTCCATTACGAACCCGCCAACACGCACGACCCCACCGGTGGCGACCTCTACGACTGGTTCCACCTGCCCGACGGAACCGTCCACATCACGGTCGTCGACGCCCTCGGACACGGAATCACCAGCACGCGAAGCGCCCTGAACGTGACCCACGCCGTGCGGACCCTGGCGCTGGACGGGCACCCGCTGACCGCGATCGTCAAGCGGGCCGACGAGATACTCATGCCTCTGGACAGCGGTCTCCTGGCCACCGTACTCCTGGCCCGGCTCAACCCGGCGACGGGCGAACTCCGCCTGGCCAACGGCAGCCACCCGCCAGCGCTCCTCGTCCGCTCGGACGGCCGGGCCGACTTCCTCAACGTACGAGGACGCGGCATCGGCTACCCGTTGGCCGGCAGCGACAGGGTGCTCCAGACCCGGATGGAACCGGGCGATCTGCTGGTGCTCTACACCGACGGCCTCACCGAGAGTCGCCGCGATCCCATCGAGGGCGAAGCGCGCCTCATCGACTCGGCCCGGAAGCGGTCACGGGACCCGACAGCGTCCCTTCCCGGAGCCATCGCGGGAGACATGCGCACGGTCGTACTGCACCCGGACGACACGCTCGCCCTCGTCGTTCGCATGGGCCGCCCCGGGAACTGACCAGGTGCCCCGAACCGCCGCCTCCAGACGGTCATCCACGTGTCCCCGACGACTCACCATCCGGGTGCGTGGCGATCACCGCACCAAACCGGCCGCGAGGGCCGCCCGACCCTCGGACTCGTGCGGTGCGCACGGCCCGGATCGGCCTCCCGGGGCTGTGCTCAGCCGCTCTCTTCGACGAGCTGCTCGCGCGCATACGGGAGGGGCTCGGCGACGGCTTCGCAGAGGGCGGCGAGGCCGGTGACCAAGGCGTCGCGTGTGGCGGGGGTCATCCGGTTCATCGCCTGGCGGAGGGCTTGCTCACGGCGTCGCCGGATCTCGCGTAGATGCGCGGTGCCGGCGTCGGTGAGCGTCAGCTGCATCTCGCGGCGGTCCCCGGGGCGGGGAGTCCTGCGAAGGAACCCGGCGGCCTGGAGGCGGTCGCACAGGCGCGTGGCCGTGGGAGCGGCCACCGCCAAGTGGCGACGGAGGGCACTGAGATTGATGCCGGGCTCGCGTTCGATGATGTACATCACACGAATCTGTGCCGTGGAGACAGGAGCGGTGCTCAGGGCGTCCCGGCCCCGTTCCCAGGCGATCTCCAGGAGCTCAAGGACACGGCTGACCTCAGGCACGGCGGCAGTGGCCTGTTGCTGGAGAGCCATGGGGTCCTCGCGCATGTGACACTCCCGTGTGAGCGTTTTGTGCTCGATCCAGCTGGTCGGTATAAGAAGTCGCATGAATGAAGATATGTCAAGGAAGGCAAGGTCCGATACCGGTGGACAGACCCAGCGCGGTTGAGCGCCTGTTGCGCGAGGCCGCGCCCCATGAGGTTTTCGACGTGGTCCGCTCGGTGATCGAGCAGCGACACGGCGCTGTGGCGGTCGACCTCCTGATGGCCGACTATGCCATGACACAACTGCAGCCCGTAGGCGTTCTCCCGCACACCCACCATTCGCTGCCGGTCCATGACACTGCCCCGGGTCATGCCTTCATCGCCCAGGAAGCGCACTGTGTGCCCGGCGTCGCGTCCTCCACCGTAACGGTCCATCTGCCGGTCAGCGTCCGTGGTGACCGGCTCGGCGTGCTCAGCGTGCGGTTGCCCGGCTGTGAGAGCGACATCGCCCCCGGGACGCTGGCGGACCTCGCGCAGTGCGCGGCCGCGCTGGCGCACGAGATCGCCGTCGCGGAGCGGGACACCGATCTCTTCCTGCAGGCCCGCCGCGCGGAACGGCTTACCCTCGCCGCCGAGATGCAGTGGCAGCTCCTGCCCGGGCGCTCGTGCTCGCGGCCCGAGTACAGCCTCGGCGCGCAGCTGGAACCCGCTTACGCGATCTTCGGTGACAGCTTCGACTGGTCGTCGTCCGCCGACGACCTCCTCGTGACCGTGAGCAATGGCATGGGCGAGGGCATCGACGCGGCCTTGCTCACGAACCTCGCGACCAACGCCCTGCGCAACGCCCGCCGCGCCGGACTGAACCTCGCCGACCAGGCGTACCTGGCCGACCAGGCCGTCTACGGCCAGCACCGCGGCCAGCAGTTTCTGTCCACGCTCATGCTCCGCTTCTGCCTTCCGACCGGAGACGTGGAGATCATCGACGCTGGCTCACCCCGCATCTGGCGGCTTCGCCGGGACGTGGTCGAGACCATCGAATTCGATGCGCAGATACCCCTGGGGATGTTCGAGGACACGACGTACACCACGCAGCGCTTCAAGGTCGAGTCCGGGGACCGGCTGCTGTTCATCAGTGACGGCGTCTACGACGCCCTCTCACCGGCCGGTGAGAAGTACGGCCAGCGGGCGTTGGCCAGAGCCATCACCAGTACACGTCTCCTGCCCGCTTCCCAGGTACCCAGGACGATGCTGCAGGAGCTGCTGGGACACCGCGGCTCCGGGCCGGCGGCGGACGACGCCCTGGTCGTATGCCTGGACTGGCACGGCCGCCCGGGCACCGACTGACACAGCCCTAACGGAGCCTCGACATGGGAGCGGCATCCGATGGCGAGCGAGGTGTGGGGGCGATCTCTTCTTCCCGCTGAGTCGTCATCGGCGTGTTCGGCGTTGACGCGCTGGGCCTCACCGAGTTGGTCCTCTCCGCCTGCTGTTGCCCGGGCGGTGAGGACCTGCCTGGATGAGCACGTTCGTCACCAGACGGTGAGGGCGCGGCGAGCGCGGCATCAGAGGCCACCTGGAGTGGTGACGCCATCCTGGCCAAGAGACGCCCGCGCCTGATATTGGTTCGAGTGTTCGCTCTTGGAAACCCGGGCCCGAGCACCAACGCCTGACGCCTTGTCAGGAAAGTCGGCACCAGTATCGCTGGAACCCACCTTCGACCACCGTGAAGCACCAAGCAAAATAACGGCTGGCATCGCTCTGACCTGCACGGACACAGCTCGCAACCCCGTCTTTGACCTGCCGAGGAGAGACAGTTGAGGATGCTCATCAATGTGCCCGACACCGTGGTCGCCGACGCGTTGCGCGGGATGGCCGCCACGCATCCGGAGCTGACCGTGGACGTGGAGGGGCGGGTGATCGTACGCCGCGACGCGCCGGTGGCCGGGAAGGTGGCCCTGGTGTCGGGCGGTGGGTCCGGGCACGAGCCGCTGCACGGGGGGTTCGTGGGCACCGGGATGCTCGACGCGGCGTGTCCCGGCGAGGTGTTCACCTCGCCCGTGCCGGACCAGATGGTCAAGGCGGCGGCGGCCGTGGACAGCGGCCAGGGGGTGCTGTTCGTGGTCAAGAACTACACCGGCGACGTGCTCAACTTCGACATGGCCATGGAACTCGCCGAGGACGAGGGCGTGCGGGTGGCCAGGGTGCTGGTGGACGACGACGTCGCCGTGACGGACAGTACGCACACGGCGGGCCGCCGTGGCACCGGGGCCACGCTGTTCGTGGAGAAGATCGCGGGCGCCGCTGCCGAGGAGGGCGCGCCGCTGGAGCGGGTGGAGGCCATCGCCCGGCAGGTCAACGCGTCGTCCCGGAGCTTCGGGGTCGCGCTCAGCGCCTGCTCGACGCCGGCCAAGGGCGGGCCGACGTTCGCGCTGCCCGACGGCGAACTGGAGCTGGGGGTGGGCATCCACGGCGAGCCCGGCCGGGAGCGGCGGCCCATGATGACCTCGCGCGAGATCGCGGACTTCTCCGTGGACGCCGTCCTTGAGGACCTGCGGCCCACCAACCCGGTGCTCCTGCTGGTGGGCGGCGCGGGGGCGACGCCGCTGCTTGAGCTGTACGGGTTCGCCGCCGAGGTGCACCGGGTGCTGGCCGAGCGTGGCGTGCCCGTCCTGCGCAGCCTCGTCGGCAACTACGTCACCTCGCTGGACATGGCGGGGTGCGCGGTGACGCTGTGCCAGGCCGACGAGGAGTTGCTGCGCCTGTGGGACGCGCCGGTGCGCACGCCCGCGCTGCGGTGGGGGCTGTGACCCCGCGCCCGCGCGTGTGGCGCGCGGCGGCGGGCGGTTGACGCGCGGGCGCTGCGTACGCTGGCGTAGAGCGACGGAGAACGACCGGCCCGGCCGATCGTACGAGCGAAGGGACCCACCCGTGTCCGGCACTGCATCCGCCTCCAACAGCGACCCCTCCCCCGCGCGCGCCCACCCCGACGCGGGGTCGGGCGGCGGCCCCGACGAGGGGTTGGACGCCGCGTTCTTCCTGCGGTGGCTGGCGGCGGTCGCCGCCGCGGTGGACCGCGAGGCGGACCACCTCACCGAACTCGACGCGGCGATCGGCGATGCCGATCACGGCAGCAACCTGCGGCGCGGCTTCACCGCCGTGGCCACCGCCCTGGACGCGGACCCACCGGGCACCCCGGGGGCGGTGCTGGCGCTGGCCGGGCGACAGTTGATCTCGACGGTGGGCGGCGCCTCCGGGCCGCTGTACGGGACCCTGTTGCGGCGTACGGGCAAGGAGCTCGGTGACGCGCGGCGGGTCAGCGTCGCCGAGCTGGGTGCGGCGCTGCGCGCCGGCGTCGCCGCGGTGGCGCAGCTCGGCGGCGCGGCGCCGGGTGACAAGACGATGCTGGACGCGCTGGTGCCCGGCGCGGACGCGCTCGGCGGCGCCGAGGCCGCGGGCGACCCGTTCGGCGCGGCGCGGGCCGCGGCGGAGGAGGGCGCGCGGGCCACGGAGGCACTGCGGGCCCGCAAGGGCCGGGCCAGCTACCTCGGCGAGCGCAGCGTCGGACACCTGGACCCGGGGGCCAGCTCGTCGGCCCTGTTGTTCGCGACATTGGCGGAGGTGGCGCGGTGAGCGCGGTGAGCGCGGTGCAGCGGGTGGCGCAGGAGGGGCGGGTCGGGGTGGTCGTGGTCTCGCACAGCGGGCCGGTCGCGGAGGCGGTCGCCGAGCTGGCGCGCGGGCTGGCCGGGCTGACGTCGGCGCCGGTCGCGCCGGCTGGCGGCACCCGGGACGGCGGTCTCGGTACGAGCGCGGACCTCGTCGTCGAGGCGGCGCGGGCGGTGGACGGCGGCGCGGGCGTGGCCCTCCTGGTGGACCTGGGCAGCGCCGTCCTGACGGTGAAGGCGCTGCTGGCCGAGGACGACGAACTGCCGGCCGGCACCCGGCTGGTGGACGCGCCGCTGGTGGAGGGGGCGGTGGCGGCGGTGGTCACCGCGGCCACCGGCGCCGACCTCGACGCCGTGGCGGCAGCGGCCGAGGAGGCGTACAGCTACCGCAAGGTGTGACCCGGCGCCGGCCCCCGGGGGCTCGGGGGCCGGCGAACCACCGGGCTCCTTCCCCGCCCGCCCCACGGCGTCCCCGCCTCGACGCCCCGGGGCCCGGCTGCCGATGCCTCGCCGCCGACTGCCTGGTGGGAGGCGTGCGCCAGGCGGCGACACATGATCACCCGGCGCGGCGAGGGCTCCGTACACTGCCCGGCATGGCATGCCGCATCAGTGAGCTGATCCTCGAATGCACCGACCCCGAGCGACTCGCCGCCTTCTGGTGCGAGGTGCTCGGCTACGTGGAAATCGGCCGGGAGGACGACGGGGGCATCGAGATCGGTCCGCCCGACGTCGGCTTCGGCGGCCCGCAGCCCACCATCATCCTCAGCCCCGGCGACGTCCCGCCGGCCGCGAAGCCGCGGCTGCACATCGACGTCAACCCCACCGACCGCGACCAGGACGCGGAGTTGGAGCGGCTGCTCGCGCTCGGTGCTACGCCCGCCGATGTCGGTCAGACCGGCGCCGAGGACTGGCACGTGCTGGCAGATCCGGAGGGCAACGTGTTCTGCCTGCTGCACGCCCGCGTTCGGCCCCTCTAGGCGGTTTCGTTCAATCGCCGAGGCGCCACACGATACTGCTCGGGCGCGCCGCTGCGGCGCGACCGCCCCGGCCCCACCGACTCCCGACTACGCATTGATGCGCGCTGCCGAAATGCGGGTATTTCCGGTGGCCTTCCACAGGCGCACCGTCTTGTCCTTACTCGCGGTGACGAGAGTCCTGCCGTCCGGACTGAGTGTCGCATCGAGGACAGAACGCGTATGGCCGGTGAGAGGTTTGGCGTGCTGCCGTGTCGTCACGTCCCACAGGAGTATCCTCCCATCGCCACCGGAGGTAACGAGGGTTTTACTGTCCCGGGTGAACTCCAGTGCGGAGACGAAGCTGTCATGGCCGGCCAGGGACGCTGTGCGCTTGCGTGTTTCCATGTCCCACAAGAGCACCTGGTCGTCATGACTCACGGTGGCGAGAGTCCTGCCGTCCGGGCTGAAGACGAGAAGATAGACATCTGAGCGATGGCCGTTGAGCAGTCTTGTGGATTTCCGGCTTTCGGCATTCCACAGTAGTACCGTGCCGTCGGCACTTCCGGTGGCAAGAATCCCACCGTCCGGGCTGAACGCCACGGACGTGACGGTGTCGTCGTGGCCGCGCAGGCGTGCTGCGGATTGCCGTGTCTCGACGTCCCAGAGAATCACCGTGCCGTCGAAACTCGCGGTGGCTAAGAGGTCACCAGTCGGCCTGAACGACAGGTCTAGGACGAAGTCCGTGTGGCCGGTGAGAGAGTGTGGGGAATCTGGTGCCGCCACGTCCCACAGGAGTACCGTCGTCCCGTCTCCGGCGGTGGCGACGTGTTCACTGTTCGGACTGAAGCGCGCGACACTGACGCTGCTGTTGCGGAAGGTCAGCTGCTTTATGGACCGACGTGTTTTCGCGTTCCACAGAGTTCCTGACCGGTCGTCTTCGCGGGTGACGATGGTCGCGCCGTCCGGACTGAAACAGACATGGTTGACACCCTCTTGATGTCCCGTGAGAGAGCCTGTGGGGCGTGCCGTCTTCGCATCCCACAGGATTACCGATTTGTCGTCGCTGGCCGTGGCGAAGATGGCACCATCCGGGCTGAATGCCACGTCATTGACGTTACCTTTGTGTGCGGTGAGTCGCGCCGTCGAGCTCACGGTGATTTTCTTCGGCGTAGCGGCCTCGGAGCCCTTGGGGTCGGAATCCTTTCGCAGAGCGATGACGGCGGTCGTGCCCGCCGCACCCGCGAGCGCTGTGGCACCGAGGGTGAGAAGAGCTCGGCGGGGGATCGTTTTCCGGGGCGGCTGTGGTCTGTCGTTGGACCGTCGAGGCGCACGGGCGGCAGCGGACCGGTCGCCGTCGGACCGGTCGGCGTCACGGGCTGCGGGAGCGGGCGGCTCCGTGGGCGTTGGGGTCCGGCTTTCCGACGGGGCTACCGAGATACTCTCTGGCGGGGCCTGTACGGACGGCTGCGTCGGCGCGTGGCCCGTACCGGCGGCGGTGGAGCGCTTGGCGGAGGACTCCGTCGGTGCGAGGTCCGCGCCGACGGCGTCGGCACGCCTGGCGGACGGCGCGGGAGCCGGAAAAGGCGGGCGGAACGGGGCGTACCTGGGGCCGCTCACCGTCGTGTCGCCCCGCGGCCCGTGAGCCGTCCGAGCCTGCACCGCGGCCCCGGAGGTGTCCTCAGCCCCCGCCGCGGTGACGGTGCCAGGGCCCGTGCCGGCATCCGTGTCCCCGCCACCGCGACTGTCCCGGGCACCCGTTAACCCACGCCCAGCGGACCGCTGGTGCGGAATGTCCTGATGCCGTGTGATGTCCGCGGTGACTGCCTCGGGGAGCCAGTTTCCGGTGCGCCGCAGCATGCCGCCTTCGGAGGCTGCCCGACACAGACCGATGACCTCGGTTGGGGAGGGCCGTTTGCCGGGGTCCTTGTCCAGACAGCGGTTCAGCAGGGGTAGCAGGGCCTCGGGTACATCGGTCAGGTCCGGCTCCTCGTGCACGATGCGGTACAGCACGCCGTACGACTGGCCTTCCCCGAACGCGGGAGTGCCCTTCGCGGCGTACGTGACGAGCTGGCCGAGCGAGAAGATGTCGGTCGCCGGGCCGATCTCCCGGTCCAGGGCCTGCTCAGGGGACATAAAGGACGGCGTGCCCACGGTGGCCCCGGTGTGGGTGAGGGCGGTCGTGTCGACGGCCCAGGCGATGCCGAAGTCGATGACCCGAGGGCCGTCCGCGGCCAGCAGCACGTTGGACGCCTTCAGGTCACGGTGCACGATGCCCTCCCCGTGCACCGCGTGCAGCGCCTCGGCCACGCCCGCGGCCAGCAGCAGGACGGACGGGAGAGGAAGCGTGCCGTGCCGGGAGACCGCCGCGGAAAGCGTGGGGCCCTGCACGAAGGCCGTGGCGAGCCAGAGCGGAGTGGCATCGATCTCGCTGTCGACGACGGGCGCCGTGTACAGGCCGTGCACCCGTCGTGCGGCGGCCACCTCGCGGCGGAAGCGGCGCCGGAAGTCCGGGTTGTCCGCCAACTCGGGGCGGATCGCCTTGACGGCGACCGGCCGTCCGGCCAACGTGTGCGCGAGGTAGACCGTGCCCATGCCGCCCGCGCCGAGCCGGGCCGCGAGGACGTAGTCACCCAAGTGGGTGGGGTCGCCCGGCTCAAGCGGTAGGAAGACCGCGACCTGCGGACTCGCACCCGGGTCTGCTTCCTGTTCGGCCATGCCGGTCGGTCTCCCTGAGTCGTCAACTCCGCTGCAGTGCCCCGCACATGATCCTAACGGCCCCCGCGCTGGCCAGCGTACGCGTCGGGCCCGTCCGGGGCACGCGGGGCCACTGCCGCCGATCCGTCCGTGGCTGAGCGGGGGCGGTGACACGGGCGACCACCACGGGCCCGAAGAAACACGCGCGGTACGCAAGCCCGTCGAACGTGCGCCACGCGAAACAGAGAGGCCCGTGCCCCGCACCGAAGACACCGACGGCTCGGGGCACGGGCTACGCGCTCGGCACTCGATGACGCCCCCGGGCGGGCCGACCAGCATGGAGCGGCACCGCCACCGGCTACGAGAAGGCCGCGGCTCCCCGGGTCACCTAAGGCCGCGCGATCCGGGGTGCCGGCAGCGGGTCGAGGCCGCCGTGTTCGAGGCGTATCACGCGGGGCAGCCGCTCGATGGTGGTCTCGCGGTGGGCGATGACGATCAGGGTGCGGTCGGTGCGGAGTACGTCGATGGCCGTCTCCAGCTTGTGGGCCGTGCGTGGGTCGATGTCGGCGGTGGCCTCGTCCAGGACCAGCACGGCGGGGTCGACCAGGGCGGCGCGTACCAGGCCGATCAACTGGACCTCGCCGGCCGACAGTCGGCCCTCGCCGCCGCCGAGTCGGGTCGCCAGGCCGTCCGGCAGGCCGGCCACCCAGTCCTCCAGGTCGAGGCGGGCCACGGCCTGTCGGACCTCGTCGTCGGTCGGCCGGCGCGGGACCAGGGCCAGGTTGTCCTGGAGGGTTCCGCTGATCAGGTGTACCCGCTGTGGCACGAGGACGATCCGCCGGCGCAGTTCGCCGGGCGGCAGCGCGCGCAGGTCGACGCCGGCGTAGCTGACGCTGCCCGCGTCGGGCGTGTACAGGCCGGTGATCAGCTTGGCCAGGGTGGTCTTGCCAGCGCCGGTCGGGCCGATCAGGGCCACCCGGTCGCCGGCCGGGACGGACAGGCTCAGGCCGTGCAGGACCTCGGCGTCGGCGACGTAGGAGTAGCGCACGTCGCGCACCTCGAGGTCGCCCCGCTCGGGCGTCGTTGGGGGGGCCGGCACCGTGTCGCGTACGGTCTGTCGCGGCCGGTCCGGCGGGGCCGCCTGGTCCGTGGACGCCCGTTTCGGGGGCGCGTCCGTCGGATGGCGGGGGTGTGCGGCGTCGGACGGCGCGGTGTCGGGGGCGGGCTCGGTGGCGTGCGGGGCGGTCATCGTCAGCAGGTCGAGCAGTCGGGCCAGGCCGACCTTGGTGAGTTGCAACTGGCCGACGAGGTTGGACGCCTGGGTGGCCGAGTCGAAGAGTTGCCGGGTGGCCAGGATGAACACGACGACGGTGCCGACGCTGATCTGGCCGTCGGCGGCCAGCCAGCCGCCGAGCAGCAGCAGGACCACCGTGGTCAGGCCCTGCACGACGCGCGAGAGGCTGATGATGAACAGCGACTTCTGGGTGCGCCGCGCGGCCTGGTAGCGGTGCTCGCTGTCGGCGAGGAACCGCTGCCGCCAGCCGTCCACGCCGTTGTTGGTCTGCAGCATCTCGCGGGCCGTCACCAGCTCCCGGTAGGTGGCGGCGACGGTGCCGGCGGCGGCGGCCTCGGCCGCGAACGCCGGGCCCGCCGCGCGCTTGAAGCGGCGCAGCACCCACACGATGCCGGGCACGAACACCACGAGCAGCGCGAGGGTGAGCAGCGGCGAGTAGCTGAGCAGCAGGACGGTGGTGAACAGCAGGTAGCCGAGGACGGTGAGGACCTCGGGCAACTGGCTGCGGACGAAGTTGGCGAGGTCGGCGATCTCCGTGGTGGTGCGCCGCAGCAGGTCGCCGGAGCGATGGGCCTCAAGGAAGCGCAGCGGGGCCTGGGCCAGGCGTCGTACGGCCAGTTCGCGCAGGCCGCGCACGACGCGTTCGCCGACCGCGGTGAGCCAGATCTCGGACTGCCGGAACAGTACGAGGCGTACCACGACGAGGCCCACCAGCACGCCGGCGGCGGTGAGCAGGCCGTCGCGGTCGTCCTCGATGAGCTGGTCGACACCGGCGCCGATGACGGCCGGCACGGCGACCGTGCAGGCGGTGGCCGCGGCGCTGCTGACCAGGGCCAGCACGATGCCGCGGCGCTCGGAGCGCAGGTACGGCCAGGCACGGCGCAGGACGGCGGTTTGGTCGGGGGTCTCGGAGAGCCCTGGCTGCTCAGCCACCCGCGCTCACCCGCTCCTCGTCGGTCGCGGCCGGGGCGGCGGCGTGTTCCAGGGTGATGACGCGGTCGGCGGCGGCGAGCACCGCCGGGCGGTGGGTGGCGAACACGACGGTGATCCCGTCGCCGCGGCTGGTGAGTCGTTCCACGATGGCCTTCTCGGTTTCGGTGTCGACCGCTGAGGTCACGTCGTCGAGCAGGAGCACGGACGGCTTGCGCAGCAGCGCCCTGGCGAGCGCGAGCCGCTGGGACTGGCCGCCGGAGAGGGTGTTGCCGCCCTCCCCCAGCGGGGTCTCCAGGCCGTCGGGGCGCTCGGCGAGGTAGTCGTCGAGCGCGGCGAGGTGGCACGCCTCGCGCAACTCCTCGTCGCTGAACTCGCCGCCGAGGCGCAGGTTGTCGGCGAGGGTGCCGCTGACGGTGACCGGCCGCTGCGGCACGTACGCGACGCGGGCCCGCAGCTCGTCGGGGGCGGCCTGGCCCAGGGGGACGGCCCCGTACCGTACGGTGCCCTCGCTCGGGGCGCCCAGGTGGGCGAGGACGCGCAGCAGCGTGGTCTTGCCGGAGGCCATCGGTCCGGTGAGGGCGACGAGTTCGCCGGGGCGTGCGGTCAGGCTGGTGGGGGCGAGGATCGTACGGCCCTCGCGGCGGACGGTGACGCCGTCGGCGACCAAGTCCCCGGTGGCGGGCAGCGGGGTGGGGTTGGTCGGCCCGGCCAGGGCGGGTTCGGTCGCGAAGACCTCCATCAGGCGGCGGGCGGCGGTGCGGGCCTGGCTGAGTTGGCTCAGGCGCAGGGTGAGCACGCCGACCCAGAGCACCAGCATGCTCATCCAGCTCGTGAAGGCCACGATGCCGCCGATGGACATGTCGTCGCGCAGCACCGCCAGGCCGCCGACGGCGAGGCCGACGCCGATGGCCAGGCCGGGCACGAAGGGCGAGGCGGCGGCCCAACTCGCCGAGACGCGCGCGGTGACGAGGGTGTGCCGGGTGACGTGGGAGCTGCGCTCGTCGTGCCGTTCGACCAGCGCCCGCTCGCCGCCGAGGCCGCGTACGGCGGCGCTGGCGGACAGCAGTTCCTCGACGGCGTCGGCCCGGGCGCCGTGCGCGGCGGACAGGTCGGCGTTGGCCGCTCCGAACCACTTGGGGAACAGCACCGTGTTGATGATCACCAGCGGCGGTACGCAGGCGAGCCCGACGACGGCGAGCAGCGGGTCGAGCCCGAGGATGGCGATGATCATGACGGTGAAGCCGACGACGCCGGTGACGAAGGAGGCGAACCCCATCAGCCAGGTGCGCATCAGGTCCACGTCGCGGGTGCCGCGCATGCTCAGGTCGCCCTCGCCGTACCGGTCCAGGGCGGCCTCGTCGAGTACGCCGATCCGGTCGGCGAGGCGCAGGTAGAGCCGGTTTCCGGTGAGCGTCGCGCTGACCGTGGACTGCCAGCCGAGGACGATCTCGCCGAGCGCGGCGGCCACGCTGACCGCGGCGATGACGCCGGCCCAGCGGAGCGTCGCGGGCGGGTCGTCCACCGTGATGCCCTGGTCAACCGCCCGTTCGACGCACCAGGGCAGGCCGATCAGGGCGAGTTGGTAGAGCAGCCCGCCGATGACCGCGACGGCGATGCGGCCCGCGTTGTCGCGCAGGCACCACAGCAACAGGCCGCCGGGGCCCGACCGTGCGGCGGAGGCCGCGGGGGCGGCGGAATCCGGGGGCTTGGGCACGGCGGCGGTCGGGCGCGTCATGTGCCGCTCCCGCCGGGGAGTGTGGGCATGGTCGGGTTGACCTCCGTTGGCCGTGCTGGGTGGGGGCGTCGCGGCTGGTGGGCACGGGCGAGCCCGGGGGCCGGGGTGCCGGCTCGGGGGTGGTGGCTGCGCATGGGGCGGGCTCAGACCTCGCTGTCCTGGGTCTCGCCCCGCGTCCAGTACGCGGTGAGGTGGGTGTGCGCCCGGTCCAGGCCGTGGGTGCGGACGTAGTGGTCACGCAGGGACCTGACGACGCCGCGTTCGGCCGCGCCCCACACCCGGCCGGCCCCACGCGGCAGGGGCGTCGCGAGCGCGGCGTCGTGCAGCGGCTCCCCCACGGGGCGGCCGTCGCGGTGCAGCCAGGTGATCTCGGCGTCCGCCGCGGTGGGCAGCGGCTGCTCCTCCTGCGCGTCGGCGACCTCGATGAGCACCCGGGCCCTGGCGCCGGCGGGCAGCGCGGCCAGCGTGACGGCGATGGCGGGGATGGCCGTCTCGTCACCGAGGAAGAGGTGCCAGGGGGCTTCGGCGTCGAGCGGGTAGGCGGGGCTGGGCCCGAACCAGATGCTCTCGTCGCCCGGCCGTACGGTCTCGGCCCAGCCCGACGCGAGCTGGTCGGCGCCGTGCAGGACGAAGTCCATGTCCACCTCGGCCTGTTCGGGGCGGTGGTGGCGGATGGTGTAGCGGCGCAGCCGGGGGCGGGCGACGGGCAGCAGGGCGCGGGCCGCGTCGGCGGTGAAGGGGCGGGGCAGTTCGACGTGCGGCTCGTAGAAGTAGAGCGCGACGTGCTGGTCGGTGCCGTTGCTCAGGAAGCCTGACAGGTCGTCACCTCCGAAGGTGATCCTGGCCATATGCGGGGTGATCCGGCGCACCCGGCGCACCCTCGTGACGTTCAGCCTGCCTGGCCGACGGCTCGCGTACTGGTGCTCTTGGGTCGACGCCCCGCTCATCCTGTGGGCTCCTCACTCCTCAACGGTGGCCAACTCCTTAGATCTTGCAGTCAAGGAGTAAGTTAGGCAAGCCTAACCTTTGATGCGCGGCATCGTCGCGCCGCATTCGACGTGCGAGGAGAACCGAGATGACCCGATCCGCCACCCCGTTCACGCCTGTGAAGCGCCGGGCGTTCCTCGGCGGACTGGCCGGAGCAGCCGCCGCCGTTGGACTGACCGCCTGCGGGGTGAGCGAATCCGACGACGATGACAAGAAGGACGACAAGGGGGGCGAGGGCGGCGGGAAGCAGGAGACCCGCAGCGTCAGGACCGACAACGGCACCATCGAGGCCCCGGCCCACCCCCAGCGCGTCATCGCCTGCGAGAACTGGGACACCCTGATGCTCCTCGACCTCGGCATCGTGCCGGTGGGCATCCCCGACGGCATCGCGAACCCCGCCGCGCTGCCCGCGGACGTCTACCAGAAGCTGCGCCGGGTCAAGACGATCGGCGTGGCCGGCACGCCCAACGCGCAGGCGATCGGCGCGCTCAAGCCCGACCTGATCGTCGACCAGTTCTACAAGGACAAGACCGCGCCGCTGAAGACCATCGCCCCGGTCGCGTACTTCAACTGGTCCGACAGCGGGGCCCTCTGGTACGAGCAGCTCGACAAGGTCGCCGACGCGGTCAACCGGCGCGACGCGCTCACCGACGCCAAGTCGGAATACCGCCGGCGGCTGAAGGAGGTCAAGGACGCCCACGCCGCGCAGATCTCCAAGACCACCTGGGCCCCGCTCAGCGGCGGCCAGAACGGGGCGTTCTTCCTCGGCTCGCCGCTGCTGACCGTCATGCGTGACCTGGGCCTGCGGATCGGCGCGAAGATCGCCAAGGACGAGGCCGGGTTCGTCCAGAAGTCGTACGAGGAGCTGGAGATCCTGGACGACTGCGACGTGCTGCTCTACCCGCAGCTCTTCGACGGCAAGGCCCCCGCCCTCACCCAGCAGTTGCTGGACAACAAGGTCTGGAAGGGCGTGCGCGCGGTCAAGGCCGGGCACGCCTTCCCGATCAAGCACTACACCGTGGGCTCCTACCGCTGGGCCAACGGCGCGGTGGACGAGATCGAGAAGATCCTGCGGAAGCTGTGACGCGCGGGCCGGGCGCGGAGGTGGCGACGACCGCCCCCGCGTCCGGCCGTCACGCCCCGCGCGGCCGTCCCGGCCGGGCGGGGCCCACGCATGCCCGGGGCCCTGTCGCGCCGCCGCCCCGGGAGACCCACCGGACCACCAGCGTCCCGGGGCGCGTCGTGTGTTCCCGGCGCGGCGGCGCCCCCGGGTCCCGCCGCGTATCCGTGGTGCGCCGGGGCGCGGGCCCCGGCGCACCACCGCCCGTACGGCGTCCGCCCGTTACGCCAGCCCCTCCCCCGCGTCCGGCGCCGTGTCGCCGAGGCAGGACAGGGCGCGCAGGGCCGTGGTCCACGCCTGGGCCAGCTCGCGCACGCTCGCCTCGGGGAGGAGTTCGCCCGGCCAGACCCACCCCGCGCTCAGCCGCGGCCCGTCCGGGCCGTCGACCGTGGAGGCGGTGATGTCCAGCAGGTAGCCCACCGGCATGTCCAGGTCCCGGCCGCCGCCCATGACCCCCGCCTCGGGGGCCGGGGCCCAGTCGCCGCGCCCGTCGGGCCCGGCGTCCGGCTGTCCGCCGGTGCCGCCGGTGCCGGCCGCGCCATCGGTGCCATCGGTGCCGTCAGTGCCGGCCGTGGCCTGCGCGCCGGACGCGGTCGGCGCGCTGCCGGCGAACCTGCCCAGGTAGTTGAACTGCACCTCGGGCGTGCCGAGCGCGGCGAGTTCGGGGCCGGTGCGCGGGTTGAGGTAGCGCAGCAGGCCGTAGCCGATGCCGTTGTCGGCCACCGCCGCCAGTTGGTCGCCGACCCGGCCCACCACCTCGCGCAGCGCCTTGGCCCCGCCGCCCCGCCCGGTCAGCGCCTCCGCGAGGTCCACGCCGGCCGCGTCGAGTCGTACGGGGTAGACGGAGGTGAACCAGCCGACCGTGCGCGAGAGGTCGGTGCCGGGGGCGATGTCCTGCTCGCGGCCGTGGCCCTCCATCGCCACCACCGTGCTCCGGGCCCGCGTGTCGCCGCGCTGCTCGCGCCAGTGCGCGAGGGCCACCGCGAGGGCGCCGAGCAGCAGTTCGTTGACGCTGGCGCCGGTCTCGCGCACGGCCCGGGTCAGCAGCGGTCCGGTGTGCTCGGGCGGCAGCTCGACGCTGAGGTGGGTCAGGGTGCGTACGGTGTCGCGGGCCGGGTCGAGCTGGCGGGCGGCCAGCGGGGCCGACGCGGCGGCGAGCGTGTCGCGCCAGTGCGGCAGTTCGCGCTCGCGCTCCGGGCGGGTCGCGGCCTCGGCCAGCGCGCGGGACCAGGTACGGAACGAGGTGGGCACCGGGTCCAGCGTCGCCCGCCCGCTCGCGCGGGCCGCCTCCCAGGCGGCGCGCAGGTCCGGGTGGAGCACCCGCCAGGAGACGCCGTCCACCACCAGGTGGTGCAGCAGCGTCAGCAGCCGCCCCGGGCGGCCCGGGCCCGCGTCGAACCACACCAGGCGTGCCATCCGGCCCGCCTCCGGGTCGAGTTCGCCGACCGTGCCGAGCAGCTTCTCGCCCATGACGTGGGCCAGTTCGCGGCCGGGCGGGACGTCGGACACGTCGATCCGCTCGACCAGGTCCGCCGCCCGCACGGTCCCGGGCCCGGGGATGTCGAACTCCCATCGCTCCCCCGCCCCGGACGCCGGCTCGGCCGCGTGCCGCACGAGGCGGGCGCGCAGCAGGTGGTGCCGGTCGAGCAGCGCCTGGACGGCGTCGGTCAGCTCGGTCAGGCCGAGCGCGGCCGGCACCTGGAGGACGGTGGACTGGGAGTACTCGCCGATGGGGCCGCCGAGTTCGCGCAGCCACTCGACGATCGGGGTGCTCGGCGCGGTGCCCACGCCGGCGGACTCCTCCTCGGCCGCGCCGCGCGCCGCGCCGGTGAGCACCTCGGCGAGGGCGGCGGGCGTGCGCAGCAGGAAGACCTGGCGCGGCGAGAGCCGCCAGTCGTCGGCCCGTAGCCGGCTGACGAGTTGGATGGCGACGATGCTGTCGCCGCCCAGCGCGAAGAAGTCGTCGTCCGCGCCGATCCTGGGCAGGCCGAGCACGCCCGTCATGGCCGCGCACAGGGCCCGCTCCCGGTCGCCCTCCGGCTCCCGGCCGACGGCCGCGGCGCCGAAGTCGGGCGCGGGCAGCCGCTCCCGGTCGAGCTTGCCGTGCGCGGTCATCGGCAGCGCGTCCACGACGACGAAGGCGGCGGGCACCAGGTGGGCCGGCAGTCGCTCGGCGACGTGCGCGCGCAGGCGCGCGGGGTCGGCGGTGGCGCCCGCGCGCGGCACGACGTACCCCACCAGGCGGCGCACGCCGGCGTCCTCGCGGGCGACGACCACGGCCTGGGCGACGTCCGGGTGGCCCGTGGCGGCCGTCTCGATCTCGCCCAGCTCGACCCGGAAGCCGCGGATCTTGACCTGGTCGTCGACGCGGCCCAGGAACTCCACCGCCCCGTCCTCGGTCCAGCGCGCCAGGTCGCCGGTGCGGTACAGGCGCCCGCCGGTGCGCGAGAACGGGTCGGCGACGAAGCGCTGGGCGGTCAGCGCGGGCCGCCCCAGGTAGCCGCGGGCCAGCCCCGCGCCGGCGATGTACAGCTCGCCGCTGACACCGGGGGGCACGGGCCGTAGCCCCGCGTCGAGCAGGTAGACCCGGGCGTTGTCCACCGGGTGCCCGATGACCTGCCGGTCGGTGTCCTCCACGCGGGCGAGGAGCGAGTCTACGGTGCACTCGGTGGGCCCGTACAGGTTGACGCCGCGGGTGTCGGGCAGCCGCCTCAGGCGGGTCCACTGCGCGTCCGGCACGGCCTCGCCGCCCACGCCCAGCAGCGCCAGCGGGCAGCGCCCGCCCTCAGTGAGGCCGGCGCGCTCCACCTGGGCCAGCACCGAGGGGGCGAGTTCGACGAAGTCGACGCGGTGCGTGCGCAGGTAGTCGGCCATCGCCTCCGGGTCGCCCTGGAGCTCCTCGGAGAGGATGTGCACGGCGTGCCCGTGGAAGAGCCAGAGCTGCGGCTGCCAGGAGGCGTCGAAGGAGAACGACCAGGCGTGGCCAACGCGCAGCGCGGCGCGCCCGGTGGCGGCGACGGTCGGTTCGTACAGCGCCCTGCGGTGGCTGTGGAAGAGGTTGAGCACGTTGCGGTGCGAGATCAGCACGCCCTTGGGCGCGCCGGTGGAGCCGGAGGTGTAGATGACGTACGCCGGGTGCAGCGGGTGCAGGGGGCGCACCCGGTCGGCGTCGGTCGGGTCCGTACCGGGTCGGGCGCGCAGCCGGGCGCGTACGGCGTCGGTGTCCAGGGTCAGGACGGGGACCGCCGGCTCCGGTCGGCCGGCCGCGATGCGGGTGGTGGTGAGCAGGAGGCGGGGCGTGGCGTCGGCGAGCAGGTAGTCGATGCGCTCGGCGGGGTAGTCGGGGTCGATGGGCAGGTAGGCGGCTCCCGCCTTGTGCGCGGCGAGCAGCGCGACCACCGGGTCGACGGTGCGCGGCAGCAGCAGGGCCACCACGTCCTCGGGGCCGACGCCGCGGTCGATGAGTTCCCAGGCGAGTTGGTTGGCCCGGTGGTTCAGCTCGGCGAAGGTGAGGCTGACGTCGCCGCAGACCAGGGCCGTGTGGTCGGGAGCGGCCCGGACCCGGTCGGCGAGCAGCGCGGGCAGGGTCTGGTCGGCGTACGGGTGGTCGGTGGCGTTCCAGTCGGTCGTGATCCGGGTCCGCTCGGCCGGGTCGAGGATCTCCAGGCGCGCGCAGCACTCGTCGGGCCGGGCGGCGAGCGTCTCGAGGACCCGGGTGAGGCGGCGCAGCAGGGTGCGCGCGGCGGCGTCGGTGAACAGGTCGGGCCGGTACTCCAGGGTGAGCCTGGCGTTGCCCGGGTCCACGGCCAGGGTGAGCGGGTAGTGCGTGGCGTCCGCGCTGTCCCCGCCGGTGACGGCGAGCGACCCGGACTCCTCGGCGCGGCGCAGCCCGTCGGCGTCCACCGGGTAGCTCTCGAACACGACCAGGGTGTCGAAGAGTTCGCCGACCCCCGCGACGCGCTGGATGGCGGAGAGCCCGAGGTACTGGTGGGCCGAGAGCGCCGACTGCTCGTCCTGGAGCCGGGCCAGCGCCTCGCGCACGGTGCCGCCGGGGCGCAGGTCGAGCCGGACCGGCAGGGTGTTGATGAAGAGCCCGGCCATGGTCTCCACGTCCTCGATCTCCGGGGGCCGGCCGGAGACGGTGGCGCCGAAGACCACGTCGTCGCGCCCGGTGAGGCGGGCGACGAGCACGCCCCACGCGAACTGGACGACGGTGTTGAGGGTGACACCGCTGCTCCGGGCGAGGTCGGTCAGGGCCTGGTCGAGCGCGTCCGGGAGCTGGTACGGGAGGTGCCGGGAGAGCACCGGGCGGCGGGCCGGGTCGGCCGGGGCGAGCAGCGTCGGCTCGCTGACCCCCGCCAGCGCGGCCCGCCACGCCTGTTCGGCCTCGCCCGCCTCGCGCGCGACCAGCCAGCCGAGGAAGTCGCGGAAGGGGCGGCGGCGGGGCGGACGCGGGGCGCCGGAGGTGCGGGTCGCGTAGAGCTGGAACAGTTCCTGCACGATCAGCGGCAGCGACCAGCCGTCGAGCACCAGGTGGTGGTTGGTGACCACGAGCACACTGCGGTCGGCGGACAGGCGCACCAGGTGCAGGCGCAGCAGCGGCGGGGCGCTCGGGTCGAACCTGCGGGCGCGGTCGGCGCCGGTGATCCTCGTGAGGAGGGCGTCGCGCTCGTCGGCCGGCAGGTCGGACAGGTCGGTGACGGACCAGTCGGGTTCGACCTCGTCAAGGACCAGTTGTACGGGCGTGCCCGCGGCGGTGGACACGAACGCGGTGCGCAGGTTGTCGTGCCGGGCCAGAAGTTCGGCTGCGGCCTCGCGGAGCGCCGAGGTGTCGATGAGGCCGGAAAGGCGCAGCGCGAGCTGCATGGTGTAGACGTCCACCGGCGCGTCGTCCGGGGCCGCCGCGCCGTCGGTGCCGGTGCCGGTGTCCGTGTCGGTGCCGGTGTCGGTGTCGGTGTCGGTGCCGGTGTCGGTGTCGGTGTCGTCGGCCATGCCTGCCAGGAAGACCAGGCCCTCCTGCAGCGGCGTCAGCGGCCAGATGTCGGTCAGGCCGGGGTGGCGCTCGTCGAAGGTGGCCACCTCGCGTTCGGTGAGGCGTACCAGCGGGAAGTCGGACGGGGTGTGGGTGGCCGGTCCCGCGTGGCTGGCGAGGCCGCTCAGGGCCGCCACCCACAGGTCGGCCAGCTCGGTCAGTTCGGCCTGGTCGAGGATGCCGGCCGGGCAGGACCAGCGGGCGCCGAGCACCGGCCCTTCGGGGCCGTCCACGGTGGAGGCGTTGATCTCCAGCGGGAACAGGATGGGGAGCCGACCACGTCCCGGGCTCGGCGTGGGCAGGGTCTCGGGGGCGGGGGCCCAGGCGGCGGTGTGCTCGGGGTCGGTCGGGGCGCCCCCGGTGAAGCGGCCGAAGTAGTTGAAGACCACGGGCGGGGCGGTGTCGGTGGTCGACCGGCCGGGCGCGGCGTCCGCGGGCACCGGGCCGGCGCCGGCCGGTTGGTCGCCGGTGGCGCCGGCCGGTTGGTCGCCGCTGGCCTCGGCGTCGCGCGGCTGGTCGCCGGTGGCCTTGGCGTCGCGCGGCGGGTAGCGCAGCAGCCCGTAGCCGATGCCGTTCTCGGCCGGGGCCCTGAGCTGCTCCTTCATGCGGGCGAGCACGGTGCGGGCGGCGGGCCCGCCGCGCAGCGCCTCGTCCAGGTCGGCGCCCGCGGGGTCGAGGACCACCGGGTACCAGGTGGTGAACCAGCCGACGGTGGCGGAGAGTTCGGCGCCGGGCACCGCGCTCTCCTCTCGGCCGTGCCCCTCCACGGCGACCACGTCCCAGCCGCCGTCCGCCTCGCCGCGCAGCGCGCGCCAGCGGGCCAGGGCGAGGGTGAGCGCGGCCAGCAGCACGTCGGGCACGGCGCCGTGCACGGTCGCCGGCACCGTGGTCAGCAGGGCCTGGGTGAGGGCGGTGGGGAGCTGGCGTTCGACGTGGACGCGGGTGTCGGCGGTGTCGGTCACCGGGTCGAACGGGCGGCGGCCGAGCGCCGGCACCGGCACCGCCTCCCGGGAGCGCCACAGTGCGGCCTCGGCCTGAACGGCGGGGCGGCGGGCGGCGGCGGCCAGGCCGAGGGCCCACTGTCGGAAGGAGGTGCCGCCCGCCGTGGCGTCCGGCAGTTCGCGCCCGGCGCGCGCCGCCGCGTGCGCGGCGGCCAGGTCGGGGGTGAGGACGCGCCAGGACACGCCGTCCACCACCAGGTGGTGGGCCACCAGGAGGAGCCGCCCCGGCACGCCGGGCCCGGCGTCGTACCAGACGGCGCGCAGCATGTCGCCGGCGCGCGGGTCGAGTTCCTCGACGGCGCGGGCCGCGCGCTCGGCCACCAGGGCGGCCAGTTCGCTGGGCGCGACGGCGCTCACGTCGACGCGGGTGAGCACCCGCGCCCCGGTGACGGCACCCGGGGGCGGCACCTCCAGGGCGGGCTCGGTGTTCTCGGCGTCCGCGGGGACGAGCCGGGCGCGCAGCATGGGGTGCCGCTCAAGGAGCCAGTCCAGGGCGGTGGTCAGGGACGCCGCGTCGGCGTCCGGCGGGGCGACCAGGTGCGTGAACTGGTGCAGGTGGTCGATGTCGGCCCGGGCCAGGGCCCAGCGCATGATGGGCGTGAGCGGCATCCGGCCGGTCGGCGCCACGCGCGGCAGCGCCCGGGCGCCGGTGACGGGGGTGGCGGCGCGGGCCAGGGCGGCGGCGGTCTTGTGCTCGAAGACGTCGCGCGGGGTGATCACCAGGCCGGCCTTGCGGGCCCGGGCGACGAGTTGGATGGACAGGATGCTGTCGCCGCCCAGGGCGAAGAAGCTGTCCTCGACGCCCACCTCGGCCATCCCCAGCAGCGTGGCGAACAGCTCGGCCAGCAGCGCCTCGCGGGCGTCGCGCGGCGCGGTCCGGGTGGCGGCACCGGCCAGGTCGGGCGCGGGCAGCGCGCGCCGGTCGAGCTTGCCGCTGGGGCCGAGCGGCAGCGCGTCCAGGACCACCAGGGCGGTGGGCACCATGTGGTCCGGGAGCCGGCGCGCCAGGTGGGCCAGCAGTTCGTCGGTGTCCACGGCGGAGCCGGCCGGGCCGACGACGTATCCGGCCAGGTAGCGCTGGCCCGGCTGGTCCTCGCGTACGACCACCGCGCACGCGGCGACCCGCGGGTGCTCGCCCAACACGGCCTCGATCTCGCCGAGTTCCACGCGCAGTCCGCGCAGCTTGACCTGTCCGTCGGCGCGGCCGACGAACACCAGGGCCCCGTCCGCGCGCCGTCGCACCAGGTCGCCGGTGCGGTAGAGGCGGCCTCCGGGCGGGCCGTACGGGTCGGCCACGAAGCGCTCGGCGCTCAGCGCGGGCCGGCCCAGGTAGCCGAGGGCGAGTTGGTCGCCGCCGAGGTACAGCTCGCCGACGACGCCCGTGGGCAGCGGGCGCAGCCAGGGGTCGAGCACCAGGGCGCGGGTGTTCCACACCGGCAGCCCGATGGGTACGGCGCCCTCGTCGGCGGGCCCGGTGGGCCAGGCGGTGACGTCCACGGCCGCCTCGGTGGGCCCGTACAGGTTGTGCAGCGCGGCGCCGGGCAGGGCGTGGCGGGTGGCGGCGGCGACGGCCGGCGGCAGCGCCTCGCCGCTGGCGAAGACCAGCCGCAGCGTGCTCGGCCCGGCCCCGGCCCCGGCCGCCCCGGCGTCGGTGAGGTGGGTGGCGAACGCGGCGAGCATGGCCGGCACGAAGTGCGCGACCGTCGCCCGGTGGCGCTCGATCGCGGCGGCGACCAGGGCGGGGTCGCGGTGCGCCCCGTCCGGCAGGACGACGAGCGCCCCGCCGGCGAGCAGCGGCAGGAACAGTTCCCACACCGACACGTCGAAGCTGGCCGGCGTCTTGTGCAGCACCCGGTCGCCGGCGCCGATCGCGTACTCCTCGCGCATCCACAGCAGCCGGTTGACGGCCGCCGCGTGCGGCACGACGACGCCCTTGGGCCGGCCGGTGGAGCCGGAGGTGTAGATGACGTACGCGGGGTGGCCGCCGGTCAGTTCGGCGGGCGGGGCCGCGATGGGGTCGGCGGTGGCGAGTTCGGCCGCGGTCTCGGGCGCGTCGAGGGCCAGCGGGTGGCAGGCGGCCGGCAGCGCCGGCGCGTGCGCGGCGTCCGTGACGGTCACGCGCGGGGCGCTGTCGGCGAGCATGTGGGCGACGCGGTGGGCCGGGTAGCCGGGGTCGACCGGTACGTAGGCGCCGCCGGCACGCTGCGTCGCGTGCACGGCGACGACCAGGTCGAGGGAGCGGGGCAGCACGATGGCGACCCGGGTGTGCGGGCCGACCCCGCGCTGGCGCAGCACGGCGGCGAGCCGGCCGACGCGGGCGTCGAACTCGGCGTAGCTCAGGGCGTGTGCGCCGCCGTCCTCGTCGTCGGCGACGAGGGCGGTGGCCCGTGGGTCGTTGGCGCAGGCGGCGGCCACCAGCGCCGGCAGGGTCCGCGCCGGCAGCTCGCGGGCCGCGCCCGCGGCGCTGGCCAGGGCTTGGGCGTGCTCGTCCGCGGTGAGCTGCGGTACGCGGTGCAGCGGGGTGTCCGGCTGCTCGGCGAGTCGCGCGACGAGGGCGGCGAACCGGTCGGCCAGCGTGCGCGCGGTGGCCTCGTCGAACAGGGCGCTCTGGAAGTGGAGCAGGCCGGCGATGCCCTGCCCGCCGGGCCGCTCGGCCAGCGTGAAGCCGAGGTCGAAGCGGGAGACGCCGGGGTCGGCGCCGAGCGGGGTCACCTCGACGCCGGGCAGCGTGACGGACTCGCCGCTGACGTGTTGGAAGACCAGCATCACCTGGAACAGCGGGTGGCGGGCGAGCGAGCGCTCGGGCGCGAGCAGGTCGACCAGCCGCTCGAAGGGCAGGTCGGCGTGTTCGAAGGCGGACAGGTCGGTGTCGCGTACCCGGTGCAGCAGTTCGCGGAAGGTGGGCCGGCCCGCGACGCTGGTGCGCAGCACGAGGGTGTTGACGAAGAAGCCCACCAGGTCGTCGAGGGCGGCGTCGCCCCGGCCGGCGACGGGCGTGCCGACGGGGATGTCGGTGCCGGCGCCGTGCGCGCTCAGCAGCGCGGCCAGCGCCGCCTGCGCGGCCATGAACACGCTGGCCCCGGCCTCGGCGGTGAGCGCGCGCAGCGCCCGGTGGGTCCTGGGGGTGAGTTCGAAGGTGACGGCGCCGCCATGGTTGTCGACCACGGCCGGGCGCGGCCGGTCGTAGGGCAGGGCCAACTCCTCGGGCGCGTCGCGCAGGGCCTCGCGCCAGTAGTCGGCCTGTCGGGACAGCAGGCTGTCCGGGTCGCTCTCGGAGCCGAGCACCTCGCGCTGCCAGCGGGCGTAGTCGGCGTACGCGACGGGCAGCGGCTGCCAGGCGGGGGCGGCGCCCTCGCGGCGGGCCGCGTACGCCGTGCGCAGGTCCTCGATCAGCGGGCGCATGGACCACTCGTCGCCGGCGATGTGGTGCAGCGTCACCGACAGGACGTGGTCGTCACCCACCCGCAACAGGCGGGCCCGCAGCGGGATCTCGTGCGTGATGTCGATGGCGGCCGTGGCGTCCGCGCGCAGCTCCGCGTCCAGGCGCTCCGCGCTGACCGGCACCGGGGCCAGGTCGCCGAGGGCCTCGGCGCCGGTGGCGGGGTCGAGCACGTGCTGGTAGGGCACGCCGTCCGGGTCGCCGCCCGGCGCGGCGCCCTGGGTGGGGGCCTCGGTCTCGGGAAAGACGGTGCGCAGCGGCTCGTGGCGGGTGACGAGGTCGGCGAAGGCGGCGCGCAGCGCGCCCGCGTCCAGGTCGCCGGTCAGCCTGAGCGCGAAGTACAGGTTGTAGGTGGCGCTCGGCCCCTCCAGCCGGTGCAGGAACCACAGCCGCTGCTGCGCGAAGGACAGCGGCTCGCGTTCGCCGCGCTCCCCCGCCGTCAGGGGCGCGCGGCGCGTCCCGCGCGGCAGGACGACCTCGGCGAGCGCGGCCGGGGTCGGGTGGTCGAAGACGTCGCGGATGGCGACGTCGACGCCGAGCGCGGAGCGGACGCGGCCCGCGAGTCGCATGGCCAGCAGCGAGTGCCCGCCGAGGGCGAAGAAGTCGTCGTCGGGTCCGGCGTCGGGCTGGCCGAGCAGGTCGGCGAAGAGGCCGACGAGCACGGCCTCGCGCGGGTCGCGGGGCGCCCTGGCCCGTTCGGCCGCGGCCAGTTCGGGTGCGGGCAGCGCGGCCCGGTCCACCTTGCCGCCTGGGGTGAGCGGCAGCTTCTCCAGCGGCACCGTCAGCGAGGGCACCAGGTGCGCGGGCAGCCGGTCGGCCAGGAACTCGACGAGCCCGCTGGGCGCCCCGGTGACGTAGGCGACCAGGCGCTGGGTGCCCGACGCGTCGGGGGCGGCGACCACGACCGCGTCCTCGACCCGAGGGTGCGCGCGCAGCACGGTCTCGATCTCGCCGGGCTCCACCCGGTGGCCACGAATCTTGACCTGGTGGTCGACGCGGCCGGCCACCCGCAGCGTGCCGTCCGCCCGCCAGGCGGCGAGGTCGCCGGTGCGGTAGAGCCGGGCGCCGGGCGGCCCGAACGGCGAGGCCACGAAGCGTTCGGCGGTCAGCGCCGGGCGGCCCAGGTAGCCACGGGCCAGGCCGGCGCCGCCGATGTACAGCTCGCCCAGGGTGCCGGCGGGCGCCGGGCGCAGCCACGGGTCGAGCACGTGCAGATCGGTGTTGCGCAGCGGGTGGCCGATGTGTGGCGCCTCGTCGCCGGTCAGGTCGCCCGCCGTGGACCACACGGTGGTCTCGGTCGGCCCGTACAGGTTGACCAGCCGCGCGCCGCGCGCGGCCAGCGTGGCCGCGAGGTCGGGGGCGAGCGGCTCGCCGCCGGACAGGACGCGCAGTCCCGTCAGCGCCTCGGGCACCGCTTCGGCGACCGCGCGCCACAGCGACGGGGTGGCCTGCATGAGGGTGGCCCCGGTGCGCTCGGCCAGGTGGGCCAGCCGGCGCGGGTCGGTGACCTCGTCGCGGTCGGCCAGCACGACGGTGGCGCCGGTGCACAGCGGGACGAAGAGTTCGAGGGCCGCGATGTCGAAGCCGACGGTGGTCACGGCGAGCAGCCGGTCGCCCGCCCCGGTGTCGAGCAGGTCGGCCATCGCCTCCAGGAGGTTGCCGAGGCCCCGGTGGGTGACGACGACGCCCTTGGGCCGGCCGGTGGACCCGGAGGTGTGGATGACGTACGCGACGCCGTCCGGCCGGTGCGGCGCCCGCCGGTCGGGCGCCTGGGCCTCGTGGGGCTCCGGTGGGGCGAGCACCGGGGAGGCCGCGTCGACCACGAGTACGGGGCGGACGTCGCCGAGCAGGTAGGCGATCCGCTCGGCGGGGAACTCCGGGTCGACGGGCACGTAGCCGGCGCCGGTGCGGGCGACGGCGACGAGGGTGGCGACCAGGTCGGCCGAGCGCGGCAGCGAGACGACCACCAACCGCTCGGGGCGCGCGCCGCGCGCGAGCAGGCGGGCGGCGATGAGGCCGGCGCGCCGGTCGAGCTGCTGGTACGTCAGCTCCTGGTCGCCGACGATCAGCGCGGTGGCGTCGGGGGTCGCCGTGGCCTGGCGGGCGAACCGGTCGGCGAGCCCCTCGGGCGTGATCGGCTCGGTCGGGCCGCGTAGCCCCCGCTGGTCGGCGGCCGGTCGCAGCGCGGCCACGGGCATGTCGGGCCGGGCGACGATGCGGTCCAGCACGTCGACCAGGTGCGCGCCGATCGCCTGGGCCCGCTCGCGCGGCAGCAGTTCGGGCCGGTGGTCGATGGCCAGGCCGAGCCGGTCGGTGCCGGGCAGGGCGACGAGCACCAGTGGGTAGTGGGTGGCGTCGTGCCCCTGGGCGCCGGTGACGGCGAGCCCGGCGCGCCGCTCGGTGGCCCGCAGTTGCTCGGAGTCGACCGGGTAGTTCTCGAACAGCAGCAGCGTGTCGAAGAGTTCCCGGTGCCCGCTGGCCCGCTGGAGTTCGGCCAGCGACTCGTACTGGTGGTCCAGCATGCGGCCCTGCTGGTCGCGTACGGCGTGCACGACCTCGGCCAGCCGCTGGCCCGGGGCGAGCGCGACGCGGGTGGGGATGGTGTTGATGAACAGGCCGATCATGCGGTCGGCGCCGTCCAGGTCGGCGGGGCGGCCGGAGACGGTGACGCCGAAGACGACGTCGGTACGGCCGGTGAGCCAACCGAGCAGGACGGCCCAGGCCGCTTGGAGCACGGCGTTGACGGTGACGCCCTCGGCGCGGGCGAAGGCCGTGATCCGCGCGGCCAGGTCGGCCGGCAGGTCCACCGCGACGCGGCTGGGCACACTGGCGGGCGCGGCCGACGCGGCGGGCACCAGGAGGGTGGGCCCGTCGATGTCGGCCAGGGTCGCCCGCCAGGCGTCGGCGGTGGCGGCCCGGTCCCGGTCGGCGAGCCAGAGCAGGTAGTCCCGGTAGGGGCGCGGGGCCGGCTCGGGGGTGCCGTGGTACAGGCCCAGCAGGTCGCGGATGAGCAGCGGGCCCGACCAGCCGTCGAGCAGCAGGTGGTGCGAGGTGAGGGAGAGCAGGTGGGTGTGCTCGCCCAGGCGTACGAGGGTCAGCCGCGTCAGCGGCGGCACGTCCAGCGCGAAGCGCCGCTGCCGTTCCTCGGCGAGCACCTGGCGGGCCCGCGCGCGCACGGCCTCCGGTATGACGTCGGGCCGCGCCGCCGCCGGGGCTCCGGGAGCCGCGCCGTCGTCAGGGACCGGGCCGTCGTCCAGGTGCACCTCGCGCCAGGGCATGCGCACCCGCTCGGGAATGACTTGCAGTGGCTCCGCGTCGGGCCTGGCGCGGAAGGCGGCGCGCAGGTTGGGGTGGCGGGCCAGCAGCGCGTCGGCCGCCGCCCGCATGCGCGCGGTGTCCACCTCCCCCTCGACCTCCAGGGTGAGCTGGGTGGTGTAGACGTCGGGGCCCGCGCCGTCGGCGCCGTAGGAGGAGAGGAAGAACAGGCCCTGCTGGAGCGGCGAGAGCGGCAGCAGCTCGGCGAGCGCGCCGGTCTCCGCCTCGATCGTCTCGATCTCCGCCTGGCCGGCGGTCACCAGCGGGAAGTCGCCGGGGCTGTGCCCGCCGGCGCCGGGGCGGGTGCCGGCCGCGGCGATGGCCTCCAGGGCCGCGAGCCAGTGCTGGGCCAGCCGCTCCACCTCGTCGGCGGGCAGCAGCCGGCCCGGGAAGGTGAACGCGGCCTGAAGCCTCGGGCCTTCGGGCCCGTCCAGGGTCGAGGCGTTGAGCTGGAGGGTGTGCGAGGCGGGCAGCCTGCCGTCGGCGCCGCCGCCGAGCGAGCCGGTGAGCGCGGCGGGCGCCCAGTCGCGCTCGGCGTCGCCACCGGCCCCGAAGCGGCCCAGGTAGTTGTAGCCGATGGTGGCCGTGGGCAGCGCGGCGAGCCGGCCCTCCGGGCCGGGGCGCAGGTGGCGCAGCAGGCCGTGGCCGATGCCGCTGTCGGGGGCGGCCCGCACCTGTTCCTTGATCCGCTTGAGGGCGGCGCCCGGGTGGACGGGGGTTGCCGGGTCGAGTCCGGTCAGGTCCAGGCGTACGGGGTGGACGCTGGTGAACCAGCCGACGGTGCGGGAGAGTTCGGCGCCCGGCACGGCCTCCTCGACGCGCCCGTGGCCCTCGATGTCCACCAGTACCGGCCTCGGCTGGCCGCGCCAGGCGGCCAGGGCGAGGGCGAGCGCGGTCAGCAACACCGCGTCGGGGCCGGTGTGGAACGCGTCGGCGACCTCGGTCAGCAGCGACTGGGTGGTCGCCCGGGGCAGCTCGACGGCGACGGTGCGCAGCGTGTCGAGGGTGTCCGTGGCCGGGTCCAGCGGCAGCGGGCTGATCCGGAGCGGGTCGCCGTCGGCCAGGGCGCGCCAGTGCGCGAGCTCGGCGCCGCGCCGCTCGGAGGCGGCCTCCTCGGCGAGGCCGGTGGCCCAGGCGCGCAGCGAGGTGCCCACCGGCGGCAGGGCGGCCGTGCGGCCGTCGGCGGCGGCCCGGAAGGCCGCGGCCAGGTCCTCGGTGAGCACCCGCCAGGAGACGCCGTCCACGACGGCGTGGTGGACGAGGACGGCGAGCAGGCCGGGTCGCCTGGGCCCGGCGTCCAGCCACACCAGGCGCAGCATGGTGCCGCCGAAGGGGTCGAGGGCGCGGGCGGCCTCGGCGGCGTGCGCGCGCAGCGCATCGGCGTGCGCCTCGGGCGGCAGTTCGGCGGCGTCCACGCGCGCGACGAGGCGGGCCGGGTCGAGCGTGCCGGGCGCGGGGATCTCCAGTGCGGTACGGGTGAGCGTGGCGCGCAGCGCGTCGTGGTGGTCGACGACCTGGCCCAGGCCCGCGACGAGGTGGTCGAGCCGGGTGCCGGCGGGGGTACGCAGGACGGTGGACTGGTGGTAGTCGGCGATGGGGCCGCCGCGCTCCACGAGCCAGCGCAGGATGGGCGTCAACGGGGCGCTGCCGGTGGCGGGCACGGTGGGCGGCGCGGGTTCGGCCGGCCGCTGCTCCACGGCCGCCAGGGCCGCGACGGTGCGGCGCTCGAACACGTCGCGGGGGCGCAGCCTGATGCCCTGTCGGCCGGCCGCGCCGACGAGTTGGATGGAGGAGATGCTGTCGCCGCCGAGCGCGAAGAAGCTGTCGTGGACGCCGACCTCGGCGAGGCCGAGGATCTGGGCGACCAGCTCGGCCAGCACCCGTTCGCGCTCGGTACGCGGGGCGGTGCCCTCGCTGGCCGGCGTGAGGTCGGGCGCGGGCAGCGCCGCGCGGTCGATCTTGTTGGCGGCGGTCACCGGCAGCGTGTCCAGGGCGACGAAGGCCGCCGGCACCAGGTGCTCGGGCAGCGCGGCGGCCACCCACGCGGTCAGCTCGCTGGCCGGCGCCGAGGCCCCGGCCTCGAAGACGACGTAGGCCACCAGGCGCCTGGTGCCGGCCGCGTCGGCGCGGGCGATGACCACGGCGCGGGCGACGGCCGGGTGGTCGGTCAGCAGCGCCTCGATCTCGGCGGGCTCGACGCGGAAGCCGCGAATCTTGATCTGGTGGTCGGTGCGCCCGGCGTACTCCAACTCCCCCGCCGCGTTCCAGCGGGCCAGGTCGCCGGTGCGGTACATGCGGGTGCCGGCCGGGCCGAAGGGGCAGGCGACGAAGCGCTCCGCGGTGGTGCCGGGCCGGCCCACGTAGCCACGGGCGAGGCCGGGCCCGGCGACGTACAGCTCGCCGAGCACGCCGGGCGCCACCGGGCGCAGCGCCCCGTCCAGGACGTAGGCCCGCTTGTTGACGTCCGGCGGGCCGATCGGGATCGGGCCGCCGTCCCAGGAGGCGGGCACGAGCCAGGTGGCGGAGTTGACGACGGCCTCGGTGGGCCCGTACGCGTTGAACAGCCGGTGCCGGCGGGCCCAGGTGCGGACCACCTCGGCGGGCAGCGCCTCGGTGCCGACGATCAGCGTCATGTCGGCGGGCAGCGTGGCCTCGGTGGGCAGCGAGGCCACCACGGTGGGCGGGATGACGGCGAGGGTGATCCGGGCCCGCACCAGGAAGTCGGCCAGCGGCGCGCCGGCCCGCTCCTCCTCGTCCACGACGACCAGGGTGGCGCCGGCGAACAGGGAGTTGGCCAGTTCGCAGAAGGTGACGTCGAAGCTGGGCGAGGCGAACTGGGTGACCCGGTCGCCCGGCGCGGTGCCGAAGCGGGCGTGGGCCCAGGCGACGAGGTCGACCAGCGGCCGGTGCGCGACCAGGACGCCCTTGGGGGTGCCGGTGGAGCCGGAGGTGTAGATGACGTACGCGGCGTTCTCCAGCCGCAGCGGCGCCAGCCGGTCGGCGTCGGTCGGGTCGTGCGCGGGCCCGTCCTGTGGGAGGTCGGCCAGGCGGACGACGGGGGTGCCCCGCGCCCAGGGGCCTGCGGTCACGCCCGGGGCGGCCAGGATCAGGTGCGGGCGGGCGTCGTCGACCAGCGCCCGCAGCCGCTCGGCCGGGTAGTCGGGGTTGAGCGGCAGGAACACGCCGCCCGCCTTGCCAACGGCCAGTTGGGCGACGTAGACGTCGGCGCCGCGCGGCAGGGCCACGCCGACGGGCCGCTCGGGTCCCACGCCGAGCCGGACGAGCTGGTGGGCGAGCCGGTTGGCGTGCTCGTTGAGTTCGCGGTACGTCAACTCGACGGCGCCGTCGGCGACGGCTGGCCGCTCGGGCACCTCGTGCGCCCAGCGCTGGAACAGCTCGGGCAGGGTCCGCGGCACGACCGGGGTGACGTCGCTGTTCCAGGCGCGGGTGACCTGCTGGCGCTCGGCGGGGGTGAGCGGGTCGAGCTGGGCCAGGCGGCGGTGGGGGTCGGCGGTGAACTCCCGCACGGCGCGGCGCAGCCGCTCGGCGACGCCCCGCACCTCCCGTCGCGACAGCGCGTCGGAGCGGTAGCGCAGGGTCAGGCCGAGCCCGCCGGTCGCGCCGGGCGCGGCGACCAGGGTCAGCGGGTAGTGGGTGGCGTCCTGCCCGGTGACGGCGCTGACCCGCACACCGGCGAAGACGGCTCCGTCCCCGGCGCCGGTATCGGTGTCGGTGGCGGTGTCGGTATCGGTGTCGGGGGTCTCCACGAGGTAGTTCTCGAAGACCGCGAGGGTGTCGAAGAGCGGGCCGACGCCGCCGACGCGTTGGATGTCGCCGAGGCCGAGGTGGTGGTGGGGCAGCAGGGCGGCCTGTTCGGACTGGAGGCGGCCGATGAGGGCGGCGAGCGTCTCCTCGTACCGCAGTCGGACGCGGATCGGGACGGTGTTGATGAACAGGCCGACCATCGACTCCACGCCCGGCAGTTCGGCGGGGCGGCCGGAGACGGTGGAGCCGAAGACCACGTCCTGGCGGCCGGTGAGGCCGGCGAGTACCAGGGCCCACAGCGCCTGCACGGCGGTGGGCACGGTGACGTCCAGCCGGCGCGCGGTGGCGGTCAGCGCGGCGGCCAGGTCCGGGTCCAGCTCGACGGCGACGCTGCCCGGCTCCGCCGGGGGCTGCTCCGCGGCGCCCGGGGCGATCAGCGTCGGGCCCTCGAGCCCGGCCAGGCCGGCGCGCCAGGCCCGCTCGTCCGCCTCCGCGTCCCGGGCCGCGGCCCAGGCGAGGTAGTCGCGGTAGGGGCGGACGGGCGGCAGGCTGGAGGGGTCGCCGTCGGCGGCGTAGAGCGCGAACAGCTCCTGGACGACCTTGGCCGTCGACCAGCCGTCGAGCAGCAGGTGGTGGTGGGTCAGCAGCAGCCGGTGCCGCGTGGGGCCGAGGCGGACGGCGGTGCAGCGGATCAGCGGCGGGCTGGCCAGGTCGAACCTGGCCCGCCGGTCGGCGTCGGTGATCCGCGCCAGTCGCTCGCGCCGCGCGGCCTCGGGCAGCGCCGACAGGTCGGCCTCCTGCCAGGGCAGTTCGGCCTGGGCGGGGATCAGCGCGACCGGTTCGCCGTTCTTGCGCTGCCGGAAGGCCGCCTTGAGGTTGGGGTGCCGGGTCAGCAGGGCGCCGGCGGCGGCGCGCAGCCGCCCCGTGTCCAGTTCCCCGTCGAGGTCGAAGCCGAGTTGGACGGTGTAGACGTCGAGCGCGCTCTCGTCGTACGACGAGAGGAAGTACAGGCCCTTTTGCAGGGGGGACAACGGCAGGATGTCCAAAAGCCCCGAACTCGCCCTGCTCACAGATTCCTCCACTCGTCTTCGAACTCGTCGATCTCGTCCTGGCTCAGGGACACCAGTCCCAGGTCGGACGGTGTGTGCCCGGCCGTGGTGCCGCCCCGCGCGCTGTCGAGCAGGGCCTGGAGCGCCTCGCGCCACCACTGGTTCAGTTCGGCGATCTGGGCCGCGTCGAGCAGCAGGCTCGCGTGGTGCCAGGTCACCGACAGTTCGGTGCCGGTCGGTCGGCGCAGCGCGGCGATGCTCAGGTCGAGCGCGGTGTCCACGCCGACCGTCGCCTCGTCCCGCCACAGCGCGCCCGACTCGGCGGCCGGGGTCCACGGCCGCCCGTGCCCGCCGGGCGTGCCGTCGGGCGTGCCGTCGGGCGTGCCCTCGGGCGTGCCGGCCGGCCCGGTTTCCGGCCCGCCCGTGGGGGCCGGCGTCGGCTCGGCGGGGCCCACGTCGAAGCGGCCCAGGTAGTTGAAGCTGATCTGCGGGCGTGGCCCCTTGGCCAGTTCGGCGCCGGCCGCCGGGTCCAGGTAGCGCAGTTGGCCGAAGCCGACCCCGCCGGCCGGCACCGCGCGCAGGTGTTCCTTGAGGTGCTTGAGCAGCCGCCCAGCCGTCTCCGGGTCCTCGTACGGGGCCCTCGGGCCGACGCCGTCGGCGGTCAGCCGCACCGGGTAGAGGCTGGTGAACCAGCCGACGGTGCGGGCGGGTTCGCGGCCCCCGGGCAGTACCGCGTCACCGCGACCGTGGCCCTCCAGGAGCACCAGGACCGCGTCGCGCCCGGTCCGCCACCGCCGTACGGCCATCGCCAGCGCCGCGAGCAGCACCTCCTGCTCCCCGCAGTGGAAGGCGGCCGGCACCTCGGTCAGCAGCGGCTCGGCCAGCTCGGGTGGCACGGTGGCCGTGAGCCGGCGCACCGTCTGGGGCACGTCGCGCGCCGGGTCAAGCTCCCGGTCGCCGATGGCCGGGTCGGGGGCGGCCAACACCTCGTGCCAGTAAGGGAGTTCGGCGCCGCGCTCCGGGGCCTGGGCGGCCAGGGCGCGGGCCCAGGTACGGAAGGACACCTCGACCGGTGGCAGTTCCGGCGTGCGCCCGGCGCTGGCGGCCTCCCACGCCTGGACCAGGTCGGGCAGCAGTACCCGCCAGGAGACGGCGTCGACCACCAGGTGGTGGGCGAGCAGCAGCAGCCGGCCGGGGACGGCCTGGCCGAGGTCGAACCAGACGGCCGCGAAGACCCGGCCGCGCTCGGGGTCGAGCGCCTCGGTGGCGGCACGGGACTCGGCGCGCACGGCCGCGCGCAGCGCGTCGGGGTCGTCGGGCGCGACGCGTACCCGGCGCAGGCACCGCGCGGCGTCCACCGTGCCGGGCGCGGGGACCTCAAGCGCCCGGGGGGCGTGTGGCGGCGCGTCGGGGCCGGTGGCCCGGAGGGTGGCGCGCAGCATGCCGTGGTGGTCGAGCAGCGTCCGCACGGCGGTGAGCAGGCTCGCGTGGTCCACCGTGGCGGGCAGGGTGACCAGGAGCGACTGGCTGTAGGCGCGCGGGTCGCCGCCGCGCTCGAACAGGGCGTGCATGACGGGGGTGAGCGGCACGGTTCCGGTGCCGTCGTCGTGCTCGGCCGCCGCGTCGCGCGGCGCGGGCTCGGCCACCAGCGCCAGGGCGGCGGCGGTGCGGTGCTCGAACACCTGGCGCGGGGTGATCACCAGTCCGGCGCGGCGGGCCGCGCTGACGAGTTGGATGGAGGAGATGCTGTCGCCGCCGAGCGCGAAGAAGCTGTCGTGCGCGCCGACGTCGTCGAGCCCGAGGAGCGCGGCCACCAGTGCGGCCAGTACCCGTTCGGCGTCGGTGCTCGGCCGCGCCGGCGCGCCGGGTTCGGCCCGCCGGGGGGCGGGCAGCGCGGCGCGGTCCAGCTTGCCGCTGCTGGTGAGCGGGAACGCGTCGACGACCACCAGGTCGGCGGGGACGAGCGCCGGCGGCAGCAGCGTCGCGGCGTGCCGCAGCAACGCGGCGGTGTCGATGGCGGAGGTGTCGATGGCGGGGGTGTCGATGGCGGGGGTGTCGCCCGGGTGCGCGGGCCCGCCGGCCGGGGTGACGTAGCCGACCAGGCGCGCGGCGCCCGGCGGGTCCTCGCGGACGATGACGGCCGCGTCGGCGACGGCCGGGTGGGCGAGCAGCGCGGCGCGTACCTCGGCCGGCTCGATCCGTACGCCGCGCAGCTTGACCTGGTCGTCGGCGCGGCCGGCGAACTCCAGCTCGCCCGCCGCGTTCCAGCGGGCCAGGTCGCCGGTGCGGTAGAGCCGGGTGCCGGGCGGGCCGAACGGGTCGGCGACGAACCGCTCGGCGGTGCGCACGGGTTCGCCGAGATAGCCACGGGCGAGTTGGGCGCCGGCGAGGTACAGCTCCCCCACCACGCCGACCGGCACCGGGCGCAGCGCGGCGTCCAGGACGTAGGCGCGGGTGTTGTCGCCCGGCGCGCCGAGCGGCACGGTCCCCGGCTGGCCGGGTTCGGCGCTGCGCGCGGTCACGTCCACGGCCGCCTCGGTCGGCCCGTACTGGTTGATCAGCGCCGCGTCGCGGTCTCTGTGCCAGGCGTCGGCCAACTGGCCCGGCAGTGCCTCGCCGCCGCTGAAGACCCAGCGCAGCCCGCCGAGGTCGGCGGCGGCCGGCTCGGCGGCGAAGAGCGCGAGCATCGAGGGCACGAAGTGCGCGGCGGTGATCCGCCGGGTGCGGATCGTCTCGGCCAGGTACGCCGGGTCGAGGTGGCCGTCGGGGCGGGCGACGACGAGGGCCGCGCCGCCGAGCGGCGGCCCGAACTGTTCCCACACCGACACGTCGAACCCGGGCGCCGCCTTGTGCAGCATCCGGTCACCGGGGCCGAGCGGGAAGCGCCGCTGGTTCCACACCAGCCGGTTGACCAGCGCCCGGTGCGGGACGGCCACCGCCTTGGGGCGGCCCGTCGATCCCGAGGTGTGCAGCACGTACGCGGTGTTCAGCGGGTGCGGCGGGCGGGTCGCGGCCGGTGGCGTGGTCGGGTGCGCGGCGACCTCGGCGACCAGCGCCGGGTCGTCGAGGAGCACGGTGCGGGCGCCGGGCGCGGGCAGCGCCCCGGCGAGCGTCGCGGCGGTGGCGGCGTCGGTGAGGACCACCGCCGGGGCGGTGTCGGCGAGCAGGGCGGCCAGCCGCTCGACGGGGTGCGCGGGGTCCAGCGGCAGGTAGGCGGCGCCCGCGTGCTGCACGGCGTGCGCGGCGAGCACCGAGCGGGCCGAGCGCGGGAGCAGCACCGCGACGAGGCGGTCCGGGCCGGCGCCCCGGCGCGCGAGCGCGTGGGCGAGCCGGGCGGCCCGCTCGTACAGCTCGCGGTGGCTGAGCGTGCCGTCGTCGGCGATGACGGCGGGTGCCTCGGGCGTGCGGGCCGCCGCATCGGCGAGCGCCTGCGGCACGGTGGCCGGTGCCACCCGGGTCGCGGTGTCGTTCCACTGGTGCAGCACGCGTCGCCGCTCGTCGCCCGTCAGCAGGTCGATCGCGGTGACGGGGCGGTCCGGGTGGGTGGCGAACGCGGCGAGCACGCGGGTGAAGTGGGTGGCGAGCCGGCGCGCCGTGGCCGCGTCGAACAGGTCGGTGCGGTAGGTGATGCCACCGGTCAACGGACCGTCCGCGCCCGGGTGTTGGACGAGCGTGAACGTCAGGTCGAACTTGGCGGTACGGGTGTGCACGGCGACCGGCGCGCTGTCCAGGTCGGCCAGGCGCGGCCCGGCCGGGGTGCGCGTCTGGTGGTTCAGCATCACCTGGAACAGCGGGTGCCGGGACAGCGAGCGTTCCGCGCCGAGCGCGTCCACCAGCTTCTCGAAGGGCACCTGGGCGTGGTCGAAGGCTTCCAGGTCGGCGGCCTTGACCCGCTCCACCAGCTCGCCCGGCGTCGGGTCGCCGCTCACGTCGGTGCGCAGCACCAGGGTGTTGACGAAGAAGCCGACGAGGTCGTGCAGCGCGTGCTCGTCGCGCCCCGCGATGAGCGTGCCGATCGGCAGGTCGCACCCGGCGCCCAGGCGCTCCAGGAGTGCGGCGAGCGCGGCGTGCGCCACCATGAACGGCGTGGCGCCGGTGCGCCGGGCCAGCTCCCGCAGCCCACGGCGCACGTCGTCGGGGACGGCGAACTCCACGACCTCGCCGTCGTACCCGGCGTGGTCGCCGCGCGGCCGGTCCAGCGGCAGCGCCAGCTCGCCCGGCGCGCCGGCCAACCGCTCGCGCCAGTACGCCGTCTGCCGGCCGATGCCGCTGTCCGGGTCGTCCTCGGCACCGAGCACCTCCCGCTGCCACAGCGCGTAGTCGGCGTACTGCACGGGCAGCGGCGTCCAGCGCGGCGCGTGCCCGGCCACCCGGGCGGCGTAGGCGCTGCTCAGATCGCCGAGCAGGGGCCGTACGGACCACTCGTCGCCCGCGATGTGATGCAGCACCAGGAGCAGGACATCGCCCTCGGTGTCGCCCTCGGTGTCGCCCTCGGTGTCGCCGGCGGCGTCGGCGGTGTCGGCGGCGGTGTCGGCGGCGGCCTCGTCGGGGCGCGCGCCGGTGGCGGCGGGGCGCGGGCGCAGCACGGTGGCGCGCAGCGGCAGGTCGCGGGTCAGGGCGAAGGGGCGTACGGCGGCGGCGTGCAGCGCGGCGTCCAGCGCGGCGCCGTCCGACGGGGGCGTGGTGACGAGTTCGACCTCCACCCGGGCCTGGTCGGCGGGCACGACGTGCTGGCGCGGCACGCCGTCGGTGTCCGGGAAGACGGTGCGCAGCGCCTCGTGCCGCACCACCAGGTCGTGCAGGGCGGCGCGCAGCGCGGGCAGTTCCAGGCGCCCGGTCAGCCGCAGCGCGATGGGCACGTTGTACGCCGCGGTCCCCGTGTCGAGCCGGTCGAGGAACCACAGTCGGCGCTGGGCCGGGGACAGCGGCAGCTCGGCCGGGCGCGGGCCCGCCACCAACGGCGCCCGCTGGTGCGTCGCGGGCCGCAGCAGCGCGGCGGTGGCGGCGGGGGTGCGGGCGGTGAACAGGTCGCGCACCGCGAGCGAGACGCGCAGCGCCGCCCGTACGGTGCCCACCAGCCGCATCGCCGACAGCGAGTGCCCGCCGGCGGCGAAGAAGTCCTGGTCGGGGGCGACGGACTCGACGCCGAGCGCGTCGGCGAACAGCCGGCACAGCAACTCCTCGCGCTGCCCGAGCGGCGCGGCGGGCACGGCGGTGGCCCGTCGCGGGGCGGGCAGCGCGGCCCGGTCCAGCTTGCCGTTGGCGGTCAGCGGCAGCCGCTCCAGGCAGACCACGGCCGCGGGCACCAGGTACTCCGGCAACGTCCGCGCGAGCCGCTCGCGCAACGCGCGGCCGAGGGCGTCGCCGTCGCCAGCCGGGGCGGTGCCGTCGCCAGCCGGGGCGTCGGCCGGGGTGGCGCCCGCGGCGGCCGTCGGTTGGCCGGCCGGCGCGGCGGCCGGCACGACGTACGCGACCAGGGCCGGGCCCCCCGGCAGGTCGGTGCGGGCCATGACGGCGGCGTGCGCGACCTCGGGCAGGGCCCGCAGCGCGGCCTCGGTCTCGCCGGGTTCGACGCGGTAGCCGCGCAGCTTGACCTGGTCGTCGGCGCGGCCGACGAAGTCGAGCCGCCCGTCGGCGCGCACCCGCACCACGTCGCCGGTGCGGTAGAGGCGCGCGCCGGGCGGGCCCGCGGGGTCGGCGACGAACCGCTCGGCGGTCAGCCCGGGTTGGCCCACGTAGCCACGGGCCAGACCGGCGCCCCCGAGGTACAGCTCGCCGGGCACGCCGTCCGGCACCGGCCGCAGCGCCCCGTCCAGGACGCTGGCGCTCATCCCGTCCAGCGGGGTGCCGATCGGCAGCGGCGCGTCGGCCTCGACGGTGACGGGATCGGCGGTGGCGGATCCGGTCGTGCCGGGCTCGGCGGGCTCGGGTTGCTCGTCTCGCCCGGCGGGCCCGGTGGTGAACTGGCTCGACGTGGCGAAGGTGGTGGTCTCCGTGGGGCCGTAGCCGTTGACGATCCGCAGGTGCGGCGCGGCGGCGCGCACGGCCCGTACGGCGGCGGGCGAGACGACGTCGCCGCCCGTCCAGACCTCGCGCAGGCCGTGGAACGCCTCCGGTGCCTCGTGGGCCAGGAGCGCGAAGAGGCCCGCCGTCAACCACAGCGCGGTGGCGCCGCTGGCGGGCAACAGGGACCGCCAGGCCGCCGGGTCGGTGTCGCCTTCCGGCGCCACGACCACCTCGCCGCCGCGCAGCAGCGGCACCCACAGCTCGTAGGTGGCGGCGTCGAAGGAGTGCGGGGAGTGCAGCAACACGGCGCGGTGCGCCGCGCCGTCCCAGCGGGCGTCGGCCGCCAGCGCCAGCACGGCCGCCTGCTCCACGGCCACGCCCTTGGGCGCGCCCGTGGAGCCGGAGGTGTACATGACGTAGGCGAGTTGTCCGGGGTGCGCGGGCGCGGGCGGCTGCCACGGGGCGCCGGCGGGACCGGGCGCCGGGCCGGCCGGGGGCGGGGGCAGGATCGGGAGCGCGCCCGCGGCCTCGGCCGCCCGGGCGTCGTCGGCCGCGGCGACCAGGGCGATGGCCCCGGCGGCGGCGAGCACGGCCCGGCAGCGCTCGGCCGGCCAGCTCGGGTGCAGCGGCAGGTAGCCGGCGCCGGCCCAGGCCACCGCGAGGAGGCTGGTGACCAGTGCGGGCGAGCGCGGCAGCGACACGCCGACCACGGCCTCCGGGCCCGCGCCGGCCGCGCGCAACCGCTCGGCCTGGTGGGCCGCGCGGGCGGCGAGTTCGGCGTAGCTGAGCCGGCCGGTACCGTCCGCGCGCCGCACGGCCGTGGCGTCGGGGGTCGCCGCGGCCTGGGCGGCGAACGCGGCGGCGATGCCCGTTCCGGTCGCGTCACGCGGGGCGGTCGGTGACGCCTGGGCGAGGGCCGGCAGCGGGCGGGCCGGGGCGCCGGTCAGCCGCCAGCGCGGCGGGCGGTGCGGGTCGACGGTGTCCACGGAGCCCACCGGGGCCTCGGGGGCGCGCGCCAGGTGGTCGATGGCGGCGGCCACGCGGCGGGTGATGTCGCGCGCGGCGTCGGCGTCGCAGAAGTCGGTGCGGTACTTCAGCGCGAGCCGCAGTCGGCCGGCCTGGGCGGTGACGGAGAGGGTGAGCGGGTAGTGGGTGGCGTCCCGGCCGCCGACGCCGCGCACCGCGAGGCCGGCGGCGCGCTCGCTGCCGCTGAGTGCCTCGTCGTCGAAGGGGTAGTTCTCGAACACCATCATGGTGTCGAAGAGTTCGCCGTGCCCGGTGGCCCGCTGGATGTCGGCCAGGCCCAGATGCTGGTGGTCCAGGAGCGCGACCTGCTCGGCGTGCACCTCGGTGACCAGCTCGCGCAGCGGGCGCCCCGGGGCGAGCCGTACGCGCGCCGGCACGGTGTTCACGAACAGGCCGATCATCGACTCGACGCCGGCCAGCTCCGGGGGCCGGCCGGAGACGGCGGCGCCGAACACCACGTCGTCGCGGCCGGTGAGTTGGCCGAGCACCAGGCCCCAGGCGGTCCGCACCAGGGTGCTGAGGGTGACGCCGACGGCCCGGGCCGTGGCGTCGACGGCGGCCGTCGCCCGTGGGGACAGGGTCAGCTCGGTCTCGCCGGGGACGGCGGCCACGCCCGTGCCGCCCGCCGGCGCGACGAGCGTGGGCCGCTCGAACCCGGCCAGCGCCCGCCGCCAGGCGGCCAGCGCCGCCTGTGCGTCGCGCCCGGCCAGCCAGCGCAGGTAGTCGGCGTACGGGCGGCGGGTGGGCAGCGGCTGGTGCGCGTACGCGGCGAACAGGTCGGTCAGCAGCAGCGGCGCCGACCAGCCATCCATCAGCAGGTGGTGGCTGGTGAACAGCAGGCGGTGCCGGTCGGGGGCGACCCGGGCCAGCGTGAAGCGCAGCAGTGGCGGCCGGTCCAGGTCGAAGCGCTCGACGCGGTCGGCCTCGGTGAGTTGGGCGAGCGCGGCGAGCGGGTCGGGCTCGGCCCGCAGGTCGCGCTGGCGCCAGGCCACGGGCGCGGTCGCCGTCGTGTAGCGCACCAGGGTGCCGTCGGCGAGCTGTCGGAACCCGGCGCGCAGGCTCGCGTGCCGGTCCACGACGGCCTGCGCGGCCCGGCGCAGCCGGTCCGTGTCCAGCGCACCGGTCAGCTCCAGGTCGAGTTGGACGACGTAGACGTCGAGGGCGTTGGTGTCGGCGAGCGCGTGGTAGGCCAGGCCCTGTTGGAGCGGTGACAGCGGCAGCACGTCCGCCAGGTCCGGGTGGGCCCGCTCCAACTCGTCGATCCGCGCCTGGTCGAGGCGGACCAGCGGGAAGTCGGAGGGGGTGTGCCCGCCGCAGGTGCCGTGGCCCGCGTGCTCGGCCAGCTCGCGCAGGGTCGCGGTGAAGCGGTCGGCGATACGGCGTACCCGCTCGGCGTCCAGCGGGCCTGGCGGGTAGGTCCAGCGGACGGTCAGGCTCGGGCCGTGTGGTCCGCCGATGGCCGATGCGTGCACGTCCAGCGCGTGGTCGGCGGGGAGGCGGGGGTCGGTGGGGGCGGTGACGGCGTCGGACTCGGGGGCCGGCGTCCAGCTTCCGCCGACCGGGTCGCCGCCGGGCGCGGCGCCGTCGAAGCGGCCCAGGTAGTTGAAGGCGACCTGGGCGCCGCTGGGAGCCTGCGCGTACAGCAGCCCGTAGCCGGTGCCCTGGCGCGGCACCGCGCGCAGTTGTTCCTTCACGCGCTTGACCGCGGCGGCGGCGCCGACCGCGCCGGGGGCGACGCGGACCGGGTACTGGGTGGTGAACCAGCCGACCGTGCGGGAGAGTTCGGCGCCCTCGACCAGTTCCTCGTGGCGGCCGTGCGACTCCAGGTCGATGAGGAGGGAGTCGGCGGCCTGGTGGTCGCCTTCGCCGTCGTCCCGTTCCGCGGTGACGGCCAGGGCGAGGGCGGCGAGCAGCACGTCCTCGGGGGTGGCGTGGAAGGCGGCGGGCACCGCGCCGAGCAGCGGGCCGGCCAGTTCGGGCGGGAGGACGGTGCGCAGCGTGCGGCAACCGGCGGCGGTGTCGGTCGCGGGGTCCAGGGGCCGCGTCCCCAGCGGGGGTTCGGCGCCGGTCAGGGTCGCCTCCCAGTGCGCGCGCTCGTCCTCGTGCCGGTCCGCGCCGGCGCGCAGTTCCCTGGCCCAGTGGCCGAAGGAGGTGCCGGGAGCCGCCAGCGTGCGGGCGCCGCCGGTGGCCGTGGCGCCCGGCCCGGTGTCGTCGCCCGGGTGGTCGCCGAGGAGGGCCGCGAGGGCGGCGAGCAGGACGCGCCAGGAGACGCCGTCCACGACCAGGTGGTGGATGGTCAGCAGCAGTCGGCCGCTCTCGCCGTGGCCGGCGTCGAACCACACCGCCTCGACCAGTCGGCCTCGTTCCGGGTCCAGCCGTTCGACGGCGGCGGCCGAGTGCTCGGCGACCTGGGCGCGCAGCCGCTCGGGACCGGCGTCGGCCGCGTCCACGACGGTGAGTTGGTACGCGTCACGGGTCGCGGCCCCCGTGGGCCGGTCGGCTGTGAGGGCGGGTGCGCCGGTGGCGTCGCGGACCACGGTGGCGCGCAGCATGCCGTGGGTGGCGACCAGTTCGCCCAGGGCGGCGGCGAGGGCCGGCTCGGTGAGCGTGCCGGGGACGCGGACCAGCATGGACTGGTGGAAGGTGCGCCAGGCGGCGGGCCGGCCGGCGAGCCAGTGCATGAGCGGGGTCAGCGGCACGGTGCCGCCTTCGCGGGCGCCCGCCGCGGCGGGCTCGGCATCGCCGAGGGGGCCGACCACGGCGGCCAGCGCCCGCGGGGTGCGGTACTCGAAGATCTGTCGGGCGCTCAGGGCGAGGCCCGCCGCCCGGGCGCGGCTGACGAGTTGGATGGAGGAGATGCTGTCGCCGCCGATGGCGAAGAAGCTGTCGTCACCGCCTGCCGGCGCGCGGCCGAGCACCTCGCCGAAGAGCGCGGCCAGCGTGGCGGCGGTGCCTTCGAGTGGCCGCTCGTCGGTGGCGGTCGCGACGGGCGCGGGCAGTGCCGCGCGGTCCACCTTGCCGTTCGGGCTGAGCGGGAAGGCGTCCAGCTCCACCAGGACGGCAGGGACCAGGTAGTCGGGCAGCGTCCGGGCCAGGGCCGTCTGGAGCGCGGCGCTGTCCAGCGGGTCGCCGCTGCCTCGGTCGGCCACCAGGTAGCCGACCAGCAGCGGTTGGCCGGGCTGGTCCTCGCGGAGCAGCACGGCGGCCTGCCGTACGCCGGGCAGCGCGCCGAGCGCGGCCTCGATCTCGCCCAGTTCGATGCGGAACCCACGCAGCTTGACCTGGTCGTCCGCGCGGCCCAGGTACTCCAGGACGCCGGCCGTGGTCCAGCGGGCCAGGTCGCCGGTGCGGTACATGCGGGCGCCTGGCGGGCCGTACGGGTCGGCGACGAAGCGCTGCGCGGTCAGGCCGGGGCGCGCGTGGTAGCCGCGGGCGAGGCCGGTACCGGCGACGTACAGCTCGCCCGGGGTGCCGGGGGGCACGGGTCGCAGCGCGGCGTCGAGCACGTAGGTGGCCGTCTCGGTGACGGGCCGGCCCACCGGTACGGGGCCGCCGCGCAGGGCGCCCGGGTCGCAGCGCCACAGCGTCGCGTCCACGGTGGTCTCGGTCGGCCCGTACGAGTTGAACATCGGGGTGTGCGGCGCCCAGGCGCGTACGAGTTCGGGCGCGCACGCCTCGCCGGCGACGATCACGGTGGTGCCGGGCGCGACGGCCCGCTCGGGGAGGGCGGCGAGCACCGCGGGCGGCACGGTCAGGTGGGTGATCCGGCGCTCGGCGACGAACCGCGCCAGGGGCTCGCCGAGTCGCCGCTCGGCTGGGACGATCTCCAGGCAGCCGCCGGACAGCAGCGCCATGACGATCTCCCACAGGGAGGTGTCGAAGCTCAGCGAGGCGAACTGGAGGACCCGGGAGCCGGGCCCGGCCCCGAAGCCGTCGATGACGGTGTCGGCGAGGGCGGGCAGCCCCGCGTGCGTGACGACGACGCCCTTGGGGCGGCCGGTGGAGCCGGAGGTGTAGATGACGTACGCGGCCGAGTCGGGGCGCAGCGCCCGCCACGTTGCGGGGTCGGTGGCCGGCTCGGGGTCGGTGGGCGTGGCGGGCAGGGTCAGCGTGGGCAGCCCGGCGGGGGTCGGCAGGTGGTGGCCGGGCGCGACGAGGGCCAGGGTCGGCGCGGCGTCGGTGAGCGTGAACCGCACCCGCTCGGCGGGGTAGTCGGGGTCGACGGGCAGGTAGACGGCGCCCGCCTTGTGCACGGCGAGCAGCGCGGTGACGGCCTCGACGGTGCGCGGCAGGGCGACCGCCACCCGGTCGTCGGGCCGTACGCCGTGCGCGATGAGGGTGTGGGCGAGCCGGCTCGCCGCGTCGTCCAACGCGCGGTAGGTGAGGGCGAGGTGGTCGCCGGTGAGCGCGGAGGGGCCGGCGACGGCGGGCGCGGTGCCGTCCGCCGCGACGCGCGCGGCGAACAACGCGGGGAAGGTCGACGGACCGCCGGCGGGCAGAGCACGGCCGTGCGCGGCGGGCCCGGTGGCGGCCGGCCGGCGCACGGGGGCGGCCGGCGCGGCGCCGGTCAGCGCGGTGCCGGTCAGTGCCGCGCGCTCGGCGGCCGAGAGCACGTCGAGTCGGTGCAGCGGGACGTCGGGCTCGTGGGCCGCGGCGGTCAGCAGGCGCACCAGGCGGTCGGCGAGCGCCTCCGCCGTGGGCCGGTCGAAGAGGTCGGTGGCGTACTCGAGGATGCCGTCGATGCCGTCGGCGCCGGCCCGTTCGGCGAGCGTGAACGTCAGGTCGAACTTGGCGGCCTCGCCGAGCGCGGGCACGGCCGTGGTCCGCACGCCGGGCAGCCCGATCTCGGCGGCGGACCGGTTCTCGTAGGCGAGCATGGTCTGGAACAGCGGGTGCCGGGCCAGTGAGCGGTGCGGGCTCACCACGTCCACCAGGTGCTCGAAGGGCACGTCGGCGTGGGCGTAGGCGGCCAGGTCCACGGCCCGGACGCGGTCGACGAGCGTGCGGAAGGTGGGATCGCCCGAGGTGTCGGTGCGCAGCACCAGGTTGTTGACGAAGAAGCCGACCAGGTCGTCCAGGGCGGCGTCGGCGCGGCCGGCGACGGGGGTGCCGATGACCACGTCGGTGCCGGCGCCGACCTTGGTCAGCAGGGCGGCGAGCCCGGCGTGGGCGGCCATGAACAGCGACCCGGAGGCGGCGCCGGCCACCTCGCGCAGGGCCCGGTGGGTGGCGGCGGGGACGCCGAAGCGCACGAAGCCGCCCCGGTAGCTGGGCTGGGCCGGCCGGGGCCGGTCGGTGGGCAGGGTCAACGCGTCGGGCAAATCGGCGAGTTGGGTACGCCAGTACGCGACCTGCGCTTCGAGGGGGCCGCCGGGCAGCGCACCGTCCTCGTCCCAGCCGAGCACCTCGCGCTGCCAGAGGGTGAAGTCGGCGTAGCTGACCGGGAGCGGGGCCCAGGCGGGCGCGGCGCCCTCGCGGCGGGCGGCGTAGGCGGTGGCCAGGTCGGTGAGGAGCGGGCGGGCCGACCACTGGTCGGCGGCGATGTGGTGCACGACGAGGGCGATGACGTGCTGCTCGGCGTCGAGGGCGAGCAGCGTGGCGCGCAGCGGTATCTCCCGCTCCACGTCGAAGGCGGCGCCGGTGAGCTGGGCCAACTCGCGCTCCAGGAGCCTCGGCGCGACCGCGCGCACCGGCAGCACCTCGCCGATCTCGGCGAGCGGCACGAGAGCCTGGTGGGGCCGCTCGTCCGCGGCGGGGAAGACGGTACGCAGGCTCTCGTGCCGCTCAAGGACGTCGCGCACCGCGGCGCGCAGCGCCGGCACGTCCAGCGGTCCGGTCAGCCGGGCGACGAAGGGGATGTTGTACGTGGCGTTCGGACCGTGCAGTTGGTGCAGGAACCACAGCCGGCGCTGGGCCGGCGAGAGCGGCACCCGCTCCGGGCGCGGGCGCGGCACCAGCGGCGCGCGGCGGGAGCTGCCGGGCTCGGCGCGGCGGGCGAGCCCTTCGACGGTGGGCGCCTCGAACACGTCGCGCACCGACACGTCGGCGTCCAGGGCGGCCCGTACCCGGGAGGCGAGTCGGGTGGCGAGCAGCGAGTGCCCGCCCAGGGCGAAGAAGTCCTCGTCCACGCCGACGTGCGGGACGTCGAGCAGGTCGCGGAAGAGGCCGGCGACGATCTCCTCCTGCGGGGTGCGCGGAGGGCGCCCGGCGCGCGGCCCGGCCCGCTCGGGCTCGGGCAGCGCCCGCCGGTTGAGCTTGCCGTTGCCGGTCAGCGGCCACCGCTCGACGCGCACGACGGCCGCCGGCACCAGGTAGCCGGGTAGCCGGTCGGCGACGCGGGCGCGCAGCCGGTCCACGTCCAGGTGGTCGGTGGCGGGGCGCACGTAGCCGATCAGGCGGGTGCCGCCGTCGGGCGCGGGGCGGGCCAGCACGACGGCGTCGGCGACCTCGGGGTCGGCGGCGAGCGCGGCGCGGGCCTCGCCGGGCTCGACGCGGAACCCGCGGATCTGCACCTGTTCGTCGGCCCGGCCCAGGTAGTCGAGTTCGCCGTCGTCGCTCCAGCGGGCCAGGTCGCCGCTGCGGTACATGCGGGCGCCCGGCGGGCCGAACGGGTCGGCCACGAAGCGGGTCGCGGTCAGCGCGTGCCGCCCCAGGTAGCCGCGGGCGAGCCCGGGCCCGGTGACGTACAGCTCTCCCGGGTGGCCGGGGGCAACGGGCCGCAGCGCGGAGTCCAACACGTAGACGCCGAGGTCGTCGATGGGCCGGCCGACGGGGCTGAGCGGTCGCGAGGCGGCTCCCCCAGCGTGTTCGGCGCTCTCGCCGGCCTCGACAGCCTCCCCGGCCTCGGCAGGCTCGGAAGTCTCCCCGACCCCGCTGGCCTCGGCCTCAAGTATGTGCTGCGTGACATGCACCGTGGTCTCGGTGATCCCGTACATGTTGACGAGTTCGGGGCCGTCCGCGCCGTAGCGGGCCTGCCACGGCGCGAGGCGGGGTGGGTCCAGGGCCTCGCCGCCGAAGACGACGGTGCGCAGGGTGAGCGGGGCGGCGTCGGCCGGGGCGGCGCACTCGACCTCGGCGAGTTGGTGGAACGCCGACGGGGTCTGGCTGAGGACGGTGACCCGCTCGGCGGCGAGCAGGGCGCGGAACTCCTCCGGCGCGCGCGTGGTGGCCGGGTCCACGACGACCAGCCGCCCGCCGTGCAGCAGGGCGCCGAAGAGTTCCCAGACGGAGAAGTCGAAGGCGTAGGAGTGGAAGAGGGTCCACACGTCGGCGTGGTCGAACGCGAGGAGTTCGCGGGTGGCGTCGAAGAGGCGCAGCACGTTGCCGTGCGGGACGACGACGCCCTTGGGGGCGCCGGTGGAACCCGAGGTGTAGATGACGTACGCGGTGTGGGCGGCGGTCAGCCGGGGCGCGGGGGCCGGCGCGCCGGCCAGTTCGGCGAGGCGCGCGGCGGTGTGCGGGGCGTCCAGGGCGACGCGCGGCACGCCGCCGGGCTCCTGCGGGAACGTCTCGCCACGGGTCAGCAGTGCGACGGGGGCCGCGTCGCGGAGCACGGTGGCGGCGCGGTCGGCGGGACCGTCGGCGACCAGGGGCAGGTAGCCGGCGCCCGTCTTGAGTACGGCCAGCACGGCGGCGACCTGGTCCGTGGACGGCGGGAGGGCGAGCGCGACCAGTTCACCGGGGGCCGCGCCGTGCTCGCGCAGCAGCGCCGCCAACTGGTCGGAGCGGGCGTCCAGTTCGCGGTAGCTGAGGTGGATGGTGCCGTGCGTGACGGCGGTGGCGTCGGGGTCGCGGCGGGCGGCGCGGGCGAAGCGGGCGGTGAGGGTGTCGTCGTCCGCCGGGGCTTCGATGGTCAGCGGGGCGCCGTCGGACAGGGCGCGGCGGCGCTCGTGCGGGGCGAGGAGTTCGACGGAGCCCACCGGGCGGTCCGCGGCCCGCGCGTACGCGCCGAGCACGCGCGCGTACGCCGCGCCCAGCGCCCGCGCCCGCTCGGCGGTGAGCTGGTCGGGGCGGTAGCGCAGCGCGACGCGCGGGTTAGGCCCCGGGTGGACGACGACGGTGACCGGGTAGTGGGTGGCGTCCTCGCCGCGTACGGAGGCGACCCGTACGCCGCCCGCGGCCTGGGCGGCGGCCAGCCCGTCGGAGTCGACCGCGAAGTTCTCCACCACCAGGAGCGTGTCGAAGAGTTCGCCGATGCCGGCCGCCTGCTGGATGCGGGCCAGGCCGATGTGCTGGTGGTCCAGGAGGCGGGCCTGGTCGCGCTGGAGGGTGTGGGCGACGTCGGTCAGCGCGCGGGCGTTGGGCGCGTGTACGACCACCGGCAGGGTGTTGATGAACAGGCCGATCATGGCGTCGGCGCCGTCGAGTTCGGCGGGGCGGCCGGAGACGGTGGTGCCGAAGGCGACGTCGGGGCGGCCGGTGTGTCGGGCCAACGTGGCGCCCCAGGCGGCCTGGTAGAGCGTGCTGGTGGTCAGGCCCTGCGCGCTGGCCAGCGCGGCGAGCCCGGCGCCGGTGCCCTCGGGGAGGGTCAGGTCGAGTTGGTGGGGCAGTTCGGGTACGCCGGCGAAGGGCCCGGGGACCAGCAGCGTCGGCTCGTCGAGGCCGGCGAGCGCGGCGCGCCAGGCGGCCTCGGCCGCCGCGTCGTCCTGTCCCGCGAGGTGGGCCAGGAAGTCCCGGTAGGGGCGGACCGGCGGGAGCGCGCCGTCCGAGCCGCCGGCCGCGTAGCAGGCGAACAGCTCCTTGCCGAGCAGCGGCACCGACCAGCCGTCGATGAGGATGTGGTGGGCGCACAGCAGCAGGTGCCACGCCTGGTCGCCGAGCTTGATCAGCGTGAGTCGCAGCAGCGGCGGTTCGGTCAGGTCGAAGCGGCGGGCCCGGTCGGCCTCGGTCAGCCGGGCGAGTTCGCGCTCCCGCTCGGCCGCCGGGTACGCCGACAGGTCGTGCTCGTACCAGGGCAGTTCGCAGTGGTGCGGGATGACCTGGACGGCGCGGTCCAGGCCGTCCTGGAGGAAGGCGGCGCGCAGGTTGGCGTGCCGGCGCAGCAGGCTCCGGCCGGCCGCGCGCAGGGCCCGGCCGTCGACGGGGCCGCGCAGGTCGAAGGCGAGCTGCATGGTGTAGACGTCCAGGGCCCGCGCGTCGAACGCGGAGTGGAACAGCAGGCCCTCCTGCAACGGGGACAGCGGAAGGATGTCGTCCAGGCCGTCGTGCTCACTCACCGGTTCCTCCATCGTGCTTGGAGCAGGGCGCTCTGTTCTGGGCTGAGCGGGGAGAGCGGCGGCCCGGCGGGCCCGCGCTCGGGTGCGGGCGCCGGCCGCGGCTCGGCCGGCGTCGGCCGCGCGCTCGCGGGCCGCGGTGGCTCGGCGCTGTCGTGCGGGTGCTGGCCGGCCGCGTCGGCTGGGCTGGCTGGGCCGTTCGGGCCCCTCTGGTCGACCGGGTCGCCGTGGGCCAGGCGGGCCAGGGCGGCGAGCCACAGCGCGCCCAGCTCGGTCACCTCGGCCTCGGTCAGCGAGCTGGGCGCCCAGGTGAGCCGGGTGTGCAGGGCGGGTCCGTCCGGGGTCTCCCGGGTGACGGCGTTCAGCTCCAGCGGGTGGGCCATCGCCAGCGCGCCGTCGATGGCGCCGCCGAGCACGCCGGCCTCGGGCGCCGCCGACCAGGGCCGGTCGTCGGACGCGGCGGCGAAGCGGCCCAGGTAGTTGAAGGCGATCCGTGGCGTGGGGGCCTCGCGCAGCGCTGCCCGTCCCTCGGGGTCGAGGTGGCGCAGCAGCCCGTAGCCGATGCCGCTGTCGGGGATGGCGGCCGTCGCCTCGCGTACGCGGCGCACCGCTTCACTGACGGGGCCGGTGACGGGGGCGTCCAGGAGGACCGGGTAGAGGCTGGTGAACCAGCCGACGGTGCGCGAGAGGTCGGCGCCCGGGCGGATGTGTTCCTCGCGGCCGTGGCCCTCGACGTGCACCAGGAACCGGGCCCGCGCGGCGCCGCCCCACGCGCCGACGGCGCTGGCCAGCGCGGTCAGCAACAGGTCGCCGACCCCGGCGCGGTACCGCTCGGTCGCGGTGGTCAGCAGCGGGCCGGTGGCCTCCGGTGGCAGCACCACGACGCGGTGTCGGGCCGCGCCCACGGTGTCGGTGACGGGTCCGTCGGCCCGCCCGCCCGGCAACCCGGCCGGGGCCGCCAACACCTGGCGCCACAGCGGGAGTTCGGCCCGGCGCTGGGCGGCGACGCGCGGCAGGTCGGCGGCCCAGGCCGGGAAGGAGGTAGGTACCGGTGGCAGCGCGGGGCGCCGCCCGGCGGCCACGGCCTGCCACGCCGCGCGCAGGTCGTCGACCAGGACGCGCCAGGACACGCCGTCCACGGCCAGGTGATGGATGACCAGCAGCAGCCGGCCGGGGCGCGCGGGCCCGTGGTCGAACCACACGGCCCGCACCATCCGCCCGCGCGCCGGGTCGAGCCCGTCGGCCGCCGCCTCGACCGCGGCCTGGGTCGCGGCCTCGGTCAGCGGTCGCGTGTCGGCGACGTGCCGCAGCGGCGGTTCGGGGGCCGCGTCGGCCGCCTCCGGTACGTCGAAGGTGCCTTGCTCGGCGGTCAGGTCCACGCGGGCCCGTAGCATCGCGTGCCGGTCGACCAGCGCGGCCAACACCGTCTCCAGCTCGGCGCGTTCGATGCCGGGTGGCAGGGTGAGCAGCATCGACTGGCTGAAGCGGCCGGTGGGCCCGGCGCGCTCGGCCAGCCAGCGCATGATCGGGGTCAGCGGGGCGGGCCCGGCCGGCGCGGCGGGCGGGGCGGTGGGTTCGGGGGCCGGCGCGGGCTCGGCCCGGTCGGCGACGAGCGCGGCCAGCCGGCGCACGGTCGTCTCCTCGAACACCTCGCGCGGGCTGATCCGCAGGCCCGCCGCGCGGGCCCGGGCCACCAGGTGCATGGACAGGATGCTGTCGCCGCCGAGCGTGAAGAAGCTGTCGTCGGCGCCGACCGTCGGCAGCGCGAGCACCGCCGCGAACAGTTCGGCGAGCAACTCCTCGGTCGGCCCGGCCGGCCTGGCGTGCCCGATGGCCGCGGCGAAGTCAGGCGCGGGCAGGGCGGACTGGTCGAGCTTGCCGTTGGCGGTGACGGGCAACCGGTCCACCACGACGAGGGCGGCGGGCACCATGTGCTCGGGCAGCGTGGTGGCGAGTTCGGCCCGCAGCGCTTCGGTGTCCACCGCGCCTGACCGCTGCCCGCTCGGGGCCTCGGGCCGCGCGGCCGGGACCAGGTAGCCCACCAGTCGCTTGGGGCCGCCGCCGTCGGCGCGGAGCACGACGGCAGCCGCGCGCACCTGGGGCGAGCGGGTCAGGGCGGTGGTGATCTCGCCGAGTTCGACCCGAAAGCCCCGGACCTTGACCTGGTCGTCGCCCCGGCCGTGGTAGCGCAACTGGCCGTCGGGCCCCCAGGAGACCAGGTCCCCGGTGCGGTACAGGCGGGTGCCGGGCGCTCCGAACGGGTCGGCCACGAAGCGTCGCGCGGTCAGCCCCGGGCGCCGCAGGTAGCCGCGGCCCACGCCGTCGCCGCCCACGTACAGCTCCCCCACCACGCCGGGCGGCACCGGGCGCAGCAGCGGGTCGAGGACGTGCGCGGTGGTGCCGGGCAGCGGGCTGCCGATCGGGGGTGAGGCGGCGCCGGCGAGCGGCCGGCTCATGGTCACGCAGGCGGTGGCCTCGGTCGGCCCGTACGCGTTGACCATGCGCCGCCCTGGCGACCAGCGGGCCACCAGGTCGGCCGGGCACGCCTCGCCGCCGACGACCAGGGTGCGCAGGCAGTCCAGGCCGGCGGGTTCGAGGCCGGTGAGCGCGGTGGGCGGGATGAGGGCGTGGCTCACGCGGTGCTCGGCGATGGCCTCGCCGAGCGGTTCGCCGGCCAGCGGTCCGGGCGGCGGGACGACCAGCGTCGCGCCGGTGGCCAGGGCCATCAGCGTCTCCATCACGGAGGCGTCGAAGGAGGGCGAGGCGAGCGCGAGGACGCGGCTGTCCGGGTCGACGGCCAACCGCTCGGCTTGGGCCCGCGCGAGCGCCGCCAGGCCGTGCTGCTCGATCACCACGCCCTTGGGCCGGCCGGTGGAGCCGGAGGTGTAGATGACGTACGCGGCGTCGCGCGGCGAGGGCGCGCCGCTCGGCTCGGGCTCCCCCGGGCCGCTGGGCGGGTTCTTGCCGGCGGTCGGGTCCTCGCCGGTGGTCAGGTCCTCGATGTGCAGCGGGCGGGCGTCGGTCGCGGGCACCTGGTCGGCCAGGGCGCGGGTGGTGAGCACCAGGGCCGGGGCGGCGTCGGCGAGCATGAACGCGATGCGCTGGGCCGGGTAGTCGGGGTCGATGGGCACCTGCGCCGCGCCCGCGTACTGCACCGCGAGCAGCGCGACGGTCAGGTCGACGGAGCGCGGCAGCAGCAGGGCGACCAGCCGCCCGCGGCCCGCGCCGTGCGCGGCGAGCCGCCCGGCCAGGTGCCGGGCCCGCGCGTCGAGTTCCCGGTAGGTGAGTTCGCCGGTGGGCCCTGTCACGGCGATGGCCCGCGGGTTAGCCCGTACCTGGTCGCCGACCAGGCGCGCCCAGGTGGTGGGGGGTGGCGCCGTGGGGCCCTGGCCGTGTTCGGCGAGTGCGGCCCGTTCGGCGGGCAGCAGCAGGTCGAGCGCGCCGATCGGGGTGTCGGGCGAGGTCACGACGGCCCGCAGGCCCGCTACGACGCGTTCCGCGATCCGCCGTACGGCCGTGGCGTCCAGCGCGTCGCCCTGGTACCTCAGGCGCAGCGTCAACGCGTCGCCGGGGATGGCGACGCAGGTGAGCGGGTAGTGCGTGGCGTCCCAGCCCTGGACGTCGGCCACGGTCAGGCCGGTGCCATCGGTCAGCTCCGCCAGGTCGTCCACGGGGTAGTTCTCGACGGCCGTCAGCGTGTCGAAGAGGGTGCCGATGCCGGCTTCGCGCTGGATGTCGGCCAGGCCCAGGTGCTGGTGCGGCAGCAGGGTGGTCAGCTCGTCCTGGACGCGGGCGAGCAGCGCGCCGAGCGGTTCGCTGGGGCGCAACCGGACGCGGACCGGGACCGTGTTGACGAAGAGGCCGATCATGTCGGTGACGCCGGGGACCTCGGCGGGGCGGCCGGAGACGACGGTGCCGAAGACGACGTCGCCGCGGCCGGTGCAGGCCGCCAGGGTCAGGGCCCACACGGTCTGCACGACGGTGCCCAGGGTGAGTTCGCCGCGCCGCGCGAACGCGGCCAACCCCGCGGTCAGGTCGGCGTCCAGGACCTGGGTCAGCTCCTCGGGCACCCCGGCCGCGGCGCGCGCGGCGGCGGGCGCGAGGAGGGTGGGTTCGGTGACGCCGGCCAGGGCGGTGCGCCAGGCCGCGCCGGCCGCCGTACGGTCCTGGGCGGCGAGCCAGCGCAGGTAGTGCGGGTAGTGCGGGGCGGCCGGCGGGTCGCCCACCGGCGGCGCGTCGCCGTCGGCCGCCCGTGCGCGGGCGTATCCCTGGAGCAACTCCCGTACGAGCAGCGGCATCGACCAGCCGTCGAGGACCAGGTGGTGGCCGGTGAGGACGAGTTCGCTGGTGGTGTCGTCGAGGCGGAGCAGCGTGCAGCGCAGCAGCGGTGGGGCGTTCAGGTCGAAGCGGCGCAGCCGGTCGTCCTCGGCGGCGCGGCGGGCGCGCCGCTCGCGTTCGCGCCGGGTGTACCGGCGCAGGTCCCGCTCGCTGACCTCGGCGCGCGCGACCTCGGCGGCCCGCTGCACCCAGCCGCCGGCCGACCCCGGGTCCTGGTCGGCGCCCGGCTCGACGGGCGAGAACGCCGTCCGCAGCGGGGCGTGCCGGTCGACGACGCCGTCCAGCGCGGCGCGCAACCGCTCCGTCTCCACGGCGCCGCGCAGGCGCAGCGCGACCTGGACGTGGTAGAGGTCGAGCGCGCTCTCGTCGTACCGGGACAGGAACAGCAGCCCCTCCTGGAGCGGCGTCACCGGCCAGTCGGCGCCGGACGCGGCGGCCGGCGCGGCATCCGGCTCTGGCACCGGTACGCGCTCCGCGACGGTCAGCAGGCCGCGCACGGTGCGCTGGCGGAAGACGTCCTGCGGGGTGAAGCGCAGGCCGGCCCGGCGGGCGGCGCCGACCAGGTGGATGGAGAGGATGCTGTCGCCGCCGAGCGCGAAGAAGCTGTCGGTGGTGCCGGCCTCGGGCAGGTGCAGCAGTTCGGCGAAGAGGCCGGCCAACAGGTGCTCGTCGGGGGTCTCGGCCGGTACCCGGCCTGCCTCCTCGGCGAGGCGGGGGGCCGGCAGCGCGGCGCGGTCGAGCTTGCCGTTGCGGGTGACCGGCAGCGCCTCAAGCCCGATCAGGGCGGTGGGCACCAGGTGCGCGGGCAGCACCGTGGCCAGGTGGTCGCGCAGGTCGGCCAGCGCGGCGGCGTCCAGCGGGGGGTGCTCCCCCGGCGCCGGGTGCGCGGCCGGGACGACGTAGCCGATCAGGTGCGCGGCGCCGGTCGCCGGGTCGGTGTGGGCGACCACGGCGCTGTGCGCCACGGCCGGGTGCGCGTCGATGGCCGCCTGGATCTCCCCGGGCTCCACCCGCAGCCCGCGCAGCTTGATCTGGTCGTCGGCCCGGCCGAGGTGGTCCAGGCTGCCGTCGCGCCGCCAGCGGGCCAGGTCGCCGGTGCGGTAGAGGCGGGAGCCTGGGGGCCCGTACGGGTCGGCGGTGAAGCGCTCGGCGGTGAGCGCGGCCCGGCCCAGGTAGCCGAGCGCGAGTTGGCTCCCGGCGAGGTACAGCTCGCCGGGCACGCCCGGGGGCACCGGGCGCAGCGCGGCGTCCAGGACCAGCGTGCGGGTGTTCCACACCGGCCGCCCGATCGGCACCAGGACCGCGTCCGCGTCGGCCGCCTCCGTCTGCCAGGCGGTGACGTCCACGGCGGCCTCGGTGGGCCCGTACAGGTTGTGCAGTTCGGCGTGCGGGGCCAGGCGACGCCAGGTGGCGACGGCGGCCGGCGGCAGCGCCTCGCCGCTGGCGAACACGCGGCGCAGGCTGGCGCAGTCGTCCGGGTGGGCGACGGCCGTGAACGCGGCGAGCATCGAGGGCACGAAGTGCGCGGTGGCGATCGCCCGCTCCCGGATGAGGGCGGCGACGGTGGCCGGGTCGCGGTGGTCGTCGGGGCCCGCGACGACGAGCGTGGCGCCGGCGAGCAGCGGCCAGAACAGCTCCCACACCGACACGTCGAAGCTGGCCGGCGTCTTGTGCAGCACCCGGTCGTCGGCGCCGATCGGGTAGGCGTGCCGCATCCAGCGCAGCCGGTTGGCGATGGCGTCGTGGGTGACGAGCACGCCCTTGGGGCGGCCGGTGGAGCCGGAGGTGTAGATGACGTACGCGGCGTCGCCGGACCGCGGCGCGGTCAGCTCGGGCGCTCGCGCGTCGGCGGGGGCGGGTTCGGGTGGCGTGCTCAGCCGCAGCATCGGCAGCGCGCCGCCGTCCGCTCCCGCGCCGTCGGCCACGGCCCACTGGCCCGCGCCCCTCGCCCCAGGGAACCACCGTTCGGCCAGTTCCGGCGTGGTCACCAGGGCGCCGGCGCCCGCGTCGGCCACCAGCGCGGCGGCCCGCTCCCGGGGCAGTTCCGGGTCGACGGGCAGGTAGGCGGCGCCGACGCGCTGCGCGGCGTGCGCGGCCAGCACCAGGGCGGCCGAGCGCGGCAGCGCGACGGCCACCACGTCACCGCGGCCGAGCCGGGCGCCGTGGCCGGCGCCGGTGTCCGGGGCGGCGAGCAGGCGCGCGAAGGCGTCCGCCGCCGCGTCGAACTCGGCGTAGGTCCAGCTCCGTTCGCCGGCGACGAGCGCGGTCGCGGCCGGGGTGCGGGCGGCCTGCGCGCGGACCAGGCCGGGCAGGGTCGCGGGGGGCAGCGGGTGGGCGGTGTCGTTCCAGTCGGTGAGCGCCCGCCGCCGGTCGGCGGCGGTCAGCAGGCTCGCGGCGCTCAGCGGCGCGTCCGGGTGGTGGCAGGCCCAGTCGAGCAGGGCGCACAGCCGGTCGGCGAGGGCCCGCACGGTGGCCCGGTCGAACAGCGCGGTGCGGTAGTTGAACGCCGCGCGCAGCCCGTGCCGGCCGTGTTCCTCGACGATGGCCAGGGTCAGGTCCCACTTGGCGCCCCGGGTCTCGACCAGTTCGACGGTGGCCCGCGCGGGGCCGAGCGCGACGGTGCGACGTGGCGCGTTCTGGTGCACCAGGGCGACGTGGAACAGCGGGTGCCGGGACAGCGAGCGCTCCGGGCTCAGCCGGTCCACCAGGCGTTCGAAGGGCAGCTCGCCGTGGTCGAAGGCGTCCAGGTCCACCGCGCGCACCCGCTCGACCAGCTCCCGGAAGGTGGGGTCGCCCGAGGTGTCGGTGCGCAGCACGACCGTGTTGGAGACCAGGCCGACCAGTTCGGCCAGGGCCTGGTCGGCGCGCCCGCTGAGGACGGTGCCGATCGGCAGGTCGGTGCCGCCGCCGTGGGCGGTCAGCAGCGCGGCGAAGGCCGCCTGGACGACCATGAACAGCGTCGCGCCCGACTCGGCCGCGAGGGAGGCCGCCGCGCGGTGGGCCGACGCGTCGATGGTGAACTCCGCCGAGTCGCCGCGCTGGTCCACCTCGGTGGGCCGGGGCCGGTCGAGGGGCAGCGGGATCTCCTCAGGGGCGCCGGCCAGCGCCGCGCGCCAGTAGTCGGTCAGCGCCTCCTCCCGGTCGGCCAGGGCCGCGGCCTGCCACAGCGTGTAGTCGGCGTACTGCGTGACCGGCGCGGGCGGCGCCGCGCTGGTCGCGCCGGGCAGGCCGGCCGCGTAGAGCGCGGCCAGGTCGGCGACCAGCGGCCCCACCGACCACTCGTCGCAGGCGATGTGGTGCAGGATCAGCACCAGGACGCTCTCGCCGTCCCGGGTGCGCAACAGGTGGGCCCGCAACGGGGGTTCGGCGGCCAGGTCGAACTCGTACGCGGCGAGCCGACGCACCTCGGCCGTGACCGCGTCGGCCGCGACCGCGCCGGTGTGCAGGGTGGGCGCCGCCTCCTCGGGGGTGAGCACGCGCTGCGTCGCGCGGCCGTCGCGCTCGGGGAAGGCGGTGCGCAACACCTCGTGCCGCGCGCTCAGTTCGGCCAGCGCGGAGCGCAGCGCGGCCGGGTCGAGCCGGTCGCGGGTGCGCAGCACGAGCGGCACCGTGTACGTGGTGCCGGAGCCGGCGAGCCGGTGCAGGAACCACAGCCGCTGCTGCGCCGGGGACAGCGGCAGCGCGGCCGGCCGGGTGGGCGCGGCGGTCAGCGCGGGCCAGGGCGCGCGCTCGGCCCGGTCGGCGGCGGCGACGCGTTCGGCGAGCGCGGCGACCGTGGGGGCCTCGAACAGGGCCCGGAGGGGCAGGCGTACGCCGAGGTCGGCGTGGATGCGCCCGGCGAGCTGGGTGACCAGCAGCGAGTGGCCGCCGAGGGCGAAGAAGTTGTCGTCCAGGCCCACCGGTGGGACGCCGAGCACCTGGCCGAACGCGGCGCTGAGCGCCCTCTCGCGCGCCGTGCGCGGCGCCCGTCCGGCCGTTGCCGGCGCGCGGGTGGGCAGCGGCAGCGCGGCCCGGTCGAGCTTGCCGTTGGTGGTGAGCGGCAGTTGGTCCAGGGTGACGAAGGCGGCGGGCACCATGTGTTCGGGCAGCGCGGCGGCGCACGCGGCGCGCAGCGTGGTGGCGTCCGTCTCCCGGGGGTGGCGGGTGGTGGCGTCGGCGGGGCCCGTCGGGTCGGTGACGACGTAGGCGACGAGGCCCTCGCCGGTGGGCAGGTCGGTGCGGAGCACCACGGCCGCCGCGCGCACGCCGGCGACCGCGAGCAGCACCGCCTCGATCTCGCCGCTCTCCACCCGGAAGCCGCGCACCGAGACCTGGTCGTCGGCGCGGCCCAGGTAGCGCAGCACCCCGTCGCGCGACCAGCGCACCAGGTCGCCGCTGCGGTAGAGCCGACTGCCGGGCGGCCCGAAGGGGTTGGCCACGAAGCGGCTCGCGGTCAGACCCGGGCGGTGCAGATAGCCGCGCGCGAGGCCGCCGCCGGCCACGTACAGCTCGCCGCGCACGCCCGGTGGCACCGGCCGCAGCCCGTCGTCGAGGACGTACAGGCGCAGGTCGTCGATGGCCCGGCCGATGGGGCTGGCCACCTCGGCGTCGGGTGCGGCCTCCTGTCGCCCGGTCAGCTCGTGTTCGGTGACGTGGACGGTGGTCTCGGTGATGCCGTACATGTTCAGCAGCCGTGGCCCGCCCGGCCTGCCCGGCCCGGCCGTCCAGGGGGTGACGCGACGCGGGTCGAGGGCCTCGCCGCCGAAGACGACCCAGCGCACGGAGGCCGGCGGCGCTGCGTCGCCCAGCGCGTCGGTGAGCTGGTAGAAGGCGGATGGCGTCTGGCTGAGGACGGTCACGCGCTCGTCGGCGAGCAGGCGCAGCACGTCCGGGGCGGAGCGCGCCGTGTCGTGCGGGACGATGACGAGCCGGCCGCCGTGCAGCAGGGCGCCCCACAGCTCCCAGACGGAGAAGTCGAAGGCGTACGAGTGGAACATGGTCCACACGTCGGCGGGCCCGAACGCGAAGCGCTCGCGGGTGGCGTCGAAGAGGCGGGTGATGTTGCGCCGGGAGACCACCACGCCCTTGGGGCGGCCGGTGGAGCCCGAGGTGTAGATGAGGTACGCGGCGTGCTCGGGGTGCGCGGGCGCCGGGCCGCCGGCGCGCGCGGGCGCGGCGGCCTCGGGCGCCGCGGTCTCGGGCGCGGCGGCCTCGGGTGCGAGGGGGTCGCCGTCCTCGGTCAGGGTCAGGACCGGGTGGCCGCGCAGGGCCTGGTCGTCGGCGCGCTCGGCCGTGGTGAGGACGGCCGCCGGGGCGGCGTCGGCGAGCGTGTACGCGATCCGGTCCGTCGGGTAGCGCGGGTCGATGGGCACGTACGCGGCCCCCGCGCGCAGCACGCCGACGATGGCCACGACCGTGAGCGGCGAGCGGGGCAGCAGCAGGGCGACGCGGTCCTCGGGGCCCACGCCCCGGTCGGTGAGCCGGGCGGCCAGGCGGCGGGAGGCGGCGTCGAGTTCGCGGTAGCTGAGGGTGTGCCCGGCGTGGCTGACGGCGGGCGCGTCGGGGTCGGCCCGCACCACGGCGGCGAAGCGTTCGACGAGGTCGGGTTCGCCGTCGTGCTCGCCGGTGGGGTTCCACTCGGTGAGCTGGGTGTGCCGCTCGGCGGCGGTGGTCACGGCCAGCCGGGTCACCGGCGTGTGGGGCCGGGCGACGGCCGTGGCCAGCAGCCGGACCAGGCGGGCGGCGATGTCGGCGGCGGCGGAGCGGTCGAACAGGTCGGCGTCGTAGTTGAGCGCCCCGGTCAGCGCGCCCGTCCCGGCGTGGTCGGTGAAGCCGACGATGAGGTCGAACTTGGCCGTGTCCGTCTCGCGTAGCGCGAAGTCCACCTCGGCGCCCTCGGCGGCGAACGGCGGCTCGTCGCGGCTCTGGTACGTCAGCATCACCTGGAACAGCGGGTTGGCCGCCGGGGAGCGGTCCGGGTTCAGCTCCTCGACCACCCGCTCGAAGGGCACCTGGGCGTGGTCGAACGCGTCGAGCGTGCCGCGTCGCACCCGGGCGAGCAGGTCGGCGAAGGTGGGGTTGCCGCTCAGGTCGGCGCGTAGCACCAGGGTGTTGACGAAGAAGCCGACGAGCCGCTCGGTGTGGGGGGCGTCGCGGCCCGCGGTGGGCACACCCAGCGGGATGTCGTCGCCGGCGCCGAGCGCGTGCAGCAGCGCGGCGACGGCGGCCTGGGCCACCATGAACGGGGTCACGCCCCGCTCGCGGGCCAGCGCGCGCAGCGCCGTGGCCGTGGGCTCCGGCACCTCGAAGGGGACGAAGCCGCCGCGCCCGCTGGGTACCGCGGGTCGCGGCCGGTCGGTCGGCAGCTCAAGCACGCGCGGGGCGCCGTCCAACGCGGCCCGCCAGTAGGCCAGTTGCCCGTCCCAGGTCGGTCCGTCGAGGAGTTCGAGCTGCCAGGCCGCGTAGTCCGCGTACTGCACGGGCAGCGGCGCGTGGTCGGGGGCGCGGCCGGCGCGGCGGGCGGCGTAGGCGGCGGACAGGTCGGTGAGCAGCGGCTCGACCGACCACTCGTCGGCGGCGATGTGGTGCAGCAACAGCAGCACCGTCCACGTGCCCTCGCTCCGCAGCGCGCTCACCCGCAGCGGGAACTCCGACATCAGGTCGAACGGCCGGCGGGCCAGCGCGTCGAGGGTGTCCTCCACCGCGTCGGCCGGCACGGTCCGTATCTCGAACGGCGGCTGCCAGTCGGTCGCGACGCGCTGGTACGGCTGGCCCTCTTCGGTCTCCGCGAACACCGTGCGCAGCACCTCGTGCCGGCCCATCAGGTCGCCGACGGCGGCGCGCAGCGCGTCGGGGTCGGCGTCGCCGGTCAGGGTGAGCACGAAGGGCAGGTGGTAGGCGGCGCCCGGGACGGCGAGCCGGTGCAGGAACCACAGCCGGCGCTGGGCCGGGGACAGCGGTGGCCGCTCCGGTCGCGGGCGGGCGGTCAGCTCGGGCGCCGCCGGCCGGTCGGCGGCGACCAGCGTGGCCAGCGCGCGCACGGTGGGGGCCTCGAAGACGGCGCGTACGGAGACGTCGAGCCCGAGCGCGCGCGCCCCGACGGCCAGCCGGGCGGCGAGCAGCGAGTGGCCGCCGAGGGCGAAGAAGTCGTCGTCGGCGCCGACCTCGGGCAGCCCGAGCACCCGCGCGAACAGGCCGGCCAGCACCTCCTCGCGCTGGCCCGTGGGCGCGCGCCCGGCGACCGCGTCGAACCGTGGGGCGGGCAGCGCCGCGCGGTCCAGCTTGCCGTTCGGCGTCCGCGGCAGCTCCTCCAGCGGCACCAGCAGCGCGGGCACCAGGTGGTCGGGCAGCGCGGCGGCCAACCGCGCGCGCAGGCCGTCGAGCGCGGCGGCGTCGGTCGGGCCCACGACGTAGCCCACCAGGCGCGCGCCGCCGCCCTCGGGGGTACCGGCCGTGGTGGCGATGACGGCCGCGTCGCGCACCCGGGCGTCGGCGCGCAGCGCCGCCTCCACCTCGCCGGGCTCCACCCGGTGGCCGCGGATCTTGACCTGCTGGTCGGCGCGGCCGACCACCTCAAGGGTGCCGTCGGGGCGCTGCCTGGCCAGGTCGCCGGTGCGGTACATCCGCTGACCGGGACCGCCGTGCGGGTCGGCCACGAAACGCTCGGCGGTGAGCGCGGCCCGGCCCGGGTAGCCGCGGGCCACGCCGGCGCCGGCCAGGTACAGCTCGCCGGTCAGGCCCGTGGGCACCGGGGCCAGCGCGCGGTCCAGGACGTAGGCGCGGGTGTTCCACAGCGGGCGGCCGACCGGCGGCGCGCCGGCCTCGCTCGGGCCGATGACGGCGGCGGTGGACCAGATGGTGGTCTCGGTGGGCCCGTACAGGTTGACCACCCGCCCGCCGAGCGCGACCAGTTCCGCCGCCAGGCCGGGCGGCAGGGCCTCGCCGCCGCTGAGCACGTGCAGGCCGCGCGGCGCTTCGGGGTCGGCCTCAAGGAGCGCGCGCCACAGCGAGGGCGTGGCCTGGACGAGGGTGGCGCCGCTGGTGCGCAGCAGGGTGGCGAGCAGCGCGGGGTCGCGCACCTCGGCGCGGCTGGCCAGGACGACGGTGCCGCCACGGGTCAGCGGCAGGAAGAGTTCGAGCACGGAGATGTCGAAGCCGACGGTGGTCACCGCGAGGAGCCGCTCGTCGCCGGTGAGGCCGAGTTGGTCCCGCAGGCAGGTGAGGAAGTTGGCGACGGCCGCGCGGGGCACGGCCACGCCCTTGGGGCGGCCGGTGGAGCCCGAGGTGTAGATGACGTACGCGCTGTGCAGCGGGTGCGCGGCGCGGGGCCGGGTCAGCGGTTCGGCCGCGGCCAGCAGCGCGGCGGTCGGCTCGTCGTCCAGCACGATCGGGCGCGCCGCGAACAGCGGGTGCGGCCCCGCCGCCGGGACCAGGCCGTCGGCGGTGGCGCGGTCGGTGACCAGGAGGGCCGGGGCGGCGTCGGCGAGCATGTACGTGATGCGCTCGGCCGGGAAGTCGGGGTCGAGGGGCAGGTAGGCGGCGCCGGTGCGGGCCACCGCGAGCAGGGTGACCAGCAGGTCGGCGCCGCGCGGCAGCAGCACGCCCACCAGGTCGCCGGGGCCCGCGCCGCGCGCGGCCAGCAGGCCGGCCAACCGGGCCGCGCGGGCGTCGAGTTCGCGGTAGTCGAGCCGGTCGCGGCCGGCCAGCAGGGCGATACGGTCCGGGGTACGCGCCGCCTGGGCGGCGACCAGATCGGCGATGCCGGCAGGGGGCACGTCGCGTTCGGTGCCACCGGGCGCGGCCAGCAGCCGGCGCCGCTCGGCCGGGCCCGTGACGTCCACGGTGGTGACGACGGACTCGGGGCGCTCGGTGACCGCGTCCAGCAGCCGCAGCAGCGCGGCCACCAGACGGCGCACGTCCGACGCCTCGAACAGGTCGCTGGCGTACTCGACCTGGCCGCTCGCGCGGCCGGCGGCCGGGTCCTCGGTGACCGTGATCTGCAGGTCGAACTTGGCCGTGCCGGTCTCCACCAGGCGCGGACGCCCGTCCTGGCCGGGGAACGGCTCGTCCGCCGCGAACTCCTCGCGCACCGCGAGCAGCACCTGGAACAGCGGGCTCAGCTCCCGGCCGCGGGTCGGGTTCAGCTCCTCGACCACGCGCTCGAAGGGCACCTCCTGGTGGGCCATGGCCGCCAGGTCCACGTCCCGGACCCGGGCGAGCAGGTCGAGGAAGGTGGGCGCGCCGCTCAGGTCGACGCGCGGCACCAGGGTGTTGATGAAGAAGCCCACCAGGTCGTCCAGGGCGGCGTCGCCACGCCCCGCGACCGGCACCCCGACGGGGATGTCCTGGCCCGCGCCGAGCCGGGAGAGGGTGGCGGCCAGCGCGGCGTGCACCACCATGAAGGTGCTGGTGCGGGTGCGCAGCGCCAGCTCCCTGACCCGGGCGTAGACCCGCGGGTCGAGGGTGAAGCGCTCCACGTCGCCGCGGCCGGTGGGGTGTTGGGGCGTCGGCCGGGCCCACGGCAGGGCGATCCGCTCCGGGGCGCCGGCCAACCGCGCGCGCCAGTACGCGAGGGACTCGGCCTCCCGTTCGGCGGCGCCCGCGCGCTGCCACAGGGCGTAGTCGGCGTAGCTCACGGGCAGCGGAGCGGTGGTGGGCGCGGTCCCGGCCAGGCGGGCGCGGTAGCCGGCGGCCAGGTCGCGCAGCAGCGGCGGCAGCGACCACTCGTCGCCGGCGATGTGGTGCAGCACGAGCAGCAGGGTGTGCCGCTCGGGGGTGAGCGAGAAGACGTGGGCGCGCAGCGGCAGTTCCCGCTCGATGGCGAAGGGTCGGCGCGCCGCGTCCGCGACGGCCCGCTCCAGCTCGTCCTCGGCGACGCTCGTCACGGTCATCGGGACGAGGGCCTGCGGGGCGGCCAGCACCCGCTGGTGGGGCTCGGCGTCGGCGCCGGTCACGGCGGGGTAGACGGTGCGCAGCACCTCGTGCCGCTGGGTCAGGTCGCGCAGGGCGGCGCGTAGCGCGGCCGGGTCGAGCGGGCCGTTGACGCGCACCGCGAGCGGCACGTTGTAGGTGGCCGTCGGGCCGTCGGCCTGGTGCAGGAACCACAGCCGGCGTTGGCCGGCCGACAGCGGCAGCCGGGCCGGGCGCGGCTGGACGGTGAGCGGCGCGCGGGCGGTGCGGGCCCGCTCCAGCTCGCCGGCCAGGGCCGCCGCGCTGGGGTGGTCGAACAGGGCGCGTACGGGCAGCTCCGTGCCGGCCTCGGCGCGCAGCGCGGCCACCACCCGGGCGGCGGTCAGCGAGTGCCCGCCCAGGGCGAAGAAGTCGTCGTCGGCGCCGACCTCGGGCAGCCCGAGCACCCGTGCGAACAGGCCGCACAGCAGGCGCTCGGCGTCGGTCGCCGGCGCCCGGCCGGCGGGCCGCGCCCGCCGGCCGGGGGCGGGCAGGGCGTTGCGGTCGAGCTTCCCGTTGGGGGTACGGGGCAGCCGCGCGAGCGGCACCAGGAGTTCGGGCACGGCGTACCCGGGCAGCGCGCCGGCCAGACGCGCCCGCAGCGCCGCGACGACCTCGGCCGGCGCTGGGCTCCCGACACCCGCCTGCCCCGCCTGCCCCGCCTGCCCCGCCTGCTCCGTCTGCTCCGTCTGCTCCGTCAGGACGCAGTACGCCACCAGCGCGAGCGCCGCGCTCTCCTCCCCTCCCTCCTCGCCCAGCGGCCTGGCGACCACGGCGGCCTCGCGCACCAGCGGGTGGGTGAGGAGCACCGTCTCGATCTCGCCCGGCTCGACGCGGTGGCCGCGGATCTTGAGCTGCTGGTCCACCCGGCCGCGTAGGTCCAGGGTGCCGTCGGCGCGCCAGCGGGCGAGGTCGCCGGTGCGGTACATGCGCGCGCCCGCGGGCCCGAACGGGTCGGCCACGAAGCGCTCGGCGCTCAGCCCGGGCCGCCCGAGGTAGCCGAGCGCGACGCCGGTGCCCGCGATGTACAGCTCGCCGGTCGCGCCCGGGGGCAGCGGCGTGAGCGCGGCGTCGAGCACGTACAGGCGGGTGTTCCAGATCGGGCCCCCGGCGTGCGGCGCGGTCGTCGTCTCGGACGCGATGCACGGGGTGCGGCTCACCTCGCCCGCGCTGGACCAGATGGTGGTCTCGGTTGGCCCGTAGAGGTTGACCACCGACGAGCCGAGCCCGGCCAGCCGCCCGGCGAGGTCCGGGGGCAGCGGCTCGCCGCCGGTCAGCACCCGCAGGCCGACGACGGCCTCGGGCGCGGCGTCGGTCAGGGCCCGCCACAGCGACGGCGTGGCCTGCATGACCGTCGGCTGGGTGGCGTCGATCAGGTCGCGCAGCAGGAACGGGTCGCGCACCTGCTCGGCGCCGGCCAGCAGCACGGTGCCACCGGCCAGCAGCGGCGTGAACAGCTCCAGGGCGGCGATGTCGAAGGAGACGGTGGTCACCGCGAGCAGCCGGTCATCGGCCGTGAGGGGCAGCTCCGCGCGCAGAGCGGCCAGCAGGTTGGCCAGCGCGCGCCGGGGCACGACCACGCCCTTGGGCAGGCCGGTGGAGCCGGAGGTGTAGATCACGTACGCGGGGTGTTCGCCCCGCGCGGGGCCGGCCGGCGTCGCGTCGTCGCCGGACGCGTGGGGGGCTGCCGGCGCGTCGGGGGCCGGCTCGGTGCCCAACACCGTCCACGGGCCGGCGGCCACCGCCGCGGCGCAGGCCGCGCCCACCGCGTGCGGGTCGCTGACCACGGCGACCGGGGCCGCGTCGCGCAGCATGTGCCCGATCCGGTCGGCGGGATAGTCCGGGTCGACGGGGACGTAGCCGGCGCCGCCGCGCACCACCGCGAGCAGCGCGACGAGCAGGTCGGGCGTCCTGGGCAACGCCACGGCCACCAGCCGCCCGGGCCCGGCCCCGTGCGCCCGCAGCCGCCCACTCAACTCATCGACTCGGCGGTCGAGTTCGGCGTACGTCACCGCCTGGTCGCCGCCGCGCACGGCCACCGCGTCCGGCCGCTCCCGGGCCCAGGCGGCGAGGGCGGCGTCCAGGTCGACGCCCTTCTGCCCACCGGCGCCCGGCGCGTTGAACTCCGTGAGCACCTGGTGGCGCTCGGCCGCGCCCAGCGTTTCGACCCTGCCCGTGGGCGCCGTGGCGTCGGCCCGCGCGAGGCGGGCGAGCAGCGCGGTGAACCGGTCGGCGTGCGTGGCGAGTTCGGTCGCGGAGTAGAGGGCGGGGTTGGCGTCCAGGGTCAGCGCGAGGCCGCCGGTGGGCATGCCGCTGACGGTCAGCGTCAGGTCGTCGACGGCGCCGGCGGCCAGGTAGTGCGTGGTGCCGGTGGCGGCGCCGAAGCGCAGCTCGGGCGGGAAGGGCTTGACGTTGATCTGCGGCCCGACCAGCCTGCGGCCCGCGCCGAACAGGCCGAGGTCGCGCCGGAGTCGCTCGCCCCGGTAGCGCTGGTGGCGGCGCTGGGCGCGCAGCAGTTCGGTCACCCGGCGTACCTGGGCGGCCAGCGGGGCGCCCTCGGCGACGGGGACGCGCAGCGGTACGACGTTGACGGCGGTGGCGGGCACCCGGGCCAGCGGTGTGCCGGTGCGGTTCATCACCGGCAGCCCGAGCACGACGTCCTGGCTGCCGGTGAGGCGGGCGAGGTAGAGCGCGCTGGCCGCGAACACCGCCTCCGGCCACGAGGCGCGGCACGCCTTGGCGAAGCGTTCCAACGCGGCGGCCTGGTCCGCGTCCAGCCGGCCGCGGTGACGCAGGAAGGTGTGCCCGGGAGGCGCGGTGCGCTCGGTGAGCGAGGTCGGCCGGGGCCGGTCGGCGAGCAGTTCGTGCCAGAACGCGGCGTCGGCCCGCTGCCCGTCGGAGCCCTCGTACGCCTGGTCGGCGGCGACCGCGTCGCGGAACGAACCGAACGGGCTGGCGGGTGGCGTGGCGCCGGCCACCAGCGCCTCGTAGACGGCGGCGACGCGCTGGGCCAACTGGAAGAAGCCGTAGCCGTCGAGGAGGATGTGGTGGCAGCGGTGGTACCACAGCCAGCGCCGCTCGCCGACGCGCAGCAGCGCGTGCCGCACCAGGTCGCCGCCCTCCAGACGGACCGGCACCGCCCGGTCGCCGTCCATCCACGCCGCGGCCACCGCGTCCGGGTCCGCCTCACCGCGCAGGTCGACGCGCAGCGGCGGCGGGGGCGGCGCTCCCCCCAGCTCCTGCCGGACCGCCGCGCCCCCGGGCCCGGGCAACCCGTCACCACGCTGACTAGCCGTCAATCCCCTTTTGTTTGAAGCCTCTTCGTCTTCCGTGACGAAGCGCACCGCGAGCCCGTCCGCCTCGGCGATGGTGTGCTCCAGCGCCGCGAGGAACGCCCGCTCGTCCAGGGCGCCCCGGATCTCGACGTACTCCGCGGTGAGGTAGGCGGGGCTGGCCGGGTCGAGTTGCTGGGCGGACCACAGTCCGAGCTGGGCCGCGGTGAGCGGCAGGCGGGTGGCGCGGCGTTGACTCATGCGGAATCTCCCAGCGGTACAGCTCGTACGGCCATGACGGAACGGGGCGCGGCGGTGGCCGGGCGCGCGGAGGGAACCGTCCGCCCGGGGGCGGGCGGCGGGGGGTGCGGTGGCGCCGTGCGGCGGTGGGTGGACCCGGGGACTGCGGGGCTAGTGGCCGTGGGCCGGGCCGGCGCCGTGGCCGGGCGGCGCGGCGGCGAGCACCTCGGGCGGCATGACGACGAAGGGGCGCATCATCATCATGTCCTCGTGCTCGTAGATGTGGCAGTGGTGCATGAAGCGGCCTGCGGGGCCGGTGAACTCGGCGGCCACGTTGACCATTTCGCCGGGGCCGAGGCTGATGACGTCCTTCGGTCCGCGCTCGCCGGGGGTGAGCGTGCCGCCGCCCTTGCGCTTGAGGGGTGAGGTGGTGCCGGCGCCGTAGCCGCCGCCGGGCAGTTCGAAGAATTCGAAGGTGCTGACGTCATACCGGTCCCGGCCGAGTGCCTGGAAGGCGACCGCGTGCAGGTGCATCGGGTGTGGGTAGCTGCCCTCGGACTTCTCCAGGCTGAGGAAGCTCCAGCGCTCGGTGGAGCCGCTGGGCACGGTGAAGCGCACCGGGTCGTCGAAGGTGTTGGAGACCCGCTTGTAGGTGTGCACGGTGCCGTCGGGGTGCTCGAACTGGATCACGCCGTCGATGGGGAAGGGCCCGTCGGGCGCCTTGACCCGCTCCATCTCCCACAGCTCCGGGTCCTTGGGGTAGACCGGCGTGACCACGACCATGCGTGAGGTCGCGTCGGCCACGTCCGCCTCGTTGCGCCGGCGGTAGGAGGGCGAGAGGGTCGTGCCCGGCGCGGGGGCGGTGGCGCCGCCGTGGCTGGCGCGCGAGGCGACGCGGAACTCCATCATGTCGGGCCTGGCGCCCGGCTCGGGCAGCGCGTTGACCAGCCGCAGCCTGTGCCCGCGCAGCGCGCGGAAGTCCACCAGCAGGTCGGCGCGTTCGGCCGGGGTGAGGGTAATGCCCTCCCCCAGCGGGACGGGCCTCGGCAGCAGGCCCGCGTCCCCGCCGATCTGGAGGAAGGCGCCCGCCGGGATGGGCCTGTCGTCCTCGTCCACGACGCGCAGCCGGTAGGGCCGGTTGTTGGCGGCGTTCAGGGCCCGGAAGCGGTACCAGCGGGCCTCGACGTCCAGGTGGGGCCAGATGACCCCGTTGACGAGGGTGAAGGGGCCGGTGAAGGGCCGGACCAGTTCGTACGGGTCGTCGGCGACGACGATGCCCTTGTAGAGCAGGTCACCGGTCAGCTCGCCGCTCTCGTCGGCGTCGAGGTTGCGGTCGTGGAAGACCAGGGGTATCTCGTGCTCGCCCGCCGGCAGGTCCAGCGCGTCCTCCTCCTCGTCGCGGATGAGGTAGGTGCCGGCGCCGAGCCCGGTCATCACGTTCAGGTGCGTGATGTGCATGGCGTGGTCGTGGTACCAGAAGTGGCCGGCGGGTTGGTCGTTGGGGTACTCGGCCAGTTGGGCGTGTCCGGGTGAGACCGCGTTCTCGGCCCAGCCGTCGTTGCCGCCGCCGGTGACCGCCCCGTGCAGGTGGACCACGGCCCACGGGGGGAGCGCGGCGACCTCCTGACGGGGCGCGCCACCCTCACGGCCCGGCCGGTCCCACATCAGCGGCTGTTCGGGGTCGTACGCGAAGGGCACCCGCACCGCGGTCACCGGGAAGTCGCCTTCGAGGTGGTTCTCCCAGGCGACCCGCAGCCGCCGGCCGCGCCGCACCTCGATGGTGGGCCCGAGGTGGCTGCCGCCGTAGGTCCACAGGTGGGTGGCGGGCAGCGCGCGGTGCAGCCGTACCCGGGCCCGCTCCAGCGGCAGCGTGAGCGTCCCGCGCGGGCGCAGCACGCGCGGGATCGGCAGCGGGTCGAGGAAGGGTCTCAGGGTGCGCAGGGCCGTCGCCGCCCGGGCCGCCCGAGCCGCGGCGGCGCCCGCCGGACGGGTGGCCGGCAGGTGTGGCAGGTCCCGTACGGGGGTGCCGAGCGCGGCGGTCATCAGGTCGGGCCGGGGGCCGGCGGCGCGCGCCGCCGAGGCCCCCGGCACCGCCGCCGCGACCCCGATGGCGAGCCCGCCGACGGCGCTGGCGCCGGCGAGGAAGTGCCGTCTGCCCAGGCCGCTACGGGGCTTCGGCGTGAAGCTCATGACGGGTCGTCGGCCATGCTCGCGATGAGGCTCTTGGGCCGCAGGTCGGTCCAGTTCTGCTCGATGTAGTCCAGGCACGCCTGCCGGGTGTCCTCGGGGTGGACGACGGTCCAACCCTCGGGTACGTCAACGAAGTTGGGCCACAGCGAGTGCTGGCCCTCATCGTTGACGAGCACCAGGTACACCCCGTCTTCGTCCTCGAACGGATTGGTCACCGAAACCTCCACGTCGTCGGCCGGCCCGTGACACCCGGACCCGCAATTTAGGTAAGCCTAACCTTGCTTTTTCGGTTGCTTCAAGAGCCGCAAAGGAGTGCTGGTTCACATCGCGGAACGGCTAACGCCGTCCCTCGCCGCGCCGGTTGAACAGCACCCAGGCGAGATAGAGCCCGCCGAGCACGGCCGTCGTCACGCCCACCGGCAACTGGCTGTTGCGCTGGCTGTCGTCCACCACCGCGAGCCACGGCACCCGGTCCCCCACCCACGCCAGCACGGCGAAGAACTGGTTCGACGCCAGGTGCGCGGCCGACAGCAACGCGGCCCCCGTCACCCCCGCGGCGGCCACGCTCACCCCGGGCGACCTGGTCAGCCGGGCGGCGATCTGCGGGGCGGCCAGGGCCACGAAGGGCACCGGCCCCGCGCTGGCCACCGCCACCCCGCACAGCCCGATGCCGAGCACCGTCAGCGCCAGCCGGGCCCGGTTCACCCGCAACCCGAGACCGCTGGCCAGTTCGTCTCCCAGCTCCAGCATGCGCAGTCGCCGCCCGAGCAGCACGGTCGCCGGCAGCAGCACCAGGAGGGCGAGAACCATCGTCCGCACCGAGCCCCAGGTCCGGCCGCTGAGCGTGCCGATGAGCCAGATGTGCGCGTTCTGCGCGCTGTTGAGGGTGGAGCGGGTGAGCAGGTACGAGTTGACCGAGCCGAGCATCGCGGTGACCCCGAGTCCGATCAGCACCAGCCGCACCCCGTGCACCCCGCCCTTGCTGGCCAGCAGGTACACCACCAGGGCCGTCAGCAGCCCGCCGCCGATGGCGCCCGTGGCCACCTGGGCCGCGCTGCCGCCGAAGGCGACGATGACCACGATCGCCCCGGTGGCCGCCCCGCTGTTGAAGCCGATGACGTCCGGGCTGGCCAACGGGTTGCGGGACAGGCTCTGGAAGACGGCCCCGCTGATCCCCAGCGCCCCGCCCACCAGGATCGCGAGCAGCGCCTGCGGCAGCCGCTCCTGGTTGACGAAGTGCACCGCGAGCCGATCACCGGTGCCGACGAACAGGGCCCGCGCCACGTCGGGCACCGGCACCGGATAGGCCCCCACGCACAGGCTCACGGTCAGCAGCAACCCGCTGACCAGCAGCCCGACGCCGCACACCCAGGCGGTGCGCGGGTGCGTACGGAAGGAGACCCGCCCCGACCACAGGCGCACCGGCCGGGTGCCCGCGCCCCCCTTCGCGGCCCGCTCGCGCGGCGCCACGCCCGTGGCCGTCACAGCGACACCTCCTTGCGGCGGCGCACCATCGCGATGAACACCGGCGCCCCGATCACGGCGGTCACCGCGCCGACCTCCAACTCCCCCCGTGGCAGCACGACGCGCCCCACGATGTCGGCGCCCAGCAGCAGACAGGGCGCCAGCAGCATCGAGTACGGCAGCACCCAGCGCAGGTCAGGGCCGGTGAACCAGCGCGCGACCAGCGGAATGACCAGTCCCACGAAGCCGATCGGGCCGGCCGCGGCGGTGGCCGTACCGGTGAGCAGCGTCACCGCCACCACCCCGAGCAGTCGGGTCCGCGCGATCCTGGCGCCCAGCGCCCGCCCCAGGTCGTCACCGAGCGCCAACGCGTTCAGCGGCCGGGCCAGCAACAGCGCGATCACCAGCCCCACGGTCACGAACGGCAGCATCTGGGGCACCAGGTTCGAGGACCGCCCCGCGAGCGAGCCGACCATCCAGAACCGCAGGTAGTCGTAGGTGGCCGCGTCGAAGACGGTGAGCCCGGCGATCAGCCCGCTCAGGCTGGCACTGATCGCGGCGCCGGCCAGCGCGAGCCGCACCGGCGAGGCGCCACCGCGCCCGGAGGCCCCCAGCACGTAGACGACGACGGTGGTCAGCGCGGCCCCGACGAAGGAGAACCAGACCAGCGTGGGGTAGCCGCTCACGCCGACCACGCCGAGCCCGAAGACCACCGCGGCCGACGCGCCGGCGTTGACCCCCAGAAGCCCGGGGTCGGCCAGCGGGTTGCGGGTCAGCGACTGCATGATCGCCCCGGCCGCGCCGAGCCCGGCGCCGGCCATCAGGCCCACCATGGTGCGCGGCAGCCGCAGCTCCCTGATCACCTCGGTGGTGTACGAGCCGTCGTCCGACCACAGCGCCCGCCACACCTCGGCCAGCGAGGTGTCCTTGGTCCCCACCCACGTGCTGACCACCGTCAGCAGCAGGAGCAGCCCGCCCAGGACCAGCAGTCCGCCGCCGCGCAGGGCGGCGCGGCCCGCGCCGCCGTCGGGCGCGGCCTCCCGGCCGCCGGCGGCGTGGGCCCGAGCACGGTCACGGCCCGGCGTGGGGCTCCCGGGCGCCGGCGGCGAGGCCACGGCGCCCGGGTGACGGGCCGGGCCCGGCGGCCCGGCGGTTGGCTGTGCCACGGCGGTGACTCACCCAGCCGTTTCCGGCTGGCCGCGCAGGTAGCCACCCATGGTGCGGAAGTAGTCGGTCGCCGCCAACTCCGTACCGTCCTCGGTGCGTACGCGCCTGACCAGCAGCCCCCGGCTGCGCCCACGGCGGGCCTCGGAGCCAGCAACGATGACCACGCCGTCGCCCTCCTTGATGAAGATCCGCCCCGGCGTGCCGCCGTACGCGCCCCTGGAGAGCCCCGCGGAGACGATCCGCAGCCGCTGCCCCCGGTGGTAGGTGAAGGCGTTGGGATACGGGTCAGACTGGGCGCGCACCAACCGCTCCAGGTCCTCGGCCGGCCAACTCCAGTCGATCCGGCTGTCCTCAAGGGCCCGCTTGTGGAAGAAGCTGGCCTTCGAGGGGTCCTGTGGCGTCCACTCCGCCTTGCCCGACTCGATGAGTTCGAGGGCCTCGGTGACGATCGGGGCGATCAGGTCCACCGTGGCGTGGAAGAGGTCGGTGGCGGTGTCGGTGGGGCCCACCGGCACGGAGCGTTGGAGCAGGATGTCGCCGGCGTCCAGGGTGGCGTCCATCCGGTGCGCGGTGACGCCCACCTCGGGTTCGCCGTTGATGAGCGCCCAGATGATCGGCGAGAAGCCGGCGTAGCCGGGCAGCAGCGAGTCGTGCACGTTCAGGGTGCCGTGCCGAGGCAGGTCGAAGATCTCCGGCGGTATCCAGGTGCGCCAGTTGTTGGCGACGATCAGGTCGGGGGCGCTCTCGCCGAGGGTTTCGACCAGTTCGGCGTCGGGCCGGCTGGCCAGCACGACGGGGACGCCGTGCTCGGCCGCCAGGTCGGCCACCGAGTCGTCCCACACCTTCTCGTAGACGTGGTCGCTCTTGGGGTGGGTCACCACCAGGCATACCTCGTGCCCCGAATCCAGCAGCGCACGCAGCGTGCGGTGCCCCCAGGTCTGGTAGCCGAACATGGCGATCCGCATACAGCAGCTCCCTTGGAGTTGGATGACGCTCCGTCATACGCCAGCCGGAATGGCGTGACCTGAACGAGCCACACCGCCGTTGCAAGGCAAGGCTAACCTTACCTAGGATTGCCCCGGCTAGGGAGGCGATGCTGCGTTGAACCATGTCAGCAGCGACACGGAAACCATCTACGACCTGCTAGGAATCGGCTTTGGGCCGTCCAACCTGGCGCTCGCCATCGCGATTGAGGAGCACAACACCCACGCCCGGACCCAGGACCACATCCGCGCCCGATTCCTCGAGAAACAGACCACGTTCGGCTGGCACCGGGGGATGCTCATCGACGACGCGACCATGCAGGTGTCCTTTCCCAAGGACCTGGTCACGATGCGGGACCCCACCAGCGACTACAGCTTCCTGTACTACCTCAAGGAACAGGGCCGCCTGGTCGACTTCCTCAACCAGAAGACGCTCTTCCCGCTCCGCATCGAGTTCCACGACTACTTCGAGTGGGCGGCCGGCCGGCTGGCCCACCTGGTGGACTACTCGGCCGAGGTGGTCGCGGTGACACCGGTGACGGTCGACGGCGAGGTGCGCTACTTCGACGTGACCAGCCGCGAGGGCGACGCCCTGCACGTGCGGCGCGCCCGCGACATCTGCCTGGCCACCGGCATGCGACACCGCCTGCCGGAGGGCGCGCCGCTCTCGGACCGCGTGCTGCACAACCGCGATCTGGTGCCCCGGGTCACCGAGTTGGCGGGTCAACCGCTGCACCGCGTCGTCGTGCTCGGCGCCGGCCAGTCCGCCGCCGAGACCGTCGGCTACCTGCACCGCGCCTTCCCCGATGCGGAGGTCTGCGCGGTGTTCGCCAAGTACGGCTACACGCCGGCCGACGACAGCCCGTTCGCCAACCGGATCTTCGACCCGGAGGCGGTGGACGCCTACTACCAGGCGCCGACCGAGGTGAAGAAGTCCCTGCTCGGCTACCACCGCAGCACCAACTACTCGGCCGTCGACATCGAGTTGATCGAGTCCCTCTACCGCACCCAGTACCAGGAGCGGGTCCAGGGCAAGGAGCGGCTGCGGATGCTCAACGTGTCCCGGCTGCGCTCCGTGGAGTCCGACGCCGACGGCCTGCGCATGACCGTGGAGTTCCTGCCCACCGGCGAACAACAGGTGCTCGACGCCGACCTGTTGGTGTACGCCACGGGCTACCAACCGCCGGACCCCGGCCCGCTGCTCGGCGAGGCGGGCACGCTGTGCCTGCGCGACGAGCGGGGCGAGCTGAGCGTCACCCGCGACCACCGGGTGGCCGTCGCCGATCACGTGACGGCGGGCATCTACCTCCAGGGCTCCACCGAACACACCCACGGCATCACCTCCACCCTGCTGTCCCACACGGCCGTCAGGGTGGGCGAGATACGCGACTCGCTCCTCAGCCGCCGCCACCGACCAGAGCCGTCCAAGCCCCGCGTCTGACCCGCCCCCCAACCCCCACCGTCCGCCGCTCGCCGTACGACCGAACGGCGACACCCCACGCGGCCCGGCGCGCCCCACGCCCCACCCCCACCCCCACCAGAGAGGAGGCGGGGCGCGCCGACCCCAACGCGCCGCGCGCGTACGCCACTTGCCCGCACCGGCCGGCAGGCCGCCGCACGCGGGGCTGCCCCCGTTCCACCCCACCACCGCCGTACGGTTTCGTCGGTCGACGTACGGGGCAGGGCCCACGCGGGCGCCTCGCCGCGCCCGCGACCCCGCGCGCCCCCGGCGGCGCCCCCCAGCGAAGGCGAGCGACATGCTCGATCTCCGGCTCACCAACGGCGCCTTCCACACCATGGACCGCTCCCGCCCCCGGGCTCGCTCGCTGGGCATCTGGCGGGGCCGGATCGTCGGCGTGGACGAGGCGATCGCCGACCTGCCCGCCGCGCACGAGGTGGACCTCGCCGGCGCCACCGTGTTGCCGGCCTTCATCGACGCGCACGTCCACCTCGCCTGGACCGGCCTGGCCGCCCGCGCCACCAGCGTCGCGGGCCAACGCGACGCGGCCTCCGTCCTGGCCGTCATCCGCCGGGCCGCCGCGCACGCGCCACCCGACGCCTGGGTCGACGTCGCCGACTACGACCAGCGCCCACTCGGCCGGGACCTGACCGCCGCCGAACTGGACGAGGCGGGCGGCGGCCGAAAGGTCCTGGTCGCCCACCGCTCGGGGCACGCGTGCGTCGTGAGCAGCGCCGTGCTGGCGCTGCTGCCACCCGGCACGGCGCACCACGACGGGCTGCTCGCGGAGAGCGGCATGGCGGCGGCGCGCGCCGCGCGGATGCCGTACTCGCTCGCCGAGTTGACCGACGCGATCGAGAACGCCGGCCGCGCCTGCCTCACCGAGGGCGTCACCGCCGCCGCCGAGGCCGGCATCGGCGGCGGCCTGATCGCGCACAGCGCCATCGAACTCGCCGCCTACCAGCGCGCCCACGACGCCGGCCAGCTGCCGTTGCGCATGCGGCTGATGGTCGCCGCCGACCTGCTACGCGAGGTGGCCGCCCATCCCGACGACGGGCTGCGCCACGGCATCGACCTGGGCCTGCGCACCGGGCTCGGCGACGACCGGCTGGCCATCGGCGCGCTCAAGGTCTTCACCGACGGCGGGATGATGCCGCGCACGGCCGCGCTGACGAGGCCGTATGTCGGGCTCGACCACGGCGGCGCGCTGTTCGCCGACCCGGCCGAACTGACGGCGACCATCGTGGCCGGGCACCTGGCCGACTGGCAGCTCGCGATCCACGCCATCGGCGACCGGGCCGTGGACGTAGCCCTGTCCGCACTGGCCGAGGCCCAGCGGCTCAGGCCGCGCCCTGGGGCCCGGCACCGCATCGAGCACGCCGGCCTCGTGCGGCCCGACCAACTCCCGCGCCTGGCCCGCAGCGGGGCGACCGTGGTCGTCCAACCCTCCTTCCTGTGGAGCTTCGGCGACGACTACGCACAGCTCATGGGCGCCGACCGGGCCGACTGGCTCTACCGTGGCCGTGCCTTCCGGACGCACGGCATCCCCCTCGCCGGCAGCTCCGACCGCCCCGTGACCGTGGGCGCCCCGCTGCGGGCCATCCAGTTCATGGTCGAGCGCCGGTCCCACTCGGGCCGCGTGATCGGCCCGGACGAGGGCCTCTCGGTCGACGAGGCCCTGCGCGCCTACACGATCGACGCGGCCCGCGCCTGCCACTGGGAACACGCGCTGGGCAGCCTCACCCCCGGCAACCACGCCGACCTCGTCGTCCTCTCCGACGACCCACACCGGGTCGCCCCGTCACGGATCGGCGCCATCGAGGTGCTGACCACGTTCTCGGCGGGCGTGCCGGTGTACGGCGGGGTGGGGCTGGGGTGAGGGCGCGGGCCTGGCACATCGCAGAAGCTCACGTCGCCACCTCGTGCCTCGCCGCCCTTCGGCGGGGTGGCGGTCTACCGGAGCACCCCGCCGAAACCCCGCTCTCGCCAGCCTGAGCAGCACCTGTTGGCGGCGCAGCCGACGACGAACCCGGCATGCTCAGCCCAGGGTGGACACCAACCAACCGCACGCTGTCGCGGGCGCGTGCACGTTTCTCGCCCCATGACTTCCTCGTGCAACAACCTGTCGTCTTGCGCCGCCGGTCGGTTTCTGACTCCACGCTTCGGGCCAATGCGACTAGCGTCGCCCACGAGTCATGCGAACGCTGTCACTCGCACGCCGCTTTTCTGGGGTGCGTTCAGTGACCGTGGAAGGACACGAGCACACATGGCAACCTCGTTACTCGCGCCGCCACCGCCCTCGGGGCAGGTCCTCAAACCCCGTACCGCCCTTATCCGCCTTCTGGTCATCACGCTCGGGAGGCTGCTCAGCGCCTTGACCGTGCCGGCCGGCGCCACCGTGACGCAGGCAGTCACCGTTGCCCGCGCCGTGCTGCCCCGGAACACGCGTCAACAACCTTCTCTTTTCCTCCGTACCCGGACCCGGGCACCGAAGGCGCCCCCCTCTCCGGTCGCGTTCCCGCGAACGCAGAGGGCAGCGGGAAATCGGAAGCCTCGATACCGCGAAACTCGACCAACTTGCCGCCGATATCGAGGGCGACGACAAGGGGATCCAGGACCCACTACACGCCATTGACGAGTTCACATAGCCAACGGCCGCCCCGTGAAACAACTGACACGATCAGGGCGACATCACAGGCATTCGGGCTCAGTGGCGCGTGACGCATGGCCGGACACGCCTCCTCGTGGGAACCGCCATCCAGAGCTGATCCGCGTTGTTGATGCGCCGAGAGCCCATCGAGGCCAACAGCCAACCGGTGCCCCGAATCAGCAGAACTGAACATCCATCCGTGACGCATTCGACCCCCTCTCAGCGACGTGAATCACGCCGCCAGACGAGCGCGCGCGAAACCGGACGCATTGCTCGTGAGACGCTGGCGTAAAATGCCACCACGCGTTTACCGCTGTAAGTTTTCACTGGTAAGCTTTTTGAATCGATGACTTTCCTACCAAGGGGTAGACGCATGCCAGTCGGGATTGTTTCTGTCTCCGGGTACATACCGAAAAGGGTGATCAGCAACTCCGAGATCGCCAGTGAGACCGGAGTGAGCGAGGAGTGGATCGAAAGCCGGACCGGCATTCTTGAGCGACGGTACGCAGCAGACGAGCTCGCGACGTCTGACCTCGCCGTTCGCGCTGCCGAACCCCTCCTGCGAGACGATTCGGTGCGGCAGGACGTAGGGGCGGTCATCGTGGCCACCGCCACGCCGGATCAGCCGCAACCCGCGACAGCCAGCTTCGTCCAGTCGGGCCTGCGCCTCCCCCCGATCCCCGCCTTCGACGTCAATGCGGTCTGCTCGGGTTTCCTTTACGCGCTGTCGGTGGGTGAAGGGCTGATGTCCGCGCACTCCATCACAGGGAACGCGCTGATCATCGGCTCGGACAAGTTCTCCTCGATCATGGACAAGTCCGATCCACGCACCGTCAGCCTTTTCGGTGATGGCGCGGGAGCGGTGCTCCTGGGGCAGGTTCCTGACGGTTACGGGATCCAGGGGCGGTCCTTGATCGCGGATGGCTCCGCATCGCAGTACGTGCGGGTCGAGGGTGGGGGGTCACGTTCCCCTCTCAATGCCGAAGCTGTCGCGTCAGGTGGTCGGTTCTTTCGGATGGAGGGTCGTGCTGTCAGGGAATGGGCGCTGCAGTTCGTCCCGAAGGTCGTACACGAGGCGTTACTTCAGGCCGGCCTGTCGATAGGCGACCTTGACCGGGTCGTCTTCCATCAGGGCAATACCCGCATGGTGCAGTCGCTCGCCGCGGAGCTGGGAATAGCGACAGGGAAAGTCGCGTTGACCGCACCTCTTTGGGGAAATACGGCAGCGGCCTCGATTCCTTTGACTCTCGCCCGCGAGAACGATCAGCGTCGGCTGCGCCGCGGCGAGCGGGTTCTTCTGGCATCGGTCGGCGGCGGGATGACCGCTGCGGCCATGTGCCTGACCTGGTTCTGAACCACTCAGAAGATCGTTCCAGACATCGCTTTTCCGTCGCTATAGGAGGTCACCTCGTGTTGCCTGTTGTCAGCCGCGCATCCGGAGTCTTCGTGTTCGACACCGAGGGCAGGGAATATCTGGACGGGTGCTCCGGAGCCATCAACGTCAACCTGGGTCACGGTCTGCCGGACATCACCAAGCGCATGCACGAGCAGTTGGACCGAGTGAATTTCGTCTACCGCACCCAGTTCAGGTCACAGCCCCTGCTGGAGCTCACCGAGAGACTGGTGGATCTCGCCCCCGGGGATCTGAACCACGTGGAGTTCACCAACTCCGGTTCGGAGGGGATCGAGATGGCGCTCCGTCTCGTCACGCTCTTACACGCGCGCAAGCACAATCCGCTGAAGTGTGTCGTCCTGACCGAGGAGCCGAGCTACCACGGGATGACGGCCGGCGCACTGGGAGCGTCAGGGCATCCGTTGCGCAGGAAGGATCTACAGTCCCTGCTCGCCAACCAGGCGACCGTTGCGCGGGTACGACCGAAGAACGGTGCTCTGCGAGCGAGCGTGGAGGACTGGCAAGAGGCAGTCGACAGGATCGGCCCCGCCCGGCTGGGAGCGGTGATCATCGAGCCCGTGGGCGGCGCGGCGAGTGGCGCGGCTCCCTGTGATCCGGAGGTGCTGCGCTTCCTCCGCCATGCGGCGGACGAGCAGCGGTTCGTGTTGGTGGCCGACGAGGTCATGACCGGGATGGGTCGCACCGGCCGCTGGTTCGGGTGTGACCACGCCGGCATCACCCCCGACGTGATGGTGCTGGGGAAGGGGATATCCGCTGGCTACGCGGCGATCTCCGCGGTGCTGGTATCCGACAGGATCGTGCGGGCTTTGGACCGGCCGGTCAGCTCGTTGGTCTTCGGTCACACCATGGCAGGGGCGCCGCTCGCCGCGGCAGCGGCGCTGGCGGTCACCGAGTACCTGGTGACCCATGACCTGGCGGCGCGTGCCGCGGTGGCCGGTGAGCACCTGGCTGGCCTGCTGAAGCGGCTTTGCCAACGTCATCCGTTGGTGAAGGACGTCCGGGGCACCGGTCTTCAGAGGGGGCTGGGACTGCACGGCGATCCGGAGCGTTTCCCGGGCATCAGCCTGGACCTGACCGAAGCCGCGCGCGCCAAGGGGCTGTTGGTGTACCCCGCGGGCTGCACTCCGGTCACGGAGTCCGTACTCATCGCCCCGCCTCTGACGAGCACCGACGCGGAACTCGACGAACTGGCTCGTCGGCTCGACGGCGCACTGTCGTGCCTCTCGCCGACTCCGGGCTCCTGATGCCGGTCGCGTCCGTCTGCCGGCGCCCCTTCCCCTTGCCCCGCCCCTCCTCGCCCGGCACACCCGCGTCCGAACCTCACAACGACCAAGGACACTCACATGATCAGTCATTTCGCGGACTCCGCCCTACGTCCCCGGTACATGGGGATGGCTGCGGATTCGGTGGGCAAGCGAGCCGAGAGCTGCGCCGCCGACGGCCGCCTGGACCGTGACTCGTGGCAGGAACTGAGCGATGAAGGTCTGTGGAGACTTCCTGTGCCCGTCCGGTGGGGCGGCACCGGAGGCACCTGGTGGGATTTCGTCGCCGCCTTCGAGGGGATCGCCGCCGGCGGCCGCGATCTGGGCTTCAACCTGTCACTGGTGGCTCAGGCAGGACTCATACGGTCGATCCTGCTCTACGGCACGGATGAGCAGAAGGAAACCTGGCTGCCTCCCCTCATGAGCGGCTCCGTCGGCGCCACCGCGCTCACGGAGACCACCGGGGGGTCCGACGTGACCCGGATACGCACGGCGGCCCGCCAGCACCAGGGGCACTTTCTCCTGAGCGGGCACAAGGACCACATCACCAACGGGCCCGTGGCGGACGTGGCCCTGACCCTCGGCCGCGTACCCGAGCACGGAGACCGGGACATCACCCTGTTCCTGCTGGACCTGCGCTCCGAGGGCGTCACCAGAGGTCCCGTCGAGAACATGATGGGCAACCGCACCAGCCCGACCGGCCCCATCACCTTCGACCAGGTACGCGTGGACGCCAAGAACATCATCGGCGGCATCGGCGCCGGTATCGAAGCCATCTACAACACGATCTCCCTCGACCGACTGTTGTACGGCGTTCTCGCCGCCGCGTACCTCGACCCGCTGCTCGAGGACGTGCTTGCCTACGCACGCTCCAGAACGGCGTTCAACGTCCCCATCGCGGACCACCAGTACGTGCAAGGGCGCATAACCGACGCGAAGTTCGCGGTTGAGGCCACCCGCTGGGTCTCCTACGGGGCGCTCGACGCTCTCCTGAAGGAGTCGCCCCAGACGTCGCTGATGTGCTCGGTCGCCAAGTACCACGCCGGCGAGACCCTGAAGCTGGGCACCGAGACCGCGCTGCGGGTCATGGGTCACCGCGGCTACATGGAAGGCCCGCACACCCAGGCCCTGAAGGACGCTTTGGGGACGGTGATCGCCGGGGGCACGGCCGAGATACAGCGCAAGAACGTCTTCAACCAGATGCGCCGACTCTCCTCCACCCACTGACCCTTCCCATGGAGTGATCATGAACTCGTCCCAGCCCGTCCCGCGCACCGATCTGGCCGCGCTCGTCGGCCGCACGGCGACCCTGACCCACGTCGTCACCGAGGCCGACTCGGCGCGCCAGTGGGGGAACGACATCGATGTTCTCGCCACGCCCGTGCTGCTGTGGTTGAGCGAGATCGCCGCGATGAAGGTGCTCGGCGACGCCGTGACGGAACCTTCCATGACGGTCGGCCTCAGTCACGCTTCCCAGCACCTGGCGCCAACTCCCACCGGGGACACCGTGACCCTCACCGCCGAGCTCACCGCCGTCGAAGGCCGGCGTCTGGTCTTCGACGTGGTGGGCCACGACTCCGTGGACACGGTCTTGCGAGGCCAGCACGAGCGGGCGGTCGTTGACCGCCCCAGGTTCGTCGAGAAGCTCGCCCACCGCACGCATAGCTGACAGTCGTCCGTCGCACCCACGTCGCGTAGGAGCACACTGTGCGCCAGCAGCTCGTTATCGGAAACGCTACCACCGAGTACACCTACCAGAGCTCGGTCGACTCCTTCTCGCCGAAGGTACTGAACAAGCGCCACGCCGAATCCACCCGAACGGCTTGGCTGCTGCACGAGGGCGACGCCATGCTCACCGACCGCCCTCTCACCCCTGATTTCCTTCAGTACCTGGAACGTGTTCTCGGCCTCGACCTGCGGACCGTCACCTTCCTGACCCATGACAAGAACGCCTCGGGCTCGGAGTTCCTGGACCATCCCAGCCTGTTCGAGCCCGGAATGCTCGAACGGCTGCGGCAGATCGTCGGCCCCGACTGGTCGCTGACGCCCTACATCCACGATCGGACGATCGCCACCCTCGGCAGACGGCTCGGCCTCGACGATGAGGCGAACCCGCCGTTCTTCGCCGAGGGCGGGAGCGACATCTTCAACAGCAAGTCCTTCTTCCGCGCGTGGAGCAGCGGTCTGGGCGTACCGGTCCCCCGCGGCCAGGTCACGCGCAACCGTGCCGCCACAGCCGCGGCGGTAGCCGAGTTGTTGCCCGAGACCGGGTCGGTCATCGTCAAGCAGGACTTCAGTGCCAGCGGCATGGGGAACGTCCTGTTCACGACCGACGGTGAGCTTCCCGGTATCGGAGTGTCCATCGTGCACGTCATCGCCCCGGGAACCGTTGAGTCCGAGATCGACAGGCTGCTCGCGGAGTCCTTTCCGACGGTTGAGCAGACCAGGGACTTCCCCGCCGGTCTACGCCCCACCGAGGCCGTCGTGGAGGTCTATTACGGAAGGAGCCTGACCTTCTACAGCGAGGTCCACGTTCCCGCCCCGCCGAAGGAGCCCGAGATCCTCAACTGGGGCGGGATGCGCATGGAACCGGTCTGGAACGGCTTCGAGCTGCCGCCGCTGGACCTTCCGCGAGCGGTCGAGGCCGACATGCTCATGTGGTCGGCGAAGATGGCCAGCTACCTCCAGACCACCGGCTACCGAGGTCTGGTGAACTGCGACTCGATCCTGACTCCGGACGGAACGCTGTACTTCAGCGAGGTCAACGCCCGAGTCGGCGGCTGCACCCACCTCCACCACGCCGCGGTACGTGTCCTCGGACCTGACTACATGAGGAAGTACACCCTCCTCACGCGCAACGATCTCCCCTGCCGCGACTTCACCGCCCTGGCCAAGGCCATCGACGGTGACCCGCTGCTCAGCGGGGAGGACGGCCAGTCCGGGGCGCTCCTCCTGGTCGACGACACCCCGTACAACGAGGTCGTGCAGTACCTCGTCTACGGTTCGTCCGTCGAATTGGCGCAGGAAGCCGAGCGGCGGCTGCGGAACCTGCCCCGGTAGAGAAACAGGACGCCCAGGAGATCGCCGTCCGCACCGCGCCCCACGCGCAGGGGCGGTGCGGACGGCGGTTGGTCATGCGCGACGCCGCCGGTCTCCAGGTGGCAACGTGGCCGGTGTTTCCACTCCGCATGGCGAAGCCCGCCCGACTCATGCGGACTGGCGACCGCGTGCCCGTCTCACCTTGGCGATGCTCCCGCAGGCACGGCCCGTGCTGCCCGCGTACATGCTGCACCACGTGCGGGAGTTGTTCCGGGACTGGTCGTAGAACACCCACTTGCAGTCCGGGCAGGACCGCAGACGTTTCCAGCGGCCTTCCAGCACCGTACGGGTGGCGAGCCCGAGGAGACATGCCTGGGGGCTGCCATCGCCGGAGAACTCCAGCTCCCCGTCCACCACACGCACCCGCAGTGGGCACTTCTCCAGCCAGCCATCCAACCGTCGACTCGAGCCCTCGGCCACGTCGGCACGCAGGTCGTCGCGCAGCACGAGCAGTCCCGCGACCTGACGCCCGCCCGGCAGCGGAACCTTGGCGAACGCCTCGTGCCACGCTGAGGGATTTTCCACGAGGGCGGGAAGCGTCTCCGTTGGCGTCCGCGTGTCGTTCGGAATGAGCCAGCTGTTCAGAAAGCTCCGCAGCTCCTGTGTGTCCTCGTCCTCAATCGTCGACGCAGTCATGCAACCAGGATAGGTGGTAAACAGAGCCAGCCAACGAGCGTTACCATCTATCGCTATGACCGGTAAACGTTCGTCGAGCGAACCACAGTCCAGCCTCCGTGCGGTTCTCGACCTTCCCGGGCACAAGACCTGGTACACGGCGTCCGCCCTCATCCGGCTACCTGTCGTCATGGCGCCCCTCGCCCTCGTGTTCCTCGGACACGAGGCGCAGTCCTTCGCCGTCGGCGGCCTGCTGGCAGCGACCCACGCCATCGGCGAAGCCGCTGGCGCACCCCTGATGGGCCGCCGCTTCGACACCCGCCCCTTCCTCGCACAACTGCGCCTTTCCCTGAGCGCCGAGGCTGTCGCCTTCGCGGTCATCGCTCTCGTCGCCGGCCACGTGTCCGTCGCGCTCCTGGCCGCGATCGCCTTCCTCGCGGGCGCGGCGGCATCCGGAGCCCCCGGAGGAATGCGCGCACAGCTGTCCGCCGCGTCACCGGAGCACCTGCGACCAGCCGCGCTCGGGCTGGAGGGCTCCCTCAGCCAGGCCACCTGGGCCGTAGCCCCACCTCTCGTGGCCGTCCTCTACACCTGGGCCGGGGCTTCCGGTGTCCTCCTGGTCATGGCGGTGTCCGCGGCAGCGCCGCTCCTTTTCGCCCGACACATCCCGCACGCCGATCCCGCGGCTCCCAGCGCCACGGAAACCGTCGCGGGAATGCGGGCCACCGAAGTCCTGCGCATCGTCTGGCCCACGGCCCTGCTGTCCGTCGCGATCATGTTCCTCATCGGCACCGCGGACGTCCTGCTGCCTCCTCGCCTGGCGGACACCGGCGCCTCACCAGCCCTCGCGGGCCCCGTCATGACCGCCTTCGCGGTCGCCAGCATCGCCTCCGGCCTCGTCTACGGGGCCCGGCAGTGGCCTGGCACGCCGTTCACCCAAACGGCATGGCTGCTCCCCGTGTTCGCAGCCGCGTTCGCACTACCAGCGTTGACCAGCCAACCGTGGTCCTTCGCGACCGCCTTCGCTCTCGGCGGCCTGCTCTTCAGTCCGCTGATGGTCATCCGCAACCTCGCACTGCAGAGTCGTCTCCCCCAAGCGGCCTGGGCCACCGGGTTCTCCGTCCTGTACGCCGCGGCCGGGCTCGGCTACGGGGTCGCTGGCCTCATGGCAGCCGTGCTGCTGCACACCTCCACGCCCAGCACGGCGTTCCTTGCCTGCGTCCTGACCACCATGCTCATCGGAACGCTCTCTCTGGCCGGCGAGCACGCCACGCGCGACAAATCCACAGCGCCGACCTTCGCCGCCCCTCCCGAGCCCGACGGGACAACGCGACGAACGGACACGCCACCCACCTGATACGCCGGCAGTCCTTCCTTTTCGCAGGTCAGGATGACAGTGAGGTTCGTTCGTGGTTGACGTGGCATCACGTGCGCGCGCCGCTCGTACCCGTCGGTCAGGTCAATGCTGACGGAACCACGCGGCTGGGCGGGCCCGCCCTCACCCCTCGTCGATGCCCTCGAACCAGGCCGGTCCCTCGCTCAGCGCCATCTTGATCCGCGAGGTGGCGAACTCCTCCAACGCCGGCAGGGCGTCCAGGTCGAACCAGCCGACTTCAAGGTTCTCGTCGTCGTTGACCCGTGCCTCGCCACCGACGGCGCGGCAGCGCAGGCAGATGTCCATGAACTGACACACGTCGCCGTTGGGGTAGGTGATCGGCTTGTCCTGGCTCTGCACCAGGACCAGGCGCTCGGGCACGCAGTGCACCGCCGTCTCCTCGTACACCTCCCGCACCGCCGTGCGTGCCGGCTGTTCGCCCGGCTCGGAGATGCCACCGATGATCGACCAGCGGCCGTTGTCCGAGCGGCGGGCGAGGAGCACCCGGCCGTCGTCGTCGAAGACGATGGCGCTGACGGCGGGCAGGAAGAGCAACTGTTGGCCGGCGCTGGCCCGCAACGTGCGGATGAAGTCAGGGGTAGCCATGAGCCGAGCGTATGCCCCCGGCCGGGGTGTCCGGACGTGGGGTGGCCGTCCCCCGCCCGCGCGGCGCGGGCGGGCCGCGTCCTCCCCGGGCCCCGGGCCCGGCAGCGCCGCCCGGCGACCCCGCGGCGCGCGGGCGGCGCGGCGCGCGCTGCCCGCGGGCCTCGCGCGCCGGCTTCGGTGCGCGGGCGCGCACACCGGCGCCGCATCGTTTCTGCGCAGGATGTCCACAACCTCCCCCGCACCCGATACGGTGGCCCAAAGTCCGTGCCCGCAGGCGACGTTCGTCCCGCCGCGCGGTGCCCGCTTCGACTCGGGGGGTCGACGGGATGGTCTCTTCAGCCGTGTCTCCTGTGCTCACGACGCGCCACCGGTCCGACCGCGCCGGCGTGGTGATCCTCGGCGCGTGCGCCGCCTGGGCGCTGCTGTGCGCGGCCGGTCGCCCCGCGCGGCCGGAGGGCGTGCTCCTCGCCGTCCTCGCGGTGGCGGCGGGGTACGCGGGCGGCCGGATCGTCGGGGCGCTGTTGCCGGTGGTCGCGCCCGCGGCGGCGGCCGTGGTCGGCCTGGGGCTCGTGCTGGTGACCCCGCACTCGGGGCAGGCCGGCACGCCGGGGCCCGCGGGGCTGCTCGTCGCGTACGCCGCGCTCGCCGTCGGCGCCGCCTGCTGCGCGGCCTGGGCCAGCACGTCCACGCCGGTGCGCGTCGGCTGCGCCCTGCTCGCGCTCGCCGTCGTGGTCGCCGCCTTCGGCGTGGGCTCGGTGCCCGGCGGCCTGGCCGGGACGGCGATCGCGCTGTTCTCGTTGGTGGCGCGGCGACCCCGGCGGCTGCTCGGCCTCGTCGGGTTCGCCCTGTGCGCCGCGCTGGCCACGGGCACCTCCTGGGCCACCGCCGAGCGCGCGCTGCCCGCCGGCCTGTCCACCTCGCTCCAGGGCCAGCTCACCGAGGAGCGGGTGCACCTGTGGCAGGACGCGATCGGCATCGCCGCGAGCCATCCGGTGCGCGGCGCGGGCCCCGGCCGGTTCGCCGAGCTGAGCCCCACCGCGCGACAGACGGCCGAGCCGGCCAGCCGCCCGGACTCCGCTCCGTTCCAGCAGGCCGCCGAGCAGGGCGTGCCGGGCGTCGCGCTGCTCGCCGCCGCCTTCGGCTGGATGCTGTACGCGCTGCGCTGCTCCTCCCGTACGACCCCGGTGGTGCTCACCGCGGGGGCGGCGCTGACCGCGCTCGCGGTGGCGGCGGCCGTGGGCAACGTGCTGAGCTTCTCCGAGGTCACCGCGGGCGCCGGGTTGCTGGCCGGGGTCGCCACGGCGCACCTGGTCAGCGAGGACGCGAGCGCGCGCAGGGAGTGCGCCGCCCACGCCTGACGGCACGGCCACGGCCCGGGCGGCGGGGGTGGCTAGGCGGGCGAGGGGCGGCCGGGGTGGCCGTCGCATGGCCGGAGGCGGCCACGGATGACGCGCACGGCGGCCTCCGCGTCGTCGACGGTCACCGTGAAGACGCGGCCGTCGCCGAGCCTGAGCACCAGCCCCTCGCCGCGCCTGACCACCACGGCGGTGCCCTGCTCGGGCCGCCAGCGGTAGCCCCAGCCGCCCCACTGGCGCGGGGTGACCCGGGGCGCGAACTCGGCCCCGATCACCTGCTCCAGCGGGATGCGGCAGCGCGGCAGCCCGATGTGCCCGCAGCGCACCTCCAGGGCCTCGGCGTCGACGCGGACGGCGACGTGGACGAAGGCGAGGGTGCCGAAGAGCATGAGCAGCCCGGCGGCGACGCAGCCGATCACGGACATGAGCAGCGGGACCGGGCCGGGGGTCCACGCGGAGTCGACGGCCAGTTGGATGCCGAGGGCCATGCAGGCCGCGCCGACGGCGGCCAGCGCCCACTGGAGCCGGTTGGTCGCCCGCCCGGTCCATACCTCGGCGTGCTGCCCGGCTGCCCGCGGCGGCTCGTCCTTGGAGGGGTGCCTCATGCTGCGCAGCCTACGCTCGGCGCCGCGCGCGGGCAGTGCGGGCCAGGCCCTGACGCCGCCCGTGCCGCCGGCGCGCTACCGGGCCCGGCGCAGCTCCCCGGCCCAGGTCAGACGGCGCCCACGCGGACGAGCTGGCCGCCCTCGGGATAGGCCAGCGCCTCGGCCGGCAGCGCCGACTCGCGCCCGCTGGACAGCACCGTCAGGGCCCCGGTGGGGGCCGCGTCCGGGGTGGGCTGGGCGCCGATCCGGCGCAGCGCCTGCGCGGCCACCGCGTCGGCGGAGCCGAAGAGCGTCACCGGCTCGGCGGCCTTGGCCTGGACGGCGGCCCGGATGCGGTCGGCGAGCAGCTCGTAGTGGGTGCAGCCGAGCACGACGGCGCGTACGCCCGGTGGAGTGAGTCCGGCCGCCGCGCCGACGGCGGCGTCGATGCTCTGCTCGTCGGCGTACTGCACGGCGTCGGCGAGGCCGGGGCAGGGCACCTCGACGACGCTGACCTGGGCGGCGAACTCTCGGATCAGCCGGGTCTGGTACGGGCTACCGGTGGTCGCCGGCGTCGCCCAGATAGCCACCGGGCCGCCGCCGACGGCGGCCGGCTTGATGGCCGGCACCGTGCCGATCACCGGGAGCGCGGGCTCCAGCTCGGCGCGGAGGGTGGGCAGCGCGTGCACGGACGCGGTGTTGCAGGCGACGATCAGCGCGTCGGGGCGGTGCGCGGCGGCGGCCCTGGCGCAGGCCAGCGCGTGCGCGGTGATGTCGTCGGGGGTGCGCGGGCCCCAGGGCATGCCGTCGGGGTCGCTGGACAGGACGAGATCGGCGTCCGGGCGCAGCCGGTGCACGGCGGCGGCAGCCGCCAGCAGGCCGAGGCCGGAGTCCATGAGCGCGATCTTCACTGCCGTACCGCCTCGCCTACCGGTCCGTCGCTGGGTGGGCCCGGCCGCTGTCGCGGGCGGCGGCGCGTGGCCCCGTGCGGCACGCCACCTGAGCGCGGCACCCGGTCACTTTAGTCGATGGGCCACCCCGTCCCGCCGGCGGATGCGGGCCGGGCCACGGGGCGGGCGCCGGCCGGACACGTCGGGACACGTCGGGACACCGGCCCCCACGGGCCCGCGCTGGCGCGCCCGCCGCACCGGATCGCGGGCACTGCCCCCGTACACGGCGTTCACTGGGGCAGACTGCGAGGGGTGAGCGCGCTTACCTGGATCGCCCTGGCCTCGCTGGCCGCCTGGGCGTGGCTGCTGCTGGGGCAGGGTCTCTTCTGGCGTACGGACATCAGGCTGCCGCCGCGCGGCGCGCCGGCGGACGGGGCGTGGCCCACCGTCGCCATCGTCGTCCCCGCGCGGGACGAGGCGCAGGTACTGCCGATGAGCCTGCCGTCCCTACTGGAACAGGACTATCCGGGCCGGGCCGTGGTCTTCCTGATCGACGACGGCAGCACCGACGGCACCGCGAAGACCGCGCGCGTGCTGGCCGCCAACTGCGAGCGGGGGCTGCCGCTGGTGGTGGCCTCGCCCGGGGCGCTGGAGCCGGGCTGGACCGGCAAGCTGTGGGCGGTGCGGCACGGCATCACCCTGGCCAGGGCCCAGCTCGCGCCGGAGTACCTGCTGCTGACCGACGCGGACATCGCGCACGAGCCGGACAGCCTGCGGGAGTTGGTGTGCGCCGCCCGCTCGCGCGACCTCGACCTGGTCTCGCAGATGGCGCGGCTGCGGGTGGAGACGGTCTGGGAGCGGCTGATCGTGCCGGCCTTCGTGTACTTCTTCGCCCAGCTCTACCCGTTCCGCTGGGTCAACCGCCCCGGGGCGCGGACGGCCGCGGCGGCCGGTGGCTGCGTGCTGCTGCGCGCCGACGCCGCCGAGCGGGCGCGCGTCCCGGAGAGCATTCGCCAGTCGGTGATCGACGACGTGGCCCTGGCGCGCGTGGTCAAGCGCGCCGGGCGGGGCCCGACGGCGCGCGGTGCGGGAGCGTCGGCGGGTGCGCCGGGCGTGCCGGGCGGGCACGCGGCCGGTGGGCGCGTCTGGCTCGGCCTCGCGGAGCGGGTGGACAGCGTGCGGCCCTATCCGCACCCGCGCGAGCTGTGGCGGATGGTCTCGCGCAGCGCGTACGCCCAACTGCGGCACAACCCGGCGCTGCTGGCGCTGACCGTGGTCGGGCTCGCCGTGGTCTACCTCGCTCCCCCGGTGGCCGTGGGCGTGGGGGCCTGGCGGGGCGAGCGGGTGACGTGGCTGGTCGGAGGGCTGGCCTGGGCGGTGATGGCCGGCACGTTCCTGCCCATGCTGCGCTACTACCGGCAGTCGCTGTGGTGGGCGCCGCTGCTGCCGCTCATGGCGGCGCTGTACCTGCTGATGACGGTGGATTCGGCGATCCAGCACTACCGGGGCCGGGGCGCGGCCTGGAAGGGGCGCACCTACGCCCGTCCCGAGGCCGCGCCGTGAGCGCGGTGAGGCGCGGCGAGCGCCGCCCCGCGCACCCGTCCGGGCCTGGTGTCACTTACGGCCCGGCGTCCAGTTCATGCCCCAGCCGTACGCGCGGTCCAGGGTGCGCTGCGGGCTGACGCCCCGGTCGGGCACCAGGTAGCGGGCCTCGCGCTGGACGACGAGGTCGCCGTTGTCGTTGGTGATCAGCGCGAGCGCGCAGACGTTGGAGGGCACGGTGCACTCGTCGAGCGAGAAGTCCACCGGCGCGCCGTGCTGCGGGCTGAGGGTGACGGTGGCGTTGAGGTTGGCGAAGCTGCGGGCGCCCTCGTAGATCGTGACGAAGACCAGGATGCGGCGGAAGAGGTCCTTGGCGTCGAGGTTGATCGTCAGGTTCTCGCCCTCGCTGCGGGCGCCGGTGCGGTCGTCCGCGTCCAGGTGGATGAAGGGCGGCTGGTGCAGGGCGCCGAAGGAGTTGCCCAGCGCCTGTACGACGCCCTTGCTGCCGTCGGCCAGCTCGAAGAAGGCGCCGAGGTCCAGGTCGAGGTCGGAGTGCAGGGCCATCGCCTTGCCCAGCTTCTGGCCCCAGCTCTTGAACTGCTTGTGCTCCTGCCAGTTGAGGTTGACCCGCATCGCGCCCGAGGTGCCGCCCTGCTTGGTGAGCGAGACGGTGGGCGCCTCCTTGGTCAGCGTGACCTTGGTGAGCCGTACGGGCCCGCCGGCGGGGGCCGGGGCCGCGGGCGCGGCGGGCGGCGCGGGCGCGGCCGGGGCGACGGGCGGGGGCGGCAGCGGGGCGGCGGGCGCGGTGGGCGGCGGGGGCGGGGCGGTCACGGGGGCCGCGGCGGGGGCGGCTGCCGCGGTGTCGGCGGGGCCGGGCCGCGGCTCGTCGACGGTGATGCCGTAGTCGGTGGCCAGGCCGCCGAGGCCGGTGTCGTACCCCTGGCCGACGGCGCGGAACTTCCAGGCGCCCTGGCGTCGGTAGAGCTCGCCGAGGACGAACGCGGTCTCCACGGAGGCGTCGTCGCTGTCGAACCGGGCCAGTTCGGCCCCGCCCGCGGCGTCCAGCACTCTGATGTGCAGCCCGGGCACCTGGCCGAAGGTTCCGCCGTCGGCGGAGGCGGCCAGCACGATGGTCTCGATGGCCGGCTCGACCTGGGTCAGGTTCACCGACAGGCTGTCGGTGACCTCGGCGCCGGTGCGCTTGCCCTCGTGTCGCACGGCGCCGGAGCTGTGCTCGGCCTGGTTGTAGAAGACGAAGTCCGCGTCGGAGCGGACCTTTCCGCCGGCCAGCAGCAGGGCCGACGCGTCCACGTCAGGCACTCCCGCCCCGCCGCGCCAGCTCAGTTCGATCCGTACCGCCGAGGCCGGCACGGGCACGTTCATGCCCTTGCGCATCGTCATGTTCCCCCACTTTCCTTTCACTCACCGGACGCCAAGACACAGGACAACTGCCGGCAACCCGTCCAGAACGCGCTCTTTACAGGATCTCAACGTACCCCGGCGACCGATTTTCCCGAATTCACGCGGATTGGGAACCACGACCGGCCGGAACACGCGTAACAAGCTTCTTATCCGACTCCCCAACCGGCACATGGTGGGCTTAACTTAAGGGCTATGACCCTCCCCCGCAGCGGCTACGGCGGCGGCTACTATCCCGCGCCGAACTTCCCTGACACCCCGATCTACGACAGCCTTGTCGCCGAGCGGGGCACACCACAGATCGCCCCCATCCGCGTCCCGTCGCCCTACGACGCGGGCGGCCACTTCCCACCGGCCCTGCCGTCGGCGCTCCCCGCGCTCCCGGCCGGCCCCTCCCAGCACACCCCGCCGCCCTACGGCCAGCAGGGTCCGCCGCAGCCCGCCCTCCAGCAGGCGCCCGCACCCTACATCCCGCCGCAGGCGGGCGGCCCGCGCGGCTACCCGGGCCCGCAGCAGGCCCAGCAGCCGCGCCCGGCGGCCCCGAACGGGTACGAGGCCATGCGCCCGATCGCGGCCCGGCCCGCGGCCCCGCGCCCCAACCCGGCGCCCTACCCCGAGCAGTACGGCCGCCAGCACCCCGGCCAGGGTTACTGAGCCGGCCCGCCACCCCGCGCGGGCCCGCGCCACACCCGTCCGATCGCACCGCCGCTACGGTCGGCATCGCCCGCGGTCACGCCGCGGGCGATGCGGGGAACCGAGGGACGTACCGCCGACCCCGACGCCGCCGAGCCGCCGGCCGCCACGCGCCACGTGTCGTACGCCACGTGTGCGGGCCACCCACCGACCCACCGGCTGCCGGGCGCGCGGGGTCGGCTGGCAAGATGGGGCCATGTCCGAAGCTCAGCTCAGCGCGGTCCACGTCTACCCCGTCAAGTCCGTGGGCGGGTGCGCACTCGGCGAAGCCGCCGTCGAGCCGTGGGGGTTGGCCGGTGACCGGCGCTGGCTGCTCGTCAAGCCCGACGGCACCTTTCTGACGCAGCGACACCTGCCGCGCATGGCGCTGGGCACCGCCGAGCCGCTGCCGGACGGCGGCATCGCCCTCAGCGCGGCCGGCCTGGAGCCCCTGACGGTGCCGGTGCCCGATCCGCGCACGCACCGCGTCTCCACCGTGCGCGTCTTCCAGGACCCGGTCGAGCTGGTGTGGACCGAGGGCGCGGGCAGCGCGTGGTTCAGCGAACTCCTCGGCCGCGAGGTCTTCCTCGCCCACCTCGACGACCCCGCGCGGCGGCGCCCGATCAACCCGCGGTACGCGCGCCCCGGCGAGACGGTCTCCCTCGCCGACAGCATGCCCTTCCTGGTCACCACCACCGCCTCGCTGGCAGACCTCAACTCCCTGATCGCGCGGGGGGATCACGCGCACGAGGGCCCACTGCCGATGAACCGCTTCCGCCCCAACCTCGTCGTGGACGGCGTCGAGCCGTGGGCCGAGGACGGCTGGCGCAAGCTGTTGATCGGCGACGTCGCCTTCCGCGTGGCCAAGCCCAGCTCCCGCTGCGTGATCACCACCACCGACCAGCGGACGGCCGAGCGCGGCAAGGAGCCGCTGCGCACGCTGGCCCAACACCACCGGATCGACAACAAGGTGGTCTTCGGACAGAACCTCATTCCCGAACACACCGGGACCGTACGGGTAGGCGACCCAGTCAAGATCCTTGAGTAGTGACCAGTTTCGGGCAATTCAGATCAGAACAAGGGCGCATCGTCCCGTACGCCGTAGTGTCAGCTCTCGCTGAGAGCGCCCCCGCGGGCGCCGCGACGCCATCAGCAGCGCTGCCGACGCCGACAGGGGGCCGAGAGACAGATGCCTGCCTCGGAGGTGGAGGGCAGCCGCCTGATGCCCGTGCACCACATGCGACCTGGAGACCATGCCTTCGTGAGTTACGGAGACGGCGAGTCCCGTTCGCAGATCATGGCGACCTACGCCTGGCTCGGTGTCGCACGCGGCGAGAAGGTGACGATCTACGCCGACCCCCGCCTCGACGAACGGGAGATGCGGCACGCGGTGCACGCCCGTGGCCCGTCCATGGCTCCCGCGCTCGGCCGCGGCCAGGTGGAGTTCAGCACGATGCGGGCGCTGCTCAGCCCGGACCGCGAGTTCACCGTCCGGCGCCAGCAGTCGCGGCTGGCCGAGGAGACCGAGCGCGCCCTGCACCAGGGGTACACCGGCTTCCGCGCCTTCATCGACATGGCCTGGGTGGCCGACCTGAATGCCGACGTGGCGGTGGTCATCCACCGCGAGACCCACGCCGACCACCTGTTCGCCGACGGCCACTACAGCGAGATCTGCGCCTACGACCGACGCTGGTTCGCCCGGGGCGTACTCGACCAGATGGCCGAGGCACACCCCTGCCGGCTGCTCGACCGGCTCGGGCTGCTCAGCATCACCGCGGCCGACGGCACGCTGCTCGTGGTCGGCGAGGCCGACGTCAGCGGGCGGGCGCGCTTCACCGGCGGCGTACGGGCCGCGCTCGCGCGCACCGACCGGTCGGCCCTGCTGACGATCGACCTGTCGCGGCTGCACTTCCTCTCGCTGGGGTGCGCGACCGATCTGCTGACGCTCGCGGCCGTGGGCGGCCCTCGGCTGTCGGTCGCGTGCTCCCCGCTCGTGGCGCGCACGCTGCGCCGACTCGGCTCCGATGCCCTCCCCCAGCTCGCGTTGATCGAGGTGAGCCGTCAGTGCTAGCCGATTTCCGCCGCCCCTCCCACGGCGAGGCGGACGGACGCTTGCTGGACCGTCACTTCACCGCGCGCGACCTGCCGTTGCTGCGGGTCCTGGTGGAGGAGCGCGCCGCGTGGGCCGGGCTGCCCGAGGCCCGGCGCGGGGACTTCGTACTGGCCGTGGACGAGATCGCCACCAACGCGATCGAGCACGCGGGCGGCCGGGGCCACCTGGTGCTGCGCCGCGTCGACGGCGAACTGGAGTGCACCATCAGCGACAACGGCCCCGGCTTCAGCGAGGAGGTCATCCCGGACGTGCTCCCGGGGCTCGACGGGGCGCACACCGGGCGCGGCCTGTGGCTGACCCGACTCGTCTCCGACCGGCTCGCGGTCAGGGCGGGGAGCGTCGGCGCCGTCGTCACGCTGGCGATGCGCGTGCGCTAGGCCCGGCGCCGCCCGCGCGGAAGCAGGCGCGCGGGCCCGAAGCGGGCGCGGGGCGCGGCGCGACCACCCGAGCCGACGGTCGCGGACGGCGGCGATGACGGCGCACGGCGGCGCACCGAGGGCGCGCTGAAGCAGGGTGCCGCCGAGGGCGAGCCGGCCCGGATCGGGGCATGCCGGGCACCGGATGCGCACTGGTCAACTCCCCCACACGTCGCACGCTACGGTGGTCCTTCCGGTACACCACACGGCCGTACACCGGTCGACGCACGCACGAGGTGGGGGCACGACAACACCATGGCTCAGGGCTCGGTCCAGGTGACGCACAGCGGCACGTCGCGGTGGCGGCGGCGCACGGGAGAGTACGCCTCGCTCACGGCGGCCCTGGAGGCCGCGGGGGACGGCGACCTGCTCACCGTGGCCCCGGGCACGTACCGGGAGAACGTGGTGCTGACGCGGGCCGTCACGCTCTGCGGCCCGGAGGGGGCGCGGGGCGCGGTGCGGATCGCCCCGACCGAGGGCGTCGCGCTCACCGTGCGCGCCTCGGCGGTCGTGCGGGACGTGCACATCGAGGGCCAGGACTCCGCGGCCCCGGCCCTGCTGGTCGAGGACGGCTCGCCGGACCTGGCGGACGTGCGGGTCGCCACGCGCTCGGCGGTCGGCATCGAGGTGCGCGGCACGGCCCGGCCCACGGTGCGCCGCTGCACGGTGGACAACCCGGCGGGCATCGGGCTGAGCGTGTTGGACGGCGCGGCCGGGATCTTCGAGGAGTGCGAGGTGGTCGCGGCCGGCCAGTCGGGTGTCTCGGTGCGCGGCGGGGCCCACCCGCGCCTGGAGCGCTGCCGGGTGCACCACGCCAGCGGCGCCGGGCTCTCCGTCACCGGCGAGGGCAGCACGCTGGAGGCCGTGGGTTGCGAGGTGTACGAGATCAAGGGCTCGGGCGTGCAGGTCTCCGCCCGCGCCGCCGCGCTGCTGACGGACTGCCAGGTCCACCGCACCACGGCCGACGGGGTCAACCTCGACACGGACGCGGTGCTCACGCTGGCCGACTGCGACCTGCACGACGTGCCGGAGAACGCGATCGACCTGCGCTCGCGCTCGGTGCTCACGCTGACCCGCTCCACGGTGCGGCGGTTCGGGCGCAACGGGCTCTCGGTGTGGGACCCGGGCACCCGGGTGGACGCCAACCAGTGCGAGATCTACGACAGTACGGGCGACTACCCCGCGGTGTGGGTGAGCGACGGAGCCGCCGCGGTGCTGGACGGGTGCCGGGTGCACGACGTGCCGGACGCGCTGTTCGTCCTCGACCGCGGCTCCCGCGTCGACGTGGTGGACAGCGACCTGTCGCAGGTGCGCAACACCGCCGTGTCGGTCAGCGACGGCGCCAGCGCGCAGCTCGACGACTGCCGGATACGCGAGGCGGCGACCGGTGCCTGGTTCCGCGACCACGGCAGCGGCGGCACCCTGGCCGGCTGCACCATCGACTCCGTCTCGACCGGGGTGATCGTCACCAAGGGCGCCGACCCGACGATCGAGCGCTGCACCGTCACCTCGCCGTCCGAGGCCGGGTTCTACGTCTCGGCCGAGGGCCGGGGCTCCTTCCACAACTGCCGGGTGACCGGCAGCGGCGGCTACGGCTTCCACGTCATCGACGGCTGCCGCGCCACGCTGACCCGCTGCCGTACGGAGCGTTGCGCGCGCGGCGGGTACGAGTTCGCCGAGCCCGGGCCCACCAGCGAGGACTGCACCAGCGACGAGAGCGCCACGCACGCCCCACCGCCGCCCACCGCCGGTGGCGGCTCCGGCCCGACCGGCGCGCTCGGGCAGCCCGCCGTGCAGACGGTCGGGCTCCTCGGCGGCGTGCCGAGCCAGTCCGTCGCGGCCCCGCGGGCGGGTTCCGTACCGGAGCCCGAGCCGGTCAGGGCGTCCGACGACGTGCTGGGCGAACTCGACACGCTGGTCGGCCTGGAGAGCGTCAAGCGCGAGGTGCGGGCGCTGATCGACATGATCGAGGTGGGGCGGCGGCGCCAGCAGGCGGGGCTCAAGGCCGCGTCCGTGCGCCGACACCTGGTCTTCACCGGCTCCCCCGGCACGGGCAAGACCACCGTGGCCCGGCTCTACGGGGAGATCCTGGCCTCGCTCGGGGTGCTGGAGCGCGGGCACCTGGTCGAGGTCTCCCGCGTCGACCTGGTCGGCGAGCACATCGGCTCCACCGCGATCCGTACCCAGGAGGCGTTCGAGCGGGCCCGCGGCGGGGTGCTGTTCATCGACGAGGCGTACGCCCTCTCGCCCGAGGACTCCGGGCGCGACTTCGGGCGCGAGGCCATCGACACGCTGGTGAAGCTGATGGAGGACCACCGGGACTCGGTGGTGGTCATCGTCGCCGGGTACACCGAGGAGATGGCCCGCTTCCTGTCCGTCAACCCGGGCGTGGCCTCGCGGTTCTCGCGGACCATCAGGTTCGGCGACTACGGGCCCGACGAGTTGCTGCGGATCGTGGAGCAGCAGTCGGAGGAGCACGAGTACCGGCTGGCCGAGGGCACGGCCGAGTCGCTGCTCAAGTACTTCACGGCCTTCCCCAAGGACGCGGCGTTCGGCAACGGGCGCACCGCGCGGCAGACGTTCGAGGCGATGGTCGAGCGGCACGCGGGCCGGGTGGCGCAGCACCCGGACCCGAGCACCGACGAACTCACGCTGCTGTACCCGGAGGACCTGCCGGAGCTGCCCTAGCCTCCGGGCGGGTCACGGCGCGTGTGCCGCGCCGCGGCCCGCCGTCGGGTCGCCGGTCGCCGCGCCCGACGCCGTGTGACCGGCCGCCTTCGCCCTCGGGCGGGGCACTCCTTCGCCGGCGAGCCGGGCCAGCAGGCCGGCGCGCTCCTGGGCGAACGCCGGGTCGGCCTGGTAGTCGGAGTGGCCGAGGATCGGCGCGGGCAGCGGGTGTTCGGCGGTGCGGCCGTAGGCCAGGGGGTCCTTGAGCGCGCCCCGGTCGATGGGCGGTCGGCCGTCCCCGGGGCGGGCGTCGAGGAGGCCGGGGGGTTCGATGGGCCCGCCGATCGGGTCGGTGTACCGCCACAGGTTGCGCCAGTAGTGCAGTTCCCGGTGGAGGGCCGACAACTGCGCGGGCCCGAAGAACGCGGGGAACCAGCGCCCGTACAGCCGCTCCAGCGGCGAGCCGTAGGTGAGCAGGGCGACGCGGCCCCGGGTGCGCGGGTCGAGTTGCCACACCGCCGCGGCGGCCAGCACGCTGCCCTGCGAGTGGCCGGAGATCACCAGGCGGCCACCGGTCTCCGCGGTCCAGGTCTGCATGCGCCAGGTGAGGTCGGGGACGGCGCGCTCGGCGTAGCAGGGCGGCGCGAACGGGTGCGCGGCGCGCGGCCAGAAGGTGCCGACGTCCCACAGGATGCCCACCGTGCGGCGGGCCCCCTGGTCCCGGTAGGCGCGTCGGCCGGAGGCGAGGAGGACGGCGTAGACCACGCCCACCAGCCAGGAGCCCATCGCCTGGGCGGCCTGCGCGGCGGCGTCGATGATCGCGGGCGCGCCGTCGGCGGCCCGTCCCGGCACCTCGCCGGTGCCCCAGGCCCCGGCCACCGCGAGGCAGCCGAGGAGCAGCGTCAGCGCCGCGACGGGGCCGATGATCCAGGGCACGGAGTCGGTGAGGCCGGCGCGGGCGATGGTGCCCGCGATCTTCCTGGTGCGTACGGTGTCGGGGCGCTCGTCCGGGTAGCCGTCGGGCACGGTGCGCTCCAAGCCCTTGCGCACCCGGTTGACGCGCCATGCGAAGGCCAGGAGCAGCAGTACCAGGATGACCAGCAGCGGCGGGATCACGGCGGCCTGCCAGGACAGCAGGATGGGCGGCCCGGCGATCGGGCCGTCGCCCATGCCGGGGGTGGCGCCGCCGTCGAGCCAGTCCGCGAAGCGCTGGGCCACGCCGCCGGTGAGCACGCCGGCGATGGCGCAGGCGAGGACGGCGACGGCGGGGCCGGCGAGCCCGGCGAGCGGCGTGCGCACCCGCGAGGGCGGGACCGGCTCGTGTCCGTGCCGTGGGTCGAGCCCGCCGGTGTGGCCGTCGCGGGCGGCCGAGCGGTAGAGCGCCGCGGCGACCACGGCCAGCGCCAGGATGAGGGCGATCTGGGTGAGGGCGATGACGCCGAACGCCGGGTCGCCCGGCAGCCGTCCGCTGGAGGTCCAGCCCGGGCGCGACCATCCCGCGTGCAGCACGGACAGCCCCAGCAGGACGAGCGAGGTGGCGGGCACCACCTTGTCGGTGACGCGGTCCAGCGTGCGGTCGAGGGTGGTTTCGCTGCGGCCCCTGCGGCACACCGCGTACAGCACCGCGAGGCCGCTCGCCTGGATGGCCACGAGCAGCGCCCAGCCGGTGGCGTCGAGTACGGCGGAGCCGCCGGGCGCGCGGTCGTAGCGGGTGGCGGCGGCCGTCAGAACGGCGGCGACGGTGAGGAAGCCGGTGGCCGTGTGGATGGCCCGCAGCCGGGCCACGAGCCGGCGGCCGTACCAGAAGCCGGGCAGGTGCAGGGCGGGTCGGTGGGCGGCCGACGGGTCGTCCTCGTTGAGCGGGCGCTCGATGGGCGGGGCGGACTCGTACGCGCTCCAGGTGCGGGTGGACAGCAGCCACAGCAGCGCGATGACGGCCAGCGGGGCGACGGCGGCCAGGGCGATCCGGCGGCCGGGCTGGCTCCACCAGCCGCCGCCGGTCGGTGACGCGAAGCCCAGCCAGGACCGCCCGTCGGCGCAGGCGGCCGAGCCGGCGCACTGCCAGGCCGTCAGGTCGAGCGCCACCTCGCAGACGGCGGCGACGAACAGGACCGTCAGGGTGAGCGCGATGAGCCGCACCAGCACGCCGTACAGCCGCACGGTGCGCTCGCGGCGGTCGGCGGCGGGGCGGGACCAGTGCGCGAGGTTGATGACCATGAACGGGAGCAGCAGCAGCCACAGCGCGCGGCTGCCGTCGCCGGAGGTGAGGCCGGACCAGCAGTACGCCTCGGGCACCGGGCGGTCGCGGTAGTCGGCGGGGCGCGCTTCCGCGTCGGCGTCCTCGGTGCGGCGGTAGACGCCCGCGGTCTCGTCGCCGGTGACGCGGTGGACGCGCGGGTCGTCGTCGAGCATCGTCGACGGGGTGGCGCCGCCGACGCCGTGCACCAGCAGTTCGAGCGCGAGCGCGTCGCAGGGGGGCGTCGCGTCCGGCCCGGGGGTGGCGTCGGGCGCGACCGGGGCGGCGGGCGGTACGGCGTGGGCCGCGGTGGGTGGTGGTGCCGCGGTGCCGGTCCTGGCCGCCGCGTGCGCACGGGTTGGGTTGGTCTCGTCGTCGGGCCGCTTCGTCGGCGCCACCGTGTCCCCCGATCCGGTGTGGGTGCGGGAATGCCGCGCTCGATGGGACGCCGCGGCGGACGGCGGCGGTTGCGGTACGGCGCCGCTGATCGGGCCCGCGGGGGCCCCGCTGTCGCGATTGTGCCCGCTCCGGCGGTCGCCTACCCGCGTGCGAAGATGTGCGCGGACATCGGCGGCTGGGCGGAAGGGACGGGCGGGGTGAGCGAGAATCAGAACCTCCTCGCGGAGCAGCGACGTGCCCTGATTCTCGATGAGGTCAGGCGGCACGGTGGGGCGCGGGTCAACGAACTGACGCGCAAGCTCAAGGTGTCGGACATGACGGTGCGCCGTGACCTGGACGCGCTGGCCCGGCTCGGGGTGGTGGAGAAGGTGCACGGCGGTGCCGTGCCGATCGCCGAGGCGAGCACGCACGAGCCGGGCTTCGAGGCGAAGTCCGGGATGGAGCTCAGCGCGAAGGAGGACATCGCGCGCGCGGCGGCTCCGCTCGCGGTGCCGGGCTCGGCCATCGCGCTCTCGGGTGGTACGACGACCTACGCGCTGGCGCAGCACCTGGTGGACGTGCCGGGGTTGACGGTGGTGACCAACTCCATGCGCATCGCGGACGTGTTCCACAGCGCGCGGCGGGCGGCCGACGCCGCCTCGGAGGGTGCGGGTGGTCGGGAGCGGTCCTTCGGCGCGGCGACCGTGGTGCTCACGGGCGGGGTGCGCACGCCCTCGGACGCGCTGGTGGGCCCGGTGGCCGACGCGGCGATCCGCTCGCTCCACTTCGACGTGCTCTTCCTCGGGGTGCACGGCGTGTCGGCCGAGGCCGGCCTGTCGACGCCGAACCTGGCCGAGGCCGAGACCAACCGGCACTTCCTGCGGTCCGCGCGCCGGGTGGTCGTGGTGGCGGACCACACCAAGTGGGGCAAGGTGGGCCTGAGTTCGTTCGCCGCGCTGAGCGAGGTGGACGTGCTCGTCACCGACGCGGGGCTGCCGCGCGCGGCGCGCGAGGAGATGGCGGAGCACCTACGTGAGCTGGTGCTCGCCGGCGCGTAGGCGCCCCACCGCCCGGTGCCCCGGCGGCGCGTGCCCCCGGCGGGCGCGGCGCGCGCGGCCCGGGCCATCGGCGGGGGCGTACGGGCCGTGGCCCGGCCAGGGGACGCGCGGTCGCGGGGGCCTGGCCGGGGTGGTGGCTCAGCGGCTGGCGGCCTCGGCGGGGTGACGCTCCAGCGGCGGTCTGGGGTAGGCGCCCAGTGTCGCCGCCGCGGTCGGCCGATCGCTCGCCGGGCCGGTGCTGGGCGGGCCCAGCGGCACGGCGGCCTGGCGGGCCGGGCGCCGCGTCGGCCGCGGGGTGGTCTGCGCGGCGGGCAGCGTGAACCACACGGTCTTGCCGCCGCCGTCGGCCATCCCGCGCACGCCCCAGCTCTGGCTGAGCGCGGCGATCAGGGCGAGGCCCCGTCCGTGCGTGCCCAGCGGATCGAGGGTGGGTGCCGCCGGCTCGCGCGCGTCGCGGTCGCGGACGGAGACGGTGAGCCGGTCGAGGGCCCACTCCAGGTCCACGGTGCAGCGCTTGTCGGGTTCGGCGTGCAGATGGACGTTGGTCAACAGCTCGGAGACGCCGAGGACCGCCGACTCGATGAGCTGTTCCAAGTGCCAGTGGCGCAACTGCGCCGATACGATCCTGCGGACCTGGCCGATCCGCTCCGGGAGAGCCTGGAGCTCCACGGTGCAATGCCTGCTCGGGCTGCTGATCACGGCCGCAACTCCCTGGAAAAGTAGGGCTAGCCTGCATCAGGTGCGAGCGGGAGTGGGGCGCGCGGGACTACCCGCCGCGCCCGACCAGCGCGCTGGTTCACAGCGTAACCACTGGTGAACTCTCGGTGACACCGATGCGCGTCCAGCGTCCCGCCATCGGCGCGACCGCGCAACTCGCGATCAGCTCGTGCGGGGCTCGCCCTGGGCCGAGCGGATCACGTCCAGGAAGCGCCGCGCGGCGGCCGGGCCGTCCGTCGCGCCCGTCTCGCGCTGACCGAGCGTCAGCACGTAACGGGTGCCGTTGACGATGGCGCGCGCCTGGTCGCGGGCGGCGAACCAGGGCTTGCCCGCCTGCACCGAGCGCAGCGGGGCGCTGTCGATCTCGCTGCCGTAGCTGGTCAGCAGCTTCAGTCTGCCGTCTTTGATCAACACCTGTCCGGCGCGGGTCACCGAGCGCAGCGAGCGCTCGATCCGTACCCCGGTCGCGTTGAACTCGGTTTCCGCCACGATTCACGCCTCCCCATCGCCCGGGCGCCCGTGCCCGCCGGCCATCCGCTCATCGGACTCGCCGCCACCCTACGTCCAAGGGGCAGTTTGCCTGCCGTACGAGCCGGGCACCAGAGCCGCTTTATGATCGAAATCGGGTCAGGTCCACCACCGGTCCCGGGAACAGCACGAGGAGTGGCATGGACAGCACCGAGACGATCGACGTGGACCGCACCGACCCGCACTACCGCGCCTGGCTGGGCGACGCCGTGCGGAAGGTCCAGGCCGATGCCAACCGTTCGGCCGACACCCATCTGCTGCGCTTCCCGCTGCCCGAGCGGTGGGGCATCGACCTCTACCTCAAGGACGAGTCCACGCACATCACCGGCAGCCTCAAGCACCGCCTGGCGCGCTCGCTGTTCCTGTACGGGCTGTGCAACGGCTGGATTCGCCCGGGCAAGCCGGTCATCGAGGCGTCCAGCGGTTCGACGGCCGTCTCCGAGGCGTACTTCGCCAGCCTGATCGGGGTGCCGTTCATCGCCGTGATGCCGCGGACGACCAGTCGCGAGAAGTGCCGACTGATCGAGTTCCACGGCGGTCAGTGCCACTTCGTGGACGACCCGCGGACGATGTACGCGGAGTCCGCCGCGCTCGCCACGGCCACCGGCGGCCACTACATGGACCAGTTCACCTACGCCGAACGGGCCACCGACTGGCGGGGCAACAACAACATCGCCGAGTCGATCTACCAGCAGCTCCGGCTGGAGCGCTACCCGGAGCCGAGCTGGATCGTGGCCACCGCGGGCACCGGCGGCACCTCGGCGACGATCGGCCGGTACGTGCGCTACATGCAGCACCGCACGCTGGTGTGCGTCGCCGACCCGGAGAACTCGTGCTTCTTCGACGGCTGGGTCACCGGCGACGCCGACGCGTGCGTCGAGGGCGGCTCGCGGATCGAGGGCATCGGCCGCCCGCGGATGGAGCCCAGCTTCGTGCCCGGCGCGATCGACCGGATGATGAAGGTGCCGGACGGGGCGAGCGTGGCGTCCGTGCGCGCCCTGGAGGCCGCCATCGGCCGCAAGGCGGGCGGCTCCACCGGCACCGGGCTGTGGAGCGCGCTGCGGATCGTCGCGGAGATGGTCGCGGCCCAGCGCACCGGAAGCGTCGTCACCCTGCTGTGCGACCCGGGCGACCGCTACCTGGACAAGTACTACTCCGACGCCTGGCTCGCCGAGCAGGGCCTGGACATCGCGCCGTACGCCGCCACCCTCGACCGCTTCCTGGCGGAGGGCGTCTGGCGGTGACGGCGCGCACCCCCCGGCGCGCGCCGTCACCGCCTGGTCGCGCCGGCTGACCCGGACCCGGGCTCGGACTGCCCAAGGTGAGGGTGGACAGGCCGGCGGCGCGGTGCGTCAGGGTGGACTTGCCGGAGCCGGACGGGCCCATGATCGCGGTGGACCGCCCGGTGGGGAAGCCGACGCTCACCCCGTCCAGGGCCCGCACCTCGGTCTCGCCCGCCCCGTGGACCTTGACGGCGTCGGACACCCGGGCGGCGTAGGCGGTGTCGTCGGTCGCGGCACGGTGTGCGGCGACCGACGCGGCGGTGGGGTGGGTGGTCACGCCGTACCGCCCCGGTCGCCGAACTCCTCGCTCAGGACGGAGAGTCGGCGCCAGTACTCGTCCTCGTCGATCTCCCCGGCGGCGAACCTGCGGCCGAGGATGGCCAGCGGCGAGTGCGCCCCGGGGGTGGCCGGTGCCGAGGCCCGGGCCCACGGCCCGCGACCACGCCGGACGGTGCGCCGCCACAGGGCGATGCCGCCCCCGACGACCAGGGCCCAGACGAGGGGGAACAGCAGGATCCAGGGGCCGGGCCCCCCGCCGTCGCCCCAGCCGTGCGCGAGCGTGTTCATGGTGATCGGACTCCTCGGTGGATGGGTTGTGCCTGTCACGACCGAGCCTGCTGCGCGGCGGCCCTCCCGTCGTCGTACGGCCAGCGGCACCTGACGTACCCCCCGGGGAGTACGCGCGCGGGGCGCGGCTACATCGCCCGGCGACGCGGGGGTGATACGAGGGGTCCGGACCGGTGGCGGCGTGGCCGGAAGAGGGTGATCGCGGGCGGTCAGCGCGTTGTACGGTGAGTGTTCTTGCTTGAGGGGAGCGACGGCATGGGCACCGAGATCGGGCTCGCGCGGGCCATCCGCGGACTGCGGGCGGAGTTGGCGGAGGCGATGGCCGACGGCGAGGACGAGACGATCAGGTTCCGTATCGAGTCCATCAGCCTCGATCTCCAAGTGGCCGTGGAGAACGCGCGGGAGGGACACGCGGGGCTCAGGTTCTGGGTCGTGTCGGCCGATGGCGGCGCTTCCTCGTCCACCGCCACCACCCACTCCCTGTCGTTGCAGCTCGCCGCCGAGACGGCCGCGGGCGATCACGTGCGGATCGCCGCCACGCCCGAACGGCGGCCTGACTGACGGTGGTTGGGGAGGGCGATGGCGTGCGGGACCTGCCGGACCGGGCCGTCGAGGTGGTGCGGGTCAGCCGCGCGGACGGCGGCGTGCACTACGGCGGCTCCGGCTTCCTGCTGACCGGCGAACTCGTGTTGACCGCGCACCACGTCGTGGACGACGGGGCGTACGCGTACCGGGTGGTGCGGCCCGAGCCACGCCGGGGCGCGAGCGCGGCCGACGTCGAGTTGGTGGTGCCGCACGGGGAACTCGACCTGGCGCTGCTGGTCCTGGACGAGGCGGTGGACACGCTGGCGCCGATGCGCTTCGGGCGCCTGCCCCACGCGCTGGACAGGCTGCCCTTCCACGCCATGGGCTTCCCCCGGTACGCGCGCGAGGCGGGCCGGCCGCGACGCCGGCAGGCGACCGGCACCATCCAGCTCGCCTCGCGGCCGGGCGCGGGCGGCCTCGACCTGTGGCACGAGAGCGCGCAGCCCGCGGACCTCCCCGGCGCCGGCTCGCCGTGGGAGGGGTTCTCCGGGGCGGCGGTGCTCGCCCCGCGCGGGCCCGGCCCGCGCGCGGAACGCCTGGTCGTCGGCGTGTACGCGTCCCACCTCACCCCGGCCGGCGCCCGCTCCACCATCGCCACCCGCGTCGACTCGCTGGCCGACGCCGGCAAGTTCACCCGCTACCTGCGCGCCCACGAGGTCGCCCCGGAGCCGGTGGACGTCCCGCTGCCCGGCGGCGCGCCGCGCGGCCTGCCCAGCAACGTGCGCACCCACGAGAGCGTGCTGGCCAAGTTGCGCGGCACGCGCAGCTACCTGCTGCCCGAGCACCTGCCGTTCGTCAGCCCGGGCCCCGGCAGCGAGGCCGCGCCGCGCCGTCTCCTGGAGCGGCTGGTCGACTCCGAGCGGGGGCGCGGGGTGCTGCTGGTGGGCGCGGCGGGCACGGGCAAGACCCGTACCTGCTTCGAGGTGGCGCAGGCGGCGCACGACGACGGCTGGCACGTCCTGCACGTACGCACCGACCGGCAGCGCTCGCTGACCGTGTCCCACCTCGAACAGGCTGTCTTCGACGCCAGCCAGCCGCGGGTGCTGCTGGTCCTGGACTACCTCGACACCTGCGCGCAGCTCGATCTCGGCGCGCTGGCCGACGAGTTCATGCTCGGCGCGGCCGAACGCGGCATCCGGGTCACCTGCGTGGCGTCGACCCGCCCCGGCACGCTGCCCGTCCTGCGCAAGCGCGGCGTGCGACAGCACTTCGACGAGGTGACGCTACGTCAGGACAGCGGTCACCAGGCCGCAGTGATCGACGCGATGCTGCCGGTGGTCGCCCCGCACGCCCTCGACGGCCTGGGGCGGGGCGCGCTGCGGGCGGCGTGCGGCAACCGGCCGATCATCGCGCTCCTCGTCGCCGGCCAGATCGAACGCCGCTACCTGGCCCGCCGGGACCTCCCGCACCTGACCGGTTGGCGCAGCGACGACCTGCTGGCCTGGCTCGACCCCCGGCTCCAGGAGGACCGGCTGCGCCCCCCGGAGGCCACCGACTGGGACGCCGACGCGGACGGCGGGGCCCCGCGCCCGCCCAGCGACCGGCAACTAGCCGCGACCGTGGCCGCCTACGCCTGCCCGCAGCCACGGGACGCCGTCGTCGCCACGGTGGACGCCTTCCTCGAAGGCCGGGACAGCGGGCTCGACGGCGACTACGTCGTGCGCAGCCTGACCGAACTCGGCTGGCTTGAGGAGCCGCACGAGGACCAGCTCATGGTGGTCCACGACATCGTCACCGACGAACTCGTACGGCAACTGCTGCTGCCCGCCGGGCCGGTGCACCCGGGCTCGTTGCACGCCGTGTTCTCCACCTCGTTGATCAGCGCCCGCACCTTCGGTGGCTTCGCGGGCCACCTGGCGCGGCTGGCCGCCGACCTCGACGACGCGGACGGCCGCCAGGTGGCCCGCCTCAGCGGCGAGTGGCTGCGGGCCGCGGCGCCCCGCGTCGGCGCGCTGCTCAAGCGGGCCGGCGAGGAGGGCCGGCAGGCGCTGCTCACGCTGCTCAGCCGGCGCCCCTGGCAGGCTTCGGTGGACGGGGCCTGGGACGAGGTGGCACAGCCGTGGCTGGAGCGCGAGAAGTACTCGCCCACCGCGCGGACCCTGCTGGCCCAGGCCGTCGAGTCGGCCACCGGACCGGTGCCGGAGCGGCTGGTGGAGGCGGCTCTGACGTGGCTGTACCGGGGCGGGCCCGAGGCGGAGACCTCGCACCACGTGCTCCACGCCCTGCTGGAGCGCCGCGACCTGAGCGCGCCGGACGAGGCGCGGGTCACGGACTACGCGCTGGCCTGGCTGGGGCTGTGGAAGCGGCATCGCTCGGCCCGGTTCGTGATCGGCGCGCTGCTGCGCGAGGACCGGGCCCTGGGGACGGAGCGGCTGGTGGCGGCCGTCCAGTACGCCTTCAGTTGGCTGCACGTCCACGCCACCACGGACGCCGCCCACGTGCTGCACCGGCTGCTGGCGCGCGCGGACGTGGACCGGGCCGCCGCGCGGCGGGCCGTCTCGGCGGCGCTGACCTGGATCGGGCACGGCCACGGCACGCAACGCGCCGCCAGCCTCGTACTGGCCCCGCTGACCGCCCATCCGGAGCTCAGCCGCCAGCAACAGAAGCAGACCGCCGGGCTCGCGCTGACCTGGCTGGCGCACAACGAGGCGGAGCCGGTGGCCCGGTTCGTGCTGCGGGCGCTGCTGCGGCGGGAGGATCTGGCGGAGCTGCGCGCGGGGCGCGCCGTGGACCAAGCCGTGCTCTGGCTCCAGCACGGGCACGCCGCCACCCTCGCGGCGGCCCAGGTGTTCGGGCCGCTGCTGCCACACCCCGCCCTGACCGGCGGGCAGCGCGCCCTGGTGATCGCGATGGCGTGGGAGTGGGTGAGCGGCTACGGCGACTCGCTCGCCGCGGGGCACGTGCTGCGCCCCCTGCTGGCCGACGCCGCCGGCCTCGGCGAGCGCGCGGCCGACCTGGCCGAGCGCGCGCTGGCCTGGGCGCAGGCCCATCCGCGGGCGTCGGAGGCCCCGGCGGTGCTGAGCGCGCTGCTCGGCGGCGCGGCCCCGGGCGACTGGCTGCACCGCAGCGCCGACTTCGCCCTGCACTGGCTGGAGTCGTACGGCACCGAGGCCGACGGCGCCGCCGTACACCGGGCCGCCCTCGCCTGCCGGGAGATACGCCGCGACCAGCTCCGCCGCGCCGCCGACGCGACCCTGGACTGGTTGCGGACGCACACGCCGGCGCGCTCGGCCGACGCTCTCGACGCCGGCGCGTCCGCGCTGGGGGCGGCGGGCCCGGCCCCCATCCCGGCCGCCAAGACCAAGGAAGACACGACGGGCCCGGGCGCGGAACTCGGTGTCCCCGGCGAGGAGTTGAGGGACGGCGAGCCGGCGAACGGGGAGCAGTCGGCCGAGGGGCTGGCGGATGCCGGGCTGGCGGACGAGGTGGGGTCGACGCTGCGCCTGCTGCTGGGCACGGCCGAGTTGCGCCTGGCGCAGGAGGCGCGCGCGCTGGAGCACGCGGCGGACTGGCTCGGCCGCTCCCGCCGCCACCGCGACCGCGGGTACCTGTGGCTGCGGGTGCTGCGGGCGCGCGGCTGGAGCGGCGGCAACCGCGGCTGGCCCCAGGGCAACGGGCCGCTGCCCGAGCCGGACCTGAGCGACCTCGCCGCGCTGCTGGGCCAGCCGGAGCTGACGGCGGCCGAGGCGACCCACCTGGCCGACCGGGCACTGGCCCTGGGCGCCGAGGGGAGCGCGCCCACCCGCGCGGTGCGCGCCGCCGTCACCGCCGTACTGCGCCTGCCACGGCTCACCGCGCGGCAGGAGGCGGGCGCCGTGGAGTTGGCGACCCGCCTGGTGACGGCGGAGCGCTCCGCCGGGACGCTGGGCCCGCTGCTCGCGCTGCTCGACCGCCCGCTGCCGGAGGCCGTCCACGCGCGGGCGACGGCCCTCGGGTGCGGCTGGCTGGCCGCGTGCGAGCGGCTCGCCGACGCGCCCCGGGCCCTGTTCGCGCTCGCCGAGCGGCCGGGGCTCACCGAAGGCCAGCGGCGCGCGTTGAACGCCCACGCGCTGAACTGGTATGCGGTCAACTCCGAGCGCCCGTGGGCCCCGGAGGTCCGCGCCTTCCTCACCGATCACGGGGACGACGGTTTCGGCGCCTGGTTACGCGGCGTGGAGGAGACCCGGGCCTGGCTGCTGGCGCACCCGGACGACCCGGAGCGCGGAGCGGTGCTGCTGCGCCTGCTGGCACGGCCCGACGAGCCCCACCCCGCCAACGTGCCGGCCGCCCGGTCAGGCGACGCGACCGACGCGGCGCGGGGCCCGGGCGACGACGGCCCGGGCGGCGGGCCGGGCGGCGGGGACTGGGACCGGCGGCTCATGCTGTCCGCCGTGCACGCCGCGCTGGCCACCGTGTTGAGCTGGCGGGACTTCGTCGCGCTGTTGGAGAACGAGGACCTGCGGCCCGAACAGCGGCGGGCAGTGGCCGGACAGGCGCTGGCGTACCTGCGGTCACCGGGAGCGGTCAAGACCCGGCTGGTGATCATCGCGCTGCTGCGCACCACGGACCTCACGGTCGAGCAGCGGTGGGACGCGGCCGAGGAGGCGTTCGCGCTGCTGACCAGGACCAGCGGCCGAACGTTCAAGACCCGCCCGGTGCTGCTGGCCCTGTTGCGCCACCGCGAGCTGTCCCACGAGCACGAACAGGCCGCGATCGAACGGGCCCTGCGGCAGGTCGACGGGGCCGAGACGAGCGAGGCCAAGCCGCTGCTGCGGCTGGTGTTGAGCAAGCGGCTGACCGCCGAGCAGGCGGCGCGCGCCATCGGCCACAGCCTGGACTGGCTGCTGGCGCGCGAGCCGACGGGCGGCGTCGGTTCGCTGGTGGAGGCGCTGCTCGGGCGCGCGGAGTGCACCCCCGACCAGCGGCGACACGCCACCGCGTACGCCCGGCGCTGGCTCGCGGCCAATCCGGAGCACACCGTGGCCGAGCGCGTCGCCGCACACCTGGCCGCCCAGCCCGAGGAACCGAGCCCCGCCCCGGACCCGCAACGTCCGGCGCCGGCACCGGCACCGGACGCGGCCTCCCCGACCGGCGGCTGACGCCCGCGCCCACGGTCGCCCCGGCTGGGTACCGGCCGTGGCCCGCCACCTGGCGTACGCCCGCTCGCTGGTACGCCGGTACGGCACCACCCGGCGCACCTCCGCGCCAGTACGCCGATACGGCGCCACCCGGCGTACGGCCCACGCCGCGCCCTGCAACCGCGCACCCGGCGTACGCGCGGGCGCCCGACACGCGGCGCCGAGCAGTCGGTGCCCCGCCGCGTTGGCCGGATCAGGCGCCGAGCGCCCGCAACGGGTCGTCGAGGACCGGCTGCCACGCGAGTTCGGCCGCGCCCACCAGGCTGTTGTAGTCGAGCGTGCACGGCAGCAGGGGCACCCCGCCGCTACGTCCCCACAGGCTGCGCTCCGCGACGACCGCGCGCAGCCGCTCCGGGTCGGCGTCGAGCAGGTCGCGGTGGAGCCCGCCGAGGATGATCCGGTCGGGGTTGAGGATGTTGACCAGCCCGGCCAGGCCGCGGCCGAGCCGGTCGATGAGCAGGTGGGCCGCGGCGCGCACGGACGGGTCGGCGTACTCGTCGCGGAGCAGGTCGCGGGCCTGCTGGAGGAGGGACACCTCGGGGCCGGGCTCGCGTCCGGCCGCGGTGAGAAAGGCCAGCGGGTCGGCCTCGACGTCGAGACAGCCACGGCTGCCGCAGTGGCAGGCGCGCCCCTCCTCGTGCACCGTCAGGTGCCCGACCTCCAGGGCGAGCCCCGAACTCCCGGTGTGCAGTCGCCCGTCGAGCACCAGGGCGCCGCCCACACCACGGTGGCCGGTGGCCACGCACAGCAGTTGCCGGGCGCCGCGGCCCGCTCCGTGGCGGTACTCGGCCAGCGCCGCGAGGTTGACGTCGTTGCCGGTCTGCCCGATCGGCGCGTCGGGCGCCGAGTCGGCGGCCGGGGGGCCGGCGGGCGCGGCCGTGGCGTCGCCGGGTCCGGGGACGCCCGCGCGGGCGAGGCTGCGCCGAAACAGCTCCCGTACCGGCGCGCCGGCCTGCCAGGCCACGTGCAGCGGGTTCAGCGCGGTGCCCTCCGGCTCGGCGACGGCCGATGGCACGGCCAGTCCCGCGCCGAGGCAGCGGCGCCCGCTGGCGCGCAGCAGCCCGGCGCCGGCCTCGACGACGGCGTCGAGCACCGCCGCGGGGTCGGCGGGCACCGTCATGCAGCCCGGTGCGGTGGCCACGATCCGGCCGCCGAGGCCGACGAGCGCCGCCCGGAACCCGTCCACGTGCACCTGCGCGGCGAGCACGACGGGGCCGTCCGGGGCGACGGTGAGCCGGTGCGAGGGGCGGCCCTGGGTGCCGGCAGCCGCGCCCGGCCGCGAGTCCACCCGGATCAGGCCGAGCGCCTCCAGTTCGGCGGCGACGGCGCCCGCGGTCGCGCGGGTCACGCCGAGCTCCGCCGTGAGCACCGCGCGCGTGGGGGCGCGACCGGTGTGTACGAGCTCCAGCGCCGGGCCGAGTGCTCCGCGGCCCCGCTCCAGTCTTGTCCGTGTCTGGGTCACGCCCCTATTCTGGCTTTGTGCCGACGCTAAACAAAATACGGACGGCCACTCCGTGGGGGTGGAGCCACGCCACCGTAGACCCCGCCATCCGTCGCCTGCGGGCGGCGCTCACCCTCTTCTTCGCCCTGGACGGCTTCGTCTTCGCCGGCTGGGTCGTCCGCATTCCCGCCATCAAGCAACAAACCGGCGCCTCGACCGGCGATCTCGGGCTCGCCCTGCTCGGCGTCTCCGCCGGCGCGGTGGCCACCATGATGGTCACCGGCCGGCTCTGCCAGCGGTTCGGACACCAACCGATGACCGTCGTCGCCGCCGTCGTGATGTCCCTGAGCGTCGCGCTGCCGGCGCACACCCACTCGGCGCTCGCCCTCGGCCTGGTACTCCTCGTCTTCGGCGCGGGCTACGGCGGTCTCAACGTCGCGATGAACAGCGCGGCGGTGGACCTGGTGGCCGCGCTGCGCCGGCCGGTCATGCCCACGTTCCACGCCGCCTTCAGCCTCGGCGGCATGCTCGGGGCGGGCCTCGGCGGCCTGGTCGCGGGGCGACTCTCGGCCACCACGCACCTGACCGCCCTCACCGTGTGCGGGCTCGCCCTCACGGCCTTCGCCGGCCGCGCTCTCCTGGCCCACCCGGTGCCCCGGCGGCAACACGAGCGGCCGGCCACGGCGCCCCGTAGCCGCCCGCCACGAGCCGACGCGACCGATCCCGCCCGCCGCCCGTCGTCGGCGCGGGCCGAACCCGTCGAACGAGGCAAGTCCGTCGGGCAGGCGGCGGGCCGGGGCGCGGCCCGGCGTACGCGCCGGCTGGTCGCCGTCTTCGGGCTGATCGCCCTGTGTACGGCCTACGGCGAGGGCGCGTTGGCCGACTGGGGCGCGCTCCACCTGGAGCAGGATCTCGACGCGCACCCGGGCGTCGCGGCGGCCGGCTACTCGGTCTTCGCCGCCACGATGACCATCGGCCGGCTGTCCGGCACGGCGCTCCTGGAACGCCTCGGCCAGACGCGCGCCCTGGTGGCGGGCGGCGCGACGGCCGCCACCGGCATGCTCCTCGGCTCCCTGGCCCCCACGGTCTGGCTGGCCCTGCTCGGTTTCGCGGTCACGGGTCTCGGGCTGGCCAACATCTTCCCGATCGCCATCGAACGCGCCGGCGCGCTCAACGGCCCGAGCGGCGTCGCCACCGCCTCCACCTTCGGCTACGGCGGCATGCTCTGCGGCCCGCCGGCGATCGGCTTCGTCGCCGACTGGTTCTCGCTACCGACGGCCCTGACGACCGTCGCCCTGCTCGCGGCGGTCGCGGCGGTCGTCGCCTACGCCAGCCGCAACGCGCTCCGCCCGCCCACGGGTTGACCGCGCGCCCGCACGGGGCCTCTCGCCCGCGCGTGCCCCGGGCCGACGGCACCCAGCGGGCCGCACGTGTAATCTGAGGAATCGCTACGCCACATAGATGACCGGTGAACCTCGGAGGATATGGTGCTGGCTACGCCGCTTTTCGGCCCCGACGTCCTCGACGCCGCCGACGAACTCACCGATGCGTACGTCGACGTCTTCACCGCCCCGCCCTGGGAGGACCGCGACGCGCAGGCGACCCGGGCGGAGTTTCGGGAGCGGCTCGCGACGGACGCGCACCGCCCGGGTTTTCGGGCCGTACTGGCCACGTCGGACGATGGCAGGGTGCAGGGCTTCGTCACGGGTTGGACCACTCAGGCCCCGTTCCGCACTGACCGTGCCTACGGGAAGGTGACCACGCGGCTCGGCGCCGAGCGGGTGGACGAGTTGCTGGTGGGCGCCTTCGAGGTCGACGAGCTGGGGGTGCGGCCAGACGCCCGCGGTACCGGTTTGGGGCGGCGGCTGCTCTCCGCCCTCGTCGACACCGCGCCCGGCGGCCGGGCGTGGTTGCTGACCTGGAGTCAGGCGCACGAGACGCTCGCGTTCTACCGCCGCATCGGTTGGCGGGAACCCGCCCCCCTACCGGGCAACGAGACGGACGTCGTCGTGTTCCTCTCACCGGGCAGGCCCGGTGACTCCTCCGTGGTCACGGACGGGGACCGCCACGGCCTCGACACCGACCAGAACGCGAGAGCCCGCCGAGGCCCGGGCAGCTGAAGCCCGAGCCGCGTCCAGCTCACGCGACAGGGTCTCCACCGGCACTGCGCCCGCGTCAGACTCGCCAGCCGGCAGACGGGGAGCGCCCGTAGTCGCGCCCCTGTCCGGTGCCGGTGCACGCCGGTGGCACCGGTACACAGGCGCGCGGTCCGCGACGACGCGGGCGCCGTCCGCACCAGACAGTCCGACCCGGCGGTCCCGGACCACCCTGAAGCGGGATCGCTGCCGGCCGCCGACGCGCGTCCCCCGCCTCGTCCACCCTCGGGCTGGCAGTCGCGCCGGAGCGATGTCAGTGCCGGCTGGCACACTCCCGGACATGGAGTACGGGAAGCTGATCGAGGTCGTTGCCCCAGAGGGGACGCCGCTCGCCGCCGAAGCCCGGTTCCGGGCCCACGTACCGGGCGAGCGGAACCGAGACGGGGCTCCACGCAGCGCGGCGCACACCGCGCGAGAGGACGGGCTCGCGTCGTCGCACGACTGCACTGGTCCCGGCGACACGGTCGACCGTTCGCCGATGCCCACGCCACGGCGACCAGGGGCCCGGCCATGACCGATGACCGCGTGCCGCGCGAGCCGCGATCCGGCGACTCCGGCTGGCGGTGCGCCGGACTGCGCTGGAGCCTCCCGGCCGAGCCCGCCCTGCTCTGGCGCCACCCCGAGCGCGGCGAGCGCGCCTCCGCCCTGTCCCCCGGCCGACCCATCGCCTTCACCACGGGCGCGGCCCGGCGCTGCGTCGGAGTGCGCAGGGGCGACCGGCACACCGCCTGCCCGACGGCCGCGGCGATCCCCCCGACGGCGGTGTCCGCCCAGTGCCCCGAGTGCGCGCGCCTCGACCGGTCGTACTCCGTGGCGGCCGACACCCGCGCCGACGACCCGCGCCCCTACGACGTCTACCTCGCCTGGTTCGGGCCCGGTTGGATCAAGGTGGGCATCACCGCGACCGAGCGCGAGGGAGCCCGGCTGCTCGAACAGGCCGCGCTCTCCTACGTGCTGCTCGGGCGCGGCCCCCTGATGGCCGCCCGCCGCGCCGAGTCGGTGCTCGGGGCGGCCCTGGCCGTACCCGACCGGATTCCGTACGCGGCCAAGCGGGCGGCCCGGGACGCCGTGCCGCCTCCGCCGGAGCGAGCGGCCGAACTGGCCGAACTGCACGCGCGGGCCCGCGCGCTGACCGCGCTGCCGGAGTCGCTCCAGGTCCTGCCGTGCGCCCCGGTCCACCACGACGCGGCCTTCGCGCTCGACCGGCCCCGGCCGCCGGGACCGGCCGGCCTCGTCCAACTCGCCCCGCACGCCACGGTGGCCGGCACCGTCGAGGCCGTCGCGGGCCCCGACATCTCGCTCCGCGACGCGGACGGCCGCGCCCTGATCCTCGACACCCGCCAACTGGCGGGGTGGCCGCTCACCACAGCCGACCCGTCCGCCCTCACCACCGCGCCCGTGCGCCCGGCCGAGCCCCCGCCCTCGCCTCCGGCCCCGGAGCCCCTGTTCTGAGCGCCGCCGTTCCCGCGCCGCCACGCACCTCTCCGCCCCGGGCCCACGTTCGGGCATCCGGCTGGTGGCCTCCGGCCCATGCCGGCTCGGCCCACGTCGCCCGGTCAGGCGCGTACGGCGGGCAGGCGACGCCGCTCGGCCCGCTCAGCCCAGCCAACCCGGGCGTACGAGTCCCGACTCGTAGGCGAGGACGACCAGTTGGGCCCGGTCGCGGGCGCCGAGCTTCACCATGGCGCGGCTGACGTGTGTCTTGGCCGTGAGCGGGCTGACGACGAGGCGCCGGGCGATCTCCTCGTTCGACAGTCCGATGCCTACCAGCGCCATCACCTCGCGTTCGCGGTCGGTGAGTTCCGTGAGGCCGACGGCGGCAGCGGGCTCCTTGGAGCGCGCCGCGAACTCCGCGATCAGGCGGCGGGTGACGCCGGGCGACAGCAGCGCGTCGCCCGCCACGACGGCCCGTACGGCGCGCAGCAACTCCTCCGGCTCGGTGTCCTTGACGAGAAAGCCCGAGGCTCCGCAACGGATCGCCTCGAAGACGTACTCGTCCAGCTCGAAGGTGGTGAGCATGACCACCCGGACGTCGCCGAGCGCCGGGTCCTCGGTGATCCGCCGCGTGGCGGCGAGGCCGTCGAGCACCGGCATGCGAATGTCCATGAGGACGACGTCGGGCCGCAGTTCACGGACCTTCCGCACGGTGTGCTCGCCGTCGGCGGCCTCCGCGACCACCTCGATGTCGGGCTGGGCCGCGAGCAGCGCCCGGAAACCGGCGCGGACCAGCAGTTGGTCGTCGGCGAGTACGACGCGGATCACGGTGTCTCCTCGGGTGGCAGGGGGATGCGGGCCAGGACGCGGAACCCACCGTCGGGGCGCGGCCCCGCCTCGACGGTGCCGCCGAACGCGGCGGCCCGCTCCCGCATGCCGACCAGCCCGTTACCGCCGGACGTGGTGTCCGCGCGCCCACCGCCGGCAGCGGAGCTGGCCGGGCCGTCGTCGTCGACCGACACGTGCAGGGCGTTCGCGCCGTGGCGCAGGACGACGCGCGCGGCGCGCGCCTCCGAGTGGCGGATGACGTTGGTCAGGGCCTCCTGGACGATGCGGAAGGCGGCGAGGTCGGCGCCGGGCGGCAGGTCCGCGCGGCGGCCCTCGGTGCGCACCTCGACCCGGAGACCGGCGGCGGCCGCCTGCTCGGTGAGTTCGGGTACGCGGTCGAGCCCGGGGGCCGGCGAGCGGGGCGCGCTCCCGGGCGTGCGCAGGCTGTCCAGCACCTGTCGCACCTCGCCCAGCGCCTCCTTGCTGGCTCCCTTGATGGTGGTCAGCGCGGTCCGCGCCTGTTCCGGGTCCTGGTCGAGCAGCGCGAGGCCGACGCCCGCCTGCACGTTGATCACCGAGATGCTGTGCGCGAGGACGTCGTGCAGTTCGCGGGCGATGCGAAGCCGCTCCTCGTCGGCGCGGCGGCGCTCGGCCGCCTCCCGCTCGACGCGCTCGCGCACCAGTCGCTCCCGGCGCAGCCGGGCGAGTTCGGACAGCGCCAGGACCACCAGCACCCAGGCGGCGATGCCCATCTCCTGCCACCAGCCCGCCGCGCCGTCGCCGCCCGGCGGGAGCCACCGGTAGAGCCAGTGTGTCACCAGGGCGTGCGCCAGCCAGGCCAGGCCGACCGCGCTCCAGGCGGCCCGCCGATGGCCCGAGGTGACGGCGGAGAAGCAGGCGAGGACCACGCTCAGGAAGATCGGCCCGTACGGGTAGCCGGCCGCGAGGTAGGCCGTGACCACGGCGCAGGTGCCGAAGACGGTGACGCGCGGGTAGCGGTGTCGGATCACGAGGAACGCGGGACCCAGCGCCAGCAGCAGCCAGGCCAGCGGGTCAAGATCGACCCGGTCGGCCTGCCGGTGGGAGGCGAAGTTGGTGCCGACGCACTGGAAGACCGCGACGGCCAGCGAGGACAGCCACGGCAGCCGCCCGGAGGGCGCGGCGCCCCAACGGCGCCACGGTGGCCCCTGGCCCGCCCACCGGCCGGGCGCCTGTTCCTCGCCCACGCGGTGGACTCGTTCCGTGCTCATGCCGCAACGCTAGACCGCGCCACGACGCCCCGCGTCAGCCCGACGCGGTGCGCGCGTCTACTCCCCGGGGAGTAGGCCGACCTGGCGGGCCAGTCCGGCGGCGGCCTGGTCGAAGAACTCGTCCCGCGCCTCGACGACGTGGTTGAACTGGCCGAACACCTCGAAGTTGACCAGCCCGAACAGTTGCGCCCAGGTCGCGGTGAGACCCGCCAGCGCCGGTGCGGGCAGGTCGACACCGAGTTCGACGCCGAGTCGCCGCGCGTCCTCCCGCACCGGTGCGGGCGTCGCCGACGCGTCCGTCGGGCGCAGCTCCCCCGCCTCGTGCGCGTCGCGGAGTACGGATATGAGGGCGAGGCCGACGCGGGCGGCGGGGCCCGTGGTGTCGCTGGGGGCGGTGTAGCCGGGGACGGGCGTGCCGTAGATCAACGCGTACTCGTGCGGGTGCGCGAGCGCCCACTCGCGGACGGCACGACAGACGGCCGTCCACCGCTGGTCGGGAGAGCCTCCACTGGCCGCGGCGAGCGCGTCCTCGGCCGCGGCGCCCAGCGCGTCGTACGCGTCGATGATCAGCGCGGTCAGCAGGTCGTCCCGGCTGGGGAAGTAGCGGTAGAGCGCGGAGGAGACCATGCCCAGCTCGCGGGCGACCGCCCGGAGCGACAGTTTGGCGGCGCCCTCGCGGGCGAGCTGTCGCCGCGCCTCTTCCTTGATCGCGGCGGTCACTTCGTCACGGGCCCGCTCTCTGGCCCCCTTGATCGCACTCATGCGGGCCAGTGTGCCACCGCGACGGAGCACCAACCAGAAAAGAGAGCACCGCTCTTGTTTCGGGGCGCCAAGTCGTGCACACTGATCTCAAGCGAGAGCACTGCTCTCTCGGTATCGCGAGGCCCTGCCGCGCAGGCTCACCTCTCCTACGGAAGGCTCACCATGACGCACTACGCGAAGCCCAGTTGGTTCGAGGCCCGGGTGATCGGCGGCGGCATCGCCTGGCTGGCCCGGCGCGGCGTCTCGCTCTACGGCAGCGCGGAGCTGTCGGTGCGCGGCCGGACCAGCGGTGAATGGCGCAGCGTTCCGGTCAACCCGCTCCACCTCGACGGGGCGCACTACCTGGTGTCGGCCCGAGGCACCACGCAGTGGGTGCGCAACATGCGGGCGGCGGGAGGCGGGCAGCTCAGGAAGGGGCGCGGCGTGCGGCCGTTCCGCGCGATAGAGCTGCCCGAGGGCGCGGAGAAGACCCGGGTGCTCCGGGCCTACCTCAAGCGCTGGGGCTTCGAGGTGGGCAGGTTCTTCGACGGTGCCACGGGCACATCGAGCGACGAGAAGCTGGCCGAGGTCGCCCGGCGGCACCCGATCTTCACGTTGACCTACGCGGACGATGAGGCATGGACAGCACACTCTCCCCGGCGCGCGCCCGCCGCGAGATCACGGCCGAGCACCCCGGACGACGCCAGCGACGCGGCAGGCCGCGTCACCCACCCCACCCCCGAGCCGCTGAGCGCCACGCGCCCCTGACGGCCCGGCGACGCACTCGCGAGGCGGCCCGACGCTCCCGAGCGCCCCTCCTCACGGCCGCCGGACACGCCCGCTGGGCCGCCACCACTCGCCGACCCAGCACCCGCCAGCCACTCGCCGCCCTCGCCCGCACCGTCGCGCACGCGCTGAGGCTGAGGTCGCGGAGTCGTCTCGTTCCCGTGCGCTGGCGCGACCGGCACACCGATGGGCTGGGCGGCGCGCCGCGCACGCACCACGGCCCGCTGCCCAGCGGCGGAGCCAGCCACCCGCCGGTCGACGCGGCGGAAGCCCACCCGCGTCGCGCCCTGGGCGCGGGGCCGACGCGTCACGACGCCCCGCGGCCCTCCCCGTGGCGGAGCGGGGTCGGCGCGTCAGCCGCGGTCGAGCACCATCATCAGGCGACGTGCGGAGGGGTGGGTGCGGACGATCTCGGCAAGCGTGGTGGTACCACGCGTGATCTTGGCGAACGCCCGCCAGGCCGGGCGGAGACCGGTGATCGCCGCGTGCACCATGCCCGGCCGCCGCTCGTAGGCCAACAGCAGGCGGCGCCCCACGCCCATCTCCACGCCGAGGCCCGACTTGATGGCGAAGGCGTAGTTCAGCGCCTGCCGCCGCGCGTCCACCGCGTCGTGCGCCTCCGCTATGCGCACGGCCCACTCCCCCGCCAGCCGGCCGGAGCGCAGCGCGAAGGAGATCCCCTCCCGGGTCCACGGCTCCAGCAGCCCCGCGGCGTCCCCACAGACGAGTACGCGACCGCGCGAGAGCGGCGAGTCGTCGGAGCGGCAGCGTGTGAGGTGGCCGGAGGAGATGCTCGGCTCGAACCCCGCGAGGCCCAGGCGCGCGATGAAGTCCTGGAGGTAGCGCTTGGTCTCGGCGCCCTCGCCGCGCGCCGAGATGACGCCCACGGTCAGGGTGTCGCCCTTGGGGAAGACCCAGCCGTAACTGCCGGGGATCGGCCCCCAGTCGATCTGCACCCGGCCCGCCCAGTCCTCGGCGACGGTCGGCGGCACCGGGATCTCCGCCTCCAGACCGAGGTCCACCTGCTCGACCTTGACACCCACGTGCCCCGCTATCCGACTGGCGCTGCCGTCCGCCCCGACGACGGCCCGGGCGAGCACGGTCTCCCCGTCGCTGAGCACGACGGCGACGGTGCGCCGGTCGGGTACGGAGGGCCCGTGCTGCTCGACCCGGGAGACGGTCACGCCGGTGCGCAGGGTGGCCCCGGCGGCCGTGGCCGACTCCACCAGCGCGGCGTCGAACTCGGGCCGGTTGATCAGCCCGAAGAGCATCTGCTTGGACCGCCGAGTGCGCGAGAGCTTGCCGTTGAGCGAGAAGGTCACGGCGTGCACACGATCCCGCAGCGGCATCTCGAACCCTGGCGGCAGGGCCTCGCGCGAGGGCCCGATGATCCCGCCGCCGCAGGTCTTGTAGCGGGGCAGCTCCGCCTTCTCCAGGAGCAGCACTCTGCGGCCCGCGCAGGCCGCGGCGTGCGCGGCGGAGGCGCCCGCCGGGCCCGCCCCCACGACCACGACGTCCCACACCGACTCGCCGTCGTCGGCCGCGTCGCCGCCGTGCAGACCCATCTCGCCGCTGTTGTCGCTGCTCACGATGTACTTCTACTCCCGCTCGACCACTCGCTTCGGCTACCGCTCGCATCCTACGGCGCGCCGCTCAGCGGCCCCGCTGTGGGAAGATCGGTGCACCCTTCGCCCGTACGTACGGACATAACGCCGCGCCCACAAGGAGCGTTCCATGGAGCAAGCCTCCGTCCGCCAGCCCGACCACGCCACGCTCGCCCAGACCGTGGCCGCACTCCAGCCCCGGGCCCGTGCGGAACTGACCGAACTGGTCGCGTTCAAGTCGGTCGCCGACCCGGCCCAGTTCCCCCGGAGCGAGTGCGAGGCCGCCGCGAACTGGGTGGCGGACGCGCTGCGCGGCGAGGGCTTCCAGGACGTCGCCCTCCTCGACACCCCCGACGGCACGCAGTCGGTCTACGGCTTCCTCCCCGGCCCCGAAGGCGCCCCGACCGTCCTGCTGTACGCGCACTACGACGTGCAGCCCCCGCTGGACGAGGCCGCCTGGCTCTCGCCGCCGTTCGAGCTCACCGAGCGCGACGGCCGCTGGTACGGACGCGGGGCCGCCGACTGCAAGGGTGGCCTGATCATGCACCTGACGGCGCTGCGGGCCCTCAAGGAGAACGGCGGGATACCGGTTCACGTCAAGGTGATCTGCGAGGGCTCCGAGGAGCAGGGCACCGGAGGGCTTGAGCGGTACGCGGAGGCCCACCCCGAGCTGCTGGCGGCGGACACCATCGTCATCGGGGACGCGGGCAACTTCCGGGTGGGGCTGCCGACGGCCACGGCCACCCTGCGCGGGATGACGCTGATGCGCGTGCAGGTGGACACGTTGGGCGGCAACCTGCACTCGGGCCAGTTCGGCGGCGCCGCCCCGGACGCGCTGGCCGCGCTGATCAGGGCGCTGGACTCGCTGCGCGCCGAGGACGGCTCGACCACCGTGCGGGGCCTGGCGTCCGACGCGAGCTGGGAGGGGTTGCAGTACGCGGAGGAGGAGTTCCGCAAGGACGCCAAGGTGCTCGACGGAGTGGAGCTCATCGGTTCCGGCACCATCGCGGACCGGATCTGGGCCCGCCCCGCGGTGACCGTGCTCGGCATCGACTGCCCGCCGGTCGTCGGCGCCACCCCCTCGGTGCAGGCGAGCGCCGGCGCGCTGGTGAGCCTGCGCGTGCCGCCGGGCGTGGACGCCGCCGAGGCGACCGACCTGCTGGCCGCGCACCTGAAGGCGAACACCCCGTGGGGCGCGAGGATCGCCGTGGAGCAGGTGGGCCAGGGTCAGCCGTTCCGCGCCGACACCAGCAGCCCGGCCTACGCGTCGATGGCCAAGGCCATGCGCCTGGCCTACGACGGCCAGGAGATGCAGATCTCGGGCATGGGCGGCTCCATCCCGCTGTGCAACACCCTGGCGTCGCTCTACCCGGAGGCCGAGATCCTGCTGATCGGGCTGAGCGAGCCGGAGGCGCAGATCCACGCGGTCAACGAGAGCGTGTCGCCGCAGGAGTTGGAGCGGCTCTCGCTCGCGGAGGCCCTGTTCCTGGTCGAGTACGCGGCAACCGACGCGGCCTGACACGGCCACCGCCCTCCGGCCGACGACGCCCCGCCCGCCCGCAGCGACGCACTGATCGCAGCGGCAGGAGCGGCATGCCCCCGGAAGTGCCGTGGTTGCGGGCCCAGGGGGCCGATGTCGGCAGACCGCACGGCTCGGCCCGCCGGGCGTCCGGCGCACGGGCGGGCGAGCGGCCGGGCGAGCGGACGGGCCGGCCGACCTCGTCGCGCCCCGCGCCGGGTGCCAGCGGCACCCGGGCGGGATCGCTGCGGAGCTTGGTGAGGATCCGCCAGTTCTTGAGGTGAGCGAAGCCGTGCTCGACCGGTGCCCGTCCGACGGCGAGGGCGCGGTGGGCGGTCTTCTCGCCAGGGGTGAGCTTGTGGGTGCGGCTGGCGTGGCAGCCGGTGACGATCACGGGATCGAGTACGTCGTTGTCCAGGCCGCGAAGGCCCAGGTCCGCCAGGGTCTGGAGGCCGGCGGCGAGCAGGGTGATCAGCTCGTCGCGCCGGCGGCGGACGGTGGGCTCGGACACGTGGTCGCCGCCGGCCCTGTCGGCCAGGCGCCGGTCGTGGCGCAACACGGCCGGGACGAGCACCGCGATCTTCCCGGTGGCAGGATCCGCCACCGGAACCGGATCGCTTTCAGGTGACGTCGCAGCAGATCAGCGAGGTGGTTGACGGTCCCCGTGGACAGCGGCCGGCGGCACAGGTGAGCAAGCGGGCAGGTGCCCTCGGCGTACCTTCGGTTTTCGTCACACGATTCCAACGGCCCTCGGGGGCACCGGGTTTACGTTCGCGCCGCGCCACTCAGGGCTGCTCTTGTCGGGCTCGTTCTGGGCGCGATGCCAGTCAGCAGGTCCGTTGGTCCCTGTCGCCGGCCTGATCGGCCGAGTGAAGCAGTTCGATGACACGTTCCTCGTACCGGACGCGGGCCGGGGAGAAGTCGTACGGCATCTTGCCGACGGCCTCCATCACGCTCATCCTCGCCCCCTCTTCCTCCTCGCCGGCGTGCTCGTCCTCCCGGTCCAGGAGGTCGTTGAGGGCCTCTTCCAGGCCGGATCCTTCGATGGCGGCTGCCAGGGCGGTCTCGTGATCACGTCGCTGGGCGGCCAGGTCTTCGACGCGGGGGTCGTCGGGGGACATGGTGTCGTCCAGGGCCGCCTCGGCCTCGGCCAGTCGGTCCTCCTCGGCCCGCAGCTCGGGATGGGTGGCCAGGACGATGAACCGGTCGGCCTGGACGGCGGCGCCCAGTGGGCCGAGGACGCGCTCCGTGACCAGGAGGGTATCGAGGTCGGCGGAGCGCAGGGCTCCGGGCGGCAGGTCGCGCAGGCGGCCAGTGACCAGCGGTGAGAGCAGGCCAAGAGGGCTGCCCACCTCGCGGAGACGCTTCACGGCGGCCCGCTGGGCCTCGATGGCGGCAGCCTTGGAAGCGAGGGACTCCTCCAGACGGGCCAGGGACTGCTCGATGCCGCTGGTGCCCTCGAAGGCGGCGTGGATGTCGTCCAGGGAGATACCCGCATCAGCCATCCTGCGGACCCACAGCAGGCGGATCATGTCGTCGTATCCGTAGCGGCGGCGGTCGTCGCTGCCGCGTTCCGGTTCGGCGAGGAGCCCGATGGCGTGGTAGTGGCGGATGGCGCGGGGTGTGGTCCCGGCGAACGCGGCGGCATCACCGATCTTGACCCGGCGGGGAATCGCAGGAAGGGGCATGCGAGGGAACCTCTCGATGTCGTGCTCGCCGCCTACTGGACCACATGCCGCTACGGCACGTGCAAACCCCTCTGTCGTGGGGGCGTGCGCCGGGGCTTCCGCACCATCAAAGCCGTACGGACCGCTGCACGGGTGGAGAAGACGCACCAGATGAGCAGACCTGGGGAACAGCCCGGGGGGGGTGGGGAATGCAATCAACGGGCGCCGTCAGGGCGGCAGCGTCCCTGGGCACAGGCGAACGGTGAGCCGGCCGTTGGGCAGTTCTCGAAGCCAGTCGCGGTCGGCCAGCCTGACCAGTTTCCCGCGCGGCGACTCCAGTCCGGCCCGCACGCTGGTGTCCTCCCAGCATCTCGCCGACCTGCCGGGCCATGACTGGTCCGGCGCCCTGCCACACGGCGGTGAGAACGCGCCGGTAGCCCGACGGCAGAGCCCCCTCCGCCACGCCGAACGTGCGGTGCGGTGCGTCCAGTTCCGCGCGCCGGACGGTGACGCGTTCCATCAGCTCGGATCCAGGCACCGGATCGTAGAAGGCCACCAGGCCACAGCCGGCAGAAACCGGCGAACCGACCGCGCTGACGGACGATCTGTGCCGTAGACAGCCGCCCATGACCAGCGCGCGCACCCCGGAAGACCGTCACACCAGCCCTTTGACCCGCACTTTCACGTTGGTGGAGACTCATTGCACTGCACTGCACTGACCGACGCCGCGTGGGGGTTCAGGTGACGGGGAGGCCCTGCTCCAGGTTGATGGGGCAGCCGCGTTCGCGGGCGCGGAGGGCCCAGCGCAGTCGGTGCCAGCGGTGCGGGGGCAGGAGGTCGGCCGCCTCGTCCTCCGTGACGAAGCGCCAGCCGCGGAGTTCGTCCGCGGGGAGCAGCAGTTCGCCCGCCTGGCTCTCGCTGAGCCGGCCGCCGTCGAAGAGCAGGCGCAGCCCGCCGTATCCCGGCGGGTTCGGCGGCTCCCAGTCCACGACCAGCAGTCGCAGCGGATCGGCGAGGCGCATGCCCAACTCCTCGGCCACCTCGCGGACTCCGGCGCGGGTGGGGGGTTCGCCGGGCTCCACCACGCCGCCGGGGAACTCCCAGTCGGGCTTGTAGGTGGGATCGACGAGCAGGACGCGGTCGTCCTCGTCGAAGAGCAGTACCCCCGAGGCCACCGTCTCCGCCGTCGGGTGCGGCGTCTGCACCATCGTGCAGGCGCCCGCGCCGTCCCGTACCGCGTCGGCCACCAGCTCCGCGGCCTGGCCCGCGGTGAGTCGGTCGGTGCGGATGACGTGTGCGTCGGCGGTGAGCCAGGACAGCGCCCCGCGGTAGGGCTCAAGGTGGTCCAGGCACCACTTCCGGATCGACGCGTCGCCCTCGGGCTGGTCGGGAACGAGCGCCCGGCCCTCGATGCGCTCGCGAAGGATCGTTTCCTCCGCATGGAGCAGGATGTGCTGCACGGGGATGCGGCGGGACGCCAGGCCGCCGAATATCTCGTCCCGGTAGTCCTGCCGCAGCAGTGTCATGGGCGTCACCAGCACTCCGCCCACCTCCGCGAGGAGCGCCGCCGCGGTGTCCACCACCAACCGCCGCCAGGAGGGCAGGTCCTGGTAGTCGCCCACCTCCGCGAGGCGCTTGCTCGGCAACATCGCGCGCAGGCCGCCGCCGATCAGTTCGGGGTCGAAGAACGTGCTGTCGGGCAGCAGCTCACACACCTCACGGGCCGTGCTGGTCTTCCCCACACCGAACGTGCCGTTCAGCCAGACGATCACGGGTTCCCCCTCCTCCGTAGCCCCCAGACAGTTGCCCGCATCACCGTGCCACGAAAACGTGTGCGGTTCGGAGGGGGCGCGCCCGGGCCGACGGCGAACCGTCGAGTGGGTGGCGGAGGCCGACGACGGGGCTTACGGGCCCGTCGCGCGGCGCCCCGGCGCCGGTCGGCCCGTGCCCGGCCGGCCGCGAACCCCTGGCTGCACCGCCGCCCCACCGTCCCCCAGGAAACCGCCGGTCACGCGGCGGTCGGCGGTGGGCGGGTCGGGGTTCGTGGCAGCACCGTCCGGTGCCACCGCGCGGCTCACGCGAGCGCGCGCCGGGGCCGAGCGGCGGCCCGCCGAGGCGCGCCGTGCGCCGCCGCGTGAGCCTCGCGGAGCCGTGGCGCGGGAGGGGCGGGCGCGCCATCGCGCCTCGGCCTCGGCGGGCCCGAGCGGCAGTCATCCGCCCAGGCCCGCGCGCCTGCGCTCCTCCGTACGCGCCCCTGCGCTCCGCGACTGCACCCACGCGCCCGACACCGCGTCACTTCGCCGTGTCGTTTCCCGCCGTCGGACACCCCCACGGCACGCAACCGCCCCCGGACGGCTCGGCTCCGGGCCCGGCGGCCAAGGCCGCAGCCGACGCCGCCGTCGAGGCCAGGCCGAGCAACAGCCCCGAGGCCAGGTTCAGAGCCAGGGCGAGCCAGGCCGGCGCGGGGCGGTCAGCACACGGGCAGTCCCGGGACGGGCTGGTCGTTGGCTCCGCCCTTGACGTAGACGACGCTGACGTACACACCGGCATTGCCGCTGTCGTCGTCGGTCTTGGCCCACCACACGTTGGTCCAAGCGCCCGACGTCTCGCGGCGGCCCAGGTTCTCCTGGCAGAAGAAGTAGTTGGTGCCCTGGTTCAGGGTCCCCACCTGGGCGCCGTCGCGGGTGTAGGAGGAGGCGGACTTCCAGACCGTGCAGTCGTGCTTGCCGGCACCGGCGCCCGAGGGGTGGCACGCCGGCGCCGGGGCCTGGGACGAGGCGCCGGGCCCGGGCTCGGACGCGCTCGGCCGGTCGCGGCCCTCGCGCTCCTCCCCCGCCGCGTCCCGGTCCGCGTCCTTCGCGCCGTCCCCTTCGCCCTTGTCGCGCTTGTCGGCGTCGTCCTTGTCCCGCTCGTCGTCGCCCCGCTCCGTGGGCTCGCCCGAGCCCGTGGGCGTCGGCGACGCGCTGGCCTCCGCACCGCGCTTGCCCTTGGCGCCGCCCTGTTCGGGGTCGCCCGCCCCGCCGTTCGGGTCGACGGCGCCCGGCTCGGCGTCGTCGGTGGGGTGTCCGGAGGACCCGCCGCCCGCTCGCGTCTCGTCGCCGCTGCCCCGGTCCATCAGCGCGTACGTCAGCCCGCCGCCCACCAGCACGGTGGCCGCCGTCACCGCGGCCAGCGTGCCGCGTCGGGCGCGCCGGCGAGCGGGCAGCCGCCGCGTGGCCCTACCGCCGCCGGCCACCAGCGTCTCCCCGGCGCCCTCACCGTGCCCACCGTGCCCGGGTGCCCCACCGGCCCCTTGCGCCTGCCGCGCTACCCCAGCCGCGCCAAAAGCTCCCGTCGCACCAGCGACCCCCGCCACCCCGGGCACCCCCGCACCCGCACCCGCACCCGCACCCGCACCCGACGTACCGGAAACCCCAACCGCCCCTGGCCCACCGGAAACCCCCGGCCCGCCAGAATCTCCCGGCCCGCCCGCGGCCCCGGCCACGCCCGAACCACCGAACCCGCCCAACGCGCCGCCCGTGCCCGCCGCGCCAAGGGCCGGGCCCGCGCCGTACGCGCTCGCCCCGCTCCCCTGGGCCGGCGCGCCGAAGGTGCCGGGTCCGGGCGCCTGCTGGCCGGTGCCGGCGGGCCGCTGGCCCCAGTCGCCGCCCGAGCCGTGCGCCGGAACGCCCGGCGCCCCGTACGCACCGCCCGGGCCCGCGGCGAGCGGTGCGGCGTGCCCCGCGGCCACCGCGTCGAGCATCGCGGCGGCCTGGGCGGCCGTCGGGCGGGCCGCCGGGTCCTTGGCCATCAACGCCCACAACACCGGGGTCAGCGGCCCCGCGCGGCGCGGCTCGGGCAGCGGCTCGGTCACGATGGCGGTCAGCGTCGACCACACCGAGGTGCGGCGGAAGGGGGAGGAGCCCTCGACGGCCGCGTACAGCGTCATGCCCAGCGCCCATACGTCGGAGCCCGGGCCCGGTTCGTGTCCCTGGGCACGTTCGGGGGCCAGGTAGTCGAGTGAGCCGATGAGTTCGCCGCTGCGGGTGAGCTTGGTCGCCGCTCCGTCGTCGGGGGCGTCCATGCTGGCGATGCCGAAGTCCGTGAGGACGACCCGGCCGGCGCCGAGTTGGGCCGAGCCGCCGTACGCCCCCGGCGTGCTCGCGCGGTCGAGCAGCACGTTGCCCGGCTTGACGTCGCGGTGCAGCACGCCCACCTCGTGACCGGCGCCAAGGGCCTCGGCGACCCGCGCCCCGATGGCGGCGGCCCGCGTCGGGTCCAGCACGCCCTCGGCCGTCAACACGTCGTCCAGCGAGGGCCCGTCGATGAGCTCCATCACGATGATGGGCAGCCCGTTCTCCTCCGCGACGTCGTGCACGGTGATCACGCCGGAGTGGCGGATGCGGGCCGCCGCGCGCGCCTCGCGGCGCATCCGGGTCCGCAGGTCGGCCAGTTCCGCCGGCCCGGCATCGGTGAAGGCACGGAGCACCTTGACCGCGACCTCGCGGCCGAGCACCTCGTCCACGGCCGCGCAGACCACCCCCATGCCGCCGCGCCCGAGTTGCCGTGTGACCCGGTATCTCCCGCCCAGCACCCTGCCGGTCAGGTCCGCGCCGTCCCCCGTACTCACCGTGCTGTTCCCCTCACGCACTCGTGCCGCGCCCTGGTCCGCCCCGCGCGTCCCGCGCGCGGTGGCGCCTCGCGCGGGTGTGCTGGCGCCGCGTGGGGCTCAGCTTAGGCCCCGAGCCGTCGCGGACCTCGTGGCCCCACGCACCGCTCGGAGCGCGCTTGGGCCGCCGCGCCGAAGCCTGCGACGTCGCTGGCCCGCGCGGCAGCCGCGGCCGCGCCGACCAGGCCGGCGTCCGTACCCATCTGAGCTGGCAGGACGGACAGCTCCCGGACGAAGGACAGTCGCGCGTAGTCGCGCAGGGCGTGGCGCAGGGGGTCGAAGAGCACCTCTCCGGCGCCCGCGACGCCGCCGCCGATGACCGCGAGTTCGATCTCCACCAGGGTGGCGGTGGCCGCGATGCCGGCCGCCAACGCCTGTGCGGCGCGCTCGTACGAGGCGCGGGCGACGGGGTCGCCGGCCCGGGCGGCGGCGGCCACGGCGGCGGCCCCCGCGCCCTCGGGTCCCGCCCGCCAGCCGTCCGCGACGGCCCGCGACGCGATGTTGGGGCCGCTGGCGATGCGCTCGACGCAGCCCTGGCTGCCGCAGGGGCACGGGTCGCCGTCGAGGTCGACGCTGATGTGCCCGATGTGCCCGGCGTTGCCGGTGGGGCCGAGGTGGGGCCGACCGTCGAGGATCAGGCCGCCGCCGACGCCGGTGGACACGACCATGCACAGCGCGTTGGCGCAGCCGCGTGCCGCGCCCTGCCAGTGCTCGGCCGCCGCCATCGCGACGCCGTCGCCCACCAGCGTGACCGGCAGCCCGCCCACGGCCTGGCGCACCTGGCTGACCAGCGGGTAGTCGCGCCAGCCGGGGATGTTGACCGGGCTGACGGTGCCCACCGAGGCGTCCACCGGGCCCGCGCTGCCGATGCCCACGGCGACCACCCGCGACCACTGGGGGCTCGCGGTCAACTCGTCGAGCACGGCGCGCACAGCGGCCATCACGGTGGGCCCGGATGCGCGTGCCGGCGTGGCCCGTCGTGCCCGTACGGTCAGCGCGCCGGTCTCCCGCACGAGCGCGCCCGCGATTTTGGTGCCGCCGATGTCCAGCGCGGCGACGAGCTCATCTGACATGGGGCGGTCTCCTGACAGGCGATGAGGGGCTGGTTGGCGTGCCCGGAACGGTCCTGTGGGACGGGCGGGAGCCGAATGTACGCGGCCCGGCGGCGGGGCGTGGGCGTGCGCACCCCGGTTCCGGTCATAGTCTCCGCCGGATTTGACAACGTTGTCTAGAGGCTATGCTCAACCCGACGCCGCCAACAGACAATCCAGCGACAGGACGAGCGCACCGTGACTGACCCGGCCCGGGGCACCACACAACGCAACGGCACCACCTCTCCTCGCTACGGCAACAGGCCCACCATGAAGGACGTCGCGGCCCGCGCGGGGGTCGGCCTGAAGACGGTCTCCCGCGTGGTGAACAGCGAGCCCGGGGTGACGCCCGACACCGAACGCCGCGTACAGGAAGCGATCACCGCCCTCGGCTTCCGCCGCAACGACAGCGCCCGCATCCTGCGCAAGGGCCGCACCGCGAGCGTCGGCCTGGTCCTCGAGGACCTGGCCGATCCCTTCTACGGGCCGCTCAGCCGGGCCGTAGAGGAGGTCGCCCGGGACCACGGGGCACTGCTCATCAACGGTTCGAGCGCCGAAGACCCGGCCCGGGAACAGGAGTTGGTGCTCGCGCTGTGCGCCCGCCGGGTGGACGGCCTGGTGGTCATCCCGGCCGGCGACGACCACCGCTACCTGGAGCCGGAGATCTCGGCCGGCGTCGCCACCGTCTTCGTGGACCGCCCGGCCGGCCGGATCGACTGCGACGCTGTGCTCTCCGACAGCTTCGGCGGCGCCCGGGACGCGGTAGCCCACCTGATCGCGCACGGGCACCGGCGCATCGGCTTCATCGGCGACCAACCCCGCATCCACACCGCCATCGAGCGGCTGCGCGGCTATCGTGCGGCGATGTCCGTCGCCGGCCTGCCCGTGAACGAGGCGTGGATGTCGCTGGGCGCCACCGACCCGAGCCGGGTGCTGGCCGCGGCCGAGGCGATGCTGTCCGGACCGGAGCCGGTGACCGCGCTGTTCGCGGGGAACAACCGGGTCACGGTCACGGCCGTACGCGTGCTGGCGGCCCGGCCCGGCCGGGCCGCGCTGGTCGGCTTCGACGACTTCGAACTCGCCGACCTGCTCTCCCCCGGGGTCACCGTCGTGGCGCAGGACGCGGCCCAACTCGGCCGCACCGCGGCGAACATGCTCTTCCGCCGCCTGGAGGGCGCCGACGAGGAGCCCCGACAGGTCGTGCTGCCCACCCGGCTGATCGCCCGCGGCTCGGGCGAGATCCCGCCCGCACACCGCGTGGCCTCGTAGCGGCCGACCCCGGCAACGCCGCGGTCGGCTCCGGCGGACCGCGCGGAGGAGCCCTTCCGAACCCCCTCGCTAAGGTTCCCGACATGCGTCTACCCACCGAAGCACCACGCGCCCCGGTCACCGCGGACGACCTCGAACAAGCCGTACGCCAATCCGTCGCCACGCTCCGGCAGGCGCCCGCCGCCGCGTGGGAGAGCAAGGCCGGCACGCTGGAGTGGGACTGCTGGGAGACCGTGGAACACCTCAGCGACGACCTCTTCGCCTACGCCGCCCAACTGGGCCCCGCCGCACCCCCACTGACCGGCGACGTCCCGTTCGTCTGGGAGAGCCGCAGGCCCGGCGGCCCCGCGAACGCCATCCACGCCGACCGCGCGGCGGGGCCCGACGGCCTGTTGCAGGTACTGGAGGCCAGCGGCGCGCTGCTGGTCGCCATGGTGCGGACGAAGCCACCACAGGTGCGCGCCCACCACGTCTTCGGCGCCTCCGACCCGGAGGGCTTCGCCGCGATGGGGCTCGTGGAGACGCTGGTGCACACCCACGACCTGGCCGAGGGCCTCGGCCTCGACTGGACCCCACCCGCCGACGTGTGCGCACGGGTACTGGCACGCCTCTTCCCCGACGCCCCACACACCACGGCCCCCTGGCCCACCCTGCTCTGGTCCACCGGACGCGCCGAACTGCCCGACCACCCGCGGCTGACCAAGTGGCGCTGGTACGGCGCGCCACGCTGACCCCGTGAGACGGGGGCCGCGTGCAGGTCCGCCGTCACTGCCGGCGGACCACGCCTCTCCCCGCGTGACGAACACGGCTCGCCGCACGACAGCGGACGCGGATTCCGTCGGGCCGAGCGCGACCTACTCCAGGAACCGGTCGTCGTCGAACTCGTCCGCCTCCCCGTCCGGGAGCGCCTCGGCGCCGGTGCCGGGCGTGGCGTGCGGGTCGGGCACGCCGAGCAGGCGCCTGGTCAACGCGTCCTGGTCGGAGAGCAGTTCGTCCAGGGCGGCGGAGAGGTCGGTGGCCGTCACGGTCGCCGCCTCGCGCTCCGCGGCGAACAGCGCGGTCCGGCGCATCAGTTCCTTGGCGAAGGAGGCGGTGGTGCCGGCGGTGCGCGCCACCGCGTCCGTCAGCGCCGCCTCGGGCAGTCCGAGGCCGGCCCCGTACAGGTCGAGCAGCCGGCGCCGGCCGTCGGTGTCCGGCAGGGGGATCTCCACGGCCATGTCGACCCGGCCCGGGCGCTGGGCCAGCGCGGGTTCCAGCACGTCGGCCCGGTTGGTGGTGAGCAGGAAGGCCACGTCCACGTCGTCGCCGAGTCCGTCCATCTCGTTGAGGACCTGGAACAGCAGCGGCTGCCCGTCGTCCACGAAGTCGCGGGACTCCGCGATGAGGTCGCAGTCCTCCAGGACGACCAGCGCGGGTTGGAGGTGGCGGGCCAGCGAGCAGGCGTCGGCGACGTGTTGGATGCTCGTGCCCGACAGCACGACCACTGTGAACTCGGGCAACTGCGACAGCAGGTAGCGCACGCTGTGCGTCTTGCCGGTGCCGGGCGGCCCGTACAGGAGCAGCCCGCGGCGCAGGTGCTGGCCGTGCGCGCGCAGGCGCTCGCGGCGCCTGGCCACGCCCACGACCTGCCGCTCCACGCGCGCCAACAGCCCGTCGGGCAGCACGATGTCGGTGGCGGCGAGCGCGGGCCTGGGGTGGAACCGGAAGGGGCCGATGCCGTCCCCGAAGGGGCTGCTCTGGAAGGAGAGCACCTTGCCGCGGAAGACGTTGTGTTCGTGGATCAGCCGGTCCACGCCCGCCAGCAGTCGCTTGGCCGCGTCCCGGTCGGCGGTGAGCACGTCGAGTTCGACCTTGTTCCGCCCGTACTCCTCGTCGGGGCCGCGCAGCAGCACCACGTACGGCACGCCGTCGTCGGTGCCGAGGTAGATGCCGAAGGCGACGCAGGCCAACTCCTCGTCGGTGGAGATGGGCAGGTACGCGTAGTCGACGGCGCCGACGGCGTGCCGGCCGTAGCGCTGGGTCGCCTCGACGATCTCCGCGAGGGAGTCCCCGCGGTAGCTCTCGGAGGCGACGCCGATGAGTTCGTGGCCGCGGCCGGGCTCGGTGAACCAGCGCTCGACGGCCAGGTGCACGTTGGCGTGGTCGTACGCCGGGTAGCTGGCCTTGACGATGGGCGCCTCCTCCGGCGGTTGGCCGAGGTGGTCGCGCAGTCGACGGTCGAGCGAGCGTGCCGGGTCCACGTGCTCGCGGTGGACGACCTGGTCGAGGAACTGCCTGAAGAGCTTGCCGAACTCGGCGATCTCGGTGTTGTCCATGCTTGCGACACTCCCCCTCCGCGGCGCCCGTGGTCCCCCCGGCCTGTCCCGGGGCCGCGCGCCGCCGGCCCGGTGGTGCGCGACCAGCGGGCACCACCCCGCGCATCGTACGGGTCGGGCGGCGGCCCGGGCCGCTCCTTTTATCGGCGGTGTACGGGCTGGTCAGCGCCCGCGTCGGGCCCGCTCGCGACGCGCGGGCCCGCCCCCGCGTCCCGGGCCGCGTCGGCGGTCGGGGTGGGCCGGCCCGCGAGCCGGTCCAGATCGGCCCGGTCCAGGCCGGTCAGGCGGCTCACCTCGGCACCGTCCAGCGCCCCGCAGTCCAGGCCGCGCAGCAGATGGCCGCTGAGCGCCCGGGCCGTGGCGGGCTCGTCCAGTACGGCGCCGCCCGCGCGCCGTGCGTACGCCGCGAGGCGGCCGGCGGCCTCTTCGAGCCCCTCCCGGTAGAAGGCGTAGACGGCGGCGTACCGCGTGGGGAGGTGGCCGGGGTGCATGTCCCAACCCTGGTAGTAGGCCCGGGCCAACGAGCGGCGTACCAGGGCGTAGTGGAGGCGCCAGGCGTCGTGCACCCGTGCGGTGGGGCCGACGGGCAGCACGTTGGTGGACCCGTCCGAGAGGCGCACGCCGGTGCCGGCCGCGGCGGCCTGCATGACGGCCTTGGCGTGGTCGGCGGCCGGGTGGTCGAGCGACTGGTGGGCGGCGCTGACGCCGCAGGAGGCGCTGTAGTCGAAGGTGCCGTAGTGCAGGGCGGTGGCGCGGCCGGCGGCGGCGTCGATGAGGCGGGCGACGGTGGCGCGGCCGTCGGGGCCGACGATGGCCTGGGTGGTCTCGATCTGGATCTCGAACCCGAGGCGGCCCGCCGCGAGTCCGCGCGCCCGCTCGAACTCCTCGCACAGCCGGACCATGGCACGCACCTGCTCGGGGTGGCTGACCTTGGGCAGCGTGAGCACGAGCCCGGCGGGCAGCCCGCCCGCGTCCACGAGTGCGGTCAGGAAGACGTCCAGGGTCCGCACGGCCCGCTCGCGTACGGCCGCCTCCAGGCACTTCATGCGGATGCCGACGTACGGGGCGGCCTCGCGGGGCCCGGCGCCGGCGCTGGCGGCGGCCACCAGGCGCGCGGCGCGGGCGGCGGCGGCGTCCTCCTCGGCGTCGGGCCGCGTCCCGTAGCCGTCCTCGAAGTCGACGCGCAGGTCCTCGACGGGCTCGCGCTCCAGCTTGGCGCGCACCCGCGCGTACACCGGCTCGGCGAGGTCGTCCGGCAGTCCGAGTACGGCGGCGAGGGCGGCCGGGTCCGGGGCGTGTGCGTCCAGGGCGCGCAGGGCCTGGTCGCCCCAGGAGCGCACGGTGTCGGCGGCGAAGGCGTCGCCGGGGACGTAGACGGTGTGCACGGGTTGCCTGGTGCCCGGGTCGCCGGGGTAGCGGCGGGCCAACTCCGCGTCCACGCCGGCGAGCGCGGCCCCGATCTCCTCGCGCACCGAACGCGCCAGAGTGGTGGCCACCGTCTCGTGCCGCTCCATGCCCGCACCCCTTTCTTACTTCCGCAAGACGAAATGCAACATCCGCGCAGCGAAGCTATCCGCACCCTTCACCCGGGTCAACACCCCCTCTCCCGCCGGCAGCCGGGGGAAACGCGCCAGGCCCCGCGCGGGCGTGCGCGGGGCCTGGCGGGGTGGAGCGGTCACCGGTCGCGGAGACCGGTCGACGGGGTCAGCCCTTGCGGGACTTTACCTCTTCGGTGAGCTGCGGGACGACCTCGAAGAGGTCGCCGACCACGCCGTAGTCGACCAACTCGAAGATGGGCGCCTCGGCGTCCTTGTTGATGGCCACGATGGTCTTCGAGGTCTGCATGCCGGCCCGGTGCTGGATGGCGCCGGAGATGCCCGCGGCGATGTAGAGCTGCGGGGAGACCGACTTGCCGGTCTGACCGACCTGGTTGGTGTGCGGGTACCAGCCCGCGTCCACCGCGGCGCGCGAGGCGCCGACGGCCGCGCCGAGCGAGTCGGCCAGGCCCTCCACGATCGGGAAGTTCTCGGCGCCGCCGACGCCACGGCCACCGGAGACCACGATCGCGGCCTCGGTCAGCTCCGGACGCCCGCTCGACTCGCGCGGGGTACGCGAAACGACCTTGGTGCCCTTCGAGCCATCGGCGACGGTGACGGCGAGCTGCTCGACCGTGCCGGCGGCCGGGGCTGCCTCCACGGGGGCCGAGTTCGGCTTGACGGTGATGATCGGTGTGCCCTTGGTGACGCGGGACTTGGTGGTGAAGGCCGCGGCGAACACGGACTGCGTGGCCACCGGGCCCTCGTCGCCGGCCTCCACGTCGACGGCGTCGGTGATGATGCCGGAGCCGACGCGCACCGCGAGGCGGGCGGCGATCTCCTTGCCCTCGGCCGACGACGGGACGAGCACGGCGGCCGGCGTGACGGCCTCGAACGCGGCCTGCAGCGCGTCCACCTTCGGGGCGACCAGGTAGTCGGCGAACTCCGGCGCGTCGGCGGCCAGCACCTTGACGGCGCCGTGCTCGGCCAGCACCGCGGCGGCGGAGTCCGCGCCGGGGCCCAGGTGCACGGCGACCGGCTCGCCGATGCGGCGGGCCAACGTCAGCAGTTCGAGGGTGGGCTTGCGGACGGCGCCGTCCACGTGGTCGACATAGACGAGTACTTCAGCCATGGATCTGCTCTCCTGCGAAGAAAGTGCGAGACGGTGAGGGGGCGTGGGCTGTGCGCCCCGCCAGGGGCCGCTGTCGCCGGCCGCGCCGGCGGGCGCCGGTCCGCGGGGCTCGGGCCCGCCACGGACCGCGCGCCGCCTGGCGGGCGCGTGCGCGACCTAGATGAACTTCTGGCCCGCGAGGAACTCGGCGAGCTGCTTGCCGCCCTCGCCCTCGTCCTTGACGATGGTGCCCGCGGTGCGCGCCGGGCGCTCGGCCACGGCGTCGACGGCGGTCCAGGCGCCCGCGAGGCCGAGGTCGTCGGCCTCCAGCTCCAGGTCCTCCAGGTCCCAGGACTCCACCGGCTTCTTCTTCGCCGCCATGATGCCCTTGAACGAGGGGTAGCGGGCCTCGCCCGACTGGTCGGTCACCGACACGACCGCCGGCAGGGCCGCCTCGAGCTGCTCGCTGGCGGTGTCGCCGTCACGGCGGCCGGTCACCTTGCCGTCGGCCACGGAGACCTCGGACAGCAGCGTCACCTGCGGCACGCCCAGGCGCTCGGCCAGCAGCGCGGGCAGCACGCCCATCACGCCGTCGGTGGAGGCCATGCCGCACACCACCAGGTCGTAGCCGGCCTTCTCGATGGCCTTGGCCAGGACGAGCGAGGTGCCCAGCGCGTCCGTGCCGTGCAGGTCGTCGTCCTCTACGTGTACGGCCTTGTCGGCGCCCATCGACAGCGCCTTGCGCAGCGCGTCCTTCGCGTCCTCGGGGCCGACGGTCAGCACGGTGATCTCCGCGTCGTCCGCGTCCTCGGAGATCTGGAGAGCCTGTTCGACGGCGTACTCGTCCAGCTCGGACAGCAGGCCGTCCACCGCGTCGCGGTCGGTGGTCAGGTCCTCGGCGAAGTGCCGGTCGCCGGTGGCGTCGGGCACGTACTTCACACAGACAACGATCCTCAAGCTCACGCCGGCTCTCCTACTGCATCGTCTCTTCGCAAACTGCCGTGTGCTGGCAGCATAGGCGCCTTCAGGGGCAGATCCCGATCGGGGCGGTTCGCACCCTCGAACGAAATATTACTCGTCAGTACACCCACGGTTTTCCCCGTTCGCAAGGCCGTTGAACTGTGACCTTGCCAACGGCGCCACGGGCCGTTCAGTCCCGCAGCGCGTTGAAGCGTCCCTGGTGGTACAGGAGCGGACGACCCGCCCCGGCCGGGTCGCCGGTCACCACCCGCGCGATGACCACGCGGTGGTCGCCGGCGGGCACGCGCGCGCTCACCTCACACACCGCCCACGCCAGCACGCCTTCGAGGATCGGCACGTTCTCCGGGCCCAGGCGCCAGCGGGTGGGCGGGGCGAACCGGTCGACGCCGCTCGTCGCGAACGTGGTGGCCAGCCCCCGCTGGTGCTCGCCCAGCAGGTGGACGCCGACGTGGCGGGCCGTGGACAGGACCGGCCAGCTCGACGACCCGGTGCCCACGCCGAAGGAGAGCAGCGGCGGCTCGGCCGAGACGGACGTCAGCGAGGTCGCGGTCAGCCCCACGGGGCGCGACCCGTGGGCGGTGATCACGGCGACGGTGGCGGCCTGGCGGCGGAAGAACGCGCGGAAGACGTCCGTGGCGGCGAGCTGGGAGGTGTCGAGTTCGGGCGAGGCGGTCATGAAGGGTTCCTTGCGCTGCGGGGAGTGCTGTCGTCCACCAGTGCCCTCACTCTCGGACCGGGCCCACCGGGGTGTCCTGCCGTCGGCGCTCAGGGAGGCGGACAGCACGCGCTCGCACGGCGGACGGGGTCCCCGTGGGCGCGTCCGTACAGAAGGAGACGAGGCCGCATCACGTCAGGGTGACCAGGCGCGGACGCCGCGGTCAAGACCGTGCCGGTCGGTGCGAGATCCATCACGGACCGTCAGACGGCCCGGCCGATGGCGGCGATGACGTCCGCGGTGCGGGGCTGCCCCTCGGCCGTGGACACCACCCGGCCGTCCGCGTCGAGCACCAGGACGGTCGGGGTGCGCCGCACGCCGAGGCGCCGCACCAGGGACAGCTTGGCCTCGGCGTCGATCTCGACGTGCGCGACGCCGTCGACCAGCGTGGCGGCGTGGGCGAGCACCCGCCGGGTGGCTCGGCACGGCTGGCAGAACGCGCTGGAGAACTGGACCAGCGTGGCGCGCTCACCGAGCCGGGCGGTCTCCAGTTCGACGGCCGTCAGTCGTTGCGTCATACACCAAGCATGCGGCACGCGAGGCGGGGCAGGTGTCGTCACAACGAAAGGCCGACCGCGCGACGGCGTTTTTGGTTGCCTCCCGTGATGAGGATCTCTCTCCCGGGTCCTCCAGAGGCTGGCCGCAGCGCCCGACATCAGGCACGATCAGCGGAAAGCCCGTACCTACGGCCGCGTAACTTCCGCCGGGAGAACCCTCCCAAAGGAATGGCAGAAGGGTCCCTTGATGGCAGAGCTCGTCTACCCACCGGTGATCGGCATGGCCCGCACCATGTTCAAAGCGCTCGACCTGCGCTTTGACATCCAGGGCACGGAGAACATCCCACGCCGTGGCGGTGCGGTCCTGGTGAGCAACCACATCGGGTACCTCGACTTCGTCTTCGCCGGGCTGACCGCGCGCCCGGCCAAGCGCCTGGTGCGCTTCATGGCCAAGGAGTCGGTCTTCCGCCACAAGGTCTCCGGGCCGCTGATGCGGGCGATGAAGCACATTCCGGTCGACCGCAAGCAGGGCGTGGACGCCTACCGGCACGCGGTGAAGTCGCTGCGCTCCGGCGAGATCATCGGCGTCTTCCCGGAGGCGACGATCTCCCAGTCGTTCACGCTCAAGACGTTCAAGTCGGGCGCGGCGCGCATGGCGCAGGAGGCCGGCGTGCCGCTGCTGCCGATGGCGCTGTGGGGCACGCAGCGGCTGTGGACCAAGGGCCACAAGCGCGACCTGGGCCGCAACCACTTCCCGATCACCATGCGGGTGGGCGAGCCGATGTCCGCGGAGCCCGGCGAGTCGGTCGACTCCCTCACCGAGCGGCTGCGCGCCCGGGTGCAGGAACTCCTGGAGGCGGCGCAGCGGGCCTACCCCGTACGCCCCAAGGACCCCGACGACACGTGGTGGGTGCCCGCGCACCTGGGCGGCACCGCGCCGGCGCCCGTCCAGCCCGCCGGCCACTGACGACAGCGGGTCACTGACGACGGCGGCGAGCCGCCGCGACGTGCGACGGCCGACCGGACGCGAGGCGTCCGGTCGGCCGTCGGGCTTGCTGGGTCGGGAAGGCTACCTGCCCAACTCCTCCTTGAGCGCGGTGACGAAGCCGTCCACGTCCTCCTCGGTGGTGTCGAAGGAGCACATCCAGCGCACGTCGCCGGCGGCCTCGTCCCAGAAGTAGAAGCGGTAGCGCTGTTGCAGCCGCTCGCTCACCTCGCGCGGGAGGCGGGCGAAGACCGCGTTGGCCTGGACCGGGTGGAGGATCTCCACGCCGTCCACGCCGCGCACCCCGTCGGCGAGCCGCTGGGCCATGGTGTTGGCGTGCCGGGCCTGGCGCAGCCACAGGTCCTTGGCCAGCAGCGCCTCCAACTGCACGGAGACGAACCGCATCTTGGAGGCGAGCTGCATGGACAGCTTGCGCAGGTGCTTCATCGCGCGTACGGCGTCCGGGTTCAGGACGACCACGGCCTCGCCGAAGAGCATGCCGTTCTTGGTGCCGCCGTAGGAGAGCACGTCCACGCCCGCGGCGTAGGTGAACGCCCGCATCGGCACGTCGAGCGAGGCCGCGGCGTTGGCTATCCGGGCACCGTCCAGGTGCACCTTCATGCCGCGCTCGTGGGCGTGGTCGCAGAGGGCGCGCACCTCGTCGGGCGTGTAGAGGGTGCCCAGTTCGGTGCTCTGGGTGATCGAGACGACCTGCGGCATCGCCCGGTGCTCGTCCTCCCAGCCGTACGCCTCCCGGTCGATGAGCTCGGGCGTGAGCTTGCCGTCCGGGGTGGGCACGGTGAGCAGCTTGAGGCCGCCGACCCGCTCCGGGGCCCCGCACTCGTCGACGTGGATGTGCGCCGAGTCGGCGGCGATGACCGCGCCCCAGCGGTCGGTCAGCGCCTGGAGGGCGACGACGTTGGCGCCGGTGCCGTTGAAGACCGGGTAGGTCACCGCCAGCGGGCCGAAGTGGCTGCGCATGACGTCCTGCAGGTGGACGGTGTAGTCGTCCTCGCCGTAGGCCACCTGGTGTCCCTCGTTGGCCAGGGCGAGGGCGGCCATGATCTCCGGCGGGGCGCCGGCGTAGTTGTCGCTGGCGAAGCCGCGTACCCGCGGGTCGTGTCGGCGACGGGCGTCGGTCGTGCGGGGCGTTACGGCTTCGCGGTCAGCCACAGGCGGTTTCCGTTCACCTCTCGGGCGGGCTGCTCCCAGACTGCGGCGATGGCGTCGGCCAGCTCCTTGACGTCGGTGAAGCCCGCGAACTTCGCGTTGGGGCGCTCGGCTCGCATGGCGTCGTGCACCAGCGCCTTGACCACCAGGATGGCAGCCGCGGACGACGGCCCCTCCTCGCCCCCCTCCTTGCGGAAGGCGTCGGCCAGCGCCAGCGTCCACGCCTCGGCGGCGGCCTTGGCCGCGGAGTAGGCGGCGTTGCCCGCGGTGGGCTTGCTGGCCCCGGCGGCGCTGATCAGCAGGTACCGGCCGTTGTCGCTGCGGCGCAGCCCGTCGTGGAAGGCGAGCGAGGTGTGCTGGACGGTGCGGACGAGGAGGTCGTGCAGCACGTTCCAGTCGTCGAGGTCGGTCTCGGCGAAGGTCGCGGAGCCGCGCCAGCCGCCGACCAGGTGCACCAGGCCGTCGATGCGGCCGAACTCCTTCTCGGTGCGCGTCGCCCACTCGCGGGCGGCGAGCGGGTCGAGCAGGTCCACCGTGTCGCCCGTGACGGTGGCACCACCGTGCGCGTACCGCGCGGCGTCCACCGCCTCGGCCAGCCGGGCCGCGTCCGCGTCGGCGGCGACGACGGTGGCCCCGCCCTCCGCGAGCCGCAGCAGCGCGGCGCGCCCCGCGGGGCCCGCGGCTCCGGCCACCGCGACGACCGCTCCCTCCAGCGCTCCCCTGCCCTGTGCCGCCGCACCGGCCGCCGTGTTGTCGGTCATGATCGTCGCCTCCTGGTCGGACTGCTCGGACGGGGTCACGCGGCCACCCGGTCCGCGTTCTCGGCCGTGATGCCCTTGGTCGAGGCGATCACGGTCTTGAGCTTCTTCGCGAGGGCCTCGTAGAACATGCTCAGCGGGAACTCGTCCGGAAGCACGTCGTCCACCAGCTTGCGGGGCGGCAGCGACAGATCGAGCGCGTCGGGCCCCTTGGCCCACGTGGAGCCGGGGTGCGGGGCGAGGTACGAGGCGACCAGTTCGTACGCCTTGAACCAGTGCACGAGCTTGGGCCGGTCGATGCCGTCGCGGTAGAGCTTCTCGATCTCACCGCAGAGCTGGTTGGTGACCTGCGGCGCGCGGTCCCAGTCGATGTGCAGGGTGTTGTCGGTCCAGCGTACGACGTCGTGCCGGTGGAGGTAAGCGAAGAGGAGCTGGCCGCCGAGGCCGTCGTAGTTGCGCGTCCGGCCGCCGGTGACCGGGAAGCGGAACATCCGGTCGAAGATCACCGCGTACTGCACGTCCCGCGCCTGCTGGTAGCCCTCGGCCTCCAGCTTCACGGCCTCCTTGAAGGCGGTCAGGTCGCAGCGCAGCTCCTCCAGCCCGTACATCCAGAACGGCTGCCGCTGCTTGATCATGAACGGGTCGAAGGGCAGGTCGCCGTGGCTGTGCGTGCGGTCGTGGACCATGTCCCACAGGACGAACGCCTGCTGGCAGCGGTGCTGGTCGGCCAGCAGGTCGCGGGCCTCGGCCGGCAGGTCGATGCCCAGCGTCTCCACCGCCGCCTCGCTGACCCGGCGGAAGCGCGCGGCCTCCCGGTCGCAGAAGATGCCGCCCCAGCTGAACCGCTCGGGCGCCTCGCGCACGGCGATGGTCTCCGGGAAGAGGACGGCCGAGTTGGTGTCGTAGCCGGAGGTGAAGTCCTCGAAGGTGATGCCGAGGAAGAGCGGGTTGTCGTAGCGCGTGCGCTCCAGCTCCGCCAGCCACTCCGGCCACACCACGCGCAGTACGACGGCCTCGAAGTTGCGGTCGGGGTTCCCGTTCTGCGTGTACATCGGGAAGAGCACGAGGTGCTGGAGGCCGTCGACGCGCTGCCGCGCGGGCTGGAAGGCCAGCAGGGAGTCGAGGAAGTCCGGGACGCCGTAGCCGGTGTCGGCCCAGCGGCGCAGGTCGGCGGCGACCGCCTCGTGGTACGCCGCGTTGTGCGGGAGCAGGGGGGCCAGCTCGCCGATGGCCGCGACGCAGCGCTCGACCTGCTGCCGCAGGGCCTCGGTCGTGGGCGCGCCCTCCGCCGTGAGATCGACCGAACCGTCCTTGGACTGCCACGGCCGGATGGTCTCGACGGCATCCTTCAGCACGGCCCATGCCGGGTGCTCCACCACGCGCTCCGCGGACAGAACGCCATCGATCGCCGTCTCCGGCGCGAGAATTTTCGTCATGATCACTCCTCCACGGAAGAACCTCGCGTGGGGCCACCGTATCCACGGAGCGATCACCGCCTCAAGTGGGACCTCGAAAAATTATCCTGCTCACACCCGGTTTAGACCGCCGATTTTCCTGTCACGGGCGGGTTCGGTGATCAAGAACAGCCGTCGGAGCCCTTTTCCGCACCGCGCCCGCTCGCCCCGCGTCAGCGGTCCGGGGCGGCCGGTCCGGCGCTGTTCCCCGATGGTTTTGCGCCGTACACCGTCCGTACGAAAGGGACCGTTAGGCTGACCGCCGCCCCGCGCGCGGAGCGCGGCGTACGCCCCGAACCCGGCCCCTCGGGCGCCCCCGTACCCACCGCGTCACCGGCCCGCGCGGACCGCCGCCGATCCCCAGGAGCCAGCGTTGACCTTCCTCACCATCGGACACCGCGGCGTCATGGGCGTCGAGCCCGAGAACACCCTGCGCTCGTTCGTCCGCGCTGATCGCGAGGGGCTTGACGTCATCGAACTCGACCTGCACCTGAGCAAGGACGGGGCGCTGGTCGTCATGCACGACGCCGAGGTGGACCGCACCACCGACGGCTCGGGGCGCATCCGCGATCTCACCCTGGCCGAGCTGCGCGAGCTGGACGCCGGCCAGGGCGAGCGGATTCCCGTCTTCGAGGAGGTCGTCGACGCCGTCAAGGCCCCCATTCAGGCCGAGATCAAGGACGCGGCGGCGGCCCGCGCGCTGGCCGACGTGCTCACCGAGCGCGGCCTGACCGACCGCGTCGAGGTCATCTCCTTCCACGACGAGGCCGTCGCCGAGATGGCCACCCTGCTCCCCGACGTACGCACCGGCCTGGTGGCCAGCCGCTACGGCCTCGACGTGATCGACCGCGCCCTGGCCGCGGAGGCCGGCCTGCTCGCCCTCAACATCCGCCGGCTCACCCTGGAGCTGGTGGACCGGGCGCACGCGGCGGGCCTGCGCGTGACCGCCTGGACCGTGAACACGCCCGAGCACCTCCAGGTCGCGCACGGCATGGACCTGGACGGCATCACCACCGACTACCCGGAGCTGAAGAACACGCCGCGCGACCCGGCCTGACCTGGCCCGCCCCACCCTGCCCACCAGCGCGCTCCCCGCCCACGACCGCCCACTGGCGGGGGCGTGCGCCGGGCGCAGGCGCGCGCGAGCGGCGTACGGGGCGGATGTCGCCAGGGGGGCGATTCCGGCCGCACTACGTCAACTGACGGATTCGCCCGCATTCGCGCCGTCGGATGCGTAGGGTCACGACCATGGTGCATGTGCTGAGCAGCCGCGTCCTCCTGCGGCCCACCGACCCCGACCGTTCGCGCCGCTTCTACGGGCGCGCCCTCGGCCTCGAGGTCGCCCGCGAGTTCGGCACCGGGCCCGAGCGCGGCACCGTCTACTTCCTGGGCGGCGGCTTCCTCGAGGTCTCCGGACGCTCGGACACCCCGCCCGCGCCCGGCCTCCAGCTCTGGCTCCAGGTTCCGGACGTGGCGGCGGCGCACAAGGAGCTGTCGGAGCAGGGCGTGGAGGTGCTGCGCCCGCCGCTGCAGGAGCCGTGGGGGCTGGTGGAGATGTGGATCGCCGACCCCGACGGCGTGAAGATCGCCCTGGTCGAGGTACCCGTCGACCACCCACTGCGCTACCGCCCCGGCCTCTGACTCCCAGCTTCCCCCGCCCCGGCCCGACCCGCGCCCCACCCCAGCCCCGTCACCCCCCTCACACCCACGCCGCCTACGGGACTCCCCCAGGTACGCTCGCGAGAGGGCAAGCGCCCCGACACCTCATGCCGGGGCGGCTCGGCCGCCGCAGTCACAGGGGAGGTCACGGTGTTCAACCTGGTCGACGAGTTGTTCGCACCCGGCCGCAAGCACGCCCAGGACGAACGCGAGCGGCTGGAGCTGTGCGTGGACGACGTCGGCGACGGCGACCCGGGCCGGGGCCCCATCGACCTCGCCTCGGGCCGGGTGACGATACGCCGCGCGCCGAGCCCGACCCGCTAGCGCGACCCACCCGACACGCACACCACTCCGCGGCCGTGTTCCGATGCTCGCCGCGGGGGCGGCGCCGCGCGGCGGGTCGCACGCGGAGGGTCGCCCTCCGCAATCCTCCACCCCGCGTGTCGTGCGTCACTTCGGTGCTGTGACCGTACCGGCGCCCGTCCAGCCCCTCATAGGCTGAGCGACATGATGGTCCCGCTGGCGCTGCTGGCGCTTGGAGCAGTGGCCGCGGCCCTGGCGCCGCGCATGCTGACCCGCTCCGACTGGCCCGACCGCGAACCGGTGCTCGCCCTGTGGGTGTGGCAGTGCGTGGTGGTCGGCGTCATCATGTGCTGCGCGCTGGCCATGTCGCTGAGCGCGGCGGCGGCCTGGGAGGCGGTACGGGGCAACATCTTCGCCCCGGCGCCGAACGGCGTCATGGAGGCGTACGCGCTCACCGCCTACGGGCCGTGGGCCGCGCCGGTGGCCGTCGTCCTGGCCTGCGGCGCCGTGTGGACCGTCGTCATGCTCACCCGAGAGGTGCGCGGCTCGCGGGCGCGGCGCAAGCAGCGCCGCGCGGACCTGCTCGTCCGCTCCCCCCAACTGCCCGGCGAGGAGTCCAGCGGCAACCGGCTGGTCGTCCTGGAGGGTGACCGCCCCGACGCGTGGTGGCTGCCGGGTACGGCGCCACAGTTGGTCATCACGACAGCCGCGCTGCGCCGGTTGAACAAGCGGCAGCTCGACGCCGTGCTGGCGCACGAGGAGGGACACGCCCACGCCCGCCACCACTGGCTGTTGAACGCCTCGTCCGCGCTGGCCGGCGGCTTCCCGCAGGTGCCCGTGTTCGCCGCGTTCCGGGACCAGGTGCACCGGCTGGTGGAGCTGGCCGCCGACGACGTCGCGTCACGCCGCTTCGGCCGGCTGGCCATCGCCCTCGCGCTGGTCGAACTCAACGAGGAGCGCGGCGTCTTCGGCCCCTGCCCCGGGGTCGCCGAGGTGCCGCGCCGGGTCAACCGCCTGCTGGCTCCCGGGCAGCGCTTCACAACGGCCCGCCGCTGGCGGATGACGGCCGCGGCGGCCCTGGTGCCGGTGGTCCCGGTGCTGGTCACCCTCGTACCGGCGCTGCGCGCGCTGGGTTAGCTGTACTGCCCGCGAGGTTGGGGACGCGGCGACGTACGCGGCACGGGGCGGTGGGTGGCCACGCGGCACGCGAGTGACCCGATACCCGTACGACAAGCTGCCGCTCGCCCCTCCGATCCGCGATCATTTCCCCCATGCGACCGCCGCCCCGCCCCGCCGCCCGCCGTCCCACCCGTCCCACACCCCGGCCGCCCGTGCCACGACGTGGCTGGGCCGTGGCCGCGGCGGTGTGGGGTGGGCTGTTCGCGGTGCTGCTCGTGCTGGTCGCCGCCGAGTGGGGGCCGCTGCTGTCCGTGGACCGCGACATCGCCAGCGGACTGCACCGCTCCGCCGTAACGCACGACGACTGGACACGGACCAACCGCGTCCTCACCGACTGGGTCTGGGACCCGTGGACCATGCGCGCGCTGCTCGCCGTCGTGGCCGGCTGGCTGCTGTGGCGGGGGCGCTGGCCGGTGGCCCTGTGGCTGGCGGCGACCGCCGCGATCGGCACGGCGCTCCAACAGGGCTTCAAGGCCGCGGTCGGCCGCGAACGACCGAGGTGGCCGGACCCGGTGGACTCCGCGCACTACGCCGCCTTCCCCTCCGGCCACGCCCTCACCGCGACCCTGGCCTGTGGGCTGCTCCTGTGGCTGCTCGCGGTGCACCCGGTCCGCCGCCTGTGGCGGGGGCTGGCCGCGGCGACGGCGGCAGTCTCCGTGCTCGGGGTCGGCTTCACCCGGGTCTACCTGGGCGTGCACTGGGCGACCGACGTACTGGCCGGCTGGCTGATCGGCCTGGCGCTCACGGCGGTGGCCATCCTCCTGTACCCGTACGCGGCGGACCCGGCACCCGGCCCCGCGCCGCAGGCGGGCGCGCCGAAGGGGGACACGCCAGCGCCGGACGGCGCTACGGAGCGCCCGAGTCCGCGCGCGGACCGGCCGTACGGGACGTAGGCGCGGGGCGGTGGCGTGGCAGAGTGCTCCTCATGAGCAACTTGGATCTGCGTCCCGCCCCGACCGTCTGTGGCGGGCGCGCCGACGTCACCGCGCAACCCGTGCGTGACCTCCTCGCGGCCAAGCCGGTCATGCTCGGCGAGAGCACCGAGGTCCGCCGGCTGCTGCCCAGCATGGGACGGCGCATGGTGGGCGCGTGGTGCTTCGTCGACCACTACGGGCCCGACGACATCGAGCGCGAGCCCGGCATGCAGGTGCCGCCGCACCCGCACATCGGCCTGCAGACGGTGAGTTGGCTGCACGACGGGGAGGTGCTGCACCGGGACAGCCTGGGCAGCGAGCAAGTCCTGCGGCCGAGGGAACTGGGCCTGATGACGTCGGGCCGGGCCATCGCGCACGCCGAACAGTCCCCGCGCGAGCACGCGAAGCTGCTGCACGGCGCCCAGCTGTGGGTCGCCCTGCCCGACGCCCACCGGCACACAGCCCCGTCGTGGGAACACCACGCGGAACTGCCCCAGGTGAGCGGCGGCGGCGGGCTCAGCGCCACGGTGATCCTCGGCGACCTGGACGGCGCCCGCTCCCCCGGCACCACCTTCACCCCGCTGATGGGCGCCGACATCACCCTGGCCGCCGGCACCGACACCCGCCTGCCGCTCCAACCCGACTTCGAGTACGCGGCCCTGACGATGTCCGGCGAGGCCGAGGTGGACGGCGTACGCCTGGCCCCCGGCTCCCTGCTCTACCTCGGCTGCGGTCGCCGGGAACTCCCCCTGCGGGCCACGGTCGACAGCGCGTTCATGCTGCTGGGCGGCGAGCCGTTCGAGGAGCGCATCGTCATGTGGTGGAACTTCGTCGGCCGCACCCACGAGGACATCGCCCAGGCCCGCGAGGACTGGGCATCCGGCACCCGCTTCGGCGAGGTCAGCTCGTACGAGGGCGCGCCCCTACCGGCCCCCGAACTGCCACCGGTGCCGCTGAAGGCGCGGGGGCGCACGCGCTGAGCTGGCGTTTCTTGCTGCGAGCCGCGCGGCGGCGGCTGCGCGGCGCAGACGCCGAGGCCCTGGCGGAGCCGATGGAGCGAAGGCTCCGGCACCGCCCCGTCGGGGCATCGCGCGTTCCGAAGTTCAGGCCGGTGTAGCCATGTCTCGCAGACCACTTGCTGAGGAACGGGCACGGTGGGTCGGTCGCCCCCGACTGGAGGCCGGCCACCGCGCCACAGCCCAGCGGCGAGCTGGTGCCGCCCATCCAGCTGGAGGCGCCGAGCGAGCAGCGGGTGCTGCTGACACCGGGCGAGGCGTGCGCCGCGGTCGCCCTGCTGCGACGCCTTGCGGCTGGCGGGGACGAGGCTGCTGCCGAGCTGGCCGGCTGGCTGGCGCGGCGGCTTCCAGCGTCGAGCCCAGGCAGCTGGGCGTACTCGAGGGCGCTGTCGGGCCGTTGACGGTTCCAGCGGATCGTCGCTGGTCAGGCCGAAGACGGCCTCCGCGCCGCCGAGCCGGCCGCGTTCACCACCTCGCTGCACACCACCCCGCCCTGCCTCCGACGCGCTGCCCCGACCGGGCCGAGCCTTGCGACCCCGGGTGCGGGTTCCTCACCTCCGCACCGCCCTCCGCCGGGCCCCGGCCGGCGGACGTTGTCCTCTCGCCCAGCCGCCAGGCCGCCGAGCAGGACGCGGAACGAACGACGGCCCAGCGTCCAGGTGGCCTGCTCACTGACCGGCGACGGCCTGAGCGAACGCACCACCCAGCGGCACTATGCCGAGGCGACGGCGCCGTACGGGCTGCCGTTCCGGCGGCCTCCGGCTCGCGCCGCCCGCCGCGGTGACAGTTCTCGCCCCCGACGAAGAGCAGTGCTGTCCCTTCTTCGACTTCCGCCTCCACCTCGACGGCTAGGAACGGACTGCCCTGACCGACGATTCTGGCCCTGGCTCTCCACAGCCGGGGCCAGAACACATGCCATCTCACAGCCTTCTACAGCAGTTCCAGCAGCTGCCGGATACCGAGTGTCAGGATGACTCCCGCAGTCACGGTGTTCACCATGAGCGATACCGATGGCCGGGACAGCCACCGACTTAGCCGGTGGGAAGTTATTGCGACCAACGGGAACCATACAAGGGCACAGATCACGACGATGGAGCCAAGTAGCGTCGTATACATGAGATTGTCACCGCGCTCCGGTACGAACTGCGGCATGATGCTCAGAAAAAGTACCGGGGCCTTCGGGTTGAGCGCGTTCACTAGAAAGCCGCGCTGGTAGGCAGACCTGTCGGAGGCGGCGTCGCTCTCTCCTGATGCGGGCGTGCTGGAAGCCCCACGACGCAGCTGTGCCGAAAGTCCGACCAACCCCCGCGCCCCCAGGTAGACGAGGAAGACGCCACTCACCAGGTAGAGCCAGAATTGCGCGGTTGACGTCATCAGCAGTGCGCTGACTCCGGCCACCGCGAGGCCGGTATGGAGCACTAGGCCGCTGGCCACTCCTAGGCTGCTGATAAGACCCCTTCGCCGGGATATCAAAGAGGCCCGCAACACGAGGGCAAAGTCGACGCCTGGAGCCATGACCAAGAGAGCGGCAATCCCGGCGAAGCTGACAATGGAGCTGGGCGGTGCGGTCACGACCAAGCCGTCAGGGTCCCGTCGGCCATGACACCGAGGAAGAACGAAAGCGTTGCCCGGCGCCCCGCGGCCGCGTTTGGCTCGACACGATGATAGTTACGCGGATCGAACAAGACCGCGTCTCCTGTCTCCGCTCGGACACTCACGCGCGGACTGTTCTCCACGAGGCTTCGGGAGTAGCCGTACCCGTCCCGGTGCTGCTCGTCCTCAGGATTCCAACGGCGGCGGAAGACCACTGCCTCGCCGCCCTGAGCAGGCATCTCCAAGTGGCAGTTGAAGGCGAGCTGGCACACAGGGGTCTCGTCGAACGTTCCAGGAAGCTCGCGAACGACCTCGTCGAAATGCATGCGAGCACCGTTGTTGATTTCCCGGATCATGCCTGCGAAGAGCGGTTTCTGCCCGACTGTGGCGGGGCGTACAGCACTTCCCCATGCCGCACCGATAAGGTCCCAGGCGCGTTGCAGTGGATCACGGCCATCGAGCAGGCGGCGTCGGGTCTCGGTGGACTCCGCAGCATGCTCCCAGTACGCGTCACTCAGGGCGCCCTCGAGATAGAAATCGTAGACAGCAGGGCCCAGTTTGGCGATGCGCGGCCTGACCACCTGTTCATCGTAGGAGCCCATTTCGCAGGACTGGAGTGCCGTCATGATGCTGGAGCACTCGTCCATGCTGAAGAAGGTTTCGACGCGCAACGCTGCCAGAACTCCCGCCGCCAACTGAGCCAGGTCGGCGCCCTTCAGTTGGTCGCGGGTGAGTTGGTCGAACAAGACGTACGCAGGAGTCTGTATACCTGCATTAGCTAACTCGGCTGCGGTTTCCATGAATGTTCACCTCTTGGCGTCGAAGAGTTAGACCTCTCGGAAGGCGTAAGCTCTCTGGGTGTGCCGCACGCCCTCTTGGGGTCGTGCGCGCTCGCCTTGAGCTTACGAGCCACGTAAGCCTTCCTTCTGTTTGTTTTTCTTGCGATTCAGCGGGTTGCTGGCGAGCGATGAACGCCCATTCGGCGCTTGATTATTACTCCGCTCGCAGACGGCAACACCGACGGCGCACAGCACGAGCGCGATGAATGGCTGTCAGCGCTCCTGACGGCATACTGGCATCCCCGGGACTGGTCTGGCGAGCCACATCCATGCAGGTTCTTGCCAACCCTCCTTAGCGCCGCCGCCGCGTAATTGCGTCGCCTTTTCGCCTCTCGCGTGGCGCGTTCCGCGCGGGTCCGGCGTAGAGCGGCGGCTCGGTCGTCGCGACCTGGCAGCACCGTTATACGCGGGTCGCCCGATCGGGACCGGCGCATTGCCCGGGCCGTGTCGGGCTGAGGGAAAGCCCGGCGCGCCAGTGCTCGCATAGGACGGTAGGCCGCTCCATCAGCGCGTTCCCCTCCCCAGTGTGTTCGGCCGCCGTCCGTCCGCCGCCTTCGGACGGTGGGCCTCTGCCCGATCTTCACCGGCCTCGGGAGGCTCGCGTGACCCGGTACGTTTCCACCCCGGAGGACTTCGCGCGCCGCGAGTAGCCGTCCCCTGCCCACCCGGTCTTTCCGCTGACCGGCGGACCGGGGCTTCGGGTTCATGTCGAGCTAACCCGGCTCCGGTGGTGGGGTGGCCAGTAGGGGCCGGCTGCGGGGTCTCGGCACCATACGTGCTGGCTCGTAGCGGTGACGGTCATGCCGAAGTCGTAGAGGTGCGGCGCGCCTTGGCTCTCCCACCAATTCCAGGCAGCGAGAAGCTCGTCGACCAGGCAGCGTGGCCCGGCCTGGCGCAGCACAGCGGCCTGCAGCGGGTCTTGGGTGAGGGTGGCCCAAGAGGAGACGCCGTCATGAACGCGGGCGGTGAAGCGGCCCTCGCGTGCGGTGGTGCTCAGGACCGCCTCGGGTAGCGCGACCCGCAGTGCGAAGCGCAGGCTGCCCTCGGTATGCAGGGGGGTGAGGTCTCGATCCAGTCGGCGTTCCGCCTGCACCGGCTGGGTGGAGATTTGGCCCCAGGTCCGTCCGGCGCACGTGCGCCTGGTGCTCATGAACATCGCCAGGCCCTGCATCCAACCGGAGGCTGACTGGCCGTCGGCGGCTACGGTCAGTGCCACCAAGCCCACCCGCCCCCAGGGTGGGCGGCTCTCCATCGCTCAGATCTGGGTCCGGCTTCTTGTGATCGCCCACGACACCCCTGCTGGATAGCGCTTGGCAACCAGCATGGCGCGCTGACACCGCGACGGAGGCCCGGCCCGGGGACGCGCAGCGCCCCGACCGGGCCGCGCGTGGCGGCGAGACGGGGGGCCGGCCCGGCCGTCGTAGGGGGTCGGGCAGTTCAGCGGGGCAGTTCCAGCGTGGCGACGGCGCCGGACGGCGCGTCGGCGTTCGTCAGGGTGAGGCGGGCACCGATGACGTGGGCCTGGCCGAGGGCGATGGTGAGGCCGAGGCCGTGGCCGTGGCCCCGTTCGGCGGCTCCGGTGCGAAAGCGTTGCGGGCCGTGGTCGAGGACCTCCCGGGGGAAGCCGGGGCCGTGGTCGCGTACGACGATGGTTGAGCCCTCGACCAGGACCGCAACGGGCGCCGTGCCGTGGCGGTGGGCGTTGAGGATCAGGTTGGTGACGATGCGGTCGAGCCGGCGGGGGTCGGTTTCGACGACCGGGTGACCGATCACCGAAAGGTCCGTCTCCAGGCCCGTGCGTTGTACGGATTCCGCCACCAACTCGCCGAGCGGCACCGGTTGGGCGTCGGCTTCTTCGGCTCCCGCATCCAGGCGGGAGATCTCCAGCAGGTCGTCCACCAGGGAGCGCAGCACCCGCACCCGGTCGCGCACCAGGTCGGTGGCCTCGCTCTCGGGTAGCAGGGAGGTGGCGGTGACGAGGCCGGTGAGCGGGGTGCGGAGTTCGTGGGCGACGTCCGCGGTGAAGCGCTGTTCGTTGCGCAGCCTGTCCTGGAGGGCGTCGGCCATCAGGTCGACCGCGCCGGAGATGTCGCTGATCTCGTCGTGGCCGCGGCTCCTGGTCCTGGCGTCGAGGTCGCCGTGCTTGATCCGCCGGGCCGTCCCGGCGACGCGGCGCAGACGCCGCAGTACGAGTTCGGCGGCCAGGACCGTGAGGGGGACGACGACGGCGAGCGTGGCGAGGGCCGCGTACCGCATGTGCCGGTCCAGCGCCTGTCGGCTGCGCCAGTCGCTGGACATGTCCACGTGGACGGCCAAGGCCGTGCCGTCCACCCGGCCCGCCGCCCACATCCGCGGTCCTTGCAGTGGCTTTCGGGTGTCGTACCAGGTCACGGGGCGGGACGTGGGGCGCGAGCCGATGCGCTCCAGCAGCGGGTCCGGCACGTCGTCACCGGCCAGGTAGACGGGGCGTACCGCGGGCGAAGGGGGCACGGGCTGTTCGCCGCGGAATGCGGCCTCGGCCTTCGTCAGCGCCTCGATCGCACGGCCGCGGCCGATGTTCATGTCCCGCTCCTCGGTGGTCCGGTGGACCAGGAGCCCGATGCCGAGGGCCATGGCACAGGCCGCTGCCGCTACCCCGGCGGCGACCTTCCACCGCAGGGACCGCAGGTTGACCAGGCGCCGCAGGGTGTGCTCCGGGCCCTCGTCGGGTGTGGTGTGGGCGGCGGATGTGGGTGGGTTGCTCCGTGACATCTCAGCGCCGGAACTTGTAGCCGAAGCCACGGGTGGTCTCGATGTGCTCGGCGCCGATCTTCTTGCGCAGCCGCTGCACCGCCAGGTCGACCACTCGGATGTCGCCATCCCACCCGTAGTCCCATACCTTGCGCAACAGCGTCTGCCGTTGCAGGGCGATGCCCGGCGCGGCCGCGAACTCCAGGAGCAGCCGCAGTTCGGTCGGGGCGAGGGCGAGCGGCCGGCCGTCGACGCGGACCTCCAGGCCACGGGTGTCGATGCTCAGGTCGCGGAAGGTGAGCAGGCCATCGGCGTCGCCCGGCCGGTCGTCGGTCGCGGGCGGGGCGGTGAAGGTGGCCCGGCGCAGTAGCGTGCGGATGCGTGCCACCAGGACGTTGGTGTCGACGGGCTTGACGACGTAGTCGTCGGCCCCCGCCTCCAACCCCGCCACCACGTCCAGCGCGTCGCTGCGGGCCGACATCATCAGGATGGGCGTTTGGCTGGTTTCGCGAATCCGGTGGCACAGCCCGATGCCGTCCAGGTGCGGCAGCATGATGTCGATGAGCAACAGGTCGTGCTGCGCTGCCCGGAACATCTCCAGGCCGGTCAGGCCGTCGGGGGCCACGGACACCCGGTAGCCGTAGCGCTCCAGTGCCATCCCCACGGACCTGCGGATCGCCTCGTCGTCCTCGACCAGGAGCACGTGCACGGCCGGCGGCAGGTTGGCGGCGGGGCGGCTTGGCGCCGCCGCGTCCGCTCGCGCACTGGGGTCACGCTCTTGTCGCATCACATCACCTGAAGGTCGAGCCGAGCCGGGTGGTCCGGCTGCGTGGGTACGGGCCCGTGGGCGGGGCGCTCCGGGTCCAGGGATACCCTGCCAGTACGACTGTCGGCGGGGCGGTTGCCGTGGCGGCGCGCTGGTGGTGACCGGGCGGCTGGACCGGTGGGTGTCCCTGCGGGTGGCCCGGCCGAGGCAGTCGGTCACAGTCGCAGGGTGGCCGCGACCGGCAGGTGGTCGCTGCCCGTCCTCGGCAGGGTCCACGACGAGGCCGGGGTGATGCCCCGCAGCAGGATCTGGTCGATCCGGGCCACCGGCAGCGCAGCCGGCCAGCTGAAGCCGAACCCGGCGCCGGCCTCCTCCTGCGCCGACCGCAACGGGGCGAACACCGGCGCCAGGGCGCGGTCGTTGGGCGTGCCGTTGAAGTCACCCACCACCAGGACGCGGGGCGCCGGTTCGGCCCGTACGGCAGCGGCCAGCCGTTCGGCCGCCGCGTTCCGCCCCGCCGTGGCGAAACCCGCACCCGGGCGCACCCGTACCGACGCGAGGTGGGCGACGTACACGACGATCGGGCCCTTGGCCGTGGCGACGGTGCCCCGCAGGGCGCGGGGCCACGGCATGATCTCGACCGGTGCCACGTCGTGCAGGGGGTACCTGCTCCACAGTCCGACGGTGCCCCGTACGGCGTGGTAGGGATAGGAGTCGGCCAGCACGCGCTCGTACGTCGGCGTCGTGTCGGGCGACAGTTCCTCCAGGGCCAGCACCTGCGCACCGCTGGCGGCGAGTTGGCGGGCGGTGCCGGCCGGGTCCGGGTTCGCGTCGTTCACGTTGTGGCTCACCACGGTCAGGTCGCCGCCGGCGGCTCGCTTGTCCACCAGTACGTCGCCGAACAGGGACCACCACACGAGGGCCGGCAGCAGCCCGGCAACCGCGGCAACCGCGGAACGCCGCACCGCCGCCAGGACCAGCAGCACGGGCGCGCTCACACCCAGCCAGGGCAGGAACGTCTCCAGCAGGCTGCCCAGGTTGCCGAACCCGTTCGGCACCGCCGCGTGCGCCGCCATGACCAGTGCGCACAGCCCCGCGGCGGCAGCCACCCACCGACCGCGCCGCCACCTCCCCCCGTCCCCCGCTGCGGCCCCAGCTGCCACCGTCGGCCGGTCGGCGGACTCGGTGGCCCGGGAGCGGCGCACCAGGCGGTCGACCAGCGCGCTCACGAGCGCACCGGCTGCCGGGCACCGCTGCCGATCAGGGCCGCGGGCAGGCCCTGGCGGACGGCGTCGATCAACTCACCGCTGTGCGTCAGCGCAGCCGCCATGCCCTCGGCCGGCGTGGTGTGGGCACGCTGCCCCAGCACCGCCCCGAGCACCAGGTGCCGCGCCCGGCCCGATCCCACCTCGGCGGCCCACAGCAGGTTGCCCCCGGCGGGCGTGCTCGATCCGGTCTTCAGCCCGATCACACCGGGCTTGGCCAGCAGCCGGTTGGTATTGGTGATGACGCCGGGCGATTCGGGGACGGTCGTCTCGCGCAGGCCCACCACCGTGCGCAGCACCGGGTGCCGCATGGCCTGGCGGGCCAGTTTGAGCTGGTCATCGGCGGTGCTGCGAGTGGTCGGCTCGACGCCGCTGGCCCCGGTGTACGTGGTTTGGCGCATTCCGAGGTCGGCCGCCGCGCGGTTCATCTTCGCCACGAACGCCTGCTGGCTGCCGGCGTCCCAACGTGCCAGCAGCCGGGCGACGTTGTTGCCCGAGGGGAGCAGCAACAGCTCCAGCAGTGTGCGCTGGGTGAGCCGCTGCCCGGCACGGACCGGGGCGGTGGACTCGCTGAGCGAGTGCGACTCGGCCTCGGCTGTCGCGTCGACGGTGATCCGGGGCCCTGCCTCGTCGGCCCGCAGCGGATGCTCCTTGAGGATCACGTACGCCGTCATCACCTTGGCGAGGCTCGCGATGGGCACCGGCTGCTGCTGCCCGCTGCTGCCCAGGCTGCCAAGGCCCGCGACCTCGACGCTCGCCTGGCCTTCCGCGGGCCACGGCAGGTCCAGCCGGAGCGCGCCGGACGGGGCCGGGGACGCCGAGCCGACCAAGGCTCGACCGCCGGCCCGCACACCGCCACCGCCCTGCTCACCGCCGCCGGCGAGCCCCACCCAACCACCAGCGCCGACACCGACCGCCACGATCAACGCGGCCGAGGTTCCCGCCGCCCGACACCGACCCCACCCCGCTGCTCCCGTACGAGCAACGCGTATCCAACGAGCGCGCACCGGCGACCGCCTCTCCCGTCTTCGACGTGCACGAAGGTCCCGCGCACACCTCGAAGACTGGAAGACGACCGCAGCCAGCCGATCAGGGCCGTGCGGCCAGCACCGCGCGGATGTGTGTCATCTGGGTATCGGCCCACCGGGCGGGCCGGGGCCCCGGTGGGTGGGAGGACGGGTGGCCGTGCACGGACAAAACAGCACAGAGCTAGGGGTCGCCTCCCGCATTCGAACGTCCAATCGAGCCATGGTGGCGGAAGCGGAGCGGTGGCGTGCGATGGGCGGTCCATGGGCCGTGCCCTGCTCCCCGACGACCAGGAGCTCGATGTCGTGGTGGTCGAGCGAGTGCGCGCCGCCGATGGCAACCTGCTGGTACGAGGCGGATGCGATCTTGGCCGCCCGGCGGCGGTCGCGGACGCGCTCGACGTCCCGTTCGTCGACGTCCTCACCCACGCGCGCGTCCTCACGGCTGACGACGTGGAAGCCATCCGGCGCCACGCCCCTACTCCCCCGACCCTCACGCCCGAACAGGCCGCCGACGGCCTCGGCATCGTGGACCCGGAACCACGCCGGGTCTTCCTCGCCACCGTCGCGGTACTCCAGCAGGCGTGGGGGGGCGGGCCGGTCACCTCTCGCTACGCCGTCCATGCCGGGGCCGGGACGCGAGTCGGCACTGGCGAACTCCAGCACACCTGATTCGGGGAACCACCCTCTATCCCCGCGTGCGCCGCCGCAGGGCTTAGAGGCCGCGGTGAACTCCCATCACGCGGCGTTCGCCCTGAAGCTGGCAGGCCGCTCCCTCGGGGTCGGGGCCAGCACGCTACCGCCCCTGTCGGCCGCGAAGCGGCTGACCCAGGCCAGGGCCCGCAAGCTCATCACCGCGTTGGTCGGCCACAACTGGTCCTGCTCGCTCCCGTCGTCGTCCTCGTCCGGTTTCGGCGCGTCCGGGCCACGCAGTGGGCGCGGGGATCCGGAGCTCGCGGTGCTTGAGCGGGGGCAGCCGGGCGACGCCTTCCCCGCGGATCTCGTAACCACCATGCCGGTCTGTGTCGCGCATCACACCCAGCCCATGTCACGACCAGGCCGCCTGCTCCCATCTGGTGGGCGTCAGCAAGCGAGCCGAGAAGGACGGAACGATGAGCGCACAGCAGGAGACCGGCACGGCGACCGCGCACCGCGTGGTGATCCTGGGGGCGGGATACGCGGGCATGGCCGCGGCCATCCAGCTCGCGGCCCGGGTGAAGCGGCGCGAGGACGTGCAGGTGACCCTGGTGAACGGGCAGGAGCGGTTCACCGAGCGTATGCGCCTGCACATGACGGCGACCGGGCAGCGACTCGCCGAGCTGAGCATCCCTCAGCTGCTGGAGGGTACGGGCGCGCAGTTCGTGCGCGGCTGGGTGACGGCGGTGGACGCGGACGCGAAGACCGTGCGGATCGACGACGACCGGGTGCTGCCCTACGACACGCTGGTGTACGGGCTGGGCGGTGTCGCCGACACCTCGGCGGTGCCGGGGGCCGAGGACCACGCGTACACCCTGAGCAGCGCCCAGGACGCCGAGCTGCTAGCCGACCGGCTGGCGCGGCTCGGCAGCGGCACGGTGGTGGTCGCGGGCAGCGGGCTGACCGGCATCGAGTCGGCCGCGGAGATCGCCGAGAGACACCCGGAGTTGAACGTGGTGCTGCTGGGCAGACAGGAGCCCGGTGCGGCTATGACCCCGAAGGCCAAGGCGTATCTGCACGCCGCGCTCGACCGGCTGGGTGTCCAGGTACGCGCCGGCGTCGAGGTGGTGAAGGTGCTGCCTGACGCGGTGGAACTGGCGGGCGGGGAGAGCATCGCGGCCGACGCGGTCCTGTGGACGAGCGGTACGCGGGTGTCGCCGCTGGCCGCCGCCGCCGGGCTGGCCGTCGACGGGCACGGACGCATCGTCACCGACGCCGCGCTGCGGTCGGTGTCCCACTCCGAGGTGTACGCGATCGGCGACGCGGCTGCGATCCGCCAGGGCTACGGCCTCATGCACGGCACCTGCCAGGGTGGCATGCCGACCGGGGTGCACGCCGCGCTGTCGATCGATCGGGTGCTCAGGGGCAGGCAGCCCAAGCCGTTCCGCTTCGGCTACTACCACACGCCGGTGAGCCTGGGACGCGGTGACGCCATGGTGCAGTTCACACGGCCCGATGGCAGCCCGCGCCGGGTCTGCCTGACCGGCCGCATGGCCGTCCGGTACAAGGAGACGGTGACCGCCTCGCCCTGGCCGACCTACGGCCGTATGAAGAAAATGCCCGCCTCGGGCGCGTTCTGGCCCCGCGGGGGCCGCTTCACCCGCGTCCGGAGGCCCCAGTGACCGACCTGCCCGCCCACCCCCACCTCGACCCCGAACCCGAACCCGAACCCGAACCCGACCAGGAAGTCTTCCACGAGCACCGGCGGCTGCTGTTCTCCGTGGCCTACCGCCTCCTCGGCAGCGCGGCCGATGCCGAGGACGCGGTCCAGGACGCCTGGATCAAGTGGTCTGCCGCGGACCGCTCGCAGGTGGCCGACCCCAAGGCGTACCTGACCCGGATCGTCTCGAACCTGGCGCTGGAACGGCTGCGCTCCACCCGGCACAAGCGGGAGACCTATGTGGGGCCGTGGCTGCCGGAGCCCATACTCACCGGCGGGGATGCCGCCGAGGCCGTCACGGACGCCGAGTCGGTGTCGATGGCCATGCTGGTGGTGCTGGAGACGCTCAGCCCGCTGGAACGCGCGGTGTTCGTGCTGAAGGAGGTCTTCGATTTCCACTACGCCGAGATCGCCGAGGCGGTGGAGCGTTCCGAGGCCGCGGTGCGGCAGGCCGCGCACCGAGCCCGCGAGCACGTACGGGCCCGGCGACCGCGCTTCGCCGCCGACCGGTCGCGGCAGCGCGAGGCCACCGAGCGGTTCTTCGCCGCCGCGACCGGTGGGGACGTCAACGCCCTGATGGAACTGCTCTCCCCGGACGTCACCCTGTGGACCGACGGCGGCGGCAAGGTCCGCCAGGCCCTGCGCCCGGTCGTGGGCGCGGCCACGGTTGCCGCCTGGTTCGCGGCCATCGGCACCGTCACTTACCAGGGCGTCGAGCCCGCCGACATGAAAGCCGAACTCGTCGAGATCAACGGTGGGCCGGGCATCGTGTTCAGCGGGCCGGGACGCGTGATCGCCACCGTCACCTTCGACTACGACGCCGACGGTCGTATCACCGCCATCCACAACATGGCCAACCCGGACAAGCTCCAGGCCGTCGCCGACGGCACCGCTCACGACCTCGGCACGCGGTGAGCACCGTCACCGCATGCCGCCACCGGGTGCGAGCAGGCTCGTGAGTTCGGCGATTGCCTCGGGAGACCCCCAGCCGTGTAGACGGCGCGGCTGGGCGCCCAGCGCCGCTCGCCCGGTCCCGGCGCCGGTCGACCAGGTCGGCGAGACGGGCGAGGGCCGCGAGACCGCCGGGACTGGGTCGTCGCCCGTGTCAGTCGCCACGGACGACGCGGACACGACCCACGACAGCGGTGCAACTGGGGACAGGCACCGTCGCGGTGTCAGGTCGGCAGGCCCCTGACCGGGCGACCCTGTTGGAACACGTAGCGAGGCCGGCCGGTGGCGGTGATGTCGCGGAAGGGGTCGCCCTCCACCGCGATCAGGTCGGCCGTCGCGTGAGGGGTGATGACGCCGAGGTCAGGGCGGTTCAGCAGTTCTGCCGCGACACTGGTTGCCGCGCGCAGGGCGCGCAGGTGTGTGAAACCGTTGGCGATCAGGGTGGGGAACTCGCGCCAGTTGTCCGTGTGGGGAAACATGCCCGCGTCGGTGCCGAAGGCGACGGTCACCGCGCTGCGTGCGGGTCGCAGGAGCCCCTCGCGTAGTTCCTCGGTGTGCTCCGCATAGCTCCGGCGGAGGGTGGCCGTACCGCTGTCCCAGAAGTCGTCGTCCTCCAGCCGGTTGAGGAAGTACGTCTGTACGTACTGGGTGGGAACCAGGTAGGTGCCGGCGTCTTCCATGGCCCGGTACGCGGTCTCGGTCGCCAGGCAGGCGTGTTCCACACTGCGTACGCCCGCGGCGACGGCGCGGAGCACCGCGCGGTCGGTGAAGACGTGTGCCGCGCAGGGCAGGCCGAGGTCGTCGGCGGTGGCGACGATGGTGTGCATCTCGACGCGGGAGTAGGCGGTACTGGTCGGGCTGTCGACGGCGGAGGAGAAGCCCCCGCCGCCCGCGAACTTGATCCAGTCGGCTCCGGCGCGCGATTGTTCGCGTACCGCGCGGCGTAGTTCGTCGGGTCCGTCGGCGAGGGTGCCGACGTCTCGCCCGTACCGCTGCGCCAGGGCGGGTTGCTTGTCTCCGTGACCGCCGCGGGGGGAGAGGATGTTGGGGGCGGCGAGGATGCGGGGGCCCTCGATGAGGCCGTCCTCGACGGCTTGCCGTAGCGAGACGTTGAGGGGCAGATGGGCACTGCCCAGGTCGCGGACGGTCGTGAACCCGTTGGCCAGGAGCGACCTGAGGGCGGGGACCGCCGTGAGGGTCTGGTAGGCGGACGGCTTCGTGTCCGCGGCCTCGTCCAGGAGGTGGACGTGGCAGTCGATGAAGCCGGGCATGAGGGTGCAGCCGGGCATCTCCAGTACGTCCGCTTCCGGGGAAGAGGGCAGATCGCGTCCGGTGGCGGCGATGCGGCCCTCGCGCACCAGAACGGACACCCCCTCCACTGGACCGTTCTCGATCGCGTCCCACACACGGTCGGGTCGCAGCAGCAGGTCTCGGCCGGGGGACTTGGGCATGGACACACCTCTGTGATCGTCGCAACGGGGTGCATGTGCCGGAGGGCGGTTCCAGGACCCCGGGTGGGGGCTTGCGGGCGGACGTTCGTTCTCCGGGCTTCAGGGGGCGCTGAGGGGGTGGTAGTCGGGGTGGTGCCAGAGGTCTCCGGGGCCCGGGTTGTCGGGGTCGCGGCGGGCACCTAGTTGGCGTAACACGCCCCAGGCGGCGTTCAGGCCCGAGGCCAGAGCGTGGTTGAGCCAGCCGGGGGACCAGGAGGTGTCGTCCCCGGCCAGGAACAGCGCGTTGGGTGGCTCGCCCGGTACGGCCGGCGCCCCCGCGAAGTCCTTCATGAAGTGGGCGAACAGGTCACGCTGGTAGGTGTGGTCGCCTGGCCGGGAGAACCGGCACAGGCCCCGGAAGTTCTTCTGGTTCTCCCACGAGATGGTGACGGCCTGTCCCGTGCGGGCCTGGGCTCGCAGTTCGATCGCCATGTCAGGGTGGATTTCGGCGAGGTCCCGGAGGAACAGGGCGGTGCGTTCCTCCAGGGTGGAAGGGCCGATCTTCATCGCGTCGTGTGCCCAGGTGAAGCTGAGGTCCAGCACGCCCTGGCGTCCGCCGGGGCCGCGAGCGGGACCGTAGTCGATGGTGTACGACGCGCGGGGCAGACGATCGGTCAGGGTGACCCCGTCCATGGAGGTCTTCTCCCAGAACGGGCGGTGGACCACGAGCGCGGTCTTCGCGGACTGGAAGTAGTGGAGTCGGCGCACAGCCCGCCATACCCGGGGCCCGAGCACGGGAGTGCCGGTGGTGGTGGAACGGAGTCGCACGCCGGTCTCCAGGAGGCGCAGCTGCGGGGTGAAGACGGCCGCGGCGAAGCGTTCGCTGCGGCCGTCCTCGCTGTGCACCACGACTCCCCGGGATGCCTCGGGTTCGACGTCCAGCGCGACGACGGCGGGTCGTAGGACGCCCTCGTTCACCGCTTCGAGACTGCACCCGCGGCCCTGGGGATCGGTGGTGCGGTGGGCCCAGAACCCTTCCGCGAGACGGCTGATGCCGTCACGCGCGAACAGTTGGGTGCCTCCCTCGGTGCACAGGAGCAGACGCAGGATCTCCACCACGCTGAGATCGAAGAAGACATCCCACGCGGCGGGCCCCACCCCCGCTGTACCCAGCACCCGTGCCTGGTCGTGGGTGAGGCCCGCGCCTTCGGGGTCACGCAGGAAGCGGTAGAACGACCACGGTTCGAAGCGGGTCACCACCTCCTGCCAGCGTCGGCGCACGGCGGCCGTCTCCCGGGCGGCGATGTCCCGTTGGAGCTGGAAAAGGCCGACACGCGTCAGAGCCGCGCGCCAGCGCGTGTGTGCCTCGCGGAAGTCGTCGTTCAGGTCGTGAAGGTCGTCGATCTCCCGAGCCGGGTACTGGTGGCCGTCGATGTCCAGCACGGTCAGGGGCGTGGCGGGAGCGTAGTTCTCGCGGAACGGGTCGAACCGCACACCGAAGGTGTGCCCGTACTGGTGCAGCAGCGCGGCCGAGGTGGGGAAGCGCATGCAACCCAGCTCCACGACCGCGCTGTCCTCCTGCTCCAGACGGCAACTGTGCATCCGGCCTCCCAGCCGCCGCCCACCCGGCCCGTCCGCGCTGCGCTCGGCCTCGTACACCACCGGCCGGCCACCCGCTCGTAGCAGTTCGTAGGCGGCGACCAGCCCGCTGCCGCCCGCGCCGATGACGGCGACGCGTGGCCTCTGGGTGCTTTCCGGCAGGCGCCCCATGCGCCGGCCTCCGGCGACATGGGCGGCGTAGTCGAAGGGGAAGTCCGCCTGGAGGTCGGCGGCGGGCGGGGGCGGGAACGGGCTCATCGCGGGCTCTCCTTCAGGAGTGGGGTGGCAGGGGCCAGGTGTGGACGGGTGCCTGGCGTTCGGCGAGCCGCGCGTATCGGGTGGTCAGCTCGCGAAGTGCGGCTGTTCGTCTCTCCGGCCGACCGGGGTGTGTGGGCGTGGCGGGTCCTTCCAGCGCCTCGAGTGCCCGTTCCTGCCACCGCGCTCCGGTGTGTCCGGTCGTGACCCGGTGGCGCAGCAGTTCCAGCGAAGTGTCCGCTTCCGCGGCGCGCACCCCGGCGCTCAGCAGCCCGGCCCGTGCCCGCGGCAGCAACTGCCTCACCAGGTCGGCCGCCCCGTGTTCCCGCGGGGCGCCGGACGTTGGCGAGGGCCACCACAGGGAGGAGCGGAGCCCGTCGCGCGCGGCCCGGTAGAAGTTCGCTCTGGCATACGCGAAAGGCAGGGCGGTGGCCACGTCGTGCCCTCCGGATGTCAGCGAGAGGGTGAGGCCGATCAGGAACGCCGTGTTCGCCGCCATGTCCAGCGGTGTCGGCCCCGAGGGAAGCGCCCGGAACTCGATGCGCAGGTGGCCCGTAGGGTCGTACACGGGCCGGTTCCAGGGCCACACCGTGCTCAGGTGCAGCCGCAGCTCCTCCAACGGCGGGCACCTCTCCCCGTCCGCGCGGTCGTCACCGCCCGTGGTGTCGGGCAGCAGGACGTCGTACCGGTGTACCGCTTCCTCGAAGGCGGCGACCCGGCTGCCGCGCAGCCAGGCGCGGCCGAAACCGACCCGGGGCCGGGGCGCCCTCCGACCCCGGCCGGGCTGGCGGTCGCCGAAGCCCTGCTCGTACCACGTGATGCGCGATTCCTGCCATCCGTGGTGCCCCAGCGGCAGGGGCGAGTTGCCCGCGGCGGCCAGGGCGGGGCCGGTGGCGAGCTGGGCGGCGTTGAAAGTGCGGTTGAAGCGATCGGGTGGCACCGTCAGGTGGACCTGCCAGGAGCAGACCGCCCCCTGCGCCGTCACGGGCCGCGCCCGCAGCAGTTCCCGTCCCCGCACGCGCAGGGGGAAGGGGCTGGGTACGCGCCGCGCCCACGCTCGTTCCAGCGCGTGGTAGCGCGGTGCGGGGGTGAGCATCTCGCCCGTCAGATCCGCCGGTGTCAGGGTGGGAAGGGTTCCGATGCTCACCGCCCGGGCTCCGTGGTTCGCGCGCGCCAGGGCGGTGACCCGTGTCAGCATCCACGCGGCTTCCCGGGCCAGTTCGGTGAACGGGCATCCCGCCAACGCGACCGGCGTCAGGTTCACTTCCAGATTGTGCCGGGTCACTTCCAGGGTGAGCCGTTCGTCGAGCAGCGCGTCCCGCACGGCCGTGTTCAGTGGGACCGGACGACCGTGGTCCCCGGTCAGGGGCATCTCCAGTTCCGCCCCGAGGGTCGGTGGCTGCGCCCCGAAGGACGCGTGCCGGGTGAGGTCTGCCAGCGTGTGGAGCTGCCGGCGAAGTCGGTCACGGAAGAGTGCGTAGTCCGCCTCCGCGAAGGTCAGTTGACCCACTTCGCGCCCCATGCCCACCTCCGTGACCGACCTGTCCCGCCCCGATCGCCGTGTCGTCGTCGTCAGCCGTCGGTGGCCACCGCCCGCCACCAGGCGCGCCGGACCGGCTCCGCCCGCAGAGCGCTCCGGGGGACCCACTCGACCGGTTCGTGCGCGGCTCGGCCGTACTCGATGACCTCCAGTGCGCCGTCCGCGATCTCGGCCGGGTTCTCCTGCTGGGAGCCGATGTACTCCACCGCCTCCTCGGGCGTGTTCTCCGCCTCGCTCAGGAGGTCGACGAGGACCGCGCAGCTGTGGGACCACAGGTCGAAGTCCGTACGCGCCAGCAACGCCGCTTCACCCGGGCCCGCGTGGAGCGCGGCCCAGGAGACGAACTCCGTGAACCGGCGCACCGGTTCCAGCAGGGGCGCCCTCCGCATGTCGTCGGAGGTCAGGCCGAGCGCCGGGGCGAGCTGGGTCGTCATGCGCCGGCGCGCCGCGGCCACCCGTCGGGCGACGAACGAGAAGAATTCTCCGGGCACCTCGTGCGGGTACCGGGACAGCAGCAGCCCATAGGCGGCGCACTGAGCTTGTTGCGACTGGTAATCCGAGAGAGCGAACGCTCGAAGGTGTTTCCTCTCGATCATTCCCTCCCGAGCCAGGGAAAGGAACTCGTTCGCGCCGAGATGCTGAGGAATGTTGATCCCGACGGCGTCGACGAACCCGGTGACAGGCACAGTGGAGTCCCTTCACTACAGGCATCCGCAACAGAGGCCGCATTACTCGGCGCGCTACGGTGAACAGTGCGCCGGACGCGAGCCCCTTGAGCGTGCGCCGCCTGGTGGCGCGTCTTTGCCGCGCCGCTCACGGCCGCGCTCGCCACACCTCTGCCGCTAAAGGCTACTCGCCCGAAAGAGGAACCGAGCGTGGCCGTGGGTGACATATTTTCGGCGCCTCCGCCGCGCAGCTCAATACGGAAACCGCGCACGTCGGGATATAGCTCCCATGACCTGCGTGGACTCCGAAAAGCACTGCCCGGCCGCGCTGGGCGGGTACAGCCGCGGACCGGGCCCCGGCCTGACTGGAACGTGCTGTAGCGCACGAGCGGAACGCGTTACTCCAAGCACTGGAGCACCACGCGGAACGATGCCACTACTTCCACCCCTCCGGACGTGCTCACAACGGGCCAAATCGCCCTGGGCACCGCCGCGCCGAGGGACACCCCCGATGCGGCGCGCACCGCCGCCCGCCCCGCTATCCGGGTCGACGACGCGCCTCTCTCAGGGTCGCGCACGACGACAAGGCCGCGCGTCACCACCTCAAAGCCCCGGAGGAACTCACCACCTGGCGAAAAGAAACCCCGCGTCGTTCACCACGCACCTGACCTCCCGCAAAAACGCGAAGACAAGATCGTAGAACTCGAAAAGCAGACCCGTCTCATACCAGCCACCCTCACTATCCTTTTGATCAGCGGAGCAGCCATCTATTTCGACCCCCTTCAATATCTCAGGGGTCTCAGTATTTCCTCGAGCCTCGCCTCCCCCAGCGGAGTCGCGCACGGGAGACGGCGACGAATAATCAGCGATCCAAATGCAAGATGGGCGCGGCGGACCCTGTCCTGAAAACAGCGGCTACGCGGTCCGGCCGAGGGAAAAGTAAGGGTGGCCGCCGGCGGTGCAAGCCGGACATCCCTGTCCGAATCGAGGAATGCGGCATGAATCCCGAACAGCTGGTAGAGGCTATGCAGCCCGACGTCGACCGGTTCGTGCGCGACAACCCGCTGATCAGTCTCGCGCGTACGGGCGACGTCGGCACCGACCACTTCAAGCGACTACTGCTCGCGGAGTTCCAGTGTCAGGAGGCCGAACTCACCACCTACGCGCTTCTCGTGGCGCGGCACCGCCATGAGAAGCCAACCGCCCTGTTCTCCTTCCTCCTGCACACGATAGCCACGGCACGTGGCCTCCTGCGCGAGGCCGCCCCGTCGGTCGGGATCACCGACGGCGACATACCGGCAGTGCCCGCCGACGAGGGGATGTTCCGGGTGGTGCGTGACCTCACGTGGATGGGCATGCACGCGGGCCCGGCCGAAGCCGCCCTCTACCTCCACACGGACCTCTCCACCTGGTGCACGCTGTTCTCCCGCATCATCGACTCCACACAGCACATGTCGGACGCACCGCGACCGGTGATCACCTACATGGAGTCCTGGGGCGACAAACCGCCCCCCGAAGTGGCTGAGGGCACCCTGGAGGTGCTCCAGTACGGCCTGTCGCGAGGGGAGGAACCCGACCGGCTCCTGCACACCGCCCGACAGTTGGGCTCCCTCATCGACCCGTACTGGACCTATGTGGCCGGTACTTGAAGGAAGGCCGTGCCCGCCGGCCTCCCGTCAGCCGCCGGCGCGGGGCGAACCGGGCCCGCGAACTCGCCCCGCACGGATGCCGTACTGCGCCACGACCCCACTTCACGGGGACTGACGAGTGACAACCACGCGGGAGCCCACCCCGAAGTGCTCGCGGCGCTGAACCTGGTCAGCGCCGGCCATCAGCGCGCGTACGGGGAGGACGTCTACACCCAACACCTGGAGAAGACGTTCCGTCGCCACTTCGGGTCCGACGCCCAGGTCTTCCCGGTCTTCAACGGAACGGGTGCCAACATCATCGCCCTGGAGGCCGTCACCCAACGCTGGGGTGCGGTGGTGTGCTCCCGGCGGGCCCATCTGCACGAGGACGAAGGGGGCGCGCCGGAACACATGGGCGGCATCAAGTTGCTCGCCTTCTCCTCCGAGGACGGAAAACTCACTCCGCACATGATCGACGACGCTGTCAGCAACGCCGGTGACGTGCACAGCGCGCAACCCCAGGCGGTGTCCTTCGCCCAGTCCACAGAACTGGGCACCTGCTACACACTGACGGAGCTCCGCGCCCTCACCGCCCGTGCCCACGACCACGGACTGGCCGTGCACATGGACGGCGCGAGACTGGCGAACGCCGCGGTGTCCCTGGGAACCGGTCTGGCCGCCTGCACGGCGGAAACCGGGGTCGACATCCTGTCCTTCGGCGGGACGAAGAACGGACTGCTCTTCGGCGAGTGCGTGGTGGTCCTCAACCCGTCCGCCGTCTCCGGCGTCCCCTACCTGCGCAAACGGTCCACGCATCTGGCCTCCAAGATGCGCTTCCTGTCGGTCCAGTTCGAGGCACTGCTCGAGGGAGACCTCTGGAAGCGCAACGCCACCCACGCCAACGGCATGGCCCAGCGCCTGAGCGTCCTGCTCTCACAGGTCGAGGGGGTGACGGTGTCCAGACCTGTCGACGCCAACGCGGTCTTCGCTCGTTTCCCCGCGAGGTCCCTGGCCCGGCTGCGCGACCGGTACTCGTTCTACGTCAACGACGAGGAGAGGAGGGAGGTCCGCCTGATGTGTTCCTACGACACCACCGATGAGGACGTCACGAGTTTCGGCAAGGCCGTGACGGAGTCGATGAGGTGACGTCACCGAGCCCCCTCGCCCCCTCAGCCTGGGCTGTGGGCGAAACGACCTGTTCGGAAGTGCGTGGTGTCGAGGCGCTGGGTTCCCCTCGGAGGCGCTGGAGACGGTTGAGCGGCCACGCGGCGCCCGCTGGGGCCTTCGGCCATTTGGCGGGCCCTCCAGCGGGCAGCGAAGCGCTCGGTCAACCGTCTGCGAGCCCGCCTGTCACAAGATGGCTTGCGGGAGGCCGACCGGATGAGGCGTTCGTACCCGCTACGCACAACCACATGGCCGAGGCCAGCCGCCGAATGACTCATCGGCACCGTCAGTTCCCCGCGCACGCCCACCGGCAGTGCTCCGGTGAACCCACCGCCATGGTCTTCGGCCGGACCAGCGGGATGGTCTGCGTGGCGAGCACGTGCTCGACGTCGCTCGTGCCGACGCCGAACGCCAGCGCTCCGAAGGCGCCGTGCGTGGAGGTGTGCCTGTCACCGCACACCACCGTCATCCCGGGTTGCACGAAGCCGTACTGGGGGCCGACGACGTGCACGATCCCCTGCTCGCGGTCCCCGAGCCGAAAGAGCCGGATTCCCGTCTCCGCGCAGTTCTCGCGCAGCCTCCTGATCTGTGCGAGACCCAGCACGTCGGTGATCGTGAGGGAGTCGGTGGGGACGTTGTGGTCTTCCAGAGCCGGGGTCAGTGGTCCTCCACCCGACCGCGGCGAGAATGACACCGTCGCCCTCAGCTTCCTCGCTCAGCCGACGGTAGCGGTCAGCCCACCGCTGGGCCGTGGCGGACGAGACCTGGAAGCGTTCGGTGGCTCGCCGCAGCGACCAGTGATCCTCGACCACGCCACGGTCCGGGCACAACCGTCCGGTCCCGGTCAGGCGAGGAGCGGGATGGCACGAGGGCCTTCTGGGCGGTGTGGACATCGCCGTCCACACCGAACCCGGAAGGCCCTCACGGGCCAGACTTCTCAACCGAGACCTAACTCCCCTGTTGCGGTCTCCCCCGCGAAGGACACCTGGCAGGGATGTCGGATTCAGGACACCTTGGTGCCGCCGAGGATGAGAGAGTCGTTGTAGCTGTCCAACACGTTGCCGTTGTAGCTGTCGTCGGCGCTCGACTCGGTGTTGTACGACCGATCCGTGGCCCGCACATTGACATGGTCGTTGTCGTTGTGGACCCGCTGGCTGTGGTGGCCGTGGCTGTGGTCGTGGCCGTGGGCCTGGGCGGCGGCCACGCCCGCCAGGGAGAACCCGGTGACGGCGAGCACGACGAGGACCGGACGGATGGCAGAACGCATGAGACGCCCTTTCGTAGCGAGTGGTGAGCAACACCATGCGCCCCGAAAAGCGGTCATATGAAACGACACACTGATGCACGCCACCCACTCCTCTGGTCGGAGCAACGCTTTCCCTCGGGCGGCAAACTCACGGCGACCGGCCGCGTCTTCCGCAGGGGTGTACCCCAGATGCCCGATCGGAGCTGCTGCGGCTGCTGGAGGAGCGCGACGCCGATGGGACGACGCTGCTCATCCGGCTGAGGAAGCCCACCGAGGGACGGAGCTGGTCACAACCTCAAGCACCTGGCCAGGCGCATGGAGGGGCTGGACGGCTTCGACGACAGCGCGGTGTGGATGGACGGCAGCTCCAACCTCGCGCTTTCACGAAGCCGTCTGTCCGGCACGTGATCAGGGAAGCGGGAAGCGCCTCTGAACAGCGAGAATGGAGACTGCTGAAGTGCTGGTTCCTGTACCAGGCGGACACACTTTCCGGGTGAAGAAGCGCATCGGCCCCGGCAGCTGCTCGCCGCCCTCGACGCCGAAGTCACGGCTCTGCGTACACGGCGGGCCGGAACAATGCCCTGGCCGAACTCCAGTCGTCGCTCATACGATCCCGGCATGATCAATACGGCGTGGCGCGTCGCTCTCGGCGTGGTGGCTTCCAGCGCGTTCTTCTGGGGCGTCGCCGGGGCCGTCGACCTGGGACTGGAGCGAACCCGCAACGGCTACGCACTCCCTGACGGCAGCGGGTGGTACAACCTCGCCGTGTTTGCCGGATTCATCGTCGCCTACTTCAGCGTGGCCTCTCTCACCGATACGACCGCCGGTCGGCACGCGGCCCTGGTCCCGGCCGCGGGCGCCTGGTTCGGTGTCGTCTCGTGCCTGCTCACAGGCCAGCAAACGCGGCACTGGGTCGCCGCCGCAGTTGTGGCACTGATCGGCTCTGCCCTGCCGCTCGCCGTCCACCGCCGGAACCGCACGCGGCGCGCCCGGCTGGGTGCAGGCGGGCCAACCTAGCCTCCCGCTATCGCGAGGGTGGGTGCCCGAGTCTCGGTCAACTGAGCGAAGAGTGCCGCTGACCTGGAGCGATGGGGCTTTTCTAGGGTCCTGTTCGTCGCAGAGAAAGCTGCACTCCTCAGATGAAGCAGCGTATTCAGGTGATCGTGGACCTCGACGGGGTGCTCGTCATCGCGCACTCCGATAAGCAGGACGCCGCCGCGACCCGGAAGAAGACCTTCGGCCACCATCCGCTGATGGGGTTCGTCGACCACGGCCGAGGCGGGGCCGGAGAACCGGTGGTGGGACTGCTGCGGCCGGGGAACGCGGGCTCCGACACCGCGAGTGATCACATCCAAGCGGCCCGGCTCGCGCTCGCTCAGCTACCGGAAGGCTACCGGCGCGGACGGCAGACACTCATGCGCCGCGATTCCGGCGGGGCCACCCACGAGTCCGTGGCCTGGCTCGCCAAGCGCGGACGGTGGCTGTCGTACTCGGTCGGCATGACCGTCACCGACGCCATCCGCTCTGCCGTCCTCAGGGCCCCGGCCAGCGCGTGGACGCCGGCCGTTGAACCGGACGGTGAGATACGCGACGTCGCCTGGGTGGCCGAACTCGCCGGTGATGTACTGGACGGCTGGCCCACGGGCATGCGGCTGATCGCCCGCAAGGAACGCCCGCACCCCGGCGCCCAACTTCGCTTCACCGACGCCGACGGCATGCGCCTGACCTGCTTCGCGCATGTTCGCCCGCCTGCGATGCCTGGTCGCGGGCGGTGACGTCCTCAACCCGGCCGCCGTACAGGCCGTTCTGTCCCACGACAGGCCAGGAACCTTCCTCAACGGCTGCGGCCCCACCGAGAACTCGGTGCTCTCCACCGTCCACCGGGTCGAGAGCCTTCCGCCGCAGGCCGACTCCGTGCCGATCGGCCGCCCGGTCACCGCCTCGACGGCCTACGTGGTACGCCTGGACGGCAGCCTCGTCGAGATCGGCGAACAAGGCGAACTGTGGGTCGGCGGCGACGGCGTGGCAGCAGGCGGCTTGAACGACGAGGACGAGACCGCCGAGGAGTTCGTCCCCGACCCCTTCGGCACAGCGTCCGGAGCCGGAGCCGGGCCCCTGTACCGCACCGGTGATCTCGCCAGTTGGCGAGGACGGGGTACTGGAGTTCCACGGACACCAGGACCGCCAGGTCAAGGTCCGCGGCTACCGCGTCGAACTCGACGAGATCGAGTCAGCGATGAAGGCACACCCGGACGGCATCGACGTCGCCGTGGACGTCATGGGCGAGCACGCCGGGCAGCGACTCGGCGCCGCGGTGATCATCAGTGCCGACGCCGAGCCGGACGGTCTCGTGCGGCGCCTGCGCGAGCACACCCGCGACCGGCTGCCCGCACACATGGTGCCCGCCCGGGTCGTCTGGCGGTACGGCGGCTGCGCGCGATGGGCTACCCCGTGCGGGAGCTCCCGTACGGGGAGTGGGTCACCTCCATCGACCCGACGTCTCCAAGAACTGGATCACCCACCGCGAGGAGCCAGCCGATGTCCTGTGCGTCGCGCACTTCCGGCACCTGGTCCTCACCGTGGACGCCATGGCCGTCCGACGGAAACTCCACGACCTGCGGCTCAGCCCGCACGTGCAACTGGCCGGTAGTTATCTGTACGACATCGACAGCCAGGAGTCGGCGGTCCGTTCGGCGCTGAGCGCCGCGGAGAGCATCGACGCGTCCGCCGACCGGCCCGCCCGGCTGCGCGCCGCCCTCCAGGCGTAGGCCGTGTCGTGACCTCCGTCGTACGCCCCGTAGGCGGCGCCCGTCCGGCCCGGCGGGTGGTCGCTGCCGACCGTCACGGGCTGCACGGCACGCTGACCGACGAGGCCCGTGCACTGTCCGCCGACGGCCGCCCGATCATCGGCCTCGGGCTGGGCGATCCGGCGGCGCACGGGATACCCGTCGGACTCCCGGCCGCGCCGAACCACGTTGATTGGTGCCTGGTCACGCTGACTGGCCTCCCCCGCGCTTCTCTATGCCAGGATGCAAGGGTGGAGATGCCCGACGTCAGACGTGCGATCGCGGCTGCGATGTCGGTCGCCGCATCGCTCGACCTGCCAGCCAATGACGCCATCGTCCTCCACAATTCGAACAAGCTGACACTGCGACTGACGCCATGCGACGCCCTTGCCCGGGTCGCCCCCGGGGGGAACGAGGTCGCACAGTTCGAAGTCGAGCTCGCCCAGCGGCTCGCCGAAGTCGGATGTCCGGTGCGTCCGTTGGAACCTCGGGCGGGCGGGCGTGTGTACACGCGCGATGGCTTCGCGGTGACGCTGTGGACCTACTACGAGCCCGTGACACCCCACACCCCACCAGTCGACTACGCCGAGGCGCTCGAGCAGTTGCACGCCGGCATGCGCGAGGTCGACATGCCGAGCCCGAGGTTCACGGACCGTATCGCGGAGGCGGCCGAAGTCGTCGCCCACCCGGATCGCTCGCCGGAACTCACCCACGCGGACCGCGTGTTCCTCAGCGGCAGGCTGGCGAGCCTGCGACGAGCGATCGACGAGCGCGACGCCATGGAGCAGCTGCTCCACGGCGAGCCGCATCCAGGCAATGTGCTCAGCACGAAGAACGGCCCGATGTTCATCGACCTGGAGACGTGCTGCCGAGGACCCGTGGAGTTCGATCTCGCCCATGTCCCCGAAGCGGTCTGCGCGCATTACCCAGGCGTTGACCAAGAGCTGTTGGACGCGTGCCGGCAGCTCGTGATCGCGATGGTCGCCGCGTGGCGTTGGGAGCTTGGCGACCAGTATCCGAAGGGGAGGCGATTCGGAGAGGAATGCCTGCGCTTACTGCGCGAGGGGCCTCCGTGGCCGGCACTCGACACAGTGACCAGGCAACTGGATGGTCCGTAGAAAGCGCCGCTGTCGCCGTCGTACCCCACGGGCGCCCGCCCCGCTGCCGCGCTGCGCCCTGGAACCGGCGCCAAAAAACGTCACAACTCGACACATCCCCAAGGGACTTGGCCAAGTTGCGCCAACCAGCACAGCCAGGCCCCGGGCGCCCCAAGCCAGGTCACGCAGCCCGACGAGTGCCACAACCATCGTGACCCGGCACACCGACCGAGGTACTGCCGAGGTCCGTCGCTAGGCTCCGGCACCATGACCGGTGATCTCGGGTTCACCTGCACGTGCTGCGAGGCCCAGCACCCTGAACTGCCGATGAACTACACGGCCGAGGCCCCCGACGTGTGGGACCCGACCTTCGCCGACGCCGACGGCTGCTTGCTCACCAAGGATCAGTGCGTGATCCACGGTCAGCACTACTTCGTCAAGGGGCTGATCGAGATACCGATCACCGGCCGCGACGAGGTGTTCTCCTGGGGCGTCTGGGTCTCGCTCAGCCGGGAGAGCTTCTCCCGGGTATCGGAGCTGTGGGACAGGCCCGGCCGCGAGGCCGAGAAGCCGTACTTCGGCTGGCTCACCACCGATCTTCCGGTGTACGCGACGACGACGCTCAACCTGAAGACGCACGTCCATACCCGTGCGATCGGCGAGCGCCCCTTCGTCGAGTTGGAGCCCACCGACCACCCCCTCGCCGTGGAACAGCGCGCGGGGGTCAGCCTGCAACGGGTGCGAGAGATCGCGTCGGCCGTGCTCCACGCCGCAGACACCATGCGCACACCGCCGACGGCGAGCAGTAGCAGTGGCCGACCAGCCGTATCACCCGTCCCGGTCGCGCCTGCCGGCCTGAGCCGCAGGGCCCGGTGGTTCATCGAGGCGGAGCCGCCACGGGGGCTGACCCCGCGGCCAACAGGTCTGAGCACCCACCGTGGCCCGGGGCGCCAGCTCCAGTCTTGGCCCGAGGCACCAGCCGCGACCGCGTTCACGACAGCGGACTAGGGTGCCCGCATGTTGCTGGTGGGAAGAGGGGCCGAGCAGGCGCGGGTTCAGCGCCTGCTGGCGGACGCGCGCGACGGACGTAGCGGGGCGCTGGGGTGGCGGGGCGCGCCGGGGATCGGGAAGTCGGTCCTGCTCGACCACGCTGTGTCGATCGCCGCAGCCGAGGGCATGCGGGTGGTGCGCGGGGCTGGGATCGAGTCCGACCACGAGTTGGCGTACGGCGGCCTGCACCACCTCTTGTTTCCCCACCTGGATCGGTTGGACGCCCTGCCCGCTCCCCAGGCGAGGGCGCTGCGTTGCGCTTTCGGCTTGGCCGAGGGAGACGACGCCAACCGGTTCCTGATCTCCGCCGGCACCCTGTCGTTGCTCGCCGATCTGGCCGAGGAATCCCCGCTGCTGTGCGTGGTCGACGACCTGCAATGGCTCGACCAGGGTTCCGTGGAGGCGCTGTTGTTCGCGGCCCGCCGCTTCGTGGCGGACCCGATCGCGGTGCTGTTCGCGGTACGCGACACGGCGGTGCCGGCCGTGATCGCGGGCGTCGAGGTCGTGGATCTGTCCGGCCTCGCCGCTCCCGAGGCCGCCCGGCTGCTCGACGGTCACGCGCCGGAGCTCGCCGAACGGGTGCGCAGCAGGGTTCTCGCGGAGTCCGGTGGCAACCCCCTGGCGATCATCGAGCTCGGTTCGTCGCGGCTCGCGGCCCGCGATGCCGACGACTCCGACCCGGCCGAGCAGGTCGGCCCGCTGCCGGTGACCCGCCGCGTACAGGAGGCGTTCCGCCACCAGATCGTGGAGCTTCCCGACCCCACCCAACGCGCCCTCCTGGTGGCGGCGGCCGACACGGCGGCGCCCCTCGCGACGATCCTGCACGTGATCGAGTCCCTCGGTGGCGCCGCCGGTGACCTGGCGCCCGCCGAACGTGACCGACTGGTACGGATCGACAGCCGGATCACGTTCCGCCACCCCCTGGTACGGGCAGCCGCCTACCAGGACGCGCCGCTGCACCGGCGGATGGAGGTCCATCGCGCGTACGCCGAGGCGCTGCGCGCGGACGCCGATGCCGACCGTCGGGCCTGGCACCTCGCCGCCGCCACCACCCAACCCGACGAGGCGGTGGCCGCCGAACTCCAGGGCGTGGCGGAGCGGGCCTGGCACCGAGGCGGCGCGATGGCGGTGTGCGCTGCCTACGAACGCGCCGGTCGGCTCAGTAGCGACCGGGAGCGCAAGGCCCGGCGTATCGCCCGGGCCAGCCAGGCCGCGTTCGACGCGGGCAAGGCCGACCGCGCCGCCCGGCTGGCGGCCGAAGCGCTCGCGCTCACCGCCGACACCGGCGTCCGGGCCGATGCCATCTACACCCGTGGCGCCGTGGAGTACGAACGCACCTCGCCGCGGGCCGACGCGGAGCTGACGCTCGAGGCCGCCGCCCTGGTGCGGGACACCGATCCGGAGCGCGCCGCGCTCACGCTCTACGAGGCCGCGCACGCTGCCCGGCACGGGGCATCGCACGACCTCGTGCAGCGCGCGGCGGACCTGATGCGCGGGGTCACCCCGCCGGAGCACTGGGCACCCGTCGTCGGCGCCCTTCTCGGGTGGGCGGAGCTTTTCGCCGGTCGTCCGGAGCTGGCCGTTGGCCCGATGCGCGCTCTCCACACCGCCACACCCGGTGGCGGGCACGACCTGATGCGCCGCATCACCGCCGGGTTCGGCGGGCTCATGATCGCCGACGACGACAACGTCGTCGCCGAGACCGAGGACATGCTGGCCGTGGTGCGGGCCACCGGGGCGTTGGGGTGGGTCCCGTACACCCTGAACGTCCTGGCCGTGGCGCGGTTGTTGCGCGGCGAGTTCGCGGACGCGCGCGCCTGTGTGGCGGAGGGTGTGTCCGTGAGCGACGAACTCGGGAACGCGACCGAGAGTCTGGCCCACCGGTCGGTGGAGGTGTGGTTGCGCGCCGTGTCGGGTGACGAGGCGGGCTGTCGGGCTCTGGCCGATGAGGTGCTCCCGCGAGCCCGAGCCCGGCACCGGGTCAATGCCGAGATCGCGGCCTGGGGTCTGGGGATGCTCGACCTTTCCGCCCGGCGGTTCGGGGACGCGTTGGACAGGCTTGAGCAGGTGTGTCGGGGACCCGCGAGCCGCGACGTCCTGGTGCGGGCGGTGCCGGATCTGGTGGAGGCGGCCGTGCGCGGCGGCCTGCCGGATCGCGCCCACGGGCCACTGGCGGCCTTCCGCCACTGGGCCGAGCACGTCGACCGCCCGGTCGCCACCGGGCTCGTTCTGCGATGCCGGGCCCTGCTGACCGACGAGGGCGACGCCGACGCGCTGTACGCCGAGGCGCTGCGGCTCCACGAGCGGCACGGCGGCCCCTACGAGCGGGCCCGCACCCAACTCGTCTACGGCGAGTGGTTGCGGCGCCGTCGTCGCCGCGCCGAGGCCCGTGGCCATCTCGCGGCGGCGGTGTCCGCGTTCGAACGCCTCGGCGCGCGGCTCTGGGCCGAGCGTGCGCGCGGCGAACTGGCCGCCTTCGGCGAGCGGAGTGACGAGCCGCGGAGCAGCGGCCCGCTCACCCTGCTGACCCCGCAGGAGCTACAGGTCGTACGGCTGGCCGCCAGCGGTCACACCAACAAGGAGATCGCCGCCCAGCTCTTCCTCAGCCCACGGACCGTCGGCCACCACCTCTACAAGGCGTACCCGAAACTCGGCGTCACCGGGCGCGCCGAGCTGGCCCACCTCGTCCGGTAGCCGACGCCGGTCGTCGGCCTCCCGGACACCAGTCACGATGACTGATACGTCAGCGGTACGCCCCGCCTAGCGTTGCGGTCATCAAGGCAGCGGCCGTCGGCCGTGGGCCCTACGACGAGGAGACGAGCATGACGAAGTACTTCCTGAGCCTCCCGCACGACTCCGCCGAGGAGCCGACGATGGAGAGCATGGACCCCGCGGAGCTGCAGGAGATCATGGCCGCGGTCGGCGCGTTCAACACCGCCGTGCAGGAGGCGGGCGCGTTCGTGACCGCTGGCGGCCTGCAGCCGCCGTCGAGCGCGACCACGGTGGACTACTCCGGAGACAGCCCCGTCCTCACGCCGGGCCCGTTCGTCAAGGCCGATGAGTACCTCGGTGGCTTCTGGATCATCGAGGCCGAGAACGACGACGTCGCGATCGAATGGGCCAAGCAGGCTTCGCGGGCGCTGCGCAGCAAGGTCGAGGTGCGTGCCCTCCAGGAGGAACCCGGCGCCTGACGATCCGCGCCGGGCACCACCGTCCCGACTCCCGTCGCGACGACCGACGCCGGCGGTGACGTGCGGCCCGGCCCCACGCCCGGGGCCGCACGATGTCCCAGCCGGTACCGGAGACCCGGGTCGTAGCGTCGAGCCGCGTACCTCCGGGCGGGCAGCGGCGCCCGCGCGCCGCGGGTGCCGGGGTCCTGGCCGAGTCGATACGGGCCAGGCCCCGGCACCGCCGCGCACGGGCATCACACGCTTCGGGGTTCGGGTCGCCCCCTCCCCCGCGCTTCGACTTGTAGGACGCACCTGCGCCACCGCTTAGGCACACCGAGCGGCGTTGATTAGAATCGCTTCCCATGTCGAAGCCTGACGAACTGCTTGTCGATGTCGCGGCCTTGGTGGAGTCCGAGCGCAGCAACCAGATGACTCTGACCGTGGTCACCGGTGGTGCTGTCATCACGGGTCGACTGGCTCCCGAAGCTGTCTGGAGGCAGCGGGTGTCCGAGGTCCTGGCGGACTCGGCCCAGCTCAGTGAATTCTCCGCCGCCTTCACCGCCACGAAGGGTGAGGAGAAGGCGCCCACGCATCTGCATTTCCATGTGGCGCGCATTCTGCAGGGCACGGTGGGCATCCCGGAGACGGGCGGGATGTACCGCGTGGCGATCGAAGACGTCAGCGCTTGGACCGTGGGCGACTTCAGCTACTCCGACCAGTGAACACGACGCCGCGCTGACGGATCGCGCGGCAACGGGACGAGGGTCCGACCGGCATCTGCCGGTCGGACCCTCACTGTGTTCTGTGGCGGCTCTCGCCTGCCCGTCGGTCAGACGGCGGCCGGGGTGCCGAGCAGCGCGGAAGCCTGCTGGAGCGGGCCGGGGACGCGCTGGGGCGCGGCGGCCTGGTGCGGGTCGGGGCAGGTGAAGCCGAGCTGGGCCATGGCCCGGACAACCTCACCGGCGGTGAAGTCGCGGCGGTCCTGGCGCGTGATGACCTGCCCGACCTGCTTGGCCGGGTAGGTGCGGCGGCCGATGATCACGGACTCGCCGATGACCGGTTCGGGCTTGACGCCCCTCATGGTCTCCAGGACGCCACCCTTGGTGAGGTGGAACGGAAAGCGGGCGATGACGCAGCGCATGGTGCCTCACAGGGAGAGGAAGGGGATGGTCCTACGGTGGTGAGGTGGTTCAGTGGGCGGCAAGGGCGAGGGCGCCCCGCGCGTTGTCCTGGTCCTCGACGACCGGCGGTGCCGCGAGCCGGCGGCCCGGCGCCGCGTGCTCGGCCTCGGCGGTCGTGGGCACGGCGGGGGAACCGGACGGCTCACCGCCGTCGAGGATGTCGCGCAGTTGGAGCCGGTCCGTGTACGCGGGACTGTCACGGACCGCGGTGAGCTGGCCCAGGGTGACCGGTTGGGTGCGCGGGCCGTCGTCGTCGCAGACGACCAGGTGCCCGGTGCCGGCGCCGGCCATGACGGACAGCGCGACTTCGACGGTCATGTCGTCACAGACCCGCGGTACGCCGGTGTCCACGGCGTCTGCCACGGTCCCGTGCGCGGGGGTGACCTCTGTCGAGCGGGACCACGAACGAACCAGCGTCAAAAGGTGCCTCCTGCAGTGGTAGGTCAGTTTCCTGATCACGAGGTCTTCAGGCCGCCGCGGCGTCGAAGGAGGTCTGCCGCGTGGTCCTGCGCAGGGCAGCCGAGGCGGGGCTGCGCCGCCCGCGTGAGGCCGCGCCCCGCTTGCGTCGCTCGGCCACCGGCGCGGTGATCGTGACGGGGATGCCGGAGGGCGCCTGGGCGCCGGTGATCTGGCTCAGCGCCTCTTCACCGAGGCGGACCTGGGTGGTCTGGGGCACGATCCCGGCGGAGGCCATGAGACGGCTCATGCCGCGGCGCTGGTCGGGGGTGACCAGGGTGACGACCTTGCCCGACGCGCCGGCCCGCGCGGTACGGCCACCGCGGTGGAGGTAGTCCTTGTGGTCGGTCGGCGGGTCGATGTTGACGACCAGGTCGAGGTTGTCGACGTGGATGCCACGGGCGGCGACGTTCGTGGCGACCAGCACGGTGACGTGCCCGGTCTTGAACTGGGTCAGCGTCCGGGTGCGCTGCGACTGCGCCTTCCCGCCGTGCAGTGCGGCGGCCCGGACACCGCTGGCCAGCAGGTGGTCGGTGAGCTTGTCCACGGCGCGCTTGGTGTCCAGGAACATGATCACCCGGCCGTCGCGGGCCGCGATCTCGGTGGTCGTACGGTTCTTGTCCGCGCCGTGCACGTGCAGCACGTGGTGCTCCATCGTGGTGACCGCGCCGGCGGACGGGTCGACGGAGTGGACGACCGGGTCGGTGAGGTACCGGCGGACCAGGAGGTCGACGTTGCGGTCGAGGGTGGCGGAGAACAACATCCGCTGGCCCTCGGGGCGCACCTGGTTCAGGAGTGCGGTGACCTGGGGCATGAAGCCCATGTCGGCCATCTGGTCGGCCTCGTCGAGGACGGTGATCGCGACCTGGTTCAGCCGGCAGTCACCGCGGTCGATGAGGTCCTTGAGCCGGCCCGGCGTGGCGACGACGACCTCGGCGCCGCCCCGCAGCGCGTTGGCCTGTCGGCCGATCGGCATGCCGCCGACGACGGTGGCCAGACGCAGCTTCACGGAGCGGGCGTAAGGGGTGAGCGCGTCGGTCACCTGCTGGGCCAGCTCGCGCGTCGGGACGAGGACCAGGGCCAGCGGCTGCCGGGGCTCGGCGCGCCGGCCGGCGGTGCGGGCCAGCAGAGCCAGGCCGAAGGCGAGGGTCTTGCCGGATCCGGTGCGCCCGCGCCCCAGGGCGTCGCGGCCCGCGAGGGTGTTGGGCAGGGTCGCGCCCTGGATCGGGAACGGGACGCTCATGCCCTGCGCGGTCAGCGCGGCCAGCAGTGGGGCGGGCATGTCGAGGTCGGCGAAGGACTCGACCGCGGGGAGCGCGGGAGTGATCGTCTTCGGCAGGGCGAACTCGCCCGTGGGGGCGGCGGGCCGCCGACCGTGGCCGCCGGAGCGGCTCGGGCCCCCTGAACGGCTCGGGGCCGGTGAGCCGAAGCGACCGCCCCGGCTCGAACCGGCGCTGGAGCCGAAAGCGGGGCCGCCGGAGCGACGGGGACGGGAGGTGCGGCCGTTCGTGCGTGTGGGGTTCATGCGGGAACCTTCCTCGATACGGCTCGTATCAAGGCATTCCCGCAGCGGAAGAACAGCGCTGGGAATCACAAGAACGGGCCGAAATGGAATGCGAAAATGAAAGCGAAAGCGCAGCCGCTGTGCGATGAATCCGGGGCGCGGTGCGGGCGATGCGATGGGACGTCGTACGGGCGTCAGAATCCCGGACGTCGACGGGCGCGGCCCGGAAAGGCGCGCATCACGGGAGAAGATCTGGGGTGCTTCTGTCCCACGGATGGTGTGACCGAGGGAAATGCTCGTAGCTGGGGCCCGCACCCCGAGGGATGCGGGCCCCAGCTACGAAGTACGCGTCAGCGTCAGGCGGGAACGATGTTCTCGGCCGTCGGGCCCTTCTGGCCCGCAGCGATGTCGAAGGTGACCTTCTGTCCCTCGGCCAGCTCACGGAAGCCCTGGGCGGCGATGTTCGAGAAGTGGGCGAACACGTCGGGACCGCCACCGTCCTGCTCGATGAAGCCGAAACCCTTGGCCGCGTTAAACCACTTCACGGTGCCAGACGCCATGTCATATCTCCTTCTGGGGCAGTACGCCGGCATCCGCGCTTCACGGACACCGGGTCGCCGCGATGATGCCCCGCCCGGAGAAAACCGGAAATACAAGACGCTTCCCACGACTGAGTGCCGAGGTAAGCGTCGAAGTTTTGGGAACCACAACTGCAACTGAGATCGACAGTAGCACGCCAGAAACGCGTTCGTCCGATTGCTGACCGCACTCCGCCTACGCCGAGAGAAAGACTCCGCACGCGGCGCGCCAAAACCTCATTCGGCCGCGACAGATAGGCGAGCACCGCGGTGAACTTCTTTCACGACGTGCGGCGGGCTTGGCCGTCGCTGGTCAGGTAGCTCCCAGGAAGATGGCCGTGTAGTGCGCGGAGAACGCGGCGATGGTGAGCGAGTGGAAGACCTCGTGAAAGCCGAACCAGTTGGGTGAGGGGTCAGGGCGCTTGAGGCCGTACACGGCCGCGCCCGCGGTGTAGAGGAGGCCGCCGGCGATGATGAGCGCGACCACGGCGGCGCCGCCGGCGCGCGCGAAGTCCGGGAGATAGAAGACGGCGGCCCAGCCCAGGGCGATGTAGCACAGGGTGTAGAGCCAACGCGGGGCGTTGATCCAGAAGACGCGGAAGGTGATGCCGGCCGTGGCTCCGCCCCAGACCAGGGACAGCAGAACCCGCTGCTGTCCCTCGGGCAGCAGCATGACCGCCAGGGGCGTGTACGTGCCGGCGATGATCAGAAAGATGTTCGCGTGGTCCAGCCGCCGCAGGACGGCCTCCCCACGCGGACCCCACGTCCCGCGGTGGTAGAGCGCGCTGGTGCCGAACAGCAGGCAGGCCGAGAGCGCGTACACCGAGCAGGCGGCGACCGCCGCCGCCGAGCGGGCCAGGGCGATCAGGACGATGCCGCCGGCCAGCGCGAGGGGAAACACCCCGGCGTGCAACCAGCCCCGCATCCTCGGCTTCAGCACAGCCGCCGCGCGCCGAAGGGCGTCATCCGGGGCGACGGCACCTGCCCGCCGGTCGGGCGGGTCGGGCGGCGCGTCGACCTCGGGACCGCGGTCGGCGTCGGAAAGGTGCTCGGGTTGGCGGCTGTGCGCCACCGGATGGGCATTTTCAGCAGTCATGTACTCATCCGGAAATCGGGAGGCGAAGGATGTCGAAAGGTTGTCCGCGACCGGGTCAGTCGCCGGTCGCGGACTGGGACGCGGTGCGGCGGTACTCGGCGTTGATACGTCGGGCCTCTTCGAGCTGGTCTTCGAGGATGACGATGCGGCAGGCGGCCTCGATGGGCGTGCCCTGGTCGACGAGTTCCCGGGCCCGGGCGGCGATGCGCAGTTGGTAGCGGGAGTAGCGGCGGTGGCCGCCCTCGGAACGGAGCGGGGTGATGAGGCGGGCTTCACCGACGGCGCGGAGGAAGCCCTGCGTGGTGCCGAGCAGTTCGGCGGCCCGACCTATCGTGTAGGCGGGATAGTCGTCGTCGTCGAGACGGTCGAACGAGTCGTTTGCTGTCATGTACACCTCTCTGCGGAACGCGTGGAGGGGCCCGAGTGCCACACGGCACCCGGACCCCGAAGGAACAACTACACCATCTGCCGGCCCTGGTACTACGCCGGCCTTCTGTTTCCGCTCACCCGAACTGAATTCTGTCGGGGGCGCGGGGATCGCGGTTGCTTGACCGGAGACCACCTCACTATCGATGTCCTGCGGTACCCGGGCTCTAGCCTCCGCCCGGGCGATCCTGATGGCGCCTCGTCCCTCCGTTCTTCCCTCTGGGATCGATCACTTGCCTACACCTGGTACTGCTGTCCTGCACACTGCTCAGTGGCCTGTGTCAGCGCCACTCTTCGGCAGCCAGCCCCGTTGCCCGTCCTGCGTCTGCTCTGGCTTGGAACCCCACTGCCGAACCTCCCGGCGCGCGCGTCCGCAGCCGACGCCTTCACCGAGGTGCTGCTCACCTTCGCTGCTGGGTACTGCTCCTGCGTGAACTGCGGGTACTGCTCACGGCGGCCCCTGATCACTGCGGGCCACCCGGTCCGGCCGTCAGTCCCGTCGCCATCCTGCAACTACTCCGGCTTCGAAACTCCACCGCCGCACCGTCTTGCGAGCCGCAACTGCGGGTACTACTGCCCGGCAGTTCGTCTCTGCCGGGCCCTGCTGTCTCTCTGGCTACGAGAAAAACCATAACCACGCCACCGCTCAATGTCTACTCCGGCCGACATAGATTTTCGCGACCCGGGGGCGGGGATAGTCGGCATCGATCGCGGAGCGACTGCGTGGCGGCCTCGCTCCAGCCGGGACTCGCTACCGGATGCGCCCACCTGCCTTCCGGATTCACCGCCGGGCCCGGCATCTGATGTAGATCGCGTCCGTGCGACGGCGGTGGCTGCCGTGATGCCGGCGTCGGTGTCCTCGTGGGCGAGGCAGCGGCCGGGGTTCACACGGCGCGGTGTGGCGAACGTGCGTGCGATGCTGGAGGTGTGGCCGCCCCTTCCGGCTCCTTCGCGGGCCAGGGCGACTGCTGACGCTGGGAGATTCCCCCTCCGGTCCGGGCCGTGGCCCCTGGCGCCGCTCATTCTGACCGATGCCGATGGCAGGCCCGTATGACCTGCGCGAGGGGCTTTTTCATGGCACACGACGACCTGCATGTGACCGATTTCCTTCTGGAGACCGACTCCCTGGAAGGGTTTCTGGACACCCTGGCCGACCACGCGCTGACCCGTACGCCCGCAGCGGACGGCTGTGGCATCACCCTCAGCCGCGAGGGCCGGTTCCTGACGGTGGCCAGCGCGGGACGCAGCGCTCGCGACCTGGACGAGAAGCAGTACGGCCTGGACGACGGCCCCTGCCTGCAAGCCCTGCGCAACGGTGAGGAGTTCATGGTCGCCGACATGCTGGGTGAGCAGCGGTGGGACCCCTATCCCGCCCACGCCGTCGCGTGCGGGACCCGTTCCTCGCTCTCGCTGCCGATCGCCGCGCACACCCACACGGCCGGCGCGCTCAACCTCTACTCGCCCAAGCCGGACGGCTTCGCCGAAACGGACCTCACCGGGCTGCGGCTGATCGCCGCGCAGGCCACCGGTGCGATCGCTCTGGCGCAGCGGATCGCCGACGCCCAGGAGTTCGCGAACGATCTGGAGACGGCGATGCGCTCGCGCAGCATCATCGACCAGGCCATCGGAATCATCATGGGCCAGCAGCGCTGCGACGCGGAGAAGGCGTTCGGCATCCTGCGCGGCGCTTCGCAGAACCGCAACATCAAGCTCCGCGACCTGTGCCGCGACCTGGTCACCAGCGTCGGCGGCCGACCATCTCAGGACGGCGGGCTGCGGCCCCGGCCCTGACCGGGCCACTGCCGCCAACCTCACCGCAGCCGCCTGCCGCAACCACCGCCGCCAGAGCGTCCCACTGTCTCAGCGCCGACCACGGCTCCCTCGCTCCCCGAGGCCATGCGGGGGCGGGCGGCTGGGGCGGGCGTGTGGGGTCAGTCCTTGCCACGGCCCGTCAGGGCGTCCCGGAGGCGGTCCACCATGCCCGCGCCGGGGGCCAGCAGTTTGTTGGCAGGCGGCGTGTCGGGGGCCGAGGGGTGGGGGCGGGTCGGCGCCGTCTTCTTGGCCTGGCGCACCTTGTCGCCCAGCTTGGCCAGTTCCTCCGCGGAAGCCGCCGTCCGCAGCCGGGGAAAGAGGTGGTCCTCCTCGTCCCGCACGTGTGCGCGTATCTCCGTCATGAGATCGTCCACGAGCCGGTCGAACCGGGAGTCGTCGGCGTCGACGCCTTCGAGTTCCTTCATGATCCGCTCGGCCTTCGCGTGGTCCTCGATCTCCTTGTCGGCGACCGCGTCCCCGTCCGGCAGGAATTCGCGCACGGCCGGGTACAGATACGCCTCCTCGGCCACCGAGTGGCGCACCAGCTCGATCACCGCCTGCTCCGCGTACTTCTTGCGCCGCTCGTCTCCCGAGGGCAGGGCCTGGATCTTCCCGAAGAACTCCTCGACCTCCTGGTGGTCGGTGGTCAATTCCGCGATGACGTCTCCGCCGTGGCCCACGTGCATTCCCCTCTCGTGTGGTGACTGGGTTGCCTCGACCGTGTATCCGCACTTCCACGCGTGCAAACGGGAAAGGAATCGCGGCACACAGTGGGCGGCCTCCTCCAACGGCCATCTCCCAGCGCTTCCGTGGGCCCGGCGGCACACACCACGGCCGCCCGGCGCACAGCCGGCCGTGTCCAGCGGATGGCAGAACACCGGATACGGAGAGGACAGTCCGCGCTCCCCGCCCCACAACCGTAGGCGGGCCAGGGTTTGTTGGGCCGAACACGTTGGCTCGTCCAGCAGCCGCGCCGACCGCTGAGCCGCACACCACGGCCCGCCATCTGGGAGGCTTACGCGGTCGTCTGGCAACGGACGCGGTCCCTGCTGTGGCGGGGGACCGAACGCGTCGGCACCGCGACGGTGACCGGCACGCTCGATGTCGTGCTCGCCGGACTGGCCAACCCGTGCTGGCGCTGATCTCGGGCGGCGACCCGGTCCAGCCCGCCGCCGACTCCCTGGCCATCCTGCTGGGACCCGCGCGGGCCGCCATCCTGCGCCTGGCCGCACACACTTCGACCGTGGGCGAGATCGCCACGGCCCTCTCCTCCGGTTCCGCGACCTACCGCTGCCGCTTCCTGGAGTCCGCGGGTTCCCTCACCCGCCGGGGCCGGGGCCGCGAGGTCCGTCCGCACCACACGCCGCGCGGCCGGGCCCTCCTCGACCTGATGTCCTGAAGAAGGCGGACGGCGCCACGCGATCCCGCGGTGGGTCAGCCAGAACGGCAGCCGTCTCGCCGACCGAACGGGGTGCGCTCCGCGAAGGCCCCGGCAGAACGGCAAGGCGGTATGTCGCGGCTTTCCTGGCAAGTACCTGCCGCACACATCGACCCGGCGTCCGCCCCGCCTTCGCGGGTGGTACCAATGACAGGCCAAATCTTCTCGGTTACCGAATGCCACCACTCGCTATCGAGCCGGGGCATTCTGAGCAGCTATCCCGGAATATTCGCTACTGGAGAGAACTATTCGGGCGAATGGCGTGAGAATCCAGTTCCGTACGCGGTAGGGCGGCCCCACGTGTGCAAGCCGACCGTGCGCCCTGGCCATGGTCGGGGCACCCAGTTCACCTGTAGTCGCTGAGCAGACCGCTGACGTTGACGACCTCGTGGCACCCCTGCGCCCGTTGTCCCGTCGCCGGTGTGCCCGGCTTCGCGCAGGTTATCTGGGCCCGCACGGTCGCGTTCTCGGTGATCCGGATGGGAGTGACCCAGTGGTAGTCCAGGTTGCGGAAGGTCTCCAGGGCGATCGTCGTGATCTTGCGGTTACCGAAGTGGATGGTCAACACCCCTTCGTCGCCCTGGTAGTTGGAGACGACGATGTCGGTGACCTCGAACATCTTCCCCTTCTGCACCTTGTACGGAGTGGCACCCACCGCGCCCGCGGGCGCCTCCACGTCGAGCGTGGCCGAATGCTGCTCCTTGCCGCCGGTCGTACCACCGCCCCTGGCCTTGCCGTCACCACCGTCCTCGCCGCCGGCCCCGGGGCCCTTCTCGCCACCGGGCTGGGTGTCCGTGCCGCCGCCGGGCTGGGCGTCCGTACCGCCCCCGGGCCGCTGGTCCGCGCCGCCGCCGGCGCCCTGTTCGTCCTGGCCGGGCACGCTCGGTCCGGGCGTCGGACGGGGGCGCACGACGTCGTTGGCCGCGTCCTTGGCCGCACTGCGCACGGTGGGGCGTACGAGCAGGAGCCAGGCCAGGATCAGGGCGAGGAGGGCCGCCAACACGGCGAGCAGCCACTTCGGGAAGATCGGGATCTGGACGAACTCCACGTCCAGCGAGGGTTGGACGGCCGCCGGGCCCAGCCCGTCCTGTCGGTCCTGCCCGTCGCCGGTCGTCGCGGACTCGGCGACGACCACCGTGAACGGCCAGACCACGGGGGCGCCGAACCACACCGGCTTGCCCGTACGGACCCGCAGGCCCACGTGCGCGGCCTCGCCCGGGGCCAGCTCCTGCGTCGTCGGCCGGAAGTCGAAGCCGAGTTCCTCGCCCGGTTGGTCGGGCGTGGAGCCCACCCGTACCGGGGTGTTGCCCTCGTTGCGCACGGCCAGTTGGTACCGGCCGCGCAACCAGCCACGGCGGCGGCGCGGGACCATGTCGGCGCGCAGGTGCCGGAACTCCTCGACGCGGACGGTGGTCTCGGGGACCCGTACCGCCTCGGGGTGTTCGGTGGGCAACACCCGTACCGCCAGCGGGTACGCGCCCGCGCGCACCTCGGACGAGCGCGGTGGTGCCAGGTGGATCGTCACCGTCTCGGAGGTGCCCGGGTAGAGCGAGACGCGCGCCGGCTCCGCGGTGGACCAGGAGGCGCAGTCACCCACGATCTCCAAGGTGTACGCCTCGACGATGTCGCTGTCGTTGCGAACGGTCAGTGTGGTGGACGCGGTGCCACCGGGCATCACCGACACTTCGGGGATGTCGAGACCGGCTGCACCTGGACTGGGGGAGGCTGTTGGAGACGTCACACCTCGACGCTAGGACGCCCCGCCGATCGCCACGAGGGGCCCGAGGGCAAGGCCGCGGACAGGAGCGGTGCCTTCGGAAGCTCCCTCCGGCTCCCTTTCCCGACCGCCGTCGACCGATCGCCGCCGCGATCGCGCCCCGGCCGGCGGCCGTGTCGCTCCGCCGCACCACCCGCAACTCCTGCCCGTGCCCGCATGCCTCATGGAACAGGTGCCTGCCCATGCCATCGACCCAGATGATCAGCCCCGCCGCCGCGTTCACCACGGTGCGCCAGGAACCCGACCGGGCGGCTGCTCAGCCCGCGCGCTGGCCCGCCCACACGGTCAGCTCCGAGCGCGTCAGCGTCGCCGTCTACGCCCCGGACCCCATCCTCTACGTGGGGACGGTCCAGCAGTTACGACACCGCCCCGAGATCGAACTCGTCACCGACGCCCACCTCGACACCGCGCGCGTGTCCCTGGTGGTCGTGGACGTGGTGGACGACGAGACGTCCACCCTCCTCAAGAGACTGCGGCACAACTCCGCCACCCGCACCGGCGTCGTGGTGGGCACCTTCGAGTCGGGGGACGCCCTGCAACGCACGCTCAACCTCGGGGTCGCGGCGGTGCTGCGGCGCGCCGAGGCCGACCAGGACAAGTTGATACGCCTGGTGTCGGCGATAGCCAACGGCGAGGGCGTGCTCCCCGGTGACCTGCTGGCCAAGCTGCTCACCCACGTGGGGGGCCTGCAGAGTTCGTCGCTCGACCCGCAGGCCGTGTCCCTGTCGACTCTGACGGCCCGCGAGGCGGAGATGCTGCGCCTGGTGTCGGAAGGGCTCGACACCAGGGAGATCGCCCGCAAGACGGCCTACTCGGAGCGGACCGTGAAGAACGTGCTGCACGAGGTCATCACGCGTCTCCAGGTGCGCAACCGCGCCCATGCCGTCGGCTACGCGCTGCGCAAGGGCCTGATCTGACCCACCCGCCCGTGCCCCGACCGGCCGCCGCCGTGCGCGCGCTGCCCTCGAACACACCGGTCTCTTCCCCCGGCTTCGGCCCCGCGGCCCTGCCCCGCCTCCCGGGGCGGGCCGCAGGCTGGTGGCCGTATGTGCAGAGCCGGCGTGGGGACAGTGAGGTGGGCCGTGAGGGGCACGGGTAGCACGGGCGGTTGGTGGCATCGCTGGCGGAGCATCGGCCTGGCGTTGTTGCTGATGGCTCCCCTGCTGGGAGTGACGGCGGCCAACCGGCCGGTCGCGGACGAGGTCACGGTGCGGCCGGCCGACGCGCCCGACACGCGCATCGCGTACGCCGGGACCCGGCACCGGAGCCTGGGCGAGGTTGCTGACGTCAAGACGAGCAGTCCGCTGTTCGGTGTGGGGATTGCCCACTACGACGTCCAACCCAACGCCCTGGGCGATCAGTTGGTCTTCGTCAGCCGCCGGGACGAGCGACGGCCCCAGGTCTACCTGCGGGCGGCCGACGGATCGGTGCGTCGGCTCACCAGCGGCCACGACGCCGCGCATCCACGGCTGACACCGGACGGGCAGGCGGTCGTCTTCGACTCGGCGGAGACCGCCGGGCCCGGCGACCGCAGGCAGCGTGACCTGTGGCTGGTGCGCGTCGACGGGAGCGGCCTGACCCGGCTGACCGGCACCCCGGCGAACGAGGAGTGGCCGACCGTCTCACCGGACGGGCAGCGGCTGGCGTACACCAGCGACGGCGACCCGCTCGCGGGCCGGCAAGCCTACGTACGTCCCCTGGCGGGTGGCGCCGCCAAGCGCGTCACGGACCCGGTGAACGGGACGGCCAGCGAACTCGCCTGGAACCCGGTGGTCAACGGCGCGCACCGGAGCAAGATCGCCTACACCGCCACCGGCTCGGAGGGCCCCAAGCTGCGCTGGACCACCGAGAGCGGGGGAGGTGGCGTTCTGCTGGAGAAGGGCCTCCAACAAAACTGGCGGGCGCGCGGGGCAGCGTGGCTGCCCGACGGGAACGGTCTGCTGTTCATCAGTCCGGAGAAGAACTGCAACTGCGATACCGACTGGGAACACGTCTACAAGATTCCCGATATCGGCCATGAGCCCGACGAACCGGTTCTGGTCCTGGACGAGAACCGCGAGGTCGGGACGGCCACCTGGCTGGAACCGCTCGCCGGCCGGGAGGTCGTGGTCGACCGCACCACCGCGGTCACCAAGCACACGGCCCGGCTCCAGGACATCCGCATGGACGGCTCCGACCCGCGCGACCTCAACCAGGACGTCCTCACGGAGGACCCACGAGCAGACGGCCCCCACGGGTCGGAGGAGGACCCACTCTTCCGGCCCAGACCCCAGTACCACCCGTGGTTCGAACGACAGAACTACACGCCCGACGGCCGGCAGATCGCGTTCACCAAGTTCACGGGCGAGACGGACAAGCGGGCCGAGCGCATACTGATCGCCGGTGCCGACGGTTCCGACGCCCGGCACCTTGAGCTCGCGGGCCGGGGCGAGCACGACTGGGACACCGATCCCACGTTCTCCCCCGACGGCAATTCCCTCGCCTTCTCCCGCACGTCCCCGGATGGCACCGACGGCAGGACCGCGAGTCGCGTCCTGATCGCGGACGCGGCGACCGGCGCGATCCGCCACACGATCACCCCGCCCGACGCAGCACGGCAGGACGCCCAACCCACCTGGTCACCCGACGGCGCCACACTGGCCTTCACCCGTACGCACGTCGCCGGCGACAAGGGCAGCAAGCACATCTGGACGGTGCCGGTGAACGCCCTGGACCAGCAGCGTGACCTGAGCGCCACCGTGTGCCCCGACCCCTGCGCGGTCATCGACGACAGCCCGGCGTTCTCGCCGGACGGCACGACCATCGTCTTCAACCGCAAGGACGTCAGCGGCAGCGGCAACGAGCACGACGGCCTCCTGCTCACCTCCGTGACGGGCGACGACTGCCGGGTGCTGTTGCCCGCCAGCGAGCGTGACCAGCCGGGCGCCTGCGAGCAGCCGCTGCCCGAAACGAGCGTCACCGGCCCCTTCCAGCCCCGGGACGCCGCGTGGACGGCCGACGGCGAGAACCTGGTCTTCAGTTCGCGCGCCGACTCGCCCGCCTACAGTCCGGAGAAGCTGCGGCTGCTCAACATCGACTCGGGCGTGCTGACCTCACTCACCGACGGGTTGCCCGGTCGGCAGAAGGAGCCGACCGTGCAGCGGTCGGTGGACCTCGCGGTGCGGGCGCCCGACGCCACCCCCGAGGTCACCGTCGGCCGCACCCGTACGTTCCGGGTCGACGTCGTCAACCACGGCCCCGCCGCGTCCCCCGGCACCCGGCTGACCGTCGCGCCGGCCGGCGGGGTGCGCCTGACCGGCCTCGGTGCGCCCGGCCGCTCCTGTGACGCCGCGGGCCTCACCTGCGACCTGGGGGTGGTGAGGCCCGGCGACACCGTGCCGGTGACCGTGTCCCTGGCCGGGGTCGCGCCAGGGCATCAGCCGGTCGACTGGTCGGTGACCGGCGCCGTCCTCGACGCGAACCCGAGCGACAACGCCGACCGGACCCTGATCCCGGTACGCGAGGCCCCCGTACCGCCCGAACCCACCCCCACGCCCACGCCCACGCCGACCCCGACACCCACGCCCACCCCCACACCGACCCCGACCCCGCCGACCCCCACCCCGACCACGGCGCCGCCCAGCACGCCGCCGCCGTCCACACCGGCGCCGCCGCCGCCACCGCCGCCTCCGCCCACGCAGCAGCCTCCGCCCCCGCCGTCGCCGCAGCCGCCCCCTCCGCCGCCGCCGGCGGAGCCGCCCGCGCCCAGGGCCGGGCCGGCCGTCAGCGTCAGGGCGCAGCCCAACCCGGGTTACGTCGGTGGTCGGGTCGTGGTCACGTACACCGTCCGCAACGGCCGCCAGGCACTGGCCACCGGGTTGCGCCTGCGCATCGGCCTGCCGGCGGGCGTGCCGAACAACGGGCCGCCCCCCGGCTGCGACGCCGACTGGCGGTGCGCGCTGCCCGACCTGAGGCCCGGCGCGCGCACCGTGCTCCAGGTCGTCCTGAGTCCCAGGAAGGCGCTCACCACCCAGGTCACCGGGGAGCTGACGACGACCGGCACGGACGCCGACCTCGGTGACAACAGTGACCGCGAGCGGCTGCGCATCCTGCGACCGCGCATCATCGCGGTGCCCGCCGTCGGCAAGCCCGGCTTCGTGACCTCGGTGCGCGGCAGGGACTTCCCGCCCGGCGTGCCGGTGCGCTTCCGGTGGAAGCCGGGCATCACCGCGGCGGCGGCCCCGACGATCCCCAAGGCCAACGGCACCTTCATCGGCCAACTCCTCATCCTGGCCAAGGACCAGACGGGCCCGCGGACCATCACCGCGAGCGGTCCCGGCTTCTCGCCGGTGCGGACGGACTTCCTCGTGATCTACGGCAGCATCCAGCCGCCCGACGAGGTGATCCGCCGATGATCCACGAAGTCGACGAGGCGCTGAACCGCTTGCTCGACGAGTCCGGTTTCGCGGCGTCGGGCGTGGAGGTCGTCTTCGACGCGCCCACCCGCGACTGGGCGGCGCGGCGCAGCGCCCCGACCGTCTGCGTGTTCCTGCACGACATCCGCGAGGACGGCTCGCGGCGCGGCACCGGCGGCGGCGAGGTGTATGACGCGGACGGGCTGGTCGTCGCGCGCCGCGCGCCCGCGCGCTGGTTCGACCTGACGTACCTGGTCACCGCCTGGGCCAGCCGCTCGCAGGACGAACACCGGTTGCTGGCCCAGGTGTTGACCACGGTCACGGCGGCGGACACGCTGCCGGCGCGGCTGCTGACCGGCACGCTCGCCGAGCTGGGCCTCGCGGTCGGCCTCGACCTGGTGGGCGGCGACCCCGACGCGCCGGCCGCCTCCGACGTGTGGTCGGCGCTCGGTGGGGAGCTGCGGCCGTCGTTGGAGGTGCGGGTGCGGGCGCCGCTGCGGGGCCCGCACCTGGCCGCCGCGCCGCCCGTCACCGAAGGGCTGGTCGTGCGGGCCGCGCCGGAGGCCGACCCGCGGGACTCGGAGCCCGCGCGCCGGCTGCGTTACGAGGGGGTCGGCGACGCGGGCGCGGAGGGCTTCGGCGCGCCTCGGGAGCGGCCGGCGACGCCCGCGCGCCGACGGCGACGAGGGGGCCGCCAGCCGTGACGTACACCGTGGAGCCGGCGTCCCCGCCCGAGGAGGACAGCGCGCCGTTCCTGTGGCGACGGTTGCGGCTGGTCGAGGAGCGGGTGCGCACGGCGGTGGCGGCCAGGTACGCCAGCGACCCCGATCCGCAGGACCCCTACCGGGGCCAGTACCTCTCCCCCGAGGCGGTCGCCCGCGTGCTCGACGCGCCCGCTGACCGCTTCGGCCTGCCCGCGCTGCCGGCCTCGGCCCCGCCGCCCGGCTCGGTGCTCGACCTCCTCGCGCGGGACTTCGGCCTCTCCCCGCTGGACGTGGACCTGCTGCTGGTCGCCGTGGCGCCGGATCTGGACGCCCGGTTCGAGCAGCTCTACGGCTACCTCAACGACGACCTGACGCGCCGTCGGCCCACCGTGGGCCTCGCGCTGGAACTGTGCGGGCACAGCGGGATGTCCCCGGGCCGGTTCCGGCTGGCCGCGGGCGCTCCCCTGCGCGCCGGTGGGCTGCTGGAGGTCGTGGAGCCGGAACGCCCGCCGCTGTCGCGCGTGGTGACCGTGCCCGACCGGATCACCGCCCACCTGCTCGGCGACGGCACGCCGGACGCGGGCCTGCTTCCCGTACTGGGTGAGGGCGGCGCCGACCCGGCGGCCGACCCCGCCCTGGTCCGCGCGGCCATCGCCGCCGCGGGCACCGGGACCGGGCACGTGCACCTGTGGGCCCAGGGCGGTGCCCCCGAGGGCCTGGCGGGTGCGGCCCTGCGCGAGGCCGGGCGCCGCTCGCTGGTGCTGGACGCGGCGGCGCTGGCCCAGCGGCCCGGCGAGTTGGCCGGCACCGCGGCGGTCGCGGCCCGCGAGGCGCGGCTGACCGGCGCCGGGATCGTCCTGGGGCCGCTGGAGGCGCTGCCGGACCAGCCGTCCGAGCGGGCCCGCGCGTTGCGCGCGCTGTGCGCGGCGGCTGCCGGCGTCCCGTTGTTCACGTACGGGTCGAACGCCTGGGACCCGGTGTGGGCGACCGCCACGCCGGTCACCTTGGCCGTCCCGGCCGCCTCGCCCGAGCAGCAGGTGGCGCGGTGGCGGCACGCGCTGGAGCGGGCCGGTGGCGCGGCGGTGCCGGAGGCCGACGCGCTGGCCCGGGCGGTGGCCGCGCACCGCCTGGACTCCGGCCAGTTGCGGCGGGCCGCCGGCGCGGCCGTGCGGACGGCCGCGCTCGCCGGGCGGCCCGTGGGCCCCGGCGACCTGCGGGACGCCGTGCGGGCGCAGAACGGCGCGGGGCTCGCCCGCCTCGCCCGCCGCGTGGCGCCCGCCGTGGGCTGGGACGACCTGGTGTTGCCCGCGCGCACCCGGCACGAGCTGCGCGAGCTGGCCGTACGGGCCCGCCACCGCGACCAGGTCCTCGGGCAGTGGGGGATGCGGCCCGGCGGTGGTCGCGGGCACGGCGTGATCGCGCTGTTCGCGGGCCCGTCGGGTACCGGCAAGACCATGTCCGCCGAGGTCGTGGCCGCCGATCTGGGCATGGACCTGTACGTGGTGGACCTGTCCACGGTGGTCGACAAGTACGTCGGGGAGACCGAGAAGAACCTGGAGCGGATCTTCACCGAGGCGTCGGCGGTCAACGCGGTGCTGTTGTTCGACGAGGCCGACGCGATCTTCGGCAAGCGTTCGGAGGTGAAGGACGCCCACGACCGGCACGCGAACATCGAGTCGGCGTACCTGCTCCAGCGCATGGAGTCGTTCGACGGCATTGCCATCCTGACGACCAACCTGCGGGCCAACGTGGACGAGGCGTTCACCCGGCGCCTGGACATCGTGGCGGAGTTCCCGGTGCCGGACCGGGCCCAGCGGCTGGCCCTGTGGGAGCGGTGCCTGAACGGCCGGGTGCCGCGCGACGGCGATCTGGACCTCGGCTTCTGCGCGGACCGCTTCGAACTGTCCGGGGGTTCGATCCGGGCCTGCGCGGTGACGGCCGCGTACCTGTCCGCCGCGTCGGGCTCCCGGCTGACCATGGGCCAGGTGGTGACGGCGATCGCCCGCGAGTACCGAAAGCTCGGCCGGCTGGTGCTGGAGAGCGAGTTCGGGCCCTACCTGGCCGAGGCGAACGGGCGCTGAGCCGTCCCGCTCACGCCGGTTCCGTACGGTCCGTTCGCCGCCCTCGCGCGCCCCGTGCGCCACGGTGGCTGCACGCGGCGCGCGGCGGCGGCGACCGCGCGGGCAGGGCCTCTGCCCCCGGGCAGGGCCCGCGGTCCGCTGGCACCGGTGGTGGCGGGCGGAAAGCTGTGCCTGCGACCGCCCGGGCCCCGAGTCCGCGGCCCCAGTCCCCCAGCGTGAAGGAGCGAGCATGCCGACGTACCTCACCCCAGGCGTGTACGTGGAGGAGGTGCAATCCGGCGCTCGCCCGATCGAGGGGGTCGGCACCGCCGTCGCCGCGTTCGTCGGCTTCGCCGAGAACGGGCCCTTCCACACCCCGACCCTCGTCACCAACTGGGAGCAGTACAGCCAGCAGTTCGGCGGCTTCACCCGGGGCGCCTACCTGCCGCACGCCGTGCACGGCTTCTTCTCCAACGGCGGCGGCGCCGCGTACATCGTGCGCATCGGCGGCTCCGCCACCGACACGTCGGCGCCGGCCGGGGAGCAGAGCGCGCCGCAGCCGGCCCAGGGGGCGACGGTGGAGTTCGGCGGCTTCCTGGTCGCGGCCCGGCCCGGGGTGAGCGGCGTGTCCGTGGAGATCGCCGACCCCGACGGGGAGAACCCGCCCGACGACCGCTTCAAGGTGCTGGTCCGGCAGGGCGGCCAGGTGGTCGAGACGTACGAGGCGTCCACCCGCAAGAACGTGAAGGGCTACCTCCTCAACCAGACCCGGGCCTCGAAGCTGATCGAGGTCACCGAGCAGCGCGGGGCGACGCAGAGCCGGCCCGTGGCGCAGACGGTGGCGGTGCCCGACGCCCCGGTGGCTCCGCCCGCCGCGCCGGGCGGGGTCGCGCGGTTGGACGCGGCCGAGTACCTGGGGGACTCCGAGGCCCGCACCGGTTTCGCCGGTCTGGAGTCCATCGACGAGATCACCATGGTCGCCGTGCCGGACCTGATGAGCGCCTACCAACGCGGTGACATCGACGCCGAGGGCCTGCGCACGGTCCAGCTCGCCGTCATCTCGCACTGCGAGCAGATGGGCGACCGGGTGGCCCTCCTCGACTCGCCGCCCGGCCTGACCGCCCAGCAGATGCGCGCCTGGCGCAAGGACGAGGCCGGCTACGACTCCCGCTTCGCGACGCTCTACTACCCGTGGGTGCGGGTCTTCGATCCGGCCGCCGGCCGCAACGCCACGGTGCCGCCCAGCGGCCACATCGCCGGCCTGTGGGCCCGTAGCGACGCCGAGCGCGGGGTGCACAAGGCCCCGGCCAACGAGGTCATCCGTGGCGCGACCGACCTGGAACTGCGGCTCAGCAAGGGCGAGCAGGACCTGCTGAACCCGATCGGCGTGAACTGCGTGCGCGCCTTCCCCGGCCGTGGCATCCGCGTGTGGGGCGCGCGCACCCTCTCCTCCGACCCGGCCTGGCGCTACCTGAACGTGCGCCGCCTGTTCAACTACCTGGAGGAGTCCATCCTGCTGGGCACCCAGTGGGTGGTCTTCGAGCCCAACGACGACCGGCTGTGGTCAAGCATCCGCCGCAACATCAGCGCGTTCCTCTCCGAGGAGTGGCGCCGGGGCGCGCTGTTCGGACGCACGGCCGCGGAGGCTTTCTACGTCAAGTGCGACCGCGACAACAACCCGCAGGAGTCCATCGACCAGGGGCGCGTGGTCTGCGAGATCGGCGTGGCCCCCGTCAAGCCGGCCGAGTTCGTGGTCTTCCGGCTGGCCCAGTTCTCCGACAGCACGAGCCTGATCGACGAGTGAGTAGGAAAGGGGACACACAGTCATGGCAGAGGGCGATGCTCTTTCCACCCATATCTTCGGCGTGCAGCTCGGCGGCTACCTGGTCGAATCGATCCAGGAGATCAGCGGACTGAACGTCGAGGAGGAGGTCGTCGAGGTACGGCAGGTCAGCGCGGAGGGCAAACAGATCATCCGCAAGCAGCCCGGCGCCCGCCAGGCCGGCGAGATCACCATCACCCGGGGGCTCGACAAGAGCAGCGAGTTCACCACCTGGATCAAGGAGACGCTCAACAACGGCGCCGTCGACACCGCGCGGCAGAACCTCACCATCGAGATCAAGGACTCCACCGGCGAGACCGTCCGACGCATCCAGCTCATGCAGGGCTGGGCGTCCAAGTGGGAGGGCCCCTCGCTGAAGGCGGGCGAGTCGTCGGCCGCCACCGAGACCGTGACCATCGTGTTCGAGGAGATCGTCGTCGAATGAGGCGCCGTACGGTCACAGCGGGCAACCTGGAGGAGATCCTCCAGGCCACGGCGCCCGCGGCGAAGGCGGACGAGCAGGCGCCCGGGCCGCCGGCCGCCGTGCCCGGAGCTGTCCAGGAGCAGGCGTGGCGCACGGAGTTCGAGTTCGAGCTGCCGCGCGGGTACCTGGACGAGGCGGGGACGGTGCACCGGCACGGCGCGATGCGGCTGGCCACGGCCCGCGACGAGCTACGACCCCAAATCGACCTGCGGGTCAAGGAGAACCCGGCGTACCTGAGCGTGGTGCTGCTCAGTCAGGTGATCACCCGGATCGGCGCGATCACCGACGTGCACGCCGGCATCGTGGAGCGGATGTACGCGACCGACATCGCGTTCCTCCAGGACTTCTACCGGCGCGTCAACAGCGAGGGACACACACGCGCGGCGGTGACCTGCCCGCACTGCGAGGGCGGCTTCGAGGTCGACCTCTCGGGTGGGCGCCTGGGGGAATCGTGACGTACGCCCTCCCCCGGCTACGGGAGGAGATCGCGTACATCGCCTACCACTTCCACTGGCCGCGCGAGGAGATTCTCGACCTGCCCCACGGCGAACGCCAGCAGTGGGTGGCCGAGATCGCGCAGATCAACACCCGGGTGAACGAAGGCGGTTGAGGCATGGCTTGGCGGGACAGGTGGCGCAGGCGCCCGGCCGGGGGAGGCGCACCGGACACGCGGCTGCCCGAGACGGCCGCCCCGGAGCAGGACGCCACTGGGCGGGACGCCGCTGGACAGGGCTCCGCTGGACAGGGCGCCGGAGCGGCGCGGACGCCCGCCGTGCCGGCCGGCTGGGACGGTGGTTGGCGGCACACGCGGCCCGCGCGACTCACCATCTCCCGCTCGCCGTTGGCCGTCGGTGACGGCCTGGTCTTCCGGTCGAAACTGGCGGCCTGGCGCAACTCCCTGTTCGACACCGGCCTCTCGCACGCCATCGACTCGGCCGCCCCGTCCGGTCTCGTGCGCGGGGTCATCGGCGCGCCAGCGACGCCCGCCTCCCACAGCGGCGGCGGCCCGCTCCTGCTGCGCTCCGCGCTCCCGCCCGCCGACCCCGCCGAGGACGGACCGGCCGGGGCCGGGGGCGGCCGGCCCCCGCGCGCGTCGGGCGCGACCCGACAGCGGGGCGACGGGGCCCATCGCCAGGCCGCGGCGCGGGGCCCGCGCGACGCCGGTGGCAGCGGCCACCGTGCCGGACCCGGCGCACCCTCGACCGGGGGCGCCGTCCAACGCCGTGTCATTGCCGGCGGCGCGGCGGGGCCGGCCGCCCCAGGTGCGGGCCCGACCGTCGCGGGCTCGGGCTCGACCGCGCCCGGCGCGGGCCCGGTGCGGAGTGCGTCGGGTGGCGGTTCGTCGGCCGGCGCGGGCGGCCAGCGCGGGGCGGGCCCCGTCGTCGCGCGGTCGACGGCGGGCGGCGGCTCGTCCGCCGCCCAGGCCGGTCGGGGCGGCGGACCGGCGGGCCCGAGCGCCACGCCGTCGGCCCGCCCGGCCTCCAACTCCGTCGGCGTCGGGGCCACTTCGGCGCGCTCCGGCACGGGCGGCGGTGTCCCGGCTGCTGGCGCTGCCGGGGGCGGCGGGGCCCCGGGCGGGAGCGCGTCCCCGCCGGCTCCCGCGTCCGCCGAGCCGATCGGTGACGGGGCCCCCCGGGGCGGGCCGGCCCCGGCTTCTCCGTCGTCTCCGGCGCGCGGCCTCGTGTCCGAACGGCCGATACCGGCGCGCGGCGCCACCGTGCCGGACACCGTCCAACGGGCCGTGGCGCCGGGCGGGGACGGTGCGGTGCCCGCGTCGGCCGAACCGGCCCCCCGGCCCGCGCTCCCGCGCTTTCCCCTCGTACGTCGCGTCGCCGTGGTGGCCGACGCGTCGCCCCGCCCCACCCCCGGGCCCGACCGGGCCGGGGCGACGGCGACACCGGCCACCGGGCGCGCTGACACCGGGCCTGCCGAGCACGGCGGACGCGCCGGCGGGACCGGACAGGCGCGAACCCCAGCCGCCAGACCGGCGGTTACCGACTCCCCCGGCCCGGCGGCAGGTGTCGGGGGCCCGGGTCACGGCGGTGCGAGCCGCACACCGCGCGCCGACGGGGCGCACCGGGCGCCGGCCCCGACGGTCCGCGCTCGCCCCCTGGGGCGTCCGCTGATCGTCGCCCGAGCGCCGGTGCGTACGCCACGGCGTGTGCTTCCCGTACGCACCAGCGCCCCGTCCGGCCGGCACGGCGAGCCCGCCACCGCGCCGTCCGCCACCGCCGCGCCGCCCACCACCGCCGCGCGGCCCGCTGCCGAGGCCGGTGGCGCGGGCCGGAACGCCGGGGTGTCGGGCCGGGGCCCCGGGACGTCGGCCACTCGTCCGCCGCTCGGCGCTCCGATGGCCAGCCTGCCGGCCACCGCCGTGCCGTTGACGCCGAGCGCCCCGACGGCCCCTGAACCCGTGGCTGGCGCGCTGCCGGTGGTGCAGCCCCGTGCGGCGGACCCCGTCGAGCGCCCGGCGGGTCCTCCGGGCCGCGCCGCCGGCCCGGCCCCGGGGCCCGCCGCGTCCGCGCCGACCACACCGCGTGCCCGTGGCCGGGCCCCCGCCGCCCCTTCCGCCACGGACGAGGCGGCGCGCCCTCGCCCCAACAGCCCCACGGCTCCCACTTCACGGCGCCCCAGCCCCCGCACGGGGCTCGGCGCCCCGCTGCCCTCGCTGCCGCCCAGCGCCGACCTGTCGGCGCCGGTGCAGCGCGCCGCCAAGCAGGGCTCCCGTACGGAGAGCCAGCGTGCGCCGGAGCGGTCGCCGACCGCCGCGCCCCCGACCGGCGCTCCGGCGCCCGCCTCGCCGTCACCCGCCTCGCCGTCACCCGCCGCGCCGACGCCCACCGCACCGCCGGCCCGCTCGCCGCGACCGGGTGCCGAGGCCACGACATCGGGCCACGCTCCGTTGTTGGGAGGCGTGGGCCCGCGCCAGGGCGGCGAGGTCCGCCGCGAGGGACCGCGGACCTACGGCGTGACGGTGTCCCCCACGCTCGTCCAGCGCGTCGTGGCGCCCGTGCCCACGGCGCCCGCGAGCCGCCTCGCGCGGCCCGCAGCCGGCACGACCGTGGCGCCCGGCGCCCCGCACGGACCAGAAGGTCGGGCGGCCGGTGCGGAACCGGCGGGCCCGGACGCGGCGCGGCCGGCGGCGCGCGGCGCCGCCCCGTCCGCCGCGCCCCGCGCGGGCGGGCGGGTCCCGTTGGTCATGGCCCGGCCCGTGCCCCGCGCGGGAGGCGCGAGCGGCGGCGTGGGCGAGCCCGTGCCCCGGGCGCTGCCCACCACCCGTCTGCCCGCCGCCCGTCTGCTCGCCTCGCGTCCGCTGGTGCCCGGCATCCGCGCGACCGCCGAGGCGGCGCCACCGCGCGCCACCCGCCCCGTGGTGGCGCCCCGTTGGCCCCGTGCCACGCCGCCGCTCACCGACCAGGCCCCGGGCCCGCCCCCGCGACCCGCGCCGCACACCCCGCCGGTCGCCGGGGCGCCCGCCCCCGTCCAGCGGGCGCCGGCCACGCCCACCAGGCCGGGGCACGGCACCGCCGGCACGGCCACGTTCGCCGACGCGCCCGGCGCCCCGTCTCCACCCGGCGCTCCCCCGCTCGTACGGCCGAGCGCCCCCGTGGTCAGGCCGGGGACGACGGCGGCCAGCGGCGGGCTCGCGCCGGTCGGGCCGCTGCCCGTGACCGCGCCGCGCGCCGAACCGGGCGCGGCGCGGCCCCCGGTGGGGAACGCCCCCGTCGTACCGGTACAGGCCGTGCCCCGCGCGGCGGCCGGGCCGCCCGTGCTGGCCCGCCGCCCGGCCACGCCCTCGGCGGCGACGGCGACGGCGAGGCCGCCCGGCGCGCCGGTGATCCAGCGGGCCCCGGGTGGCCCGACCGAGGGCGGCGGCGGGCCCGACGGTCACCCGCCCGGGGTGGCGGCGCCCCACCCGGCGCGGCCCACGGAGCGGGGCGAAGGCGCCGCGCAGCAGGCCGCCGCGCACCAGAAGGCGGCGCCGCCCCCGGGGCCCGACATGGACGAGCTGGCCCGGCGCCTGCTCGACCCGGTGGCCCGGCTGCTGCGCACCGAGTTACGGCGCGGTCGCGAGCGGGCGGGCAGGCCCTTCGACGGGCGCCGGTGAGGACGGGCCAGGGCGGCACCGCCCCCGAGGGCGGGGCCGCGGGGAGACGCGCGACGGACGAGGAACGAACGACGGGACCGGTGGACGCATGACGGACAACATCTTCGCGACGAGCGTGTTCTTTCGGCTGGCCATCGGCGGCAGCGACCTGGGCGCCTTCCACACCTGCTCGGGCATGGGCGCCGAGGTCGAGATGGAGAGCTACGCGGAGGGCGGCAACAACGGCTTCACCTGGCAACTGCCCGGCCGGGTGTCCTGGTCCAACATCACCCTCACCCGGCCCGTCACCGCCGACACGGCGAAGATCGGCCGCTGGCTGGACGAGACGCTGCGCCGGGTCGAGGCCAAGGACGGCGAGATCGTGGCGCTGCGGCCGGACCTGAGCCAGATCATCAGTTGGCAGGTGTTCGGCATCGTCCCCGTGCGCTGGCAGGGCCCGTCCTTCGACCCGAGCAGCTCCCAACCGGCCGTCGAGACGCTGGAGATCGCCCACCAGGGCCTGTCACCGAGCTGACGCCGCCGGCACCGACACGACGGCGCCACGCGGCGCCAACGGGCCGGCGAGCCGGCCCACCCGTCCGACGCACCGCCCGAAACAGGAAGGCACAGCATGTCCCCAGCGGTCCGTGCCAGCCGGGCCAGGGCCCAGCTCACGCTCAAGGAGCCGCCGACCGCCGTCGGGGCCAAGCCCGGCGGGGTGATCGCGCGGCTCAACCTCCAGTTCAACCCGTCCACGCTGCAACTGGGCAAGACCACCGAGTGGCGGCGTACGCCCTCGCGGATGGCGGGCGAGTCCGCCCTGCCCGAGTTCGTCGGCAGTGGTCCGCGCACGCTGAGCCTGGACGTGTTCCTGGACGCCACCGCCCGCCACGACGACTCGGTGGAGCGGGCCGTCGAGACGCTCATGAAGGCGTGCGTGCCGACCCCGACCAGCCTGGGCCGCAAGAAGCCGGCGAGCCCGTGGGTGCGGTTCGAGTGGGGCACCGCGCGCTCCACCTCCTTCGACGGGGTGCTGTCGAACCTGTCGGTGTCGTACACGCTCTTCGACGTGGACGGAACGCCCCTACGGGCGACGTGTTCGCTGTCCATCGAGGAGGCCAGCGTCGGGCCCGCGGGGCAGAACCCCACCTCGGGCGCGCGCACCGCGCGCCGCACGCACACCGTGGTGGCCGGCGACAGCCTGGCGATGCTGGCCTGGCGCGAGTACGGCGACGCGACCGTCTGGCGCGTCATCGCGGAGGCCAACGACATCGACGACCCGATCGCCCTCGTCCCCGGCAGCGAGGTCGTGGTGCCGGCCGTACGGGGCGGCTACGACGAGGAGGCGTCGTGAGCCCGTCCAAGGCGAGCGGCGGCCGGTCGTTCGCCGCCGACCCCATCGTCGAGGCGCCCGCCGAGCTGCCGCAGGCGTGGGCCGCGCAGTTGGTGAGCTGCGTCGTCGACGAGAACGTCGGCCTGCCCGACACGGCGGTCCTCACCTACCGCGACGACCGGCACGAGTTCCTGTCGGCCAACGGCATCACCATCGGCACGCCCCTGCGGGTGTCGGTGATGACCGCGAAGAACCAGGCGCGCCAACTGCTGTTCAGCGGCGAGGTCACGGCCCTGGAGCTCGACCAGGACGGCACCGGCGCCTTCACCGTCCTGCGCGCCTACTCCAAGGCCCACCGCCTCCAGCGGGGCCGCAAGGTGGTGGCGTACCGGAACATGACGACCGCGGCGATCGTTCGCAAGGTCGCGGCCGGGGCCGGGCTCGCCTGCGGCAGGGTGCAGGCGCCGGCCATCACCCACCAGCAGTTGTCCCAGGCCAACGTCTCCGACTGGGACTTCCTGCAGTACCTGGCGCGCGAGAGCGGCGCCCACGTGCGCGTCGACGACAAGGGACTCCTCCAGTTCACCCAGCCCGTGAAGGCCGCCCGCGCGCCCGCGCCCTCGACGTCGGCCGGGCACAACCCGTTGGTGTTGCAGTTCGGGAGCAACCTGCTGGCGCTGCGGGCCGGGCTCTCGGCCGCCGACTCGGCCGCCCGGGTGCAGGTCCGTGGCTGGAACACGACCACCAAGAAGCCGTTGGTCGCCGAGCAGCCGTCCGTGGTCAGCGGGGCGGTGGCGCCCGGCCTGAAGCCGGCGACCGTCGCCGCCAAGTTCGGCAAGGCAGCCCGGGTAGCTGTCACGGACACGCCGTACCGCACCCAGGCGGAGACGACGGCGGTGGCGCGGGCGACGGCGGAGCAGGTCGCGGCGGGGTTCGCGGAGCTGGAGGCGGTGGTCGAGGGGAACCCGGAGCTGCGCGCCGGCAAGCCGATCGCGCTGGGCAACGTGGGGCAGGCGTTCACCGGCCGCTACACGGCCACGGCGGTGCAGCACGTCCTGGAGCCGCACGGCGGCTACCGGACCACCCTGTGGGTCAGCGCCAGTCCGGACCGCTCGCTGAACGGCCTGGTGACCGGCGCCAACGCGCCCGACCGTGGGCCGCGCATGCCGGGGCTCGCCATCGGCGTGGTCACGGACGTCCGCGAGCCGAACCGGTCCGAACGCGGCGCGGTGCGGCTGAAGTTCCCCTGGCTCGACACCACGTACGTCTCCGACTGGGTGCGCACCGTCCAGTGGGGCGGCAAGGGCGGGGGCGGCGTCGTCAGCCCCGAGGTCAACGACGAGGTGCTGGTGGGCTTCGAGCAGGGGCTGCTGGACAGCCCGTACGTCATCGGCGGGCTCTACAACGGCGTGGACAAGCCGTCACCGCACGACGTTCCCCTCATCGACAAGGTCAGCGGCAAGGTCAACCGCCGCTCCGTCGCCTCGCGTTCGGGGCACCGCGTGGAGTTGCTGGACGCCCCGGCGCCCGGCCCATCGGGGCTGCGCCTGGTCACCGGGGACGAGCGCCTGGAGGTGCGCATGGACGACCGTCGGGACCGGATCGAGGTGACCGTGTACGCGGGACCCAAGCGGGCCGCGACCTCCGTCGTCCTGGACCGGCGGAGCATCACGCTGGACGCCGGGCAGGGAACCGTGACCCTCAAGGGCCGCCAGGTGGACATCAGCGGCAGCGCGGGCGTCAACATCGACGGGACCAGGGTCGGCGTGTCCGGCAGGACCCAGGTCACGGTCGACGGCGGCCTGCTCGGCGTGCTCAAGGCGAAGCTCATCCGCATCAACTGAGGCCACGGCCCGACCCCTTCCGCCCCCCGGCCTCCCGGCCCCCGTACTCCGTCCCGTTCCCTCCACCAGCCTCCAGCCTCTTCGACCCAAGGAGCACCCCATGCCCGCCGCAGCCCGCACCGGCGACGCCACCGTCCACGGCGGCCGGATCACCACCCCGCCGCCCCCGGCCGCCGCCGCGGTGGTCCGCGTCCTGATCGGCGGCCGACCGGCCGCGGTCGTGGGCAGCGTGCATTCCTGCCCGCTGCTGCCGCACACGGTGCTCGGCCCGGGCAACGTGGTCACACCCAGCCCCGGGAGCGTCACCGGCGGCCTGGTGCTCATCGGTGGGCTGCCCGCCGCGCGGGTGGGCGACCGGACCACGTGCGGCGCGCAGATCATCACGGGCGCGCTGGACGTGCAGATCGGAGGGGCGCTGTGAGCGAGCGGTTCATCGGCCGCGGCTGGGCCTTCCCGCTGCGGGTCGGGCCCGCCGGGGGCATCGCCATGGTCGAGCGGGAACGGGAGATCGAGGAGGCCATCCGGCTCGTGCTCGGCACGGCGCCGGGCGAGCGTCCGATGCGGCCCGAGTTCGGCTGCGGCATCCACGACTACGTGTTCGCGCCCGGCGACGGCGCCACCGCCGGCCGCATCGCCCAACAGGTGCGGGAGGCACTGGAGCGGTGGGAGCCACGGATCACGGTGACCGACGTGCTCGTGGCCTTCGACTCGGTGCAGGTCGGCACCCTCTACATCGACGTGCGCTACACGGTGCGCACCACCAACGACCGGCGCAACCTGGTCTTCCCCTTCTACACCATCCCCTCCGACGAGGGCGCTGAGGAAACGGTCCCGAGCTGATGGCCCTGCCTTCCCCCAACCTCGACGACCGGCGCTTCCAGCAGCTCGTCGACGAGGCCAAGCGGTACGTCCAGCAGCGTGCGCCGGAGTGGACCGACCACAACGTCTCCGATCCCGGCGTCACGTTGATCGAGACCTTCGCCTACCTCGTGGACCTGACGCTCTACCGGCTGAACCGGGTACCGGAGAAGAACTACCTGGCCTTCCTCGACCTGCTGGACATCCGGCTGTTCCCGCCCGGAGCCGCGAGCGCCGAGGTCGACTTCTGGCTGTCGGCGCCGCAGCCCGAGGTGGTGGTGCTCGCCGCCGGCACCGAGGTGACGACCGCGACCGGCGAGACGGAGGAGGCCGTGGTGTTCGCCACCACGGACGAACTCCGCATCGTGCCCAGCGAGTTGACGCGCCTGGTGAGCGCGCCCCGCACGGGCGAACAGGCCGACCTGACCGGCGCGCTCGCGGAGGAACGGGACGTGCCCTGTTTCCAGGCCACGCCCGAGCCGGGCGACGCGTTGCTGTTCGGCCTGCCGACGGCCGTTCCGCGCTGCGTGGTCGCCGTGCGTCTGGACAGCCGCGTCGAGGGCGTCGGCGTCGACCCGCGCCAGCCCCCGCTGGTGTGGGAGGCGTGGGACGGCGGACGCTGGCAACGCTGCGAGACCGGCACCGACACCACCGGCGGCCTGAACCGGCCGGGCGAGGTCATCGTGTACGTGCCGGCCGCGCACACGGCCTCGGTGATCGGCGGCACCCGGGGCGGCTGGCTGCGCTGCCGGGTCGTGGAACCCGAGCCGGGGCAGCCCTTCTACTCGGTCTCCCCCACCGTGCGCGAGGCGGCCGTGTTCACCGTCGGCGGCACCATGACGGTGGAGCACGCCGAGACGGTGACCGACGCGGCCCTCGGCATCTCGGAGGGGGTCGCGGGACAGAGCTTCCGCCTTGACCGCCCACCCGTCCTGCTCGACGGCCCACCCCCGGTGGTCGAGGTCTCCACGGCCGACGGCTGGCAACGCTGGGAGGTGGTCGACGACTTCGGCCGCTCGGGGCCCGAGGATCGGCACGTACGCGTGGACGCCACGCGCGGTGAGTTCGCCTTCGGCCCGGTGCTGCGCGAGCGGGACGGCACGCTGCGCGCGTACGGCGCCGTGCCGCCCAAGGGAGCGCACCTGCGCGTGGCCCGCTACCGCACCGGCGGCGGCCCGGAGGGCAACGTGCCCCGGGGCGCCATCAACGTGCTGCGCAGCTCCGTCCCGTACGTGACGCAGGTCGACAACCGCGAGGCGGCCCGAGGTGGGGTCGCCGGGGAGAGTGTGGCCAACGCCCGGCTGCGCGCCCCGCAGGCGCTGCGGACGCAGGGGCGGGCGGTGACGGCGGCGGACCACGAGATCATCGCCCGCCAGGCGGCCCCCTCCGTGCGCCGTGTCCGGTGCCTGCCGGCGGCGGACTCGCCGGGGGCGGTCCGGGTGTTGTTGGTGCCCGACGCGGTCGCCGACGAGGGGGACCGGCTCCGGTTCGAGCAGTTGATCCCGACCGACCAGGTGCTCGCGTCGGTCACCAGGGCACTGGACGAGCGGCGCCTGATCGGTACCCGCCTCGTCGTCGAGCCCCCCGTCTACCAGGGCGTCACCGTGGTGGCCCGGCTGTCCGCGCGCGCCGGTGACGAACCCGACCAGGTGCGCGACGCCGCGCTCGCCGCGCTGTTCCGCTACCTCAACCCGCTGCGCGGCGGGCCGGAGGGCGCCGGCTGGCCGTTCGGCCGGCCGGTGCAGTACGGGGAGGTGTTCGGCGTCCTCCAGGGTGTCGTGGGGAACGCGCTCGTGGAGGAGATCCGCATGTTCGCCGCGGACCCGATCACCGGACGGCGCGGCGCGCCCGTCGACCGCATCGACATCGGCCCGGGCGCGCTCGTCTTCTCCTACCGGCACCAGGTAATCGTGGGCCCCGCCGCGCCGGAGGGCCCGGCATGACCCGCGCCGCCGTGCCCGGCCTCCCCAGCCGGCACCCCATCGGAGCCCAACTGCCCGCCCTGTACGCCGACGACGACCTGGCCCAGCGGTTCACCGCCGGCCTCGACACGGTGCTGGCCCCCGTCTTCGCCACCCTCGACAACCTGCACGCCTACTTCGACCCACGGCTGACCCCGGCCGACTTCCTGGGCTGGCTCGCGTCCTGGGTCGGCGGGATCGACGACGTGAACTGGCCGCTCGCGTTGCGCCGCGAGGCCGCGACGCGCGCCGTGGAGTTGCACCGAGGGCGCGGCACGCGGCGCGGGCTGACCGAGGCGCTGCGCCTGGTGCTCGGCGTGGGGTCGGACGTCGTGGGGGACGGCGGGGCGGTCTGGTCGCGCACGGCGGGCTCCGCGCTGCCTCCCCCGCCGGCCGCCGAGATCGTGGTCCGGGTGTGGCCCCGGGGAGCGGCGGTGGTGGAGGCGGAGCAGGTCCACGAGATCGTCCGGGCCCTGGTCCCCGTGCACACGGCGTACCGCGTGGAGGTCCTGGCCGGGCCGCCGTCGGACGAAGGAGGGTCAACGTGACGCGCGCGTGTCCGGCCTGCGGGGCCGCCAACGAGGACAACGACGACTTCTGCGGGAACTGCGGCGGCTACCTGGGCTGGTCCACTCCCCGGCCGGCGGCGGGCGCGGGGAGCGCGCCAGGCGGTGCGGCGCCCCACGCCGCGGACGGCGCCCCCGGGGACGCGGACACCGCGGCCCCGCCCCGCCCCCACCACCGCGCCCCGGCCACGGACGCGGGCCCGAACGCCCCCGCCCCCACCGCCACCGCCCGCCCCACCGCGCCCCAGGAGCCCGCGGCCCCCGACCGCGCGGCACGGGCCCCCGAGGCACCGGAGCCCGGGGCGCCGGCCACCAGGCCACCGGACGCCGGAGCCGCGACGGCCCCAGCGGCCACGGCCGGCGAGCCCCCGGCCGGCTCAACGCCGCCGCGCCCCAACCCGCCGCCCTCGGGCGCCCAACGCACCGCGCGGGCGGCGCGTCCGACCCCGGCGCCCGAACCCACCCGGCCCGGCCCGGCGAGCGCCCCGCCCGAGAGCGAGGCTCCCCGGCCGGTCAAGCCCGCGAAGGCGGTCGCACCGCGCCCCACCGTGCGGCCGGTCACGACGGACGACCCGACGACCGGCATCCCCTGCCCCGCCTGCCGCGCGCCCAACCCGCCCCACCGCCGGTTCTGCCGCCGCTGCGCGGCGCCGCTGGCCTCGGCCGCCGCGCGGGCCCCGCTCCCGTGGTGGCGGACCCTGTGGCCGCTGCGTCGTCGCACCAGGGCGCGTTCGGGCCGACTGGTGCGGCTGTTCGTGATCCTGACCGTGGTCGCGGCGCTGTGCGTCGGTGGCTACCTGCTGCTCCCCGTCGCACGGCACGTCTTCGAGGACACCCGCGACAAGCTGAAGAAGCCCAAGGCGGTGACGCCGACGCGCGCGTCGGCCTCCGCGGAGGTGGCGGGCCATCCGGCGGGCAACACGACGGACGAGTTACGCAACCGCTACTGGGGCGCGCCCTCGTCCGGCGCCACCGTCACGTACACCTTCGGCAAGCCGTTCCGGCTGGTGGAACTGATCGTCACCAACGGCGCCTCGGCCTCCCGGAAGGAGTACACCCGTCAGGGGCGGGCGCTGCGCATGGACATGGAGGTGGTGGCCAAGGACGGCCAGATCACCCGCAAGAGGCTCGACCTGGCCGACAAGCCCGGGCCGCAGACGTTCCACGTCGGCGTCAGCAACGCGACGAGCATCCGCCTCACGCTCGCCTCCCCGGCCGGGCTGACCGCCGGCCGCCATCTCGCCCTGGCCGAGGTGGAGTTCTTCCGGCGCCCGTGACCGGGCCGGCACCCGGGGCGTTGGCCGCCGGCCTCGCGCGGGCCCACCGCTGGCGCGGACCCGGCCCACCGGGCGAGGCGCCGGCCGGCGGTCGTCGTCGACCGGCCGGTGCGCCCCGCCGACCGGTCCGGCGCACGGGTCGGTGCGCTGGTCGGCGGGGCGTCAGCCGGCCCGTGGGTCAGTGCGTCAGTGGGTCCGTGGGTCAGTCGTCGAGCGCGTCGAGCACCGGGCCCAGGTCCACGAACTTGAAGTTGGTGGCGGGGCGTTCGGTGGCGCCGGGCGTGTCGTGACCGTCCTGGACGACGAGCAGGCCGTGCGGGTACCGGCGGCCCAGCGGTTCGTTGAGCACGGCCGCGCCGTCGCACTCCTGCGAGCCGTCCAGCGTGGCGGAGGCCGCGCCGACGCGGAAGCCGCCCTCGTACTCGTTGCGGTCGGACAGTTCGCGGTCGTAGGCGGCGAAGGTGTCGTCGCCCTGGCTGGAGGCCAGCAGGTAGCCGTCGCCGTCCGCCTCCCGCAGCAGTGTCAGGCCCTCGACGTCGGCCGCCAGGCGCTCGCCGCCGAAGCCGGGGTCGGCGCCCGCCACGCACTCCTCGCTCTCCTCGTCGTACGTGCCGGGTACGCCGTACTCGCGCACCGTGTCCACCAGGTGCGGCGTGCCGGTCAGGTCGGCGCGCAGCCGCCAGATGCCGACGTCCTCCTGCCCGGCGTACAGCGTGCCGTTGGCCGGGTCCACGACCATGCCCTCGACCTGCGGCAGTTCGCCCGGCTCGGCGCACGGGGACCAGTCGGTGCCGTTCGGCAGCCGGAAGCTGGCCGGCAGGTCGAGCGTGCGCACCGGGCGGTAGCCGACCGTGCCGTCGGGGTTCGCGGTCAGTTCGAGGAGGCCGATACGGGTCCGCTCGCGCTGGCTGACCAGCGCGTAGCCACGGCCGGTGGCGGGGTCGGTCCAGGTCGCGAGGCCGTAGGCGGTGCGCTGCTCGTTGATCTCCTGCTGGGAGGCGGAGAAGACGGGCGGGGCCTTCGGGTCGGTGACGTCGACCAGCGGGCCGCCGGCGCGGCGCGGGTCGACGCGGTAGACCCGCAGCCGGTCGTTGCCCCGGTCGCTGGTGACGGCCAGGTCCGTGCGGCCGGTCGACAGCCGCAGGCCGTGCACGAGGTCGACGTTGTTGAACCGGCCGGGGGCGTCGTCCGGGCCGGGCGGCGTGGGCGCCGGCACGGACTGCACCTCGCGCGCGTCCAGGTCGTACACGCGCAGCCCGCCCTCCTTCGCGGTGGCGATGACCAGGCTGCGGTCCGGGTCGGCGGCGTTGCGCCAGATGGCCGGGTCGTCGGCGTCGGCGTTGCCGCCCGCCTCGTCGTCGTGGAGCGCGGGGGTCTCCGCGACCGGCACGACCGAAGGGAGCGCGGCGGCGTGGGCACCCGGGGCGGACACGGCCGCGGCGAGCGCCGCGAGGGCGGCGGTGAGGGCGAGTCGGCCAAGGCGTGAGTGGGCTGCGCGGGTCTGGACCATGGAGCGGAGTCCTTTCATGTCGCGAACATGACTAATCCACCCTGTGGTCGCCCCGTGAAGTCGCCGCGTCCGGTGAAGGGAGTTCAAGCTGTCCGGAGCGTGAACGGCTGACCTCCGCGAGCCGGCCGCCGGCTCCGGAACCGGCCGCACGGGGCGTGGAAGCGGCCGGCGGACACCGCCCGGAGGCCCGCTGTCTGGATTGTGCTTCGCCTACAGCTACTCGTTCCATGGGAACGCTGATGGCGGGTACGACGGGCCCGGGAGCATTTCTGATTTCGGGAGTGTCCGGTCGCGGATGCGGAGAAGCTGACCGAGTGGCTGGCAACAGCTCAGCAGACCCGGCACCGGTTAGGAGGCTCGGGTATTACGGCGCGCGGCGTCGAGGTAGTCGGTGATGGCTTGGTGGTTCTTGGTGAGACATTCGATTTTCTCGGCCATGCGATCGCGTTCGTGTTCGAGCGTTGCGACCATGTCTGGCGTGACGTAGGGCATGTGGATCGTGCGGGGGGTGTTCAGGCAGGGCAGGATCTGCTTGATGATCCGTGTGGGTAGCCCTGCGTCGAGCAGGCCCCGTACCTGGAGAACCCGGTCAACGACGTACTCCTCGTAGTCCCGGTATCCGTTGGGTAGTCGATTCGCCTCGATCAGTTCCTGCTCCTCGTAGTAGCGCAGCAACCTCATCGGAGTCCGGGTGCGCGTCGACAGCTCACCGATCCGCATATCCCTCTCCTCGCCCTCTGTGGCTGACGTTCTGTGACTCGGCGCACACCGAGTTGACCTTCACACTGATGTCACCCATCGATGGTGAGGTTATGACACGACCAGACACTCTGCTACCTCGCTCGATAACGAACGCCCGGCTCCCGCTGGCGGGTCTTCTGGCCTTGGCCACCACCGGGTTCATTACGCTCCTGACCGAGACGATGCCCGCCGGGGTGCTTCCCGAGATAAGCCGAGACCTGGGTGTCAGCGAAAGCACCGCCGGGCAGAGCGTCACCGTCTTCGCGATCGGGGCGATCCTCGCCGCCATCCCGCTCACCAAGGCGACGATCGGCTGGCCGCGCCGACACCTGCTACTGGTGGCCACCACAGGACTCGCGATCGCCAACACCGTCACCGCGCTCTCCGACAACTTCGCACTCACGCTAGCCGCCCGGTGCCTGGGCGGCATCGTCGGCGGATTGCTCTGGGCGCTGTTGGCCGGCTACGCGGTACGGATGGTTCCCTCACAACAGCGCGGCAAGGCAATGGCGATCGCGATGGGGGGCGCAATCGTCGCCCTGTCCGTCGGAGTTCCTGCTGCGGCGTTTCTGGCCAAGCTCGTCGAGTGGCGATACGCGTTCGGGATCATGACCGTCCTCACGCTCGCGTTGATCGTGTGGGTCATCGCGGCGGTGCCGAACTTCCCCGGACAGCCCAAGGGCTCACGGCTCCCACTAACCCGTACCCTTCGCATTCCGGGCGTAGCGCCCGTGCTCTTCGTGACCCTCACGTTCGTGCTCGCCCACAGCATCCTCTACACCTACATCGCCTCGTTCCTCAAGCCGCTCGACATGACAGGTCAAATCGACGCCGTGCTGCTCACCTTCGGCCTCGTATCGCTGGTGAGCATCTGGATCGCCGGAGCGCTCGTCCATCGGCGCCTGCGCCTCCTCATGATCATCGCGTGTGTGCTCTTCGCGACATGCGCGCTGCTGCTCGGCATCTTCTCCGGCGTGCCCGCGCTCGTCTACGCCAGCGCGGCGCTCTGGGGGCTCGCGTTCGGCGGCACCTCCACCCTGTTGCAGACCGCAGTCGCCGAAGCAGCAGGCGACGCCGGCGATGTCGCCCAAGCACTCCTCACCACCGGATGGAACGTCGGAATCGCCGGTGGTGGCATCATCGGAGGCATCGTCCTCAGCGGATTGGATGCGTCCTGGCTGAGTTGGGTCGCGCTCGCACTGCTCGTCCCCGCACTCGCCACTGTGCTTGCGGCACACCAATACGGGTTCACCAAGGGAGAGCTCGGCAGCCGCTAGACGACCGCTGCCCGCGACCCATGAAATGCCATGACTTCGAATGGGCCAGCCGCTGGCGAGGGCCTTCACGAAGTGCGGGAACTCGCGCTTGGTGCGCAGGTAGCGGATGCACCTGTCAGCGCCGTGACGTTGCTCGGTGCTTAACGCGGCCTGGTCCGCGTGGAACTGGCGCACAGCCACTTGGCCTGGGCCGTCGGGCCGAAGCGCGGGATGTACTGGCCGCCCCGGCCGCCGGGCGGGGCGATGACACGTGCGGGCGGCGGGCGGTCGGTTCGGCGTCGTAGAGCGCAACCGTGACGGCCCGGGCGGAAGCCGCCTCGCGCACGTCGCGCTTTCAATCGGGGCAGAGGGGTACCATCCGCCGGTTGCCCTGGGGCTTAAAGCCCCTCCCCAGAGGCCCAGAACGAGGATGCGCACCGCCGAGCGCATAGCCCTTCGACCAGCCAGCAAACCCGTCCACGCCCCGTCCACACCCACTGGTAAAACCGGGTTGACGACGAGCCAGGGCGAGACAGTCCGCCCGTCACCGCACCCCAACAAAAACGGTCCCCAATCCGCGTCTCCGCAGCTCAGGGGCCATCTCCCTAAACATGGCGGCGCCAGATTCGAACCTGGGTAGGCTTAGCCGACGGATCTACAGATCGCCAGCCCCCGGCCGCGCTCGGCCCCGGCCCTGGCCGGCGCGTGCGGTGGTCAGCGCCTCCCACGGACCGGAACGGGAGCGCGGCCGACGGCGCGAGCCGGCCGTCCGGGCGGTCGCGGCGCAGCCGCCGACCCCGCCGCGCGACGGGCCCGCTGCCGAACCCCCGAAACCCTGGAACCCCGACACCCCGAAAACCTTGACGACAGGTGCCAGCCATGCCCTCCGTACCACCCGTGTCCCCCACGCCGACCACGCCATCCACGCCGTCCGGGGAATCCCGCGGCGCCGCGCGCCCCGGTGGTTCGGCCGCCGACCTCGCCGCCGTGTGGTCGGTGTTCACCGACATGTACGAGGCGTACCTGTCGGGCGACCGGGCCCGGATCGACGCCCATCTCGACCCCGAGGCCACCATCTGGGACTCGGCCACGCCGCAACTCCTGCTCGGCAAGCCGGATCTCGACCGCATACGCGCGCGCCGGCCCACCGCCGAGGGTGCCGACGGCGGCCCCGTCGAGGCCGGGCTGACCGCGTACGACCAGGTCGTCGACGTCTTCGGGGAGTTGGCCGTGTGCCGGCACTGGGTGCGCGTCGACTACCACGACCGGCCGTCGGCGCTGTTGCGCAACACCGCCGTGCTGCGGCGCGCCGACGGGCGCTGGCTCATCACGCATCTGCACGAGGACCAGCAGGGCGCCGGCTGACCACCTCGCCCACCGGCGCGGGGCACGGGTCCCGCACACCCCGCGTGCCCGTCGCGCCCGTCGCGCGGGGGCGGCCAAGCCCCGGCCTGGTTGCCCCCGCGCCGGCCCCGCGCCCGCACGGCCGCCGCCGGACACCCCTGCGAGCGCCCGCCCGCGAGGGTGCGTGCAGCACGGGCGCAGCACGGCCGACTGTGCGGCGGGCACAGGGCGGCGTCCGGGCCACCTTCTAGCTTGCGGAGCAGGTTCCGCACTCAAGGAGGGTTCATGACCCGCTACCGCGTGTCCATGGACATCGGAGGAACGTTCACCGATGTCGTCACCTACGACGAGGAGACCGGCAGGTTCGCCGCGACCAAGGCGTCCACGACGCCGGACGACCTCAGCCGCGGCGTCCTGTCCGGGCTGGCGTCGGTCGTCGCCTCCCCCGGCGACATCAGCTTCATGGTGCACGGCACCACCCAGGGGCTCAACGCCTTCCTGGAACGGCGCGGCGTACGCGTCCTGCTGCTCGCCACCGAGGGGGCCGAGGACACGTACCACATCGCCCGCGGCCCGCGGACGCGGCTGTACGACGTGCACTACCGCAAGCCGGAGCCGCTGGTCCCGCGCCGGGACGTGGTGGCGATCGGCGGGCGGCTCGCGCAGGACGGCTCGCAGGTGCGGCCACTGGACGAGGAGGCCGTACGGCGGGCCGCGCGCCGGGCGCGCCGCGAGGGGCACGGCGCGATCGCCGTCGCCTTCCTGTTCAGCTACAAGAACCCGGCGCACGAGCTGCGGGCCCGGGAGATCGTGGCCGAGGAACTGGGCGAGGACTTCACGGTCTCGCTCTCGCACGAGGCGGCCAAGGAGTGGCGCGAGTACGAGCGCACCTCGTCCGCCGTGATCGAGAGCTACACCGGGCCCGTGGTCCGCCAGTACCTCAGCCGCCTGGAGGAGGAGCTGCGCCAGGGCGGGCTGGCCGTCCCGCTGCACGTCATGCAGTCGTCCGGCGGCGTGCTCACCGCGCAGTCCGCGCGGCGGCGCCCGCTCCAGACGCTGCTGTCGGGCCCGGTCGGCGGGGCGATGGGCTCCCACGAACTGGCCCGGGTGACCGACCGACCCAACCTCATCGGCGTCGACATGGGCGGCACCTCCTTCGACGTGTCGCTCATCGTGGACGGGGAGCCGGACGTGGCCGCCGAGGCCCGCCTGGAGGGCCTGCCGATGCTGATGAGCGTGGTCAACATCCACACCGTCGGGGCGGGCGGCGGCTCCGTCGCGTACGCCGAGGCGGGCGGGCTGCGGGTGGGCCCGCGGTCGGCGGGCGCGAGCCCGGGGCCGGCCTGCTACGGGCGGGGCGGCACCGAACCGACCGTCACCGACGCCAACCTGGTCCTCGGCCGGGTCGACCCGGAGGGCTTCGCCGCCGGCCGGATGACGTTGGACCAGGAGGCGGCGGTCAGCGCCGTCGACCGGCTCGCCGGCGAACTGGGCCTGGGGACCACCGCCATGGCCGAGGGCATCTGCGACGTCGCCAACTCGAAGATGGCGCAGGCCATCCGCACCATCACCGTCTCCCGTGGCATCGAGCCACGCGACTTCAGCCTGGTCGCCTTCGGCGGCGCCGGCCCCATGCACGCGGTCTTCCTCGCCCGCGAACTGGGCATCGCCGAGACGATCGTGCCCCGGTTCCCCGGCGCGTTCTCGGCCTGGGGCATGCTCCAGACGCAGATCCGCAAGGACTTCTCGGAGCCGTACTTCTTCCTCGACGAGGACCTGGACAGCGGCGACATGGCCGCCAGGCTCGCCGCCATGGAGGAGGAGGGCCTGGCCTCGCTGGCGGGTGAGGGCGTCGTCGCGGACCAGCGCACCGTCCAGCACGCCGTGGACATCCGCTACGCCGCCCAGGAGTACACCCTCACCGTGCCGCTCACCGACGCGGCCGAGCCCCGCCGGGAGGACTTCCGGGCGGTGATGGCCGAGCGCTTCGCCGCGATGCACCACAGCCGCTACGGGCACGCCAACCCCGGGGCGCCGATCGAGTTCGTCACCCTGCGCAGCACCGCCCTCGGCGACCTGGGCCGCGCCGAGCCCGAGCCGCTGGAGAAGGCGGACGGGCCGGACTTCCCGCACCGCACCCGCCCGGTCGTCTTCGGCGGCCGGGAGACCGAGTCCGTCGTCGTGCACCGCGACGACCTGCGGGCGGGGCACCGCTTCGAGGGGCCGGCGGTGATCGTCGAGGCCACCGCGACCAGCGTCGTACCGCCCGGGTACGACGTGAGCGTGGACGAGATCGGTTCACTGATCATCCGAGTGAAGGGCAAGTGATGACCACCACCACGGCAGTTGACCCGGTAACCGTCGAGATCATCCGCAGCGCGCTCAACTCGGCGGCGGAGGACATGAACGCGACGCTCATCCGCTCCGCGTACACGCCCATCATCTACGAGTGCGGCGACTGCGTGGTCGCGCTGCTCGACGCCCACCACCAGGTGCTCGGACAGTCGGCGGGGCTGCCCATCTTCCTCGGCAACCTGGAGACCTGCACGCTGGCCACCGAGGAGCGCTTCGGGCGGGAGGTGTGGCAGCCGGGGGACGTGTGGATCCTCAACGACAGCTACCTGGGCGGCACCCACCTCAACGACGTCACCATCTTCGGCCCGGTCTTCCACGAGGACCGCCTGATCGGCTTCACGGCCTCCCGGGCGCACTGGATCGACGTGGGGTCCAAGGACCCCGGCGGCTCGATGGACTCGGTCAACATCTTCCAGGAGGGGCTGCGGCTCGGCCCGCAGAAGCTGGTGTCGGGCGGCGAGTTCGTCCGCGAGATCATCGACACGATCAGCACCAACGTCCGCTTCCCGTACCCCACCACGGGCGACATGCACGCGATGATCGCCTGCATCCAGATGGGCTCGGCCCGGCTGACGGAGATCGTGGACCGGTTCGGCCTGGACACCCTGGAGGGCGCCAGCGCCGAGATCTTCCGGCAGACCGAACTCCTGGAGCGCGAGGTGGTCGCCGCCATCCCGGACGGCGTGTACACGGCCGACGGCGTGCTCGACAACGACGGCGTCGACCTGGCGACGCCGGTGCCGATCAGCCTGCGCGTCACGGTGGCCGGCGACACCATCGACTTCGACGTCACCGACTCGGCCGACCAGACGACGGGCCCCGTCAACTGCGGCGTCTCGCAGGCGGTCTCGGCGCTGCGGGTCGGCTACAAGCTGCTGGTGAGCCCGGACGTGCCCGGCAACGGCGGCTCGTTCCGCACCATGACCACCCAGGTGCGGGAGGGCTCGGTGCTCGGCGCCAAGGCCCCCGCCGCCTGCCAGTGGTACTTCTCGCACCTCGGGCTGCTCATCGACATGGTGGGCCGCGCGCTGGCGCCGGCCGTGCCCGAGCGCGTCGCGGCGGCCAGCCACGGCGACTCGATGATCGTGCTGCTCGCGGGCTTCGACCCGCGCGTCGCCCGGGAGTACGTCAGCCTGGAGGCCACGCTGGGCGGTTGGGGGGCCTGGCGCGGCTCGGACGGCGAGAGCGCGCTCATCAACAACGTCAACGGCTCCCTCAAGGACGTGCCGATCGAGGTCTTCGAGACCCGCTACCCGTTCCGCGTCACCTCCTACGGCATGCGGCCGGACAGTGGCGGCGCCGGCCGCTGGCGCGGCGGCAACGGCGTCGTCCGCGAGTACGAGGCGCTGGCCGACTGCACCGTGTCGCTGTGGTTCGAGCGGTCCCGGCAGCCCGCCTGGGGCCTGTTCGGCGGCGCCGACGCGATCGGCCCCGACGTCGTCATCAACCCGGGTCGCCCCGACGAGCGCCGGCTGCTCAAGGCCAACGGCCTGAAGCTGGCCCAGGGCGACGTCGTACGGTGCGCCACCGGCGGCGGAGGCGGCTTCGGCGACCCGGCCGAGCGGGACGCGGAGGCGGTACGCGCCGACGTCGCCGACCGGTACGTCAGCCCCGAGGCGGCGCTGCGCCAGTACGGCGTCGGCGACTGACACCCCACCCGGCCACGCGGCCCGCGCGGGGCGGGCGCCCGGCACGGCGGTGACCACCGCCGTCGGGCGCCCGCCCCGCCGCCACACGGCCCGGCTGGCTGGCTACCGAGCCTGGCCCGGCCCGGTGGCGGGCGGCGGTTGCGGCGCGTCCGACTGCCGGGCGTCGCCCGGCCCGTCGGCCGCCAGCGCGTGGCACAGCACGTGCACGGCGAGCCGGCCGGCCGGGTCGTCGTACGCCAGGCCCAGTTCCTGGGCCCGCTTCAACCGGGCCAGCACCGTGTTGCGGTGCACCCCGAGCCGCGTCGCGGCCTGGTGCAGCGAGCCGCCGTGGTCAAGGACGGCCAGCACGGTCCGTACGATCTGCTCCCGGTCGCGGACGTCGGCCAGGGCCGGGAACACCAGGTCGGCGACGGCCACCAGGTGGCCCACCGGCAGCGCGGCCAGCGCGGCGGCCACCCCCGCCTCGCCGAACTCCCGTACCCCACCCGGCCCGTCGGCCGCCGCGGCGCCCGAGGCCAACCGGGCCTCGCGCAGCGAGCGCAGCAACCCGGTGGCGCCCGGCAATGGTGAGCCGACGCCGACCGCCGCGCCGTGCGCGCGGGCCACGTCGCCGACGAGGGCGCGCAGCCGCTTCGGCAGCCCGCCGCCCGGCGCGCCGCGCGGCTGGTTCCACCAGCTCAGCCAGCCGCCCTGGTCGGCGACGAGCGGCAGGTCCGGCAGTCGCTCGGCCCACGCCGCCCGCACCATCGTGGTCCGCTCCGGTGCCGGCGGGCCCTGGGCGCCGGCGGGGTCGGCGAGCCACAACGCCGTGTTGACCCCCTCGACGCGCCACCCCAGCTCGCTGGTCCACACCGGCGGCTCCCCATCGGGTGGCGCCGCGCCGGCGGCCGGCGGCTCCCCGTCCGCCGCCCGCCCGTGCTCGGCGCTCTCCCGCAGCAGCCGGAACGCCGCCTGCTCCCGGGCGGTCCGCCGGGCCGTCTCGATGCGCCCGCGGGCCGACGCCGCCAGCAGCGGGGCCCGCGCCAGCCGCAGCAGCGTGGGCACGTACTCGGCGTAGCCGTCCGACGGCTCGGGCACGGCGGCCACCAGCTCGGCCCAGCGCCGCCCGCCCGGCCCGGGGACGTCCACCCGTACGTCGGTACGGCCACGGCCGGGCCGCAGGGCGGCGGCGCGCCCTGCGACGAGGCCGCCGTCCACGAGCAGGGCCACCGGAAAGCCCGCCAACTCCGCGTTCAGCACGCCCAGCACGCCGCGCACCGTGGACTCGCGCGCCAACAGTTCGGCGCAGGCGGCCACCCGGCGGGCGCGTTCCGCCTCGGGCTGCGCCACCTCGGCGGCCAGGGCCAGCGCCACCTCCACCGGGTCCCGGCCGACGGCGAGCACGGTGATGCCCAGCCGCCGCGCCAACAGCGCGGCGGAGCGGCTGAGCGCGACCCGTGGGGTGACCACCGCCGCGGCATGGCGCTCCCAGGCCATGTGCAGGGCGCTGGCCAGCGACCAACCCCCGCTCGCCGCCTCGCCGTGCAGCACCACCACGGTGTTCGGCGCCAGCTCGCGCAGCCTCGGCAGCTCCCCGGCCAGCACCAGGTGCTCCACGGGGCCACCGCCGTCGGCGAGGAACACCTCCTCGGCGCCGCGCAGCGCGCCCACGGTCAGCATCTCGGCCACGGTCAGCCGGGCCCGCGGGCCGGTCGGGTGCGCCCTCACCGGGCCACCCGGGGGTGCTCGACCGGCAGGCCGAAGGCGCGCGGGCCCGCCAACGCGAGCCCCGCCGGGGAGTACCAGACCGGCGCCGCCGGCATCACCAACACCTCCACCACCTCACCACCGCCCAGGCTGTCCAGGCCGACGACGCCGCCCCGTACGGCGTCCAGCAAGCAGATCACGTCCGGTACGGCCGCCGTCAGCGCGCCGTCGGCGAGGACCAGCAGGATGTCGTTCTGCAACTCCAGTTGCAGCAACCGTCCGGCCCCGCCGGACTCGGCCACCAGCACCGTCGAGGCGTGCGCGGGCTGGGCCCACTCCATCGGCCGGGTGAGCTGCTCGACCTCGACCACCCGGCCCCGCCCCACGCTGCGGCAGCCGGTGACGGCCGACAACTGGCTGACCACCCGGTCCACCGGGCCCCCCGCGAGCAGGACACGGCCCGCGGCCAGCAGCCGGGAGACCGTGCCGTGCAGGCCCGCGCGGCGCAGCTCGGCGGCGGCGCACGGGTAGCTGGCGGTGGCCGCCCAACCGCCCATCAGGTGCACCTGGGCCCGCAGCATCGCCTCCACCCGGTCGGCGGACGCCGCCTCCACGGTCAGGCTCTCGCCGGCCGGCCCCGCCGCGCACACCGGGCCGACCGGCAGGCCAGCCAGATGCAGCGAGGTGTACTGCACCAGCGGAAAGACCCGCCCCATGCCGTCGCTGTCGATCAGCGGCAGCCCGCGCAGGCAGGCCGCCACCAGCGGCGTCAGGGCGTTGAGGGCGGCGGCGGCGAGCGGGAACACCGCCTCGACCCGCTGGCCGAGCCGCCGCTCGAGCCCGTTGAGCGCCGTGGTGAACTCGTCTCCGACGGGCGGCAGTTCGGCCAGCGCCGTGCCCGAGCCGACCAGACCGAGCGCGGCGCACCGGGTGTCGGGCGGCAGGGCCTCGGCCCGTACCAGCGGGACGGGGCCGTGTTCGGCCAGCAGCGCGGTCACCCACTCCCGTAGCCCCTCGGCGCCGTCGTCGCCGAAGGCGGGGGCGTAGAACTGCGCGCCCGCCCACAGCGTGGGCACGTCCTCGGCGCCGATGGCCCGCACCGGCCCCGCCCCGCGCGCCGTCACCGGGGCCCCCGCGGGCGCCGGCCGCCGTGCGCGCCCTCGGCGGCCCGCGCGCCACGCCCCTCCCCCACCTGGTGGGCCGCTGGCGCCTTCCCCGCCTCCCGCGCCTCGTGCGCCCGCTGGCCGCCTACGCCTGACCGGCCCGCCACCCGCTCGTCGCCGGCTCCGGTCCCGTCTGGCGCGGCGTCGGGGGCGGCGGCTTCCTCGGCGGCCCACGGCTCGGCCTCGCCGACGGCCCGCAGGTGGACCCGCATGGTGCCGGCCGGGCTGAACGGCAGCGCGACCACGGTGGTCTCCACCAGCCGCGCGCTGCCCGGCGCGGCGCCCTGCGCGGTGACCATCGCGATGGTGCGCTGCTCCGCGTCCCGCCGCACCGCCGCCAACTCGCGGGCGTCCTTGACCTGGACGACCTCGTCGACCCAGGCCATCGGCGGACACAGCGCGGTCCCGATCAGCGCCAGGTCGGCCGGGGGCGACAACGACACCCGCCCGTCGCGCCCCGCCACCCGGTGGCCGGCGCTCGGTTCGGCGCCGGAGACCGGCCCGGTCGCGGCGCCGGGGTCGGCGGCCGGGGCGGGACACGCGGGATGCCCGTCCCCGGCGGCGACCACCACCAGCGGCGGCTCGCCCCCGTCACCGTCACCGGCCTCGGCACCGGCCTCGGCCTCGGCGCCGGCATCCGCGCTGTCGGCACCGCCGCCGGCCCCGTCCAGGGCCGTGCCCTTCGCGGAGAGGATCGCCATCGGCACCGAAAGACGCACGCCCCAGCCGGGAACCCGCCCCGGCCGCACCAGCGGCACCCCGTTGCGGACCTCGCCGAGCAGCGCGCCCTCCGGCCCCGGCAGCAGCACCCGGCACCGCTCACGTCCCGCCAGGCGCGCCGCGCCCAACAGCGCCGCGGCCTCGGCCGCGCCCACGGCCACGACCGGCAGCGTCCGCGCCCTGGCCAGCGGGGTACGACCGCCGTCCCCGCGCGCGACGCCGTGCTGGGCTCGCGGGACGACCCGGCGGGCGGCGGCCTCGCAGGCGCCCAGCACCTCCTCGGCGACGTCGGCGAGCGCCGCGTTGAGCACGGCCGACGCCTCCCGGCCCGCCAGGTCCTGACCGCCGAACTCGTGGGAGAGCGAGATCCGCAGGCCCGGGACGGCCGCCAGCAGGCGCTCGCCGACCGTCCGTTCGTGGGCCGGCGCGGCCAGCGATCCGCAGCCGGCGACGGCGACGGCGCGCACCCCGGTCGCGGCCAGCTCACGCGCCAGCTCCCCGACTCGCGCCTCGTCCAGCGCGGCCAGCTCGCGCCCCAGCAGGTCGTGGCCGCCCGGCAGGGTGACCGAACGCGCCACCAGCCCGGCGATCGGCGCCGACGGGCGCCGGGCCAGGGCGGGATGCCGGGCCGGCCGGGGCGCGATCCGGACCGCGACCACCGGGACGGTACGCGCGGCGCCCTCGTCCACCCCGTGCCCAGGACCGTCGGCTGGCTCCCGCACCGCCGCCAGCAGGGCGGGCCCGACGTCGAAGGTGACATGCCGTACGGCCGCGGCGTGCGCTCCGCACACCTCGGCCAACACCCGGGTCAGGACCGCCCGCCCGCGCCCCGGTGCCCGCGCGGCGGCCAGTACCCGGGAGCCGCTGAGCAGCACGGCGGAACACCCGTCGGGCCCCCACCTGACTCCCACTCGCATGCCGCCGCGCGCCGCCTCTCCCTGCCGTTTCCGCTCCCCGCCGTCCCGCCCGGTGCGGGCGATCGTACCTTTCGGTGCGGGGCTGACCTGGTACGTCACGAGTACGCCGCGATGGCCGCCGCCCGCGACCGGGCCCGCGCCGGCCGCGCGGACCCGGTCCGCCGCGCGGGCCCGTCCCCGCGTCAGTGGACGGGCCGCCAGTGCTCCAGCGCGTCGTCGAGCAACGGCGCCTCGGGGTCGTCCCAGACGAGGCAGCCCCACACCAGGCCGGGCACGTCCGGGCCCATGGCGTCGGCCGGCCCCTCGGTGAGCGTGCGGTGCACGGCGTCGAGGTAGCCGGCGATCGACGGGTAGCTGGGCGGCCCGAAGCCCAGGTCGTCGGGGAGCGACCAGGAGCCGACGCCGGCCCCGCCCACGTAGTGCCCGGACTCCGGGCCCGCCTCGTCGCGGGTCAGCCACGGCACCACCGGGGCGCCCCACACGTCGCGACGCCCGACCTCGGGCAGTCGCGGCCCGAGCGCCTCCGCCGGGCCCAGCAGAATCCCACCCGGCAGGAACGCCCCCGAACCGACTTCGCCCTCCTCCTCGTTGGCCTCGATGTACTGGTGCTCCACACCACCGCACAGCCGCCACAGCTCGGCCAGCTCCGCGGGGAGCCCGAAGTCCGCGTGCCGCCTCAGTTGGGCGTCGGCGGCCTCGATGGCCCGCTCCGGGGCGGGCGGGAGCAGCGACGCGTACGAGAGCGGGGCGTGCGCCTGCAGCCAGGCGGTGAGACGGCCCCAGGCCGCCGCGGTGTTCTGGTGGTTGCTCATCCCGTCAGTCACCACGGCATCCTCCCCCACACCCGCTCGGCGAGGGCGGGTCAGCCCCGGGCGCCCGTCACCGGCCTCTGGCCAGTCGGGGGCTGAGCAGGTCGATGACCTCGTCCACGGCACCGAGCTTCCGGGACTGGTCGGTGGTGATGGTGTGCCCACCATGCGTGAGCCGGTACACGTACCGGTCGCCGCCGATCTCGCTGACGCTGCGCCGCGGCAGGTCGGCGAACCCGACCTGCCGCAGCAGGGCCCGCAGCCGGCTCAGTTCCGGGCCGGTGAGCCGGCCCTGGCCGCCGCGCGCGCCCTGGTGCTCGGTGCGCAGGGCGCCGTCGTCGTACACGGTGACCTGGTCCCAGCGGCCCGCGAAGCCACCCTCCCGGTGCAGGGAGACGAGTCCCCCGGAGCCGGCGGGCTCGTCCGCCAGGGCGCCGCAACCGCTCGCTGACACCGTGAGCAGCGCGGTGGCGATCAGGACGAAGAGCCAACGGAAGGGCGCGCTTCCGGTCACGCGGGCGGTGGGTCGTCTCACGACAGCTCCTCAACCATGTGGTCCAGCGCGTCCGACACCGCGTCACCGCCCGGGTGGGGGCGCCTCCCGGGCCGTGTCCGCTGCGCGGTGGTGCGTCGTCCGCATCGTACGGTCCTGGTGCGGCGGTGCGGGGCGGTTGGCGTGAAGGCGTGCCGACCGCCGCGCGGCCGTCACCAGATGGGACGCAGGGGCGGGATCGAGTCGCCGGCCGTGACCCGGATGATGGCCGCGAGTTCGGCGCGCGGAACGCGCAGGCCCACCTCGTGGAGCCGCTCGGCCAGTTGCGCTTCCTGCTCGTGCAGGATCCTTCCGGCCACCGTCAGATGCTCCCGCGCCCTCGCCGTCAGCACGACGAGCTTGCGTCGCCCGCCGGCGGGGTGCGGCTGGCGCTCGACGTACCCCCGCCGCTCCAGGTCGTCGATGATCTGGCCGGCCGCCTGCTTGGTGACCCCGAGTCGCTCGGCCAGTTCGCTGCTCGTGGCGCCGGCTCCGCGCAGCGCCTGGAAGACGAGGCCGTGCATGGGGCGAAGGTCGGCGTAGCCGGCCGCTTCCACGCGGCTCACGAACTCGGAGAGGACCAGTTGGAAGGCCATCCCGAGCAGGAAGGTCAGCTCGGTGGGTTCGCCTGGGTCGTGAGTCTCCATCGACGCATCTTGACACACGCGTGTAAAGCTCCTTTACTCGATGCGAGTAAAGGCCCTTTACACAGGAGGTTCCATGTACGTGGTCAGTGAGAGCGAACAGCGGACGACCCACACACCCAGCGGCGCGATGTTCGCCCTGGCGGGCCCCAGTCAGGGCAGTGCCGAGGTCAGCACCTGGCGCGTGGCGCTCGACGCGGACGCCTCCACCCCGGAGCACGCCGTCGACCGCGAACAGGTCTGGATGCCGCTGTCGGGCACGTTCGAGGCCGAGGTGGGCGGCAGGACCGAACAGGTCGGGGCGGGCCAGGCGCTCGTCCTCGGCGCCGGCGCGGTGCGGCGGCTCAGGGCCGTCGGCGGCCCGGCGCAGGCCCTGGTCGCCATGGTCGTCGGCGGCCAGGCCACGGTGCCGGGCGGCGACGAGAAGATCCCGCTCCCCTGGGCGCGGTGACCGCGCCCTCCCGGCCGGGCCGCACGGTGTGCCGGATGCCCGCCCTCACGGCCGGCCCCCGCGCCCCGCCGTCAGGTGTCGTCCGTGGTCGTCGGCATGCCCGAGGCGCGGGCGATGTTCTCCACTTCCCGCTGGTCGAGGGCGCGCTGGCGCTGCTGGGCGTCGAGGCGGTCGCGCATGGCGCGCAGGCGTTCGGGGTCCGCGGCGACGTCGGGGGGCACCAACGACATGGCGCCCTTGGCGTGTTCGCCGTCGCCGAGCTGGGCCACCACGTGGTCGGCGCGGTCCTCGTGGCCGGGTTCGAGCGCCCCGATCAACCCCATGAGGTTGAGCAACTCCTGCTGCATGGCCTGGGTGAACAGCTCCTTCTCCGGGCCGTCCAGGCTGAGCCGGATGGTGCCGCCACCGTGCTCGGCCCACATCCGGATCACCTCCATGAGGAGGTCGAACTGTTCCTTGGGCATGCGGGCGCGGAGCGTGTCCACGTAGAGCCGGTAGCGCGCCAACGCCACCTCGTGCGGGTCCTCCTGGTCCGCCACGACCGTCCCTCCTTCCAGCACCGTGCGGGGTACCGCGCCCTCCGGGCCCCGGGCCGATGCCGTCCTCGACGTCTCCCGACCGTACGGCACGACGTGCGGCACGGGTGCGGATTCGGGGGATTCAGGGGGATCGGTCACCGGGGCCCCGGAGGTGCGGCGGGCGGGCCCGGTGCGAGGGCCCGCCGTGGCTCGGGTCGGGTCAGCGGTCGTCAGCGGTCCGCGTCGAGCAGGGCGTAGGCGCGTACCGGGAAGGTGCCCATGCCCTCGACGGGCGGCGGCACGGCGTGGAAGCGGAAGCCGCGCGGGGGCAGGTGTTCCAGGCCGCGCAGGTGCTCCACGATGGGGATGCCAGCCGCCAGCAGCGCGGTGTGCGCGGGGCGGGCGCCGTCGTCCGTGTCGTCGATGTTGAGGGAGTCGATGCCGACGAGAGCGGCCCCCTGTGCGACCAGCCAGTCGGCGGCTGCCGCGGTGAGGAACGGGTGACCGCTCCCGTACTCCTCGGTGCCCCAGTGCCGCGCCCAGCCGGTGTGGATCAGCACGGCCCGGCCCGCGACGTCGTGCGGCAGCAGCGACTCGCGGTCCAGCGCGCGCCCTTCGTGGCCCGTCACCCGCACGACCACCCCGTCCAGGTCGGTCAGCTTCTCCAGCGGCAGGCCGGCGAGGTCGGAACCGTCGGGGAAGCGGTGGAACGGGCTGTCGAGATAGGTGCCGGTGTTGGAGACCATCGTGATGCGGCCGATGGCGAACTCGGTTCCGGGCGCGTAGTGGTCGCGCGACGCCCGCCGCGAGAGGTGGTCGCCGATCTCGGGTCCCGGCAGGCCGGGGTAGGTGGTCATGCCGTGCCGGACGGTGTGGCTGAGTTCCACGAACCGACGCTCCCCGGCCCGGCCCGCACCCGTGGCCCCGCGCGCGTCGGCCGCGGTCCGCAACCCCCGGTGCGGCTCGCGCACCGCCTCGCGTCCGCTGATCCGCACCTCGGCCACCATCAGGAGGCCGAGTTCGCCGACGAACAGGTCAGCCAGCGCCCGGTCGTCGATGTCCGGCGCCGGGACGTCCAACAGGAAGCCCCGCGTCTGGAGGCCGCCCCCGTTACCGAAGGTCACCTCGGCGTCGAACCGTACTCGCCACTGCTCAGCGCTCTCATCCATGATCCGATCCTCCGTGCGGGGCGGCGCGCGGACAAGCGTGTTTCCGATACCCGCCACCGCACCGGCCGCGTCCGAGCCGGTGGGCGCGGCGGCGCCCACCGGCTCGGCTCCCTCTTTCAGCGCCGGCCCGCCCAGAGTTCGCGCGCGTCCGCGGCGGGGTCATCGCACACGGCGGGCGCGGCGTCGCCCAGGAGCATGACCGACCGCCGCTCCCCGTACGCGGGCCAGGACGGCGCCGCGTCACCGCTGGTCACGGCGTCGGGGCGGCCGGTGCGGGCGAAGGAGGTCCACGCCGCGCGCATCCGGTCGGAGAGGTCGCGCGGGGCGTCGGGCCCGACGAGCGGGTCGGTGAGGTTGCCGAAGACGAAGCCGATCTCCGCCATGTGGCACGCCCCGAGCGCGCCGTCCATGGCGGGGGACGGCCGGGTGAACTCGTACACGAAGGTCTCCGCTCCCGAGGCGGCGCGGGCCTCGGCGACGCGGACGGCGGGGACGCGGTAGGCGTGGTCGGTCATGGCGGCCGAGAACAGGTCACCGGGGCAGGCCCCGGGCCGGGCGGCGGCGTAGACGGCGCGGGCGTGGTCGGGGTCGAGGCCGAAACCGGCGAGGAAGCCGTGCAGCACCCCGTCCGTGATGCGCGGCGTGATCCCCAGCGGGACGAGGAAGAGCCGGAACTCATCGGAGGTCGTTCCGGTGAGCACGTCGATGTCGCGGCCCGCGCCGGCGGCGATGGCGTCGATCGGCCGCTCGGGGAGGGTCACCCCGTCCACCACGGGCAGCACGGTGGTGCCGCCGCCCGCCGACTCGCCCCACCGCGCCGGGTCCGTGTCCTGCGCGATCTCCCGGCTGAGGGCGGCGTCGGCGGCGACGAGCCGCTCGGGCGGCACGCTGGCCAGCGCCTCGCGCGTCGGCGCCACCCCGGCCAGGGCGGCCAGCCGCTCGGTGACGCGCCGGGCGATGTGTTCCGGGTGGCTGTGGTGGCCGGCGCCGCTCTGCGTGATCACGCGGCGGAACAGCCCGCGGGCCCGGGGCATGGCCAGGAGGGCGGTGATGCTGATGGCGCCGGCCGACTGGCCGAAGACGGTGACGTTGTCGGGGTCGCCGCCGAAACCGGCGATGTTGTCCCGGACCCACTCCAGCGCGGCGATCTGGTCCAGGAGGCCCAGGTTGCTCGTACCGTCGGGCAGCAGCAGGAACCCCTCGGCGCCGAGCCGGTAGTTGAGGGTGACGCAGACGACGCCGTCCGCGGCGAGCCGCGCCCCGTCGTAGCTGGGCAGCGAGCCGGCGCCGTTGCGGAACGCGCCGCCGTGCACCCAGACCATGACCGGCAGCCCGCCCTCGGCCCGGCCCGGGGACGGCGTCCACACGTTGAGGCTCAGACAGTCCTCGCCCACCTCCCCCGCCTCCCCCAGCAGGCCGAGCAGCGCGGGGTGGTAGCCGGGCTGGGGCGCGGACGGGCCGGGGGCGAACGCGTCGCGCACGCCCGACCACGGTTCGGGTGGCTGGGGTGGCCGCAGCCGGCGCGGCCCGAACGGCGGCGCCGCGTACGGGATGCCCGCGAAGGCCGCGACCCCTCCCTTCCGGCGTCCGCGTACCGAACCTGCGGTGGTGGGGATGACGTCCATGGGGCCCTCACGGAGGAGACTGGTGCTTGCCCCGCCATCCTCACCACGCGCTCGCCGACGGGCAACGCATTTACGCCGCTGACCAGGGCACATGCCCGGGCACGCGGCCCGTACGCCGGAGCGCGGGCCGGCCCGTGGGCCGAAAGCCGGGCCCCGTGGATCGGCTCGGTGACCGTGTGGCCCCGTGGGCGTGCCGCGGTGGGTCGCGCGGTGGCGCCCCGCCGTCCGAGCCGGGCGTGGCGCCACCGCGAAGCCGGCGCTCGGGTCAGCCGTCCTTGCCCATGGCCTTGCGTACGGCGTCCTTCGTGCGGTCCATCAGGGCCGCGACGGGCCCGAGGGCCATGTTGGCCGCTCGGGACTCGACGCCGGGGTGCGGGCGGGTCGGGGCCATGGCCTCGGCCGCCTTGACGCCCTTGGCCATGGAGGCCAGGCGCGCGGTGTCGGCGCTGCGGCGGATGTGGGTGAACTCGTACCGCTCCTCGGCCCTGGCGTGGGTCTGGACGCTCTCGCGGAGCACGCGCAGCCGGGGGAGGAATCCCGGGTCCTCGGTGTCCAGGTCCTCCAGGGCCGCCAGGCTCTCCTTGGCCTTGTGCTCCTCGGCCAGGCGCTCGTCGACGACCTCCTCGGCGCCGGGGAAGGCGCGGCGGGCGAAGGGGTGGACCACCTCCTCCTCGGCCGTCTCGTGCACGGCGAGCAGGCGTACCAGGCGCCGGAAGGCGTCCTTGCGGTCCTCCCCGGTCGACGCCTCGACCTCGTCGAAGAGGTTGCGGATGTCGCCGTGCTGACGCATCAGAAGCGACACCACGTCGGTGTCGGCGGCGTTGTCGCCGGCGTGCGGTGTGTGGGTGTGTGTCATGGCGGGGTCGTCCCTCACTGGTTCTCGGGCAGTGCGGCGACCGGGTGCTCGCCTTCGGTCTCCAGGCGGTACTGGCGGCCGAACACCTCCTGGTGCTGGTCCATGACCCGGTCGCTCGGCGCGGCCTCGCCCCCGTGGATCTGTGCCTGCATCTCCTCGAACCGCTCGTGTGCCTCACGGACGTACCCGGCGCCCAGGGTGGTGAGGTCGATCTGGGTGGCGAGCAGTTCCCGCAGGTAGCCCTTGTTCGGCTCGAAGGTGAGCACGTTGGGTAGCTCGGGGGCCAGCACCTCGGCCGGGTCACGGTTGTCGTGGCGACGCATCAGGTCGCAGGCGATGTGCAGGTGCTCCAGTTCCATGTTCAGGTGCAGCTCCCACAGCGCCTTGACCTTCGGGTCGCTCTCCTGCTCCATGAAGGAGTAGTACAGGTAGCACTCGTTGTACTCGTGGTTGACGAGCTGCTCCCACCACGTCTCGCCCGGGTCGACCAGCGACTCGTAGTGCGTGACGTGCTCCTCCTCGATGAGCCCGATCTCCTGGTAGAGCTGTCGGGCGATCGGCTCCATGTAGGTGGGGCCGGTGTTCATGTAGAAGTTCATCGTCTGCTGCTCGGCGGAGAGGATCGTCAGCGCGTGCAGCTTGGAGAGCGGGTCGGTGCGCGTGCGGTCGTAGGGGTCGCGGACGTTGTCCACCGGGTTGCGGTGGTGGAACCGGGTGGGCCGGCCCGGCATGACCTCCGTGAGGCCGTCGACGATCGCCTCGGCCTTGCGGTGCTCGATCATCTCGTACAGGTTCGCGTACCGGTACAGGTGGTCGAAGTCCTCCAGCACGCCGAACTGGTACGCCTGCTTCAGGTACGGGTCGGGCTCCATGCGTGCCACCCAGGCCGTCAGGTCCACGGCCACCTGCTCGTAGGCGATCGTCGTCTCCAACACCGACGACACCCCGGGGAGCAGCCAGTTGACCGCCTTCTGCTGCTGTGCCTCGACGTAGCGCGTCCGTGCCAGTTGCCGCTTGACCTCGGGGTCCTTCGTGTGGCGGGCCAACTGGTGGCTGAACATGATGGCCTCGACCTCGATGCCGTTCATGGTGATGACGCGGCAGCGGGTGTACGGGTCACAGTGGTCCGGGTCGATCGGTTCGACGTTCAGCTCGCGCCAGCTTCTGATCTGGCGATCCAGCGGGATTCCTCGATGCTCCAACGGGTTGAACGACACCTGGATCTCCTCGTGGTGTGGGGCGGAATCTCCGAAGTACCCGCGAATGCCCGGCGGAACCGGCGGAGTGTGGGGGGGACGCCGGGCCATCCTCGGTCTGGCCGACCACCCGGGCTCGCTGCCATGCCCTCGGGCCACGTGGGCGTCACTCGACCGGCCCGCGTCACCGCCTGGCCCACGACTGCCGCCGGCGTCGGCCCGAGGTGGGGCCGTCGAGCGCGCGGTGGCGGCCCTGGCATCGGTGGCCGGCCCCGGGGCGCGGTCCGGCGCGGACGCGTCCCGGGCGGTCGCCCTGGCCGGGTCGCCCCGGCCGGGCGGCGTGACGCCGCTGGCCCGCCCCGTCGCGGCACGGGGCGGGAGCGGCGGCTGGTTGGTGGTTACCGGGTGACCACGTGGCGCTCGTCGGGAACGCAGTGGGTCATGGTGAGCCCGGACACGTCGCGCGGCGGGTTGTCACCCAGCCGGCTCAGGCGTTCGCGGTCCTCGTCCGTCAGGCTCTGGCCGGGCAGCGTCTCCAGGTGGGTCACGTCGGAGGGCCCGATGCCCAGGCCCTTGCCCACCCGGAGGCCGAGGTCGTTCTCGACCAGCAGGAAGTGCCAGACCATGCGTTCCTGCACCCGGCGGTCGCACTGGGAGATGAGGTTGACGAAGTTGGTGACCAGGTCGTCGCGCTCCCAGTCCTCCAGCAGCAGGTAGCGCTGGCCGGCCTGCTGGTAGTCGTTGGCGAGCGGGATGCGCTTGCGGGTCAGCCGGCCCCTGATCTCCGGGCCCTGGTCGTCGTGGGTCGGGTACTGGCCCTCGTGCAGTCCGCCGGTGATCGACGGCTCGTAGTTGACCTCGGGGTTCGCGTTGGCCGCGCGGTTGTCGTAGGCCATCAACCCGTCCCGCTGGTTGGTGCGCACCTCCGTGTTCTTGGCCTGGTTGACCGGGAGTTGCAGGTAGTTGGGGCCGACGCGGTAGCGCTGGGTGTCGCTGTAGGAGAACGTCCGGCCGACGAGCATCTTGTCGTCGGAGAAGTCGAGGCCGTCGACGAGGACGCCGGTGCCGAAGGCGATCTGCTCGTTCTCCGCGTAGTAGTTGTCGACCGTGCGGTCGAGCACCAGCCGGCCGACGGGCTTGGGCGGGAAGAGCTGCTCCGGCCAGGTCTTGGTGTCGTCCAACGGGTCGAAGTCCAGCTCGGGGTGGTCGCCGTCGGCCATGATCTGCACGAGCAGTTCCCACTCGGGGTACTCGCCCCGGCGGATGGCCTCGTACAGGTCCTTCGTGGCGTGACCCAGCTCGCCCGCCTGGACGTTCGCCGCGTCCTCCTCGGTCATGCTGCGCACGCCCTGCTTGGGCATCCAGTGGTACTTGACGAGAACGGTCTGGCCCTCGGCGTCGACCCACTTGTAGGTGTTCACCCCGAAGCCCTGCATGTGCCGGTAGTCCGCCGGGATGCCGCGCGGGCTGAACAGGTTGACCAGCATGTGCATGCTCTCCGGCGTCTGCGACATGAAGTCGAAGATGCGGGCGGGCTTCTGCTCGTGGGAGACCGGGTCGGGCTTGAGGGCGTGGATGACGTCGGGGAACTTCACGGCGTCCCGGATGAAGAAGACGCCGAGGTTGTTGCCGACCAGGTCCCAGTTGCCGTCCTCGGTGTAGAACTTCACGGCGAAGCCGCGCGGGTCGCGGGCCGCCTCCGACGAGTCGCGACCGCCGATGACCGTGGAGAACCGCACGGCCACGTCGGTGCGCTTGCCGCGCTCCTGGAACAGCTTGGCCCGGGTGTACTGGCTGATCGGCTCGTCACCCCAGGCCCCGTACGCCTCGAAGTAGCCGTAGGAGGTCACGCCCCGGGCGTGCACGACGCGCTCCGGGATGCGCTCCCGGTCGAAGTGGCTGATCTTCTCCAGGAAGTGGTAGTTCTCCAGGGTGGCCGGGCCGCGGGCGCCCACCGTGCGCTGGTTCTGGTTGTCGTAGATCGGGTGGCCCTGCCGGTCGGTGAGTACCGTCTGGGGGTCGTCCTCGGGTGAACCCAAGCTGGAAACGTCGGTCATGCCATTGGCTCCTCGGCGAGTGTCCGTGCGCCCGTACGCCCGCGTGCCGGACGGCGTACGGGCACGGTGGTTCCGTTCCAGTACCCACTTCGTCCGCGATCGCGCAGCGGATGTGAGCCCGCGCGCCTGCCCGCGCGCGCAGGAGGCCGGCACCCGGCCCTGGGCTTACCGCAAGGCTGCGTCAGCGGGCCGGGGTCCGCATTCCGAGGACGCGCCGCCGATGGCCCGACCGGGGGGTGGGCGGAGGCGGTCGCACGGCCGGCGGAGGGTGGTACCGGCGGGCGCGGGCGCCGGGGGCCGCGCGGTCCGGAGGCGGGGGTACGGGCCGGTCGCGGCCGGCGACACGGGCCGCCACCTGCGATCACGGCGGGTGGCGGCAGGCGCGGCAGGTGGCGGTGCGCGGGGCGCCGGCGGGCGCCGGGGGCGCGGTCGCGGCGCGCCGGCAGCGGCCCGGCCGCGTGGCCTCGTACGGCGCGGCGGCGTGGGCCGCGTGCCGCAATCGGGTCACGGGGGTGGCGCCGGGCGCGGAGTGAGGGCGGTGAGCGGGGTACCCGGGGGTGACCGGACGCGCCGGCCGACGCATCCGAAAGCACGGCCGAAGCACGCGAAGCCAACGAAGGGACTGCCCATGGGAGAGACGAGAGGTCGGGAACCCGCGGCGGCGCTCGCCGTCGCGCACGGTGCCTTCAACGTCGTGGGAGGACTGTGGCCGCTGTTGCACCTGCGCAGCTTCGAACGGGTCTTCGGGCCGAAGCACGACCGGTGGCTCCAGCAGACGACGGGCGGCCTGCTGGTCTCGACCGGTCTCGCCCAGTTGGCGGCGGCCTCTACGCCGCAGGGCGCGGCCCACGCCCGCCGCGTCGGTCTCGGCACGGCCCTGACACTGCTGGCCATCGACCTCGTCTACGTACCGAAGGGGCGCATCCGGCCGACGTACCTGTGGGACGCCGCCATGGAGGCCGGGTGGATCACCGCCTGGCTCCGCACCCGCCCCGTGGGCCGCGACAGCGCCGGTTGACCACCGCCCGCACGGGACACCCCGATGAAGAACGACACCTTTCGATGGAGGCCGATCATGAGCGACCAGATCCCGTCCCAGGCAGAGGGCGAACGACAGGACGACATCGCGTCACCCGACGACCCGAACGCGCCCGACGGCCACAACGTCGCCCGGACGACGCCCTCGCAGGCCGAGGGCGAGGACCCTGACGCGGACGACTCCCCGGAGGATGACGGCCGCACCGGTCCGTGAGCGGCCCCGCCCCACGACGGTGCGCGCCGCGTGCCCCCGTCAGCCGGGGGCGCCTGGCCGTGGCCCGTGCCCGTACGGCGCGACCTGCGGCGTTTGTCCCCTGACCGGTGAGGGCACCCGGGGGCCGGAGGTGGTCGTAGTGCCGGAACCTGGAAGCAAGAAGTACGACACCCGGCGGGCGAGGCTGCGCAAGGACGCGGAGCGGTCGGGGATCTCCGACCAGGACGCCAACGAGGCGGCCAACGAGACCCTGCGACAGGACCCCGAGTACCGCAGCCGTGGCCCGCGCACCGAGCGGGGCCGGGGTCCCAAGGGCGAACGCCCCAAGGACACCGACTGACGCGCCCGCCGACGGCGCCGCGCGTCCGCGCGCAGGCCGGCGTCCGCGCGCCACGGATGGCGCGCGGGCGCCGGCCTCATGCCACGGCAGCCGCGCCGTCGGGCGCGTCCCGCGCCGGTCTCAGCGCGGCAGGCCGGCGCCCGGCCGGGTGCGGGTCGGCGCCTTGCGGGCGTCGGCGGGCTCGCGGTCGCCGGTGTTCCCGTCGCCGCCGGGCGTGCGGGAGGTGGACAGGCCGCGCGCCTGGAGTTCCACCGCGAGGGGGGCCGCGGTGAACATCGAGGAGTACGTGCCGACGGCCACGCCGATCAACAGCGCCAGGGCGAAGTCGGTCAGCGAGTCGCCGCCCACCAGGGCGAGCGTGGCCAGGATGCACAGGGCGCCCATGCCCGTGTTGACGGTCCGTGGCACCGTCTGGACCAGCGCGGTGTTGGTCGTGCGCGCGTACGGCTGCTCCGGATGGCTGGCCTGGAGCTGCCTGACCCGGTCGAAGATCACGACGGAGTCGTTCACCGAGTAGCCGATCACCGTCAGCAGCGCGGCCAGGAAGACCCCGTCGATGGGCTTGCCCATCCAGGCGAAGGCGCCCACCACGATGAGCGCGTCGTGCACCATCGCCACCACGGCCGAGAAGCCGAGTGCGAAGCGGAACCGGATGGCGAGGTAGAGCAACTGGGCTCCCACCGCCACCGCGAGGGCGATCAGCGCCCCGCGCCGCAGCTCCTCGCCCATGCTGGGCCCGATGAGTTCGTCGCGGACCTTCTCCACCTTCTCCCCCGCGAGGTCCCCGATCGCCTCGCCGACCCGCGCTTCCTCGGCGTTCGACATCCCACCGGTACGTACCGTCAGCTCGCCATCGCCCGACGCCTGCACGACGGCGCGCGGGAAGCCAACGTCGGCCACCGCGTCCCGGGCCCGGTCGACGTCCACCGGCTTGGTGGTCGCGTACTCCACGAGCCGGCCCCCGGTGAACTCCACGCCGAAGTCGAGGCCGCGCACCATGATGCCCGCCGTGGCCAGCACCATGGCCACCGCCGAGCCGGCGAGCCAGCGCCGCCGGCGACCCATCAGGTCCGGGTCGCGCCGGGTGAGGCGGGTGCGGACCGCGCCGATGTGGGCGATGCCGGTGATGGCCGGCCGGCGTCGCACCGCGCGCCGGGCCACCGCGAGGTCGGCCAGCGCGCGGGTGATCACCAGCGCGCTGACCATGGACGCCAGGACGCCGATGCCCAGCGTCACACCGAAGCCACGGACCGGGCCCGAGGCGAAGAGGAACAACAGCGCGGCGGCGATGAGCGTGGTGATGTTGGAGTCGGCGATGGCGCTCAGCGCCTCGCGGAAGCCGGCCGCCAGCGCGGAGCGCGGGGTCTTGCGTTGCCGTGTCGCGGACGCGTACTCCTCGCGGGCCCGCTCGAAGACCAGCACGTTGGCGTCCACGGCCATGCCGATCGCCAGCACGAAACCGGCGAGCCCGGGCAGCGTGAGGGTGGCGCCCAGCCCGACCAGGGCGGCGTAGGAGATGACTCCGTAGCAGGCCAGGGCGATGACCGCCAGGCCGCCCAGGAGGCGGTAGACCGCCATGATGAACAGGCCGGTCAGGGCGGTGCCGATGATGGCCGCCCGCGCGCTCGCCTCGATGGCGGCGGCCCCCAGGGTGGGGCCGACGGTGCGCTGTTCGACGGCCTCGACCGGCACCGGCAGGGCGCCGCCGTTGATGAGCAGCGCGAGTTCGCGGGCCTCCTTACGGTCGAAGTCCCCGGTGATCTGGGTCGAGCCCCCTGCGATGCCCTTGCCGCACTGGACACCGGGGTCCACCTGCGGGGACGAGATGACCTCGTCGTCCAAGACGATCGCCACCCGGCGGGCGGGGTCACCCGGAGCGGCGCAGGCGGCCTCGCCGGTCAGGTCGGCCCACTTGCCCTTGCCTCCCTTGTGGAAGTCGACGCTGACGAACCAGCCGAGGCCCTGCTGCGGTTCGATGCGCGCCTCGGCCTCGGCGACCTCGCCCCCGTTCAGCGACGACGGGCCCAGCCGCAGCGGCCTGCCCTCCTCGTCGGGCAACACCAGCTCACGCCCGCTCTTGCCCGCCTCGTCGGCCTGCCCAGCCTTGTCCGTCTTGTCCGGCTTGTCCGGCCTACCTGACGCACCTGGCTCACCCGACTCGCCCGGCTTGCCCTTTTCACCCTTCTTGCCCGGCCGGTCCACGGCGTCGGGTGGTGCCTCGCCGAGTACGGGATGGAAGGCCAGTTGGGCGGTGCGGCCCAGGACGTCGGCGGCCTCGCGCGGGTCCTGCACGCCGGGCAACTCGACGATGATGCGTTGGTCGCCGGAGCGGGTGAGGGTGGGTTCGGTGATGCCGAGCGCGTCCACGCGGCGGCGCAGTACCTCCAACGTCCGGTCGGTGGCCTCGGAGTCGGCCGTTGCGGTGGGTGTGTCACGGGTTTCGAGCACGATCTGCGTGCCACCCCGTAGGTCGAGGCCGAGACGGGCGGGCACGGTCACGGCGATGTAGAGCGACAAAGCGACGATGGCGAGGGCGAGCAGGGCCCGCACTCGCATGGAGCGCGTCAAAGGATGCCTCCGGCAGGCATGCCGCGGCCGCGCGAGGCGGCGCGGAAAGGAAAGGGGAAAGGGTCAGCTGCCGAGTGGCGGCGGCGGTGCCCGTCCGGAGTAGGGGGTGAGGTGACGCGTGTCGGGGGCGGTGTACGGCGCCGTCGGCGGCGCACGCCAGCCGACGGGCGGGGTGAACACCACCGGAACCGGCAGCAGCGTGGCGCCCGGGGGCGCCGCGGCGTGCCGGGTGCCGGAGTGGTCCGCGTACAGCCGCGGCCAGGTGCCGCTGGGCCGGCCGTGCGGCCCGTGCACCTCCGGCCCCGGCCCACGGGTCTGGTCCGCGTCGCGCCCCACGGCGGCCGGCCCGGCGGTGTGACCAGCGGGGGCGGGGCCGCCCGGGTTGGTGGCGCCCGGGTTGGTGGCGCCGGGGTTGGTGGCGCCGGGTGGCGCGGGGGTCTCGACCGCGCCGGGTGAGCCCGTCGCGGCGACGGCCTGCGTCGTGAAGGGCGCGGACGACAGCGCGGCGGAGGCGTACGCGGGCTGGGAGGCCGACGACAGCAGGCCGAGGACGCCGACGAGGACGGCGACGACGGCCGCCGTCAGCGCCCGCGCCCGGTCCGCGCCGGCGCCCACCGGGCGGCGCGAGACGGCTGCCGTACGCCGTGCCATGCCGCCTCCCCTTCCGTCGGGCCCACCCGGTCGTCGCGTCGCCACGGGCCCGGGGGCGGCGAACGCACGCGGGCTGACGAGGCTGCCGTCGCGGCCCCACCAGGTCAGCGCTGCGGCGACCCGGGCGGCCATCGGCCCGGGCACGGTGGTCGGGCCTGGGCGCTAGGTTAGCCCGCCGCCGGATGACGGGGGCGCTGCCACGGGGCGCTACCACGGCCCCCGGCCGCTCCGGCACCGGGGGCCGACCCGCGCGGCCGGCTCCCGAGGTGGGCGCGCGGGGTGGCGGGGTCAGCGGCTCGCGAGGGCCAGTTGCAGACCCAGGCCGACGAAGGCCGCGGCGAAGGTGCGCCGCATCCAGGCCAGCACCGTGGGGCGGGAGACGATGTGGTCGCGTACGGTCGCGGCGAAGGCGCCGTAGATCACGAAGACGACGAACGTCATGACCATGAAGACGGCCGAGAGCGCCAGCATGTGCGGCAGGGAGTTGTCGCTGTCGGCCGGGACGAACTGGGGCAGGAACGCCAGGAAGAACATGGACAGCTTCGGGTTGAGGAAGTTGATCAGGATGGCGGTCCAGGTGACGCGCGCCGCCGAGTTCTCCTTCGACTGGCCTCCGCCGTCCGTGTCGATCTTCATCGCCCCCTTCTCGCGCAGCGTCTGCCAGGCGAGGAAGAGCAGGTAGCCGACGCCGGCCCACTTGAAGCTCTCGAAGGCCAGCGCGCTGGTGTGCAGCACGGCGGCGAGCCCCGCGATGGCCGCGGCCAGGTGCGGGACGATCCCGAGGGTGCAGCCGAAGGCCGCCACGACCGACATGCGGAACCCGCGCGTCAGGCCCGTGCCGACGGTGTACACCGCTCCGGTCCCCGGCGAGACCACGATGATCAACGCGGTGATGAAGAACTCAACGCTCATGGGCAGGCGCTCCCTTGATGGCCCGGCAACTCTGCGGCGTCCGTCAGGGGTGACACTACTGCGGGTCCTCGGGGTCGTCGGCGGGCGCGTCCCCGGGGGCGGGCACCTTCCCAGGCCCCCGCGGCCCAGCGCGCCTGAGCCCACGCGCTCCGAGCCCGCGCGCCTGGGCCCGCTCGATGGCCCGCCAGCCCGGAAGGGTCATACGGGCCGGCTGTCGACAGTATTGCGCCACTCGCTTAGGCTCGCCTAAGTTTAGTTGGCTCGCCCCGTCGGCGTGCTCGTTCCCCCTGCCCTCCCGCGGGTGGCGGGCCGAACACGGGCCCACTGCGCACGGCTTCGCCGGGCGGGCCAGCGCGCGAACGGTGGCGCGTGCCCGCCCGGCTGGGGCGGCGGGTGCCCAACTGGCGGGGCCCGGCAGACCAAAGGAACGACGAACCGCGACATGAGCACGACGACAGTGGAGCGCCCCGCTCCCAGCGGCCTCACGGCCGCCCGCCGACGGCGGAGCGTGGGCCTGGGCGCGCTGGTGGTGGTCCTCGTCGTCGCCGCGGGGCTCTCGTTGGCGGTCGGCGCACGCGCGCTCAGTCCCGCCGAGGTCTGGCACGGGCTGTTCGGGTCGCCCGACGCCGATCAGCGGCTCACCGAGATCAGGCTCATCATGCGCACCGTGCGGGTCCCCCGGACGGTGCTCGCGGTCGTGGCGGGTCTCGCGCTGGGGGTGGGCGGGGCGTTGATCCAGGGGTACACGCGCAACCCCATCGCCGACACGGGTCTGCTGGGGGTGAACGCCGGCGCCTCCTTCGCGGTGGTGACGGTGATCGCCGTGTTCGGGTTGACCAACCCGCTCCAGTACGTCTGGTTCGCCTTCGCCGGGGCGGCGGTCGCCGGCGTCATCGTCTTCGGCCTGGCGAGCATCGGCCGCGGGGCGGGCAACCCCCTGACGCTCGTCCTGGCCGGGCAGGGCATCACCGTCTTCCTCACCGCGATGACCACGGGCATCGCGCTGTCCGACCAGACGTCGCTGAACGCGCTGCGGTTCTGGAACTCGGGCTCGGTGGCCGGCGTCGGATTCGACGTCATCTGGCCGGTGGCCGCGTGCGTGGCCGTCGGCCTGGCGCTGGCGGCGATCACCCTGCCCGCCCTCAACCTGCTCAACCTGGGCGAGGACGTGGCACGGGGGCTCGGGGTGAACATCGCGGCGAGCCGAACCCTCGGCATCGTGGCCATCACCCTGCTCGCGGGCGCGGCCACGGCGGCGTGCGGGCCCATCGCTTTCCTCGGCCTGATGGTGGCCCACGTGGCGCGGTACCTGACCGGCCCGGACTACCGCTGGCTGGTGCCGTACGCGGGCGTGCTCGGCGCCGTCGTCCTGCTGGTCTGCGACATCGTGGGGCGCCTGGTGGTACGGCCGGGCGAGTTGGACGCGGGGGTGGTGGTCGCCCTCCTCGGCGCCCCGTTCTTCGCGGTGTTGGTGTGGCGAGGGAAGTTCAAGAGCGCATGAACGCGGCAGACGTGAAGACATCGGTGGCGCCGGGCGTGCGGCTCGGCCCCCTCTCGTTCGTGTGGCGGCCCTGGCTCGTACTGGTGACGCTGGTGCTGGCGGCGGCGACGTTCCTGCTGTTCTGCCTGTCCATCAGCGTCGGGGACTTCGCCATCAGCCTCCCCCGGGTGGTCGCCACCGTCTTCGGTCGGGGCGAGCGGATCGACGAGTTCGTGGTCATGGACCTGCGCATGCCGCGCGCCCTGGCCGGGGTCGTGGTGGGGATCGCGCTGGGGGTCTCGGGGGCGATCCTGCAGTCACTCGCGCGCAACCCGCTCGCCAGCCCGGACGTACTGGGCATCACCGGCGGGGCCAGCGCGGTCGCGGTGTCCCTGGTGACGGTCTCCGGCGGCACCACGGCCGCGGTCGTCAGCTCGGTCGGCCTGTCAGCGGCGGCGCTCGCCGGCGGCCTCGGCACCGGGCTGCTCGTGTACTTCCTGGCCTGGCGGCGCGGGATCGACGGCCTCCGGCTCATCCTCATCGGCATCTCGGTGAGCGCCGTCATGGAGGCGGTGACGACCTGGCTGCTCGCCTCGGCCGACATCAGGGACGTGGCCAAGGCCCAGGCGTGGTTGGTCGGCTCGTTGGACAACCGCTCCTGGGGCGAGGTGCGGGTGGCGCTGTGGTGCACGCTCGTGCTGTGCGTCGTCGTGGCCGCGGTCGCCTTCCAGTTCAAGCCGATGCACCTGGGCGACGAGGTCGCCGCTGGACTCGGCGTGCGGTACGGGCGGGTGCGGGCCGTCCTGATGCTGTGCGCGGTCCTGTTGGCCGCCGCCGCGGTGAGCGCGGCGGGGCCGGTCCCGTTCGTCGCGCTGGTGGCGCCGCAGGTGGCGATGCGGCTGGCGCGCTGCCCGACGCCGCCGATGGTCGCCTCAGGGCTGGTGGGCGCGCTGCTGCTGATCGGTGCCGACCTGGTCGCGCGCACGGCCCTGCCGATCTCGCTCCCGGTGGGCGTGGTCACCGCCGCGATCGGCGGCCCGTTCCTCGTCTACCTGCTCGTACGGGCGAACCTCAGATCATGACAAGCGGCAATGGCGAAGCTCAGCGAGGGGGGCTTGTGGACGCTCAGTTCGGCACCACGACCGAGTCCGGCGCCGGGGGCGCCGCGCGGTTGGCCGCCAGGGACATCACGGTCGGGTATGGCGGCCAGACGGTCATCGACGGCCTGGACGTGACGATCCCGCCCGGCGTGGTCACCACGATCATCGGGCCCAACGGGTGTGGGAAGTCGACCCTGTTGCGCACCCTGACGCGGCTGCTCAAGCCGGCCAGGGGGGCGGTCGTGCTGGACGGCGAGGACATCGCCAGGCTCAGGACCAGGGACGTGGCGAAGAAGCTCGGCCTGCTGCCGCAGGCGCCGGTCGCGCCGGAGGGGCTGACGGTGTCCGACCTGGTCGCCAGGGGGCGGCACCCGCACCAGAGTTGGCTGCGGCAGTGGTCGTCGGACGACGCGGACATCGTGGAGAAGGCGCTGGCCATGACCGGGGTGTCCGAGCTGGCGCAGCGCCCGATCGACTCGCTGTCCGGCGGGCAGCGCCAGCGCGTCTGGATCTCGATGACCCTGGCCCAGGGCACCGATCTGCTGCTGCTCGACGAGCCGACCACCTACCTGGACCTGGCGCACGCGATCGACGTGCTCGACCTGGTGGACGACCTGCACGAGTCCGGGTGCACCGTGGTCATGGTGTTGCACGACCTCAACCTGGCCACGCGCTACAGCGACCACCTCATCGTGATGCGGGCGGGATCGATCCTGGCGCAGGGGACCCCACGGGAGGTGATCACCGCGGAACTCCTGGAGGAGGCTTTCGGGTTGCGCGCCAAGGTGATCGACGACCCGGTGGGCGACCGGCCGCTCATCGTGCCGATAGGCCGTACGCACGTCCGGCTCGACCCGTAGGTCCCGGCGCGCGGGCACGCGGCTCGGCGCCGCCCGGTCACGGACCGGCGCCGCGCGCGGCCCGCGCGAACCAGCCACCCGTACGACCGCCGCCGGCGACCCATCCGCGCCGCCCGCCACCGGACTTGGCCTGGCCACGGGCCGCAACGAGCCCCCTGGACGGGGCGACAGCACAGGGCACCAGTTAGGCTAGGCTGGCCTAAATTAACGGTATATCGTAGGGCTGCCCCGCGGGGTCGCCGTGGACAGTGCGAAAGCAAGGGATGACGCATGCCTTTCCCCCGAACGATGCTGGCAGGACCACGGCGGCGGATAGCGGCGGCGCTGTCGGCCGCGGCCCTCGGCGTCACCCTTCTCGCGGGATGCGGTTCCGACAGCTCGGACAAGGAGAGCGACGCCGGCCCGGCGGCCGGTGGCGGCACCTTCCCGGTCACCGTGGAGCACGCCTTCGGGTCCACGGAGATCACCAAGGCCCCGCGCCGCGTCGTGACCGTGGGCTACACGGACGACCAGGCCGTCTTGGCACTCGGCATCAAGCCGGTCGGCATGGTCGACCAGTACCCGAACCCGGCGGGCAAGTCCCCCGACATCAACACCCAGTGGCCGTGGGTGAAGGACAAGTGGGGCGACACCCGCCCCGAGGTCATCATGGAGAACGGCGACTCGGGCCCCAACTACGAGAAGATCGCCTCGCTCCGGCCCGACCTGATCATCGCCGTCTACTCCGAGATCGACAAGGCCGCCTACGACAAGCTCTCCAGCATCGCCCGCACGGTGGCCCGCACCAAGGGCGAGAAGGAGCCCTTCAGCGCCCCGTGGCAGGACAACGCGGTGCACATCGCCAAGGCGCTCGGCAAGGAGGACGAGGGCACCAAACTGGTGCGTGGCATCGAGGGCAAGCTCAGCGCGGCGAAGAAGGCACACCCGGAGTTCGCGAACCAGAAGGCCGTCGTGCTGTCCTGGTACAAGGACTCGGTGGCCCCCTTCACCTCCACCGACGTGCGCGGACGACTGGTGACGGGCACCGGCTTCAGGTACCAGACCGAGATCGACAAGATCGCCGGCGGCAGCTTCTCCACCGAACTCTCCCCCGAGCGCATCGACCTGGTGAACGTCGACCGCATCTTCGTCATCAACGACAAGGCCGACACCGAGGCGCTCAGGAAGTTCAAGCTGTTCGCCAACCTGCCCGCCGTCCAGCAGAACAAGGTGTCGTACCTGCTGGACAGCGAGGGCCCGGCCGTCGGCGCCGCCATGTCCCAGGGCACGCTGCTGTCCCTGCCGTACGCGATCGACAAGCTCGTCACGTCGGTCACGTAGGGATGACACGCCAACCCCTGGGCCACCGGCCCGGTCCGGTGCGGGGATGAAGGGTACCGAACCCGGTGTCGCCTCGGCGACGCTGCGTACGGCGAGCGGGCGCGAGGCCACCCGTTGGGTGGCGGCGCACTGCCGACAGATCCCATGGCTGACGGCCGCGACCGCGCTCACCACGGTGGCCGGGGCCGCGCTCCAGGTGCTGCCGCTGCTCCTGCTGGGCCGGGTGGTGGACGGGGTGGTGGCCGAGGAGTCCCGCTCGGTGCTGGTCACGGTCGGGGGCCTGATGGTGGCCGCCGCGCTGCTCGGCGCGGCGGCCACGGCCCTCTCGACCTACCTGATCGGACGGTTGGGCGCCGATCTGCTCGCCCGGCTGCGTGAGGGCGCCGTCCGCGCGGTGCTCGGGATGCCGAGCGCGCGCGTCGAACAGGTCGGCCGGGGCGACGTGCTCTCCCGCGTCGGCGACGACGTGGCCATCCTGTCCAAGGGCATCCGCACGGCCGTGCCCACGGTGTTCTCGGCCGGCGTGCTGGTCACCATCGCCACCGTGGGCATGTTCGGGTTGGACTGGCGACTCGGCCTGGCCGGCGCCGCCGCGCTGCCCGCCTACGCCCTGGCCCTGCGCTGGTACCTGCCTCGCTCCGCGCCGCTCTACCGACAGCAGCGGATGGCCCAGGCCGACCGCGCGCAGGCGTTGATCAGCGGCCTGAACGGGATCGACACGGTCCGCGCGTACCGCCTTGAGGACGCCGTCCGCGAGGAGGTGACCCGCGCGTCGTGGCGGGTGCGCGACCTCGGCGTCGAGGTGTTCCGCTTCTTCGGCCGGTTCGTCGGCCGGGAGAACCGCGCCGAGTTCATCGGCCTCGTACTGATCGTGGTGGTGGGTTACGCCCTGCTGGAGGCCGACGCGGCCAGCCTGGGCGAGGTGTCGGCGGCCCCGCTGGTCTTCCACCGGCTGTTCACTCCGCTGGGCGCCATCATGTTCACCTTCGACGAGGCGCAGAAGTCGGGCGCCAGCCTGACCCGCCTGGTCGGAGTGGTCAAGGAGCCCGCGGCGGATCGATTGGTAGGCCACGCCTCGCTCGCGCCCGCGGACGCCGGGCCCCAGCCGGTGACGGTACGCGGGCTGACCTTCCGCTACCCCGACACGGAACGGCCGGTGCTGCGCGAGGTCGACCTGACCATCCCGGCGGGTGGCTCGCTCGCCCTGGTGGGGGCGACGGGCGCGGGCAAGTCGACACTGGCCGCGCTGGTCGCGGGCATCGGCGCCCCGCAGCGCGGTTCGGTGCGCGTCGGGCCGTACGACCTGGCCGAGTTGGACGAGGCGGGGGCGCGGGCGCTGGTGAGCATCCTGACGCAGGAGACGCACGTGTTCTCGGGCACGCTCGCCGACGACCTGCGGCTCGCCGCGCCCGAGGCCAGCGACGCCCGACTGCTGGCCGCCCTGCGCACGGTCGGCGCCGACGGCTGGGTGGACCTGCTCCCCGACGGGCTGCACACCCTGGTCGGCGAGGGCGGCGAACGCCTCGACGGCACCAAGGTCGCCCAACTCGCGCTGGCCAAGCTGACGTTGAACGACTCCCCGGTGGTGGTGCTCGACGAGTCGACCGCCGAGGCCGGCAGCGAGGGCGCCGCCGGCCTTGAGCGGGCCGTACGGGCCGCGTGCGCCGGCCGCACCGCGCTGTTCGTCGCGCACCGGCTGACCCAGGCGATGGCGGCCGACCGGATCGCCGTGCTCGACGCGGGGCGCGTGGTGGAGGAAGGGACGCACGACGAGTTGGTGGCCCTGGGCGGCCAGTACGCGCGGCTGTGGCGCGCCTGGCGCGAGGGCGGCTAGGTGCGGCCCCCGCGCACAGCGCCACCGAAGGCCGGGCCCGCCCGGCGGCCCGACGCCCGCACCCCACCCACACCGCGCACCCCGCACACCCTGGAGGCGATGGCCCCGTGCTGAAGACCGCTGCCCGCCGGCGACCCCGACCCGGGGCGGACATCCTGCGGACCGCGCTGCGCCGCAACCTGGGCGCCATGGCCGGGGGCACCGTCCTGATGGGTCTGTACCAGGCGGGTGAGACGGCCTTCCCGATCGCGCTCGGCCTCATCGTCGAGCACGCGCTGCGGGACCGGAGCCCGGCCGCGCTCGGCCTGTCGATCGGCGCCCTCGCGGTGATCATCACGACGGTGTCGCTGTCGTGGCGGTTCGGGATGCGCGTCCTCCAGAAGGCCAACACGACCGAGGCCCACCACTGGCGCGTCCGGGTGGCCGGCTGCGGGCTCCAGCCGGTGGCCAGGGACGTGGACCTCAGGTCCGGCGAGGTGCTGACCATCGCCACCGAGGACGCCGACCAGACCGCCGACATCATCGAGGTGGTGCCGCTGCTGGTCAGCTCCCTGGTCGCGGTGGCGGTGGCGGCCGTCGCGCTGGGCCTGGCCGACCCGCGCCTGGGCCTGCTGGTGATCGTGGGCACCATCGCGATCCTGTCGATCCTGGCCGTCATGTCGCAGCGGATCGGCGCCAGCACCCGGGAACAGCAGACCCGGGTGGCGCGGGCGGGCGCCAAGGTCGCCGACCTCATCATCGGCCTGCGCCCGCTGCACGGCTTCGGCGGCAACCACGCGGCCTTCGCCTCCTACCGGAAGGTCAGCACCGACGCGAGGGAGCAGGCGATCACGGTCGCCAGGGTGCACGGCGCCTACGAGGGCGTGGCACTGGGACTGAGCGCGGTCCTGGCCACCGCCGTCTCCCTGACGGCGGGCTGGCTGGCCTTCGGCGGCCAGATCACCATCGGGGAGCTGGTCATGGCGGTGGGCCTGGCGCAGTTCATCATGGAGCCGCTCAAGCTGTTCTCGGAGATGCCCAAGTACGTGATGATCGCGCGCGCGTCGGCCGAGCGGATGGCGTTGGTGCTCACCGCGCCGCCGGCGATGGTGCCGGGCACCCGGCGCCCGACCCCGGGTGGCGGGCTCGCCGTCGACGCCGTGCGCTACGGGTCGCTGCGCGGGCTGGCGTTCGAGGTGCCGGCCGGCGACTTCGTCGCCATCGCCGCCTACCAGCCGCGCGCGGCGGCCGAGTTGGCGTCCGTCCTCGCGGTGCGCGTCGCGCCGGGGGCGTACGAGGGGGTGGTGCGGGTCGGCGGGCAGGCCCTCGCGGACCTCTCGATCGAGGCGGTCCGCGCGCACCTGCTGGTGAACCCGTACGACGGGGAGGTCTTCGCCGGCACCCTGCGGACGAACATCGACCCGTCGGGCACCAGCGCGTTGGTGGCCGAGGCCGTCGAGGCGTCCCTGCTGACGGACGTGGTCGCCCTGCACCGCGACGGCCTGGACTACGCGGTCCGCGACCGCGGGGCCAACCTCTCCGGCGGTCAGCGGCAGCGGCTGTCCCTGGCCCGCGCGCTCGCCGCCGACGCCGACATCCTGGTGCTGCACGACCCCACGACGGCCGTGGACGCGGTCACCGAGCAACTCATCGCGCGCAACCTGGCACGGTTCCGTCGCGGCCGTACCACGATCGTGATCAGCGGCAGCCCGGCCCTGCTGGACGTCGCCGACCGCGTCCTGGTCCTGGACGACGGCGTCATCACCGCCGAGGACACCCACCGCGACCTGCTCGCCAACGACGCGCGGTACGCCGCGGCCGTCGCCCGCTGACGTCCCCGTGTCCCTAGGCACGTCGGCCGGGCAAGGTCACCAGGGCCGCCGCGCGAGGAGCCCCGCCGCCACCGTGGGTGGCGGCGAGGTGGTTCCCGCGAGCCGGCGGCGGCCGGGCGGTCAGTCCTCGTGCCTGACCCGCACGTCGCGGATCTCGACCTCGCCGTAGTTGTCGTCGGCGCACGGGGAGGAGTTGCCGCAGTGCGCCTGGGTGTAGGCGCCGGTCTTGAAGTAGTTGCTGGGGTCGGAGTGGGCGATGGTGGTCTCCAACCTGCCGTTGAAGTACACCTTGACCTTGCCCTTCGCGACCACGTAGCGGACGGTGAAGACCGTGCCGAGCTGGTAGTCGTCGGTGATCAGGTGGTGGTGGGTGGTGTCACCCTTGGTGACGTAGAGCTTGGTGCCCTCAAGGCGCAGGGCGGTGACGTCGTCGTCGCCACCGTGGATCTGGGCGCCGACGACGTGCGGCTTGTCCTCGGGCAGGTGGGTGAACGCCTCGCGGACGGTCATGGTGTGCTTGCCGGAGGTCGATGACCACTCGATCTCGTCCGAGCCGTCGCTCTCCATCTCCCGCAGTTCGGTACGGGGGTTCTTCGACCCGCTGGTCGTGACGCCGTTGACGGGGGCGCGGAACCTGACCGCCTTGCCGGACCTGGTGACCGTGAAGTACGGGTCCTTGGAGTAGCCGTCGAGTTCGGGTTGGAAGATCTCCGTGGGCTTCTCCTCCTCCCCGATGGGCAGCGTCACCTTCCAGTTGCCGAGGTCCAGCACCTCGGACGGCAGGTCGGCACGGCCGCCTTGGGTGGCGGCCCGCGCGCCGGGACCGGCCGGCGCGTCGGCGGCCTGCACGGACACCGGCGCGACGAGCGCCGTCGTGAGGGCCGCGACCGGCAGGGCGGACGCCAGGGCCAGCCGGCCGCGCCTGCCCCACCCAGAGCGTGCGGAGTCGTTGTGTGTCACGGGGTCTGTCCTCCGTCGTTACGAGGGGGTGTCGCCCCGGGCGGGCCTGCGCCAGGCCCACCCGGGGCGTGTCGGTGGTGACGTTAGGGCCGGGTGGTGGGGACGGGTCCCAAAACGCCGAAGCCGCGGCCCCGGTGCCCCGGTCGCGGGCGTCAGCCGGCGCCGGGGGCCTCACCGACGCGGGAGCTGGGCCACCCGAACTCGTCCTCCATCAGCTCCAGGTCCGGCGGCACCAGGGTGGTCGAGGCCACCAGCCCCCGGAGCAGGTTGTGCAGGAGGCTGTTGTCGGACGGGCGCTCCTCGGGGTTGTCGTGCATCAGCGGGTACTTGAAGCCGGTGCGGTGCAGCCGGCGGCGTACGGCCTCCACCCGGTACTCGATCTTGCGGACCGTCCACCCGGCGTCCGGGCGCAGATAGGCGAGCTGTTCGGCGGCCCGGCCGTACGTCAGCGGGCGCGGGTCCGGCTCGTACTCCAGGTAGTGCTGGCCCAACACGACCAGCAGCAGCCGCTCGTCGTCGGTCAGCGCCCAGCGCTCCGGCTGGACGGTGTCCGCCGACCGGCTGGAGACGGGCCCCCGGTCGTCGTGGTCGGTGACGTACAGCTCGACGAGGTGTTCCCGGTGGCCCGAGCCCTGTACGAACAGGGGCGTGTAGCCGGTGGCGAGGGGGATCGGCTCGGAGGTGGCGTGCATCATCCGGCCCCGGGGCAGCCGTACGAGCTGCTGCCCGATGTTCCGCAGCCACCAACCTCCCTGCCGGTACGTCAACTCCCCGTGGCGCCGGCTCACCCGCCGGTCGTCCACGCCCACACCCAGGTCCGTGCCGGGCTTGTCACCGCGCCCGAAGCGCACGGTCAGGCCCAGCCGGGGCGGGGCGGTGAGGTCGCCGCTGACCGTCCGCGCGTGCAGGGTGCCGGGCCGCCCGGGCGGGACACCGCGCGCCAAGCTGTCAGAGCCGCTCATCGCCCTCTCCTCAAGGTCGTCGTACCGCCCGAGCAAGGCGTCCGGGTCATGGTCCACCCACCGTCGCGGGACCCCTCCCGACGGCGCGTCTCCCGGTCGGCGGACCCCTACCCCTGACGGCGGACAGGGGTGTCCCCCTCGCAGTCTGCCAGCCGATCATGGCCCCGGGTGAGGGCCTGTTCGCCACCATGTGAGACACGCTCCGGGGCGATTGGGACAGGTGTGCCCAGGCACGGTGCGACAGCCCGGGGAATTACGTCGGAAACGGAGAGTGCCGTGCCCGGTACGCAGTACATTCGGTCCGCACCCGTGGTCCGCGTACCGGTCAACACCAGTGGTTCCGGCCTTTCGTGAGGGGAGTGTCGTTGTGCACCCGGGGGAGAAGGTGGGCAAGTACCGGCTCACGGAAGGACCCGTGGAAGGCGGTCGGGGGGCCGTCTGGTTCGCCGTCGACACGGAGTTGGCCCGCAGCGTCGTCCTCAAGCGCGCCCGGCTGGAGAACAGCGGCCCCGGGGCCTTCGAGGAGTTGCTGGCCGAGGCGCGCGCGCTGGCCAAGTTCAGCCACCCGCACGTGGTGACCCTCTACGACGCCGTCCGCACGGGCCGGGACAAGCGCGCCACGTTCTGGCTGGTGATGGAGCACGTGCGGGGCGGCAGCCTGGACGCCCCGGTGAAGCTGGCTCCCCAGCACGCCGCCGCCATCGGCGCGCAGATCGCCGACGCGCTGGCCGCCCTGCACGCCAAGGGGCTCGTGCACTGTGACGTCAAGCCGGGCAACATCGTGCTGACCGAGGAACACGTGGCCAAGCTGGCCGACTTCGGCGCGGCGCACCGGGTGGACTCCAGCGCGACGATCACCCCCAACGGGCCGCTCAGCCTCACGCCCGCCTACGCCGCCCCCGAGGCGTTCCGCGGGGCCCCCGAACGGGCCTCCGACGTCTTCTCGCTCGGCGTCACGCTGTACGTGCTGACGACCGGGACCCCGCCGCTGCGCGGCCCCGGACACGTGGTGCGGCAGGAGGCCATCAGCCCGCACATCGGGCCGCTGAGCGCCCTGGTCACCGCGATGACGCACACCGACCCGCGGGCCCGGCCCACCGCCGCCGCGGCGCACCAGGCGCTCGCGGACCTCGCGGGCGGGGCGCGGGACCTCGCCACCCTCCCCCTGGGCATGATCACCAAGCGCCTGCCCGCCCCGCCCGGTGGGCCCACCCTTCCCTCACCACCCCGCCTGCTCCCGTCGGCCGTCCTGCGGCGCAACCCGCTGCTCGCGTTCGGCGCGCTGGTCGTGGCGGCACTCGCCGTCGCCGTGCCCCTGTTGTTGCTGAGCCTGTCCGACGGCGACGGCGCCGAGGCCCAGGCCGCGCCGTCGCCGAGCGGTCCGTCCGCCACCGACCCGGCCTTCCTCGGCGAGCCTCGGACGGCCGACCCCTGCGCGCTGCTGGACGCCAGGGGGTTCGACGCGTACGAGGCCACCGAACTCGACCGCCACCAGGGCAACTTCAACCGCTGTGACGTGCTCCTGCTCGAGGGCAACGACGACGTCGTGGACGTCCGGGTGGAGCTCGACGCCGACGAGCTGCCCGAGGGCGAGAAGAGTCGCACCACGGGCCGGGTCACCGTCGTGGAACCCGCCGTCGAGCGGGACAGGTGCGAACGGGCCCTGGCGGTCACCGGCGCCCGCGACAGCAGCCTGCGGATCACCGTGGCGGCGCGGGAACCCGACCAGGTCAAGCAACACCTGTGCGACACCGCCGAGATCGCCACCCGGTACGCGGTCAAGGTGCTGAACGACGGCGAAGTCCGCCGGCGCGACGGCGACTTCGCGGCCAACTCACTGGCCCACCATGACGCGTGCACGCTGCTCGACGTGGCGGCCCTGGCGAAGGTGCCCGGCGTCGACGCCGGGGACCCGGACGCCGGGTTCGGCCACTGGGCCTGCCAGTGGAAGTCCACCACCGCGGACATCGAGGTGGACCTCCAGTTCGACCAGGGCAGGCTGCCGAGCGGCAAGGACACCGAACGGACCAAGGTGGGCGACCGCTCGGCCGTCGTCCTGCCGGACTACGACGGCGCCGGCTCCTGCCGCGTCGAGGTGGTCCACCGCGCGTACATGGGGCCGGACCGGGTGGAGGGTACGGAGCGGGTGGCCCTCACCGCCAAGGGAGACGACCTCAAAGGCTCCGCCCCCTGCGCGCTGGCCAAGGACCTGGCCCGTTCGGTCGTCGCGTCCCTCCCCCCGGCCTGACACCCCACGCGCCCGCTCCCACCCACGCGCCTCACCCCGCCACGGGCAGGGTGACCTGCCCGCCGCAGCGGTCACACTTCGGCAGGTAGGGGTTGTCGCTGGCCGCCAGCGCGCACGCGGAGCAGAGCAACTGACCGCACGCGGTGCAGATCAGGGCCATGCCCTCCAGCGCGCCGTCATGGCTGACCGTCACGGACGACGCGGACTGCAGCGCGACCCTGAGCGTCCTGGCGCACCGGCCGCACTCCACGGTCTCGCCGTCGGCCAGGCCGTGATCGGCCCACGGCCTGGACCCGGCCGCTCCCCCGGACGGCGCGGGGCGCCTCTTCTTCCCGTTCCTCCGAAACAGGCCCATGACTTCCTCCACTGGTCGGGGGCCCATCACAGCCGCACCCGCTCGGGACCGGTCCGGAAGCCCGCTCCCCCACTCCCCCGAAACCCTCCACGCCCCGGCCACCGCTCAGCCGACAGCTGTTCACGAGCGGGGGCACAACTGTGCCGCTGGACAACTCGTCTCACCGGATGACCACGAGCACCGTCGCGCACCGCATCCTCGAAGGGGCCCCACGCATGCGCACTCACCGCGCCCTCGCCGCCACAGCCGCCCTCACCCTCGCCCTGGCCGGCACCACCCTCGCGGCGCCGACCGCCGCCCAGGCCACCACGGCCACCACGGCCACCACGGCCACCACGGCCAGCGTCACCCACGAGGACGGCGAACTGTGGTACAAGGCCGCCCCCGGCCAGCGGAACGAGCTGACGGTGCGGGAGAAGATCGAGGACCGAGGCGAGTTCGAGTCGTACTACGTGCTCACCTTCCACGACCGCTACGACATCACCATCGACGCGAGCGCCGCGAGCACGGACGAGTGCGCGTACCCGACACCTGGCGACCGGACCACCGTGCGCTGCGCGGTCCTGATCCCGCAGAACTCGGACGACTCGGACAGCTACGACATCAGCCTCGGCGACCTGGACGACACGGCCACCCTGGAGCCGGAGAGCCACGCGCGGGCCGGGGTCTACGGGGGGCAGGGCAACGACGTGCTCAGGGCCTCCGCGTCCGCCATGCTGTACGGCGAGGAAGGCGACGACCGCCTCGACGGCGGCGGCGGCCCGTTCGGCTTCGGCTCCGACGGCGGCCCGGGCGACGACACCCTCACCCGCTGCGGGCAGGACTGCTTCGGCGGCCCCGGGAACGACGCCCTGACCGGCACCGACGAGGACAACACCCTGCACGGCGACGACGGCGACGACGTCCTGCGCGGCGGGGGCGGCGCCGACGTCCTCTACGGCGGCAGGGACGACGACCAGCTCCACGGCGAGGCGGGGAACGACACGCTGTGGGGCAACAGCGGTGACGACGTCCTGTGGGGCGGTCAGGGCACCGACAAGCTCTCCGGCGGCCCCGGCCGCAACGAGCTGCACCAGGACTGAGCGACGACGACCGACGGGCGGTCGGTCCGCGGCGGGTGTTCTCGCCGGTTGGCGGATGTCGGCGGCCTCCTGCTTCCTGCTTCCTGCTTCCTGCTTCCTGCTTCCTGCTTCCGATGGTCCGTAGCCCGTGCCCCGGCCGCCTCCCGCGTGGCCGCGGGTCACGGGGGCGGGTTACGGGTTACGGGTTACGGGTTACGGCAGGGTGGGCGGGGGCGCGTGGTGCAGGCGCGCGGCTGGCGGCAGCGGCGCGGGGGCTCCCGCGTCCGGCGCGGCGCGGAACGCCTCGATCAGGTAGGCGGCGAAGCGGCGGGAGGCCGCGAGTCGGGTGGCGGGCGGCGCGTCCTGGACGCCCCGGTGGGCCATGAGCATGAGGACCAGGTCGTCGACGACGAAGTCGGGGCGCAGTCGCCCGGCCCGCTGGGCGCGGCGGGCCACCTCGGTCACCGCGCGCAGCGTGTGCTCCCGGTCGGCGGCGAAGTCGGCGGCCTCCGGGAAGGCCGAAATGAAGGCGTCGGCGAACCCCCGGCTGTGCGCGTGGAGTTCGCAGATCCGCTCGACCAGCTCCCGGAACCCCTGCCATGGGTCAGGGTCCGCGAGGGCGTCCCGGACGGCGGTGTGGCAGGCCCGGCGTTGCGCGGCGAAGGTCTCCGCGATCAGCGCCCGCTTGGTCGGGAAGTGCCGGTAGAGCGTGGCCGGGCCGACGCCGGCGCGCCGGGCGACCTCGCGCATGGGCGCGCCCAGGCCCTCGTCGCCGAAGACCGCGCTGGCGGCCTCCACCATGCGCGCTCGGTTGTCGCGGGCGTCGGAGCGCGCCGGGTGAGACAAATGACCGGTCATCCCTTCTCACTTTAGCCAACCGGACGAGGGCGCCGGTTACGTTCGCGGCGCGGTGCCACCCCGCCCGCGCCGTGCGGTGTCGGGGTGGGACCGACGCGCTCCGCGCACGACCGTCGCGGCCGTGCGCCGCCCCCCTTCCCCCGCTCCGAGGAGTCGCTATGAAAGCCGTCGTGATCAGGACGTTCGGAAGCCCGGACGGTCTGGAGGTGGTCGACGTACCCGTGCCCGACCCCGCGCCGGGCCAGGTGCGGATCGCCACGGAGGCGATCGGGGTGGGCGGCGTGGACGCCGTGATCCGCCGGGGGACGTTGGCCGCTCACGGCTTCCGGGCGGGCCACCTGCTCGGCAGCGAGGTCGCGGGCCGCGTGAGCGCCGTGGGAGAGGGCGTGGACGCCGCGTGGACCGGGCGGCGGGTGTGGGCCTTCACCGGCCTGTCCGGCGGCTACGCCGAGCAGGCCGTCGCCGCGGTCGAGGACGTCCTCCCGCTGCCCGCCGGCCTGACCTGCGCCGACGCGGTGACCCTGGGCGCCTCCGGCGTGGTCGCCCACTTCGCCCTGGACCGGGCCCGCTTCGCGCCCGGCGAGACGGTGTTGGTGCGCGGCGCGGCGGGCAGCATCGGGCTCACGACGGTCCAGCTCGCGGCCGGCGGCGGGGCCGGTGCGGTGGTGGTCACCACCGCGTCGGCCGAGCGCGGGGCCCGCCTGCGGGAGTTGGGCGCGACGCACGTCCTGGACCGCTCCGGCGCGGGCGGACCGGACGCGCCGCACGGCTTCGACGTGGTGGTCGACGTCGTGGCCGGTCCACGACTCCCGCACTTCATCGACCGGTTGAACGCCAACGGGCGGTACGTGGCGGTCGGCGTGGTCGGCGGGCAGCCGCCGGCGGACTTCGGCGGGCGGCTGGTGGACGCCTTCCGCAGGTCGCTGTCGTTCGCCACGTTCAGCTCCGACACGGTGCCCGGCCCCGCCCGACAGGCCGTGCGGTCGGCCCAGTTCGCCGACGCCGCCCGCGGGGCCCTGCGCACGGTCGTGCACGAGGTCCTGCCGCTGAGCCGGGCGGCGCTGGCCCACCACGCGATGGACGCGGGCACGGTGTTCGGCCGGGTGGTGCTGACTCCTTGAGCGCGGCCGACGCGGCCCGTACGACTCCGCGTCGTGCTCGGCCGGGCCGCCACGGGCGCGCGTACGGCGTCTCGGCGACTCTTCGGAGGGCCCGGAAGAGACCCGGGGCCGCCGCGGATTTCGCGGGCTCGCTTTCGGCGCGGGTCAGGGGTCGAGGTGGCGGAGGGTGAACTCGGGCAGGGCGAACGGGCCGGCCTGGGGTGCGGCCGGGTCGGCGGGGAGGTCGGCGCCGGGGATGTGCTCGCGGTAGCGCTCGGCGTCGTCGACGGGGGCGTAGTCCAGGACCGCCGGATCGGGGAGTTCCCAGAAGCGGCGGGTGTTGGCGGACACGGCGTACACCGAGGCGAAGCGGGTGGTGGGTGGGACCGTGAGCGCGGCCCGCACGTAGCCGACGGCGTCGCGTGGGCTCAGCCAGGTCGCCAGGTGGCGGGGCTCGCTGGGCGCGGTCTCGAAGCTGCCGATCCGCAGGCAGACGACGGACAGGCCGAACTTGTCGGCGTAGAGCCGCCCGAGCGCCTCGACGGCCACCTTGCTCACGCCGTACAGGCCGTCGGGGCGCACCGGCTCCCCCGGGCCCGTGTGGTGGCCCGTGGGGTAGAAGCCGGTCACGCGGTTGCTGCTGGCCAGCACCACCCGCTCGATCCTCGCGTGGCGGGCCGCCTCCAGGACGTGGTGGGTGCCGAGCACGTTGGCCTCCACCAGGTCCGGCAGGGGCGCCTCGTCGGGGACGCCGCCCAGGTGCAGCACGCGGTCGGCCCCCGCGAGAGCCGACCGCATGGCGGACGCGTCGCGCAGGTCGACGGTGCGCACGTCCTCGTGCGGGCGCTCCGCCCGCAGCGGGACGCGGTCGATGAGGACCAGGCGTCGCGCCTCGTCCCGCAGGGCTTCCCGTACCACGGTCCCGATGGTCCCCGCGGCACCCGTGATCGCCACCGTTCCCAGTTCCACCGCGCCTCCCGGCGTTCGACACCTCCCGCATCCTCGCCGCTGGCGCGTTCGCCAGCAAGGCGGGCGCGGGACGAAACCGGCAGGCCCGGCCCGGGGCGGGCCCGCGAGTCAGCGCGTGCCTGACACTGTCGACACTGTCTGCCACGGCGCCGCACCCCGATGCCATGATGATCGGCTACGGCGGACCTCCGTGGGCGGGCGCCCGGCCGACCGGCGGGGCGCCCGCCCACGCGCCCGCCTCCCGGACCGTGACGCCCGACGGAGGAGAGCACGTGACAGACCTGAAGCGACAGGAAGCGGCGAGTCCGCAGGTGCGGCGGCGCGTCCAGGAGAGCTTCGACCGCCAGGGGTTGATGAGCCACCTCGGTGCGCGGATATCGCACATCGCGCCGGGCCGCGTGCACATCGTGCTCCCGGCCCGCCCCGAAGTCACCCAGCAGAACGGCTTCTTCCACGCCGGCGCCACCAGCGCCATCGCCGACAGCGCCGGCGGCTACGCCGCGTACACCCTGTTCCCCGAGAACGCGGACGTGCTCACCGTCGAGTACAAGATCAACCTGCTCGCGCCGGCCACCGGCGACCACATCGAGGCGGTCGGAACCGTCATCAGGTCCGGACGCACCCTGACGGTCTGCCAGTTGGAGGTGTTCGGCGTCCAGGGTGACGGCGAGCGAAAGCCCGTCGCCCACGGGCAGCAGACGCTGATCCGGCTGGATCGCCCCGCGGAGTAGGCGGTTGGCGCGCGGGCTGGGCAGGTTGGCGCCCGGCCGTGGGGCGAACTCCCGCGCGGGCCGAAGCGCCGTGGGTCACGCGTCGACGGGGTGCCAGGTGGGGCCGTCGTCGCCCGGGCGCACGCGTCCGAACACCACGTCGGCGAAGTGGACGCCGAAGCCGATCGTGTCGGGCTCCTGGAGTTCGGCGACGAGCTGGCGGCGGAAGTCGGCGGACTGCGCGCTGTCGTGGTCGGACCAGGCGGACCATTCCGGGTGGCCGATCTGGATCGGCGAGTGCATGGCGTCGCCGAAGGCGATCAGCCGGCGTCCGTCTCCGTGGATGACGTAGGCGGTGTGGCCGGGCGTGTGGCCGAGGAGGAAGCGGACCCGGACGCCGGGGAAGATCTCCTGTCCGTCCGTCACCGTGCGCACCCGCGGCTCCAGCGCGGCCAACGTCTCGGGGCTGGTGCCGTGCGCCGCCAGCAGGTCGCGCCGGGTCCACTCGGGCTCGGCGACCAGGTAGTCGGCCCCGGTGAAGGCGGGCCGGTCGGCGCCCGGCGCGCGGTGCGCGGCCCAACCGAGGTGGTCGACGTGCAGGTGCGTGAAGGCCACCGCCTCGATGTCCGCGGGGCGGTGGCCGAGGCGGGCCAGGTTCTCCAGGAGGGCGCCGCCGTACGTGGCGCCGATCGGGCCGTCCGGCTGGGCGGGCAGCGACCGCGGGCCGAATCCGGCGTCGATCAGCAGTGCGCGACCCTCCGCCTCCACCAGCAGCCCGCCGATGCCGGCCACGAGGTAGCCGGCATCGTCCAGGTACCCGGGGTGGGTGGCCCACACGTCCTCGCTGGTGTCGGGCAGCCAGCCGCGCGGGGCGAGTTGGACCGCCCCGTCCGGCACGTACGTCACCTTCGTCCCGCCCAGCTCCAGCGAGCGGAGTTCGGACGGCCGGCGCAGCCGCTCGGCCTGGTGCGATGCGGTGGTGCTCATGGGTGCTCGTTCCTTTCCGCGGACGACGTCTCCGCGAACGACTTCTGCGCACACGACAAGGCGATCACCGCCGGCCGTTGGCCCGCTGGGCATCGGCCGGCGACGTCCCGGCAACCGTATTCATCAAGCTTGAACTATGCAAGCTTGCAATATTCAGGCTGGATGCTTTTGCTACGATTGGCCGCATGACACACCCGGAGACGCAGGCCATCGCCGAGCGGGAACTGTGCGGCCTGATCAACGGGATGGCCCACCAGATCGCGGAACACGTACGGCAGCGCGCCGTCAGCCTGGGCCTGACCGCCCCCCAGGCGACGGCGCTGCGCGAGTTGACCGGGCCGATGACGATGCGCGAGCTGGCGGAGCGCATGAGCTGCGAACCCTCCAACGCCACTTTCGTCGTGGACAAGTTGGAGAAGCGGTCACTGATCGAGCGCCACCCGCACCCCACCGACCGCCGCGCCAAACAACTGGTCCTCACCCCGCAGGGCACCGCGCTGCGCGAGCGACTCCTCGAACTGCTCAGCTCGGAATCCCCGCTCGCCGGCCTGACGCAGGAGGAGCGAGCGACCCTGCGACGACTGCTCGCCCAGGCCACCACCCACCCCTGACGCGGCACCGCCAGCGACGTCACGAGCGAGCGCCGCCAGGCGGCCGACGCCAGGAGTCGCCGACGCGGCCGGCCGCGCCCGAGCGGCCGAGATCGCCGCCCGGGCGTTCGCGGCGCCGGCCCCGGTGACGCCCATACCTTTCCCGTGGAGGTGCCCGCCCGCCCCGCGAACACCGCCACCCTCGCCGGTCGTGACGGGCCGGCCGAGGATCGCGGCCAGGAGGACGGGCAGGGAAAGGGCGCAATCGGGCAGCGGGGGCGCCCAGTTCGGCATTCCGTCGCGCGCCGTGCGCAGGTGACGAGGTACGGCGACGCGCCCACGGATCGGTCATGGCTGGTCAGTGCCCCAACGACGCGACGGGCACGCGAAACCACCGTTGCCACTGGTCACGCTTCGCATGCGCCCCGACGCCTCAGACGTCCTCCCCTTCACCGACCTTCAGGCGCCTCCGGGGCCGCGCGGTCGTGCGGTCGTGCGGTCGTGCCCGTGGCGTCAGCCGGTCTCGTCGTGCAGGTATTCGGTGAGCGCCTTGCCGGGGCGGAAGGCGGCGGTTCCGTTCTGGCCGTGGAAGCTTCCGAAGCTCCCGAGGGTGACCGTCTCGCCCTCCCTGAGCGCGCCGGCGATGACCCCCGGGCGGTCCATGGTCCCGAAAACCGTGTCGAGTACCCGCTCGACCTCTTCCGGAGCGAGCCGCCGCCCGCCGCCGTCCCCGGCCGTCTCATCCGTGGTGGTGCTGACCAACTGGGACTTGTCCATCCGTGGCACCCGCTCCCGATCCGTCGTCGCCGTACGCCTTGCGCTCCACGATCGCGGCCGACCGGCCGCCGCGCACCTCCGGCCGGGCGTGCGGTGGGACGCCGGGGCCACGAACGACGCCCGGGCCCGGCGCATCCCGCCCGTGTCCGGGCGCGGACGATGCCGGGCGCGGGCGGGGCCAATCGGCGGATGTCGCGATGCGGGGCCTTCCCCGGTGTGGCCAAGGTGGCCGTGTGCCGTCGGGGTCGGGTGGCCCGGTCGCGGAGCGTGGAGTGGGAGTCGCCGGTGACGAACGTGAGCCCCTTGCGGGGACGGCTGGCCGTGGTCACCGGCGCCGCGCGTGGTGTGGGGGCCGCCACCGCGCGCGCGTTGGCGCACCGCGGCGCCCGGGTGGCGCTGCTGGGCCGCGAAGAGGCGACGCTGGCGGCGGTGGCCGAACCGTTGCCGGGCGATGTGCGGTGCTGGGAGGTGGACGTCACCGACGACGCCGCCATGGCGCGGGTCGCCCAGGACATCCGGGGCCGGATGGGCCCGCCGTCGGTGGTGGTCGCCAACGCGGGGATCGCCGAGGGCGGACCGTTCGCGTTCTCCGACCCGGTGACCTGGCGCCGCACGGTCGAGGTCAACCTCATCGGCAGCGCCGTCACCGCCCGCGTGTTCCTGCCCGCGCTGCTCGACACCCGCGGCTTCTTCCTCCAGATCGGCTCCCTGGCCTGCTTCGGCACCTCGCCCCTGATGAGCGCGTACTGCGCGTCCAAGGCCGGTGTGGAGGCCATGACGCACGCGCTGCGCGCGGAACTCGCGCATCTCGGGGTGGACGTGGGCATCGCCTACCTGAACTGGACCGACACCGACATGATCCACGACGCTGACCGGCACGCCGTGCTGCGGGAACTACGGGCCCACATGCCGCGCCCAGCCAGACGGATCTATCCCGTCGAGGTGGTCGCCGCGCGGTTGGTGGGCCAGATCGAACGGCGGTCGGCCACGGTGTACGTCCCCGCCTGGCTCAGGGCCGTACAGGCGGTGCGGGCCGCACTGCCCCCCGTGGTCACCTGGGTCTCCCGGCGGGAGCTGCCCCGGCTGGAGCGGGAGTCGCACCTGGCGCCCACCGGCCCGCTGGGCCCCGGCGGACACGCGGCCCGCGAGCGCGGCGGCTCCCCGGCCCCGCGCGGATGACGGGCCGCAGCGGCGGCGGCCGGCCCCCGCGCCAGGATCCCGGCCCAGGCGTGCCCGCGCGGGAAACCCGCGGGTTCCGCCAACCGGTGGCAGGAGGAGCCCCGCGCGAAAAGGGGTACCCGCCGCCCTGCGCGGCGCCGCCGGGTGCCGCGGCGGGCAGCGGGCCGTCACCGGCGGCGGGAAGGAGCGGGGTATGTCCAGGACCATAGAGGACCAGACCGTCGAACAGCTGGGGGGCGAGGGCAGCGTCCTGGTCCGGCAGCGCCGTGACCACGCGCAGATGGACCGGCTGATGGACCGGCATCAGGCACTACGGGACGGCGCGGAGCGCGAGCGGGTCCTCAGGGAGCTGGTCCAACTCGTCTTCAGCCACGCCTTCGCCGAGGAGACCGTCCTGTGGCCGGCCGTTCGGCGTGCGGCGGCGGACGGGGAGGAACTCACCTCCAGGGTCGAGGAGGAGCACCAGGAGATCAACGACCTCGTCACCGACGTCGAGCGCCTGGCCCCCGGCTCGGCCGAGCGCGAGGAGAAGGTGCTGCGGGTCTTCGCCCTGATCCGGCAGGACATCCGGGACGAGGAGGACCTCGTCCTGCCCCGGCTACAGGAGGCGCTGGACGCCGGCCGGCTACGGCGGCTCGGTGCGGCATGGGAGACGGTGCGCGGGAGCGCGCCGACCCGTCCGCACCCGGTGGTGCCGCGGCGCCCGCCCGGCAACGCGGTTCTGGGTGTGCCGCTCAGCCTCTACGACCGGCTCCGTGACGGGCTGGGGCCAGGCGTGTCCGGCCCGTGGGGCAGGAGGATCCTGGCCGGTCTGACCGGGCTGCTCGTGTCGGGCGCGGTCGCCGTGCTGGTGCGCAAGCGCTCCTGAGCCGGTGGGTCAGCACCGTGGGCGTCCCCCTGCGCGGACTACGGCGCCGTCAAGGTGCCGGACGGCGCTGCGGGTCCCACCCGACTGCGTTGTTTGCGGTGTGATCGGAAGGAAACCCGGCTGCCCATGAGTACACGGCGACATCACCCTCGGATGCGACAGAACCGTCTGCTGCGGCTGCTGGACCGTCTCGAACGGGAGCCACGGGCCGACCCGCTGATCGACCTCCTCGGCAGGGCAGTGCGTGCCCTGCCGCTGGGGCGCGGCCGGGACGCGCTGCACGGCAGAGGGCTCGGGCACCCGGTCCATCCGCTGATGGTGCAGGTGCCGATCGGTAGCTGGCTGTCCGCGGCCGTGCTGGACCTGCGGCCCGGCCGCTCCCGCGAGGCGGGCCTGCTCGTGGCCGTCGGACTCGCGGCGGCCACGCCCGCCGCGCTGACCGGCTCCGTCGACTGGGCGGAGCTGCACCGACAGCAGCAGCGCGTCGGACTGGCGCACGCCCTGTCCAACACCACGGCCGTCGCCCTGTACGCGGCCTCGCTCGCCTGTCGCGTCCGCGGGCGGACGGGGCGTGGCCGGACGTACGGCTTCCTGGGGCTGACGGCGGTCGGCGTCGGCGGCATGCTCGGCGGCCACCTGGCCTACCGGCAGGCGTCCGGCGCCAACCACGCCGAGGAGGTCCCGCACCTCGTCACCGAGGGCTGGCACCGGATCGGGACGGTGGACGAGTTCCCGGCCGGCCGGCCCGTGCGGCGCAGCGTGGACGACGTGCCGGTCCTCGTGGTGCGCGAGACCGGCGGAACGGTCCACGCGCTGGCCGACCGGTGCAGCCATCTGGCGGGGCCGCTGTCCGAGGGCACGGTGGATGACGGGTGTGTGCGGTGCCCGTGGCACGGCAGCGTCTTCCGGCTCTCGGACGGCTGGAACGTGCGCGGCCCGGCGACCGCGCCCCAGCCCGCCTTCGACACCCGGGTCGTCGACGGCCACGTCGAGGTGCGCCTGCGCCGGCAGGACCGGGCGGAGCGGGCGAGCGACGGCCGGGAAGCGGACCGGGGCGGGAGCGTGATGGCGCCATGAGCACAGGTGCTGACGGCCTCCGACGACGTGTGCGCGGGGCCCTCCGGCGCACCGAGCAGGACTACTCGGGTACGCGCGACCGGCCGTTGGGCGGATACCTCGCGGCCATGGCGGGGTTCGGGGCGTACACCGCGGCCTGGGCGACGGTGGTGCGGCTCCGCGGGCGGCCCGTGCCCGACCGGCCCGAACCCTGGGACGTGGTCCTGACCTCCGTGGCCACGTTCCGGCTCAGCCGGCTACTCAGCAAGGCATCGGTGACCAGCCCGCTGCGGGCTCCCTTCACCAGGTACGTCGGTCCACGGGGTCCGGCCGAACTCCACGAGGAGGCGCAGTCCGAGGGCGGCAAGGACACGGTCGGCGAACTGGTGACCTGCCCCTTCTGCATGAGCGTCTGGGTGGCCTCCACGCTGACCGCCGGCCAGCTGCTCTGGCCGCGCGCGACCCGCACCACCATGGGCGCGCTCGCCGCGCTGGCCGGGTCGGACGCGTTGCAGCTGGCGTACGCCGCGCTGGTGGACAAGACCACCGGAGACTGAACTCGCCGCGGCGCGGTCGACGGTCCCGCGCCGCGGCGGCTGCCGGTGGAGTCCGCTAGGAGGGCTCGGGCGGCCTCCCGAGGACGTCGGCGGTGATCTCCGCCAGCGTCCGCCCGGTGCGGAACGCCTCGGCACGCATGAGAGCCAGCGCGTCCTCGGGACCGACCCCCCGGTGCTCCGCCACGAGGCCGACGGCGTGGCGGGTGTCGAACCAGTGGGCGCGGACGATCTCCTCCGGTTCCCACACGGGTGCGCTGTTGCCGGGGAACAGCCGGGTGCGGGCCGGCATCAGGGCGACCGCCACGGCGTCGACGACCTCCAGCGCCCGCTTCACCGCGTCCGCTTCCAGGGCGCGCGGTCGCACCGCGAGCACGTCCACCGTGCCGAGGACGTAGTCGCCGAAGTACAGCGGGAACGCGTGGACGGCCCGCACCCGCGGCAGTTGTTCTCTCATGGTCGCGCCGAACAGGGGCCATGCGCCGACCGTCGTGGCCAGGTCGGCGACGATCACCGGCTCGCCGGTCGTCGCCGCGCTGATGCACGGGCCCTCCAGGACGGTGAACTGGATCTCCTCCAGCCGCAGCGCGGTGGCGTCGGAGGCGCCCAACAGCTGACGGGCGGGTGTGTCGGTCAACAACGACAGCGTCGCTCCGTCCGCTCCCAGCGCCGCGCGGACAGCCGTGCACAGACGTCGGGGAAGCTCCGCGGGGGACACTCCCGCGGTGGCCTCCGCCACGAGCCGCGACGCTTCCGTCTCGTCAGCCGTCATGCGGCATCCCTCTCAGCACGTCCCCACGGCGACCCGTTCGGCGCCGCTCATGCCAGAAGGGTTCCCGGCTCGTCCGGTCCGCAACGTAGGGCGGTGGACGCGTGTCGGGGCTCTGCTACGTGACACGGCTGGAAGAGCGCGCCGCGTCTCCCGTCGGCTCGACCGCGCCTCCCGCCTCGGGTGACGCCCGGGTGAGTGGGCGCCCCGTCGTGGGGACAAGAGGTGCATGCAGACATTTCTCCCGTATGCGAACTTCTCCGACTCCGCGGCCGTCCTGGACCCGAGGCGTCTTGGTAAGCAGCGCGTCGAGGCGCTCCAGGTGTTCCGGGGGCTGACCGTGCCGACGTACGGGTGGCGGCGGCACCCCGCGGTGCGGATGTGGGCCGGGTACGAGGAGGCCCTGGTGCGGTACGGCCTGGACGTCTGCGACACCTGGACCGCCGAGGGGCGAGCCGACACCTGCTCCCTCACCCTCGTCACCGACTACCGCGCCTGGCGCCCGTCGGCCGAGGTGCGCGAGCAGGCCGGGCTCGCGGCGGCGGGTGAGCTGCCACCCTGGCTCGGCGACCCCGCGTTCCACCGCAGCCACCAGTCGGCACTGGTGCGCAAGGACCCCACGTACTACCGCCCCCACTTCCCCGACGTACCGGACGACCTTCCCTACCTCTGGCCGGCCTCCGACCGAGCCGGCGACGGCCAGACGGAGTGAGGGCGGGGACTTCGTAGACTGGGGCAAACACCTCGGTATCGGTCGCGGCTCAGGAGGCCGGGGAGGCGCGCGAGGAAGCGGAGTGGAGTGGAGTGGACATGGGACGACCTCCCCAGGAGCCGGCCGAGTCCGATGGCCTGTTCGGCATGGCGGAGCTCATGGCCGCGGCCACGCCCACCCCAGCACGGGAACACCGGCCGTTCCGCGACGGGCCCCAGGCGCGCGAACTGCTGCGGGTGAGGGAGATCCACGCGGAACCGGCCGCCGCCGCGTCCTGGCGGGGCCGGCAGATCATCGCGCGCTTCCCCGACGCCCGGGTCGTCGAGACAGACTCCCACTGGCGCATCCCAAACCTCCACGGCAACCAGGGAAACGTCGAGCGTTGGGTCAGGGTCAAGCGCGAGACACTGGTCCTCGGCGAACGCACCTCCCTGGCCGTCCGCCCCAACGGGCGGTCCGCCGACTGGATCGCCCCCGGCCTGTCCAACGGATGCGCCATGGCCTGCGCGTACTGCTACGTCCCGCGCCGCAAGGGGTTCGCCAACCCCATCACCGTATTCACCAACGTCGACCGCGTCCTAAACGCCCTCGGCCGCCACCTCGCCGCCACCGGGCCGAAGAAGGAGCCCAACCAGTGCGACGAGCGGGCCTGGGTCTACGACATCGGCGAGAACGGCGACTGCTCGGTGGACGACCTGATCAGCGACAACACCGCCGACCTCGTCCGCGCCTTCCGCCGCTGGCCCGCGGCCAAGGCGTCCTTCGCGACCAAGCTGGTCAATCCCGACCTGTTGCGGCTCGACCCGCAGGGCCGCACCCGCGTCCGCTTCTCCCTCATGCCGCCGGACGACTCCCGCCTCCTCGACATCCGGACCAGCCCCGTCCCCGCCCGCGTCGAGGCGGCCGCCGACTTCCTCGACGCCGGCTACGAGGTGCACTTCAACCTGTCCCCGGTGGTGATCCGCCCGGGCTGGCGCGCGGCCTGGGACGACCTGCTGCGCATGATGGACGACGTCCTCCCGCACCGGGTGAAGGAGCAGGCCGCCGCGGAGATCATCATGCTCACCCACAACCAGGACCTGCACGAGGTCAACCTGGGGTGGCACCCCCGCGCCGAGGACGTCCTGTGGCAGCCGGACCTCCAGCAGTCCAAGAGGTCCGAGAACGGCGCCCTGAACGTCCGCTACCGCAACACGGTCAAACCCCAGGCCGTCGAGACCCTGTCCCGCATGATCCAGACCCGCGCGCCCTGGCTGCGCGTGCGGTACGCCTTCTGACCACCTGGGAGAACCGGACCCCGACCGCGCGCCCTCGGCGCGTCACACGCACGCTCCCGTAGCGGAGGTCCACGTCGCGGGGGTGGTCCCGCCGGCCGTCGGTGACCTTGGTCGCGAGCGCGTCGACCGCCTCGCCGCGGCACCGAGGCGGGAGGAAACCCCGGGTCAGCGCGCCCGATGGAGGTGCCGCCCCTTCGAGGCCCCGGGACGGCCTGGAGTGACCAGGTCGGGGCCACGGGTCGTCGAGCCGGCGGGTGCTCCTCGCCAGCCAACGAGAGAGCGGCCGATCGAGGGTCAGGCGGCCGGCCACCGTCGCGCGGTCCTCCGGCGTCCACCGCGTGAGCCGAGGCGTGCCCGGTCCCCCACCCCCCGGGGGCGAGGTGGGGCGGCGCCGGGCCCGGTGGTCGCGTCAGCGCGGCCGGCACCCGCCATGAGCCTCGGCGGCGACCTTCAGGTCGCTCAGCCATGCCTCAAGCCCGGCCCCGAGGAGCGCGGTCGCGGTGGGGACGTCGGCCTCGACCTGGGCCCCGGTGTGGGTCTCCGCGGTACGCACCAGGACACCGCCCCTGACCTTGGTGAAGGTCCACACGTGGACGCCGTTGTCGATGCGTAGCCCCTCGCCGACGGCGGGACCGGTCCAGCGGATGCAGGAGTGGCGCTTGAGTTGCTCGACGGTCGAGGTGATGCCGAGGGTGGTGTCGGGTATCGAGGGCACACCGCGTACGGGTGTCGTCCAGTGGAAGGCCGAGCCCTCCCGGAACCGGCCGTGGTCGAGACGGTCGGCGGTCTCGACGGGGCGCTGCCAGGACGGCCAACGCTCCACATCGGTCTGCAACGTCCAGATGGTGCTGAGCGGCGCGCGGATCACGGTTTCGGCCTGGTAGCGCACGACGGCCTTGGGGTCGACGCCCGCCCCGCGACACGTGACGGCGGCGCCCGGGCGCGACTCGCCGGACGGGGCAGCGCCCGACTGGGGCGCGGTCGGCCGTGACGCGGCCCCGGCGGGCGTCGCGGCGGCGGTGAGGACGCCCGCGACGGCGAGCGGGAGGGCGAACAGGGCGGTGCGGGTACGGGTGTCGCGCGTGCCGGGCATGGTGTTCCCCTTGTCAGGTTTCGGTGCACAGGACTGGCGGGCGCGGGCGAGGCCATGGGGCGTCGATGACGCCCCCCACCACCCACGGAACGCGCCGGGCGACCCGAGAGTGAGTCGCCCTGCCGTTCGTTATAAGTTCTAACTTCTGCGAATAGCTCTCGTCAAGAGGGTGGGTGAGAACCTCTCACGGGAGCGCGGGTCCGTCACGCGGGCGGGCGGAGGCGGCACGAGCCACGCCGCCAACCCCGCGTCACCGCCCTCGACTCCGGCCGCCGACAGCCGCTCAGACGTGGCCCCGCGGCACCGGGCCCGGGTGCTGGCGCAGGGCGTCCAGCACGGCGCGGACGGCCGGGCGCGGGGGCGTGCCGCGCCGGATGGCCGCAGTGATCGTGCGCGTCACGGGGGTGGCGAGCCGCCTGGTGGCGACGCGGTAGCGGCTGTGGTCGACGGCCAGGCCGGGCAGCAGCGCGATCGACAGCCCGGCCTCGACGTGTTGCAGGGTCATCAGGTAGTTGCCGAACCGACACCGCACCCGTGGCTCGAACCGGGCCTGGCGGCACAGCCGTAGCGCGAGGTTGGCCATGTACGACTGCGGCATGTCGAACGACCAGGGTTCGTCCGCGTACGCCGCGAGGTCCACGACCTCGTCCTCGGTCGCGGGGTGCCCGGGCGGGACGACCAGCAGGATCGGGTCCGTCGCCAGCGGCACCAGGTCGAGGTCGGGCCCGAGCGGCAACTCGTCGAAGTCCGTGGTGGTGATGATGAGGTCCGCGTCGCCGCCGCGCAGCGCGGGCATGCTCTCGTGCGGCTCCAGTTGCAGCAGTTCCACGTCGAGGTGCGGGTGAGCGCGCGCGAGCCGGGTCACCGCCGGCACGGCCATGGTGTGGATCGCGCTCTGGAACGATCCGAGCCGCACCAACCCGGCGGGCTCCGCGCCGAAGCCGCGCAGCTCCGCCTCGACGGTGCCCATGTGGTCGATGATCGCCCGCGCCCGCCGCGCCAGGATCAGCCCGGCCGGGGTCAGCCGCACGCGACGGCCGGTGCGCTCGATGAGCTGGGTGCGCGTCTCGGCCTCCAGCACGGCGAGTTGCTGGGACACGCTCGACGGGCTCAGGTTGGCGGCCTGGGCGACCGCGCGCACGGTGCCCAGCGCGTCCAACTGGCTGAGCAGCCGCAGCCTCCAGGGGTTCAGCACTCCCCCATTGTTGTGCGGCTTCGCCGAACAGGACAGTCGGAAGGCTGAGATGGACGCCCCGTGGACGCCGCGCCTACCGTCGGCGGCATGGCTGCTACGACCCCCACCCCGTCGCCCACCGAGACGTTCTGGACCGATGCCGAGCGCCACCTCGTGCGCTACGGCGGCGAGTTCACGCCCGAGATCATCGAGCACGCCGCCGGCAGCTTCCTGCGCACCGCGGACGGGCGGCGGATACTCGACTTCACCTCCGGCCAGATGAGCGCGATCCTCGGGCACTGTCACCCGGAGATCGTGGCCACCGTGCGACGACAGGTGGCGGACCTCGACCACCTCTACAGCGGCATGCTCAGCCGCCCGGTGGTCGACCTCGCCCGCCGCCTGGCCGGGACGCTGCCCGCCCCGCTGGAGAAGGTCCTGCTGCTGACGACCGGCGCCGAGTCGAACGAGGCCGCCGTCCGGATGGCCAAGCTCGTCACCGGCCGGCACGAGATCGTCTCGTTCGCGCGCTCCTGGCACGGCATGACGCAGGCCGCCGCGTCCGCCACCTACAGCGCGGGACGGAAGGGTTACGGGCCGGCCGCGCCCGGCAACTTCGCCATTCCGGCGCCGAACACGTACCGGCCCGACTTCACCACACCCGACGGTGGGCTGGACTGGCGCCGCCAGCTCGACTTCGCCTTCGACCTGATCGACGCCCAGTCGACCGGCAGCCTCGCCGCGTGCCTGGTCGAGCCGATCCTCAGCTCGGGCGGCATCATCGAGCCGCCGGTCGGCTACTTCGCGGCCCTGCACGAGAAGTGCCGGGAGCGCGGCATGCTGCTGATCCTCGACGAGGCCCAGACCGGCTTGTGCCGCACCGGGACCTGGTACGCGTTCGAGCGTGACGGCATCGTCCCCGACATCCTCACGCTCTCCAAGACGCTCGGCGCGGGACTCCCGCTGGCGGCCGTGGTCACCAGCGCCGAGATCGAACGGGAGGCGTACGAGCGCGGGTTCCTGTTCTTCACCACGCACGTCGCGGACCCGCTGGTGGCGGCCGTCGGCAACACCGTCATCGACGTCCTGGTCCGCGACGGGCTCGACGCCCGCGCGCGGGCGCTCGGAGACCTGCTCCGCCAGGGGCTGTGGGACATCGCCGACCGGCACGCCGTCGTCGGCGACGTCCGTGGCCGGGGGCTGCTGGCCGGGCTCGAACTCGTCGTCGACCGCGCGACCAAGGAGAGTTCGAGCGAGCTGGGCGCGCAGGTCACCCGGCGGTGCCTGGAACTCGGCCTGCACACCAACATCGTGCAGCTCCCCGGCATGGGCGGAGTCCTGCGCATCGCGCCGGCGCTGACCGTCACCGAGGACGAACTCGCGCTCGGCCTGGACATCCTGGACCGGGCGATCGGCGCGGCCACCGCCACCCGCTGAGCCCGGCCCGCCCGCGTCCACCCGCCCCGCCCTCTCCCCCAGCCGCCGAACCGGCCGGGGCGACCGGGGCGGACGGCGCTCCCACTCCCACTCCCGCTCCCGCTCACAGCGGTGGTGACCAGGCCGTCCGCCACCGGGGCGCCCCCTCCCGCGCCGCCGGTTGGTCTATCCGTCGTGATCGTGCGAGCGGTAGCTTTTGGACACCGAGCCACGAGCGCACCGTGATAGCTTCTCACTCAAGCTTCAGCTTGTAGCTCGATGGGACCGGGAGGGTGGCAGGCCATGGCGGAGACCCACGCGACGACGACCCCGCGCGAGCGCTACCGCGCCCAGGTGCGCGCGGAGATCAAGGAACGCGCGTGGGAGCAGATCGCCACGACGGGGGCGTCCGCGCTGTCCCTGAACGCGATCGCCAAGCAGATGGGTATGAGCGGGCCCGCGCTCTACCGGTACTTCGCCAGCCGCGACGACCTGATCACCGCGCTGATCCGGGACGCGTACCGCAGCCTGGCCGACGCCTGCCGACTGGCCGCCGAGGCCGGACCCGGCCCGGACCTCGCCGCCCTGGCGCACGCCCTGCGCGGCTGGGCCCTGGCCGACCCACAGCGCTACTTCCTGGTCTACGGCACGCCCGTGCCCGGCTACCACGCGCCCGAGGACACCACGGCGATCACTCACGAGATCATGACCCTGATGCTCGACGCCTGCGCCGCCCTCCCCCCGAGCGGGCCCGCCTCGCCGTTCGACGCGCACCTCGCGGACCACCGCGCGTGGACCGGCGACCACCCCGCGCCCCCGGCGGCCCTGCACCGGGCCCTCTCCTTCTGGACCCGCCTGCACGGCCTCCTCTCCCTGGAGCTCGCCGGCCACTTCACCGGAATGGACTTCGACCCCGCCGAGATGTTCGCGGCCGAACTGGAAGCCCTGCTGGCGGGCTAGCTGTACCGCCCTGTGAGGTGGGGGACGCGGCTGGCGGGTGGTTGGCTCTTGAGACAACGGTGATCCCGACCCGGGTGAAGAACGCCTGAGCCCGTCGCCAGAGATCGGTGGCGCGGGCCATGCGCAGCCGTCCCGTCTCGGTCAGGGGTGCGGGACCGTGGGGCACGAGGGCCTTGCTGGTCGGTGTGGACATCGCGATCCACACCGAAACCGGAAGGCCCTCACCCGTTCAAGATCCAGTGCGCGAACGCGGTCACCGTACTGGAGGAGTCCGGCCACCGCCTCGTACAGTTCCTCGTCGCCCCCCTGGACGGGCCACGGCCCGTCTCGCGCTGGGCACGGCGGGGGGGCGGGCCCGGCGTCGGGGGGGCTCGCAGCAGGGAAGACGCGCCTTCCGTGCATGCCGGAACCAGGTCGGGGTACTCGACTCCATTCGACGCGTGAACAGAGGAGGGACATGGACGACGTCGCCGCTCTCGGCAGGGACAGTGGTTCCCGGTCCGGGCATCAGGCGCGTTCTCACGCCCTGCTCGGCGGAACGCTGGAAAACCTGCGGGCGTCCGCCATCACGGTCGATGACGATGGCCTCATCGTCGCGGTCAACAAAGCGGCCCAGAGCCTGCTGGGCAGGGAAGCCCCGGAACTCGTGGGTCAGGACTTCCATGACCTGCTGCACCGGGACAGATACGGGCACCCGGTGCCGCGCACGCGCTGCCAGATCAGGGAGGCGCTCCTCACGGGCGACACCAGGCATGGCGACGCCGAGTGGTTCGCCCGTGGGGACGGCACTCTCGTCCAGTTGTCCTGGCTGATGATGCCCTACTCACCCGAGCAGGGCGGGACAGGTGGGCTGGCGCTGCTGTACGAGCCCAAGCAGCCAGACGATCGCCCCAGCGACGGTGGGCACTCCGCGCCGCTGACGGAACTGGACCGACTGGCCCTGCTCGCGGAGACGACCACACGGCTCACATCCACCCTGGACGTCGACGAGGCGCTGCACCGGCTCGCGGCCCTGACCGTACCCCGGCTCGCGGACTGGGCGGTGTTCGACCTGCTCACCGAACGTGACGAAGTGCGACGTGTTCTCGTGATGGAGCACAAGGACGGCATTCTCGTCGAGCGGGACGACCTGCAAGGCCCTATGCCTCCGGTGCCGACGGAGTCGCCGATGCCCCTGTCACGGGCCCTGCGCGGCGCCGCCTCCTCCCTCGCCGGTCCCGCCACCTACCAAGGTCCGCCCGACTCCGGCATCGCCGTCGAGCAGCGACGCCTGTTCACCGCGACGGGTATGCACTCCGCCGTCATCGCCCCCATTCGGGGCCTGCGCGACGTACTCGGCGCCCTGACCCTCGGCCGCGCCCAGCGCCACGACGCCTTCACCCCTGCCGACCTGCCGCTGCTGGAGGACCTCACCCGCCGGGCGGGCCTGGCGCTGGACAACGCGCGCCTGTACCAGCGCCAGCGCAAAGTCGCCGAGACCATGCAACGCCACCTGCTGCCCCAGCTGCCCGTCCTGCCCGGGCTGGAGATGACCGCGCGCTACCAGCCCGCTCCGGACGCCTCATCCGTCGGGGGTGACTGGTACGACGCCTTCGCCCTGGGCGCCCACGCCCACGCACTGGCCATCGGCGACGTCGTCGGACACGATCTCGACGCCGCGGCCGGCATGGCGCAGGTCCGCAACATGCTGCGCGCCTTCGCCTGGTCCCATCCCGAGGCCCCGCCCAGCGCCGTCGTCACACGGCTCGACGACGCCGTGATGCACATAGCCGAGGTGTCCATGGCCACCATGATCTTCGCCAGGCTCACCCTCGGGGATGACGCGCTGTGGCGCCTCAGCTGGACGAACGCCGGCCACCCGCCGCCCCTGCTCATCACCCACGACGGTCGGACCAGCTACCTCGACGGGGCTCACGGCATACTGCTCGGCACCGGAGTCACCAGACCCCGCCCCGACGCCGTCACCGTCCTGCCTCCACGGGTCACCCTCGTCCTCTACACCGACGGGCTGGTCGAATCCCCGCACCACTCCATCGATCACGGGCTTGACCGCCTGCGCCGACATGCGGCCTCCCTCGCCCACCGCCCCCTCGACTCCTTCTGCGACTTGCTGCTGGACCAGGTCCGCCCCAGCGACAACGACGACGACGTCGCCATGATCGCGCTGCGCACGCCCCCTCCCGCTGGACCTGCCTGACTGGCACGACGCCCTGAGCGAGGTCGAGGCTCGTACGCACTGGCGCTGCCCTGGCCCGACCCATTGGCCGACTGGCGGCCGGGGGCAACGCGTGCTGGCGTCCCACACCCTCACCAGCCTGCCCGAGGACCTGGCGAGCCCAGTTGCCGCTCTCCTACCAGCAGACGGTGTCCGCCATCGCCACGCAACGGCTCCCCCAGGTCGCGGGCTATCGGCTCAACCTCCCGCGCCCGCCCTGATGTCCGCAGGCACGCTCAGCGGCCCGTCCGGCCGTGACGGCGCCGAGTCACGGCCGGGCTCGCGGTCCGTCGCGCGAGCGGAGCGCTTACCAGGAGGACTTGGTGACCCCGGGCAGGAAGCCGGCGTGGGCCTGCTCACGCACGCGGACGCGCGAGAGTCCGAACTTGCGGAGGTGGCCGCGCGGTCGCCCATCCACGCTGTCCCGGTTGCGGACTCGGGTAGCGCTGGCGTCGCGGGGCTGGCGCCGCAGTTCTTCCACCGCGGCCTGGCGTTCGGTGTCGGTGGAGGACGGCCGACGGATGACCTCCTTCAGCTCCGCACGGCGGGCCGCGTAGCGCTCGACGACCGCCTTGCGCTTCTCGTTCTGCGCGATCTTGCTCTTCTTGGCCATCAGACCTTCCCCTCTCGGGCGCGGATACGGGCCACGGCGGCCTCGATGCCGATGCTGTCGATGGTCTTGATCGCCTTCGCACTGAGCGTCAGCCGGACATGCCGTCCCTCGCTGGGCAGCCAGTAGCGCTTGCGCTGGATGTTGGGGTCGAAGCGGCGCGAAGTGCGCCGATGCGAGTGGGAGATGGCGTTGCCGAAGCCCGGCTGGGCACCGGTCAGTTGGCAGTGGGCGGACAAGGTCGTACCTACCTCTCATCTGGAACGGTAATGGAAACGCCTCTACCAGGCGCTCGAAGACCTCTGCTGCGCCGCGGCCCGCAGCCGCGGACGGTTCTGGCTCGCCGACCGCCCCGGCGCCCTGTTCGCCTGGGACGCGGCGCCGGGGGGGTGCGCCGGACATCCCCGGTGGCCGGGTGGGGGCAGGGGGGTGGGCAAAACGGGACGCCCGCCGGAACACGAGCCGGCGGGCGTTCCCCCTCGGACCGCTCAGCGGTCCGTGGAATCGTGGAACGGGACCGGTCAGTGGTCAGCCACTGTGCCGGACAGCTCGTTGGTGCCCTTCGGCAGCGTCACGGACTTCAGCTTCTCGGCCGAGTCCAGGTCGAAGGAGTGCAGTTGGCGCTTGCCCGGGTCGGAGACGTAGGCCGTGTGGTCACGGACGAACAGAGTGGGCCTGGGCTGCTGCCAGTCCAAAGGCTCGGTCCAGTCGCCGACGGCGTCGATCCTCTTCTCGACCTTGCCGGTCTCCGGGTCGATGACGTGCAGGACGCCGTTGGTGCCGAGCACGAGGGCCTCACCGTGCGGACCCCGGGCGAGGGAGCGGAAGGAGTAGCTGGTGCCGAGGTCGACCAGCTTCATCTTCGCGGTGCGGGTGTCGATCAGGGATATGCGCGTCGGCCGCTCCAGCTCCGCGTCCGGGTCGGTCTTGTAGTCGCCCAGGAGGATCGGGGAGGCGTCGCTGCCCGCCTGGTTGCCGGTACGGGCGTAGTCACCCGGCGCGTCGACCTTGGTGAACCTGCCGTTCTTGTAGAGCAGTACGCCGTCCTCGCAGCCGAGGCCGACCACCTCGTCCTTGGCCGCGGCCTCGCCGTGCACGCCAGGGCAGTCCTCGGAGCGCGCGATCTCCTTGTTGCCCTTGTCCAGGACGAGGGCGCCGGTGCGCTTCTCCTCGGTGCCGAGGGTGGTGACGAGTTCGCCGTCGGCGAGTTCGATCGCCACACCGTGGTGGGGCTCGGCGGAGGTGTAGCTCCGGGTCTTGGGCCGCTTACCGCCGGCCAGCTCGGCGGGGTCGAGGACGTTCACCTCGCCCGTGCCGTCGGTGAACAGGGCCGTCCTGCCGCCGTGCCGCACGACGTGGCCCGGTTTGGCGCCCTTGAACTCGGCGTCGGTGAACTCCTGCCGGGCGGCGTCGAACACGCGGAAGCCGGTGTCGGTGGAGATGACGACGTGGTCCTCGTCCCCGGCCGGGTTGACCCGGTTGAATCCGGGCAGCTCGATGGTCTTCGCCAGCTTGAGGGTCTCGCCATCGATGACGTAGAGCCCCCCGTCGTAGGAGGCGACGACCGGGTTCTTGACGGCGGCGGCCTCGCCGCTCTTCGTCTGCTTCTTCGGCTCGGCGTCGGACGAGGCGTCGTCGCCGCCGCCGCAGGCGGTCAGCGCCATGGCCGTCGCCAGGGCGAGTGCCGTGCCCGTGAGCGTTCTGGCGCGTGTCGACCTGTTCATCGCGTGTCTTTCCTCTCCGGCCCTGAGGGGGCGGGGTCGTGTGGTGGAACGGTCGGCGTGTTCGGTTCGCCGGTCCGCGGGGAGGCTTGTTCAGTTGCCGGTGAGGCCCTCGGCCATGGCCGCGGTGTTGGCGCGCATCATGTCCAGGTAGGTGCCGGCGCCCTTGCCCTTCTCGGTCAGCGACTCGGAGTAGAGGGAGACGACGTCGACATCGCCGCCCATCTCCTGGCGGAGGACCTCCGCGAGCTTGGTGGGCTGGGAGGAGTCGGCGAAGACGGTGCGCACACCGGCCTTCTCCATGGCCTGGGTGAGGGAGCGCAGGTCGGAGGAGCTGGGTGAGGCGAGGGTGGTGCCGCTGGGGATGACGGCACCGATCACGCGGAAGCCGAAGCGGTCGGCGAGGTATCCGAAGACGTGGTGGTTGGTCACCAGGGCGCGCCGGTCCTCGGGGACGGCGGCGAAGGACTTCTCCATCCAGGTGGTGAGATCGGCGAGTTGCCCGTCGTAGCGTGCCGCGTTGTCCCGGACGGCCTTCTCGTCCACGCCGTCCACGTGTTCGGCGACCTGGTCGGCGATCAGGCCGGCGGCCTTGCGCACCCGGTCGGGGTCGGTCCAGAAGTGCGGGTCGGGTTCGCCGGCCCCTTCCTCGGGGCCGCCCTCCTGCCCGGTGTGGAAGGGGAGCGGGTCGGCCGCCTCGCCCGCCGCGAAGGTGGCCACCCCGGACTCGCGGGCCGCTTCTACGTGCCGTAGTACGTTCTCCTCCAGTCCCAGCCCGTTGTAGACGACCAGGTCCGCGTTCTCCAGCTCCGCGGCCTGCACGGCCGACAGGCCGAAGGAGTGCGGGTCGGCGTTGGGCTTCATCAGGACACTGACGTCTGCCTCGTCCCCGACGATCTCCCGGGTGATGTCGCCGAGAATGTTGGTGGTCACCACGACCCGGGGCCATGCGTCGTCGCCGCCCGCGCAGCCGCTGGCCGTGGCGGCGAGGGCGAAGAAGCTGATCAGTGTCACCAGCAGGGCGCGGACCCGTGCCGCACCCACGCGCACGCTCATCGGCCCGTCTCCACCATCAGAGACGGCCGGACGTCCAGGGCGAACGTGCGGGCCACCCGGAGGTCGTCGTTGTAGTCGATCTCGTACACGCGCTTGCCCTCGGGGTCATTGAGGTAGGCGCGGCTGCGGTCCACCTCGATCAGCGGCGTCGCGGTGGTTCCGTGCCCGGCTTCGGGGATGTCCTTCAGCAAGGGGTCGGTGACCGTGATCTCCTTGCCCGTGGACACGTCGTAGCCGTGCAGGGCTCCGTCGCTCTCCAGGACCAACAGCGGTGCGCCTTCGCCGGCCGTGTTGGCGGCGACCACCGGGCCGGTCTCCACCCGGGTCCAGGCGCCCTCGGTGACGTCCAGGACCCAGACGGCGTCCTTACCCGCGGGTGCCGTGAGCGTGCTGCTGCCCGGACGGTGCCTGAACTCCGCGGCACGCTCCGCCTTCGGCACGTCCTCGCCGTAGGGGATCTTCTCGGCGGTGAAGGCGCCGTCGTCCTCGTGGACGAGCAGGGCGCCGTCGGCGCAGCCGAGGACGATCCCGCGCCGGGTGACCGCGTCACCCTCGGGGTCCTCGCACTCCGCCTCCGGGGTGGCGACGCGCTTGCCGGACCGGTCGAGCACGGCGACCTCGGCGGGGCCGCCGCTCTCGCCGGTGAGGGCGATCAGGTGTTCCGCGTACGGCACGACGGCACCGGCGTGGGTACCGGGGAGCCGGGCGGGGGTGCCGAGGGAGCCCTTCTCCAGCTCCGCGCGCGGGTACACGCTCGCCTTCCCGTCGGCCGAGGTGACCACGGTGACGCCCGCATCGCCACGGACCACCGTGCCGGTGTCGCCCGGAAGCTCGCCGACCTCCTGGATCTTCGCGCGGTAGTAGTGCACATGGTCTCCGTGGTCGACCATCCACGCGCCGCTGTCGAGGACCTGGATGCCGTCCGCACCGTGGAAGTAGCCGAAGCGGCCGTCCGTCGTCAGAGCGGTGACACCGGGTCTGCGGGCGGTGTCGTGGACCTTGCCGGTGGTCAGATCCAGCACCTGGGTGTCGCCGCTTTCGGGGTCGCCGAGCAGGAGACGGGACTGCGGTTCGGCCGCCTCGGTGGCACCTTCCACGTAGCCGTGCGGGGTGGCGGAGGAAGCGGGGCTCCCGGCGCCGGACTTGGCATCGTCCTGGCCCCCGCATCCGGCGGCCAGGATGGCCACGGCCACGAGCGCCGGGGCGAGCAGTGTGACGTTTCTTCGGACGAGCAACGGGATCGCCTCAGGTTTCGTTCGGTCGGGACGTGGTGGCCCTCGGGGCCAAGGTGACCGCCGGGGCGGGGACGCCGTCACGGCGCGTACGGCGGCGGTGCCGGAGTCCGGACGCCAGGTGGGACAGGAAGAAGAGGCAGACGGCGAGGGCGGAGACGGTCGCTCCGGCCGCGGTGCTCAAGTGCCAGGAAAGGAGCAGGCCGCCGAAGGTGGCGGCGGCGCCGATGACCGCGGCCAGGACCATGACGCCGCCCACGCTGCGCGCCCAGGGCAGGGCCGCCGCCGGCGGGGCGATGAGCAGGCCCAGGACGAGCAGGGTTCCGACGATATGGAAGGAAGCGACGATGGCCAGCGCCAGCAGCCCCAGCAGGACGGCGTGCGCGAGCCGCGGGCGCAACCCCAGCGTCCTGGCCTTGCGCTCGTCGAACGCCAGCGCCAGGAAGGCCCGGTGGCCGAGCACCGAGACGCCCAGCGCCAGCAGCAGGGCCACACCGAGAAGGGTCAGGTCGCTCTCGCGCACGGCGAGGACGTCGCCGAAGAGGAATCCGGTGAGGTCCACCGCGAAGGACTGCGAGCGGGACACGATGATGACGCCGAGCGACAACATGCCGACGAACAGCAAGCCGATGCCGGTGTCCTGGGACAGCCTCGGAGTGCGTCCGAGGACTGTGACGCCCGCGGTCATCACGGCCGCGCTCACTACCGCCCCCACCAGCAGGTTGCCCCCGAGCAGCGAGGCGACCGCGACGCCGGGAAGCAGTCCGTGGGACATGGCGTCACCCAGGAAGGCCATCCCCCGGAGCACCACCCACGTCCCGGCGAGGGCGCATATCGCCGACACCAGGACCCCGGCCCACAGGGCCCGCTGCACAAAGGCCACCTCGAAGGGGACCGTCAACCACTCCATACGAGAACCTTATAATGACAATCATGTTCAACAACAACTCCCTGTCGCCGCCGGACGGCGAACCGAGGAACGAGCGCGTACGGTTCCACGGGCTGAACGCCGGCTATCCAGGCCGCCCCGTACTCCACCAACTCAGCGCGGGAGTACCGGCTTTGGCCGTGACCGCGCTCGTCGGACCGAACGGGAGTGGCAAGTCCACGCTGCTGGGCGTCCTGGCCGGAGTGATCGCCGCCACATCCGGACAGGTGCGGTACGCGGAGGGCTCGCCGCCGGCTTTCGTCCCGCAGCGCGGCGCCGTCGGTGACACGCTCCCCCTCACGGCGCGGCAGACCGTGGAGATGGGCCGCTGGGGCGAGCGTGGACTGTGGCGGCGGCTGACCCGGCGGGACCGGGCCGTGGTCGACTCCGCCATGGAGCGACTGGGCGTCGCCCACCTCGGCGCCCGTCAGCTCGGCGAGTTGTCGGGCGGCCAGCGCCAGCGGGTCCTGATCGCGCAGGGCCTCGCCCAACAGTCCGACCTGCTGCTCCTGGACGAGCCGACCACCGGGCTCGACCCCGAGGCGCGGGAGCGGATCACGGCACTGCTCACCGCCCTGGTCGCCGACGGCACGACCATCGTCCAGGCCACGCACGATCTCGAGGCCGCCCGCTCCGCCGACACCTGCCTGCTTCTCAGCGACGGACGTCTGGTCGCGGACGGCCCGCCCGCGGAGGTACTCACCCCTCAGTCGCTGTCCAGGATCTGGCAACCGACGTGAGGCCCGGGACCGGACGTGTGGCGGCGGGCATGTGCGGATCACCGGGGCCTCGGCACGACTTCCCGCACACCGGACCGCGGCCCGGACGGCAGGCAGACCACGGAGTTGGTGTTCCACCACGAACGGGTGGACCCGGCCTGCCTGGCCCGCTGGTCCGCGGCTCCTGGGACTACCGGTACGTGAAGCAGCCCCCGCCCCGGGGTGCCGAGGGCGGCCCCACCCCGCCCGGCGGACCGGGCGGGGTGGGGCCGCGTCGTGGCCGGCGGGCGCCCGGTCAGCAGCCGTTGAGCACCGAGGTGAGGACGCTCTTCTCCGTGGCGTCGACGGACAGCCCGTAGTCGTGCTTGATCTGCACCCACGCCCGGGCGTACGTGCAGCGGTAGGCGGTACGGGAGGGCCACCAGCTACCGGGGTCCTGGTCCCCCTTGGACTGGTTGACGTTGTCGGTCACGGCCAGGAGCTGGGGGCGGCTGAGGTCGTTGGCGAGGGCCTGCCGCTTGGAGGTGGACCAGGACCAGGCGCCCGAGCGCCACGCCTCGGCCAGCGGTACGAGGTGGTCGATGTCCACGTCGGAGGCGGCGTACCAGGTGGCCCCGTCGTACGGGGAGTACCAGCTTCCCGAGGTGGCGGCGCAGGAGGAGTCGGTCACCACTCCGCTGCCGTCGCGCTTGAGGACGGTCTCGCGGGTGTTGCACGCGCCGCTGATGGTGATCCAGTGCGGGAACAGGTCACGGCTGTAGCCGGTGAGGGAGTGCTCGGCGGTGGCGGGCATGGCCGCCAGGTAGGAGCGGGCGGTGGCGGCGCTGACCGGGGTGGGCAGAGCGGCGTGCGCCGTCGGGGCGGTGGCCAGCAGGGCCGCGGCCGAAGCCGTGGCCACGGTCGCGGCGAGGACACCGCGGCGGGATATCTGCATGAGGGTCGTCAACTCCCGTACGTCGAGGGTGGGGAGGCGGCGTCGCTCATCGTGGCCCCGCTGGGTCTATGCGGGTAGAAACGCCCCGGTGAACTCTTCATGAGCAGTAGCCCCGGCGGGGCGGCGAGGCGGCGAGTGACCCACGTGGCGCGAGTACGGGGAAGAGTCGGCCCGCCGGCGGAGGCCGTCGCCGTGGCCCGCGTGCCTAGGCGGATCCGCCGTTGCTCTTCAGCAGTTGCCCGTTCATCCACTGGCCGCGCGGCGAGCACAGGAAGTCCACCAGGTGGGCGGTGTCCTGCGGGGTGCCGAGGCGGCCGAGCGGTGTCTCTGCCGTGCACGCCTCGCGCAGTTCCTCGGACATCCATCCGGTGTCGACGGGCCCTGGGTTGATCACGTTGGCGGTGACGCCGAGGGGGGCGAGTTCGTGCGCGGCGGCCAGGGTGATGCGGTCCAGGGCACCCTTGCTCGCGCCGTAGGGGAGGTTGCCCACGGTGTGGTCGCTGGTGAGGCTGATGATCCGGCCCGTTCCGTGGGCGCCGCGAAAGCGCCGCCCGTACTCGCGGATCAGCAGCCAGGTGGCTCGCGCGTTGACGGCGAAGTGGCGGTCGAAGCTCTCGACGGTGGTGTCGAGCAGGCCGGAGTCGACCGATTCGCAGTGGCACATCACCAGGGCGGTGACCGGGCCGAGGGCGCGCTCCGCCGCGTCGAAGACGCGCGCGGCGGCCTCGGGGTCGGCGAGGTCCGCTTCGACGGCCGCGGTGCGCGCGCCGCACGCGGTCAGCGCGCGGTCGATCGCGTCGGTTGCCCCGGACTCGACGCCCCAGCTCATGCGCTGGTCGTACGGGTGCCAGTAGGTGAAGGCGATGTCCCAGCCCGAGGCGGCCAGTTGGCGGGCGACGCCCGCGCCGATGCCGACGGTGCGGCCCACGCCGGTCACCAGCGCGAGCGGGCGGGACGTGCGGGGGGCGGTCGTCTCGTTCTCGTCGATGGAGTGCACGGGAGGAGATCCTCCAGCCCGGGCTTGGAGCGGGCAACCGCGTTTCCGTCCGGGCGCCACCGCCAGTCGCCGCTCCCCCGTCGCCGGCGCCACCGCCCCGACAGGGTGGCGGCGCCAGCGGCGGGAGCCGACCCCGTTACGGGGCGCGGCGGCCGGCGGCCGGGGTGCGGTAGACGTACGGAACGCTCGCCGCGGAGGCCCGGGCGCGCTGGCCGGGCGCGGCGAGCGGGAGGGGCTCGGTGGCGGGCGCGGCGGTGTCGCGGGGCGCGTCGGCCGCCGCGCGGACCAGGGCGTGGTCGGGCGAGAGCGCGCAGGCCGGGTCCGTGCGGGCGGCGTCGCCGGTGAGCGCGTACGCCTGGCAGCGGCACCCGCCGAAGTCGATCTCGCGGCTCGGGCAGCTCCGACACGGCTCGGGCATCCAGGCCGTGCCCCGGTACTTGGTGAACGCCGGCGATGACTCCCAGATCCACTCCAGCGTCCGGTCGCGCGCGTTCGGCGGGTCCAGGTCGGGCAGCACCGAGGCGGCCGGGCAGGGCAGCACCGTGCCGTCCGGGGCGACGGTGAGCGAGACCGCGCCCCAGCCGCCCATGCACGGCTTGGCCACGCCGTCGAAGTAGTCCGGCATCACCCACACCAGCTCGATGGTGCCGGCCAGTTCGGCGCGGCGGCGCTCGATGGCCGCGCCGGCCCGCGCCAACTGCTCCCGGCTCGGCAGCAGGGCCTCCCGGTTGCGCAGGGCCCAGCCGTAGAACTGCGTGTTGGCCAGCTCGATCCGCTCGGCGTCCCAGGCCACCGCGAGGTCCACGAGGGCGTCCACGGCGTCCAGGTTGTCGCGGTGCAGCACCACGTTGACGCCGAGCGGCAGCCCGGCCGCGCGGATCAGCGCCGCGGCCCGTTCCTTGGCGGCGAACGCCCGGTGCCCGGCGATCCGGTCGGAGCGGGCGGGGTCGGCGTGCTGGACCGAGAGCTGCACGCTGCGCAGCCCGGCGTCGACCAGGGAGCCGAGCCGGTCCTCGGTGAGCCCGACGCCGCTGGTGACCAGTTGCGTGTAGATGCCGGCCGCGTCGGCGGCGGCCACGATCTGCTCCAGGTCGCCGCGGAGCAGGGGCTCGCCGCCCGACAGGTGGGTGTGCACCACGCCGAACTCGCCGGCCTGCCGCATCACCTCGCACCACTCGTCCGTGCTCAACTCCGCCGACCTGCGGACGAGTTCGAGCGGGTTGGAGCAGTACGGGCAGTGCAGCGGGCAGCCGTGGCTGAGTTCGGCCAGCAGGGCCCAGGGGCGCTGCGGTGTCTCGCTCATCGCAGCCACCCCTGTTCGCGCAGTCTGGCCAGGAACGCGGGGACCTCGTCCGGCACCGGCGCGCCCGGAAAGCGGTCCGCCAACTCTCCTACGATCGCGGCGACCTCGCGCCGCCCGTCGCACAGCCGCACGATGTCGGCGGCCCGGCCGGTCAGCACCACCACCCGCTCGGGCAGCACCAGCAGGTCCGCCTCCCGCACCCGGTCCCGGCGCAGCATGATGCCGGGGGACAGTGCGGGCCGCCACGCGGGGTCGACGGCGGGTCCGGCGGCGGGCCCGGCGGCGGGCGCGGGCCGGGCGTCGGTGCGCGTGCTCGCGCCGGGTGTCTGGCTCACGGCCGCCACCTGACCCGGTCGGGGCCGGTGGCGGGGTCGGCGGTGTCGGCGTGCGCCAGCGCGTCGAGCAGCGACCAGAGCACGTCGCACTTGAAGCTCAGCGCCGCCGCCGCCCGGTCCTGGTCGGCGGCGGTCGTGGCCCAGGACAGCACGAGGTCCAACGCCTCCCCGCTGTCCCGGCGCCCCTCGCGCTCGCGGTTGCGGAAGTAGGTGAGCCCGGCCGGGTCGATCCAGCGGTAGTGGCGTTCGAAGGCGTCGATGCGGGTGAGCATGATGCCGGGCGCGGACAGTTCGGTCAGCGAGGCGGCGACCGCTTCGAGCGGCGAGCCCAGCCGGCAGAAGTTGACGTAACCCTCCACCGCGAGTCGTACCCCGGGCAGCACATCGTCGCCGGAGAGCAGCAGGTCGCGGTCGAGTCCCACGGCCTCGCCGAGCCGCAGCCAGTTCTCGATGCCGCCCTCGCCCTCGGCCCTGCCGTCGTGGTCCCGCACCCTGCGCAGCCACGCCCGGCGGTGCTCGCGGGTGTCGAACTTGGCCAGGACCAGCGCGTCCTTGATCGGGATGTGGCGTTGGTAGTGGAAGCGGTTGAGGACCCAGCGGCGCAGTTGGTCGGGGGTCAGCCGGCCCTCGTGCATGGCCACGTTGAACGGGTGCCGGTCGTGGTAGCGCTCCCGGGCGATGGTCCGCAGCCGCGCCTCGAAGGCCGCGGTGCCCGCTCCCCCAGTGCCGGCCTCCGGGCCCGGCGTCGGTCCCGTCCTCTCGTCCTCGGTGGCTCCCGGCCCGTCGCCGGTGCGCAGCGCGGCGTTGCTCACAGCTCGATCACCATCCCGTCGGCGGCTACCTCGATGCCCCACTCGGCCAGCCGGCGGTGCTCCGCCGCGTCCGGGTCCACGAGGGGGTTGGTGTTGTTGAGGTGGGTGTAGAGACAGCGGGCGCGCAGCGCGGCCAGCCGTTCGGCCGTGCCGCCCGGCCCGACGATCGGCAGGTGTCCCATGCCGGTGGCGGTCCGTGGGCCGATGCCGGTACGGATCGGTTCCTCGTCGTCCCAGAACGTCCCGTCGACGATCAGGCAGTCGGCCTCGGCCGCCGCGTCGGCCAGCGTGGCGGACCAGGTGGCGACGGCCGGGGCGTACAGGGCGGTGGCGCCGCTGGCCCGGTCGGTGATCCGCAGGGCGACGGACCACCCCGCGCCCTCGTGGCCCGGGTCGGCGCTCCCCGGCCGCGCCGTCTCGCCCGGCGCGGCGTGCGGGCCGCCGGCGCCGGGGCCCTGCCCGCCGTCCACCGCCGCGTACCGCGGGCGCTTGCCCGACACGGGGATGGCGCTGACCTCCACCAGGGGCTTGCCCGTGGACGCGGCGGCCGGGACTGCTCCAGGTCGCACGGCCGGTCGCGCGGTCGGTCGCGCGGCCGGCCGCCCGGGTTCGGGCCACGGTTCGGGCCCGAGGGCGATCGGGCTCGCGTGGGGCAGGTCGCGCCAGCGCACCTCGGCGTAGGGGGCCAGCGTGGCCTTGAGGTGCAGCCGGGTGCGCAGGGTGTCGCGTACGGCGGCGGTGGCCAGCACCTCGAAGGCGTCGGCCTCGCGCAGCCGGGCGATGCCCAGGGTGTGGTCGAGTTCGGCGTCGGTCAGGATGATCCCGGCCACCGGGGTCTGTCGGGTGCCGGGGCTGGGCAGCAGCGGTGGGCAGTCCTCGATCTGGTCCCCGATGTCGGGGGTGGCGTTGACGACGTACCAGCGGTCGTCCGCGGCCTGGACGGCCAGCGAGGCGTGGCGGCGCCGCCGGGCGGGGTGGGCGCGTGCCCCGGTGCAACTGGGGCACGCGCAGTTCCACTGAGGTATGCCTCCGCCCGCCGCGGTGCCGAGTACCCGCAGCAGCACGCCGGTTAGCGCTTGCTCAGCGAGTACGCGGTGACTTCGAGCGCGGTCTCGACGACCGTGTAGTCGGGCGTCTGCCACCCGCCCGAACCTTCGGCCGCCGGGTCAACCGGTCGCGTCTGCTGCTCGACCGCCTGCTGTACGGATTCGGTCATGATCCATACCTGCCCTTCTTCGCTTGCGCTGCGGTTGCCGTACGTTCTTCGCTCTGCTCGCTCGGTGTTGCCCCGTCGCCGCACGCCCGCGTGCGCGGGCCCGGCCCCGGGTGGGTCCCGGGTGGGTCCCGCCACGCTTCGCGCGTCGCGCCCCTGGTCCGCCGCCCGCCGTGGCGGCCCGCCCGGCCGGCGTGGGCCGTTGGGCGGGTGCGCGCGGGTGGGTCGTGCCGTACGGGCCCGCGCGCGGGTGGCGGGTGGTCACTGGTGGCGGACGCCGCGAACGCGTGGCGGACCGGGGCGCGCCCGGACCGCGTCGTGGCGTGTGCGGGCGTGAGCCCGTGCGCGTGCGCGGAGCACGGACGCGTGCCTGCTGGACGGACCCCGTTGACGGTGCGTGAGGACGGTTCGGCTGGTGCCGACGTACGGTGCTGCCCGGCCGGGTGTGGCGTGTCGACCGGACCGTTCACCATGATGCGGGTCGGGTGCAACTGTGCCTAGGGGGCCTGGATTTCACGCCGGATGCGCCCCGGGGCTCCCGTTGCAGAATCGCGATCCGTGTGACGCCAGTCAAGTGCTGTTGACGGTCAGGGAAGCCTTCCTTACATTTCCCACGACCGCACACTCACACGCCCGGCGCCCGCCCCGGTGGCCGCCGGCCAGGCCCGAAACGTCGTCACCCAACGGTCCACCAGCGCCACCGCGGCCCGCGTCACCCACCTGGTCAGGGCAGGTACGACGCCCCGTCCAGGCGGTGCCGCCGGCCGGCGCACCGCGGCGGTACCCGGCGCACCGCGACCGTGTCCCGTGACGACGTGACGAACCGTTCCGGCACCGCCCACGAGCACATCGCCACCGCAGCGCACCGCCCCCGCCACCGTGCACGAACTCCCATCCGCTAGGAGGAACGTTCCATGGCCAGGGCCCCCCATCCTCTCCGGCAGACCCGCCGGCGCACGCTGCTCGCGCTGACCGCCACGACCGCGCTGTCCGCGGGGCTGCTCACCGCCACCACGGCGACCGGCAACGCCGCCACCACCCACCGGTCCGCTGGTACCAGCCACGCGGCCACGGCCGGTTCCGGCCAACTTCCGTCCACGGCCGACGCCGGGGCGGTCACGCTCCCGGGCGGCCACCACGGCCGCTCCGTCCCGTCCGCCATCCGTACCGTCTCCGAGGGCTGGTCGATCCCGTGGGGCCTTGACTGGCTGCCCGACGGATCAGCGCTGATCACCGAGCGGGAGACGTTCAAGCTCTTCCGGCTGACCCAGGCGGGCAAGCGCGTGGAGATCGGCACGGTCCCCAACGTGGTGACCACTAACGGCGAGGGCGGGCTGCTCGGCCTGGCCGTCTCGCCGAACTGGAAGCGCGATCACCACATTTTCCTGATGCACTCGGCCGAGGGCGACAACCGGATCGTGCGGATGACGTACGACGGCACCACGCTCGGGGAGTACACCCCGCTGGTCACCGGCATCAAGAAGTACAACTACCACAACGGTGGCCGGCTCCAGTTCGGCCCCGACGGCTATCTGTACGCGACGACCGGTGACGCCTTCCAGGCCGCGCTGGCCCAGGACAAGACGTCCCTGAATGGCAAGATCCTGCGCATGACCACGGAGGGCAAGCCCGCCCCCGGCAACCCGTACGGCTCCCTCGTCTACTCCATCGGCCACCGCAACCCGCAGGGGCTGACCTGGGACGCCCAGGGGCGGCTGTGGGAGGCGGAGTTCGGCAACAACGCCTTCGACGAGCTCAACCTGATCAAGCCGGGCAAGAACTACGGCTGGCCCACCTGCGAGGGCCAGTGCAGCACGCCCGGGATGACCAACCCCGAGCGGCAGTGGAAGACCAACGAGGCGTCGCCGAGCGGCCTCACCTACGCGGACGGCGCGGTCTACCTCGCGGCCCAGCGCGGCCAGCGGCTGTGGCGGGTGCCGATCACCAGGACCGGAACCGGCACGCCCGAGGCGTACTACACGGGCGACTACGGCCGGCTGCGCACGGTCGAGAAGGTGCCCGGCGCGAAGGCGCTGTGGCTCACGACGACCAACGCGGACCTCGGCGGCGGCCAGCCGGCCGGCTCCGACAAGGTGCTCCGGGTGGACCTGCGCTGATCCTCCGCCACACGGCTCGGGAGCCCGGTGCGCACCCCGCCACCGGGCTCCTTCGCCTGCCGCCGCGCCGCAGGCGGCGCGGCCCGCCGACCGGCGCCGGGCCGGGCCCGTCCGGCAGCCGCGGCGCGGCCCGCTTCGGGGGCGCGCCGCGGGCCGGGCGGGTCAGTCGGTGACGGGGCAGTAGCGGCCGGGGGCGATGACGCCGGCCGGGTCGAGGGCGGCCTTGAGCTGGCTGATGACGCCCCACGGCGCCGTGTCCTGTTCCGTCAGGAACTCCATGGCGTCGATGCCGACCCGGTAGAAGCGGAAGCCCTCCGCGTACAGCCGCCGGTACAGCTTGTCGTTGCAGGCGTGTGCCGCGCGCGTCTGGTCCGGGTCGGTGCGGTCGAAGTACAGGTTGATGACGACTTCGGCGTAGTCGGCGTTCATCGGGTTGATGGCGAGGGCGGGCACGATGGCGTACTCCGCGCAGACGCCCTCCACCAGGGCCACCAGTTCTTGGGCCGCCGCGCCGTCCACGGCGATGACCGGCATGCAGGCCAGGTAGCCGATGGTGGAGTCGTCGAGGGCGTCCACGGTCGCGGCGTCCGGCACCGTGGTGGCGCCCGTCGCCTGGTGCAGGCCCTCCAGGAACGCGGTGGACGGGCGCCCGGAGTGCACCGCGTACATCGCGCTCAGCAGCGGATCGGCCGCCTCGCCGGCGACCGCCTCCGCGCTGACCTCCCGGGGCGCGGCCCCGGCGGCGGCGAGCGCCGCGCTGGCCTCCGCCACCGTGAGCGCCACCTGGGCCCGCGACCCGTCGATGGCCACCACCCCGGTCCAGGTGGGCACCTGGGTGCTGGCCGACATCGACAGGATGCGCTTGTCGTTGAAGACATGCGTGATCGACCGGAGCACGTCCGCGGTGAACAGCTCGCCGACCGTGTCGAAGACGCCCGCCAACACCTCCTCGGAGAAGGAGAACATCAGCAGCCGCAGCTCCTCGCGGCGCGGCACCAGGTCCACCACGGCGGCCGTCACGATGCCCAGGTTGGACTGGACGAACAGCCCGTCGAGCCCGGGGCCGAGGCCGTGCCGGTAGTGGTGCGCGTGGCGCGCCCCGGGGTCGGCCCACAGGCCGGTGCGTACCAACTCGCCCAGTCCGATGACCACCTCCAGGCCGCGCACCTCATCGGCCCGGTGCCGGCGGAAGCCCGTACCGCGTTCGAGGAGGTTGCCGATCACCGAGGAGTTGGGGGACGAGCCGGTCACGTTGGCGACCAGCGTGGGGGCGTGCGTGGCCAGGTGGTCGGCCAACTGCGCCTGGGTGACGCCCGGTTCCACCACGGCGTACCGGCCGCGGGTGTCCACGGAGCGGATGCGGTTCAGGCCGGACAGGTCGAGCAGCGCGCCGCCCGGCCGGACCGGGAGTTTCGAGCCGAGGCCCCAGTTGCGCCCGGTGCTGATGGGGTACAGCGGCACGCGGTGTTCGCGCGCCACCCGTACGACCTCGGTGACCTGCTCGGCCCGCGTGGGGCGCAGGATGGCGACGAGGTGGCGGGGCGGGAAGGCCGAGGTGTTGCGCTCCGCGGCGGCCAACTCCTCCGGCGCCCGCACCAGCGCGTCGGTGCCCAGGATCTCGCGCCACGCCGCGATCGCCTCGTCCTGGTCCGTGTGGTCCAACGACTCCCCATGGGGGTGATTCATCTGCTCCGCTCCAGATCCGTGAGTGAGGGGGCGGTCGGGGCCCGGTGTGGGGCGCCCGTCCGGATGTCGGGGCGCCGGGGCCCCGGCGCGGCCCGGCGCGTGCGGCCCCGGCGGGGCGGGTCGCCCTCGGCTGGCCGCCTGGTCCACGCCGGGTGGCTCCGGGGCGGGCGGCGGCTGCCGAGGGGGCGGCCCGGGCGCTGGGTGCGCCCGGGCCGGCCCGTCAGGTCTTGGCGGGGCGCAGCACGCGAAGCAGCCGCAACCCCGGCCCGGTCATGGCGGTGGTGACGAGGGTGACCACCACGAGCGCGACGAAGAGCTGGGTGCCGATCACGCCCGCCTCGTGGCCGATGCTGAGGACGACCAGTTCGGTCAGGCCGCGCGTGTTCATCAGGATTCCGAGCTCCAACGCCTGGGTGCGCGAGAGTCCGGCCACATAGCCGGCCAGGCCCGCGCCGACCACCTTGGAGACCGTGGCCAGCACGAGCAGGACGGCGAGCAGCACGGCGCCCTCGGCACTGAGGGAGAGGTCGCCGAGGTCGAGGGAGAGGCCGAAGCCGAGGAAGAAGAACGGCAGGAGCAGTCCGGCGATGGTGGCCACCGATGTCAGCGCCGCCTCCCCGTTGCCCCGCTTGGTGGCGCGCGGCCAGGCCAGCCCGAAGACGAACGCGCCGATCAACTGGTGGATGCCCAGGGCCGCGGTCAGCCCCGCCGAGGCCGCCACGCCCGCGACGCACAGCGTACTGACGACGGCCGGCGAGTACCGTACGGGACCGTCGAGCACCCGCGCGAGCCCGGTCCTGACGGGGCCGAGCAGCATGGCCGTGGTCCCCGCGAAGACCAGCAGCTTCCACCACTGGTCGCCCGCGCCCTCCCCGGTGGCGAGCGCGAGCGCCGCGGTGAGCACCACCCAGCAGGCCCCGTCGCCCACCGCCGCGGCGTAGAGGCTGAGCCGGCCGGTGCGGCTCTTGAGCAGGCCGAGTTCGGTGAGCACGCGGGCGAGCACCGGGAAGGCGGTGACGCTGAGCGAGCACCCGAGGAACAGGGCGAAGGCCAGGGGTTCGCCGGCGCTGCCGCCGTGCTCGTCCCACAGCCACAGCGCCGTGGCGGTCCCGATGGCGAACGGTACGAGGAAGGAGGAGAGGGTCACCAGGGTGAACCCGCGCTCGATCCGGGACTGCTGCACCTGGACCAGTTCCTGCCCGACTCCGAACATGAACAGCACCAGGCCGAGTTGGGCCAGTGCGTCCAGGCCGGTGACGACGTCGGGCGGGAAGAGCCAGTCGGAGACCTCGGGGCCCAACTCGCCGAGGACCGAGGGGCCCAGGGCCAGGCCCGCGCAGATCTCGCCCATGACCCGCGGCTGGCCGATGCGGGCCGCGAGCGCCCCCGCGCCGAGCGCGACCGCGAGGACGCCCGACGCGGCGAGCAGCAGGGTGGCGGTGGAACTCTTCGCGCTGTGCCCCGCCGCCGCCGCGCCCGAACCTCCGGGCGCGGCGACGAGCGCGATGACGCAGCCCACGACGGGGAGCGCGACGAGGACGACGTAGCCCAGCACGCGCTGGCGCCTGCCGACCCGGCGGCCCCCGTCGGGGTCAGCGTCGGTGGTCTTGCTGGCCTCGGTGAGGCTCATGCGGCCACGCCCGCACCACCCAGGTCGAGCATGCCGGCGTGCAGCAGACGACGGACGAACCGCTGGCCCGCGTTGTCCAGCGAACCGATGAGTTCCTGCCACCCGACGGGGCCGTTGTTGAGCCGCTTGGCGATCTCGGCCGCCCCGTCCCAGGTGTCGATGCCGCGCACCTGCGGGCCGTCGGGGTCGTCCTGGAAGAAGAACCGGTGGCACGGCAGCGTCCGGCCGAGCGAGGACGGGGTGATGTCCGCGTAGCGGACCGGGTCACTCCAGTACGTCGCGGCGGCCTTCTGCTCCTCCTCGCTCATCAGCTCGGGGATCGGCGGGACGGCCGCCTTGAACCCGGGCACGTCGAGCCCGAGCCCGGAGGTGACCGTGACCCCGGCGGCCAGCCTGACCTTGGCGTCCGGGCCCAGGTTGAGCGAGTTGGCCTCGGCGTACGCGGTCATGAACGGGCCCTCGATGTCGAGGCCGTCCACTCCCTCGCCGTCCGAGAGCACCTGGAGCAGGTCCGGCGTGAAGGCCGTGTTGAGCAGGGCGTGGAAGGTCTGGTCGGTGGTGAGGCCGAGCGAACCCGCCTTGCCGCGGCTGTTCCAGTAGACGCTGTCGGGGTTGTCGCTGCCGATGGCGTAGTACCACTGGTCGATGGAGAGCGCGAAGGTGGCCGCCATGCCGTGCCACTCGGAGTCGTAGTCCCGCCACATGCCGCGGACATCCTGCTCCGGCACGTCCCCGCTCGCCGTCTGGCCGAGCAGCGTGGCGGTCGCCACGGCCTGGTTGGTGGCGAAGGCCACGCCGGAGGAGAAGAGCGGGTCGACGAAGTAGGAGGCGTCGCCGAGCAGCACCCAGCGCTCGTCGAGGTTGGCGAACCTGTCGTTGATCATCGAGTAGTTGGTGGCCGTGAGCATGCGGTCCGGATCGACCGCGCGCACGTCCTGGATCAACTCCCGCAGCTTGGGCACCTCCTTGACGGTGCGCAGGAACAGCTCCGGGTCGGTGAAGTCGCAGTCGGGACGCTTCAGGATGGCCGGATCGGTGACGATGCCGATGGAGTGCGTCACCACGCGCTCGCCGTCGATCACCTTCGGGACGGGGATGTACCAGGCCCAGCCGTCGCGGAAGGCGAAGCACCCGATGGGCGAGATGTCCTTGTCCCGGAAGATGTTCCAGTCCCCCGGCAGCGACTGGGTCGTCTTCCCACCCAGGTAGTGCTGCCAGATGGCGATGTTGCGGTAGCCCGACAGCCAGTCCCGCTTCTTGTTGGTGACGATGCTGTTCCGGCGCCCCGAGGCGTCCACGAACCAGCCGGCGCGCACCGTGCGGCCGTCCTTGAGGGTCACCTCGCGACCGGTGCCGTCGGGCAGTAACTCGCACTTGGTCACGGAGGCGCCCTCGAAGACCTCGGCGCCGACGTCCGCCGCGTGGTCCAGCAGGATCTTGTCGAATTCGGAGCGGTTGACGTGCATGGCCCAGCGGTGCACGCCGTCCCGGACCGTGTTGACGTGGTCGAAGTAGGCGACGTGCGGGTCCTCACCGCGCCACTGGAAGATCCCGCCGAACTTCTTCACCCAACAATCGCTGGCGAGGACCTTGTCGAGCGCCCCGCTCTCCTCCAACACCGGTATGAGGGGGTGCGCGAAGGACTCCCCGATGTGCTCCCGGGGGAAGTGCTCCTTCTCCATGACGGCGACACTCAGTCCCCCCTGCTTCATGAGGAGCGCCGCGAGGGTCGAGCCGCCAGGCCCACCACCCATGATGACCACGTCGTAATAGGGCTTCATTCGGTCATGCCTCTCTTACGGTTCTCAGGTGCTCGTACGGGATACCGACCGCGCGCGTCGCGCGCGCCGGTCCCCGCCGACGGCGGCAGGCCGCGCGGCGGGTGGTCAGCCAACGGGCCGGGCGGAGCCCGGCCCGGGCCGGGCGCGCCGACTCCCGTGGCGCGCCACGGCCCGACCGCCCCGCGGTGGGACGGAGCGGTCCGCCGCGCCCGCGTCGGGTTCGGTGGGCACGACGAGGCCAACGGGCCGCGCGGGCGCGTCCGTTGGCCGCTGTATGACCGGCCGCCGCCACCGTGGGCACGCGGTACGCCCGGCCGGATGGCGACCCGGGCCGGGGCGGTGGTCGGACGCGGGGCGTCGTACGGAATGGCGATGATGACCTCCTAGGTCTCGGGTTCTCTCAGCCGCGGGCCCGTGGGCGGCGCGGTGGGCTACGCCGCGGGAGCGGCCGAGGATCGGGCGCGCCCCCCGTGCGTCGGGAGGCGGGCGGCCCGGGAGGGCGAGGCGGGACGGCCGAGGGAGTCGGCCCGGACGGGACGGCTGGAACGGTCGGGAGCTGCGCCGTCGGCCACGGGCCCGGGGACGTGAGCACGCCGATGTGCACGGCCCAAGGGGTTGCGTGGCGGAAGCGGGAGCAGGACGGCGAACGGGTTCGGGAGCGCGGCCGGAGGGACGGACGGAACTGCGGTGCGGGCTCAACGAGGGCCGTGAGCCGCGAGGTTGGCGTCGAGGTCGGGTCGCCGAGGTGGGAGCGGCGACGCGCGTCCACCGGTACGGCGACGCGCGGCCGGCGCCGGATGAGGTCGGAGGGACGACGACGGGTCCGCCACGGCGCCACAGCGAGCCGGCACGGTTCCCGCCGGGGCGGCGGAGCCCGGCCGGGGCCCACGGGCGCGCCGCGCGAGCGTTCTCGCTCGTCCGTCAGCGGCCGGGCGTCGCGGGCCCACGGAGCCGGGTGCCAACGATGTCAGCGAAGCGTCAGACGGCGCGACCGCCGCCGGGATCGCGATCGGGGCGCGCGGCGAGGGCAACCGTGGGGCTCGTGGGGCATCCCTTCTCGATTGACTGGCGCATAACTTTATGCTCAACAAATGGGTACCACACTTTTCTGCGCTGCGGGAGGACCATTCGTCAATTCACCGCCCCACGACGTCGATTCGATCGAGTTCCGATGAGTCCCAGTGAACGCAATGCTACTGCGCCCGGGTCACGGTGCGCGTTGCAGCTTCTTGCCACTACCGGGGAGCGGAATTACCGCCCCCATATTCGGCACCTAGGTGACACATGCCGGCCACGACTCAACCAGGCCAACAGGAACGGAACATTCAGCTCCCACCGCACCAGTTCGGCCACGTCCGGAAGAGCGCGATCCCGCCGCCACACCGGCGGGAAGTGATCGGCCGCGCCCCGCCCCGCCGCGAACATCTCGATGGCACGCACCACGCGGTTCCGCAACCCCGCGTATAAAACGGAATCCTCCGTCTTCCCTGTGGATTGACGATGGTGAGCGGAATTCCCCTTTCCGGGAAGAAAAACCTGCGCGATGATGACCGGTTCGGGTAGCACACGCGGACCGTCGCGTTCCGCCGCCGGTCCGCCATGGCTTGGTCCGCTCCCCCTCCGGGGCGCCGCCGGCGACGCGGGTGGCGGGCACACGCCTCCGACCCACGGTGCGGCCTGCGCGAACGGAGCGGCACCGAGCGCCGCGGCGCGCGGGTGGCACGAACGGGCCGGTGGGGCGTACGGGCGGCGCCGGCACGGCGCGACCTATGGGCGGCGGGGCGGCCCCGTACGGGGGGGCGGTCCGGCGGGGCCTGCCGACTGGCCCCCGGCCGGTCACTTCGGGGGCAGCGGAAATTCTCCGGGCGCGCGAGCGGGGCGATCGCGTGGTTTCAACACCTCATTCCGCTCCGCTTTTCGGGAGCGGGCGATACCCACGCCGCATCGCGCGACCGAGAGGGGCAGCCATTCCACGAGCCGCCGACGGCGGTCCCGTACGCCCCTCGCGTGGAGCACTCTCAGCGCGGCGCGTGGACGGGCGTTACTCGAATTCGCTGTGTGGTGTGTGAGGTGTGGCGTGGCGGCGTTCGGTGCGCACGCCTCTCTCCGTGCGGGTGGCGAATCGGGTGGCCGGAGAAGCGGCATACGCGCAACGGCTGGTGGCACGCACCACGGTTGACCCGCCGAAGGGAATTCCAGCCAGAGAGGCGAACGCCCCTTGGTGGAAATCCGCGTCCGCCTCGATTCGGTGGCTTCGTTTACGCCTCGCCCACCGACGCCTCTCGGGCCGAGACCATCGCATTCCCTCTCGGGAACTGACTGTACGGACCACCCGGTGTCGCGCTCACCGCGCTCGATCGCCGTCCGGTATCGGGCGGGTGGCATCGCCGTTGCGCGCGGCGGTCTCATGGGCGCGCTCGCCGCCGTACCGCCTGTCGTCGGGCGAAGCTACCTCGCGTGACCCTTCGGACGCGGTGTGCAAGGGCCCGCCGGGCCGGGCTCGCACCGGGCGCGGGGACACGCCCGCGAGGCCCGCGATCCTTCCGCGCACCCTCTCCGGGGCAGCGGCGAGGAACCTTTCGGTACGCGTGAGGCTCCCGATGTGGTGCCGGTATCCGCGCCCACGCATCCCTTCGCGGCCCGCGCACGAAAAGCCAGCCGGGTTCCCAATCCACGGCAATCCGGCTCCTGTTCGGCGCCGTCCGACATCGGCAGGGCCGGATGCCTGCGGGGCGCGCCCCGCGACATAACCCTTTCCTGGGCGCATCACGGGCGTCACCCCGCATCGCGGGTTACCCGCTTCATCACAATGCGCCGCGCCCACCCGAAGAAACGTGCGAAGGAAATGTCGAAAGAGCACGCCACACCGCGCGGCGGGGGACGCACGTCGGGCGAACAGCCAGTCCGTTTCCCGGGCATGACGTGCGTGCGAACTCGCGCCCACCACAAGGGTTCTCCGGTGTGCACATGGCGATGCCCGTCCCCTGAAACCCCGTACCTCTACGTCGGATACCGGACGCGTTTTCCGGACTTCCCACGCGGATTCGGAGGATTCCGCGAGATGGGCACGAGAGCGGCTTCCTCCGGATGATCCGCCCGCCGCTTCCCCCGATTCCGAAAAAGCCCTCGCCGCCCCGGAGTTCTCGCCGCTCCCCGCCGCCCCCGACCGGTGGGCCCGTGATGGCGAGCGGCGACAGGCGGCCGTCAGGCGCCGGGCGTCGTGGCGTGCCGGCTGGGGAGGCGGCGGCGCACCGTGTGGTTGGTGGCCCCGGGCGCGCAGGGCCCGCAGACGCATGTGCGGGCTGCTGCCGCTATGCGGGCTGCCGTGCTCCAGGTGCGGCAGGAGTACGTCCAGTTCGGCGGGGGCGTCCGCGCCGACGTGGCCGTTCGGGCGGCCCATGGTCACGTGCGCGGTCCGGTCTCCTCTACACGCGGCACGACCCGCTGACCCGGCATGAGCCGGCACCCGACGCGACGGCGTACGGCACGACGGCGCACGGCACGCCGATGCGCAGGCCCTACCGGGGCGGGACCGACGGACCGAGGGCCGGCCCCGTCGGGGCGCCCCTCAGTGGGACGCGGTGGCGGACCACTCCGGGGATCGGCCGAGCGATGTCAGGACGAGGTCGAGGGCCGATCCGTCCGGGCGGGCGGGCAGCGCCGGCCGGAAGGGGGCCCCGGGGCTGGTGCGCCCTTCGTCGTCCGGCACGCGCTGCGCGATGGCCCCCGCGGCCCGTACGGTCTCCTCGTCCAGATCGAGAGGCACTCCCAGCGCGCGGGCCACGTCCCAGCCATGGACGACGTAGTCCAGGAAGTGGAAGCCGATGGCGAGGGACGCGGGGAAGCGTCGGGTGGCGCTGATCTCGGGGAGGAGGAACTCGGCGCTGAGCACGCCGGGGCGGGCGAAGGCGTGCAGCACCGTCTCGGCGGAGGCACAGTACGTCGCCAGCGGGTCGTCGCCGAGTTCGCTGGGCTGCCAGTCGGCCAGGTCGGTCCCGCCACCGGTGGCCGCGGCGGCGAACCCGTGGTGTTGGCCGGCCATATGGGCCACCAGCTCGCGCAGCGTCCACTCCGCGCACGGGGTCGGCCGGTCCCAGTCGCGCGCGGACGCCTGGCCAAGCACGCGCACGGTCTCCAGGACAGCCGTCCGGTCGAGCTTGCGGATATCCATGCTGCCCCCTTGGTTGAACGGTTGCCTCGCGGAAAACAATAGCACGACCGTACGTTTAGTTATGGGTGGGCGAACGGCCCGACCGCCGCCGGCCGGGCCCCGCCGCCGCGTTACGCGTCCGCCGCCGCCACCTGCGCCTCGATGAACCGGGCGAGCCGACCCACCCCCTCGACGATCTCCTCCCGGCTCAACGCGCTGCACGACAGCCGTAGTTGGTGTTCCCCGCCGCCGCCGAGGAAGAAGTCGGCCATCGGCGTCCACAACACGCCGAAGTGGCGCGCCGACCGCTCCAGCGCCTTGGCGTCCGCGACGAACGGCACGTCCACGACGAGGAAGAAGCCGCCCGCCGGCTCGTTCCACCGGACGCCCAGCGCCCGCCGCCGCTCGGCCGGAAAGTGCCGCGCCAACTCTTCGAGAACCGTGGACAAGTTGGTGCGGTAGTGGGCGATGGAGGCGGCGTTGGCCTCCCGCAGCCGACAGCCCGACTCCACGAGCAACCCGCCGATGACCGCCTGGCTGACGGCCGAGGTGTTGACGGTGGTCATGCTCTTGATCTTGGACAGCTCGTCGGCGAGCAGCGAACGCCGCCCCGCCGGGTCGATGACCTCCTGGTCGGCGACGACGTACCCGACCCGCGCGCCGGGCAGCGCCGTCTTGGCGAACGAGCCGAGGTGCAGCACCCGCCGCTGCCGGTCCAGGGCCTTGAGCGTGGGCCGGGCCGAGCCCGCGCGCACGAAGAAGCCGTACGGGTCGTCCTCCAGGATCAGCAGGTCCTCCTGGGCCGCCACCGCGAGGAGCCGGCCGCGGGCCTCGACGGTCATGCTCGCGCCCGACGGGTTGGCGAAGTCCGGCACGACGTACAGGGCGCGCGGACGCCGGCCCGCCGCCCGGGTGCGGCGCACGGCGGCCAGCACCTCGTCGGGGTCGGGGCCGTGCGCGCCCTCCGGGACGGGTTCGACCGCGATGTCGAGCAGTCGGGCCGCGCCGGTGACGCCGACGTAGCACGGCGAGCTGACGAGGAGGGTGTCGTCGGGCCGGGCGAACAAGGCCCGCAGGGTGATGAGCATCGCCTCCTGACAGCCGGTCGTCACCACCACCGACTCCGGGCTCACGTGAATCTGCTCGTCGTTGGCCAGGGTGCGGGCGATCAGGTCGTGGATCACGCCGTTGGTGCGCCCGTACTGGAAGAGTTGGGTGCGCACCCGCTCGCGCGACCAGCCCAGCTCGCCCTCCAGGTAGTCGGTGTAGGAGCGCAGGTAGCGCGGCAGGTCCTCGATCTCGAACGCCCCCTCGGCCGGTCGGCCGGGGGCGAAGGACAGCGCGTCGGGGAAGCGGGCGACGACCTCGTTCAGGAAGTTCATCGCGTCGAGCAGCGGGTCGGTGAGCGAGGCGTGCAGGTCGCCGATGGCCAGCGGCTGGGAGGACGCCGCGGGCGCGCTGGGTTCGGTCACGGCTCAGTCCTTGGTCGCGGGGTCGGCGAGGGCGGTACGCAGGTACGCGGCCACCCGGTCGAGGGCGTGCCGGCCGGCGGGAACGGTGCCGGCCATGGCGAAGAAGCCATGGGTGACGCCCGGGTAGCGGACGGCCTCGGCGCTCACCCCGCACTCCCGCAGCCGTGCGGCGTACCGCTCGCCCTCGTCGCGCAGCGGGTCGTACTCGGCGGTGATCACCAGCGCCGGGGGCAGGCCGGCGTGGTCGGCCGCGCGGAGCGGCGATGCCAGCGGGTGGTCCCCGTCCTCGGCGGTCGGCAGGTAGTTGTCCCAGTACCACCGCACCGACTTGTCGTTGAAGAGCAGCGGGTCGGTGATCTCGCGGCGGGACGGGGTGTCGGCGCGGTGGTCGGTGTTCGGGTAGACGAGCACCTGGGCCCGTAGGTCGGGACCGCCGGCGTCGCGGGCCAGCAGGGTCACGGCGGCGGCCAGGTTGCCGCCCGCGCTGTCGCCGGCGACGGCCAGCCGGCCAGGGTCGCCGCCGAAGCGCGGGGCGTGCTCGGCGGCCCAGCGCAGGCCGGCGAAGCAGTCCCGGGGCGCCGCCGGGAACGGGTGCTCGGGCGCGAGCCGGTAGCCGACGGCCACCGTGAGGCAACCCGCCGCGTTGGCCAGGCTTCGGCAGATCGCGTCGCTGGTCTCCAGGGAGCCCAGCGTCCAGCCGCCACCGTAGAAGTAGACGAGTACCGGCAACGGCCCCTCGCCCGCCGGGCGGTAGACGCGCACGGGCAGCGGGCCCGCCGGCCCCGCCAGCGAGGCGTCGACGATCCGCTCGACGGGCTCGGGGTCGCCCGCCTCGGCCTGGATGGCGGCCAGGTCGGCCGCCCTGGCCTCGGCCAGCGTCATGGCGTACAGGGGGCGGACGTCCCGCGCGGCGCGCCGGTCGTACAGGGCCTGCGTGTGTGGCTCAAGGGGCATGGTCTCTCCGTGTCGTGGCCGCGGCCCGGGAGCGGGGGCCGTAGGGCGCGGTGCGGTCGCGGGGCGCGGGGCGCGGTGCGCGCGGGGCGCGGTGCGCGCGGGGCGCGTCAGGGTGTGTCGGGGAGGAGCGTCGGGTCGGTGGCGACGCTGAGCAGGCGGTTGCGGATGCCGTTGGTCGCCCGTTGGTAGCAGGCGAAGTTGTGGTGCAGGACGGATTCGGCGTTGGCCGTCTCCAGCAGGGCGACGAGTTCGAAGGCGAGTTGGGGAACGTCGGTGTCCGTACGGACCTCACCGACCTCCCGGGCGTCGGCGATGACCCCCTCCAGCAGGGAGAACCAGTTGCCGTGCGCCGCGGTGACCGCGTCGCGCACCTTGCCCTCGCGCGCGTCGTACTCGGCCGAGACCGAGTAGAAGAAGCAGCCTCCGGGAAAGACGCGCTGTTCGGAGTAGGTGAGCCAGTTGGCACACAGACGCCATATCTGGCCGATGCCGGGGGGCAGGTCGCGCGCCGGCCGCACCACGTGCTCGACGTAGATCTTGATCGCGGTGCGTACGGTGGCCAGTTGCAACTCCTCCTTCGAGCCGAACAGGGCGAACACTCCGCTCTTGCTGAGCTGGAGCTCGCCGGCGAGCCGGCCGAGTGAGAGCCCCTCCAACCCTTCGACCGATGCGATGTTGACGGCTCGTTCGAGGACCAACCGCCGCGTCTGGTTGCCGCGTTCGATCCGTCCGTCCGGGTGCGTCGTCGTCAAGGGAAACCTCCTCGATGCCTCCCACCGGGGCTGCCGCTGCGTCCCGCCGAGCGCCCACCCGACTAAGTGGACGACCGTGCGGACATGTGGGAGAGTTCGGTTAGTGTACGCACGTGCGGTTAGTTGGCGTACAGGGTCGCAGCACGCGAAGCGAGTGACGGCGGGGGGATGCGCCAGTGGAGTCGACGCTCTACGACTACGAGACCGCAGCCAGGGAGCGATTACCGCGACCCGTATGGGACTTCCTCGCCGGCGGCAGCGGGACCGAGTCGATGCTGGCCACCAGCCGCGAGGCGCTCGACCGACTCACGCTGCGCCCGAGGTGCCTCGTCGACGTCTCCGACTGCCGCCCCGACACCGCGCTCCTGGGCTCCCCGCTGCCGGCCCCACTGGGCATCGCCCCCATGGCCTATCACCAACTGGCGCACGTAGACGGCGAGTTGGCCACGGCGCGGGCGGCCGGCGCGTCGGGCACGCTCCTGACGGTCAGCATGTTCGCCAGCCGCACCCTGGAGGAGATCGCGGCGGTGGCCGGTGGCCCGCTGTGGCTCCAGCTCTACTGGCTACGGCGACGGGAGCCGATGCTCGACCTGATCCGGCGGGCCGAGCGGGCCGGCTACCGCGCGCTCGTCCTCACGGTCGACGCGCCCCGGATCGCCCACCGCCCGCGCGACGTACGCAACGGCTTCGCCCTGCCGGCGGGCATCCGCGCGGCGAACGTCGACCCCGCGGTCATGACGGCCACCCACAGCGCCGCCGCGGGCCAGTCCGCCATCGCGCGCCACGCCCGGGAACAGTTCGACTCCTCGATCACCTGGAAGGACCTGGCCTGGCTCAGGGAACGCACCGAACTGCCCCTGGTCCTGAAAGGCGTACTCACCGGCGAGGACGCCGAACTCGCCGTGCGACACGGCGTTGACGCCCTCGTCATCTCCAATCACGGCGGCCGACAACTCGATTTCGCGACGCCCGCCCCGGACGCCCTGCCCGAGATCGCCGATGCCGTCGCCGGGCGCTGCCAACTCATCCTCGACGGGGCCATCCGTCACGGGGCGGACATCGCGAAGGCGCTGTGCCTGGGGGCCGACGCGGTGTTTGTGGGCCGCCCGGTCCTGTGGGGCCTGGCGCACTCCGGAAGCGACGGGGTCGCGGCCGTACTGCGCACCCTCATGCGCGAGTTCGACGAGGTCATGGCCCTGATGGGGGCGCCTGACGTGCAGGCGTTCCACCGCTCGGGAATTGCGCGGAAATGAACTGACAACCCCGGGGGGTCAACCATCCCGCATTCCCTTTCACCACCTGGTGAAAGGGAGTTTCGGGCTGCCCGCATATAACCAACCGATTGGCCAAAGGGGTTCACGCAGAACTTCGCTTGATTACTGAAAGGTAGTGAGCAACGATGAATCTGCCGCCGGGTGGGGAAAACATGGCGGCGCACGCATCCGTATTCGTCAAAGGACGGCGTTGTCCCCTGGCGGCTCGGATAGTTCGACATCTGCTACAGGGGAGAGATTCCGGTGGGGGAAGCTGATAGATCGGCGTCCGAACTGCCTGTTGGTGGTGGCGGGGAATGGGTCGATGAGGTACTGCTCGGGGGGAGTGGGCAGGACGTCGCCCTCCACCTGGGCGGCCCGGTCAGTCGTTGGGAGTTGCGCCGGCTCGTGGCCGACGAGCAGCGGCGGCTGCGCGCCGCCGGCCTGGCGGCGGGCGGTTCGCTGGCCGTCCGGCTGCCGCCGTCGTTGAGCTGTGTCGTCACCATGTTGGCCGGGTGGCGCTCGGGCGCCCAAGTGGCCCTGCTCGACTACCGGTTGACGCGTCACGAGGTGGACGGGGCGCTCGCGCTGCTCACCCCGCAGGTGGTCGCGGAGCCGACCGACCCGGTCACCGGCACGCTGCGCGGGTACGTCGACGTCCGCTCGCGGATCACCACGCCGGCCACCGGCCGCCCGGCCGCCACGCCGCACGCCCTCCTCCAGTTGAGCTCCGGCTCGACCGGCCCGTCCAAGGTCATCGGCCGCACGGTCGAGAGCCTGCTGACCGAACTCGACCGGTACGCACGGCTCGACGGCTACCCCACCCGGGGCGAGCGCACCGTGGTGCTGGCCTCGATCATCCACGTCCTCGGGCTCGTCGGCGGGTTGCTGAGCGGGCTCGCCGCCGGGTCGCAGGTCGTGCTGCCCCGGACCCACACGCTCGACGGCATCGTGCGGGCCGTCACCGCGGGAGAGGGGGCGACGACCCTGCTCGGCGTCCCCTCGCAGGCCGCGATGCTCGCCGCGGCCGGGGCGCCGCCGAGCCTGCCGCGACTGCGTCGGATGATCGTGGGCGGCGAGTTGGTCAAGCCCGGCGTGCGGGAGCGCTTCACCCGCGCGTTCGGCGCCGAACTCGGCGTCATGTACGGCATGACCGAGGTGGGCGTCATCGCGGCCGACGTGAGCGGCGCGCACACCCCCGGGCTCGCCCCGGTGCACGGCATGCGGGTGCGGATCGAGGACGGCCAGATCCTGCTGGGCCTGCCGGCCAGCCCGTACGTGGGCCGCACCGATCGCACCCGGTTCGTCGACGGCTGGCTGCGCACGAAGGACGCGGGCGGCATCGACCCGGCCAACGGGCTGCTCACGGTGCACGGCCGGCTGGACGCGCAGGTCTCCGTCGGCGGCCTCAAGGTGGACCTCGCCGAGGTCGAGGCCACCCTCGCGGCGCTGCCCGGCGTCACCGACGCGGTGGTGGTGCAGGGCACGGGCATCGAGGGCTTCGTGACCGTGCGCGAGCCCGGCTCGTTCACGGCCCTCGCCGACGCGCTCGCCGCGCGCCTGGCCCCGTACAAGAGGCCACGGACGCTGCACCTGCTGCCCGCGCTCCCGCGCACCGCGACGGGCAAACCGGTGCGCGACGCGGAGGCGCTGCGAGCCGCGGTGCGCGCGGCGGCCTCGGTCGGCGCGGCTCAGGCGTAGTCGGCCGCGTCCACCCGGCGTACCCGGGTCCGGACGGCACCGGCCCGCACCGCTCCCACCAACGCCAGCCCCAGGACGTAGCGCCCCTCCCCCACGATGACCGCCGACGAGGTCAGGTGCGCGGCCCCCGGCAGGGGGCGCGGCGTCAGCGACGCGGCGGGCGGCCACCGCTCGGGCAGCGGCACCGGTCGGCTCATGCCGCCGCGCCGCAACCCCTGGCCCCGCGCCTTGCCCACCGACTCCTTCTGCGTCCACAACCACAAGAAGGCCACCGACCGTTGCCGTTCGGGCAGGCCCGCGACCCACTCCGCCTCGGCGGGGTGCAGCCAGGACCGGGCCAGCGCGTCGGCGCGCAGCTCGCGCACCACCTCCACGTCCACCCCCACCGGGGCCCGGTCGGTCAAGGCGACGGCCAGCGCCCCGCGCGCATGAGCAAGGCTGACCCGCGGCGCCTCGGCGACCCCGCCGATGACGGGGCGACCGCCGGGTTCGTGGTCCAACCGAAGCCCGGACACCGGGACCCGCAGCGTCCGCGCCACGGCCCGGAGCAACAGGGTGTGCGCCGTGCGGCGCTCGTCCCCGTCCGTCGTGCACCACAGCACCGTCACCGCGTCCGGGGCCGGCCCCGGGTGCCCATCCATGAAGAGGGAGTCAATCAAATGTCCGCAGAGGTTGAGAAGTTCGTCATCGAGGCCCTCGACAACATGAACTACGACGTCACCGGCGTGACCGCCGAGACCCCGCTCGGCCCCTCCGGCCTGGACCTGGAGTCCCTCTCGGTGGCCGAGATCGCCATTCAGGTGGAGGACACCTACGGCGTGAAGTTCGACGAGGACGAGATGGAGTCCGTCGCCCTGCTGACCGTCGGCGGCCTGGTCAAGGAGATCGTCCAGCGGGCGTCGGCCGCGACCTCGGCCAAGTGAGCCCCGCCCGCCGCTGACCCGCCCGACCCGACGTGCCCGCCCTCCCGGCCCAAGCGGCCCGCCGCCGGCCGGGAGCGGCGGCAGGTCGTACGCGATCCGTCCGATCGAGAAAGCGAAGACACCGGCAATGAATCCCCAGAACGAGCGCGCGGAACTCGCGGCCGACCAGCGGTTGGGTGTCGGCAACGTCTTGACCACCCTCGTCGACCGCGGCACCGGCCTGACCGCGCCGACCCTGACCTTCGACACCCCGGTGGACGGCCACCCCGCCTGGCAGGCCCTGTCGCTGGCCCAGCTCGGGCAGCGGGTGGCGGCCCGGGCCGCGGCCCTGCACGCGCTGGGCGTACGCCCCCGGGACCCGGTCGCCGTGTGGGTGGGCGCCGCGGCCGACCAGGTGCTCAGCTATCTGGCGCTGGTACGGCTCGGCGCGATCCCCGCGCTCGTCAACGGACGGCTGCCCGCCGAGCAGGCGGGCGAGTACATCGCGCGGCTGCGGGCCGTGGGGGTGATCGCCGACGGCCCGCACCGCGAGGCGCTGTCCCAGGTCGGCTGCGCGACGGAACACCTGGCGGACCCGGCCACGTTGGGCACGGGCGAGGCCGCCGCCGCGCCCGCGCCCTACCGGCACCACGGAAGCGAGCCCGTGGTGATCACGCACTCCTCGGGGACCACCGGCCTGCCCAAGGCGGTGACCCACTCGCACCACAGCCTGTTCGCGGCCATCCGGCACCGCCTCTCGCTGCCCAAGGGCCAGGGCCTTGACCGCATGTTGGGCGTCCTGCCGTCGGCGCACGCGGCCACCGTCATCGCCGTCAACCTCGCGCTGACCAACCGCAGCCAACTCGCCCTGCTCTCCCAACAGGACGGCGGGCCGGTCCTGGACGCCATCGAGCGCTGGCAGCCGCACAGCGTCCTCGGCTTCGCCACCACCTGGTCGGAGCTGGCCGGCGCGGACCTGGCGGCCCGCGACCTGGACTCCGTACGCACCTGGTGGAACACCGGCGACTGCGCGCACGAGGCGCACATCCGCAAGCTGGTCGCCGCCGGCGCGCGGGAGGCCGTCACCAGTGCGGGCCGGGTGCGCCGGCCCGGGTCGTTCTTCGTGGACGGCCTGGGCTCGTCGGAGATGGGCCACTCCCAGTTCTTCATCACCCACACGCCCGACACCAGCCGCTACGGGCGGTGCATCGGCAAGCCGCACGCCTTCTCGGACGTGGCCGTCGTCGATGACGCGGGCCACAAGCTCGGCCCGGGCCAGGTGGGCCAGTTGGCGATCAACGCGCCGACGCTCTCGCTCGGCTACTGGAACGACTCGGTGACCACCTACCGCACCCGCCGCGACGGCTACTTCCTCACCGGTGACCTGGTCTTCCACGACACGGACGGCTACTACTACCACGTCGACCGGGCCGTGGACGCGGTGGACCTGGGCGGCGGCAACCGGCTCTACACGATGCTGTGCGAGGAGCGGGTCCTCGCGGGCTGCGCCGACGTATGGGAGTGCACGGTGGTCGCGGTGCCCAGCCAGGGGCGGGTCATCACCTCGGTGCTGCTCGTGCTCGACCCGGGGGCCGACCAGGAGGCCGACCGGGCGCCCGAGGTGCTCGCCGCCCTCGAGCCGCACGTGGCCGACACCGTCGAGCGGGTCGTGGTGGTGAGCCCGGAGCGCATCCCGCTCGGGGCGACCGGCAAGGTACGCAAGTTCCTGCTGCGCCAGCGCTTCCTGGACGGCGAGTTGCTGGGCCGGGAGAGCGTCGCCGGGCAGGTGACCGCGTGAGCGCGGGCAGCGGGCAGGCGCGGCCCGTCGTCACCGGGCTCGGCACCTTCACCCCGCTGGGCCGTGGCGCCGACAAGCTCTTCGACGCGCTGTGCCGGGGCACCTCCGGGCTGCGCAGGCCGCCGCCGGGCCACCTCCTGGACGGCACCGTGGGCGTGGCGGGCATCGCCCCGGAGATCGCGGCGCGCGAGGTGCTGCCGCCCAGCGAGGGGCGGCTGGTCGACCGGTACGTCCTGATGGCCATGGCCGCCGCCGACGACGCGGTCGCCGACGCCGGCCTCACCGTCGGCCGGGACGTGGACCCGCACCGCGTCGCGGTGGTCATCTCCAGCGGCGCCGGCGGGCTGACCACCTACGAGGAGCAGACCCGGGCACGGGCCGAGCGCGGCCCGACCGCGGTCAGCCCCTACCTGCTGCCGGGCATGCTGCCCAACATGGCCGCCGCCCGCATCGCCATCAAGTACGGGGCGCGCGGCTGGAGTTCGGCCATCGCCACCGCCTGCTCGGCCGGCGCCCACGCGGTGGCCGAGGCCGCGCGGCTGATCCGCTACGGCGAAGCCGACGTCGTGATCTGCGGCGGCGCCGAGGCCCCGCTCAACCCGACGTCGGCGCTGGCCTTCGCGCACGCCCGGGCCCTTGCCAGCGGCTGGGACGACCCGGAGCGGGCCAGCCGGCCCTTCGACCGGCGGCGCAACGGCTTCGTGCTGGCCGAGGGCGCGGGCGTGCTGGTCGTGGAGCGGGCCGACCACGCGGACGCGCGGGGCGCGGCGGGCTACGCCGACCTCGTCGGCTGGGGCGCGACCACCGACGCGTACCGGCCGACGGCGCCCCGGCCCGACGGCGAGGGGGCGGCGCACAGCATGCGCGGCGCGCTGGCCACGGCCGGGCTCACACCGGCCGACGTCGACTACGTCAACGCGCACGGCACGGCCACCAAGCTGGGCGACATCGCGGAGACCAAGGCGGTGCGGGCGGTCTTCGGGGACCGTTCGCCGGCCGTGAGCAGCACCAAGTCGATGACCGGCCACCTGCTCGGCGGCTCCGGCGCGGTGGAGGCGGTCGTCTGCGCCCTCGCCCTGACCCGGGGCGCGCTGCCGCCCACCCACAACCTGGACGAGGTGGACCCGCGCTGCGACCTGGACCACGTGCGGGGCGGGGCCCGGCGGCAGCGCGTCGAGGCCGTGATCTCCAACTCGTTCGCCTTCGGCGGCCACAACGTCAGCCTGCTCCTCGCCACCGCGAGCACCCGGAAGAAGCACCCGGCCACGACCTCAGAGAAGGGCTCACCCGCGTGAACATCGGAGCTGTGGACCACGTCGAGTTCTACGTCGGGGACGCGCAACAGTCGGCCTTCTACCTGTGCACCGCGTTCGGGTTCCGCCTGTGCGGCCAGTCGGGGCCCGAGACCGGCCGACCCGACCAACGCTCCCTGTTACTGCGCCAGGGAGGCATCGACGTCCTGCTCACCTCGGCGCTGACCGCGGGCCACCCGGTGGCCGAGTACGTGGCCCGGCACGGCGACGGCGTGGCCAACATCGCCTTCGCGGTGGACGACGCGGCCCGGGCGTTCGCGACGGCCACCGAGCGGGGGGCGGTCGCCGTCGAGGAGCCCACCACGCACCGGCGGGGCGACACGGAGGTGGTGACCGCCGCCGTGCTCGGCTTCGGCGACGTCATCCACCGGCTGATGCAACGCACCGGCGACCGCACCGACTTCCTCCCCGGGACGCTGGACATCTTCGCCGAGGACCCGGACCCAAGACAGCAGTTGCTGACCACCGTGGACCACGCGGCGATCTGCGTACCGGCGGGCCGACTCGGGCCCACGGTCGCCTTCTACGAGCGGGTCTTCGGCTTCCGCCAGATCTTCGAGGAGTTCATCGAGGTCGGCGAACAGGCCATGGACTCCAAGGTGGTACAGAGCCCGTCCGGCCAGGTCACCTTCACGATCATCGAGCCGGTACCCGACCGCCGGCCCGGCCAGATCGACACCTTCCTGGCCAGCCACGGCGGCGCCGGCGTGCAGCACCTGGCGCTGCTCACCGACGACATCGTGGCCACCGTGCCCGCCCTGAGCGCCCGCGGCGTCCGGTTCCTGGACACGCCCGACGCGTACTACGACGACCTGACCGGCCGTCTCGGCAGCCCCGACCTGCGCGTCGAGGACCTGCGACGCACGGGCGTCCTGGTCGACCAGGACCACTGGGGTCAGGTCTTCCAGATCTTCACCCAGTCCCCGCACGTGCGGAAGACCTTCTTCTGGGAGGTCATCGACCGGCACGGCGCCCGCACCTTCGGCAGCGGCAACATCAAGGCCCTCTACGAGGCCGTGGCCCGCGCCGAGGTCACGGCCTGAGCCCGGCCCGCCACGCCCCGGCAGCGCCCCGCCGACCCCACCGCACCCGCACCCGCACCCGTCGTACGTAAGGAATCCCGTGACCGTTCAGGACGCAGCCGAGTTCACGCTGACCGACGAGGAGCACGCCCTCCTGCCGTCGGACGAGGACGTCGCCGCCTACGCCGAACACGGCTGGTACATGTCGAAGAAGCTGTTCACCGACGAGGAGACCGACCTCCTGGTCTCGGCGAGCGAGCGCTTCTACGGCGGCCACCGCGACCGGAGACTGCCCGTCCGGCCGCCCAGGCTCGCCTACTGGGAGCCGGCGGACGGTCCCGTACAGCGGCACAACGACTACATCCACTACGAGGACGACACGATCGGCCGCGTCCTGCGCAAGCCGCTGCTGGGCGCGGTGGCGGCGCGCCTGGCCCGGGCGGAGGCGATCCGGGTCTTCCAGTCCACGCTGATCTACAAGCCGCCGGTGGCCGGGGAGCCGTCGAACGTCGTGCCCTGGCACTTCGACCGGCACTACTGGGCCACCTCCACCTCCGAGCGGATGCTGACCGCGTTCATCCCCTTCCACGACTGCGACGAGGAGATGGGCACGATCACGATGGTGGACGGCAGCCACCGGTGGCGCGAGACCGCGGCCAACGACGCGACCTCGCTGCACTTCGCCGAGCGGGACCGTGGCGAACTGGAGGCCATGTTGGAGGAGAACGCCCGCCACAACGGCGTGCGGGTGCGCAAGGTCCCGATGCGCATACCCAGGGGCCACGTCAGCTTCCACCACTGCCGCACCTACCACGGCAGCGGCCCGAACCTGAGCGACCGCCCGCGGCGGGCCATCTCCCTCCACCTCCAGGACACCGAGAACCGCTACCGCGCCTTCACCCGCTCGGACGGCACGCCCGTCGCGTACAACCACGACATGCTGGTGCGTAGGACGGCCGACGGCACGCCCGACTACGGCGACCCCGAGTTCCTGCCGCTGCTGTGGAGCAGCCGCTGACGCGCGCCGTCGGGCGGGGCGACGCCGGCCCCGCCCGCACGCCGGAACGGCCGCCCCGCGCCGAACGCCCGCGGGCCATCGCGAGTTCGCAGCGCCGCGACGTGATGAAACGCCGCACCCAACGAGGAGAGAGCTGAGCCGATGCGGAATCCGTCCCCCACTCCCGTGGTGCGCGCGTGAGCCGCGCGGCGCCGCTCGTCGGCGCGGCCCTGAACGCGCTGGCGCGCCCGGCACCCGAGCTGGCCGGGCGGGCGGCGTACGCGCTGTTCCGCCATCCGCTGCGGCGCGGCAAGGTGCTGCCGCGCGAGCGCGCCGTCCACGAGCGGGCCGCCGTCGAGGAGTTGGTGGTGGCCGGCAAGCGGGTGCGGTGCTACCGCTGGGGAGACGGCGGCGCGCCCGTGCTCATGCTGCACGGGTGGCAGTCCCGGGCCTCGCGGTACGCCGGGTTCGTGCCGCGCCTTGAGGCGCTGGGGCTGACGGGGCTGTCCTTCGACGCGCCGGGCCACGGAGCGTCGGCGGGGCGCGACACGACCGTGCTGGAGTACCGGGAGATCATCGGCCAACTCCAGGAGCGGTACGGCACGTTCCGCGCGATCGTCGCCCACTCGCTCGGCGCCACCAGCGCGTTCCTGGCGCTGCGCGGTGGCGCGCGGGCCGAGCGGCTGGTGACGGTGGCGGCGGTGCGGGACTTCGACCACTTCCCCGACGCGTTCGCGCGGCTGCTCGGGCTGACACCGAGCCTGCGGCAGGACCTGCGCGAGCGGATCGAGCACCGGCTGTTCGGGCACGTGGCCGACCCGTGGGCGCTGTTCGACGCGGTGCGGGCGGCCACGGAGATCGACGTGCCGGTGCGCCTGATCCACGACGCGGACGACGACCTGGTGCCCCTCGCGCAGGCGTACGCGCTGCGCGAGGCGTACGGGGCGCGGGCGGAGTTGGTCGTCACCCGCGGCCTCGGCCATCGGAAGGTGCTGGGCGAGCCGGCGGTGATCGACAGCGCGCTGGAGTTCATCGGGCCGGCCGCCCGGCGGACCACCCTTTAAATTAAACGCACGATCGTTTAGTTTTATCGGGCGTCGGCGGCGCCTCGATGACCGCAGCGGCGCTCCGATGACCGCCGCGCGTCCGACGACCACCGCGCGTTCGATGGCGAAGGGACCCCCGCATGACCACCGCCTCACCCCACTCACCAGACGCCAGCCCGCCACCGGAGGCGGCACCGCGCGCCGAGCGGCTTCGGCCGGACTCCGCCCAGGCGGCGGCCACGGCCAGGCTCGCGCTGCTCGTCGCGTCGGGGGCCACGTTCCTCGCGGTGCTCGACACCACGATCGTCAACATCGCCTTCGCCGACCTGCGGGCGGACTTCACCGGCGCCTCGCTGTCCCAACTGACCTGGGTCATCACGGCGTACACGGTGGTCTTCGCCGCGCTGCTCGCGGTCGCCGGGCGCACCGCCGACGTGCTCGGGCGCAAGAAGCTCTTCGTCTGGTCCACCGTGCTGTTCACCCTCGCCTCCGCGCTGAGCGGGCTCGCGGTGGGCGTGCCGATGCTCGTGGCCGCCCGCGCGCTGCAGGGCGTGGCAGCCGCGGGGATGATCCCCTCGGCGCTCGGCCTGGTACTCCAGCACACGCCGGCGGAGCGCCGACAGGTCGCCGTCGGCGTCTGGGGCGCGGTCGGCAGCATGGCCGCCGCCGTCGGCCCGAGCCTGGGCGGCCTGTTGGTGGACGCGTGGGGATGGCGCAGCGTCTTCCTGATCAACCTGCCGATCGGGCTCGCCATCGCGGCCGTCGCGGTGCGCCTCACCGGCGACGCGCCCAGCGGACGCCGGCTGCCCGACCCGGTGGGCACCACGGCCCTGGCGCTCGGCATCGGCGGCATCGTGTTCGGCGTGACGCAGGGGACGGAGTGGGGCTGGGGCAGCGGCCGGGTGCTGGCCCTGCTGGTGGCCGGCGCCGTCCTGCTCGCCGCGGCCCTGCTGGTCTCCCGGCGGCACGCCGCGCCCGCCGTCGAGTGGGACCTGTGGCGCAGCCGCGCCTTCGCCGCCACCAACGTGGCCTCGCTGCTGTTCGGCGCGGCCATGTACGCCTATCTCCTGAGCACCCTGCTGTTCCTCAACGCCGTCTGGGGCTACTCGGAGTTGAAGGCGGGCCTCGCGGTGACGCCGGGCGCCTTCGCCGCCGCCGTCGGCGCCACGGTGGTCGGGCGCCGGGTGGGACCGCGGGCCCAGTGGGCCGCCGTGGCCATCGGCTCCGCGCTCTTCGCCGCCTCCTGCGCCGCGATGTACCTGCTGCTGGGGACCGAGCGCGCGTACCTGACCCTGTGGCTGCCCATCGGCGTCCTGGCGGGGCTCGGCATCGGAGCGGCCCTTACCGCGATCTCCAACGCGGCCACGGCGTCGCTGGAACCCCACCGCTTCGCCTCCGGCTCCGGCCTGCTGATGACCACGCGCCAGGTCGGCGGCGCGCTGGGGATCGCCGCCCTGGCCGCGATCCTGGAGCGCCACGGCCCCCGGGACGACCAGGGCTACCTGCACGTGTTCCTGGCCTGCGCGGTCGGCTCGGTGGCCGCCATGGCCGTCGCGCCCACGATCCGCGCCCGGGCCACGGGGCGCCGTCCACACCCGGAGCGCTAGCGGGCGACCCCCGCCGCGCCCGCGACGCGAGGAAGCGAGCACCATGCCACCCATCGACCGATCCGACCGCACCGCGGCCCGCGCCGAGCACGCGCTGCTCGCCGAACTCCAACCGGTGGTGGAGCACAACCTCCACCGCCATCTCGACGTGGCCAGGGAGTGGTTCCCCCACGAGTACATCCCCTGGAGCGCGGGCCGGGAGTTCGACGGGCCGCTCGGCGGGCGCCCGTGGACGGCGGACGAGGCCACGCTGCCCGAGGTGGCCCGCCTCTCGCTCGTGGTCAATCTGCTGACCGAGGACAACCTGCCCGGCTACCACTTCGCGGTGGCCGAGTTCGGCAAGGACGGGCCCTGGGGCACCTGGGTCGACCGCTGGACGGCCGAGGAGGCCCGGCACGGCGCGGCCCTGCGGGACTACCTGCTGGTGACCCGCGCGGTGGACCCCAGGGCCCTGGAGCGCGCCCGGATGGCGCACATGTCGGCCGGCTACACCCGGCCCGACGGCTACAGCGCCCTGCACGCCATCGCGTACGCCGCCTTCCAGGAGCTGGCCACCCGCATCTCGCACCGCAACACCGGCCAGGCCAGCGGCGATCCGGTCTGCGACGCGCTGCTGGCCAGGATCGCCGCGGACGAGAACCTGCACATGGTCTTCTACCGCGACTTGGTCGAGGCCGCGTTCGAACTGGCCCCGGACACCGCCATGGGGGTCGTACGCGACGTCGTCGTCGGCTTCGAGATGCCCGGCTCGACGATCAAGGACTTCGGGCGCAAGTCCGCGGAGATCGCCCTGGCCGGCATCTACGACCTGCGGCTGCACCGGGACCACGTGGTCCTGCCGATCCTGCGCAAGCTGCGCGTCTTCGAGCGGTCCGACCTCGGACCGGCCGGCGAGGCCGCCCGGGAGGAACTCGACGCCTTCCTCACGACGTTGGAGGCCAAGGCGACCTCCTTCACCACGCGGCGCGAGGGCATCCGGGCGGCGCGCGCCAGGCGCGCGACGACCGCCGTCTGACCGGCCCCGTGGGCGGTGCCCCCGCGCGGGGGCACCGCCCACGGTCAGTCGAACCAGTCCGGGTCCGCCGCCTCCAGGTACGCGGCCAGCACGGCCGGATCGCGGTGGGCCTCGCTCAACAGCGCGCCCAGGCGGCGCAGCGCGCCCGCGTCCGTGCCGTGCGCGGCGAACATGCCCGCCTCACAGTCGTACGCGACGCGCTCCGCCAACTCCGGGGCGCGCGAGCGTATCGCGGAACGGGCGACGGCCTCCCAGTCGTACCCGCCGCCCTCGTGACCGCGCTCACCGAAGGCCGCGGCGGTGGAGACCATGTGGTCGTCGCTCAGGATCAGCCCGTAACTGCCCGGCGCGGAGTCGTACTCCAGGAACATCAGCGGAGCGAAGCTCTCGCGGTCGGTCGGCTCGGTCGGCTCGGTGGGCTCAGTGCTCATGTGGGCATCGTAGGCAGGGGGTACGACAACGCCCGCGCCTCGCGAGTAGGCACGGGCCGCGAGTGGGGACCAGCCGGCCGAGCGCCCCCGGCGACCCCGCGCCCGCGCCCCTACCGCGCGGGGCTCGCCCCCCGGTCGAGCCCCGCGCGGGCGACTCCCCCACCCCGTACGCGCGCGCCCGAGGGCCGCGCCCGCTCGACGCCGGCCGGCCCGGCGTGGCCGCAGGCGCCGTTGAGCATTCCCGCCGCGACCACGCCCCCGACGAGCCCGACCGCGCTCACCGCGGCTTCGCCGGCTCGGGCGGCGCGAGGTGGCCGCCGCGGGCGTCCGCGAGGAGTTGGGCGTCGATCACGGAGTCGAGGTGGTCCTTGAGCCACTGGTTCGGGCCCGGCGGGCGAACCGACACCTGGTCCGCTCGGGGACAGGGCTGCGCGAGCGCCATCTCGTCCTCCAGGGGAGAGAGTTGACCGGTCGTACGGTGACCACATATTAGCACGACCGTGCGTTCTTTTTCGCTACCGGCGACGCCCTGTCGCCGCCGGGAGGAGTAAATGTAAGCGAACGATCGTGCTAGAATCTCGTCCACTGTGATCGCATCGGGAAGGCGTGCCATGGACCATGCGACGCCCCGCGTCAAGGTGCCCCTCAGCGACGAGGGACAGCGCCTGTTCGACCTCTTCCGCCGGCCCCAGGGGCGCAGCAGGCCGCGACCCGGCGAGCGCGCGGCCATGGAGGGCGCGCGGTGGGGCCGGCTGACCGTGGGCGACACCGCGGTGGTCACCTACCGGTGGGGCGACGGCGCACGCCCGGTGCTGTTGGTGCACGGCTGGGAGTCGCGTGCCTCGCGGTACGCCAAGGTCGTCACCCGCCTGCTCGAACTGGGCTACAGCCCGCTGGCCTTCGACGCACCGGGGCACGGCGAGTCCGACGGCGACAGTACGACCCTGACCGAGTACCGCGACGCCATCGGCCAACTCAACGACGCGCACGGCCCGTTCGAGGCCGTGGTCGCGCACTCCTTCGGCGTCACCGCCTCCTTCCTCGCCCTGCGCGACGGGGTGCGCGCCCGCCGGGTGGTGGCGATCAGCTCGGTGCCGGACTTCGGCTACGTGGTCGACGCGTTCTGCGCCCGCACGGGGCTGACGCCGCGCCTGCGGGACGAGTTGCGGCACCGTATCGAGCGGGACTTGTACCCGGACGAGGCCGACCTGTGGACGCGCTTCTCGGTCCTGGCCGGGGTCGCCGACCCGCGCCCGCCGCTCCTGTTGGTGCACGACGAGGACGACGAGGCGGTCGGCCCCGAGCAGGCGCGGCGCATCGCGGCGGCGTACGGCGAGCGGGCGCGGACGCTCACCACCCGCAGGTTCGGCCACCAGCGCATCCTCGGCTCGCCCCAACTCGTGTTGGCCGTCGGCGACTTCGTGAGCACGGGCGCCGTCAGCGGCGGGCTTCCGGGCGCGGAGGCGGCGCGGTGAGCGGCCTGCTCGCGGGCAAGCGCGTCCTGGTGACCGGCGTCCTCCTTGAGTCCTCGATCGCCTTCCACACCGCCCGGCTCTGCCAGGAACAGGGCGCCGACGTCGTGCTCACCGGCCACGGGCGGCTCAGCCTGGTCGAGCGGATCGCCCGCCGGCTCCCCGAGCCCGCTCCGCTGATCGAACTCGACGTGCAGAACCAGGCCCACCTGGACGGCCTCGCGGACCGGGTACGGGAGTCGGCGACCGGCGACGCGCGCCTGGACGGCGTGGTGCACTCGATCGCCTTCGCGCCGCCCGACGCGCTCGGAGGGGACTTCCTCGCCACCCCGTGGGGTTCGGTGGCCACCGCGGTCGAGGTGTCGGCGTACTCGCTCAAGGCCCTGGCCATGGCCACCCTGCCGCTGATGCGGGAGCGCGGCGGAGCGATCGTGGGGCTGGACTTCGACGCGCGGACGGCGTGGCCCGCGTACGACTGGATGGGCGTGGCCAAGGCCGCGCTCGAGTCGACCTCGCGCTACCTCGCCCGCGACCTCGGCCCGCACGGCATCCGCTGCAACCTGGTGGCGGCGGGGCCGGTCAAGACGATGGCGGCCCGGTCCATCCCGGGGTTCGAGACGTTCCGCGAGGTGTGGCGCACGCGCGCGCCGCTCGGCTGGGACGTGTCCGACCCCGAACCGACCGCCCGCGCGGTCGTCGCGCTGCTCTCGGACTGGTTCCCCCGTACGACGGGCGAGATCGTGCACGTGGACGGCGGGGTGCACGCCATCGGGGCGTAGGGCCCCGTCGGGACGTGACGCGCGGCGGCCGAGCGCACGGCGACGGCGGCCCACCCCCGTGGTGCGGGCCGCCGCGCCGGCTCGGCGTCGCCGTGGATACGCTACGGCGCCTCGGGGAGCAGCGCGGGGTCGGTGACCACCGCGCGCAGGCGGCTGGCGATCGCCTTGGCCGCCATGTCGTAGTACGTGGACTCGTCGTGCAGGACCGACTCCGCGTTGGCCATCTCCAGGAGCGCCACGATCTCGAAGACGAGCTGCGGAACGTCGGCGTCGGCCGCGATCTCGCCGGCCTGTTGGGCCTCGCGCACGGTCTGTTCGAGGTAGGCGAACCAGTTGGTGCGGGCGGCGGCGAGGGTGTCGTGCACCTTGCCCTCGCGGGCGCCGTACTCGGCGGATACCGAGTAGAAGAAGCAGCCGCCGGGGAAGACCCGCTCCCGGGAGTAGGTGAGCCACCCGGTGCACACCCGCCACAGCCGGTCCACGCCCGGCGGCAGGTCACGGGCCGGCTGGACGACGTGCTCCAGGTAGACCTTGATGGCCGCCCGCACGGTGGCCAGTTGCAGGTCCTCCTTGGAGCCGAACAGGGCGAACACGCCGCTCTTGCTCAGCTTGAGTTCGCTCGCGAGGCGGCCCAGCGAGAGCCCTTCGAGGCCCTCGACGGAGGCGATCTCCACCGTGCGCTTGAGAATCGTCTGCCGGGTCTGGTTGCCGCGCGCGATCCGCCCGTCGGTATGTGTCGCCGTCGCTGCCATGCCCGCGTCTACCTACTTTCCGGTGCCGGACCCTCGTGGTCACCAGAGCCGTGCTCGTGCTGGTGGGGGACCGCCCAGTGTAGCCAATGTGCGGACGATCGTGCGGTTTGCGTCACACGGGCCCGCGCGCCTCAGTCCGCGGACGCCGTCCGCGCCCGCGCCGTGCCGATCGCGCTCGGGCCGTGCTCGACGAAGTCCAGCACCGTGCGCACCACGTCGGCGTCGGCCAGGATGCGCCGGTGGCCGAGGTCCCGCGTGGTGATCAACTGGGCCTGCTCGCCGAACGCCGCGGCGATCCGACGCCCCTGGGAGACGTCGATCCGCGTGTCGCCCTCGTCGTGGACCACCAACAGCGGCGCGCGCACGGAGGCGACCGCGTGCGTCACTGAGAAGGGCGTCAGCTCGCTCGGCACGTCGGGGAAGAGCCGCCGGTCGACCTGGCCGCGCAACCGCTCCGTGAGCTGGTCGCGGAGCCGGAGTTCGGAGCTGAACTCCTCGATGAGGAAGTCGAAGTCGCACACCCCGCTGACGGTCACGATCCGCTCGGCCCGCACGCCGTGGTGCAGCGCGTAGAACGAACCCAGCACGCCCAGCGAGTGGGCCACGAGGCCCTCGAACGTGCCGTACCGGTCGTGCAGGGCGGTGACGATGGCGCGGTAGTCGAGGATGGTGGTGCTGCGACCGGTCGCGTCGCCGTGGCCGGGCGCGTCGAAGGTGATGACGCTGTAGCCCCGTTCCAGGAGCCCGGGGACGAACTCGGACAGCCGCGACCCGCGCGACTGCCAGCCGTGCACCAACAGCACCGGCCGGGTCCCGTCGCCCCACCGGTAGGTCACCGCGCGCCCGCTGTCGACCGCCAGGTGTTCCACCGTCGCCGTCGCGAACAACTCGCGCTCGACGCCCCGCAGCTTGCTCCGCGCGAACGGCATGTGGAAAAGGCGGAACGCGCCGGCACCCGCCAGCCGCCCGGAGACCCGGGAGACGGCGTTGAGGGTGGTGCTCGCGACTGCCTCGATGGGCTGCATCCCGCTACTCCTCGATCGACGCCTGGAGTCTGCTACCTTAGCACGACCGTCCGTGCAGTTTTATGGGCCGGAGCGCCCACCCGGCGTCCGCTCGGGCGAGGGGTCGTCCAGCGGCTCAGTAGCCGAGAAGGCCAGGGAGGCCGTCGTGTCGAGCACCATCTGGTTCGCGCCGTGGAAGCCCGGCCCGGCCGACCTCCCCCGGTCGGCCGGAGCGGGCGGCGGCCCGGTCCTCGTGAGCGTGACCGAGTTCACCGCCCACCGACCGTGGACCGCGCCCGGCGTGACCCTGGCGGGGCTGGCGCTGCGCCGGTCCTGGGACGGGTTGGAGGGCGCGGTCGGGCTGTGGCTGTGGGCGGCCTCCGACGTGGCGCGCCCCCGCTCGGGCTCGGTCTCCGTCTGGCGCGACGCGCGGGCCCTGGCCGGGTTCGTGGCCCGCCACGACCACGTACGGATCATGCGCGCGTACCGGGACCGGGGCACCCTGCGCTCGACCAGTTGGCAGGCCACCGCCTTCGAGCACGGCGCCACCCTGCGGGCCGCCCGCTCGCTGCTCACCGGGGAATCCCCCTGGCCCACCCAGGAGGCGACGGCCGACCCCGGGCACGCGGGGCCGGCCCACCCGGGCCGGCGCCCCGGCCGGGCCGACGCCTGACGCGGGCCGGCTCCTCGGCGGCGGGGCTCGGCCGGCCCTTGGCGGCGGGACCGGTCGCGGGGTCACGGGCACACGCCCGAGCGGCGCCCGACGGGGTACGTCGGGCGCCGCTCGTGAGGGCTGTGCGAGGTGGCGGGGCGCGGGGTGGCGCGCCGCCGGAAGGCGATGCGGCTTCGCCCAGACCCGGGCGGTACTCCACTCGGTGAAGCGCCGACGCGCGGTCGGCCCCGACGGGCCGAAGACCGGCGGCGGCTACCGCCAGGCGCAGCCCGTCGTGGCCACGAAGACAATCGCGGCCAGCACCTCGCGATCCCCATACCGCCGCCGACCGCCGCCCTGCGGCCGCGATGGAGCAGATGGCACCACCCGCTGGAACAGCTCCCACAAACACGTCCGGCACCACGCGCTCGACCATCACCACACGGCGAAGACCACCCAGCACTCCACATGAGACGGCATCCAAGAAGGACCCGCCCCGGACGGTGGGGCGAGTCAGCTTTTTGATGGCTCGTCAGCGCTGGACGACGATGCGGACCCCAGCGGCGAAGGCCACGGCGCCGTCACGAAGGACGAGGGTCGTACTGCCGAGCTCACTGTGCTGCACGTTGAGCACGTACCGCCGCAGCCCGCCCAACTCGAACAAGTCGCCCTGTCGAGCGTCACGGGCGTCCACGATCTCACTGATGAGTAGATGATCGAACGGCTTCACCCCGCACCTCCGGCGAGAGGTTCGCCACGCCAGAGGGTCAGGGGCACGCGCTCCGCTATGAGAGCGCGAAGCGCGTGGCCGGTAGTGGGGTCCAGTTCATCGACGGACGACCACACGAGATGCGACCCGCCGCACTCGCCGCACGGCGGCAGGGACTCCGTCGGGTGCTCGCCGCCCTCGACCACCAGCGTGACCTGTTCCACGTCCGAGCCTCGCTCGGGCGGGTGCTGGTCCATCGCGAGGACGCGCGGCGGCTTGATGGGCAGAGGTAGGCCCAGGGACGTGAACGCCCGCACCGTGCCCGCCCCCACTGGCTCGTCTGGCCGTAGCGCCACCTCGGGCGGGCCGGGTTCACCGTCGCGTACGACCTGTAGGACGCGGGGCCAAGGTTGGGTGGGATCGTACGGGTCAGCGGGACGCCACACGAGGAGCTGGACCCAGGTATGGCGCGGCATCAGTGCAGCGCTCCGTCCAGGAACTCGCTTACTCCGGCGCAGTCTTGGGGCTCCCGGTCGTGGAACGTGCACAGCCCCGCTGTGCGGCTACCGTCGGACCAGAGCCAGTAGTCGGCCCGGTCGAGTTCCACGCGCCTGGCGTTCGGGCACAACACGTCCTTGCGCAGGGCGTCGGGGTCGAACAGCGCCTCTTCAAGGCGCTGATGGAACTCGGTGTCGGTGACCGGCGTCCACGCGTCGTCGGCCCGCAGGAAGAACCGCAGCGCCACACCGTTGACGATGACGCGGTGTTGGTCGGTGAGCGTGAGGTGGTGTCCGATCACGCCGTTCCTCCCCCCGGCTCCTCGTCGGGGTGCGGGAAGGGGAACTCGCGCTCCTCAACCAGGAGATCGATCACCTGGCACAGATTGCGAATCATGCCCACCCCGGAGTACAGCGGCGAGCGCAGCTCGTCGACGGTCTTCTCCGTGCTGTCGGCGAACTCCTGGGCGAGGCCGGCGAGGGCGAGGGCAGGTCCCACAAGGGTGGGCCCGAGGGACGCCAAAGTGTCCTCGGTGAGGTACCCGGCATCCTGTTTGGCAGCGTCCGGACGCTTCGCCCACCGGCGCACCAGCTCTACGCGGAGCGCGACCAGGTTGCCGACCTCGCGGGGGTCGTCCTTCGCGCGTTCCCAGCGGCGCTTCAATGACCCATCTCCCAGCGCGAGGAGGGCGTCCAGCTTGGCGTCGGGCGGGGCCGGAGCAGGGGTGTCACTCATCGCATTGCCCCCTCGCCCGCGGTGCCGTCATCAGGCTGGGACGGCAGTTCCGCGCGTTCCCGTGTCGGTAACGACGTGTCACTCGTCGGCCAGAGACCTGCGGCGGCGTCGGCCAGGTTCCGACGCCGCGCGATGTCGGCGGAGCTTCGATTCACGGTCAGGACTCCTCTTCGTACGGGGTGGGGGAGCTCTGACCGTAAAACTGCGCCACACTAGGAGCCACAGAGCGTTCATAGCAGTTCGCACAGAGTGACCAACAAACTGCTACGCAGCGTGGTATTTACTCGAAGACGCCGAGGAAGGAAGCCATTTCGCGCATCTCCTCGGTGAGCGTTCGTTTGCGGGATTTGAGCGCGTCTGACATCACGTACCGCGCCAACGGTTGGTGCCGGAGCCACGCGGCCGAACTGTGTCGCAGGCCCACCAGCTCGGCGACGGCCTCGTTCGTGGAACCCAACCTGACGTGGGCCTGCGCGACATCCAAACGGTGACGGCCCCAATTCGGCCCTGTGGGGCGGCCAATGTTCTTGAGGGCCTTGCTCCCGAGGAGACCTTCGTCTGCGCGACGCAGCACTCCACGGAAGTCTCCGACCAGGGCGAGGTCTTCTACCACCTTCGCCTCGGTGGTGACCGGTCCGAAGCCGCCCCAGTGGTGGGGGAACGTGTTGTGTTCGCGACCCAGGGCACTAGCAGCGGTTCCGGCCATGCGGCGTGCTTCCTTGGCTTCACCCGGCCGGTTGTTCCGGACCGCGCTGGACGCGACGCGCAGCCACAACTCGCCCCACACAGCGAGGTGTGCCGGTGTAGCCGTAGACATGCGCGGCTCCAGCTCTCGGGCCGTCTCCGTGGCAAGCGCTTCGGATTCATCGAAGCGGTCCTGCCGGAGCAGAAGCCAACACATCCCGACGATGCCCGTCCCGGCCGTGAGCGACTGGTCCTCTTCGCGTGCGAGCCGAATGGCCTCGGCGAGAGAGTGGTATGCGAGGTCGTATTGCCGAACCTGTGTCAGGTACTTCCCAGTGAGCAGCAGTGCGTACATCCGGGCAATCAGCGCGGACCGCTGATCTTCACCCTCCGCGCCGGCGACGGTCACCTCGGTTTCGCGAAGGAGGGGGGGCAACTTGCGGGCCACGGACTCGTACCGGTCGGCCCAGTAGAGAGCGTGACAGTCCTTGATGCGGCGGTGCAGCTCGTCAACATCCGTGGGCTGGCCGGAGATCACCGCAGGCGCGGCGAGGCCGACTGGGGGCATGAGTGCCTTCCGTAGCTCGACCAAGGACCGTCGGGTGCCTTCGTCGCCCACCACAGGTTCGGGCACGTCCGTTACAAACAGGGAGCTGGTCGGTTGGCCCAGGGCGCGCGCGAGCGCGTGCAGGGTGTCCGTCCGCACGTCGCCGCCTTGCTCGATCTTGCGGACAGTGCCGACCGACATGCCCGCGTCCAGCGCCAGTTGCTCCTGGCTCAGCCCTGCCGCCCGTCGGTACTTCCTGACGTTGTGCGCAAGCGCGGTCGCCATCGCGCATCCCCTTCCTTGTCGCCACTCCCAAGGTACGCCCGCAGCAGGGGGGGCGGAGGCTCGTCTACGAGCCCAGGTAGTAGGCCGCGAAGGGTCTTCCTCGGTGGCGGCCTGGTACTCGTCGGCCAGCCCGGGTGCCTCAGCCGTGGGGCGAAGCGCGAACGTGGGAGATGAGGTGGTGCGGTGCGTGAACATGACCCCAGGGTTCCCTGCCGCCAGGCGTGGGCCGATGCTGATGCGACGACAGGTACGGCCGGGGGCCGTGGCGGAGCGTGACGGAGGGGGGAGCAAGAACGTAGCCACCCGTCGCCGCACTCCTTGCGATCCGGCACACCGGTCATGGCATCGTGTGAGACGGTCAATAGGTCGATCAACCACGGTGGCGCTTCCGCGCTGTAGTTCGCCGTCCCGGATGTCGCAGCCGGTACGGCTTTCCATTTGTGTCCGTCGTTTTCGACTGGCTGCGGGCTGCGGGCTGCGGAACCCATGGGACTCGGTAAACGCCTGAGCGGCCTGGCACAGGATCTCGCCTTGCGAGACTCCGAACACCTCGGACAACTGGTCGAGCTGGTCTACTCACCACCGGGGAACCGAGCACTGAGCTTTGTGTCTGCGCGCCTCGTCACGGTGTGGGATCACCACTCATGAGGTCACGTCACGACGAGAAACCCCACCACGGTTCATGTGGTGGGGCTTCGTCGTCTCCCCCGGTTGAGGGCACCAGAGGCTCAGGTCTGCGGGGCCGGGTAGGTCGGGTACTCCACCCCGGAGACGTGCTGGACGACCCGGATGACCTGGCACGAGTAGCCGAACTCGTTGTCGTACCAGAGGTAGAGGATGGCGTCGTCGCCCTCGACCTTGGTGGCGCCGGCGTCGACGATCGAGGCGTGGCGCGAGCCGATGAAGTCGCTGGAGACCGCGTCGGGGGCGCTGATGAAGTCGATCTGGCGCTTGAGCGGCGAGGTCAGCGACACGTTGCGCAGGTAGTCCAGGACCTCCTCGCGGGTGGTCTCGCGCGCCAGTCGCAGGCTCAGGATCGCGATCGACACGTCCGGCACCGGGACGCGGATCGAGCTGCCGGTGATCCGCGCGTTGAGGTCGGGCAGCGCCTTGGCGACGGCCGAGGCGGCGCCGGTCTCGGTGATGACCATGTTGAGCGCGGCGGAGCGACCACGTCGGTCGGACTTGTGGTAGTTGTCCAGCAGGTTCTGGTCGTTGGTGAACGAGTGGACGGTCTCCACGTGGCCGCGCAGCACGCCGTACTCGTCCGCCATCGCCTTCAGCGGCGGGACGATCGCGTTGGTGGTGCAGGACGCGCAGGACAGGATGCGCTCGTCCGGCTTGATCGTGTCGTGGTTGACGCCGTGCACGATGTTGGGGACGTCGCCCTTGCCCGGCGCGGTCAGCACGACCTTGGCGACACCGGGGCGCAGGTGCTGCGAGAGGCCCGCGCGGTCGCGCCACTTGCCCGTGTTGTCCACGAGGATGGCGTCCTTGATGCCGTACGCCGTGTAGTCCACCGAGGACGGGTCGTCGGCGTAGATCAGCTTGATCTCGTTGCCGTTGGCGATGATCTTGCTGTTCGCCTCGTCAACGGTGATCGTGCCCTGGAACTGGCCGTGAATGGAGTCCCGGCGCAGCAGCGACGCGCGCTTGACGATGTCCTGGCCCGCTCCCTTGCGGACCACGATGGCGCGCAGCCGCAGGCCGTTGCCCGAGCCGGCCTTCTCGATGAGGAGGCGGGCGATGAGGCGGCCGATGCGGCCGAAGCCGTAGAGCACGACGTCGCGCGGCTCCCGGCACTCGATCTTGTTGGCGCCGGTGGCCCCGGCGACGGCTTCAGCGGTGAACTCCGCCACCGACAGACCACGGTCGTCGGTGCGGTACAGCGCGGCGAGCATGCCGATGTCGATCTGGGAAGGGCCGAGATCGAGCGCGGCGAGCGCCTGGAGGAACGGCAGCGTCTCGGTGACCGAGAGCTCCTCACCGGCGATCTGCCGAGCGAATCGATGCGTCTTCAGGATGCTGACGACCGATTTGTTCACCAGGGAGCGGCTGTGCAGCAGGACGGTGACGTCCCGCTCGCGCTGCAGCTTCCCGATGATCGGGATCATCGACTCCGCGATCTCCTCGCGGTTCTTCCAGTCAGTGAACGAGTCCTCATTGACAGTCACAGATTTATCTTTCGAGCTAGGCGGTGCTCACATGTTAGCCCTCCACCGTTTGGCTGGTTCATTCGGTGCTAGTGACATGCGCCATGCCGCCGCGCAGCCGCCTCTCGCGTACGGCGTACGGGGCGCGGACGGCGTACCAGGCTGGTGGGGGCTCCGCACTCGGAGCCGCCGGTGCTCTCGCCGCAGCGGCCCGCGGTGCGCCTGAGGTGCGCGCGGTGCGCCCGCGATGTCTGGGGCGACCGGTTTCGGTTGGTCGCCGGTGCTCGGGTACGGGGGATGGGCTCGCGCGGCGCGTCGGGGGCGCCGGGGCACTGGTCCTCACTGGTCCCTACTGGCCCTTACTGGTCGAGCGGGCGGGGGTCGGCCTGGTCGAGCTGGTGGAGGTCGGCGCGGGTGAGCGTGGTGGTGACCAGGAGGTTGTTGATCAGGTTGTGGTTGAGCGCGTTGCCGACCGGCGGGGGGATCTCCTCCTCCAACAGGCCGGCCACCCCGTACTCCTTGCTCAGCCGGTGGCGTACGAGGGTGACGATGTGCGCGGCCCGCTTGGCGGTCCACCGCTCGTCCGGCCGCAACTCGCCCAGCTCGAAGGCGACCTGGCTCCACGTCAGCGGTTGCGGGTGGGGGTCGGCGCACAGGTAGCGCTGGCCGAGGCAGGTGAGCACCAGCCGCTCGTCCCGACTCAGCTCGTGCGCGTCGCCGTCGAAGGTGTCCGCCCCGCAGGACGCCGGCGAGCCCCCGCCTCGCGGCGCGGACGCGGTGACGCGGACCTCCAGGAGGTGTTCCTGCCGGGTCGAGACGATGAACAACGGCGTGTACCCCGGGGAGAGTTCGGCCGTGTTGCCGCCCAGGACCAGCCGGGAGCCCGGGAGGCGGATGGGCAGCTTGCCGGTGTTGCGCAGCACCCAGCGGGACGCCTCGCGGGTGATCAGCCCCTGGCGGCGGCTGACCCGTCGGTCGGCGGCGCCCACGCAGACGTGGACGTCCGGCAGGTTGCGCCCGAACATCAGCGGGAAGTCCGCGTCCGGCGCCACGGACATGCCACCGTTGGTGCCCAGCACGAAGAGCGTGCCAGGCCGTGCGGCGGGGGCCGTGCGGCTGAGGCTCCCGATGTCCTGGGGCAGGAGGCTGACCTTGCTCGTCATGGTGTGAGCCCTTCCTCGTCGACGGCCCCGACCCTAGGCAGAAGGCTCGGGGAGGGGTCCCGAAACGCCACCGAGCCGCTGACGTCCATCGGGTACGGCGTCGGGCCGATCAGGGGGCGGATCGGGTGCGGGCCGTGCCACTGCTCCGCGCCGTCCACGCGTACCCGGCACCTGACGGCTGGCGTGGGCGCGGTGAGCCGCAACCGCCAGTCGACACGGCCCTGTCGGCGCGCGACCGGCACCGACTTCCGCCAGGTCAGCGACACGTCGTGGAGCGTGGTGAAGCGACCGTTCACGGCGTAGGCCAGCGAGGCGAGCGGGCCGTCGCCGGTGACCTCGAACTGCACCAGCACGGGCCGCGCCGAGGACGCCGGCGGCGTGCCGGTGGGCGCGGCGGCCGGCCCGGTGCCGCCGGGTGGCCGGGAGGGGGCCGGGCGTGGCCCAGCGCCGGGCCGGTCGACGAGCCAGTCGAGGGCGGTGGCCCCGCCGAGCACCAGGGCGCTGGCGCCGGCGCCGACGAGCAGGCGCCGGGACAGCGCCGCGCGCGGCGGCGCGGGTGGGTTGGCCGCGGCGCTGGCCTCCGCGTCGATGGCCGCCATGATCGTCGGCGGCAGCCAGCCGGCGGCCAGCGGCGGCGCGGCCGGCGCCAACGCGGCGAGCCGGGCGGTCAGTTCGGCGGCCGTGGGCCGGGCGGCGGCGTCGGGGTGGCGGCAGTCGGCGATCACGGCGTCCAGTTCCGCGTCCCGGCCCCGCTGGCCGCGTGCGTGCGCCAGCGTCGAGCCGAGCGCGTAGACGTCGCTGGGCGGGCCGGGCGTGCCCGCCATCTGTTCGGGCGACATGAAGCCCGACGAGCCGGCGAGGCCGGTGGCGCGGGCGCCGGCCGCGATGCCGAAGTCGATGAGCCGCGGCCCGTCGGCGGTCAGCAGCACGTTGGCCGGCTTGACGTCGAGGTGGACGATGCCGGCGCGGTGGACCGCGGCGAGCGACTCGGCCAGGCCCGCCGCCAGCCGGCGCAGCGCGTCGGCCGGCAGCGGGCCGCGGCGCGCCACCGCGTCGCGCAGCGACACCGCCGGCAGGAACTCGGTCGCCATCCACGGCGGCGTGCTCGTCAGGGACGCGTCCAGCACGGGCGGGCCGTGCGGGCCGCCGACGGCCGTGGTCGCCCACACCTCGCGCCGGAAGCGGGCGCGGAACCCCGGCTGGTCGGCGAGGTCGGCGTGCGGCACCTTGACGGCTACCGCCCGGCCGCCGGGCGACCGCCCCAGGTAGACGGTGGCGGTGGCGCCGGCGCCGATGCGCGCCAACACCCGGTACCGCCCCAGGACGCGGGGGTCGCCCTGCCCCAGCCGCTCCATGTGCGCCCTTCGTTCACTCGGGTGGCTCGACGGCCTCGACGTACCCGTCCGGCGTGCTCAACAGCACGAGCCCGGCGACGGCCACGGCCTGGGAGCCGACGATCGACTGCGACCCGGGGGCGGTCCAGGCGCCGTACGTCCACACGACGCGGCCGTCGCTCGCGTCCAGCGCGTACACGGTCTGCTCCGGTCCCTGGGCCCAGAGCAGGCCGCCGGCCAGGTGGAGCGTGTCCGACTCGGCGAGCATCCGGGTCGGCCGGCCCAACCGCCGTGACCACGCCTGGGTTCCGGTGCGGGCGCGCAGCGCGCGGACGCGGCCGTCCACCTCGCCCACGTAGACCAGACCGCCTCCCGCGTGCCGCACCGAACTGCGGTAGTCCACCGGGTGCCGCCAGGCGGTGGAGCCGTCCTCGGCGCGCAGCGCGTACAGCGTGCCCAGCACGTCGCGCGTGACCACCAGGCCGTCGCTGATCAGGCTGTGACCGGCGGACTCGGGCAGCTCGCGCCGCCAGCGGGCCCGCCCGCTGCGCGCGTCCCAGGCACCCAGCGCGCCCTCGTCCACGGCCACCACCAACCCCGCGCCCGCGGCCAGGGAGGCCCCCGCCGAGCGCGCGGCCCAGCGGTGCCGCCCGTCGGCGGCGGCCAGCGCGCGCACCTCGCCGGCGACCGAGACGCAGACCACCGCGTCGGTGGCCACCGTTCCCGACGCGAAGAACGGCATCCCGCGCGTCCAGCGGACGGCCTGCGTCACCGGGTGCAGGGCGCGCAGCACGTAGAGCTCGGTGCTCTCGCGGGGCCGGTCGTCGAAGAGGTACACCGTGTCCGGCCCGGTCGAGACGGCGTCCCCGAAGGTGCGCTGGTCGCTGGCGCGCGTCCACAGGACCCGGCCGCCGCGCGGGTCGATGGAGCCGGCCCGGTGCGCCCCGTCGGCGGCCACCACCGCCGCGCCCACGCGGTACAGGCGCGGTGAGGCCCGGCCGTGGAAGACCCTCGTACGCCAACGCCGGGTGGCCACCGGGTGCCGGGGGGTGCGCACCGGCCGCGGCGGGCCGGCCGGTGGCGCCGGCGGGCCCTGCGGCGTCGGTCGCTCGTCGCGGGAGCCCCACCGGCGGGCGACCGGGACGGCGACGCCGGCGGCCACGCCCGCGACGGCGAGGGGCACCAGCAGCGTGCGCCGGCGCACGGCCGGGGGCTCCGGCCCGGCGTCGACACTCGCCTCTGTCGGCCCGACCGTGGACCCCGGGACCGGCACCGGCGCGTGGGGCGTCGCCGCGCCGGGGTGGTACGGGACGGGCGCGGGGGCGGCGCGTACGGAGCGGCGGTCGATCTCCTGCGCGAGCGGGGCGGGCAGCCACCCCGTGCCCTGCACCGACGCCTCGGGTTCGCCGAGGCGGTCGAGGAGCGCGCTGGCCGTGGGGCGCCGCTCGGGCCTGCGGCGCAGGCAGCTCACGATCAGGGGGCGCACCCCGCGGTCCGCGATCCCGGCGAGGTCCGGTCGGGCCTGCCGGACGCGCTCCAGCGTGGCCGCCCGGTCCGCGCCGGTGAACGGTTCCCGTCCGGTCGCCGTGAACGCGAGCACCGCGCCCAGCGCGAAGACGTCGCCCGCGGGGCCGGCCGCGTCGCCCGACGCCTGCTCGGGCGACATGAAGCCCACGGTGCCGAGCAGCGCGCCGTGCTGCGTGATGGGGTCCTCGCCGTCCGGGCGCGCGATCCCGAAGTCGATGACCCGGGGCCCGCTGGCGGTGAGCATGATGTTGGCCGGCTTGAGGTCCCGGTGGGTCAGGCCCGCCCGGTGGATGTCGGCGACGGCCTCGGCCAGGGCGGCGGCCAGCAGCCGCAGCGCGCGCGACGGCAGCGGGCCGTACGTCTCGACGGCCGCGCGCAGCGTCAGGCCCGGCAGGTACTCCATGACCAGCCACGGGGTCGCGGCGTCCGGGTCGGCGTCCAGCAGCGGCGCGGTGTAGGTCCCGGTCACCCGGCGGGCGGCGATCACCTCGCGGCGGAAGCGGGCCCGGAAGTGGGCGTCGCGGCCCACGTGCGCGCGCATGACCTTGACCGCCACGAGCCGGCCGCCGGGCGAGCGGCCGAGGTAGACGACGCCCATCCCGCCCGCGCCGAGCCTGCCCAGCAGCCGGTGGCTTCCCACGTGCCGCGGATCACCGGGCAGCAGCGGCTCCACCGGTGCTCCCCTCCGCCGTCCCCACGCCGTACGCGATCGACCGCGGAGCCGTCGTCTCCCGCATCGGTCACCCCACCAACTGCGCTCCCCCACAAGGACATTGCCGACTGTAGCCGGATGTCGGGCGCGGCGGGACGGCCTGGTGCGGTGACCGGTGGCGGTCACGACGCCGGGCGGCCCGCCGGGCACGGCGCCGCCCCCGACGGCGGGTGCCTGCCGTCGGGGGCGCGGCCCGGGCGTGCGCGGGGCGCGCCCGGGTGTCGGGCGCGCCCCGGGTGGGGCACCGCGCGCGGGGCGGGTGCTCAGGAGCCGCCGGGTACCGAGGGCAGGAGTCCCAGCTCCACGGCCCGAGCGCCGGCCTGGAAGCGCGAGTTGGCCCCCAGCTCGCGGATGATCTCGGCGACGTACCGGCGGTAGGTACGCACGGAGATGCTGAGCCCCCGGGCCGCCGCCTCGTCGGTGCGTCCCGAGCTGAGGGCCAGCAGTATCTGGCGGGCCGTGTCGCTGCGCACGTGGTCGCTGAGCCGCCGGTAGTCGGCGAGGGTGGGGCTGTTCGTCCAGGAGACCTGGAAGAGCGCCCGCAGGTTGCGCAGCACGTCGGGGGCGCGCACCACGGCGAGGCCGCCGATCGACGGGCCGGTGCGCGACCAGGCCACGCCCACGGTCCCGTCGGCGATCACCGCTTCGTGCAGCGACTCGCGGACCAGGCGCACGTGCACGTCGGGCGCGTAGGTGTCGAGCAGCTCCATGAAGAAGCGGTGCTCCAGCAGGGCCATCCCGGCCAGCAGCCGGACCTCGACGCCCCGCGTGGCGGCCTGGCCGAGTCGCGGCACGAGCCGGGCGGCCTCGCCGTCGCCGCATGCGGAGAGGATGACGACCAGCGACCGCTCCGCCGCGTCGATCGCGCGGGCCACGGCCCCGGCGCCCTCGGCGGGGTCCAGTGTGGCCAGGAGTTGTTCGTCGGCATCGCGTCGGTCGGCGACGGATTCGGAGAGTCCGCGGGTCTGCACCGCCATTCGCTCTCGCCCAGCGGCGGGCATTCGGCCCGCCGTGGGTAATTCCGCGCCGCCGGGACGCCGTGGGCCGGGAACGGTGGGGTCAGGGCCTCCGGAGGAATCCGTAGCGCCGTTGACTTCATTGACAGAGATGCTTGGCACAGCTCCCCCTAAAACATGGCCATTTCTTCGCCGCAACGTTCCATTGCCGAGGTAGGGCCACCGTCTCGGACGTATTCCGAGGCGTGGAGTCCAATGAAGAGAAGGGGCGCGAGTTGACCGGCGGCCCGGTCTTCGCATTGCGGCAGGGCCACGTTCACACTTCCCCCGCCCCGCACGCATGCCATTCACGGAGAGCACGACCGGTAGTTGCCGTACCCATCCGCAAACCCCCTCACCATGACGGCGACACTACTCAGCGAATACATGAAAAGTCAAATACTTCGCGCGGCAGAAATACCTGCCGAATAACACGAGATCGGGCAGCTCAAATAGCCGCTGACACACCACTCCGCAAGGCGTTCGATCATCCGGCGCAATCGCACGCGACGCGGCGTTCACGGCATTCACGACAGGCCCGCCGAGCACGACGGGGCAGCTTTGCACAGGCTTACGTGAGTGGACGCGTAGGACGACTCCCATCGTCTCGCAGGGCACGTTCCGAGAATTTTCCCCGTCGACTGGCGAAAGATCGGGAACACCGAGGATCACCCGATACACGGAGCACGTTCCGGCCGCCTCGCTTTCCGTCACCAGGCCGCGTGGAAGACACCCCACCCGGGGTGTCCGAGTGGCGTTCAATTGCACTCTGCCGAGCCCGCTCCCATGGAAACAAGGGTGGGATAAGGGCCGAAAATGCGCCTACCAAACTGCCCGAACGGGCGCTGAAACCCACCCGTTGCGAGGAATGGCGCCGAGCTGGGTTCCGCTTTTTGCCCGAACCGGGCAGCCAGGGCGGGGGAACGGACACAGTCCCTCTCCGAAAAGAGAGTGACATACCTCACAGCCCTCGGGGTTCTCCCCGCTGAGCTGGGCTTTTGTCGAATCGGACGGTGACAGAAAGCTGTCACAAACTGTCACCGCAGCGGACTGACCGCCACACCGCGCGCCACGCGATGCTCACACACCACTCACGAGCCGCCCGTTCGGCGCCCGTTCCCAGGCCCCGCCCTTCCGCCCGCGGCACCCGACCGGGCCCGAGTCGGATACCGGAGGGCGCGCGTGCCCCACACATCAAGCCGAGCCTTCACGGCGTCGACCGGCGACTCCCCCACCAGCACGTCCACCAGCGGCGCCTTGCGCACGCGCGGCGCGAGCTCGTACGGACCGACCGGTCGAGCGGGCCTTCGACGAGGTCCTTGGGCGCTTCGGCACGCTGGACATCAGCGTCAACACCGCCGACATGATGCGCCTCCCGGATCAGCCGGACCCCACCCCGCCGGGGTCGGCGGGCGCCGGGCGGGGTGCGCGGGCCCGGTAGTGGTCGGCGGCGATGCGGACGAAGGAGCGTACGAGCGGCGTGGGACGCTCCGCCCGCCAGGCGATGACCAACCGGCTCGGCGGCGCGTCGGTCAGCGGGACCACGGTGAGCCCCGCGGGCAGGGCGTGGCCGAGCGGTGCCAGGCCCACCGAGCCGCTCCACAGCACGGACTGCAGGCACTCGTGGACGGTGCGCACGACGGGGCCCGGCCGGCGCCGTTCCGGCTCGCTCGTCGCGGCCCAGAACGCCTGCCACACCGGGTCGGTGCCGTCCGGGAAGCGGAACCACGGGCGGTCGGCGACGTCGGCCAGGCACACCTGGTCGCGGCCGGCCAGCGGGTCGTCGGCGCGCAGGACGACCCCGACCGGGTCCGAGCCCAGCACGTGGGTGGCGATGCCGTCGCTCGCGAACGGCGCCCGGGTCAGGGCCACGTCCACGAGGCCGGCGCGCAGCCCGGCCGTCGGATCGGCGAAGTCAGCCTCGCGGACGGCGACGCGTACACCGGGGTGCCGGTCCCGGAACGCGGCGGCCAGCGCCGCGCCGGTCTGCTCGACGCTGTCGGCGAGGGTGCCCAGCGTCACGGTGGTCGCCCCGGCCGCGGCGACCACCCGGGCGCGGGCCCGTTCGGCCTGTGCCAGCAGGGCCCGCGCCTCCTCGTACAGCAGCGCGCCGGCGGGGGTGAGGGCCACGCCGCTGGGCGAGCGGCGCAGCAGGGCGCAGCCGAGGTCGGTCTCCAACCGCTGGATGGCCCGGCTCAGCGGGGGCTGGGTCATCTGGAGGCGCGCGGCGGCCCTGCCGAAGTGGAGTTCCTCGGCCACCGCCACGAAGTAGCGCAACGTGCGTAGCTCCATCAGCGGCGACGATACCCGTACGGCATGGGGCATGCCCGATCGGTGTTGGACGCCCCGGTCGGCGAGGCGGTGGACTGGGTCGGGCCGGAACCGCCGGCCGACCGCGCCCGCGACCCGGGCGCCCCGTCACCGCCCCGCACCCCAGGAGTCCCCGTGTCCGATGCCGTGTTGTCCGCCTCGTCCGAGCCCCTCGTCCATGTCGCGGGCGCCCGGGAGATCGCCCGGGACGTGCTGGTCATCCCGGACCGGCGGGTGCAACTGGTGCCCAACATCGGCCTGATCGGCGGCGAGCACTCGGTGCTGGTGGTCGACACGGGCCTGGGGCCGGGCAACGCGCGACGGGTGCTGGACTTCGCGCTCGACTACGCCGGGGGGCGCGAGCTGTACCTGACGACCACGCACTTCCACCCGGAACACGCCTACGGGGCGCAGGTCTTCGCCGGGGCGGCGACGTACCTGGTCAACCGGGCCCAGGCCGAGGACCTCACGGTGAAGGGCGCCGGGTACCTGGAGATGTTCCGGGGGCTCGGCGAGCCCGTGGCGCGCCAGCTCGCCGGCGTCGAACTCCCCCGGCCCGACGTCGTCTACGGCCAGGCCCACCGCCTGGACCTGGGCGGCCGGGTGGTGCACCTGCAGGCCACGGGCCGGGCCCACAGCAGGGGTGACCAGGTGGTGACGGTGCCGGACGTGGGGGTGATGTTCACCGGGGACCTGGTGGAGGCCCGGCAGTTCGCGATCTTCCCGTGGTTCCCGCCACACGACATCGACGTGTCGGGCACCCGTTGGCTGGCGGTCGTGCGACGGCTGGCGGCCGAGGCGCCGCGCGTCGTGGTCCCCGGCCACGGCGAGGTCGGCGGCCCGCGACTGCTGGCCGACGTGCGTGACTACCTGCAACTCCTGTGGGACGAGACGTGGATGCGGCGCGCCGGGGCCGCCAGCGAGCAGACGCACGTCGAGGAGATCGAGGCGCTGATGGTCCAGCGGCACCCGGACTGGTCCGGTCGCGAGTGGATCGCGAAGGGCGTCGCGTGCCTGTGCGCCGAGCACACCGGCTGACCGCCGCGTACGCCCCCGGGCGCGGGTCGCGGGGCCGCTCGTCGGGCGCCCCCGCAACCACGCGGTGACAGGCTGTTCTACAGTGCCAGGGTCAGTACCGTCACCTGGTGGCCCGAAAAGGAAAAAACGGATTATGCCGACAGAGACGTTCGAGTTTCAGGTGGAAGCGCGCCAGCTTCTCCAGTTGATGATCCACTCGATTTACTCGAACAAGGACGTGTTCCTGCGCGAACTCGTCTCCAACGCCTCCGACGCGCTGGACAAGCTGCGTCTCGAAGCGCTCCGCGACGACTCGCTCGACGTGGACGTGTCAGACCTCCACATCGACATCGAGGCCGACAAGAGCGCCCGTACGCTGACCGTGCGGGACAACGGCATCGGCATGTCGCGCGAGGAGGTCATCAAGCTCATCGGGACGATCGCCAACTCGGGCACCGCGGCGTTCCTGCGCGAACTGAAGGAGGCGCAGGACGCCAAGGACGCGGCGTCGACCGAGGGGTTGATCGGCCAGTTCGGCGTCGGCTTCTACGCCAGCTTCATGGTGGCCGACCAGGTCACGCTGCTGACCCGGCGGGCGGGCGAGAGCCAGGGCACGCGCTGGACCTCCGACGGCGAGGGCACGTACAGCATCGAGGACGTCGCGGACGCGCCGCAGGGCACCTCCGTCACGCTGCGGCTCAAGCCGGAGGACAGCGAGGACCGGCTGCACGACTACACCGCGCCGTGGAAGATCAGGGAGATCGTCAAGCGGTACTCGGACTTCATCACCTGGCCCATCAGGATGGCCGCCGAGCCCGCCGCGACGGCGAGCGACGACGCGGCGGACCCCGACGACGCCAAGGACGCCGACGACACCGCGAAGGCGACCGAGCCCGAGACGCTGAACTCGATGAAGGCGCTGTGGGCGCGCTCGCGGGACGAGGTGAGCGACGACGAGTACCACGAGCTGTACAAGCACATCAGCCACGACTGGAACGACCCGCTCGAAACCATCCGGCTGCACGCGGAGGGCACCTTCGAGTACCAGGCCCTGTTGTTCATCCCGGCGCACGCGCCGCAGGACATGTTCATGCAGGACTTCAAGCGCGGCATCCAGCTCTACGTGAAGCGCGTCTTCATCATGGACCACTGCGAGGCGCTGCTGCCGCCGTACCTGCGCTTCGTCAAGGGCGTGGTCGACGCGCAGGACCTGTCGCTGAACGTCTCGCGCGAGATCCTGCAGCAGGACCGGCAGATCCAGTTGATGCACCGCCGGTTGGCCAAGAAGGTGCTCTCCACGATCAAGGACATGCGCGCCTCGCACGCCGACCGGTACGCCACGTTCTGGCGGGAGTTCGGGCCGGTCCTCAAGGAGGGGCTGCTCAGCGACTTCGAGAACCGCGACGCGATCCTCGGCGTCTCCTCGTTCGCCTCCACCCACGACGCGCAGGAGCTGACGACCCTGCGGGAGTACGTGGAGCGGATGAAGGAGGGCCAGCAGGACATCTACTTCATGACGGGCGAGTCCCGGCAGGCCATCGAGAACTCGCCGCACATGGAGGCGTTCCGCGCCAAGGGCATCGAGGTGCTGCTGCTGACCGACCCGGTCGACGAGGTGTGGGTGCAGGCCGTCCCCGAGTTCGAGGGCAAGCAACTGCGCTCGATCGCCAAGGGCGAGGTGGACCTCGACACCGAGGAGGAGAAGGCGGAGGCCGACTCCGCGCGCGAGAAGCGGCAGGAGGAGTTCGCGGACCTGCTGACGTGGATGAAGGAGCGGCTGGGCGAGCACGTCAAGGAGGTGCGACTGTCCTCGCGCCTGACCGTCTCGCCCGCCTGCGTCGTCTCGGACACCCACGACGTCACCCCGGCGCTGCAGAACATGTACCGCGCCATGGGCCAGGAGGTGCCGACCGCCAAGCGCATCCTCGAACTCAACCCGGACCACGCACTGGTCAGCGGCCTCAACAAGGCCCGCGCCGCCCGCGAGGGCGACGACGGCCTGGCGGAGACCGCCGAGCTGATCTACGACATGGCGCTGCTGGCCGAGGGCGGGGAGCTGACCGACCCCGCGCGCTTCGTCAAGCTCATGGCCGACCGCCTGGAGCGCGCGCTGTGAGCCAGCCCGTGAGCCGCTGACCCGGGCCCGACCGCCGCGCCGCCCCGCGAGCCCCTCCCACCGGAGGCGCCCGCGGGGCGGCGTCGTACACCGGCTCGCGTCGGACGGGGCGGATGGTCGACCCTACGGGGATGAGCCAGCCCAGAATCCGCGTCGCCGCCTACGTGCTCCGCCACCGCGCCGCCCGCCCGGAACTCCTGGTCTTCGACCACGTCGGACTGCCGGAGGCCGGCACCCAGGTCCCGGCGGGCGGGGTCGAGCCGGGCGAGAGCTTCGAGGAGGCGGCGCTGCGCGAGGTCGCCGAGGAGACGGGGCTGCGGACGGCCACCGCCGTCCGCGAGCTCGCCGTCGAGGACAAGCCACACCCCGAGACCGGGCAGCCGCGCAGGACCACCTTCCTCCTGCTGCGCGCACCGGCCGACGCCCCCGACGCCTGGCGGCACCACGTCACGGGCACCGACACGGACGCGGGCCTCACGTTCGCGTGCCGCTTCCTCCCCCTCCCCCTGGCCCGACCGCTGGCCGACGACCAGGACGCCTGGCTGGGCCGCGTCGACCCGCGGCTGGCGACCGCCCCGGGGGGCGGGCGGTAGGGGCGGGGTCGGTGCGCGGCCCGGGGCGCGGGCCCGCGCCGGCCGCGCTGGTCCGCCGTGCGGCTCCCCGGTCCCGCGCCCCGGCCCGCCGCCCCGGCGCCCGCGCGTTCCGGACAGTGACGGGGCGTCAGGACAGTTGCCGGGCCAGGAAGTCGATCGACTCGGCCACCACCGGGGCGATGTCCGGCAGGTCGAAGAAGCAGTGGTCGGCGCCCTCCACCGAGCGCAGCACGACGTCGTTGCCGGCCGAGGCCAGGGCGGCGGCGAGCCGTTCGCTGTGGTGGTACGGCACCTCCCGGTCGCTCAGGCCGTGCTGGATGAGGAAGGGCGGCGCCGGCCGGTCGGTGTAGCTGAGCGGGCTGGCGAGGCGGGCCAGGTACGGCCACTGCTCGGAGCGCGGGCCGAGCAGGGTCTCGGCCGGGTCCGGCACGTGCGCGGTGCCGGGGGGCGCGACGCGGTGCAGCGTGGACAGCAGACTGGCCAGGTCGGTCACCCCGTACCAGTCCACGACGGCCTGGACCGCGCTGCTGGGTCCGGTGAGCCCGATGTCGCCCTCCAGCACCGGGTCGTCGGTCGGGACGAGGCCGAGCAGTGCCGCCAGATGCCCGCCCGCGGACTCGCCCCACGCCCCGACGCGGGCGGCGTCGACGCCCAGGGCCTCGGCGAAGTGGCGCACGTAGCGCACGGCGGCCTTGGCGTCGTGCAACTGGGCGGGGAAGGGGGCCTCGCGGCTGTGGCGGTAGTCGACGCGTACCACCGCCAGCCCCGCGTCGAGCAGCCCGTCGAAGATCATCTCGGGGGTGACGGTGGGCGGCGGGTAGCGTCGGTCGCCGAACAGCCAGCCGCCGCCGTGCACCCACACCACGACCGGCGGTGGGGTGTCCGTCGCGGGGACCAGCACGTCCAGCAGACAGGGCCGGTAGCCGGGGATGACGGCGTAGGTCAGCCCGTCGAAGTGACGTACGCCGGCCTCGTCCGAGCGCGCCGGGGTCGGCGGGAGGCACACCGGCATGGTCCAGCCGTCGGCCCGGGGGTCCTGGTGCGGTTCGGTCATCGTGCTGCCTTTCGTGCGGTACGGGATCGTACGGTCGTACGACCACAGCGGGCGAGCGGTGCGTCAGCGCACCGAGCGGATGGGGAGTACGGCGAGGGCGCTGAGCGCCGCGACGATCGCGGCGCAGCCCAGCAGCACCGGATAGCCGCCCATCTGGTTGATCACCAGCCCGCCGAGGGCGGGGGCGATGGCCTGGGGGAGGTTGGTGGCCACGTTGAGCAGGCCCAGATCCTTGCCGACGCTGTCCCGGCTGGGGAGCACCTCGGTCATCAGGGCCAGGTCCAGCGACTGGTAGCCGCCGAAGCCGAGGCCCAGCAGGGCGGCGTAGACGTACATACCGCTCTCCGTCGGCGCCGCCAGTGGCACGGTCATGGCCAGGGCCATCAGCAGCGAGCAGGCCGCCACGAACGGCTTGCGTCGGCGCACCCGGTCCGACCAGGGTCCGGTGACGGCGGCGGAGACGACGACGGCGACCAGCATGACGACGGACAGCTTGGCGACGAAGGCGTTCGACGTGTCGTCGTCCATGCCGACGTGGTCCCTGAGCAGGTAGAGCTGGAACGCCTGGAGGATCCAGAAGCCGAGGGTGAGCAGCACCCGCGCGCCGAAGGCCCAGGCGAAGTCCGGGTGCTGCCGGGGGCTGACCCACATGCCGCGCGCGAACGCCCGCCAAGACCAGGCCGCCCGCGCGGCGCCCCTGCTGTCGGGCTCCGGGTTCAGCACCACGAACAGCGCGACCACAACCAGCACGAAGGCGGCGATGGTCACGTGTCCCAGGCCCGCCCGGTGCGCGAAGCCCGCCGCGATGACGGCGCCGACGGTCGTCCCCACCATCGTCGCCACGCCCACGAAGGTCGACGCGACGCCCCGCCGTTCGACGGGCACCCGGTCCGGGAGCACCGCGGTCAGCGGTGACTGGGCGATGTTGAGGGTCGCCTGGACGAGCACCCACAGCACGGCCAGCACGCCGACGGAGGTGGCCAGCGGCAGCACCGCGAGGAAGACCGCGCCGAGCAGCGCCCCGAGCAGCATCCACGGGGCGCGTCGGCCCAGGCGGCTGTGGGTGCGGTCGGACAGCGCGCCGACCACCGGCTGGACCAGCAGCGTGGCCACCGAGGACAGCGTGGTGACCACGGCGAGGTTGGCGACCTTGTCGTCCGGGTCGATGTCGCTGACCTGGTTCGGCAGGAACACCGACGTCAGGGCGGAGTAACAGATGAACAGGGCGAGATAGGCGCCGAAGAGCGAGCCGACCAGCCGCCAGGGCATCGGCGGTCGGTCAGGGGGCGCGGCGGGAGCGGGGGTGTCCGCGGGGAGCAGGGAATCGGCGACCATGACGGGCCTTTCTGCCGGCGCGCCCACCGAGGGAGCGTCCGGACGTCGTGGGAACCCCGCGCCACGGGCCGGGTTCGTGTCGGTGGGCCCCCGTTCGGTCGGGGTGTCCGCTTCGACGGAGAGGGGCGGGCGAGCGGGAGGGGGGACCTGGCGGCGATCCGCGCGCGGTCTGATACGAGGCGGGCGGCGCCGCGCCCGCTCGGTGTCACCGGGCGGGGCACCACTGGCCCGGCGCAGCCGGCCACCCCGGTCGGGCGGCAGGTCGCGGCGGGAGGCGGGACGCGGCGCGTCCGACTCAGCGGATGCTCCGGGCCGCCCTGATGAACGTAATGTATACAAGACGCCGACAAGGTGCGCAAGAGGTGTCCCGACGCCAGCTTCCAGCAGTGGGCACGGGCCGAGCGGCCCCCGGCGACGCCACCGCCACCGGGCTGAGCGAGCCACCGCCCCGCCGGGCGGGCGCGGGCCTCCCGTACGCTGGGCCGGGTGAACGATCAGGCCAGCCGCCGCCCACCGGGCGCTCCGCGCCGCCGGCGCACCTCGCCGGGCGACGCCAGGCGGGACCAGATCATCGCGGTCGCCTTCCTGGAGTTCTCCGAGCACGGCTACCGCGGCGCCTCGCTGGCGAGGATCGCCGACCGGGCCGGGCTGACCCAGCCCGGCCTGCTCCACCACTTCCCCAGCAAGGCCGCGCTGCTGACCCATGTACTCGACGAGCGGGACCGCCGCGACAGCGAGCGGGTCGGCATCGACCTGGACGCCGAGGTGTCCTGGCGGACGCTGCTGGCCGACCAGGTCGCGCTCGCCGACTACAACGCGAGGGCGGCCGGCCTCGTCCAGTTGTTCACCGTGATGTCGGCCGAGGCCGTGACGGCCGACCACCCCGCGCGCCGGTGGGCGGCCGAGCGCTACCGCCGGCTCACCGCGCACGCCGAGCGCGCCCTGCGGCGCGGCGTCGCCGACGGCGAGCTGCGGGCGGACCTCGACGTCGCCGCCTGCGCCCAGCAGATCTTCGCGACCATGGACGGGCTACAGCTCCAGTGGCTGCTCGACCCGGACCGGGTGGACATGGCCGCGGCCTTCCGCGACTACGCGCGCCAGTTGGAACGGGCCATCACGGCCTGACCCGCCACCCCGCCCCCACCAGGGCCGGACCCCGTACACCCCGTACACCCCGCCAGCCAACGGCACCGTGCGGCGCGCCACCCGGACCCTCCGCCAGCCGAGCGCGACGAACGCGCTCTTGCGGCGGCCGCGGTGCGGGCCTGCGACCGGCTCGACGGCGTCGTCGGCGCCGTGGACCGGTGCCGCTGGAACCCCGCCGTCCTGGTCGGCGCCCCCACCCCGTGCGGCACCCTCACGGCCTCCGGCGCCCGGGTCGTGGCCGCCATCTGGCACACCGACGAGGCGCGAGCTTCTCCTGCGGGACCACGGGCCCCGCACGCGCTGACCCCGATGGTGTCCGGCTCCACGACGGGGTCGGGCAGCGCCCCGGGCCCCCGCCGGCACACCGCCCCCGGGCCCCGGCCGGCGCACCGCGCCCGGCAGGGGCGCGGGCGGCTCACTCGGCCGGGTACGCCCCGCCCTCGGCGTCGTCCCAGTGGCGCACGGCGGGCAGGTGCAGCACCGCGAGGGTGCCGCCGAGGTGGGCGCCCAGGGCCGCGGCGGCGCGCGCCGGATCGCCCGAGCCGATGCCCCGCACGATGGCGGCGTGTTCGGCCAACACCGCCCGCGCCCGGTCCTCGGCCGCCGCGATGGCCCGCAGCCCCATCCGCACCTGCCGGTCGCGCAGGGACTCGTAGATCTCCACCAGCACAGGGTTGCCCGCCGCGCGCACGATGGCGCGGTGGAACGCCCGATCGCATTCGATGAAGCCGACCGGGTCGTCCAGCAGCTCCTCCTGGCGGCGGATCAGCTTCTCCAACTCCGGGGTCAGGCTGTCCGCCAACGGGGCGGCACGGCGCACGCACCACTCCTCCACGAGTTCGCGCGCCTGCATCACGGCCTCGATCTCGGTGTCGGGGATGGGCGGCACGTACGCGCCCTTCTTCGGCACGATCTGGAGGAAGCCCTCCGTCTCCAGCCGTAGCAGGGCCTCGCGCACCGGCGTGCGGGACTTGCCCGTCGCCTCGCACACCTCCGCCTCGGTCAGGAAAACGCCCTCGTGGCGCGGCAGCGCCCCGATGCGCCGCTTCAACCAGCGGTAGGTGGCATCCTGCGCGCTCTCCCGCCCCGCCTGGGATTCAGTCATAGACGCAATGTATGCAAGCCGCCCACGCTCCGGCAAGAGCATCACCGCGCGCGACCGGGCCCGGGGGCTCGCGCCCTGACCGGCCGCGACGCGGATCGGGCAACGCCTGGCGCGCACGACCCGACTGAACGGGCGGGCCGAACCCCTTCCCACCTCGCCGCCCGGACACAGTGGCGCCGCCTGCGGATGCCAATAGCTCTACCTAACAGTAGGTAGGTTCGTAACCCGTTCGTGATGTGCGGCGACCAGACTCGAACTACCCCCACAGACCGGGAACCCCCAGCCCCGCGCCCGCACGAGCCACAAAGCAGCCCTTGTCCAGCTCATAGACAGGTTGTATACATAACGTCCACAGGCACCGTCCGCCGCGTGGCGCCGGGCCGATCGACCTCGGCGAAATCCGCGCCTCGGCCTCCGAGACGCCTGCCGACGTCCCGTACGACGACCCGAGCCGGCGCGCCTCCCACGAGACGGGCGGCGCGGGCGCTGTCGAGATCAGCACCAGGGAGTCCCCATGAAGATCGCACTGGTCCAGGTGGCCAGTCCCCCCGATGAGTCACCAGCCGACCGCCGGGCCCGGGTGGGCCGCCTGGTCGCCGAGGCCCGAGGCGCCGACCTCGTGGCCCTCCCCGAACTGTGGGCGCCCGCCTTCTTCGCCTTCGACGCCTACGCCGAGCGCGCCGAGACGCTGGACGGGCCCACCGTCACCGCGGCCCGCGCCTGGGCCAGGTCGCTGCGGGCCCACGTCCACCTGGGCAGCGTGATCGAGCGCGACGAGCGGGGTCGGCTGTTCAACACCGCCGTACTGCTCGCGCCCGACGGATCGCTCGCGCACACCTACCGCAAGGTGCACGTCTTCGGTTACGGCTCCCGCGAGGCGGAGTTGCTCACCCCGGGCGACCGGCTGTCGGTCGCCGCCGCTCCCTGGGGCCGCGTCGCCGCCACCACCTGTTACGACCTGCGCTTCCCCGAGCTGTGGCGGGACCTGGTGGACCGCGGCGCGCACAGCGTCATCACCCCGGCGGCCTGGCCCGCCGCCCGGCTCGAGCACTGGCGGCTGTTCACCACCGCGCGCGCCGTGGAGGAACAGATCCTGCTGGTGGCCTGCAACGCCGTCGGCACGCAGGACGGCGGGGTCGAACTGGGCGGGCACAGCCGGGTGGTGGGCCCCTGGGGGACGGTGCTGGTCGAGGCCGGCGCCGACGAGGGGGTGACCCGCTGCGAGGTGGACCCGGGCATCGTCGAGCGGGTCCGCGCCGAGTTCCCCGTGCTCGCCGACCGCCGCTGGCCCCCGCGTACCCCGCACCCCCTCCCAGCGGCCCCCGTACCGCTCGCCGCGCACCCCGCCCGTCCGACCTGCTGAGGAACCGTGAACCCTCCCTCCCCCACCCTGCGGCTGCACGTCGCGGGAGCCGACCTCACCCTGGACCTGTCGCCGCGACGGCTGGTCGTCGCCGGCTACACCGCCAGGGACGAGGCCGCCGTCGCCGCCCACATCGCCGAACTCGCCGCCATCGGCGTCCCGCCCCCACCGAGCGTGCCCGCCTTCTACGAGCTGGACCCCGTCCTGCTCACCACCGACCCGGTCATCGAGGTGGCCGGCGAGACCACCTCCGGCGAGGTGGAGCCCGTGCTCATCCGCCACCGCGGCCTCTACTACCTCGCCGTCGGCTCCGACCACACCGACCGCGCCCTGGAGCGCGCCGACATCGCCGCCTCCAAGGCCGCCTGCCCCAAGCCGATCAGCGCCCAGGCCATCGCGCTGGGCACGGACCCGTGCGCCGCCGACTGGGAGCGGCTGACCGTCGCCTGCCAGGTGGACGACGCGCCCTATCAGCGGGGTCCGGCCGCCCTGCTGCGCCACCCGGCCGAGCTGCTGGGCCGGATGTCGGCCGGCGGCGCGCCGGCCGACGCCGACCTCGTGCTGTTCTGCGGCACCCTCCCCCTCCTGGCCGGCGAGTTCGTACCCGGCACGCACTGGCGACTGCGCCTGGAGCTGGCCGGTGGACCGACCCTCAGCCACGCCTACGAAACGAAGCGAAGGAGCGCATGATGCGTACCGGCACGGACTATCTGGCCGCACTCAAGGACGGCCGCCGGATCTACCTCGACGGCGCCCCGGTGCGGGACGTGGCCCACCATCCGGCCTTCGCCCCCATCGCGGGCACCATCGCGGAACTCTTCGACGCCGCAGCGGCACCCGACTCCGGCTTCGTCCGCGAGGACCCCGACACCGGCCGCCCGGTGAACCGGCTCTTCACCACGCCGCGCAGCCAGGCGGAGTTGACCGCGTTCCGGGCGTGCGCCACCGCGTGGGCCCGCCACACCCACGGCTGGGTGGGCCGCAGCCCCGACCACGTGGGCGCGTTCCTGGCGGCCTTCGCCGCGCACCCCGAGGCGTTCGCGGCGAGCGACCCGGACGACGGCCGCGACTACGCCGCCCATGTCACCGCCTACCGCCGGCGGGTGGCCGAGGAGAGTCTGTACCTCTCGTACGCCATCATCCCGCCGCAGGCGTCGCGGGCCAGCGCGGTGCACGCCTGGGAGGGCGACTTCGTCCAGGTCGGGGTGGTCGAGGAGCGTGCCGACGGCATCGTGGTGCGCGGCGCGCAGATGCTGGCCACCGGCGGCCCGGTCGCCGACGAGATCCTCGTCTCCTGCATCAAGCCGCTGGGCCCCGAGGACACCGACTTCGCCCTCAGCTTCGCCGTGCCGGTGGGCGCCGAGGGGCTGAAGCTGTACTGCCGCCGCCCGTACGCCCCCGCGGCGACCAGCGCGTACGACTACCCGCTCAGCAGCCGGTTCGACGAGACGGACGCGCTGCTGGTCTTCGACGACGTTCTGATCCCGTGGGAGCGGGTCTTCGTCTACCGGGACGTCGCCGGGCTGCGGCGCCAGTTCTTCGACACCGGCGCGCATCTGCTGGGCAACTGGCAGGCGCAGATCCGGTTCGCCGTGAAGTTGCGGTTCCTGGCCGGCCTGGCGCGCAAGGTCGCGGCCGTACAGGGCGTCGACCGCTTCCCCGGGGTGGTCGAGAAGCTCGGCGAACTCGCCTCGCTGACCTCGCTCGTGGAGTCGGCGGTGCTCGCCGCCGAGTACACCGCCGCGCCCGACGCGCAGGGCCTGTGGCGGCCCGGCGCCCGCGCGGTCTACGGGGCCATGGGCCTCCAGTCCGAGCTCTACCCGCGGGTACTGGCCATCGTGCGCGACCTCGTGGGCGGCGGTGTGCTCCAGGTGCCCTCCGGCGTGGCCGACCTGACCAGCCCGGAGACCCGGCCCGACATCGACCGGTACGTCGCGGGCCCGGGCGCGTCGGCCGAGGAGCGGATAAAGCTGTTCAAGCTCGCCTGGGACGCGATCGGCAGCGAGTTCGCCGGCCGTCACCACCAGTACGAACTCTTCTACGCCGGCGCCCCGTTCGTCGTGAAGGGTTACGCGTTCCGCAACTACGGGTTCGACGAACCCCTCGCCGACATCGACGCGTTCCTCGCCGGCTACGACGTGCCGGCTGGCGCCTGACCCCGGAGGAAGTCCGCCATGAGCAAGCCCGAGTACGAGTTCTTCCCGGTCGCGGACGTCGACTTCACCGTCTGCCCGGGCGACGACCCGCTGATCACCGAGCGCGTCCTGGCCCGGGACCCGGCCACCGGAGTGGCCACCCGCATCCTGCGCTACGCCCCCGGCGCCGACTCCACCCCCATGGGCGTGCAGCGGCACGACTTCTGGGAGGAGGTGTACATCCTCCAGGGCTCCTTCACCGACCTGAGCCTGGGGCAGACCTTCGGCGCGGGCATGTACGCCTGCCGACCGCCCGGCATGGCACACGGGCCGTGGCGCTCGGAGCACGGCGTGGTCACCTTCGAGGTCCGCTACCCCGCCGTGCGGGAGGGGTCGTGAGCGCCATGACCACCACCCCCGTCGACCCGCTGACCATGCGCCGGACGATGGGCCGCTTCGCGACCGGCGTGGCGGTCGTCACCACCGAGGAGGCGGACGGCGTGCCGCACGGCATGACCGTCAACTCGCTGACCTCCGTCTCCCTCGATCCGCCCCTCCTGCTGGTGTGCCTGACCACGGGGGCCCGCACCACGCGGGCGGTGACCGGCGCAGGCCGCTTCGCCGTCAGCATCCTCTCGGCGCGCCAGGAACAACTCGCGCTGCGCTTCGCCCGCCGCGGCGAGGACCATTTCGCCGGGCTCCCCGTCGCCCGGGGCCGGCACCGGGTGCCGGTGGTGCCCGACGCGTACGCCCATCTGGAGTGCGAGGTGGAGCGCCAGTTCACCGCCGGCGACCACGTCGTCGTCATCGGGCACGTCCGGGACGTGTGCGAGCGCGACGGGGAGCCGCTGGGCTTCCTCGGCGGGCGGTTCAGCGACGTCACCGAACGCGGACGCCCGGTGGCCCACTGGTTCTGCTGAACCCGCCTACCCGCCGGGCGGCGGTGGGCGTTCCAACCCCCCCGCGGCCTCGGCGGGTTCGCGTGCGCGGGACCGGGTTCCGGTTCCGGGTCTCGGGCGCGTCAGTCGGCCGTGCAGTGCTTCTGCGCGTCCTTGCGTACCGTGCGGCCGGTGAACTCCTCCAGGATGGCGATGTTCTCCGGCGCGTAGTTCGTCGCGGTGATCTTGTCGGCGTCGGGGCCGCCGACCACGCCCGTGTAGGGCGCCGACTTCTCCAACCAGTACGCCGTGCGCAGGAACTGGGTGAGCACCAGCTCGCGCAGCTTGGGCTCGGCCTTGATCCTGGCCCAGTACTCCGGGTGCTTGGTCTTGGCCACCCGCAGGTAGAGCAGCAGGTAACGCAGGTTGGTGGCGGCGATGTCGCGGGCGTTGCTGGCGCCGACGCCCTTGATGTACTCGTGGACGACCGTCACGGCCGGCAGCCCGGTCAGCCCGGCGTTCTGCTCGGCCAGCACGCCCTGCAGGCGGTAGGTGCCCTGTGTGGCGTCGCGCAGGTAGGTGTTGTCCATGGAGGCGGTGAGTCGGTCCTTGATCAGCGGCAGGATCTCCTTGCGCGGGAACCCGCCGTGCACGGGGACCTGCGTCGCCTGCTGCGAGCCGTTGATCCAGGCCGCGATGGACACGTCCCACTTGGTCCGGGACGGGTCGAGGTCCCACATGTGGGTCTCCTCGTGGATGGCCACCATCATCGACTCGGCGAAGCCCTCGAAGCTGCGCTTGTTGACGAACTGGTCCCAGTACTTGTCCTTGGCCTGGGCGATGGCCAGCTTCTCGCCACTGGGCCAGCGGCGCTGGTACATGGCCTGGAGGGTCCGCATCCAGTTCGACGCGTTGAAGGCGGCCCGCAGGTCGCTGACGTCGGCCTGCGGGTTCGACGGCTCGGAGTAGCAGAAGGGTTCGGCGGCGCCCGCGGGCCGGGCGGTGGCCGGCTGCCCCGAGGGGGCGGGGGCCGCCGAGGCCACGTAGCCCGATCCCAGGGACAGGGCGAGACAGCCGGTCAGCAGGCGGAGGGACCATCGTCCACGGCTCACGGGGACACCTCGTCTCAGAACGGACGGAAGGGGGGACGGCAGGTTCCGCACGACGGGCCGCGCGGCGCCGGGCCGCGCCGGACCGGCGCGCGATTGTCGTGGACACAACGTATGACCGGCGCGCGCCCGCGCCTACTTCCATGGCGTCATAACACCCTGGAAGGGTTCGGCCCCGTCGGGGAGCGCCGATGCCGGGCCGCGCGGCGGGGCCGCCGGTCGACCGGCCAGGGTGGCCGGGAGGGATCGCCCTGCAACCATCTCGCAACCTCGCGCCCAGTTAGCTGGTGCCGCCCGCGGGCCGGTGCGGCGACCAACCGGCCGCGGCGCACGCGCGGCGACGGGGCGCGCGCCTGGGGGAGTCGGCACTGCGGGTGGACGGTACGGCGATGAGGTGGGGAGGGCGGGATGGGCGACGCGTACGGCGTCTCGCGCATCGCACTGACCGACGCGGCACGGGAGTTGCTGCGGCGGCTCACCCGCGTGCACGGGCCGCTGATGTTCCACCAGTCGGGCGGCTGTTGCGACGGCAGCTCGCCCATGTGCTACCCGCGGGGCGAGTTCCGCACCGGGGACTCCGACGTGCTGCTCGCCTCGCTCGCGGTGGACGGGCTCGCCGAGCGGATCGACTTCTGGATGGCGGGCCAGCAGTTCGAGCGCTGGCGCCACACGCACCTGACGGTGGACGTGGTGCCGGGGCGGGGCAGCGGGTTCTCGGTGGAGGCCCCCGAGGGCGTGCGGTTCCTGATCCGCTCCCGGCTCTTCACCGACGAGGAGCAGGCCCTCCTCGACGGGTGACTCGGCCGCTATCCGGCACCGGGCGGCGGCCCGGTGCCGCCACGACGGCGGCTGGCGCGGACGGTGCGTCAGCCGCTTCGCCGCCGGCGGGCCGGCCGCTCACGCGGCGAACGGCCGGCCCGCTGGCCGGGCGGGCGCGCCCGCCCCGCCCGTACCACCCGCCGCCGCCCGGCCCTTCGCGCGGCGACGGCGCGGAGGCCGCCGCGGGCGCGGGACGGCTCGCCCCGGGTCCGGCCGCCGGGGTGTCAGCCGCTGGCCACGTCCGTCAGGGCGAGTTCGTGCAGCCGGTCCGGCGGGCCCGGCCGCGCGTAGTACCAGCCCTGGGCCGTGTCGCAGCCGAGCATCCGCAGGTGCTCCGCCTGCGAGCCGGTCTCCACACCCTCCACCGTCACGGCCAGGTCGAGCGTGTGGGCCAGCGAGACGATGCCCTCCACGATCTTCACGTCCACCGGGTCGGCCGGAGCGCGCTGCATGCCCAGCGTGAAGGACCGATCCAGCTTGAGCGTGCTCACCGGCAGGCGGCGCAGGTACGCGAGGTTGGAGTAGCCCGTCCCGAAGTCGTCCAGGGCGATGTCCACGCCGAGGTCGGCGAGTTGCCGCAACGGGCGCAGGGCCTCCTCGTCCGCGCCGATCAGGTCGTTCTCGGTCACCTCAAGGCACAGCGCCGCGGGGTCGAGGCCCGCCTCGTCGAGCACCGCGACGGTGTCGGAGACCAGGTCGGGGTAGCGCAGTTGGCACGGCGACAGGTTGACGTTGACCCGCAGCGGCTCGCCGTCGTGGCCCGCGTCCCGCCAGGCCCGGGCCTGCCGGGCGGCCTCGGCGAGCACCCAGCGGCCGAGCGGCACGATCAGCCCGGTGTTCTCGGCCAGGGTGATGAACTGGTCGGGCCCGAGCACCCCGTGGACCGGGTGCAGCCAGCGCACGAGGGCCTCGGCGCCGCGTACGGTGCCGTCCTCCAGGCGCACCAGTGGCTGGTACTCGATGAAGAACTCACCCTTCTCCAACGCGGCGGGCAGCCCGTTGGTGAGGCTGTGCCGGGCGATGACGCGGGCGTCGGACGCGGCGTCGGCGACCTCGTACCGGTTGCCGCCCGCCGCCTTCGCCCGGTACATCGCGATGTCCACGCTGCGCATCACGGCGGCCCGGGTGGTCTCGCCACGGGTTCCGCTGGCGACCCCGATGCTGGCGCGCACCAACAGGTCCCGGTCCTTGATCCGGACCGGCTCGGCCAGCGCCCGCAGCATCCGCTCGGCGAGGTCGATGGCGTCGCGCTGGGCGGAGGGCCCGACGGTGAGGGCGAAGAACTCGTCACCGCCGGGTCGGGCGACGATCTGGGAGGGCGAGGTCAGGCACCCCTGCAACCGTTCGGCGACGGCGATCAGCAGGTGGTCGCCGACGATGTGACCGAGGCTGTCGTTGACGGCGCGGAAGCCGTCCAGGTCGAGGTAGCACATGCCGAACCGGGTCGCCTCGTCCGCCCCGCGACCCGCGCCCGGCGCGCAACCGCCCGCCTCGCGGTCGGTGGCCGGCTCGTCGGGCGGGCCCGGGGGCCGCGCGAAGTCGCCGGGCCCGTAGGCCGCCCCGGGCGCGGGCGCAGCGCCGCCGTCCGTCCCCCGTCGCCACGGTCGCCGCTCGTCGGCGGCCAGGCCGTGCTCGTCGGGTACGGGGGCGTGGTCGGTGGCGGCCGGGCTGGACGACCCCGGTATCGCCTCCGCCTCCGCCTCCGCCTCCGCCAGGGCCGCGGCCTCCCAGCCGGCCCCGGCCGGGTGGTCACGGTCCGCGTCGGCGGCGTGGGGCTCGGCGAACTCGGTGGACTCGGCGGCGGCCGGGCCCGCGATCACCGCGTCGAGGCGCTCGAAGAACAGCGTGCGGTTGGGCAGGCCGGTCAGCTCGTCGTGGGTGGCCTCGTAGCGCAGGCGGTCACGCAGCCGGCGCTGCTCGGTGATGTCCTCCATCAGGGCGAGTTGGTACTGCGGCTTGCCGTGCGCGTCCCGCAGCAGGGTGACGGTGAGGTTGGTCCACAGCACGCTGCCGTCGCCCCGGTAGTACGGCTTCTCCATCCGGAAGTGCTCGCGCTGACCGGTGATCAGCTCGTGGTAGATCTCCATCGCGGCCGGGGCGTCCTCCGGGTGCGCCCAGTCCACCACGTTCTCGCCCAGCAGGTGGTCGCCCGGCCGGCCGAACATCCGGGCCACGGCGTCGTTGACCAGCAACACCTGACCGTTGAGGTCCGCCACGCCGACGCCGATGACCGCCCCGTCGAAGACCGCCTGGAAGCGGGCCTCGCTGTCGTGCAGGGCCTGTTCCGCGGCGGCGCGCGCGGCCAGCGCCTCCCGGGAGACCGACTCCTGCTCGCCCTTGGCCCGCTCGCTCAGCGCGTGGGCGAAGCCGGCGGCGAGCGCGTGCTGGAGCCTGGCGCACCGGGCCCGGCTCTCCTCCGCCGGCATCGGTCGCCTGGGCGGGCAGTACAGCACCAGGTAGGCGTCGAGCACGCCGAGCGTGACCGGCAGCCCGCCCGCGCTGTCGCACCGGGCGGCGACGAGCGCCTGGCCCACCTCGTAGGCGGGTTGGGTGTTCAACGGCATGGTGCGCAACGCGTCCCGCAACCGGCGCGCGAGGGGCACCAGGTGCTCCACGAACTCGCCCTCGGGCATGGAGATCGCCGTGGACGGGCGAATGGCCCGACTCCAGATCCTGGCGAAGCGTCGGAGCCGATCGTCCTCGCTCTCCGGCCCCGTACTGTACGGCTCCGCGTCCTGTCTCCCGCTCGGCCTCGCGGTCACGCCTCGCGCCTCACTGCGGCCCGCTCCATCAGTACTCTCCAGATCTCCCGGGGGGTGTGGTCCGGCTCCGCGCACCGTTGCTGAGCAGACATTACTGATCGCCCGTTCGAAGGGAAGACGCAAACGGAAATCTACGATCCGCATCTGGCCGCGGGCCAGGGGGAATTCTGCCGTGCCCAGCGTGGTCGCGTCGCCTGGTGCGCGTGTGAAGTGGGCCTGATGAGGTAGAGGAGGCTCACAGGTACGGACGTGGCGTACCAATGCAGCGCCGTGGCCGAGGTGTTTCGATGTGCGGCCATTTTCCGTCGTACGTCCGTTCCCGCTGTGGCGCCTTACCGCCACCGCGCCGCCCGTCGCACTCTGGTGCGCGGGGTTCCGGAGCGCCGCGGGGCGCCCGGGCGCTCAGCCCGTACGCGCCGGAGCGCGACCCCGCGCAACCGCCGTCTCACACAACACGCCGCCCGTGCGCCGGCGTTGCGGTCGGGTGCCACCGCCCCGGCCGGCGGGGGCGGCGAGGGGCGGGCACGAGTTCGGGGAGAGGCGCGTGCGGCGGGGCGCGGTGACGCGCGCGGCGGCTCGCGGTAGGGCGGGGCCGGGGCGCTCGCGGCGCTTGCGGTGATCAACGCGGCTCGACGGGCGGGCCGTTCAGTCCTCGGCGGTACGCCGCGTCGCGCCGCCCGTCGCGGCCTCGTCGCGCGCGCCGGGGGCCGGGGGCCGGGCGGCGTTCGGGGGCCACGGTGCGCCACTCAGGTGCTGGGCCACCGCGGTGGCGAGCGCGTGGGCCCGGGCCGCGGCGTGGCGCGGGCCCGTGCGGCGGCCGGGGCCGGCGGGGTGGGGCAGGCCGCCGACGGCGAACACGCCGGGGTGTGAGGTGCGGCCTTCGGCGTCGACGGCCGGGCGTCCGAGGTCGGCGGCCACGGCCAGGCCCGCGGCTGCGGCCAGCTCGTTCTCCGGCACCCAGGAGCCACAGAACACCACGGCCGCGCAGTCGAGTTCGGCCACCGCGCCGTCGGCGCGGCGCAGCCGCACGCCCGTGACGCGCCCGCCGGCGCCGGTCAGCTCCGTCACGGCGGCGTCGCCGAGCACCGGGACGCCCCAGCCGAGCCTGGTCAGCGCGCGCCACGGCGACGGGCCGAGCGACGGGGCGCCGACCAGCGCGACGGGCCGGGTGCCGGCCTGCCGCAGGGCGCCCGCCACCCGGTAGCCGGCGTCGTCCGCCGACCCGACGACCACGGCGGTGGCACCGAGGTCCTGGCCGTGCTCGTGGAGCGCGCGCAGCGCCCCCTCGCCGGTGAAGACGCCCTCCCCGCGCGCGCCCGGCACCCCGCGCGCGGCGCGCGGGCGCTCCCTGGCGCCGGTGGCCAGCACGACGGCCCGCGCGGTGATCAGCTCGCGCCCGCCGGGCCCGGTGGCCGCCACGGTCAGCGGGCCCGCCCAGCCGGTGACGGTCCAGCCGGTGCGTACCAGGGCCCCGGCGCCGGTGGCCGCGTCGAGCAGCCGCCGCGCCGCCTCCCGCCCGGCCGGGGCACGGCGCGGGGCGCGGGGGTCCGGCCAGGCGCCGCAGGCCCACGGCGCGTAGCGCAACACGCCACCGGCCGAGGGCTGTTGCTCAAGCACCTCCACCCGTCCGACCCCGGCCACGGCCAGCGCGCCCGCGGCGGCGAGGCCGGCCGCGCCCGCGCCGACCACCAACACGTCCACGCTCCGCTCGACCGGTCCGACGGCGTCCGCGCCGTCGAGCGCGAGCGCGGGCGCGGGCGCGGGCGCGGGCGCGGGCGCGGGCGCGGGCGCGGGCGCGGGGCGGGCGGCGGCGATGTCGGCGGCGGCGGCCGGTGGTCGGGCCTCGCACAGGGCCCGTACCGCCGCGGCGCAGCGGGTGCCCTGACACCGGCCGGCCGCCACCCGGGTGCGCCGGCGCAGCCCGTCCAGGCCGGCCGGTGGCACCGTGCTGGCCAGCGCGTCCCGCACCTCGCCCCGGGTGACCCGCTCGCAGGGGCAGATGACGGAGCCGTACTCCGGGTCGGCGGCGATGAGTTCGGGGCGCTCGAAGGGGCGCGGCGACGCGTCACCGAGGGCGGGCATCCGCGCCGGCGGCAGTTCGCGCGGGGGGCCGAGGGTCAGGCCGCCGGCGGCGAGGAGTTCGACGACGTGGGCGGCGATGGCCAGGGAGCCGGTCAGGCCGGTGGAGCGGATGCCGCCGACCGTGACGTACCGCTGCTCGGGGTGCGCGTGGATCTGGTAGTCGTCGTGCTCGGTGGCGGCGCGCAGCCCGGCGTAGACGGCGGTGACCTCCTCGGCGAGCAGTTCGGGCATGACGCGCGCGCCGTGCGCGCGCAGGAACGCCAGCCCCGCCTCGGTGGACTGGGTCGCGCTCTTGTCGGGCAGGTCCTCGGCGGTGGGGCCGAGCAGTACGTTGCCGAAGACGGTCGGCGCGACGAGCACGCCCTTGCCCAGTGCCGTGGGGACCGGGAGCACGATGTGGCGCACCAGGTGGCGGGCGCTCTTGTCGAAGACCATGAGCTGACCTCGGCGTGGCGTGACCGTGAAGGCGTCGTGCCCGAGCAGCCGGTCGATCTCGTCGGAGCGCAGGCCCGCGGCGTTGACCAGATGGCGGGCGCGCAGCGTCCCGCGGTCGGTGAGGATCTCGTGCCACGCCCCGCCGCCGCTCCCCCGGCCCGACTGGCCGCCGACGCCGTGCACCCGGCAGCCGAGGTGCAGGTCGACCCCGGCGCGTACGGCCTGCGTGGCGTAGCCGATGACCGTGGTCCACGGGCAGATGACGCTCTCGTCCGGCACCTCGAGGGCGCCGAGCGCCCCCGGGCCCAGGTGGGGTTCGCGGCGGCGCAGTGCGGCGGCGTCGAGCAGGCGGGTGGCGTGGTAGCCGTTGCGCTCGGCCTTGGCGGCGAGCCGGGGCAGGGCGGCGAGTTGCTCCGCGTCCCAGGCCACGAGCAGCGCGCCGACCCGGCGCACCGGGATGCCCGCCTCGGCGGCGTATCCGCACAGCAGCCGGTACCCCTCGCGCACCAGGCGGGCCTCCAGGGTGCCGGGGGTGGCGTCGAAGCCGGTGTGCAGAATCGCGGTGTTGGCCTTGGACGTGCCCTTGCCAACGTCGTCCGCCGCCTCCACGAGCGCCACCCGCAGCGGGTGGCGGGCCAGTTCGCGCGCGATGGCGCAGCCGACGACCCCGGCGCCGACGATCGCGACGTCGTACCCGGTCTCGTGCGCGTCGCGCGGCAGTCGGCCGGTGGTCGTGACGGTCATGCGGTCCCTCGCTGGTCGCTGGTGCCGGGCGCGCGTGGCCGGCCGTTCGCCCTCGCCCGGGGTGCCCTCGCGGGCGGCGCGCTGGGCGGGGGTCCGGCCGGTTCGCACGGTCAGGCTACGGGGCGTGGGCGACGCGCCCGGGGTCCGGGCGGCGAGGGCCCGGGCGGCGGGGCGCGACGGTGCGGGTGGGCCGGCCGGGGCGCGTGGTGGCCGGGCGGTTACGGGGCGCTGGCCAGCAGCGTGGCCACGGCCGCGCGGAAGGTCGCGCGCCGCTCGGCGGCCCGCTCCGCGGGGATGCGGGGCTCGTAGACCGCGGCGGGCCGCCAGGCGGGGATCGCCTCGGGCACGGTCAGCCGGGGGTCGAGGCCGAGCCTGGCCACCGCGCCGACGCCCAGCGCGGTGGCGTCCGGCAGCGCCGACACCTCGACGGGGCGTTGCAGCAGGTCGGCCTGGGCCTGCATGAGCAGGGCCGACCGGGTCAGGCCGCCGTCCACGCGGAGCGCTTCGAGCGGCGCCCCGAGGTCGGCCGCGGCGGCGTCGGCGATCTCGGCGACCTGGGCCGCGATGCCCTCGCACAGCGCGCGGACCAGGTGCCCGGGCTCGGTGTCGAGGCCGAGCCCGGTCAGCGTGCCGCGCGCGTCGCCGCGCCACCAGGGCGCGGCGAGGCCCGCCAACGCGGGCACGAAGGTCACGCCGCCGGCGTCCGGTACGGTGCCGCCGACCCGGTCGAGGTCGTGGGCGCCGGCGAGCACGCCGAGTTCGGTGAGCCAGCGCACGGCGGAGGCCGCGGCGAACACCTGGCCGTCCAGGCAGTAGTCGGCCCGCCCGCCAAGCCGCCAGGCCACGCAGCTCACCAGCCCCGACGCGGCGCGCCTGGGGCGGTCGCCGGTCGGCGCGAGCAGGAAGGCGCCGGTGCCGTAGGTGCACTTGGCGATGCCCGGCTCGGTGACGCTCTGGGCGAGCAGCGCCGCCTGCTGGTCCACCAGAAGCCCGGTCAGCGGCACCTCGGCGCCGAAGGCGGTGGTGCCGCCCACGTGGCCGTCGGCGTCCACGATCTCGGGCAGTTGCTCCCGCGCGAGCCCGAAGACCTCCAGGGCGGTCCGGGACCAGGTGAGGCTGTCCAGGTCCAGGAGCCCGGTGCGGCCGGCGGTCGCCGCGTCGGTGACGAAGGCGCCGGTGAGCCGGTGCACCAGCCAGGCGTCGCTGGTGGTCACGACGCCGTCGCGGGTCAGGTGCCGGCGCAGCCAGGCCATCTTGGGCGCGGCGAAGTACGGGTCGAGCGGCAGCCCGGTGATCTCCCGTACGGTCGTGGCGTGTTCGGCCAGTTCCGCGCAGAGCGGCTCGGCGCGGCGGTCCTGCCACACGATGGCGTCGGTCAGCGGCTCCCCCGTGGCGGGGTCCCAGGCCAGCACGGTCTCGCCCTGGTTGGCGAGTCCCACGGCCACCACCGGCTCGCCCGCGTCGGCCAGCGCCCGGCGCCCGGCGTCCAGCACCGACGCCAGCAGGGTCCGCGGATCGACCTCGGCCAGCCCGCCCGCCGCGTACCGGGGGCGCACCTTCGCGTACGCCGTGCCGATCACGCCCCGCTCCGGGCAGACGACCAGCGCCTTGGTCCCGGAGGTCCCCTGGTCCACGGCGAGTACGGGCCCGCTCATCGCTCGCCGCCGCTCACTGGCCTACCACTCACTGGCGCACCTCGCCCTTCGCCGGTGTGATCACGTCCGCGTCCTGCCGCAGTGTCGATGCCCGGTGGCGGGTCAGGCAACCGTGCGGGTCAAACGGCCCCCGGCGGCGATGCGGCGACGGTGCGGTGGAGTGCCGCGGGCCGGTCGGGGACGAGGGCGGCGTGGGTGAGGGCGGCGTGGTGCGCGCCCGCCCGTCGCCTTCGTGAACGATGTTCGCGCGGTGGCGAGTTGTGCGGGCATTCGTCCGCGAACGCCGCTCGGGGCGCCCGTCGGCGCCTTCTCGCCGGCTTGGCCCGCCGCTGGTTGATTTATCAAGCGTCGGGTTCTCGAATTTCCTCGCACTATCCACATAACGCCACCACAAGTGGGCCGCGTGCGCCCTTCGGACGGAAATGCGCGCGCCCCGTCGGCCATCGCGTGGCGGGATTCCGCCCGCCTTCGACAATCTGACGGCCCGTAGGTTTTCCCGATCACTGGATTAGCGGGCCTCTTCCCTGTACGAATGCCATCCGAGTGTCAGAACATCAGGCAGACCGCCGCTCCGGCACGGTGTCCGACCGCGGACCGTACGGCTGTTCGCCGCCCCGTAGCCGTACCGCGCGCCGACCACGCCGGTGCGGCAGCCGCCGCACACCACGCACCCTGAAGGACCGATGACCCCCACGCCACGACCCGAGCACCGCCCCCGCGGCGCCCGGGCGCGCTCCCTCCGCACCTCCTCCGCGCCCCCGGGCCGGGGCACCTCGTCGGGGGCGCCCCGTGGCGACTGCGGGCCACCGGGGCCGGGCGAGGGGCCCGGGGCCCGGGCGTGTCGCGCGGTGGTGGCCTGATGGCCGACGAGGAGTTCCGCCCGGTCTACCACCCGGCGGGCCACGACAGCGGTCTGCGGAACGCGATCCAGGACGTACGCACGGGCCGCTGGGTGGCCATGCGCGACCTGCTCGCCTCGACCCCCGACTGGGGGCTGTGGACTCAGCGCACCCAGGTGCTGGCGGCCACGGCCGCGGGCTCGGACGTGGTGCGGGCCTGGCGTTCGGAGGAGCCGGACAACGTCGCGGCGCTGGTGATGCACACCCGGGTGCTGGTGGAGCGCGCGGTGCGCGCGCACCGCGCGGGGCACCGGCACACCAGGGAGTTATGGCAGGAGGCGTGGGAAGCCTGCCAGCTCACCGCCCACAACGCGCCCGCCGACCCGGTGCCGTGGGTGTGCCTGGTGGCGCTGGCCCAGTTGGACGAGGGGCAGCGACTCGCCGAGCACCGGGTGCATCCGCCGGAGCCGATGCTCTTCCCCGGCCCGTGGGGGCTGTTGACGGAGGCGCACCGGCGCGACCCGTACAACCGCGAGGCGTACCACCGGATGCTCCAGTTCGTGCACGCCCGGCGCGGTGGCGGCTCGCTGTCCGAGGCGGTGAACTTCGCGCGCTGGGCGTCCTCGCGCGCCCCGGTCGGCCCCGCCGTGCACGCGCTGCCGCTGTACGTGCAGGTGGAGCGCTACCGCGAGGAACGCGGCCACCAGCAGGCCCTCGACCTGCACTGGACCACCGACGAGGCGCTGCGGGACGCCGACCACGCCCTGCACTACTGGTTCGCCCACACCCCGCCCGAGCGGTGTTCGCTGCTCGACCTGAACTACCTGGCGCACGCGCTGTGGGCGGCGCTGCGCTTCACCGAGGCGGCGCCCGTCTTCGCGGCGCTCGGCCCGTACTACACGCCGATGCCCTGGGCGAGCCGTGGCCAGGGCGCCGGCGGTCCGGACGCGGCCGAGGAGGTGTTCCTCCGCGCGCGCAGCCGGTGTCTGGCGGCGGCGCGGCGCTCGGGCCCCTGACCGCCGGCACGCCCGCCCCACCCCGCGACGCGCCCCGGCGCGAGACCCCCCGGGCTCGGCACGGCCCGCGCGCCCGGCTCCGCGCGCCCCCTCGGCGCTTCCCGCGTCCTCCCACCCCCGCACTCCCCCGTTCCCTACTCTCCCCCGTGTTCCCCCTTCGGAAGGTACGTGTCATGGCCCCTACAAAATGGCCCCGTTCGGGCTCCGCCGCGCCGCACGAGGCGGCGCAGCGCGACGAGGAGCAACGGCTGCGCGAGCTGGGCTACCAACCGGTGCTGGCCCGCCGCATGGGGCACTTCGGAAACTTCGCGATCAGTTTCTCGGTCATTTCGGTGCTCTCCGGCTGTATGACGCTCTACGGCTTCGGCCTCGGCACCGGCGGCCCCGCGGTGATGTTGTGGGGTTGGATCGGCGTCGGACTCTTCGTCCTGTTCGTCGGCCTCGCACTGGCCGAGGTGACCAGCGCCTATCCCACCTCGGGCGCCCTGTATTACATGGCCGACCGCCTGGGCGGCCGTAAATGGGGCTGGTACACGGGATGGCTCAATCTGCTGGGTCTGCTCGGCGCCATCGCCGGAATCGACTACGGCGCGGCCCTGTTCACCGGCGCCGTACTCAACCTGCAATGGGGATTCGATCCGACGCCCGAGTCGACCATGCTGATCTTCGTCGCCATCCTGCTCGTACACGCCACGCTGAACCTGTTCGGCGTGCGGCTGGTCAGCGTGCTCAACTCGATCAGCGTCTGGTGGCACCTGGCGGGCGTGGCCCTCATCGTCATCGTGCTCACGGTCGTCCCCGACCACCACCAGTCCGCCGACTTCGTCTTCACCGAGTTCGTCAACGACACCGGCTGGGACAACCCGCTGTACGTGACGGCCATCGGCCTGCTCCTCGCCCAGTACACGTTCTCCGGCTACGACGCCTCGGCGCACCTGTCCGAGGAGACCTCGCACGCGTCGGTCTCCGCGGCGCGCGGCATCGTGCGCGCCATCTGGGTGTCGTGGATCGCCGGCTTCGTCCTGCTGGCCGGCCTGACGTTCGCCATCCAGGACTACGCCGGGGCGCAGAACAGCAGCACGGGGGTGCCGCCCGCGCAGATCATGCTGGACGCGCTCGGCAACACGGGCGCGGTGCTGCTGCTCCTCGTGGTGATCGTGGCCCAGTTGTTCTGCGGCAACGCCGAGGTCGCCGCCGCCAGCCGGATGGTGTTCGCCTTCAGCCGCGACGGCGCGCTCCCCGGCTCCGGGCTGTGGCGCCGGGTGAGCGCGCGCACCCAGACGCCGGTGCACGCGGTCTGGCTCTCGGTCGCGGTCGCCTGCCTGCTCGCGCTGCCGTCGCTGTACTCCGAGACCGCCTACGGCGCCGTCACGGCCATCAACGTCATCGGCATCACGCCCGCCTACGCCATCCCGATCTACCTGCGGCTGCGCGCCGGTGACCGGTTCGAGCCCGGCCCCTGGCACCTGGGGCGCTGGAGCAGGCCGGTGGGCTGGGTCGCGGTGTGCTGGGTGGCGATGGTCACGGTCCTGTTCTGCCTGCCCCAGTCCCGCCCGGTGACGGTGGACTCGATGAACTACGCCGTGATCGCGCTGGCCGTCGTCCTCACGCTGGCCACCGTCTGGTGGTACGTGGCCCGCCGCTCCTACGGCACGCCGGCCGCCTACGGAACGGCCCGGGAACAGGCGGAGATCGCCGAGGACATCGTCTGACCCACCCGCGTCCGCCCGCACCGCACCCGCAGCGCCCCGCCGCCAGCCCGCTCACCGGGCGGCGGCGGGGCGCGCCCGCGCGCCCGCGCAAGAACGGCCCGCGGGGAGGGCGGGCACGGCGCACTGGCGGCGTACGGCCGGTCTCGTACGCGCCGCGCCGGCTGGCCGCGCCCCTGGGAAGCGCCGGGCGTCGGCCACCGCGGGCCCGCGCGAGATGTCCGCAAAGAGGCTAGGAGCCGGCGGCGGCCCGCCCGAGACTTGGGGCCGCCAGTACGGGGCGCTGGCGGGCACGCCGCGGACCGGGGGCCCGCGCGCGACGGCCCGCGCCCGGCGCCCTGCCCCCGCGCAGGTCCGAGGAGTCGCCCCCATGACCAGCGAAGTCGCCACCGCGCACGGGTTGTTCGCCGCCCAGCGCCGGGCTCTGGACGAGATCGTGACCCGGATGCCCTACAACAGCGCGACGCACTACCACGAGTACCACGCGGCCCGCGCCGTCCCCGCGGCCTTCGGCGCCTCGTGCGCCTGGCAGTCCTTCGCGGCGGGCTCCCTGGTCGCGCGGCGGACCGGCGTCCGGGCCGACTACCTCGCCGACGGGCGACACGTCGCGGCCGTCTACCGCACGCCGGGGCGCGTCACCGTCCTTGACCCGTACCTGCTGCACCGCGCCCCGCTGCGCCTGGAGCGTGCCGCCGCGGTCGACGGGCGGGTACGGGTCACCGTGGCGGCGTACCCGCTGCGCGAGCGGGCGGACGGCACCCCGGCGCCCAGCCTGGTCACGGCGGTCTGGTCGCTGGCCGACGGCGCGATCCGGCTCGCCTACGCGCGCTACAGCCCGCGGCGCGGCGCGCACGTCCTGGCCCGCTCGTTCACGCTGCGCCCGCACGCCAGGCTGTCGCGCGTCCCGCCACCCCCGGAGCGGATCAGGGCCTGGCTCCAACACCCCGAACAGCTCAGCGTCTCGTTCCGGGTGGTGCACCCGCTCACCCACCGGATGGCCGAGCTGATCCTGCCGCTGGCCCCGGCGGGCGGCGCCCCGGTGACCCGGGCCGCGTTGCTCAGCAGGGACAACCAGGGCGCCGTCAGCCCGTACGGCAGCCCCGGGTTCCGGCGCGACGGCGCGGTGGTCGCCGACGCCGTCGGCGCGCCGGTGGCGGAGTTGGCCGCGTTCCTGCTGGAGGCAGCGGCGCTGCGGCGGGCCGCCGCGCCGGGCCGGCCGGCGCTGGCCGCCTACGGGGCGGAGAGCGAGTGAGCGCCGAGGCCGGCCCGGCCTACCCCGCGCCCGCGGGCACCTTCTTCCTGGCCGGGACCATGCAGGGCGCTCGGGCCGGCGCCGAGATGGCCGACCAGTCCTACCGCGCGGCGCTGGCCGCCCGCATCGCCGCGCGCCGGCCCGGCGCGGTGATCCACGACCCGGGCGCGCTGATGCGCGCGTGGCTCGCCGAACACCCCGGCGCGCTCGCCGCGCACGCCGCGCTCGCGGCGACGCCCACCGTGCACCGCGCCGGGCTCGCCCCCGAACTGCTGACGCTGACCGCGGCCTTCCACCGGCTCACCCGGCTCGCGGCCGAGAGCGACGTGTGCGTGGCCTGGCTGCCCGGGCACGAGCCGAGCATGGGTACGGCGGCCGAGATGCTCAGCGCCCACCGCGCGGGGCGCACCGTGGTGGCCGTCACCGCGATGCGCCAGAACCTGGCGGTGCTCGCGTGCGCCACCGTCATCGTGCCGGACCTCGACGCGTTCGACGCCTGGCTCGCGCACCCGGAGGACGGCGGATGAGCCGACCCGCGCCGCCGGGCCCGGCCGCCGGCGGCGCGCGGGCTCTGCGGCGCGCGGGCTCGGCGGCGCACGCCCACCGCGGGCGGGACCCGCCGTCGCCGGGCCATCGGCCGGCCCGGGTTCCGTCGTCACGGGTCACGCCCGCATCGGGACACGACGGCGCCGCCGATCGGCGCGCACCGGTCGCGAGCCCGCCGGTCACCGCATCCGGGTGAGCGGCCCGAGAGCTTGGTGGCAAAGTGCCGTCCGGCGGGTACCCGCAACGGCATGATCAAGCGCGCACTGTGGCAGGGACTGATCGCCGGCACCGCCGGAGGCGTCGTGATGACCCTCGGCGAGAAACTCGAACAGGCCATCACCGGCCGGCCCGATTCCCACGTACCCGCTCGGGTCCTCCAGCGCCTGACCGGCCTGCCTGAACGCCCCGGCAAGCAGCCTCTGTTGGTCAATTGGGCCATGCACTTCGGCCAGGCCGCCCTCCTTGGCGTGCTGCGCTCGGTCATGGCCCAGTCCGGGCTGCGCGGACCGGTCGCCTCGGCGAAGTTCACCGTCGTGCGCCTGACCAACGACCAGATCCTCGAGAACGCCACCGGAGTCGGCGCCCCGCCATCCACCTGGCCCCGGCGGGAACTCGTCATCGACGTCCTGCACAAGAGCGTCTACGCCTTCACCACCGGCGTCATCGCCGACGTCCTCGCCCAACGAAGCGCCGGCCCCGGCCCCGGGCAACGCCACGCCCACCTCTACCCCGGCCGCCACGCCGGCATCGGGCCCCTCCCCCGCCAGGACGCCTACGGCAGGTAGCCCAGCTACCGCACGCCCTGCCGCATCCCCAGGGGCCCGGCCGGCGACGGGAAGCCGCGCGGTACCGCGCGGCGCCCCGGGCGCCTGGACCGCGGGCAGGCGGACACCAGCGGCGGACCGGCCCGGCTCGCCGTCACGTCCCGGCCGGGCCAGGCGGCAGCGACGTGGCACACCGTTGGCGACCACGCCGCCGAGTCGAGGTCGCCGACGGCGTCCCGACCGCCCCGGGCCTCCTGACCTACTCCGCCCCGGCGACCTGGACCGTACGGTCCTCGGCGAGCGAGCGCCGCGCGGCGTCCAGCACGCGCACGATCTCGTAGCCGAAGTCCACGTCGCACGGGTGGTCCCGGCGGCCGTCGGTGACCATGGTCGCGAGCGCGTCGACCGCCTCGGCCGCGGCCACCGAGCCGGTGGTGAAGCCCCGGGGCAGGGTGTGCACGCCCTCCTCCCCGACGGCGGTGGTCACCACCTGGCGGGCGGCGGGTGGCACGGTCAGGCTCAGCGCGGCGGTGCCGGTGGCGCCCGTGGCGTGCCGGGTCGTCAGGTGCACGGTGTCGCCGCGTCCGGCCAGCGCCGTGACCTGTTCGACGGGTCCCAGGAGCGGGGCCAGGATGGACAGGGCGTGCGGGCCGATGTCCCACAAGGCGCCCTCGCTCCGTCGCCAGTCGCCTGGGGCCGGACGCTCTCGCGGGTCGTAGAGCGGAACGAGCCAGACGGCGGAGGCCGTGTGCCAGCCGCCGGTACGCGCCGCCGCGTCGATCCACACGCGTTGCTCGGGTCGGAAGCGGCAGGTGAGGAAGGTCAGCGAGGCGATGTCGGAGGCGCGGACGGCCGCGCGGACCCGGGCGGCCTGCCCCGGGTCGACCGCCACCGGCTTCTCCAGCAACAGGTGCCGGCCCGCGCGCGCGGCGCGCTCGGCGAGCTCCGGCTGGACGGTGGGCGGGACGGCGAAGGCGACGGCGTCCACGTCCGCAATGAGCGCGTCGAAGCTGTCGTAGGCCGGCGCCCCCAGCGCGTCGGCGGTCCGCGCGGTCCGCTCGGGCGACCGCCCCCACACCCCGGCGAGCACGCCGCCCGTGCTGGCACGCAGACCAGCCCCGTGCGTGTCGCGCGCCCACGCGCCCGTACCCACCAACCCGAACCGCAGACCCATGCCAGCCCAGCCCCTTCCGCACCGCCGTCGTATCCGAACAGTGCCACCATGCCGCACCGGCCCCCACCGTGCCCGAACGCCCTCCGTCAGAACCACGGTGGACCTGTCCGGCCACCTCACCCTCGACGGCACCAAGGGCTGCCGTCAGGTCACAGGGGCCACGTTCGGGCCGCGCAGGTGCCGAGGATTCCCAGCTCCGCGAGCGCCCAGCGCTGAGCCGGTGTCGGCCTGGCCGGGAAGTACAGGTAGCACACGCCGCCCGTGCCGCTCACCACCTTGCCGCTGGCGTTGTACCGCTTGGTCCGCAACCAGATGTTCTCGAACTCGCGCCGCTGGTAGACCCGGCGCACCGCCTCGTTGGTCTCGCTGTTCGGGTCGTTGGCGACGACGTCGCCCTGCGCCGTGAAGCCGATGACGGTCATCAGGTGGCCCGCCGTGCCGTATCCGGCGCCGGTCAGCTCGCCGGGCAGGAAGGACTGCGAGGTGATCAGCGGGATGCCGGCGGCGATCAGCGTCTCGGCGTCGGTGAGCGTGTCGAGGCGGGTCACCACGCCGGTCAGGTCGCGGTAGGTGGCCGCGTAGGCGGCGTTGAAGGGCCAGTTGCCGCAGCCCTCGTACTGGTAGTCGAAGGTGAACCGGGCCGCGTGGCAGACCTGCGGATCCGCGTAGTCGGGGTTGACCCAGGCGAGGTCCGCCCGGCTGGGCCTGCGGCCCCAGTACTCGATGATCATCTGCGACGAGGTCGGGCTGCACCACGCCTCGCCGCCGTTGTCGTACTCCGGGTACTGGCCCTTGTGGATCTCCTGCGAGTACCGCGGCACGGTCAGCTCGCGGCCGGTGGCGATGTCCGGTTCGGAGGCGGGCACCGTGAACCGGTCGGGCACGTCCGAGCCCATCGCCCCCACCCGCCACACCAGTGGCGTCAGCGCGGTGCCGGGGCGGCGGTGGAGGGTCAGCCGCAGCCGGTACGCCGCGATCCGCAGCCCCGCGCCGGCCGGGTCCGCGTCGACGGCCAGCGTGTCGGTCGCCACCGTGCTCCTGCCGTCCCGCTGGCCGCCCACGGAGGTGCGCCGGATGTCCTGGTCGCCCGCGGCCCAGCGGCCCATCACGTACCAGGGGCTGAGCCCGCCGTCGGTGTAGGTCACCCGCAGCTCGACCTGGAGCCAGGTGCCCTGGGGGGTGTGCGCGTTCCAGGAGGCGATGACCTCGCCCGCCGGGGTGGGCAGCGTGTGCACCGGCCCGGTCCAGGTGGCGTACTCCCAGGGGGCTGTGGTGCCGGTGTGCGGGTCGGTGTACTCGGTGGTGCCGGCCGGCTCGGCGATCACGATGCCGGGCCGCGCCCCGTCCCGCACCCGCACGCCCCGCACGGCGCCGGAGCGCCAGTCCGCGCCGCTGGTCCAGGCCCGGTTGTCCACGGTGGAGCCGGCGGGGGCCCCTGTCGCGTTCGGGGCGCCGGGGGCGCCGGCGCGCGCCGCGCCACGCGCCGGGGAGACGGCGGCGAGCCCGGCGGTCACGCCGAGCGCGGCGGTCAGGAGGGTACGGCGTGGGGTGAGTCTGCTCATGGTGAAAGGCCCCCAGTCATCCGATGCGACGGCAGGTGCACGACAGGTGGCCCCACTATGACCGCTGTGCCCGGCCGGGGGCCAGTGATGTGCGGTACGGCGCGTCACCGCTCGGGCACGCCCGCGTAACCGGCGGCCCGCACGCGGCGGGGGCGCGCCCCCGCCCGTAGGGTGTCCCGGTGATCGACCGCACCGACCCCTCCCTCGCCGACCTCGCCGAACGGCTGCGCGCCCTGCCGCCGTCGCTGGGGCCGGTGCGCCTGGTCGCGGTGGACGGGCACGCCGGGTCGGGCAAGACGACCTTCGCGGCCCGCCTCGCCGCGGCGCTCGACGACGCGCCGGTGCTGCACACCGACGATCTGGCCAGCCACGCGGCGCTGTTCGACTGGCAGGCCCGGCTCATCGACGAGGTGCTGGAGCCGCTGGGGCGCGGCGCCGTCGCGCACTACGCCGGTTACGACTGGCACGCGCGCCGCTTCGCCGAACAGCACACGCTGCCGCCGGCACCGGTGGTGATCATCGAGGGCGTCGGGGCCGGCCGTCGGGAGGTGCGGCCGTACCTGGCGTGTCTGCTGTGGATGGAGTTGGCGGAGCGTGACTCCTGGCGCCGGGGGCAGCGGCGCGACGGGCCCGGGATGTCCGCCTTCTGGGCGGGGTGGTTCCCCGCCGAGCGCGCGCACTTCGCCGCCGACCCGTCGCGTCCGTACGCCGACGCGCTGGTCTGCCAGCCGGCCACGAGGTCCGAGGGGTATCGCGTACTACCGGGCCCCGGCGGCACCATCTGACCCACCGCCAGCCTCACTCTGCGTGACGCGCACCGGTCACGCCGGGGATCATGGCGACTTCCCACAAGACCCACCTCTCAACTCCGCTTGACCTGGGGGCCATACAGGTCTTACGTTCTCAATGTGCGGCTCGTACGGGTCGCCCGCAGACACGAAGCCCCCGATTGTTCCCCCGTGATCGGGGGCTTCGTTCTGCCCTCCGCGCCGCGATTTGCGCGCTTTGCGAGACTTCGCACTCACGCTGGGTAATCGGTTCCGGAATCGCCTTCCGCACATCGCGAAGCGCCCCGCGACCAACCGAATCACGCCCTTCCCTCACGAACAGCCGTGCGCACCCTTCGGCCGACACCGTCTTCGCAGGTACGATGCCCATCAGTGCCGCCGGCGGGCGGACGCACCAGCGCACTGGTCAATCCCCGGTCACGGCACGGCGGTTCGGCGAAGCGGCGACCGGGCACCCGCTCGGCGCCACACCACGGGGGCTCGGTTTGTGGGGGATGGGATGGATTTCGGCATCCAGGGCTCGCACGCCCCGGCCGAGCTAGCCTGGCTGCGCGGCGTGGACGCGTACACCATGGGCGCGTACCCGCAGGCCGAGGAGGAGTTCCGGACCGCGGTCGAACTCGACCCCGGCATGGCGGACGGCTGGCTCGGCCTGCACGCCCTGCGTGCCGACACCGCCACCGCGCTGCTGCGCATGTACCGGCACCGCGACCGGTTCGGCGAGCAGCGCGCCCGGCACCGACGCTCGCTCAATTCCTGGTACTGGCTCGGCTGGTGGGTGCAGCCGGTCCTGGAAAGTGGCCGCGACCTGCTCCTGGCGCACGCCTCGCACTGGCTCGACGGCCGACACGTCCCCGAGCTGGACCGCGCGCTGGCGGGCTGCCCGCCCGTCGAGGCCGACCCGCAGGCCCGCTTCCTGCACGCCTGCCGGGCCTACCTGGTCAAGGACTGGGAGCAACTCGTACGGCACACCGAGCCGCTGCTCCAGGACCCGCTCCTCGGCATCGAGGCCGGCCTGTTCGGCGGCATGGCCCGGGTCCGCCTCGAGATGTACAGCCAGGCCGAGCCGCTGCTGTCCGCGGCGCTGATGCGCTGCCGCAGCGAGCAGCCGCAGCGCAAGGAGTTGCGCTACTGGCTGGCGCGCGCCCACGAGGGCATCGGGCGCAGCGCGGCGGCCCTGCCGCTGTACCGGGCGGTGCACCGCATCGACGCGACGTTCATGGACACCGCCGCCCGGCTCGCCGCCATCGCGGAGTCCGACGGCTTCGACGACGGCCCCGACCTCGCCCCGGTCTCGCTGGCCGGCGCCGGCCAGGACACCGCCGACGGGTTCGACGGCGGCGACGCCGAGCCGGTGCCGACGGCCGACCCGCCCGAGGGCCGCGAGCTGCGCCCCGGCCCCGAGGCCCCGCTCGGCACCGGCCCCCGGCCCACCGACGGGCCGCGGGACCGCGTCGTCGCGCCGCGCCAGCCCGACGCCGACCTGCCGACCGGACCGGCCGATCCGCAGCTCCTCGCCGACACCCTGGGCGAGCTGGACCGGATGGTCGGCCTGGAACCGGTCAAGCGTCAGGTGCGGGCGCTGTCCGCGCAGTTACGCATGGCCCGGCTGCGGACCGGACAGGGGCTGCCGGTGCAGCCGCCGAAGCGGCACTTCGTCTTCTCCGGCCCGTCCGGCACCGGGAAGACCACCGTGGCGCGCATCCTGGGCCGGGTCTTCTACGCGCTCGGGCTGCTCGGCGGCGACCACCTGGTGGAGGCCGGCCGGGCCGACCTGGTCGGGGAGTACCTGGGCCAGACGGCGGTCAAGGCCAACGAGCTGATCGACTCGGCGCTGGGCGGCGTGCTCTTCGTCGACGAGGCGTACAGCCTCTCCAACTCCGGCTACACCAAGGGCGACGCGTACGGCGACGAGGCGCTCCAGGTGCTGCTCAAGCGCGCCGAGGACAACCGGGACCGGCTGGTGGTCATCCTCGCCGGCTACCCCGAGGGCATGGACCGGCTGCTCGCCGCCAACCCCGGCCTCGGCTCCCGCTTCACCACCCGGGTGGACTTCCCGAGCTACCGGCCCCAGGAGCTGACCGCCATCGGCGAGGTGCTGGCCGCCGAGAACGGGGACCGCTGGGACGAGGAGGCCGTCGAGGAGCTGCGCAGCATCAGTGGCCACGTCGTGGACCAGGGGTGGATCGACGAGCTGGGCAACGGGCGCTTCCTGCGCACCCTGTACGAGAAGAGCTGCGCCTACCGCGACCTGCGGCTCTCCGGCTGGAGCGGCACCCCGGGCCGCGACGACCTGGCCACCCTGCGGCTGCCGGACCTCATGCAGGCGTACGGCGAGGTCCTCTCCGGCCGCGGCCCGACCGACCGCGACCGCAAGGACCCCCCGTTCGGCTGAGCCCGCGGCCCGGGAGTGGCGCGAGCCCCGGCGGCCGGTCGCCGGGGCCGGCGTCAGGGGCGGACCGTGGCGTGTGAGCCCGGCCGGTGGGCGGGGTCGCGGACCTCGCCCACCAACTCCTCCAGCACGTCCTCCATCGCCACCAGGCCGAGCACCCGGCCCGACGCGTCGCTGACCGCCGCCAGGTGGGCCGCCGCCCTGCGCATCACCGTCAGGGCGTCGTCCAACGGCAGTTCGGCCCGCAGCGTCTGGATGGGCCGCCACACGTGCTGCGGCACGGCGCGCTCGGGCTCCTCCAGTTCCAGCACGTCCTTCACGTGCAGATAGCCCATGAAGGCGCCGCCCGGGCCGCGCACCGGGAAGCGCGAGTAGCCGGTGCGCACGGTCAGCTCCTCGACCTGGCGGGGCGTCACGGCCGGGTCCACCGTCACCAGGCCCGCCGGGTCGAGCAGGACGTCGGTGACCGGGCGGGTGCCCAGTTCGAGGGCGTCCGCCAGGCGCTCCTGCTCGTCGGGGGCGAGCAGGCCGGCCTGCCGGGAGTCGGCGATCAGGTGGGTGAGCTGCTCGCTGGTGAACACCGCCTCCACCTCGTCCCTTGGCTCCACCCGGAACAGCCGCAGCACCAGGTTGGCGCAGGCCCCGAACAGGGCGGTCACCGGCCGGCACAGCCGGGCGAAGGCGACCAGCCCTGGGGCCAGCCACAGCGCGGTCAGCTCCGGCGCGGCCATGGCCAGGTTCTTCGGCACCATCTCGCCGATGACCAGGTGCAGGCAGACCACGGCGGCCAGCGCGATGGCGTAACCGAGCGGGTGGATGAGCTGGTGCGGGAGGTGGACGGCGTGGAAGCCGGGCTCCAGGAGGCGGGCGACCGTCGGCTCGGCGACCGCGCCGAGCGTCAGCGAGCACACGGTGATGCCGAACTGCGCCGCGGCCATCATCTGCGGCAGGTTCTCCAGTCCCTGGAGCACGGTGCGCGCCCGGCTGGAGCCGGCCGCCGCCTGGGGCTCGATCTGGCTGCGCCGGACCGAGACCAGGGCGAACTCGGCGCCCACGAAGAAGCCGTTCGCGCACACCAGGAGCAGGGCGAACAGCAGTTGCAGCGCGCTCATCGGCCCGTCCCCCCGGCCGCCGCCCCACCCACGGGCGTACGGACGTCAGCGGCCCGACCCGGCGCCCGTTCGGGCACCGGCGCGTCGACCGTCGCGCGGGCGGCGCCCGCCGTGACGGCGGCCTCCGGCGGCCGGTCGGCGCCGGGCCGCCCGGCCGCGCACAGCGCGGGGCTCAGCTCGGCCCGCGGGCCCGGCGCGGTGCCCCGTACGGCCGCCACCTGGCCGGTCCGTACGACGCGGACCCGCTCGGCGCGGTGGTGGCCGACCTGGCGGACCGCGAGCCTCCAGCCACCGGGGAGTTCGGCGACGTCACCGGGGGCCGGGATGCGGCCGAGCAGCCCGGCCACCAGGCCGGCGGCCGTCTCGTACGGCCCCTCCGGGGCCACCAGGCCGATCCGCGCGAGGGTGTCCACGCGGCAGCTCCCGTCGGCCTCCCACACCAGGCAGCCGTCATCGCCAGCCACCTGGACGAGTTCGGGCTGGTCGGCCGTGTCGTGCTCGTCGCGCACCTCGCCGACCAGCTCCTCCACGATGTCCTCCAGCGTGATGACGCCGGCCGTCCCGCCGTACTCGTCCACGACCACGGCGATGGGCTGGTCGCGCAACTGCTTGAGCAGCGGCTGCACCGGCAGCGTCATCGGCACCAGCAGCGGCGCCTGGGCGATGGCGTCGACCGGGGTGTGCAGCCGGTGGGCCGCGGGTATGGCGAGCGCGTCCTTGAGGTGCACCATGCCGACGACCTCGTCGAGGCGGTCGCGGTAGACGGGGAAGCGGGACAGGCCGGTGGCGCGGGTCAGGTTCAGGACGTCCTGGGCGGTGGCCGTGGCCTGGAGGGCGCTGACCCGTACCCGGGGCGTCATGACGTGCTGCGCGGTCAGCCCGGCCAGCGAGAGCGTGCGTACGAACAGGTCGGCGGTGTCCTGCTCGATGGCGCCGGCCCGGGCCGAGTGCCGGGCGAGCGAGACGAGTTCGCCGGGGGTGCGGGCCGAGGCCAGCTCCTCGGTGGGCTCCACGCCAAGGGCCCGCACCAGGCGGTTGGCCACCGTGTTCAGCAGGGCGATCAGGGGTCGGAAGAAGCGGGCGAAGGCGTGCTGTGGGCCGGCCACGAAGCGGGCGACCTGGAGCGGGCGGGAGACGGCCCAGTTCTTGGGCACCAGCTCGCCGATGACCATCTGCACGGCCGAGGCCACCAGCATGCCCACGGCCACGGCCAGCCCCGGCACGGCGCCGGAGGGGGCCCCGGTGGCGGTGAGCGGGCCGGTGAGCAGGTGTCCGAGGGCGGGTTCGGCGAGCATGCCGACGACCAACGAGGTGATGGTGATGCCCAGTTGGGTGCCGGAGAGCTGGAAGGAGAGCTCCCGCAGGGCCTCGACCACGGTGCGGGCCCGACGGTCACCGTCGGCCGCGGCCCGTTCCGCCTCCGCCCGCTCCACCGTGACCAGGCCGAACTCGGCGGCGACGAAGAAGCCGTTGGCGAGGATGAGGAAGAATGCCGCGGCGAGCAGCGACAGGGAAACGGTGGGACTCATGCCGCCGCCTCCCGGGGACGTGGAGAGGCGGCGCGGGTACTACAGGACGAACCGTCCATCGCTGGAGGAACTCACTCCTCGGATCGCAGGAGCCGCTTCGGCACGCGCGCGGCGCGTTCAGCCACCGAAAGGGCGGGGCGCGGGCGCGCCTTGGGCACCAGGGTAATCAAGGAGTGAGCGCCTCGGGCAGGGCCGTCAGCGCGTGTGGTCGCCCGTTCCGTGTGCCTCGCTCAGGGCCCGCAGCGTGCGCGCGTCCTCGATCGCCTGCGCCTTCGCGATGCCGGGCTGGATGCCGAGCGCGGGCATGCTGGTGCCGTCGGCGAGGTCGAGGAAGACCCAGGGATCACCCGGTCGCAGGTTGACCCGCAGGATCTCGGGCCACTCCAGGTGCCGGCGCGTGGTCAGGTTGGTGACGGTGACCCCGTCCGGCGCGGCGACGACCTTGGGCCGGGCGAGCAGCGCGAGCACGCCGCAGAAGAGCAGGCCGGTGAAGATGAAGCTGATCCGCTCCCCCGGGCTCAGGTTGGGCAGGGCCAGCGCGATGACCAGCAGCGTGATGAACAGCAGGACGCCGACCGCCAGCAGCACGACCCGGGTGCGGGTCGGCCGGAAGGTGATCGGCAGCTCGGGCAGGGGCGCGGGGGCGGACACTCGGCGGGCCTCTCAGATGTGCGGGGGGTGGTCACCGCGGGTGCGGCGACCGGGGGCGGCGGGGTGTCGGCCCCGCCGCCTCGCGGTCGGTCACCGGCCGGGCCCGGTCGGTCACCGGCCGGGCGCGCCCGCGACGGGGCCGCGACGTCACAGCCGGCAGGCGTGGATGCCGGTGGTCAGGATCGCGCGGGCGCCCAGGTCGTACAGCTCGTCCATGATGCGCTGGGCCTGGTTGGAGGGGACCATCGAGCGGACCGCGACCCAGCCCTCGTGGTGCAGCGGGGAGACGGTGGGCGACTCCAGGCCGGGGGTGAGGGCCACGGCGCGCTCCACGTGCTCCACGCGGATGTCGTAGTCCATCATCACGTACCGGCGGGCGACCAGGACGCCCTGCATGCGCCGCAGGAACTGCTGCACCTTGGGGTCGTCGACGGACTCCCCGGCGCGCCGGATGACGACCGCCTCGGACTCCAGGATCGGCTCACCGATGATCTCCAGGCCGGCGTTGCGCAGCGTGGTCCCGGTCTCCACCACGTCGGCGATGATCTCCGCGACGCCGAGCTGGATGGCCGTCTCGACGGCGCCGTCGAGGTGCACGACGGCGGCGTCCACGCCGTTGTCGGCCAGGTGCTTGGTGACCAGGCCGGAGAAGGAGGTGGCGACGGTCATGCCGCCGAAGTCGTGCACGCTCTGGGCGGTGCCGGGGCGGGTGGCGTAGCGGAAGGTGGAGCCGGCGAAGCCGAGCTGCATGATCTCCTCGGCCTGCGAGCCGGAGTCCAGCAACAGGTCGCGGCCGGTGATGCCGATGTCGAGGCGGCCGGAGCCGACGTAGACGGCGATGTCGCGCGGGCGCAGGAAGAAGAACTCGACCTCGTTGGCGCTGTCGACCAGGACCAGCTCCCGCCGGTCCTTGCGCTGCCGGTAGCCGGCCTCATGGAGCATCGCCGACGCAGGCTCGGACAGTGAACCCTTGTTGGGGACGGCGATGCGCAGCATGAGGTCAGCTTCCTTTACGCGGGAGGGAGGGCTTGGCGGATACGTGCCGTGCGTACGGGTCTCGCACGGGGCGGGGCGGGGTGGAGTGGGAGCCGCGGCTGCCCGGGGTGTCCGGGCGGTGCCGCGCGGCGGACGCCGTCGTGGGGTCCGCCACGCGTGGCCGCGTCACAGATGAGCGTATACGTCGTCCAGGGAGATGCCGCGGGCGACCATCATCACCTGAACGTGGTACAGGAGCTGCGAGATCTCCTCGGCGGTGGCGTCGGCGCCCTCGTACTCGGCGGCCATCCACACCTCAGCGGCCTCCTCGACGACCTTCTTGCCGATGGCATGCACGCCCTTGCCCACGAGTTCGGCGGTGCGCGACGTGCTGGGGTCGCCGGTGGCGGCCTTGTGTTGGAGCTCGGTGAACAGCTCCTCGAATGTCTTGTTCGCCATGGTGCGACTTAGCCTACGGGGTGCCGGGCGCGGGCTCAGCGCCAGGGCTCGGAGATCGAGCGCAGGGTGGTGGCGGTGGCGACGGCGGCGGTGACCGCCTCGTGCCCCTTGTCCTCCTTGGAGCCCTCAAGCCCGGACCGATCGAGTGCCTGCTGCTCGTCGTCGCAGGTCAGCACGCCGAAGCCGATGGGGACGCCGGTGTCGACGCTGACCTGGGTCAGGCCCTGGGTGACGCCCTGGCAGACGTACTCGAAGTGCGGGGTGCCGCCCCTGATGACGACGCCGAGCGCCACGATCGCGTCGTAGCCCCGGCCGGCGAGCACCTTGGCGACCACCGGGAGTTCGAAGCTGCCCGGCACCCGCAGCAGGGTCGGCTCGTCGATGCCCAGCTCGGTCAGCGCGCGCAGCGCGCCGTCCACCAGGCCGTCCATCACCTGCTCGTGCCACTGTGCGGCGACGACGGCGACCCGCAGGTCACCGCAGTTCTTCACGGACAGTTCGGGGGCGCCTTGGCCGCTCATGTCTCTCCTCGTGCGCTGTGCTGAACACTTGCTGAACGCTGTGCTGGTCGGTGTGCGCCCGGCGCCGCCGACCGGGTGTCGGGGCGGCCCGGACGCCTGGACACGGCGCGGGCCGGGTGGCTCACTGGTCGCAGGTGGTGGCCGGCTCCCCGTCGAGCCAGGGCAGCTCGTGCCCCATCCGGTCGCGCTTGGTGCGCAGGTACCGCAGGTTGTGCTCGCCGGCCTGGACCGGCATCGGCTCGCGCCCGGTGACGTGCAGGCCGTGCTCGGCCAGGGCCGCCGCCTTGTGCGGGTTGTTGGTCATCAGCCGTACGGAGCGCACCCCGAGGTCGATGAGGATCTGGGCGCCGGCGGCGTAGTCCCGGGCGTCGGCGGGCAGGCCGAGCTCCAGGTTGGCGTCGAGGGTGTCCCGGCCGCGCTCCTGTAGTTCGTACGCGCGCAGCTTGGACAGCAGCCCGATGCCCCGGCCCTCGTGGCCGCGCAGGTAGAGCACGACGCCGCGGCCCTCGGCGGTGACGCGCTCCAGGGACGCCTGGAGCTGGGGGCCGCAGTCGCAGCGCTGGGAGCCGAAGATGTCGCCGGTCAGGCACTCGGAGTGGACGCGGACCAGCACGTCGTCGCCGTCGCCGAGGTCGCCTTGGACCAGGGCGATGTGCTCGATGCCGTCCACGGCGGAGCGGTAGCCGTACGCCCGGAAGTTGCCGAACGCGGTCGGCAGCCGGGTCTGGGCCTCGCGGCGCACGGTGGGCTCGGCCGCCGCGCGGTAGGCGACGAGGTCCTCGATGGAGATGATCGCCAGGCCGTTCTTGCGGGCGAAGGGCACCAGCTCGGGCAGGCGCAGCATGGCGCCGTCCTCGCCGGCGATCTCCACGATGGCGGCGGCGGGGCGCAGCCCGGCGAGCCGGGCCAGGTCCACGCCGGCCTCGGTGTGCCCGTTGCGGGTGAGCACGCCGCCGGGGCGGGCGCGCAGCGGGAAGACGTGGCCGGGGCGGACGAAGTCGGCCGGGGCGCTGTGCGGGTTGGCCAGCAGGCGGATGGTGGCGGCCCGGTCGGCGGCGGAGATGCCGGTGCTGACGCCGTGCTCGGGGCCGGCGTCCACGGAGACGGTGAAGGCGGTGCGCATCGCCTCGGTGTTCTGCTCGACCATCTGCGGCAGGTCGAGCCGGTCGATGTCGGTGGCCTCCAGCGGTACGCAGATCAGCCCGCGGCACTCGCTCATCATGAACGCCACCAGCTCGGGGGTGGCCTTCTCGGCGGCGATGACGAGGTCGCCCTCGTTCTCCCGGTTCTCGTCGTCGACGACGACCACGGGGCGGCCGGCGGCGATCTCGCTGACGGCCCGCTCGACCGGGTCGAGGGTCAGGTCGCCGTCGGGCAGGCCGGCGAGGGCGGGGGCGTGCGGGCCGGGCCAGTTGAGTGAGGTGGTCATGCGGGCGCTCCTTCCAGGGCGGGCGCGCCCGTGCGGGAGCGCAGCCACCAGTCGCGGGCACCCCACAGGGCGAGCGCGAGGTAGATCACGTAGACCAGGCCGGAGAAGGCCAGGCCGCTGCTGAAGGCGAGCGGGACGCCCACCAGGTCCACGAGCAGCCAGGCGAACCAGAATTCGACCAGGCCGCGGGCCTGGGCGACCATCGCCGCGAGGGTGCCGACGAAGATGTACGCGTCGGGCCACGGGTTCCAGGACAGCTCGGGCACGGCGGTGAACAGCCCGCCGACGGCGAGCGTGCCCGCGGCGGTCGCGCCGACGAGTGCGGCCCGCTCCCGCCAGCTCGCGAAGCGCACGGCTATCTGGCCGCCGTGGTCCTGGCGCCCGGTGTGCCACTGCCGCCAGCCCCAGGCGGCCACGGCCATGACCAGGAGCTGCTTGCCGAGGCCGCCGCTGAGCTGGGCGGAGGCGTAGGCGGTGACCAGTACGGCGCCGGCCACGAACTGCACGGGCCAGGTCCACACGGAGCGCCGCCAGCCGAGGGCCAGGGCGCCGAGCCCGAAGAGGTTGCCGATCATGTCGGACCAGATGACGTGCTGGCCGAGGACGGTGAACGCCTCGTCGCGCAGGCCGTCTCCGACGCTCTGCCACAGGCTCACCGCGCGACCTCCTCTCGGGCGTGCGCCGCGCCCCGCGCGGGGCCGGGCGCGGCGGGGTCCTGCGGGCCGGGCACGGGCAGGCCGGCGCCGGGCACCGTGCCGTGCGCGAGCAGTCGCTCGACGTACTTGGCCAGCACGTCCACCTCCAGGTTGACCGGGTCGCCGACCCGCTTGCTGCCGAGCGTGGTGAGGGCCAGCGTGGTGGGGATGAGGCTGACGGTGAAGTGGTCGGCGCCGGCCTCGACGACGGTCAGGCTGATGCCGTCCACGGTGATGGAGCCCTTGTCGACCACGTACCGGGCTAGGTCGGGCGGCAGCGAGATGGTGACGACCTCCCAGCGCTCGCCCGGCACCCGCTCGGTGATCACGCCGGTGCCGTCCACATGGCCCTGGACGAGGTGGCCGCCCAGTCGGCCGCCGAGCGCCATCGGGCGCTCCAGGTTGACCGGGGAGCCGGGCCCGAGGGCGCCGAGGCTGGAGCAGCGCAGCGTCTCGGCCATCACGTCCGCGGTGAACTCGCCGTCGGCCGCCTCCACGACGGTCAGGCACACCCCGTTGACGGCGATCGAGTCGCCGTGCTTCGCGTCCGCGGTGACCAGCGGCCCGCGGATGCGCAGCCGGGCGGAGTCGGCGGTGACCGCGCCGGGGGTGGTCGGGTCAGCCTCGCCCAGCTCTTCGATGGCGGCGATCTCACCCAGTTCTTCAACGATTCCGGTGAACACGTCAGCTCTCCTGAGAGGTGGTGGGACGGGCCGGCCGCTCGGGCACGGCCGTCATCCGCAGGTCGGGGCCGATGCGGGCGACGTCGGTCACGCCTAGCCGCAACGCCTGCCCGATGGTGGTGATTCCGGCGTCGGCGAGGGCCGCTGGCCCCGCGCCGAGAAGGGTGGGGGCGAGGTAGCCGACGACCTTGTCGACCGCCTCGGCGGCGAGGAAGGCCCCGGCCAGCGTCGGGCCGCCTTCCAGGAGTACGGAGCGCACGCCACGGGCGTGCAGGGCGGCGAGCAGTGCCGAGACGTCCAGGCCGCGCCCGCGCGGGCCCGGCGGCAGCCGCACCACGTCGGCCAGCCCGTCCAGGTGGCGGACCTCGGCGTCCTCGCCGACGGCCACCAGGGTGGGGGCGACGTCGTCCAGGACGCGGGCTCCGGGGCGTACGGCGGTGGCGTGGGTGTCCACGACGACGCGCAGCGGCTGGGTCGGCCGGGCCCCCGGGTTTGGGAGGCGGGCGGCGAGCTGGGGGTCGTCGGCGCGGGCGGTGCCGGAGCCGACGACGACGGCGTCGGCCTCGGCGCGCAGCCGGTGCACGTCGGCGCGGGCCTGCGGTGAGGTGATCCAGCGGCTGGTGCCGTCGGCGGCGGCGCTGCGCCCGTCCAGGGTGGCGGCGTACTTCCACAGGACGAACGGGCGCCCGGTGCGCATCGCGGTCAGCCACGCCTCGTTCCCCGCCGCGGCCTCGGCCCCGAGCAGGCCGCTGGCGACGGTGACGCCGGCCGCGGCCAGGGTGGCCGCGCCGCCGGCGGCCTGGGGGGTGGGGTCGGGCACGGCGTAGACGACGCGGGCGACGCCGGCCTCGATGAGGGCCCGGGTGCACGGCGGTGTGCGGCCGGTGTGGTCGCAGGGTTCGAGGGTGACCAGGGCGGTGCCGCCACGGGCCCGGTCGCCGGCGGCGCGCAGGGCGTGCACCTCGGCGTGTGGTCCGCCGGCGCGCTGGTGCCAGCCCTCGCCCACGGGCGTTCCGGACGCGTCCAGGACGACGCAGCCGACGACGGGGTTGGGGCTGGTGTGGCCGAGGCCGCGGGCGGCCAGCGCGATGGCGCGGCGCATGGCCGTCGTCTCGCTCGCGATCGCCTCGTGGGTGGCCACCGGGTCCTCCTGCCTCTTCGGGCACGGACTCCGGGGCTGTCAGAACGACAGGACAACGGACGGAACACGCCGGGTACGCCGAGGCAACGACGCGGCCCACCCCAAAGGGATGAGCGCCGATACGACGGCGCACCTGTGCTCGCCCGTCGCGCACTGCCTCCCATCCGGACTTTAACCGTCGGTCCAGGAGTTTCACCTGGTCAACCGGCCGCTGGCAGCGGACGGGTCGCGGACTGTAACCGCCGGTTCGGACTTTCACCGACCCCGGAGTGCGCTGACGTCACTGGTACGGCATCCAGTCTGCCACGGGTGGCCAGGGGCGCGCGGGCCGGATTCTGTGGCCTGACTCACAGGAGGCGCGTCAGGGGCCGCTCGAAAGCTGGCTGGAACTGACCGAAAACAGCCGTCCGAATCGCCGTCATCGCGGAACTCCCGCACCGGCCCCTCGCGTTGATATTGGTCCATACCTATTGACGCTTTGGTCTAGTCCTCTTAGCCTCTGCCACACCTTTGAGCAATCGAACCGGGGTGTGCGCACACCTCGGGCCCCCTCTTCACCTCCCACACCTCCCACAGCGCGCGCTTTGTACGCCCCCCACGGCACGGATCACCCCCGCGAGCTCCACCGAGCCCCTTCCTGGAGGAACCGATCGTGTTGTCCCGTACCCGCGCGAGAGCCACGCTGGCCGCGTCGGCCGCCGCTCTCGCCGGACTCCTCGTCAGCACCCTCTCGGTCGCTGAGTCACACGCCGAGGACCAGTCCACCTGTCGCCCCGACGGCATGTACCGCACCCCGGGCGTCGACGTCCCCTACTGCTCCGTCTACGACGCCGACGGCCGCGAGAAGATGGGCGCCGACCACCAGCGCCGCGTCATCGGCTACTTCACCAGTTGGCGCACCGGCAAGGACGGCACCCCCGCCTACCTGGCCAACAACATTCCGTGGGACAAGGTCACCCACCTCAACTACGCCTTCGCGCACGTCGACAAGGCCAACAAGCTCTCCGTCGGAGCGGATTCGGCCAACAACCCCGCGACCGGCATGACCTGGCCCGGCGTCGAGGGCGCGGAGATGGACCCGGCGTTCCCGTACAAGGGCCACTTCAACCAGCTCAACAAGTTCAAGAAGAAGCACCCCAACGTCAAGACGCTGATCTCGGTCGGCGGTTGGGCCGAGACCGGTGGCTACATCGACGAGAACGGCCAGCGCGTCAAGTCCGGCGGCTTCTACTCGATGGCCACCAACGCCGACGGCTCGGTCAACCAGGCGGGCATCAACACCTTCGCCGACTCCGCCGTGGACTTCATCCGCCAGTACGGCTTCAACGGCGTGGACATCGACTACGAGTACCCGACGTCGATGAAGGACGCCGGCCACCCGCAGGACTGGCCGCTGGCCAACGCCCGGCGCGGCGGGCTCAACAAGGGCTACGCGGCGCTGATGAAGACGCTGCGCGAGAAGCTGGACCGGGCCAGCGCCGCCGACGGCAAGCACTACCTGCTGTCGGTCGCCGCCCCCTCCTCCGCCTACCTGCTGCGCGGCATGGAGACGTACCAGACGACGAAGTACCTGGACTACGTCAACATCATGTCCTACGACCTGCACGGGGCGTGGAACGAGTTCGTCGGCCCCAACGCCGCGCTCTACGACGACGGCAAGGACGCCGAGCTGGCCAAGTGGGGCGTGTACACCGCCTCGCAGTACGGCGGCATCGGCTACCTCAACGGCGACTGGTCCTACCACTACTTCCGCGGCTCGATGCCGGCCGGCCGGATCAACCTGGGCCTGCCGTACTACACCCGCGGCTGGAAGAACGTGAACGGCGGCAAGAACGGGCTGTGGGGCACCTCGAAGGCCAGCTCCTGCCCGGCCGGCTCGGGGCTGACCGAGTGCGGTGACGGCGCCGTCGGCATCGACAACCTGTGGCACGACAAGGACGACAACGGCAAGGAGTCGCCGGCCGGCTCCAACCCGATGTGGCACGCCAAGAACCTGGAGAAGGGCGTCGTCGGCGACTACGTCACCCGCTACGGCTTCCCCGCCGACACCAAGCTCACCGGCGCCTACACCCGCAACTACGACTCCACGCTGGTCGCCCCGTGGCTGTGGAACGCCGACAAGAAGGTGTTCCTGTCCACCGAGGACGAGCAGTCGGTCAAGGCCAAGGCCCAGTACGTGGTCGACAAGGGCTTGGGCGGCACCATGATCTGGGAGCTGGCCGGTGACTACCAGTACAACGCCGGCAAGGGCCAGTACGAGCCGGGCAACACGCTGACCAACACGCTGTACGACGCGTTCAAGGCGGCACCCGGCTACGGCGCCAAGCGGGCCACCACCGACCTGCCGGCCGAGGCGCTCGACCTCGACGTGAACTTCGGCGAGTTCCCGCTGGGCGACTCGAACTACCCGATCAGCCCCAAGGTGCGCATCACCAACAACACCAAGACCACCATCCCGGGCGGCGCCGAGTTCCAGTTCGACTACGCCACCGCGTCCCCGAACAACGCCAAGGACCAGAGCGGCTGGGGCCTGAAGGTCATCCGCAGCGACCACACGGGGAACAACGTGGGCGGCCTGAAGGGTGACTACCACCGCACCTCGTTCAAGCTGCCGAGCTGGCAGTCGCTCGCGCCCGGGGCGTCCCTCAGCTTCGACCTCGTGTACTACCTGCCGACCTCCACGCCGTCGAACTGGACGGTCTCCTTCGGCGGCAAGTCGTACTCGCTCGCCGGCGACCTGGCCCGAGGCACCAAGATCGTCGACCCCGGTGACGGGACCAGCGGCGGCACGGGCGGCACCGGAGGCAACAACGGTGGCAACGGCGGCCAGTGCACGGCGCCGGCCTGGGACAAGACCGCGGTCTACAACGGCGGCGCGGCCGTCTCCTGGAAGGGCCACAACTGGACGGCCAAGTGGTGGACCCAGGGCCAGGAGCCGGGCGTCGACGGCGTCTGGCAGGACAAGGGAGCCTGCTGACCCCCTGATCACCCGGCGGCGGTGAAGTGTGGCGACCCGCCGTCGGGTGCGCCACCGGGCCGGGCCCCCTCTCAGCGGCGGGGGCCCGGCTCGGTGGGCCAAACGAGACGCGCGCCGGGTCCCGGTTTCGGGGCCCGGCGCGCGGGCGTTCCCGAGGAAGCGGGAGTGGGCCGTCGACGGCGTCGGTCCACCACTCTCGTTGACGCCACTGGCCCCGCTGGCCCCATTGGTCTCACTGGTCTCACCGATTCATCGGACTGACCGGGTTCACCGGATTCACCGGCCGAGCTCCCGCTCGGAGGCGACGACCACCCCGTACAGGTCGGCGACGGTGGCCAGGGCGGCCCGGTGCACCTGGTCGGCGGGGACCTCGGCGCCCGCCACCGGCAGCGCGCGGGTCGCGCAGGCGTCGGCGACGACGGTCGGGCGGTGGCCGGCGAGGAACGCGCCCTGTGCCGTGAACGCCACGCACATGTGGGTCATCCACCCCGCGAGCACCACGTCCTGACCCGGGCGCAGACAGGTGGCCAGGTCCGTGTCCACGAACGCGTCCGGGACCCGCTTGACCACCACCGGCTCCCCGTCGAGCGGGGCGACGTCCGGGTGGATCCGCCCGACCTCGGCATCGATGTCGTACGGGGTGCCCGGGCCGCCGTCGTTGATCACGTGCACGACCCGCGCGCCCTCCCGGCGGGCCCTGGACAGCAGTCGCGCGGCGGCGTCGAGCGAGGGCCGCCAGCCGTCGAGCTCCATGACGCCGCGGGTGTAGGTGTTCTGGAGGTCGATGAGGACCAGCGCGGCCTCGCCGAGGATCGCGGGCGTCTGGTCGAGGCCGTTGAGCTCACGCAGGGTGGTTCTGGGCATGGGTGTACCGCCTTCGGCATGCGGGTGGAGGGGCGGCCCGAACGGTGAGCGGGCCATGCGGGTAAAACTAGGAGCCGGCCACCGATGTCGGCAATGACGTCTCACCCGCAGATACCGACATGCCGCAGCGCCCTGCCCACACCCCTGGGGGACCCGTGCCGGACACCGCCCGCCGCCTCGTCGTCATCATGCTCTTCGACGGCGTCGACCTGCTCGACGTCACCGGGCCGCCGGAGGTGTTCTCGCTGGCCCTGCGCGAGACCGAGGAGGCCGCGGGCTACCGGGTGCTGCTCGCCGCCGCGACCACGGACCCGGTCACCACCGGCGCCGGGGTGCGCGTCCTGCCCGACGTCACCTTCGCCGAGGCCGCCGCCGGCGCCATCGACACGCTCATCGTGCCCGGCGCGGTGGAGGTCGACGCCGAACGCCGCGTCCATCCGCTCGTCGACCCGCGCCTGGTGGAGTGGGTCCGGGCGCTGGCCGCCCGCGCGCACCGGGTCGCCTCCGTGTGCGTGGGTGCGCACCTGCTGGCCGCGGCCGGCCTGTTGGACGGCAGGCGCGCCACCACCCACTGGTCGACGGCGCGGCGACTGGCCGCCGACCACCCGGCCGTCACGGTGGACGCCGACCCGATCTTCATCCGCGAGGGCGACGTGTGGACCGGGGCCGGGATCAGCGCCTGCCTCGACCTGTCCCTCGCGCTGATCGCCGACGACCTCGGCGAGGCCGTCGCCCTGCGGGTGGCACGGCAACTGGTCATGTACCTCAAACGTCCCAGCGGCCAGAGCCAGTTCAGCGCGCCGCTGGAGCAGGTCTCCACCACGCGCCGCGTCGAGGACCTGCGCCACCACGTCCTGCGCCACCTCGACACGCCCCTGACCGTCGCCGACCTCGCCGCGTACGCGCACGTCAGCGACCGGCACCTGACCCGGCTCTTCAAGGCCGAACTCGGCATGACCCCGCACGCCTACGTCGAGTCGGTCCGGGTGGAGAAGGCCCGCCAGGAACTGGAGTCGTCGGACGCGACGTTGGAGCGCGTGGCCGCGCTCTGCGGTTTCGGCACGACCGACACCCTGGTACGGGCGTTCCGTCGGCGCCTGAACACCACGCCGACGGAGTACCGGCGGCGGTTCCGGCTACCGGCGCGGCACTGACCTCAGCCCTCCGGCGCGAACAGGTCGTCCTGGGCCGCGTCCATGGCGGTCAGCACGGCGCCCCGGAGCACCGCGCGGCCCCCCACCGTGCCGGCCCGCACCTCCAGGCGGACCGGGGCCATCCGGGCCACCCGCTCCGCCACGCGCCGGGCCAGCTCGTCGCCGCCCGCGCGTCCGCACTCGCCCCCGATGACCACGCAGCCCGGGTCGAGCACGGCGCTCACGGCCGCGACCCCGATGGCGACGCCGTCCGCGTACGCGTCGAGGAACGCCTCCGCCGGCCCGGCCGGCACCCCGGCGCCCCCGCCCTCCTCGCGCTCGTCCCGCTCACCCCGGCCCTCCCGGACGGCGGCCACGGCGGCGCGCAGCGCGCGCTCGGCCGCCTCGACGCCCGTGCCCTCGACGGGGAGGCCGTGCCGGTGCGCGAGGTCGCACAGCGCGGGGCCGCCGGCGAGCGAGTGGAAGCCCCCCTCGCAGCCGCTCGCGCTGGGCAGCCCGCCGGTGCCCGGGACCGGCAGGAACCCGATCTCCCCCGCGCCCCCGGACGCCCCCCGGCGCAGCGCGCCGTCCAGCACGACCGCCGCGCCGGTCCCGCCGCCGAGCCACAGCAGCACGAAGGTGTCCCGGTCGCGGGCGGCGCCGAGCCGCTGCTCGGCGACGGCGGCGAGGTTGGCCTCGTTCTCCAACAGCAGCTCGGCCGGGAAGTGCGCGCGCACCGCGGCGACCAGGTCGGCGTGCCAGCGCGGGAGCCAGCCCGTGTTGCTGCCCAGGGCGCCGGTGGCCGGGTCGAGCAGACCGGGCGCGCCCACCCCGATGGTGTGCAGCGAGGTCGCCCCGGCCCGCGCGGCGGTGCTGGTCAGCAGGTCCACGGCCGCCGCCACCGCGGGCGGGCCGGCGGCGGGCCGGCCCGGCTCGCCGGTGGCCTGCGGGGCGATGGGCAGCGACGCCTCGGCGAGCGTGCGGCCGAGCAGGTCGGCCACGCAGACGGTGACCCGGTCGGTGCGCACGTCGATCCCGGCCAGATGGGCGCGGTCCGCGACGATGCCGTACAGCCGGGCGTTGGGTCCGCGCCGCTCGGCGCCCGCCTCGCCCACCACGGTGATCAGTCGGGCCCCCCGCAGCCGTTCCACGAGGTCGGCCACGGTCGGCCGGGACAGCCCGGTGAGCTGTTTGAGCTGGCCGGCCGTCAGCGGCCCTTCGCGTTGCAGGAGGGCCAGCGCCAGGCGGTCGTTGATGGCGCGGGCGGTGCTCGGGGAGGCGGTCTTGCCACCGGACTTGCCGCCGGAGTGCACACGCGTCGGGGACATGCGGGAATCCTTGCACGCCCCGTGGGAAATCGGCTATTTATCAGGCAGGGTTCCTGATAGTTTCTCGGCGCGCCGGGGAACCCTCCCCGGGGGCCCCGGTACGGGGGCCGACTTCAAGGCCGGGAGGGCCAAGCAGCATGGTGGACGCCGGGACAGGAACAGGCGCCGGGAAACCGGCCGCCGCCGGGCAGCGGCTGCGCCGGGCACGCGTCGCCGTCGCGCTGGTCTTCGCCGTGCACGGCGCGGTCACCGGCAGCTTCGCGACCCGCGTGCCCTGGGTGCAGGACCACACGGACGCGAGCGCCGGCCAGCTCGGTCTCGCCCTCGCCTTCCCCGCCATCGGCGCCTCGGTGGCGATGCCGCTGGCCGGCTGGGTCAGCCACCGGTTCGGCGCCCGGACCGCGCTGCGCGGGATGCTCGCGCTGTGGACCCTCTCGCTCACGCTGCCCGCCCTCGCGCCCAACCTGGTCGCGCTGTGCGGGGTGCTGCTCGTCTACGGGGCCACGGCGGGCATGTCGGACGTGGCGATGAACGCGCTCGGCGTGGAGACCGAGGAGCGCCTGGGCCGCTCGATCATGTCCGGGCTGCACGGCATGTGGAGCGTGGGGGCGCTGATCGGCTCGGCCGCCGGTACGGTCGCCGCCCACGCGGAGGTGGACGCCCGCGCGCACCTGGCGGCGACCGCGGCCGTGCTGACCGTGCTCGGCGCGCTGGCCTGTCGCGGCGTACTCGACCTGCGCAGCGCCCCGGACGAGCACCCGCCGCCGCACTTCACGCTGCCGCCGAGGTCGGCCCTGGTCATCGGCGCCGTCGGGTTCTGCGCGGTGTTCGCCGAGGGCGCCAGCCTGGACTGGTCGGCGGTCTACCTGCGGGACGAGCTGAACACCTCACCGGGCCTGGCCGCCGCGTCCACCACGGCGTTCGCCTGCACGATGGCGATCGCCCGGCTGGCCGGGGACGCGGTGGTGACCCGGTTCGGGGCGGTGCGCACGGTGCGTACGAGCGGGGTGTGCGCGACGGTGGGCGGCCTGCTGGTCGTCACGGCGACCCATCCGGCCATGGCCCTCGGCGGCTTCGCGCTGCTCGGGCTCGGCGTGGCCGTGGTGGTGCCGCTGGCGTTCGCCGCGGCGGGACGCAGCGGCCCGGCGCCGAGCCAGGCCATAGCGGGCGTGGCGACCATCACCTACACCTCGGGCCTGATCGCCCCCTCGGCGATGGGCTCGGTGGCCGACCTGACCTCGCTGACGGTCTCGTTCGGCCTGGTCACGCTGCTGGCCCTGGGGCTGGTCGTGGGCGCCGGGGTGCTGCGCGCGGCGGGCCGGGTGGCGCCGGCCACGGGCCCGACCGAGGCCGACGGGGCGGACGGGGCGGGGGCGCCCGGCGCGGCGGACGCGGCGCCGTCGCGGGACGCCTGAGCCGACGCGGGACGCCTGAGCCCGCCGCGGGGCCCGAGCCGACGCGCGACCTGAACCCGCCGCGGGGCCTGAGCCGACACGCGACCTGAGCCGTGCCGGGCCGGCGGCCGGGCGGGCCGGTCGCGCGGGCCCGGCGCCCCGGGTGGCCCGGCAGCGGCCCGAGGTGCCGGCGAGCGGGCCGGGGCGGGCCGGGCCGGGCCGGGTGGCGTTACTTACCGGTTTCCGTGTCGTACTCCGTGGTGCCGCCGTCGAGGAGGGCCGGGCGGTGGGTGCCGGCGGCCTTGGACAGCCAGCGCAGGGCGTGGTAGCCGGTGAGCACGATCAGGGTGCCGAGGGCGATGCCGCTCAGTTCGAAGTTGTCGGTGAACTTCAGCGAGACCCCGCCGATGCCGATGATGACGCCCGCGGCGGCCGGCACCAGGTTCAGCGGCTGGGAGAAGTCCACCTTGTTCCGTACCCAGATCTGCGCGCCGAGCAGGCCGATCATGCCGTACAGGATGACCGTGATCCCGCCCAGCACGCCGCCGGGGATCGCGGCCACCACGGCACCGAACTTGGGGCAGAGGCCGAAGAGGACCGCGAAGCCGGCCGCCGCCCAGTAGGCAGCCGTCGAGTAGACCCGGGTGGCGGCCATGACGCCGATGTTCTCGGCGTACGTCGTCGTGGCCGGGCCGCCGACCGCGGTGGACAGCATGGAGGCGGTGCCGTCCGCGGCGATCGCGGTGCCCATCTTGTCGTCCAGCGGGTCGCCGGTCATCTCGCCGACCGCCTTGACGTGGCCCGCGTTCTCGGCGATCAGGGCCACCAGGACGGGCAGCGCCACGAGGATCGCGGACCACTCGAAGCTCGGCGCGTGGAAGGTCGGCGTGCCGAACCAGTTCGCGTCGGCGACGCCGGAGAAGTCGATCCGCCAGTGGTCGGTCACCTTGCCCGAGCCGTCCGCCGAGTGGATCTTGCCCGTGGTGCGGTCGAGAACCCAGGAGAGCACGTACCCGAAGACCAGGCCGAGGAAGATGGCGACGCGCGCCCAGAAGCCGCGCAGCACCACCAGGGCCAGGCCGGTGAAGAGCATCGTGGCCAGCGCCGTCCACTGGTCCTGCGGCCAGTAGGTGCCCGCGGTCACGGGCGCCAGGTTGAAGCCGATCAGCATGACCACGGCGCCGGTCACCGCCGGCGGCAGGACCGCGTGGATGACCTTGCCGCCGATGATTTGGATGATCACGCCACAGAGCGCGAGCGCCGCGCCCACCACGAACAGTGCGCCGGTCAGCGTGCCGGCGTCACCGCCCTGGCCGGCGATGACGGCGGCGACCCCGACGAAGGAGAGCGACGACCCCAGGTAGCTGGGAATCCGTCCCCGCGTCAGGAGCAGGAACAGGATCGTCGCCACGCCCGACGCCATGAGGGCCAGGTTCGGGTCCAGGCCCATGAGGACCGGGGCGACGAAACAGGCGCCGATCATCGAGACGACGTGCTGGGCACCGAGCCCGGCCGTACGCCCCCACGACAGCCGCTCGTCCGGCTTGACGACTTCCCCCGGACGCAGGTTCTTGCCGTCTCCGTGCAGCTTCCATCCGAAGCCCGCCATGCTCACGCTCCACATTCGCGACACTCTGCGCGACGCAGAGCCGGGGTGATGATGAGCGGCCCACCCCACCGGAGGCAAACCGAGCCGAAAGCGACCCATCGCCCCGGACGGCCGAGTGAATGATCCGTTCCACGCTTTTCGTACGTACGTTCCCACGGTCGGGAGGCGTCCCTGCCGGCATCGGCCCGCACCCCGCGCCACCACCCCGCTGACCTGCGAAGGCGTCAGTTCGCCGACGTCCGTGGGCAGTTGAACGCGGCGCGCCGACCGAGCCTTCTCCGCCCGCCGCGACCGGCCCGCGCCCCGACGGCCGGCCGTGGGGCCGCGTCCCGGAGCCGCGACGGCGCACCCGGATCACGCCGCCGCGATCCGCCATCCCGCCGCCCCCGCACTTCCGTATCACGGAAGCCACTGCCCGCGACCAGGGTGTCGGCTGCCCGACTCGCGCCCGTACGCGCCCGCCACCGGCCCCCACCGAAGCCGTGGCCGACCCGACACGGGCCGTAACCAGCCCCCTCGGCCGGCTCCCTCGGCCGGGCCCCGCGCCTGTGGCAACCCTCCAGCCACGGGGGCCGAGTCCGGTTCATCCGTTATGAGGAAGGAACAACCGAGGGCTCCCCGACGGGCGTTCGGGCTGGGACGCTGGCCGCATGACGCAGGCCGAACAGCGATACACCACTCGCCCCGCCCCTCGGCGCGCCGCTCCTCCCACCGTGGAGCAGGCGCTGCACCGGATGACCGCGTTGGAGCGCGCGCTGCCCGGGCGGGACGGGGTCGCCGTGTTCAACGGCGTGTACCTCTCGGTGACCCGGGAGGTCGAGGACCGGCTCTCGGCGGGCCACTTCCACCACGGACCGGCGGCCGAGGAGCTGACGGCCCGGTTCGCGGCGCGCTATCTGGCCGCGGTGGACGCGGCGGCCCACGGCGGGCGCCCGTCCCCGGCCTGGCGCCCGCTGTTCGACCTGCGGCGGCATCCGGCGGTTCAGCCGGTGCAGTTCGCCCTGGCCGGGATCAACGCGCACATCGGCAACGACCTGGCCCTCGCGCTCCGCGACACCTGCGTCTCGCTCGGCTGCGAGCCGGCCGCGCTGGAGGCCGACTTCGACCGGGTGGGCGACGTGCTGACCGGCCTGGAGGAGCGGGTACGGGAGGAGCTGATGCCCGGGCCCGACCTGCTCGACATCGCCGATCCGCTCACCCACCTGGTCGGGGCGTGGAGCCTGGACCGGGCCCGCGACGCGGCGTGGGGCGCCTTCCGGGCGCTGTGGGGGCTGCGCGAACAACCGGAACTCGCCCGGGAGTTCGCGGAGCGGGTCGACGCCGGCGTCGGTCTGGTGGGCCGGGTGCTGCTGACGCCGCTCAGGCCGTGTGACTGACCGAGGCCGCGCCTTCGCCCGGCCCACGGGTGTCCGGGCGGGGCTGGCTCAGTCCTCGGGCAGCTCCACCGGCGCGATCGCGTCGTAGACGTCCCCCGGGCCGGGGTTGGTGGGGTCGGTCGCGCCGCCGAGGTGGCGCATCACGCCCCACACCGCGTTCAACGCCGTCTGCACCGCGCCCTCGGCCCAGCCGGCCGTCCACGAGATGTCGTCACCGGCCAGGAAGATGCCGCGCTTGTCGGCGGGCAGCCGGTCCTGCATGAAGTGGGTGAACAGGCGCCGCTGGTAGCGGTAGTGGCCCGGTAGGTTGGCCTTGAAGGCGCCCATGAAGTACGGCTCGTTCTCCCAGGACACGGTCACCGGGTTGCCGATGATGTGCTGGCGGATGTCCACCTTGGGGTAGATCTCGCGCAGCGACTTGAGCATGACCTCCATCCGCTCGTTCGCGGACAGCGGCAGCCACTTGAGGCTGTCGTCGCACCAGGTGTAGGAGAGGCAGATGACGGCGGGCTGGTCCGGGCCGTTGTCGAGGAGGTAGGTGCCGCGGGTCATCCGGTCGGTGAGCGTCATGCTCATCACGTCCCGCCCGGTCTCCTCGTCGGTGTCCAGCCAGAACGGCCGGTCCACGGGGACGAACAGCTTGCTGGACTCCATGTAGTGGGTGCGCTCGACCGCCGTCCAGTGGTCGATCGGGAAGAGCGCGTCGTCACAGTCGATCTTGGACAGCAGCATCCAGCTCTGCGCCGTGAAGATCGCCGAGCGGTAGGTGCGGATGTCGCCGGACGCGTCCGTGACCGTGATCCGGTTGCCCGCCGTGCGGTGCAGCCGGGTGACCGCGGGGCGCGGCGCGCCCTCGTGCAGCGAGCTGAGCGAGGTGCCCTGCGCCCAGTACGTGATCTTCTGCGGTGCGCGCTCCCACAGCCGCTCGGGCAGTTGCTGGCTGCCGCCGACGATGCCGCGGTGGTCGTCGTCGGCGCCGGTGTAGACGACGCGCAGGATCTCCAGGATGGAGTTGGGGAAGTCGGTGTCCCAGCCGCCGGTGCCGAACCCGACCTGGCCGAAGATCTCCCGGTGCCGGAAGGACGCGAAGGCCGGGGAGTCGCAGAGGAAGCCGTAGAACGTCTGGTTGTCCAGCCTCTCCACGAGCTGGGACCAGATCGCGCGGATGGTGGGGATGTCCCGCTCGCGCAGCGCCCGCTGCATGGCGGAGAAGTCCGCGCCCTCCTCCAGGCAGGCGTTCCAGGCGTCCATCACCTGGTGGTAGACCTCGGGCAGGTCCTCCAGGGTGCGCGCGTAGTGCGACTGGCCCTTGAGGTCCACGACGGTGGAGGGGGTGTCGGGGGCCAGCGGGTTGGGGAACGGCCGGGTCTCCAGGTCCACCAGGTCGATGTAGTGCTGGAGGGCGGTGGAGCACGGCGGGAAGCGCATGGCGCCCATCTCGGCGGTCAGCGGCTGGCCGTCGTCGGTGGTGCAGCCCTCGAAGCGGTCGGTGCGCAGCCGGCCGCCGATCCGGTCGGCCTCGTAGACGACCGGGCGCAGCCCCATCTTCATGAGCTCGTAGGCGGCGACGATGCCGGACAGGCCGCCGCCGATGACCGCGACCTCGGTGCCGTGCTCGGTCGCGGGCACCTGCCCGAGGCCGGCCGGGTGGTTCAGGTAGTCGTCGTACGCGTACGGGAAGTCGGGCCCGAACATCGTGAGCGGCGGCTGGACGGGCCGCGTCGGCTGCTCGTCGTGGGCGGCGGTGGGCACCGTGGACGTCATGGGGGCGGGCTCCTTGCGTGCGGGCGCGGCGGCGCGCGCTCGGGCGGGCACGGGCGGCGGGCCGTGCGGGCGGTGAAGGTGACGGTGAGGGGTGGCGGTGGGGCGCGGGACGGCAGGGCGGAGCCGGGCCGTGGCGGACCGACGGCGGGCGGCGGTGGGGCGGGGCGAGGGAGCGCGCGTACGGGGTGGGCCTGGCCGCCCCGTACGGAACGGGTCAGCTCAGGGCGGTGTACAGCGCGGGGCGACGGTCGCGCAGATACGGGTTGGCCTCGCGCGACGCGGCCAGGAACGCCGCGTCGACATCGGCCAACACCAGCTCCGTGCCCTGGCCGGCGCGGGCCCTGGCGATCCCGTCGGGCCCGGCCAGGCAGCTTCGACCGACGAAGTCCAACCCGCCCTCGCGCCCGCAGCGGTTGACGTAGGCGATGTAGAGCTGGTTCTCGAACGCGCGGACCGGGACGAGGGATTCGGCGACGAACTGGAACGGGTGCATCTGCGCGGTCGGAACCAACAGCAGGTCGGTGCCGGCCAGCGCGTGCGCGCGGACGTACTCCGGGAACTCCACGTCGTAGCAGATCATGACGCCCACCCGGAGCCCGTCCAGCGCGGGGAGTTCGACCTGGGCCACGGGCGGGTGCCCGGGCGTGAACCAGCGCTCCTCGAACGCGCCGTACAGGTGCGCCTTGCGGTAGTTGAGCAGGCGCTCGCCGTTCGGGTCGATCAACTGGGCCGAGTTGTAGATCAGCTCGCCATCGCGCTCGGGGTAGCCGTAGCAGATGGCGACGCCGTGCCGGGCGGCCGTGCGCGCGACGGCCTGGGCGGACGGGCCGTCCGCCGGCTCGGCGAGGTCGGGCATGCGCTTCCCGATCGCGTACCCGGTCAGGAACAGCTCCGGAGCGGTGAGCAGTCGGGCGCCGGCGGACGCGGCGCGGGCGACGGCGTCGTCGAGGAGGCCCAGGTTGTGCTCGACCTCGCCGGGTCGTCCCGACGTCTGCAACAGGGCGGTGCGCGGCGTGGTCATGGAACCCCTCGGGCGGTGATGCGGGCACAGGGCCACGGCGGACGGTGCGGCTTGCGGGCGGCCATGTAGACGGTACGGTCTGCCACCGAGACCGGACAAGGCGGCTCCATTGCGCGCCCAGGAGAGATTCGTTGCGTGTTCAAGCCTTTGTGCGGCGTTTCGTTGCGCACCACGTTCACGCAGGTGGGAGCGGAGGCGTCAGTCCGTGGGGGGACGGCGAGGGCCGGGCCGCTACCTCTGGGGTCGTATCACCGGGTACGAGGGGACGACCGCGCACGTACGGATGATCAGCCCGTGGAGCGATGTGCGCGACCCGGGCCCGGCGGCAGGCTGGTGACCGTCAACACGACCAGTCGCGCTGCCCGTGCGGCCACCGCCCCGGAAGGGTCGCCATGAACCGTTTCTCGCCCCGGATGCCCGCCGCCACGCCCACCCGGGTCCGCCTCGCCGCGCTCGGCGTCGCCGTGCTGCTGGCCGCCGGCGCGGCCGGCGCCGCGGCGGCCTCCACCGGGAGCGGCCCGTCGGCCGACGCCACGACCGCCCCCGAGCGCGCGGGGCCCGTCGAGCCGGGCGACTCCGACGGCGCCGACCCGCGGCTCCCGTTGGCCGCGTACGAACTGCCGGACGGGGACCAGGGCACGATCAGCCCCCGACCGGTCGGCGCGACCGACGCCTCTCCGATAGCCCCGCCGAACGCGGCAGGCTGACGGCGCTCCCCTGCCCCCGTCCCGGTCTACCGGCGGCGCGCGGACGCCACCGCGCGGCGGCCACGCCGCAGCACACCACGCACCTCCCGAAACCCCCGGCCCGGGTCCGTCACACCCGGTGCCGGGAGACCGGACGACAGGTCCGCACGATGGCCGGCCGCTCCCGCGCCAGCGCCGCGGACCGGGGCAAGCACCAGAGGTGGGCAGCCGCCCGGAGCACGGCTGCCGCCTGGCCCCGTCGCCCACCGCTCGCCACCTCCCCGGAGGCGACACTCATCGGCGACGTCGTCCACACGGCGGCCACCGCCGCGCGCACGGATCGCGCCTCGCGGTGGCCGCCGTACCACCCGCTCCCCCGCCCGTTGGCCCCACCGACCACCACGCCCTGGCCCGGCCACTGCACGGCTCGCGCGGCCCGCCTCGGCGCGGGGCGCCGGAGCCCGACCGGCCCTGCCGTGGCTATGTGGGGGCGCCGGAGCTGAAGCGCCGCAGCAGCGGAGAGAGGACCAGGACCGACTTGGTGCGCTCGACGAACGGCTCACCCGCGATGCGTTCCAACACGCCCTCGAAGTGCCGCATATCGGAGGCGAAGACCTGCACGATGGCGTCCGCCTCACCCGTGACGGTGGAGGCGGACACGACCTCCGGGTAGCGCGAGAGGCCGCGGTGGATGTCCGTGGGCGAGGTGTTGCGGCGGCAGTACAACTCGACGAAGCCCTCGGTCTGCCAGCCGAGCGCCACCGGGTCCACGCGCACGGTGAAACCGGTGATCGCGCCCTCGGCGCGCAGCCGGTCCACCCGCCGCTTGACGGCGGGGGCGGACAGGCCGACTTCGGCGCCGATGTCGGCGTACGAGCGGCGGGCGTCCTCGGCGAGGGCGTGCACGATGCGTTCGTCGAGCGGGTTCAGTCGCACTGCGGGTGGGTTCATTTCTCTGCGGCGCCCGGCCGCGGGCGGCCGGTGGGCGGAACGGTGGATCAAGGCCCATCGTCACACGAAACGCGCGATGCGGCTGTTGATCTTCCCCGGGCCCCAGCCCGGGCTCGATCCCGGCCCTGGCCCGGCCCCCCGATATCGCCCCCCCGCCTCGCCGGCTCGGGTATCGGACTGCCGCCCGCCCGTCCGCCCGTCCGATCGCCACGGCCCGCCCTCGACGCAGATCCCGGCACCGATCCCGACCCCGGCTCGACCGGTGTCTCCCCCGCTGTCGCCCCCGCACTCCTGCCGCTTCCCCCCTTCCCGCTCACCCGGCGCGGTCGCTCGATGGCGGCCTGGGGTGGGCTCAGGTCACGGTCATGGTGTTGCGGAAGGAGCGCCAGTGCAGCCACGTCAGGTTGGCGAGCGTGGGGCACAGGTCGCGCTGGGCCACCGGCGCCTCCCGGCGGTCGGCGCCCATCCGGAAGCAGCCGAGTGCGTGCGCCCTGGCCACCACCGCCGTGACCTCCTGCGCGCTCCGCTTCTCGTCGACGAACTGACCAGCGGGAAGCTCGCCCTCGATGTGCGCGTACGCCGCGTCGGCCACCTTCCGGGCGGCGGTGAGCGCCTTCCCACAGGCCACGGCGTCCCAGGCCGCGTCGCCGCACGCGGAGGCGTCCACCGCGTCGTAGCGGGTCCTGTGGGTCGCTAAGAACTCGGCCGGGCTGGCGGGGGCGGGTTTCGACGGCCGGGAGCTGTCGGCGGCGAGAGCGCCGGACCGCGACGCCACGCGCCACCCGGTGGAGTTCGGCTGAGCGGCGGCCTCCGGTCGTTCCCCGCGTCCCCCGTCCCGCTCGCCGTCGCTGCCGCACCCGCTCAGCGTCAGGGCCGCCGCACCCGCGGCGACCCAGGCAACGTACCGGGGCATGATCATGCGTTCTCTCCCTTGTGCTGGTGACCTGGGGCTCGGTATCCACGCCGCGCGGGCACGCGTCGCGTCGTACGCCGCGGGTCGCGCGCCGGGCGGGGCACCGGGCTCAGGCCGCCGTTCGTGTCGGTGGCCGTCCGGTGCTCAACAGTCCAGCACACCACGGGCGGTTCGGCGGTCCCACCGTGCCCGCGGAGCTACCTGCCCACCCGCAACCAGCACATCCGGAGGCCCCGCGTCCCTGGGGCAGCCCCCTCGCCGGTCGTGTCCGGGAGTGTGCCCGCTCCCTCGTTTCCTGGGCCGGGCACCAAACCATCCGAGCGGCGAGGCCGGGAGGAACCGGCCACGCACGCCGCCCCGAAGAACCTCAGCCGCGCGGCGCCGGCACGGCGCGTGCCCAACTGTGGTCGTCCGTCAGATAGGCGTCCAACGCCAGGCCAGCGGCGGCGAGTTCGGTCTCGAACGCGGCGTCCGGGAGCACGCGGGAGACGAAGGAGTGGCTCCACTCGGCCCCCTCGTACGCGTACTCCATGCGCACCGCGACCCGGTCGGCGCCGCGGTGTTCCGCCGAGGCCATGCGGATGCGCAGCCCGTCGCGCTCCCAGGTGCGGGGCACCGTGGCCGCGTCGTGCCAGCGGTCGTTCTCGCGCTGGAGCAGTACGCAGCCGTCGGGCGCCACGTGCCGGGCGCAGGCGCCCAACAGGGCCGCGCCCAGCGCCTCGTCCGCCGTGTTCACCAGGAACGAGGCGAGGAGCACGGCGTCGAAGCGCTCGCCCAGGTCGAGGCGCTCGATGGGCGAGCACACCGTGCGCGCGCCCCTGACGTGCGCCAGCATCTCCGGCGACTCGTCCACGGCGACCACCTCGAAGCCCCGTTCCACCAGCGGCCCGGTCAACCGTCCCGCGCCGGAGCCGAGTTCGAGCAGCCGCGCCCCGGCGGGTACGTGGGCGGCCACGATCTCCGGCTCGTCACCCGCGGGCAGGCGGGCGTACATCTCCACGGCGCAGCCGTCCGGCGTGATGGCCCCCGGGCCCGTCCCCTCGTGTCCCTCGCGTCTCGTGGCGTCCATCCCGCCATCACAGCACGGGCCCCGGCCTCGGCGACAGACGTCGGCGGGCGCTTCCCGCGCGCGGGCGGGCGGAAAGCGTGACCGTGCGTCGTGGCGGCGGGAAAGCGCGGTCGTGCGTCGTGGGCGCGGGGTGTGGCCGGCGCGGTCAGGCGTCGGGGTCGGCGCGTCCCAGGTCGCGCACGAGGTCCAGCATCTCCGCGCGGTAGAGCGCGGCCGGGTCACCGTACACGGGGCGCAGGTGGCCGTGGATCTCCAGGGTGACCAGGCCGTGCAACCGCGCCCAGACCCGCAGGGCGCGGGCGGCCACGGCGGGCGTGAGGTCCGGGGCCTCGGCGCGCACCCGGGCCCGGTAGGCGGGCGGGAAGTCGGACCAGTCGTCGTCGGGCGCGGCGGGCACCGGCCGGCTGGCACAGGCCGCCACCAGGCGGTTGAGCCCACCGCAGATCCGCAGCGCCGCCTCGTCGACCGGCCCCTCCCCCGGCGGGGGTTGGTAGCCGGGGAGCGGGTCGCCGTAAACGAGTTGGAAGCCCTGCGGGTGGGCCAGGGCCCAGGCGCGCAGGGCCTCGCCCCAGGCGAGCAGCCGCCGCTCCGGGTCGGACGCGGGCGCCTCGTCCCGGGCCCGCTCCAACGCGTCGGCGAGCCCGCGGCCGAAGGTCCGGATCAGCTCCGTGATCAGGTCGTCCCGGGTGGGGAAGTAGCTGTAGATGGCGCGCGGTGTCATGCCCATCTCGCGGGCGATGCCCCGCAGGGAGAGCGCCCCGGGGCCGTCGACGGCCATCTGCCGCAGGGCGATCTCCATGATCTGTTCGGTCGCCTCGGCCCGCAGCCGCTCCCGTCGGCTCGGCTCTCGCCGCGTCGCCTCCACCATCGCGCCACCCCTGTTCGCCCGGCCCTCCGGTCGCGGGCCCTCTTCATGATCCCGCATTGCCAAATCGCCGGCGTTACAGAAGTATACGGCGTGTCATTTTTCTTCGCCGCCACATTTTTCCACGCCGCATCACGCATCGCTCCTCTTCGCCGGGTCGCCGCCACGCGCGCGGCCGGCACACCACTGGGAACGGAGTCCGCCATGCCTGCCTACGTGCTCGTCGACGCCGAGGTGTACGACCACGAAGCCGCCGACCGCTACCGCGTGTTGGCCGAGGAGTCGATCGCCCGGTACGGAGGGCGCTACCTGATCCAGGGCACCGTCCCCGAGGCCGCCGAGGGCGGTTGGCCGGCGGGCCGGGTGGTGACCACGCTGGAGTTCCCCGACATGGCCCGCCTCCGGGAGTGGCACACCTCGCCCGAGTACGCGCGGGCCGCGGCGGTCCGGGCGGGCGCCATCGACGTGCGCATGCTGTTCGCGGAGGGCACCCCGGCCTGACGAGGGCAGCCCCGCCCTCGGGCCGTGGGGCCCGACCCCGCGCCGCCGCCCGCCGCCACACGCGTCGGCCCGCCCGGTGTGATCGTGACCGGCATCGGTCGGGACCACACCGGGCGGGCCGGGTCGCGGACTGTCCGGGTACGGGCTACGGAAACGCCGCCACGCGGGGGCGCCGTGGGCGCGCGCCCGCTACCAGCTCGCGTGCAGCGGCTTGCCCTCCGCGTATCCGGCGGCGCTCTGCACGCCGACCACGGCCCGCTGGTGGAACTCCTCCAGCGAGTCGGCGCCGGCGTAGGTGCAGGCACTGCGCACGCCCGCGATGATCGTGTCGATCAGGTCCTCGACGCCGGGGCGGGCCGGGTCGAGGAACATCCGCGAGGTCGAGATGCCCTCCTCGAACAGGGCCTTGCGGGCCCGGTCGTAGGCCGACTCCTCGCTGGTGCGGTTGCGCACGGCGCGGGCGGAGGCCATGCCGAAGCTCTCCTTGTACAGCCGCCCGTCGGCGCTCTGCTGGAGGTCGCCGGGGGACTCGTACGTACCGGCGAACCACGAGCCGATCATCACGTTGGACGCGCCGGCCGCGAGCGCCATCGCCACGTCGCGCGGGTGCCGGACGCCGCCGTCCGCCCACACGTGCTTGCCGAGCCTGCGGGCCTCGGCGGCGCATTCGAGGACGGCGGAGAACTGCGGCCGGCCGACGCCGGTCATCATGCGGGTGGTGCACATGGCGCCGGGGCCGACCCCGACCTTGACGATGTCGGCGCCCGCGGCGACCAGGTCGCGCACGCCCTCGGCGGCGACGACGTTGCCCGCGACGATCGGCACCCGCGGGTCGAGCGCGCGCACCGCGTGCAGCGCGTTGATCATCGACTCCTGGTGGCCGTGCGCCGTGTCCACGACCAGCGTGTCCACGCCCGCGTCGAGCAGGGACTTGGCGCGCCCGGCCACATCCCCGTTGACGCCGACGGCGGCGGCGATGCGCAGGCCGCCGGAGGCGTCGGTGGCGGGCGTGTACAGGGTCGCGCGCAGGGCGGCCTTGCGGGTGAGGATGCCCGCGAGCTTGCCGTCCCGGTCCACGGCGGGAGCGAGCTTGCGGTGCGCGGCGTCGAGCTGGTTGAAGGCGAGGCGCGGGTCGATCTCCGCGTCCAGCACCATCAGCTCCTTGGACATGACCTCGGACAACTGCGTGAAGCGGTCCACGCCGGTCAGGTCGGCCTCGGTGACGATGCCGACGGGGCGACCGTCCTCGACGACGACGCCGGCGCCGTGCGCCCGCTTGGGCAGCAGGGCCAGCGCGTCGGCGACGGTCTGGCTCGGGGACAGCACGATGGGCGTGTCGAGCACGACGTGCCGCGTCTTGACCCAGCCGATGACCTCGGTGACGACGTCGATCGGGATGTCCTGCGGGATGACGACGAGGCCACCGCGACGGGCCACGGTCTCCGCCATCCGCCGGCCGGCGATGGCGGTCATGTTCGCGACGACCAGCGGAATGGTGGTTCCGGTTCCATCCGGCGAGCTGAGGTCCACGCTCTGCCGGGAACCGACCGCGGAGCGGTTCGGCACCATGAACACATCGTCGTACGTCAGGTCGTGGGACGGGCGCACGTCGTTCAGGAATCGCATGCTAACTCTCTCACCTGCGGTTTTACGGAAGGGCGGGTGGGGAGTCAGCGACGGGCCCAGCGCCTTCGGCGCCTCGGTCCGGGCTGCGGCTCCTACGCCATCATCGCCGATGCGGCGCGCAAGTGGCGAACCCGCGTTCGTATCTGTGTACCTTCCACCGAGGCACCCGGGCGTGCCTTCGTAGCTTCGCACAAGGCGCGAGCCCCACCCCGCGCGGGCCGCACGCGACGTCCCGGCCGACCCGCTGGCGCGGTCGGCCGGGCCGGCCGAGCCGTCTCGGCACGACCACACCGCACCGCGCCGCTACGCCGCCGCCCGCTCCCGCACGTCGTCCACGACCGAGGCGTCGAGCGCGGCCCGCACCAGGCCAGCGGCCAGCGCCGCCGTGTCCTCGGTGGGGACCAGGCGGGCGAGACGCTCCGGGCGGTCCGGCAGGCCGAGGCGTTCGGCGCCCCGCAGCGCCTTCGCGTCCAGGTAGGGGGCGAACTCGGGCCAGACCCGCTGCACCTCGCGCAGGAAGATGTCGGCACCGGTCGGGCCGAGGCCCGGCACCTCCTGGAGCAGCGCGCGCAACGTCTCCACGTCGCCGTCCGCCTCCCGGCGCATCCGGCGCAGGTCGCTGCCGTAGCGGTCGCGCAGCAGTTCGGCGCCGTCGCCGAGCTGGGTCGCCGTGCGCTCGTCGTAGCGGCGATAGCCGCCCTCCCCGAGCGCGTCCACGCGCTCCTGCCAGCTCGCGTCGGCCATCCGGCGCGGGTCGCGCAACCCCGCGTCGGCCAGGGCCCGGGCCGTGGACACCGCCACCGAGGCCCGGATACGGGCGCTCAACAGGTCGGCCAGCACCAGGAGTTGGTAGAGCGGCTGCGGTGTGTCGCGCAGCCGGATGCCCGCTTCCGCCGCGTAGGTCTGGCCGTGGGTGTCGAGCAGGGCGCGCACGGTGGCCCGCTCCCCCGGCTTCCTCTCGCGCGTCTTCGTCATGGCTCAACCTCCCGCCGCCCGGGGCCGCGGGCCCCGCGCCCGCGCGCGTCCGCTTCCGAAGCGCCGGCCCGGCCCGCGGGCGGGTGCTAGCGGCCGACGGCCTTGGCCAACTGGTCCTTGTTCATCGACGACCGGCCCTCGACGCCCTTGCGCTTGGCCTCCTCGTAGAGCTGGTCGCGGGTGGGGCCGGACGCGCCGCTGTGCGAGCGCTTGCCGCCACGGCGGCTGGACGACATGTCCTGGGTGGACGTGCGGCTCGCCGTCTTGGACTCGCCGGTGCGCGCGCGTTCCTTGTTCACGGTCCGGGCCGCGATCTCCTTCGCCCGCTTCGTGCTCGTACCGCGCTCCTCCTGGCTCTCCTTGATCTTCTCGTACTGCCGCTCACGCTTGTCGCTCGAACCTCGGGGCATGGGGTGCTTCCTCCTCGGGACGTCGTGGACGCGGGCGCCAAGCCCGCACACCACCTCACTCTGGGACATATCTCCCGGCGTCGCGACACGGCTGCGGCCCACGGCCGGCCGCGCCTCGGGGCCGGTGCGCCGCCGGGGCGCGCCGGCTACGCCCACCCGGCCGGGGCCGGTGTCGCTGCGCGGTCCTCATCCCGGTACCCGAGATCGCTCCGGCGAATCGGGTACCCGCGCCCCGGCCGGCGCCCACCGCCACGGTCGGCCGCCGCCCGCACCGGCCCCCGCGACGCCCGCCCCGCACCGGCCCGCCCGTCCGTCCGCAGGTTTCCACGGGCCACCAGCGGCTACCCGGCCAGCGCGAACGAGGACGTCACAGACGTCAGGCGAGGGCGACACACATGTCAAGGAGGCCGGATGACGACGTACGGCTGTTTCCTCGCGTGCGAGGAGCACGGGCCGCGCGCGCTGGTCGAGCAGGCGCGGATGGCCGAGCAGGCGGGGTTCTCGGCCCTGTGGATCTCCGATCACTTCCACCCCTGGAACGACGAGCAGGGTCAGAGCCCCTTCGTCTGGTCGGTGATCGGGGCGCTGTCCGAGGCCACGTCGCTGCCGGTCGCGACGGCCGTCACCTGCCCGACCGTACGCCTGCACCCGGCCGTCACGGCGCAGGCCGCGGCCACCAGTGCCGTGCAGCTCGGCGGGCGGTTCCGGCTCGGCGTCGGCAGCGGGGAGGCGCTCAACGAGCACGTGCTCGGCGACCGCTGGCCCCCGGCGGCCATCCGGCTGGCCATGCTGGAGGAGGCCGTACAGGTGATGCGGCGGCTTCTCACGGGCGAGGAGGTCAACCACCACGGCACGTACTACACGGTGGAGAACGCCCGGCTCTACACCGTGCCCGAGACGCCCGTGCCCATCGACGTCTCCGGCTTCGGCCCGGCGGCGACCGAGCTGGCCGGGCGGATCGGCGACGGCTACGTCACCATGGCCCCCGACGCCGAGTCCGTCGAGCGCTTCCGGCGCGCGGGCGGCGGCACCAAGCCGGTGCAGGGCGGGCTCAAGGTGTGCTGGGGCCCGGACCGGGAAGAGGCTGTGGACACGGCGCACCGTTTGTGGTCGACCGAGCAGTTGCCAGGCGAGCTGCCGCAGGTGCTGCCCACGCCGAGCCACTTCGAGCAGGCGACGACGCTGGTGCCGCGCGAGCGGGTCGCGGCGAACGTGCCGTGCGGGGACGACCCCGAGGTGCACGTGTCGGCGATCCGCGCGTACGTGGACGCCGGCTTCGACGCCGTGTACGTCAGCCAGATCGGCCCGGACCAGCGCGGCTTCTTCGACTTCTACCGCACCAAGGTCCTGCCCAGGCTCCCGGGCTGAGCCGCGACCGCCCGGCACCACCGGGCCCGCGCCCCGGCCCACCGGGACGCACGGCGCCGACCCGGGCACGCGGCGGCCGGTGGCCACTCGCTCCGGCGGCGGGCCGATCCATTCCGCGTGACCGTGTTCCGTCTGATCACGACGGGGCACCCGGGTCGGGAGCCGCCCGACATCGCGAACGCAAGGAGGCATCATGCGCCTTTCGGATCTCCGTCCGGTCCTCCCCCACGCCGGCCCCTGGGCCTCGGTCTACGTCGACACCTCGCACACCACGGAGGACGCGGCCAAGCACCAGGAGCTGACGGCCCGCGCCGCGACCCAGCAGCTCGCCGAGCTCGGCGCGAGCCCCGCGACCCGTGACGCGGTCTACAAGGCCCTGTTCAACGGCCCGGACGCCGGGCCGATCGGCCGCCCCCCGACGTCCGGCAAGCGCGCCGGACGCGCCGTCTTCGCCACGGACGGCGAGGTCGTGCTCGACGTGCCGCTCCCGGGCCCGCCGGCGACCCCGATGACCACCTGGTCCGCGCTGCCGAGGGTCACGCCCCTGCTGCGGTCCATCGGCGACCCGACGCCGTGCCTGGTGGCGTACGTGGACCGCACCGGGGCCGACTTCGAGGTCCGCGACGACGCCGGGCGACGAGAGACGGGGCAGGTCAGCGGGGCCGACTGGCCGATACACAAGACCGCGTCGGCCGACTGGTCGGAGCGGCACTTCCAGACGGCCGTCGAGAACACCTGGGAGCAGAACGCGGCCGAGATCGCCCACGCCGCCCACGAGATGTGGCAGCGCTGCGGCGCCGAGGTGATGCTGCTGGTCGGCGACGCCCGCGAGCGCAAGGCGGTGCGCGACCGGCTGCCCGAGCCGCTGCGGGCGGTGACCGCGGAGAGCGAGCACGGCGCCCGGTCGACCGGCTCCGGCGGCGCACGGCTCGAACGCGACATCGCCCAGGTGCGGGCCGCGCACGAGACCGAGCACGTGCGGGAGGTGCTGGACCGCTACCACGCCGCGACGCACGACGACGGCGGCGGCAACGCCATCTCGGGAGTGCCCGCGCTGGTGGAGGCGGCCCGCGAGCACCAGATCGACACGCTGCTGGTCACCCCGGAGGGCCAGGACACCGGCCGCGAGGTGTGGATCGGGCCGGAGGGTGACCAACTGGCCATCCGCAGCACCGAGTTGCAGTACCTGGGCGCGGCGCGCCCCGCGCCGGCCCGGGCGGACGACGCGCTGGTGCGCGCGGCCGTGGCCAGCGGGGCCGAGGCCGTCGTCGTCAGCGACCCGACCGCCGCCCCGGTGGGCGGCCTCGGCGCGCTCCTGCGCTGGCCGGCCAACCCCCACTAGCGGCGGGTGGCCCGTCCGCGCGTCAGTGAGGCGGCGCACCCGCGCTCGGCGTGTGACCGCCCGGCGTCGCCGCGGTGGCGCCGGACGGCGCGGGGTCGAGCGCCACGTCGAGTACGTCGACGAGTCTGCGCAGCTTCTGCTGCGCGCGCGGCGCGTGGGCCCGCGGCACGCGGATCACGGCGGTGGTCACCCTCGCCGGCGTGGCGGTGGCCCCGCTCGCCGAGGCCCCGGTGGACGCGACAGCGTCCGCCGGGGCCGCCGTGTACGCGAAGTCCAGCACCTGGTGGTGGTTGAGGGTGGCGGCGAGCCGTGCGAGGGTGCCGCGGCCGGGCCGGAGCGTGACGGTGAGCCGGATGTGTTCCATGGGTGGTGGTCCTGTCTCTGGGTCCGGAAACAGAGAAGACCCCTCGCGAGGCGCGAGAGGTCTGCGTGCGGGCGGTGAGTGCGGGGAGGTCACTTCCCCGGGCTCGGTGCCGGCACGCGGCGGCGAATAATCCGCTGCTGCATGGCGGGCATGCTGGCAGAAACCGACCACATCCCGGAGGGGCATCTCATACTGCGGACGGCCGGGGCGTCGGCGGGGCGGGCGCGGGTGACGTCGGTCGGTGCGGGGCGCGTTCGGCCGGGGTCACGGGCGCCGGGCGCACTCGGCGCGCAGCCCGGCCGTCAGGACGCGGATGCCGAAGTCGAAGCGCGCGTCGAAGTCGACGAACCGCTCCCACGGGGTGGCGGCCAGCCGCGGGTAGCGCCCGTCCCGTACCGAGGCCGCGAGCAGTTCGGTCTCGCCGCCGGTCGCCCCCTGCTGTTCGAGCACCTCGCCGAGCACGTAGCTGAAGAGGGTGGTGGCGGCCCACAGCGCCTTCTCCGGGGGCAGTTCCGCCTCCCCCAGGATCGCCAGCATGGTGTCGGCGAGGGTGAGCGTGGCCTGCTGGGCCGTGTAGGTGCCGCCGACGACACGCGCGCCGTCCCGCTGCGCGAGAAGCGTCTCGCGCAGCGCGCGGGCGAGGGCCGCGGCGCGCTCCTCCCAGGTGTCGCCGGTGAGGTCGGCCCGCGCGAGGACGCCGGCCAGCAGCGTCTCGGCCATCTCGTCGAGCAGCGCCTGCTTGTTGTCGAACAGCCGGTAGAGCGTGGGCAGTTGCACCTCAAGACTCGCGGCGAGACGACGCATCGTCAGCGATTCCAGCCCGCCGGAGTCGACCAGCGCCAGCGCCGTCCGCGCCACCGTCTCGGCCCGCAGCGGCGTCCTGGCCCGGCCGCGGTCCCCCTGAGTTCTCATTGACACGTTAACAACGTTATCACTACCTTGAATTCACCGTTGATAACAACGTTAACCTTTATTGGGAGTGGCCCATGCGACAGGTGGCCCCGGCTCGCCCGCGCACACCGGCGGACGAGCTGGCGATGGTGGTACGGCAACTGCGGTGGGAGGCCGTGGGCGTGGTCTCCGTCGAGCTGGCCGCGGCGGACGGAGGCGACCTGCCGCCGTGGCGCCCCGGCGCCCACATCGAGCTGGTCCTGCCCACCGGGATCGCCCGCCAGTACTCGCTGTGCGGCTCGGTGGCGGACCGCTCCCGCTACCGCGTCGGGGTGCTGCGCGAGCGCGGCAGCCGGGGTGGTTCGGAGTACGTGCACGCCTTCCTGCGCCCGGGCCAGCCGGTGCGGGTGCGCGGCCCGCGGGACAACTTCGGCTTCCGCCCGGAGCCGGCGTACCTGTTCATCGCGGGCGGCATCGGCATCACGCCGATCCTGCCGATGGTGCGGGAGGCCGTGCGCCGGGGCGTGCCGTGGCGCCTGGCGTACGGCGGTCGCACGGCGGCCTCGATGGCCTTCCTCGACGAACTCGCGCCCCACCGCGCACACGTGTGGCGCTACCCGAAGGACGAGGCGGGCCGCATGCCGCTCGACGACTGGCTCGCCCGGCCCCGCCCCGGCACCGCCCTGTACGCCTGCGGTCCCGAGTCCCTGCTGACCGCGGTCGAGGAGGGGAGCGCGCACTGGGCCCCGGGCACCGTGCGCATGGAGCGGTTCGCGGCGCGGCCCAGGCCGGCCGGGCCACGGGCCGAGGTCGAGGTGGTGTGCGCGCGGTCGAAGGCGACGGTGACCGTGCCCGGCGACCGCTCCGTTCTGAGCGCGCTCGAAGCGGCCGGCGTGCCGGTGGTCGGCTCCTGCCGGGAGGGCGTCTGCGGTACGTGTGAGACCCGGGTGCTCGACGGCGAACCCGAGCACCTGGACGACATCCTCACGGCGGACGAGCGCGCGGCCGGCGACCGCATGTACCCCTGCGTCTCCCGGGCGCGCGGGAGACGGCTGGTGCTCGATGTGTGACCGCTCGACGGCTGACGGAGCGGCGCGGTGCGCGCCGCGAGGAGGACGACCATGACCGAGACCATCGACCCGCCGCGCGGGGCCGCGCCGGCCCGGACGGCGGCCGACGCCTACCGGCCGATCGACCTGGCCCGGGTGCGCGAGGTGCTGGGCCACCCGCTGCCCTTCATCGCGGAGAAGAAGGAGCCCTACCTCGGGGAGTTCGCCACCCGCTTCGTCGCGCACAGCACCTTCTGCGTGGTGGCCTCCGCCGACGAGCTGGGCCAGTTGGACACCAGCCCCAAGGGCGACCCGCCGGGTGCGGTGCGGGTGCTCGACCCGTGGACGCTCGCCCTGCCCGAGCGCCCCGGCAACCGGCTCGCCGACACCTTCGAGAACGTGTCCCGCAACCCGGCCGTGGGGCTCGCGTTCTTCGTGCCGGGGGTGCGCGAGGTGCTACGGGTGAACGGGGACGCGTTCATCACCGACGACCCCGAACTGCTCGACCGGCTCGGCGCCGAGGGCAAGCCCGCGGTGCTCGCGACCATCGTGCGGGTCCGCGAGGTGTTCGGGCAGTGCGGGAAGGCCGTGATCCGGGCCCGGCTGTGGGACGGCGACGCCCGCGGCCTCGCCGACGCCCTGACCCTCGGCAGCAGCTTCTCCGCCCTGACCGTCGCGGAGAACGCCGGCAAGATGGCCCGCACCCTCGGCGACCAGGTCGGCTCCCTGGACGCCACGCTGGAACACCACTACGAGAACGACCTCTACTGAAGGCCCGCCGCTCCCCGGGCCCACACACCTGACGCCCCGGACCCGTTCGGTCCGGGGCGTCAGGCGTCGCCGCGACGTACGGGCTAGCTCGCGCCGCCGGGCCCGGGCTGGCTCACACCGTCCGGGTCGGCCCGGTCGAGGGCCGGGCGCGGGCCCGGGCCGGTTTCAAGGAGGAGGTAGTCCGCGACGGCCGTGTCCGTGACGAGGCTGGTCACCAGGCCGGAGCGGAGCACCGCGCCGATCGCCTCCGCCTTGCGCAGCCCGCCCGCGATGGCCACCACCTCCGGGATGCGGCGCAGCCGGTCGGCCTCCACCGTGATGCAGCGTTCCCCGAGGTCGCGGCCGATGCGGCGGCCCTCGGCGTCGAAGAGGTGGGCCGACATCTCCGCGGCGGCGCCGAGCGAGGCGTACTGCGCCCGCTCCTCGTCGCTGAGCATGTCGTAGACGGTGGAGATGCCCGGCGCCCAGGAGCCGATGGACACGGCCGCCACGGTGACCTTGTCGAAGTACTCGAAGGCGCGGGCGATGCCGGGCTGGCGGCGCAGCGCGGCGGCGGTCGCCGAGTCGGGCAGCAGCATCGGCGCGTAGATGGGGTGGGCCTCGCCGCCGGAGACGGCCGCCGCCCGGCGCACCGCCTCGACCGAGCCGCGCTCGGCCGTGCCCGCGTCGTACACGCCGGTGAGCTGGACGACGGTGCAGGGCGGGAGGCGGTGCAGGGCGGCGGCCATGTTGATGGTGGACCGGCCCCAGGCCAGGCCGAGTACGTCGCCCTCGTCGACCAGCTCGCCCAGCAGGTCGGCGGCCACCTCGCCGAGGTTCTCCGGGTCGGTGGGGGCGGTCGTCGCGGGGCCCGCCGCGTCGTCCAGGCCGTCCGTCAGGGCCGGCGCGGACTCGACCACCACCGCGTGGCGCAGCCCGTAGCGGGCGCGGAGGGCGTCCGAGCGCTCGGCGTCGAGCTCGGCGGGCACCCGGATCTCGATGCGCACCAGATCGCGGTCGAGCGCGGTCTCCAGCACCCGGGCCACCTTGAAGCGGCTGACGCCGAACTCCTCGGCGATTTGGATCTTGGACTTGCCCTCCAGGTAGAAGCGGCGCGCCATAGCCGCCGCCTGCACCAGCTCGGCGGGTCCCATCCGCGTGGCTGAACGGCCCGTCGACACCGCGTTCTCCTCACTGTTCACGTTCTGGACTCAACCGTCATCCTGTCAGAAACGGCGGTCCTTGGTTCGCCCTTTACCTTGGCGTTCACCAAGCCGTGGCTCAGTGTCCGCACGCCCATGCGGCGGTGGCGGTCGCCTCCTGCGCCTGGGCCCGCAGTCGGCGTACGGCGTCGGCCGGGTCGTCGGCGCCGTAGACGGCGGAACCGGCGACGAACACGTCGGCTCCGGCCTCAGCACAGCGTTCAATGGTCGAAGACGAAACCCCTCCGTCCACTTGCAGCCACATCTGGAGGCCGTGTCGCCCGATCAACTCCCGGGTGCGGCGGATCTTCGGCAGCATGATGTCGAGGAACGCCTGCCCGCCGAAGCCGGGTTCGACCGTCATGACCAGCAACATGTCGAGTTCGGGCAGCAGATCCTCGTACGGCTCGATGGGCGTCGCCGGCTTGAGCGCCATGGAGGCGCGCGCCCCCTTGGCCCGGATCTCACGCGCCAGCCGCACCGGCGCGCGCGCCGCCTCGACGTGGAAGGTCACCGAGGACGCGCCGGCCTCCACGTACTGCGGGGCCCAGCGGTCCGGGTCCTCGATCATCAGGTGGCAGTCGAGCGGAACGCCCGACGCCTTGCCGAGCGACTCGACGACCGGCACACCGAGCGTCAGGTTCGGCACGAAGTGGTTGTCCATGACATCAACGTGCAACCAGTCGGCGCCGTCGGGGCCCGACACGGCTGCGGCCTCCTCCGCCAGTCGGGAGAAGTCGGAGGAAAGGATGCTGGGACTGATCTGAACGGCCATGCCGCCAAGCCTGCCACGCCGGGCCCCCACGGGCAGCGCCGGGATCACCGCGACGCCACCGCCCGGCCCCTCCGGGCGGTCAGGTCACGCGCGTGCGCCCGCCCGCTGGCGCGGGGCGCGGCCGGATGGTCAGGGGGTCGGGGGCCGGACGGTCGGGGGGCCGGGCGGTCGGGCCAGTGGGACGCGGCGCGGGCAACCAGCGTGCCTCGCCCTTCGGGCGCCGCGAACCGGGGGTCGCGCGCGGCTCGTTGTCGGCCGCGCGGGGTCAACTCGCGGGCCGGCCCGGGCCGCCGGCCGGGTGCCCTACCGGGTGGTGACCTTGTGGACGGTGGTGTCGTCGGGGCGCAGCGGGCGCCCGTCCGCCGACTGGACCTCCAGCGCGCGCAGGCGGTGCCCGTCGCGGCGGTCGACCAGTTGCGAGTGCTCCTCGCCGGGGGCGAAGAAGTGCGCCTCGCCCCACTGCCGCAGCGCCACGATGACGGGGAAGAGTGCCTCGCCCTTCGGGGTCAGCACGTACTCGCGGTAGGCGCTGCCGTCCGACGCCGGGACGGACGCGAGGACGCCGCCGGCGACCAGTGCGCGCAGCCGCGCGGTGAGGATGTTCTTCGCCACGCCCAGACCGCGCTGGAACTCCCCGAAGCGGCGGCTTCCGTCGAAGGCGTCGCGCACGATCAGCAGGGACCACCAGTCGCCGATGGCGTCCACCGACCGCGCGACGGGGCAGTCGCTGTCGTCGAACCGGGTCCTCGTCACCATGCCGTCCTCCACTCCGCGCTTCCACTCTGGTTGCAACATGCTACCGGCAAGGCTAGCGTGCCGACTGGTAGCAAGTTGAAACCACATGTGGAGGGGTACCGAATGGCCACCGACCGCGCGCCCGCACCGCCCCCGGTTTCGGCCCGGGACACGCCCCGGGCCGAGGAGGCGCCCGGCTACGTCCTGTCCCGTGGGGTCCTGCTGCTCTTCGCCGTCGCCTGCGGGACCGCGGTGGCCAACGTGTACTTCGCCCAACCGCTCCTGGTGACCGTCGGCCAGGACCTCGCCATGAGCCCGGCGCTGGTCGGCAGCGTCGTCACGCTCACGCACGTCGGGTACGGCCTTGGCCTCTTCTTCCTCGTACCGCTGGGCGACGTGGCCGACCGCAGGCGGCTCGTCGTGGCCCAACTGCTGCTCCTGGTCGCGGCGTTGGGGGCGATCGCCGTGGCCCCGACGGCGGCGGTCCTGCTCGCGGGCATGGTCGCCATGGGGCTGCTCGCCGTCGTCACCCAGACGCTGGTGGCCTTCGCGGCCTCGCTGGCCCCGCCCGCCCAGCGCGGACGCGTCGTCGGCCTGGTGACCAGCGGCGTGGTCAGCGGCATCCTGCTCGCCCGAACCGCCTCCGGCGCCATGGCCGACCTCGCCGGCTGGCGCTCCGTCTACCTCGCGTCGGCGGTGCTCACCGCGCTGCTCGCGCTGGTCCTGCACCGCGTGCTGCCGCGCCACACCGGCGCCCCGCCGGCGGCCCTGCGCTACGGGCCACTCCTGCGCTCCACGGTCACCCTCTTCGCGCGGGAGCGCCTGCTGCGCCTGCGGGCCGCGCTCGGCCTGCTGGTCTTCACCGCGTTCAGCACGCTGTGGAGCGGCGTCGCGCTGCCGCTCAGCGAGGCGCCACACTCCCTGTCGCACACCGCGATCGGGGCCTGGGGACTGGTCGGGGTGGTGGGCGCGCTGGCCGCGACGGTGGCGGGCCGGCTGAACGACCGCGGGCTCGCGCGGTGGACCACCGGCGCCGCCCTCGCGCTGCTCACCGTCTCCTGGCTACCGCTGGCCCACACCCGCGACTCGCTGTGGGCGCTGGCCGTGGGCGTCGTCCTGCTCGACCTCGCCGTGCAGGCCGTCCACGTCACCAACCAGACCCTGATCCACGCCCGCCACCCGACTGCGGGCAGCCGGCTGATCGGCGGGTACATGGTCTTCTACTCGATCGGCAGCGCCACCGGCGCCATCGCCGCGACCACCCTGTACGCGGCGGCCGGCTGGGGCGCCGTCTGCGCCTTCGGCGCCACGGTCAGCTGCCTCGCGCTCGCGCTGTGGGCACTCACGCGAGAGGACGCGCGGAGCCCCGCCACCGAGGAAGGCGACGCCTGACGGCGCGAGGCCGGCGCCTCACCCCGTACGGCGCAGCAACGCCAGGTACATCGCGTCCGTGCCGTGCACATGCGGCCAGAGCTGCACGTCGGGGCCGTCGCCGAGGCCGGGGACGTCGGGCAGCAGGGGGCGGGCGTCGATCCACTCGGCGCCGCCGGCCGACTTCAGCACGTCATCCACGACGGCCCGGGTCTCGGCCAGGTGCGGCGAACACGTCACGTACGCCACCACGCCGCCGACCCGCGCCGCGGCCAGCGCCTCGCGCAGCAGCCCGCGCTGGAGCGGGGCGAACCCCTCCAGGTCCGCCGGCCGGCGCCGCCAACGCGCCTCCGGGCGCCGGCGCAGCGCGCCGAGGCCGGTGCACGGCACATCCACCAGGACCCGGTCGAAGGAGCCGGGTCGCCACACCGGGCGGGTGCCGTCGGCGGTGACCACCTGGTACGGGCCCGGGTTGCCGGCCAGCGCGCGGGCCACGAGGCGGGCCCGGTGCGGCTGCTTCTCCGCCGCCAGCAGCGTCGCGCCGCGTTGCGCGGCGAGCGCCGCCAGCAACGCGGCCTTGCCGCCGGGGCCCGCGCAACCGTCGAGCCACCGCGCGTCGGCGCCCTCGACCGGCGCGTTGGCCAGCGCCATGGCCACCAGTTGGCTGCCCTCGTCCTGCACGCCGGCGCGCCCCTCGCGGACCGCGTCCAGCGCCCCCGGCTCGCCGCCGTCCACCAGCCGCACCGCGTACGGCGACCAGCGGCCCGGCAGGGCCCGGTCCTCGCCCGCCGCCGCCAGCAACTCGTCCGCGCCCGAGCGCCCCGGGCGGGCGACCAGCGTGACCTCGGGGCGCTCGTTGTCGGCCGCGAGCAGGTCCTCGATCCCGGCCCGGCCGCCGCCCAGCGCGTCCCACAGCGCGGAGACCACCCAGCGCGGGTGGGCGTGCATGACGCCCAGGTGCGCCTCGGGGTCCTCGTCGTACGGCGGGGCGACGCGGCGCAGCCAGCCGTCGAGGTCGTCCGCGGCGATCTTCCGCAGCACGGCGTTGACGAACTTGGCCCGCCCGTCCCCCAGCACCACCCGCGCCAGCTCCACGGTCGCGCTGACCGCGGCGTGCGTCGGAATCCGGGTGCCGAGGAGCTGGTGCGCCCCCAGGCTGAGCACGTCGAGCACGGGCGGGTCCACCTCGCGCAGCGGCCGGTCCACGCACTCGGCGACGATCTCGTCGTACGTGCCCTGCCAGCGCAGCGTGCCGTACACCAGCTCGGTCGCGAGCGCGGCGTCCCGCGCGTCGAACCCGCCGTCCTCCCTGGCCTTGCGCAACAGCGGGGGCAGTACGAGGTTGGCGTAGGCGTCACGCTCGTCGACGGCCCGCAGCGCCTCGAAGGCGAGCACCCGCACGGGGTCCTTCTTCGGTCGGCGGTAGGGCTTGGCTGGACGGCGGCGATCGTTCACGAAAGGTGCTCCGGAGCTGGGAAGACGAACGCTCCCAGCGTACGTGCCGCGGCGGGCCCCGCGCGCTGCGCGCCCCCGCCACGGCCCCGGGCCGCCCCGGGCGGGTCGGGGCCGGGCGCCGCCGGCGTCACCCGACCGCCGGCCGCACCACGTCGTGGATCAGGCGCAACTGCTCGTCCACGCTGGCCACCCCGGCCAACTCCCGCCCAGTGAACGCCCTGACCAGCGTCTCGTCGGTGATCGCGCAGATCACGTGGTTGATGCCGGCGGGCACGAGCTGGGTGCGGATCGCCTCCGCGCACTCCTCGGGCGTCCCGGCGATCGACAGCCGCTCGACCACCTCCGGGCTGGTCAGCTCGATGCCGCGGGCCAGATCGCCGGCGCGCACCGCGTCGAGGACGGGCCGCAGCTCGCCCGGGTCCACCCCGTTGCGTCGCAGTTGCTCGTCGGACATGGCCGACGCGTACAGGCCGACCATGCTGCGCGCGGCCTCCCTGGCCGGCGCGGACTCCGGGCCGGTGGCGAAGACGACCCACGCGCCCAGGTCCAGGCTCCGCCAGTCCCGCCCCGCGCGCTCCGCGCCCGCGCGCACGTGCTCCACCGCGTACGTCAGCGCCTCGCGCGTGCAGCTCATGGCGTGGTGACAGCCGTCCGCCAACTCCCCAGCCGCCTCGAAGGACTTCGGCCCGCGCATCGCCCCCAGCTTGAGCGGCAGGTGCTCCTGCACGGGACGGGCGAAGGTGAACAACCCCTCGTAACGGAAGAACTCGCCCCGGCGCGTGATGGTGCCCTCGTCCAGGAGGGTGCGCACCACGCCGAGCGCCTCCTTCACCCGCGACAACGGGCGGCCCCTCGTCCCCTCGATGCCGTACTGCGCCAACAGCCCGAAGTTGCCGCTGGCCAGCACCGCCTCGGCGCGCCCGTGGGAGAGCTCGTCCAGCGTGGCCAGCGCCTGGGCGATCAACGTCGGCTCGCGCAGCGTGACCGGGGAGGCGCTCGGGCCGAGTCGGATGTTCCGGGTCTGCCCCGCGGCCACCGCGAACAGCGACCACAGGTCCTTGTGCCAGGTCTCGTCCGCCGCGTAGCACGCGTGGAAGCCGAGTTCGTCGGCGAGCCGGATGGAGGCGAGGGAGTCCTGGAGCGGATAGTCGGGAAGCAGGGCGTAGCTGAACCGCATGAGCGCCACCTCATCTCGTCGGGGACGACCAGCGCGGGCGTGAACCGCCGCTACTCCCACGGGAGTTGGGCCCGCCGCACCGCCAGCAGTCTGGACAGCCGGTGGCACGCTGTCCAGGGCGCGACCGGGCCGAGCAGAAGCCCGCCGCGCGTGAGCCCGGCGCGTCTGATCCTGACGCGGCGGGCACCGCCTGGCTACGCCTCGAACCGCTCCTCCGCCGCGATGCGCACCCCGCGCGCCCAGTCGGCCCCGGCCATCGGCTTCTTGCCCTGCGGCTGCACCCACAGCAACTCGACGGCGTGGCTGCCCGTGCCGGCGAACACGGCGTTCTTCGTCGCGGCGATCTCGCCCGGCGCGAGGTCGGCGCGGTCGGTGACCAGCCGTACGGACTTCACCTTCAGCCGCTCGCCGCGGAAGACCGTCCAGGCGCCGGGGGCCGGGGCGCAGCCGCGCACCACCCGGTCCACGCGCAGCGCGGGCGCCGCCCAGTCGATCCGGGCGTCCTCCACCTCGATCTTCGGCGCGAGCGATACGCCCTCGGCCGGCTGCGGCACCGGTCGCAGGGTGCCGTCCTCGATGCCGTCCATCGTCGCCGCCAGCAGCCCAGCCCCGGCGAAGGCGAGCCGGGTCAGCAGGTCGCCGCTGGTGTCGGTGGGGCGCACCTGCTCGGTGAGGACGCCGTACACCGGCCCCGAGTCCAGGCCCTGTTCGATGAGGAAGGTGGAGGCGCCGGTCATCTCGTCACCGGCGAGTACGGCGTGCTGCACGGGCGCCGCCCCGCGCCAGGCGGGCAGCAACGAGAAGTGCAGGTTGACCCAGCCGCGGGCCGGGATGTCCAGCGCGACCTTGGGCAGCAGCGCCCCGTAGGCCACCACCGGGCAGCAGTCGGGCGCGATCTCGCGCAGCCGGGCGAGGAAGTCCTCGTCGCGCGGCTTGACCGGCTTCAGCACCTCGATGCCGGCCTCCTCGGCGCGCTGCGCCACCGGGCTCGCGACCAGGCGCCGGCCGCGCCCGGCCGGCGCGTCGGGCCGGGTGACCACGGCCACGACCTCGTGCCGGTCTGACGCGAGCAAAGCGTCCAGGGCGGGTACGGCGACCTCGGGGGTACCGGCGAAGACGAGCCTCATGTCTGGCGGACTACCTCTCACACGCTGCGGAACGGCGCCCCAGTCTAGGCCGCCGCCTCAGCCGGAGTCCCGCCGCCGGGGCCCGCTCGAACCCACCCGATCAGGGGGCGTACGCGATCGGCGTCGCGCGCCCCGGACCGTGACCACGAGGGCGGCTGTGGCGTTGGTCAAGTCAGATTGACCGAATCGGGCCGCTCCAGCGGCCCGATCCTTTTCCCAAGCGACTTCAACGCCGGTTCGAGAGGCTTGTTCATGGCCGACCACGCAACCCACGACGCCCAGGCTCGGGCCAGCCTGCATCTGCTGGTCCGGGACATCGAGCGGGTCCGGCGGCAGGTGGACGCACTGCGTACCCTCACCGCCCAGCTCGGCAACGTCTACCGCCCGCGACGCACCAGTCCGTCCGCGGGCTTCGTCGTCTACGGGCGGGCGCCAGCCCCCACGGTACGGCTGGCGCAGGAGCTGCGGGACAGCATCGAGACGCTGGTGACGGCCGCGGTGGACTTCGACCGTTCGCTGGGCTTCTCGTGGGACGCGGTCGGCTCGGCGCTCGGCGTCACCAAGCAGGCGGTGCACCGCCGCTACGGCAGCCGTCGGTCCACGGCGACCGGCGGCGCCGAGGGCGGCGGCGAGGCGCTGCGCACGGCCGAGCGGCCGGCGGACGCCACGCCGATCGTCCCCGCCGCCCGCTCGATGCCCTCGCTCCCCGCGCCGGCCGGCAGCTCGGCCCCCGCGCTCCGCGAGGACGCCCGCTCGGGCGCACTCCCCGGACCGCGCAACGGCTGACACCCGGCGCGGACTCCCCCTCTCCACCTGGCCCGGCGGCTCACCCCCGCCGGGCCAGCGTGGTGTGGGGCCAGCGCCGCACCACCCCCGGCCGGCGCGTCACGGCCGGCCTGCCGACGGGCCGCGCGACCGGGCGCGTAACCCGCGCCGCCGGGCACCGCGCCCACCCGGTCCAGTCGGGGCGGACGCCCGCCCCGCCGCCCGGCTCGACGCCGTGGCCCCGGCGGGCCCGCCCGGCCTCAGCCGATGTCGGGCGGGTCCACGCGCACCCACACCGGGTCGCCCTGCCTGCGCGTCAACCGCTGGGCCTGGGCCGCCTTCAGGGCGCTCGCCAGAGCCGCCCCCTGGCCGGGCCGCACCCGGATCAGGGCCCGCTCCCAGCCCCCCGGCTCCTCCGGCGCGCCGAGCCGCGGCGCGGACGGCTCGGCGCCTGCCGCGCGCGCCGGCCCCGGGCGCGGGTCCGCGGCCGGCACCGGGCCGAGGACCTCCGCCGTGTCCGGCAGCTCGACCAGGCGCAACAGGCCGGCGACCGCCGCGGGCGGCCCGGAGACCGCCGCCATCCGGGACACCGGCGGAAAACCCAACTCCGCCCGCTCGCCCAGCTCCCGCGCCGCGTGCCCGGCGGGGTCCCAGCGCACCAGGGCCTGCACGGGGCGCAGCGTCGGCTCGGCCACGATGGTGACCACCCCGCCCGCGTCCTGCCCGCGCACCAGGGCCGCCGCCGTCAACCAGCGCCGCAGCGCCTCCTCGCTGGCGCGCAGGTCCGGGCGGGAGAGCAGCGCCCAGCCGTCGAGCAGCAGGGCCGCCGCGTACCCGGGGCCCGGAGCGAGGGGCTCGGCGCCCGGCGTGGCGACCACGAGGGCGGGGCGGTCGGGTACGGACTCGCGTATGTGATCGCGCCCCGAGGCCAGCACCGGCACCTCGGGAAAGGCCCGCCCCAACTCCTCGGCCGTGCGCTGGGCCCCGACGACCTGCGCCCGCGTACGCCGTCCGCCACACTCCGCGCAGTGCCAGTCGGGGACCTCGGTCCCACACCAGCCGCAGCACAGCGCGGCGCCGGCGGCCGGCGCCTGCACCGGCCCCTGGCAGCGCCCGCACCGCGCCGGCGTACGACAGCTCGCGCAGGCGAGCCGGGGCACGTACCCCCACCTCGGGACCTGCACGAGGACCGGCCCGTGCCGCAGCCCCTCGCGCGCGGTCTGCCAGGCGAGGCTGGGCAGCCGGGCGGCGCGGGCCCCGGCGTCCCGCCCCAACTGCTCGTCGCCGACCGTGCGGATCAACGGGGCCACGCCGCGCGCCACTTCGCGCTCCGCGGCGAGCGGCAGCGCCCAGCGGGTCTCCACGAGCTGGGCCGCCTCGACCGTACGGCTGACGCTGCCCAGCAGGAACGCCGTGCGCTCGTGCGCGCTGCGCAGCAGCAGCACCTCGCGGGCGTGCGGCTGCGGGGCGTGCCGCTCGCTGTGGTTGCTGTCGCCGTCCTCCCAGATCGCGACGAGGCCCAACCGGTGCACGGGGGCGAACATCGCGGCCCGCGTGCCGACCACGGCGCGCAGCGCGCCACGGTTGATCGCCAACCAGCGGCGGTAGCGCTCCTCGGGGCCGCTGTCGGCGGTGAGCAGCACGTGCTGCCCCGGGCCGAGCAGTTCGCTGAGGGCGGCGTCCACGCGGGCCGCGCTGCGACCGTCGGGCAGCACGGCGAGCGCGCCACGGCCGGCGGCGAGCGTGGCGGCCATGGCCCGGGCCAGCTCCATCGGCCAGTCGGGCCCGGGCAGCGCGGTCCACACCGCGCGCGGGGCGTCCCCCCTGGCCAGCGCGCGCAGGAAGCTCGGCCCGTGCGGATAGCGCGCCCAGCTCCCGGGCTCGGGCGGCGCGGGCGGCGGCAGCGGAGCGGGGGACGGCTGGGCCTCGACCCGCGCGTGCCGCTGCGGCACGGCGAGCTGGAGCACGTCGGCCAGCGACCCCGCGTACCGGTCGGCGACCATGCGGCACACGGTGAGCAGCTCGGGCCGCAGGGCCAGCTCCGGCGAGAGCACTTGGGCGATGGCGGCGAGTGGGCCCTGGTAGTCCGACTCGGCGACGCGGTCCAGGATGTACCCGTCGAGGAGCCCGCCGCCCTCGCGCCGCCCGCCGCGGACCTGTCCGGTGCCTGCGCCGAACCGCACCCGCACCCGCACCCCGGGCTGCGCGGCGGCGTCCAGCTCGGCCGGGACCGCGTAGTCCCAGAGCTTGTCCAGGTGCACCGGGCCCTTGTCGACGAGCACCCGCGCCACGGGCCGCTCCCTGGCCAGCGGCGCGCCGCGCCAGGTGCGCGGCTTGGCCTTGGGCGCCTTGGTCTTGCGCACCGTCTCGCGAATCAGCGCGAGCTGCTCCCCGGCCCCATCCCCCGCGTCACGCCCGCCGCCGGTCGTCTCCTCCCCCGCCCGAGCGCCCCGCCCGGCCGCCGCGTCACCAGCCCTCCCACCGCCGCGCCCCACACGCGCCGGCTCGTCACCCGACTGCCCGTTCTCGCTGCTCACAGCATCAGTCTTAGCAGACGGCACTGACAGGGGGCCGGGCCGCGCATACCACGCCGGCCCGGCCAGCCGCTCGCACCGGGCCGCGCCGCGACACCCGCCACCCGGCCACGGCCCCGGCACAACGCCCGCGGCCCCGAACCCTCATCGGGTCCGGGGCCGCGGGCGTGCTGGACGGGTCGGCGCGCGAGCGCGCCGTCAGGCGTCGCTACGTGCCGCTCAGAGGCCGGCGGCCTGCCGCAGCGCGTCCACCCGGTCCGTGCGCTCCCAGGTGAAGTCCGGCAGCGGGCGGCCGAAGTGGCCGTACGCGGCGGTCTGGGCGTAGATCGGGCGGAGCAGGTCGAGGTCGCGGATGATCGCGGCCGGGCGCAGGTCGAAGACCTGGGTGATGGCCTGCTCGATGCGCTCGGCATCGACGGTGGCGGTGCCGAAGGTCTCCACGAAGAGACCGACCGGCTCGGCCTTGCCGATCGCGTACGCGACCTGGACCTCGCAGCGCGAGGCCAGGCCCGCGGCGACCACGTTCTTGGCGACCCAGCGCATGGCGTACGCGGCCGAGCGGTCCACCTTGGACGGGTCCTTGCCGGAGAAGGCGCCGCCGCCGTGTCGGGCCATGCCGCCGTAGGTGTCGATGATGATCTTGCGGCCGGTGAGGCCGGCGTCGCCCATCGGGCCGCCGATCTCGAAGCGGCCGGTCGGGTTGACCAGCAGCCGGTAGCCCTCGGTCTCCAGCTTGATGCCGTCGTCCACCAGGGCCTTGAGCTCCGGTTCCACGACGAACTCGCGGATGTCGGGGGCGAGCAGCGAGTCCAGGTCGATGTCGGACGCGTGCTGCGAGGAGACGACCACGGTGTCCAGGCGGACGGCCTTCTCGCCGTCGTACTCGATGGTGACCTGGGTCTTGCCGTCGGGGCGCAGGTACGGGATCGTCCCGTTCTTGCGCACGTCGGACAGGCGGCGCGAGAGCCGGTGCGCCAGGTGGATCGGCAGCGGCATCAGGTCGGGGGTCTCGTCGCAGGCGTAGCCGAACATCAGCCCCTGGTCGCCCGCGCCCTGCTTGTCGAGGTCGTCGTCCTTGTCCCCGTCGGACGAGCCTTCGACCCGGGCCTCGTACGCGGTGTCGACACCCTGGGCGATGTCGGGCGACTGCGCGCCGATGGAGACGGAGACACCACAGGAGGCTCCGTCGAAGCCCTTCTTCGAGGAGTCGTAACCGATCTCAAGGATCTTGTTGCGCACGAGGGAGGCGATCGGCGCGTACGCCTTCGTCGTCACCTCGCCTGCGACGTGCACCAGTCCGGTGGTGATCAGGGTCTCAACGGCGACCCGCGAGTGCGGGTCCTCCTTGAGGAGGGCGTCGAGGATGGTGTCGCTGATCTGGTCAGCGATCTTGTCAGGGTGGCCCTCGGTCACAGACTCCGAGGTGAACAGGCGGCGGGACACATCGCTCCCTGGGGTTGCAGCGGCTGCTGGCTGAGCATGGGCGGAGACGCACGGGAGCTGCGCCCACGCGAATCCGAGGTCAGTTTATCGGTCGTTCTCGCCGATTGGGCCGCGTGTCTCGCAACACGGGCGCAGGGTGACTTGTCACACACACTTGTGTGGGGTGAATGAGGTGTTCGGCAACACACTGGGGGGCTTTTTCACGCCGACTTCGGCGACACCCGGTTGACCGGGGATTTCGCGTGCTCCCACCGGCTCCGGCGGTACGGGGAAGAGGCCGGGGCCCGGGCCGCGCCCGCCGCCCCGCGCGCCCCGGCCTGGGGCGCGCGGGGTGGCGAGGCGGGGGGTCAGGCGTCGGTCGCCGGGGGCAGCGCGCGGGCGACCAGGTCCCAGACGGTCTCGGCGAGCGCCTCCTTGGGCCCGTACGGGACGGGGGTCTCGCTGCCGTCGGCGCCGAGCACGACGGCCTCGTTCTCCTCCGCGCCGAACGTCTTGTGCTCGCCCACCTCGTTGACGACCAGCAGGTCACAGCCCTTGCGGGCGAGCTTGGCCCGGCCGTTGGACACCACGTCGTCGGTCTCGGCCGCGAAGCCGACGACGAGTTGGTCGGGGCGGGCGCGCTCGGCCGAGAGCTCGGCGAGGATGTCCGGATTCCGCACCAGCGCGATGGGCTCGGGCTCCTGCCCGTCCCGCTTCTTGATCTTGCCGGTCGCGTACGTCGCGGGCCGGAAGTCGGCCACGGCCGCGGCCATGACCACCACGTCCGCGTCGGGCGCCGCCTTCAGCATGGCCTCGCGCAACTGCACCGCCGTACCCACGCGCACCACGTCCGCGCCGGCCGGGTCGGGCAGCGCGCTGTTCGCGGAGACGAGAGTCACCCGCGCGCCACGGGCCACGGCCGCGCGGGCCAGCGCGTACCCCTGCTTGCCCGAGGAGCGGTTGCCCAGGAAGCGCACCGGGTCCAGGGGCTCCCGGGTGCCTCCGGCGCTCACCACCACGTGTCGGCCCGCGAGGTCGCGCCGGGCGCCGGCGGCCGGGCCGGCGGCCAGCACGCGGCGACAGACCTCGAAGATCTCGCCCGGGTCCGGCAGCCGGCCCTTGCCGGTGTCCACGCCGGTCAGCCGGCCGACGGCGGGCTCGATGACCACCGCGCCGCGCCGCCGCAGCGTCGCCACGTTCTCCCGCGTCGCCGGGTGCTCCCACATCTCGGTGTGCATGGCCGGCGCGAAGACGACCGGGCAGCGGGCCGTGAGCAGGGTGTTGGTCAGCAGGTCGCCGGCGAGCCCGTGGGCGGCCTTGGCCAGCGTGTCGGCGGTGGCCGGGGCGACCACGACCAGGTCGGCCGTCTGCCCGATGCGTACGTGCGCCACCTCGTGCACATCCGTCCAGACCTCCGTGGAGACCGGGTGGCCGGACAGCGCCGACCAGGTCGCCTCGCCGACGAAGTGCAGGGCGGACGCGGTGGGCACCACCCGTACGTCGTGGCCCGACTCGGTCAGGCGGCGTAGCAGCTCACACGCCTTGTAGGCGGCGATGCCGCCGCTCACGCCCAGCACCACGGAGGGCTTGCGGGCCGCGGCCGGCTCGCCCGCCCCGGTGTGTGGTTCCCGCCCCGCGCCCGCCGTCGCTTCGGCCGCCGGCTGGTTGGTGGACTCTTCCATCGCTCGCTTCTCCCCGCGCTCTCGCATGGGCCCATGACACACCACGGGCCCGGCAGCCGCTCCCCCGGCCTGCGCCGGAGGCCCGCTGCCGGGCCCGTGGTCGAAAAAAGTACCGCTCGCGTGGCTACTGCGCCGGGCCCTCGATGGCCTCGGAGGTCAGCAGGCCCGCGTTGATCTCGCGGAGCGCGATCGACAGCGGCTTCTCGTGGACGTGGGTGTCCACGAGCGGGCCGACGTACTCCAGGAGGCCCTCGCCGAGCTGCGAGTAGTACGCGTTGATCTGACGAGCACGCTTGGCGGCGTAGATCACCAGGCTGTACTTCGAGTCGGTGGCCTCAAGCAGCTCATCAATCGGCGGGTTGATGATGCCCTCGGGCGCGGTGATGGAAGAGGACACTCTCTGCCTTCCGATCGGGTTCAGCGATGTCGCAGACGCCTTCGGCGACCGCGTCGGTGACGGTGTCACCGGGCGTGTGTCTGATGGCATCTGTTGCGCACGGCGCTGGTCACGTACCGCGCCGCACTGGTCGTCAACGACGATAACGGCGGTGTGACGCTTGCCGTACCGAGCGTTAACGAGGGTCGAAGAAATCAGAGAAGATCAGACCACTCGCATCAAGGCTAGCAGCTCAGCGCTGACGTCCTCGACGGAGGTGTTGACCAGGGTGGTGTCGAACTCGGACTCGGCGGCCAGCTCGACCTTCGCCGCCGCCAGCCTGCGCTCGATCACCTCCGGCGGCTCGGTGCCCCGCCCGGTCAGGCGGCGCACCAACTCGTCCCAGCTCGGCGGGGCCAGGAAGACCAACTGCGCCTCCGGCATCGACTCGCGGACCAGCCGGGCGCCCTGGAGGTCGATCTCCAGCAGCACCGGCTCCCCCGCCTCAAGGCGGTCGAGGACCGCCCGGCGCGGGGTGCCGTAGCGGTTGCCCGCGAACTCGGCCCACTCCAGCAGCTCGCCGTTGGCGATGAGCTTGTCGAACTCCTCGTTCTCGACGAAGAAGTACTGGACGCCGTGCCGCTCGCCGGGACGCGGCTTGCGGGTGGTGGCGGAGACCGAGAGCCATACCTCGGGGTGGGCCTGGCGCAGGTGCGCGACGACCGTGCTCTTGCCGACCCCGGAGGGGCCGGAGAGCACGGTCAGCCGCGGACGTGCGTCCGGAGGTACGGGGGATACCGCCTGCGAAGCGAGAGGGCTGGTCGCCCCCTGGGGATGTGCTGCCATGCGGCGATTATCCAGGTTCCCGGGAGCGCCGGAAAACGTCAGGCGGCCTTGCCGCCGAACTCACGCTCCAGGGCGGCGATCTGGTTGGAGCCGAGACCGCGCACCCGGCGGCTCTCGGAGATGCCGAGCCGCTCCATGATCTGCTTGGCACGAACCTTGCCCACGCCAGGGAGGGACTCAAGGAGCGCGGAGACCTTCATCTTGCCGATGACGTCGTCCTGTTGACCCTGCTGGATGACGTCGTGCAGCGAGGCACCGGAGTTCTTGAGTCGATTCTTGACCGCGGCGCGCTCCCGGCGAGCCGCGGCGGCCTTTTCGAGCGCGGCTGCGCGCTGTTCAGGGGTAAGGGGCGGAAGAGCCACGCCTACGTCACCTCGGATATCGAACTGTCGGATACGGACCGGTGAGGAACCTAGTCGCCCCTCACCAGGGTGAGCAACGCGCAACACACCTGCGCGTTGTGCTCCCGTCGGAGACTAGCGGCCACGGCCGCTCCAGTCAGCGAGAACAGACGAAAAGTCCTGGTCAGACTCGCTCGACCAGGACTTTTCGGGGCAAAACCACCGGGTTCTGAGGTACTTATTTCACGGCTACCCGCACGTCGTCGGCGATTTTGGCCGCCGCGGCGCGCAACGCGGCGGCATCCGGACCGTGGCGCAGCACCCCACGACTCACGCTGGGCACCACGTTCCCCACCGCGTCGCCGAAGACCGCCGGGAGGTCGGCGGGGGTCGCGCCCTGGGCACCGATGCCCGGCGCGAGGAGCGGCCCGTCGATGGCGAGCGAGCCGCCGGCGGCGGCGAGCGCGTCGCCCAGCGTGGCGCCCACCACCGCGCCGAAGGAGCCCAGCGGCCGGCCCTGGCCCTGCCAGGCGGCGCGCTCGGCGGCGTTGCGCTCGGCGAGGTGGCCCAGCACGGTGGCGGCGACGCTGCGGCCGTCGGCGCGCAGCGCGTGCTGCACCTCGGCGCCCTCCGGGTTGGAGGTCAGCGCCAGCGCGAACAGGCCGCAGCCGCTCGCGCGGGCCAGCTCCACGGCCGGGTCGAGGGAGCCGAAGCCCAGGTAGGGGCTGACCGTGAGCGCGTCCGAGAACAGCGGCGAGGCGGGGTCGAGGTAGGCGGCGGCGTACGCGGCCATGGTGGAGCCGATGTCGCCGCGCTTGGCGTCCATCAGCACCAGGGCCCCGGCGGCGCGCGCCTCGGCGACGGTGCGCTCGAGGACGGCCACTCCGCGCGAGCCGAACCGCTCGAAGAACGCGGACTGCGGCTTGAGCACGGCCACCCGGTCGGCCAGGGCCTCCACCACGGTGCGCGAGAACCGCTCCAGGCCCGCCACGTCGTCGCCCAGGCCCCAGTCGGCGAGCAGCGAGGCGTGCGGGTCGATGCCCACGCACAGCGGCCCGCGGGTGTCCATGGCCTGCCGCAGCCGGGCGCCGAAGGCGGCGGGGGCCTGCGGATCGCCGGTGGCGTGCGTGGCCTGCGGGGTCGGGGTGTCGCTCATGCCGCCTGCTCCTTGGTCTCGGCCCCCACCGCGTCGGCCAGGGTGGCGTACGGGCTGGCGGCCAGGCGGGCGGCCAGCCCCTTGTGCAGGGTGCGGCACCACAGCGGGCCCTGGTAGATGAAGGCGCTGTAGCCCTGGACCAGGGTGGCGCCGGCCAGGATGCGCTCCCAGGCGTCGTCGGCGTTCTCGATGCCGCCCACGCCGACCAGGGTGACCCGGTCGCCGACGCGCCCGTACAGCCGGCGCAGGACCGCGAGCGAGCGCTCCTTGACCGGGGCACCGGAGAGGCCGCCGGTCTCCGCCACCAGCGCGGGGTCGCTGGTCAGGCCGAGGCCGTCGCGGGCGATGGTGGTGTTGGTGGCGATGATGCCGTCCAGGCCGAGTTCGACGGCGAGGTCGGCGACGGCGTCGATGTCCTCGTCCGCCAGGTCGGGGGCGATCTTGACCAGCAGCGGGACGCGGCGGGTGGTGACCGTGCGGTCGGCGGCCTCGCGCACGGCGGTCAGCAGCGGGCGCAGGTGTTCCACGGCCTGGAGGTCGCGCAGCCCGGGGGTGTTGGGCGAGGAGACGTTGACGACCAGGTAGTCGGCGTGGCCGGCGAGCCGCTCCGTGGAGGTGACGTAGTCGGCGATGGCCTCCGATTCGGGGACCACCTTGGTCTTGCCGATGTTGACGCCGACGGTGGCCCTGAAGGCGGGGCGGCGAGCGGCGAGCCGGGCGGCGACGGCGGCGGAGCCCTCGTTGTTGAAGCCCATCCGGTTGATCAGCGCACGGTCGCCCACCAGGCGGAAGAGGCGCTTGCGCGGGTTGCCCGGCTGGGCGTGGCCGGTGACCGTGCCGATCTCGACGTGGTCGAAGCCGAGCATGGTCATCCCGTCGATGGCCATGGCGTTCTTGTCGAACCCGGCGGCCAGCCCGAACGGGCCGTGCATCCGCAGGCCCAGGGCCTCGGTGCGCAGCTCCTTGTACCGGGGGGCGAGCGCGGCGGCGACGAGGGTGCGCAGGACGGGGACGCGGGCGACGAGCCTGATCCAGCCGAAGGCCAGGTGGTGGGCCCGTTCGGGGTCCATCCGCTGGAAGAGGAGTCGGAACAGGAGCGGGTAAGGGTTCATGCGGGCGCGGGCTTTCGCTAGGCCGGTACGGGTAGGGCAGGGCTGAGGGCGGGCCGGGCGGGGCGGCGGGCCCGCTCGGTCCGGGCGGGGACGGGGGGCGGGGCGGGCGCCCGGGGGCCGGTGGGTGGCCGGCCCCCGGGCGCGCCCCGTCCGCTACTTCGCGTCGCGGGCCGCGATGAGCTGCCCGGCGTGCTCCTGCAGGGAGCGCACCCCGACCTCGCCCCTGGCCAGCGCCTCGATGCCCTGGACGGCGGCGGCGAGGGCCTGGACCGTGGTGAGGCAGGGCACGGCGCGGGCGACGGCCGCGGTGCGGATCTCGTAGCCGTCCAGCCGGCCTCCGGTGCCGTACGGGGTGTTGACGATGAGGTCGATCTGCCCCTCGTGGATGAGCTGGACGATCGTCTTCTCGCCGTTCGGGCCCTCGCCCTCGCTCTGCTTGCGCACCACGGTGGCGTCGATGCCGTTGCGGCGCAGCACCTCGGCGGTGCCGGAGGTGGCAAGGAGTTCGAAGCCGTGCGCCACCAGCTCGCGCGCCGGGAAGATCATCGAGCGCTTGTCACGGTTGGCGACCGAGACGAAGGCCCGGCCGCCCCTGGGCAGCGCCCCGTACGCCGCGGCCTGGGACTTCGCGTACGCCGTGCCGAAGACCGAGTCGATGCCCATGACCTCGCCGGTGGAGCGCATCTCCGGGCCGAGGATGGTGTCCACGCCGCGGCCCGAGGCGTCCCGGAAGCGGGTCCAGGGCAGCACGGCCTCCTTGACGGAGATCGGCGAGTCCAGCGGCAGGGTGCCGCCGTCGCCGGTGGCCGGCAGCAGGCCCTCGGCGCGCAGTTCGGCGATGGTGGCGCCGAGCGAGATGCGGGCGGCGGCCTTGGCCAGCGGCACGGCGGTGGCCTTGGAGGTGAAGGGGACGGTGCGCGAGGCGCGCGGGTTGGCCTCAAGGACGTAGAGGATGTCCCCGGCCATGGCGAACTGGATGTTGATCAGGCCGCGCACCCCGACGCCCTTGGCGATGGCCTCGGTGGAGGACCGCAGCCGCTTGATGTCGAAGCCGCCGAGGGTGATCGGGGGCAGCGCGCAGGCGGAGTCACCGGAGTGGATACCGGCCTCCTCGATGTGCTCCATGACGCCGCCGAGGTAGAGCTCGTGGCCGTCGTAGAGAGCGTCGACATCGATCTCGATGGCGTCGTCGAGGAAGCGGTCGATGAGGACCGGGTGCTCGGAGATCAGGCCGGCGTGCCGGGTCAGGTACTCGGCCAGCGAGGACTCGTCGTAGACGATCTCCATGCCGCGCCCGCCGAGCACGTACGAGGGGCGGACCATGACCGGGTAGCCGATCTCGGCGGCGATGCCCTTGGCCTGCTCGAAGGAGAAGGCGGTGCCGTGCTTGGGGGCGGGCAGCCCGGCCTCGGTGAGGACGCGCCCGAAGGCACCGCGCTCCTCGGCGAGGTCGATGGCCTCGGGCGAGGTGCCGACGATGGGCACCCCGTTGTCCTTGAGGGCCTGGGCGAGGCCGAGCGGGGTCTGCCCGCCGAGCTGCACGATGACGCCCGCGAGCGGGCCCGCCTGCCGCTCGGCGTGCACGATCTCCAGGACGTCCTCCAGGGTGAGCGGCTCGAAGTAGAGCCGGTCGGAGGTGTCGTAGTCGGTGGAGACGGTCTCCGGGTTGCAGTTGACCATGACGGTCTCGTAGCCGGCGTCGCTGAGCGCGAAGGAGGCGTGCACGCAGGAGTAGTCGAACTCGATGCCCTGGCCGATGCGGTTGGGCCCGGAGCCCAGGATGATCACCGCGGGCTTCTCGCGCGGCGCGACCTCGGACTCCTCGTCGTAGGAGGAGTAGAAGTACGGGGTGCGCGCGGCGAACTCGGCGGCGCAGGTGTCCACCGTCTTGTAGACGGGGCGGATGCCGAGCGCGTGCCGCACCTCGCGGACCACCTCGGGGCCGAGGTCGCGGATGGCGGCGATCTGTACGTCGGAGAAGCCGTGCCGCTTGGCCTCGCGCAGGATCTCGGGCGAGAGCTGGTCGGCGGCGGCGATCTCGTCGGCGATCTCCTTGATCAGGAAGAGTTGGTCGACGAACCAGGGGTCGATCCTGGTCGCGTCGAAGACCTCCTCCTGGGTGGCGCCGGCGCGGATGGCCGCCATCACCGTGTTGATCCGGCCGTCGGTGGGGACGGCCGCCCGCTCGAGGAGCGCGGCCTTGTCGCCGGGCTCGGAGACGAAGTCGAACTGCGAACCCTTCTTCTCCAGCGAGCGCAGCGCCTTGTTGAGCGCCTCGGTGAAGTTGCGGCCGATGGCCATGGCCTCGCCGACCGACTTCATGGTGGTGGTCAGCGTGGCGTCGGCGGCCGGGAACTTCTCGAACGCGAACCGCGGGACCTTGACCACGACGTAGTCGAGCGTGGGCTCGAACGAGGCGGGGGTCTGCTCGGTGATGTCGTTGGGGATCTCGTCCAGCGTGTAGCCGACGGCGAGCCGGGCGGCGATCTTGGCGATCGGGAAGCCGGTGGCCTTGGAGGCGAGCGCGGAGGAGCGGGAGACCCGGGGGTTCATCTCGATGACGATGACCCGGCCGTCCTCGGGGTTGACGGCGAACTGGATGTTGCAGCCGCCGGTGTCCACGCCGACCTCGCGGATGACGGCGATGCCGATGTCACGCAGGGTCTGGTACTCGCGGTCGGTGAGCGTCATGGCCGGCGCGACGGTGATCGAGTCGCCGGTGTGCACGCCCATCGGGTCGAAGTTCTCGATGGAGCACACGACCACGACGTTGTCGTTCTTGTCGCGCATCAGCTCCAGCTCGTACTCCTTCCAGCCGAGGATGGACTCCTCCAGGAGTACCTCGGTGGTCGGCGAGAGGGTCAGGCCCTGGCCGGCGATGCGGCGCAGTTCCTCCTCGTCGTGCGCGAAGCCGGAGCCGGCGCCGCCCATGGTGAAGGAGGGGCGGACCACGACCGGGTAGCCGCCGAGCTTCTCGACGCCGTCCAGGACGTCGTCCATCGAGTGGCAGATGACCGAGCGGGCGGACTCGCCGTGACCGATCTTGGCGTTGACGGCCGCGACGACGTCCTTGAACTGGTCGCGGTCCTCGCCCTTGTTGATGGCCTCGACGTTGGCGCCGATCAGCTCGACGCCGTACTCGGTCAGCACGCCCGAGTCGTGCAGCGCGATGGCGGTGTTCAGCGCGGTCTGGCCGCCGAGCGTGGGCAGCAGGGCGTCGGGGCGCTCCTTGGCGATGATCTTCTCGACGAACTCGGGGGTGATCGGCTCGACGTACGTGGCGTCGGCGATCTCCGGGTCGGTCATGATCGTGGCCGGGTTGGAGTTGACCAGGATGACGCGCAGGCCCTCGGCCTTGAGCACGCGGCACGCCTGGGTGCCCGAGTAGTCGAACTCGGCCGCCTGCCCGATGACGATCGGTCCCGAGCCGATGACCAGGACGGACTGGATATCGGTGCGCTTAGGCACGGGGGCCCTCCATCAGGGAAACAAAGCGGTCGAACAGGTAGGCCGCGTCGTGCGGGCCGGCGGCGGCCTCGGGGTGGTACTGGACGCTGAACGCGGGCACGTCGAGGCACTCCAGGCCCTCCACGACGTTGTCGTTCAGGCCCACGTGGGCGACCCGGGCCCGGCCGTAGGGCGTGTCCACGACCTCGTCCAGGGGCGCGTCCACGGCGAAGCCGTGGTTCTGCGCGGTGATCTCGACCTTGCCGGTGGTGCGGTCCTGCACCGGCTGGTTGATCCCGCGGTGGCCGTACTTGAGCTTGTACGTGCCGAAGCCGAGCGCCCGGCCGAGCACCTGGTTGCCGAAGCAGATGCCGAACAGCGGGGTGCGCCGGTCCAGGACGCCGCGCGCCAGCTCCATCGGGTGGTCGGCGGTGGCCGGGTCGCCGGGGCCGTTGGAGAAGAACACGCCGTCGGGCTCGACGGCGTAGATCTCCTCCAGGCTGGCGGTGGCCGGGAAGACGTGGACCTCTATGCCGCGCTCGGCCATCCGGCGCGGGGTCATCGTCTTGATGCCCAGGTCGATGGCGGCGACGGTGAACCGCTTGGTGCCGACCGCGGGGACGACGTACGTCTGCTTGGTGGTCACCTCGCTCCACAGGTCGGCGCCCTTCATGCCGGGGGCCGTGCGCACCCGCTCGACGAGCGCGGGCTCCTCCTCCAGGGCGGTGCCGGAGAAGATGCCGACGCGCATGGCGCCGCGCTCGCGCAGGTGGCGGGTGAGGGCGCGGGTGTCGACCCCGCTGATACCGACGACGCCCTGCGCCGCCAGCTCCTCGTCCAGGGTGCGCCGGGCGCGCCAGTTGGAGGGCTTGCGGGCGGGGTCGCGGACGACGTAGCCGGAGACCCAGATGCGGCCGGACTCCGGGTCCTCGTCGTTGACGCCGGTGTTGCCGACGTGCGGTGCGGTCATGACGACCACCTGTCGGTGGTACGAGGGGTCGGTCAGGGTCTCCTGGTATCCGGTCATGCCGGTGGAGAACACCGCCTCGCCGAAGGTCTCCCCCACTGCGCCGTAGGCGCGGCCACGGAAGGTGCGGCCGTCCTCCAGAACGAGCACGGCGGGGACCCTGGCCCCCTGGGTGGAGAGCGTCATCATGTGCCTTTCTCGGGGGTTGCGGGGGTCGCTCCCCGCGGTGTCGCAGCCTCGGGGGTCGCGGGGGTCGCCCCCCGCGGTGTCGCGGCGCCGGCGGCCACGCGGCCGTCCTCGTCACGCTGCGTGGCGGTCGAGTCGCTGGGGCCGCCGGTGAGGTCGTTGATCGCGGTGACCCAGGCCGCGTGTTCGGCGGCGTGGTCGGAGCGGAAGCCGGAGTCGATCGCGCTGTCGCCGAGCTGCCAGGTGATCACCAGCAGCCCGCCCTCGGTGAGGACCTTGCCGGCGATGCCCTTGTCGAGCCGGGCGCCGCGCAGCGCGCTGGTGGGCACGTGGAAGTCCCGGGCGCCGGGGCGCCGCACGGTCAGTCCGTCGTCGGTCAGCGTGACGTCGGCGCGGCTACGGACGCCGAGGCCGTGCGCGACGATGCGCTCCAGCCACTGCCCGGCCTTGGTCGAGCCGTGGTAGCGCCCGGCCATGGTGAGCCGGGGCTCGCCCGGGTCGGCGGGCACCCGCGCCAGCTCCGGCAGGTCCGACTGGAGCAGCCCGCGCCACTTCCAGCCCTCCCGCATGAGCCAGTACAGCAGCACGATGACCAGCAGCAGGCCCACGACCCAGCCGGTGCGCGCGGCCCAGTCGCCCGCGTTCTGGGTGTCGTCCGCCGCCAGAAATGTCACAGGTGTCACGTCAGCTTCCCGTCCACGACCGTTGCCCGGCCCCGCAGGAAGGTGTGTGTCACTCGGCCCGGCAGCTCGCGCCCCTCGTAGGGCGTGTTACGGCTGCGGGAGGCGAAGCCCGCGGGGTTCACCACACCACGGTATGCCGCGTCGAGCAGGGTCAGGTTGGCGGGCTCGCCGGCGGCGATGGGCCGGCCGTGGCCGGCGAGGCGGCCGATGGCGGCGGGCCGGAAGGACATCCGGTCGGCGACGCCGGCCCAGTCCAGGAGGCCGGTGTCCACCATGGTGTGCTGGACGACCGAGAGCGCCGTCTCCAGGCCCACCATGCCCATGGCGGCGGCCGCCCACTCGCAGTCCTTGTCCTCGTGCGGGTGGGGCGCGTGGTCGGTGGCGACGCAGTCGATGGTGCCGTCGGCGAGCGCCTCGCGCAGCGCGAGCACGTCGGCCTCGGTGCGCAGCGGCGGGTTCACCTTGTAGACGGGGTTGTAGGAGCGTACGAGCTCGTCGGTGAGCAGCAGGTGGTGCGGGGTGACCTCGGCGGTGACGTTCCAGCCCTTGGACTTGGCCCAGCGCACGATCTCCACCGAGCCGGCCGTGGACAGGTGGCAGATGTGCACCCGGGAGTCCACGTGCGCGGCGAGCAGGACGTCGCGGGCGATGATCGACTCCTCGGCGACGGCGGGCCAGCCGCCGAGGCCGAGCTGGGCGGAGACGACGCCCTCGTTCATCTGGGCGCCCTCGGTGAGCCGGGGCTCCTGCGCGTGCTGGGCGATGACGCCGTCGAACGCCTTCACGTACTCCAGGGCCCGGCGCATGATCACCGCGTCGTCCACGCACTTGCCGTCGTCGGAGAAGACCACGACGCCGGCGGCCGACTCGTGCATGGCGCCGAGCTCGGCGAGCTGCGCGCCTTCGAGGCCGACGGTGACGGCGCCTACCGGCTGCACGTCGCAGTAGCCGGACTCGCGGCCGAGCCGCCACACCTGCTCGACGACGCCGGCGGTGTCGGCGACGGGGAAGGTGTTGGCCATCGCGTGCACGGCGGTGTAGCCGCCGACGGCCGCGGCCTGGGTGCCGGTCAGCACGGTCTCGGAGTCCTCGCGGCCCGGCTCGCGCAGGTGCGTGTGCAGGTCGACCAGGCCGGGCAGCAGGATCTGGCCCTCGGCCTCGATGACCGTGGCGCCCTCGGCCGACAGGCCCTGGCCCACGGCGGCGATGGTCTCGCCCTCGATGAGGACGTCGGCGCTGTCGCCGCCGATCAGTCGCGCGCCGCGCAGCAGGGTCTTGGTGGTCTCGCTCATGGCGTGCTGGTCTCCTCGGTGCGGGCGGGCTTGTCGGCGGGGGCGCTCGGGGCGAGGGCGGGCTCGTTGCCGCCGAGCAGCAGGTACAGGGCGGCCATCCGGATGCTCACGCCGTTGGTCACCTGCTCCACGGCGGTGCAGCGGGGCGAGTCGGCGACCTCGGCCGTGATCTCCATACCCCGGTTCATCGGCCCCGGGTGCATGACGATGGCGTGTTCCGGCATTCGGGCCATGCGGTCGCCGGTCAGGCCGTAGCGGCGGGCGTACTCACGCTCGGTGGGGAAGAACGCGGCGTTCATCCGCTCGCGCTGGACGCGCAGCATCATCACGGCGTCCGAGGTGGGCAGCACCGCGTCCAGGTCGTAGCTGACCTCGCAGGGCCAGCTCTCGACGCCGATGGGCACCAGCGTCGGCGGGGCGACCAGGGTGACCTCGGCGCCGAGCGTGGTGAGCAGGTGCACGTTGGAGCGGGCGACGCGGCCGTGCAGGACGTCGCCGACGATGGTGACCTTGCGGCCCGCCAGGTCACGGCCGGTGCCGTCGCCCGGGCCGCGGTGGTGGGTGGGCCCGCCGTCCGCGGCGCCGGCCAGGTGGCGACGCATGGTGAACGCGTCGAGCAGCGCCTGCGTGGGGTGCTCGTGGGTGCCGTCGCCGGCGTTGACGACCGAGCCCTTGATCCAGCCGGAGGTGGCCAGCCGGTGCGGGGCGCCGGAGGAGTGGTGCCGGATGACGACGGCGTCGGCGCCCATCGCCTCCAGGGTCAGCGCGGTGTCCTTGAGGGACTCGCCCTTGGAGACCGAGGAGCCCTTGGCGGAGAAGTTGATGACGTCCGCGGACAGCCGCTTGGCGGCGGCCTCGAAGGAGATGCGGGTGCGCGTCGAGTCTTCGAAGAACAGGTTGACGACGGTGCGCCCACGCAGTGTGGGCAGCTTCTTGATCGGCCGGTCCGCGACGCGGGCCATCTCCTCGGCGGTGTCGAGGATCAGGACGGCGTCATCGCGCGTGAGGTCGGCGGCCGAGATGAGGTGACGCTTCATCTGTGGGCTCCGTGAGCTAAGGAGTGGTGGGGCGTGCGGGCATGCGGGCACGCGGCGGCACGGCCCGGGGGCCGATGCCGTACGGGGGGCTACTGCCCGGCGTCCGCGCGCTCCCCTTCGGCGCCGCCGCGGGGGCTTGAGGGGCGCACGCCAAGGAGCACGCTGTCCCGGCCGTCCAACTCGGTGAACTGCACCTTCACCGTCTCGCGGAGGGAGGTCGGGAGGTTCTTGCCGACGTAGTCGGCGCGGATGGGCAGCTCGCGGTGGCCTCGGTCGACCAACACGGCGAGCTGTACGGCGCGCGGGCGCCCGATGTCGTTGAGGGCGTCCAGGGCGGCGCGGATGGTGCGGCCCGAGAAGAGCACGTCGTCGACGAGGATGACCAGCCGGCCCTCGATGCCCGCCGTGGGGATCTCGGTGCGGGCGAGCGTACGGGCGGGGCCGAGCCGCAGGTCGTCGCGGTACATGGTGATGTCGAGCGAGCCGACCGGGATGGCGCGGGAGGTGATCTCCTCGAGCTTGGCGGCGAGCCGCTGGGCGAGGAAGACGCCGCGCGTCGGGATGCCCAGGAGGACGACGTCGTGGGCGCCCTTGGCGCGTTCCACGATCTCGTGGGCGATGCGGGTCACGACCCGGGCGATGTCCGGGGCCTCGAGCACGGGCCGGGCATCGATCTCCGGACCAGAGCTATGGCCAGAGCTTGTGTTCGATGCGGGGCCAGGGGGCTGGCTGGGTGCGTCCATAACGGAACGGACCTCCTTCTCCGCCTCACGGGACGGACCTTAAAGGACGTCGGATTTACGTTATTGACGGTACCAGGACCGAAAAGGTGCGCAGTCGGGACCCCCACCCGAGCACGCGTACGCAACTTTCGGCTTGACGAAGCCAGATTACGCTGCGTAACCTCACAGTGAGTTACCAGTCTTCGTCCGGGGAGCTTTATGTCCAGCGAATACGCTAAACAGCTCGGAGCCAAGCTCCGCGCCATCCGCACCCAGCAGGGGCTCTCCCTCCACGGTGTCGAGGAGAAGTCCCAGGGCCGCTGGAAGGCCGTGGTGGTCGGTTCGTACGAGCGCGGCGACCGCGCCGTGACGGTGCAGCGCCTGGCCGAGCTGGCCGACTTCTACGGCGTTCCCGTGCAGGAACTCCTGCCGGGCACGACGCCGGGCGGTGCCGCCGAGCCGCCGCCGAAGCTGGTGCTCGACCTGGAGCGGCTGGCGCACGTCCCGGCCGAGAAGGCCGGTCCCCTGCAGCGGTACGCGGCCACGATCCAGAGCCAGCGCGGCGATTACAACGGCAAGGTCCTCTCGATCCGCCAGGACGACCTGCGCACCCTCGCGGTGATCTACGACCAGTCGCCCTCCGTGCTGACCGAGCAGCTCATCGGCTGGGGCGTGCTGGACGCGGACGCCCGTCGCGCCGTGCAGCACGAGGACCTGTGACCGACCGCCGGTGACCGGCGGCCGGTAGCGCCCGCGACACCTCGGGCGCGCCCTCGGGCCCCGGCGCGCAGCCTCATCGCCGTACGCACCCCCGCCCGCCGGGGCGGACACCCGCTGTCGCGGAGTGCCCGCCCTCGCGGTGCGGGGGTCTGTGGCGTGGACCGACACGCAGCGTTGACCCACGACTGTTGGTCGGGCGTGGCCGGCCGCCGGCCGTCACTCGTTCGGGCGTACGCGGTCCGACCGCGTCAGGGCCCCGCACATGCCGCTGCCCCTGGCGACCCTCTCGGGTCGTGCCAGGGGCAGCGGCATGAGGCGTACTGGTCAGCCTTCGCGGCGCAGGCTGGGCTTGAGCTCCTTGAGCCGCCCCAGCAGGCCGTTGACGAACGCCGGGGAGTCGTCCGTGGAGAACTCCTTGGCGAGCTGCACCGCCTCGTCGATCACCACCGCGTCCGGCGTCTCGTCCTCCCAGATCAGCTCGTAGGCGCCGAGCCGCAGGATGTTCCGGTCGACGACCGGCATCCGGTCCAGGGACCAACCGACCGCGTAGGTGGCGATCAACTCGTCGATGCGGTCCGCGTGGTCGGCGTACCCCTCGGTGAGCTGCATCGTGTACTCGTTGACCGGCGGCTGCCGGTCGTCGGACCGCGAGTGCCTGATCCAGTCCGCGAGCACGGTCGGCACGGCGGTGCCGCGCTGATCGGCCTCGAAGAGGATCTGGAAGGCACGCTTGCGGGCCTTGTTGCGGGCAGCCACGGTTAGCTGTTCACCCGACCGAGGTACTCACCGGAGCGGGTGTCGACCTTGATCTTCTCACCGGTGGTGATGAAGAGCGGGACCTGGATCTCGTAACCGGTCTCCAGGCGGGCGGGCTTGGAGCCACCGGTGGAGCGGTCGCCCTGGACGCCGGGCTCGGTGTACTCGATGACCAGCTCGACGGAGGCCGGCAGCTCGATGTAGAGGACGGCGCCCTCGTACATGGCGACGACGACCTCGTTGCCCTCGAGCAGGTAGTTGGCCGCGTCGCCGACGGTCTCGGGCGTCACGTTGATCTGGTCGAACGTCTCCGTGTCCATGAACACGAAGTCGTTGCCGTCCTTGTACGAGAACTGCATGCCGCGCTTGTCGACATTCGCCGTCTCGACCTTCACGCCGGCGTTGAAGGTCTTGTCGACGACCTTGCCGGACAGCACATGCTTCAGCTTGGTGCGGACGAAGGCGGGGCCCTTACCGGGCTTGACGTGCTGGAACTCGACGACGGACCAGAGCTGGCCCCCGTCGAGCTTGAGCACCAGGCCGTTCTTGAGGTCGTTCGTGGATGCCACGGTTGCGGAATCTCCTGGACTGAAGCTGGTGGAACCAGGGGTGCGCGCTAGAGCGCGAGCAGCTCCTTGGTCGTGATGGTGAGTAGCTCGGGGCCGCCGTCTGCCTCGGGGCGAACGACGAGTGTGTCATCGATCCGGACGCCGCCCCGCCCCGGGAGGTGGACCCCCGGTTCGACGGTGACCGGCACACGAGCGTCCAGTTTACCCATGGCTTCCGGCGCCAGCCGAGGGTCCTCGTCGTTTTCCAGGCCCACCCCGTGCCCGACCCGGGCCCCCAGCGTCCCATCGCACCCCGCGGCGGCCAGCACCTGCCGGCTCGCACGATCCACCTCGCGGTAGGCAGTGCCCGGCGCCAGCGCCTCCCGACCGGCCCGCTGGGCGGCGAAGACCACATCGTACAGTTCGATCTGCCAGTCGGCCGGCGAGGTCCCGATGACGAAGGTCCGGCCCACCTCGCAGCGGTAGCCGCGGTAGCCGGCGCCCAGGCAGACGGTGAGGAAGTCGCCCTCCTCGACGCGGCGGTCGGTGGGCAGGTGCCCGAGGCGGCCCGAGTGTGGGCCGGTGCCGACTGAGGTGGCGAACGTCGGGCCGTCCGCGCCGTGGTCCACCAGGCGGCGCTCCAGCTCCAGCGCGAGGTGCCGCTCGGTACGGCCCACCAGGATCGATTCGAGGAGTTCGCCCAGCGCCTGGTCGGCGATCTCGGCGGCGATGCGCAGGGCGGCGATCTCGTCGTCGTCCTTGACGATCCGCTGCTGCTCGACGGCGCAGCCGAGGTCGGCGAGGTCGAGCCGGGGCGCGGCCGAGCGCAGGGCGCGGTGCCGGTCCACGGTGAGGTGGTGTTCCTCGACGGCCAGCCGCGCGGCGCCCGCGGCGGCGGCGAGGTCGGCCGCGGCGACGGCCGGGTCGCCGTGCGGCTCGGTCAGCTCCCGCACCGGAAGGTCGCCCTCGGGCCGGGCTGGCGCGGGCTCGGCCGCCCGGGCGGCGGGACGCAGCAACACGTCTTCGGTCGGCCCGAGCAGCAGTACGGCCCCGGGCCGCGTCTCGCCGCACAGATAGCGGACGTTGGCGGGTCGGGACACGAGCGCTGCCGCGTTCCCCACGGCCGCGCAACGCTCGCGCAGTCGGGTACGTCGCGTCGCGAAGACCTCGGACATGTTTCCGAGCGTAGGGGTGCCGCGCCCACTCGGCCGGTCGGGCGCGTCCGAGTGGGGACGACTGGCGCCCGGCGCGGGTCCGGACGCGGAACCGCGCCCGGGGCCAGGCGACGCAACAGGGCCCCGGGAGCGGCGGCCCGGGGCGCCTCCGGAGGGGGGAGTTCACCACGGCCGGCCCCGGGCCCGACCAGCGGAAAGGTTCCGGCGGCCGGGCCCTGGCGGCTACCAGGTGGGCGGGCTCGCGATGCTGCGCGCGACGGCCTCGTCGAGCATCTGGGCGGTCTGCGCCACGTCGTACTGCGAGTTGTCGATGATCGGCAGCCCCGACCCGTACCAGCCGGCCATCCGGCCGTGGATGCGGGCGACCTCCTCGTCGCTGAGCCTGCGGTTGCCCGAGCGCGCCGCGTTGCGCTCCAGGACGACCTCGAGGCCCGGCAGGAGCACCACGGGCAGCAGCCCGGGGCCGACGTGTCGCTTCCAGCCGCCGAGGCCCACGACCGGGCGGTCGGGGAAGACGGCGTCGTCCAGGATGCAGGAGATGCCGTTGGCCAGGAAGTTGCGGGCCGCGAAGCCGCAGGTGCGGCGGGCGAGCCGGTACTGCGCCTCGGAGTTCTCGTTCCACCCTGACTGCGGGTTGGCGAAGCCGGACCTGACCCACTCGCGCACGTCGTCGAGGCTGATGTGCGCGGTGGGCACCCGCCGGCTGTCCGCCCACAGCCGGGCCACGGTGGTCTTGCCCGCGCCGGCCGGCCCGATGAGCAGCACGGCCACCGCGGTGCGGGACGCGTCGATCACGGGCTGGTCCCGCGACGCGTCGGGCAGCGGTACGGGGGCGCCCGGGGGCAGTGTCACCGGCCCGGTGGTGCCGTCGGTCGCGGGCGGCGGCGGCCCGGAGGGGGCTGACATCGGCGGCGCCGGGTGCGGCGGGGGCGCCGGCGCGGGGGGCGGGGGGCTCCCGGGCCAGCCGGGCGTGGGGGCGGGGCCCGGCGTCGGATGGGGGCCGCCGGCCACGGGCGGCGACCCGGGTGGCGCGGGGTGGCCCGAGTGCTGGGCGGCGCCCGCCGCACCCTGCCCCTGGCCGTGGGACGGGGGCAGCGGAACTCCCACTGCGTGCTGCATCCGGTGGCTCTCCGTCTCGTACGGGCGGCTGACGTGTGTCGACCCGGCCGCGCGCGTGCGCCGGCCGAGTGCGCTACCGAACGGTACTCTCCCACTTCCGGGTGAACAGCGCCTCACCCGGCCCGTCGTTGGCCGGTGCGCGCTCCCCCGCCGGCGCCGACCGCCGGCCCCGGCCCGCGCCGGGCCCGACCGGCCGGGCGCGCCGCGCCCCCGGCCCGACCGCGCGGCGCCCGGGCCTGGCACCGAGCCTCAACTCGCCGGACGGGTACGGGAGTTGAGGTGTCCGCCACGCGACGAGGCCCGTGGCGGTGGCGCGTGCCGGGCCCGGGGCGTCGCGCGGGTCGCGTCAGGCGGAGAGCTGGTCCGCCAGGGCCCGCAGGGCGAGCCGATATGACCCGATTCCGAACCCGGCGATCGTGCCGCTGGCGACGGCGGCGATGACAGAGTTGTGACGGAACTCCTCGCGCGCGTGCGGGTTGGAGATGTGCACCTCGATCAGCGGCGCCGTGCGCTGCGCCGCCGCGTCCCGCATTCCGTACGAGTAGTGCGTGAACGCGCCCGGGTTGATCACCACCGGAAGGGCGCCGTCCGCGGCCTCGTGCAGCCAACGGATCAGCTCGCCCTCGTCGTTGGTCTCGCGCACCTCGACGTCGAACCCCAGCTCCTCGCCGAGCGCCGTGCACTGCTCGACCAGACCGGCGTAGGACGTCGCCCCGTACACGTCGGGCTCGCGGCTGCCGAGGCGGCCCAGGTTGGGCCCGTTGAGCACCAACACCCGGCGCTGGTCCGTCACTTGGCCACCTCCCCGTAGGCGGCGAGCAGCACCGCCGGGTCCGGGCCCTCCAGGACGGTGGGCTTGCCGAGCCCGTCCAGGACGATGAAGCGCAGCAGGTCGCCCCGGGACTTCTTGTCCACCCGCATCGTCTCCAGGAGGCGGGGCCACTGGTCGCCCCGGTAGCTGAGCGGCAGCCCGACGGAGTCCAGGATGGCGCGGTGCCGGTCGGCCGTGGCGTCGTCAAGGCGCCCGGCCAGCCGGCCGAGTTCGGCCGCGAAGACCATGCCGACCGAGACGGCCGCGCCGTGCCGCCAGTTGTAGCGCTCGTTCTTCTCGATGGCGTGCGCCAGCGTGTGCCCGTAGTTGAGGATCTCGCGCAGGCCCGACTCCTTGAGGTCCGACGAGACGACGTCGGCCTTGACCCTGATCGAGCGCTCCAGGAGTTCCGCGGTGTGCGGGCCCTGTGGGCTGCGGGCGCCGGCCGGGTCGGCCTCGATCAGCTCCAGGATCACCGGGTCCGCGATGAACCCGGCCTTGATCACCTCGGCGAGGCCGCTGACGTAGTCGTTCGCCGGCAGCGAGTCGAGCGCCGCCAGGTCACACAGCACCCCGGACGGCGGGTGGAAGGCGCCGACCAGGTTCTTGCCCTCGGCGGTGTTGATGCCGGTCTTGCCGCCGACCGCCGCGTCCACCATGCCGAGCACCGTGGTCGGCACCGCGATCCAGCGCACCCCGCGCAGCCAGGTGGCCGCCACGAAGCCCGCCAGGTCCGTGGTGGCGCCACCGCCGACGCCGACGATCACGTCCGAGCGCGTGAACCCGGTCTGGCCCAGCGCCTTCCAGCAGTACGCGGCGACCTCGGCGGTCTTGGACTCCTCCGCGTTCGGCAACTGGATGGCGATGGCCTCGAAGCCCTGCTCCGCGAGGTCGGCGCGCAGCGCCTCGCCGGTGGCGGACAGCGCCTCGGGGTGCAGCACCGCCACGCGCTTGACCCCGGAACCGATGAGGGCGGGCAGCTCGCCGAGGAGTTGGCGGCCGATGAGCACCTCGTACGACGCGGTTCCCGCGCTGCCCGCGACCTGGACGCGGGTCGGCTGCGCGGGGTCGGCGGGCGCTGCGGTCTTGGACGGGTCAGTCATGCGTTCCTCACTGCGGGATGCGGCGTCTGCGGGATGCGGGTCACACGATCACTTCTCAAGCTCCAGCGCCCCCGCCACCTCGCCGGCCACGTCCTCGGGAGTGCGGTCGTCGGTGCTCACGACGGCGCGGGCCACCTGCGTGTACAACGGGCGGCGCGCCTCCATCAGCTCCCGCCAGCGCTGTCGCGGATTGACGGCCAGCAGCGGGCGCGGCGCGTCCAGGCCCACCCGGCGCACGGCCGCGGCGAGCTGCACGTCGAGGAAGACCACGGGCAGGCCGGTCAGCAGCGCCCGGGTGTCCTCGTCCATCACCGCGCCGCCGCCGAGTGAGAGCACGCCCGGGTGCTCGGCCACCGCGGCGCGCACCGCGGCCCGCTCAAGGGCGCGGAAGTGCGGCTCGCCGTGCTCGAAGAAGATCTCCGGAATGGGCTGGCCGGCGGTCCGCTCGATGTCGGCGTCGGTGTCGCGGTAGGTGGTGCCGAGGCGCTCGGCGAGCAGCGCGCCCACGGTCGTCTTGCCCGCGCCGGGCGGGCCCACCAGGATCACGACGGGCCCGCGGCGCTCGCCGGCGCCGGGCGCGGCGTGCTGCTCCGCGCCGGTCACCGGATCTGCAGGTGGTCGAGGAAGCCACGGACGTTGCGGCGGGTCTCGGGGACGCTGTCGCCGCCGAACTTCTCCGCCACCGCGTCGGCGAGCACCAGCGCCACCATCGCCTCGGCGACGATCCCGGCGGCCGGCACGGCGCACACGTCCGAGCGCTGATGGTGGGCCTTGGTCGGCTCGCCGGTGGTCACGTCGACGGTGGCCAGCGCCCGGGGCACGGTCGCGATGGGCTTCATCGCGGCCCGCACGCGCAGCAGCTCGCCGGTGGTCAGTCCGCCCTCGGTGCCACCGGAGCGGCCGGTCGCCCGCTTGATCCCGTCCTCGGTCGGCAGGATCTCGTCGTGCGCCTGCGAGCCGGGGACCCGGGCCAGATCGAACCCGTCGCCGAGCTCGACGCCCTTGATGGCCTGGATGCCCATGAGCGCCGCCGCGAGCCGCGCGTCGAGCCGCCGGTCCCAGTGCACGTGCGAGCCGAGCCCGACCGGCACGCCGTACGCCAGCACCTCGACCACGCCGCCGAGGGTGTCGCCGTCCTTGTGCGCCTGGTCGATCTCGGCCACCATCGCCTCGCTGGCCTCGGGGTCCAGGCAGCGCACCGGGTCGGCGTCGAGGCGCTCGACGTCGCCGGGGGTCGGGTAGACGCCGTACGGGGCCTTCGCCGCGGCCAGCTCCACCACGTGCGAGACGATCTCGATGCCGGCCGTCTCCTTGAGGTAGGAGCGGGCGACGGCGCCGAGGGCGACGCGGGCCGCGGTCTCGCGCGCGGAGGCGCGCTCCAGGATCGGCCGGGCCTCGTCGAAGCCGTACTTCTGCATGCCGGCCAGGTCGGCGTGGCCGGGCCGGGGGCGGGTCAGCGGCTCGTTCCTCGCCAGCCCCGCCAGCACCTGTGGGTCGACCGGGTCGGCGGCCATCACCTGTTCCCACTTGGGCCACTCGGTGTTGCCCACCATGATGGCCACGGGGCCGCCCATGGTCAGGCCGTGCCGCACGCCGCCGATGAACGTGACCTCGTCGCGCTCGAACTTCATCCGGGCACCGCGGCCATAGCCGAGCCGCCGCCGCGCGAGGGCGTCCGCCACCATGTCGGTGGTGATCGGTACCCCGGCGGGCAGCCCCTCCAGGGTCGCCACCAGTGCGGGGCCGTGCGACTCCCCCGCGGTCAGCCAACGCAACCTGCTCAACGGTGCTCCTTAAAACCTCGCGCCCGTGCGACTTCTCAGCTCCGATCCTCCCATGAGCTGCGACGGAGCCCGTTCGCCCGTCCACGCTACGGACGACGGCCCGCGCCCGTCGCCGGGGCGGCGCGAGGTTCGGGCAGCGTCCGCACGGCGCACCCGCGCCCGACCGGGCGCGCTCCCGGTGGCCACCGGCCGGGCGCGCGGAACGCCGCCGCGCGGGCCGGAGCCGCTACGGCGCCGTGGGCCGCTGCCGCGCCGCGAGCGCGGCCTCGCCCGCCTCCCGCATGGCGGCCAGCGGTGCCGCGCCGCCGGTCATCCGCTCCACCTGCAACACCGCCTGGTGCACGAGCAGGTCGAGCCCGCCGACGACGGCGCCGCCGCGCGCCGACCAGGCGGCGGCCAACGCGGTCGGCCAGGGGTCGTAGAGCACGTCGAAGAGCGCGCCGGGCCGCTCGGGCACGGCTGCGGCCAGCGCGTCGGTGCTGCCAGCCGGCGTGGTCGCGAACACCAGCGGGGCGCTCATCGCCTCGGCCGCGTCCGCCCAGTCCGCGGTGCGCACGCGCACCCCGAGCCGCTCGCCCCACTGCCGCATCTCGGTGGCCCGGGCCGCCCCGCGCACGTACGCGGTGACCTCGCCGACCTGGATGCGGGCGAGGGCGGCCAGCGCCGAGGACGCGGTGGCCCCGGCGCCCAACACCGCGGCGTGCTCCACCCGTTCCACGCCGCGCTCGCGCATGGCCGCGATCATGCCGGGGATGTCGGTGTTCTCGCCGACCCGCCGACCCTCCTCGGTGAACAGCACGGTGTTCACCGCCTCGACCGAGGCCGCGGTCTCGCTGATCTCGTCGAGCAGCGGGATGATCGCCCGCTTGAGCGGCATCGTCAGCGAGAGCCCGGCCCAGGTGCGGTCCAGCCCCTGGAGGAAGGCCGGCAGCCCGGCCTCGTCCACCTCGTACCGGTCGTAGCGCCAGCCGGTCAGGCCCAGCTTGGCGTACGCGGCTCGGTGCAACACCGGCGAGAGCGAGTGCGCGATGGGCGATCCTAGGACCGCCGCCCTGCGGTCGTCCGGCATCTGTCTGTCCCCGCCCCCTGTGTCAGTTACCGCCGCCGCGCGTCTTGTTGAACTCGTCGACCAGCTTCTTGTGCTCGGCGTAGGTCTTGGTGAACTTCGTCGTCTTGAGGTCGACGGAGACGAAGTAGTACCACCCGCCCCGCTCGGGCTTCAGGGTGGCCTTCAGCGCGTCCTCCCCCGGGTTCCCGATGGGTCCGGGCGGCAGCCCCTCGTCGTGGTACGTGTTGTAGGGGTTGTCGTACTTGCGCAGTTCCTCGATCGTCAAGTCGATCTTGCTCTGGTTCTTGATGTAGTTGTACGTCGAGTCGAACTCCAGCAGCCCGTTGGTCTGCACGTTGTCGGGCTTGAGGCGGTTGTAGACGACGTCGGCCATCTTGCGGAAGTCGTCGTGCGTCATGCCCTCGGCGTTGACGAGGCTGGCCACGGTGACGATGTCGAGCGGCGACGACAGGCCCAGGCTCCGGGCCTTGGCCTCGTCGATGCCGAGCTTCTCGTACTCCTTGTTGGCCTGCTCGACCATCTTGCGCAGTACGGCGGCGGGCTCGGCGTCCTTGCCGACGCTGTAGCGGGAGGGGTAGAGGAACCCCTCCAGCGGGTCCTTGATGTCGGGGTCCTTGTTCGCCCAGGCGGGGAGCCCGAGGTTGCGGTACTCCTTCTGGGCCACCTCCAGGGTGGTGCCCTCGGCGGCGCCGATCTTCTTGTCGATCGCGGCGTAGACGGCGCGGTTGCGCATGCCCTCGCTGATGATCAGGGAGTTGAGCGCCGCGGGGTCGGTCATCATCGTGACGGCCGCGTCCCCCGACATCCGCTTGTTGAGCGTGTACGTCCCCGCCTGGATGCGATCGCCCTTGGGGCTCTCGTTGGCGGCGTCCACGAACGCCCGGCTGCTCTTGACGACGCCTTCGCGTTTGAGAATCTCGCCCATGGCGGCGACGCCGGTGCCCTCGGGGATCTCGATCTGCACCTGCTCGTCGGTGCCCTCGCCCGCGAAGTCCGGCGCGGCGCCGAAGTGGCTCTGCCAGAACTGGTAGCCGAAGTACCCCACGCCACCCACGACGCCGCCGAGCACCACCGTGACCACCAGACACGCCATGCCACTACGGCGCTTGGTCTTCTTGTTCCGCCGCTCCCGGGACTGCCGACGCTCCTCGCGCGGGTCGCTGACATCGTCGTCATACGCGTCGTCGAACCCGCCGTCGTGCTCGGCGCCCCGCCCGTCGTCGCGCCCCGGCCCGCGTCCGTCGCGCCCGCCTCGACCGGTGCCGTCGGCGTCGTCGAAGAACGAGTTCTTCTCTTCCGCGAAGAAGGGGTGGTCGGGCTCACCCGGATCGGGCTCGTTCTCCGCCCGCCAGTCGTCTACCGGCTCCTCCGCCGGAGGGCCCGCCGGAGACCGTCCGCGCGTCCGCTGCCGGGGCTCCTGCCCCGCCTGCCCCTGGTACGCCGGCTGCTGCTGGGGGTGCTGGCCGTGCGGGGGCGCCTGCGGCTCGGGCGCCGGATAGCCGTCCGGCGTCCCGTGGTAGTCGGCCTGCCCGCCGCCGTACGGGTGGCCGTGCTGACCGGAGGGGTAGCCGTCGACCGGCTGGCCGTGCTGGTCCGGCGCGTAGGGCTCGCCGGGCTGCGCGTGCTGGCCCGTCGCGTACGGGTCGCCGAGCTGGGCGTGCTGGCCCGTCCCGTACGGATCGCCCGGCTGTGCGTGCTGCCCCGTCGCGTACGGGTCACCGGGCTGTGCGTGCTGCCCCGTCGCGTACGGGTCACCGGGCTGGGCGTGCTGGCCCGTCGAGTAGGCGTCGCCGGACTGGGCGTGCTGGCCCGTCCCGTAGGGGTCGACGGACTGGCCCTGCTGCTGGGTGGGCTGCTGGCCCTGTTGCTGGCCGTGCGCGTACGGGTCGCCCGGGCCGCCGCCGTACGGGTCGCCCGAGCCCTGTGCGCCGTCCCAGCCGTACTGCTGCTGCGCGAAAGGTTCCTGCTGCTGCGCATACTGCTGGGCCTGGTCACCGTAGGGGTTCTGACCACCCGCGGCCTGCTGCCCGTGCCACCCCGGGTCCCCGTACAAGGGGTCCTCGGGGTCCCACGGTTGGGAGCCGGAGCTCCGGCCATACTCAGTCATCAATCCCCTAGTGCCGCGCTGCGGCAGCCGGTACGCGCGTGGGGCGCGGGGTTCGCTCCGCCGGGCTATCACGACGCCCGGGATTCGAACGGCTGCCATGCCGCGCGGAACGTTACCGTATCGCGATCAGATGACCACTTCGACGGCCTCTCCCGGCGGGCGGCCCGAGGAACGCTCCATCTCCAGCGCGTTCTGGAGGATGATGACGGCGGCGGCCTGGTCGACGACCGACCGCCCCTTCTTGCTCCTGACCCCCGCGGCGCGCAGCCCCTGGGTCGCGGTGACCGTGCTCATGCGCTCGTCGACCAGTCGCACCGGCACCGGCGCCACGGCCCGGGCCAGCTCGTCGGCGAAGCCGCGCACCTTGGTCGCGGCCGGGCCCTCCGTACCGCGCAGGGACCGTGGCAGGCCGACGATGACCTCGATCGGCTCGTACTCCTCGACGATCGCCACCAGCCTGCGCCGCGCGGCCGGGACGTCCCGGCCCGGCACCGTCTCCACCGGTGTCGCGAGGATCCCGTCGGGGTCGCACGAGGCCACCCCGATCCGGGCGTCTCCGACATCGACGGCGATCCGTCGCCCGCGTCGCATGGGCCGTTCCTCGCTCACGCCGCCTCGTCCCCGCTCCCGCTCGACCTACCGCTCACGCCGGAGCCGTTGTTCCACCACCGGGGCGACGTACTCCCGTCACCCCGTCCGTTCCCGCGCCCAGTCGAGTGCACATCGCACCGGTCCGGGCGGTCATCGGCCGGCCGGGTGACGTCCACCCGGCCGGCCGACCACTCCTCCCACCACGCGGCGGCCCGCCCGCGCGTCACGCGCGACACGGCCAACCACTGGCGCCCACTCAGCCGCGCGGCCCGCCCGCTCGGCCGGTCCGCACGCCTGGTCGGCTGGTGCTCACGCCCGCTGGGCCGCTCCTCACGCCTGCTCGGCGACGAGGCGCTGCACGGCGGCGATCGCGTCGTCGATGGCGGCCGGGTTCTGGCCGCCGCCCTGGGCGACGTCCGGCTTGCCGCCGCCGCCTCCGCCGAGCGTCTTGGCGGCGGTGCGCACCAGCTCGCCGGCCTTGAGGCCGCGCTCGCGGGCCGCCTCGTTGGTGGCGATCACCGTGAGCGGGCGCTCGCCGGCGACGGCGAACAGCGCGACGACCGCCGGGCGACCGCCCTGGATACGCCCGCGCACATCGAGCACCAGCTTGCGCAGGTCGTCGGCGCCCGTGCCGTCGGGCACCCGGCCGGTCACCAGCGCGACGCCCCGCACGTCCTGGGCGCCCTCGGCGAGCCCGGCCGCGGCCTGCAGCACCTTCTCCGCGCGGAACCGCTCGATCTCCTTCTCGGCCTCCTTGAGCTTGGCCAACATTCCGGAGATCTTCTCCGGCAGCTCCTCGGGACGCCCCTTGACCAGGTCCGTGAGCTGCGAGACCACCGTGTGCTCGCGAGCGAGGAAGTTGTACGCGTCGACGCCCACCAGGGCCTCCACGCGGCGCACCCCCGAGCCGATCGAGGACTCGCCGAGCAGCTTCACCAGGCCGAGCTGGGCCGTGTTGTGCACGTGCGTGCCACCACACAGCTCCTTGGAGAAGTCGCCGATGGTCACCACGCGCACCCGGTCGCCGTACTTCTCGCCGAACTCGGCGATGGCGCCCTGCTTCTTCGCCTCGTCCATGCTCATCACCTCGGCGGTGACGTCGAGTTCGCGGGAGAGCACGTCGTTGATCTTCTGCTCGACGTCCGTGAGCACCGTGCCGGGGACCGCGGCGGGCGAGCCGAAGTCGAACCGGAAGCGGCCGGGCGAGTTCTCCGAGCCGGCCTGGGCGGCCGTCGGGCCGAGCGCGTCGCGCAGCGCCTGGTGGGTGAGGTGGGTGGCGCTGTGCGCGCGGGCGATGGCCCGCCGGCGGGTGACGTCGATCTGGGCGTACGCCCCGGCGCCGACGACGACCTCGCCGACCTGCACCACGCCCTTGTGCACGCTCACGCCGGGCACCGGCTGCTGCACGTCGCGCACCTCGACCACGGCGCCGGTGTCCAGCCTGATCCGGCCCGTGTCGGCGAGCTGGCCGCCGCCCTCGGCGTAGAACGGCGTGCGGTCGAGGACGACCTCGACCTCGTCACCCTCGTGCGCGGCGGGCGACGAGACGCCGTCGACGAGCAGCCCGACGACGGAGGACTCGCCCGCCGTCTCCGCGTACCCGGTGAAGACCGTGGTGCCGGAGGTGTCGGCGACCGCGCGGTAGGCGGAGAGGTCGGCGTGGCCCTGCTTCTTGGACTTGGCGTCCGCCTTGGCCCGCTCCCGCTGCTCCTTCATCAGGCGGCGGAAGCCCTCCTGGTCGACGGTCAGCCCCTGCTCGGCGGCCATCTCCAGGGTCAGGTCGATGGGGAAGCCCCACGTGTCGTGCAGCAGGAACGCCTTGTCACCGGCGAGCGTGGTGGAACCGGCGGCCTTGGTCTCGCTGACGGCCGTGTCCAGGATGTTGGTGCCGGACTTCAGCGTCTTGAGGAACGCGCTCTCCTCGGCCAGGGCGACCGTCTCGATGCGCTTGCGGTCCTCGAGCAGCTCCGGGTACTGCTGGCCCATCGTCGTGAGCACGACGTCCACGAGCTGCCCGACCACCGGTCCGGTGGCGCCCAGCAGGCGCATGTTGCGGATGGCGCGACGCATGATGCGGCGCAGCACGTACCCGCGGCCCTCGTTGCCCGGGGTGACGCCGTCGCCGATGAGCATCACCGAGGTGCGGATGTGGTCGCCGACCACGCGCAGGGCGACGTCGGTGTCCGTGCTCGCGCCGTAGGCGACCCCGGTCAGCTCGGTGGCCTGGTCCATGACGACCCGGAGGGTGTCCGTCTCGTACATGTTGCGCACGCCCTGCAGGATCATCGCGAGGCGTTCGAGGCCGAGGCCGGTGTCGATGTTCTTGCTGGGCAGCTCGCCGAGGATCGGGAAGTCCTCCTTGCCGGAGCCCGGTCCGCGCTCGTACTGCATGAAGACCAGGTTCCAGATCTCCACGTACCGCTCGTCGTTGACGGCCGGGCCGCCCTCGGGGCCGAACTCGGGGCCACGGTCGTAGTTGATCTCGGAGCAGGGGCCGCACGGTCCGGGCACGCCCATGGACCAGTAGTTGGGGCCCATGCCCAGGCGCTGAATGCGCTCGGCCGGCACGCCGATGACCTCACGCCAGATGCGCTCGGCCTCGTCGTCCTGCTCGTAGACCGTGATCCACAGCTTCTCCGGGTCCAGGCCGTAGCCCCCGTCCGCCTGCGAGCTGGTCAGCAGCTCCCAGGCGAGCTTGATGGCGCCTTCCTTGAAGTAGTCGCCGAAGGAGAAGTTGCCGCACATCTGGAAGAACGTGCCGTGCCGCGTGGTCTTGCCGACCTCTTCGATGTCGGGCGTGCGCACGCACTTCTGCACGCTGGTGGCCCGGTCGAAGGGGGGCTTGACCTCGCCGAGGAAGTACGGCTTGAAGGGCACCATGCCCGCGGGGACCAGCAACAGCGTCGGGTCGTCCGCGATCAGCGACGCCGACGGCACGACGGTGTGCCCCCGCTCCTCGAAGAAGCGTAGCCAGCGGCGGCGGATTTCGGCCGACTCCATCAGTAGTCCTCTTTCCGATCGTTCCGGTCGGTCTTCCGGTCGTTTTCCCGGTCGTTCCAGTCATCGCCCCGGCGGGTGTCCGGATCACCTTGGGCGGTCAGGCCCGCGGGACGGTAGGTCTTCGACTCCAGCACCTGCGCGTGCCGCACGGGCAGTTCCCGGGCGTCGGGCCCCCCGTTGAGTCCCAGCGCATCGTTCAACGCCGCTTCCCGGTCCGACATTCCGACCCGTACGTCCAGGGCGAACTGCTTCAGTCGGTGTCCGGTCTCCACCGCCTTGTCCGCGGCCTGCGCGGCCAGACTCTCGGGGGTCAACTGGCGCAACTTGCGGTTGACCTTCGTGGTGGCCCACACGCCGGCTGCGGCGCCGGTGGTGAACCAGAATGCGCGGCGGAACATCGCGATCAGTCCTTCTTGCTCCGGTCATTGCTCCGGCTGGTGCTCCGGCTGCGGCGGCCACCGCGCCGTGCGGACGGCACGGTCTTGCCGACGACGACGGTCGTACGCTCCGGGGCCTCGCCCTTGCGGCCGATGGCCCGGCGTACCCCGTACCCGAACGCGGCCACCTTCACCAGCGGTCCGCCGAAGGCCGACGAGACGGTGGAGGAGAGCGCGGACGCGTTGGAGGTGACCTCCTGGACGTCGGCCGCGATCGAGTCGACGCGCGCGAGCTGCGTGTTGGCGTTGCGCACCGTGGCCGACGCCTCGCTCAGCAGCGGCACGGCCTGGTCGGTCACGTCCGCCACCAGCTTGGTGGTCGCCTTGAGCGTCTGCGCGAGCCTCACCAGCGCGAGGGCGAGGAACGACACCAGGATCGCCCAGAAGACGGCCACGAGGATCCCGGCCACTTCTCCACCGGACACGTCGCACCGCTCCCTGCTGATCGTTGACTCGTCGTGGGCTGTACTCGTTCAGCACGTCCCGCCGCCACTTGCGGGCGGTCAGACATCGCGGGCGCGGGCGGCAGACACCGAGCCTATCGCGCCGCGGCTCGTCGGCCGTACCGCATTGTCGCTCGCCACAGGCCGCTTCCGACGGGGGCGCGCGCCCCGGCCGGGTGGCACGGACGGGGATTGTACGGCCCGCATACCGTTGAGTACGCTCCGTGTTTTATGCGACATGTTCCGCGCCCCGGATCAGCGAAGCCCAGCCCCTCCGCCCAACCCAGCAGAGCGGGCGCCCTCCCCGCCGAAGTCAGCCGGTTCGTCGGACGGTCCGCGGAACTGGCTCAGATCAAGCGACTCCTCTCCCGAACCCGCCTGGTGACGGTCACGGGCGTCGCCGGAACCGGCAAGTCCCGGCTGGCGCTGCGGGCGGCCAGGCGGATGCGGAATCGCTTCTGCGACGGCATGTGGCTGGTCAGCCTGGCCGAACTCCCCGCCGACACCGACCCCGACGAGGCGGTGCTGGGCGCGCTCGGGCTGACCGCGCCCAGCGGGCGGAGTCCGCGCGAGGTGTTGGTGCGGCGCCTCGCGCAGGGCGAGACGCTGTTGGTGCTCGACGGCTGCGAGCACCTGAGCGAGCCGTGTGCCGCGCTGGTGGCCGAGCTGTTGCGGCGGGTGCCGGGGCTGCGGGTGCTCGTCGCCAGCCGGCGCCCGCTCGGGATTACCGGCGAGCGGCTGCTGCCGCTGCGCCCGCTGCCGGTGTGGCCCGACGCCGTCGAACTCTTCGCCGACCGGGCCTCGGCGCTGCTGCCCGCCTTCACCGCGGCGGCCGGCCGCGAGGCGGTGAGCGAGGTGTGTCGGCGCCTGGACGGCATGCCGCTGGCCATCGAGCTGGCGGCGGCGCAGTTGCGCACCCTGTCCCTGGAACAGCTCCTGCTCCGGCTCGATGACCCGCTCAGGCTGCTGACCAGCGACGGCCACAGCGTCCCCGACCGGCACCGCTCGCTGTCCACCGCGATCGGCTGGAGCCACGAGCTGTGCACGGCCGGCGAGCGGCTGCTGTGGTCGCGGCTGTCGGTCTTCGACGGCGGCTTCGACCTGGACGCCGTCGAGTACGTGTGCTCCGGCCCGGACCTGCCGGCTGACGAGGTGCTGCCGGCCCTGTCGGGCCTGGTCGCGCAGTCCGTCGTGGTCCGGGACGACCCGCCCGAGGGCGCCGGGCAGGCCCGCTACCGGCTGCTGCGCCCGGTGCGCGCCTACGGCGCCCGGTGGCTGGCCGAGCTGGGCGAGACGGAGCGGCTGCGCAAGCGGCACCGCGACTGGTACCTGGGGCTCGCCACCTGGTGTGAGCTGGACTGGTTCAGCCTGCGCCAGATCGAGGTGGCCCAGCGCGTGGAGGCGGAGCTGCCGAACCTGCGGCTCGCGCTCGAGTACAGCCTGGAGAGCCCCGAGGACGCGCACATCGGCCAGTACCTGACGGGCACCCTCTGGTTCTACTGGGTCGGCTGCGGGCGGCTCGCCGAGGGCCAGCACTGGCTGGAGCGCGCGCTGGAACTCGGGGGCGACCAGCCGGAGCCGCGCGCGAAGGCGCTGTGGGCGGTGGGCCTGACGGCGGCGGCGCGCGGGGACGCGGTGGCCGCGCTGACCGCGCTGCACGAGTGCCGCGAGCTGGCCGACCGGTGCGGCGACGAGAGCGCGGCGGCACTGGCCACCCAGATGCTGGGCGCGACCGCGCTCGTCAACGACGACCTGCCGCGCGCGGTGGCCCTGTTACGCGAGTGCCTTGAGCGCTATCGCACCCGGGGCGAGTTGAACGCCCTGGTACTCCTCGCCCAAGTGCAGCTCGCGCTGGCGCTGGCGCTGCTCGGCGACGCGGAGGCGGCCCTGGCGCTGGCCGAGGACGCCCGCCAGGTGGCGACCGACAGCGGGGAGCGGTGGGTGCGCTCGTACGCCCTGTACGCGCTGGCCTGCGCGCGGGCCGAGCGGGGCGAGGACGAGCAGGCCCGCGAACTCCTGGTGGCCTGCCTGGAGATCAAGCGGGAGTTCGGCGATCTGCTGGGCATGACGCTGGCGCTTGAGCGGCTGGCGCCGCTGGTGGTGCTCGACGCACCGGAGTGGGCGGCCGAGTTGCAGGGCGCCGCCCTCACCGGCTGGCGCGACCTGGCCGGCGAGCCGCTGCGCTCCCCGCTGCTGCGCCAGCGGCACGAGCGCTGCGCCGCGCGGGCCAGGGGCCTGCTCGGCGACGCGGGATACGAGGCGGCGCGGCGCGACGGACGACGCGGGGGCCTGGACACGGCGGTGGCCCAGGTCCTGGAGCGGGGCCGCGGGCGCCCGGCCAGCCTGGTCGGGCAGGCGGGCGGGGTGGCCGGGCGGCCCTGGCCCGAGGAGGACCGGGCCAGCGAGGGCCGGGCGGCCGAGGAGTGGGCCGCGGGCGCTGCAGCCGCGCTGCGCCGCAGGCAGCCGGCCGGCCCCCCGCCGGCCGAGGCGGACGAGGAGTCCGCGGGCTAGGTCCGGCCGACACGCGAAAGGCCCCGCCCTCGCGGGCGGGGCCTACCTGCTGAGCTGTGCTTAGCGAGCGTAGTACTCGACGACGAGCTGCTCGTCGCAGATCACCGGGATCTCCTTGCGGTTCGGGTCCCGGTCGAGGCGGAACGCGAGCGCCTTGAGGTTGACCTCGAGGTAGCGCGGCGTCTCGCCGTCGGTGTCGTAGCCACCCTCGCGAGCGACCTGGAAGGGGTGCTTCTCGCGGCTGCGCTCGCGGACCATCACGACGTCGCCCGGGCGGACGCGGAAGGACGGCTTGTCGACCTTGCGGCCGTTGACCTCGATGTGACCGTGCACGACCATCTGGCGCGACTGGTAGATGGTCCGGGCGATGCCCGACCGAAGGACGAGCGCGTCCAGGCGGCGCTCAAGCTCGATGATCAGGGCCTCGCCCGTCTTGCCGTCGACCTTCCGAGCGCGGTCGTAGGCACGGGCCATCTGGCGCTCGCTGATGTCGTACTGAGCGCGCAGACGCTGCTTCTCAAGGAGTCGGACCTTGTAGTCGCTGTTCTGCTTGCGGCCACGGCCGTGCTCACCCGGCGGGTAGGGGCGAGCCTCGAAGTACTTGACGGCCTTGGGAGTCAGTGCGATGCCGAGCGCACGCGACTTCTTGACCTTGGGGCGCGACTGGTTCACGTGGAACGAACCTCCGTGTAAGTTAGGTTAGGCTTACCTTAGCCGAGGAGAACGCATGTTTCGACCTGGGAGCCCCACATCAAGCACCGCCCAGGGCACGGAGTCAGACGACTCCGGGCCTGAAGGCACTGAGGTGGGTCAGCCGCGCCCCGCGGAAGACGCCCGGCAGCCCACTGCCGCCGAGCGCGTACGAACCCTCGTGGAGTCCAAGGCTACGGCTTCTCTCGCGATTCCTGGAATCGAGGAGCCCGAGGACTTCGCCGCGGGCATCCCCACGGCCCGCACCGTGATGCCCGACGGAGACGTGCTACTGCTGGTCCCCGGCGGCTCTCCGGCGGCCAGAGCCGCAGCGTACGCCCAGGATGACGACCTCGCGTGCGTGATGGAGATCACGGACGTCGCACCCGTTTCGGTGCCGTATCGCGTGCGCGGGCGCGCCTGGGTCGCCGGCTGGCTCACCCCGGTACGCAACGAGGAGCGGGCCGCCTGCGCCATGCTGCTCGCCGAGCGCCATCCGGTGGGCGAGATCCTCGGCATGGACGACGCGCCACAGCCGCCCACCGCGAGCCGACCTGGCGGGCGTCCCGCCTGGGTACTGCTGCGACTCGAGGTCGGCGAGGCGTGCGTGGACGACCTGTGGGGCGCCGAGGGCGTCGAGCCGGACGCCTTCGCCGCCGCGGCCCCCGACCCGCTGGTGGCCCACGAGGCCGACCTCCTCCAGCACCTGCACTCCGCGCACAGCGAGCAGGTCCAGATGCTCTGCGCGCTCATCGGGGAGCGCGCCCACTGCGGGGCCGCGCGGGAACCTGGCGCACCGCAGCAGGGGGAGGCGCGCGTGTCGGCCGGACGCGCCGTGCGGGCGGTGCCCGTCTCCCTCAGCCGCTTCGGCCTGCGGGTCCGCTTCACCGACTCCACCAGCCGCTCCTTCGACGCCCGCTTCGACTTCCCGGAGCCGGTGCGCGACGTGACGGAGCTACGGCGCGCCATGCACACCCTCTTCGAGGCCGCTGCCGAGTAGCCGACCAGCACATCCGACCATCCACACCCGCGCGCCCCTCCGCGCCCGCTGAGCCCGCCGCTCCCTCGCCCGCTCACCCCGTACCCCTCCGACCGTCTCGGCGTCCCGGGCACACCCGACCGGTGCGCCGCTCCCCAACTCCCGCACACCTGGCGGGAGTTGGGGACACGACGACGGTGCGGCGAACCGGCCGCGCCGGCTGGCCGGCCAAGCCGCACCGCACCGCGCGGCCCCGGGCGCCGATCGCGCCCGCCGGGGCGGCGTGGCGCCCGCGCGGGTCTGGTTACTCGGCGGCCTTGGTCTCCGGTTGCTCGCCGCGTGCGGGCGGGGGCGGCGGGTCGCCGCGCAGCCGGGCCCTGACCCGCTCCACGACGTCGGCGTAGCGCGCCTCCGCCCCGTACCGCGTCGGCTCGTAGTACCGCTTGCCGTGCACCGCGTCCGGCGCGTACTGCTGCGCGGCGATGCCGCCCGGCAGGTCGTGCGGGTAGAGGTAGCCCTGCGCGTGGCCGAGCTTCTGGGCGCCCTTGTAGTGGCCGTCGCGCAGGTGCGGCGGGACGGGTCCGGCGAGGCCGGCGCGCACGTCGGCCAGGGCCGCGTCGATGGCCAGGTACGCGGCGTTGGACTTGGGCGCGAGCGCGAGCGCCACCGTGGCCTGCCCGAGCGCTATCCGGGCCTCGGGATAGCCGATCAGGGCCACCGCCTGGGCCGCGGCCACCGCCGTCTGGAGCGCCGTCGGGTCGGCCATGCCGATGTCCTCGCTCGCCGAGATCATCAGCCGCCTGGCGATGAACCGAGGGTCCTCGCCCGCCTCGATCATGCGGGCCAGGTAGTGCAGCGCCGCGTCCACGTCCGAGCCGCGGATGGACTTGATGAGCGCGCTCGCCACGTCGTAGTGCTGGTCGCCGCTCCGGTCGTACTTCACCGCCGCCCGGTCGACCGCCTCCTCCAGCGTGGCCAGCGTGATCTGCGGCTCGCCCTTGGCTATCGCCGAGCCCGCGCCCGCCTCAAGGGCCGTCAGCGCCCGCCGGGCGTCGCCGCCGGCGATCCGCAGCAGGTGTGCCTCCGCGTCCTCGGGCAGCTCCACCACGCCGCCGAGACCGCGCTCGGCGGCCAGCGCGCGGCGCAGCAGGGACCGCAGGTCGTCGTCGGTCAGCGGCTCCAGCGTGAGCAGCAGCGAGCGCGAGAGCAGCGGGGAGATGACCGAGAAGTACGGGTTCTCCGTGGTGGCCGCGATGAGGGTGACCCAGCGGTTCTCCACGGCGGGCAGCAGCGAGTCCTGCTGGGCCTTGCTGAAGCGGTGGATCTCGTCCAGGAAGAGCACGGTCTCCCGGCCGTACCCGCCCGAGCTGCGGCGCGCGCCGTCGATGACGGCCCGCACCTCCTTGACGCCTGCGGTGATCGCCGACAGCTCCACGAAGCGCTTCTTGGTGGCCTGGCTGACGACGTAGGCCAGCGTCGTCTTCCCGGTGCCCGGCGGGCCCCACAGGATGACCGACGAGGACCCGGCCGGGCCGCCGCTCCCCTCCCCCACCAGCCGGCGCAGCGGCGAACCGGGACGCAGCACGTGCTGCTGCCCCACGACTTCATCGAGCGTGCGCGGACGCATCCGGACGGCCAGCGGGCTGGCGGCCGGGTCCTTCTCCTGGCGCTCCTCGGCGGCGGCGGTGAACAGGTCTGGCTCCACGTGGGAAGCCTATGTCACCGCACTGACAACGGGCCGGGGGCGATCAGCGGAAAACCGGGCCCACCCGGGGTTCGCACCCCGGGTGGGCCCGGCCGGCCCGGCGTCTTCGGTCAGGCCCAGAGCTGGCTCTTCCACTTGGTGAGGATCAGCATCGCGATGACGCCCATCCACAGCACCGGCAGCACCCAGTGGAACTCCAGGAACCCGCGGCGCAGCCCCTCGGGCGCCGGCAGGAAGCGGTGCTTGACGTTGAACCACGTCACGTAGGAGAACATCAGGATGGTGGCGGCCCAGGCCAGGCAGCACCACAGGCACAGCGCGCCGATCTCGTACAGCGACTGGTACTGGAGCCAGGTGCAGAAGCCGACGCCGAACAGGCAGCCGGCGTTCAGGGTCAGCCAGTACCAGCGCGGGAAGCGCGCGCCGACGAGGACGCCCACGCCCACGGCGATGACGATGCCGTAGGCGATCAGGCCGAGCATGGGGTTCGGGAAGCCGAACGCCTCGGCCTGGTCGCTCTCCATGATGCTGCCGCAGGAGACGATCGGGTTGATGCTGCAGCCGGGGGTGTAGGTCTTCCCCTCGGCCTTCGCCTCCAGGATGTGGTTCTTGTCGAGGGTGATGATCCAGGCGGCCAGCAGGCCCGCGGCGCCGGAGAGGATGAGCAACCAGGCGAAGACCCGGCCGCCGCCGACGGCGCCGCCGGGGGTGGTCTTCTCCGCGTCCCCGTCCGTGTCAGAACGGTGAAGTGCCGAAGTCGTCATAGCGCCATTCGTCTCGTCAGTCGGTCATAGCCCGGTCATTGTGCACCAGGCACCTGTGAATCAACCGCGCCGTGCGCGCAGTTCCTCCACGACGGCGTCCAGGGCGACAGGCGTCTGGTCCCCGCTCTCCAGATCCTTCAACTGGACGACGCCCTCGGCAAGGTCGCGTTCCCCCGCGACCAGGGCGAACCTGGCGCCGGAGCGGTTCGCGGACTTCATGGCGTTCTTCAGACCCTTGCCGCCGAAGGCGAAGTCGGCGGCGACGCCGGCCCGGCGCAGGGCTGTGACCAGGTCGAAGAGCACGTCCCTGGCCGCATCGCCGAGTGGCACCGCGTACACCTCGGTGGCCGCCGGCAGCTCCAGTTCCACGCCCTCGGCGCGCAGCGCGAGCACCGTGCGGTCCACGCCGAGCGCCCAGCCGACCGACGGCAGGGCCGGGCCGCCGATCATCTCGGACAGGCCGTCGTAACGCCCACCGCCGCCCACCGCGGACTGCGAACCGAGCCCGTCGTGAATGAACTCGAACGTGGTACGCGTGTAGTAGTCGAGCCCGCGCACCAGCTTCTCGTCGTCCTCGAAGACGACGCCCGCGGCCGTCAACAACTGGCGTACGCGCTCGTGGTAGACCTTGCACGCCTCGCACAGGTGGTCGCGCAGCGCGGGGGCGCCGACGAGTTGCTTGCGCACGGCCTCCCGCTTGTCGTCGAGCACCCGCAGCGGGTTGATCTCGATCCGCCGCCGGGTGTCCTCGTCGAGGTCGAGCCCGCGCAGGAAGCCCTGCAGCGCCTCGCGGTAGGCCGGCCGGCACTCCTTGTCGCCCAGCGAGTTCAGCAGGACGCGGAAGTCGCGCAGCCCCAGCGAGCGGTAGGCGTCCACGGCCAGGATGATCAACTCGGCGTCCAGGGCCGGGTCCTCGGCGCCGATCGCCTCGGCGCCGACCTGCGAGAAGTGCCGGTAGCGGCCCGCCTGGGGGCGCTCGTAGCGGTAGTACGAGCCCGAGTACCAGAGCTTGACCGGCAAGTTGCCGGCCTTGTGCAGGTTGCGCTCCAGGGCGGCGCGCAGCACGGAGGCGGTCCCCTCGGGGCGCAGCGCGAGTTCGGTGCCGCCCTTGGTGGTGAGGGTGTACATCTCCTTGGTCACGATGTCGGTGGACTCACCGACGCCGCGCGAGAAGAGTTCGACGTGCTCGAAGCCGGGGGTCTCGATGTAGCCGTACCCGGAGCGGCGCAGCGGGGCGGCGAGCGCCTCGCGGACCGCGAGGAAGGTCGCGGAGTCCGGCGGGGTCAGGTCGTACGTGCCCTTGGGGGCGGTGAAGGCGTTCACGGGGTAGGTCGTCACATTCCTCGTCGCGGGGCGGCCGGGCCGCCTCCGAGGCCGGCGGCCACCTGCCGCAGGTACGGATTGGTGGCGCGCTCCTGGCCGATGCTGGTCTGGGGACCGTGACCGGACAGCACCACGGTCGAGTCGTCGAGTGGCAGGCACACGCGGGCCAGCGACTGGAGGATCTCGGCGTGGTCACCGCCGGGCAGGTCGGTGCGTCCGATGGAGCCGGCGAAGAGCAGGTCGCCCGAGAAGAACACCGACGGGACGTCGGCGCTCTCGGGCAGCCGGAAGGTCACCGACCCCTTGGTATGGCCGGGCGCGTGCGCGACGGACAGCTCGAGACCGGCCAGGTTCAGGGCCGCGCCGTCGGAGAGCTCCTTGACGTCGTCGGGCTCGCCGACGGTCAGCTCCCCCATCAGCGGCATCCCGATGGAGCGGCCGAGCGCCTTCTCCGGGTCGCTCATCATGTAGCGGTCGGCCGGGTGGATCCAGGCCGGTACGTCGTGCGCCCCGCACACCGGGACCACCGAGGCCACGTGGTCGATGTGGCCGTGGGTGAGGATGACGGCCACGGGCTTGAGCCGATGCTTGGCGATGGTCTCCGCGACGCCCTCGGCGGCCTGGTGGCCCGGGTCGATGATCACGCACTCCTCGCCGGCGGCGGGGGCGACCAGGTAGCAGTTGGTCCCCCAGGCCCCGGCAGGGAACCCAGCAATGAGCACGATCGTCCTTCAGGTGGTCCGGCGGTCGGCGCGGTGGCCGTGACGCCGGGGCGGAAAGTCGGCGTGCGAAGAGCCTACCTGCGGCGCACGGGCCACAGCGAACCGCTATACGGTACGGCCATGCGCCGGCGGACGGCCGCCAGCGGGCGGCCCGCGCCACCGGCGGGCGGGGCGGACGGAGGACCGTCACGGACCCGCGAGCACGGCACCGGCCAGCGCCGGGAAGCCGCGCCGGGGGACGCACACACGGCAGTCGCCGCGCGGCAATGGCGCGGCGTGACAGTTGGAGGAGTAGACCCGGTGGTCAGTCAGGAGCAGCGGCGACGGCAGCTCGCCCGCGAGAAGCTGGAGCGTCAGCAGCAGCGCAAGGCCGCCGCCCGGTCGAAGACACAGAAGCGCAACGCCGCGATCGCGGGCGGCATCGTCCTGGCGCTGGTCGCCGGGCTCGTGGTGGCGGCGGTGGGCCTCTTCGACTCGGACGACAACGGCAAGGACAAGAAGGACACCGTCGCCGACCCGTGCGCCAAGCCGGCCCCGGGCACCCCGTCGGGGCAGACCTGGAAGAAGGAGCCCAAGCTCACCATCGACAAGTCGGCCGACTACACGATGGAGCTGGCGACCACCTGCGGCGACATCACCATCGGGCTGGACGCGAAGAACGCCCCGCACACGGTGAACTCCTTCAACTTCCTGGCCGGCAAGGGGTACTTCGACCACACCAGGTGCCACCGCCTGACCGACCAGGGCATCTACGTGTTGCAGTGCGGCGACCCCAAGGGCGACGGCACCGGCACGCCCGGCTACACGATCCCGGACGAGAACCTGAAGGACCCGAAGCTCAAGGGGAACGTCTACCCGGCGGGCACGATCGCCATGGCCAACCGCTACAACCCGCAGCCGCCCAAGGGTGAGAGCAAGAACGAGGACAGCGGCGGCAGCCAGTTCTTCATCGTGTACCAGGACAGCGAGCTGCCTCCGTACTACACGCCGTTCGGCACGCTCAAGGGCGGCCAGGACGTGCTGAAGAAGATCACCAAGGCCGGCGCGACGGCCCCCGACCCACAGACGGGGAACACCGCGCCGATCGCCACCGTGGTGATCAACAAGGCGACCGTCAAGCGTTCTTGACGTCGGTGCCGGGCGCCGGCGCCGCCCGCGCGGCGCTCCGTCCGCATGCCCGCGCGCTCCCGCGCGGGAGCGCACTGACGCGCGTACTGCGAAATTTCGGTCGCGCTGGATACGGACAGCCGGGCCACCGGTCGCCTATGTTTGCGTTGTGTAGGGTGCCTGCTCCGACGGCTGCCGCCCTGCCGAATCGGTACCCCAGCAGCTCGTCGGACCGGCCCGGCGCTGCCAGGCCGGGAGTAAACCGTGGACGATGCCCGCGGGCCGCGCGCCCGCGCCGGCATCATGTGGAGGAGGCGCTGTGAGCAGCGACCCATGGGGCCGCGTCGACGAGACGGGGACCGTGTACGTGCGTACGGCCGATGGCGAGCGGGTCGTCGGTTCCTGGCAGGCGGGCTCCCCCGAGGAAGCCCTGTCCTACTTCGAGCGCAAGTACGAGGGCCTGGTTGTCGAAATCGGCCTCCTCGAACGTCGGGTGAAGACCACCGACCTATCGGCGAAGGACGCGACCGCCGCCATCGAGCACCTGCGCCAGCAGGTGGACGAGCACCACGCCGTCGGCGACCTGGACGCGTTGCGGCAGCGGCTCGACAAGCTGGTGCAGACGGTCGAGGCGCGCCGCGAGGAGCGCAAGGCCGCCAAGGCCAAGCAGTCCGACGAGGCGCGTAAGGCCAAGGAGGCGCTGGTCACCGAGGCCGAGGAGTTGGCCGCCAGCGAGCAGTGGCGGGCGGCGGGCGAGCGGTTGCGGGCCCTGGTGGACACCTGGAAGGGGCTGCCGCGTCTGGACCGTAAGACGGACGACGAGTTGTGGCACCGCTTCTCGCACGCCCGCTCGGCGTTCTCCAAGCGCCGCAAGGCCCACTTCGCCTCGCTGGACGCCCAGCGCGAGGAGGCCCGCAAGGCCAAGGAGAAGCTGGTCGCGGAGGCGGAGGCGCTGTCGAAGTCCACGGACTGGGGCCCCACCGCGGCCCGGTACCGCGAGCTGATGACGGACTGGAAGGCCGCCGGGCGCGCGCAGCGCGAGGCCGAGGACGACCTGTGGAACCGTTTCCGGGGCGCGCAGGACGTCTTCTTCCAGGCCCGTGGCGAGGTGTTCGCGGAGCGCGACGCCGAGCAGCGGGAGAACCTGACGCGCAAGGAAGAGCTCGTCATCGAGGCGGAGAAGCTGCTGCCGGTCACGGACCTGAAGGCGGCGCGGGCCGCGTTCCGGTCGATCAACGAGCGCTGGGAGGCCATCGGCCACGTGCCGCGCGACGCCCGGCCGAAGATCGAGGGCCGGATGCACGCCGTCGAGCGGGCCATCCAGGAGAGCGAGGAGTCGGAGTGGCGGCGCACCAACCCGGAGGCCCGGGCCCGCGCCGCTGGACTGACCGGCCAGCTCCAGGCGGCCGTGGACAAGCTCCAGGACCAGGTGGACAAGGCCAGGGCGGCGGGCAACAACGCCAAGGCGGACAAGCTCGCCAAGGAGCTTGACGGTCGCCAGGCACTCCTTGAGCAGGCCCTGAAGGGTCTCCAGGAGTTCGGCGGCTGACGCTGCCGCCCGCCCCCGCGGGCACCAGAGGGCGGGCACGACGAGGGTCCCGGTACGCGATGGCGTGCCGGGACCCTCGTTGCGTGCGGGCGCTGGTAGCGCGCCGACGTCGCGCGGGCCACGGCCCGGGCGGGCCGGCGGGGTTGGGCCCGTACCCGAGCACGCGCGTCCGCGCGGACGGCTCGGCGTGCGGTGGGCCGGCGGGCGCCCCGGGTCCGCAGGGCCCGTCGTCGGGTAGCCGATGTGCTCGCCACCGGGCCTGACACCCCCCTGTCACGGCCCTGACGCGCCCGCTGCCACGCGCTGACGCGGCCCTACGGGCACGGCGGTCACGGCGATGGGCCAGCGCCGGGCCGCACGCCGCCGGCGTCGCGCCACGCGTACGCCCGCGCGCGTGGCGCATCGCGCCGGTGGGCGGCGCCGCGCTCGCCCGAGGTTCCCAACAGGCCCCGGGATCAGCCTCGTTGGATGCGTTCGGTCTGTTCGCTACCGACCTCGGTGATACGACGCAGGTACCGCTCGACCACCGCGAGTTCCGGGTCGGTGAAGTCGTCCAGGGCCCGGTCGAAGGCCCTGCCGGGCTCCGCCCAGGCGGCCTCGACCTCCGGGGCGCGGTGGGCGGTGAGCGTGACCAGCATCTTGCGCCGGTCGTCCGGGTCGGGTTGGCGCGCGACGAGGCCGGCCCGCTCCAGCCGGTCCACCAGGCGGGTGGCCGAGCCGGAGGTCAGCCCGGTCAGCTTCGCGATCTCGCCGATGGTGCGCGGCCGGGGCTCCAGGCCGAGCAGGCTCACGCACTGCAGATCCGTGGGGTGTAGGCCGAGCCGCTCGGCCATGGCCTGGTTGAACAGGGTGTAGGCGGCGTGGTGCCGCCGGGCGGCGGCGGTGACCGCCGCGAGCGCCTCCGCGCGGGTTCCGGTTGACACACAGACCTCCGTGGGGCTTATATCTGCGTCACGCAGATGATGTGTGATGCAGAACTTTCTACCACGCCTCCCAGGAGAACCCGTGTCCACGCACTCCCCCGAGCAACTCCGCGCCCTCTACGACCGCTGGAGCCAGTTGTGGCGCGGCGACTTCAGCCACGCCGCCGACATCCTCGACTCCGGCTTCGTCGTCCACCAGGCACGACCCGACGGCAGCGACTCCGAGGCGACCACCGGGCCGGAGCGGCTGCTGCCCGAGATCGAGCAGACCATGGCCGCCTTCGGCGACGTGGACCTCAGCGTCGACCTCGGACCGATCGTCGAGGGCGACCTGATCGCCGCCCGCTGGACGCTGCGCGCCACGTACACCGGCGGCATCCCGCACGCCACCGCCCCCGTCGGCACGAAGATCGCCTTCAGCGGCCACGACCTGCTCCGCGCGGCCGACGGCAGGCTGTGCGAGTACTGGACCTGCACCGACATCCTGGACGGCCTGACCCAGCTCGGCGCCGTCTCCGGCCCGAACGGCCCGGCCCGCCCCTGACCCATGCGGGAGACCCGCCCTCGCGCTCCTCGCGCTCGCGGCACACGGCGTGCCGGTCGTACGGGAGGTCAGGGCCTGCGGGCCGACGTCACCCGGTAGACGTCGTAGACGCCCTCGACGCCCCGGACGGCCTTGAGCACGTGGCCCAGGTGCTTGGGGTCACCCATCTCGAAGGTGAAGCGCGAGGTGGCCACCCGGTCGCGGGAGGTCTGCACGGCGGCGGAGAGGATGTTGACGTGCTGGTCGGACAGGACCCGGGTCACGTCCGACAACAGCCGCGACCGGTCGAGCGCCTCGACCTGGATGGCCACCAGGAAGACCGACGACTGGGTGGGCGCCCACTCCACGTCGAGCATGCGCTCCGGCTGCTGGGACAGCGAGTCCACGTTGACGCAGTCGGCCCGGTGCACGGACACGCCACTGCCGCGGGTCACGAAGCCGATGATGGGGTCGCCCGGCACCGGCGTACAGCAGCGGGCGAGCTTGACCCACACGTCCTCGACGCCCTTGACGACCACGCCCGGGTCGGCACTGGAGCGGCGCTTGGTGCGGGAGCGCAGCGGCGTGGACTCCGCTATGTCCTCGGACGCCGCGTCCTCGCCGCCGAGCGCCTGCACCAGCTTCTGCACGATGTTCTGCGCGGTGACGTGGCCCTCGCCGATGGCGGCGTACAGCGAGGAGATGTCCGAGTAGCGCATCTCGTGCGCGAGGGTGACCAGCGAGTCGCCGGTCAGGATGCGCTGGATCGGCAGGTTCTGCTTGCGCATCGCGCGGGCGATGGCGTCCTTGCCCTGCTCGATGGCCTCGTCCCGGCGCTCCTTGGAGAACCAGCCACGGATCTTGTTACGGGCCCGGGGCGACTTGACGAAGCCCAGCCAGTCGCGCGAGGGGCCGGCGCCCGGGGCCTTGGAGGTGAAGACCTCCACCAGGTCACCGTTGTCCAGCGTCGACTCAAGGGGCACCAGGCGGCCGTTGACGCGGGCGCCTATGGTGCGGTGGCCGACCTCGGTGTGCACGGCGTACGCGAAGTCCACCGGCGTCGCGCCCGCCGGCAGCGCTATGACGTCGCCCTTCGGCGTGAAGACGAAGACCTCGTTGCGGGAGAGGTCGAAGCGCAGCGACTCCAGGAACTCGCCCGGGTCCTCGGTCTCCTTCTGCCAGTCCAGGAGTTGCCGCAGCCACGCCATGTCGTTGACGGTGTCCTGCCGGTCGCCCTTGCTCCTGGGCACGTCGGTGCGCACCTTCGAGGCGCCGGCGACGGCCTCCTGCTTGTACTTCCAGTGCGCGGCGATGCCGTACTCGGCGCGGCGGTGCATGTCGAACGTGCGGATCTGCAGCTCGACCGGCTTGCCGCTGGGCCCGATGACCGTCGTGTGCAGCGACTGGTACATGTTGAACTTGGGCATCGCGATGTAGTCCTTGAACCGCCCGGGCACCGGGTTCCACCGCGCGTGGATGGTGCCGAGCGCCGCGTAGCAGTCGCGGACGGTGTCCACCAGGACCCGGATGCCCACCAGGTCGTAGATCTCCGCGAAGTCCCGGCCGCGGACGATCATCTTCTGGTACACCGAGTAGTAGTGCTTGGGCCGCCCGGTGACGGTCGCCTTGATCCGGGCCGCCCGCAGGTCACCCTGGACCTGGTCGGTGACGACGGCCAGGTACTCGTCCCGCTTGGGGGCGCGCTCGGCCACCAGGCGCACGATCTCGTCGTACATCTTGGGGTAGAGGATCGCGAAGGCGAGGTCCTCCAGCTCCCACTTGATGGTGTTCATGCCCAGCCGGTGCGCCAGCGGGGCGTAGATCTCCAGCGTCTCGCGGGCCTTCTTCTCCTGCTTCTCCCGCTTGAGGTAGCGCATGGTGCGCATGTTGTGCAGACGGTCGGCCAGCTTGATGACCAGCACCCGCGGGTCCTTGGCCATGGCCACGACCATCTTGCGCACGGTCTCGGCCTGCGCCGCCTCGCCGAACTTGACCTTGTCGAGCTTGGTGACGCCGTCCACCAGGAGCGCGACCTGGTCACCGAAGTCGCGGCGCAGGGTGTCCAGGCCGTACTCGGTGTCCTCGACCGTGTCGTGCAGCAGGCCGGCCATCAGCGTCGCCGGGTCCATGCCCAGCTCGGCGAGGATGGTGGTGACGGCCAGCGGATGCGTGATGTACGGGTCGCCGCTCTTGCGCTTCTGCCCCCGGTGCCACCGCTCGGCGACCTGGTACGCGCGCTCGATCTGGCGCAGCGTGGAGGTGTCGGCCTTGGGATCGTTGCTCCGCACGATCCGCAGCAGGGGCTCGAGGACCGGGTTGTACGGGCTGGAGCGCTGCACGCCGAGCCGGGCCAGGCGGGCGCGCACCCGGTTCGACGAGCCCTGCCGGGGCGTGGGCCCGGGCGGCTGGGGGCGGGCCGGCACGTTCGTGTTGGGCCCCCCGGTGGGCAGCGCCGCCGGAGGCTTGGGCCCCGGCTTCGGCCCGGGGCTGGACGCGCCGCCGCCCTTCTTGGGCGCGTTTTCAGCCGCCCCGCCACCCGCGGCGTTCGGCTCGGCGGGGTGTGCGGCGGTCAGCGGCTTGGCCTCGTCTGGCAAGAGCACTCCTCAAGCGGGACCGGTCCGAAACGGGAGTCGGACGGCCATGGTATCGATCCCGCCACACCCATTGTCCCGCCACGGCGCCCACTCCGGCATGCCGAAGGCGGGTACCCGGGGCTTGCCAGGTACCCGCCTCGTGGCGGTTCACGCAGGTCAGACGGTGGTCAGCGCCTCCAGCGGGGCACCGTCCAGGCTGGCCTGAAGCCGCTGCCTGCCGCCGAGGAATCCGAGTTCCAGCAGGACCGCGACACCCGCGACCTCGGCCCCGGCCCGCCGGATGAGGTGCAGGGACGCCTCGGCGGTGCCGCCGGTGGCCAGAACGTCGTCGATGATTAGAACTCGATCACCGGGGCGCAGGGCGTCGGCGTGCAGCTCGATCTCGGCCGTCCCGTACTCCAGGTCGTACGCCTGCCGCAGGGTCGCCCCCGGCAGCTTGCCCGCCTTGCGCACCGGCACGAAGCCCACGCCGGCGTGGACCGCGACCGGCGCGGCCAGGATGAAGCCACGGGCCTCCAGGCCGACGACCTTGTCCGCCCGGTAGGTGCGGCACAGGGCCGCGAGGGCGTCGGTCAGCGCGCCGAAGGCGGCCGGGTCGGCCAGCAGCGGGGTGATGTCCTTGAACACCACCCCGGGCCGCGGGTAGTCCGGGACGTCGTGGATGCGGCTGAGCAGCAGCGTCCGCAGCTCGTCGGGGTCGAGCCCGACGGCCGCCGGTCGCGGCCCGCCGGCGCTCAGGTCGGTGACCTCGGCCCCGCTCATCGGCGCTTGCCCGACGGACGGCCCCGCCCGCGGTTGCGGCCCGGCTGGTTACGGGTGGACGACTGCGGGCGGGCGGGCTGGGTGCCGCGCTGGCCCACCACCCCGGCAGCGGCGGCCTCCTCGCGCTCGGCCTCCTCGTCCGCCGCGTCCTGCGGGTCCACGTCCTCGGGGTCCTCGGGGTCCTCGTCGTCCGCGTCGTCGGCCGGCGCGGCCTTGCCGGACGACTCGGCCCTGGCAGCCGCCGCGGCGCGCTTGGCGCGCACCCGGGTGGCCAGGGCCTTCATCTGCGGGTCCCGCTCCTTCAGGTCGGCGACCAGCGGAGTGGCGATGAAGATCGAGGAGTACGCGCCGGCCGCGAGGCCGACGAAGAGCGCCAGCGAGATGTCGTTGAGCATGCCGGCGCCCAGGAAGCCGCCGCCGATGAACAGCAGCGCCGCGACCGGCAGCAGCGCCACCACGGTGGTGTTGATGGAACGCACCAGGGTGCCGTTGAGGCTGCGGTTGGCGATCTCGCTGTAGGTGTAGCGGGTCTGCTTGGTGAGGCCCTTCGCGCCCTCGCGTAGACCGTCGAAGACGACGACGGTGTCGTACAGCGAGTAACCGAGAATGGTCAACAGACCGATCACCGTACCCGGGGTGACCTCGAAGCCGACCAGCGCGTACACGCCGACCGTGATCGTGAGGTCGTGCACCAGCGCGATGAGGGCGGCCAACGCCATCCGCCACTCGAAGGCGATGGCGAGGTAGATCACCACCAGGAGCATGAAGATCGCCAGGCCCTGCCAGGCTTTCTTGGCGATCTCCTCACCCCAACTGGGTCCCACGAGCTGGGTGTTGATCTTCGAGCTCTCGACGCCGAGTTCCTTGGCGAGCGCCTTCTGGACCGGCTGCGCGGCCTCGGTGTCCAGATCGCTGATCTGGATGCGCAGGCCGCCGTTGCCGAGCTTCTGGGCGATGGCCGTGTGGCCCTCGGCGGACTCCTCCGCCTTGTCCCGGGCCTCGTCGGCCGAGATGCTGGTCTTGGGCGTGGTGAAGACCGCGCCGCCGGAGAACTCGATGCCCATGTGCAGGCCGCGCACCGACAGGCCCACGATGGCCGTGATGGTGATCAGGATGGAGAGGCCGTACCAGATCATCCGCTTGGCGACGAAGTCGTAGCCGACCTCACCGCGGTAGAGCCTGGCGCCGAGACTGCCGAGTCGAGACATCTCACGCCTCCTTCGTGTCGGCGGGGGCGGCGGGGCGGCGGCGGGAGCGCAGCGGCGGTTTGGCGCCGAGCCGCTTCGGGTCGAGGCCCGACCAGGGGTGCCCGGTCGCGAAGAACTTGCGGGTGGCGAGGATCGTCATCAGCGGCTTGGTGAAGAAGAAGACCACCACGACGTCCAGCAGCGTCGTCAGGCCCAGCGTGAACGCGAAGCCCTGCACCTTGCCCACCGTGACGATGAAGAGCACCGCGGCGGCCAGGAACGACACGAAGTCGGAGACGAGGATGGTGCGCCGGGCGCGGGGCCAGCCGCGCTGCACGGCGGGCCGCAGCGTACGGCCCTCGCGGATCTCGTCCCGTACGCGCTCGAAGTACACGATGAACGAGTCCGCGGTGATACCGATGGCCACGATCGCGCCACAGACGGCCGGGAGGTTCAGGGCGAACTGGATCGCCTCGCCGAGCAACACCATGAGCGAGTAGGTGAGCGTGGCGGAGACCGCGAGGCTGGCGATGGCCACCAGGGCCAGACCCCGGTAGTAGATGACCATGTACAGGATGACCAGCGCGAGGCCGATGGCGCCCGCGATCAGGCCGGCCCGCAACTGCTCCTCGCCGAGGGCGGAGGAGACGGTGGTCTCGTCGACGATGTCGAAGGTCAGCGGCAGCGAACCGTAGGACAGGATGTTGGCCAGGTCCTCGGCCTCACCCTGCTTGAAGCCACCGGAGATCTCCGCCTTGCCGCCCTTGATCGCGAAGGTGACCTCGGCGTTCGAGGCGACCTCGCCGTCCAGGACGATGCCGAACTGGTTCTGCGGGGACTGCTGCTTGGCCAGCTCGCCGGTGATCTGGCCGAACTGCTTGCCGCCCTTGCCGTCGAAGTCGAGCTGGACGATCCAGCCGGAGCCGCCCTGGGCGCTGAAGACCGCGGAGGCGTCCTCGACGCGGTCGCCCTCGAGCTCGACGGGGCCCAGGATGAACTTGGCCTGGCCCTTGCGGTCACACGCGACGATCGGCTGGTCCGTCGGCCGGCTCGCGGCCTTCGAGCTGGCGGCGGAGCGGGCCTTGGGGTTGGTGCAGTCCAGCGCCGCGAACTGCTTCTGCAGCTCCTCGGCCTGCTTGGCCTGGTCGGCCTGTTCCTTCGTCGGCTTCTGCGGGGCGTCGCCGGTGGGCGTCGGCGTGGGGGTGGGCGCCTTGCGCAGCGCGCTGGGGACGGCCCGGCCCTGGGTGGTGGGGGTGGAGGTCGGCTTCGTGGCGTCGCTCTTGTCGGAGTCCCCGTCGCCCTTGTCGCCGTCCTTGTCGCCCTTGTCCCCCTGCGGTGGCTTCTTGCCGTCGTCGCCCTTGTCCGGGGTCTCGTTCGGCTTGGGGACGCCGCCTGGGTCCTTGGTGGGCTTGGGGTCACCGATGGACAGCACCGGGCGGAAGCCGAGCTTGGCCGTGGTGCCGACCTGCTCCCGGGCCTGGTCGGCGTCCGTGCCCTTGGGGATGTTGACGATGATGTGCTTACTGCCCTGGGTCTGGACCTCGGCCTCGGACACACCAAGCCCGTTGACGCGCCGCTCCATGATGTTCACGGCGGTGTCCATGTTGGCGCTGGTGATCGCGTTGGGCTTGCCGGGCTCGTTCTTGGCCTCCAGCGTGAAGCTGGTGCCGCCCGCGAGGTCGATGCCCAGCCGCGGGGTGGTGTTGCCGGAGAGGAACATCCCTCCGACCAGCGCCACCATGGCGACCAAGATCCCGACGAGGGCACGACCGGGCCTGCCTTGGGCCCCGGGGGACCTACGGCCCTTCTTCGGTGCTGCCACCTTTTCGTTTCTCCCTGTCCAACCGCCCGGCTACGGGTGTGCGCCGGGCGGCCACGAAGTGATGTGGGGACGTGCCCCCGCCGGAGCCTAGACCGTCTCGTAGCCGCTGCGCACCGAGCGGTGGTGTCACGCGGCGTCCGAAGCGCGACTACTTCGCGTCGTCGTTGCCGGACCCCTTGCGGTCCTCCGGCTTGGCGTCAGCGTCCTCGGGTCGGGACGCGTCGGCGTCGGCGGCACCCGCGGCACCGGTCTCGTCCGCGGCGTCACCCTTGGTCATGTCAACTCGCCGGTCGTCGTCGCCCTCGGCCTCGGTCAGGGAGGAAGCGTCGTCGGGAACCACGGGGGCGTCGTCGTGCTCGGACTCGATGCCGTGCACGATGCGGTTGTACTCGGCGTCGTCGAGAACGGCACCCACCGAGTTCTTCGCGTAAATGGCGTGCACGCCCGGCGCGACCTCAAGCAGGAGCGTGTCGTCGTGAACCTCCTTGACCGTGGCGTACATGCCGCCGATGGTCCGGATGCCGGTGCCCGGCTGGAGCTGGTCACGCATCTGCGCCGCCTGGCGCTGCTTGTTCTTGGCCGATCGGGTCATCAGGAACATGGCCCCGATGAGCACGATGAACGGCAGGAGAGTCACGATATTCACGGGACGGAATTTCCTTCGCACGACCGCGAATGCACGGCCTGGTATACGGGGGTGGGTGCGCCGCACTGAACGGACGGCATCGGCGGAGTCTAAGCGAGCCCGCGCCTAAGGAACAACGCCCAGCATGGCACCGGGGTTCCTGACCGGACCACTGTCCGCGCCGTCACCCGTCGAACAGTCCCGACTGCACGCCGCCGCTCCCCGTCCCCTGCGGCGGGGTGAGGCCCAGGTGGGCCCAGGCCGCCGGGGTGCCGACCCGGCCGCGCGGCGTGCGGGCGAGCAGTCCCTCCCGGACGAGGAAGGGCTCGGCCACCTCCTCGACCGTCTCGCGCTCCTCCCCCACCGCGACCGCCAGGGTGGACAGGCCCACCGGGCCGCCGCCGAAGAGCTTGAGCAGTGCCGTCAGTACGGCGCGGTCGAGCCGGTCCAGGCCGCGCCCGTCCACGTCGTAGACCGCGAGGGCCCGGGACGCGATCTCCTGGGTGATCACGCCGTCGGCCTTGACCTGCGCGTAGTCGCGCACCCGGCGCAGCAGGCGGTTGGCGATGCGCGGCGTGCCCCGGGACCGGCCGGCGATCTCGATGGCGCCCTCGGCGTCGATCTCGACGTCGAGCAGCCGCGCGGAGCGGTGGATGACGCGCTCCAGCTCGGGGGCGCCGTAGAACTCCATGTGCCCGGTGAAGCCGAAGCGGTCGCGCAGCGGCGGCGGCAGCAGACCGGCCCTGGTGGTGGCCCCGACCAGGGTGAACGGCGGGAGTTCCAGCGGGATGGCGGTGGCGCCAGGACCCTTGCCGACGATCACGTCGACGCGGAAGTCCTCCATCGCCATGTAGAGCATCTCCTCCGCGGGGCGCGACATGCGGTGGATCTCGTCGAGGAAGAGCACCTCGCCCTCGGTGAGGGAGGAGAGGATCGCGGCGAGGTCTCCGGCGTGCTGGATGGCGGGGCCCGAGGTGATCCGGATGGGGGCGCCCATCTCGGCCGCGATGATCATCGAAAGAGTGGTCTTGCCCAGGCCGGGCGCGCCGGAGAGCAGGACGTGGTCGGCCGTGGCGCCGCGCTGGCGGGCGGCGCGCAGCACCAGGTCGAGCTGTTCGCGGACGCGCTCCTGGCCGACGAACTCGCCCAGGTCCTTCGGTCGCAGCGCGGCCTCGATGGCCTGCTCCTCGCCGTCCGCCTCGGCGCCCAACAGTCGATCGGCGCCCGGGCCGACGGGGCCGGTCGGCCCGGTCAGCTCCGTCGCATGCTCGCCGTGGGTGTCGTCCCCGTTCATGACGTCCTTTCTCGGTGTGCGCGCGGTGCCGGGCCGGTGGCCCTCAGCGACCTCGGCCCAGGGTCTGCAGGGCGGCCCGCAACAACGTGGCCACCTGGGGCTCGGCGCCGCTGGCCACGGCCTGCTCGGCCTGCGGCGCGACGGCGGCCACGGCCTCGTCGGCCTCGCGGGTGGCGTAGCCGAGGCCGATCAGCGCGCCGTGCAACTGGTCGCGCCAACTGGCGGTGACCGCGCTGCCCACGCCCACGCCGCCGGCGCCGCCGGTGGGGTCGCCGAGTCGGTCCTTGAGTTCGAGCAGCAGCCGTTGGGCGCCCTTCTTGCCGATGCCCGGGACGGCGGTCAGCGCCTTCTCGTCGCCGCCGGCGACCGCCCGGCGCAACGCGTCGGGGGCGTGCACGGCCAGCATGGCCTGCGCGAGCCGCGGCCCAACTCCGCTGGCGGTCTGGAGGAGTTCGAAGACCTGGCGCTCGTCGTCGTCGGCGAAGCCGTAGAGGGTCAGCGAGTCCTCGCGGACCACGAGCGAGGTGGCCAGCCGGGCGGGCTTGCCCACGCGCAGCGCGGCCAGCGTGGCCGGGGTGCACTGCACGGCCATGCCGACGCCGCCGACCTCGATGACGGCGAGGTCGGGGGCGAGGGCGGCCACCTGTCCTTGGACGAACGCGATCATGCGGGGCCCTTCCGGGTGCGAGCGGAGGCGGGAGCGGGGGCCGCGCGGCGGGCGGCGGCGCGGCGGGCGGCCGGCGGGCCGGACTGCGGGGGCGTGGCCGGCCGCTCGGCCGGCGCCTGGGCCTGTCGGTGCGCGGCCACGGCCTGCTGGAGGCGGTTGGTCGCGGGGGCCCGCCAGATGTGGCAGATGGCCAGCGCGAGGGCGTCGGCCGCGTCGGCCGGCTTCGGGGGCGCGTCCAGCCGCAGCAGGCGGGTGACCATGGCGCCGACCTGCGCCTTGTCGGCGCGGCCCGAGCCGGTCACGGCGGCCTTGACCTCGCTGGGGGTGTGCAGCGCGACCGGCAGTCCGCGGCGGGCGGCGCACAGCATGGCCACGGCGCTCGCCTGGGCCGTGCCCATCACGGTCTGCACGTTGTGCTGGCTGAACACCCGCTCCACCGCGACCAGTTCCGGCCGGTGCGTCTCCAACCACTGCTCGATGCCACGCTCGATGAGCACCAGTCGCTCCCCGATGTCGGCGTCGGCCGCGGTGCGGATGACGCCGACGTCCACCATCCGCAGCGGGCGGCCCGCGACGCCGTCGACGACGCCGATGCCGCACCGGGTCAGCCCTGGGTCCACGCCGAGCACCCGCATCGCGCGCCCTCCCCCTCACTGACGTATGCGTCGCACATCTGTGGGGGTGTCCCCCCGAACAGGCACAGTAGCCGCTGGCTGTGACAACGCGACGGGCCGACGGGGGCGTCCCGTCGGCCCGGTGGCGGCTGCGCCTCGCGCCCCGGACAGTGCGGCTGGGCCGCGGCGCGGGTTCGGCCGCGCTGGCTCAGCCGTACGGCCCGATGCGCAGGCTAGGCGTCGACCTTCTCCATGACCTCGTCCGACACGTCGAAGTTGGCGAAGACGTTCTGCACGTCGTCGCTGTCCTCCAGCGCGTCGATGAGCTTGAAGATCTTGCGCGCGCCCTCCTCGTCCAACTGGACCTGCATGGTGGGCACGAAGTTGGCATCGGCCGAGTCGTAGTCGATGCCCTCCTGCTGGAGCGCGGTGCGCACGGCTACCAGGTCGGTGGCCTCGCTGATCACCTCGAACGTCTCGCCGAGGTCGTTGACCTCCTCGGCGCCCGCGTCGAGCACGGCGCCGAGCACGTCGTCCTCGGCCAACTCGCCCTTGGGGACGATCACTACGCCCTTGCGGTGGAACAGGTACGAGACCGAGCCCGGGTCGGCCATCGAGCCACCGTTGCGGGTCATGGCCACGCGCACGTCCGAGGCCGCGCGGTTGCGGTTGTCCGTCAGGCACTCGATGAGCACCGCGACGCCGTTCGGGCCGTAGCCCTCGTACATGATCGTCTCGTAGTCGGCGCCGCCCGCCTCAAGACCCGCACCGCGCTTGACCGCGCTGTCGATGTTCTTGTTCGGCACGGAGCTCTTCTTGGCCTTCTGGATGGCGTCGAAGAGGGTCGGGTTGCCGTCCGGGTCGGCTCCGCCGGTCCGCGCGGCGACCTCGATGTTCTTGATCAGCTTCGCGAAGAGCTTGCCGCGCTTGGCATCGATCACGGCCTTCTTGTGCTTCGTCGTAGCCCATTTAGAGTGGCCGGACATCCGCCTGTCTCCTTCGCGTAACCAAAATCCTTACCAACGCCTGCGATCCTACCGGGATCACCGGGCCCGGCCGTGCCCGGACTCCGGGCGGGTCTTCGCGGGGGTTCGAGCGGGCTCGGGCCGCTCTTCCGGCGCGGGGCGCGCGGAGCCGGGCCGGGTGGCGGGGCTCAGCGCTCGCGCACCATGTCCACGAACAGGGCGTGTATGCGGTGGTCGCCGGTCAGCTCCGGGTGGAAGGACGTGGCGAGCACGTTGCCCTGGCGGACGGCGACGGTGTGGCCGTCGTGCACGGCCAGCACGTCGACCGAGGCGCCGACGGACTCGACCCAGGGCGCGCGGATGAACACGCCGTCCACGGGGCCGCCCTCGACGCCCTTGACCTCGACGGCCGCCTCGAAGGAGTCGTTCTGCCGGCCGAAGGCGTTGCGGCGCACGGTCATGTCGACGCCGCCGAGGGTCTCCTGGTCGTCCCGGCCGTCGAGGACCTTGTCGGCCAGCATGATCATGCCCGCGCACGTGCCGTACATCGGCAGCCCCGCCCGTACCCGCTCGCGCAGCGGTTCCAGCAGGCCGAAGACGCCGACGAGCTTGGACATCGTGGTGGACTCGCCGCCGGGGATCACCAGGGCGTCCACCTCGTCGAGCTCTTCGGGGCGGCGTACGGGGCGGGCCACGGCGTCGGCCGCGGCCAGCGCGATGAGGTGTTCGCGGACGTCGCCCTGGAGGGCGAGGACGCCGACGGTGGGGGTGCGGGACACGGGGTGGGACCTCGCAGGAGTAAGCGGGTGGGACAGCGGTCGGGGCGCGGGGCCGGGACCGCGGTGGGCGGGGGCGGCGGGGTGGCGGCCCGCCTGCTGGCGGGGCGCCGGGGGCGGCCCCGCGCTGGGGCGGGGCCACCCGCCGCTCACATCGGCCGGGGCCGGCTCACCAACCGCGGTTGGCGTAGCGCTCCGACTCGGGGAGGGTGTCGCAGTTGATGCCGACCATGGCCTCGCCCAGGTCGCGGGAGGCGTCCGCGATGACCTTGGGGTCGTCGTAGAAGGTGGTGGCCTTCACGATGGCGGCGGCGCGCTTGGCCGGGTCGCCGGACTTGAAGATGCCCGAGCCGACGAAGACGCCCTCGGCGCCGAGCTGGCGCATGAGCGCGGCGTCGGCGGGGGTGGCCACGCCGCCGGCGGAGAACAGCACGACCGGCAGCTTGCCCAGCTCAGCGACCTCCTTGACCAGCTCGTACGGGGCGCGCAGCTCCTTGGCGGCGGCGAACAGCTCGTTGTGGTCGAGCGAGCGCAGTCGGCCGATCTCGCCCTTGATCTGGCGCAGGTGGCGCACGGCCTCGACGACGTTGCCGGTGCCGGCCTCGCCCTTGGAGCGGATCATGGCCGCGCCCTCGGCTATGCGGCGCAGGGCCTCGCCCAGGTTGGTGGCGCCGCAGACGAACGGGGTGGTGAAGGCCCACTTGTCGCTGTGGTTGACCTCGTCGGCGGGGGTGAGGACCTCGGACTCGTCGATGTAGTCCACGCCGAGCGACTGGAGCACCTGGGCCTCGACGAAGTGGCCGATGCGGGACTTGGCCATCACGGGGATGGAGACGGCGCTGATGATCCCGTCGATCATGTCCGGGTCGGACATCCGGGCCACGCCGCCGTCCTTGCGGATGTCGGCCGGGACGCGCTCCAGGGCCATCACCGCGACGGCGCCCGCGTCCTCGGCGATCTTCGCCTCCTCCGGCGTGACGACGTCCATGATCACGCCGCCCTTGAGCTGCTCGGCCATGCCGCGCTTGACGCGGGCGGTGCCGGTCTCGGGGTGCTGGGAAGCGGTTTCAGGCGTGCTGGGGGACGTGCTCGACACGGTGTGACCTCACTCGATACGAATAGCGCGAATGGTCCTATCGTAGGCCCGTTCGAAACGAGGGTCGGAATGGCCTTCCGGTCCAGGTTCGGGCCGATAGTGCTACACCTCTGACAAAACCCGCTGGTGGCCCCTGGCGGCAAGGGCCAATCCGGGGTGGGTGGCTCGTTGAGTGGTCGGAACACGCCCGGCGGGCCGCGCCGACCGGAGGCCAGCCGCCCGGCGGAGGCGGCCCCGGGCCCGGCCCGAAATCCCCCCACCCTGGGGCGTTGCCTCTGCCCCTGGGGCAGGGGGCACAGTGGCCGCGTGAACGAGGAAGTGAACGAGGAACAGACCACCGGGGAACTGATCACCATCGGGGAGCTGGCGGGCCGCACGCGGCTGAGCCCCAAGGCGCTGCGGCTGTACGGGGACCGGGGGTTGCTCTCACCCGCGCACGTCGACCCGCGCACCGGGTTCCGCCGCTACGGGCCCGACCAGGTGGAGCGGGCCCGCCGCATCGCGCTGCTGCGCGCGGCGGGCATGCCGCTGGCCCGCGTCGCCGAGGTGCTGGACGCCGACGACGCGCGCTCGACGCGGCTGCTCGACGCCTACTGGCGTGAGCGGCGGGCCGAGCACGCCGCCCGCCGGGCGGCCGTCGCCTACGCGCGCCACGTGCTGACCGGCGACGGCCCGGCCCCGTACGCCATCGCCGGGCGCGACGTGCCCGAGCAGAAGGTCGTCTGCGTCCGGCGGCACGTGGGCGCCGTGGAGTTGCCCGGCTTCCTCGCCGAGGCCACCGAGGTCCTCTTCGACCACCTCCGGCAGGCCGGCGCCTGTCTGTCGGGGCCGGTGTTCGCCGCGTACCACGGCCTGGTCGGCGAGGACTCCGACGGGCTGGTCGAGGTGTGCGTCCCGACCCAGAGCCCGGTCGAACCGGGCCCGCGGATCGCGGTGCGCGTCGAGCCCGCCCACCGCGAGGCGTACACCGCCCTGGCCCGGCGGGACACCGGGTACGCGGCGATGGCCGCCGCCCACGACGCGGTCGGCGCCTGGCTCCACGCGCGGGGGCACGCTCGCGGCGGCCCCTCGCGCGAGGTGTACCACCCGAACTGGGCGACGGCCTCGTCCCCCGACGAGCGGGTGGCGGACGTCGCCTGCCCGTTCGCCCCGGCCCCGAGGGGCGCCGGCGCTCCCGCCGGCAGCCGGGCCGAGCCACGTCCGGCGGCGGTCGACGGACGGGCGCCGGGCGGCCGGGGTTAGCCGGCGCGCCTCAGGCCACCCGGTCGGCCAGCGCGGCCGGGAGTTCGTCGTCCATCTCGAAGGCCAGCGGGAACGGCGCGTGGCCCGCGAGCCGGAACCAGCGCACCTTGCGGTGCCGGCGCAGGGCCCGCGCCGCGCGCACCGCGTCGTTGTGGAACCGCCTGGCCATCGGCACCCGGCGGACCGCCTCCACCAACTCCCCCATCGCCGCGTCGCCGCCCGGCGCCTGTTGCACCGCCTCCACCTGGGCGGACTCGGCGAAGACCGCGCGCAGCGCCTGGCTCAGCTCGCTCTCGGCCACCTCCCGGTGCTCCTCCTCGGCCTGCCGCGCGGCCTGCGCCGCCTGGTAGAGCACGATCGAGGCGGCCGGGTCGAGCAGGCTTGAGGTGGCCAACTCCTGGGCCACCGAGGCGCGCCGTAGCAACTGCGCGTCCAGCGCCGCGCGGGTCGCGTCCAGCCGGGTGTGCAGCCGGTCCAGGCGGCCGGCGGTCCAGAGCAGATACCCGGCGATGGCGAGGAGAACGACCGCGATCCAGATCAAAGTGGTCACGCGGGGTCACGGTACCGGCTTCCGAGCACCGTCCGAGCCCCCGCGCGGCCCGCCCCGGCCCCGCGTCCGCCGGGCGCGCGGCTACTCGCGGCTGAGCCCGAACCGGAAGCGCGGCGTCGAACGCTCGTCGGTGGCCACCGATGCCGCGCCCGCGGTGACCGTCTCGTAGACGGCCAGGATGTCCGCGCCGACCGTGACCCAGTCGAAGCGGCGTACGTGCCGGGCGCCGCGGGCGCGCAGCGCGGCCCGCCGCGCCGGGTCGGCCAGCAGCCGCACCGCGGCCTCGGCCAGCGCGCTCGCGTCCTCGTTGCGGAACAGTTCGCCCGCCTCGCCCTGGTCGAGCACCTGGGCGAACGCGTCCAGGTCGCTGGCCAGCACCGGCGCGCCCGCCGACATCGCCTCGACCAGGATGATCCCGAAGCTCTCGCCGCCGGTGTTGGGCGCCACGTACAGGTCCACGCTGCGCAGCAGCCGGGCCTTGTCCTCGTCACTGACCATGCCGAGGAACTCCACCCGGTCCCGCATGGCCTCGGGCAGGTCGGCGACGGCCTCCTCCTCGTCGCCGCGGCCGGCGACCAGCAGGCGGGTCCCCGGACGCTCGGCGAGGATCTCGGGGAGCGCCCGCATCAGCACCGGCAGCCCCTTGCGCGGCTCGTCGATGCGGCCGATGAACCCGATGGTCTCCCCTTCGGCGCCGCCGTTCGACGCGCCGCACCACTCCCGTTTGGGCTCGGCCCGCGCGAAGAAGTCGACGTCCACGCCGTTGGGGATGACCACGGCGTCGCCGCCCAGGTGCTCGACGAGGGTGCGCCTGGCGTACTCGCTGACCGCGATGCGCGCGCTGATCTTCTCCAGCGCGGCCTGCAGGATCGGGTACGCGGCGATCATCGCCCGCGAGCGCGGGTTGGAGGTGTGGAAGGTGGCCACGATCGGGCCCTGCGCCGCCCAGCACGCCAGCAGGCCGAGCGAGGGCGAGGTGGGCTCGTGGATGTGGATCACGTCGAAGTCGCCCTCGTGCAGCCAGCGGCGCACCCGGGCGGCGGACAGGAACCCGAAGTTCAGCCGGGCGACCGAGCCGTTGTACGGAACGGGTACGGCCCGGCCCGCGGAGACGGCGTAGGACGGCAGGGGCGTGTCCTCGTCGGCGGGGGCGAGCACCGACACCTGGTGCCCGCTGCGGATGAGGTGTTCCGCCAGGTCACGGATGTGAAATTGCACGCCGCCGGGGACGTCCCACGAGTACGGGCAGACGATCCCGATTCTCAACTCGGCTCCGTTCCGGGGCTGCCGGGGTTGTCCGCGCGGGTGTTGTCCGGGCGGGGGTCGAGATCGCTGAGCCACAGCGGTTGGAGCATGTGCCAGTCGTAGGGGTGGTCCGCGATGCCCTCGGCGAAGACGTCGGCGAGGCGCTGGGTCATCACGGCGGTCCGCTCGGCGCGGGTGCCGGTGCCCGGGTCCTCGATGGCCGGGTGCAACCGGCCGTGCATGACCGGCGACCGGTCGTACCACAGCGTCACCGGCAGCAGCAGCGCCCCGGTGCGCACGGCCAGCGAGGCGGGTCCGCCGGGCATCTTCGTGGTCTCGCCGAAGAACGTCACCTCGACGCCGGACGCCGACAGGTCGCGGTCGGCGACCAGGCACACCAGGCCGCCGGCGCGCAGCCGCCGCGCGAGCGCGCCGAACGCGCTGCCGCCGGTGTGCGGCAGCACCTCCATGCCCAGGCTCTCGCGGTAGGCGACGAACCGGTCGTAGAGAGATTCGGGCTTGAGCCGCTCCATGACGGTGGTGAACGGCGCCCCGAGCCTGGTGGCGACCCACGCCCCGGCCAGGTCGTAGTTGGCCATGTGCGGCAGGGCGACGACCACCCCGCGCCCGCTGGCCAGGCCCTCCTCCAGGTGGTGCACGCCGGCCGGCGCGAAGCTGTCGCGGATACGGTCCTCGCCCCAGGTCGGCAGCCGGAAGGACTCCAGCCAGTAGCGCGTGTACGAGCGCATGCCGAGCCGGGACAGCGCGGCCAGGCGGCGCGCGGTCGGGTCGGACACCACCCGCGCCAGGTTCGCCTCCAACTGGCGCACCCCGGCGCCGCGGCGGCGCCACACGGCGTCGGCGGCGTGCTGGCCGAGGCGAGTGACGACCGGGTCGGGCAGCGCCTTCAGGGTGCTCCAGCCCAGCCCGTAGAGCCCGTCGGTCAGGCGTTCCCTCACGCCCGCTCGCTCCCCCCGCGAGCCGAGGCGCCGGCCGCGGTGGTGGTCGCCGAGGCGTCGTCGCCGTCCTCGGCGTCCGCCTCAAGCGCCTCGCGCCGCACGGTGATCACGCGCTGGATCAGGGTGACCAGGCTGCCCACACCGACCGCCCACAGCGCGATGGGCAGCAGGATGTCGATGTGCGGGACGCCGAACGCGTGCAGCCCCGACAAGCCGCACGCCACCAGCGAGACGACCAGGCGCTCGGCACGCTCGACGAGGCCGTTGACGTTCACCGGCAGCCCGATGGACTCGCCGCGGGCCTTGGTGTACGACACGACCTGGCCGCTGGCCAGGCAGAAGATGGTCACCGCGCACAGCGTGATGCTGTCGCCGCCACCGGCGTACCAGAGGGCGAGCCCGCCGAAGATCGCGCCGTCGGCGACCCGGTCGAGCGTCGAGTCGAGGAAGGCGCCCCAGCGGCTTGAGCGGCCGAGCTGGCGCGCCATGTTGCCGTCGACCAGGTCGGAGAAGACGAACAGGGTGATGACCACCGTGCCCCAGAAGAACTCGCCCTGGGGGTAGAAGACCAGCGCGCCGGCCATGACCCCACCGGTTCCGATGAGGGTCACGGCGTCGGGGCTGACCCCGAGCCGGATGAGCAGGGCGGCGAACGGCGTGAGAACACGCGTGAAGAACGCACGCGCGTACTTGTTCAGCATGGCCTTCCCGAAGGGTCGAAATGGGCCGCGTGGTCAGCAGGCCACCGGCTGGCCCATCGTAGCCACGCGGCATGGCGCGCCGCGCACGCGCGCCATCGCCCGGCGACCTGGGGCGCCACGGCGGGCGGCGGGCGGGCCCCGCGACGGGGCGCCGACCCGCACCGGTGGCCGGCGGCCAACCGCCCTCCCCCGCCCTTCGTCCGCCCTCGCCAGCCGGGTCCGCCGCTCGGTCCGGGTCGGGCAGCGGAGGTGGTGGTGGCGGGCGCGGGGCGGGCCCGGCGTGCGGGGTTACGGGGCCATGTGCGACGTATGGACGCGCCATGACCGCGGTGGAAAGCTCGAAGGACGCGGGTGTCAACCGGGAGGTCGAGACACATGGGCGAGAAGACGAGCACGCATCCAGGGGCCGCCGGCAGGGCGACGACGGCCGACCATCCCAGCGCGATCCGGAACGTGGTGCTGGTCGGCCACAGCGGGGCGGGCAAGACGACACTGGTGGAGGCGCTGGCGCTGGCCACCGGAGCGGTGAACCGGGCCGGCCGGGTCGAGGACGGGGGCTGCCTGTCCGACTACGACGCGATCGAGCACCGGCAGCACCGGTCCGTACAGCTCTCGCTGGTCCCGGTCGAATGGGGCGGAATCAAGATCAATCTCCTGGACACACCAGGCTACGCCGACTTCGTCGGGGAGCTGAGGGCCGGTCTGCGAGCCGCGGACGCGGCCCTTTTCGTGGTGTCCGCCGCGGACGGCGTGGACGGTGCGACGCGCATGGTGTGGGAGGAGTGCGCCGCCGTCGGCATGCCCCGGGCCATCGTCATCACCCATTTGGAGGCAGCGCGCGCCGACTTCGCCGAGATGACCGAGACCTGCCGCGACGCCTTCGGCGGCGACGACCCCGACGCGGTGCTGCCGCTGTACCTGCCGCTGCACGGCGACGCCGGCCCCGACGGGCACCGACCGGTCATCGGGCTGATCGGCCTGCTCTCGGAACAGGTCTACGACTACGGCTCGGGCGAGCGCACCCCGCGCCCGCCGGACGCGGAAGAGGCCCCACTGGTGGCCACGGCCCGCGACCGGCTCATCGAGGGCATCATCGCCGAAAGCGAGGACGAGACCCTCATGGACCGCTACCTCGGCGGCGAGGAGATCGACGTCAAGACGCTCGTCGAGGACCTGGAGCGGGCGGTGGCGCGCGGCTCCTTCCACCCGGTGCTGGCCGCCGCCCCGGCCGCGGGCGGCTCCCGGCAGGGACTCGGCACCACCGAACTCCTGGAGCTGATCACCGGCGGCTTCCCCACGCCGCTGGAGCGCGCGGCCCCGCCCGTGACCACGCCCCAGGGCGCGCCGCGACCGGCCCTCACCTGCGATCCCGCGGGTCCGCTGGCCGCCGAGGTCGTGAAGACCTCGTCCGACCCGTACGTCGGTCGCGTCTCGTTGGTGCGGATCTTCTCCGGCACGCTGCGCCCCGACGAGACGGTGCACGTCTCCGGGCACGGCCTTGAGGACCGGGGTCACGAGGACCACGACGTGGACGAGCGCGTCGGTGCCCTCTCCGCGCCCTTCGGCAAGCAGCAGCACACCGTGCCGCAGGCGATCGCGGGCGACCTGGCGTGCGTGGGCAAGCTGAGCCGGGCCGAGACCGGCGACACCCTCTCCGCCAAGGACGACCCGCTCCTGATGGAGCCGTGGGTGATGCCGGAGCCGCTGCTGCCGATCGCCATCGAGGCACACAGCAAGGCCGACGAGGACAAGCTCTCGCAGGGCCTGGCCCGGCTGGTCGCCGAGGACCCGACGATGCGCCTGGAACACAACCCGGACACCCACCAGGTGGTGTTGTGGTGCCTGGGCGAGGCGCACGTGGACGTCGCGCTGGAGCGGCTGCGCGCCCGGTACGGGGTGCGCGTGGACGCCGTGCCGCACAGGGTGTCGCTGCGCGAGACGTTCGGCGCCGCGGCCAGCGGCCGGGGCCGGCACGTCAAGCAGTCCGGCGGCCACGGCCAGTACGCCATCTGCGAGATCGAGGTGGAGCCGCTGCCGGCCGGCTCGGGCATCGAGTTCGTGGACAAGGTCGTCGGCGGGGCCGTGCCACGGCAGTTCGTGCCCTCCGTGGAGAAGGGCGTGCGCGCGCAGGCGGCGCGCGGCGTCGCGGCCGGCTACCCGCTGGTGGACGTCCGCGTCACGCTGGTGGACGGGAAGGCGCACTCGGTGGACTCCTCCGACGCCGCGTTCCAGACCGCCGGCGCGCTCGCGCTGCGCGAGGCCGCGGCCGACTGCCGCATCGACCTGTTGGAGCCGGTGTGTGAGCTGCGTGTGAGCATCGCTGACGAGTACGTCGGGGCGGTGATGAGCGATCTGTCCGGGCGCCGGGGCCGGGTGGTGGGCACCGAGCAGACCGGCTCCGGGCTCACGCTGGTGCGGGCCGAGGTGCCGGAGTGGGAAATCAGCCGCTACGCCGTGGACCTCCGCTCGCTCTCGCACGGCACGGGCCGCTTCGATCGCTCGTACGTGCGCCACGAGCCGATGCCCCCGCAGCTCGCCGAGCGCATGCGCGAACCGGCGGAAAGCCAGGCATAGTACGCGCGCCGCCGCCCCCAACGGCCCTGCCACGGACGGCTTTCGAGGCGGTGAGGACAGGCGGTACCCGCCGCGGATACGCTGGAGGGCGGCTCAGCGGCGAGCCGCTGCGGCGCGGGACACGTGTCGAGAACGCCAGTCGGGAACAAGCCGCGGCAACGCAGGTCTGTGGCATTGGGGGCGGTAGTGACGGCGGATGGATTCGACTTCAGTCCCGGGGCGCAGGTGCCGCTCTCCGGGGCGGCCGGGCAGACGGCCGCGACACAGGCGCTCGCCTCGGCCGCCTACCGCGACAGCGAGGTCAGCAAGCTGCTCGACGCCAACTCCGAGTGGACGGTCTCCGAGGTCAAGCCGCCGCGGTTCTCCCTCTTCGAACCCAACCTCGGTGAGGCGTTCTCGCGCGCCGTCCAGGTCCGCATGCTCGGCGGCGCCCGCAACCAGATCATCCAGTCCTTCGGCATAGAGCCACAGACCGTGGTCGAGCACTGCCTGGCGGCCAACCGCATCCGCAAGACCCGGGACGCGCGGCTGACCGTGGTCATGGTCGTCTTCGGGCTGCTGTTCCTGCCCGGCGTGCTGCTCTGGCTCGCCGCGTTCCAGATCCGGCGCACGATGGCGGGCTCGAAGAACAAGCGCGCCGGCGCCCTCGGCATCCTGCTGGCCCTGGTCGCCGTCGGGCTCGTCGTGTACGGGATGATCGAGGCGCCGACGGACAACTTCTGGTGGATCTACGCCCGGGTGATGCTCGTCGCGCCGGTGGTGGGCTGGTTCATCGCAAAGCAGATCAGCGAGCGCACCGCCAAGGACCTGCGGGATCGCTGGACCGCGCTGCTGACCGGCGGCGGCCTGGGCGCCAAGGTGCCCGAGGCCGTGCCCCGCAACCCCGGCGAGACGGCGGCCGAGCAGTTGCGCAAGAACCTGGAGAAGCTCACCGCGGAGCAGCGCAGCAACATCGTCTTCTACGCCGGGCCCAAGGGAATACTGGGCATGGGCACCCGCTGGGGCACCTGGCAGCTCGCCGAGGACCTGGTGCCCAGCGAGGCGGACAAGGAGATCAACCCGTTCCGTAGCTGGGACGTCATAAAGGCCATCCACGACCAGCTCAAGCTGCTGGAGCGCGGCCCGCTGCACACCGGCGGCTTCCCCACCCCCTCCGTGCGGCACTGGGTGGTCTCCGCCGTCGGCGAGGGCGCCAAGTCGGTGGCCCGCAGCGGAAGCACGGAGGAGGAGGGCTTCCAGGTCAAGGGCGTCGAGTTGCAGCGCATCTGCAACGACCAGCAGTTCGACAGCGGCGACCGGCACTACCTGGGCGTGCAGTTCGTGCTCTGGGACGGCCAGCTCGTGATCACCATGCTCATCACCGTGACCGTGCTGCACAAGACGCTGCGCATCGAGGTGACGGGGCACGCCCTGGGCCCGGTACACCCGCTCTTCACGACCAAGCCGTCGCCGAAGACCAAGACGGTCAACAAGACCATCAAGTTCTGGGAGACCCGGAGCATCCCGCAGCCGCTGGTCGAGGCCAGCGAGGTGGTGCGGCTCGCGGCCCGGGCCCCCTTCACCTGGTACCCGCCGCTCCTCGACTACCTCGGCGGCAAGCTCACCCTGCCCGAGCCCTTCGGCCTGCGGCACGCCTGGGCCGACAAGCCCTGGCGGCACCGCTTCATGGCGGACGACGCGCTGCGCGCCGCGACCCCGGTGCTGCGCGTGGTGCACGACGCGGCGCTGCGGGTGCTGCGCGACAACGGCGTGGACACCGAGCGCTTCGGCAACCGCTCGCTCGCCCTCAGCGGCGCGGTGCAGGACGCGACGCCCCGCAAGGCCGACCTGTACGACGCCTGACGGCCCCCGGCCCGGCTCCCACCCGGCCCACGCGAACGCGCACCTGCGGCCCGCTCCCGGTCATCCGGGAGCGGGCCGCAGGTGCGTTGCCGCCCGGGGACCGGGTGGCGGGGCGGACGGGGGCGCGGGCCGTCGGCCCGCGCCGTGGGACGGGCCCGGCCAGGTCAGGACAGCGGCCAGACGTCGGCAAGCAACTGCCGGGTGTCGGCGAGCAGTTGGGGCAGGACGCGGGTGGTGGCCACGATGGGCATGAAGTTCGTGTCGCCGCCCCAGCGCGGCACCACGTGCTGGTGCAGGTGCGCGGCGATGCCGGCCCCCGCGACGCTGCCCTGGTTCATGCCGATGTTGAAGCCGTGCGCGCCGGAGGCGGTGCGCAGCGCGGTCATGGCGGCCTTGGTGAACTCGGCGAGCTCGGCCGTCTCGTCGGCGCGCAGCTCCGTGTAGTCGGCGACGTGCCGGAACGGGACCGACATGAGGTGCCCGGAGGTGTACGGGTACAGGTTGAGCACCGCGTACACGTGCTGGCCCCGGGCGATGATCAACCCGTCCTCGTCACTCTTGTCGGGGATCGTGCAGAACGGACAGCCGTCATCAGCGCCCGGACCGGTCGGCTTGTTCTCGCCCTGGATGTACGCCATCCGATGCGGCGTCCACAGGCGCTGGAAGGCGTCCTGGGTGCCGACTCCGATCTGCTGCTCCGGCTCACTCGTCATGCGCGCCAGCATATTCCCCGGTGGGGCGGTGGCGCGGGGCGCCCCGGGCGGCCCCGCCGCCCGCTCGGCCGGCCCGACCAGCGGCGGCGACGCCAGGGCCCCCGCCGCCCGCCCGGGGGGGCGGGACGGCGGGGGCCCGGTCGGTCACACCTGGACGCGGCGCTCCACGGCGTCCACGATCTCCGCGATGGCCTCCGCCCGCGGGATGCCGTTCTTCTGCGAGCCGTCGCGGTAGCGGAAGCTGACCGCGTCGGCGGCCACGTCCTCGTCGCCCGCGATGACCATGAAGGGGATCTTCGCCTTCTGCGCGTTGCGGATCTTCTTCTGCATCCGGTCCGACGAGGAGTCGACCTCGATCCGCAGCCCCCTGGCCTTGGCCTCGGCCGCGAACTCCGCCAGGTAGGGCACGTGCCCGTCGCCGATGGGGATGCCGACCGCCTGCACCGGGGCCAGCCACGCCGGGAAGGCGCCCGCGTAGTGCTCGAGGAGCACCGCGAAGAACCGCTCGATGGAGCCGAACAGCGCCCGGTGGATCATGACGGGCTGCTGCCGCGAGCCGTCGGCGGCCGTGTACTCCAGGTTGAACCGCTTGGGCTGCTGGAAGTCCACCTGGATGGTGCTCATCTGCCAGGAGCGCCCGATGGCGTCCTTGGCCTGCACGGAGATCTTCGGCCCGTAGTACGCCGCCCCGCCCGGGTCGGGCACCAGCGGCAGGCCCTGCTTCTCGGCCGCCAGCCGCAGCGCCTCGGTGGCCTCCTCCCACTCCGCGTCCTCGCCGATGAACTTGTCGGACTCGGGGTCGCGGGTGGACAGCTCCAGCTCGAACTCGTTCAGGCCGTAGTCGCGCAGCAGGTTCAGCACGAAGGTGAGCAGGTCGTCCAGCTCCTGCGGCATCTGCTCCTTGGTGCAGTAGATGTGCGAGTCGTCCTGCGTGAAGCCACGGGCCCGGGTGAGGCCGTGCACGACGCCCGACTTCTCGTACCGGTAGACCGTGCCGAACTCGAACATGCGCAGCGGCAGCTCCCGGTAGGAGCGGCCACGGGCCTTGAAGATCAGGTTGTGCATGGGGCAGTTCATGGCCTTGAGCCGGTAGTTCTGCCCGTCGAACTCCAGCGGCGGGAACATGCCGTCGGCGTAGTTCGGCAGGTGCCCCGAGGTCTCGAAGAGCTTCTCCTTCGAGATGTGCGGGGTGTTGACGAACTCGTAGTCCGCCTCCTCGTGCCGCCGGCGCGAGTAGTCCTCCATGACCTTGCGCACCACGCCACCCTTGGGGTGGAAGACCGCGAGGCCGGAGCCCAGCTCCTCGGGGATGGAGAACAGGTCCAGTTCGGAACCCAGCTTGCGGTGGTCGCGCTTCTCGGCCTCGGCGAGGAACTCCAGGTGCGCCTTGAGCTCGTCCCTGGTCGGCCACGCGGTGCCGTAGATGCGCTGGAGCTGGGGGTTCTTCTCGCTGCCCCGCCAGTACGCGGCGGCCGAGCGCATCAGCTTGAAGGCGGGGATGGCCCGCGTCGACGGCAGGTGCGGGCCGCGGCACAGGTCCTTCCAGCACAGCTCGCCGGTCTTGGCGTCGAGGTTGTCGTAGATCGTCAGCTCGCCGGCGCCGACCTCGGCGGACGCGCCCTCGGCGGCGTCGGCCGCGGAACCCTTGAGCCCGATCAGCTCCAGCTTGTACGGCTCGCCCGCCAGCTCCTCGCGCGCGGCCTCGTCGCTGACCGCCCGGCGCGAGAACCGCTGCCCCCGCTTCTGGATCTCCTGCATCTTCTTCTCGATGCGCTTGAGGTCGTCGGGGTGGAAGGGCGTCTCGACGTCGAAGTCGTAGTAGAAGCCGTCCCGGATGGGCGGGCCGATGCCGAGCTTGGCCTCCGGGAACAGCTCCTGCACGGCCTGCGCCATCACGTGCGCGGTGGAGTGCCGCAGGATGTTCAGGCCGTCCTCGGAGGTGATGTCGACGGGCTCGACGGCATCGCCGTCGGCCACCTCGTACGCCAGGTCCTTCAGCTCGCCGGCCACCCGGGCGGCGACCACGGAGCGCTCGCCATCGAAGAGCGCGGCGGCCGTCGTGCCCGTCGTGACCACGCGTTCTTCCCGCTCGGAATCGCGTTGGATGATCACACGGACGTCTGACACCGGTCTCTCCTGACGTATGGGTCGCGCGACAGCGAACACTGCGCGACTCGAATCGTACCGAGCGGGGCACCCCTCCCGCGAAACGGTTCGCCGCACCCCCGCCCCTCGGCCGCGCCCCGCCCCCGGGACGATCACGCCGCGCACCGCCCCTCTCCCCGCCCCGACCCACCACCCCCTCGCGCCACACGCTCCCCCAACTCCGCGACGCGCGAGGCGGGTTGGACGCCACACCACCGAGATCACCCGAGGAGGCGCGGCCGGCCAGCACGCGCGAGGGGGCGGCTCAGCGCTCGGCCCGACGCGCGGCGGCCAGCCCCACACCGGCCGCGAGGGCGCAGACGCCGGTCAGCACGCTCAACACGGTCTCCGTCCCGCCGCCGTCGAGCACCACGGTCAGAATCACGTTGGCCCCCAGGCACAGCCCGAGCATCAGCCACAGCACGCCCTTGGTCGCACCGCTCATCTTCGCCACCTTCCTCGCCGCCACCCGGCCCGTCCCACCGGCTTTGTCGCGGTTCACGGTAGGGAGGCGGCGGTGGGGCCCACCATGGAGCACTCCCCCATGTCGGGGTGTATCCAGCTACACCATCGAGGAATGCGCGAGGGGCAACGCAAAGCGCCGCACTCCTCATGGAGTACGGCGCCTTGTCGATTCCGGGTGGGCGATACTGGGTTCGAACCAGTGACCTCTTCGGTGTGAACGAAGCGCTCTCCCACTGAGCTAATCGCCCGGCTATTCGGCGGTTATCCCTGGGGGCTTTCCCGCGAACGAGTTGAACAATACAGGTCGCGGCGACCGTTGTTCAAACCGCGTTCGCTACCCGGGCCCGACACCCAGCAAGGCCCGCAGCCCGCGCTGGCCGCCGCGCATCATCAGCGCGTGGTTGAGCACGAGGAACGGCCGGCACGGCAACCCCAGGCGCCGCAGGAAGGGCTTGCACAACTCGACCTCCTGCTCGAAGAGCGCCCGACACCCCTCCCCCCGCGCGCCGGCCCGCACGGTCCACCGCGCCCAGCCCTCCAGGTCCCCGGTCATCGCGATCTCCAGCACCCGGGCCACGGGATCGCGCCGCGTGGCCCGCGCGGCGAGGAGGAGGTCGTACGGCAGGAACGAACGAACCCGCAGCGACCCACTGAACTCGCCCTCCGCCTCGGCCGCGCGAACCTGCGGCCACCAGGCCGGATACTCCTCGGCCCGCTCCAGCACCGCGTACACCGCGTCGGGCGGCGCGGCGAACGTCCACGAGCTGCGAAACCGATAGTGATGCCAACCAACCATGCCCACCAGCCTGCCCCGCACGCCCCCCCTCAAGGCCCGCAAGTCCCGCACGAAGCCCAGCCCACCCCGCTACGGCGAAGCCGAGCCACCCCGCCACCTCACAGCCGAGCCCACGCCCACCCCACTACGGCGAAGCCGAGCCCTCCGGCAATGGCGAAGCCGAGCCGCCCCGCCACTCGCAGCCGAAACCAGGCTCACCCTGCTACGACGCAGCCGAGCCACCCCGCGACGGCGAAGCCGAGCCAGCCCCACCCCGCTCCGGCGAAGCCGAGCACCCCCACCCCACGCCGCGGCCCCACCCCGCCGGGCCCCGGGGGTGCGGGTGGCGGAGCCCCCGCCCGGCGAGGCGAAGCCGAGCAGAAACGACGAAGGCGACCCGGTCCGCGCTTTCCGCGGACACGAGTCGCCTATCGCCTTCGTGGGCGATACTGGGTTCGAACCAGTGACCTCTTCGGTGTGAACGAAGCGCTCTCCCACTGAGCTAATCGCCCTCAGCCCGGCCAACATTACCGCATGTCAGGCCGTGCCTATGACCACGGGTGGGTCACTCGTCGATCTTCCACGGCATGACGATGCCGAACTTCCAGACGTACACCGATAGGGCCGCGGCCACGATCACCAGGCCGATGACGGTCAGGATGATGTTGCGGCGGCGCACCTTGGGATCGAGGGCGCGTTGGGTGGCTTCGCTGACCTTGCGCTTGGTCCAGCGCAGGACGAGCTGGGCCCAGACGAACTCGGTGGCCCAGATTCCTATGCCACCGAAGATGACCAGCCAGCCGGGTCCGGGGAGCGGCAGCATGATGATGCCCACGATGACCACCGCGAGGCCCACCACGAAGACGCCGACCTGCCAGCTCAGATGCAGGGCGCGCGACTTCTTGATGAAGTGCGGCGCCCGTGAGCCGAGCACCGGCTCGGCCTTTTCGCGCTCTTCGGTATCCCCCGTATCGGGTGGCGTGGGCGTTACGGTGCCCATCTGCCGCCCGTCACTCTCCGCGTTCATACTAGCCAACCTACCGGATCGCACAGCTTCACTGGAATGGCGGATTTAAGCGAACGGGGGGTCGGCCAGCCGAGCGACCCGAAGACCCGCAAAACGGGCAGAGGGGTTTACAACGGCACCGTAGGTGGCATGTCGATTTCGCCGACGTGCGAATCCCCGAGCGCACACTGAGCGAAAGGCCCTGGCGCTTATGAACACCACGGTCAGCTGCGAGCTGCACCTGCGCCTCGTTGTGTCGAGCGAGTCCTCACTGCCTGTACCCGCGGGCCTGCGGTATGACACGGCCGATCCCTATGCCGTGCACGCCACCTTCCACACCGGAGCCGAAGAGACGGTCGAGTGGGTGTTCGCCCGCGACCTGCTCGCCGAGGGCCTGCACCGGCCCACGGGCACCGGCGACGTCCGTGTCTGGCCGTCCCGCAGCCACGGTCAGGGCGTCGTCTGCATCGCCCTGAGCTCTCCGGAGGGTGAGGCACTGCTCGAGGCCCCGGCGCGGGCCCTGGAATCCTTCCTGAAGCGAACAGACGCCGCCGTGCCGCCAGGCACCGAGCACCGGCACTTCGACCTGGATACGGAGCTGTCGCACATCCTGGCCGAGAGCTGACGTCGCGCACGGGCTGACGTCTCGCGGTCACGCATCGCGACGCGCCGGCTCCCGCCCGCGTGGGGCCGTCCGACTCGGGGAGACGGTTCGCGACACGGCGGGCACTCGACAACCGCATACGAGAGACGGCGGTGCCGTCGCCCGGTTCTGACCGCGGCGACGGCACCGTCGTCGCTCCCAGCCGCTAGAGTCACGGGAGTCGAAGGGCAGCCGCCGACCCAGCCGGCCAGGGAGCAGATGGTGCTGATCAACCACGACACCCGGTGCGCGCTCGACGCGGTCGTCGATCTGGTGAACACGATGCCCGAGGGCGCCGCGCCCGACGGATTGCCGGACGTGGCGGCGCTCGGCGACTTCGTCACCCGGCACGCGATCAGCGACGTGGGCGCACTCGGCAAGCGCGACCTGGTGGCCGTGCACGCGACGCGGGCGCGGTTCGTCGAGGTCTTCGCGGCCACCGACACACCGACCGCCGCGGCCCTGCTCAACGCCATGGTGGCCGCCGCGGGGACCACGCCACAGCTCACCGACCACGACGGCTACGACTGGCACGTGCACTACTTCGCGCCGGGCGCCTCGATCGCCGACCACCTCGCCGCCGACGGTGGCATGGCGTTGGCGTTCCTGCTGGTGGCGGGTGAGCGCGAGCGGCTGCGGCGGTGTGAGGCCCCGGACTGCCAGCGGGCCTTCGTCGACCTGTCGCGGAACCGTTCGCGCCGCTACTGCGACAGCCGGACTTGCGGAAACCGTCTGCACGTGGCCGCCTACCGCGCCCGGCGCCGGGAGGCCGGGGTCTGAGGCGGCCCGGGCCGCCCGCGCGGCACGTCGCCGGGCCGGGGCGGGTCGGCGGGGGCGGGTCGACGGGGGCGGGCCGCGGCGGCGGCTCACCAGCGGTAGAGGTCGTGGACCGCGGCGAGCAGGAGCAGGGTGGCGATCACGCTGAGGAAGAGCATCAGCGGTGGCTGGGACAGTGCGTACAGGCAACCGCGCGCCTCCTGGTGCTCCGGGGCGGGTGCCTGTGTGGTGCCCGGCGCGGGGCCTGACACGGGTCCTGGGGCGGGGGTGCGTTCCCCGGGTGAGTGCGACATCGCTGCCCGATGATCCAGGAGCCGGGTCATCGGCAACGACGAACGCCCCCCGCACGGGGGATAGTTCGCTAGATTCCGTGCTTCTTCAGGATCGCCTCGATATCGGCGAACTCGTCGCCGCCACCACTCGTCTTCGCCTTGGCCTTGCGCCGGGGCTGCTGCGCGGGGGCCTGGGCACCACCGAGCGAGGGCGCGGACGCCTCCGGGGCCAGCGCCGCGCGCTGGGCCGCCGCCGCTGCCCTGCGCTCCTTGCGGGTGCCGCCCTCCTCGGAGCGGCGCTCGACGGCGCGGCAGATCACGAACAGCAGCGCGGAGACGGCGAGCACGCCGAAGCCCAGCCACACGGAGGGCTTGAACACCAGGTCGCTGATCCAGTCGGCTATCCCGGTCATGGCCAGCCCCAGCGGCACGAGCGCGTACGCGGCGATCCGGGTCGCCGCCAGGAACCGCTTGCGGTACGCCGTCATGGCGGCGATGCCCAGGCCCGCCGCCGACAGTGCGGCGCACAGCGTCGAGGTCAGCATGCGGTCCTCCTGCTCGTGGGGTGCTGTCCCTTCCATCGTGCACCGTCGGGCGAGCATTCAGCCACGATCGGGTCGGGGCGCGATGCGATATCCGGGACATCTCGGGGGAGCGTGTCCTCCGCAGGTCCCAGTGTGGCTACTCCCGCGGAGGCTGGAAGACTGCTCCCATGAGCCCGAACGACTCCACCACTTCCTCCCGCTCCGACTCCGCCAGCTCCCCCGTCGTCCTCGACGTGTGGTGCGAGCTCCAGTGCCCCGACTGCCGCTCGGCCCTCGCTGACCTGCGGGAGCTGCGGGCTCGCTACGGCGACGCCCTGGACGTTCGGCTGCGGCACTTCCCGCTGGCCAAGCACCCGCACGCGTACGCGGCGGCCCAGGCGGCGGAGGAGGCCGCGGCGCAGGGCCAGGGCTGGCCGTACGTGGAGGCGGTGCTGGAGCGGGTGGCCGAGCTGGACGCGCGCGGGGTGCCGGTGCTCGTGGAGGTGGCGCGGGAACTGGGCCTTGACGCCGAGGAGTTGGACACCGCGCTGATCGACGGCCGGCACCTGCTGGCCGTGGACGCGGACCAGGCCGAGGGGCAGGCGATCGGGGTCACCGGCACCCCGACGTACGAGATCGGCGGCGAGCGGCTGGACGGCGGGAAGAGCCAGGAGGGGCTGCGGGAGCGGATCACCGAGATCGCGGACCGGCTGCTCGGCGAGAGCGGGCCGCGGTAGCCGGGGGCCGGAGCGGGCCCGGCACGCACCCGCTCGCTTCTCCCGGCGGGTGCGGCGGGGCCGGGCCTAGAGCAGCGACTTGACCATGTGCGTCACGACGTACCGGTAGCCCAGCGACTCGTACAGGCGGACCGCTGGCGTGTTGTTCGCGAAGACGTGCAGGCCGAGCCGGGTGACGCCGGCGGCCAGGCTCTCGCGCTCGGCGACCAGCAGCAGGCTGCGGCCGTGCCCCTGGCCGCGGTGCTCGGGCGCGACCTCGACGGCGTAGACGTACGCGCCCTCGCCGTTCTCGGAGCGGTCGCCGAGCGCGATCCAGATGGTCCCACGGGCGACGTCCTCGTGGGTGAGCACCCGGAGCAGGACGGAGCGGGTCGCGGGTCCGTCGGGGAGCAGGGTGGCGTAGTCGGCGTCGGCCTTCGTCGTGGCCTGCTCCTCGGGCACGCCGCGGTCCATCCAGTCACGGATGTAGCTGGCCCGCTCCCGGGTGAACCACTCCGGGTACTCCGCGTCGGTGAGCGGTCGGACGCGGGTCGCGGGCGGCAGCTCGGGCGACTCGGTCAGGTCCTTGACCATGTTGTGGCCGCGCGCGGTGTAGCCGAGGGCGGTGGTCAGGGCGAGGGCACCGTGGGCGTCGGCAGGCACGGAGGCCGACACCTGGGTGCAGCCCCAGCCGCGCAGCACCTCCTCCGCGGCGAGCGCGGCCACGGTGCCGCGCCCCCGCCGTCGATCGCCTTCGGCGATGCTCAGGTGCCGTATCTTCCCGAACCTTCCGCCGAACCGGGCGTCGGTGCTCACTTCGGCGGTGCCGACGGGCCGGCCGTTGACGCACACCTCGTACGCGCGGGAGCGGACCCCGTCGGCGGACTCGTGCTGCGGGGCGGTCGGTCTCAAGGTGGTGGTCACGTGGTTGTTGTACCCGCCGGACCGGGCGCCCGTCACCACGTTTTCCCGGACCGGTGCGCGGGACCTGAACCCGGTGCGCACGCCCCGGACGCGTACGACCAGACGCGTACGCACCGCGCGGGGCAGCCGCGCCGAACCCTCCCGGTGGCGTCGGTGCCGGCCTGGCGTGCGCTAGCGGGGGTCGGAGTCGGCCGCCGCGCGTTGGGCGAAGGTCCGCATGGCCGCGCGGGTCACCTCGCCGGGCGCCGGCGTCAGGGTGCGGCCCGCGCCCTCGGGGCCGAGTCGGTGCACGGCCTGCACGTCGCGCAGGGTCGAGGTCAGGAAGATCTCCTCGGCGTCGTCGAGCGCCGACAGCGGCAGGTCCGTCTCCTTGGCGCCCACCCACTCCACGACCAGCGCGCGGGTGATGCCCGGCAGGCAGCCGGAGGTCAGCGGCGGGGTGTGCAGTTCGCCGTCGATGACGAGGAAGACGTTGGAGCCGGTGCCCTCGCAGAGCTGCCCCACGGTGTTGGCGAACAGCGCCTCGGACGCGCCCTGCTGGCGCGCCGCGCTCAGGGCGACGACGTTCTCCGCGTACGAGGTGGACTTCAGGCCGGCGAGGGCGCTGCGCTCGTTGCGGGTCCAGGGGACGGTGATCGCGGCGGTGGTGTCGGGGCTCGGGTCGGTCGGGCTGAGCGCCACGACGAGCGTGGGGGCCGACTGGCCTCGGTCGGAGCCGAGCGGCGCGAGCCCGCCGGTGTAGGTGATCCGCAGTCGCCCCAGCGGCATGGGGTTGTCGGCCAGCACGGCGGCGACGGCCCGGCGCACCTCGTCGGCGTCGGGCTCGGCCAGTCCCAGGCCGCGGGCCGAGGTGGCGAGCCGGTCCAGGTGGCGGGTGAGCGCGAAGGGGACGCCGTCGACGGCCTTGAGCGTTTCGAATATGCCGTCGCCGACCGTTATGCCGTGGTCGAAGACCGAGACGCGGGCCTCACTCTCGTCCCGCAGTGCCCCATCGAGCCAGATCGTCACCGTATCGTCCCCTCTGCCGCCTGTTGTGCCCCCGACGCTACCGCGAGCAGGCGCGACGCCTTGAGCTCGGTCTCGTGCCACTCGCGCTCCGGGTCGGAGCCCCAGGTGATGCCGGCCCCGGTGCCGAAGCGCAGCACCGGGCCGCCGGCGGCGGTCGCTGGCGACGGGTCGCTGGGGGCGCGGTCGATCCAGAAGGTGCGGATGCCGACGGCCACCTCGCCGGTGCGCCGGTCGGCGTCCACCCAGCCGATGCCGCCGCAGTACGGGCCGCGCGGGGTCGTCTCCAGCGCGTCGATGATCGCCAGCGCGCTGGACTTGGGGGCGCCGGTCACCGAACCCGGCGGGAAGGTCGCGGTCAGCAGCTCGGGCCAGCCCGCGCCGTCGGCCAGTTCGCCGCGCACCGTGGAGACCAGGTGGACCAGGCCCGGGTGCGGCTCCACGGCGCACAGCGCGGGCACCGTCACCGAACCGGTGGCGCAGACCCGACCCAGGTCGTTGCGGACCAGGTCCACGATCATCACGTTCTCGGCGTAGTCCTTCTCCAGCAGCTCGGCCGCTACCCGCCCGGTCCCCTTGATCGGGCCGGACTCGACCACGCGGCCGGTCCGGCGCACGAACAGCTCCGGCGACGCCGTGGCCACCTCGACGCCGTGCGCGGGGAGCCGGACCGTGCCGGCGTACGGGGCGGGGTTGCCCCGGGCCAGCACCGCGGTCAGCGCGTCGACGTCGGCGGGGGCGCCCCCGGGCAGGGGCGGCAGCGGCGCGGACAGCACGCGGCAGAGGTTGGCCTGGTACACCTCGCCCGCCGCGATGTGCTGCCGGACGCGGCGCACGCCGGCCGTGTACGCGGCCCGGTCCAGGGAGGAGGTCCAGGCGTCCACGGTGGGGCCACGCCAGGCGCCCGGGACCGGCCACGGCACCGGCGCGGGGCGCACGTCACCGAAGCGGGCGCAGGTCAGCCGGCCCTCGAAGTCGGCGACCACGGCCCAGAAGCCCGTCGATTCCAGGGCGGCGGGATCGCTGGTGACGTCGCGCAGGTCGGTGGCGAGGCGTCCGCCGAAGCGGGCCAGGGGCGGCAGGTCGTACACGGTGGCGAGTCTATGGCGGGGGCGCGGGGACCGCTGTGAGGTGGTGACCACCGCAGCACGCTGCGGAAACGGAATTTGAGCTGGCCCAGGAATCCGCTAGAGTTCAACACGTCGCCGGGACACGGAAGCGTTCTGGACAACGACAACTGCGGACGTGGCTCAGTTGGTAGAGCATCACCTTGCCAAGGTGAGGGTCGCGAGTTCGAATCTCGTCGTCCGCTCGAAGTGAAGGATTCGTCCTTCGCTCCTGGTGGAGTGGCCGAGAGGCGAGGCAACGGCCTGCAAAGCCGTCTACACGGGTTCAAATCCCGTCTCCACCTCGGACGATTAGCTCAGCGGGAGAGCGCTTCCCTGACACGGAAGAGGTCACTGGTTCAATCCCAGTATCGTCCACTGGACCTTCGGGTCCCGCACGACCTGGATCCCTGAGGATCACTCGCCAGCCCTTCGGGGCTGGCGATCCCGCGCGATTAGCTCAGCGGGAGAGCGCTTCCCTGACACGGAAGAGGTCACTGGTTCAATCCCAGTATCGCGCACGCAGCAATGCACATCCCGGACGATTAGCTCAGCGGGAGAGCGCTTCCCTGACACGGAAGAGGTCACTGGTTCAATCCCAGTATCGTCCACACTTCACGGCCGGTGGCCGGAGCCTCGTCGCTCCGGCCACCGGCCGTTTGACGTGCGCGAGCGCCGAGCACGCGGACGCGGGGCCCGTGGCCCGGTGTCGGGCCGGGCCACGGGCCCCGCTGTGCGTCGCGCCGGGCGCGGGCGGTCAGGACGAGAAGAGCATGTGCCCGAAGCCGCGCCGTTGGCCGTGGTGGCCGTGGTGCTGTCCCTGGTGGCCGTGGTGCTGTCCCTGGTGGGGGGCGCCCCAGGCGGGGGCCGCGGGGTACGCCTGCGGGGCGTGGCCCGGGGCCGGGGCGGGCGGGGGCGGCGGGGCCTGCTGCACCCACTGCGACTCAAGCTGCGTCAGCGACTCAAGCTCCCCGTAGTCCAGAAAGATCCCCCGGCAGCCACTGCACTGCTCGATCTGCACGCCGTTGCGGTTGTACGTGTGCATCGGCGCATGACACTTGGGACACTGCATGGTCCGCTCAACTCCTAGCCATCGGCATCAGCGCCACCGGAACAGGCGCCCGGCGGCGATGAGTTCACCCTACGGCGTGCGCCCCCGCCGCCCGCCCCTGGTTCGGGGCATCGGGTACGGAACCCTCGCGCGGGCGCGCGCGGTTGCGGCCCCTCGGGCGGGTGGCCCCTCAGACGTGCGGGGAGGACGGCAGGCCCGTGTCGGGCGCGGTGGGGCCGCCGGTCATGCGCGCGCAGGCGTCGACCATGGCCTGCTCGGCCGCCTCCAGCGCGCGGTCCGTGGCGGCGGCCTTGGCCAGGCCCAACGCCGCGCTCTGCACGGTCAACGCCCGGGCGGGCACGTCGAGCCGGGGCCAGGGGTCGTCGCCCTCCCCCGCCGCCGTACCGCCCGCCGACCGGTAGGCGGCCAACAGGCGCGTCCACTCGTCGGGATCGAGCAGCCCGGTGGCGAACCAGGCGGCGGGGCGGGCCAGGTCCCAGGCCGGATCGCCGCGCCCGAGGTCGTCGACGTCGATGAGCAGCCACCCGTCGGCCGCCGCCGCGTCGCTGCGGGGGCTGGCCGGCGGGGAGCCCACCAGTTGGCCCAGGTGCAGGTCCCCGTGGCACAGGTGGTCGGCCTCGGGCGCCGGGGCCGCGCCGCGCGCCCAGGCGGGCAGCGCCGCGGCGGCCCCGAGGACGGCGCGGGCGGCGGGCGATGTGGCGACGGGGGCGGGCGCGGCGCGCAGCCGTTCCAGCGCGGCGGCCACCTTCGCCGGTCCCCGCATCGGGGGTACGGTCCCCGGCAGCGCGTCCACCGGCACCCGGTGCAGCCGCGCGAGCAGGGCGCCCAACGCCTCCCAGGGCGCGGCCTCCCGGTCGTCGGGGGACACGGGCACGCCGTAGGGCCACAGGCTCGCCAGGCGCCCGTCGCTCACCGGCGCGAGCAGGGGCGTGGCCGCGACGGGGCCCGGAGCGGCCGGCGCGCCGTGGTGGGACGGGGACGGCCCGGGCGCCGGGCGGGGGGACGGGAGGGGCGGGGGTAGCGCGATGGGGAGGGGCGCGAGGAGGCAGTCGCGCAGGCGCGGGTGGGCCGCGACGCGCAGCCGGGCGGCCAGTTCGGCCGGGGCGCTGTCGGCGGCGTGCACCTTGTAGACGACCGGCCCGAACCGTATGACCGTCCCGTCGGGCCGGTCGGCGAGCACCTGTGGCTCGACTCCCGGGCCGTGGCCCGGTGTGGGCAGGTGGCGCACGAGGGCGGCGGCGCGGCCCCCGCTCGCCACGTCCGGCGGGCGAACGGCAGCGCCCGGGGCGGCGGATTCGGTGTTCACGAGACCCCCGTGCTGGTGCGGGGGCGCGGCGCGGCCCCGAAGCGGTGGGGGGATCGTACGCGCCGGCGCCGACGACGCGGGGAGTGCGGGCGCGTCGCCGCCGACGTCGGGGGGCGCGGGCGCGGTGGCGACGGCGCGGGAGCTCGGCGCCGGTCGGGGCGGGCGCACGAGGGTGGGAGCGCCTGGGCTGGCACGCACGAGGGCCCTGGTACCTCGATCCCCATCGAGGCACCAGGGCCCTTCTCTGCCCGGAGGCCGTGGCCGCGGCGAGTGATACCTCGCCATGGCCGTCGGCCGTCCGAGCTGCGTGCCGTCCGCCGCACCCCCGTCCCCACGGGGTTAATGACCGGAAGTCCCCGGCCCGGGCCGCTCTCCCGGGCCCGGAGCGACTAGCGCTCCAGTATTCCGACCACGGACGACGTCTGTGTGACGACGGCTTCCCAGCCGCCGAACACGACCGCGAGGAGTGCGGCGATCGGCAGCACCATGGCCGCCGCCACCAGCGGGTGGCGCGTCCCCGGTCGACGGGTGCCAAGCGCGGTGGGCAAGCGCCGCTGCTGTGCTTGGAAGTCCGTGCGTCCTGCGGTGACCGCCATCGTCCCCTCCTCGTGTCTGCTTGGGGCGGCGAGCGTCTGACCTCGGGGGACGAGTGCTGCGCCCGCCGCTTGACCTCAACATTAGGTCCGCGACCGGGGGGTGGGCGTCATGCCCTCGTACCGATTACCGGGCCTCCCGGAGGATGACCCGGGGGTGTAGCCGGTACTCCCCTGGTTGGAGACCTGGGCCTGAGCCCCCGGGTCTTCCCTGAGAGGGACCCTCATCTCGCAGGACGAGAGTCCCGGCGGCGCACGGGTCCCGAGGCGAGCACGCCGGCTCACTCACGTGACGGAGGGCCAGGCCAGGTGCGCCGCGCACCGCCACGGCGCCAAACGGAACTGGCACGTCCGCCCGGTTGGGCCGTGCCGCCCCGTAGGGCGCTGTGGCGTCGCGCCCCCGGGTGACATCCCTCACGTCACGGGCCGCCAGGCACGCCGCGTGGTCGCCCTCGGGGTGCCGGCGGCGGGCCGGCGCCGCGCTGCCACGCGCGGCCTCCCCCGCGGCGACCACGCTCCGTGCACGACCTCCGCTCACGGCCCCAATCCCCGTTCGGCGGCGGCCCCTTGGCCGGGGGCGCGCGGCGGGGGCCCGTGCGCGCCGCGGCGTCGGCCCGGCGTGCCGGTGGAGTGACGCGCCCCGACAATCCGTCCCCCGACGCATGCGCGGCCTCTGCGCACACCGCCCCGTCAATCCGTAAGCTGTGGCTCGTCAGACGGGCAGCAGTGTGGGGCCTCCCCACCGGAGGTAGGGGACGGACATGGCGATGATGCGGCTCCGGCGCGAGGACCCGCGTGTCGTCGGCTCGTTCCGGCTCCACCGTCGGCTCGGCGCGGGCGGGATGGGCGTGGTCTACCTGGGCTCCGACCGGCGTGGCCAGCGGGTCGCGCTGAAGGTGATCCGGCCGGACCTGGCCGAGGACCAGGAGTTCCGGTCGCGCTTCGCCCGGGAGGTCTCGGCCGCCCGGCGCATCCGGGGCGGCTGTACGGCGCGGCTGGTGGCCGCCGATCTGGAGGCGGACCGCCCCTGGTTCGCGACCCAGTACGTGCCCGGGCCCTCGCTGCACGACAAGGTCGGCGACGACGGGCCGTTGCCCGCCTCGCAGGTCGCCTCGATCGGGGCCGCGCTCGCCGAGGGGCTGCTCGCGGTGCACGACGCGGGCGTGGTGCACCGGGACCTCAAGCCGTCGAACATCCTGCTCTCGCCCAAGGGCCCGCGCATCATCGACTTCGGCATCGCCTGGGCCACCGGGGCCAGCACGCTCACCCACGTGGGCACGGCCGTCGGCTCCCCCGGCTTCCTCGCCCCGGAGCAGGTGCGGGGCGCGGCCGTGACGCCGGCGACGGACGTGTTCGCCCTCGGTGCCACCCTCGCCTACTCGTCGACCGCCGACTCCCCCTTCGGGCAGGGGAGTTCGGAGGTCATGCTCTACCGGGTCGTGCACGAGGAGCCGCAGCTCGCGGGCGTGCCCGACGCGCTCGCGCCGCTGCTGCACGCCTGCCTGGCCAAGGACCCCGAGGACCGGCCGAGCACGCTGCAACTGTCGCTGCGGCTCAAGGAGATCGCCGCCCGCGAGGCGCACGGCCTGCCGTCGGCGCGCCGCGTGGACCCGCAGGAGGCGGCGCGGCAGCGCGGCGAGCGGCCGAGCGGGCGGCTGGCCGAGGAGTACGCGCGGCAGCGCACGGAGCGGCGCACCGGCGGCTCTCCCCCGCCCCGTCGGGCGGCGACGCGCGGTGAGGCGCCGCGCGGGCCCGTCGCGCGCGGCACCGGCGCGCGTACGGGTCCCGGCTCCGTGTCCGGCCGTACGGGCGGCGGCGCTCCGCGCTCCGGCTCGGCCGCGCGGCCGGGGGCGCGTACGGGGGGCGGCGGCGCGCCGCGCACCGGGGGTGGTTCGGTACCCCGCCCGGCCGACGCGTCCCGACACCCCGCGGCGCGGCCGAAGAACGGGCCGGGCGCGCGGACCGGGGGCGGCGGGTCGCGTTCGGGCGGCCGGGCCACGGGCGCGCGAGGGCCCGGGCGTCGCGGGGACGGGCGGACTCAGGGGCGCGGTACGGCCACGGGGCGCCGGCCGGCGCAGACCAGTCGTCGGCTGCTGCGGCAGCGACTTATCGTTTTTGTCGTGGTGACGCTGCTGGTGGCACTGGGCATCGCCGCGGCGCAGGGCTGCCAGGGCCCCACCCGCGGCCTGGGTCCCAGCGGCCCGGCCCCGACCGCCACGACCGGTCAGGCCGCGGGGCAGAACGCCGCGGGGCGGAACGCGGTGGATCACCGGCCGTACGACGCCGGCCAGGCCGGCGGGGTGCGGGGTTTCGCCGGAGCGCCGCACGCGCCGTTCGGGCGCGGTTGAGGTCGGCTGCCCCTCCCCCGTCACGCCGGCGTCCGCTGGTACGCCGCTGCGCGCTCCAGGCGCGCGACCGGCCGCCGATCCACGATTCCCGGCCGGCCGCCCGACTCCGCGCGGGTCGCGGGCGGCTGACGCCGGGTCGGTCGCGGAGTGGGCCTAGGCGGTGGGACGGCCCGTGGTGACGGCGTAGAACGCGACGGCCGCCGCCGCCGCGACGTTCAGGGAGTCCACGCCGTGTGCCATCGGGATGCGCACCCAGGCGTCGGCGGCGGCCAGGGCGTGTCGGGACAGGCCGTTGCCCTCGGCGCCGAGCAGCAGCGCCGCGCGCTCCAGGCGGTGCGGGGCGACCTCGTCGATCGAGGTGGCCCTCGCGTCCGGGGTCAGCGCGAGCAGGGTGAAGCCCGCCTCGCGCACCTGGGTCAGGTCGCGCGGCCAGGTCGTCAGGCGGGCGTACGGCACGGAGAAGACGGCGCCCATGGACACCTTGACGGAGCGCCGGTACAGCGGGTCGGCGCAGTCCGGGGACAGCAGCACCGCGTCCATGCCGAGCGCGGCGGCGCTGCGGAACGCCGCCCCGATGTTGGTGTGGTCGTTCACGGCTTCGAGGATGGCCACCCGGCGCGCGGTGGCCAGCACCTCGGTGGCCTCGGGCAGCGGCTTGCGGGCCATCGAGGCGAGGGCGCCACGGTGCACGTGATAGCCCGTCACGCGCTCGGCCAGGGCCGGGTCGACGGTGTACACCGGGGCCGGGGCCTCGTCGATGACGTCGCGCATGGCGTCGATCCACTTGGCCGAGAGCAGCATCGAGCGCATGCCGTACCCCGCCTCCAGGGCCCGCCTGATCACCTTCTCGCCCTCGGCGATGAACAGCCCTTCGGCGGGCTCGCGCCGGCGGCGCAGCTCGACGTCGGTCAGGTCGGTGTAGTCGGCGAGGCGCGGGTCGGCGGGGTCGTCGATGGTGATGAGTTCGGCCACGTGCTGATACTGCCTTGTCTGGTCCTGGCGTGGGCTCGCGGGGCGGGCGGCGGAGCGAGGGCGTGCGGCGGGGCGGCGCGGCGGTGGGCGCCCCGCGCCGGCTACGCCGGTCGCTTCGGCCCGACGGTCACCACGTCGCCGATGACGATGACGGCGGGCGGGCGCACGCCCTCGGCCTTCGCCCGCTCACCGACGGTCTCCAGCGTGGCGTCCACGCGGCGCTGGGCGGCCGTGGTGCCCTCCTGGACGATGGCGACCGGGGTGTCGGCGGGGCGGCCGTGGCTGACCAGCGCGGCGGCGATGGCGCCGATCTTCTCGACGGCCATGAGCAGCACCAGGGTGCCACGCAGTCTGGCGAGCGCCGCCCAGTCCACCAGCGAACGCGGGTCATCGGGGGCAACGTGGCCGCTGACGACGGTGAACTCGTGGGCGACGCCACGGTGCGTGACGGGTATGCCGGCGGCGCCGGGAACGCTGATGGAGCTGGAGATGCCGGGCACCACCGTGCACGGAATCCCGGCCTCGGCGAGCGCCTCGGCCTCCTCCATGCCACGGCCGAAGACGAACGGGTCGCCGCCCTTGAGGCGTACCACCGCCTTGCCCGCCCTGGCGTGCTGGATGAGCGCCGCGTTGATGGCCTCCTGGGCCATGAACCTGCCGTACGGGATCTTCGCGGCGTCGATCACCTCGACGTGCGGGGGCAGCTCGTCCAGCAGGTCGCGCGGGCCGAGCCGGTCGGCGATGACCACGTCCGCGGCGGCCAGCAGGCGCCGGCCGCGCACGGTGATCAGGTCGGGGTCGCCGGGTCCGCCACCCACCAGCGCGACCCCGGGCAGCGGCGCCCCACCCGCCCCGGCGTCCGTCGCATCCGCCGCGCCGGCCTGGCCGTCGGCCGCGAGCCGGTGGTGCGGGGCGGCCAGGGTGCCGTCCCGCAGGCCCTCGACGATCGCGTCCCGCAGGGCGGCGGAGCGGCGCGGGTCGCGGCCGGTGAGGACGGCCACGGTGACGCCGTCGCTGCGTCCGGTGGCCGGGGTCCAGGCCGTGGCCGCCTCGGCGTCGTCGCTGCGCACGCACCACACCCGGCGGGACTCCGCCTCGGCGGAGGCGGCGGCGTTGGCCTCGGGGTCGTCGGTGGCGATCAGCACGTACCAGGCGTCGGCGAGGTCGCCGTCCCGGTAGCGGCGGCGCTCCCAGCGGATCTCGCCGCCGTCGGCCATGGCCTCGACGGACGGGGTGGCCGACGACGAGATGAGCACGACGTCCGCGCCCGCCGCGATGAGCGCCGGCAGCCGGCGCTGTGCTACCTGGCCGCCGCCGATGACGACGACGCGCCGTCCGCTCAGGCGCAGCCCTACGGGGTAGGCGGGGTTCTCGGACATGACGGTACGGCTCCTCGTACGGCGTAAGGCGCCGCTACTGCACCGGAGCGGCTGGTCAGGATGGGCGCGGGCCCTGCGCACACCTTACGGGGGCGGGCAGGGGGCCGCGTGGGTGGAGGCGGTGGTGCGGGGCCTGGTGGGTTGGCGGGAGCCGGGTCCGGCGAGTGGGTCGCGGGCCGGCGGGCGGCCCGGCCTCCGGCGGCGTTCGGTTGCCGGAGGCGGGGCCGGTGCGGGCCCGGGCCCCGGCGGCACTCGACTGCCGGGCGGTCGGGCCGGAGTGGGGGGGTCCCGCACCGGCCCGGCCACCCGGTCAGTTCTTCTCGGTCACGCCCGCCGCGTCGAACGTGGCCACCTCGTGCATGGCCCGCGCGGCGCTCTGCACCACCGGCAGGGCCAGCAGTGCGCCGGTGCCCTCGCCGAGCCGCAGGTCGAGATCGACCAGCGGGCGCAGGCCCAGCTTGGTGAGGGCCGCCACGTGTCCGGGCTCGGCGCTGCGGTGCCCGGCGATGCACGCGGCCAGCGCCTCGGGGGCGATGGCCCGGGCGACCAGCGCCGCGGCGCCCGCGCTCACCCCGTCGAGGATGACCGGCGTGCGCAGCGAGGCGCCGCCGAGCAGGAAACCCACCAGGGCGGCGTGTTCCAGGCCGCCGACCGCCGCGAGCACGCCGATCGGGTCGGCGGGGTCCGGCTGGTGGAGCTCGAGGGCGCGGCGCACCACGTCCACCTTGCGGGCCAGCGTCTCGTCGGTGATGCCGGTACCGCGACCGGTGATCTCGACCGGGTCGGCCCCGGTGTAGACGGCGATCAGCGCGGCGGACGCGGTGGTGTTGGCGATCCCCATCTCGCCCGTGAGCAGCGCCTTGTTGCCCGCGGCGACCAGGTCGCGGGCCGTCTCGATGCCCACCTCGATGGCGCGCAGCGCGTCCTCGCGGGACATGGCGGGCCCGACCGTGAAGTCGGCCGTGCCCGGCAGCACGTTGCGCGGCAACAGGCCGGGCGTGCTGGGCAGTTCGGAGGCGACGCCCACGTCCACGACGCAGACCTCGGCGCCGACCTGGTTGGCGAACGCGTTGCACACCGCGCCGCCGGCCAGGAAGTTGGCCACCATCTGGCCCGTGACCTCCTGCGGCCACGCCGTGACGCCCTGGGCGTGCACGCCGTGGTCCCCCGCGAAGATCGCCACGGCGGCGGGCTCCGGGATCGGCGGCGGGCACTTGCGCGAGAGCCCGCACAACTGCGCCGAGATGATCTCCAGCATGCCGAGCGCGCCCGACGGCTTGGTCATCCGCTTCTGCCGCTCCCACGCCTCGCCGAGCGCCTTGGCGTCCAGCGGCCGGATGCCGCGCAGCGTCTCCTGGAGCAGGTCGTGCGGCTGCTCACCGGGGAGCGCGCGCCGGCCGTACGTCTCCTCGTGGACCACCCACGACAGCGGGCGCCGCTTCGACCAGCCCGCCTGCGACAGCTCGGGCTCGGCCGGGAACTCGTCCACGTAGCCGACGCACAGGTAGGCCACGACCTCCAGGTGCTCGGGCAGGCCGAGGGCGCGCACCATCTCGCGCTCGTCGAAGAAGCTCACCCAGCCCACGCCCAGGCCCTCGGCCCGGGCGGCGAGCCACAGGTTCTCCACCGCCAGCGCGGAGGAGTACGGCGCCATCTGCGGCTGGGTGTGCCGCCCGAGGGTGTGCCGCCCGCCACGGGTGGGGTCGGCGGTGACGACGATGTTGACCGGCGTGTCGAGGATCGCCTCGATCTTGAGTTCCTTGAACTGCTTGGCCCGCGCCTTCGGCAACGACTTCGCGTACGCCTCGCGCTGCCGCTGGGCCAACTCGTGCATCGTGCGCCGGGTCTCGGCCGACCGGATCACGACGAAGTCCCACGGCTGGGAGTGGCCGACGCTGGGCGCGGTGTGCGCGGCCTCCAGGACGCGCAACAGCACCTCGTGCGGGATCGGGTCCGGGCGGAAGCCGTTACGGATGTCCCGGCGCTCGCGCATCACGCGGTGTACGGCGGCGCGCTCTGCCTCGTCGTACCCCTCGGCCGCGGGGCGCGGCGGCGCGACCGTCGCCTGCGGCTGCGCCTGCTCGGCCCCGGCCGCCGGCTCGGCCGGCCCGCCCTGGGCGGGCTGCGCGCCGTCGACGGCCGGTCGCGCCTGCCCGGGGACGGCGGGTGCCACGGGCGCGGGCGCGTCGGCGGCGGCGGTCGGCTCGGCGGACCGCGCGGCGGGGATGCCACCGGTCGCCGGGCTCGCGGCTAGCGGTGCCGCCGCGGGCGCGGGTTCGGCGGGTTCGAGGGCCGTACGCGGTTCCTCGGCCGCCGGGGCCGCCGGGGCGGTCACGGGCGCGAGGGCCGGCGTACCGGCCGCAGCGGACGCGCCGGCGTCGGCCGGGCGGCTGTTGGCCGGGGCCTGGGCCTGGGCCTTGTCCTCGGACCCGTTCGCGACGGGCTCGGGGGCCGCGGGCTGGGCTTCCTGCATGGTCTGGGCTCCGTCCGTGGCAACCGGTGTGTCGGAGCCCGCGGGCGCGGCACCGCTCTGCGTTGCGCCCTCTGCGGGCGCCCCTGTCACCGGTTCGCCCGGTTCGGCGGTTTCGGCCGGCTCGGACGGGGCGGCGCCCGGCTCGCCGGTGGCCGACGCGGGGGTGCTCGGCCCGGAGGTGCCCGGCTTGGCACCGTCCGGCTTCGCGGCGTCCTGCTTGGCATCGTCCGGCTTGGCGGCGTCGGCTGCCGCGACGGGGGTCGGCTGTGCCGGCGCGGATTCCTGCGTCGGCACGGTCGGCCGGGTCGCGGCCGGCGCGCCCGCCAGCTGGTCCTGCCCAGCGGCCTGCGGCTGCGCCGCCGCGGGCTGCTCGGGGGCCGGCTGGCCGGCCGCGTCGGCGGTGGGTTCGGCGTCCTGGGACGCCTCGGCCGTCGGCGCGGGTGCGGCGGGCTGCTGCTCGCCGGGCGACGCGGCATCGGCCGGAGCCTTGCCCTCGGCCTTGTTCTCGGCCTCGGCCTTGTCCTCGGCGGGAGCCTGTTGCGCTGCCGCGCCGGGGGCGGGTGCCTCCTGAGCAGCCGCTTCCTGGGTGGGCTTGGGCTGGTCCGCTGCGGCCGGTGCGGCGTCGGTCCCGGCGACGGGGGCGTCGCCCTGGCCGGCGTCGCCTGACGCGGCATCGGCCGGCGGGGCGTCAGGCGACGCGGCGTCAACCGGTCTGGCGTCAGCCGGTGTGGCGTCGCCTGGGCCGGCGTCGGCGTTCGGCGTGCCGGACTGCGGCTCAGCGGACTGCGGGGCCTGGCCGTCGGGCGTGCCCTGCGTGGTCGTCGCAGCGGGCTGCTCGGCGTTCGCGGGAGTGGACTGCTCCGCGTCCGCGTCCGGGTTCACAGCCGGTTCGGTGGCGGGTTCGGCTGGCTGGTCCGCGTCGGCCGCGGGCGTGCCGTCCTGCGCGGGTGTGGACGCGGGCTCAACCGGCCGCGCGTCCTTGGCGGTCGGCGCGCCCTGCGGGCCCTCGGCCTCCTCGGGCGCGGCCTCGTTGCCCGACGCCTCGGCAGCCGGGGACTCGGCCGACGGGGCATCGGTCGGCTGAGCATCGGGGGCGGTGCTGGCCTGGTCCGATGCTGGGTCCTGGTCCGACGCCGGGTCCTGCGGCGCGGCCGGGCTGCTCTGGTCCGCGCTCTGTGCGGAGGCTGCCTCAACCGGGGCGTCCTGCTCGTTCGCGGCAACCGCGTCGGTGGCGGTGGACGGCTGGTCCGGCGCCGTGGCCGTGGCGGGCGGCTGGTCGGCGGTGGGCGCGGCGGCATCGGCCGTGGTCGCCTCGTCCGTCGCGGGCTCGGCTTCCGTACCTGCGTCGGGCTTCGGCGCGCTGGCGACGCCCGCAACGGGCGCGCCGTTCACCGTCGTACGCCGGGGCTTCGTCGTGGCCCGCCCCTTGGCCGCCGACTTGGCCTGCGGCGTGGGCTTGGCCGGTGCGGCATCCCCCTGCGCCGGCGCGGCGGGATCGGTCGGCGCGTCAGCGGCGGGCGCCTCGGCGGCGGCTGACCCGGCGGTCGTTGACGCGGCGGTTGGTGACGCGGCCTCCGGCGCCGGCGCGGTCGCCGGGGCGCCGGGGGGCGTACCGGCGGGCTGCGCGGCTCCGGTCGGCTGCGGGACCACTGCGGTGGCCGGCGCGCCGGCGACGGGGGGCTGCGCGCCGGCGGGAGCGCCGGGCGTGGACTGGGGTGCGGTCTCGGCAGGCAGTGGTGCGTCCTGTTCGGGCTGTGCGGACCGTACGGGCTGTACGGGGTGTTCTGGTTGCCCCGCCGCCTGCGGCGGCACGGGGACGGGCCGGGCTTCGCCCGGCTGGGCCGCGGGGGCGGTGGCGCGTCGGCCGCGCCCAGCACCGGCAGCGGGAGCCGCCTCCGGCGTCGGCTGCGGGCCCGGCTGCGGCTTCGCCGTAGCGGGCTCGGCCGCGGCGGGCTCAGTGGTCGGAGCATCGGCGGTTAGTGCGCTCGGAGCGCCGGTCGCGGCCTTCGCCGGGCCGGTGGTGGCGGTAGCGGTGCCGGCGGACGGCGGCACGGACTCCTCGCCGGGGGCGGCAGGGGCCTCGCCCGGGGCGGAGGTTGCCGCCTCCGGGGCGGGAGTTGCCGCGTCCAGGGCGGGCGTCGCCGCGTCCGTCGGGGTGGTCGGCTGCTGCGGCACGGCCTGGGCCGGCTGCGCACCGTCGGCCAGCGCGGCCTGCGCGGGGGCGGCCTCGCTCGGAGCGTCGGGCGAAGGTTGCGCGCCGGCGCGCGTCATCCCGCCCGTACCCGCGTCGGCGTGGCCGTCGGCGTCGACGGGCAGCGGTACGCCTGCCGCGCTCGCGCCGGAGCCGGTGGGGGCTGCGGCGGGTTGGGCCGTGGCGCCGGGCTGGCGGGGCGCGGCGTTGGCCACGGGCTCCGCGCCCTGGGGGGCCACGGGTTGCGCGCCGGCCTTCGCGGCGGGCTGCTGGGTTGCGGGGGCCTGTTCTGTTGCGGTGGTGGTGACCTTGCGCCGGCGTCCCGTACCCGAGGGAACGGCGCTCGGGTCGGCCGGGGTGGGCACGTTCTCGACCGCTGCCGCGCGCCGCGGTCGCCGCCGCGCGCCCCGCGACCCGCCCGACGGAGGCGGAGCCTGCTGCGTACCCTCCGCCGGCTCATCGGTGGGCTGTTGCGCCGCCTGCGGCTGGTCGGTGGCCTGCGCGGTCGCACCGTCGGTCGCGGCCTGCGCGGGCACGCCCGCGGGCTGCGCGGGCGCGTGGGAGGCGCTGGCCCGCGCCGGCGCGGGGCCGGCCTCGGACGAACCGGCGGCCTCGTCCCGCTGCGGCGCGGACTCGACGTCGGCGGGCGGCTGCGCGGCCAGCGGGCCTGTCGGCTGCGCCGTACCGCCCTGCTGACCGGCCGTCGGCGCGGCGTCGGCCGACACCTCGGCGGGCAGCGGCGCGGCGGCGGACTGCTGTGCGAACGCTGCGCCGGCCTGCTCGGCCTGCGGTACGGGCGCGGCGGCGGGCGCCGGCGCGTCCGGGGCGATGGGCTGCGGTGCTGGTGTTGCTGCTGGTGGCGTGGTGGCGTCGGTGATTATCGCCGCGCCGGGCGCCGGCTCGGGCGTCTCGGGCTGCGGCGTCGCCGGTGCGGGCGCGCCGGGCTGCGGCTGCGGCTGACCAGCCGGCTGCTGCCAGGCTTCGCCCTGGTCGGGGCCTACGGGCTGTGAGGCGGGTGCCGACTGAGTCGCCGTCGGGTCCGTGGGCCCGGGCTGCTGTTCGGCGTTGGCCGGTGCCGGCGCGGCGGCACGCTGCTCGCCGTCGGCGGGCGTGCCGGTGGCTGCCGGCGCCTGCCGCGCGGGGCCCTCGACGGGCAGGGTCTGGGCGGCGCCGGGCGCCGGTGTCGCGGGGGCCGAGCGCGCGGGGTTCGGGGCGGGGCCCACCAGCGGGGAGGCGACCGGAGGGCGGCCGACGACGCGCGGCGCCTCGTAGCGCGGCTGCCTGGGGCGCGGCTGAGGCTGACCGGCCGCCTGGCGCGGCGCGGGCACGGAGTTCGCCGCGGCGGGCGCGCCCTGCTGCTCGGCGCCGGTGGTGTTCGGCTGGCGCACCGGCTCCGGCTGCGGACCGGAACCCGTGGCGGGAGCGGCCGTCGGGCGGCCGACCGTTTCTGCCGGGGCGTCCGCGACGTGCTGGGCCGCGGGGGCGGCCGACGGGGACTGGGGCTGGGACTGAGGCTGGGGCTGCCAGGGCTCGGCTCGCTGCGGTCCGGCCTGGGCGGGGGCCGCGCCGGGGAGTTCGGGGCTGTCCGTGCCGCCGGCTCCGTCGAGGTACTCGGGCCCGCCCGTGGGGGCGCCCTGGGGGCGCGCCGGGGTCCGTGGACCGGCCGGGCCACGGTCGGCGAGGGACCGTACGACGCCGCCGGTCTGCTCCGCGAGCGGCGGGCCCGAGTGCGGTGGGCGGCGCGCGGGCTGCTCGTGCGGCGCGGGCTGGGCCTGCGGCAGGGGCTGGCCGGGCGCGCCGGGTTGGGCGCCGCGGACCTCGTCGTACGCGAGCGAACCGGTGTCCCGGCCGCCCGCCTCGTGCGCGCCGGCCGGCGCCGGCTGGGCCGCGGTGGCGGCCCGCGGCGCGGGGGCGGTCGGGGGCTGCGCCTGGTGGTAGCGCGGCTGCTGTTCCGCCCAGGCCCCTTGCGCGCCGGGCATCAGGAGCAGATCATCGTCCTCACCGTGCTCGCCCTGGTCCATGTGGTCGGGGTGGTCCTCGTGTTCGTCGGTGCCAAAGGAGTAGGCCACGGCCGTCTGGCGGCCCGCCTGGCCGGGTGGGTTGCCTGGTGCGACGTCGGCGGTAGCACGAGCATCCGCCGGGCGCGGCGCTCCGGGCTGTCCGCCTGCGTTCGCCGGCAGTCCCTCGCCTGGGATCTCGCCGGTGTCGGTCATGCGTACCCCTCGCCCATCGCTCAGTGCTCCTTCCAACTGCTTTCAAGCAAGAACGAGCGTCCGCGCTGCGCGGCACGTGGCGCGTCCCCCCGCCCGTCGCACCGCGAGCCCCGCCGGATGCGGTGCGCCCAGGTCATGGGCGCGAACGCGGCCTCGGCCGAACGCCAGTACAACGGTCCGCCAGCCTACCCCGGGCCCGCTGGGCGGGGGTCACGGGTGGGGCCGGTGCCCGCAGATCAGGAAGGCGACCGCGCGGTCGCGCTCCGACCAGGCCCGGGCGTCCATCTCCATCGACTGGACCATGACGCACTCGACGCCGTAACCCCCGTCCGAGAGCGCCCTGCTGATGGCTTCCGCCTGGTCACGGGTGGCGGCGTGGGTGACGATGCGTTCGGGGCGGCGGGCGGCGCACGCGGTGGCGACGGCCGCGCCCCCGCCGCCGATGCGGACCACGTCCGGCTCCGGCAGGTCCTCGAGCACCTGCGGCGCCGTGCCGTGCACCACGTGGAGTTGCACCTGGAAACGCCGGCCGACGGCCGCGATCCGGCCACAGGTGTCCGCGTCCTGGTCGACGGCGATGACCGCCGCGCCGAACCGGGCCGCCTCGACCGCGGCGGCCCCGCTGCCGGCGCCGATGTCCCAGACCAGGTCGCCCACCCGGGGACCGAGGCGGGCGAGTTGGCCGGCGCGCAGCCAGCGGGACTCGCCCTCGCCACGGTCGGCGGCGGCGCCGTAGGCGGAGCTGGGCAGCGCCCAGCCGCGGATGGCCGGCGGGTAGCCGGGGTCGCGGCCGGCGATCCAGCCGCCGCCCTGCGGGCCGCTCGGGGCGGTGCTCTGCCCCGAGCCGCCGATGACGATGACGACGTTCGGATCGCGCCACGTGTGGTCGGCGACCTTGTCCGAGGTGAGCACGGTCATCCGCTCGTGCTCGGTGCCCAGCGCCTCGCAGATGACGAACGTACGGTGCACGGGGCCGAGCAGCAGGGCCAGTTCGGCGGGGCCCGCGCCGGGCGAGGTGAGGACGGCGACCTTGGGGTGGGCCCGGCAGACGTTGACCGCCCGGCGCAGGTCGCGGCTGTGGGCGCTGACGACCTGGGCGTCGTCCCAGGGCATGCCGGCGCGGGCGAAGGCCGCGGCGACGGCGGAGACGGCCGGGACCACCTCGACCTCAAGACCGTGCTCGGGGGCGCGCAGCGCCCGGACGACGCCGAAGAAGCCGGGGTCGCCGTCGGCGAAGACCACGGCCGAGCCCCGGTGTCCGGCGATGCGGCGGGCGGCCAGGTCGACGCTGCCGAGCCGGATGCGTTCGGCGCCCGGCGGGACCTCGGGCAGGGCCAGGTGGTGGGCGGCGCCCGCGACCAGCGTGGCGGCGGCGACGGCGGAGCGGGCCGCGTCTGTCAGGGGGGAGCCGTCCCATCCGATCACCGTGACGCGGTCGGCCATCTGTGTCAGTCTCCTGGGCTGTGATCGCGGACCCCGCGGCGTACTTGGGAGAGCGGTCGCGCGGGGAGGGCGTGAACGGGGTCGTGTGGGCCGGGCAGCGGAGCGCGTACGGGCCGGCGCTACCGAGCCGTGGGCGGCGTGGCAGGCGGGGTCACGGTGAGCGTACCTCCGACTGGTCCAGACCGGTGGTGCGGGTTGCTCAGCGCCAACTGGGCAGCGTGGCGTAGCCGGAGTCGTCGATGTGTTGCCCGGGGCCGCCGTCGAGGTCCTCGGGGAGCAGGCTCCAGACGATCAGGTCGGTGCGGATGTCCGCCCAGCCGCCGTCCTCGGTGCGCGAGCGGGCTATCCACGCGTTGCGCAGCACGCCCTCGCTGATGCAGCCGATCTTCTGGGCGACCTGCTGGGCGGCGGTGTTGTCGGCGGCGGTGCGCATCTCGAGGCGCTCGAAGCGTTGGGAGCGAAAGAGCCAGTCGGCGACGGCGAGGACGGATTCGCTGGCGTATCCCTCGCCCCTGGCCCAGGGGGCGGTGATGTAGGCGATCTCGGTGGAGAGGGTGCGCCAGTCGGTGTGGAAGAGGGTGACGACGCCCACCAGGCGCTGGGTGAGGAACTCGGAGACGGCGAAGACGATGCCGCGCCCCTGCGTGCGCTCGACCGGGGCGCGCCGGGTGATCCAGTCGCGGGCCCGGTCGGCGGTGTAGGGGTGGGAGACCGAGGTCCAGGCCACGATCTGCTCGTCGTTCATCATCTCGGTCAGCGGGAGGACGTCGGCCAGCTCCAAGGGGCGCAGCTCCAGCCGGTCCGTACTGATGGATACGTCCGGAAAGGTGCGTGTCATGCGCTGCTCCAACGCGGAGAGATGTATGTGCCCGGGGCCGTCTGAGTGCACCAGCATGCAGCATCCGGCCGCTCATGTGCCAAGCGCGACGGCCCCGCGCACGCCCGAGGGGTGCGCGGGGCCGGGGTCGTCGAGGGTGTGAATCAGCCCTTCGGGGCGCCGAACGCCGGGATGACGGCGCCCTCGTACTTGTCCTCGATGAACTTCTTGACCTCGGGCGAGTTCAGGAGCTTGGCCAGCTTCTTGACCCGCGGGTCGTCCTCCTTGCCCTTCTTGACGGCGAGGAAGTTGGCGTACGGGTTGTTCTCGGCCTTCTCCAGGGCGAGCGCGTCCGTGGCCGGCTTGAGCTTGGCGCCGATGGCGAAGTTGCCGTTGATGATGGCGGCGTCCACGTCGCCGAGGCGGGCCGGGATCTGCGGGGCCTCCAGCTCGGTGAGCTTCAGGCCCTTCTTGTCCTTGACGTCCTTCAGGGTGGCGCCGCTGCCGACGCCCGGCTTGAGCTCGATCAGCCCGTTGTCGGCGAGCAGCTTGAGCGCGCGGCCCTCGTTGCTGACGTCGTTGGGCAGTGCGATCGAGTCGCCCGAGCCCAGGTCGGAGAGCTTCTTGACCTTGTTGGAGTAGAGGCCGAGCGGCTCGATCTGGACGTTGACGATCGGCACGATGTGGGTGCCGTTCTTCTTGTTGAACTCGTCCAGGAAGGGCTGGTGCTGGAAGAAGTTGGCGCCGACCTCACCGTTCTCGGTGGCGGTGTTCGGGAGGTTGTAGTCGTTGAACTCCTTCACCTCCAGCTTCAGGTCCTCCTTCTTCGCCAGGTTGTCCTTGACGAACTTCAAGATGTCGCCGTGCGGCGTGGGGCTCGCGGCGACGATGAGCGCCGAGTCCTCGTCGCCGCTGTCCTTGGAGTCGGAGGGCGCGCTGCACGCGCTGAGGGCGAGGGCGGTCGCGGCGGCGACCGCGGCGGCGGCGGAGAGCTTGATGGTGTTGCGCACGAAGAGTGCCTCTTTCTGGACGGATTCCAACCACTGGCTGTCGCGAGTGGTACGCCCGGCAAAGGGTCCGGGCTGGCGTGGGGACGGGGAGAGCGGTGTGGCGCGGGGCGGCGGGTCAGCCGGTCCGTGGCTGGGCGGATGCCGTGGGCTCGTCGTCGGGCCGGCCGGCGTCGGGCGCCGGCGCGGCCTCGGCCTTGGTCAGGGCCGCTCGCGGGGCGGGCGGTTCCTCGGCCGTGCTGACCGCGCTGGCCGCGTCGGCCGCGGTGGTGGCCTCGGCCGCCGTCGCGGGGGCGGTGCCGGCGGTGGCGAGCGCGGCGCGGTCGGCGACGTCGGGCGTGGCGGCCTTCGGTGCCGTGGCGTCGGCGGCCCCGCGCGGCCGGGGCAGCCGCAGCCAGCTCGCGCCGGCGGGGATGGTGCCGTTGCGGCGGCCGATGACGCGGACCACCACGTCGCCGATGAACTGCACGATGGTGACCACGACGACCAGCAGGATGACGGTGACCAGCATCAGCCGGTCGTCCGAGCGCTGGTAGCCGTTGACGATCGCCAGGTTGCCCAGGCCGCCGCCGCCCACCGCGCCGGCCATCGCCGAGTAGCTGATGAGCGTGATGACGGTGGTGGTCAGGCCCGCGATCAGGGACGGCAGCGCCTGCGGCAGCAGCACCTTGAAGACGATGGTCCAGGTGCCGCCGCCCATCGACTGCACGGCCTCCACGAGCCCGCCGTCCACCTCGCGGATCGCGGTCTCCACCAGCCTGGCGAAGAACGGGATGGCGCCGATGGCCAGCGCGACCACCGCGGCGGTGGGCCCGATGGAGGTGCCGACGACGAAGCGGCTGAAGGGGATCAGCGCGACGATGAGGATGATGAACGGCAGCGAGCGGCCGACGTTCACGATGGCGCCGACGGTCTTGTTGACCACGACGTTCTGGAGCTGGCCGCCCCGGTCGGTGAGGACCAGGAGCACGCCGAGCGGCAGACCGCCGAGGACGGCGTAGACGGTGGACCACCAGACCATGAACAGGGTGTCGAGGCTGGCGTCGTTCAGCGCGGGCCACATCTCGGACCAGGTCACTTGGCAACCTCCTCGGCCGGGGCGGCGACGGCCCGCGCGGAGGCGGCCGACGCGGCGGGGGACGCCGCGCCGTCGGGCGCGACCTCGACGTGCAGGCCCTGCTCGCGCAGGAAGCCGATCGGCACCACGTTCTCCTCGAACGAGCCGGGCAGTTCGATACGCATCCGGCCGACCTGGCGCCCGCCGATGGTGTCCATCGCCGCCCCGAGGATCGAGATGTCGATGTTGTACGTGCGCGCGAGCTGCGAGATGACCGGCTGGCTGGTGGCCTCGCCGAGGAACGTCACGTCCACGACGGTGCGGCCAGCGCCGGTGGCGCCGCCGCCGACCGGGAACAGCTCGCGCGCGAGCTCGGAGCCGGGGGTGGCGAGCAGTTCGGAGACGGTGCCGGTCTCCACGACCCGCCCGCCCTTCATCAGCGCGGCCGAGTCGCAGACGGTCTTGACGACGTCCATCTCGTGCGTGATGAGCAGCACGGTCAGGCCGAGCTGCTGGTTCAGGTCGCGCAGGAGCTGGAGGATCGAGCGGGTGGTCTCGGGGTCGAGGGCGGAGGTCGCCTCGTCGGAGAGCAGCACCTTGGGGTCGCCGGCCAGCGCGCGGGCGATGCCCACGCGCTGCTTCTGCCCGCCGGACAGCTGCGCCGGGTAGGCCCTGGCCTTGTCGGCGAGGCCGACGAGACCGAGCAGCTCGATCGCCTTGCGGGAGCGCTCCTTGCCGGATATGCCGAGGATCTCCAGCGGGAGTTCGACATTGCCCTGCACGGTGCGCGAGGAGAGCAGGTTGAAGTGCTGGAAGACCATGCCGATGCGGCTGCGGGCCTGGCGCAGCGCGGCGCTGGCGCGGTGGCTGTTGCCGGCGAGCGCGGTCAGGTCGGAGCCGGCCACGGTGACCGTGCCGGAGCTGGGGCGCTCCAGGAGGTTCACGCAGCGGATGAGGGTGGACTTCCCGGCGCCGCTCTGGCCGACGACGCCGAACACCTCGCCCTCGCGGACGTGCAGATCGACGCCGTCGAGCGCGGTGACCTCGCGGCCTCGTGAGCGGTAGACCTTTGTCAGGCCCGTCGTGGTGATCACAGGGGGTTTCCGTCACTGTCGAGTGCGCGGCGGATGGAGTGCCGGCACGGGGCATTCATTGCGGAACACGGCATACGGAGTTCTCCGGCGAGCGCGGTCATCACTGTCCGGCTCCGGCTTCCGGCGGCGCGGGGCGCGTCTCGCGTCGTACGCGGTGCGCACGGACACGCTGCGGCGCGCGGTCTCGCTTCGGGGCGCGAGGCTCCGGCAGGGGCCCTCAGCGGTCACACATTCGACACATACAACGAGCACCGGGCGTCATGTTCGCCTCGGTCGCTGTGGCGCGGCTGCTCGTGGTGGTCATGCGGGCAAGTAAACCAGACACGCGCGTGGCTCGATCAAGCCTGTCCGAATGGCGGACTCGTCCGGTCAAGGCGTGGACAGCACGTGATCATGACCGTTCGTCGACGATCAGTTCCAACCCATCGGCCCCGACCTGCACGGATACGTACGAAAGATCCTTTATGACGGCGTCCGCGTGAAGATCGTCCACGGGTGTGGTTGTGGTCAAGGCCACGGTCCTCATGCCCGCGGCCCGGCCCGCCGCGAGGCCGGCCGGGGCGTCCTCGAAGACCACGCAGCGGGCCGGGTCCACGCCAAGGCGCCGCGCGGCCAGCAGGAAGGGCCGCGGGTCGGGCTTGCCGCGCCGCACGTCGTCGGCGCAGACGAGCTGACCCGGCCGGATGCCCACCTCGGCGAGCCGTGCCGTGGCCACCCGGCGGTTGGCCGAGGTCACCACCGCCCAGCGGTCGGCGGGCAGGGCGGCGAGCAGGGTGGCGGTGCCGGGCAGCAGCGTCACGCCGCCGGCCACGTCCGCCGCCTCCAGCGCGTCGATGCGCGCCAGCGCGCCCGGTATCCGCTCGGCCGGCAGCAGGTCGCCGATGATGTCGACGGCGGGCCGGCCATGCAGCTCGATCCGCGCGAACGCCTCGGCGCTCACCCCGTACTCCCCCGCCCAGCGGGTCCAGCAGCGCCGCACCGAGGCCAGCGAGGAGACCAGGGTGCCGTCGTTGTCGAAGAGCAGGGCCGCCGCGGAGATTCTCATGGCGGGCCAGCGTATGCGCTGCCGTGGGATGGCCGGATGGCGCCCAGGGGGCGCGGGCCGGGGCCGGGGCGCGGGCTATTAGAGTCGTCGCATGGCTGTCAATCCCTGTGTGCGCCCCCGTCTCGCGCGCACCCCCGAGCGGAGGTGCCGGTGTTCGACGCGCTGACGTGGGCGGTCAGTCTGACCGCACTGGCCCTCGCCGCGTGGTGCGGCCACGCCGCCTATCTCGACCAGCCGACCAAGGACTGGCACTTCATCGGCATGGCCGTGGTGACGGTGCTGGCACTGGCACAGCTCGTGATCGGGATCGTACGGCTGGCACAGGGGGACAAGCCCGACGACAGCACGACCGTCTTCGTGGCCTATCTGATCGGCTCCGCCTGCGCGATCCCCGCCGTCGGGTTCATGTCGCTCTCGGAGCGGACCCGCTGGGGCTCGGTGACGGTCGCCGCGGGCGCGGTGGTGCTCGCGGTGCTTGAGGTGCGGCTGTGGGACGTGTGGGAGGGCGGCCATGCCTGAGTCCGAGACGCCCGCGTCCGAGACCCCCGAGCCCGGGGCCGCCGGTCCGGCGGGCGCCGGCGAACCGGAGCGACGCGGCCGACGCCTGGCCATCGGCGAGGGCCCGGGCCGCCTGCTCGTCCTGGTCTACGGCGTCTTCACCGTCGCCGCCGCCTCCCGCTCGCTCTACCAGCTCATCGCCCAGTACGAGGAGGCGCCGCTGGCCTACGTGCTCTCGGCCGTCTCGGCGCTGGTGTACGCGTTCATCACGGTCTCGCTGGTGCGCGGCGGCGAGGGCGCCCGGCGGGCGGCCCTGCTGTGCTGCGCGGCCGAACTGGTCGGCGTGCTCACCGTCGGCACCTGGACGCTGGTGGAACCGTCCGCCTTCCCGGACGCCACGGTCTGGTCGGACTACGGCATGGGCTACCTCTTCATCCCGATCTTCCTCCCGGTGACCGGCCTGCTCTGGCTGCGGCGGGCCCAGCGCGCCTGACCGGCGGCCCCCACCCCGGCCGGGGCTCGGCGAGCGCAGTGCGCGGCTCAGCCGTGGGCCCGCCAGGCGCCGCCGGCCCAGTGGAGACGCCCTAGCGCGGTGCGCGAGTGCTCCGGGAGGTTCACGGCCCCTCGCCGAGGATTCTCCGCACGTGGGCGGCTTCCTGGGGGAGGCTGTGCGCCAGGGCGTTCCAGAGGATGCCGTAGTCGACAGCTCCGTAGTCGTAGGCGGCGAGGTCGCGCATGCCCTTCATCGCACGCCATCGGACCTCGGGGTGCGCTGCCGTGAACTCGCCGTCGAGGCGGTTCACCGCCTCCCCGATGCGGTGCAGGATCGCCTCGGCCGAGAGCCGGAGCATCTCATCGCCGTCGTAGGTCTCACGTCCGCGCGCGACGAGTCGGGCACCGGTGGCGGCGAAGTCGAGGAAGTCGAGGAGGGTTTGACGGGTGCGTGCGTCCAGGGACTCCCGGCGGGGCGGTTCGGGCTGCACGGTGCTCACAGGGGCTTGGCCTCGGCCACGATGGTGTCGTGGCTCCCGCGCAGGCCGCCCTCGCTGATGACGTCGACCTTGACTCCGAGGGTGTCCTCCAGATCCTGGGCGAGCTCGATCTGGTCGAACAGGGAAGCGTCGGGGGCGAACTTCACCAGCAGGTCCAGGTCGCTTCCCGGGCGGTCCTCACCTCGGGCGACCGAGCCGAAGACCTTGACGCTCAGCGCCTTGTGGCGGGCGGCGAGCGCCTTCACCTCGGCTTTGTTCCGGGCCAGTGCGACGGACGCCCGCGGCTTGGTGGCGGCGGCCAGGCGTGCCAGCATCTTCGGCGAGGGCCGGCGGGTGCCGTTCTCGTAGGCGGCGATGTTGGGCTGGGCGACACCGGACAGTTGAGCCAGTTCCCGCTGGGTCAGTCCGGCGGCCCGGCGCATGTCGGCGAGCTGTGGTGCGGTGCTCTGAGATGCCATGGCGACCCCTCCCTCTCTATATCAACGATATCGCGTATCGTCCGGCCCGCGCTGTAGCGGCCCGGCAGGTGAGAGGTCGTACTGGATGGGGCACCCCGTTGCGGCCCTCATCCGGACGTCGCCCGGCGAACGCCACGACGCAGCCGGGCGGCCCGCGTCACGCGCGATGCCGCGGCGGCCCGGCGTCCGTCGTCGTCAGGTGCGCTGTCGCTGCCCAGCGTGCCGCACCAGCACCCGTCGGGCCGGCGGGTGCCGGCCCAACGGGTGACGCGACGACGGGTGGGGGCACCGCCGGGCTGAGCGGTGGTGCTACGCGCTCGCGGCGAACGCCTCGGCCGCGGCCCGCTTCTCCAGCGTGACGACGCTCAGCGAGCGGCTGACCCGCTCGGTGCCGACCTGCGCGTAACCGTACTTGCGGTACAGCCGCAGGTTGCCCTCGCTGCGGTGCCCGGTGCTGAGCCGGTACCGCTTGACCTGCTCGGCCGCCAACCGCATCTCGATGGCGGCCAACAACCGGCCGCCGAGGCCGTGCCGCTGCATGCGGGGGTGGACGATCAGCCCGGCGATCGCGGCGGTTCCGTCCTCGTGCACGGCGCCCCGCACCGACCCGACGACCTCCTCGCCGAGCCGGGCCGCCAGCACCCAGCCGTTGCCCAGCTCGGCACGGAGGTCGTCGAGGGTTTGGGTCAGCGGCTCGATGGAGTAGTCGCCGTACAGCTCGGCCTCGCTCTGGTAGCAGAGGTACTGGAGCTTGAGGATCTGCTCGGCGTCCTGCTCGCTCGCCGGAGAGATGGTCACGCTCATGCCCATGTGCGCATGCCTCCTCTGTGTGTGCCCCGGCCGCGATGAGGGAGATGGTGCGGCGGGACGTGGGGTGCCCTGACAGGAGTCGCCGCGGGGTAGGCGTCGCCTCCGTGGCGCCGATTGTCTATCGCTCCATTCCCCAGGGTTCAGGAGCGGCAACCTCCGCCAGCAGCATTCTGCGCAGGCATCCAAGGCAACGGGAACGTACCGGCCCCAGACTCCCCTGTGAGATTCCCAACTCACCGGCGATTTCACGGTAGGTCGCGTCCCTGGTCGACATCATCGCCAGCAGCACCCTCGGACACCGGCCGGGCAGTCTGCGCACCGCGGCGCGCACCCGGCGCACCTCGTCGGCGGCCAGCGTCATCCCCTCGGTGTCCGGCGCGCCGAGCGGTACGGGCACGCCGTCGATCCCGTCGTACGGCACCTCCCACCGGGCCCGTCGCCGCGCGCCCCTGGCCTCGGCCCGGACGGCGGCGCGCAGCCAGGGTGCCCAGCCGGCGGGCCGGGCCGGCGGGGTGCCCGTCCCGGCCCGTTCCAGGAGCCGTACCCACACCTCCTGTTCGAGGTCGGCGGGGTCGAGCCCGGCGCCGGCCGCCTCGGCCGCCGCCTCCGCGACGAGCAGCGGGCCGAGCGTCGCCAGTAACTGTTCGCCGCCCGGGGCGGCGGAGGTGGGGGCAGCGGTGGCGGGCGCCCCGACGGGGCGCGCGCCGGGGGTGCGGGGCGCGGGGAGGGAGGGGTTCATGCCGCGCTAGACAGTGCCCCGCCCGCCGCCGGTTGCCGTCAACGGGCGGCGTCACCCGTCCGGGCAACGCCCGGCCGCGCCCTTGACGGGGTCTCACGTACGGCGCGCCCCGGGTCGGTGACGAGACCGACCCGGGGCGCGCCCGGCCGCCGCCGCTTCCCCCGTCGCGGCGGCCCACGCTCCGACGCGGGGTCAGCCTCCCCCCGAAGGGGGCTGTCCTCGCGCGAAGGCGGCTACTTCCCGACGAAGTCGGCGCGGGCGAGCAGCGCCGTGTCGGGGTGGTCCGAGAAGATGCCGTCGATGCCCTGCTCGAAGTAGAGCTTGAGGGCACCGAAGGCGTCCCCGTACGCGGCCGGGTCGGTGCCCTTGCGGAAGTCCAGCGGCAGGAAACTGTTCTCGTTGCGCATCGTGTACGGGTGCACGAGCAGCTTCCTCGCGTGGGCGTCGCGCACCAGCGTGGTGGGCGTGCCGAGCTTGCCGCTCTTGTCGCGCGGGATGACCAGCGACAGGTCCGGGCCGATGCCGCGCGCGAAGCGGGCGATCCACGCCAGGCCCTTCGGCGTGACCAGGTCGGCCACGGTGCGCGGGTCGCCGGACTGGACGAAGTCCCAGGGGCGCGAGGAGGCGGAGGACAGCAGCACCACGCCGGGGCACGAGACCAGCTTGCTCAGTCGCTCGATGCTGCTGGGCTCGAAGGACTGCACGAAGTTGGGCGAGTTGTGCCGGTGCCGACCGTAGGCGCGCAGCAGCTTGGCCAGTCGCGGCTCCAGCGCGAGGCCGATGTCGCGGAAGTAGGTGGGGTGCTTGGTCTCGATGTGCAGCCAGACGCGACGCCCGCGCCGCTTGCCCTCGCGCTCGGCCCACTCCAGGACCTCGGCGAAGGTGGGCACCTCCCAGCGGCCGTCGTAGAGCGTGTTCTGCCGGCGGGTGCCGGGAATGCGCTCGGTGGCGCGCAGGGTCTTCAGCTCGGCGAGCGTGAAGTCCTCGGTGAACCAGCCGGTGAGCTTGGCGCCGTCCACCGTCTTGGTCGTCTTGCGGTCCGCGAACTCCGGGTGCGAGGCGACGTCCGTGGTGCCGGTGATGTCGTTCTCGTGACGGCACACCAGGTGGCCGTCCTTGGTGGGCACCAGGTCCTGTTCGATGACGTGGGCGCCCATGTCGAGGGCGAGCTGGTACGCGCCGAGGGTGTGCTCGGGGCGGTAGCCGCTGGCCCCGCGGTGGGCGACGACCGTGGGCACCGGCAGGTCACGCCCGTGCTGGCCGTGTCCGTGGCCGCGGCCGGCGGCGGTGGCCGTGCCGGTGCCGGACCACACCATCGCTCCGGCGCCGATGGCGGCGGCGCCCAGTAGGGTGCGCCGTCCGGGCCGCTGCTCCTGCTCCATGCGTACTCCTCGTCTTGCCTGTTCGAGGGGGCGATCGTAGGCGCCCCCAGTTTGCGGGCCGTGGACATCCGTGCCAACGGCGCACGAACAGCCGTGGACCCCGCCCTTCCACGTCGTGGGCCCGGTGTGCGCACAGGGGGTACTCGCGAGTATCGTCCTCACCTGCGCGGGGAGGCCGGTGGCCCGGTGGGCGAGCCGACCCCCCGCCGGGCGCGCACCTCGCGCCGCGTTCCGACCACCACCGACCGGAGGGTCCGTTGTCCCGCATCGTGCTGAAGGCGATTCTCGGAGTGCTCATGCGCGTCCTGTTCCGCCCGAAGGTGGAGGGGGCGGAGCGCGTTCCCGGCGACGGTCCGGTGATCCTGGCCGGCAACCACGTCACCTTCGTCGACTCGTTGTTCGTCGCCCTCATCGTCAAGCGGCCGGTGTACTTCATCGGCAAGGACGAGTACGTGACGGGCAAGGGGCTCAAGGGCCGGCTGATGGCGTGGTTCTTCCGCACCAGCGGCATGATCCCGGTGGACCGGGACGGCGGGCACGGCGGCGTCGCGGCGCTGATGACCGGCCGTCGCGTGCTGGAGGAGGGCAAGGTGTTCGCCATCTACCCGGAGGGCACCCGCTCCCCCGACGGCCGCCTGTACCGCGGGCGCACCGGCGTGGCCCGGCTCGCCCTGATGACCGGCGCGGCCGTGGTCCCGTTCGCGATGATCGGCACCGACAAGGTGCAGCCCGGCGGTAAGGGCCGGCTGCACATCGCGCCGGTGACCGTCCGCTTCGGCGAGCCGCTGGACTTCTCCCGCTACGACGGCATGGAGCGCGACCGGTACGTGTTGCGCGCCCTGACCGACGAGGTCATGAGCGAGGTCATGCGCCTGTCCGGCCAGGAGTACGTGGACATGTACGCGACGAAGGCCCGGGCCGCGTAACCCGGTCCCCACCTGCGCACCCGTCCGCGCCCGAAACCCCGTCGCCGCCCGCCAGTTGAGTGATACTGGCGGGCGGCGCGCGTCTGGCGCGTCTGGTGAGGGGGCGGCGCACGGGAGAGCACTGGCGAGGGACGACCCGCGACAGGTCGGCCCGTTCCGGCTGATCGGGGTGCTCGGCGGCGGGGGCATGGGCCGGGTCTACCTCGGGCGCTCCGCGCAGGGCCGGACGGTCGCGGTGAAGACCGCGCGGGCCGAACTCGCCGACGACGCCGGGTTCCGGCGCCGCTTCGCCCGCGAGGTGGCCGCGGCCCGACAGGTCAGCGGCACGTTCGCGGCGGCCGTGGTGGACGCCGACCCGAACGGCCCCACACCGTGGCCGCGCATCATCGACTTCGGCATCGCCCACTCGGCGACGCACAGCGCGCTGACCCACCCGGGCATGTCGCTCGGCACGCCCGGCTACATGGCCCCCGAACAGGTCAGCGGCGCGGGCCCGGGGGTCACCGGCGCGGCCGACGTGTTCGCCCTGGGCGGCGTGTTGACGTACGCGTGCACCGGCTCGGGCCCCTTCGGTCTGGCCGACCCGCAGATCCTGCTCTACCGCACGGTGCACGAGGAGCCGCGCCTGGCCGAAGTGCCCGACGGTCTGCGGGAGTTGGCGGCGCGCTGCCTGGCCCAGGGCCCGGCCGCGCGGCCCACCCTCGCCCAACTGGCCGCGGCGGGCGGCCGACGATTCCGCCAGGGACGAGAGCGTACGCAGCCGCCGACACCCCTGAGGCGAGCCGGAACCCGTCAGGGGGCGGCGGGCGGCGCGGGCCGGCCGCGACGCTACGGGCGCGGCGGGCCCGCCTTCCCGTCGCGGGGCGTGCCCCGGCCTGCCTCCGCCAGCGCCACCGCCTCGGCCGCGGTGTCGGCCAGTCGCTGGCCGCGCAGCAGGAACCAGGCGGCGACGGCCGTGGCGAGCAGCACCGCGGCGCCCACCGACGCCGCGATCCGCAGCCCGTCCACGAACGCCTCCTGCGCCGACGTCAGCAGGGCCTCCCCCTGCCCGGGGGCCAGTCCGTGCGAGGCTTCGACCGCGCCGCCGAGCGACTCGTGGGCCTCGGACGCCGCCTTGTCCGGGACGCCGCTGGGGGTCGCGAAGTCGCGGTAGACGCCGGTGACGATGGAGCCGAGCAGCGCGATGCCGAGCGCCGCGCCCAGTTCGTACGCGGTCTCGGAGACCGCCGACGCGGCGCCGGCCTGGTCGCCCGGCACGCTGGAGAGGATCACGTCGGCGGTGACCGTGAAGGAGAACCCGGCCCCGACGCCGACGACCAGCAGCACCGCGCCGAGCAGCGGGTACCCGGTGTCGCTCTCCAGCCAGGCCAGCGCGGCCAGCGCCAGGCCGACGGCCGCGAGCCCGCCGGAGACCACGACGCGCACCGAGAACCGGCGCGCGACCAGGCCGGCGACCAGGCCGGCGGAGACCGCGCCGACCGCGGCCGGCAGCTCGGCGAGGCCGGCCTCCAGCGGCTCCCGGTCCTGGACGAGCTGGAGGAACTGGGACAGGAAGAAGACCAGGCCGGACAGGCCGAGGATGGTCAGCAGGTCGGCGAGGACGGCCCCGGAGAAGCCGCGGTGGTGGAAGAGCCGCATGTTCAGCAGCGGCGACGGCAGCGTGAGCTGGCGGCGTACGAACCAGGTCAGGGCCAGCGCGCCGAGCACGCCCGCGGCGGCGACGTCCCAGCCCAGGCCGTGCGCCGCCGCCTCCTTGACGGTGTAGACGACGCCGATGATGCCGACCAGGGACAGCCCCACGCTGGGCAGGTCCCAGGGGCCGGGCGAGGGGTCGCGCGACTCGGGCAGCAGTCGCATGCCGACCAGGACGAGCACGAGCATCACCGGCAGGTTGATCAGGAAGACCGAGCCCCACCAGAAGTGTTCGAGCAGGAAGCCGCCCACCACCGGGCCGACCGCCGCGCCGGCCGAGGCCGTGGCGCCCCAGATCCCGACGGCGAGGCTGCGCTCCCTGGGGTCGTGGAAGAGGTTGCGGATCAGCGCGAGGGTGGCGGGCATCAGCGTGGCGCCGGCGACGCCGAGCAGCGCCCGCGCCACGATCATCATCTCCGGACTGGTCGCGTACGCGTTGAGTACGGAGATCGCGCCGAACGCCACCGAACCGATCAGCAGCAGCTTCTTACGGCCAATCCGGTCACCGAGGCTGCCCATGGAGACGAGCAGACCGGCGATCACGAAGGAGTAGACGTCGCCGATCCACAGCAACTGGGTGCCCGAGGGGCGCAGGTCCTCGCTGAGGAAGGGGGTGGCCAGGCCGAGCACGGTGGCGTCCACCGCGACCAGCAGCACCGCCAGCACCAGCACGGCCAGCGCCAGCCAGCGCCCGGGGCGCGAGGTCTCGGGGCTGGGGTGGGCGCCGGGGCCCGTTGTCGCTATCCGACTGCTCATTGCTCCATGCTCCGTCGCACGCCGCCCAACAGCAGCTCGGCGATCATCTTCTCGGTGTCCCTGGGGGCGATCCGCCCGGCGTGCACGGCCCAGGCCGCGGCCCCGACCAGGCCGTACAGCGCCTCCGTGCACCAGGCGGCGGTCAGGTCGACGCGGAACTCGCCGCTTTCCTGCCCGCGCCGGAACAGGCTGTTCATCCGCTCGTCCAGACGGTCCCAGCCCGCGTTGGGCTCGCCCTCGAAGAGCTGGTTCTCGGTGGTGAGAAAGGCCAGCAGCGCGGCCTCGGGCTCGATGTGGGTGATCAGCCGGCGCAGCGCGCCGGTGGCGTCGCCCTCCTCGATGGCCGCGGCGTCCAACGCCGCCTCGAAGCGCGCGATGCCCAGTTCCTCCAGGGCCTTGATGAGCGCGTCGCGGCCCGCGAAGTGGCGGTGCAGCGTGGCGCGGCTGATGCCGGCCGCCTTGGCGATCTCGTCCAGGGATGTCGTCGCCTTGCGGGTGAGCAGGGTCGCCGCCGTGCGCAGCACCTGGCTTTTGTCGACCGTCATGAGACGACCATACGCCACATGAGACGTTGATGTCTCACTCGGGTCGTCCACTCCGCCACCGGGCCCACCGCATCGCCCCGGGCGGCGGGCACGCACGAGGCCGGGCAGGCTCCCGATGAGCCTGCCCGGCCTCGTGTGGCGCTGGGCCGCGGGCGCGCGCCCGCGCTTACCGCTTGGCCTCGGCCCAGTCCCGCTGGACGGCGAGGTCGGCCTTCACCTCGGCCAACTGGAGCGCGACGGCCGACGGCGCGGTGCCGCCGCGCCCGTCGCGCGCGGCCAGCGCGCCGGAGACGTTCAGCACGGTGCGCACCTCGGGCGTCAGGTGCGGGGAGATCGCGGCGAACTGCTCGTCGGTGAGCTGGTCGAGTTCGATGCCCGCCGCCTCGCACACCTTCACGCACTCCCCGGCGACCTCGTGCGCGACCCGGAACGGCACGCCCTCGCGGACCAGCCACTCGGCGATGTCGGTGGCGAGCGAGAAGCCGGCGGGGGCCAGCTCGGCCATCCGTTCCTCGTGCACGGTCAGGGTCGCCATCATGCCGGTGAACGCGGGCAGCAGGACCTCCAACTGGTCACAGGAGTCGAAGACCGGCTCCTTGTCCTCCTGGAGGTCGCGGTTGTACGCCAGCGGCAGCGCCTTGAGCGTGGCCAGCAGGCCGGTCAGGTTGCCGATGAGACGGCCCGACTTGCCGCGGGCCAGCTCGGCGATGTCCGGGTTCTTCTTCTGCGGCATGATCGAGGAGCCGGTGGAGAAGGCGTCGTGCAGCGTCACGAAGGAGAACTCCTTCGTGTTCCACAGGATGACCTCCTCGGCGATCCGCGACAGGTCGACGCCGATCATCGCCGCGATGAAGGCGAACTCGGCGGCGAAGTCGCGGGCGGCGGTGCCGTCGATCGAGTTGCCGGACGCGCCGCGCTCGAACCCGAGGTCGGCCGCGACCGCCTCCGGGTCGAGCCCGAGCGAGGAGCCGGCGAGCGCGCCGGAGCCGTACGGCGAGACGGCGGTGCGCTCGTCCCACTGGCGCAGCCGCTCCGCGTCCCGGCCAAGGGCCTGCACGTGGGCGAGCACGTGGTGGGCGAAGAGCACGGGCTGGGCGTGCTGGAGGTGGGTGCGGCCGGGCATGGCGGCGTCCGGGTGCGCCTCGGCCAGCGAGACCAGCGCGTCCTGGAGGTCGGTGAGCAGCCCGCCGATGATCCGGGCGTGGTCGCGCAGGTACATCCGGAAGAGGGTGGCGATCTGGTCGTTGCGGGAGCGGCCGGCGCGCAGCTTGCCACCGAGGTCGGGGCCGAGCCGCTCAAGCAGGCCGCGCTCCAGGGCGGTGTGGACGTCCTCGTCGGCGACGGTGCCTACGAAGGAGCCGGCCGCCACGTCGGCTTCGAGCTGGTCGAGCCCCCCCAGCATCCGGGTCAGCTCGTCCGCGGTGAGCAGCCCGGCGGTGTGCAGCACGCGCGCGTGCGCGCGCGAGCCCGCGATGTCGTACGGGGCCAGCCGCCAGTCGAAGTGGACGGAGGCCGAGAGGGCGGCCAGGGCCTCGGCGGGACCGTCGGCGAACCGCCCGCCCCACAGCCGGACGTCACCGCTGTTGCTGCTCAACTGTTGTCTCCTCGGAAAGGACGCGCGATAAGTCAGTGTGCGACCGCCTCCCCGCCACGGGGGCGAGGAGGCGGTGGGCGCTGGCGCGGGTGGCGCTCAGGCCAGGTCGCGCTTGGCGGCGATCTTCGAGGACATGCCGAAGATCTCGATGAAGCCCTTGGACAGCGACTGGTCGAAGGTGTCGCCGGTGTCGTAGGTGGCGAGGTTGAAGTCGTACAGCGACTGCTCGGAGCGCCGTCCGGTGACGACCGCGCGGCCACCGTGCAGGGTCATCCGGATGTCGCCGGAGACCTGCTGGTTGGCCTCGGCGATGAAGCCGTCCAGGGCCCGCTTGAGCGGCGAGAACCACAGGCCGTCGTAGACCAGCTCGCTCCAGCGCTGCTCGACCTGCCGCTTGTAGCGGGCCAGTTCGCGCTCGACGGTGACGTTCTCCAGCTCCTGGTGGGCGGTGATCAGCGCGATGGCGCCGGGCGCCTCGTAGATCTCCCGGGACTTGATGCCCACCAGACGGTCCTCGACCATGTCGATGCGGCCGATGCCCTGCGCGCCGGCGCGCTCGTTGAGCTGCTGGATGGCTTGCAGGACGGTGACGGGCTTGCCGTCGATGGCGACCGGCGCGCCCTCCTTGAAGGTGATGATCACCTCGTCGGCGTCACGCGGCGTTGCCGGGTTCGAGGTGTAGTCGTAGACGTCCTCGATCGGCGCGTTCCAGATGTCCTCCAGGAAGCCGGTCTCCACGGCCCGCCCGAAGACGTTCTGGTCGATGGAGTACGGCGACTTCTTGGTGGTCGCGATCGGGAGGTTGTTCTCCTCGCAGAAGGCGATGGCCTTGTCCCGGGTCATGGCGTAGTCGCGGACCGGGGCGATGCACTTCAGGTCGGGCGCGAGCGACGAGATGCCGGCCTCGAACCGGACCTGGTCGTTGCCCTTGCCGGTGCAGCCGTGGGCCACGGTGGTCGCGCCGTGCTTCTTGGCGGCGGCCACCAGGTGCTTGACGATGGTGGGCCGGGAGAGCGCGGAGACCAGCGGGTAGCGGTCCATGTAGAGCGCGTTGGCCTTGATCGCCGGGAGGCAGTACTCGTCGGCGAACTCGTCCTTGGCGTCGGCGACCTCCGCCTCCACCGCACCGCAGGCGAGCGCGCGCTTGCGGATGACGTCCAGGTCCTCGCCGCCCTGTCCGACGTCCACGGCCACGGCGATGACCTCCGCGCCCGTCTCCTCGGCGATCCAACCGATGCAGACGGAGGTGTCAAGGCCGCCCGAGTAGGCGAGTACGACGCGCTCGGTCACGGGTTTCTCCTTACGGTGCATACGCTGACTGGCATAAGTATGCATCCCTCCGTATGTTTCGTCAACGCGCCGAGCCCGGGCGCGGCGCACGCGCCGGCCACCCCCGGAACCTCGCAGTTCCGCTACACGAACAATCGGAGAACATTTCACTTGTCGTGCAGAGTCCGCTCGGGCAGGGTGACACCGCCCCGACTCCCCCAGGCCGGCTCACCTCCGGCACCCGACCGGACGAACGGACCATGAGACCCGCATCCCCCTGGCACGTCGCCGACTTCCGCACGCTGTTCACGGCCTCGGCCCTCAGCCAGCTCGGCACGCACATCGGCTACGTCGCGGTGCCCCTCATCGCCGTCTCCGCGCTCGAAGCCTCCCCCGGCCAGGTCGGCGCCCTCGCCACGCTGAGCACGCTCGCCTTCCTGCTCATCGGGCTGCCCGCCGGGGCCTGGGTGGACCGGATGCGCCACCGCCGGGTACTGATCGCCGCCGACCTGACGCGGGCGGCGCTGTACGCCTCGGTCCCGGTGGCCTGGTGGCTGGACGCGCTCACGATGGGGCAGTTGTTCGCCGTCGTGCTGCTGAGCGGCTGCGCCACGGTCTTCTTCGACATCGGTTCGCAGAGCGTGTTGCCGCAACTCGTGGGCCGCTCGGCGCTGGTGCCGGCGAACGCCGCGGTCGTCAGCCTCAGCGCGGTCAGCAGCGTGGCCGGACGCGGCGCCGGCGGCGGGCTCGTCCAACTGCTGACCGCCCCCATCGCCGTGGCCTGCACCGCCGTGAGCTACCTGGCCAGCGCCCTGCGGCTGATCGCGATCCGCCACACCCCGGCCGCGCGCACCAGGCCCACCGTCCGACTACGGGCCCAGATCGCGGAGGGCCTGCGGCACGTGTTCGGCAACCCGGAGCTACGCGCCCTCGCCCTGACGGCCGGCCTCGTCAACCTCGGCGGCCAGCTCATCAACACCATGCTCCCCGTCCTCTTCGTCCGGGACCTCGGCTACCCGGCGGGCGCGCTCGGCCTGTTCTGGGCCGCGGGCGGGGTCGGCCTCCTGCTCGGAGCGCGCTGCGCCCGCCGCGCCGCGGCCCTCCTCGGCTACGGCCGCACGCTGGGCCTGGCCGGCCTGTGCGTGGCGCCCGCCGGCCTGTTGGTACCGCTCCTCGACCGCGGGCCCTGGCTGTGGGTGGCCGGCGCGGGGTGGCTGCTGGTGATGTTCAAGACGGGCATGGACAACGTGCTCGGGGTCAGCCTGCGCCAGCACATGACCGCCGACGCGCTGCTCGGCCGGATGAACGCCACCTTCCGCTTCGTCCTCACGGGCGCGCTCGCCGTCGGCGCGGCGGCGGCGGGCCTGCTCGGCGAGGTGGCCAGCGTGCGCGCCGCGCTCTGGGTGGGTGGCGCGATCCTCGCCACGGCGTTCCTCCCGGTCTTCCTCTCCCCGCTGCGCACCCGCCGCGACCTGCCCACCCCCCAAGGGCCGACCGCGAGCACCCCGGCCCCGCCCGCCCCGTCCGCGCCGACCCCCGTCGACCAGGGGCCGGGGTGTGCCGATCGGGCCGGCGAGAAGGCGTCGTAGGACTACGGACCCTTGCCCCGCCCGTCGCCGCCGACGCGCGTCGGCCACGCCTGGCCCCGCCCCCGGCCCGCCACGGTCGAACCCGCAGCCACGAGGGCCGGCCCGGCTCCCGGCTCCCGGCTCCCGGCTCCCGGCTCCCGGCTCCCGGCTCCCGGCTCCCGGCTCAGCGTCCCGCGCGCACGGCCTCGGCCAGGATCGTCGCGTGGCTGAGGTCGAGGTCCTTCGTCGCCGTCAGCAGGGTCAGGGTGCCGTGCCTGGCCCGGTCGTGGAGCTGGCCGAGGGCCTCACGGGCCGCGGGTTCCGCCAGTTCCGCCTGGTAGCGGCGGGCGAACTCGTCGCGGCGGGCCGGGTCGTGGCCGTACCAGCGGCGCAGTTCCGTGGAGGGCGCCGCGTCCTTGCACCAGTCGTCCAGGCGCGCCGCGTCCTTCGCCAGGCCGCGTGGCCAGATCCGGTCCACCAGGACGCGGGCCCCGTCGTCGGCCGTCGGCTCCTCGTACACCCGACGCACCCGCACCTTCGCCGCTCGGGCCATGATCGCCTCCAATCATCGTCCAGTACCCCTCCTCATCATGCGAGGCATGGGAAAGACATACGAACGCATCGAGGGACGGCTGCGTACGTTCATCGAGGAGCAGAAGATCTTCTTCACCGCCACCGCGCCGCTGTCCGGCGAGGGCACCGTCAACCTCTCGCCCAAGGGCGTGGCGGGGTCGTTCGCGGTGCTGGACGAGCGGACCTGGCGTATCTCGACTTCGCCGGCAGCAACGCGGAGACCATCGCCCACCTGCGGGAAAACGGCCGCATCACGTTGATGTGGTGTGCCTTCGACGGACCGCCGAACATCGTGCGGGTGCACGGGCGGGGCGAGCCCGTCTTCCGCGACGACCCGCGCTGGGCCGGTCTGCTGCGGCACTTCCCCGCCGTGGACCCGGAGCCGCACGGGTTGCGGGCCGTCATCCTGGTGACCGCCGAACTCGTCCGGGACACCTGCGGCTACGCGGTCCCCCTGATGGACTACCGCGAGGACCGCGCGCTGCACGCCCGGCGCTTCGCACGCGAGGACGACGCGTCGCTCAACGCGTACTTCCAGCGCAAGGAGCACATCGCCACGAGCATCGACGGCCTGCCCGGGCTCCCGTTGCCGCTGCCGCCGTCCCCTCCCGGCGACCGCCCGGAGACGCCGCGCATCCCCGCGCCGCGTTCGCCCGACTGAGCGGGCGGCTCACCGAAGGCGCGGCCGGAGCGCCAGGTGCGCGGCGGCCAGCAACACGAGCAGGAGGCCGGCGCCGGCCGCCGCCACGGCCGAGCCAGCGACCAGGGCGCAGACCACGATGAGGGCCTGCGCCGCCCCGGCCACCAGCAGCGGCCGGCGCGCGGGCCCGGCCCCGCGCCCCGCGCGGGCGATGCCCCGGCAGGCCACGGCGTCCAACGCCACGACGACCACGCCAAAGACCAGGGCGGCGACCACCAGGGCGTCGCTGGGGCCGCCGGTGGTCTCGTCCTCGGGCCCGATGCCCCCCGCGAAGGTGGGCACGAACCAGAAGCAGTACACGCAGACCACCACCATCTGGGCGACGAGCAGGACCTGGATCGCGTGCCGCGTCAGTCGGTGCGGGGTGCTCATCGTCCCGTCGTCCCGTCGTCTCTCGTCGGTGAGGGGCTGGTAGGCGGAGTCCGTGGCGCCCGCCCGCGCCGTACGGGCCCACGCACGGCCGGGGTTGTCCCGTGGGTGGGCGAGGGCGTGTCGCGTGCGACCGTACTCGTCGGTGTGCGGCGGGCCGTCAGCGCTCCCACGCCCGCCGCAGCGCGTCGATCTCCTCCGGCGTGCTCTCGCGGGCGATGTAGGGGATGTCGAGCAGGTGACGGGTGTGTTCCTCGCCCATCCGCTCGCGCACCACGCGGGCGTCCGCGAGCACCTGGGCGTACAGGGACGCGCCGTCCATACAGAAGATGTCGATCAGCGTCAGACGGCCGTCCAGGGCACGGCGTACGTTCCCCGCGTTCAGGTCGATACCGTCCCACCAGGGCATGGACGCCCGGTAGGCGGCGTTGACGTCGCACGCGGCGCGGTGCACGGCGGCGAAGTCGGGGTCGTCCGCCACCACGGGAGCTGTCGTCGCGGGACCGGCCGTCGCGGGACCGGCCGCCACGGAGTCGCCCGTCGCGGGACCTGCCGTCGCGGGTGCCGGCTCCGCGGTCGCCGGCGCGTTTGGCGCGTCGTCGGCGGGCCCGGTCCGCGCGTGGCGGGTGGAGGCCGGTACGGGGGTCGGGCGCTCGTGCCACTGGCGTCGCACCGCGTCGGCCACCGGTGCCTCCACCGGTCGCAGGAACTCCATGACGGTCATCGTGCCGCCGCCGTCCAGCGCTTCGGCCCGCTCGACGCGCGGCAGGTAGGGGTTGCCGTCACAGCGCCGGCACAGGTCGAGGAAGGCCGCGTACGCCGGGTCGAAGGGGCACACGCGGGCGGCCAGGTGGCCGCTCGGCGAGCGCAGGCCCACCGCCCAGTCGCCGACGCCGCAGGGCGTCCAGCCGAGGCGGACGAGATGGGCCGTCGCGTCCCGGTGCGTGCCCCGCGTCCAGGGGTGATCGGCGAGCGGGGCGAGGTCGGCGTGGGTGGGCGTGGCAGGGTCGGAAGTGCGCATCCGGGCAGCCTAGGAGGCGAAGTGCCGCCGGGCACAACGGATTTCGCCCCTCCGCCACGCCGACGCGGCCCACCGCCGCGCGGCGGCCCGCTTGCCCCGCCCGACGCGTCCTGACGTGGCGCGACGTCCCAACAGGGTGTGCGCCGAACGCCAGTTGGCCCGCGCGTGTGGGCCCCGCGTGGGGCCAAGTTATGGCAAGGTGTCGCGGTATCGGGGGAAGAGTGCGAGCCTGGAGCACGCCGACGAGCGCGTGCGTAAGGAGCTGACACATGTCCACAGAGAGCACCCGCGCCACCATCGACGCCTATCTGGCCAAGACCCGAGCCCGTGACCTGGACGGCGCGGTGGCGCTGTTCTCCGAGGACGTGGACTGGGACGCCCCGGCCTCGGGAGCGGCGCCCTGGTCGGGCCGGCGGTCCTCGCGCGCCGAGGTCGCCGAGTTCTTCCGACTGCTGCACGAGTACCTGGCGCCGCAGGACTTCACCGTCACGCACACCGTGGTCGAGGGCGACCACGGCGTGATCATCGGCCATCTCACGGACACGGTGAAGGCCACCGGCGCGACGCTGGCCACGCCGTTCGCGGCCCATGTCACCGTGCGCGACGGGCAGATCGTCGGCTATCGCCTCTTCGAGGACACATACGCCCTGGCCAAGGCGCTCAGCGGGGTCACGGGCCCGCCCGGCACCGAAGGGGCGACCGCCCCCGCCGGCTGACGGGCCGTCCCCCGCGCCCGGCGCGGCCGTCGTCGCCCCACGCGTGCCGTGTCGACGTGTCACCGCGTCGACGTGTCGACAGGCCCACGCCCCCGGCGTACGGACCCACCCCGACGCGGCCCGCCTCCGACGCCCCAGCGCCGCCCCGGCGCACCCGATCCGTCCCACCCGCCCGACCTGCCCCACGTATCCGAGAAGCCACCGACCCACCGCCCCCGGCAGCCGCCAACCCGGCTCACCAAACGGGCGGGACCCCCTACGTCGACCTGTCGCGTGCCCCGCACCGGGGCGCGCCGATCGGTAGCAGGAGCACCAGGAAAGGCCCCGATTCCATGAGCCTCAACGACACGCTGTCCCAGCCGGCGGTGCGCGCCTTCGTGGCGGCCGTGAACGCCTGCGACCGCGACGCCCTGTGGGCCACGCTCACGCCCGACGCGTCCATGACCGACGACGAGAAGGAGCACAACCTCGTCGAGTGGGCCGAGCGGGAGATCTTCACCTCGCACCCCCGCATGGACGTCGAGTGGGAGTCGGCGGACGGGCTGTCGCTGCGGGCCCGCTACCACAACGACATCTGGGGCGACCTCTCCTCCGCGTGGACGTTCACCCTCACCGACGGGAAGATCAGCCACTTCGCGGCCGGGCCCGCCTGAGGTCGCCGCCCCGGGCGCGGGCCGGTCGGCCGGCGCGCGGGGCGGGCGGCGGCAGCGCGCGGCAACCGGGGCGCCCGCTGGCCGCGTCTCACCCACACACACGGCGATGGGCAGGGGAGAGGAGCCGGGTGAGCCACCCTCCGGGGGGAGCAGCGAACACGGCGGGGAGCGCGACGGTACGCCTGCGGCTGCTCGGACCGGTGGGCGTCGACGTCGACGGGCGCGAGGTCAGCCTCGGGCCGCAGCAGTGCGCGCTGCTCGCCCTCCTCGCGCTCGCGGGCGGGCGGGCGGTGAGCACCTCGCGGATCGTGGACGCGCTGTGGGAGGGGGCCGCTCCGGGCGGCGCCGTGACCACGCTGCGCACCCACATCCTGCACCTGCGGCGCATCCTGGAGCCCGGGCGGCGGGCCAGGGACGGCTTTCGTGTCCTGGTGAGTTCGGGTGGCCGGAGCAACACCAACTACGCGCTGCACCTGGCCGAGCGGGACGTGGACGCGCTGTGGTTCCTGCGCCTGGCGCAGCGGGCGCGGGGCGCGTTCGCCGAGGGCGACGCCGCGGGGGCCGTCGCGCACTGGGACGCGGCCCTGGCGCTGTGGTCGGGCCCGCCCCTGGACGGGGTGCGCGACCGGGGCTTCGCGCTGGCCGAGGCGGAGCGGCTCACCGAGATGCGGGTGGTGGCCCGGGAGGAGCGGGTGGACGCGCTGCTCGCGCTCGGCCGCAACGAGGAGGCCGTCGACGCGCTCGGTACGTTGGTCGAGGAGCAGCCGCTGCGGGAGCGGCCCCGTGCCCAACTCGTCCTCGCGCTGTACCGGGCGGGCCGGCAGGCCGACGCGCTCGCCGCCTACCAGGACGTGCGGCGGGTCCTGGACGTGGAGCTGGGCATCCAGCCCGGCCGGGCGCTCCGCGAGCTCCACCAGCAGGTCCTGAACGCGGACCCGGCGCTCGACCTCGACGCGGCGCCGGGCCCGGCCCCCGGGCCGGCGGCGGAGCCGGTCGGCGAGCCCGCGGCCCCGGTCGCGCCGGCGCCCGTGCCGCGCCAACTCCCGGTGGACGTGGCCGGGTTCACCGGGCGCGCGGAGCGGCTGCGGGAGTTGGACGCCCAACTCGCCGTACGGGCCCAGGCGGCCGACCAGACGCTGGTGATCTCCTCGGTCTCCGGGATGGCCGGCGTGGGCAAGACGGCGCTGGCCGTGCACTGGATGCACCGGGTGGCCGACCAGTTCCCCGACGGGCAGCTCTACGTGAGCCTGCGCGGCTACGCCCCGGGCGCGCCGCTGGCGCCGGACGAGGCGCTGGGGCAGTTGTTGCGCGCCCTGGGGGTGCCGCCGGGGCACCTGCCGGAGCAGCCGGACGAGAAGGGCGCGCTGTACCGGTCGCTGCTGGCCGGGAAGCGGGTCCTGGTCCTGCTGGACGACGCCGCCGCCCTGGAACAGGTCCGGCCGCTGCTGCCCGCGTCCCCCACCTGCTGCGTCGTGGTCACCAGCCGCAACGACCTGCGCGGCCTGACCGCCTTCCACGACGCGCACCACATCGACCTCGGCGCCTTCCAGGAGGAGGAGTCGCTCGCGCTGCTGGCCCGCGTCATCGGTTGGGAGCGGGTGCGCGAGGAGCCCGAGGCCGCCGCCGAGGTGACCCGGCTCTGCGGCCACCTGCCGCTGGCCGTGCGCATCGCCGCCGCCAACCTGCTGGGCAGCCGGGGGCGCGGCGTCGCCGACCTGGCCGCGGACCTGCGCGAGGGCGACCGACTGGCGGAGCTGTCGACGGGCGAGGAGTGGGAGACGGCGGTACGGGCCCCGTTCGACCTGTCGTACCAGGCGCTGCCCGAGGCGGACCAGCGGCTGTTCCGCCTCCTGGGCCTGATGCCGGGCGCCGAGTTCTCCATGCGCGCGGCGGCGGTGCTGGCCGGGCTGCCGGAGCGGGAGGTCGGCCGGCGGCTGGACCGGTTGTGCGCCAGGAGCCTGCTGGAGTCCTTCCGCCCCGGCCGCTTCCACCTGCACGAGCTGCTGCGGCTACACGGCCGCGAGAAGGCGCTGAGCGCCGCCGACCCCAAGGAGCGCGAGGCCGCCACCGGGCGGCTGTTCGCCTGGTACCTGGCCACCGCCGACAGCGCGGCCCAACGGCTGTACGGGACGTTCTACTCGTGGTTCGCCGAACCGCCGCCCCCGCCCGACGACCCGCTGGCGGCGCCCCTGTCGTTCGCGGACAAGCACGCGGCGCTCGCCTGGTTGGAGACCGAGCGGGGCAACCTGCTGGCCTGCGTGGAGCACACCGCCGAGCACGGCCCGTACGTGATCGCCTGGCGGATCTCCCTGGTCCTGCACGGCTACCTGATGGCGCACGGACAGCGCACGGACTGGCTGCGGGCCGCCGACGCCGGGTTGCGCGCCGCCGACGCCGACCGGGACGGCTACGGACAGGCGGTCATGCACTGGAGCCTGGGCTACGTGCACTGGGAACTGGCCCAGCACGAGGCGGCCCTGTGGCACAGCGCGCGGGCCGAGCGGTTGTACGAGGAGGCCGGGCTGCTGGCCGAGAAGGGCGGGGCGCTGCTCGGGCTCGCCGCCTCCAGCCGGGAGCGGGGCCAGTTGGACGCCGCGCACCAGCACGGGCTGCGGGCGCTCGATGTCTACCGCGCGGTGGCGGAGCCGGCCGGGGAGATCTGGGCGCTGGCCCTGCTCGGCTTCTCCTGCCTGGACCGGGGCCACTACGCGCGGGCGCACGCGTACTTCACCGAGGGGCACGGCCTGGGCCAGGGCTCCAGCGATCCGCACGCGGCGCTGCTGCCGCTGTGGGGGCTCGGCGCCACGTTGCACGGCCTCGGACGGTTCGCGGAGGCCAGCCGGATACTCCAGAGCGCGCTGGCGGGGGCCGACCGGCTGCCGTCCACGTACGCCGGCGAGGGCGTGCTGTGCTGCCTGGCGCTGCTCTGCCGGGACGCGGGCGACCCGCGGATGGCGGTCAAGCACGCGTCGGATGCCCTGCACACCACGCAGCGCACGCACCGCAGGCTGGTCGAGCCCGACGCGCTCAACACCCTCGGCGCGGCGCTGCTGACCATGGACGACGTGCCCGGCGCGATCGACCGGCACGAGCAGGCGCTGCGCCTGGCGACGGCGGCCGGTTGCCGCCGCGCCGAGGTGGCCGCCCGCACCGGCCTCGCCGCCGCCTACCGGAGCCGGGGCACCTACCGTGAGGCGATGTCCCACGCGCACAGCGCGCTGACCGTGGCCCGGCAGGTGGGGTTGCGCGTGGCGGAGGGCGAGGCGCTGACGGAGTTGGCCGCCGTGCGCGGGGCGTTGCGCCACCACGAGAAGGCGCGGGAGGCGGTGGAGCACGCCGTGCTCATCCACCGGGAGACGGGCTGCCGCCCCGGCCTGGCCCGCGCCCTCGACCTGGCCGGCGAGCTGCTCCAGGGGCGTAACTCGCGCGCGGCGCAGCGCTACCAGCGCGAGGCCGCCGAGGTGTACGCGACGATGGAGCTGCCCGGCCAGCCCGGGCCCGGCGCGGCCCGCGCGAAGTCGAGCTGAGCGGGGCCGAGTTGAGCGGTGCCGGGTCGGGTGCCGGGCCGAAGCGCCGGACGGGGTGGGGCCGCGCCCGGTGGCGCTAGGTCAGGGCGCGGGCGGCTGCCGTGGCCGCCGCCGCGACGAGGATGACCAGCGGCACCGGGGCCCTGAGCCGCCAGGCGACGAGGGCCGCGGCGAAGCCGGTGACCCGGGCGTCGAGGGTGAGGCCGTCGCCACCCGGGGCGCCGAGGAGTTGGGTGACGACCAGCACGGCGAGCAGGGCCGGCGTCAGGTACTCCACGAAGCGCGGGAACCAGGCGGGCAGCGCCCTGTCCCCCATGACCAGCGCGCCGGCGCCCTTGAGGAGGAAGGTCGTCGCCACCAGGGCGCCCAGGACGAGCCAGGTCGGGTCGGTCATCGGGCCCTCCAGGTGGCGACCAGCGCGATGAGGCAGGCCGCGGCGATGGCGGTGTCGGGCAGGCCGGCGGCGGTCAGGGCCAGGGCGCTGCCGGTGGCCGCGAGGGCGGCGGCGCGACGCCCCGGGCGGCCGTCGGTGCCCAGGTGCGGGGCGAGGAGCAGGAAGAACAGGACCGGGGACACGGCGTCCAGCCCGTAGCGCGTGATGTCCACGGCCGTGATCGGGCCGAGCGCGCCGGCCAGGGTGCCGGCCACCCAGCCGAGCCAGAGCACGGCGCCGGAGGAGAGCAGGCGCACCCGGTCGAAGCGGCCGTCGGCGTCGCTGGCGATGGCCCAGGACTCCTCGATCACCCACTGCGCCTCCACCGCGCGCCGGGCGCGACCGCCGCGCAGCGCGGGCAGGATGGCGAAGCCCATGACGAGGTAGCGCAGGTTGAGCAGGGTGCCGGCGACGGCGGCGGCCACCCAGCCACCGCCGCCCGCCAGCACGGACACGGCGGCGAACTGGGACGAGCCCACGAACACCAGCCCGGACATGGTGGTCGCGGCCAGCGCGGTGAAGCCCGAGCCCTTGGCGAGCACGCCGAAGGAGATACCGAACGCGAAGATGGCCACGGTGAAGGGGAGCGCGGCCCGGGCGCCGGCCCGGTAGGCGGCGCGGCGGTCCGCCGTCGGCGCCGGCGGGCGCGGCGTCGGCGACGGGTGCGGCGTCGGCCGGCCCTCGCCTCGCGCGGGCGGGTCAGGGCCCCGCGCGGGCTCGGCCGCGCTCACCGGTCCGCGCTCGCCGTGGCGGCGGCCACCGTGTCCCGGTAGTCCCGCAGCAGCGTCGCGCCGAGCCCGCCGACCGGGAACGTGCGGTCGTCGATCGCGCGGACCGGCTGCACCTCGTACGCGGTGCCGGTGAGGAACACCTCGCTGGCGCGGTCGAGTTCGGCCGGTGCGATGGGGCGCTCGTGCACCCGGATGCCGAGGCGCCCGGCGGCGGCGATGACGGTGCGACGGGTGATGCCGTCCAGGAAGCAGTCGGGCACGGGGGTGTGCAGGGCGCCGTCGATGACGAGGAAGAGGTTGGCGCCGGTCGCCTCGGCGAGCAGGCCACGGTGGTCGAGCAGCAGCGCGTCGTCGTAGCCGGCGCGTTCGGCGGCCTGCCGGGCGAGGGCGCCGGTGGCGTAGGTGACGGCGCCCTTGGCCCGTACGGGGGCGGTGTCCGGGGGCGGGCGGCGCCAGCGGGCGGTGGCCAGGCGGACGCCACGGAGCTGGGCCTCGGGGGCGAAGACGTGCGGCCAGGGCCAGGCCGCGATGGCGACGTGCACCCGGGCGCCACGGGGCGAGACGCTCATCGTCTCGGTGCCGCACCAGGCCAGTGGCCGCACGTACGCGTCGCGCAGGTGCTGGGCGCGCACCAGGGCGCGGGTGGCGCGGTCGAGTTCCGTGGCGCTCCAGGGCAGTTCGAAGCCCAGCTCCCGGGCCGACGCGCACAGTCGCTCGCTGTGCTCGTGGAGCTTGAACACCACGCCGTCGTAGACGCGTTCGCCCTCGAAGACGCTGGTGGCGTAGTGCAGGCCGTGACTGAGCACGTGCAGCCGCGCGGCCCGCCAGGGCACGAACGCGCCGTCCAGCCAGATGACGCCGTCACGCTCGTCGAAGGGCTCGCTGGCCGCGAGCGGCGCGGTGGGCTCGGCCGGGGCGGCACCGCTCACGTGGCGAACCCCCGCTCGGCGTACGGGTAGCCCTCCAGTTCGTTCGCGGGGACGGTGTCGTCGCGGCGGGACGCGTAGTAGACGCGGACCTCGTCGATGAGGCCGGCGTCGTTGAAGCGGTAGACCTCCACGCCGCGCAGCACGGTGCCGAGGCCCGGCTTGAAGCTGGTCCACTCGCAGACGGCCGTGCGGGTGCGCTCGTCGGCGAAGACGCCGTCCACGACCCAGGACGAGGAGTTGGCCGCCACGTCGGCGCCCCAGCGCTCGACCGCCGGGGCGATGCCGACGATGGGCCCGCGCATGCCGACCGCGAGGTAGTGCACGACGTCCTCGGCCAGGACTCGCGCGAACAGGTCGCGGTCCACGGCGTTGCAGGCGTCGAAGTACCGCCGTACGGCGGTCTCCATGTGGTCCCGGCTCGGTGCGGCCCGGTGCGGCTGGGGCGAAGTCATCTCTCTCCCGGTGCGAAGTGGAGCGGCGGAAGGGCGGCGAGTTGGTGGTGGGCCCGGCGCAGGATGTGCTGGTCCGCGGTGAAACGGTAGCGGTCGCCCGCTTCGCCGGCCGGCAGGAACCGCCGCACGAAAGCGCGGGCCGCGGCCCGGTACGCGGCGGGCGTCGCCACGCTCGCCTCCAACCGCGTGACATCCGCGACCAGTTCCGCCAGCGCCGGCAGCAACCGGCGCCGGTCGAGGTGCAGCCGCTCGCCCCGGTCGGTGAGGGCGCCGGTCGCGCGCAGCCAGGAGAACAGCAGGACCCCGGTGCCGGCGTCGAAGTTGCGTACGGCGTCGTCGGCCAGCGGGTAGCGGAACATCCGCTCAAGGACGATCATGGCGATCTGCTCGTCGGCGTACGGCACGCCGCCGGCCGCGCAGGCCAGCGCGGTCTGGCAGTCCACCTTGAGTTCCTCGAGGAGGCCCACGAACCAGTTCATCTTGACCGCCAGGTGCTGGTCCAGCGGCCAGGCGCCCTGGTGGTGGAAGTAGTCGTGCAGGTAGCCCCACAGCGAGCGGGCCTGGTAGCAGGTCTCGGGGCGCAGGCCGCTGGAGGCGCGCGGCACCGACTCGGGGGTGAGGACGGCCTCGGCGGCGGGCAGCGCGTAGGTCTCGTGGATCTTGCGGAACTTGCTGAAGGTGAAGATGGCGTACGCCTGCGCGGTGACCCGGTCGTGGGTGGCCACGTTCTCCGGGAAGAAGACGATGCAGTTGCCACGGGCGAAGCCCGCGCTGCCGGCGAGCAGCGCGGTGGCCTGCGAGGTGTTCTTCGGGTGCGGGTAGCGCGCGGCCACCGCCTCCAGGGCGCGCGGCTCCTCGCGCCGGATCAGGAAGAACTCCATCCGCTGGCCCACCGGCGGCACGCTGTTCGTGGTCCGGGTCGGGGCCAGGAACGCCGCCCAGTCGCCGTCGGCGGGCGCCACCAGCGCGTCCCGGGAGCGGGCGAAGTGCGGCGGGGTGTCGAGCCCCGCGGCCAGCCAGTCGGCGACGTCCGCCCGCAGCGCGTCGGCCTGGTGTTCCCGCCCGTGCCCGGCGAACCAGCTCGCCGCCTGCGCGGTCAGCCCCCGCAGCGCCCGCGCGTCCCGCTCGCCGGGGGCCGCGATGGTGCCGTCGTCCCGCTGGCGCGCGCGAAAGGCGTCGACGCGCGGGATCAGGGTGCGGGTCAGGCCCCGTGCCGTGGCGAGGAGTTGGGCGTCGGCCGGGTGCGGCGCGGCGCTCACGGCGTGGCCTCCATCACCTGGTGGACGGTGAAGACCATCGGTACGGCGCCGAAGCTGTGCACGACCCGCAGGCCGTGGGCGCGGGCCGCGACCACCGTGGTGACGCACGCGTCGGCCCGGCCGTCGGCGCAGTCGATGGCGGCCTGCGCGTTGCTCAGCGCGGGGCGCGGTTCGCAGTAGGGCGGCACGAGGCCGGCCGGAGCCGGGTGGGTGGCCACCGTGCGCGGCTTCTCGGGCGCGGCGGCCGAGACGGCCAGCACCATCTCGTGGGTCGGCATGAGGAAGCTGTCGACCATGCGGCAGGTGCGCAGGTTGCCGAAGACGAGGGTGTGGAGCCGCGGGTAGACGGCGCAGGCGACCAGCGCGTGCGCCCCGGTGCGCGGGAGGCCGTCGAGCGCGGACTCCAGCGAGGGGTGCAGGATGACGGTGCCGCTGTCCGCGAGGCCGCGGTGGTCCAGCCACTGCCGGGCGGCGGCCTCCAGGTTGGTGCCGGCCGGGCCGAGCGTGTGCAGCGTGCGGATCGTGTCGAGCGGGGACGGGGCTGCGGGCGCTGCGCCTTCCGGCATGTCTCCCCCAGTGCTCCGCACGCGCGCGGGGCACGGGTGCGGGCTCGGTGGTGTGGACAGGCATGTGCGAGGACAGCGCGTCGCGTGGGGCCGCCGACACGCTGACCCGGTACAGAAGCGGAATCACGCTACCGCCGCGCCCCCGGGGTGTCGAGAACCACCAACGGGTCCACGCCACCTGCGCACCGCGCCGGTCGTCGGCGCGAGATGGGCAGGTGGCGTGGGGTGCGAACGGGTCAGCGGGCGCGCTGGGCCAGCCGCATCAGGTGGTCGGCCAGGGCCTGGCCGCCCTGCGGGTCACGGCTGATCAGCAGCAGCGTGTCGTCTCCCGCGATGGTGCCGATGATGTCGTGCACCTCGGCGGTGTCGATGGCCGAAGCGAGGAACTGGGCCGCGCCCGGCGGGGTGCGCAGCACCACGAGGTTGGCCGACGCCTCCGCCGAGATCAGCAGCTCGCCCGCGAGCCGGGCCATCCGCCCCTCGCTCGCCGACTCGCCGAGCGGGGCCCGTGGCGTACGGTCGCCGCCCTCGCTGGGCACCGCGTAGATCAGCTCACCGCCGGTGTTGCGGATCTTCACCGCGCCCAGCTCGTCCAGGTCCCGGGAGAGCGTCGCCTGCGTGACGGTCAGCCCGTCGTCGGCGAGCAGCTTGGCGAGCTGGCTCTGCGAGCGGACCGGGTGCCGGCCCAGGATGTCCACGATCCGGCGGTGGCGGGCGGTGCGGGTCTGCGGCACGGCCGGCCCGGTGGGCGTGTGCTCCCCGCCGGTCACCTCGTTTTCCTGCGCCTCGGTCATCGTCTGTCAGTCTCCGGATCGTTGTTCCCCATCGGGCACGCTGGCCCCATGCGGCGCGGGTACCCCGTCGAGGACGGCGGGCAGCGCCCCAAGGAACGTGTCGATCTCCTCGGCCGTGACGATGAGCGGCGGCGCGAGCCGGATCACGTCCGGCGCGACCGCGTTCACCAGGAACCCGGCGTCCTGAGCCGCCTGCTGCACCCGCTGCGCGAGCGGCTCGTGCAGCACGATACCCAGCAGCAGGCCAGCGCCACGGACCTGGGCGATGCCCGGGTGGTCCAGCGCCTCGATTCCCTCGCGCAGCCGCCGCCCCACGCGTCGCACGTGGTCCAGCACCCCGTCGGCCTCGATGGTCTCCAGTACGGCCAGGGCCGCGGCGCAGGCGATGGGGTTGCCGCCGAAGGTGGTGCCGTGCTGGCCCGGCGTGAGCAGTTCGGCCGCCGGACCGAAGGCGAGGGTGGCGCCGATCGGCAGACCGCCGCCGAGCCCCTTGGCCAGCGTGACGACGTCCGGCTCGACGTCCTGGGCCCGGCTGGCGAACCAGTGCCCGGTGCGGCCGATGCCGGTCTGCACCTCGTCCACGACCAGCAGGGTGCCGGTGGCCCGGGTGATCTCGCGGGCCGCGGCCAGGTAGCCGGCCGGCGGCACGACCACGCCCATCTCGCCCTGCACCGGTTCGACGATGACCAGCGCGGTGTCGGTGGTGACGGCCGCGCGCAGCGCGTCGACGTCCCCGTACGGCACGTGGGTGACCGTGCCGGGCAGTGGCAGAAACGGTTCCTGCTTGGCGGGCTGTCCGGTCAGGGCCAGGGCGCCCATGGTGCGGCCGTGGAAGCCGCCGGTGGTGGCGACCATGTGGGTGCGCCCGGTGCGCCGGCCGATCTTGAAGGCGGCCTCGACCGCCTCCGCGCCCGAGTTGGCGAAGAAGACGCGGCCCGGCTGTTCGGAGCCGAAGAGGCGCAGCAGGCGCTCGGCCAGGGCGACGGGGGGTTCGGCGACGAAGAGGTTGGAGACGTGGCCGAGGGTGGCGACCTGGTCGGAGACGGCGCGCACGACGGCCGGGTGGGCGTGGCCGAGGGCGTTGACCGCGATGCCGCCGACGAGGTCCAGGTACCGCGTGCCGTCGGCGTCCCACACCAGGGCGCCCTCGCCGCGCACGAGCGGCACGCGCGGGGCGCCGTAGTTGTCCATCAGCGCGGCCTGCCAGCGCTTCGCCAGTACGGAGTTGTTCACGTCTGCTCCTCGTCCGGCACGACCATGGTGCCGATTCCCTCGTCGGTGAAGATCTCCAGCAGGATGGAGTGCGGCACCCGGCCGTCGATGACGCGCGCGGTGGTCACTCCCCCGCGCACCGCGGTCAGGCAGCCCTCCATCTTGGGCACCATGCCGCTGGCCAGTTCGGGCAGCAGCTTCTCCAGTTGGGACGCGGTGAGTTGGCTGATCACCTCGTCGCTGTGCGGCCAGTCCGCGTACAGCCCCTCGACGTCGGTGAGCACCATCAGCGTCTCGGCGCCGAGGGCCGCGGCCAGCGCGGCGGCGGCGGTGTCGGCGTTGACGTTGAAGACGCCGCCGGCCGGGCCGTCGGCCGCGTCGCCGCTGCGCGCGATCGAGGAGATCACCGGGATGCGGCCGTCGTCGAGCAGCGCCTGGATGGCGCCCACCTCGATGTGGGTGATGTCGCCGACCCGGCCGAGGTCGACCGGTTCCCCGTCCACCCGGGCGTAGCGCTTGGTGGCGGTCATGGTGTGCGCGTCCTCGCCGGTCATGCCGACGGCCAGCGGCCCGTGCTGGTTGAGCAGTCCGACCAGTTCCCGCTGCACCTGGCCGGCCAGCACCATCCGTACGACGTCCATCGCCTCGGGCGTGGTGACCCGCAGGCCGGCCGCGAAGGTGGACTCCAGGCCCAGCCGGTCGAGTTGGGCGCTGATCTGCGGGCCGCCGCCGTGCACGACGACCGGGCGCAGGCCGGCGTGGCGCAGGAAGACGACGTCCTGGGCGAAGGCGGCCTTGAGGTCGTCGTCGACCATGGCGTTGCCGCCGAACTTGATGACGACGCACTTCCCGTGGTGCCGGGTCAGCCACGGCAGCGCCTCGATGAGCGTGCGGGCCTTGGGCAACGCGGTGTGTTTACGGGTCGCCGGCTGGCCGGGACGGGCGGGCGCGGCCGGCGCGGCCTGAATCGGCGCGTCTGGCTGGGCCGACTGGGCCGGCAGGTCTGGCTGAGCCGGCAGGTCCGGCTGCGCGGGCGCGTCGGCGGGCGGGGGCGTGGACTGGCCGGTGGGCCGGGGCGCGGCGGGCTCGGGGGCGGTGTGGCTCATGAGGAGTACGCGCTGTTCTCGTGGACGTAGTCGGCGGTCAGGTCGTTGGTCCAGATCACCGCGGACTGGCTACCGGCCGCGAGGTCGGCGGTGACGCGCACCTCGCGGTAGCGCATGTCCACCAGTTCCCGGTCCTCGCCGACGCTGCCGTTCTTGCACACCCACACGTCGTTGATCGCCACGTTCAGTTGGTCAGGCTCGAAGGCGGCCGACGTGGTGCCGATGGCGGAGAGCACCCGGCCCCAGTTGGGGTCCTCGCCGTGCAGGGCGCACTTGAGCAGGTTGTTGCGGGCGATGGACCGGCCGACCTCGACGGCGTCCTCCTCGGTGGCCGCGCCGACGACCTCGATCCGGATGTCCTTGGACGCGCCCTCGGCGTCGCGGACGAGCTGCTGCGCCAGGTCGGCGCAGACGGCGCGGACCGCCTCGGCGAACGCCGCGTACTCGGGCGCGCTGCCCGAGGCGCCGGAGGCCAGCAGCAGCACCGTGTCGTTGGTGGACATGCAGCCGTCGGAGTCGACCCGGTCGAAGGTCGTACGGGTCGCCGCGCGCAGCGCCTTGTCCAGCGAGCCGGCGTCCAGGTCGGCGTCGGTGGTGAGCACGACGAGCATGGTGGCCAGGCCCGGGGCGAGCATGCCCGCGCCCTTGGCCATGCCGCCGACGGTCCAGCCGCCCTCGCTGCGGAAGGCGGCCGTCTTGTGCACGGTGTCGGTGGTCTTGATCGCGATGGCGGCGCCCTCCCCGCCGTCCGGGCTCAGCGCGGCGGCGGCCCGCTCGACGCCGGGCAGCAGCTTGTCCATCGGCAGCCGCAGTCCGATCAGGCCGGTGGAGGCGACGGCGACCTCGCCGGCGCTGTGCCCGAGCACGTCCGCGACCTTCTCGGCCGTGGCGTGGGTGTCCTGGAAGCCGAGCGGTCCGGTGCACGCGTTGGCGCCGCCGGAGTTGAGGACGACGGCGGAGACCGTGCCGCCGGCCAGGACCTGCTCGGACCACAGGACGGGGGCGGCCTTGACGCGGTTGGAGGTGAAGACGCCGGCCGCGGCCAGCCGCGGGCCCTGGTTGACGACCAGGGCCAGGTCCGGGTTGCCGTTCTCCTTCAGGCCCGCGGCCACGCCCGCCGCGGTGAATCCCTGTGCTGCCGTAACGCTCACCGTGCTGCTCCGTTCGCTTCCAGGAGTTCCAGAGGGATGCCCGCGGCGGCTGCCGCGCGCGAGGACGGGTTCGGTACCGGGCGTACGGGCCGCTGGGGCCGGTGCCGTCGCGGGGCGGGGCCGTGCGCGTGGCTCACGGCGCCACTCCGGTGGTGGGCAGGCCCAGCTCCTCGGGGAGGCCGAGGGCGACGTTCATGCTCTGTACGGCGCCGCCCGCGGTGCCCTTGGTCAGGTTGTCGATGGCGGCGACGACGATGAGCCGCCCGGCCGCCGGGTCGTGGGCGAGTTGCAGGAGCGCGGTGTTGGCCCCGTACACGGCACCGGTCGCCGGCCACTGCCCCTCGGGCAGCAGCCGCACGAAGGGCTCGTCGCGCAGCGCCTTCTCGTACGCGGCGCGCGCCGCTTCCGCGTCGACGCCGGGATTGGTACGGGCGCTACAGGTGGCCAGGATGCCGCGCGGCATGGGCGCGAGCGTGGGCGTGAACGAGACGCTGACCCGCTCCCCCGCGACAGCCGAGAGGTTCTGCGCCATCTCGGGGGTGTGCCGGTGGCCACCGCCGACGCCGTACGGGCTCATGGAGCCCATGACCTCGCTGCCGAGCAGGTGCGGCTTGGCGGCCTTGCCCGCGCCCGAGGTACCGGACGCCGCGACGATCACCGCCTCCGGCTCGACCAGGCCGGCGGCGTAGGCGGGGAAGAGGGCGAGCGAGACGGCGGTCGGGTAGCAGCCGGGCACCGCGACGCGCTTGCTGCCGCGCAGCGCCTCGCGCGCGCCGGGCAGTTCGGGCAGCCCGTACGGCCAGGTGCCGGCGTGCGGCGAACCGTAGAACGCCTCCCAGTCCGCGGCCTGCCGCAGCCGGAAGTCCGCGCCGCAGTCGACCACCAGCACCTCGGGCCCCAGCTCGCGGGCCACCTCGGCGGACTGCCCGTGCGGCAGCGCGAGGAAGACCACGTCGTGTCCGGCCAGGCGACGGGCCTCGGTCGGCTCCAGCACCCGCTCGGCCAGCGGCCCCAGGTGCGGCTGGAGCGCGCCGAGCGACTGCCCGGCGTTGGAGTTGCCGGTCAGCGCGCCGATCTCCACCTCGGGGTGCCCGAGCAGCAGCCGCAACACCTCGCCGCCCGCGTACCCGCTCGCCCCGGCCACCGCTACCCGCACCGTCATCGAACCCCTCCTCCGTGATGGCATGACTATACGGAGGAGGGTAGCTTTATGCAATGAGTGGCCGGGCCTGGCCTCGGGGGCGGTGTGGCTGGGCGTCCGAGTTGGCCCTTCAGTGCCTGAGGCGGCCCCTCAGCGCTTGAGCTGGCCCGTCTGAGCGCCGGTGTCGACCCGCGGGGGAACGGCTGCTCCGTTGACCGGCGGTCGCCCCGGCCCGGGCGGCCGGCCGACCCTGTTTATGCTCACGCCCATGGCACTCGAATGGGAACAGATCATCGTCGACTCCTCCGACCCCGTCGCCCTCGGGCACTGGTGGGCCGAGGCCCTCGGCTGGGTGGTGGTGGACGAAACCGAGGAGATCATCGAGATCCGGCCCGCGCCGGATCAGATGCCGGGGCTGCTCTTCGTGCCTGTCCCCGAGGGTAAGACGTCGAAGAACCGACTCCACCCCGACTTCCGCCCCGACGACCAGAAGGCCGAGGTCGCCCGGCTGCTCTCCCTCGGTGCTCGGCACGCCGACACGGTGCAGGACGAGCAGCACTGGGTGACCCTCCTCGACCCCAACACTCCTGACTACCAGTTCTGAGCATACGCGCACGTCAGCGCCAACGACAGAGCCCCGCCCGGCACTTGGCCGAACGGGGCATTTTGCTGAATGCCACGAGCACGAAGTCCCGCCCGCACGCCCCTCCCCTGGGCAAATATGCGGACGGGACTGGTAACCCGACGACCCGTAACGTGCTCACGGCTCCGACTTGACTGCCTCGCATATACGGCGAGGAGCGAGGGCGGGCGGCAGCTAGCGCGAGACGTCCTGGTGTGCCTTTCTTCCTCTCCGGGGTGAGGCAGTGCCGGCTGCTTGTAGCCGATCCAGGGATCGCGCGAGGACGCGTGCCCACCCTCGGTCAGCGCGTTGGAGCAGGAGCACCAGCGCCAGTCGTCCCGTGGCACCGAGCCCGGTACGGGTGATGCGCTGCGCCATGGTGCGCACGTCGTGCACTGCGAAGCTGCTGACCTGATAGCGCTGGTGGCCCGTCTCAGTCGCGTGCCGGATCATCCACCCGTCCACGTCAGCGGCGGCGCACTCATCCGACTCCGCCCCACAGGACAAACCAGGTCCCCCGCCCAGGCACCCCGCCACATATCCCCCGTGCTGCTGTCCCCAGTGCCGGGGCCAAAAATCCGCCTTCATCGGCCCTCCACACCGTCACGCGTCACGCGTGAGTAACTGGTGATCACGTGACGAAACAGCCCGTGGGTGGGGTTGCGACCGGTGTGCCGCATCGCCCAGTTCTCCGCCTCTGTGACGGTGTCGCATCCGTCACTCATCGCCTTGCAGTCGACGGACATACAGAACGCTTCGTACGCGACACCGGCTTCAGGTACCTGGTGGATGGTGTGCGGCAAATAGCCGTACCGCTGCCGACCCTGCCGTGTGGGCTCCTGTCGCTCCGGGGTGCTCACGTCAGACTCCGCCCCGGCTTGGTCGTGCGCTGGACCAGCCACTGTGCAGCAGGGTGCTCTATCGGCACGACGTCCGTGCGGGCGCTCAGCCCTCGATCGATGTCCGTCTCACCGTCGATCGTGGCGACGACGCCGCCCGCGCGGCTGACCATCTGCCGCAGCGTCACACTGTCTTGAGGGTCGTGACTTACTCGGGCCCAGGTGGCGACGAGGCAGACCATCCTGGTGCCCGTCGGCTGGCCCTCCATCTCCGCCACCATGGCGCGCCAGTAGGGGCGCCGATGGGCATGGATCGCGTCATCACCTGTGTCCACCCACAGCCCCTCGAAACGCCACCCCATGCGGGCTACATAGGCGTGGCATTGGGCTACTCGCTCCAGCATCCGGCCGGTCTGTGCCGTCGCTTCACGGTCGTAGATGAACGCCTTCACAGGGTCCTGTTCCGACTGCCTCGCGACGCGCGCTTCGGGCGTGGTCGCGTGCGTATGCTCTCTCATGGCTACCTCGCGTCAGGTGGTCCACGCCCCCGGACGTTCGCCGCGTCGCGGGGGTCCTTTGCTGTGATCGCAGATGCGCGTCACCTCATGAGCTTCAGGTCCACGGCATCCCTCGGGGAACAGCGAACGGGGAACCCTGCAAGCCCATTTGGGGAACCCCGTTGGGGACTACGCTTGGGAGCCCTGTCCCCTCGGCCCCTGCAGGTGGTGCCCATGGATGACCGCGAAACCAAGCGCAGCGGTTACCCGCTGACGATCCCTGACACGTTGCTACTGAGCGATGCGATGCAACGAGCCTGCGCAACAAGGGATTTCCAAGAGATCTTCCGTCTGGTCAACAGACGCACAGGCTCCAGTTATGCGGTTATGGCCGCCGCAATCGGCAAGATGACAACCTCACGTGTGAGCGACGTTATCCGTGGTGTCCGTGGTATCCGAGGTCGGCAGGTTGTAGAACGCGTGGCCGATGGGTTTGGAATTCCCGGACATATGCTTGGCCTGCCGGAAAGGCCATGGGAAGACAGCCAGTCAAGTGCAGATTCTGCACCAGACGCCGTAACCGCTCCAGCGGCGCTAAAAATGCCGATGCTAGGCATTACACCATTCGAGGGTATGACGCTTCAGCAAAGCGGCGAACAGCTCCTCAAGATGTTTCTGCATCTCGATGATGAACTGGGCGGCGACAGTCTCTTCCTTCCGTTGACGCGTTACGTCACGCGGATGGCGGAAAGCGTGCGCAGGAACCCCGGAGACGGGCTACCAGTTTTTGGTCAACTGAATCAGATGGCGGGATGGCTGGCCCTTGATGCCAATAGTCATTCTACTGCCAGGAAGTATTTCGAAGAGGCTGTGCGGGTTGGGAAGGAGTCAAGCGACCCTGGCCTCATGGCAAGCGCACTCGCCTACATGAGCTTGCAGGAAACGTATCGAGGCCGGCTATCGCATGCACTCACCCTTGCCCTTGAGGCCAATGAAGTAGAACCCCACAAGCTCACGCCCCTCACTCGCGCGATGCTGAGAACGCGGCTGGCGCGGGTGCATGCGGGCTTGGGAAACGAAGGTTTGTGCCTGGAAGCGTTAGAAGTGGCACGAAAGGAATTTGAGCAGACAGGGAGCCGGAGAGAGCCCCACTACGTCTCTTACGTGGACTCCGTTGAGATTGCCGCCCAGGAAGGTGCTTGCTATCTCGATCTCGGGCTGACTAGCAAGGCAGCCACGTCTCTCACTAGCGCCATCGGCCTGTTGAGTATTCATAGCCCCAATCGGGTCCGTGATCGAGTCCACTACCTTTCCCGTCTCGCTAAATGTTATCTCCTTGACGGGGAAGTCGAGGAAGCCTGTCGAACGGCTAGCCACGCATTGGACTTCAGTCGGACAATTGGCTCAGCGCGCGTCACTGAACGCCTTGGGGAGTTTGAGGCATTGCTTAATCCTTACAACGGCGTGTCCAGCGCCGCCGACTTCAAAGAGGCGTATCGCGCGACCGTGCAAGGTACGACAGCGCGAATCTTCTAGATTCCACGCGAATCGAAAACTACCCTGAGTAGAGCTGCGCTATCTGTCAGGTCTGCAAGCACCAAGTCCGCCCCCGATTCTCGAAGAATCTCTACGGGGCTACTGCCAGTCGCCACCCCGATTGCAAATGCTCCGGCATCGTGAGCGCCTTTGATATCGTGAGGCGTGTCGCCGATGATGAACGTTCGCTTTCCGGGGAAGGCGATCCGATATTTTTCCTCGGCCCGATCGCGGGCGAGTCGAACGAGGTCAGCGCGGTCGCTTCCGTCGTCACCGTAGCCACCCACATCCAGGTCGATCCCGTCGGCAAGACCGAATGCGTTTAGCTTCGCTTTGGCGATAGACCGGATATTCCCTGTTACGACTGATTGCACGGCCCTTTTGTCGTGAAAGGCGGATATAGCTTCATGAACCCCCGGTAGCGAGTGCCCATTGCTTCGCATCTCACCTTTTAGATCTTGTGCTGCCCTGCCAAGGGCGGAATAGAAATCTGAGACGAGCGAAGGTGACGCCTCAACATCGTTGAGCTTCAAGGTCTCAGTGATGATGGCGCGTTCCGTTCGCCCGGTCATGGAGGCTAGATCGCGAAGGGGGCGCCCTGTGACCGAGCTAAAAGCCCGCTCATAGAAGGAACGACTAACGCCACCGATGCTCACGAGAGTATGGTCTACGTCCCACAAGACGAGTGCTGGACCAGTCTGTTTCATCGACACGGTGGGATCTTCTCACGCAAACTCGCACTCGGGAAGCCCGCCGTAGTGACGCCCCTAGCCACGAACATGCTGAACCCCCCTGCCCGCCGCCCTAGCTAGGGTGACGAGCGCGGGGGCTCCGCGTGAAAACGAGTTACGCTCGCGCGACCGAGTCGTCACGACCGGGCTCGGGGACGGGAACCACGCTCTCGGTTTATATAGGGGGCGAGGAAACCAACTGGGATTCCCGGGGTTCATCTCCACCGAATTACTCTGATGAGCCATGCGAGTTTTTTGCCTCCCTGCCGCTCAACGCGGCCAAGGGGCGGGAGTACCCCCTGGTCAGAACGGCGGACGCTCGGCTGCCTCACGCCGCGAGCGCGCCTCAGCAGCCCAACCACCCGGCTGCCGACGAGCTGTCTCACGGTTGTGACACGCAACGCACAGCGGGCGAAGGTGCTTCGCCGCGTCTGGGCTCGTCTCGCCCCTCGCGATCAACTCGCGGCGGCTCACGGGGAAGTGGTCGGCCACTCGCGCGGCCCGGCCGCACAGCACGCACCACGGGTTGGCGTACAGGTAAGCGCGCCGGATGCGCTGCCACCGCGTCGAGTACACCGCGCCACCACGTGACGCACGGTCGGCGTTCGCCTCACGCTCGTGCTCGGCACAACGGCCACCCCGGGCAGTCAGCTCGGGGCACCCGGGGACAGAGCACGGGGGGCGGGGTCGTTGGGGCACGGCTGCAACTCCAAACCCGCGGGTCGTGTCACAGGTAGGCACTACCCTGTGCTCTGTGAGTGTCAGCGAAGGAAGTGCGGGGGTGGGGACACCCCTGTCAGGGACGCAGTTTTTGGAAGAGCTGCTTACGTTCGCCTCAGAATTCACAATGGTGGACGAAGCGCATGTGATGTGTCCCGTCGAGTCACTGTTGGAGGCGCCCCAGCGCCTGCTAGGTGACAGCCGCCCAACATTGAACCCTGACCCGACTACGCCCTTTCGTAGTTACTGGGAATGCCACCACAAGCGGCGCGTCCGTCCGTCGGTTGAAGAACTGGCGCTGCGTTTACAAAGTGCCGCGCAAATGCTTCGTATGGCGACCGACATAGGTATTGATCGCTGGGCTGCCGTACTCGCATTCCGTGAGGCGCTAGCAGCGTTGATTGCCTGTTTGCTGAGTTTCTTGATCCGGACACTGCTTCTTGTGTTGTCCCGAGCCCTCAGCCGGGCCCGCGCCGAAGACGCCTTGATCTGGAAGCCCCAGCCAATCGATAAGTCACCACAGATCACACCCCGAGGGCCCAACCCTGCCTTCCCCGTGAGCACACACCGGGGCGGGCACGACCGCAGCACGCCGGGGAGCGTCGTACTGGCTGCGTAGGTGACCCGCCGACCGTTCAAGGTCGGAAGGCTCAAGAGCATGTTTTCCCTGCCGGAATCGGCCCCGTGGTGGGCTGTTGTCGCACTCTTCGCACTCGGCATCGTGGTGTTCGGCGTGCGCAGTTTCGTGCGCGCCGTGTGGCCGCAGACCTCTGCACACCGCAAAGAGCTGTTGCGAGAGTGGCAGCGGCAGCGCGAGGAAGAACGGCGCCGCCAGCACGAGCAAGAGCAGGCACGCCAACGTAAGGAACTCGACAGCCGAGAGTGAACGTGGCGGGGCGGGTGCAGGCTTAGTTGCCGCCCAGTTGTGGTCAGTCGATGTCGTGATAACCCTCGGCATAGGGGCTTCGGCGGGCCGCGTCTCGATCTATCAGCAACTGAGCATGCGCGCGCTCTCGTTCGGTCAACCGCCGATTTCGTGCGATGAAGATAGTCGCGATGAAGGCGCAGAGCGTGACCATTGCGCCAACTCCACGCCCGGTTCCCGAACTGCCCCCACACGCGATGACTATGAAGTAGCTAGCAACGAACGCGCAGACCACTGAAACGGTGAGTAATAGCCCATAAGGGGGAGCGAAGATCGTGTATAGGCAACAGATGATACCTATCACCACTGCGAAGAAGATCAGGAGATGGTCGGTCGAGCTGTAGTTGGCCGCTAGGTCCGTCGTATACAAGCCCATAGGGGCACCGTAGACGCATGCGGGCGCCGTGTAGCCGATTGCGCACTACTCATGGGGGGCGCATTGAAGCTCAAATGCGCCCCTTGCGCGCCGAGCTCAGCGCTCGTCTTGAGTCCGTGGCACCCGTGACACAGCACCTGAACGTTGCGGTCAACGTCTTCCCCGCCGAGGAACAGCGGACGCACATGGTCCACGTCCACCCCGCCGGCGGGGAAGTCCCCCAAGCGCCAGTCGCACCAGGCCGAGCCTCGTTCGTCCACGCGTCGCCGGAGCTGAGCCGCAGCGTCCCGACAGTTCGCCCGTCGCCGACTCCGCGCACGACGAGAGCGGACGGCCGGGCCGCTTCGGCTTCCCACGGGGTTCGATCCGGCACTGCCCCCTGCCGTCAACTCGGAGGCATCCGGGTACCGGGCAGGGGGGACGGGGGTTACGCGGCTCGGGGACCACTCGGCGGGATCACCGGGGGATCGATCGGAGTTCCGTCCGCGTGGCGGGGTGTGAGGTCGATAACTGCGATCCGGCCAGCGTGCCGCGCTCGCTGAACTCCCCTCGGCATCATGGTCTCTGCGCCCGTCCCCGCATCGGCCCACACGGGCCGTCCATCCTTATCACGTGGGAAGTATGGGTAATCGCCGTCCGGTCCGGGGTCGAGTGCGTCAACCGCCATCATCAATCCTCGCTGGCCAGGAACTCATCACGGCTATCCCGCAGTTCGTTGGCGAACTCGACTGCCTTCTCCGCAGCCATCTTTTCGGCGTAGCTCTCAATGTCGGCGAGAATGGCCACCGCGTAAAAACGCTGTTCAGGGACGGTCACAACTTCCTGCAAAGCCCGCTGTGCTCGCTGTGCCTCATCGAGAACGTGCCTGCGCTTGTGACGAGCCGCCCGGTACTCGACGTAGGCAGCGAACCAGGGTTCGGTGGAGAGCACTTCGTAGAAGCGGTCCCGGGCCTCGTTCCCGGAGTTGGCCGCTTCCTCAGCTCGCTTACCCCAGGTCTCTATGAATTCCCGGTCATAGACTGCCCCACGCTCTGCGCGTCGGGCCGCCTCAGCTTCTCGCGCTGCTTCCAACTCGGCCTGTGCGTCAGCGAGCGGAGCGGAGAGTTTTTCTGCCTGAGCCTGGAGCTTGGCTACACGCTCTGCGGCCTTTTCGATTTCGTTGGTGGTCATATCAGTTGCCACCCTTCGTCACGTCGCGGCCGTGCTCGGCTGCAATCTTCTTGTCGTTCTCGTAGTAACCAAGGCTCATCCGGATGGACGTGCCGAGCGTCTCGAACACTTCGGGACGCGAGTCACGCAGCTTGGCGAGTTCTTCCATGCGCTCATCCCACTTGAACGTGTCGGCGCGGCTCTGGCCCTTGTCGCGCTTTCCGTCCAGGAACGCGGCACGGTTGAGATATTCGTTCACGGTCTTTCCTTCATTGTGTGCGGGCGTGAAAAAGCCCCTGCGTATGGCACGTCAGGGGTTCGTGAGTGAAGCTCTGGAGTTGTGGACGTTCCTGCCCCTATGCGGGGGCCCAATCCGGGATTCCGATCAGCGCACGCGCGGCCATCTGCGTTGCCTGGTACGTCTCCGTTCGGCAGTCCGCCGAGCAGTACAGCGGGCGACGACCCCGCCCGACGTAGTGCAGTTCGTTGGAGCAATTCGGGTGGGCACAGATGCCGGGCCCCGTGTCCTCGGCTCGCTGCCGCGCGTCGGTGACGAGTGCGAGCGTTGTACGTGCGGCGGCCTGGTCGCCGTTCACGGCGCCCCGTGCGGCGTTCTCAGCGCGTCGCAGCAGTGCGCAGACCTCTATGTGTCGTGTGGTGTCCATGGTTTCCCTCCGGCGGGCAGAGTGGCGTCAGCGGTCCGTCAGCGTGGGCCGCTTCCTGGTTCGCGGGTAGTAGGGACCGAGGGTTGCCCGCAAAACTATTCAGGCCAGACGAATCGGACACCGAATGTGATGCAGGCAACATTTGAACGGTCCGGAATCGTCGGCATGGACCGAACAGCAGACGCAGAGCTGCGAAGGGGTGTTGAGGGTGACGACAGAGACCTCAATCTCTCCTCTCTCTAGGTTTTTCTTGGCTTCCCCCAAAACAGTCGAAGTTCGACACCCTCAACACCTTTCCGCCTCCCGCTGTTCAGCAGCCCCGCCGATGAGCGAAAGCGCGTACGCCTGCCTGTGGGCACACCGGAGCCCCGGCGGGCAACGGGGCCATCCGGGGCTCTTGGAGGGGCATAGGGGCGCGCCGGGGCCCTTATGCGGCGACCAGTTCGCGGACGGGCTCGACCAGGCGCACGCTCGCGCCCTCGGTCGGCTCGTCTCCGCGTGCCACCGACTCAAGTGCCGAGACCTCTCCCGCGAGGGCTTCCGCAGCAGGGTCGAGCGCTCCGGACATGGTGAAGTCCACGCGGGACGTATCGAGCTTCCGCCACCCACCACGAGTACCGCGCCGCACGTTCAGACGAACTCCTGCTTCAACGAGCAGCGCGCGCCGTCCGGCTGTTTCCGTCGCTTCCCACTCGTCCCGGATGGTGCGTCCGGTCGGTGTGACAACACGTTGCGGCTCGCGCTTCTCGCGGGTCTCCAGGTCGGCTATCCGAGCATCGAGCGCGTCCGCGCGTTCCTGCCATGCTCGCGCGGCATGCCGGGACTTCTGTCGCCCCTTCTGCTCCTGGTGCTCCTCGAACTCCCGCAGGGTGGCACGTAGCTCGGGCTCGGGGTCGTAGCCGGGAATCTCGACTACGTGTGTCGTCTGGACGGAGCCAACCCGTCGCAGGAACTCGGCGGTCACGTACTCGTCGGCCCAGTCACCGCGTATGTTGGCGGACCGGCCGCACACGGCCCCCCGTGAGTACGGGTTGCACTTGTAGGTCGGGCGCTGTCTGGACTCTTGCTTGTTCAGGTACATGCGAGCCCCGCACGCGTCGCAGTGAATGACACGCAGTAGCAGTGCGTCCGTGTCCTTGCGGTCTCCGTTGTTGATGCTGCGTGAGTCGAGCAGCGCCCCGATGCGGTCGAACTCCTCGCGCGTCATCAGCGGGGTTTCGGCGCTCATGATCGGGTTGCCCTCGGCATCGCGCACGGGGTTGCCCTTGTGCATCTTCCAGCCGAGCAGCGTTGGGTTACGCAGCATCCGGCTAAGAACGTTGGCGTTCCAGTTGAACGCGTCTTTGGTGAGTGCTGTCTTCCCGCCGGGCTTCCCGCCCTTCTTGCGCCCCTTCATCACTGCCCAGTGGTCGCGCGGGCTCGGTATCTGGTCTGCGTTGAGCCCTACGGCGACAGCAGAGACGGTCTTACCTTCTAGCAGTTCGCGCACCACGCGCTCAATGACCTTCACCGCATCCGGGTCCGGTACCAGCGTCCAGCCGATACCCCCGCGTTCCTCCGGCATGGGGGCGGGCACGTAGCCGTACGGGGGGCGCGAGCCACGCCACCGCAGCGCCATCTTGCGAATGGCAGCCATGGCACCGGTAACACGGTCGCTGATGCTCTGCGCTTCCACCTGAGCGGAAAAAGCGAACATCATCATCATTAATTCGCCCATGGGGTCCATGGGGTTGCGGAAGTCGAAGACCAGCCGGCCCCCGCCGATGCCCTCGGCGAAGACCAGAACCTTGCGATGCTCGCGAGCCCACTTCGCAAGCTCGTGCATGTCCGCCATGGACCGGATAGCGCGGTCGAACCTCCACCACACCAGAGCGTCAAACTCACCAGGGCGGGAGAGCCACCCGCCGAGGGCGGGACGGTCAAAGGGGCTGATCTTGGAAGCGGAGACGTCGAGGTCCACCGCTTCGCGGAGCTGGTCTCCCTCGCCGAAGTCGATGTTGAGGGCTGCCGCAACCATGTCGTCGGCTTCGCGCTGCCGCTCGGGGCTGGTGGTCTCGTCGGTGAGCACGGACAGACGTACGCAACGGACACCACGCAGCGTTTCGGTTTCGTAGACCGTGCCCGCGAGGGGGTTCTGGGGTGCACTGTTCATGGCCCCCGTAGGGACCGAGGGGTTCCCGCTGTGCTCTCTGACCAGGACCGATGCCACCACGTCGCCACTCCAGAACGTCTAGTTCTGAGTGTTGGGAGATCCAGAGGGCAACGAATTCTGCGTCCTGGGCGAGCGGAAGAGCTGAGCGGGGCCGGGCAGCCGTTCCGGCGGAGGCGCCGGACGGCTTCGCCCACCCGCGGCCGTCCTCCACGGGACACGGTCGTTGATCACCGTCGTTCCCGGATGGGGGAAGGCTCCGAAACGGCGCTTCCGACCTTCTCAGCGACTCGGCGCTTCAGCCGGTCGGTGAGCGGCCGAGTCAGCCGGCCGGGCGTTCGGCGTCAGGCGCCGGGCGGGTCCAGAGGGTGAGGTCGCTACTGGTGGCGACGGCGAGGGTACGTCCGGACGGCGAGAAGCCGGCGGCGCGCAGTTCGGAGTAGGAGGAGTCGAAGATGTGCCACCAGCGTTCGCCGTGCGGCCCGTCGTGGGGGATGCCTCCGTCCACGGACAGCAGGACGCGGTCGTGCGGCCACTCGGGGCTGACGACCTCCAGGGTCCAGCCGTCCTCGGTGGTGGCGTGCAGGCCGCCTCCGAAGAGCCCCGCGATGCGCACCCGGGTCGAGGCGATGGGGCCGAGCCCCGGGCAGGAGAGGTCCGGCGCCGCGTCCGGGGTGTCGTCTTCGGGGTCGGGGTCACGGTCCCGGGCGATCTTCTCGCCGGTGACGGTGTCGAAGAGCCCGTGGCCGCCGGCGGAGACCACCATGACCAGGTCGCGGCCGTCGTCGGGGGCGGGAGCGAAGCCGATGCCGAGCAGGCCGCCGACGGGGATGAGCCCGTCAGGATTAGGGCGCCACGGGTCAGGCGGCGCGACGACGGGGACGGACAGGAACCGCTCCCGCAGACGTCGCTGGTAGTCAGAGAGCACGGTTCCCTCCCGCTCGACCGGACGTTGACCGCCCCGGGGCGGTGACGTGCATCGTGCCAGACGCGCACGAAGGTACGCCTCGCGCTCGACCGGCCGGCCGATGCGCTCGGTCACGGCCGATCGCCCGAGCCGCCCCGGACACGGGCGCCACCCCCGGAGGCTCCGCGCCACGAACGGGCCGGCCCCACCGACCGGCGAGACGGTCACGACCTGCGAGAATCGGCCGGTGAGCGAGGCTGAGCTGCCCGCCGTCGAGTACGCCTTCGTACTCAACGCGTCCGAGATCGACATCCTCCCCGGGGTGCGCGGGGATCTGGACGAGCCGCTGGCCTCCGGACCGGCGGTGGACCTGGCACCCGTGCTGCTCTCCCTCGTCGACCGCGGCGTGGTCGAGGTCTGCCGGGTCATCCCGTGGACCGCGCCCGACGGCACCGACGGCTACCAACCCGGCGCGCCGATCCCGCGCGAGGAGCTTCCCCTCGTGCTCGCCGAGGCGGCCGAGTGGGAGTACCCCGACGACGTCGAGTGGCTGGGCAGGCTGACCCTGGTGCCCGGGGAGCGCCACCGGCGAGCCCGCTGAGTCCGGCCGCGTCGGCGCGTGGCGACTCCGCGCCCCGCCTACCGGGCCCTCCCCCACCCGTCGCCCGTGCCCGCGCCCGCGCCCGCGTGGCGCTAGCGTGGGGCGCATGATCGTATGGCTCAACGGCACCCACGGCGCGGGCAAGACGACGACCAGCGCGCTCGTACAGCAACTGCTGCCGGACTCCCGGGTGTTCGACGCCGAGAAGGTCGGCGAGACGCTCATGGACATCACGCCCGGGCTGCCCGAGACGGACAACTTCCAGCACTGGCCGCCGTGGCGCCCGCTCGTGGTGGAGACCGCCCGCCGCGTGCTGGAGTACGCCGGTGGCACCCTGGTGGTGCCGATGACGGTCCTGGTCGAGCCGTACTGGCGCGAAATCAGCGCGGGCCTGGCCCAGTACGCCATTCCCGTACGGCACTTCGTGCTCCACGCCGACCAGGAGACCCTGCGCGCCCGCATCCAGAACGACACCGTCCTCGGTCCCTCCCCCTTCCGCTTCGGGTACCTGGAGCCCTACGCCGAGGCGGCCCGCACCTGGCTGCACGCCGAGGCCGAGGTCATCGACACCACCCACCTCACCCCCGCCCAGGCCGCCCTGCGGATCGCGGAGGCCGTCAAGGGGTGAGGGCCGCTCGCCGACCTGCGATGTCGGGGCGCGCGCGCCACGGTCCGGGGGTTCGGCCGGGGCCGGAACGCACGGTTCCCCTCATCCCGTCCCGACGATCATGGTTGGTAACCTCGCCGGATGACTGCGACCTTCAGCGAAGCCGTCCGCGCCCGGCTGCGGGCCCCTCACATCTGGTACGTCGGCACCGTGTTCCCCGACGGAGCGCCGCAGGTCAGCCCGATGTGGGTGGATCTGGAGGGCGAGGGGGAGCTGACGTTCAACACCTCGGTGGGCCGGGTGAAGGAGGAGAACCTCCGTCACGACCCGCGCGTCTACCTCTCGCACGCGGATGCCGCCAACCCCTTCGACCGGGTGCAGATCAGCGGCGAGGTGGCCCGCTTCGTCGAGGGTGAGGAGGCGCACGAGCGGATGGACCGGCTGGCCCGCAAGTACCTGGGCAGCGAGCGCTTCGAGTGGATCATGCCGGGAGAGCAGCGGGTCGCGGTGATCGTGCGCCCGACCAAGGTGCGGCACATCGTCGGCGTCGAGCCGTTCCGGCCGGGCGGCCCGGTTCCCGCCTCCTGACCCCCGTCCGACGGAGGCCCGGCGCCGGCCGGGCGCCGGGGCGGCGACGAAGCGGCGGCCCGTGCCCGGTCACCCGGGCCCACGCCGTCCGACAGCATCGGCGGCATCGGCGGCGCCCACCCCGCGCGGCAGCCCCGGCAGCGCGCGCCCGTGCGCGAGCCTCGTGCCGCGCTCCCGGGGCGTGCGCCGCCGGCGCGGTGGCTAGGCTGCCGTTCCATGGCCATAAGTACCGCAGTCTGGTCCTTCGCCTTGGTCGTGGGGCTGTTGACGCTGACTCCCGGTCTCGACACCGCGCTGATCCTGCGCACCTCGATGCTCGGCCACGCCCACCGGGCCTGGGGCGTCGTTCTCGGTGTGCAGAGCGGCATCCTGCTGTGGGGGGCCTTCACCTCCCTCGGCGTGACCGCGCTGCTGACCGCCTCGCACCTCGCGTACGAGTGCCTGCGCTGGGCCGGCGCCGCCTATCTGGTGTGGCTGGGCCTGCGGATGATCCGCGACACCTTCCGCGCCGACCACGGGTCGCGGGTGCCCAACGCGGCGGCGTCGGAGAGCGCGGACTCGCTGCTCGGCGGGGTGCGGCAGGGGGCGCTCACCAATCTGCTCAACCCGAAGGTGGGCGCGTTCTACGTGGCGGTGCTGCCCCAGTTCATCCCGCCGGGCACCCACCAGTTGCCCATGGGGCTGCTGCTCACCCTGGTGCACATCGTGCTGGGCCTGTTGTGGTCCCTCGTGCTGATCGGCTGCGCCCGGCTGCTGCACCAGTGGCTGCGCACGCGGCGGGCGCAGCGGCTCCTCGACCGCGTCACCGGCACGGTCATCACCGCCCTCGGCCTGCGCCTGGCCGTCAGCCACTGAGCCCGACGGCGGCCCGCGGCGACCGGTGACGGGCGGTGGCGGGCGCGGCGGCGGCCCGGGTCGGGGCGGAACCGGCCAATCCGCCCGCGCCGGTGCGCGGCGGGGCGGGGTCCTGTCGAGGGAGGGTCGATCACGAGATATCTTGATGTCGAGCAATGTTGCAGACGTGGAGCGGAGCACCCGGTGACTGACTCGACCATCATCTACACGCACACCGACGAGGCCCCGGCCTTGGCGACGTACTCCTTCCTGCCGGTGATCGAGGCGTACGCCTCCACGGCCGGAGTGAACGTCGAGAGCCGTGACATCTCCCTGGCGGGGCGGATCATCGCAAGCTTCCCGGAGCGTCTCCAGGAGAGCCAGCGCATCGACGACGCCCTGGCCGAGCTGGGCGAGCTGGCCAAGACGCCGGGTGCGAACATCATCAAGCTGCCGAACATCTCGGCCTCGATCCCGCAGCTCAAGGCCGCGATCGCGGAGCTGCAGGAGCAGGGCTACGCGCTGCCGGACTACCCGGACGACCCGAAGACCGACGAGGAGCGCGACATCCGCGCCCGGTACGACAAGGTCAAGGGCAGCGCCGTCAACCCCGTCCTGCGCGAGGGCAACTCCGACCGCCGCGCCCCCGCGTCGGTCAAGAACTACGCCAAGGCGCACCCGCACCGCATGGGTGCCTGGAGCGCCGACTCCAAGACCAACGTCGCGCACATGGACGGTGACGACTTCCGCTCCACGGAGAAGTCGGTGGTCATCGCCGAGGACGGCGCGCTGCGCATCGAGCTGTCCGGGGACGACGGCAGCACCACCGTGCTGCGCGAGTCGGTGCCCGTGCTCGCCGGCGAGGTCGTGGACGCGGCCGTGCTGCGCGTCGCGGCGCTGCGCGAGTTCCTGGGCGCCCAGGTGGCCCGCGCGAAGGCGGAGGGCGTGCTGTTCTCCGTACACCTGAAGGCCACCATGATGAAGGTCTCCGACCCGATCATCTTCGGTCACGTGGTGCGCACCTTCTTCCCGAAGACGTTCGCCGAGCACGGCCAGACGCTCGCCGGGGCCGGCCTGACCCCCAACGACGGTCTCGGCGGCATCCTCAAGGGCCTGGAGTCGCTGCCCGAGGGCGCGGCGATCAAGGCGTCCTTCGAGGCCGAGCTGGCCGAGGGTCCCGAGCTGGCGATGGTCGACTCGGACCGAGGCATCACCAACCTGCACGTGCCCAGCGACGTCATCGTGGACGCCTCGATGCCCGCGATGATCCGCACCTCCGGCCACATGTGGGGCCCGGACGGCCAGGAGGCCGACACCCTCGCGGTCATCCCGGACAGCAGCTACGCCGGCGTCTACCAGGTCGTCATCGACGACTGCCGCGCCCACGGCGCCTTCGACCCGGCGACGATGGGCTCGGTGCCCAACGTCGGCCTGATGGCGCAGAAGGCCGAGGAGTACGGCAGCCACGACAAGACCTTCGAGATCCCCGCCACCGGCACCGTGCGGGCCATCGACGGCAACGGCAACGTCGTCCTCGAGCAGGTCGCCAGCGCCGGGGACATCTTCCGCATGTGCCAGACCAAGGACGCCCCGATCCGCGACTGGGTCAAGCTCGCCGTCACCCGCGCCCGCGCGACCGGTGACCCGGCGGTGTTCTGGCTGGACGAGGGCCGCGCGCACGACGCCAACCTGATCGCCAAGGTCAGGACGTACCTGGCCGACCACGACACCGACGGCCTGCGGATCGAGATCATGTCGCCGGTCGAGGCGACCGCGTTCTCGCTGGAGCGCATCCGGCGGGGCGAGAACACGATCTCGGTCACCGGCAACGTGCTGCGTGACTACCTGACCGACCTGTTCCCGATCCTCGAACTCGGCACCAGCGCCAAGATGCTGTCCGTGGTCCCGCTGATGAACGGCGGCGGCCTGTTCGAGACCGGCGCCGGCGGCTCCGCGCCCAAGCACGTGCAGCAGCTCGTCAAGGAGAACTACCTGCGCTGGGACAGCCTGGGCGAGTTCCTCGCGCTCGCGGTCAGCTTCGAGCACCTCGCGCAGACCACCGGCAACGCCCGCGCCCAGGTGCTCGCCGACACCCTGGACCGCGCGACGGCGACCTTCCTCAACGAGGACAAGTCGCCCAGCCGTCGCCTCGGTGGCATCGACAACCGTGGCAGCCACTTCTACCTGGCGCTCTACTGGGCCCAGGAGCTGGCGCGGCAGACCGACGACGCGGAGCTGGCGAAGTCCTTCACCGCGCTCGCCAAGACGCTGGCCGAGCAGGAGCGGACGATCGTGGACGAGCTGATCGCGGTGCAGGGCTCCCCGGCCGACATCGGCGGCTACTACCAGCCCGACCCGGCCAAGGCCGCGGCCATCATGCGCCCGTCGCAGACCCTCAACCAGGCGCTCGCGACGCTCGGCTGACGCCATCGCGGGCCCGGGCGCGGCCGAACCGGTCGCACGCCCCGGGCCCGCGCGGCGGGGGGCTGCTCCAGCTCGTACGCCGCCCGCCCCACCCCGCCCCGCCTGCGCTCCGCGGCCATACGCCGCGCTCGCCCCTCCGCCCCGGCCGGCCTCGCGCCCGCCGGGGCGGCTGCGTCGCGGGGCGACTGCGTCCCGGCGGGCGCCCACGCCCGCGTTCACGGACGGCGAAGGACGCCCCGCGACCGGGCCCGCGCCGCGAGACTCTGGCATATGCCGAACTTCGCCTCGTACGACGGCGTCACCCTGCACTACTCCGTCCTGGGCAGCGGTCCGCCCCTGGTGTGCCTGCCCGGCGGACCGGGCGGCGACGGGCGCGGCCTCGGCGACCTCGGCGGCCTGGCGCGGGGGCGGACCCTGCTGCGGCTCGACGGCCGCGCCGGCGGTCGCTCCGCGATCCCGCCCGACGGGCCCCACTGCGGCTTCGCCGCGCAGGCCCGCGACGTGCTGGCGTTCGCCGACACCCTCGGCCTGGACCGGGTGGACGTCATCGCGCACTCGGCGGGGACGCTGATCGCCCAGGAGTTCGCGCTACGGCACCCGGCGCGGGTGGGCCGGCTCGTGCTCGTGACCCCCGCGGGCCGGTTGGCCAGGGAGCCGGACGAGGCCGAACTCAGCGCCCTGCGAGCCGAGTTGGGCGAGCGGGCCGACACCGCGGCGGCGATGGCGGCCGGCGCCGCGCCCGGGGCGTACGGCGCGTGGTCGGCCGCCGCGCGGGCCCACCACGCCGCCGGCGCCGCCTACCGGGTGCCGCCGCCGTGGCTCAGGACCCGGTTCTACGCCGACATGGCCGACGAGCCGACGCGGGTGGCGCGACTGGGCGCGCTGCGGGCGCCCCTGCTGGCCGTCGCCGGCGGCCGGGACGGGATCGCCGGCACGGCCCCGGCGCGGCTGCTCGTCGCCTGCTGCCCCACCGCGCGTCTCGCCCTGCTCCCCGGTTGCGGCCACTGGCCGTGGGTGGACGACCCGGCGGCGTTCCGCGCCGTGGTCAGCGCCTTCCTCGCCGCCCCGGCCGCCGTGTGATCGGCGGACGGCACCGGGCGGCACCGGCCCGCCCAGTGTCGCCCGGCGCGAGGTCGGTCGCGCCGAGACCCCTCCCGGCCGGACCGTCCTACCGTCGCGCCATGCTGCTACGCGTCCTGTTCGCCTGCCTGACCACCCTGCTGATCGTCGCGACGTCCGCCTGCGAGGAACCGACCCCGGACGAGGGCAACGCCTGCTACGAACCGGGCGCCACCACCACCGACCCCGAGGGCAACGAGCTGGTCTGCCGCTGTCCCTCCTCCCCCACGGGCCCCGTGCCCGACGGCTACCCGCCCTCCAGCGCGATCCGCAACCGCCGTACGCCCTCGGCCAGTTCGGCCAGGCTCGCCACGCCCGCGAAGGACAGGCGCAGCCTGGGCCCGGGCGGCTCCGCCGCGTAGGAGGGCCGGCCGGGGGCCACGGCCACCCCGGCGTGCAGGGCCGCCCGCACCACGGCGGCCTCGTCGGTGCCGGGCGGCAGGGACAGCCACAGGTGGAAGCCGCCGGGCGGGACGCGGGCGGGAGGCAGCCCGGGCAGCTCCGCGCCGAGCGCGGCGACCAGGGCCTCCCGGCGGCGGCGCAGTTCGGCGGCGACCGCGCGCAGGTGGCGCGGCCAGGCGGGCGAGCCGACGAGTTCGAGCGTCGCCTCCTGGAGCGGCCAGGGCACGAAGAAGCTGTCGACGACCTGGATGGCGCGCAGCCGGTCGCGCACCGGGCCACGGGCCGCCAGCGCGCCGACCCGCAGGCTGGGCGAGGTGGCCTTGGTGAGCGAACAGGCGTGCACGACGGTGCCGTCCGGGTCGTCGGCGGCCAGCGTGGGGGGCAGCGCCGGGGCGTCCTCGTGGGCCAGCCGGCGGGCGAAGTCGTCCTCGATCACGAACGCCCCGGCCGCCCGCGCGACCCGGATCACCTCGGCCCGCCGCTCCTCGCTGAGCACGGTGCCGGTCGGGTTCTGCATCAGGGGCTGGCAGGCGAAGACCCGCGCGCCGCTGGCCCGGAACGCGTCGGCGAGCAGGTCGGTGCGTACCCCGTGGGCGTCGACCGGGACCGGCACCGGGCGGACCCCGGAGGCACGGGCGACGGCCAGCAGGCCCGGGTAGGTGGGCGACTCGACCAGCACCGGCGCCCCGGGCGGCGCGAGCGCGCGCAGCGCGGTGGTCAGGGAACTCTGGCCGCCGGAGGTGATCAACACGTCGGCCGCCGTGACGCCGCCGGTGGGCCCGCTGATCTCGCGGGCGAACCAGGCGCGCAGCTTGGGCAGCCCGTCGATCGGCGGCCGGTCCCAGACGCCCGGGCGGCGCCCGGCCCGGCCGAGCGCCGCCGCCAGGGCGCGTTCCGGCTGCAGCGAGGAGTGCAGGTAGCCGCCGCTGAGTTCGATCACGTCGGTGGGCGGGGCGGCCAGCGTGGCCAGGATGCCCGAGGCGTCCACCGAGCGGGGCACGGCGTCGGCGGCGGCCTCCGCGCTGAGCGCCACCTCCTGCCAGGAGGTGTCCCCGGCGCGCGGCTGACCCCGGCCCCGGTCCGCCGGTCCCGCCCGGAACGCGCCGGCCCCCGGCCGCGTCACCACCAGCCCCTCCGCGGCCAGCAGGGCCAGCGCGCGCGAGACGGTCACCGGACTGACCCGGTGCTGCTCGATGAGGGCCCGACTGGACGGCAGCTTCTCACCGGGAGAGTAGCGATCCAGCTCCTCCCGCAGGACTTCGGCCAGTTCCACCACGCTGCTACGCTCAAACATGACAGGCAAAGATAGCGCTACCCACGCCGATGCGATAGCAGTACCCATAGCAACGCCCGGCGTCACCGGCCCCCGCCACGACGGACCGGACGCCGGGCTCACCGCCCCGGCCGACCCCGCTGACGCGCCCCTCGCCCCAGCCGTCACCCCGTACCCCGATCCGAACCTGGAAGCGGCCACCGAGCCGACCGGCACGGCGTCGGCGGACACGACACCGGTGGATACGGCACCGGTGGACACGGCATCGGTGGACACGACGCCGGCGGGCGCCGAGCCGGCCAGGGCGACGGCCGGGCCCGGGCCGACCGGGGCCCGGCTCGGGACGCTGCTCGCCGTCCTCGGCGTGGCCACCTTCTCGCTGACCTTCCCCGCCACCGCCTGGGCGCTCAAGGGGCTCGGACCCTGGTCCACGATGGCGATCAGGTCCGTACTGGCCGCGTTGGTCGCCGGCGGCTGCCTGCTCGCGGTGCGGGCCCCGTTCCCGGCCCGCCGCCACTGGCCGGGGCTCGCGGTCGTCGTGGGCGGCATCGTGATCGGCTTCCCGTTGTTCACCACCCTGGCCCTGGAGACCTCCTCCACCGCGCACGCCGCCGTGGTCGTGGGCCTGCTCCCGCTGACGACCGCCGCGTTCGGCGCCGTACGCACCGGGGCCAGGCCCTCGCGGGTGTTCTGGGTCGCGGCGGTGGTCGGGGCCGCCGTGGTGATCACCTTCGCGCTCCAGCAGAGCGGCGGCGAGCCCACCAGCGCCGACCTCTTCCTCTTCGCCGCGCTGCTGGTGTGCGCCGCCGGCTACACCGAGGGCGCCACGCTCACCCGCGAGCTGCCGGGCTGGCAGGTGATCGGCTGGGCCCTGGTGTGCTGCCTGCCGCTGACGCTGCCGGCCACCGCCATCGCCCTGGCCATGGAGCCGGTGAACCTGACCGCGCAGGTCGTGGCCGGGATGGTATGGGTGTCGATGGGTTCCCAGTTCGTGGGCATGTACGTCTGGTACCGGGGCATGGCCGCCATCGGCGTGGCCAAGGCCAGCCAGCTCCAGCTCGCGCAGCCGCTGCTGACCCTGGTGTGGTCCGTACTCCTGTTGGGCGAGCACCTCACGCTGGCCGCCCCGCTGGCCGCGGTCGGCGTGCTGGTCTGCATCGGCGTCACCCAGCGGGCGCGGAGCTAGACGAGTAAGTCCGAAGTCTTCGCGTGCATGAAGCGAGGGTCTCGTTGATCCGTTTGTGACGACAGATCTCGAAACCCTCGCGACAGCACTGTACGTGAAGATCGATGACTCTCTGGCAGGAGCGCGGCGGTGGGGCCGTCCGCCGAGGCTGACCGATGCCGAGCTGTTGACGCTGGCCGTCATGCAGGCCGTTCTGGGCTTCGTCTCTGAGACCCGGTGGCTGCGATTCGCCCGCGCCCATCTGTCCGCCGAGTTCCCCTACCTGCCCGAGCAGTCGGGCTATAACAAGCGCCTGCGTAGCGCGAACTCGCTGATCAGTCGGTTCATCCGAACCCTGGCGCGGGACACCGACCTGTGGCACGACGACGTGTGGATCGTGGATTCGACCCCGGTGGAGTGCGCCCGGTCCAGGCCCACCGTCAAACGCTCCGAGCTGGCCGGCTGGGCCGGCTACGGCTACTGCCCCTCGCACTCACGCTTCTTCTGGGGCCTGCGTCTGCACCTGATCTGCACACCCGGCGGCCTGCCGATCGCCTGGGCCCTGGCCAAAGCCAAGATCGACGAACGCGAAGTACTCACCGACATGCTCACGGGCGACCAGGACCTGCTGGCCGCCCACCCAGGGCAGACGATCATCGGGGACAAGGGCTACGTCTCCAAGCACCTGGACACCTTCCTCGCCGAGCACCGTCTGACCCTGCTGCGGCCCAGTTACCGCAACCTCAAGCCCCGGCCGGGCGAGCGCCTCCTCAAGCCGATCCGGCAGCTGATCGAGTCGGTCAACGACACCCTCAAGGGCCAGCTCGATCTCGAACGCCACGGGGCCAGGACCCCAGCCGGAGTCCTGGCCCGCATCGGACAACGCATCCTCACCCTGACCGCGGCCATCTGGCACAACCGGCAGACAGGAACACCGACCACCCGATCACTGATCGCCTACGACTCCCAATGAAGTTGTCAAGCCGCCTCGGTCACGGGGGGTGTGAGTTGGTAACACCGTCCGTCGCGCAGCAGGGCCCACAAGACGTTGACGCGTCGGCGGGCCAGGGCGAGCACGGCCTGGACGTGCCGTTTGCCCTCAGCACGTTTGCGATCGTAGAAGCGGCGGGACTCCTCGCAGCAGCGGATGCTGATCAGCGCGGACGTGTAGAAGACCCGTTGCAGTCCGCGGTGGTAGCGGGCCGGGCGGTGCAGATTGCCGCTGATGCGTCCGGAATCACGGGGTGCTGGGGCCAGGCCGGCGAAGCCCGCGAGGCGGTCGGGGGTGCCGAAGCGGGTCATGTCTCCGCTCGTAGCGGCCAGGAACTCGGCGCCGAGCAGGGGACCGATCCCGGGCAGACTGGCGATCACTTCGGCTTGGTCGTGGCTGCGAAACCGTCCCTCGATGAGTTTGTCGATCTCGTCGATCTTCTCGTTGCGGGCCATCACCTCCTTTGCCAGGCCGTGCACCATCTGGGCGGCCATCATCTCGCCGGGCAGGGCGGTGTGCTGGCGTTCGGCGGCCTCGACGGCGGCAGCCGCGAGGTCTGCCGCGCTTCGGACCTTGCGGTTGCGCAGCCAGCTCTCCAGCCGCTTGGCGCCGATGCGGCGCAGGGCGGCCGGGGTCTGGTATCCGGTCAGCAGGACCAGCGGTCCACGGTTGGTCATGTCGAGCGCGCGTTCCAAGGCAGGGAAGATGCCCAGGAGTTGCTCGCGCAGCCGATTGACGGTGCGGGTGCGGTCGGCGGCCAGGTCGGCCCGCCGGGCGGTGAGGATCTTCAGCTCCGCGATGGCTTCCGTATCGGGCCGGACCGGTTCCAGATCACGGCGCATCCGGGCCTGGTCGGCGATGATCGCCGCGTCCCGGGCGTCGGTCTTGCCCTGGCCTCGGTAGCCGGCTGTTGCACGGTTGACGGCCAGTCCTGGCAGGTAGAACACGGGCTGGCCATGGTTGGCCAGGAGCCCCAGCAGCAGGACGGCACCACCGTGAGTGACGTCCACGGCCCAGGTCGTCTCGTGGCCGAGGTCCAGGACGTCGGCGATCAGGACGAGGAGCTCGGGTTCGTCGTTGGCCACCCGCCGGGACAGCAGGTGTCTGCCGTCCGTATCAATCACCACGCAGTGGTGGTGCGTCTTGCCGATGTCGACCCCGGCCCATATGCGGCCCATTGCCCCTCCGACGCTCGTGCCTGTCGTGTCCGCAGACGACCTCGCCGGCAGGTCCTTACACAGCGATCTGTTCGCAAATCCCAATCAGCGGCCGAGTCGTCGCGGGGCGCGAGGCGGCCAGTCATAGGAAGCCACGGTCGGCAGACCACTGAAAGCCACACCTCGCACCCCTCGGATGCCCCAACCCTACGAATGGCTGGACCAAACCGATGACCAAGGCAAGGACCACTGACCCGATCACTTCGGACTTACTCGTCTAGCGGCCCGGCCCGCCCCGGGCCCCCGGGCGCGGCGGGCGACACGCTCTTCGGCGCGCGGCCATACACTGACGAACACGGACCATTCGTCCCTCCGGAGTACCCGGACAGGAGGCCAGCGCAGATGCAAGCGAGCGTAGGTGACCGGTTGTTGGTCCACGGCAGGATCGTGGGACAGCACGACCGCGTCGCGGAAGTCGTCGAAGTCCTCGGCCCGGACGGCACGCCCCCCTTCCGCGTGCGGTTCGAGGACGGCCACGAAACCCTGATGTCGCCGGGCCCCGACACCGTCGTCCGGCACGAGAGCGACCCCCACGCCTGACCCGGTCCGCCGGCACGCGCCGGGCCCGCGCGCGGTGTGCGGGCCCGGACCCGGCGCGGCCGGCGGCGGGGGCCGTCTCGCTCGGTGTCCAGCTCAGTGCGGGGGCCGCACCCGGCTCCGGTAGTGGTCGGCGACCACGCGGGCCATGGCGCCGGACGGGTCGCCCGCCACCTCCTTGGCGGAGAAGAAGGCGTGCCCCGCCACCTGCGGGTGCCGGCGCGCGAGGGTGAGGTGCCGGGAGAGTTCGGCCACGTCCTGCCAGGGCGCGGGCTGGGCCGGGTCGCCCGCCTTGTACAGGGCCTCGCCCACGTACAGCCGCACCCCCGTCCCGCGCACCGTGCGCGCCCACCACGGCACCAGCGTCGCGTAGTCGGCCGCGGCGAAGCCGATGTGCCAGTAGACCTGCGGGACGATGTAGTCGAGCCAGCCCTCCACGACCCAGCGCCGGGTGTCGGCGTACAGGTCGTCGTAGGTCTGCACGCCGGCCCGGGTGTCCGAGCCCAGCGGGTCGGTGGCCTGGTTGCGCCAGACGGCGAACGGGCTGACCCCGAAGCGCACCCGGCGGCGCAGGCCGCGCACCCGCTCGGACGTCTCGCGCACCAGCAGGTCGATGTTGTTCCGACGCCACGCGGCCCGGTCCGGGAAGCCGGCCCCGTGCTTCGCGTACGCCGCGTCGTCGTCGAAGACCTGGCCGGCCACCGGGTACGGGTAGAAGTAGTCGTCCCAGTGCACCCCGTCCACGTCGTAACGGGCCACCGCGTCGAACATGGCGTCCTGCACGAAGCGCCGCACCTCCGGCAGGCCCGGGTTGTAGTAGAGCTTCCCGCCGTACGGAACCACCCACTCCGGGTGCACCCGGGCCGGGTGCGTGGCGACCAGCCGGCCCGGGTCCGTGTGGTTGGCGACGCGGTACGGGTTGAACCAGGCGTGCAGTTCGAGGCCGCGCCGGTGCGCCTCGCGCACCGCGAACCCCAGCGGGTCCCAGCCCGGGTCCCGGCCCTGGGTGCCGGTCAGGTACTCGCTCCACGGCTCGTGGGGCGAGGGCCACAGCGCGTCGGCGGTGGGCCTGACCTGGAAGATCACCGCGTTCAGCCGCCGCTCCACGGCGGCGTCGAGCAGGTCGGTCAGCTCGGCCCGCTGCTGCCCCACCGGCAGCCCGGGCTTGGACGGCCAGTCCCGGTTGACCACCGTGGCCAACCACGTCGCGCGCAGTTCCCGGCGCCCGCTGGCGCCGCGCGCCGCGGGCTCGGCGGAGGCCGCCCCCGGCCCCCGGGCGCCGGTCACACCGCCGTCACCCGCGCCGCGGCGGGCGGCCAGCACGGGCCCGCCGGTCAGCAGCCCGGACACCGCGCCCGTGGCCCCGACGGCGAAGCCGCGGCGGCCCATCTTCCCCAAGCGCCCCATCTGCCATCCCTTCACTGTCGCGTGCGTCACATCACTCTGTGGTCAGCATGCCCGCCCCGGCCCCCCGTGCGCAGGTGCGCGCGGAGTAACGTCAGGGCCTAGGCGGTCAGCGAAGCCCTCCGTGCCACAAGCCAGGGGCGGATGTCCGCCGCCGGCCGAAGAAGATCAGCGAAAGGCACGATGTGACCGACATCGAACGCGTCGGAGTGGTGGGCTGCGGCCAGATGGGCGCGGGCATCGCGGAGGTGTGTGCTCGTTCCGGCCTGGACGTCATGGTCGCCGAGACCACGGGCGAGGCCCTGGAGTTCGGCCGTACGCGGCTGACCAACTCGCTGAGCAAGGCCGCCGAACGCGGCAAGCTCACGCCCGACGAGCGGGACGCGGCACTCGCCCGGCTCAGCTTCACCACCGACCTCGGGGAGTTCGCCGACCGCGACCTCGTCATCGAGGCCGTCGTGGAGAACGAGCAGGTCAAGACGGAGATCTTCCGGGTACTCGACCAGGTCGTCACCCGCCCGGACGCCATCCTCGCCTCCAACACCTCCTCCATCCCCCTGGTCAAGCTGGCCGTCGCCACCTCGCGCCCCGACCAGGTCATCGGCATCCACTTCTTCAACCCGGCCCCGGTGCAGCGACTGGTGGAGGTCATCCCCGCGCTGACCACCGGCGAGGAGACCATCAAGCGCGCCGAGGCCGTCGTGCAGGGCGTCCTGGGCAAGCACGCCATCCGGGCCCAGGACCGCTCGGGCTTCGTGGTCAACGCGCTGCTCATCCCGTACCTGCTGTCCGCGATCCGGATGTTCGAGTCGGGCATCGCCAGCCGCGAGGACATCGACGACGGCATGGAGATGGGCTGCGCCCACCCGATGGGCCCGCTCAAGCTCAGCGACCTGATCGGCCTGGACACCGTCGCCTCGGTGGCCGACTCGATGTACGAGGAGTACAAGGAGGCGCTGTACGCCGCTCCCCCGCTGCTCCAGCGCATGGTCGACGCGGGCCGGCTCGGCCGCAAGACCGGCTCGGGCTTCTACACCTACTCCTGACCCGCGCCGGTTCGCCCGCCGACCGCGACGGGCGAATCGGCCGGGCACGCCACACGTGCCGAGGGGCCGCCCCACCCGGGGCGGCCCCTCGCCGCGTCTCGTGGCCGCGCCGGGGAGTCCCTGGGGAGTATCGGCGGCGCGGCGGCCGGGGGCGCTCGGCGTCAGGCGATCTCGGCCATGCTGAGCTGGAGGTTCATGGGCAGCTCCTGGCGGCGGGTGATGTTGAGCTTGCGGTAGACGCGGGTCAGGTGCTGCTCGACCGTGCTCACGGTGACGTAGAGCTTCAGCGCGATCTCCCGGTTGGTGTAGCCGTACGCGGCGAGCACCGCCACCCGCTTCTCGGAGTCGCTGAGTTTGGCGTCCACGTCCGGGTCCGCCGACCACAGCGGGTCCTCCTGGGCGGGTACCGACCGGGCGTGGTGGCCCGGGACCGGGCGCTCGCGCACGGACTCGATGCCGCACTCCTTGGCCAGGTGCCAGGCGCGGCGGGTGACCATGCTGGCCCGCGCGGGCTCGCCCACGGCCTGGAACGCCTGCCCCAGGTCGGACAGTGCCCGGGAGAGCTCGAACCGGTCGCCGTACTTGCGGAGTTCGTCCACGGACTCGGCCAGCAGCCGGGGCCGCTGGCCCACCTCGACGAGCGCCGCCCGCACCCGCAGGGCGACGCCCCGCACCCGGGCGTTGCGCGCGTCGCCCATCGCGAGCTGTTCGGTGACCAACTGCTCCGCCTGCTGCCGGTCGCCGAGCTGGATCAGCGCCTCGGCCGCGTCGGTGCGCCAGGGCACCACGACCGCCCGGTCCAGGCCCCACCGCCGGGCGAGCCGGCCGACCTCGAGGAAGTCGCTGAGCGCGGCGTGGAAGCAGTTGGTGGCCAGGTGGTAGAAGCCCCGGGAGCGCAGGTAGCCCAACGCGTACACGGTACGGAACAGGCCGTCGGGCACCGGGTGGTTGAGCTGTCGGGCGGCGGCGCCGTGCCGGCCCTGGGCGGTGGCCGTGTAGATGAGGACGCTGCGGGGCGCGCAGGCGAAGACGCTGCCGTTCTTCTCCGGCAGGCAGTCCAGCGCCATCGTGGCGTACTCCTCGGCGACCCGCAGATTGCCCTGCCTGATCATGATGACGGCCTGCGCCTGGGCGAAGGCGGCCTTCCAGCCGGGGGCGCCCCGGCGGTCGGCCTCCTCGACGAAGGACTGGCACCAGGGCAGCGCCCGGTCCGGCCGGTCGCCGTGGATCAGGGTGCGCAGGGCCTGTCCGATGGGCTCGATGGTGGTGTCGGTCAGCACGGCGGTCTGCAGGAACCGCTCGGCAGCGGCTGCCGCCGGCTCACCCTCGGCCGCGGTGGGCACCGCCCACATGCCGGCCGCGGGGCGGCTGGCCGCGCTGTCGGTGAGGGTGACCGTCGCCGCGCCGTCGGCGTCCTTGGACACCGCGACCATGGCCCGCGAGCCGGCCGGCGCCGCGTGGCCGAACTGCGCGCCCAGCAGGTTCCCGCGAATCACCTCCGCCGCCTGCGGACTCCCGTCGCCACGCGCCTGCGCCAGCCGCTCCAACACCTCGGCAGCCGCGTCCACCCGGCCCTGGGTGACCAGGAGTCGGGCCAGCGCGGGCATGTGGGACTCGATCAGCCGCCCGGCGCGCAGCGCCGCCAGCGGTTCGGCGGTGTGCTCCTCGGCGGCGCACGGGTCGACCCGCCAGGTGACCGCCGCGAGCCTGATCTTGATGGCGCTGGTGCGCTGGTCGTCGTCGCACGCCTGGTGGGCGAGGGTCAGACAGGCCACGGCCTGCGCCACGTCGTCGTCGGCCAGGGCCTGCTCGGCCGCGTCCCGCAGGGCCGCGACCCCCCAGCGTTCGTCGGCTTCCCCGGCCGCCAGCAGGTGGCCGGCCACGGCGGGGCTGGGGGCGCCGATGCTGTGCAGCAGCCGCGCCGCGTCCCGGTGCAGCGCGGCGCGCGCCTCCGGCTCCATGGCGTGCACGATGGCGGCCGGCACGCACGGGTGCCTGAACCCGCAACCGTCGGCGATGCCCGCGGCGTTGAGCGCGTGCACGGTCTGCGACGCCGCCGCCGCGCCGACGCCGAGCAGCCGCCGGACGCACTCCACCGAACCCACGTCGCGCAGCACGGCCAGCGCCTCGGCCAGCCGCACGGTCTCCCGCCCGCCCCGGTGCAGGCAGGTCAGGACGGCCTGGGTGAACGGGCCGCCGGCCTCGGGGCTCGGCAGTGCGGCGCGGCGCTCGGCGGGGGCGGCCCGGTACTCCTCGACCAGCGCGCGCAGCAGCAGCGGGTTGCCGCCGCTGATCGCGTAGAGGGCGTCACCGAAGTCCTCGTCCTGCGGCAACCCCTGGTAGGTGGCGGCGAGTTCGGCCACGCCGGAGCGGTCGAGCCGCTCCAGCCGGACGCGCTCGAAGTGCGGCAGGCGCAGCAGCTCGGTGCTGAAGACGGGGTCGCTGGCGTGCTCGTGGAGGGATTCGGCGAGGACGAGGAGAATCCGCGCGGAGCGGGTGCGCCGCGCGGCGTACAGGAGGTACTGGAGGGTGGGGTCGTCGACGTGTTGGAGGTCGTCCACGCAGACGACGACGGGGGTGGTGGCGCTGAGTCGGTGCAGCGCGGCGCAGAACTCCTGCATGGCCTCGACCCGGACCAGGGTGGCCGGCTCGGCGGGGGCCATCTGCGGCAGGGTGTCGGCGGGCGCGCTGGCGATGAGTTGGCGCAGGGCGCCGAGGGGGACCGAGCGCTCCCGGGGCGAGCCGACCGCGCGCAGCAGCGTGGCGCCCAGCCCCTCGGCCCGCTCGGCGATGCTCTCGATGAACTCGCTCTTGCCGCAGCCCGCCGGCCCTTCGACGAACACGATTCTGGAGTTTCCGGACAGGCATCCAGCGATCGCGCTATCCAGCGTGTTGAGTTCCATACTCCGATCGATCAAAGCCATGGTTACCCCAAGTCCCCGTGAATTCATAGCTTTTGACGCGCCTGCTACCAGGTCTGCCGGGAGGTGCGCCCGCACGCCGCGTGGGAATCGTTCCCGCGAACGGGTTCAGTCTACGGAGCGCGCAGGCGCCCCCCGGTGTCCATAAGTTGCAAGGCAACAACTACGTGCGAGGCCACCGCTGACGCGCGTGGCACTCCGGAGCGCGGCGGCGCTCAGCGGTTGCGGATGGTGGTCATCCGCGCCCGTGAAGCGGGCCGCGGCAGGCGGGCGGCGGCCCGTCGTACGGCGAACGGCGGCGGGCCCGCCGCGGCGCGGGGCTGGACGGCGCGGGCCACGAGGGGTGGCCGCGCCGCGCGTATGAGAAGGCCACCCCGGGTCGCTCGGACGGCGCGCCCGGGCGCGGCGGCGAGGTGTCCGACGGCCGGGCGGCGGAGGGTGGCCGGGGCCGCGCGGCGGAGGGCGGCCGGGGCGAGCGGGGCTCGGAGCGAGCGATGGCGGGGGCCGGGGGCCCGGCCGTGGTCGGCCGTCAGGCCCTTGGCCGGGAGCGTCTCGCGGCCCGCCGGCCGCGCCGGGCGCGCGGTGGCCGGGGCGACAGCGAGCGCGCGGGGCGACTCGGGGGGCGCGCCGCCGCGGCGGGCGTGCGGGCGGGTGTCGCGGCGAACAGGGAGGCCGGAGCCGCTACGGGTTCGGGGGCGGGCGTCGCGGCACCGTGCGGTGTGGTCCCGCCGTCGTGGTTCGCGCATCGCGCTCCTCCCTTCACACCCTCGACCGATGGGGCGGCGCCGGGGCCCGGGCCGCCGCGTTCGCGAGCGGCGCGTGGGCCGATCGTCCGCCGTCCTCGCGCCAGGCCATCGGAGGCGGGGCGCGATCGTTCCTCACGATCGCACGGGCGTAAGGACCGGCCAAGACCGCCCTACCCCTCATCTCCACGGCGTGCGCCCCCTAGCCCGCGCCGGCCGGCCGGTGCGGGCGGCGGCGCGGGGACGGCGGCGGGGCACGGGCCAGGGGGCGAGCGGCGCTTCATGGCGTCCAGCATTCGGGCAGGGGGCAGGCAGATCGATGCATGGGGGTGCGGGGAGGGTGCGTACGGGATTCTCCCGCCCCCACCGCGCGCCGCACCCTGCGGTATGGGGCTGGGGCGTCGAGCGGCTGGGCCGCCGTCGTCCCTGGTCAGCGCGGGTTTGCCGAGTCAGTGGGTGGGTTCCCGCCGGCTGGGCCGAGCGGGCCTGGCGGTCCGGCTCCGGCGCCGGTGGGGTCGGGCCGGGGCCAGGCGCCCGGTCGGGCGCCGCGGGTCGTCCGGGCGCCGCGAACCCGGTCGGGCCGTGCCCGTGAGTGACCACGACGGCGCCGCTGACCGCGACGCTCCGCAGCGGAGGGGCATATTCCACGGACAGTTGATGGGCGCGCACCAGCCGTATGCGCATCACTCGCGCGACCCCACCCCCAGCCCCACTCCAACGATTCCCCCTGAGCAGCGACCTGCCACGGGAGCGGGCCGCGCGGCAGGGGATATGGGGGAATCCGGGTCGGCGACCCCAAATTTCGATCAGGTCTCGATCAAATGACGACCTGAATACATGACGTCCAGCGAAGTCACCCCCTGAATCTCCGCGCGCACCCCCCACCGCGGCTACCGGGAATCCCGTCGAGCGGCCACGGGACATCGGCCAGATCTTGTCCGCGACCAGTCCATGGCCACGGAATGCGGTAGTGCGCCCCCCATTTGCGGTTGGCAACTTCCTGACAGGACGGGCCACTTGTTCCCGACGCGCCCGGGCGCCACCAACGGGGTGCGCCGCGCCAGCGCCGCGGCCTTACGCGCGCCCCGCCCCCGGCCGTGCGGCGCCCAACACCCCCCGGAGCCAGCCGACATCGGGCGCGCGCCCCGTGCCACCAGCGGCTTCACCCGCCGGCGACGACCAGCGGGCGAGGCGGCGCACGCCCCCGCCGGCGTTCGCTCTGGCGCGCGTTGCCCACGGGCCACCCGCGCTTTTCCCGCCCAGCGCCCGGGCGTTCCGCCGCGGTACGCACCCCCGGCGCCCGACCCCGCACCACGCGCCGCGCGCTCCCCGGGGCGCGGTGCGCCGCTCCCGCCCACCACCACGCCAGCCGCCCCCGCCGCCGGCACGCGGCCCGCCACGCGGCGCCGCGCACAGCGCGCCGGCCGTGGCAGCGGGCAGCAAATACCTCCCCCAAGCGCCCGCCAAGTCCGCACCAAGGAATGACCAAGTCCCGCCCCCGCAATCAGCCGTACGGCCGGGAATGCGGCCGACCGCGTCCACTGAGGGGAGAATTCCGCTTTAGCCGGACTCAAGAGATCATCTACGCCTTTTCCCGCCCGCTTTCCATCGGCGGACCACTCCGGGCCCACCCGGAGCGAGATGCGCGCGGCCAATTACTCCCTATACAGTGCACAAATAATCGACACAACACAAAGGAATTGCCTTTCACATGGGTAAGGAGATCGCCAGGAGAGGACTTCCGCTTTCCGCGGCTCTATCAGTTCTCCGCCACACCTCCACCAAACCCCCCGGCGTTACACCCCGTAACGATCGCCCCCGCGGCCCCCGGGTCACCTTGCGTGAAGCCTTAGGGAGCAACTGTCGAGTAACACCGACACACGCCAGGCGGGCCCTCGCCAACCGAGGCGAGGACCCGCCATCCGACCGCCGCGCGGTCGCCTTCTCTCGTCAGAGACGCCGCTCTGACGTGCTTAAACTCCGGCTCAGCCGGCCCAGATGGGGTCGCGGCGGATCGCCTGCAAGATCATCGAGGTCGTTGGGTAGGTCGAAGTGGTGCCACTCACGTTCATTCCTCCGCTCGGAACCGGGGCAAGAGCCAAGGCCAGCCATACACCGTGCGGCGCAAGGCGCCAACCACCGACAGACCTTGACGGTCACAAGATTAGCGCGGGACAGTTTCCTTTTCCCTCCGGGAGGAAGCTTTGACGTTGCTCTGGCGTGTACGGCACGTACCGTGATGGGCAGTACACGCGTGTCGAGCGGCGGCAACGCCGCTCCCAAGGCTTCGAAGCATTTCCAAGAAAAACCCGATGTCTTAAAGTTGCAAGGCAGCAAGAGCAGGGAAGAGGGGGGAAGCTCGGGGATGTCGGCAACCATCGGTTCCGACCCGCCATTCGCGGAGCTGGACGACGTGAGCGCGACGGCATACCGGTTGGCCGTGCAGTTGGGCCGCTTCAACCGGCACGAGATCGCCCAACAGCTACGCATATCGACCGATGAGGCCACCCGCATCGAGCGGGTGCTGAGCCTGCTGTGTCTGCTGCACCCCACCCCGGGCGACGCCGAACTGCTCGTCCCGGTGAGCCCCGACGCGGCGGCCGTGGAGCTGGTGGGGTCGGCCGAGAACCAGATCCGCGACCTCCAGCACGCCGTCACCGAGGTGCGGGCCCAGATGCTGTCGCTCACCCCCGCCTACTACGACGGCCGTCGCGAACGCAATCGCATGGAGGCGTTCGACGTCGTCTCGGACGTCGCCACCGTGCAGTCGCTCCTCGACGAGCTGAGCGAACGCTGTCGCAGCGAGGTGCTCACCGTGCAGCCGGGCGGCGCCCGGCCGGCCCACATCCTCACCGCGGCCCGCAAGGTCTCGCTCGGGATACTCGACCGCGGGGTGCGCATGCGCACCGTCTACCAGCACACCGCGCGCTCCGACCTGGCGACCCGGGCGTTCGTCCGGGAGTTGATCGAGCACGGCGGCGAGCTGCGTACCAGCGAGGAAGTCATCGACCGAATGATCATTTACGACCGCGAGGTCGTCTTCCTGCCCGAGCACAGGCCCGTGGGGCGCGAACCGGGCGCGGCCATCGTGCGCGAGCCGACGCTCGTGGCCTTCCTCTGCTCGGTCTTCGAGCACCTGTGGCGCGGGGCGACCCCCTTCCACCTGGGCAGCGTCGAGTCCGACCCGGTGACCGACGACCTCAAGCGGTCCATCGTGCGGCTGATGGCGGAGGGCTACAAGGACGAGATGGTGGCCAGGCGGCTCGGCATGTCGGTGCGGACCTGCCGACGTCACATCGCCGAGATCATGGAGGAGTTGGAGGCCACCAGCCGCTTCCAGGCCGGCGCCAACGCCGCGCTGTCCAAGCTGCTCTCGTACCCGCAGGACACGGTGTGACCACGCGGGGCGCGGGCCGTACGGACCGGGGGCGGCGGGCCCGGATCGGGGCGGCGCCCGTGGCGTCGGCGCTGGCCCGGCACCGTGGCCGGCGGTCGCGGGCCCGCCCGTACGCGAGCGGTCCGGCCTCGGGCCCCCGGGGGTGTCATGCGTAGCGACGCCGCCGCCTCTCCGGGCGAGCTCGCCGCCGAGGGCGCGACCAGCCACCTCATCCACCGGCCACGGTCGTCGGAGCACTACCTCCTGGACGCCCCGTGCACCGGCGAGGAACACTTCGTCCTCGTCTCCCGGACGCCGCTCGGGCACCCGCTCTTCAACGACGGCCCGGGCCACTTCCACGACATCCAGGGCACCGCGGAGATGGCCCGCCAGGTGGGCGAGTTCATCGGGCACCAGTTCTTCGGCCTGCCCGCCGAACAGCACGCGGTCTTCGCCCGGCTGCACCTGCGCATCACCCACCTCGCCGCCTGGCGGGCCCGCCCCGAGCAGGCCGACCTGACGGTGCGCGTCCGGGCCCGCCCGACCGAGGTGGTGCGCGGCGTGCCGCGCGGGGTCGAGCTGCGCAGCGAACTGAGCCTGGACGACGTCGAGTGCGCCACCGGCACCGCCAGCCTCGCCTTCCTGCCGCCCGACCCGCCACTCCAGTACGCTCCCCCGCCCCGGCCGGCGGTCCCCTCCCCCGAGGAGCGCGAGGGCGGCGACGCGTACGGAGCCCCCCAGCGTCCCGCCGCGGCGCCGGAGGTGGGCCGCGGCAGCCCGGCCAACGTGGTGGTGAGCGAGCCGGCCGAGGCCGCGCCGTACGGCCGCTTCGTCACCCAACTCCTGGCCAGCACCTACCACCGGGTGTTCGCCGCCGAGGGCGGGGACCACCTGTCGGGCATGCTGCTCCTTGAGGCGATGCGGCAGACGGCGCTGCTGGCGGCCGGCCGGACGTACGGGCTGACGCCGTCGCGCGCGACCATGGCCACCTCGCGGGTCCTCTTCCGGGCGCGCGCCGAGCCCGGCCTTCCCCTCACCTGCACGGCCGTTCCCGGGCCGCTCGGCCGGGACGCGCAGCAGCGGCCATCGGTGCCGGTCACGGTGACCCTGACCCAGTACGGGCGGCGCGTCGCGGAGGCCACGTCGACGGTCCTGCAGGACTTCTGACCGCGCCCGACCAGCGGGCGCATCGGCCGCCGGCCGGGCGGGCTAGGCGAAACAGTCGCCGTCGGCCGTACTGCGCGGGGTGCCGAACTCGGCGTGACTCAGCTCCTTCGCCGCCGCGGCGTCGAAGACCGCGGCGCTCACCCGGTGCCCGCTGTCCAGCACGACGGAGCTGAAGGCCCACTCGTGGTTGCCGCCGAGGCTGCCGTCCGGGCGCCGCACCCGCACCGGCCCGCCGTCCGGGGCGAAGCCGACCTCCGTGAACCGGAACTTCATCGCCTGTCCCATGGCCTTGCTGTACGCCTCCTTCAGCGTCCACAGCCGGATCAGGCTGCTGTTGCGCTCGTACTCCGGCAGGTTGGCCAGCGACACCAGTTCGTAGGGGGTGCAGATGTGCCGGCCGAAGCCCTTGCCGTACACCTGCCGGTCGGTGCGCTCGACGTCCACGCCGATCAACCCGCGCGTGGTCAGCCCCACGACCATCACGCCGTCCGCGTGGCTGAGGCTGATGTCGACCTTGTCGCAACCACGGAGGTAGGGGCGGCCGGTGGGCCCGTAGCCGAGTTCGCTGCTGCTCGCGCCGCCGTGTACGACCGTCCGCGCCGCGTACCGCAGCAGCATGCGCGAGGCCGCGTACTCCATCCGCAGGTCCGGGTGGGCCAGCGCGAGGTAGCAGGACCAGTCGTCCCCGAGCAGGGTGCGCAGCTCGGCCTCGGAGGCCGCCCCCGGGTACCAGTCGGCCTGTCGGGCGTGCAGCAACACCGCGCCACGGGTCAGGAGTTCGGCGCGCGCCCGGTCCCATCCGGTGTCCTGGCCGACGACCTCTATGGGCGGGCCAAGCGGCGGTCCCGGTCTCGGGCTCTCGGCGGCCGTCATGGCAGTCCTCCAAGGGTGAGATGGCAGACGAGCGGGTCGCCACAGCGTACGGATACGCCGACAAGGATGACCGCCGGGCCGGAATCGTTCCCGGGGCAACGCCGCCGTTCGCGGTGGCCGGGAACAACGCGAGGTCAGGGACGGGCTCTTCGCCGGTCCGCGCGGCGACGCCCGGGGGCGCGCGACGGCTTGGGCAACGCGATCCCTCCCGCTGACGGGGCACGACGGACGGCGGCGGGCACCCGGCCGCGCCGATGGGCTCCGATGGTCGGCGCACCGGCTTAAGAAGCACTTAGGTCCGGCGACTTAAGGGCCGCTTAGGGGGCGGCCCACCTCACGCGGGGCCGGGCCCGGCACCTATGGTGAAGCGGTCCGGGTACGGGGACGCTGCCCGGACTGACCATGTCACTGGCTGGCCCGCTGAACCGGTCGGCCGGGCGGGCGGAAACACGGGGCGGGATGAGGTTCCGGATACTGGGCCCGATGGAAGTGACGGGCGAGCCGCCCGAGGAGCGGGTGCTGACACCGCGGGCCGCGAAGCCGCGCGTCGTGCTGGCCAGTCTGCTGGTGCGGGCCGACCGGGTGGTGTCCGTCGACACCCTGGCCGATGAACTGTGGGGCGGCAGTCCGCCGCGCACCCCCACCGCCACCATCCAGGTCTACGTCTCCCACCTCCGCAAGACCCTACAGGCGGCCGATCCGGACGGCGGACGCGACGCGCTCGTGACCCGCAGCCCCGGCTACGTGCTGCACCCGCGGCCCGGGCAGCTCGACCTCGCCGACTTCGAGGAGTTGCACGACCGGGGGCGCGCGGCACTGGAGCGCGGGGACCACGCGGCAGCCGCCGACCTGCACCGGCGGGCGCTGGCGCTGTGGCGCGGGCCGCTGCTCGCGGACACCCCGCACGGCGCGCTGCTCGGCGGGGCCGCCGCCTGGGCGGCCGAGGTGCGCGTCTCCGCCCTTGAGCAACGCGTCCGCGCCGACCTCCAGTTGGGCCGCCACCACGAACTCGTCGGCGAGCTGCGGTCCCTGGTGGCCGAGCACCCGCTGCGCGAGGAGTTGCACGCCCACCTGATGCTCGCGCTGTTCCGTACCGAGCGGCAGAGCGAGGCGCTGCGGGTGTACGCGCGGCTGCGCGAGGCCCTGATCGACGAACTCGGTACGGAGCCCGGGCCGCCGTTGCAGCGGCTGCACCACCGCGTCCTCGCCGCCGACCAGGAGTTGATGGCCCCCGACCGCGCCCTGGCGCCGCCGCCGAGCGCGCCGCGGCCCGGGCGGCTCGCGGCCTGCCTGCCGGCGGCCGACCCGGCGTTCACCGGGCGCGCCGCGGCGCTCGCCGAGGTGGAGCGGCTGGTGCGGTGCGCGCCGGCCGGTGGCTGCGTCGCCATCGCCGGCCCGGCCGGTGTCGGCAAGACCGCGCTGGCCGTGGAGGCGGCGCACCGCGCCGCGGACGCCTTCGCGGACGGGCCGGTCTTCCTCGACCTGTGCCCGCCGGGCCGGGGCCCGCTCTCGGCCGCCGAGGCGATGGGGCGGCTGGTGCGGCGGGCGGGGGTGCCGGGGCCGCTGCCCACCGATCCGCAGGAGCTGACCGACCTGGTGCAGCGCCTGTTCGCCGGCCGGCGCACGCTGCTGGTCGTGGACAACGCGGCCAGCGAGGCGCAGGTGCGCCCGCTGCTGCCGACCGGCCCGGGCAGCGTGACGCTGCTGACCAGCCGGCGCCTGCTCGCCGGGTTGCGCGGCATGCGCCCCATCGTGCTGTCCGCGCCCGACCGCGCCGAGGCGGTCGCCATGTTCGAGGCCGCCGCGATCCTGGCCCGCCCGGTGGACGAGCCGGAGGCGGTGGCCCGCGTCGTGGAGTGGTGCGGCGGGCTGCCGCTCGCCCTGCGGGTCGCCGCCGCGCAGTTGGTCGCTCGGCCGCACTGGACGGTCGCCACGCTCGCCGACCGGCTGGCCGACGAGGGCACCCGGCTGTCCGGGCTGACCGCGGGCGACGTCGATGTCCGCGCGTCGCTCCGCGCCGCCTACCGCGAGGCGCCGGCCCCCGAGCGGCGGGCGTTTCGGCTGCTCGGCCTCGTACCGCCGGGCGCGTTCGGGCCGTGGCTCGCGGCGGCCGTGCTCGGCGTCGCCGCGCGCGAGGCCCAGCGGCTGTTGGAGGCGCTGGTCGACGCGCGGCTGGTGGAGGTCGCCAGGGCCGACGGCGCCGGGCCCGACCGGTACCGACTGCACGCGCTGTGGCGGCTGCTCGCCGTCGAGTCGCTGGCCGCCGAGTCCCCCGCGACGGTGCGGGAGGCGACGCGTCGGATGTGCGCGGCGTACGCGGACGCGGCCTCGTACGCCGACGCCCTCTTCGCCCCCGGGCGGCGGGACGACGAGGGCGTGTACCACCGTGGCGGCGCGCCGCCCGACGGTGACACCGGCGCTCCGTGGCCCGGAGCCGCGCCCGCGACATGGGCGACGGGGCCGGAGTCCGCGGCCCACCCCGGCCACGGGGCCTGGCGCGGGGTCGGCGGCGGTTCCGGGGCGGGCGGCCCGGCGGAACGCGCGGAGCGCGCGGAGACCATGGGCTGTGGGCTCGCGTTGAGTGGGTGCGGCCTCGCGACCGGTCCGCGCCAAAGCGCCGCCGCCTCCACCGGCCCGGCGGCCGACGTCCCGTGGCCGGCCGGCCCGCGCCGCGCCCCCACGTACCCGGCCCACCTGCCCGTCACCCGCGCGCCGGCCGGCCCGACGGGTGCGGCCACCCCGCCGAGCGCGACCGGAGCGTCCCGCGCCGGGCTCGGCGACCCGCGCTCGTGGCCCCCGGCCGAACCGGTCGCCGACGGCCGCTCCTGGTACGTCGAGGCCGTGGGCCCCCACCCGCTGGACTGGTTCGCGGCCGAGCGGGGCCGGCTGGTGGCGGTCGTCACCGCGGCGCACGCGGCCCGGCTGTGGCGGCCCACGATCCGGTTGGCCGACAGTCTGAGCGCCGGCCTGGAGGCGCTGGCCGCCTGGGACGACTGGCAGGCCACGCACGCCCTCGCGCTGGACGCGGCCCGCCGCTGCGGCGACCGCCGCGCCACCGCCCGACTGTTGCGCTCCCTGGGCGACCTGCACTGGCAGCGGCGCCGCCTCGCGCTGGCGCGCGAGCACTACCGGCAGGCCCGACTCGCGGCATGGGAGGTCGCCGACTCCCGCGAGTACGGCCGCACCCTGGTCGCGCTGGCCGAACTCAGCCTGGACACCGGGCAGGTGGCCGACGCGACCCGGCTGCTCACCTCGGCCCTCGCGGTGGCGAACACGCCGATGGACACCCGCGGCCGGTACGAGGCGCTGCGCGCGCTGGCCCTGGTCGCCCTGGAGACCGGCGACCCGGGCGCGGCGCGGCGCTCGTTGGACGAGTGTCTGGAGTTGGCCGAGGCACTCCGCGATCGGCGCCTGGAGGACTACGCCCGCCGCGCGCTGCGCGCCCTGCGCGCCGGACGGCCACGGGGGCGCACGGACGCTCCGACGGCGCGTCGGGCGCGCCCCAGCGGCGTGGAGGTGCGCCCGGGCGTGTGGCGGTTGCGAACGCCGGCCCCGTTCTGAGCGGACGCCGTGCGCCGGGCCGCCGGGGCGCGCAGCGGGCCCTCGCGTCCGGCCCGTGCGGCCCGGGCCCGCGCTGGCGGCGCGGACGGTTCGGCGCGCGGGGCCCGCTCGCCCCCGGGCCCCGCGCCGCTCGTCGCCCCCGCAGGTCGGGGCGGCCGACAAGCGGAGTCGGCCGCGGGCCCGGCCCCGCGTCCGCGGCAGCGTTGTCAGGCCCGCCGCCACGCGGGCTCGGCGGCGCCCGTACGGCCCCGTGCGCGGCCCGCCCCGGGGTGGCCGGCACGCGCGCCCTCCGGTCACCGTACGCAGCGGTCACCGGGCGTGGCCGACGGCGCGGCCCCGGTGCGTCCCTGGTCGCCATCGAACGGGCCGGCCCGACCGGTCACGGAACGTCATTCGCACGGGGTGTGCGCTGCCAACCCGCGCACACCGCCTGCACACGCTCCCGCACGGCCCGCAACCGTGGTTCGCTCGGTGCGTTGGTAACCGCACGGACACACATGTGGAAGGGGATCAGGCGTGACCACCGAGCCCGAGCAAGCCGTGGTAGCCGCGGAGCTCGCGGAAATCCGTCGCAACCTCGACGTCGGAGTCGCCCGCATCGACGGGCAACTCGCCCTGCTGGCTCAGCGCAGCGCGCAACACGACCGGGACGTGACGAAAGTGACGGAGCGCGTACGGGTGTTGGAGCACGGCCGCTGGCCGCTGCCCTCCCTGGCGGCGCTCACGGGGGTGGGGGCGCTGGCCGTCGCGGTCTGGCAGGCCGCCGGCCGCTGACCGGGCGCCGACGCCGGGCATCGGCCCGCCCGGCGTCGGCGCCTCGCGTCGACCCGGCCGGCCCGGGGCGGGACCGCCGCGACGAACGCGCGACGGCCCCGCCCCGGGTCAGGCCAGGTCAGGTCAGGTCAGGTCAAGCCAGGACAAGCAAGAGCAGGGCGACTCATCCCAGGCGTATGTGGTGCAGCAGCAGGAGCGCCGCCGCCATGTTGGCGGCCGGCACCTCGCCCCTGGCCACGATGTCCGGGACGAGCTTGAGCGGGACCCACTCGCGACGATCGGACTCGAAGGCGTCCTCGGGCGGGCCCACGTAGTCGGCGTCCTCGGCCCAGTAGATGTGGTGCCGGGCGTCCGACAGGCCGTTGGAGGGCTCGACGGAGAGCAGGTGGCGCAGCGGGCCGGGCCGCCAGCCGGTCTCCTCCTCCATTTCGCGGGCCGCGGCCTCGGCGACGGCCTCGCCGTCCTCGACCACGCCGGCGGGCAGCTCCCAGCCCCAGGTGTCCGTGATGAACCGGTGCCGCCACAGCAGCAGCACCTCGTTCGCCTCGTTGACCACCGTGGCCACGGCCACGGGCCGCAGTCGGATCAGATAGTGGTCGAGGTGGTGCCCATCGGGGAGTTCGACGTCCGCCAGGTTCACGCGGAACCAACGGTTCTCGTACACCGTCTGCTCGCTGAGGTTCTTCCATCGCACGGTCTGCCACCTTCCGCCGGGGGTCGAGGGCAGCGACTCGGCGGGAGCAGCCCCGTGTGCCTCACAGCGGAACGCGCAGTGCCCCGTCGATCAGTTCGGCGGCCTCGGAGGTCGCGGCGCATCCGCTCTCGACGAGATGCTCGCGCACCGCGCGGAGCCGGTCCCGTAAGCGCTGCGATTCCATTCCGCGCGCCCGCTGTGCCATTTCCACCGCGGTCGCCCCCGCCCGATCCGCGTCCCCCTGGCGCAACTCGATATGCGTGAGCATCGCCAGCCGGTGTACCCGGCCCCGGTCGTGCGCGGGAGTGTCCACGGCGGCCGTGGCGTGTTCGCGGGCCGCGTCCAGGTCACCGAGGTTCAACAGCGCCTCGGCGACCTGCACGTTCACCAAGCCCGGCTGTACGTAGCCGGTCTCGTCGGGCTCCTGTCCGGGACGGATGCGCTCGGCGGCGCTCTCCGCGCGCCGGATGCAGGACAGCGCCCCCGCGCCATCGCCGAGCCGGGCGTACGCCTTGGCCTGCATGGCGTACAGGTCGGCCGCGAGGGCGGGGGTGATACGGGGGCCGGCGGCGCGCAGCGCCGATTCGGCGAAGGCGACCGCCTGCCGGTGTTCGCGCATGTGCAGCGACTGGTTGACCAACAGCGCGATGACGTAGGCGCCGAGGCCGCGGTCGCCGCTGGCCTTGGCGAGCCGCAGGGCCTGGTGGAAGTAGCGCTGGGCGAGCCCGTGCGCGTCGGAGTCGTACGCGCAGATGCCCGCGACGGCGACGAGTCCACCGGTGGCGCGGTGGAGTTGCCGTCCCGTCGCGTCCGGGTAGCTGCCCCGCAGCAGCGGCGCGGCCTCGGAGATCAGGAAGCCGACGACGCGGGCGCGGGTCGCCACGCCGCCCGCCTTGCGGTACATCTGCTCGTAGTGGGCGCGGGCCGAGCGGAGCATGGTGATGTCGCGCATGCTGACCCGGGTCATGCCCTCCCGCGAGACGTCCGCGTCCTCCGGCGGGTTCTCCCACTCCCATACGGGGATGACCGCGGGGGTGCCGGTGACGGCGGGGGCCCGCACGATGTGGGGGCGCTGCTGTTCGTCCGAGCGCCACAGCGCGGTGGCGCGCTCCACGAAGCCGGACAGCGGCGTGCCGGCCCCGCGCGCGCTGCCGGGGGTGCCGAGGCCGATGGCGTCGAGGGTCAGCGCGCGGTGCAGCCGCTCGCCGAGCACCTCGCAGATCAGGTCGGGCACCTGCCCCCGGGGGCGCTGCCCCTTCAACCAGCGGGCCACGGCGGTGTGTTCGTAGCGCAGCTCCATGCCGCGCGCCCGGCCCGCCTCGTTGACGTGTGCCGCCAGTGCCGCGTGCGAGATGCCTGCCTCGTCCAGCACGGCGTCGAGCAGTGTGTTGGGCTCCATGCCGCCCTCCCGATGCCTCCGGTCACTTCAGCGTAACGGGGTCGCGCGCACACGGGGTGTGAACTTCGCGTACGGTCACGGGCCGCCGCCGCTCGCGCCCCGGTCACCCGGCCCTGACCTGCGGCGCCGCCCGGGCGACCGCGGAGCCGTGGGTGCCGGGCCGCCCCGGCGGCACCGGAGCGCGCCCGGCCCCTCGCCCGCCACGCGCTCCCCGGCCGCCGCTAGGAGAGCCGCGCGTCACTGGTGAGCGGCACCGGCACGGACAGTTGGGCGGGCACCCGGCTGCGGTCGTTGCGCAGGACGAGGAGCGCCGCGTCGTCGCCGAGCCGCCCGCCGGTGTGCCGCAGCAGCGCGCCGCGTACCCGGTCGACGACGGCCTGCGGGTGCACCGGCCCGCCGCGCGCGGCCTCCGTCAGCGCCCAGGCCAGCGGGAAGAAGTCGCCCGCGGCGTTGCGGGCGTCCTCGGCTCCGTCGGTGTAGAGCACCAGCGCCTCCCCGGGGAGCAGCAGCACGCAGCGGGTGGGCGCCGGCAGGTCGGGCAGCGGGAACAGGCCGAGCGGCGGCATGCTCTCGCCCGGCGCCAGTTGCCGCACCCGGGGCAGCGACGGCCGGTGCGGCAGCACGCGCCGTCCGGTCCCGTGCGGCCCCGGCCGCCGGGGGCCGACCGGGCCGCCAAGGCCCTGGCCCACCAGCAGGAACGGCCACGGGTGGCCGCAGTTGAGCGCCATCACCTCGCCCGAGGGCCGCACTTCGAGCAGGAGCACGGTCACGAACTCCTCGGCGACCGGGTGCCCGGCACCGGGGCGCCCGGTCGCCGTGGACGCCGTGGACGCCGCGGACGCCGTCGTGCGCTCGCGCAGGTGCCGCCGCAGGGTGCGCTCCAGGCGCCGTAGGACGCCGGCGAGTTCCACCTCGTCGTGGGCGGCCTCCCGGAAGCTGCCGAGTACGGCGGCGACGGTGTCGAGCGCGGCCAGCCCGTGCCCGCGTACGTCGCCGATGACGATCCGCACCCCGTACGGAGTGGCCACCGCCTCGTACAGGTCGCCGCCGACCACCGCGTCCCGGCTGGCGGACAACTGTCCGCCCGCCAGGGCGAGGTGGTCAAGCCGGTGCGGCAGCGGGCGCAGCAGGGTCTGCTGGGCGGCGACGGCCACGCCCCGGGTGCGGTGCAACTCGCGCACCAGGCGCTGTCTGCGCCGGTTGGCCAGCCCGCAGGCGACGAGCACGATGAGGATCGAGCAGCAGGTGCCCAGGGGCGCGCTCGACGGATCTCGCGGCCCGAACCTCGCCATCGGCACCAGGGCGAGGAGTGCGCAGGCGCCGCCGAGGAGCACCCGCTTGCACTCGCCGCCCAGGGCGAGGGCCAGCGCGGGGGCGGCGGCCAGCAGCGGTTCGAGGCGCAGCCCGGGTGGAACGGTCAACTCCAGGATCAGCACCGCGAGCACCCACAGGCCCGGCAGTACGGTCACGAGCAGCCGCGGGCCTCCCGCCGGCGCCGATCGCGTCGCGCCCACCGCCTTGGTTCCGATCATCCACCGGCCCCCTTAGCTGCCCATTGAGGCGGTCGGGCGGCCCCTGACCTTCGAGTGGCGGGGACTGCGCGACCGGGACGATTGTGGCGACCATCCACACGGCGTTGACTACTTAAGGTGTCCTTCTCACTCCTTCGGGTGAGGACACCTCGAACACCGCGTCGCCCTGGTGCACACGCGCCCGAGAGTCGAACGTCTCCGCCTCCCGCGCGGTCGCCGGGTCGCGCGATACGGTCGCGGCCACGGCGCGCTCGCCACCCCGTGCGCCCCTGAGCTGTCGGCCCGCCGGCCGGGCGCCCCTGTGGCGCACGAAGGGCGTGCCCCGCGCGTGATGCGCGGGGCACGCCCCTGGTGTGGTTCCGGGGCGCCGTCGGCGCCCGGTCGCGGATCAGGCTCCGCGCAGCACCGCCCCGGTGCGCTCGACGGCGGTGGCGACCGCCGCGTCCCGGGCCGCCGACGCCTCGTCCGCGGTCAGCGTGCGGTCGCTCGCCCGCAGCCGCAGCGCGTAGGCCAGCGACTTCTTGCCCGCGCCGAGCTGCTCGCCGGTGAATTGGTCGAACAGCCGCACCGATTCGAGCAGTGCGCCGGCGCCCTCCCGCAGCGCCGCCTCCACGTCGGCGGCCGGCACCGAGGCGTCGACGATCAGGGCGACGTCACGGGTGGCCACCGGGAAGGTGGACACGTGCGGCGCCTGTACGGGCCCCGGCGTCGCCCGCTCCAGGCGGTCGAGCTCGATCTCCATCGCGCTGGTGCGCTCCGGCAGGCCGAGCGTCTTGATCACCCGGGGGTGCAGTTCGCCCGCGTTGCCGACCAGCACCTCCTGGCCGTCCACGACGGCCAGCAGCGCGGCGCAGCGGCCGGGGTGCCAGGGGGCCTGCTGGTCCTGGCGGACGATCAGCTCGACGCCCGCCTGTCGGGCGACCGCGCGCCCGGCCTCGATGGCGTCGCTCCAGTCCGCCGGGCGGCCCTTGCCCCACCAGCCCGCGCGCTCACGCGTGCCGGCCAGCACGACCGCGGCGCGGCGCGGCTGCCGCGGCAGGGCCGTGTTCAGCGCGGCGATCTCCGCGTCGCTGGGCCGACGGTCCACCGGCAGCCGCACGGCGGCCACGGCCACCTCGTCGGGGGTCGCCGCCGCGCGGAAGACCAGGCCGGTCTCGAACAGCGCGAGGTCGTGCTCGCCACGGCCGTCGTTGCGGCGCAGCGCGCCCAGCAGCCCCGGCAGCAGCGTGGTGCGCAGCACCGGCTCGGTGTCCGAGAGCGGGTTGGCCAGGCGTACGGTCGCGCGCCGCGGGTCGTCGGAGTCCAACCCGAGCTGGTCGAGGATCTCCTCGCTGGTGAACGGGTAGTTGGGCGCCTCGGTGTAGCCGGCCCCGGCCAGCGCCCGGCCGACCCGGCGGTGCAGCCGCTGACGCTCGGTCAGGCCACGCCCAGCGGGCGGCTGGGGCAGCGTGGCGGGCAGGTTGGCGTACCCCTCCAGGCGGATGACCTCCTCGGCGAGGTCGTTGGGGGCGCTCAGGTCCGGCCGCCAGCTCGGGACGGTGACCACCAGCTCGTCCTGCCCGTAGACGTCGCAGCCGACCTCCTGGAGGCGCCGGACGACGGTCTCGCGCCCGTAGGCGACGCCGGCGACCCGGTCCGGGTGGTCGGCGGACATCGTGATGGTGCGCGGTCCGCTGGGCGCGGTGACCTCGGTGACGCCGGCCTCGGCCGTGCCGCCGGCGAGCAGTACGAGCAGGTCGACGGCGCGCTGCGCGGCGGCGGAGGTCGCCTCCGGGTCAACGCCCCGCTCGAAGCGCCGGGACGCCTCCGACGAGATCTTGTGACGGCGGGCGGTGCGGGCGATGGAGACGGCGTCGAAGTGCGCGGCCTCGATCACCACGTCGGTGGTGCCGACGCTCTCGCCGGAGGTCGGGTCCTGGGCGATGTCGGCGATCTCGGTGTTGGCGCCGCCCATGACCCCGGCGAGGCCGATCGGCCCGTTGTCGTCGGTGATCACCAGGTCCTCGGCGTCCAGGACCCGCTTGACGCCCTCCAGCGTGGTGAGCTTCTCGCCCGGCGTGGCCCGCCGGACGCCGATGGTGCCGCTGACCCGGGACCGGTCGTAGGTGTGGAGCGGCTGGCCGAGTTCGAGCATCACGTAGTTGGCGACGTCCACGGTCAGCGAGATGGGCCGCATGCCGGCCTTCTGCAGCCGGCGCTGGAGCCAGATCGGCGAACGCGCCTCGGGCGAGAGGCCGACGACGGTGCGCGCGGTGAACCGGTCGCAGCCCGCCGGGTCGCTCACGCTCACCGGGTAGCCGTAGCCGTTGGGCGCCGGCACGTCCAGCAGGGCCGGGTCGCGCAGCGGCAGCCCGTAGGCGGTGGCGGTCTCGCGGGCGACGCCGCGCAGCGACAGGCAGTAGCCGCGGTCGGGCGTGACCGCGATGTCGAGCACCTCGTCCCGCAGCTCGAGCAGTTCGATGGCGTCGGTGCCCACCTCGTGCTCGGGCGGCAGCACGATGATGCCGTCGTGGTCGTCGGACATGCCCAGCTCGCTGGCGGAGCAGATCATGCCCTCGGAGACGTGGCCGTATGTCTTGCGCGCGGAGATCTTGAAGCCGCCGGGCAGTTCGGCACCGGGCAGCACGACGACGACCTTGTCGCCGACCGCGAAGTTGCTGGCACCGCAGATGATGTTCTGCGGCTCGCCCGTCCCGTTGGCCTGGCCGACGTCGACCTGGCAGTAGCGGATGGGCTTCTTGAAGCCTTCGAGCACCTCGACGGCGAGCACCCTGCCGACGACGAGCGGGCCGGTGAGCCCGGCGCCGAGCTGCTCGACGGTCTCCACCTCGAGACCGGCGGCGACGAGCTTGGCCTGCACGTCACGGCCGGTCTCACCGGCTGGCAGGTCCACGTACTCCCGCAGCCAGGAAAGCGGGATTCGCATCAGATCTCCATCCCGAACGGCCGGGTGAAGCGCACGTCACCCTCGACCATGTCTCGCATGTCCTCGACGTTGTGGCGGAACATCAGCATCCGCTCGATGCCGAACCCGAAGGCGAAGCCGCTGTACTTCTCCGGGTCGATGCCGCAGGCGACCAGCACGCGCGGGTTGACCATGCCGCAGCCGCCCAGCTCGATCCAGCCCTCCGAGGAGCAGGTGCGGCAGGGCCGGTCCGGGTTGCCGACCGACTCGCCGTGGCACACGTAGCACTGCATGTCCATCTCGGCGGACGGCTCGGTGAACGGGAAGTAGTTCGGCCGCAACCGAGTGCGCACGCCGGCGCCGAACAGGGCGCCGACCATGTGGTCCAGGGTGCCCTTGAGGTCGGCCATCGTCAGACCCTCGTCGATGGCCAGCAGCTCCACCTGGTGGAAGACGGGGGTGTGGGTGGCGTCGAGTTCGTCCGTGCGGTAGACGCGGCCCGGGCACACCACGTAGATGGGCGGCTCGCGGTCGAGCATCGAGCGCACCTGGACCGGCGAGGTGTGGGTCCGCAGCACGATGCCGGACTCCGCGTCCTGCTCGGCGTCCTGCCCGGCCGCTCCCCCGCCGTCGGTGGCGCGCACGAAGAAGGTGTCCTGCATGGCGCGCGCCGGGTGGTCGGGCGTGAAGTTGAGCGCGTCGAAGTTGAACCACTCCGCCTCGACCTCGGGCCCCTCGGCCACCTCGTAGCCCATCGCGACGAAGACGTCCTCGATGCGCTCGGAGAGGGTCGTCAGCGGGTGCCGGGCGCCGGGCGTGAACCGGTCGGTGGGCAGCGTGACGTCCACCGCCTCCTCGACCAGCACGCGCGCGTCGCGCTCCGCCTCCAACTCCTCCTGCCGCGCCTTGAGCGCCCGCGACACCTCGCCACGGGCCCCGCCGACGCGCTTGCCCGCGTCCGCCTTGGCCTGCGGCGGCAGCGCGCCGATCTCGCGGTTGGCCAGGGCCAGCGGCGAGCGGTCGCCGGTGTGCGCGATCTTCGCCTCGTGCAGGGCCGCGAGGTCCCCGGCCGCGGCGAACGCGGCCAGTGCCTCGTCCCGCATCCGGGCGATCTCTTCCGGTTTCAGTGCCTCGACCTCTACCGGGTCAAAGGACTTGTTGGGTGCCGACATCTCTTCCCGTGCTTCCGATTGGCTGCTGGCTTCGCCCCGCCTCGGCGCCTCGATCTCGTCCGGATGCCGAGCACGTGTGGCTCAGCCGACGATGGTGGTGCCAAAGGTGCCAAAGGTCGAGTCTACGGGGCGTGTGTACTCGTCCGAGCCCGTAGGGGTCGCCGGGCCACCGCCCGACGGTGGTCAGGCCAGATGGGCCGGGGCCCCCACGGGCAGGGTAAATCGGAACTCGGCGCCGCCGGCCCTGGAGCGGCCGACCGTGATGGTCCCGCCGTGCGCCTCGACGATGCCCTTGACGATGTAGAGCCCGAGCCCGGTACCGCCGCGCTTGCTGCCGCGCCAGAAGCGGGTGAAAACGCGCCCCATGGACTCCTCGGGGATGCCGGAGCCCTCGTCGCTGATGGTGACGGCGGTGCTCGGCTGGGCTGCGGAGTCCACGGCTGACCCTTCTGGCTGGGCGGTGACGACGGTGGGGGTCACCTCGATGGTGACGGTTCCCTCGCCGTGCCGCACCGCGTTTTCCAGCAGGTTGCCCAGCACCTGGTCGACCTTGTCCGGATCGGCCCACAGGTCCGGCAGCGGCTCCACGACCTTGATGAGGAACAGGTCGGGGCGCTGGCCGGCCGTGGTGTGCGCCTGCACGTGACGGCGCACGGCGGCGGCCATGTCCACGCACTGGCGGCGCACCTCGAGCCGCCCGGAGTCGATGCGGGAGATGTCCAGCAGTTCGGCTATCAACCGGGTGACCCGGTTGGCGTCGGCGTCCACCGTCTCCAGCATCAGCCGCTTCTGGTCGTCGGTGAACCTCTCCCACTTCGCCAGCAGCGTGGCCGTGAACCCCTTCACGGAGGTCAGCGGCGAGCGCAGCTCGTGCGCGACGGTGGCGATCAGCTCGGCGTGGCTGCGCTCGGTACGGCGCCTGGCCTCGGTGCCGCGCAGGGTGACCACGAGGCGGCGCAGCGGACCGGTGGGGCGCACCCGCACGTACCGCGCGGCGACCAGGACCTCGCGCCCGCCGGGCAGCAGCAGGTTGCGCTCCGGCTGGCCGATCCGGGTGGCCAACCCGCCGTACGGGTCGGTCAGCGCCCACCAGCGGCGCCCCTCCAGGTCCTCCAGGGGCAGCACCTGGTCGAGCTGGTGGCCGATGGCCTCGGCGGCGGGCGTGGCCGTGATACGGGCCGCCGCGGCGTTGAAGCAGGTCACCCGGCCGCGCTCGTCGGCGACCACGAGGCCGTCCGGCAGGTCGTCGGGGTGCAGTCCGACGGCGGACGCCTCACCCGTCCACGCGTCGATCTCGCCGGGCGGGCACTGTCCTGGCGCATGCGAGGTGGCCGCTGTCGCGCCGGAAACCCTGACGTCCAATCCCCGCACCCCCTCTCGGGCCCCAGGGCCGCAACCCTACTAGGTCGAGGTGACGCAGCGGAGCCCCTCCGTCGCTACGAGCGGGCGCGCTGGGCGCGCGCGGAGGCGTACAGGCACACGGCGGCGGCGGTCGCCAGGTTCAGGCTCTCGGCCTTGCCGTGGATGGGCACCCGCACGACCTCGTCGGCCAGCGCGCGGGTCTCCTCCGGCAGCCCCCACGCCTCGTTGCCGAAGACCCAGGCGGTGGGGCCGCTCATGCGCCCGGCGTCCAGCTCCGCGTCCAGGTCCCGCTGGCCCGCCCCGTCCGCGGCGAGCACCCGTACGCCCGCCTCGTGCAGCCCGCTCACCACCCGCTCGATGGGCACGCCGACGGTGACGGGCAGGTGGAAGAGCGAACCAACCGACGCGCGGACGGACTTGGGGTTGTACAGGTCGACGGAGGCGTCGGTGAGGATGACGGCGTCGGCGCCCGCGGCGTCCGCGCAGCGCAGCACCGTGCCGGCGTTGCCGGGGTCGCGTACGTGGGCGAGCACGGCGATCAGCCGGGGGCGGGCGGCCAGCACGTCGGACAGCGGCGAGTCGAGGAACCGGCAGACCCCGACCAGGCCCTGCGGGGTGACCGTCTGCGAGATCTCGGCGACGACGTCGTCGCTGGCGGTGTGCACCGGCACGGACGCGGCACGGGCGGCCTCGACGATGTCGGCGTGCCGCTCGGCGGCCTCGACGGTGGCGAACACCTCGACCAGCGTTCCCTCCCGGCCCACCTCCGCGTCGGCGCGGTGCCGGACGACCGCCTCGCGCACCGCCTGCGGTCCCTCGGCGAGGAACCTGCGCTCCTTGGCCCGGGCGTTGCGGCGGGCCAGTCGGCGGGCGGCCAAGACGCGGGGCGATCGCGGAGAGGTCAGCTCGGGGGCCGCCATGTGGTGGTACTCGCTTCCGGTGCGGGGGTTCCAGCGAAGGGCCCGCGCTGGCGCTGGGCCGGCACGGGAGGGGCGAAGACATCGGACCCGCAGGCGGTCGCCGCCTGCGGGTCCGATGTGGGGCGGGCGCTTAGGCCCGGGCCTGAAAAACCGCTCAGGCGGCCTTCGGGGCGTTGACGTCGCTGGGCAGCGCCTTCTGGGCCACCTCGACGAGCGCCGCGAACGCGTTGGCGTCGTTGACCGCGAGCTCGGCCAGGATCTTGCGGTCCACCTCGACGTTGGCGGCCTTCAGACCCTGGATGAAGCGGTTGTACGTCATGCCGTTGGCACGGGCGGCGGCGTTGATGCGCTGGATCCAGAGCTGCCGGAAGTCGCCCTTGCGCTTCTTGCGGTCGTTGTAGTTGTAGACGAGGGAGTGGGTGACCTGCTCCTTCGCCTTCCGGTACAGGCGCGAGCGCTGGCCCCGGTAGCCGCTGGCCTGCTCCAGGATCGCCCGGCGCTTCTTGTGGGCGTTGACTGCCCGCTTGACGCGTGCCACTTGATTAACTCCTTGTACGGGGCCGCGGTTACCTCACGCGGCCCGGAAACGAATGGGTCCCGAACCGTTCTGCCAGCCCCGCCGCAGCGGGGCCGACATCACTTGCCGAGAAGCTTCTTGACCTTCTTGGCGTCGGCCGGGGCCAGCTCCACGGTTCCCGCGAGGCGGCGCGTCAGCGTGGACGACTTGTGCTCGAGAAGGTGGCGGCGACCGGCGCGCTGGCGGACCACCTTGCCGGAACCGGTGATCTTGAAGCGCTTGCTGGCACCACTGTGGGTCTTGTTCTTCGGCATGTCGCCGTTCTCTCCTCGTCGGGGCGCCCCCGCGGCCGTTGCGGGCGTGCGGGCGCGTCAGCTCGTTCAGTGTGGGTTCCGGGGCGTGGCCCCGGGGCGGCGGCCTCGGGCTCAGGCCGCCACGATCAGGCCTCGGCCGGCTCCTCGGCGGACTGCTCGGGCGCGTCCGCGGTGACGCCCTGGCGCTCCGCCTTGCGGGCTGCCTGGGCCTCGCGGGCTTCGGCCATGGCCTCGGTCTTCTTCTTGTGCGGACCGAGAACCATGATCATGTTCCGGCCGTCCTGCTTCGGGTTCGACTCGACGAAGCCGAGGTCCTGGACGTCCTCCGCGAGCCGCTGGAGCAGTCGGTAGCCGAGCTCCGGCCGGGACTGCTCACGACCACGGAACATGATCGTGATCTTGACCTTGTCGCCCTGCTTGAGGAACCGGACGACGTGACCCTTTTTGGTGTCGTAGTCGTGCGGGTCGATCTTCGGCCGGAGCTTCATCTCCTTGATGACCGTGTGCGCCTGGTTCTTGCGCGCCTCACGGGCCTTCATGGCCGACTCGTACTTGAACTTTCCGTAGTCCATGAGCTTGCAGACCGGCGGACGTGCGTTCGCCGCGACCTCGACCAGGTCCAGGTCGTACTCCTGCGCAAGCTCCAGGGCCTTGGCAAGCGGAACGATGCCAACTTGCTCGCCGCTGGGACCGACGAGTCGCACCTCGGGGACGCGAATCCGGTCGTTGATGCGGGGCTCGGCGCTGATGGGGCCTCCTCAGTTGCACCACACGGCCGCCTGGCGGACAGCCGCGTAACGTCAGTTTTCGGTGTGACCACCGTGCCGAGACGCATAAAACGCCCCGAACGGGACACAGGGGGGCTCCTCACAATCCGGGAGCACCGCTGCGGATCACCGCGGGGCGCATCAGGCAGCTCCACGTCGTCCGTACGGAACGACGGGCCCTGCCAGACCGGGACCCGCCAGCCTCGGGGGCCAGCAAGGTGGGAGAGTCGGAGCCTCCACTTGTGGGCCGGGCACACTGATGCCCAGCCGGTCACGTGCAATGTTACACCAGTCCCGCCAGGGCGCCTCCGGACGCCGTCAAGAGGGCCTCCGGCCAGCGGCCCCGCACGCGCGCGGCCCGCGCGGGCGCGCCCCACCGCGCCCCACACCCCCCACCGCGCCACGGCGGCGCCCGCCCCACGCGGCGGGCGCGAGGGGCGCCCCGACTCCTCTCGTACGATGCGTACGGACCACTTGGCCGGGCCATGGCGCGTACGGCCGCCGTGGCGCGCGCCGCGGGACGGACCGCGTACGCGATCCCCCGCGTGCGCGCCGGCGCCCTGCCGTACGAACCCGCCCGACGCCCGGTCGACGCCTACGGCGTCGGACGTACCACCGATTCCGACAGACGAGAGAACCATGAGCGACGCCGACGCCCAGCAGCCGAACCAGGACCAGGGCGCGAACCCGAACTTCGACGCGATGACCCGTGACATCGCGGACGTGCCCGCCGTCGAGGTGATCACGACGGTCGCGGTGCACCTGATGAGCGCCGCCGCGGTCAACCTCGGGCTCGCCGAGGACGCGCCCGAACACAAGGACCTGGACGAGGCGCGCAAGTTGATCACCGCGTTGGCGGGCCTGGTCACCGCGAGCGCGACCGAGGTCGGCTCGTACCACGCGGCACCGCTGCGCGACGGCCTCAAGTCGCTCCAGTTGGCCTTCCGCGAGGCGTCGGTCATTCCGGACGAGCCGGGCCAGGGGCCGGGCGAGAAGTTCACCGGGCCGGTCTTCGGGGGCTGAGCCTCCCGGCCGCGCCGCGGCGCCGTACGCCCGTGGCGGTACGGCGCCGTGCGCGTTGGTGGCGGGCCGCGCGCGGGTCACCCCGGGGAGGCCGGCCGGCGCGCGATGCGTCAGGTCTCGGCGCGCTCACGGTCGAGCAGGTCGCCCGAGCGCGGGTGGGTGAACTGGTGGCAGACGGCGGCCAGCGCGGCGCCCACCAGCGGGGCGATCAGGAAGAGCCAGAACTGTGCCAGCGCGTCGGTGCCCGCGAAGATGGCGGGGCCGAAGCTACGGGCCGGGTTCACCGAGGTCCCCGTGAGCGGGATGCCCACCAGGTGGACCACGGCCAGCGCCAGGCCGATCGGCAGCCCGTCGAACCCGACGACGGCCACCTTGTGGGTCACCGCGAGCACCACGAAGACCAGCAGGAAGGTCAGCATCACCTCGGCCAGGAAGGCGCCGCCGGTGTTGATGTGCACGGCCGAGCGGTCGCCGTAGCCGTTACTGCCGAACGCGCCGCTGGTCTTCAGCCCCGGCACCTGCTTGGCCAGCAGGAACAGGATGGCCGCCCCCGCGATGCCACCCAGCAACTGGGCGATCCAGTACTCGATCGCGGTGCGGGGCGAGATGCGGCCGGCCACCAGCATGCCCAGCGTCACCGCCGGGTTGACGTGGCAGCCGGAGATCGGCCCGAGCGCGTAGGCGAGCGCGAGCAGGGTGAAGCCGAAGGTGAGCGCGATGCCCACGGTGCCGATGTAGTCGGCGGCGAGGACCGCGGAGCCCACCGCGAAGAACACCAGCAGCAGCGTCCCGGCGAACTCCGAGATGACGGTCCGCGTCTCCAGCCTCGTGTCCATGCCGCTCTCCTTGGGTGGATGATCGTGAATCGCTCCTGTTGCATTGTGGGGCGTTCTAGGACATTTCGCCCGTTGGCGGCGCGGCGTGGCCGGTCACCCGACGCGACCGGGGCGGGTCGTACGGCTCTTGGGGGCGGCGGCTCGGGGGGACGGTCCGGCGCGGCGGTTCGGCTAGGCGACGTAGAGAGGTTCGCCCGGGACCTCGGCGTGCGCCGGCAGCAGGGCCAGTCGCAGGCCCCGTACCAGCCGGGCGCGCAGCACCTCGTCACCGGCGAGCGACTCGGCGACGCGCTGGGCGACCTCGCGGGCCGGCGCGTCGGCGGCCAGCGTCAGCGCCAGGGTGCCGTCCGCGTCGGGCTCGGCCGACGGGGCGAGGTGCGCGCGCAGCACGCCGGCCTCGGCGGCCAGCACGGTGCGCAGGGCCCGCGCCACGGCCGGGTCGGCCAGCGGGTCGGTGCTGGTCCGCCCCTCGGCCAGGGCCAGCAGCGCGGGGCCGGCCAGCGGGAAGGTCACCGGGCCCGCGAGGTCGAGCACGATGGTGTCGGCCTTCTCGTGCGCGGCGGCCTGTAGCGCCTGGTGCAGGGGCACCGCCACCGGCCTGGCGTCGGGGCGCCAGCGGGCCAGCGCCTCGGTGGAGGTGAAGGCCGGCAGCGCGCGCCGGCCGTCGGGCGCCCGCAGCGTGGGTACGGCCATGTCGCTGGTCTTCTCGCGGCGCAGCACCCCGCCGTCCGCGGTCGGCGCCTCCTCGACCTCCCCGAGCACGGCGACCACCGGCACCAGCAGTCGCGCCCCGGCCAGCGCGCTCAGCACGCGCGGCTCGGCGGCCCGGTCGTCAGCCCAGGCGGCGAGAGCGGCGGCGAGCCGCTCGTCGGCGGAGCCGTCGTCGTCGGAGAAACCGGGGTCTGGGATGTTCTTGAGCGCCACGCGTCGAGGCTACCCGGGCCCGGTACGCGGCCGTGCGGTGGTGCGCCGCTGGTCGCGGGCGGGCGTCGGGACGAGGCGCCGAGGCGGGACCGTGGGGCGGTCAGCCGGGGCCGGGGCGGCCGGGGTCGCGCGGGCGGCGGTCGCGCCACAGGACCACCGCCGTGAGCACCAGCGCGGCGCCCGCGAAGCCGGCGGTGAGGGCGAGCTGGCTGGGTCCGCCGTCCGCGCCGTCCGCGCGCTCGGGGAGCGGCCCGTGGCCGAAGTACCGGTCGGGGTAGGCGGCGGGCGCCGGGAGCTGGGCCCTGGCCTCCAGTCGGTTGCCGCCCCTGATCGCGGCGGCGGCGTCCACCATGCCCGCGCCGAGCTCGTCGTTGCGGCCCCCCTCGGGCCTGTCCTGGGCGGTCTCCGTGAGCAGCCGCTTGACCTGCACCGGGCTGAGGTCCGGGTGCGCGGCCCTGACCAGCGCGGCGGCGCCGGAGACGAAGGCCGACGCGGCGCTGGTGCCCCAGCCCTGGTAGTAGCGGCGGTTGGGGTCGGCGATGACGACGTCCACGCCGGGCGCGCAGAGCGTGGCGTACCAGCGGCGGGTGGAGAAGGCCGCGCGGCTGCCGTACCGGTCCACGGCGGTCACGGCGATCACGCCCGGGTAGGCGGCCGGGTACGAGGCCCGGTCGCCCTCGCCGCCGCCGTTGCCGGCCGATGCGACCACGACGGCGCCCTTGCGCAGCGCGTACTGCACCGCCGCGTCCTCGCGGCGCTCCGGGTGGGCGGACTCGCTGTCGTCACCGAGCGAGAGGTTGATGATGTCGGCGCCGTGGTCGGCGGCCCAGCGGATGCCGTCGGCGAGGGCCGCGCCGCGCGCGCTGCGGGCGCGCTTGCGGGCCGGGTCGCCCTCTTCGAGGATCACCCGCACCGGGAGGATCCTGACACCGGGCGCGACGCCGACCACTCCGTCGTCCCCGCCCGTGCCGTGGCCACGGCCGGCGATGATGCCGGCCATCGCGGTGCCGTGCCGGGCCCAGGACGGGTCGCCGCGCCGGGCACCGAAGCCGATCATGTCCTTGCCCTGGAGTACCTGGCCGCGCAGGTCGGGGTGGTCGCCGTCCACGCCGGTGTCCAGCACGGCGACCGTGACGCCCTCGCCCTTGGTCGTCTGCCAGGCGTCCGGGGCGTGGATGGCGTCCAGCGCCCACTCCTGGGACTGGATGCCGTCGGCCTCGGCCACGGGCGCCGGCGACAGCAGCGTGAGGCAGGCCAGCGCGCCGAGCACGGCGAGCGGGCGCGAGCGGGCCCGACGTCGGGCGGGCCGCCCGTGGTGGCGGCGGGGGGCGGTGCGGGGGCGCCCCTGGAGGGCGCGGGCCCGGCGTGGGCGAAACGTCACTTGGCCTCCATCGCGGCGTTCAGGGTCGTGCGGAAGGCTCGCTCCACGCCGGCCGCGAGGCCCTTCGCGTCGTGCCCGAGGCCCGCCTCGGCCGGGTCGGTGGTCGCCCCGCGCGCGGTGGCCCGGTCCGCGGGCTCGGGCCGCTGGACGTCGCGGCCGTCGGCGAAGCCACTCACCGCGTACACGATCACCGGGAGGTCCGCCGGCACGCTGATGCGCCAACTGGCCCGCTGGGCGTCGCCGAAGCCCTCGGCCGCGGTGCCGTCGGCCGGGTACGGCTTGGGCAGCAGGTCGGCGCGCTGGCCGAGCCGCTCGGTGGCGAACCGGTTCCGCAGGGTCCGCATGCCGGCCGCGTCGGCGCGCGTGACGACCAGGCCGACCGTGGTGACGCTGGTGCTGGTGGCGTCCGCGTACGTGGCACGGAGCAGGCGCGTGCAGCCCACCGGGGACAGCGCGGTGGCCAGCAGCGGGTCGAAGGCGCCGGCGCAGCCGTCGTCGGGGGCGACCGCGATCCGCGTCCAGGTGCGGTCGGCGCCGCCGGGGCCCGCGCCCCGACCGGTCAGCGTGCGCGGGAACAGCGTGTCGACGGGCACGCCGCGCCACAGCGTACGGGCGTGCTGGAAGGCGTCGGTCGAGCGCGCCGGGCCGCCGCCCTCGCGCAGCAGGCTCCCCAACACCGCGCCGGCGAGCAGCCCGACGCCGAGCACCGCGCACAGCGCGGCGGTCACCAGACGGGCGAGCCCGCGCCGGGGCCGGACGGTGCGGGGCGTGGTCGTGGCGGTGGACCCGTGGGCCAGCAGGTCGGCCGCGAGGCCGGCGACGGGATCGGCCGCGGCGGCCGTCCCGGCGCCGGCGGCACCGGCCGGCCCCGCGTCGCGTGCGCCGCCGGACCGCCCGGGCGCCGTGGCCGGCGGGTGGTTCGCGGCGCCGTACGGTCCGGGCTGTCGCGGCGGCTCGGGCGGGCGCGGCGGAACGCCGACGTCCGGTCGGCCGGTCGGACGCGGCGGCTGCTGCCCGGTGGGCGGGGTGGACGGCTGGGTCGGGAAGAGCGGGCCCGCGGTGGGTGGGGCGGGTGTCGGTGGGCCCGTGGCGGCGTCGGCCCGGCCCGGTGGGCGCGTGGTCGCTGCGGCCGGGGCTGCCGCCGCCCCGGTTGCCGGCCAGGGCCGGTCGGCTGCGGCCGGCGTGGTGGCCGGGGGGCCCGGGGTGCGATCAGGCTCGCCGGCGGCCTCCGGGGCGCGGGGCGCTTCGGGCCCGCCGGGGTCGGGCATCGCACGGGCCGCCGTCGCGGGGCGGGGCGGGGCCGGGGCCACGGGTGTGGTCGGCGCCGACGGCGGTCGGGGCGCGGCGGACGCGGTGGGTGCGGGAGACCGGCCGGGCGCGGGGGCGGGCGGCGGCGCGCTGGATGGCGCGGACGGCGTGGGTACGGGCGCGGGGAGCAGCGGTGATTCCAGGCGGTCGGCCGGGTGCGGCGGGGCCGGCGGCGCGGCGGGGGACTCGACGCGCGCGGCCGGCGCGGGCGGCGGGGCCTCCGGCCCGGGCGCCGGGGCGGCCGTCGGGGCGGCGGGGCCCGCGGGCGTGCGCGGCGGGTGGGCCGGCGGGGTGGGGCCGGGGCCGGTCGTCGGGGGTTGCGCGCGGGGGGCGGGCGGCCCGGGCGGTGACGTCGGGGTGGCGGACGGTGGCGCGGGGGGCGGGCCGCCGGCGGGCCGCGTCTGCGGTGGGCGCGGTGCGGGCGGGCGGCCGGGGGGCAGCGGCGGTCGCGGGGGCGCCACCAGCGGGCCGCTGATCGCCGTCGGGGCCGCGCCGGGGTTCGTACGGCCGCCCGAGCGGGGCGGCGGGGGCGCGGGCACCGGGCCGGAGCGGTCCGGGGGGCGCGGCGCGGCCTGGGGTCGTGGCGGGGCGGGTGGTGCGGGGCGGGAGGCGCGTGCGTGCTCCGCGTCGGCGCCCACCTGCACCCCCTCGCACCCTTCGACACCGTTGTGGTCGAACCACCCGATCGCCTTTCGGGACAGGCCGGTTCGTATGTGGACAGCACGCCGCTGACCTGCCGGTCACGGCGTGCGCGACACTCTACGGGGCGTCGGGCACCGTTCGCACCGGGCGCTCGACTACCCAGCGGTAATGACCTCTGGCAAGCTGCCTCCATGTCGTATCCGAGCACCGACCGGGCCCGTCTCGACCGGGCGACGGCCCACCTTGACGCCCCGCTCGCGGTGGTCGACCTCAAGGCGTTCGACGCCAACGCGCGCAGCCTGGCGCAGCGGGCGAGGGGCAAGCCGATCCGTGTCGCGAGCAAGTCGGTGCGCTGTCGCGCGCTGTTGGAGCGCGCGCTGCGGCAGGACGGGTTCGCGGGCGTGCTCAGCTTCACGCTGGCCGAGTCGTTGTGGCTGGCCAGGTCCGGTTTCCAGGACGTGCTGTTGGCCTACCCGTCGGCGGACCGGGCCGGCTACGCCGCGCTCACCAGCGATCCGGAGCTGGCCGCCGCCGTGACCGTGACCGTCGACGACCCGGCCCAGCTCGACGCGATCGACGCCGCGCGGGGCGGCACCGAACAGGTGCGGGTCTGCCTGGAGTTGGACACCTCGCTGCGGCTCGGCCGCGCGCTGCGGGTGGGGGCGCTGCGCTCGCCGCTGCACGATCCGGACCAACTGGTCGCGCTCGCCCGTACGGTCGTGGACCGGCCGGGTTTTCGACTGGTCGGACTCATGGCGTACGAGGGGCACATCGCCGGCGTCGGGGACGCGGTGCCCGGGCATCCGGTGCGTTCCCGGGCGATTCGGCTGTTGCAGGGCGCCGCGCGGCGCGAGTTGGCCGCGCGGCGGGCGGCGGCGGTGCGGGCCGTGCGGCGCGTCGCGGATCTGGAGTTCGTGAACGGGGGCGGCACGGGCAGCGTGCAGCACACCGCGGCGGAGGACGCGGTGACGGAACTGGCGGCGGGCTCGGGCCTGTACGTGCCGCGGCTCTTCGACCACTACACGTCCTTCCGCGGCCACCCGGCCGCGCTGTTCGCGCTGCCGGTCGTGCGCAGGCCAGGCGTCGGCGTGGTGACGGTACTCGGCGGCGGCTATCCGGCCTCGGGCGCGGTGGGGGCGGACCGGCTGCCGTCGCCGTACCTGCCGCGCGGGCTGCGGTACCACCCGCTGGAGGGCGCCGGCGAGGTGCAGACGCCGTTGCTCGGTCCGGCCGCCGACGACCTGTTGATCGGGGACAAGGTGTGGTTCCGGCACGCGAAGGCCGGGGAGTTGTGCGAGCGCTTCGACGCGGTGCAGTTGATCGACGGCGAGCGGGTGGTGGACGTGGTGCCCACCTACCGCGGCGAAGGTAAAACGTTCCTGTAGGGGGTGGGCGCGGCCCGCGCGGCGCGGGCCGCCACCCGGCTCACACGCCCTCGCCGTCGCCCGTCGCCGGCTCGATGCCACGGATGATCTCGTCCATGCTCGACAGCGGCGGGGCCGCGGAGCTGACGTCGAAGCCGAGCCGCACGACGACCAGGTCCGCCTCGGCCGCCGGCTGGCCGGGCTCGGGGAAGACGACGGTCTGCACGTAGCCGTCGTCGCCCTTCTTGGTGTCCGCCTTCCACCGCACCAGGTACCCGCGTTGGCCGGCGACCGTGACCTCCTCCGCCTTGAGCTCCTGGTGCCCGTCGAGCCCGCCGTACGCGGCCGGTTTGCCGTCGTTCTGGCCGGCGCCGTACGACTCCTCGGCGTTGCGCGCGATGTCCTCCCGGGCGATGCCCTCGGGCGTCTGGGACCGGTAGCCCTTGCCGGCGGCGCCGAAGGTGAACACGCCGCCGCGCACGCAGCGCGAGGCCCCGTCGCCCGGGCACGGGTAGGGCGAGGTGGTGATGCCGAGGCCGTCGGCGTGCGGCGGGGACGCGGTCCACTGGTCGAGGATCGGCACGGCGATGCCGTTCGCCGGGTCGACGGCCACCCGGCTGTCGCCCCCCGGTGCCTTCGGCGATCCGGAGGCGCCGTCGCCGTCGTCGCCCGAGCCGCCCGTACCCTCGCTCGGCGCGGGCGCGCCGAGCGAGGGGCTCGGCCCGGCCTCGTCGCCCTTGTCGCCGCCGTCGTCGCCACCTTGCAGGGCGATGACGCCCGCGACGACGGCGGCGACCACGACGGCGGCCACGCCCGCGATCACCGCACCGCGCCGGCCACGGCCGGCGGGCGGGCCCACAGGCGGCGGCCCGCCCGGGTAGCCCGGCGGGGGGCCGTAGGGCGCCGGGCCCTGCGGCGGGCCGTACGGGGCCGTGCCCGGGGACGGGGGCGCGGAGGCGTACGCGCTCGGCGCCGACAGCATGGTCTGCGCGTCGTGCACCGAGGGCGCGGTGCGGCGCCCCTCGGTCCACCCGGCCCCGTCCCACCAGCGCTCGGGGGCGGGCCCGTGGCCCTGGTGGTCGGGGTCGGGGTACCAGCCGGGAGGTGTCGTCATGCTCACCCCCGCACCCTATGGCCAGCCCGGGGCGCGGGACAGCGGCGCGGCGGGCCAACTCCGCGCGCGGCGCGGGAGGCTGGCGCGTCGCGACCGGGGCCCGGTCGGCTCGGGTCGGCTCGGTCAGAGCGGGGTCACGTACGCCCCGGCGATGCCGCCGTCCACCAGGAACTCGGCGGCGTTGACGAACGACGCGTCGTCGCTGGCGAGGAAGGCCACCGCGGCGGCGATCTCCTCCGGCTCGGCGAACCGGCCGACGGGCACGTGCACCAGGCGGCGGGCCGCGCGCTCGGGGTCCTTGGCGAACAACTCCTTGAGCAGCGGGGTGTTCACCGGGCCCGGGCACAGCGCGTTGACCCGGATGCCCTCGCGGGCGAACTGCACGCCCAGCTCGCGCGACATCGCGAGGACGCCGCCCTTGGAGGCGGTGTAGCTGATCTGCGAGGTGGCCGCGCCCACCACGGCCACGAAGGAGGCGGTGTTGATGATCGAGCCCCTGCCCTGGGCCCGCATGTAGGGCAGGGCCGCCTTGCAGCACAGGTAGACCGAGGTGAGGTTGGTCTGTTGGACGCGCTGCCAGGCGGCCAGGTCGGTGGTGAGGATGGAGTCGTCGTCGGGCGGTGAGATGCCGGCGTTGTTGAAGGCGATGTCCACCGAGCCGAAGGCGTCGTGCGCGGCCCGGAACGCGGCCTCCACCTGGTCCTGGTCGGTGACGTCCACGCGCACGAACAGGCCGCCGACCTCGTCGGCCGCGGCCTCGCCGGCCCGTTCGTCGATGTCGGCGCAGACCACGCGCGCGCCCTCGGAGGCCAGCCGGCGGGCGGTGGCCAGGCCGATGCCGCTGCCCGCGCCGGTGATCACGGCCGTACGGTCCACCAGGCGGCGGCAGACGGGAGCGCTCGTGGCGGCCGAGGGGCGCGCGGCCGGGGCCGGGGTGTCGGTCACGTCAGTTCTCCTCGGTGCTGATGAAGACGTTCTTGGTCTCGGTGAAGGCCGCGAGCGCGTCGGGGCCGAGTTCGCGGCCGAGCCCCGAGTGCTTGAAGCCGCCGAACGGGGTCCAGTAGCGCACGCTGCTGTGGGAGTTGACGGAGAGGTTGCCTGCCGCGACGGAGCGGGCCACCCGGACGGCGCGGCCCACGTCGCGGGTCCACACGGAGCCGGCGAGGCCGTAGTCGGTGGCGTTGGCCAGCCGTACCGCGTCGGCCTCGTCCTCGAACGGGAGCACCACCGCGACCGGCCCGAAGACCTCCTCGGTGGCCACCCGGCTGTCGGGCGCCGCCTCCAGGACGGTGGCCGGGTACCAGAAGCCCTTGCCGTCCGGGACCCGGCCGCGGATGGCGGCGGGGGCGTCCTCGGTGACGAAGGAGCGCACGCGCTCCCGGTGGGCCGCGGAGATCAGCGGGCCCATCTCCGTCGCGGGGTCGGCCGGGTCGCCCACCCGGAAGTCCTGGACGGCCGGTTCGAGGAGTTCCAGGAAGCGGTCGTAGACGGAGCGCTGGACCAGGACGCGGCTGCGGGCGCAGCAGTCCTGGCCGCTGTTGTCGAGGAAGGAGGCGGGGGCGGCGCGGGCGGCGCGTTCGATGTCGGCGTCGGCGAAGACGATGTTGGGGCTCTTGCCGCCGAGTTCCAGCGTGAGTCGCTTCACCCGCGGCGCGCAGCGGGCCATGAGCTGTCGGCCGACGGCGGAGGAGCCGGTGAAGACGACCTTGGCGACGTCGGGGTGGTCCACGAGCGCGGTGCCCACCACCGGTCCCGCGCCGGGCAGCACCTGGAACAGGTCGGGTGGCAGCCCGGCCTCGCGGCCGAGTTCGGCCAGCCGCAGCGCGCTGAGCGGGGTGGCCTCGGCGGGCTTGAGGAGGACGGCGTTGCCGGCGGCGAGCGCGGGGGCCAGGCCCCAGGCGGCGATCGGCAGCGGGAAGTTCCACGGCGCGATGACGGCGACCACGCCGAGCGGTTCGGCGAAGGTGACGTCGAGGCCGCCGGGGACGGGGATCTGCTGGCCCAGCAGCCGCTCCACTCCCCCGGCCGCGTAGTCGAGCAGGTCGCGGGCGTTGCCGGCCTCCCAGCGCGCGTTCCCGACGGGGTGGCCGGCCTCGCGTACCTCGATGTCGGCGAGTTCCTCGATGTGCTGGTCGACGGTCTGAGCGAAGGCGCGCAGCGCCCGGGCGCGCTCGCCGGGGGCCAGCGCGGCCCAGGTGCGCTGGGCGGCCACGGCCCGCGCCACGGCGGCCGTGACCTGGTGCGGGGTGGTGGCGGCGACGGTGGCGATGACCTCTTCGGTCGTCGGGTTGATGACCTGGTGCTCGGTCGGGAACTCCGCGTCTGCCAACGGTGGTCTCCTCACATGCGTTCGAAGGAGCGGAAGCGCTCCCAGTCGGTGACGGCGGTGTCGTACGCCTCCTGTTCGACGTGCGCCATGTGCAGGTAGTGCTCGACCACCTCGGCGCCGAAGGCGGTGCGCGCGAGGGCGCTGCCGCGCCACAGGTCGGTGGCCTCGCGCAGGGTCGCGGGCACGCGCTCGGCGTCGCTCGCGTAGGCGTTGCCCGTGACGGGCTCGGGCAGTTCCAGCTCCTGGTCGACGCCGTGCAGCCCGGCGGCGATCATGCCGGCGACGGCGAGGTAGGGGTTGACGTCGCCGCCGGGGAGCCGGTTCTCCAGCCGGTGCCCCGGGCCGCGGCCGATGACGCGCAGCGCGCAGGAGCGGTTGTCGGGCCCCCAGGCGACGGCGGTGGGCGCGAAGGAGCCGGGCCGGAAGCGCTTGTAGGAGTTGATGTTGGGGGCGTAGAGGAGGGTCAGTTCGCGCATGGCCGCGAGTTGGCCGGCCAGGAAGTGCCGCATGGTGGCGGACATGCCGTACGGGGCGCTGTCGTCGGCGAGCACGGGGCGGCCGTCCGCGTCCCGCAGCGAGAGGTGGATGTGGCAGGAGTTGCCCTCGCGCTCGTCGTACTTGGCCATGAACGTGAGCGCGCTGCCCTCCTGGGCCGCGATCTCCTTGGCGCCGGTCTTGTAGATGGCGTGCTGGTCGCAGGTGGTGAGCGCCTCGTCGTAGCGGAAGGCGATCTCGTGCTGGCCGAGGTTGCACTCGCCCTTCGCGGACTCCACGGTCATGCCGGCGGCGTCCATCTCCAGGCGGATGCGCCGCAGCAGCGGCTCCACCCGGGCGGTGCCGAGCACGGAGTAGTCGGCGTTGTACTGGTTGGCCGGGGTCAGGCCACGGTACGCGGCGTCCCACGCCTCCTCGTAGCTGTCCTGGAAGATCATGAACTCCAGCTCGGTGCCCACGTAGGCGCTCCAGCCGCGCTCGGCGAGCCGGTCGAGCTGCTGGCGCAGCACCTGGCGGGGCGAGGCGGGCACCGGGGCGCCGTCGTGCCAGCCGAGGTCGGCGATGAGCATGGCGGTGCCCGGCTGCCAGGGGATGCGGCGCAGCGTGCCCGGGTCGCCCCGCATGGCGAAGTCGCCGTAGCCACGGTCCCAGGAGGACATGGCGTAGCCGTCCACGGTGTTCATGTCGACGTCGACGGCGAGCAGGTACGTGCAACCCTCCGTGCCGTGTTCCAGCACCTGGTCGAGGAAGAACCGGGCCGCGAACCGCTTGCCTTGGAGCCGGCCCTGCATGTCGGTGAAGGCGAGGACCACGGTGTCGATCTCGCCGGCTGCCACGAGCCTGCGCAACTCCTCGACCGAGAGCGGGGGCGTGCGAACTGCCACGGGCGTGCCTCCTGTCGGTGCGTCCGAAGGTCATAAGGTAGGCCCGTAGACCATTGGTTGGGAAGTAGCCGTGGCCGGGAGGGCGGGTCGATGGACACCGGGACGAACGCACAGGAGAGCGCGCTGCCGCACGGGCCCGCGCGACTGACCCAGCTGGCACCGGTGCTGCGGCCGGTGCGCGCCGGCAACGGCTTCGAGGAGGCGCTGGAACAGATACTCCAGGTCGTGCGGCTCGGCCTGGTCCCGGAGGGCGAACGGCTGCCATCCGAGCGGGAGTTGGCCGAGCGCCTGCGGATCAGCCGGGTGACCCTGCGCGAGGTGTTGAAGGTCCTCCAGGACCAGGGACTGGTGGAGAGCAGACGCGGCCGGTACGGGGGAACGTTCGTGCTGGCCAGGCCGGCGACGGGCGGCCCGCGGGCGGAGTTGCGGCGCCGGGGGGCGGACGTGGACGTGGAGGACACGCTGCGCTTCCGCGAGGTGCTGGACGTCGGCTCGGCGGGTCTGTGCGCGGCCCACGACCTGGGCCCGGAGCAGCGGCGGCGGGTGCGGGCCGCGTTGGACGGCACGCGCGACGCGGCCCCGCAGGACTACCGCAGGGCGGACACGCTCTTCCACCTCGCCCTCGCGGGCCTCTCCGGCTCCCCCTCGCTCGCCGCCGAGTACGCGGCGGTACGGGCCCGCCTCAACGACCTGCTCGACTGCATTCCGCTGCTGGTGCGGAACGTGGAGCACTCGCAGGCCCAACACGCCGCGCTCGCCGATGCGGTGCTCGACGGCGACGCGGACGGCGCCCGCGAGATCATGCGCGAGCACTGCGCGGGCACGGCGGCGCTGCTGCGCGGATTCCTGTCCTAGCCACCGCGCCGGCTTCCCGCGCTCAACAGCCGTACGGGGCACGGCCGTTGTGGGAGGCCGCGGGATCGGGCGGCGGCGCGGCGGGCGCGGGCGGGCGGCGCGTACGCCGGGGCGCGCGGGTTCGGCGGGCGGGCGGCCGGCGCCCGCCCACAGCCCGTGCGTGGGTCTTGCGCATCCGCGAGCGGGACCGCAAAGGTATGCAGTCACACCTTTCCTCCGGCAGGCGGGAGCGGCCCATGGCCGACGAACCTGAGCTGACCACCTCACCCGCGGGCGGCGACGAGCCGGAGAGACCGCGGCGGGCTCACGGCCCCACGCTCCCGCCGGCCGTGCCCGCTGCCCGCGCGGCGGAGGCGGGCGAGGGCGCGGACGCGGACCCGCGCGCCGCGGCGTACCTGGAGCGGCGCTCCCTGCGCCGGGGCAGCGCCGGCCCGCTGCTGCTGACCGGGCTCGGCGTCGCGTACGTCGTCTCGGGCGACTTCTCCGGCTGGAACGCGGGCCTGGCCGAAGGGGGCTTCGGCGGCCTGGCCATCGCCGCCGTCCTGATGGGCCTGATGTACACCTGCCTGGTGTTCTCGCTGGCCGAGTTGGCGTCCGTGCTCCCCACCGCGGGCGGCGGTTACGGCTTCGCCCGCCGCGCGCTCGGCACCTGGGGCGGGTTCCTCACCGGCACCGCGATCCTCATCGAGTACGTGCTGGCCCCCGCCGCCATCGCGCTGTTCATCGGCGAGTACGTCGAGTCGCTCGGCCTCTTCGGCCTGGAGTCGGGCTGGCCCGTCTACCTGGCCTGCTTCGTCCTGTTCGTCGGCATCCACCTGTGGGGGGTGGGCGAGGCGCTGCGGTTCATCCTGGCGGTGACCGCCGTCGCCGTGGCCGCGCTGGTCGTCTTCGCGTGCGCGGCGGCCACGGAGTTCTCCGCGGGCTCGCTCAACGACATCCCCGTCGACCAGGACGCCTTCGGCGCGGGCTCCTGGCTGCCGTTCGGCATCCTGGGCATCTGGGCGGCGTTCCCGTTCGGCATGTGGTTCTTCCTCGGCGTCGAGGGGGTGCCGCTGGCGGCCGAGGAGACCCGCGACCCGGCGCGCACCCTGCCACGGGCGATGGCCTGGTCGCTGGGCATCCTGCTGGTGCTCGCGCTCGTCACCTTCGTGACGGCGACCGGTGCGCGCGGCGCGGCCGTCATCGCCGACGTCGGCGACCCGCTGGTACAGGCGCTCCAACCGCACGGCGAGCCCACCACGGCGAGCCGGATCGTCAACTACGCGGGGCTCGCCGGCCTGGTCGCCTCCTTCTTCTCGCTGATCTACGCCGGATCGCGCCAGCTCTTCGCCCTGTCCCGGGCCGGCTACCTGCCCCGCGTCCTGTCCCTGACCAACCGCCGCAAGGCCCCCTACCTCGGCCTCGTGGTCCCCGGGGCGCTGGGCTTCGCGCTGGCGGCGGCGAGCGGGGACGGGGCTCGGATGCTGAACGTGGCGGTCTTCGGCGCCACCATCTCGTACGCCCTGATGGCCCTGTCCCACGTCGTGCTGCGCTGGCGCGAACCCCGGCTGCGCCGCCCGTACCGCACCCCGGGCGGCGTGCTGACCTCCTCGGTCGCGCTGGTCCTGGCCTGCTCGGCGCTGGTGGCGACGTTCCTGGTCGACCCGCGGGCGGCGCTGATCGCCCTTGGCGTGTACGGCGTGGCGCTGGTCTACTTCGCGTGCTATAGCAGGCACCGGCTGGTGGCGTCGGCACCCGAGGAGGAGTTCGCGGCCCTCGCGGAGGCCGAGGCGGCGCTGGCCCGCGACTGACCGGGAGGACGAGGTGGCCAAGCCGCTCATCGGCATCAGCACCTACCTGGAGGACGACGCGCGGTGGGGCGTGTGGCGCCTGCCCGCCGCGCTGCTGCCGGCCGGGTACCACCAACTCGTGCAGCGCGCGGGCGGCCTGGCCGCGCTGCTGCCACCGGACGGGGCGCCGGGCGCGGCCGACGAGGCGGTCGCCCGGCTCGACGGCCTGGTCATCGCCGGCGGCCCCGACGTGCGCCCCGCCCGCTACGGGGCCGAGCCGCATCCCAGGACGGGCCCGCCCGCGCTGGCCCGCGACGCCTGGGAACTGGCCCTGATCGCGGCGGCCCTCGACCGCGGCCTGCCGCTGCTGGGCATCTGCCGGGGCCTGCAACTGCTCAACGTCCTCCAGGGCGGCACCCTGCACCAACACCTGCCGGACGTGGTGGGCCACCCGCACCACGCCGGCCCACCCGGACAGTTCGCCCGACACGAGGTCACCCCCGTCCCGGGCACCCTCACCGCCCGCCTGCTGCCCACCCCCGTGAGCGTGCCGACCTACCACCACCAGGCGGTGGACCGCGTCGCCCCGGACCTCACCCCCTCGGCCCACACGGCCGACGGCACCGTGGAGGCCCTGGAGTTCACCGAGCCGCGCCCCTTCGCACTGGCGGTGCAGTGGCACCCGGAGGCGGGCGACGACGACCGGTTGATGCGGGCGTTGGTGGAGGCGGCGGGTGGGACCGCGCCCGTGCCGGCGGCCTAGCCCTGTGCGTGGCGGTGAATGAGCGAGGCCACACCGTTGAGCCACTGCCGCAGCGTCTCGCCCTCCGGCGGACTCACCTCCATGCCCAGGGCCCGGGCCGCCTGGTCGAGCTCCTCGTCAGACCCCGCCACGGCGAGCACCTCGGACAGCTCGGTGAAGGCCCGCCCGAGTTCCTCCCGGGTGCTCCCGGCCAGGTAGTCCTCAATGGCCTCGCGATGTGACACGTACTCGTACGAGAAATCCTGGTGGAAGTAGGCGCCGAGCAACTGAAATACCGCGGGGAAGAACTCGCCCCATTCCCAGCGCTCCTCCGGCCCCGATCCAGCCCATCGCTCGGGGTTTCGCAGCGCCGCCCGCACGTGATCTCGCACCAGACTCAGGGACTCCTCGACACTTCTGCCCTCTGTGGGACGTACGCGCGGCATCAGATCAACCTCGTCGGCGATCTCGGGCGAGAACAGTCCGACCGTCAGCAGGTCGTCGAGTTCCCGCAGAAGGCGCGTGCCTCGCGCGGGGAAGCGCGTGACGACGCGCAGAAAGCCCCGCAACGCGGGCCCCGGCGTGTCCGGTGTGTCGGTGAACGAGTTTCCTGTCTGGCCATAGGCGCGCAGCAGGTTCTGCGTCTCGTGAAACCGGTGGCCTGGCGCGGAGGGAAAGCCCATCGCGTCAGACCTCAGCCTGGCGGCGCCGACAGGCTCGCGCCGCCTCCCGCCTGCGATCAGGAACGTCTGCCGGATCGCTGTCGAACGCCGCGCGGTCCTGGCGCCGTTGTTCCCGCGCGGAAGCGATTTCGGTGATGGAGTAAACGGGCTCCCCCTGACCTCCGTAGCGCACAACATGCCCTTGCGCGTTCACGTAGATCATGTCGGACCCGTGCGGGCGCGGCAGAGCGGACCGCACGAGTGGGGCACGGACATCGGCCTCTTCCGCTTTCACCCATTGCGCAGCCCAGGCGTGCGCCTGATCGCGCCGCACTCGGCCCTCGACCAGTCCGACCCAGCAGGCGATCACGTCTTCGCGTGTGGGTTCCCGTTTCGCGACCGGGTTCATGTCACGGCCCCCCGCCGTCGCCCCGAGATCATGACGCTAGGAGGATCAACGCGCCCCGGGCAAGGCGGTCTTGAGCCGCGCTCGGTCCGTCGCGCGTCCCGGCGGCCGTCCGCCAGGTCGGGCGCCGCTGCCACCTCACCAAGCTCCACTACCACCCGCCCCACTACCCGCCCCGCCGCGTCAGGCTCAGCAACTCCCGCGCCGGGCCCGCCGGGCGTTCGCCGATCGGCCAGATGGCGCGCAGTTCGCGGCGCAAGGGTGCTCCGTCGACCGGGATCTCCACCAGGCGGTGCGCCGACAGTTCGTCGCCCACGGCGAGTTCGCTCAGGACGGCGGGGCCGGCGCCGCTGACGGCGGCGGACTTGACGGCGGTGGTGGAGGCCAGTTCGAGCAGCGGGTCGGCGAGGCCGCCGTGCGCGCGTAGCGCCGCGTCCAGCACCTGTCGGGTGCCGGAGCCGCGTTCGCGCAGGATGAGTGGGGTGGCCGCGAGTTCGGCCGCCGGCACCGGGCCGCGGCGGCGCGCCCAGGGGTGGGCGGGGGCGGTGACGACCACGAGCCGGTCCCGGCCGATGACCGCCCCGTCCAGTCCGGCCGGCGCCCCCGTACCCTCCACGAAGCCCAGGTCGGCCTCGCCGTCCTGGAGCCGGCGGGCGACGACGGCCGAGTTGCCCGCGAACAGCGACACCGCGGTTCCGGGCCGGCTCGCGCGCAGCGCGATCAGCCAGCCGGGCAGCAGGTACTCGGCGATGGTCATGCTCGCCGCGACCCGCAGCCGCGAGTCGCGGCGGTCGCGCAGCGCGTGCGCGCCCGCGTCGAACGCCTCGGCCGCCTCGACGACGCGTCGCGCCCACTCGGTCACCAGCGTCCCGGCGTCGGTCAGCCGCGAGCCGCGCGGCGAGCGCTCCACCAGGGTGACGCCGAGTTGCCGCTCCATGGCCCTGATCCGGCCGCTCGCCGCTGGCTGGCTGATGCCGGTCTCCCGCGCGGCGCGGCCCAGGCTGCCGAGCCGGGCGACGGCGAGCAGCAGTTCCAGGGCGCCGAGGTCGGGCACCCGGTGGGCGAGCGGCGTCCGCGGGGCGTCCGCTCCCCCGTCAGTGCCTGGATCACCGGTCCCGCCACCGCCCTGTGTCATAACTTCAGCTTATGCCCTCATAGCCACAGGGGCCCTGGTCAGCGCGGTGCGGGCGGGGCACCGTGGGGGCATGGTCACCCTCGCTCCCGCGGGCCCGCGCCCGCTCATCGCCGACCGGATCAGCGTGCGCCCGCTCGGGCCGAACTGGTACGCCACCGTCATGGGCACGGCCATCGTGGCCACGGCCGGCGTCGCCCTGCCGATCGACGTGCCGGGCCTGCGCGCGGCGTGCGGCGCCGTGTGGGTGCTGTCGGCGCTGCTCCTGGTGGCGTTGCTGGTCGCGCGCGCCGGGCACTGGGCCCGCCACGCCGACCAGGCCCGGGCGCACCTGCTCGACCCGGCCGTCGCCCCCTTCTACGGGTGTCTGGCGATGGCGCTGCTCGCGGTCGGCGCGGGCACCCTCGCGGTCGGCCGGGACCTCGTCGGCACGGGGGCCGCCGTCGCGGTGGCCGGCGCGCTGTGGGTGGTGGGCACGGTGGTCGGCCTGCTGGCCGCGGCGGGCATCCCGTACCTGCTGATCACCCGGCACCGCGTCGGCCCGCGCGACGCCTCGCCGGTGTGGCTGCTGCCGGTGGTCGCGCCGATGGTGGCCGCCGCCACCGGCCCGGCGTTCGCCTCGCACCTGCCCGCCGGCCAGTGGCGGGCCGCGCTGCTGCTGGTCTGCTACGCGCAGTTCGGGCTCAGCCTGCTGGGCACGCTGGTGCTGCTGCCGGCCATCGTCGCCGGCCTGCTGCGGTACGGGCCGCCGGCGCTCGCCCTCACCCCGACGCTGTTCCTGGTGCTCGGGCCGCTGGGGCAGTCCACGACCGCGGTGACCCACCTCGCCGACGCCGCGCCCGGCGCCCTGCGCGCCGACCACGCGAGCGCGCTGGCCGGCTTCGCGTTGCTGTACGGCGTGCCGGTGATGGGCTTCGCGCTGTGGTGGCTGGTGCTGGCCGGGGCGCTGGTGGTGCGGGCCGCGCGGCGCGGCATGCCGTTCGCGATGACCTGGTGGGCGTTCACGTTCCCGGTCGGCACCTGCGTGACCGGCGCCGCCGGGCTGGCCCGGCACACGGAGCTGGCGGCGCTGCGGTGGCTGGCGGTCGGGCTGTACGCGGTGCTGGTCGCGGCCTGGGGGGTGGCGCTGGCGCGCACCGCGCGCGGCGTCGTGAGCGGCGCCCTGCTGCCGCCGCCGCTGACCCCGGGCCCGGCCCCGGCCGCCGCCCTGCCCGCGGCGCCGGCCGCGTCCCCGGCCCGGGCCCGGTTCTAGGGCCGGCTCGGCCCGCGACCGGTCGCGCCGGCGTGTCCGGCCGCGCCGGCGTACCCGGCCGCGCCCGTACGCGGACCCCCGCTGAGCGGCCGGCGGTTCAGCGGGCCCGCCGCAGCGCCTCGGCCAGCACCGTGGGAGCCTGCGCCAACGACGGCCCGTACCAGGTGAGATGTCGCCCGCTGACCAGCGCGGCGGGCAGGCCGGGGAACGCCTCGGGTCCGTCGTCAACGGTGAAGCGGTACGGCTCGTCGGGCAGCACCACCAGGTCGGCGCCGCTGGCCCGCAACTCCTCCAGCGGGACGCGGGGGTAGCGCTCGGCGTGGTCGGCGTACAACTGGTGGACGCCGAGGCGCGTCAGGAGGTCGCCGGCGAAGGTGTCGCGGCCGAGCACCATCCACGGCCGGCGCCACACCGGCACCACGGCGCTGCGCCGCTGGCCGGTGGCGTCCGCGGCCACCTGGTGCCAGGCGCGCTCGGCCGCGTCGAGCCAGTCGGGCCTGGCGAGCCCGCAGCCGTCCACGAGCACCCGGTGCAGTTCGCTGAACGCCTGCTCAAGGCCGCGTACTTCGGTGACCCAGACGTCGAGGCCGGCGGCGCGCAGGGCGGCCAGGTCCGGTTCGCGGTTCTCCTCCTCGTTGGCGATGACCAGGTCGGGGGCGAGGGCCGCGATGCGCGCCGTGTCCGGGTTCTTGGTGCCGCCGACGCGCTCCACCGCGAGGTCGGCCGGGTGGCTGCACCAGTCGGTGGCGCCGACCAGCAGCCCGGGGGCGGTGACGGCCACCGCCTCGGTGAGCGAGGGCACGAGGGAGACCACCCGCCGCACGGCCGGGCGACGGGCGGGGCGGTCGGAACGGTCGGGGCGGTCGGGGCGGTCGGGACGGGGGGATCGGTCGGGGCCTGCGGGTCGGCTGGGTCCAGGCATGCGCCCCACCGTACGGCGCCGCCGTGGCCCGGAGTGTTCCGGGCCACGGCGGCGTGCGGAGGCCCCGCGGCTGCGGCACGGGGCGACCGCGCGCGGTGCGCGGCGCCCCGTGCCGCCTCGTGAGCGGCCGTGCCGCGGGGCGGGTTCAGTGGGCGGTTACTTCACCGGCGCCATCTTGTCGACGATTCCGGGGTGGGCGTCCATCCACTTCTGCACGCCCTCCTCGATCTTGCCCTTGCCGGCGTCCTGAATGGACGCCTCAAGGCCGGCGAGTTCCTTCTCGGTCATGTGCCATTCCTTCAACCACCCGTAGAACTCCGGGTATTTCTTCGGGAAGGACTTGTGACCGAGCGAGCGGATCTCGTTGTTCTCGCCGAACGCCTTCTTCGGGTCGGCGAGTTTGGTTAGCTCGTACTTGCTGTAAGCCCAGTGCGGGGTCCACAGCACGGCGATGATCGGCTCGCGCTTCTTGTACGAGCGCTCCAGTTCGGCCAGCATCGCGGGCGATCCGGCGCTGGTGACCTCGTACTCCTCGTCCAGGCCGTACGCCGGCAGCACCTTGTCCTTGAGCAGCTTCATCTGGCCGGTGCCCGGCTCGATTCCGACGATCTTGCCCTTGAACCTGTCGCCCTTGCCCTTGAGGTCCGCGAGGGACTTCACGTCCTTGACGTAGGAGGGCACCGCCAGTTCGAGCGAGGTCTTGTCGTACCACGCGCCGATATCGACGAGGTTGTGCTTGTACTTGTCCCAGTACTGTTTCTGGGCCACCGGCAGCCAGCCGTCGAATTCGACGTCGATCTGACCGGCCGCCATTCCCGTGAACATCGAGCCGACGTCGTACTGCTTGATCGACGGCTTGTAGCCGCGGCGTTCCAGGACGTTCTTCCACAGGTAGGTGGTGGCGATGTCCTCGTCCCACGGGAAGTAGCCGATGCGCGGCGCGGCGCCCGCCTGCTTGCCCTTGGCCTCGGCGCCGGCGACCGGGGCGATCTTGTCGATCATGCCCGGGTTCTTCTCCAGCCAGGCGCGCACGCCCTGCTGCTGGTTGCCCTTGCCGGCGTCCTGGATCGCCTGCTCCAACGTGGTGAGCTGCTTCTCGTCGAGCTTGAAGCCCTTCATCCACTCGGCGACCTGCGGCTCCTTCTGCGCGAAGCCCTTGCGCGCCAGCATGTGCAGGCGGTCACCGGAGCCGAACGCGCCCTTGGTGTCCTTCAGCTTGGTCAGGTCGTACTTGCTGTACGCCCAGTGCGGCGACCAGAGGGTGACCGCGACCGGCTCCTGCTTGGCGTAGGAGCGCTCCAGTTGGGAGAGCATGCCGGCGGTGGAGCCGCTGACGAGCTTGTACTCCTTGTCCAGGCCGTAGCCGGGCAGCACCTTGTCCTTCATCAGCTTCATCTCGCCCGCGCCGGGCTCGATGCCGATGATCTTGCCCTTGAAGGTGCCCCCCTTGCCCTTGAGGTCCTCCAGCGTCTTGACGCCCTTGACGTACGAGGGGACGGCGACCTCAAGCGACGTCGGCCCGTACCACGAGCCGAGGTCGTCCAGCTTGTCGCGGTAGTTCTTCCAGTACGACTCGTGGGTGACCGGCAGCCAGGAGTTGGTCTGCACGTCGATGTCGCCCGCGGCCATGCCGGTGTAGAGCGCGCCGACCTCGTACGACTGCACCTTGGGCTTGAAGCCGCGCTGTTCGAGGACCTCCTTCCACAGATACGTGGAGGCGACGCCCTCGTCCCAGTTGATGTAGCCGATGTTCAGCGAGCGGCCCTTGCCGACGTCGGCGGTGACCTCGGGGCCCTTCTCGTCCTCGCCGAAGACGTTCATGCCGCCCGCGACGAGCGCGAGCACCACGACGCCGACCGTGGCGAGCGAGGTCGCCGGCCGCCACTGGAGGACCGCCAGGCCGCTGGTGGCGGCGGCGTTGCGCTTGGCGATGGCGCGGCGGCCCAGCGGCGAGACCCGCTCGCCGAGCGCGCCGGTCATGCGGTCCAGGTACATCGCGAGGATGACCACCGCGAGGCCGCCCTCGAAGCCGAGGGCCACGTCGACGGAGCTGATGGCCTCGAAGACCGAGGAGCCGAGCCCGCCGCCGCCGACCATGCCGGAGATGACGACCATGGAAAGGGCCAGCATGATGGCCTGGTTGACGCCGGCCATGATGGTGGGCAGGGCCAGCGGGAGCTGTACGCGCACCAGGGTGCGGCGCGGGCTGGTGCCGAACGCCTCGGCCGCCTCGACCAGTTCCTCGTCCACCTGGCGGATGCCGAGTTCGGTCATCCGCACGCTGGGCGGCATCGCGAAGACGATGGTGGCGATGGCTCCGGGAACCACGCCGACGCCGAAGAAGAAGATGCCCGGGATCAGGTAGACGAAGGCGGGCATCGTCTGCATGAAGTCGAGGACGGGCCGCAGCATCGTGCTGACCGTGCGGCTGCGCGCGGCCCAGATGCCGAGCGGGACCGCCATCACGATGGTGATGAAGCCGGCGACCAGCACCAGCGACAGGGTCTCCATCGCCTCGTCCCACTGCTGGATCGAGTCGATGAGGGCGAAGCCCGCGAAGGCCACCACGCTCGCGACCAGCCCGCGCAGCCACCAGGCGATGACCGCCAGGATGCCCGCGAACAGCAGCGGCTCGGGCGCGGACAGGACGTCGTGCACGCCCTCGTACATGCCGTCGACGACCTTGGCGATGAAGTCGAAGAGCCAGTCGAGGTTCTCCCGGAGCCAGGTGATCCCCGAGTCGATCCACTTGCCGATGTCGAGCCTAGGCACCCGCGGTCACCTTGCCCTCGGCCGTGCCGTTGCCCGTAGAGCCCTGCGCGGTGTCCTTGTTCACGTCACCCTTGCCCGTGTCGCTCTTGTCACTCTCGTCCGTAGCGCCCCGGTCCGCGGCGTCCTTGCTCAGGCGTGGGCCCGGTGGCGCGGCGGTGGGCTCGGCGGTCTGGGTGGGCTCGCCGAGTACGGCCAGCAGTCGGGCGGCCGGCACGAGCCCGATCAGCTCGCCCGCCTCGTCCACCACGGCGACCGGCTCGGAGCTGGCCGAGCAGGGCGCGAACAGCTCGATGATCGGGGTGTCGGCCAGGACGGTGGCCGGCGCCGCGGCCAGCACCTCGCGCGCGGTGCGCGGCGCGGCGCCGTCCGTGCCGGCGAGCGCGCTGGCGGGCTCGGCCATGATGGCGCCCGCGGTGAGCACCCGGGAGCGGTCCACGTCCTGGGTGAAGGAGGCCACGTAGTCGTTGGCCGGGGTGACCAGGATGTCCTGCGCGTTGCCGATCTGGACGATCCGGCCGTCGCGCATCACGGCGATCTGGTCGCCGAGTCGCATGGCCTCGTTGAGGTCGTGGGTGATGAAGACGATGGTCTTCTTGAGCCGCTTCTGGAGTTCCAGGAGCTGGTCCTGCATGTCGCGCCGGATCAGCGGGTCGAGCGCGCTGAACGACTCGTCCATCAGGAGCAGGTCGGCGTCGGTGGCCAGCGCGCGGGCCAGGCCCACGCGCTGCTGCATGCCGCCGGAGAGCTCGTCGGGCCAGGAGTTCTCCCAGCCGGCGAGGCCGGCCAGCTCCAGGGCCTCCTTGGCGCGCGCCTCGCGGTCGGCGCGGGGTATGCCCTGCACCTCGAGCCCGTAGGCCGCGTTCTCCAGCACGCTGCGGTGCGGGAAGAGCGCGAAGTGCTGGAACACCATGCTGATCTTCCGCGAGCGCACCTCGCGCAGTTCGCGCGCGCTCAACCGGGTCAGGTCCGTGCCGTCGTAGAGCACCTGCCCCGCGGTCGGCTCAAGGAGGCCGTTCAACATGCGCAGCAGGGTCGACTTGCCCGATCCGGACAGTCCCATGACAACGAATATCTGGCCCGCCTCGACGGCGAACGACGCGTCGATCACGGCCGCCGTCGTCCCCTGGGAGCGCAGCTCGTCACGGCTGGCACCGCCCTCCAGGGCGGTCACGGCCGCCTTCGGTCGTCTACCGAAGACCTTGTACAAGTGCTCGGCTCGCAGCCTGGACACATACACCTCTCGGGTCGAACTCAAGAAACGACCCAGCCCCCGGTGGGGGCTTCCCGCCGGGGGCGAGAGACAGGTCGTGGAGCGGGCGGTTTCGGCCCGCCTGACCACGTGCCCAATGCAATAGTTGAATGCGCTACAGGGTCCGCTCCGGGACGGCGCCTCCCCGGAAGGTCCCGCGGCAAACCCTTTGTGTCCCACCTCACAAGCGCCGCCCGTCTGATCGGTACGGCATGATCGGGCCGTGACCCGACGCCTGATGCTCCTCGACACCGCCTCCCTGTACTTCCGCGCCTACTTCGGCGTGCCCGACTCGGTGCGCGCCCCGGACGGCACGCCGGTCAACGCCGTGCGGGGGCTCCTCGACTTCATCGCCCGCCTGGTGGACGACCACCGCCCGGACGACCTGGTCGCCTGCATGGACGCCGACTGGCGGCCCCAGTGGCGGGTCGACCTCATCCCCTCGTACAAGGCGCACCGGGTCGCCGACGAGCCGGCCGCGCCGCAGGGCGAGCACGTGCCGCACTCGGGCGACTACGAGGAGGAGGTCCCCGACACCCTCGCGCCGCAGGTGCCGGTGATCGAGGAGGTGCTGGACGCCATCGGCATCGCCCGGGTCGGCGTGGCCGGCTACGAGGCGGACGACGTGATCGGCACCCTCGCCACGCGCGCGAGCGGGCCGGTGGACATCGTCACCGGCGACCGCGACCTGTACCAGCTCGTCAGCGACGAGCGGCGGGCCCGCGTGCTCTACCCGCTCAAGGGCGTGGGCACGCTCCAGGCCGTGGACGAGGCGTGGTTGCGCGGGAAGTACGGCGTGGACGGCTCCGGCTACGCGGACCTGGCCCTGCTGCGCGGCGACCCCAGCGACGGCCTGCCGGGCGTGTCCGGCATCGGCGAGAAGACGGCGGCCAAGCTGCTGGCCGCCTACGGTGACCTCGCCGGCATCACGGCCGCCGCGGCCGATCCGACGTCCAAGCTCACCCCCACCCAGCGCCGGCGGCTGGCCGAGGCCGCGGACTACCTCGCCGTCGCGCCGCGCGTGGTCCGCGTCGCCACCGACGTCCCGCTCCCCGCCTTCGACCCGGCCCTGACCACGGCCCCGCGCCACCCCGCCGCGCTGGACGCGTTGACCGAGCGCTGGGGCCTGGGCACGTCGCTGAGCAGGGTGCTCGCCATTCTCGCGAGGTAAGCTGTTAGGTTAGGTAAACCTAACTTCCCTTTCCCAGGAGGCATCGTGACAGAGCGTCCGGCCCGCAAGCAGCCGCAGCTCCACCGGGGACAGGTGATCCGCACCGAGCGGCTCACCCCCCACATGGTGCGCGTGGTGCTCGGCGGCGCGGGGCTGGCGAACTTCAGCGCGGGCGAGTGGAGCGACCACTACGTCAAGCTGCTGTTCCCGATCGAGGGCGTGACCTACCCCAAGCCCTTCGACATCCAGCAGATCCGCGCCGACATGCCGCGCCACCAGTGGCCGGTGACCCGCACCTACACGGTGCGCACCTGGGACCCGGTCAGCCGCGAGCTGGCGGTCGACTTCGTGGTGCACGGCGACGAGGGCGTGGCCGGACCGTGGGCCACCAGCGTTAAGGCCGGCGAGGAGATCTTCTTCCTCGGCCCCGGCGGCGCGTACGCCCCCTCCCCCGACGCCGACTGGCACCTGATCGCCGGCGACGAGAGCGCGCTGCCCGCCATCGCCGCCGCACTGGAACGGCTGGCGGCCAGCGAGAACCCGGCGCCGGCGCACGTGTTCATCGAGGTGGCGGACGAGGCCGAGCGCCAGCCGCTGGCCGAGGTGCCGGGCGCCACCGTGCACTGGCTCCACCGCGACGGCGCCCGCGTCGGCGCCAAGCTGACCCAGGCGGTACGCGACCTCGCCTTCCCGCCCGGCGACCTGCACGCCTTCGTGCACGGCGAGGCCGGCTTCGTGAAGGAACTCCGCCGCCAGCTGCGCGTCGAACACCAGGTCCCGCGCGAGCGGCTGTCGATCTCCGGCTACTGGCGCCTCGGCCACAACGAGGACGGCTGGCAGGCGGCCAAGCAGGAGTGGAACCAGCAGGTCGAGGCGGAGCAGGAGCGCGGGCAGGCCGGCGCCTAGACCCGCGCCGCCCGCCTCCCCGTACGCCCCGGTTCCCGTTCGGGACGGTCCGCGTACGGGACGGTCCGCGTACGGGCCCCGATCCACGAAAGCGCCCGGCGCGCCGCGTCCCCGTCGGGGAGCGGCGCGCCGGGCGCACGTGGTGGGGCGGCGGACACATCGGCCAGGCCGGGCCGCCCAGCGGGGCGGGCGCCGGGCCCGCCGGCTCAGCCCACCGACGAGTAGGCCACGACCCCGCGTCGCAGGCCGTCCACGGCCCTGCGGGCGTTGCGCGCCACGGTGCCCTCCGGCGGGGCGGCCACGGCGATCTGCCCCAGCACGTCGATGAGCTGCTTGCACCAGCGCACGAAGTCGCCGGCCGGCATCTCCACCTCGCGCAACACGTCGTCCAGACCGTGCCCGGAGGCCCAGCGGTAGGCCGCCCAGGCGAAGCCGAGGTCCGGCTCGCGTTGGCCGACGCCCTCCGTCTGGTTGATCCGGTGGTCCTCCTCCAGCGCGTCGAGGCGGCCCCAGATCCGCACCATCTCGGTGAGCGCCTGCTTCGACGCCCCGGTGGGCAGCTTGGGCGCCACCGCGTCGTCCGCCGCCCGCGCCTCGTAGACCAGCGCCGACGCGCACGCCGCCAGCTCCGCCGGCTTCAGGCCCTCCCAGACCCCGTCCCGCAGGCACTCGCTGGCCAGCAGGTCCAGCTCGCCGTAGAGCCGCGCCAGCCGCTTCCCGTCCTCGGTGACCTCGTCGCCCTGGAGGTAACCCAGTTCGGCCAGCAGGGCACAGATCCGGTCGAAGGTGCGCGCGATGGTGTTCGTACGCCCCTCGATGCGCCGCTCAAGCTGCCGGGTGTCCCGCCGCAGCCGGTGGTACCGCTCGGCCCACCGGGCGTGGTCCTCGCGCTCCGCGCAGCCGTGGCAGGGGTGGGCCCGGATCTCCGTGCGCAGCCTGCTGATCTCGGTGTCGTCGGCCGCCGCCGAGCGCTCCTTGCGGCGGTGGTGCGGCTCGTGGTGGCCGGCCTTGGTACGCAGCGCGGAGGCCAGGTCGCGACGCGACTGCGGGCTGCGCGCGTTGAACGACTTGGGGATGCGCATCCGCTCCAGCGGCTCCACCGGAACCGGGAAGTCCATCGCCGCCAGCCGCTTGACCTGCCGCTCCGCGGTGAGCACCAGCGGACGCGGCCCGTCGTGGTACTCGAAGCCGCCACGGTGCCCGCCCGCGCGCCCCGCGGGCAACCCGGGGTCGAGCACCAGGGCGAGCCCGGCGTACTTCCCCGCCGGCACCTGGATCACGTCGCCCGGCTTGAGCTTCTCCAGCGCCGTGGCCGCCGCCGCACGACGCTGCGCCGCGCCCTGCTTGGCCAGCTCCGTCTCCCGGTCGCTCAGCTCGCGCCGCAGCCGGGAGTACTCCTCGAAGTCGCCGAGGTGGCAGGTCATCGACGCCCGGTAGCCCTCCAGGCCCTCCTCGTTGCGCTGCACCTGCCGCGAGATGCCGACGACCGCCTTGTCCGCCTGGAACTGCGCGAACGAGGTCTCCAGGAGTTCGCGCGAGCGGTGCCGACCGAACTGCGAGACCAGGTTGACGGCCATGTTGTACGAGGGGCGGAAGGAGGAGCGCAGCGGGTAGGTGCGGGTGCCCGCGAGGCCGGCGAGCGCCGTCGGGTCCATCGCGCGCTGCCACAGCACCACCGCATGGCCCTCGATATCGATGCCACGCCGCCCCGCGCGGCCGGTGAGCTGCGTGTACTCGCCGGGGGTGATGTCGGCGTGCTGCTCGCCGTTCCACTTGACCAGCTTCTCGAGGACCACCGACCGCGCCGGCATGTTGATGCCCAGCGCCAGCGTCTCGGTCGCGAACACCGCCTTGACCAGGCCCTTGACGAAGAGCTCCTCGACGACCTCCTTGAAGGTCGGCAGCATCCCCGCGTGGTGGGCGGCGATCCCCCGCTCCAGGCCCTCGAGCCACTCGTAGTAGCCCAGCACGTGCAGGTCCTCGTCGGGGATGGACGCCGTGCGCTCCTCGACGATGGTCCGCACCCGGGCCCGCGCCGCGTCGTCGTTCAGCCGCAGCCCCGCGAACAGGCACTGCTGCACGGCCGCCTCGCAGCCCGCGCGGCTGAAGATGAAGGTGATGGCGGGGAGCAGCCCCTCCGCGTCCAGCCGGTCGATCACCTCGGGTCTGCTCGGGGTCCAGATCCGGCTGCGCTGGCGGCGTTCGCGCTCCCGGTCGGCCTCCCGCATGGAGCGACCGCGCCGCTTGTCCCCGCCGAAGCTGGGGCGGCTGTTCTCCATCCGGGCCAGCCGCACCAGGTCGGGGTTGACCTCGCGCCGGCCGGTGCCGGGCTGGCCCTCGGGGCTGTCCTTCTCCTCGAAGAGGTCGTATATCCGCCGGCCGGCGAGCACGTGCTGCCACAGCGGGACCGGCCGGTGCTCGGAGACGATCACCTCGGTGTCGCCGCGCACCGTGTCCAGCCAGTCACCGAACTCCTCGGCGTTGGAGACGGTCGCGGAGAGCGAGACCAGCGTCACCGACTCCGGCAGGTGGATGATGACCTCTTCCCAGACCGCGCCCCGGAACCGGTCGGAGAGGTAGTGCACCTCGTCCATGACGACGTATCCGAGGCCGTCGAGGGAGCGGGAGCCCGCGTAGAGCATGTTGCGCAGCACCTCGGTGGTCATCACGACCACCGGTGCCTCGGAGTTCACGCTGTTGTCGCCGGTCAGCAGGCCGACCTTCTCGGCGCCGTAGCGCTCCACGAGGTCGCTGTACTTCTGGTTCGACAGCGCTTTGATGGGCGTGGTGTAGAAGCACTTGCGGCCCCGGGTGAGGGCCAGGTGGACGGCGAACTCGCCCACGATCGTCTTACCGGAGCCGGTGGGGGCGGCGACCAGGACGCCCTTGCCGGCTTCGAGTGCTTGGCACGCCTCGATCTGGAACGGATCGAGGCCAAATTCGTACATCTCGCGGAACGGAGCGAGAGCCGTGGCCTGGTCGGCCGCCCGGAGGCGGGCCTGGGCGTATCGCTCGGCGGGAGATAGCTCGTCGGTCATCGTACGTACGAGCCTACCGGCCACCTCTGACAACGCACTCGATCTTTACCAGCACCTGGGACGCCACCGGCCCCGGCCGGAGTCCGCCCTCCCCCGCGGTCCGCTGCCACCCGGCCGCCCCGGAGGTCAGCCGCCCAGCAGCCGCACGGCGCCCGGCACGGTCACGGCCGTCAGCGGCAGCGGCCCCAGCGGCTCCCCGTCGGCGTAGCCGGTGAGCCCGGGCGCCGCCAGCGAGACCCGCGCCGCGCGGTAGGTGGTCACCGCCGGGTGGCTGAGATGCGTGCCCCGGTAGACCCGTGGGAAGACCCGCAGCAGCGTCCCGCGGGTGCACGGGCCGACGACCGTGATGTCGAAGAGCCCGTCGTCCAGCCGGGCACCGCCGCATATCCGCATCCCACCGCCGTACGAGGCCCCGTTGCCGACCGCGATCAGCGTCGCCTCGACCTCCCGCTCGGGCCCGTCGTCAAGGCGCAACCGGTACGGGAAGGTCCGCAGCCCGGCCAGTTCCGCGACCATCGCCAGGTCGTACCGGAAGCGGCCGGTGGGCCAGCGCATCCGGTTGCCGCGGTCGTTGACCCGGGAGTCGAAGCCGGAGGCGAGGACGGTGCCGAAGTACGTCTCGCCGGCGAGGCCGACGTCCACCGGCCGCCCGCCGTCGGACTTGAGCGAGGCCGCGATCAGTCGGGCCGCGGCGCCGGGGTCGCGCACCGGCAACCCGGTGGCCTGCGCGAAGTCGTTCCCGGTGCCCACCGCCACCACGCCGAGCGGGGTGCCGGTACCGGCCACCGCCTGGAGCGCCAGCGAGGTCATGCCGTCGCCGCCGACCGCCACCAGCGCCCCCGTGCCGCCCGCGACCGCCGTGCGGGCCCGGCTCAGCGCGTCACCGGCGTCGGCCCCCAGCACCGTCCGCACGCGGAACCCCGCGTCGCGGAGCACCCGCGCGGCCGGCTGCGCGGCCCGCGCGCCACGGCCACGGCCCGCCGTTGGATTGACGAAGAGAGTGATGTCGCTGGTCACGCACGGAATCTACCGGCTCAGGTGAAGTCGTCGTAGCCGCTGCGCCGGCCCGGGTCCGTGCCGCCGCGCTCATCGCCCGTCGCGCCGCCGGCCGAGACCGTCTCCACGTCGTCCACCGCCTCGGGGACGTGGCCCTGCGACGCCTCGTCGTCATCGACGCCGAAGTCGGGATCGTTGGCCCGCTGCTTGGCCTTGCGCCGGTCGTTGATGAGCGAGACGCCCACCGCGACGAAGTACAGCAGCGTGACGGGCCCGGCGAGGGCGAACATGCCCACCGGGTCGGTGCTCGGCGTCGCCAGGGCGCCGAACACGGTGATGCCCATGATCATGCCGCGCCACCAGCCGAGCATCCGGCGCCCGGTGACCACGCCACCGAAGTTGAGCAGCACCAGGACCAGCGGCAGTTCGAAGGCGAGGCCGAAGACGACGACCATGCGGGTCAGCAGGTCGATGAAGTCGTCCAGGGGCAACAGGTTGTCGGCGCCCTCCGGGGTGAAGTCGAGCAGCACCTCGGCGGTCGTCGGGAGGATCGCGTACGCGAAGAAGCCGCCGCCCACGAAGAGCGGCACGCCGGCGGCCACGAAGGCCATCGAGTACTTCTTCTCCTGCTTGTGCAGCCCGGGCGCGAGGAACGCCCAGAGCTGGTACAGCCAGATCGGCGTGGCGAGCACCAGGCCGGTCATGAAGGAGACCTTGAGCATGATCGTGAACGGCGACAGAAGGCCGTTCACGGTGAAGTAAGCGCACTTCTGGTCGCCGTCCTTGGCGGCCTCCAGGTCGGAGACGGAAAGACCGCCACAACCGACCGAGTCCAAGACCGGCTTCATCAGGAAGTCGACGATGTCCTTGTAGTAGAACAACGCGACGGCCGTCACCAGACAGATCGCCAGGACCGCCTTGAGGAGCCTGTTGCGCAACTCACGCAGGTGCTCCGCGAGGGGCATCCGCCCCTCGGGGTCCTTCTCCTTCTTGCGGGCAGGCTTGAGCAACCCACGTCCTCATCTCGTGCGGCAGACGACGGCCGTCGGCCATCGCCTCAGTCGGCCCTGGATTCAGCGCTTCGTCGTGTGGTCGCTCGGCTCGTTCACCGGGCGGGAGCTGCTCACGTCGCCCGGCGCCGCCTGGATGGTGCGGTGCCCACCGGCCTGGTCGGCGGTGTCTTCGGGGTGCGCCGGCTCGGCCGGGGCGGGCTGCTTGCCCTCCGACTTCATCGCCTTGGCCTCGCTCTTGAGGATGCGCGCGGACTTGCCGAGCGAACGCGCCATGTCCGGAAGCTTCTTCGCGCCAAAGAGCAGAATGACGACGACAAGAATGAGGATGATCTCGGGGGCACCGATCTTTCCACCGAACATAAGATTTACCTTCTCACCGAGGCGGCTGGGGTGGCTGTCCGACCGGTCGGACGCGGGAGTCCGGCAGCCGTTGTGGCAGCGATCGTAACGCGGCGGGGTAAACGGGTGGCAATCCCCGGGCGTACTCCCGATTGCGTCCCCGGGCCTCGATACCAGGGCCGCGCCCCTCAGCGTACCGCTCGTTTGTTCCCCAGAGCAGAGCGCCTGAACTGCGCTGATGCGGAGGAGGGTCGAATGGGGCTCAGCGCCGGCGCAGTCCGTCCACCTGAGCGGCGAGCGGACCGGTGGCGCGTTCCAGGTCCTGCGAGGCCCGCGCGATCCGGTCCGAGCTCTCCCCCACCTGCCGCGCCAGCCGCCGCACCTCCCGGTACACCCGCGCCGCGAGGACGGCGAGAACGGCGAGTCCGCAGAACGCGAGGGCGATAGCAAGCATGGGCCAGAGCATGGAAGGCAACCTACCGTTCGCCCCGCCCGACCAGGCAACCGCCCGCCGGCCCCACCGAACCGCCGCCGCGCCGCCCGCGGGTGACCCGGGTCACGGCACCGCCGCCACCGCGCCGCCCGCCCCGACCGGAGCCCGCCAAGCGTCGGCCCGGCCGCGCCGTCGCGGCGCTACACCGCCGAGTGCAGCCGCAGCGTGCTGACGCCGCCGCCGGTCAGCAACTCCACGATCCGCTCGCCCGCCGGCTTGCGGACCGCCGTGCCGCAGTCCGGGCAGGTGAAGGAGTAGAAGGTGGTGCGCGTGGTGCCGCCGACCACCAACCGCAGGGCATCGGCCCCCAGCTCGAAGCTGCCCCGGCACTGCGGGCACCCGGCCTTGAAGATCACTGGGGTGGCTCGCCGCGTCGCCCGCGCCGTCATCTGTGCCCTCCGCTCGCCGTACGTCCACTCCACCGCGCGCACACCGGCCGTGCGCCCGCCGCGCGCGGGCCCACCGCCCGACAGCGGTCGCCTCCGGTCGACAGCGATCCGCTCACCGACCGCCAGCCCCCGCACGCGCCCGGTCACACTCGCCCGCGCGGCGCCCATCCGATCACGGCCGGGCCCCGGTGCGCATCCATCGCGTTCCGCTTCCGCCCGTACGCCCCAAACGTCGCCCCGCAAGAGCCGGCGTGCGCCCCGTAACGCGACCGCGGCGTCACTCGCCGTAGGCGGCCAGGGCCTCGCGCGCGGCGTCGCGCGCGCTGTGGGCCAGCTCCAGCGGGGTCGTGATCCGGCCGTCCTTGCCCAGCCGCAGCCCGAGGCGGCGCAGTGAGCCGGGGTCGGGGGTGCGCAGGGTGATGCGCAGGCCGCCGTCGGGCAGTTCCTCGGCGCTGTCGTGCGGGTAGTACTCGGCGACCCAGCGCCCGCCGGGGCCCACCTCGACCACCACCTCCGGGTCCTCGGCCGCCGGCTGCACCAGCCCCTCGGACAGGTCGCGCAGTTCTATCGGCGGCGGGTCGGAGACCTCGTCCAACAGCTTGATCTCGGCCACCCGGTCGAGCCGGAAGGTGCGTCGGGCCTCGGAGAGTCGGCACCACGCCTCGACGTAGGTGTGGCCGACGGCGAAGAGCCGGATCGGGTCGACCTCGCGCTCGGTGAGCTCGTCCCGGGCGGGCGAGTAGTAACGCAGCCACAGCCGCCGCCGCTCGGCGATGGCCCGGTCCACGTCGGCGAAGACGCCGCCCTCGGACTCGAAGATGACCGAGAGCCGGGAGCTGGCGCCGGCCGCCTCGCCGGCCGCCGCCTCCAGCTTCGCCGTCGCGCGCAGCAGCGCCTGCCGGTCGCCCTCGCGCAGCCCCGGCAGGGTGGCCACCGCGCGGGCGGCCACCAGCAGCGCGGTGGCCTCGTCGGCGGCCAGCCGCAGCGGCTCGGTGTCGGCGCTGTTGGGGTTGTGCCACCAGATGCGGTCGCCGTCGGTGTCTATGTCCAGCAGGTCGCCGCCCCGGAAGCTGGTGCCGCACATCGGCAACACGTCCAGGTCGGCGATCAGCTCGTCCTCGGTGATGCCGAAGGCCCGGGCGACGTCGCTGACGCGCGCGCCGGGGCGCTCGCGCAGGTACGTCACCAGCGACAGCATGCGCCGGGTCTGGTCGATGGCGTTGGTAGCCATGGTCGGTCCGTCCCTCTCAGCCGTTGGCCACGGCGCGCAGCCGCTCCACCACGTCGGCCCGCAACTCGGCCGGTTCCAGGACCACGACGTCTGGCCCGAACTCGACCAGCCAGGCGTCCAACCCGTGCCCGTACGGGATCTCCAGCTCGTCCCAGCCGGCCGGTTCGCCGTCGGCCGCGCCCTCCTCGACCACCGGCCGGATGCTGATCGCCTTGGCCCGCAGCGGGTAGCCGTGGCCGGCGCGCAGCCTGATCCGGGCGGTGCTGGTGGCCGTCTCGCCCGCCCAGGTCTCCACCGTCTCCCGGACCGTCACGTGGTCGGGCACCTCGGCCGTGAAGGCGCCGGCCCGCGAGCGGACCCGGCCGGTGATGCGCGAGAGCCGGAAGACGCGCTCGGCCGCGCGGTCCCGGTCCCAGCCGGCCAGGTACCAGTGGCCGCGCCAGCACTCGAGAATCCACGGCTCGACGGTGCGCCGCTCCGGGCGCGCGGCGTTGGACTTGCGGTAGTCGAAGACCACCGGGCGGCGGTCGCGGCAGGCGAGCATCAGCGGTTCGAAGGCCGCCTCGTGGGTCGGGATGCGCGGTTCGAGGGCGCTGTGCGGCTCGCTCGCGTACGGCTCGTCGGCCAGCGGCATCCCCGCGGCCCGCAGCTTCTGCAGCGCGCCGCTGGCCGCGCCCGCGAGCCTGGCCTGCTGCCAGACCTTGGCGGCCAGGCCGAGCGCGGCGGCCTCCTCCGGATCGAGAGTGATGGGCGGCAGCCGGTTGCTGTCGCGGCGGGCCAGGTAGCCCAGCTCGCCGTCGATGCCGTCGACCGTCTCGATGACGAGCCCCAGCTCGCGGAGGTCGTCCTTGTCCCGCTCGAACATCCGGTTGACGGCCTCGTCGCTACCGGTGGCGTCGGCCTCCAGGTACGCCTCGATGGACGACCTCAACTCCCGCTTGGTGAGCGGGCGCCGGGTTTCGAGCAGACACAAGGCCAGGTTCATCAACCGCTCGGCCTTGGCAATGGCCATCGACGCCCTCTTCTCGAAGTGCAGCTCTCCTACGACGGTGACCGTACCGCTCCCGCTCGCGCGGGTAAAAGCCGAGGGCCCGTGGCCCGAGCGGGGTGCTCGGGCCACGGGCCCTCGGTGGCCGCGCGCGGCGACCGTACGACGGGGCTCAACGGGCCGCGCGGGGGCGGTCGCGCCGTGCGCCGGGTCGGCTCAGACGGCGACCAGGTCGCACACGAAGATCAGCGTCTCGCCGGGGGCGATGCGACCGCCGCCGGCGCCGGTGTCGCCGTAGGCCAGGTGCGGCGGGATGGTGAGCTGACGCCGGCCACCCACCTTCATGCCCTGCACACCCTGGTCCCAGCCGGGGATGACCTGGCCGGCGCCGAGCTGGAAGGAGAGCGGGGTGCCGCGGTTCCAGCTCGCGTCGAACTCCTCACCGGTGCTGAAGGCCACTCCGACGTAGTGGACCTTGACCGTGTTCCCGGCCTGTGCGACAGCGCCGTCGCCTTCCCAGATGTCCTTGATCTCAAGGTCGGCCGGCGGCTCGCCGCCCGGGAAGTCGATCTCAGGCTTGTCGATGCTCACGAAAAAACTCCTCGCTTACGGGTGGGCAACCGGGACAGTCTTACAGAATGGCGAGGATGTCGACGGCGAAGACCAGCGTGGAGTTCGGCGGAATGCCGTCCTTCTTCTCCTTGCCGTAGCCCTTGTCCGGCGGCACCACGATCAGCACGCGGCTGCCCGTCTTCTTGCCCTCGAGCCCCTCGGTCCAGCCGGGGACGACCTGCTGGAGCGAGAACTGGGCGAGCTGCTTGCTGGCGTAGCTGGAGTCGAACTCCTTGCCGCCGTCCCACAGGACGCCCTTGTACTGGACCATGACGGCGTCCGTCTTCTTGAGCTTGGGGCCGTCGCCTTCGAGGATGTAGTTCGATACGACCTTGGTGGGGGCCTTGCCCTTCGGTACCTCGATGGTGGGCGGCTCGCCGTCCGTCTTGACCCCCACGACGGGCAGGGCCTTGTCGGTCTGCTCGACCTCCTTGCCCTGCGCCGAGCTCTTGGTGTTGTAGGAGCCGACGATGTCGACGACGAACACCAGGGTGTCGTCGCCCTTGATGCCCGCCTGGGGGTTGCCCTCGGAGCCGTAGCCGAGGGCCGGCGGAATCGCGAGCTGGACCCGGCTGTTCACCTTCTTGCCCACCAGGCCCTGGTCCCAGCCGGGGATGACCTTGCCGACCCCGATCGGGAAGATAGCGGGCTTGTCCCGGTCGTACGAGTTGTCGAAGACCTTGCCGTCCTTCCACTTCTGGCCGAGGTAGTTCACCTCCAGGAAGTCGCCCGTCGCGACGGCCGCGCCGCGGCCGGGCACGAGGGTCTTCACGGCGAGGTCGGGCGAGGGCTTGCCGGGCCCCTTGGCCATGGTGGGTTTCTGACCGAACTCCTTGCCCTTGGTGATGTCGGGCAGCGGCCCTGCCACGATCTTCCCGGTCGGCTCCGCCGTGGGGGACTTCGACGTATCGACCTTGTCGGCCTTGTCGGCCTTGTCCTTGTTGTTCTCGTCGTCACCGCAGCCCGCGAGCGCGAGCAGGCCGGCGGGTACGGCGAGGAGTACGGAGCGTCGGCGCACGGAATTCCTCGTTCAGTCGAAACTGGATGTGGGCAATGCGCGCCACTCTACGACGTGCACAGGGCCTCGCACGAGGAACGCGCGAGGCCCTGTGACACGCCCGAAGGCGCCGTGCTGACGGTGCGGTGACTCACATTCCGGCGATGAGCTTCTCCACTCGATCGTCCACCGACCGGAAGGGGTCCTTGCACAGCACGGTGCGCTGTGCCTGGTCATTGAGCTTGAGGTGCACCCAGTCGACGGTGAAGTCGCGGCGCTGTTCCTGAGCCCGTCGGATGAAGTCGCCACGCAGCCTGGCCCGCGTGGTCTGCGGCGGTACCGACTTGCCCTCGAAGATCTTCACGTCGTTGCAGACCCGGGCCGCCTGCCCCTTGCGCTCCAGGAGGTAGTACAGGCCCCGGCGACGGTGGATGTCGTGGTAGGCGAGGTCTATCTGGGCGACCCGCGGATGCGACATGGTGATGTTGTTCTTCGCCCGGTACCGCTCGATGAGCTTGTACTTCATCACCCAGTCGATCTCGGTGGCGATGCGGTCGAGATCCTCGGTGCGCACCGCCTCCAGCGTGCGGCCCCACAGTTCCAGTACGCGTTCGACGGTGCCGGTCCTGATGCCGCGCCGCTCGCAGAAGTCGACGGCCTTCTCGTAGTACTCCTGCTGGACCTCGAGCGCGGACGCCTCCCGCCCGCTGGCCAGCCGCACCTTGCGTTGGCCCGTGATGTCGTGGCTGACCTCGCGGATGGCCCGGATGGGGTTCTCCAGGGTCAGGTCGCGCATGACCGTGCCCGCCTCGATCATGCGCAGCACCAGGTCGGTCGCGCCGACCTTGAGCAGCATGGTCGTCTCGGACATGTTGGAGTCACCGACGATGACATGCAGCCTGCGGTAGCGCTCCGCGTCGGCGTGCGGCTCGTCCCTGGTGTTGATGATCGGGCGCGAGCGGGTGGTGGCGGAGCTGACGCCCTCCCAGATGTGCTCGGCGCGCTGGCTGACGCAGTACACCGCCCCGCGCGGGGTTTGCAGCACCTTGCCGGCGCCGCACAGCAACTGTCGGGTGACGAGGAAGGGAATGAGAATGTCGGCGAGCCGGGAGAACTCGCCGTGCCGGGCCACGAGATAGTTCTCGTGACAACCGTAGGAGTTTCCCGCTGAATCGGTGTTGTTCTTGAACAGATAGACGTCGCCCGCGATTCCCTCCTCGTGCAGGCGGCGTTCCGCGTCGACCAGCAGACCTTCCAGGATGCGCTCGCCGGCCTTGTCATGGGTGACCAACTCGGTCACGTTGTCGCACTCGGGAGTTGCGTATTCCGGGTGCGAGCCCACGTCAAGGTAGAGGCGGGCGCCGTTACGCAGGAAGACGTTGCTGCTGCGGCCCCAGGAAACGACTCGGCGGAAGAGGTAGCGCGCCACTTCGTCAGGCGACAGTCGGCGCTGTCCCCTGAACGTGCACGTGACGCCGTACTCGTTCTCCAGCCCGAAAATGCGGCGGTCCATGACTGAACATTACGCCTGATGACCCGCTCTGAAACCGGGTTCGACGGCACCGTTTCGATCATTTTCCGCCCCCGCGTCACCGCCCGTTGGGGCACTTGCCCGTACGGCGTCACCAGCGAGGAAGCGGCGGCAACCGACCAGCACCAGCAGCGCGGCGATGCCCGCGGCGCCCGGCGCGGCGAATCCGGCGACCACGCCGCCCAGTTCCACGGCCGGCCCGGCGGCGGCCGTGCCGACGGCCGCGCCGACGCCGAAGGTGGTCACCAGCCAGGAGAACGCCTCGGTGACGGTGCCGCGCGGCGCGTGCCGGTCCACGACGACGAAGGCGCAGGCGAGGGCGGGTGCCAGGAAGACGCCGGCGACCCCGGCCAGCACGGTCATGGCCACGACGCCGGGCACCAGCACCAGCGGCACGTACCCGACCGCGAGCGCCGCGACCAACAGCCGCAGCCGCCGCTCCGGCTCCCCCGACCAGGTCCGCGCGCCGTAGCAGACGCCGCCGATCAGCGCGCCGACGCCGAGCGCCGAGAGCAGGTAGCTGGAGACCATGCCGCCGCCGTGCTCGTCGGCGTACGCCACCGCCGCCACGGCGATCGAGCCGAGCGCCAGGCCGACGAAGAGGAACGAGCCGATCAGGACCAGGATTCCGGGGGACCGCAGGGCCCCGAGCCAGTGCGCCTCGCGCGGCGCGGAGCGCCAGGCGCGGGACGGCTCGGACGCGACGACCCAGAGCGCGCCGAGCACCCCCACCACGTTGATGACCAGCAGCGCCGCCGCCTCCGACCAGGCCGCGACCAGCAGCGTGACCAGCAGCGGGCCGACCGAGAACATCACCTCCTGCGCCACGGCGTCCAGCGCGTAGGCGGCGTGCACCTGCTCGTGGCGCGGCAGCACGTGCGGCCACAGCGCCCGGAGCCCGCCCTCCAGGGGCGGCGTGCAGACGCCGGCGAGCACCATCGCCGCGTACGCGACGGGCAGCGGGTCGAGGCCGACGAGGGCGAAGAGCACCATGCCGAGGCCGGAGGCGACGGCGGCCGGGAGCATGACGCGGGGCTGCCCGTACAGGTCCACGGCCCGGCCGAGCAGCGGCTGTCCGACGGCGGTGCCGATGCCGTAGACCGCCGACAGCGCCCCGGCCAGCGCGTAGCTGCCGCCCTCCGAACGGGTGAAGAGCACGATGGCGAGCGCCGCCGTGGCGTTCGGCAACCGGCCGATGAGCGTGCCGGTGAGCAGTCGCGCCGCGTGCCTGGTCCGCAGCAGCTCGCCGTAGCCGGTGGCCATGGCCACTCCCTCCGCCCCGCGCCGTGTGGCGTCCCGGAGCCGTCAAGTGTTACGTATAACGAAGCGCCGTCATACGTACCATGGCCGCTGTCAGCGGGTCTACTCGGTTGCGCCGTCGGGCCGGCGCGGCCGGGACGGCCGCCCCGCGCGGCCCGGCGACGGCGGCGGCCCCGGACGGGTTCGCCTCGGCAGGCACGGCACGGCGGAGAGACGGAACAGCGGTGACAGACACGGCGGGCCCCGGCCCCGAACGCGCCCCCGGGCACCTCGCACGACGGACCGGCGCGGGTGACGCGGCACGGGCGGCGACACCCCCGCAGCGGCCCCAGGCGGCCGGCCCGGCGCACGCGACCGGGGTGGCCCATCCCTACGAAGCGGCCGGGGTCGCCGGGGCGGTCGCGGAACCCGCCGGTGCCCCGCGCGCGGTGGCGCGCCCGGCGGCCGGCGCCGGCGAGGTGCGGGGCGGCGCGCGTGCGACGGGCGCCCGGCCGCCGGCCGCACAGGCCGTCTCTGGCCGCCCCACCAGCCGGGACGTGGCCCGCGTCGCGGGCGTCTCACAGGCCACGGTGTCCCTGGTGCTCGGGGACAAGTGGCGGGGCCGGGTCTCGCCCCGGACGGCGGACGCCGTACGGCAGGCCGCGCGGGAACTGGGCTACCGGCCCAACCTCGCCGCCCGCCACCTGCGGCTCGGCCGCACCAGGACGGCCCTGCTGGTGGTGCCGGCGCTCAGCAACGAGTTCTTCGCCCGCGTCTACGCCGGCGCCGCCGAGGTCGCCGCCGCGCACGGCGTCGGCGTCGTGCTCTACCCCTCGCCCGAGGGCATCGGCCCGGCCCGGGACCCGTTCGGCTCGGCGCAGGCCACCCTCGACGGAGTGATCGCCTCCTCCATGGCGGCCGACGCGCTCGCCGCGCTGCGCGGGGACGGGCTGCCGCTGGTGATGCTCGACAGCAACCCAGACCGGGACCGGGCCGCCGCGACCGTGAACGTCGACATCGAGGCGGGCATGGGGCGGCTGGTGGAGCATCTGCTCGCCCTCGGGCACCGCCGGGTCGCGCACCTGGCCGCCGCCGTGGACTCCTGGACCTTCCACGTGCGCGCGGCGGCCCTGGCCACGGCCCTGCGCGGGGTGCCGGGCACGTCCGTACACACCGAGTACGCGCCGCTCTCCGTCGCCGGCGGACTGTCGGCCGCCGAACGGGCACTGGCCGGCCCCGGCGCCCGTCCCACCGCGCTGGTCTGCGACGACGACGTCCTGGCCGCCGGCGCGTGCAAGGCGGTGCGGCGACTGGGGCTGCGCGTCCCGCAGGACGTGTCGGTGACCGGCTTCGACGACGTGTCGCTGGCGACCGCGGTCGAGCCGGAGCTGACGACGGTGCGGCTGCCGGCCGAGGAGGTGGGGGCCGCGGGCATGCGCGCCCTGCTGGCCGTCCTGGACGGCGGCGTACCCGACGTGGCCAGGCTCCCGGTCGAACTCGTCCCCCGCGCCTCGACCGCCGCTCCCCCATCGGAGTCCGCCGCACCGGCGTGAGCGCCCGCTCGGCGGCTCAGCCGACGGGCCCGTCGGCCGCTGGTGCCACGGCCTCCGCGCCGGCACCCGTTCGCCGCCCGCGTGCCCGTGTCACGCACCGCGCCCCGGCACGTGGACTGGTCCACGTGCCGGGGCGCGGTGGTACGCGGTGTGCGCCCGCCCGCGGCGGGCTACTTCTTCTCGTCGTCCGCTGACGCGTCCGGGTCGACCTTCGGCGCGCCCTTGGCCTTGCCGACCGGCTTCGCCGGTGCCTCCTTGGCCTCGGGCGCGTCCTCGGACGCGTCCGCGCTGGTGTCCGTGGGAGCGTCGTCGGACGCCTCGTCCCCGTCGGCGCCGGAACCGGTCGCCGCCGCGTCCTCCTCCAGCAGCCGGGAGAGCTGGCTGCCGAGGATGCGCTTGAACTTGCGCTGCTGGGGGCGGGTCCGGTCGAGGACCGCGACCTCCAACTGCTCGGCGGTCAGGCTGCGCTCGCCGCCGTTGTTGTCCCGGGACAGCGACTCCACGGCGAGCCTCAACGCCTCGCCCAGGGTCATGCCGTCGCGGTGGCGCTGATCGAGGTAGTTGCCGATCTGATCGGAGTTGCCGCCGACCGCGACCGAGCCGTGCTCGTCCACGATCGAACCGTCATGCGGCAGCCGGTAGATCTGGTCGTCCTCGGGGCCGGGCCCCACCTCGGCGACGATCAGCTCGACCTCGTACGGCTTCTCGGCGTTGCTGGAGAAGATCGTGCCCAGCGTCTGCGCGTAGACGTTGGCCAGGCCGCGGGCGGTCACGTCCTCGCGGTGGTAGGTGAAGCCGCGCAGGTCGGCGTAGCGCACGCCGCCGATGCGCAGGTTCTCGAACTCGTTGTACTTGCCGACCGCCGCGAAGGCGATCCGGTCGTAGATCTCGCTGACCTTGTGCAGTGCACGGGACGGGTTCTCGGCGACGAAGACGATGCCGTCGGTGTACTGGAGCACGACAACGCTGCGACCCCGCGCGATGCCCTTGCGGGCGTACTCGGCGCGGTCGGCCATGGCCTGCTGGGGTGAGACATAGAACGGCGTCGACACCGGCTATCCGTCCCTTTCTGTCAGTGGCGAGTGCATGGGCGAATCTTCCCTGTCCGTCAGAGAACGGCGGCCCGGGGGCCGTCCGGCTGCTGGAGCCGCCCGTCGTGCACGGCCCGCGCGATCTCGGACACCTCGGACTCGGCCAGCCGCCGGAAGCCCGCGTCGGTGATGACGGTGACGATCGGGTAGATCCGCCGGGCCAGGTCGGGCCCGCCGGTGGCGGAGTCGTCGTCCGCCGCGTCGTAGAGCGCCTGCACCACGGCAGTCGCCGCCTGATTTTCGGTCAGGTCCTCGCGGTAGAGCTTCTTCAGCGCGCCCCGGGCGAAGACCGAGCCCGAGCCGGTGGCCGCGAAGCCGTACTCCTCCGAGCGCCCGCCGGTGATGTCGTACGAGAAGATGCGGCCCTTGCCGCGATCGACGTCCCAGCCGGTGAACAGCGGCACCACGGCCAGGCCCTGCATGGCCATGCCGAGGTTGCCGCGGATCATGGTGGACAGCCGGTTCGCCTTGCCTTCGAGGGAGAGCTGAACGCCCTCGACCTTCTCGAAGTGCTCCAGCTCCAACTGGAAGAGCTTGACCATCTCGACCGCGAGGCCCGCCGTGCCGGCGATGCCGACCGCCGCGTACTCGTCGGCCGGGAAGACCTTCTCGATGTCGCGCTGCGCGATGACGTTGCCCATGGTGGCCCTGCGGTCACCGGCGAGCACCACGCCGCCCTCGAACGTCGCCGCCACGATCGTGGTGCCGTGCGGGGCCTCGACGGCGCCGCGCACCTCGGGCAGCGGCCGGTTGCCCGGGAGCAGCTCCGGCGCGTGGTCGCCCAGGAAGTCCATGAATGACGAGGAGCCAGGCGTCAGGAAGGCAGCAGGTAGACGCCCAGTGATACGAGTGTTGGCTTCCACAAGTTTCCTTCCAGATATGCGATGACCCGGCGGTACGCCCGGGCCAGTCGTCAACGTCCCCTTGGCCGCATCGCGGTTGAAGCTCCGTACGCCCGGGACCCTACCCGTCCCATGACGTTGATCCACATGCGCGGTGGAAACGGTCGGGCAGATCGTCGAAGCATCCGCCTGACCGCCACCACCACGGCCCGCGCCGCGGGCCCGAACCCTCTCAGCGGGAGGGTCGATCACGTGCGTCGGACCTACTGGCCGCCCTTTTGCACGAACGAGCGGACGAAGTCCTCGGCGTTCTCCTCCAGGACGTCGTCGATCTCGTCCAGCACGGAGTCCACGTCGTCCGAGAGCTTCTCCTGCCGTTCCTTCAGGTCCTCAGCGGCCTGTGCGTCCTGGGCTTGCTCGTCGACCTCCTCCTTGGAACGCGTCGCTCGCTGCTGCCCACCGTCGGTGTCCTTGGTCGCCATATCCCTCACCCCGCTCGGTTCGACGTACAAGATCAGACCCTACAAGCCGGGCCCGACATCGGGCCCGTACTTGCTACAACGTTCGAGAACCACCTCGATGATTCCCTGATCCCTCGCCTCTCAGACGCGATCAGCCGCTCGACAGCACGCGGACCAGGTCCTCGGCCGTGCGGCAGCGGTCAAGGAGCTCCTTGACGTGGTTGCGGGTGCCGCGCAGCGGTTCCAGGGTGGGCACCCGCTGGAGTGAGTCGCGACCGGGCAGGTCGAAGATCACCGAGTCCCAGGAGGCCGCCGCGACGTCGTCCGCGTACTGTTCCAGGCAGCGCCCGCGGAAGTAGGCCCTGGTGTCCTCCGGGGGCTTGCGCTCGGCCCGCTCGACCTCGCCCTCCGTCAGGATGCGGGACATCTTGCCGCGCGCCGCGAGACGGTTGTACAGGCCCTTGTCCGGGCGTACGTCCGCGTACTGCAGGTCCACCAGGTGCAGCCGGGCCGCGTCCCAGTCCAGGCCGTCGCGGCGCCGGTAGCCCTCCAGGAGCTCGCGCTTGGCGACCCAGTCCAGCTCGCCGGCCAGGCTCATCGGGTCGCGCTCCAGGCGGCCGAGCACGTCCTCCCAGCGCGTGAGGACGTCCTTGGTCTGCTCGTCCGCGTCGGCGCCGTAGCGATCCTCCACGTACTTGTGGGCCAGCTCGAAGTACTCCATCTGGAGCTGTACGGCGGTCAGCGTGCGACCACTACGCAGCGTGATCAGGCGTCGCAGCGTGGGGTCGTGGGAGACCTGGTGCAGGGTGCGCACCGGCTGGTCGACGGCGAGGTCGACGGCGATGAAGCCGTCCTCGATCATGGCCAGCACGAGCGAGGTGGTGCCCAGCTTGAGGTAGGTCGAGATCTCGGACAGGTTCGCGTCGCCGATGATCACGTGCAGCCTGCGGTACTTCTCGGCGTCCGCGTGCGGCTCGTCCCTGGTGTTGATGATGGGCCGCTTCAGCGTCGTCTCCAGGCCCACCTCGACCTCGAAGTAGTCCGCGCGCTGACTGAGCTGGAAGCCGTGGTTGTGGCCGTCCTGCCCGATGCCGACCCGGCCGGCACCCGTGATCACCTGCCGGGAGACGAAGAAGGGCGTGAGGTGGCGAACGATGTCCGAGAACGGCGTCGCCCGCTTCATCAGGTAGTTCTCGTGGGTGCCGTAGGAGGCGCCCTTGTTGTCCGTGTTGTTCTTGTACAGCAGGATCGGCTGCCCGCCGGGCAACTGTGCGGCGCGCTCGGCGGCCTCGGCCATGATCCGCTCGCCCGCCTTGTCCCACAGCACGGCGTCCCTGGGGTTGGTCACCTCGGGCGAGCTGTACTCCGGGTGCGCGTGGTCCACGTACAGCCGCGCCCCGTTGGTGAGGATGACGTTGGCCAGCCCGATGTCCTCGTCCGTGAGCTGGCTGGCGTCCGCGGACTCGCGGGCGAGGTCGAAGCCGCGGGCGTCCCGCAGCGGGTTCTCCTCCTCGAAGTCCCAGCGGGCGCGGCGCGCCCGGTGCATCGCCGCCGCGTAGGCGTTGACGATCTGGGACGAGGTGAGCATGGCATTGGCGTTCGGGTGGCCGGGGACGGAGATCCCGTACTCCGTCTCGATTCCCATTACTCGCCGTACGGTCATGCGGCCCTCCTTGCCCGGCGGCGCCCACCGGTGAGGTCGGCGCTCAAGTACCGCTGCGCGTCCGATGCGTGTGCGGTCCCCGATCCCCCACCTCGCGGCGCCGCGGTACCGCAGAGCCTAGAACGGCTGAGCGGTGGTGGGGAGATCATTACAGTCATTGCTCCAGTCGTTGTCCGCGCGCACTGGCCGGAGAAAAACGTCCGGCTGCGGACGCCCCCAGGGTTCCCCGCCCGAAACGGGGAGTAGGACATCCGCAGCCGGAGTGCGGTGCTACAGGTACTGACCGGTGTTCGCCACCGTGTCGATGGAACGGCCGGTGTCCGCCCCCTGCTTTCCGGTGACGAGCGTACGGATGAAGACGATCCGCTCGCCCTTCTTTCCAGAGATCCGGGCCCAGTCGTCCGGATTCGTGGTGTTCGGCAGGTCCTCGTTCTCCTTGAACTCGTCCACGCACGCGGCGAGCAGGTGGGAGACCCGGAGGCCCTTCTGGTTGTGGTCGAGGAATGCCTTGATGGCCATTTTCTTGGCCCGGTCGACGATGTTCTGGATCATCGCGCCCGAATTGAAGTCCTTGAAGTACAGGACTTCCTTGTCACCATTGGCGTAGGTGACCTCGAGGAAGCGGTTCTCCTCGGATTCGGCGTACATCTGCTCGACGACCGACTGGATCATGCCGCTGACCGCCGCCTGCCGCGATCCGCCGTGTTCGGCCAGGTCGTCGGCGTGCACCGGCAGCGTGGGCGTGAGGTACTTCGAGAAGATGTCCTTGGCCGCCTCCGCGTCCGGACGCTCGATCTTGATCTTCACGTCGAGACGGCCGGGGCGCAGGATCGCCGGGTCGATCATGTCCTCGCGGTTGGAGGCGCCGATGACGATGACGTTCTCCAGGCCCTCCACACCGTCGATCTCCGACAGGAGCTGCGGGACGATGGTGTTCTCCACGTCCGAGCTCACGCCCGAGCCACGGGTGCGGAAGAGGGAGTCCATCTCGTCGAAGAAGACGATGACGGGCGTGCCCTCGCTCGCCTTCTCACGGGCCCGCTGGAAGACGAGCCGGATGTGTCGCTCGGTCTCACCGACGTACTTGTTGAGCAGCTCCGGACCCTTGATGTTCAGGAAGAAGCTCTTGCCCGCCGGCTTGCCGGTCACCTCGGCGACCTTCTTGGCAAGGGAGTTGGCCACCGCCTTGGCGATCAGCGTCTTGCCACAGCCGGGCGGGCCGTACAGCAGGACGCCCTTGGGCGGCCGGAGTTCGTGCTCCTTGAAGAGGTCGGGGTGCAGGTACGGAAGCTCGACCGCGTCCCTGATCAGCTCGATCTGGTTGCCCAGGCCGCCGATCTTGGTGTAGTCGATGTCCGGAACCTCTTCGAGGACGAGCTCCTCGACCTCGCTCTTCGGGATGACCTCGTACACGTAGCCGGAGCGCGGCTCGAGCAGCAGGGCGTCACCGGGGCGGATGACCGCGTCGAGCAGCGGCTCGGCCAGCCGCACCACGCGCTCCTCGTCGGTGTGCCCGATCACCAGGGCGCGCTCGCCGTCCTCGAGGATCTCCTTGAGGGTGACGATGTCCCCGGCGCGCTCGAACTCCATGGCCTCGACCACGTTGAGCGCCTCGTTGAGCATGACCTCCTGGCCACGCCTGAGCTCGTCGAGCTCGACACTGGGGCTGACATTGACCCGGAGCTTTCGGCCACCGGTGAAGATGTCCGCCGTGCCGTCCTCGTTCGCCTGCAAATACACACCGAAGCCCGCCGGTGGCTGAGCCAGCCGGTCGACTTCCTCCTTGAGGGCCACGATCTGGTCGCGTGCCTCACGGAGGGTATTGGCAAGCCGTTCGTTCTGTGCGGAAACGCCTGCGAGGTTGGTCTGCAGCTCGACGATCCGCTCTTCGAGAATCCTCGTGTGCCGCGGAGAGTCGGCGAGCTTGCGGCGCAGGACGGCGATTTCCTGCTCTAGATAGGCAACCTGGCCGGCAGGGTCCTCAGACCCCCGCCCCGGCCGGATGCCGCGGTTGATGTCGTCGTCGTGGGCTGCCACGGTCCTCACCTCCTCCAAGGGGAGCTGGACGCTTCCAGACCCTACCTGGGCCGGTGCAGGTTGAAACCCCTAGATCACAAACCGTTCGGGGTGTGTCCGATCTTCACCCTTGCGCACGTCCTCACGCCAGGGGAATACCCACCCAACAACATCGGAAAGCGGGCGGTTGTATCGTCGGGTTGGTCAACACCCGTCAGTGCTGGCTTCAATTGGTTCACCCGCGCAGGAACGGCAGGCGAAATGACCGCGCAGAACGAGGTCTCCGACACCGAGACGACGGCCGCCGCGACCGAGGCTCTCGAGGTGTGGATCGACCAGGACCTGTGTACCGGCGACGGCATCTGTGCGCAGTACGCGCCCGAGGTCTTCGAGCTCGACATCGACGGCCTGGCCTACGTCAAACCGCCCGTGGCGGCCGGCGAGGAGGCCGAGCTGCTCTCCGCGCCCGGCGCGACGGCCCCGGTGCCGCTGCCGCTGCTCGCGGACGTCAGGGACTCCGCGAAGGAGTGCCCTGGCGACTGCATCCACGTGCGGCGGGTCGCCGACAAGGTCGAGGTCTACGGGCCGGACGCCGCCTGAGCCGTCGCCCGGCCGGCCCGTCCCCCGCGCGCCGCGAGACCGCGGGCGAAGGCGCCGAGCGCGCTGTGGCGGGGCGGGTGGTCGTGGCGGGCGGTGGGGCCGGGGGCTGCGGGTTCCCGGCTCGTGCGGCGCGCGGCCCGGCCGGCTGGCCGGCCGTGGTCTACCGGCTCAGCCAGCGGCCGGGCTGTCGCTGTACGTCGTACGACACGACGCCGCGGCAGCCGGCCCGACCTGTGGCCGCGGGCTCAGGCGGGCGGTGCGGTCTGGGCCTGGCAGGTGCCGTACGCGGCCGAAAACCGCCCGCGCCGGTCGTGCGCGGCCCTCACACGCTCCCCGGCAGCGGCATCGCCTTCAGGACGAACTTGTCCTCCTGCCAACGCCAGTTGACGTTGCGCTCCAGGTCCGGGCAGCAGCGCGGCACCTGCTGCGACGAGTAGCCGAGCAGCGTGGCCGAAACGGTGGCGTCGCGGAGCGTGAGGCGTTGCACGCTCATGCCCTCGGTGGGCTTGAGGAACGTGCTCACCACGCGCGGCTTCGCGCCGTGCTTGCCCGCGGAGTTGCTGGCGGGCGCTATCACATAGATGCCGCTGGGCGGGGTACCCAGCTCCGAGTGACAGCGCACCACGGCCACCGTCTCGGGTCGACCGTCGCCGTCGAGGTCGCCCGACGCGTGCTGGACGACGTCCACCGCGGCCCGTCCGCAGTCCACCGGGTAGGCGGCGGCGCGGGCGTCCGGGGCGGACGCGGTCCGGGCGGGCGGGGGCGCGGCGCGGTCGGGCGTTGCCGTGGCGTCCGACGGTTGGAGCGCTACCGAACCCCCGACCACGGCGGTGAGGGCGAGCGCGGTGGCGATCCAGTGCACCCACCGGGTGCGCGTGTGCGGGTGGCCCGCGTCGGGGTTCGCACCGGGCGCGGCGCTGGACGAGGGGGCGGACGCAGAGCCTGCCGAGGGCTGCACGCGGATAACTCCTGTGAGCGTCGTGGCGTCGGGGGTGGCCAGCATGGTGCCACACGTCACACCCCGCGGGAACAGCGGGGTGGTGGCTGGCGCACTTCACCTAACGACGCGGCGCCGCCGACGGTTCCCCTGGCGGGAAGTCGTCGGCGGCGCCGGGTGGTTCGCGTTGCGTACGGTGGCGCGTGGTGCGCGGGACGTACGGGTTGCGGGTGGTGCCGGAGCGAGACCGGGGTGCCGTGCGGTGGCGGTTACTCGCTCGTGGCGGGGGACTCGGTGGCCGGGCCGTCGGACGCGCTCGCGGCGGCGCCGGACTGACCCCGGCCGGGGCCGGTGTAGTCCTCGCCGTAGGCGCCCTTGGCCGGGCGGCGGCGGCGCAGCGGCGGCTCGACGCCGTCGGCCAGGCGGCGCGCGGTGAGCAGGAAGCCGGTGTGCCCGATCATGCGGTGGTCGGGGCGCACGGCCAGGCCCTCCACGTGCCAGGTGCGGACCATGGTCTCCCAGGCCGAGGGCTCGTTGAAGGTCCCGTGCTCCCTGATCGCCTCGACGGTGCGGGCGAGCTGGGTCGTGGTGGCCACGTACGCGCACAGGATGCCGCCGGGCACCAGGGCCTTGGAGACGGCCTCCAGGCACTCCCACGGGGCGAGCATGTCGAGGATGACCCGGTCCACGTCGGTGTCCGACAGGTTGTCCTGCAGGTCACCGACGGTCAGCTCCCACGCGGGGTGCGGGCCGCCGAAGTAGCGCTCGACGTTCTGGGTGGCGATCTCGGCGAAGTCGGCGCGGCGCTCGTAGGAGTGCAGCATGCCCTGGTCGCCGATGGCGCGCAGCAGGAAGCTGCTGAGCGAGCCGGAGCCGACGCCGGCCTCCACCACCCGGGCGCCGGGGAAGATGTCGGCCATCGCCAGGATCTGCCCCGCGTCCTTGGGGTAGACCACGGCGGCTCCGCGCGGCATGGACAGGACATAGTCGGGGAGCAGGGGGCGCAGCGCGAGGTAGGCGACGTTCCCGGTGGTACGGACAACACTGCCCTCGGGAGCACCGATCAGCTCGTCGTGCGGGAAGGCACCCTTGTGGGTGTGGAAGCTCTTCCCGGCTTCGAGCGTGAAGGTGTAGTGGCGTCCCTTGGGGTCGGTGAGCTGGACCTGGTCCCCGACCTGGAAGGGCCCGCGACGGCGGGCGGCACCGGTCGGTTCGGACATGTGACCAGCCTACCGGTCTGTCGCCGGACCACCGACCGCGCCGCGGACCGGCCGCTTCCGCGCGCTGGCCGCCGCGGGTGCCAGGCCCTCGCCCCCCGGCCTGTGACGCGCGGCTCGGGCGGGCCGGAACGCGGGATCGGGCGGGCCGGGTCGCGGTCGGGCGCCGGGGCCCGGGGCCGGTTAGGAGGGGCGGGCTATCGCGGCGAGGAAGGCGCGCTCCACGTCGACCGTGGAGAGCACGCCGTAGATCTCCCCGGTCTCCTCGACCACCAGGTACTCGGTGGCCGGAGTCGCGCGCAGGGTGTCGAGGAGCTGCTCGCCGGTCAGCTCGGCCGAGACGCGCATGCCCTCCTTGAGGTCCTGCGCGAGGCCGCTGACCGCGACCCAGGGGCGGCGGTGCTCGGGGATGCCGACGATGGCCGCCTCGCGGACGACGGCGGTCGGGTCGCCGTGGTTGTCGACGACGACCAGGGCGCGGGCGCCGGCGTCGTTGGCGCGCCGCAGCGCCTCGGAGAGCGGGGTGTCGGCGGCGACGGGGACGGCGCGCCGGGTGAGCGTCCGGGCCCGCAGGTCGGGCAGGCGCTCGCGGAGCCGGGCCATCCGCAGGCTGTTGCCGGCGCCGGTCCAGATGATCGCGGCGAGGATGGCGGCCAGCAGCGCGTCGGTGAGCGAGTCGACGCTGCCGAAGCCGTCGGAGTCGCCGAAGCCTCCCGCGTGGGTGACCAGCGGCAGTCCGATGAGCACCGCGACGGCGAGCGCGCGCCCGGTCCAGGCGGCGGCGACGGTGCCGGTCATGGGCTTGCCGCTGAGCTTCCAGACCACGGCCCGCAGCATGCGCCCGCCGTCCAGCGGCAGGCCGGGCAGCAGGTTGAAGGCGGCGACGATCAGGTTGGAGATCATCAGGCCGGCGAGCAGCACGCCGGGCACGGTGCCGGGCTCCACGACCTGCATGCCGAGGTAGAAGACGCCGGCGAGCACGAGCGAGAGCAGCGGACCGACGAAGGCCAGGACGAACTCCCGGCCCGGCGTCTCGGACTCCTTCTCGATCTCCGACACGCCGCCGAAGAACTGCAACTGGATGCGGCGCACCGGCAGTTTGAAGCGGAGCGCGGCCACCGTGTGCGCCAGCTCGTGCACGAGTACCGAGGCGTAGAAGGCGATGGCGAAGAAGAGCGAGACCAGGTAGCGCGCGGTGCCCAGCTCCGGCAGCACGCGGTCGAGCTGGCCGCCGAAGACCCAGGTGATCAGGGCGGCCACCAGGAACCAGCTCGGCGCGACGTAGACCGGGACGCCGAAGGGCCGGCCCATCAGGAAGCCGCCGCCGACCTCCTTGGGCCGCTCAGGTTTGCGGTCCTCGGGCTCGGTCGGGCGGTCCGGCCCGTCGCCGGACCGCCGCTGCCCGCTGTTGTCCACGGTGTCCTCTCGTCATGTACGTCCCTCGCGCCGCCCGCTCGGTCTCACGATCGTGCGGCGTGAGGCGTTCTGCCGTCGATGGTATGCGTCTGCCTGCGCTTCGCTCGGCCTCGGCTCCCCCTTTACCCTCCGGAGGGGTGGCCCCGGGCCCCGGCGTTCGCGGACGTCGGCGCGGGCGGGACGGTTCCCGCCCGTCGCCTGCGCTCCTGCCCCGTCGCGCCCCGGCGATGCCGCCCGCGGCGCGCGGCCGGTTGCCGCGACTGTCAGTGCCGGGCCGTACAGTCTTGCGGCATGGGAACCACGGAGAAGGCGGGGCGGGCGGCGTCCCGGGCACCGCTGTCGTCGTCGCTGTCGCCGTCGCGGGCCGCCGACTTCATGCGGTGCCCGCTGCTGTACCGCTTCCGCGTGATCGACAAGCTCCCGGAGAAGCCCAGCGCGGCGGCGACCCGGGGCACGGTGGTGCACGCCGTCCTCGAGCGGCTCTTCGACTCCCCGGCGACGGACCGCACGGCGCCCCGGGCCCGGGCCATGGTCCCCGGCGAGTGGGAGCGGCTGCTGGCGGCCAAGCCGGAGTTGGCCGAGTTGTTCGCGACGGAGGACGGCGGGCAGGACCCGGAGCGGCTCGCGGGCTGGCTGCGCGAGGCGGAGCAGTTGGTCGAGCGGTGGTTCACGCTGGAGGACCCGACGCGCCTGGAGCCCGCCGAGCGCGAGTTGTACGTGGAGACGGCCCTGGAGTCGGGCCTGACGCTGCGGGGCTACATCGACCGGGTGGACATCGCGCCGACGGGCGAGGTGCGGGTGGTCGACTACAAGACGGGCCGGGCGCCGGCGCCGCAGTACCGGGGCGACGCGCTGTTCCAGATGACGTTCTACGCGCTGGTGCTGTGGCGGTTGCGCGGCGTGGTGCCCAGGCGGCTCCAGCTCGTCTACCTGGGCAGTGGCGACGTGCTGACCTACGACCCGGTCGCGGCCGAGCTGGAGGCGGTCGAGCGCAAGCTGCTCGCGCTGTGGGCCGCGATCCGGGAGGCGACCGAGACGGGGAACTGGCAGCCGCGGCAGACCAAGCTCTGCGGCTGGTGCGACCACCAGGCGCTGTGCCCGGAGTTCGGTGGCACTCCCCCGCCCTACCCCCTCAAGGTCATCCCCGCGCAGTCGGACCCGCCCGGTCAGGGCAGAATGGGGCAGGTCTAGCGAAGGAGACCCCGTGGCGATCCGCGTTCTGCTCGTCGATGACCAGCCGCTGCTGCGTACCGGCTTCCGCATGATCCTGGAGGCCGAGCAGGACCTCGCCGTCGTCGGGGAGGCCGGGGACGGGCTCCAGGCCCTCGACCAGGTGCGGGCCCTGCAGCCGGACGTGGTGCTGATGGACATCCGCATGCCGCGGATGGACGGCGTGGAGGCGACCCGGCAGATCACCGGCCCCGGGCGGGACGGCCCGGCGAAGGTGCTGGTCCTGACCACGTTCGACCTCGACGAGTACGTGGTGGAGGCGCTGCGCGCCGGGGCCAGCGGCTTCCTGCTCAAGGACGCGCCCGCCAACGAGCTGGTGCAGGCGATCCGGGTGGTGGCCGCGGGCGAGGCGATGTTGGCGCCGAGCGTGACCCGGCGCCTGCTGGACAAGTACGCCGACCACCTGCCCTCGGGCGAGGAGTCGGTGCCCGACACGCTGCACACGCTCACCGACCGCGAGGTCGAGGTCCTCAAGCTGGTGGCCCGCGGCCTGTCGAACGCGGAGATCGCCGCCGACCTGTTCGTCAGCGAGACGACGGTCAAGACGCACGTGGGCCACGTGCTCACCAAGCTGGGCCTGCGGGACCGGGTGCAGGCCGCGGTCTACGCGTACGAGAGTGGCCTGGTCCGCCCCGGCGCCCAGTAGGTCACCGGCGGCACGGCGGCCAACGGTGCGGCGCCGTCGGGCCCCGGCCGGTGGGCCGGGGCCGATGGGCCGGGGCCGGTGGGGGTCAGCCCGTCTTGGCGATCTCCCAGAAGCGGAAGACCGTGGACGCGTCCAGGGTCCACTGGAGACCGGTGATGGCGTCGCTGGCCACGGCGTACTGCTTGCCCTGCCACAGGGGTATCACCGGCAGGTCCTTCGCGACCTGGGTCTGGATGCGCGCGAAGTCGCCGACGGTCTCGGCGCGGTTGACCTGGCTCGCGGTGCTCGGCAGCCACTGTGAGGTGATCTTGCCGGCGTCGTAGTGGTTGGCGAGCACGTTGTCGGGGCCGAAGAACGGCGCTGTGAAGTTGTCCGGGTCCGGGTAGTCGGGGACCCAGCCCTTGACGTAGACGCCGTAGTCGCCGCGGCTGATGCCCTTCTCGTACGTGCCGAAGTCGACGCTGCGCACCTCGGCCTCGAACAGGCCGCTGGCGTTGAGCTGCTCGGCGATCAGGCGCAGGCCCGCGTCGGTGCCGGGGCCGTAGCGGATCGGGGTTCCCCACAGGGTGAGTCTGACCTTGTCGGTGATGCCGTCGGCGCGCAGCGCCGCGCGGGCCTTGGCGCGCTGCGGGCGGTCGCCGTACAGGTCGAAGTACGGCGTCTTGTGGGCGGTGATGCCGGCCGGGACGGTGGAGTACAGCGGTTGCACGGTGCGCTGGTAGACGTCGCGGGCCAGCAGGCTGCGGTCGATGAGGTAGGCCACCGCCTGGCGCACGCCGCGCCGTCCCGCGACACGGTCGCGCAGGTTGAAGACCAGGTGTTGGATCTCGGCGCTGGTGCCCTCGACGACCTGGAGGCCCCTGGCGCCGCCGGCCTGGGTGGCGATCTTGGCGACGGCGGCGGACTCCAGGCCGCGGTAGGCGAGGTCGATGTCGCCGCCGCGCACCGCCGCGGCCAGGGCGGGCTGGTCACCGTTGTAGAACTTCATGGTCATGCCGGAGTTCCGCGGCTCGGCCGGGCCCCGGTAGCCGTCGTTGACCGAGAACCGGGCCTCCTCGCTGTCGAAGGAGTCGAGCCGGTAGACGCCGGAGCCGACGGCCCGCGAGTCGGTGCGCAGCCTGTCCCTGGGGTAGACGCGGTGGTCCACGATGGAGCCGGCGCCGGAGGCGATCTTCTGCGGGAACGTGGCGTCCGGGGACTTCAGGCGGAAGGTGACGGTCCGCTCGTCCGGCGTGTCGATCCGGTCGATCGAGGAGAACATGACGGCGGGGCCGTCCTGGTGGGCGATGGCCAACGTGCGCTCGAAGGAGTGCTTGACGTCCTTCGAGGTGAGGTCGTTGCCGTTGGTGAAGGTCAGGCCGGCGCGCAGGGTGCAGCGGAAGACCTTGCTGGCGCGGTCCTGGAAGCCGCAGGACTCGGCCGCCTCCGGCTGGGGCGTGCTGCTCCCCTTGGGGAAGCTCAGCAATGACTGGAAGACGTTGTTGAACAGCAGCCAGGAGCCGGGGTCGTAGCCGGCGGCCGGGTCGGTGGACAAGACCCGGTCCGACATGCCCATGACCACGCGTTCGCCCGTGCCCGCGGTCGCCCCGCCGTCCGAGCCGCACCCCGCCAGCAGGGAGCCGGCGAGCCCCACGACGAGCGGGGCCGCCAGCCACTGGTTCCGTTTCCTCACGCGCGCCTACCTCACGGTTGCCTCGGATGATTCCTCGGAACCGGTGGCGTCGCTGACACCGGCCCGATCAGCCCTTGACTCCGCGGCCCAGCTCCCACAGCCGGAGCTTGCCCGCGTCGTCGACCGCCCACTCCGCTCCGGTGATGCCGTCACGGGTGGCGACGTACTGCTTCCCCTGCCACAGCGGCAACACGGGCACCTCGTCCGCGATGATGTCCTGCGCCTGCTGGAAGTCCCTGACGGCTACGGTGCGCTGCTCCTGCTGCCGGGTGCGCGGGATCAGGACATCTTCGATCGTGGTGTTTCGATAGGGAGAGCCCAGGAAGTTGTCGGGGCCGAAGAACGGTGCGACGTAGTTGTCCGGGTCGGGGAAGTCCGGGTACCACCCCATGCCGTAGGCGGCGTACTCGCCCTTGGCCGCGGCCGGGCGGAACGTCGTCCAGGGCACGTCCTGGATCTTCACCTCGAAGAGCTTGCTGTCGTTCAGTTGCTGCCGGAGCGCCTGGAACTCCTTGGTGGACGCCGGCCCGTAGTGGTCCGAGGAGTAGCTGAGGGTCAGCTTCACCGGGGTGCTCACGTCGGCGTCGCGCAGGATCTTGCGGGCCTTGCTGACGCTGGGGTCGCCGTAGGTGTTGTGGAAGGAGTTGGTGTGGGCCGACGTGCCGGTCGGCACCAGGGAGTACAACGGCACGGTGGTGCGCTGGTAGACGTCGCGCACCAGCGCCTGCCGGTCGACGAGCTGGGCCATCGCCTTGCGTACGGCCTTGTCGCGGACCCCGGGGGCGTCGGTGTTGAAGGCGAGGTAACGAATCTCCTGGCCCGAGGACTCGGTGAGTTTGACGTCGCCCTTGAGCTTGTCCCGCAGGCGCACGATCTGCTCCGGGCTCAGGGTGCGGTTGAGCGCGCTGATGTCGCCCGCGTTGAGCGCCTTCTCCATCGCCTTGGCGTCGGGGAAGAACCGCATCTCGACCTTGCTGTTGCCCACCTCCACCGCGCCCTGGTACTTCGGGTTCCTGGTGAAGACGGCCTTGGTCAGCCGGTTCTCGCTGGTCTCGACGCTCACCTCGTACGGGCCCGAGCCGCTCATCTCGAAGCCGGACCTGAGCTTGTTCTTGGCGTAGTCCTCGCTGTCGACCAGCGCGGTGGCCGGCGTGGCGAGCTTGTGCGGGAAGGTGGCGTCGGGTGACTTGAGGTGGAAGACCACCTCCAACTCGCCGGCGGCCTCGACCTTGTCGATGTTGCTGATCAGCGACTGGGGGCCGTTCGCGTAGTCGATGGCCAGCGTGCGCTCGAAGGAGAAGACGACGTCCCGCGCGGTGAGCTCGTGCCCGTTGGAGAAGGTCAGCCCCTTGCGCAGCGTGCAGCGGAACTGCTCGCTCTGCTTGTCCTGGAAGCCGCAGCTGCGGGCGGCGTCGGGCACCGGCGTGCTGCCGGACCTGGGCATGCGCATGAGGGTCTGGAAGACGTTGTGCATGACGCCCCACGACCCGACGTCGTAAACCTGGGCGGGGTCGAGCGGCGCCGGCGCCGTGTCCGTGGCCTCGATCAGATCCGTACTTCCGACGACGATCGCGTCACCGTCCGAGCCGGCCCCGTCCGCACTCCCGCAGCCCGCGAGAACAGACGTCAACAGGCCCACCAACGCGGGCAACACCATCGTCTTACGGTTCATTCTCGGGGGTCTCCCTACCATCGAAACCCGGGCCCCACCGTTGTTTGGACAGCGGGCTACGCGGGGTCGTGCTGATGTTTCCCGGAAGACATTAGTAGGCGTCACCAGCATTACTGGAGTGCGGCGTAGTCGGGGCGATATCTCGGCGTTATCGCACCGCCCCGTCAGGGGATATGGGCAACGCAGAACGATTCGTGCGAGAGACCGCTAAACGGGACACAAGACCTCAACCGAAAGCGGCCGAATCGTCCGGCCAGCACAGGGAACGTCCACCTGTCGACGGGCCGTTCAGTGAGATAAATCACGCAACCGCCCCTGCCGTGATAACCATTTACCGCGCGGCGGGCGGAAGGCCGCGCTAAGCGGAATTCGATCAGCGATTCACCGACGGGCGGTGCGTACTCAGCGCATATGCGGGGGGCGGTTTCCGTAAGCACCACCGCGACCCGTCGCGTTACGGTGCGCAGACGCCGCGTGAAGTACGGCGCCTGCGCGGCCAGTTGAGCCAGCCGCATTGCGCGACCCGAGAAGATCATCTTTTTCTGAGCCGGCATCACTTTGCGCTGTGCCAGGCGAATATGACGCTCAGTCGGCAATCGGAATACGAACCGCGACCGTCCGCTTACGGAATGGCCGCCCTCTCCTGATCAATTGGCTTGACCAATGCGCGGAGAAAAGCGAGGTCCACGCCTTCGAGGGAGGGCACGACGGTGCGCCCCGGCGCCGGCTCGATGGTGACCACCGAGGGCACCGCGAGCACCGGGCAGCCGGCGGCCTCCGCCGCGCTCACGCCGGTCACGGTGTCCTCGACGACGACACAGCGCGCGGGGTCGGCCCCGAGGCCGGCCGCCGCGAGCAGGTAGGGGTCCGGGTGCGGCTTGGTGCGCTCGACCTCGTCGCCGGCGACGGTGAGCCGGAAGTTCTCGGAGCCCAGCGACAGCAGGACCTGGTCGATGATGCGCCGGTGCGAGGCGGAGACCAGGGCGGTCGGCACGCCGTGTGCCGTCAGCTCCGTGAGCAGCCGCCGGGCGCCGGGCATCAGCGGCACGCTGCCCCCGATCAGCTCCGCGAAGCGGGTGTTGAGCCGCGTGATCAACTCGTCCAGCCCGATGTCGGCGCCGGTGACCTCGATGAGGTAGGAGGCGCTGCGGGTCATGGGGCCGCCGACCACGACCGCGCGGTGCGCCTCGTCCAGCACATGCCCGAGCTCGGCGAAGATCGATGCCTCGGCCGTCCACCACAGGCCCTCGGTGTCCACCAGGGTGCCGTCCATGTCGAGCAGGACGCCCTCCAGGACCGGAGCCCGCTCCTCGCCTGGCCGCGCGTCGACAGCGGGGACGCTGCTGGTCATCCATGCACCTCCGTAACGAAAGGCCCGGGCGGGCCACCCCCGACGCGGCGAGGGCGCCCCACGAGGGCAAAGGAGCCGGTCACCCTCCGCCCAAGGGAAGGCAACCGGCTGCTACCGGACCGACCAGTGTACGTCGGGGCCCCCAGCCGCGCCCTGGGATATCCCGCGCCGTGCCGGCCCGCTCGGCAGGCCCGGGCCCGGGGCGTGCCGGCGTGGCCGGCGGCGGTCCAGGGCCCGGCCCTGGGGTCAGCGGCCGGCCCAGCTCGCCCGTACGCGCACCGCCCCACGCCCACCGCGCGTACGCCCGGCCGCCCCCGCCCCCGCCCGTACGCGCACCGCCCGCCCCACGCCCATACGCCCGCCGCCCCGACGCGCGCGGGGCGCGGGTCGGGGCGGCGGGGGTGAGCGGTGCGGTGACGGCGGTCAACGGGCGTTGAAGTACTTCGCCTCCGGGTGGTGGATCACGATCGCGTCCGTGGACTGCTCCGGGTGGAGCTGGAACTCCTCGGAGAGCTTCACGCCGATCCGCTCCGGCTCCAACAGGTCCGCGATCTTGGCCCGGTCCTCCAGGTCGGGGCAGGCCCCGTAGCCGAGGGAGAAGCGGGCGCCACGGTACTTGAGGTCGAACATCGCCTCGACCGAGTCCGGGTCCTCGCCGGCGAAGCCCAGCTCGGCGCGGACCCGGGCGTGCCAGTACTCGGCCAGCGCCTCGGCGAGCTGGACGGACAGGCCGTGCAGCTCCAGGTAGTCGCGGTAGGAGTTGGCCTCGAACAGCTCGGCCGTCGCGGCGCCGATCTTCGAGCCGACCGTGACGACCTGGAGGCCGACCACGTCCCGCTCCCCCGACTCCTCGGGCCGGAAGAAGTCGGACAGGCACAGCCGGCGGCCCCGGCGCTGGCGCGGGAAGGTGAACCGGGTGCGCTCGGTGCCGTCCTCGTGCAGCAGCACCAGGTCGTCGCCCTTGGAGACGCACGGGAAGTAGCCGTAGACCACGGCCGCCTCCAGCAGGTTCTCGGTGAGCAGCTTGTCCAGCCAGCCGCGCAGCCGAGGCCGGCCCTCGGTCTCCACCAGCTCCTCGTACGTCGGACCGTCGCCGGTACGCGCCTGCTTGAGGCCCCACTGGCCCTTGAACAGCGCGCCCTCGTCCAGCCAGGAGGCGTAGTCGACGAGCTGGATGCCCTTGACGACGCGGGTGCCCCAGAACGGCGGGGTGGGCACCGGGTTGTCGGTGGCCACGTCCGAGCGGACCGGGCCGGACTCCGGCTCCGGCTCGTTGACCTCGACGGTGCGCTTGGCGACCCGGCGCTGGCGCAGCTCGGGCAGGGCCGCGCCGGGCACGCCGCGCTTGACGGCGATCAGCGCGTCCATCAGCCGCAGCCCCTCGAAGGCGTCCCTGGCGTAGCGGACCTCGCCCTCGTAGATCTCGTGCAGGTCCTGCTCGACGTAGGCGCGGGTGAGCGCAGCGCCGCCGAGGATGACCGGGTAGTCCGCGGCCAGCTTGCGCTGGTTCAGCTCCTCCAGGTTCTCCTTCATGATCACCGTGGACTTCACCAGCAGCCCGGACATGCCGATCACGTCGGCCCGGTGTTCCTGCGCGGCCTCCACGATCGCCGAGACGGGCTGCTTGATGCCCAGGTTGACGACGTTGTAGCCGTTGTTGGACAGGATGATGTCCACCAGGTTCTTGCCGATGTCGTGGACGTCGCCGCGCACGGTGGCCAGCACGATGGTGCCCTTGCCCTCCGCGTCCGACTTCTCCATGTGCGGCTCCAGGTAGGCCACCGCGCCCTTCATGACCTCGGCGGACTGGAGGACGAAGGGGAGCTGCATCTGGCCGGAGCCGAACAGCTCGCCGACTACCTTCATGCCCGCCAGCAGCGTGTCGTTGACGATCTCCAGGGCCGGGCGGGAGGTGAGGGCCTCCGCCAGGTCCGCCTCCAGGCCGTTCTTCTCGCCGTCGATGATGCGCCGCTGGAGCCGCTCGTCCAGCGGCAGGGCCAGCAGTTCCTCGGCCCGGCCCGCCTTGAGCGACTTGGTGGTGGCGCCCTCGAAGAGTTCGAGGAACTTCTGCAGCGGGTCGTAGCCCTCCGAGCGCCGGTCGTAGATGAGGTCGAGCGCGGTCTTGACTTCCTCTTCCTCCAGCCGGGCGATGGGCAGGATCTTCGAGGCGTGCACGATGGCCGAGTCCAGGCCGGCCTTGACGCACTCGTCGAGGAAGACCGAGTTGAGCACGATGCGGGCGGCCGGGTTGAGGCCGAAGGAGATGTTGGACAGGCCGAGCGTGGTCTGCACGTCCGGGTGGCGGCGCTTGAGCTCGCGGATGGCCTCGATGGTGTTGACGCCGTCCTTGCGGGACTCCTCCTGCCCGGTGCAGATGGTGAAGGTCAGGCAGTCGATGAGGATGTCGGACTCGTGGATGCCCCAGTTGGTGGTGAGGTCCTCGATGAGCCGCTCGGCGACGGCGACCTTGTGCTCGACGGTGCGGGCCTGGCCCTCCTCGTCGATGGTCAGCGCCATCAGCGCCGCGCCGTGCTCCTGGGCCAGGGCGGTGACGCGGGCGAAGCGGGAGTCGGGGCCGTCGCCGTCCTCGTAGTTGACCGAGTTGATCACCGCGCGCCCGCCCAGCTTCTCCAGGCCGGCGCGGATGACGTCCACCTCGGTGGAGTCCAGGACGATCGGCAGCGTGGAGGCCGTGGCGAAGCGGCCGGCCAGCTCGCGCATGTCGGCGACGCCGTCCCGGCCGACGTAGTCCACGCACAGGTCGAGCAGGTGGGCGCCCTCGCGGATCTGGTCGCGGGCCATCTCCACGCAGTCGTCCCAGCGCCCGTCCAGCATGGCCTCGCGGAACTTCTTGGAGCCGTTGGCGTTGGTGCGCTCGCCGATCGCCAGGTACGAGGTGTCCTGGCGGAAGGGGACGGTCTGGTACAGCGAGGCGGCGCCGGGCTCGGGGCGCGGGGAGCGCTCGGTGGGCGTCATGTCCCGCACCCGCTCCACGACCTGCCGCAGGTGCTCGGGCGTGGTGCCGCAGCAGCCGCCGACCAGGGAGAGCCCGTACTCGCGGACGAAGACCTCGTGCGCGTCGGCCAGCTCCGGGGGCGTGAGCGGGTAGTGCGCGCCGTCCTTGCCGAGGACCGGCAGGCCGGCGTTGGGCATGGCGGACACCCGGGTGCGGGCGTGCCGGGCCAGGTAGCGCAGGTGCTCGCTCATCTCGGCGGGGCCGGTGGCGCAGTTGAGGCCGATCATGTCGATGCCGAGCGGCTCAAGCGCGGTCAGCGCGGCGCCGATCTCGGAGCCGAGCAGCATGGTGCCGGTGGTCTCGACGGTGACCTGGACGAGCAGCGGCAGGTCCACGCCGGCCTCGGCGAGGGCGCGCTTGACGCCGATGACGGACGCCTTGGTCTGCAACAGGTCCTGGGTCGTCTCGACCAGCAGGGCGTCGGCGCCACCCGCGATCAGCCCGGCGGCGTTCAGCTGGTACGCGTCGCGCAGCGCCTCGTACGGGGCGTGGCCGAGGGTGGGGAGCTTGGTGCCGGGGCCCATCGAGCCGAGCACCCAGCGGGGCCGGCCGTCGGCCGCGAACTCGTCGGCGACCTCGCGGGCGATGCGGGCGCCCGACTCGGAGAGCTCGTAGATCCGGTCAGCGATGTCGTACTCGCCCAGCGCCGAGAGGTTGGCGCCGAAGGTGTTCGTCTCCACGCAGTCCACGCCGACGGCGAAGTACTCCTGGTGGACGTTGCGCACGATGTCGGGGCGGGTGATGTTGAGGATCTCGTTGCAGCCTTCGAGCTGTTCGAAGTCGTCGAGGCTGGGGTCCTGCGCCTGAAGCATCGTGCCCATCGCACCGTCCGCGACCACCACCCGGGTGGCGAGGGCCTCACGCAGCGCGTGGACGCGGTCGGAGCTGGCATTGGGCGATGGCTTGTGCGAGGCCATGGGTGTGCTCTCCCTGAGGTGCGACGGCTGTCGGCTTTGCGTCTTCCGGTGGAAGGCGCACCCGGCCAGCCTAGCCCTCGGGGGCGAAGTGGCGCCGGACGTCCCGCTGTGCGGGACGGCGCGAGGCGGCGTCGCGGGCCGTCACACGAGCCCGCGCGCCCGGCCATCTGGTATCCCAAGGTCGGCATGGGCCGATAGTGTTCAGCATTGTCGAACCACAGATGGTTGAACCATCTAGTCCCCGAGTCTCCGAGGAGGTTGCGCGATGGCGCGGACCATCCAGTCGCTGGAGCGCGCGGCGGCGATGCTCCGGCTGTTGGCAGGTGGCGAGCGCAGGCTCGGCCTGTCCGACATCGCCTCCTCGCTCGACCTCGCCAAGGGCACCGCGCACGGCATCCTGCGCACCCTCCAGCAGGAGGGCTTCGTCGAGCAGGACCCGGCTTCGGGACGCTACCAGTTGGGCGCGGAGCTGCTCCGGCTCGGCAACAGCTACCTGGACGTGCACGAGCTGCGCGCCCGCGCCCTGGTGTGGGCGGACGACCTCGCGCGCTCCAGCGGCGAGAGCGTCTACCTGGGGGTGCTGCACCAGCAGGGCGTGCTCATCGTGCACCACGTCTTCCGGCCCGACGACAGCCGCCAGGTCCTTGAGGTGGGCGCGATGCAGCCGCTGCACAGCACGGCCCTCGGCAAGGTGCTCTCCGCGTACGACCCGGTGGCCCACACCGAGGCGGTCGAGGGCGAGCGCACCGCCTTCACCCCGCGCACGGTGACCGGGGCCGCCGACTTCGAGGGCGTCCTCGACCTGATCCGCGCCCGGGGCTGGGCCGCCGACGTCGAGGAGACCTGGGACGGCGTGGCGTCGGTGGCGGCGCCGATCCACGACCGTCGCCGGATGCCGGTGGGCGCGGTGGGCGTCACCGGCGCGGTGGAGCGGGTGTGCCCGGAGGGCAGCCTGCGCCCGGAGCTGATCGCCGCCGTGCGGGACTGCGCCCGGGCGGTCTCCCGCGACCTGGGCGCGGGCCGCTTCTGACGCCGCCGGCCCGGCTTTCCGTACGCCTCGGGCCCACGCCGCACCCTCGTGACCTCCTCGTCCTCCCCTCCGCCGTGACGTCCGCCTGCCCTTTTCTCACCGGCGGGGCGGGCGGTCGTGGGGTGGGGCGTGGGCGCCGCGGGTAAGCACCCCGTACTTCCCGGTCAGTTACTGACGAGTTTTCGGTCACAGCACCTTGACGGTGTTGACGGTGTCGAGAAAACTGCCGTGCACCGGTCGGCATTGTCGAACACCTAACGACAATATTCGCTATGGTGGACAGCGCCACGGGCCGGTAAAACGCGCTCACCGAGCGCGCGAACCTCCGGAAGGGACCCGGGGTTCGCCCTCCCCTGGACGAACGACAAAGGAGTCGCGGGTGTCCAGCTCCGACATCTTCATCGGCGAAACCATCGGCACGGCCGTACTCATCCTGCTCGGCGGTGGCGTGGTGGCCGCTGTCACACTCAAGCGGTCCAAGGCGCTCAACGCCGGCTGGCTCGCCATCACCTTCGGGTGGGGTTTCGCCGTGCTGACCGGTGCGTACATCGCGGGAGGCGTCAGCGGCGCCCACCTGAACCCGGCGGTGACCGTCGGTCTGGCCATCAAGGGTGGCGAGGGCGGCACCCAGTGGAGTGACGTGCCGCTCTACTTCGCCTCGCAGCTCCTGGGCGCGATGATCGGCGCGCTCCTGGTGTGGGTCTCGTACTACGGCCACTTCCAGGCCCACCTCACCGACCCCGAGGTCATCGCCGAGACGGGCGGCCAGGAGGGCCTGGTGGACCAGTCGGCCGCCCCCGCGGCGGGCCCGGTGCTCGGCATCTTCTCCACCGGCCCGGAGATCCGCAACGCGGTGCAGAACCTGGCCACCGAGATCATCGCCACCGTCGTCCTGGTGCTCGCCATCCTCACCCAGGGCCTGACCGAGGGGCTGGCGGTCTCCGGTACCGGGGCGCTGATGACGGCCCTCGTCGTGGTCGGCCTCGGCCTCTCGCTCGGCGGGCCCACCGGCTACGCCATCAACCCGGTGCGCGACCTCGGCCCGCGCATCGTGCACGCCCTGCTGCCGCTGCCCAACAAGGGCGGCTCGGACTGGGGCTACGCCTGGATTCCCGTCGTCGGCCCACTTGCTGGCGGCGCCATCGCGGGCGGACTCTACGAACTCGCCTTCGCCTAAAGCCCGACCGACGTCATCACGCAGGAGCCGCACATCATGACCGACACCCAGGACTTCGCCTCCACCCCAGGCGCCGCCTCGCACGGCCACGGACCGTTCATCGCCTCCATCGACCAGGGCACCACCTCCAGCCGCTGCATCGTCTTCGACCGGGACGGCCGCATCGTCGCGGTCGACCAGAAGGAGCACGAGCAGATCTTCCCGAAGCCGGGTTGGGTCGAGCACGACGGCGCCGAGATCTGGGCCAACGTCCAGGAGGTCACCGACGGCGCGATCGCCAAGGCCGGCATCACCGGCGCGGACGTGAAGGCCATCGGCATCACCAACCAGCGCGAGACGACGCTGCTGTGGGACAGGAACACCGGCGAGCCGGTGCACAACGCGCTGGTCTGGCAGGACACCCGCACCGACGCGCTGTGCAGGGAGCTGGGCCGCAACGTCGGCCCCGACCGCTTCCGCCGTGAGACCGGCCTGCCGCTCGCCTCGTACTTCGCCGGCCCCAAGATCCGCTGGCTGCTCGACAACGTGGACGGCCTGCGCGCCCGGGCCGAGGCCGGCGAGATCCTCTTCGGCACCATGGACTCCTGGGTCATCTGGAACCTCACCGGCGGCCCCGACGGCGGCGTGCACGTCACCGACGTCACCAACGCATCGCGCACCATGCTGATGAACCTCGCCACGCTGGACTGGGACGAGCGCATCCTGGCCTCGATGGAGATCCCGGCCGCCGTGCTGCCGGAGATCCGCTCGTCGGCCGAGGTCTACGGCACCGCGGCTGGCGGCGCCCTGGCCGGCGTCCCGGTGGCCTCCGCGCTCGGCGACCAGCAGGCCGCCCTCTTCGGCCAGACCTGCTTCGCCAAGGGCGAGGCCAAGTCGACGTACGGCACCGGCACGTTCCTGCTGATGAACACCGGGAGCGCGCCGGTCAACTCGTACAACGGCCTGCTGACCACCGTCGGCTACCGGATCGGCGACCAGGCACCGGTCTACGCCCTGGAGGGCTCGATCGCGGTCACCGGGTCGCTCGTGCAGTGGATGCGCGACCAGATGGGCCTGATCAACAGCGCGGCCGAGATCGAGACGCTCGCCAGCTCCGTCGAGGACAACGGCGGCGCCTACGTCGTGCCCGCCTTCTCCGGCCTGTTCGCCCCCTACTGGCGGGCCGACGCCCGCGGCGTGATCGCCGGGCTGACCCGGTACGTCACCAAGGCGCACATCGCGCGCGCCGTCCTCGAGGCCACCGCCTGGCAGACGCGCGAGATCGTGGACGCGATGACCAAGGACTCCGGCGTCGAACTGACCGCGCTCAAGGTCGACGGCGGAATGACCTCCAACAACCTGCTCATGCAGACCATCTCGGACGTCCTGGACGCGCCCGTCGTGCGCCCCATGGTCGCCGAGACCACCGCCCTCGGCGCGGCCTACGCCGCCGGTCTGGCCGTCGGATTCTGGCCGGACACCGACGCCCTGCGCGCCAACTGGCGCCGGGCTGCCGAGTGGACCCCCCGGATGGAAGCGGACGTACGCGACCGCGAGTACAAGAACTGGCTCAAGGCCGTCGAGCGGACCATGGGCTGGATCGAGGACGAGGAGTAATCATGACCACCCTGCAGAGCGTCCCCGAGCCCGGGACGCGCCCGGCTGCCGGTCCCCGACAGGACCGCGCCGAAACCCGGGACCGACTGTCCAGCGCGACGTACGACCTCCTGGTGATCGGCGGCGGCATCCTGGGCACCTCGGTGGCCTGGCACGCCGCGCAATCCGGACTGCGGGTCGCGATGGTGGACGCCGGCGACTTCGCCGGCGCCACCTCGTCCGCCTCCTCCAAGCTCGTCCACGGCGGTCTGCGCTACCTGCAGACCGGGGCGGTCAAGCTGGTCGCGGAGAACCACCACGAGCGGCGGGTGCTGGCCAAGGACGTGGCCCCGCACCTGGTCAACCCGCTCACCTTCTACCTGCCGGTGTACAAGGGCGGCCCGCACGGCGCCGCCAAGCTGGGCGCCGGCGTCTTCGCCTACTCGGCCCTTTCCGCGTTCGGCGACGGCGTCGGCCGGGTCATCTCGCCCGCTCGGGCCGCCGCCGACAACCCGGCGCTGCGCACCGAGAACCTCAAGGCCGTCGCCGTCTTCGGCGACCATCAGATGAACGACTCGCGGGTCGCGGTCATGACCGTGCGCGCCGCGGTCGAGTCCGGCGCGGTCGTGCTCAACCACGCCGAGGTCACGGGCCTGCGCTTCACGCACGGCCGGGTCAGCGGCGCCGAGCTGCGCGACGGCTTGGACGGCACCGAGTTCGGCGTCGACGCGCGCATAGTCCTGAACGCCACCGGCCCCTGGGTGGACCACCTGCGCCGGATGGAGGACTCCGGCGCGGCGCCCAGCATCCGGCTCTCCAAGGGCGCCCACGTGGTGCTCAAGCGCAAGGCCCCGTGGAAGGCCGCCATGTCCACGCCGGTCGACAAGTACCGGATCACCTTCGCCCTGCCGTGGGAGGACCAGCTCCTGCTGGGCACCACGGACGAGGCGTACGAGGGCGACCCGGGGCAGGTGCGGGCCACCGACGCCGACATCGACCAGATCCTGGAGGAGGCGGCGTTCTCGGTCCGCGACGAGCACCTGTCCCGTGACCTGATCACCTACGCGTACGCGGGCCTGCGGGTGCTGCCCGGCGGGCCGGGGAACACCGAGTCCGCCAAGCGCGAGACGGTCGTCACCGAGGGCCGCGGCGGCATGCTCTCGGTGGCCGGCGGCAAGTGGACCACCTACCGGCACATCGGCCGCACCGTCATCAACAAGCTGGCCAAGCTGCCGGGCGGCGCGCTCGCCGACGACATGGAGCCGCTGTCCCGGTTGCCCCGCCGGGTGCCGCTGCCCGGCATCGCCAACCCGAACGCCGTCGCGCACCGCCTCCTGGTGGACCGCGAGCCGGGCGTGCGGATGGACCCGCTCACGGCCCGTCAGCTCGCCACCCACTACGGCTCGCTGTCCTTCGAGATCGCCCGCCTGGTCGCCGAGGACCCGGCGCTCGGCGAGCGCATCCACCCGGACGGCCCGGAGATCTGGGCCCAGGCCGTCTACGCCCGCGACCACGAGTGGGCCGAGACCGTGGACGACGTGCTGCGCCGCCGCACCACGCTCACCATCCGCGGCCTGGACACCGACGAGGTGCGGGCCCGGGTCGAGGAGCTGCTGCGCCGCTGACGCCCGGCGCTCGTACTGAGCCGTGCGAGGGGAGGGGCTCCGCCCGGGGCCCCTCCCCTCCGTGCTGCCCGCGGCGCCACGCGCCCGGTCGTACGATGACGCGACGGCACGGGGGGTGGCTCGTTGCGAGGTTCGACCGCGTGGGGCGCGTGGTGGGGACGGTTACGGGAACGGTGGGCCGCGCCGTGGCGCCGCCCGGCGGAGGGCCGGCGACGAGCGGCGGCGACGGCCTGCCGCACCGCCTGGCACCGGCTGCGGCGCTGGCGGCCCAGCCGGCGGCTGCTGGCGCGCACGGCGGTGGCGCTCGCCCTGACGCTGCTCCTGCCCCCGCTGACCGCGGGCCTCGCGCTGCGCCTGGCGTACTCGGGCGACCCGGCGCCCGACGCCCGGACCCGGGGGCGGGACGCGATCTGGCTCGGGCACGCCTGGGTGGACGGGCGGCGCGACGACGCGGACCTGGCCGCGCTCGGCCGGCGGCTCGACGGCACGGGCCTGCGCGACCTGTACGTACACGCCGGGCCGCTGGAACACGACGGGACGCTGCCCACCAGCGCCTATCCGCGGGCCCGTTGGCTCATCGACGCGGCGCGCCGGCGGCTGCCGGGCGTCCGGGTGCACGCCTGGTTGGGCGACGCGCTCAGCTACGGCGGCGAGGACGGCATGCGGCTGGACCGGGCCGCCACCCGCGCGCGCGTGGTGGCCAGCGCCCGGCAGGTGCTGGCCGCCGGGTTCGACGGCGTCCACCTGGACCTGGAGCCGACGCACTCGGGCAACGCCGACTTCCTGCGGCTGTTGGAGCGGGCCCGGCCGGCGGTGCGCGCGGGCGGCGGCGTGCTCTCGGTCGCCGCCCACCAGATCGACCCGCTGCCCGCCGCGCACACCGTGCTCGGCGCCCTCACCGGCCGCCCCAAGTGGTGGTCCCAGCGGTACTTCGGGCAGGTGGCCCGGCGCGTCGACCAGATCGCGGTCATGTCGTACGACACGGCGATGCCGTTGGAGAGCCTGTACGGGGGCTATGTCGCACACCAGACGGAACTGGCCCTGGAGGTGACACCGGAGCGGACCGACCTGCTGATGGGGCTGCCCTTCTTCCACACCAACGACCCGGGCCACCGCGCCGCCGCCGAGACCGTGGCCGCGGCCGTGCGCGGCGTCCAGCTGGGGCTGACCCGTGCGGACCGGCACCGCGAGCGGTTCGGGGTCGCGCTGTACGTCGACTTCGCGGCCACCGAGGCCGACTGGGCCGCCTACCGACGCGACTGGGGCACCTGTCGTCCGGCCTCCGGGTGCGCGCCCGACCGGCCCACGGCCGCGCCGCCGGGCCGGCCCTGACGCGTCGGCAGTTCCCCGTCGCGGCCGGCTCGGTGGCCCGGGCCCGCCGGGGGCGATGCGGAAGCCGGGGCCGGTGCCCGGCGGTGGGCGGGGCGCGCGCCGAGCGGAGCGCGGGCGCCACGCCACGAGCTGAATGCCATGGGCGCCCGGGGGCTGCGGGTCAGGGCCGGAGAAGCCGTAGGCTTGGGGCCGCACGCAACGGAACTGGAACCGGCGGGGTCACCCGACCACCCCGGTCGGAAGGAGGCGCTGGGTGATCGAGCTTGAGGGGGTTCCCGAGCTGATCGACCCGGTCATGATCTGTGCCTTCGAGGGCTGGAACGACGCCGGAGACGCCGCCTCCACCGCGGTCGGGCACCTGGACCGGGAGTGGAAGGGCGAGGTCTTCGCGGCGCTCGACGCCGAGGACTACTACGACTTCCAGGTCAACCGGCCGACCGTGTGGCTGGACGGCGGGGTGCGTAAGGTCACCTGGCCGACCACCCGGCTCTCGGTGGTGCGGACCGGCGGCGACAAGCCGCGCGACCTCGTGCTGGTGCGGGGCATCGAGCCGAGCATGCGCTGGCGCTCGTTCTGCAACGAGATCCTGGGTTTCGCGCACGAGTTGGGCGTGGAGATGGTCGTGGTCCTCGGGGCACTGCTCGGCGACACCCCGCACACCCGGCCGGTGCCGGTCAGCGGCGTGACCTCGGACCCGGATCTGGCCCGCAGCCTCGACCTGGAGGAGTCCCGTTACGAGGGGCCGACCGGCATCGTCGGCATCCTCCAGGAGTCGTGCACGCATGCCGGCGTCCCGGCCGTGAGCCTGTGGGCGGCCGTGCCGCACTACGTCTCGCAGCCGCCCAACCCGAAGGCCACGCTGGCCCTGCTCAACCGGCTGGAGGACCTGCTGGAGCTGCGCATTCCGCTCGGCGAGCTGCCGGAGGACGCGCGAGCCTGGCAACTGGGCGTCGACCAGCTCGCCGCCGAGGACAGCGAGGTGGCCGAGTACGTGCAGTCGCTGGAGGAGGCACGGGACACGGCGGAGCTGCCGGAAGCGTCCGGCGAAGCCATCGCGCGCGAGTTCGAGCGCTACCTGCGGCGCCGGGACGGACAGCCGGGGCCCGGCGGGCACGCCAGCGACTCCGGCGTCGCCGACAGCCGCGACTCGTATCTGCGCGACCCCGGCAGCGGCCGGGCGCGCCCGACCAGGTCGACCGCGCGGGACGAACCCCGGGACGAACCCCGGGAGGAGTCCTCCGACGCGGCGAAGGCCGAGCCGGACGGGGCCGCCGCCACCGGCGACGGCCGACCGGCGGGCAGGGCGAAGCCCCGGGGTGAGGAAGCCGGGAAGGCCGAGCGGGCCGAGGGCCGCGCGGAGGGCGAGGCGGAGCGGGCCAGGCGGGGCGAGGCCGAGGAGGGCAAGCCCGAGCAGGGGCCCGACCAGGACGCGGGCCGCGAGACCGACGGGGCCGGCGGGTCCGGCGGGTCCGGCGGGCCCGACAAGGACGCGGGCGACGAGGCCGACGGCGACGCCTGAGTCCGGGCCGCGCCCCGGCTCGGGCGAGCGCGCGGGGCTGACGCGAGGAGGGTGGGTGGTGGGCCGTGGCCCACCACCCACCCTCCTCGCACGTCGCCGTGGCGGCAGCCGCTACAGCGCCACGCCCAGGAGCGCGTCCACGGCGCGCGAGACCACGCCGGGCGCGCCCTCGTCCGTGCCGCCCGTGGTGGCCTGGCGCTCGGCCCAACGGTCCACCGCCGCGAGGGCGGTCGGCGCGTCGAGGTCGTCGGCCAGGGCCGCGCGCACCTCGTCGACCAGGTCGTCGGCCGGCGGGCCGTCCGGGCGGGAGACGGCGGCGCGCCAGCGGTCCAGCCGCTCCCGCGCCTCGGTCAGCACGCCGTCCGTCCACTCCCAGTCGGCGCGGTAGTGGTGCGCGAGCAGCGCCAGCCGGATCGCGGCCGGGTCCACGCCGTCGCGCCGGAGCTGTGAGACGAAGACCAGGTTGCCCTTGGACTTGGACATCTTCGCGCCATTGAGGGCGACCATGCCGGCGTGCACGTACGCCTTGGCGAAGGGGTGCTCGCCGGTCAGCACCTGGGCGTGCGACGCGCCCATCTCGTGGTGCGGGAACGCCAGGTCGGACCCGCCGCCCTGCACGTCGAAGCCCATGCCCAGGTGTTCGAGGGCGATGGCCACGCACTCGATGTGCCAGCCGGGGCGGCCGGGGCCGAGCGAGGCCCCGTCCCAGCTCGGCTCGCCGGGGCGGGCGGCCATCCACAGCATCGGGTCGAGCGGGTTCTTCTTGCCGGGGCGGTCCGGGTCGCCGCCGCGCTCGGCGGAGAGCAGGCGCATGGCGTGCGCGTCGAGGCCCGAGACGCCGCCGAACGCGGGGTCGGACTCGACGGAGAAGTAGATGTCGCCCTCCACCTCGTAGGCGGCGCCGAGCTCGCGCAGCCGCTCCACCAGCGGGACGATGCGCGGGATGGACTCGACCGCGCCGATGTACTGGCGCGGGGGCAGGATCCGCAGGGCGGTCATGTCCTCGCGGAAGAGGGCCGTCTCCCGCTCGGCGAGCGCGGTCCAGTCGTCGCCGTTGGCCACCGCGCGCTCCAACAGGGGATCGTCGATGTCGGTGACGTTCTGGACGTAGTGCACCTGCCGCTTGGTGTCGAGCCACACGCGCTGAACGAGGTCGAACGCGTTGTAGGTCGCCGCGTGTCCCAGGTGGGTGGCGTCGTACGGCGTGATGCCGCAGACGTAGATACGGGCGACGGGGCCGGGGTCGATGGCTATCGACGCTCCGGTCGCGGTGTCGTGAATCCGGAGGTCGCGGCCCTTGCCGGGCAGGGCGGGAACCTCAGAAGCGGGCCAGGCATACATGACATGAGCGTAACCGGACGCGGCATCCGGCTACGAACCGGTTCGGGTGTCTTGGCGCGATAGGCGGTCTTGCCGACCCGCCCCGTGACGTGCTGCGTCAGACCGGGGGCCAGGGGATCGCGGGCCACTGGCCGCTGGGTTCGGGGTGTTTGCCGCTCCGCAGCAGATCGGCTATTCGGCCGCGCAGCGCGTCCAACTCGGCCGTGGTGATCAGCTCCGCCATGCGGGCGGCCAGCGGCCGAGACTCGGCCAGGTCGGCCGAAAGTCGCCGTAGTACCTGGCGGGCCTCCTCGGGCAGCGGCTCCCCCGCCCAGCCCCACAGCAGGGTGCGGAGCTTGTCCTGCGCGTGGAAGGTGACCCCGTGGTCGATGGCGTACACCGCGCCGTCCGCGGTGGGCAGCAGGTGCCCGCCCTTGCGGTCGCCGTTGTTGATGACCGCGTCGAGCACCGCGAGCCGCCGCAGCCGCGGGTCGTCGGCGTGCACGAGCAGCGCGGTGCGCCCCTGCCCCACGTCCGCGTGGCCGACCGCCTTCCAGCCGGGCCCCGGCTCGCCGCCCTCGACGAGCGCGAGCAGTTGCGGGCCCGGGGTGTCGCTGTCGCCGTCCGCGGTCTCGATCCACAGCTGGCACATGCCCTCGCCGTACGGGCCCTCGCGCAGCACCGTCGGCGGGATCAGGCCCCACCCGGTGGCCTCGGAGACCTCGTACGCGGCGACCTCGCGTCGGGCGAGGTTGCCGTCGGGGAAGTCCCACAGCGGCTGCTCGCCCGCCACCGGCTTGTAGACGCACTCCAGGCTGTGCCCGCGGTGGGTGACCGTGCACCACAGCACGGCGTTGGACGCGTCGGTCACCTGGCCGCGCACCGTCAGCTCGCCGGCGGCCAGCACCTCGCGCGGCGACGGCGCGTCCGCCACCGAGCGGTCCGCGGACGCCGCCGGTCGGGGCGTCAGGCCCCCCTGCGGTAGCCGTTCTGGCGCGGGCATACGTGTCCCTCCGGGTCGAGCGGCAGACTGCACAGCGGGCACGGCGGGCGGCCGGCGTTGACGACCTCCAGGGCGCGCTTGGCGAACGCCCGGGCCATGGTGCCGGTGAGCCGCACCCGAAGCATCGGCGGCCCGTTCACATCGTCCTGCAGCAGCCGTTCCTCGGCCTCGGCCAGGTCCTCGTCGGTGTCGGCCTCCAGCTCGACGAGGGCCTGCGCCTCCACCACCATGCGCTGTTCCTCGCCGTCCCAGGCCAGCGCCATGGTCCCGACCCGGAACTCCTCCTCGACCGGGGCGTCCAGCGGCGCCGTGTCGGTCATCTCGGCGGGCGCGACGGCCGGCACCGGCGCATTGCCCCCGGTGCGCCGCACGACCTCGTCGAGCAGCTCGTCGATCCGCTCGGCCAACGCCTCGACCTGGGCCTTTTCCAGCGCGACGCTGGTGGTGCGACCGGCCGCCGTCGCCTGCAGGAAGAAGGTACGGCGGCCAGGCAGCCCGACCGTACCGGCGACGAAGCGGTCCGGCGGGTCATAGAGGAACACCTGACGGGACAACGTCCTGCTCCAGTTTTGTTCGACGGTTCGGCTTGCGGTGGTGCTGCGACGGCCGGTGCGGCCCGGCCGCGGTGGGCCGCTGGGTCCGCCGTCCTGGGTGCCAGGACCACGGTCTCATGCGCGGAACCACCCTACTGCGCGCGGAGATCACGGTGCCCCCGCGCCACCCCCCACCGCGGCGTCCCCGCTCGCGCCCTGCTCCTCGTCCGGTCGCGGCGCGATCCCCGCGAGGTCGCCGGTGTCGCCGAGCCGGAGCAGGAAGGGGCGCAGCCGGGTGTAGCGGATGGCGGTCACGGAGCAGGGCTCGACGGAGATCCGTTGGAAGAGGTCGAGGTGCATGCCGAGGGCGTCGGCGACGAGCGACTTGATGATGTCGCCGTGCGAGCACATGACGTAGAGGGCGTCCTCGCCGTGCTCGGCGGCGACCCGGGCGTTCCAGTCGCGCACCGCGTCCACGGCCCGGTTCTGCATGCCCCGCATCGTCTCGCCGTCGGGCCCCGGAAACTCGGCCGCCGACGGGTGCCGCTGCACGACCTCCATCATCGGTTCGCCGGCCAGCTCCGCGAGCTTGCGGCCGGTCCAGTCGCCGTAGTGGCACTCGCCGATCCGCTCGTCGGTGTGCATGCGCAGGCCGGGGCGGGCGGCGACCAGCGGCGCCAGCGTCTCCTGGCAGCGTGGCAGTGGGCTGCACACGGCGGTGGCCAGCGGCAGTTCCGCCAGGCGTGCGGGCAGGCCGGCGGCCTGGGCCAGGCCCCGCCCGTCGAGCGTCACACCGGGCGCCCAGCCGGCGAGGACTCCCGAGGTGTTGGCGGTGGACCGGCCGTGCCGGATCAGGATCAGCGTGGGCATGCCTGAAAGCGTACGACCTGCCTCGTGAGCACTCACCATGCATATCTGACGCAGGGCGGGAAGAATTCCCGGGGTGATCGTGGACTGTGCCATCTACCGCGACGGGCGCCGCACACCGGGGCCCGCCGACTTCTCCGACGCCATCCAGGAGGCGCGGGCGAGAGGTAACGCGTTCTTGTGGATCGGCCTGTACGAGCCGACCGCGGCCGAGTTCGACCAGGTCACCAGCGAGTTCGGGCTGCACCCGCTGGCCGTGGAGGACGCGCTGCGCGCCCACCAGCGACCCAAGCTGGAGGTGTACGACGACTCGCTGTTCCTGGTGCTCAAGCCGATCCAGTACGACGAGGAGACCACGGCGGTGATCACCGGGGAGGTGATGATCTTCATCGGCGACTGCTTCGTGGTGACCGTGCGGCACGGCGAGGCCAACCCGCTGGGCAGCGTGCGCAGCCGCCTCGAGCGGACCCCGGACGTGCTGCAACACGGCCCGACCGCGGTGATGTACGCCGTCTCGGACGCGGTCGTCGACCACTACCTGGAGGTCGCCGACGCGCTCCACACCGACCTGGACACGCTGGAGGCCGAGGTCTTCACGCCCGACGGCGCGGGCAGGGGCGACTCGGCCGGCCGGATCTACGCCTTCAAGCGCAAGGTGCTGGAGTTCCGGCGGGCCACCGCTCCGCTCACCGAGCCGATGGCGCGGCTCGCGGGCGCCACCGTCCCCTTCGTGCACCGCCACTCGCAGCCGTTCTTCCGCGACGTCAGCGACCACCTGACGCGCACCAACGACCACGTGGACAACCTCGACCGGTTGCTGTCCGACATCCTGGCGGCGCACCTGGCGCAGATGGGCGTGCGGCAGAACGACGACATGCGCAAGATCTCCGCGTGGGCCGCGATGGCCGCCGTGCCCACCATGGTCGCCGGGGTCTACGGCATGAACTTCGACCACATGCCGGAGTTGCGGCAGACGTGGGGTTACCCCACCGTCCTCGTGCTGCTGGTGGTCTCGATGGTCGTGCTGCACCGGCTGTTCAAGCGGCGCGGCTGGTTGTGAGGCCGGGCGCCGCCGGGACGGCCGGCGGCCCGGCCGGGCGGGCGTCCGCGCGCCGGGTCAGGCGAACTCGGGCGCCGTCGCGGGCCCGCCCAGCGCGTCGCGCCGCTCGGGCATCCGCAGGGAGACCATGCGCCGCCAGCCGCCGGCCGCCTCGTACCCGTACATCCCGTGCACGCCCGCGGCCAGCAGCGCGCTCCTGGCCCTCGGCCAGCCCAGCAGGCGTCCCATGTGGCCCATCACCGCGAGGCTCACCCCGCGGTGGACCCGGATCTCCGCGCGGGCGCTCTTCCGCAGCAGGGCCTGGATCATGCGGCCGTAGCCGGCCGCGGCCAGGCGGAGCAACTCCTCGTGGCAGTAGGCGAGGTGGTTGTCCTCGTCGTCGGAGATCATGCTGACCGCGCGGCCGACGTCGGGGTGGTCGGCGAAGTGCCTGCGCAGCAGCCGCATCTGCTCGGAGGCGCGCTGCTCGGTGACCCGGCTGTGGGCGAGGTAGGCGACGATGTCGCGCTCGGTCAGCGGTTCGTCGCGGCGCAGCTTGTCGTGCGCGAGGCCGATGCCCTGGCGTTCGAGGAGCATCGTGTAGTCGGTCTCGGGCGGCACGGCCACCGGTTCCAGGCCGCGCTTGCGCAGCAGGGCCCGGAAGATGCGGCCGTGCTTGTCCTCGTCCGCGCCGTGCCGGGCGATCTTCGCCGTCATCGCGCGCTCCCGCTCGGGCACGAGCGCGGCGATGCGGGCGTTCTCCCAGCCGCCCTGGGACTCGCCGCTGGCCGCGATGGAGCAGAAGAGCCGGAAGGAGTCGTCGTTGTCGAGGATCTCCTGGAAGACACCGCGGGCCGAGAGCATGATCGCCACCTCCGTCGAGCGACACGCGACACATGCGTGGAGAACCAGTCGAATGCCGCGTGCCATGGGGGGCAACAGGTGCCGTGGGCGTCTGGGCCACTCGGGTGACGGGACGGCCCCTCGGGGCCCGTAACCGCGCCGCCGGGTGGGGCGTTGTCCTCCGTGACGGCCGTGGCGGGGAAGACCCCCGAGCCCCCACCACGGCCGCGACCTCTTCTCCGGTTTTCCGGTTTTCCGGCCCTCGCCGCCGCGGGGCTCAGGCCAGGCCGGCGCGCTCCAGCGCCTCGACGCCCGCCCGCAGGCCGGCGACCCGCTCCTCCAGCGTGAAGCCCGCGGGCGCCAGCGACAGCGTGGTCACCCCGGCCTCGGCGTAGGCCCGCATCCGGTCGGCGATCCGCTCGACGGGTCCGACCAGCGCGGTGGCGTCGATCAGCTCGTGCGGCACGGCGGCGGCGGCGCCGTTCTTGTCGCCGGCGAGGTACTTCTCCTGGATCTCGGCCGCGGCCTGCTCGTACCCCATGCGCTGGGCGAGCTTGTTGTAGAAGTTCTGCTTGGCGCTGCCCATGCCGCCCACGTACAGCGCGGTGTACGGGCGGAACTGGTCGGCCAGCGCCCGTACGTCATCGCCGACGGCCAGCGGAACGGTGGGCACCAGGTCGAACCCGGTCAGGTCCTTGCCCACCTTGGCGCGGCCCGCCCGCAGCGCGCCCAGCGTGGTCTCCTCGGCGTGCTCGGGGGCGAAGAAGACCAGCAGCGCGCCGTCGGCGATCTCGCCGGTCTGCTCCAGGTTCTTCGGGCCGATGGCGGCGATGTAGAGCGGGATGCGCTCGCGCACCGGGTGCACGGTCAGCTTGAGGGCCTTGCCGGGGCCGTCCGGCAGCGGCAGCGTCCAGTGCTGGCCCTCGTGGCGCAGCGGCGTACGCTCCATCGCCTTGCGGATGATCTCCACGTACTCGCGGGTGCGGGCCAGCGGCTTGTCGAACCTCACGCCGTACCAGCCCTCGGAGACCTGCGGGCCCGAGACGCCGAGGCCGAGCCGGAACCGGCCGCCGGAGAGCGAGTCCAGGGTGGCGGCGGTCATGGCGGTCATCGCGGGGGTGCGCGCCGGGATCTGGAAGATGGCCGAGCCGACGTCGATCCGCTCGGTCTGCGCGGCGACCCAGGAGAGCACGGTGGCCACGTCGGACCCGTACGCCTCGGCCGCCCAGCACACGGAGTACCCGAGCCGATCCGCCTCCTGCGCGACGGCGAGGTTGTCCGCGTCCATTCCCGCACCCCAGTAGCCGAGGTTGATACCGAGCCGCATGCCACTCCCCTTACCCATCAGTAACGTCCCTACGGCGGGGACTCTAGCGCGCATATGTCCACCGCGGCAGTGTTGGCTTATCCACAGGCCACCACGGGCCGTGGCCAGGCCAGTAATGTCAGCCCTCATGGAGCAGAGGCACCTCGGCCGTACGGGCCTGCGCGTATCCCGGATCGGGCTCGGCACGCTCACCTGGGGCCGGGACACCGACGAGCACGACGCGGCGGACCAGCTCAAGACGTTCTGGGACGCGGGCGGCACGCTCGTGGACACCGCCGACGTGTACGCCGACGGCAGCGCCGAGTACCTGCTGGGCCAGTTGCTCGACGGCCTGGTGCCGCGCCGCGACCTGCTCATCGCGACCAAGGCGGGCAGCGTGCCCGATCCGGACCGCCGCTTCGACGGCTCCCGTGGCCACCTGCTGGCGGCCCTCGACGCCTCGCTCGAACGCCTGGGGACCGACTACGTGGACCTGTGGCAAATCCACGCGTACGACGCGACGACCCCCCTTGAGGAGACCCTGCAGGCCCTGGACATCGCGGTCAGCAGCGGCCGGGCGCGCTACGCCGGGGTGTCCAACTTCTGCGGCTGGCAGCTCGCCAAGGCGGCCACCTGGCAACTCGCGTCGGCGGGCCCGCGGACCCGGCTGGCCAGCACGCAGATGGAGTACTCGCTGCTCCAGCGCGGCATCGAGCGCGAGGTGCTGCCCGCCGCCCTGGACCTCGGCATCGGGCTGCTGCCGTCCTCGCCGCTGGGCCGGGGCGTGCTGACGGGCAAGTACCGGCACGCGACCCCGGCGGACTCGCGGGGCGCGTCGGAGCACATGGCGCCGTTCGTCGCCCCGTACCTGGACGACGCGGCCAGCCGGATCGTCGACGCGGTCTCGATCGCCGCCGACGGGCTGGCCGCCACCGCGCTCCAGGTGGCCCTCGCCTGGGTGCGGGACCGCCCGGGAGTGGCCGCCCCGATCGTCGGCGCGCGCACCGCGCAGCAGCTCAGGGCGGCTTTGTCAGTGGAGGCGCTTACGCTTCCAGACGAGATTTGCCAGGCGCTGGACGACGTCTCAGCGCCCGTGCACCGCTATCCCGATCACGACTGGAGCACGCTGTGAGTTCCGACCGCCCCGCGGGCGAGGCCGCCTCCCCCACCGCGGGAGACCCCGCACCGCGCGAGGACGCCACCGCTCCGGCCCCCTCGCCGGACCACCCCGAGGCCCCCGCGGACCCGGCCCCCGCGACGGCTCCGCGAGGCCAGGCCGAGCGGCCCGGCGAGCCCGAAGCGGACGAGGCCACGGCCGACCCGGACACCACGGCGGACCAGCGACCGGCGCCGCCATCCGAGGCGGAGCCGGCGGGCGAGGCCGACGAGCCGCCACATGAGGCGGAGCCGACGAGCGAGGCCGACGCGCGACCGCGCGAGGCGGGCGAAGTGAGCGAGGCGGGCCCGGAGGCGGGACCCGCCGCCGAGGCCACGGGCGGCGCGCGGGTCGCGGCGCCGAGCGAGGGCGAGGCCGCCGCCGGTGGGTCCGCCGGCGGCGGGAAGCGGTCGGCCGCGGCCGAGGCGCTGGCCGCCGCGGTGCGCGCCGTCGAGCGGGGCGAGGCCGACGCCGCCTCGTTCTTCACCAGCGCGCGAGGCCGGTCGGCGGCGGCCCGACCCGGCGGCGCGCGGCCGGACTCCCCCGGCCACGCCGCGCCGACGTCGGGCGCCCCGCAGGCGGCCACCCCGCACGCCGCCGGTCCCGCGGGTCCGGCCGGCGGCGTCCCGACGGCCCCGTCGGGTGGCGCCGGCTCGGGCGGAGCGCCTGCTTCCGGGCCGGCCCCGACCGCCACGGCGGGGGCGCCGGCCGCTGCCGGATCCGGAGCCGGCCCGTCCGGCGTCGGCTCACCGGCCGGTGGTGCGCGGGTGCCGTCGACGGGCGCCGCGGGCGGGCCGGCGGAGCTGGACGAGATGCGCCAGGTGCTGGCCGCCGGCGGCGCGCCACCGCACCTCGCCGAACAGGTCGTACGGGCCCTGGGCGAGGGGGCCGGCCCCGTCCTGCGGGACGATCCGTGGCAGTTGCTCGCCGTCCCCGGGGTGCGCCCCGAGCAGGCGGACGGCTTCGCGCGGGCCCTGCTCGGCCCGGACTGCGGCCCGGGTGACGAGCGCCGCTCCCGGGCGCTGGTCACCTGGCTGTTGGAGCGCGCGGCGCTCGAAGGCCACACGGCCCGCGAGTCGGCCACGCTGCGCGACGCGCTCGCCCAGCACGCCGTGCCGGACCCGGACGAGGCCCTGCGCGACGCCGTGGCGGAGGGCGTGGTGCTGGTCTTCCAGGACGCCCTGGAGACCCCGGGGGCGGCCCCGGCCACCGAGGACGACGAGGCCGAACAGCCGGTCCGGGTGCTGCTGGGCCTCGACCGGTACGCACTGGCCGAGGAGAGCCTGGCCGACGGCCTGGCCCGAGTGATCAACACCTTCGAACCGGACGCCGCCGCCGACTCCACGCCCGGCGCGCGGCCCGAGACCGACGCGGCCCCCGAGAGCGACGCGGCTCGCGAGAGCGACGCTGAGCCCGAGGCGGAGGCGGCCGGCCCGGCGCCCGACTGGGAGGCGCTCGCCGACGCCGCCCCCTCGCCGTCGGCCGTCGAGTTGGTCAGGGCCGCCGCGGGGCACGGGCTCGTGACGCACAGCGGGGGTGAGAGCGCCCGGGCCGAGGCCGTGGCCCTGGTCGCCGCCGCGCACGCGCGCGGCCTGCGCGCCTACGCCGCCGCGCACACGGACGACGGCCGCCGGCGGCTCGGCGCGGCGCTGGCGGACAGCGGCCTGCCCACCGCGCTGGCGGTCACGGTCGCCGGGCTGCTCGCCGGGGCCGAGGGGCCCGGGCGGGACGCGGACGGCGCCTTCCGGCTCGACCTGCTCGCCGTCCTCGACGCCCCCCAGCTCGACGTGGAGGCCGCCGCGGCGCTGGTCGAGTCGCTGCCGGACGGCGTGCGGCTGGTGCTCAGCGGCGACCCGGGGGTCCTGTGGTCGGCGGGCGCCGGCCGGGTCTTCGCCGACGTGGTGGCCGCCCGCGCCTGCCCGCAGGTGGTCTCCCGCACGCCCGACCCCGGCCCGATCGGCGAGTTGGTCTCCGGCATCGGCATCGGCGAGCTCTCGCAGGTGGAGGCACCGGGCAAGGAAGTGGTGATCGTGCCCGTGCGGGACGCGGGCGACGCCGTGCACCGCACCGTGCAGTTGGTCGCGGACTCGGTGCCACGGGCGATCGGCGTACCGGTGCCCGACATCCAGGTCATCACCGTCGGGCACGGCGGCGCGGTCGGTACCCGGGCGCTCAACGCCGCCCTCAAGGAGCGCCTCAACCCCGGCCCCGGCCGGTTCGGCGGCTTCGACCCGGGCGACCGGGTCGCGTACGCGGCGGCCCCGGGGCGCACCGTGACGGGCACGGTGACCGCGGCCGAGCCCGACGGGCTGCGCCTCGACTGCGGGGGCGAGGACGTCCTCGTGCCGCGGGCCCGGGTCGCCGACACCCTGCGGCCCGGCTGGGCGGTCACGGCCCACCAGGCGGCCGGCTGGCGCTGGCCCGCGACCGTCGTCGTCCTCCCCGGGGACGCGGGCCCGCTGCTCACCCGGGCCTGGGTCTACACGGCGTTCAGCCGTGGCGAGCGGCACCTGTCCGTGGTCCACGGCGCCGGCCCGGCCCTGCCGCACGCGGTGGCCGAGGTCCCGGCCGCCGAGCGTACGACGCGCCTGCGAGCCCTGCTGCGGGCCCAGAACGCGACGGCCTGACCCGCGCGACGCACCGCCGGGCGGCGCGCAGCGCCTGGGGCCGCCCCGGCGAGCCGCCGCGAAGGCCCGTCCCGGCCGCCCGGCCGGGCCCCCGATTCGCCGGGGGCCCGGTGCGGCTGGGCTGGCTCGTGCGGGGCGGCTCGTGCGGGGCCGGCTCGTGCGGGGCGGGTCAGGGCTCGGGGTCGATGAGCTCCAGGTCGTCGTCGGCGTCGTCGGGCTCCTCGTCGAAGACCGCGCTCACGTCGAAGCGGCACACGATCCGCTGCGGGTCCGCGTGGTCGAACGGCGCCGCCAGCCACTCCCCCGGGTCGGCGGGCTCGTCCGCGGCGGCCACCCAGAGCGTGGAATCGCCCTCCTCAAGGCCGAACTCCTTGTGCCGGGAGGCGATTTCATCGGGTTCGTACTCGCCGAAGAGAACGCCGAGCGCGGCGTGCACGCTGCTGCCGACGGCCGCCGCCGCGCCCTTGCCGGGCAGGCCGTTGCCGGACGCCCCGTCCGGGTCCAGGTCGGCGATCCGCTGGGCCTGCGAGAGCAGCCGCTGCGGCTCCGCCACCGCGTAGTCCCGGCGGATCAGCACGCTGAGGGCGCTCGGTTCCTCCGGCCCGTCGTACGCCGGCAGGGAGTCGTCGCCGGGGATCTCGAAGGGCGTGACTTCGTCGTACGCGTCGTAGAGGAGTTCGTCATAGGTCTCGGCAGCCGCGGCCAGTTCGTTGAACGCGGCGTAGACGGCCGGGTCGTCCCCGCCGACCCGCCGCTCGACGGCATCGAGGTGCCGGTCCAGTGCGGCTTTGACCGCTTCGGCGGCGGCGCGTACCTCGGCAGCGGATGGCTGCGCAGCATCAGACATAGGGCAGACGCTATCCGTACCAGGCCAGTTCCCGCACAATAGATGCGATGCCGGAATACGAATTCTGCGATGTGTATGTGCCTCGGGGGGTTTCCCGCAAGGCCGCGACCCGCTTGCTGACCGACCATGCCGAGTACGGACACTGGGAGTTGGACCGCCTACGGCTCAACCCCGACGGCAGCCGCAGGGTGCGGCTGCGCCGCCGGATCATCCGGCAACTCCGCGCTACCTGGTAGAGCGGCGCGGGCCCCGTACGGACGGGGCCCGCGCCGCTCACGAGCCGTGCCTGCCGGCGGGCGACGCCCGCCCGGGGCGCCGGCGTGCTCGGTCGACCAGCACCGGACGCCGGGCGCCTCGGCCGCTAGGCGGTGCGGGTGGTGCGGGCCCTGCGGTAGAGCACCGTGCCGGCGAGCAGCAGGCCGGCGCTGGCGGGCAGGGCGATGGCCAGGGTCCCGGCGCCCGTCTCGGCGAGTTGCTCGGCGGTCTCGGCGACCACCCGCTCGACGGGTCCGGCGGAGCGCTCGGAGCGGGACGCGGGCAGTTCCTCGCCACGCTCCATGTGCGTCTCGGTCCCCGACGGCGTCTCGACCCGCGGTGCCGGCGGTTGCTCGGCGCGCGGCTTCTCCGTGGGCCCCGGCTTGTCCCCGGGCTCGGGCCGCGGCTCGGGCTTCGGCTGCGGCTTCGGCGACGTCACCTCCTCGCGCTCACGCTCGCGCTCGCGCGTGGGCGGCTGGTGCGCCTCCTCGTGGGAGGCGGGGCCGGTCACGTTGCCGCACTTGTTGCGGACAGCCGGGTTCAACAGTCCGACGACGTTGACGGTGTTGCCGCACACGTTCGCCGGCACGTGCACCGGCACCTGGGCGTTGTTGCCCGAGCCGATGCCGGGCGAGCCGTGCGCCCCGCCGACCGCCTGGGCTCCCCCGCCGGAGCGGGTGATCTCGCGGCGCTCACCCGAGGCGCCCTTCCCCGCGGGCTTGGGCTGCCGGGCTCCGGTGGCCTTGCCGGCGTCGCCCGCCCGGCCCGCGTTGCTCTTGGCGGCGTGGCCGTCCACGTTGGCGCACCTGTTGCCGACGGCCGGGTTGAGCGCACCGACGACGTCGACGGTGTTGCCGCACGCGTTGATCGGGACGTGCACAGGTACCTGCACGTTGTTGCCCGACAGGACGCCCGGTGAGTTCGAACTGGAGCCGTGTGCGGCCGAGTCCGCGTGTGCGTAGCCGCCTGCCACGGCGAGCACGCCGCCGGCTGCGGCCATGGTGATCAGGCCCTTCTTCGCGACCTGTCGCATAGGTTTGGTTCCCCTGATTCTTGCCGTCCGGAATACGCGAGTGCGTGACCGCGCCCGCGCCAATGCCCAGCGGCCCCGGAGTGCATGGCGCGCACTCCGGGGCCGCCCGGGTCTCACCCCCTACGGGAGTGAGTCATCACGTCACTTGTTGATGCAGGTGTTGCCCACGGCGGGGTTCAGCAGCCCGATCACGGAGACCGTGTTACCGCACACGTTCACCGGCACGTGGACAGGCACCTGGACGTTGTTGCCCGACACCACGCCGGGAGAGCCGACAGCGGCACCCTGGGCGCCCGAGTCGGCGGCGGCAACGCCCGCGCCAGCGAGCAGCAGGCCACCAGTGGCAGCCGCAGCGGCGACGACCTTCTTGATCATTCTTCCTCCTTGTTGGCAATGCGGCCCCAGCCGCGGACCGCACACCCTGTAACGAAGAGGAGGTAATCGAGCAACGCGTCAAACAGGGCGTTCACTCTTCTCAGTTAACGCCCCGAGCGTCACTTGCGGAACGCACCGATGCCGGACCCACCGGTGCCGTCCCGTCAGCGGTCGCCGCCCACGCCGTGGGCGGCGACCCGCGCTCAGCAGGCGTCGATGAACCGGTCGAGCACCCGGACGCCGAACTTGAGCCCGTCCACCGGAACCCGCTCGTCCACGCCGTGGAACATGCCGGCGAAGTCCAGCTCCGGCGGGAGCTTGAGCGGCGCGAAGCCGAAGCCACGGATGCCCAGGTCGTCGAAGGACTTGGCGTCCGTGCCGGCCGACAGGCAGTAGGGCACGGCCCGCGCGATGGGGTCCTCGGCGCGCAGCGCCGTCTGCATGGCCTCGACCAGTGCCCCGTCGAAGGTGGTCTCCAGGGCCTTGTCCGCGTGCACGTCCTCGCGCTTGACCCGCGGCCCCAGGATGCGGTCGAGGTCGGCGAGGAACTCCTCCTCGAACCCCGGCAGGAAGCGGCCGTCCACGTGGGCGGTGGCCTGCCCGGGGATCACGTTGACCTTGTAACCGGAGCCGAGCATGGTCGGGTTGGCGGTGTTCCGCAGCGTCGCCCCGATGATCTTCGCGAGGCTGCCGAGCTTCTCCAGCGTGGCGTCCATGTCCTCGGGGTCGAGCGGTACGCCCAGGGCATCGGAGAGCTCGTCCAGGAAGGAGCGGACGGTCTTGGTGACCCGTACCGGGAACTCGTGCCGGCCCAGCCGGGCCACCGCCTCGCTCAGTTCGGTGATCGCGTTGTCCTTGTGGATCATCGACCCGTGGCCCGCCGTGCCGTCCACGGTGAGCTTCATCCAGTGCATGCCCTTCTGGGCCGTCTCCACCAGGTAGAGCCGCAGGTTCTCGTTGACGGTCAGCGAGAAGCCGCCGACCTCGCTGATCGCCTCGTTGACGCCCTCGAAGAGGCCGGGGTGCTTGTCCACCAGGTAGCGCGCCCCGTACGTGCCGCCCGCCTCCTCGTCCGCGAGGAAGGCGAGAACGATGTCGCGCGGGGGCTTGCGCCCGGTGCGCAGCCGGTCGCGCACGACCGCGAGGGTCATCGCGTCCATGTCCTTCATGTCCACGGCGCCGCGGCCCCAGACGCAGCCGTCGGCGATCTCCCCGGAGAAGGGGTCGTGCGTCCAGTCGGCGGCGTTGGCCGGGACGACGTCGGTGTGCCCGTGGATCAGCAGTGCGGGGCGCGAGGGGTCCTCGCCCTCGATGCGCGCGACGGTGGAGGCCCGCCCCGGGTGCGACTCGAAGATCTGTGGCTCCAGGCCGACCTCGGCGAGCTTCTCCGCGACGTACTCGGCGGCGGCGCGCTCACCGGGTCCGGAGTGGTCGCCGTAGTTGCTGGTATCGATGCGGATCAGGTCCCGGCACAGGTCGACGACCTCATTCTCACCGGTGACGGTGGTGGAACCGGTCCCTGCCGGGTTCGACTCGCTCACGCTGCCTCCTCGTCGTTCGTGACGCCGCGCGCTGCCCGCCCCCGGGCGGGAGCCACCCGTGGCGTGGTCCACCGTCCATACTCCCGCGCCGGCCCGCCCAGCCCAAGGCGGTAATGCCGCTGACACGTCCTCGTCACACCCCTCCGGGGGCGACCGGCCGTGTGATCGAGCACGCCTGGATGTTTGCTATGGTTTTCCACGTCGGAACGGGCACCGCCCAGCCGACAGACACCTGGTCCGGGTGGCGGAATGGCAGACGCGCTAGCTTGAGGTGCTAGTGCCCTTTATCGGGCGTGGGGGTTCAAGTCCCCCCTCGGACACTCGCGAGAACCCCAGTTGAACTGGGGTTTTTCTGCTTTTCGGGCACCAGTGTGCCCCGCCGTGTGACCAGCGGCCGGGCGGAGCGGGCGGCCGGGCCTGGTCGCCCGGAGCCCCGGCCACGGCGGTGCGGAGATCTCCTACGCCCGGGGTCGGCCCCTGGCGACGGGACCGTCCTTCGGGGTCGCCGTCGTGCCAGGTGGGCCGGTGCGGGGCGGTGCCCGGCGGTGGGCCGGTGGGCCTGCCGGGGGTAACCGGGGCGCTCGTCCGGCGAGTTGTCGCCGGGCGGCGCTGTGCTAGCGTCGAAGGCCGCCTTGAAGCCGGAATCGGTGCGGCGGGTCCCGGGGGGACCGGGTCGATGACAAGGGAAGACCTCGGGGAAGACTGGGGAGAGAACCGCAGTGACCACCGACGGCCCGGCCCGGGCCGACGCCAGCGACGGCGATGCCGCCGCCGATATGACCACGACGGGTAATCAGCCGATCAGTCAGCGCGACACCGCCGCGCGTACCCACGGGCTGGGCGCGCGGGTGGGAGCCGGTGTGATGCGCCTCATGTCGCACCCGGTGGGCGCCTCACTGGCACTGGCCGCGGTGCTGCACCTGCTGTGGGTGCTGTTGATCGCCAACAGCGGTGGCGACCTCGCCGCGCAGGACGCGTGGGCGACGTTCGCGACGGAGCACCCGGGGTACGCGTACAACTTCGCCTGGTTCGGCGGCATGCACCCGGTCTCGTACAGCGTCATCTCGCCCTACCTGATGGCGGGGATCGGCGTGCGGACCACGATGGTGATCGCCGGCACGCTCTCCGCCGGGCTCATCGCGCTGCTGCTGGTGCGCAGCCGTGCCGTGCGGCGGCCGATGCTGCCCGCGCTGTACGGGGCGGTGGCGCTGACCTTCAACGCGGCCTCGGGGCGGGTGACGTTCGGGCTTGGCCTGATGTTCGGTCTCGCCGCGGTCGCGGTGGTCTTCGCCTGGCCGCGCCGGTGGCGCGGCGCGCGCTGGTCGCACCGGCTGACGCGGGGCGGGGCGGCGGCGCTGCTGTCCGCGCTCGCGACCATGGCCAGCCCGGTGGCCGGGCTGTACGTGGGCATCGTGGCCGCCGCGCTGTGGCTGACCAAGCGGCGGCTGGCCGCCTACGCGCTCGGCGTGACGCCGTCGGTGGTGGTGGCGCTGTCGGCCTGGTTGTTCCCGTTCTCGGGGACGATGCCGATGAACTTCTCCTCGACGTTCGTGCCGTTCCTCAGCGCCGCTGCGGCGTACTTCTTCGCGCCGAAGAAGTGGCGCACGGTGCGGGTGGCCGCGCTGCTGTACGGGCTCGCGGTGGTGTTGGTCTGGGCGATCCCCTCGCAGATCGGGTCCAACATCACCCGGTTCGGCATGATCTTCGGCGGTGTGGTGCTGCTCGCGATGGTGCCGCCGTTCGCGATGCCGCGGCTGAGCCTGTCGCGGGCGCTGAGCCGCAAGTGGGCGGCGCTGACGGTGGCCATCGCGGTGGTCACCATCGGGCAGGCTTCCCAGTCGACCGCCGACGTCATCAAGACCACGCCGTCGCAGTCCTGGTCGCGCGAGTTGGAGCCGCTGCTCGACCAGTTGGACCGGGCGGGCGCGGAGCGCGGTCGGGTCGAGGTGATCCCCGCCCGCAGCCACGTCGAGTCCTCCACCATCGCCCCGCACTACAACCTGGCCCGCGGCTGGAACCGGCAGGCGGACAAGGGGCGCAACCCGATCTTCTACGAGGAGGGGCGGCTCACCCCGGACAGCTACCGCGCCTGGCTCGGGCGGTGGGCGGTGCACTTCGTCGTGCTGCCGACCAAGGACCGGCTCGACGGGGCGGGCGAGGCAGAGGCCGAACTCGTGGCCGCCGGCCAGCCGTACCTGGACGAGGTGTGGTCCGACGCGAACTGGAAGCTGTACCGGGTCAAGGACCCCACGCCGCTGGCCGACGGCGCGGCCACCGTGCGGCGGGCGGCGGCCGAGGAGCTGACCGTCGAGGTGTCCAAGCCGGGCCCGGTCCTGCTGCGCGTCCCGTACTCGCCCTGGCTCGGCCTGATAGACGGCGAGGGCAAGAACGTGGAGCCGCCGCGCGCCGGCGCGGACGGCTCGCCTCCGGTGAACGTCGAGGGCTGCCTGACCAAGGAGGTCCAGGAGACGCCGGAGGGTGAGCCGGAGGACGAGTGGACGGTGCTGCACGCACCGGCGCCCGGCACGTACCACATCGGCGGGCGCTACAAGTTCCCGCGTGGGACGGCCTGCCCGGACGGGCTGCTGGAGGCCCGGTCGAACCGGTAGCGGCGGTCGGCGCGGCCAGGCGGAGCAGGAGTGGGAAGTGAGCGGGGCCCCGTGCGCGGGGCCCCTTTCGCGTTGCCGGGGGTGGAGCCGGGGCGTAAATCGGGTGCCTGGTGGGGTGGGGCGGTGTCAGAATGCGCCGGCGTCCCCGTCCGGCGGGCGCGGCACTTCCAAGGAGCGAAGATGCGGCGAGTTCTCGGAATCTCCCAGGTCCCCTATCTGACGAGTGTTTCCGAGGACTTCGCCACCCATGACCACCCTGAACATCGGCATCCTGGCCCACGTTGACGCGGGCAAGACCAGTCTGACCGAGCGGCTGCTGTTCGACGCCGGCAGCATCGATCGGCTCGGCAGCGTGGACGCCGGGGACACCCAGACCGACACCGGCGCCATCGAGCGCCAGCGCGGCATCACCGTACGGGCGGCCGTCGCGCCCTTCCTGGTGGGCGACCACCAGGTGAACGTGATCGACACTCCGGGGCACCCGGACTTCATCGCCGAGGTGGAGCGGGCGCTCGCGGTGCTCGACGGGGCGGTGCTCGTGCTCTCCGCGGTGGAGGGGGTGCAGCCGCAGACCCGCGTCCTGATGCGGACGCTGCGCGCGCTCCGCCTGCCCACCCTGGTGTTCGTCAACAAGATCGACCGTACCGGCGCGCGCGAGGGCCAGTTGCTCGCGGACATCCGTCGCAAGCTGTCGCCGCGGGTCGTGGCGTTGAGCGAGGTGCGGGACGCGGGGAGCCGGCGGGCCCGTGCCGAGCCGCGTGCGCTGGAGTCGGCCGCCGTCGCGGCGGAGCTGGCCGAGGTGCTGGCCGAGCACGACGAGGGGCTGTTGGCGCGGCTCGTGGACGGCGGGGAGCCGCCGTCGCCCGACGAGGTGCGCGCGGCGCTGGTCGCGCAGACGGCCGCCGGTCTGGCGCACCCGCTCTACTTCGGCTCGGCGCTGACCGGGCAGGGCGTGGCCGCGCTGGTCGAGGGCATCGTGGGGCTGTTGCCGACGGCGCCCGGGCCGCGGGCCGGGGAGGCGGTGCGGGGCACGGTCTTCGCCATCGAGCGCGGCGCGGGCGGCGCGAAGGTGTGTTACGTACGGATGCGCGCCGGGTCCCTGCGGCGTGGTCAGCGGGTGAGCCTGCACCGCGCCGGGCCGGGCGGTGGGGCCGTGGAACGGCCGGGCCGCGTCACCGCGTTGGAGGTCGTCAGGGCGGCGCCCACGCGGCCCGGGGTGGCCGGGCGGGGCCGGGGCGACGGGTCGTGCGCCATGGACGGCGGTGACATCGCGCGGGTGTGGGGGCTGGCCGAGGCGCGGGTGGGCGACCAGCTCGGGCACCCCGCCGCGACGGGCGCGGGCACGCCGCCGGTGGCCGCCTTCCGGTTTCCGCCGCCGACCCTGGAGGCGGTGGCCGTGCCGCGCGAGCCGGGGCAGGGTCCTCGGCTGCACGCCGCGCTGACGGCGCTCGCCGACCAGGACCCGCTGATCGGCGCGCGCACGGTGCCGGGTCGGGGCACGGCGGTACTGCTCTACGGGGAGGTGCAGAAGGAGGTCATCGCGGCGACGCTCAGCCGCGACTTCGGCGTCGAGGCGGAGTTCGAGCCGAGCCGGGTGCGCTACCTGGAGCGGCCGGTCGGCCGGGCGGAGGCGTACGAGGGGATGGGCGACCGCGAGGAGACGCTGTTCTGGGCGTCCGTGGGGCTGCGCGTGGAGCCCGGGGAGCCGGGGTCGGGCGTGAGCTACCGCCTCGGGGTCGAGCTGGGCTCGCTGCCGCTGGCCTTCCACCGCGCGGTGGAGTCGGCCGTGCGGGACACCCTGGAGCAGGGGGTGCACGGGTGGCCGGTGACCGACTGCGTGGTCACGTTGTACCGGTGCGGCTTCAACAGCGTGATGAGCACGGCCGCCGACTTCCGCAAGCTGACGCCGCTGGTGCTGATGCGGGCCGTCGCCGAGGCGGGCTGCCGGGTCTACGAGCCGTACCACGCCTTCGAGTTGGAGCTTCCGCGGGCGGACCTGCCGGCGGCGTTGGCGCTGCTCGCGGCGCGGGGGGCCGAGGTCGTGGAGTCGGGACCCGACACCACGGGCGGGGCCGGGGCGTGGCGCGTGCGCGGGGCGTTGCCCGCGCGGGCGGTGGACGCGGTCCAGCGGCGGCTGCCGGGGCTGACGGGTGGCGAGGGGGTCTGGTGGTCGCGCCCGTCGGGCGACCGGGCGGTGTCCGGGGCGGTGCCGCGCCGCGCGCGTACGGACGGCGATCCGCTGGACCGCGCCGCCTATCTGCGGCACCTGGCGCTGCGCGAGCGGTAGGCGTACGGGGGCGGCCCGGGGCCCGGGCCGCCGGCGCGGGGCACGGGTGTGCGGGGCGTGGGTGTGCCGGGGGCCGGTGGGCCGGGGCAGGCCGGTGTGCGGGGGCCGGCGTGCGGGGGCCGGTGGTCAGGCGTCGGTGCGGGTCGGTGTCGGCTCGGGGCGTGGCGGGTGGGGGGCGCGGGGCAGCAGGAGGGGGGTGGCCAGGGCGAGCAGGCCCGCGACGGTGAGGGCGGTGCGCGGGTCGGTGTGGCTCGCGAGCAGGCCGCCGAGGGCGGTGCACAGGGCGATGGCCGCCTGCTGGCCGATGGACCAGGCCGACAGGGTGCGGGCGACGAGGTGCCCGGGGGTGTGTGCGAGCCGGTAGGTGGCGAGGACCGGGGTGTACAGGCTCATGTTGACGATGATCGCCAGCTCGATGGCGATCACGGTGACCAGGCCGGCGACGCCGGGGCCGACGAAGGCCAGGCCGATCAGCCAGACGACGCGCAGGGTGCCGACGGTCCGGAAGACGGCGTGCTGGCCGTGGCGGGTCACGACCCGGTGGGCCAGCCGGGAGCCGACGAGGCCGCCGAGGCAGGGGGCGGCGAAGGCGAGGGCGTACTGCCAGGGGGCGAACCCGAGGCCGCGCAGGAGGAGCACGGCCAGCAGCGGTTCGGTGGCCATGACGAGGCCGGCGACGAGGAGGTTGTTGAGGTAGAGCGCCCGCAGGACGGGCTCGGCCGCGATGTGGTGCCAGCCGTCCAGGACGGTGCCCGCGCGCGGTGGGCCCGGGGTGGCGGGGCGCGGCGGCTGTTCCCGGCCGCCCGTCGCGGTGACGCACAGCGCGGACAGGAGGTAGCTGACCGCGTCGGCGACCACGGTGGCGACCGGGCCGAACAGGCCGATCGCGGCCCCGCCCAGCGGTGGCCCGACCGCGATGGAGCTCCAGTTCGTGGACTCGAACCGGGCGTTGGCCACGAGCAGGTCGGCCGGCCGGAGCAGGGTCTTGAGGTAGGCGCCGCTGGCCGCGTTGAAGGCGATCCTGGTGGCGGCGACCACGGCCGAGACCACCAGGAGTTGGGCCAGGCTCAGCCAGCCGACGGCGTAGCCGACCGGGATCGTGGCCAAGGCCGCGCACCGGACCAGGTCCATCGCGATCATGACGGGGCGCTTGCGCCGGAACTCCACCCACGGTGCGAGCGGCACCGCGAGCAGGGCGCCCACCGCTGGCCCGACCGCGGACAGCGCGGACACCTCGGCGGGGCTGGCCTCCAACACCAGCACGGCGATCAGCGGGAGGGCCCCGAAGCCCAGCCCCGACCCGTAGGCGCTCATCGCGTACGCCGCCCACAGCCAGCCGAAGCGTCGGCCCAGCCGTCTCGCGCCCACCATGGTCCGCGCGCCCCTTGAGGTCTCGACCCAACAAACCGACGTTGCCGCGAGAGAGCTAAGCGAGACGCTCCACCGCAGGTCAAACAACTGCCCTGGGGGCGACTCACAACCGTTCGTTGTTCATTAGGGTGGGCCGGCGTGGACCTCGAAGCCGTACGTACCTTCGTCGCCGTCGCGGCGGCCGGCCAGTTCCAGGAAGCCGCCGCCGAGCTGTCGGTGACCCAGCAGGCCGTATCCAAGCGCGTCGCCACGCTGGAGAAGGGGCTCGGCGTGCGCCTGTTCACCCGCACCGCGCGCGGGGCCCGGCTCACCGTCGACGGCCAGGCGTTCCTGCCGCACGCCCGGGAACTGCTCCGGGTGGCGGAGCGAGCCGACGCGTCCGTGCGGCCGGGCCGGCGGGCGCTGCGGGTCGACGTGGTCAACCGGCGGATCGTGACCGCCGGGCTGGTCCAGGACTTCTACCGCACGCGGCCGGCGATCGCCCTGGACGTGGTGACCCTGGACGCCGACGTGGACGGCGCGATCGCCGCCGTCGAAGCGGGAACGGTCGACGCCACGTTCCACGCGGTCCCGCCCCGGCAGCACCTGCCAGAGGGCATCAGGGCGGCCCAACTGATCCACGAGCCGCACCAGTTGCTCGTCGGGCCGCGGCACCCGCTGGCCGGCGCCCGGGCCCTGACGCCCGGCCAACTCGTCGGGCGGCGCGTCTGGATGCCGGGCCTCGACGCCCGTGGCGAGGTGGCCGCCTACTACGACGAGCTGTCCGCCGCCTTCGGTATCACGATCGACGTGGTGGGGCCGGTCTTCGGGAACGAGACGCTGCTCGCGGAGATCGCCGACTCGGCGGACCTGTCGACCCTGGTCGGCGAGGGCTCGCGGTACCTGTGGCCGGACAGCTACGACCTGCGGCGGATTCCGATACGCGACCCGGCGCCGCTCTACCCGCTGTCCCTGATCTGGCGCGCCGACAACCCGCACCCCGGGCTCGGCGAGTTGCGCGGCTACCTCCACTCCCGGCGAACGCATGCGCCCGACGCCCATGTCTGGCTCCCGACCTGGGGCGCGCCGGCGGCCCGGAGGCCGTAGCCGAGCGGCGCACGGCGACGGCTGCCCGCGCCCGGCGGGTGGCGTGCGGGCGCGGGGTGTGAGCGGAGGCCGGGCGCGGGCGCCCCGCGTGCGGGTGCCAGGCGCGGGCGACCCGGGTGCGCGCCGGCGGGGCCGGCGCGGCGTGGTGGTGGGGCGCGGGCGAGGTTTCGGGGCCCGCGTGGGCGTGGAATACCTGAGCCTCATCGCAGGGCGGTTGGGCGTCCCCGGGTCGCGGGGCGCGGAGGGAGCGTCATGGTCATCCGACGTCGGAGGACGGCGAGCGCCATCGGGGCCATCGCCGTCGGCGCCGCCGTACTGCTCGCCGGCCTGGCCACGGGGAGCAACGGCGGGGGCGACGCGGCGAGTTCGCCCCCCTCCCCCGCCACCGCCGCGCACCGGCAGGCGGCGAGCGAGCCGCCCGCGCCGGCGCCCGCCACCCCCTCGAAGCCGGCCGCCACCACGGCGCCCCCCGGTGCCTCGGGCGCCGCGGCTCCCATGGGCGCCTTCCTCGGCTCCGGGCCCGAGGCGCTACGGCGGATGACTGAATTCCAGCAGTGGCTGGGCGGGCCGACACTGCGCGTCGGACACACGTACCTCCCCGGCGACCTGTGGTCCAACATCGAGGGGCGGCCGGAGTTCCTGCGCCCCTGGACCGAGTGGCGGCGGGCCGATCCCGCGCGCCTCCTCGTACTCAACGTGCCGATGCTGGAGCGCAACGAGGCGGGCGTGCCCGACCACGAGGTGCGGGCGCTGTTGCGGCGGGGCGCCGACGGCGCGTTCGACCGGCACTTCCGCACGCTGGCGCGGCGCCTGGTGCGGCTGGGGGCGCCCGACACGGTCATCGTGCTCGGCTGGGAGATGAACGGCGTGACGTACACCGGCCGGTGCGCGCCCGACCCACCGGCGTGGCGGGCGTACTGGCGGCGCGTCGTCACCGCGATGCGGGCGGTACCGGGGCAGCGGCTGCGCTTCGACTTCGCGCCCAGCCGCGGGGAGGACGCCATCGGGTGGACCGCCTGCTATCCGGGCGACGACGTGGTGGACATCCTCGGCATGGACTCCTACGACCAGCCCCCGGGCGAGGACTTCGCGGACTACGTGAACCAGCCGTACGGGCTGCGCCATCAGGTCGAGTTCGCCGCGGCGCACGGGAAGCCGATCTCGTACCCGGAGTGGGGGCTCTTCCGCAACGGTGACAACCCGGCGTTCGTGCGGGGGATGCTGGAGTGGATGGCGGCGCATCCGCCCGTCTACCAGACCATCACGGACTACTGCCCGCACGGGGTCTGGGAGTGCGGCCGGAGCCCGAGGTCGACCGAGGCGTTCCGGAGGGAGCTGGCCGCCGCGGCGGCGGCCCCGGGCACGGCCGACCCAGCCCCGGCCCCGGACCCGGACTCGGGCGGGCGGTAGGGCGAGCCGTCGGGGCGGGCGCGGGTCAGCGCGGCGGGCCGCCGGCGCGCCGGCCGCGCAGGCGCGTCCGCCAGGCGAGCAGGATCGGCAGCCTAGTGCGGGCGAGGTCCGCGAGCGCGGCGCGCGCCGCGAGGTGGCCGGCGCGCAGCCACAGCGCCGGGGCGAGGTGGCGGCGGGCCAGCAGCAGGCGCTGGTTGACGACGGTCTCCGGCCGCCAGTGCCGCTTGTACGGCTCGTCGCCGCGCAGCAGGCTCAGCACGCGGCGGCCGGTGGCGGTGGCGCGGGCGGCGTCCTGGCGCAGCAGCATGGTGGCGATGTCCACCTTGGCGCGGGCCTCGGGATGCGCACCGTAGAGGTAACCGCCCGCCAGGTGGCGGGAGAACAGCGTGACCTCGCTGACCAGCACCAGGTCGCCGAGCCGGTACTCGGTCAGGGCGGCGTCGCCGGTGCGCACCAACTGGCGGGTGGCGCGGGCCAGGTGTTCCGCGAAGCGGGGCCGCAGGTGCTCGGGGGTGACGCCGCGGCCCCGCCACTGCTGGCCGTGCAGGGCGAGCATGGTGGCCACGGCGCCGGGCACCTCGTGTTCGGCCACGGCGCGGTGGGTGATGCCGAGTTCGTCGATCCGGCGCAGCTTGCGGCGCGCGTTGCGCGCGCTCGCGCCGGAGAGCCTGCGCAGCAGGTCGTCCATGGGCACGCCGGGCAGCTCCAGGCACACGGAGTCGGCGCGCCGGCGCACGGGGCCGCGCCAGCGCTCGACCACGCGCTCCGCAGCCGCCCCGGGGCGCACCTCGCGAAGCTCGACCAGCGCGGCGCGGGCCAGGTGGCGCAGCCCGGCGGCGAGCGCGTCGGCGGCCTGCGGGCAGCGGTCGTCGAGGAGGACGTCGCAGAAGTCGGAGATGTCGAGGCCGAGCGGGAGCAGCGTGGGCAGCGGGCGGTAGCGGAGCATCAGCGGCGCCGCGGCCACGAGTTCCCGGGCCGGCGCGGCGGACGTACCACCGGGCGTACCGGCCGACGCGGTGACGGGTGCGCCGGACGCGCGGACCGACTCGAGCGGCTCGGACGACTCCGGCGGCTCCGATGACTGTGACGGCTCCGGCGGCTCGCGGTGGACCAGCACCAGGCGCAGCCGGCCGCGTCGGCCGTACGAGAGCCACCAGGAGTGGAGCCAGGCGTGGCTCTGGAACGGGGTGGCGGCGGCGCACCGCCGGTACAGGCCGTCCCACGCGTCGGCCAACGCCCCGAACCGCTCCGCGTCGCGGCAGACGGTGACGACGAGTCGCCCGGGCGACACGGGGGGCGTGGGTGTGGTGGGAGCTGTGGAGGTGAGGGGTGCGGTGGCCGCGTCGGGTGAGGTGGTTTCCGCCGTGGCCGGTGCCGGGGGTGCGGGTGGCTGGGTGGCGGAGGGTGGCGGCTGGTGGAGCGGGTGGTGGGTGGTCATCGCGGCTCCGATCCCGGTGTGGGGAGCGGGTCGGGGGTGCTGGCCTGGTGGGGCTCGGGGGCGGGGCGTGGGCGTACGAGCAGGGCAAGGGCGCCGAGCAGGCCGCCGGCACATCCGCCGACGGCGAGGGAGATGGGGAGCGAGGGCGAGGTGGGCGCGGTGGGCGGCACGGCCTGGGCGAAGACGGTGAGCCGTACCCCCGTGCTGCGCGCGGACCGGTTGGCGTGCTCGGCCAGGGCGCGGGCCACGGCGTTGGCGGTGGCCGCGGCGCGTCCGGCGCGGGCGTCGGCCCCCGTGACCTCGATCATCGGGGCGTCGGGCGAGGTGGCGGTGCGCACGCTGGCCCGGAGGTCGTCCACGGGGGTCCCGGTGGTGCGCTGGGCCGCGCCCAACACGGCGCCGCCGGTGGTGATGCGGCCGTACGCCTGGGCGAAGCCCAGCGCGGTCGCCGGGTCCGTGCCGTCCTTGGCGACGGCGACGACGTAGCTGGTGGCGGTGTACTCGGGCGTGGCGAGCGCTCCGTACGTGCCCCCGCCGGCGAGGCCCAACGCGGCGCCGAGCGCCACCGGCCACCACCCCGGCAGCCGCGACCGCACCGCCCGCCACCGCGCCACGGCGGGCCGGCGACCGCCGGGTGGGCGATCGGCACTCGGCGGCCCGGCGGACGGCGCGGCCGGGGCCGCGTCGTCGGCGGCAGCCGCGCCCGGGACCTGCCGCGTCGCTTGGCGGTCGGCGTCCGGCGCCCGGGCCGGGCCGTCCGTGACCTCGTTGGTGGCCGGCGCCTTCGGGGATGCGACGGCCGGGGCCTCGCCGGTGGGGCCGCTGGCGTCCGGGGCGTCTTCGGGAGTGGTGGTACCCGGGGCGTCGGGAGCGTGCGTGTGCGCGGCGTCGGTGCTGGGGGCTGCCGGGCGCGGGGCGGTGTCGCCTCGGGTTTCGGAACCGCCGTGCGCGTGGGCGGGCTGCCGCCCCTTGGCCGCCGCGCCGGTGCTGCGCTTGGAGCGCGGGGCGGCGGGGGTGGCCTTGTTCGCGGCCAAGGCGGGGGCGGCCTTCGGCCGTGGCCTGGCGGTCGGCTTGGCGGCTTCCTTGGCGGTCTCCTTGGCGAGCGGGTTCGCGGGCGACGGGGCGGAGGCGTTGGCGCGCGTGGGCGGGGCGCTCGGGGTGGGCGCGGCCTCCGGACCCGGGGGCGGGGCCGTCGCGTCGTCTGCCGGCGGGTGGTCGGTCGGGCCGACTGGGGCGCGGGGCGTGTCCTCGGTGGCGGTGTCGCGGGGCGGGCCGCCGGGGGTGCCTACGCGAGCCGCCGTCCGCTTGGCCGGGGCGGTGGGGGTCTTGGGCATGGGGCTGCTCACCTCGTGGCGTCCTTGAGGTCGTGGTGGTCCGTCGTGCGTGGGGGTCCGTCCGGGGTGGCGTCGCGTGCGGGCCGCGGTTGCTGCCGCGGGCCGCGCGCCGGGGCCGGAGTCGGGTACGGAGGGTGGGCCGGGGCGGCGGGCGGCGCGTGGGGGGCGGTCGCGCCGGCGTGCAGGCGGGCGTAGAGGGACAGGAGTTGGTCGGCGGTGCGCTCGATGGCGTAGCGGCGCACGGCGGGTGGGACGGGCAGGCGGTGCGCTCCCCTGGCGGCGTGCGCCCGTAGGGCCGCGGTGAGTTCGGGGGTACTGGGGCCGACGCGCTGGGCGCCGGGCGCGTCGGCGAGCGGGAGTTCGTCGATGGCCGGGCAGGTGACGTGGATGACGGGCAACCCGGCGGCCAGCGCCTCAAGGACCGCGAGGCCGAACGCCTCCTCCGTGGAGGGTGAGACGCACACGTCCATCGCGGCCAGCAGCGCCGGGATCTCCGCCGCCCGGCCGCCCTCCGGGTCACCCGCCGTGGCCCCGTGGGCGTCCCCGTGCGGGGCCCCGTGCGCGGGGGCGGACGGGGCGACGGTGCCGTCGCGTTCGCCGACCAGGTGGACCCGGTCGGCCGCGCCCGTCACGCGGGCCAGGCGGGCCAGGGCGGCGCGTTCCGGGCCGTCGCCGACGAGCAGCAGGTGGACGCCCGGCAGCGCGGCGACCGCGCGTACCGCCGTGTCGAACCGCTTGCCCGGCACCAGGCGCCCCACTCCCCCGGCCACGTAGGCGTCGTGCGGGATGCCGAGCCGGGCGCGCGCCGCGGCCCGGGCGGCGGGGTCGTGGCGAAAACGTGCCGCGTCGATGCCGTTGGGGACGATGTGTACCCGCTCGCTGGGTACGCCCCAGTCCCGGAGCCGGTCCGCGATGGTGCCGGAGACCGCGACGGTGGCGCTGCCCAGGCGCTCGGTGGCCAGGTAGAGGGCGCGGGTGCCGGCGGTCAGCGGGCGGCCCTCGATGTGGGTGTGGCCGAGGGAGTGTTCGGTGGCCAGCACGGTCCGTACGCCCGCGAGCCGGGCGGCGATCCGGCCGTAGACGCAGGCGCGGTAGAGGTGGGTGTGGACGAGGTCGTAGCGGCCCGCGCGGATGGCGCGGGTCAGCCGAGGCAGTGCGGCCAGGTCGCGGTTGCCGCGCATGCCGAGGTCCAGGACGCGCACGCCGTCGGCGCGCAGCCCGCGCGCCACCGCGTCCGCGTGGGTGAGGGCGATCACGTCGCTGTGCACGGGCAGGTGGCGCAGCAGCAGCCGCAACTGTTGCTCGGCACCGCCGGCGCCGAGACCGGTGATGACGTGCAGCGTCCTCATCGCACCGCCGCCCCGGGGAGCGTGTCGGCGCCGCCGCGCCGCCCCGCGGGGAGGGGACCTGCCGCCACGGGGAAGGGGTGCCGGCGGCGCAACGGGAGCAGCAGCCGCTTGGCCGCCAGCCGCCAGGCGTTGTCGGCCTGCCCGACGTGGCTGCGGGGCAGGGCGTACGGGCCGGTCAGTGGGCCGGCGTCGATGGCGCACGCGTACTCGTACCCGGCCGTGCGCACCGCGTCGATGGCGCGCTGGTCGACCGCCCCGTACGGGTAGCAGAAGCCGGCCACGCGCTGGCCCGTGACGCGCTGGAGTTCCGCGCGGCTGTGCGCCGTCTCGCGGCGCAGCGTGGCCGTGCCCGCGCCGGCGAGCCGGAGGTGCAGCAGGCCGTGCGAGCCGATCTCCATGCCGGCGTCGGCCACCGCGCGCAGCCCGGCCTCGGTCAGCAGGGGCTTACGGGGGCCGAGCGGGTCCCAGGCGTTGTCCTCGCCGACGCGCCCGGGCAGGGCGAACACGGTGGCGGTACAGCCGTGTTCGCGCAGCGCGGGCAGGGCGTGTTCGACGAAGTCGGCGTAGCCGTCGTCGAAGGTCAGGCCCACCAGGCCGGCGCCACGACCGGCGGCGTACGCGCGCAACAACTCGGCCACGCCCACGCCGCGCAGGCCACGGGAGCACAACCAACTGAGCTGGCGGCGCAGTTGGCCGGGCGTGACGGTGATCCGGTACGGGTCGTCGGTGGAGTGGTCCACCGAGTGGTACATGAGCAGCCACGGGATGGCGTGGGCACGGCGCGGACGGCGCGCGCCCGGCGCGCGGTGCGGGTCAGTGGTCATGGGGATCCGTTCGACGGGGCGGGCGGGGTGCTGCGTCGTCTCCTACGGGGCGGGTGCGCGGCGCGCGACCGGGTCGGTCGGGGGGACGGTGGTCGCGGCCGGAGTCGGCACCAGCGGCGCGGGGGGCGGCCTGGCGGTGCGGGTCGTCGCGGTGGCCGTCCAGGTGGTCGCCGTCGGGGCCGACGCCGGGGTGGCTGTCGGGCGGGGCGGCGGGCGGGGTGTCGGAGTGGGCGGGCGTCCGGCCGGCGCGGCCCGGGAGGCGGCGGGCCGCGCGGGCGGCGGCCCGGCGCGCCGTGCCCCCGGCCGAAACGAGCAGGTCGGCCACCTCGGGCGCGCGCAGCGCGAGCGCCGCCGCGGCGAATACCGTGGGCACGAGGCACAGCCCGTACGCGGCGGCGGCCAGCGACGCGGTCGCCAGGTGGGCGGCGACGGCCCCCACGGCGCTCGCGACGGCGGCAGCGGCCACCAGCCGGCCGAGGCCCGCGCCCATCCGGCGCACGTCGAGCGGGATCATGCGCCGGCTCAGGCCACGCAGCAACAGCGCGGCGGTCGTGGTGATCCCCAGGGCGTTGGCGAGGGCGATGCCGTACACGCCCCAGTGCCGCGCCGTGGCCACGCCGACCGCCGTCGTGAGCAGCAGCCCGCCGAGCATCGCCAGCGCCGGGTACCAGGTGGGCCGCGCGACCGAGAAGAACGGCCTGACCAGGGCGCCGGTGAGGCTGTGGCCGAGCAGGCCGATGGCGTACACGCGCATAACGGAGGCGGTGACGGAGGTGTCGTCGGCGTCGAACGCGCCGCGTTGGAAGAGGAGTTCCACCAGCGTGGGGGCGTAGCCGACGACGTAGGCGGCGCCGACGAGCACGACGAGCCCGGCCAGGTACAGGTCGCGCTCCACGCGGCGCCTGGCGCGCTCCCGCTCGCCGTCGGCCATCGCGCGGGCCACGAGCGGGAAGGTCACGGTGCAGATCATCAACGACAGCACCATCGGGACCTGGGCGATCTTTTGCGCGTAGTTGAGGTGCGAGATGGCACCGGGCGGCAGCGAGGAGGCGACGAAGCGCTCCACCAGGACCTGCGCCTGCCGGGTGAGGGTGAACAGCGCGACGGGCGCCAGCACGGCGAGCCCGAGGGGCACGGCCGCGCCGCGCAGCCGCGGCACGCGGCGGCGGGGAAGGGAGGGGCGGAGACGGGGGCGGGGGCGGGGGTTGCGGACGCGGGGCCAGACGGCCACCGTGCGGGAGAAGGCCGGCAGTTGGACGAGGATCATCAGCACGCTGCCGGCCGCGACGCCGAGCGCCGCGGCGCGCACTCCCCACCGGTCGCCGACGGCCAGCACGGTGCCGATGATGGCCAGGTTGTACGCGACGTAGATCGCCGCGGGCGGCACGAAGCTGCGGTGCGCGCGCAGCGCGGCGCTGAGGTAGCCCGCGACGCCGAAGGTGAGGACGGTCAGGGCCGTGAGGCGGGTGCAGTCCACCGCGAGCGCGGGGTGCGTGAGCCCGGGCGCGAGGAGGTCCACGATCCACGGCGCGGCCAGCGCGAGCAGCAGGGCGGCGCCGGCCAGCGCGGCGCACAGGCGCGGGGCCGTGGCGGCGACCAGCGCGCGCACCGGGTCAACCGCGCCCTGTGGCCGATCGGGCTCCACGGCGGGGGCGGGCGCGGCCTGACGCCGGGACAGCGCGAGGCTGAACGCGGGGATGAGGACCAGGGCCATGGCGTCCTCGATGAGCAGCGTCGCGGCGACCTCGGGCACCGTCCAGGCGACGAGGAAGGCGTCCGTGGCGCCGGTGGCGCCGAAGAGGCGGGCGATCGTCTGGTCGCGGACGAGCCCGAACAGCGCGCCGCACGCGGTGAGCATCGCCGTCACCGCCGCCGCCCGCGCCACGAACCGCTCGGCTCCACGCGGCGCCTGCTCCCGCGCGGGTGCCGCCGCGGGCGCTACGGCCGGGTCGTGCGGGGCTCGGGATACCGGTGGGAGGGGCGACCGGGCCGGGCCCGCGGGGACGCTCGACCGTGCGGGGGCGGGGGCGGGCGCGACCGGGGAGGCCGAGGCCGAGGAAGCGCGCGAGGCCGACAAGGTCGGTGAGGTCAGTGAGGTGGACGAGATGGACGAGATGGAGGAGATGGCCGAGGTGGACGGTTCGGGTGTCGCGGCGGCGGCCCGTGCGGCGGACGGGGTGGCGGGGCCGCGAGGAGGCGTCGGTGGGGGCAGCGGCTTACCGGGGGTGACGGACGACGGGCGCGGGCCGGGCCCCGGAGGGGGTGCCGGGTCGGTTACCGGGGGCGGGCACGGGGTGGTGGGTGGCGCGGGCCGGGTACGGGCGCTCGGCGCGGCGTCCGGTTCCACGGGGGTGCGCGAGGTGTCCGGCCGAGTGGAGGCGCTGGGCACGACCGGGTAGGGCGACGTCACCTGGAAGGCCGCCGGGGAGGGGGCGGAGGCGAGCAGGGGCGACAGGCCGTCGCCGCCCGGGTCGACCGGGTCGAGTGACGCTCCGTGCGGGCCCAGCCACGTCAGCCGGGCAACGGGCCGCCGCGCGCCAGGTCCGACCGACGGAGGGGGCCCGACGAATGGGGCGGGCCCAGCCGACGGAGCAGGCCCGGCCGACGGAGCAGGCCCACCGGATGGAGCGGGTCCGACCGACGGAGCAGGCCCACCGGATGGAGCGGACCCGGCCGACGGAGCGGGCGCACTGGATGGAGCGGGCCCACCGAATGGAGCGGGTCCGACCGACGGAGCGGGCCCACCGGATGGAACGGGCCCGGCCGACGGAGCGGACCCGCCGGATGGAACGGGCGCACCGGACGGGGCAGGCCCGGCCGACGGAGCAGGCTCACCAGATGGAGCGGGCCCACCGGACGGAGCGGGTCTGGCCGACGGAGCTGGCCCGCCAGATGGAGCGGGTCCGGCCGACGGAGCAGGCGCACCGGACAGGGCAGGCCCAGCCGACGGAGCGGGCCCACCGGATGGAGCGGGTCCGACCGACGGAGCGGGCCCACCGGACAAAGTAGGCCCGACGAACGGGGCAGGCCCACCGGACGGAGTGGATCCGCCGGCCGCAGCGGGCCCAGCCGACGGAGCAGGCCCACCGGACGGAACGGGCCCAGCCGACGGAGCAGGCCCGCCAGATGGAGCGGGTCCGGCCAACGGAGCAGGCCCACCGGACGGAACGGGCCCAGCCGACGGAGCAGGCCCGCCAGATGGAGCGGGTCCGGCCAACGGAGCAGGCCCACCGGCCGGAACGGGCCCGGCCAACGGAGCAGGCCCACCAGATGGAGCGGACCCGCCAGATGAAGCGAACCCGGCCGACGGAGCGGGCTTGCCGGCCGGAGCGGCCCCCGCCGCTCCGGCCGGGCCGGTGGGGGTGCTCGGGCTGGCAGCGTCGGGGGAAGTGCCCCGCGCGGTCGGGTCAGCCGTACCGGGCGTGCCATCTCGTGCGGGCGGGTCAACCGGCCGGCTGGTCGGGGCAGATGGGGGTGAGGTGGTCGGGTCGGACGGGGGGACCGGCGGGTGCGGGGGCCGTTGCGGGGCTGGCGCTGGGTTGGCCCGGCCCGGCGTGTGGTGCGGGTCGCTCATCGGCGCACCTCCTCGGCGTGGGCGTTCGGGCAGCCGCGCGGCGTGCTCGCCTGGCGCGGCGAGGGCGGACCCGACGGGGGCCCGCACGGGTGCGCCGCGTTGGCGGTGTGGAAAGCGGTGCGGCCGTAGGGAGGACGGAGCCCGGCCCGGGGCGGGCCGGACGCGGGCGTCGTAGAAGCCCGTTCGCCGGGCGTCGGCGGCGCGTCGCGCAGCGCGGCCGGCGACAGCGCCCACCACGCGGCGAGCCCCAGTACCACCGAGGTCAACACGGTCGTGGGGCCGCCGATGTCGGCGTACAGGAAGTCCACGGCCTGCCAGACCAGCAGGCCGACGGCCGCCGCACCGCAGCCGGTCGCACCGCGCCGCGCGCCGGCGCACCCCGGGGCGGCGCACCCCGAAGCGGCGGACCCCGGGGCAACGGTCGGCGGAGGCATAGCGGCGTGCCCGGGGAGAGGCGTGTGCCCCGCTCGGCGAAGGGTGGACAGCCGGGTCAGGCCGCACAGCAGCAGGGCCGACCAGCAGCCGAGCAGGGCGACGGCGCCGATGAGGCCCTGTTCGCTGAGGACGAGCAGGTACATGTTGTGCGGCGAGAGCAGCGGTTCGCGTTGGAAGGCGTGGCCGGCGCCCGCCGTGTCGCTGGCCGCCGACAGGCCGATCGAGGCGTGCCCGTCGCGGTGGGCGGCGAAGCCCTTGGGGCCGACGCCGGTCACCGGGTGGTCGCGCCAGATGTCGGTGGCGGCGGCCCACAGGCTGTACCGGTCGGTGACCGAGCGGTCGGGCGCGGCGGAGACCCGGGTGATGCTGTCCAGCCGCTCGGCCATCAGCCCCGAACCCGCGCCCAGCCCGCACACCGCCAGCACCGCCGCCGCGGCCAGCGCCGCCATGACGCGCAGCGCGCGGCGCGCCCCGTGCAGGAACAGCACCACCGTGCCGGCGCACGCGGTGGCGATCCACGCGCCCCGGCTGAACGACAGCGCCAGCGGCACCAGCAGCGCGGCGGCGCAGCACAGCGCCGCGCGGCGGGGCCAGCGCGCGCCGGTGCGGGTCGGCGGCAGGGCGAGGCCGACGCTCAGGGCGATCACCGCCCCGTACCCCACGGTGGTCGCCATCGCCATCACGTCCAGCGGCCCGAAGGTGCCCACCGCCCGCACGTCGCGTCCGGCGTACGAGGCGCCGGTTCCGGTGACGTACTGCCGTACGCCCACGACGCCCTGCACCACCGCCAGCACCACCACCGCCCCGGCCACCCAGCGGAAGTCGCGGCGGGAGCGGAGCAGCAGCACCACCGCGATCGGCACCAGCACGAAGATCTGCGTGCAGCGCGCGAAGCCGGTCAGCGCCGATGACGGGTCGTCGGCCGCCACGGTCGCGACGGCCACGGCGAGCGCGGGCGCGCCGAGCACCACGGCGGCGGTACGGGTCAGCGGGCGCGCGCGGTCCCGCAGTACGCGCAGGGCGCAGTAGCCGACGAGCCCCACCGACGCCAGGTCGGCGGGGGTGACGTGCGGGCCGCCGCCGACGTCGCCGCGCTGGTCGGGCAGGCAGAGCAACAGGACGGTGGCGACGGCGGGCAGCACCGGCCAGGGCACGGCGCGCAGGACGGCACGCGCCCGATGGGCGGGCGCTCGGTGGACGGGTGTCTCGTGAGCCAGCGCCTGGTGGGCGGTCGTCGCGTGGCCGGGCGCCTGAGCGGGCGTCTGGTGGGCGGGGACCGGTGGCAGGTGGGGGCGCGCGGGGTGCCGCGCCCCGTGCGCCGCGCTCCGGGGCGCGGAGTCGGGATCGACCGCAGGGCCGGCGCCCTGGCCCATCGTCAGCTCCCCCCGCAGCGGAAGAGGGAGCCCGCGGTGCGCAGCAGGATGCGTACGTCCTGCCACAGCGACCAGGTCTCGATGTAGTGGTTGTCGAAGCGCACCCGGTCCTCGATGGAGGTGTCCCCGCGCAACCCGTGCACCTGGGCGAGGCCGGTGATGCCCACGGGCATCCGGTGCCGGGCCCGGTAGGCGGGGTAGCGCTGGCTGAACTCGCGGACGAAGTAGGGGCGTTCGGGGCGGGGGCCGACCAGGCTCATGTCGCCGCGCAGTACGTTCCACAGTTGCGGCAGCTCGTCGAGCGAGGTGCGGCGCAGCCAGCGTCCCACGGCGCTCATCCGCTGGTCGTCGGCGACGCTCCAGCGGGTGGCCGACTCGAACGCGTCGCTGCGCAGCGTGCGGAACTTGAGCACCACGAACGGGCGGCCGTCGCGCCCGACGCGCTCCTGCCGGAAGAGCACCCCGGGTCCGTCGGAGCAGCGCACGGCCAGCGCGCACGCCGCGAGCAGCGGGGCGACCGCGACCAGTCCCAGTGCCGCGGCGCACACGTCCAGCGCCCGCTTGCCGAGGGCGGCGATCCGGTGCCGGGGCGGCGGCGCCAGGCGGCGGCAGGCGAAGCCCCACAGGTGGTCGGGGACCGTCGAGCGGGCGGGTGCCAGCGCCGGATCGGGCTGGGCGGTGACCAGCCACACGGTGCACCGCCGCGCCCGCAACAGCCCGAGCAACGCCGCGACCTGCGGGTCCTCCCATGGCGTCCGGGTGAGGACGGCGGCGCGTACGCCGTGCTGGGCGATGGCCCGGCTGATGTCCTCGTGCCCGGCCAGCACCGGCACCGCGGGCGCCGGCACGGCGTCTGTCGCGCTCCCTGGCGCGGTCCCCGGCGCCGGGCCCGTCGCGATCCCGATCGTTGAGCCGACCACGGGCTCGGGCGCCGGGCCGGCGGCGCGGGCCGCCCCGGGGCCCGGGGCGGTGGGCGGCTCGGGCTCGGTGAGCGCCCCGGCGCCCGGCCCCGGCAGGGCGCCCGCGGCCAGGGTGCCGGTGGCGATGCCGGCCGCGGACGGCGAGCCCGCGGCGAGGGGCGCGGCGGTGGCGGCACCCGCCGCCAGCGGACCGCCGGGGGCGGGGGCGGGCCCCGCCGCCACGAGGCCGACCGGGCGCAGCCCGTACCCGGGGGCGGCGACGAGGGTGGCCAGCACGCGTTCGCCGACCGGGCCCGAGCCGACCACGAGCGCGGGGCACGGCGCGCGGCGCCGGTGCCGGCGCAGCCCGAGGTGGGCCACGGCCCGCGCCGCGCACAGCAGCGGCGCGTGAACGGCCAGCAGCGCGAGCAGGGGCCCCCACCGGGCGGCGTCCGGCTGGTCGAGGGCGACGAGCCCGGTGGTCACCACGCACCAGGTGAGGACGGTGTGCCAGAGCAGGGACGGCAGTTCGTCCAGGGCCGCGGTGGACAGCCCCGGCCGGTAGAGGCCGGCGTGCGCGTTGAGGGCGACGAGCACGCCGAGCGCGGGCGCCGCCGCCCGCGCGGCCTGGTCCGCGTCCGCGAGGAGCAGGGCGGCGACGGTGGCCGCGCCGTCGGCGGCGAGCAGGGCCAGCGGCGCCAGGTGCCGCCAGGCCAGGCCGCGCCGTCGGCGGGTGGCCGGCTTACCCGCGCCGCTCCGCGGCGCGCACACGGCCACCGTCGGCTGGCGGTCGGCCGTCAACTGGTCCAGCGCGCCAGCCGAGTCGGACAGCTCCACGTTCTCCGTCGTCATGACCCACCCACACCCGGCCCACCGGCGCCCCCGGGCACCACGCCCGCCCCGCCCGCCGCCGTCCGACCGGCGACCGTACGCTCCGCCGCGCGTGCCGCGACGGTACGCACCGGGTCCGCGCCGGCCGCGACCGCGCTGGGCCGCACCTCGCCAGCGACCAACCCGTCACGTACCGCGCCGCCGGGTGGGTCGCCGCGTCGCGCCGCCGGCTCGGGCCGCTGGCCGAGCACCGCCGCGTACACCCGCGCCACGTGCGCCACCGCGCGGCGTACGTCGTGGCACTCGCGCGCGTGCCGCCGCGCCCGCGCGCCGAGCAGCTCGCGCCGGGCCGGGTCGGCCAACAGGGCGGCGACGGTGCGGGCGAGCGCGCCCGGGTTGGCGGGCGGGGCCAGGCAGTGCGGGGCGTGGCCGGGTGGCAGGCTCTCGCGGGCGCCGGTCACGTCGGTGAGCACGACCGGCCGGCCGCAGGCCATCGCCTCCAGCGGCGCCAGGGCCATCCCCTCCCAGCGGGACGGGAGGACGACCAGGTCGGCCGCGGCGTACCAGCGCGCGGGGTCGCGCGTGGCGCCGGCGAAGCGGACGTCGGGCGACGCCGCGCCGCGCAGGGCGGCGGCGGCCGGGCCGTCGCCGACCAGGACCAGGTGCGCGCCGGGCACCCGGGCCGCGATCCGGGGCCAGGCAGCCACCAGCACGTCCTGCCCCTTCTGCCGGCACAGCCGCCCCACGCACACCACGAGGGGCGCGTCCGCCGGCACCTCGCGCAGGGCCGGCAGGGCGGCGCGGGCCGCGCGCCGCGCGGCGGCGTCGGCCGGCGGAAAGCGGTCGGTGTCCACGCCGTTGGGCACCACTTCCCAGCGGGCCGCGATCCCCGCGGCCTGGCCGCGGCGCCGCTCGTCCTCGCTCACGCACACCACCCGGGCGGCCCACCGCGCGGCGTACCGCTCCCAGCCCACGGCGGCGGCGCGCAGCGCGCCGTCGGCCGCGTCGAAGGACCAGGCGTGCGGCTGGTGCAGGGTCGGCACCCGGCCGCGCACCGCGAGCCGCCCCGCCAGGCCGGCCTTGGCGCTGTGCGTGTGCACCAGGTCGGGGCGTACCTCGCGGACGAGTCGGGCCAGGCGCGCGGTCTCGGCGGCCAGTCCGGGCCCGGGGGCCCGGCGCGCCGGCCAGCACAGCACCTCGGCCCCGGCCGCCTCCGCCGCGGCGGCCAGCGTGCCGCCCGGCGGACAGGCGAGCACCGGGCGCAGCCCGTCGGCGCGCTGACCCCGGACGAGGTCGGTGACCACCTGGGCCACCCCGCCGGTCACCGGCTGGGAGACGTGCAGCACCGTCAGCGGAGCGCCGGCGCCGTGCCCGGGCACCCGGTCCGCGCCGGGGGCCGCGCGCCGACCCGGCGCGGAGCCCCTACTCGGCATCTGGCCCCCGCGCGACGAACGGTCGTCTCGTGGCGGGTGATTGTCTTGCGGCACGCACGGCTCCCCAACAGCGGTTCTCAGCGGTGGCGTGGCTCCGGAATGCACGGAGCTGAGGGGGCCACACCATGGCAGAAAGCCAAAACCAATTCACGCGAGACGCGCGCAGATAGGCCGACAGTGTGACTTTCTGTTCCTCACTCATTTAGCGCCCGAGAGCGCGGCGCGCCGATCATCCGATATAAGCCGATCCCGGCCACGTCGTTGTTACGGTCCTTTTCTGTCGAATGAGACGACGAGTAGACCAAATGGGCTATCGCTGCCGCGAGGTAGCTCGTGGCTCGTTTCTGCGGGAGGCCGCGTTGGCTGCGTACAGCCGTGTCAGTGCGTCAGCGAAAAATGCCAAGAAAAACGATGCTGTGCCCCGACCCAAGAAGAAGGTGCGCGGGGGCCGTAAGCGAGAGGCCGGCGAATCCGCCCGCGCCAACAAAAAGGCGAACGCCACCGCCTCGCGCGCGAAAGGCGGCAAGGCGGCAGCCCGGGCCGCCCGGCCCGCCACCGCCGGCGAACCCCTCGACTCCAGCGGTGCCAGCGAACCCACCGGAGCCAGCCCACCGGCCGACACCGGCCCACCAGCCGGCTCCAACGCCGCTGGTGGCAGCGGCGAACCCGGGCACCGACCGCCGGCACCCGCGGCGGCGCAGGACGGTGCTCCCACCCCCGCGGCCCCGCGCGAGGAAGCCACCCCGACCGACGGCCAGCCGAACGACGCGACCATCCACCGAGCCGACTCGGCCACCGCGGACACGAGCGAACCGGAAACCAGCGACCCGGAAACCGGCCGCCCGGAAGCCACCGACGCGAACGCGGCCGATACGAAATCCACGGGAACGGACTCCCCCGACACGGAACCCGCCCGCGCGGAAACCACCGACGCGGAAACCCACCCGTGCGCGGAGAATTCCCACCCGGACGACGCAACCGACCCGGGCCACGTATCCGACCCGGACGCCACACCCGAAACGGACGGCGCCCCGAACGCCGATACCGCCGATACCGCCAGTACCGCCGACACCGCGAACGACACGGCGGACGCGGGCTCGACTGTCGACGCGCGAAACCCCGACGACGCCGACGACGCACGCGGCACAAGCGATACGGACGACGCGCGACCCACAGGCAGCGCGGGCGACGCCGACGACGCCGACGGCTGTGGCCACTCGGACAACCTCAGCGAGGCCAGCGACTCAAGTGACGCCGCCACCTCCAGCGACCCCGAGAAGCCCAGCGAACCGAGCAACGCCCCAGACGCGAGCGAGGCGAGCCGGACGCGCGAGGCGGACGAGACGGGCAAGGCAGACGAGGCGAACGAGTCAGACGAGGCGGCCAAGGGAGGCGACGCGGAGGGCGCGGCCCCCGCGCGACCCACCGAGCGGACCCCCGCGCCACGCTACGACTACGACCGCTACAGCCAGTTGGCGGGCCCGCTGACGGAGCCGCCGGCGGACGCCCCGTACCGGGTGCGCTACCGCAGCCTGCTGGCCCAGGAGCCGCACCGGGTGCGGGCCGCGCTGTTGCTGGCGGCGGCGCCCACCGTCTCGGCGATCCTGCTGGTCTGGCTGCTGCGGCCGGAGCACTGGGTGCACCGCGACTACGTCTCCGGCTGGGAGACGGCGGCCGACACCGTGATGCTCGTGGCCATCGGGCTGATCGAGGTGTTCCGGCTGTTCACGGTGGTCTCCAACGCCCATGCCACCCTCGTGGCCCGGGACCCGATCCCGGTGCACGCCGCGCCCGGCACCAGGGTGGCGTTCCTGACCAGCTTCGTCCCCGGCAAGGAACCGGTGGCGATGGTGCGGGCCACCCTTGAGGCGGCGACCCGGCTGCGGCACCCCGGCCTCGTGGACGTGTGGCTGCTCGACGAGGGTGACGACGCGGAGATCAAGGAACTGTGCGCGAAACTCGGCGTACGGCACTTCTCGCGCAAGGGCGTGGCCCGCTGGAACCAGCCCACGGGCGCCTTCCGGGCCAAGACCAAGCACGGGAACTACAACTCCTGGCTGGACGCGCACGGCGACGCCTACGAATTCATGGCCTGTGTGGACACCGACCACGTGCCGCTGCCGAACTTCCTGGAGCGCATGCTCGGCTACTTCCGCGACCCGGACGTCGCGTTCGTCGTCGGCCCGCAGGTCTACGGGAATTACGACGCGGCCGTCACCAAGGCGGCGGAAAGCCAGCAGTTCCTCTTCCACGCGCTCATCCAGCGCGCCGGGAACGCCTATGACGGGGCGATGTTCGTCGGCACCAACAACGCCGTGCGCATCAGCGCGCTCAAGAGCATCGGCGGGCTGTACGACTCCATCACCGAGGACATGGCGACCGGATTCGAGCTGCACCGCACGCGCAACCCGGAGACGGGCAACAAATGGCGTTCGGTGTACACGCCCGACGTGTTGGCCGTCGGCGAGGGCCCCACCGCGTGGACCGATTTCTTCACCCAGCAACTGCGGTGGAGCCGGGGCACGTACGAAACGGTGCTCAAGCAGTACTGGCGCGGCATTCCCACGCTGCCCCCGGGCAAGCTGCTCAACTACTCGCTGCTGGTCACCTTCTATCCCATGTCCGCGCTCAACTGGATGCTCTCCGCCCTTTCCTGCACCCTGTTCCTGGGGCTCGGCGCGTCGGGCATCCAGATCTCCTCCGAGATCTGGCTGATGCTCTACAGCGACGCGGCGGCCCTCCAGATCGGCCTGTACATCTGGAACCGCAAGCACAACGTCAGCCCGCACGAGCCGAGCGGCTCCTCCGGCACTGCCGGCATGGCGCTGTCGGCGATCTCCGCGCCGATCTACGCGAAGTCGCTGTGCGACGCGGTGCTGCGGCGCAAGAGCCGGTTCGTGGTGACGCCCAAGGGTGACTCGTCCAGCCCCGACCGGCTGGCCACCTTCCGCATCCACCTGCTGTGGGCCGTCGTCTTCGGCGGCTCGCTCCTGGCGGCGCCCTTCCTGGGCCACACCCACATGGCCATGTGCATCTGGGCGTTCCTCGCGGTGCTGCTGTGCCTGGCCACGCCGGCGCTGTGGTACGGCGGGCTGCTGCGCGAACGGCACGCCGCGCGGCCGGCCACCGCCACCCTCCCGGCGGCCCGCGCCGACAGCCCCACGCCCCCGTCACCCACCTCCGCCCCGGCACCCACCACGGAGGCACCACAGACCACCACCACGGCAACGGCGCAAGACGCCGCGACGGCAGACGTCACGACGGCAGACAAGGACTCGCTGTGCGCTACATGATCACCCCACGGGCCCGGACCACCGCCATGGGCGTCACGGCCATGGTCGTACTGGCCGGCCTCAACGCCCCCGCCGCCGTGAGCTACGCGGAGCGGACCTACCACGCGTACAAGATCAACCAACCCGGCTACAAGGCCCAGTACGGGCACTGGGACCTGCTCTCGGTGCCGGAGAAGTACCGGGTGCGGGCCATCCACGCGGCCCTGCTGCGCTCCGGCAAGGTGCTCCTGATCGCCGGTTCGGGCAACGACCAGAAGCGGTTCGACGCCGGGACGTTCGACACCCTGCTGTGGGACCCGGCCAAGGACACCTTCAAGCTGATCCCCACGCCCGAGGACCTGTTCTGCGGCGGGCACTCGCAACTGCCCGGCGGCAACATGCTGGTGGCCGGCGGCACGGCGCGCTACGAGGTCCTGGACGGCGAGGTCGAGCGGGCCGCCGGCCCGATGCTGGTGAAGAACGAGGACCCGGACCGGGCCCGCCGCTTCGCCAAGGGCACCGTCTTCCGCGCCCCGGACGGCAAGCGCTACCGGGCCACCCGCGACTTCCGCGTGGACGCCGCCAAGAAGGTGCCCAAGAAGGACAAGAACGGCAAGCGCAAGGGCGGCGAGGTCACCGTCACCGCCAGCGAGACCCGGGTCTTCGTCGAATCGGTCAGGAAGGGCAAGTCCGGCCTCCGGAGCAAGCCGGCGCAGTACGCCATCCAGGGCCTCACCGGCCAGGCGGCGCGGGACGTCTACGGCCTCGCACAGGCCATGACCCTCGACAAGCAGGACTACCAGGGCATCAACGCGGCCTACGAGTTCGACCCGGAGTCCGAGCGCTACATCCCGGTCGACCCGATGGACGAGAGCCGCTGGTACCCGACGCTGGTCACGCTCGGAGACGGACGGGTACTGGCCGTCTCCGGCCTGGACGACGTCGGCCAGATCATCAACGGCATCAACGAGATCTACGACCCGAAGACCAAGAAGTGGTCCAAGGCCCCGCGCCGCTACTTCCCGACCTACCCGGCGCTCTTCCTCACCAAGGGCGGCAAGCTCTTCTACTCCGGTTCCAACGCGGGCTACGGGCCGGCGAAGAAGGGCCGCGTGCCGGGCCTGTGGGACCTGCGCCACAACACCTTCCAGCGGGTGCCCGGGCTCACCGACACCGACCAGACCGAGACCTCCACCTCGGTGCTGCTGCCGCCGGCCCAGGACCAGAAGGTGATGATCCTGGGCGGAGGCGGCGTCGGCGAGTCGAGCAAGTCCACGCCCCGTACGGCCGTCGTCGACCTGAACCGGAGCCCGCAGCGCTACGTGAAGGGCCCCGACCTGCCGCAGGGCACCCGCTACCTGTCGAGCGTGATCCTGCCGGACGACACGGTGTTCACCACCGGCGGCTCCAGCGACTACCGGGGCAAGGGCGACAGCGACGTCCACAAGGCCCAGATCTACTCGCCGCGCACCAACTCCTTCGAGAAGGCCGCCGACCCGACCGTGGGGCGCAACTACCACTCGTCGGCGCTGCTGCTCCCCGACGGCCGGGTCGCCACCTTCGGCTCCGACCCGCTCTACGCCGACCGGGCCAACACCCAGCCGGGCACCTTCGAACGCCGGGTGGAGATCTACAGCCCGCCGTACCTGTACGCCAAGGACCGCCCCGCGCTCGGCGCCGGCCCCAAGGAACTCCGGCGCGGCGGCCGGGCCACCTTCCAGACCCGACACCCGGAGCGCGTCACCCACGCCAAGCTGATGCGCCCCAGCGCCGTCACCCACACCACGGACGTCGAGCAGCGCTCCATCCAACTCGGCGTCAAGCACCACAAGGACGCGGTCACCCTCTCGATCCCCGACGACCGCACCCTGACCCCACCCGGCTGGTACATGCTCTTCGTCACCAACGCCGAAGGCGTCCCCTCCGTCGCCAAGTGGGTCCACCTGCCCTGACCCCCACCCCACGCACGTCACCCGGCGCCCCGGCCTCCTTGGCCGGGGCGCCGCCTTGGTTGGCTGAGGGCGGCCCGCCTGCCTTCGCACCGGGTGGCCGCCGGAGGCCGCGGACACCGGTCGCGCCACGCGGGTCCGGTGCGCCCGGCACCGGACCCGCATGGCGTGCGCCCCCATCCGACCCGCTACCCGCCCGCGTTCCGCACCAGCTCCAGCGCGTAGGAGGGCCACCACTGCCCCGCCGGTGGGCCGCCGCGGCAGGTGCCGTCGGACTCGCCGGGGCGCTTGATCCAGAGGTAGGCGTCCACGCGGGGGTGGCCGGTTCGGGTGGTCGGGGGTTGGCCGATGGCTCGGCCGGGTGGGTTGCACCAGGTGTCGCCCAGGCCGTCGTCTTCCGCGGGGCCGCGGCCGTTGCGGGAGGTGTCGATGACGAAGTGGGCGTCGTCGAGGTGGCGGGAGAGCCGTTGGCCGTAGTCCACGCTGGCCCGCGTGGTGTGGAAGTTGGACACGTTCAGCGCGAAGCCGTCCGCGTACGCGATGCCGGCCCGCTGGAGCGAGGGCACCAGGCGGGCCGGGTCGGGTACCCAGCCCGCGTTGCCCGCGTCGAGGTAGACCCGCGTCCCCGGCAGCCCGGAGAGCGTGACCACCGCGTGCCGGAGCAGGTCGAGCCGCTCACCGCGCAGCTCGGCCGGTACGCAGCCGTCGACCACCTGGGCCACCGCGTCCGGCTCCAGGATCACCAGCGCCTCGCGGTCGCCGATGCCGGCCGCCAGGTCGTGCGCCCACCGCCGGTAGGCGGCGCCGTCGGGCGCGCCACCCGCCGAGTGGTTGCCGCAGTCCCGGTACGGAATGTGGTAGCCGACGAGTACCGGCGTCCGCCCGCTCGCCCGGGCGGACTCGGTGACGCGGTGGGCCTTCTGTCGCGGCTGGTCGCCGATCCACTCCGCGGTCGGCTGGTCCGCGAGGGCCCGGAGCAGCCTCGCCTCGGCCAACCGGCCCTCGGCGCGCCAGGCCCGTACCTGGCGGGCCGCGGCGCTGCTCGGGTCGTGCCACAACTCGCCCGAGAGGCCGTCCGGATCCGGGTCCCGGTCCGGATCCGGGTCCCAGTGCGGGTTCGGGACCCAGCCCGGGTCCGGGTCCTCGGCGCGCTCCGCGCGATGCGTTGGCCCGGCCCGATCGGTTCGATCGGCTGGGGCGGTCGGGCGGGCGTCGGCATGGTCGTCGGCGAGCGTCGGGGCGGGGGTGGTCGGGCGCGGGTCGGTGGGTCGCGGGGCGGCGACGGCGGCGGGGTGCGGCTCGGCCGCGGGGGGCGGCGCCGGGGCGGCCACGTCGTGCGGGAGGCAGCCGCCGAGCGCGAGGGCCAGCGCCGCGATCCCGCCGGTCACCGATACGCCGCGCCATGCCGACGGCCGAAGCCGGACTACCTGTCTCACCTGGGACTCCCTTGTTCGCACACGGGCTGGCCGCACACCCCTCCACGGCCGGCCCGCTGGACATGACGGAACATCAACCTTTCCCGGCTTCGCGGCGGTCGGCACCCCGGGCACCCGCCAATGGGCTGATCGGACGCGGCAGGACCCACCCACCGGGCGAGCGGGCCGCCCCGGGGCCGCGTCCCGGCGCGGGAGCACGCCCGTACCGCGCGACGCCTCCGGCCCCTCGGCTCCGGCCGCCCGCGCCCCGGCCGTGCGTGGCCGATGGGGCGCGGCCGACCGTGCGGGGAGGCGGCCGGACGTGGCCGGACGTGGCAGGCGTCTCACCCTGCTGGCCAGCGGCGCCGCGTACCATCGGTCGGATGATTTCCAACGCCGACCGGCGGGCCCCCGAGGCTCGCCGCGCCGCTTCCCGGGCCCCCCGGGCCGCCGCCGCTGCCTGCAAGGTGACCGTCTGTCGTGGCTGCTGCTGCGGCGACGCGCGCAAGGTGCCCGGCGTCGACCACGCCGGGCAGATCGCCCGGCTGCGCGAGGCGGTGGGAACCTCGGCGGCGGTACGCGCTTCGGACTGCCTCGACGTGTGCGACCAGGCCAATGTGATGGTCGTGCAGCCCTCGCCACAGGGCCGGGCGGCGGGTGGGCGGCCGGTGTGGCTCGGCCTGGTCAACGACGACGACGCACTGGCCGACATCGCCAGTTGGCTGCGCGCGGGCGGCCCGGGCATCGCCGAACCGCCCGGCGTGCTCGACCTCTACGCCTTCACGGTCTCGCGCCGGGTCCGCGAGGCCCTGGAGGACTGACGGCCCGGCCGCGCGCCCACCGCCGCGGGCCGCGCGCCACCGAGCCGGCGTGTGCCTCCCGCCCGCCCACGCCTGACCGCCCACCCACGCCCGACCACCCGCCCACGCCTGACCACGCGGCCGGAACGCACACGCCGTCGCGGCCCGGGAGCCGCGACGGCGTGCGGTGCGTCGTGATACGTCGCGCGTGCGTCGTCACGCGCGGTGCGCACCGTGCGCTTTGTTAGCTATTGCGACACTTGTTACTCATGGGAGCGCTCCCAAGTACAGCGAGGGTGTGCCTACATCTTCTGCTCGGCCGGCAGGTTCAGGGCCGGGTTGCGGTCGAAGAAGCCGGTGGGGCGGAAGGTGAAGCCGCAGTGGTCGACGGGCATGACCGGCCACTCCTCCGACCGGGGCAGGTGGGTGGGCCCGAAGGTGTGCCACACGGTCAGCTCGGTGTCCTCCAGCGACTCGCCGGCCTGCGTCCAGCGCGGCACACCCGCCTCGCCCGGGTGCTGGTTGGGGTAGTCGCCCGCCGGGTAGCGCCGGTCCTCGGCGTGCCGGGTCACCCACAGGTGCTTGGTGGCGTACGCGACGCGGCGGGTGACCGCCGCGTCGGGCTGGGCGAGGAGGACCGGACTCGGCTGCGGGATCAGCGCGTACGCCACGGGCTGGCCCACGCGGTTGCGTACGGACGGGTTGGAGATCCGCCAGTGCCGGGAGGTCGTCGGGTCGGCGAGCCGGGCGCCGTCGGCGCTGTCGGTCAGGGGCGTGGTGCGGATGGTGAACGCGTTGCCGTTCGGGTTGGCCGGGCCGGGCGGCACCGGGACCGCGTCCACCTCGTGCACGGAGTTGCGGTCGCCGTCCACCGCGACGTCGAGCCGCACGCAGAACAGGTGTTGGTGGTAGGGGGCGACCAGGCCCGGCGCGATCTCCGTGCCGTGCGGCGAGCCGGTGCCGGGTTCCACGGCGGTGGTCTGGACGATGCCGGTGGACTTCACCTCGAAGGCGAGGGAGCCGTCCTGGTGGAAGTACCAGTAGAAGGCGTAGTCGTAGTTGCCGACGGTCGCGATGTAGGAGATGACCAGTCGTCGCGCGCGGCGGCTGTGGGCGGCCATGTCGTTGAAGATGTCGGTGTGCTTCCAGAGCAGGCCGATGTCCTCCTCGTGGATGCAGATGGCGTTGGTCAACGTCTCGGGGTTGCCGAAGTCGTCGGCGACGACGGCGTCCAGGTAGTGGATCTCGCCGAGGCAGTCGCAGCCGAGTTGGAGCGCGTTGGCGTTGCGTCCCAGGGTGTACTCGCCCCCGTCCAGGAAGGCCACCCAGTTGCGGGCCTCGTCGGCCTCGCCGTACGCGACGGCCATCTCGGCGAGCGAGGCGCGGCGCAGCACCGGGCGTTCGCGGTCGCCGTCCCGGTAGGAGATCTGGTGCAGCACCAGGCCCTCGCGGCCGTTGAAGTCGATGCGCATGTTCCAGCCGAGCCAGTCGATCCGGTGCCCGGTGAGGTGGAAGGAGGGGCCGTCGGGCTGGGTGATGCGCAGCGGTCGCACGTCGGTGCGCGGCGGGCCGGTGAACTCCGGCTCGTACCGGGCGCATTCGGTGGGCACGGGCACGGCGCCGGTGTCGATCAGGCGCACGACGCGCCGCTCGATGACGTCCACGTCGGCGACGAGTCCGGCCACCGGGTGCGCCCACGCGTTGTCGGAGTTGGAGCAGCGCAGGTAGGTGGGCGAGCGCAGCAGCCGGCGCCCGGGCTCGCCGTCGATGACCAGGTCGCCGGCGGCCAGCGGGGCGACGACGGCCAGGCTGGTGTCGGTGATGCCGCGGTCGGCCATCGCGCGCTGCCAGCCCGGGTCGTTCTTGACGATCTCGTCGCAGAGGTCGAACTCGCCGAACAGGATGGGCGGTTGCCCCTCCTTCGTGGCGTCCAGGGACCGGTAGGAGAGCAGCGCCTCGGCGGTCACGTCGACGATGGCCTCGGCGGCGGCGCCGCTGGCCCGGTCGAGCAGGGTGGCCCGTACCCGGCGTACGACCGGGTCGCCAGGGCGGTGTGAGGCGACGGTGTGCCGGTCGGGCTCGTGCGGCAGGACGAGGGGGAACCGGGTGTCGTCGGTGATCTTGCCCGCCTCGGCGAGGACGCGCCGGGCGGTGGCGATCTCCTCCGCGGTCAGCGGATCGAGCGGATGCGCCAGTGCCTTCGCGTCCGAGACCGAGGATTCGCAGCAGGTCATGCGGGCTCCTTCGTGTTCGTCACGCGCGCGGGTCGCGCGTACGTCGCGGGTGTCCGTGCCGCCGGATGACGGCATGGGGGTGCCGTGGGAGCACGGCAGGTGAGAGCCACGGGCCGGTGCACCGGCGCGTTGGCGGTTTCGTGAAACGGGCATGCGGAAAAGTCGCACGGCCCAGCCGGGAATGGGTTATCGGGTGCGCGGGACGGTGGTGGTGGCGCGTCGAGCGACTAAGGCGTTTTCACGCGGCGGCGGAGGGCTTATTCGCCTTCCCTGGAGCGGTCGCGACCTTCTCCAATTGGAACGCGTGATTGCCCCTGCCTATTTCGGCGTGCACGGCGGGCCGCGCTATCCGCAGCAACCATCCGTAACCAATTCCGATCACTATGGTGGCGCCCACGACACCGGGCAGCACCCAGCGCGGGGCGGAGTCCGGCTCGGCTTCGAGGAGCACGTCGAAGTCCTTGACGGCGTAGCAGGTGATCACTATCAGCGCTCCGGCGGCAAGCCCTGAGCTGGCAATACGGGCCAGTTGGGGGCGGGCGGCGCCACGGCGTACGAAGAAGGCGACGACGGCCACGCTCGCGGTCGCCATCAGGACCATGACGCCGAGCGCGCCGACGTTGCCGCACCAGGTGAACAGGCGCAGCACCGGTACGGTCGGGTCACCGAAGCCCGTTTCGTCACTGAGCGTGAAGCTGGCAACAACTGCCACGGAAAAGAAGGTTTGAAGTGCGGACCCATAGGTGGGTGCACCACTGAACTTGCCGGTGCGGCCGAATACGGAAGGCAACAATCCCTCGCGGCCCATGGCAAAGGCATAGCGGGCCACGACGTTGTGGAAGCTGAGCATCGCGGCAAACATACCGGTCACGTAGGAGCCGTGCATGATGTTGGTGAACGTGCCACCCAAACGATCCTCGGTCAGCGCGAAGAGCATGTGCGGACCCTGCGCGTCGGCGAGCGCCACCACGCGCGAGGGGCCGGCGGCGACGCCGAGCGCCCAGGAGCTGAGGGCGAAGAGGAGGGCGGCGAAGCCCACGGCGAGGAACATCGCCCGGGCGACGACGGCCTGGGGCCGCGTGGTCTCCTCCGCGTACACCGGGGCCTGTTCGAAGCCGGTGAAGGAGGCGACGCAGAAGCACAGCGCGGTGCCGAGCCCGGCGCCGGTGAGGGTGTCGGGGTCGAAGGCGGCCGAGGAGAGGCCGTCGACGCCGGGGTCGCCGAGGCCGACCACGACGAACGTCGCCACCAACACCACCTCGACCACGAGCAGGACGCCGAGCACCCGCACGTTGAGGTCGATCTTCAACCAGCCGAGGGTCCCGACGAGCGCCACGCCGGCCAGGGCCGGGACCCACCAGCCGACACGCAGGCCGAGGTGTTCGTCGACGAGCCCGGCGACCTCGAACCCGAAGAGGCCGTAGATGCCGACCTGCAACGTGCTGTACGCGACCAGGGCGAGCACGGCCGCGGCGGCGCCGACGGTGCCGCCGAGCCCGCGGGCGATGTAGGCGTAGAAGGCGCCCGCGTTCTGCACGTGCCGGCCCATCTCCGCGTAGCCGAAGCTGAACAACATCAGCACGACGCCCAGGAGCACGAAGAGCAGCGGCTGTCCGACGATGCCCAGCACCGCGTAGGTGGTCGGCATGACGCCGGCGACGACCATCATCGGCGCGCTGGCCGCCGCCACGGACAGCAGGAGCCCGGTGGTGCCGATGCGGCCCGCGCGCAGGGCGCGCCCCCGCCCCTCGGCCGCGGTGGCCGCTCGCCCGCGTGGGCTACCCGTCTTCATGGCGGAGCGGTCCTTTCCACGGGAGTGCGGGGAGGTGCGGGGAGTGCGTCAGGGCGAGCCGAGCGCCGCGGTGCGCGCGGCGCGGAACTCCTGCTTGGGGTCGCGGTCGGCGTACGACCAGGGGGCGCGGGTGGCGTGCGGGCCGATGCGGTGGAAGAGGGCGGCGGCCTCGGCCAGGCGGCCCTCGTGGAACTTGGCGTGCGCCAGGTAGTTGAGGTCGATCTGCTGCCTCGGGTGGCCCTCGCCCTCCCACTCCAGCCACCAGTCGAAGGCGGCCTTCATCACCTGCCGGGCCTTGCGCGTGGACCAGTGCTCGGACTCGCGCGGGTCGCGGGGCAGGTGGCCGGCGGCGGCCAGGACGCGGTACCGCTCGGTGTGCGCCACCACGGGGAGCACGGCCAGCGGGGAGTCGGCCGGCGCCTGTTCGGCGGCCCAGTCGGCGAAGTCGTACACCTCGTGCAGCGGGTCGCCGCCGCCGGTGCCGCGCTCGGCGAGGTAGGTGGCCATCAGGTGGTGGGCGTGGTGGTGGTCCCGGTGCCGGGCGCGCACCTGGTCGAAGGCGCGCGCGCAGTCGTCCCCGCTGCCCAGCGTGCGGGCCGCGATGAGCTGTGCCAGCCAGGGCGAGGGGTCGGCCGGGGCCATCCGGGCGGCGGCCAGGGCCTGTTCGCGCGCCGTCGCGTAACGCGCCTTGCCGCGCACGGCGCGCAGCGCGGTCGCGCAGGCCAGCAGGGCCGCGGCGCAGGCGCTGTCGGGCTCGGCGCGCTGCCAGTCGCTGGCCCAGGAGGCGCAGGCGCTGACCTCGGCGAGGACGACGAGCCGATGTCCCCTGCGGTCCCAGTCGTCGCCGGTCTCGGCGAGCAGCGACCGCGCGGCGCCCCAGCGCCCCTGGGCGAGCGCGTTACGGGCGGCGGCCAGTGGGGCGTCGTCCAGCGCGGGGTCGAAGGCCAGTCGGTCCCTGCGCCACGGGCGGGTGAAGGGGCGTCGAGGAGGCGTCATCCGTGAAGTTCCTCCACAACGCTGTCACCTCCAGCCCCGCCGCGGCGTCAGCTCGCGCGGGGGTGCCCGGCCCATCGGTGGCCCCGGGTGCCAGCGCCGCCGACGGCGAATGATCACGGACAGCAAACCGGTAGTCACTGCTCTGCGTCAAGGCCGGAAGACGCCCCTCGGATTCCGTGACGTCCTCGTGTCCTGGGCGCTGGGCCAAACCTTCCCGAACCCTTATGCCGAACGCCCCGCGCCGGCCCCGGGTTCCCGTCGCGACGCCGCTGTTCACCGACGGTGCACCGGCGGTGTCAGCGCGCAGTCAACTCGCGGCCCGACGAGGGGCGTTGCGGCCGGCCTGCCGCGCGGTCGCACGAGGTGGGGCCCGTTTCGGCGGCGTGCCCTCCGACACGTGGCGGGGCTCGCCCTACGGACGGCGCACCGTACGCGGTGGGCGGGTGCCGGGGGTCGGCCGGCGCGGCGGGCGGTACGGGAGGTGGGCGGCGTGTCACGGCGAACGGGGGCGTGTTACGGACAACTAGGGGTCGGGTAGGGGGCGCGCCGCGCCAGGGGCGGGCCTAGTCGACCGCCGCTGCCGCCGCGCGGCCCGCCGCGCGGCCGGAGAAGAGGCAGCCGCCGAGGAAGGTGCCCTCCAGCGCGCGGTAGCCGTGGACCCCGCCGCCGCCGAACCCGGCGGCCTCCCCCGCCGCGTACAGGCCGGGCAGGGGTGAGCCGTCGTCGGTGAGCACCCGTGCGGAGAGGTCGGTCTCCAGGCCGCCCAGGGTCTTGCGGGTGAGGATGTTGAGCCGCACGGCGATCAGCGGGCCGGCCTTGGGGTCGAGCATGGGGTGCGGCGCGGCGGTGCGGATGAGGCGGTCGCCGAGATAGCCGCGGGCCCCGTGCAGGGCGGTGACCTGGAGGTCCTTGGTGAACCTGTTGGTCAGCTCGCGGTCGCGGGAGGCGAGTTCGCGGCGCAGTTCGCCCTCGTCGATGTGGCCGGACCTGCGCCGCGGGTCGGCCTCGGTCAGCTCGTTCATCCGGCGCACCAGGTCGGTCAGGTTGTGCTCGACGACGAAGTCCTCGCCACGGTCCATGAAGGCCCGCACGGGGCCCGGCACGCCGCCACCGGCCCGGCCGAGCACGCCGCGGACGCTCTTGCCCGTCAGGTCGGGGTTCTGCTCGGAGCCGGAGAGCGTGAACTCCTTCGCGATGATCTTCTGGGTGAGCAGAAACCAGGTGTAGTCGTAGCCGGTGCGCATGATGTGTTCGAGCGTGCCCAGGGTGTCGAAGCCCGGGAAGAGCGGCACCGGCAGCCGCTTGCCGAGCGCGTCCACCCACAGCGGGGACGGCCCGGACAGGATGCGGATGCCGTGCCGGGGCCAGATCGGGTCCCAGTTGGCGACGCCCTCGGTGTAGTGCCACATCCGGTCGCGGTTGATCAGGCGGGCGCCGGCCCGCTCGGCGACGCCCAGCATGGCCCCGTCCACGTACTCGGGCACCCCGGAGATCAGGTGTGCCGGCGGCATGCCGAGGCGGCGGGGCCAGTTGCGGCGCACCAGTTCGTGGTTGCCGCCGATGCCGCCCGAGGTGACGATGACCGCTTGGGCCCGCAGTTCGAAGGCGCCGGTGACCTCGCGACCGCTGGGCGTGCCGCGCGCGGCGCCGGAGGGCGCCAGCACCTCGCCGCTGACGGTGTCCAGGTCGCCGCCGGTGCTGGTGAGTCCGGTGACCCGGTGCCGGAACCGGAGGCGGACCAGGCCGCGTTCCACGCCGGCGCGCACCCGCCGCTCGAAGGGCGCGACCAGGCCGGGCCCGGTGCCCCAGGTGATGTGGAAGCGGGGTACCGAGTTGCCGTGTCCGGTGGCGTCGTAGCCGCCGCGCTCGGCCCAGCCGACGACGGGGAAGAACCGCACGCCCAGCGCGCGCAGCCAGGCCCGCTTCTCACCGGACGCGAAGTCCACGTACGCCTTGGCCCAGCGGCGCGGCCAGCGGTCCTCGGGGCGGTCGAAGCCGGCCGTGCCCTGCCAGTCCTGCCAGGCCAGCGCGTGGCTGTCGCGGATGCGCAGCCGACGCTGCTCGGGCGAGTCGACCAGGAAGAGGCCGCCGAAGGACCAGTGCGCCTGCCCGCCGAGCGAGGCTTCGGGCTCCTGGTCGAGCAGGATGACCGTGCGCCCCGCGTCGACCAGTTCGGCGGTGGCGGCGAGCCCCGCGAGTCCCGCTCCGACCACGATGACATCAGCGTCGTACGCCATGGTTTCCGTCCTCGTCGGGGCCCGCCCCTGCGGCACCTGGCCCGGTGGCCTGCGCCGGGCCGGGCGCCCGTCGCCCGCCCGATCCTCGTTACCCGCTGGTATGGCGTCAACCGTCCGGACGGGGTCTTCGCGTGGTGGCGGTGCTGGTTGGATGGCCGCATGGCTGATGAGACGCCCCGGTCGGCGGATGAGGTACTGGACGTCGTGGACGAGCGTGACCAGGTGGTGGGCCAGGCGCCACGCGGCGAGGTCTACGCCCGCGGGCTGCGGCACCGCTGCGTGTTCATCCTGGCCAGGGACGCCGCCGGCCGTGTCTTCGTACACCGGCGCACCGAGCGCAAGCTCGTCTTCCCGGGGCTGTACGACATGTTCGTGGGCGGCGTGGTGGGGGCGGGCGAGTCGTACGAGGAGGCCGCGCTGCGCGAGGCCGAGGAGGAGTTGGGCGTCAGCGGGCTGCCCGCGCCGACGCCGCTGTTCGCCTTCTGCTTCGAGCGCCCGGGCAAGTCCTGGTGGTGCCACGTGTACGAGGTGCGCTGCGATCTGCCGGTCGACCCGCAGGTGGAGGAGGTCGCCTGGCACGCCTTCCTCACCGAGGAGGAGTTGGCGGCCAGGCTGGGCGAGTGGGAGTGGGTGCCGGACGGCGCGGAGGCGTACGAGCGGCTGTTGGCCTGGCGGGCCGCCCGACCGGCGGACGCGGGCTGACGGGGCCGGGGGCCCGACGGCGTACGGGGCCCGGGCCTGACGCCGAACGAGGTCGAGCAGGGGCGGGGCCTGGTGGCGCCGGGACGGGGACTGGGGCGCGCCGGGGACGCGCCGGTGGGCGCGCCGGGGGCGGGCCGGTGACGCGGGGGTGATCGGGCGGCGAGGCGTCGGGGTCCGGGCCGTGCGCGCGGGTGGCCTCGGGGCGCCGAGCGGAGTGGGCGGGGCTAGGCTCGGCGGCATGAACGTTCATGCTCTGCCGTCATGACCTCCCGCGATGCCCCTTCGCCCGCCGGCCAGGCACCCGGCGGGCCCGGCCGCGACCGGGAGGACGCGCCGGCCGGCCGGCGCGGGCGCTGGCGGGCCGCGCGCGCGGAGGTCGGGCTGTGGTGGGCGCCGGCCCAGGTGCGGGCCGAGGGCCGGACGCCCGACTACCGGTTCTCGCTCGCCAACGAGCGCACGTTCCTGGCCTGGCTGCGCACGGCGCTCGCGCTGATCGGCGGGGGCTTCGCGGTGGACCAGTTCCTGCCGGACCAGGACCGGCCGCTGCGCACCGTGCTGGCGATCGCGCTGCTGGTGGGCGGCGCGCTGTGCGCGCTGCGCGCGGTCAACCACTGGCTGCGCTGCGAGCGGGCCATGCGCCGCGGCGACGACCTGCCCATCTCGCGCTTCCCGACCGTCCTCGCGCTGGCGGTGGGCCTGATGTCGGTGGTGATGGTGCTGGTCGTGGCGCTGGGCGGGGTCGGCTAGTGGACCGGCCGGCGCGCGATCCGGGCCTCCAGCCGGAGCGGACCCGGATGGCGTGGCGGCGGACGACGCTCACGGGCGCCGTGGTGGGCGTGTTGGCCGGCCGGCAGGCGGTGGTCGAGGGGCCACGGCCGCTGGCGGTGCTGGCGGTGGCGCTGGCCGGGCTGGTGTGGCTGGCGCTGCTGGCCGTGGGGCAGCGCCGCATCCGGGCCCTGGCCGCGCCACGGCCGCCCGCGCTGTCCCCACGGGCGGCCGTGGCCGCGGCCGGGTGCGCCGCGCTGCTGAGCGTGCTGGGCGTCGGCATGTTGCGGTAGCCCGGGCGTGCGCCGGCGCACTCGCGCGGCGCGGGCCGGGAGTGCGGAGGTGCCCTTTCGGACGGGGTACTCGGCTGCGACGCTGAGCCGGCCAACTCGCAGGATTCCGGGAGGACACGATGTCCCACAGCAGCGCCGCCAGCTGGGCGGCGGCCACCGAGCCCTACTCCGTCCAACTGGCCGCGGGCGTCCACGCGTACGTCCAGCCGGACGGCGGCTGGTGCCTGAACAACGCGGGGTACGTCAGCGACGGGCGCAGCACGGTGATGGTGGACACGGCGGCGACGGAGCGGCGGGCGCGGGCGCTGCGCGAGACGGTGCTCGCCAGCGGGGCGCCGTTGCCGCGGGTGCTGGTGAACACCCACCACCACGGCGACCACACCTACGGCAACTGGGTCTTCCTGCCCGAGGCCACCACCGTGGGACACGCCGCGTGCCGCGCCGAGACGCTGGCCAACGGGCGCCAGTTGCACGCGATCTGGCCCGAGGTGGACTTCGGCACCATCGAGATCGCCCCGCCCACGCTCACCTACACCGACTCGCTGACCCTGTACGTCGGCGAGATCGAGGTGCGGTTGCACCACCCGGGCGTCGCGCACACCAGGGGCGACACCATCGTGTGGCTGCCGGAGCAGCGCGTCGTCTACACCGGTGACCTGGTCTTCCACGGCGGCACCCCGTTCGTGCTGATGGGCTCGCTGGCCGGCTCGCTCGCCGCCGTGGAGCGGTTGCGGGCGCTGGGCGCGGAGACGGTCGTGCCGGGGCACGGGCCGATCACCGGGCCCGAGGTGTACGACACGGTGGAGCGCTACCTGCGGTACGTGGCCGAGCTGGCCGAGCGTGGGCACAAGGAGGGCCGTACGCCGCTGGAGGTGGCGCGCGCGGCCGACCTCGGCGAGTTCGCCGCGTTGCGCGAGAGCGAGCGGCTGGTGGCCAACCTGCACCGGGCCTACGCGGAGCTGGAGGGGCTGCCGCCGGGCGCCCCGCTGGACGTGGCGGCGGCCTTCGCCGACATGGCGGTGCTCAACGGCGGTCGCCCGGTGGCCTGCCACGCCTGAGCCGGGCCGATCACGGGAATCGCTGGACTCCATACCGACTGGTCGGCATCATGAGCGGGGTCCGCTGATCCCGGTGTCCGCCGATCTTCGCGGGCCCCGCCCCCGACCCACCGGAGGAAGACCCGATGAGCGCAGGCAGCCCACCCCCGGGGCCCCCGGCCGCCGACGACCCCGGGGCCGCCGCTCCCCCGGGACTCGACCTGGCGCGGGTGCGGGCCTTCGTGGAGCGCGCGCGGCCCGGCCTGGTGGACGGGCCGCTGCGGGCCCGTCTCATCGAGGGCGGCCGGTCCAACCTCACCTACGCCGTCACCGACGGGGCCACCCGGTGGGTCCTGCGCCGCCCGCCACTGGGCCACGTGCTGGCCACCGCGCACGACATGGGGCGCGAGTACCGGGTCATCAGCGCCCTGCACCCGACGCGCGTGCCGGTGCCCGAGCCGCTGGCGCTGTGCGCGGACGAGTCGGTGACCGGCTCACCGTTCTACGTCATGGAGCACGTCGACGGCGTCCCGTACCGCAGCGCCGAACAGCTCGCCGAGCTGGGCCCGCAGGCCACCCGGGAGCTGCTGTTCGACCTGGTGGACACGCTGGTGGAGCTGCACGCGGTGGACCCGGCCGCGGTGGGGCTGGCCGACTTCGGCCGGCCCGACGGCTACCTGGAGCGCCAGCTCCGGCGCTGGAGCAAGCAGTTGGCGCACTCCACCAGTCGGGAGCTGGCCGGCGTCGAGGAGTTGCTGAGCGGACTGACCCGGGCGCTGCCCGCCTCGCCGGCGCCGACCGTGCTGCACGGCGACTACCGCCTGGACAACGTGCTGGTCGGCGCGGACCGCGCCATCGCCGCCGTCCTGGACTGGGAGATGTCCACGCTCGGCGACCCGCTGACGGATCTGGGCCTGCTCGCGATGTACACGGAGCTGCCCGAGGTGCCGAACTCCCCGCTCAGCACCGTGCGCGGCGCCCCCGGGCACCCGTCGGGCGCCGAGCTGATCGAGCGGTACGCGGCGCGCTCGGGCCGCGACGTGGGCCGCGTCGCGTGGTACGTCGCGTTCGCGTTCTTCAAGCTCGCCGTGATCGCGGAGGGCATCCACTACCGCTACACGCTCGGGCAGACCGTGGGCGCCGGGTTCGACCGGGTCGGCGCGCTGGTCCCGCTGCTCGTCGACCGCGGCCTGACCACCCTTGAGGAGGGCTGAGAGCGCCATGGACTTCGCCTACGACGCCCGCACCGAGGAGCTGCGCGGCGCGCTGCTGGCCTTCATGGACGAGCACGTCTACCCGGCCGAGGCCACCGCGCGCGAGCAGCGCGCCGCGCAGGCCGACCCGTGGGTGCCGCCGCCGGTGGTGGCCGAGTTGCGGCGGGAGGCGCGCGAGCGCGGGCTGTGGAACCTGTTCCTGCCCGGCACGGAGCACGGGGCGGGGCTGACCAACGCGCAGTACGCGCCGCTCGCGGAGATCACCGGCCGCAGCCCGCAACTGGCCCCCACCGCGCTGAACTGCGCCGCGCCCGACACCGGGAACATGGAGCTGCTCGCCGAGTTCGGCAGTCCTGAGCAGCGGGAGCGCTGGCTCAGGCCGCTGCTCGCCGGCGAGATCCGGTCCGCGTTCGCGATGACCGAACCGGACGTGGCCTCGTCGGACGCCACCAACATCGAGACCCGGATCGAGCGCGACGGCGACACGTACGTCATCACCGGCCGCAAGTGGTACATCTCCGGCGCGCTGCACCCGGACTGCCAGGTGTTCATCGTGATGGGCAAGACCGACCCGGACGGGGCCGACCCCCGGCGCCAGCAGTCGATGGTGCTGGTGCCGCGCGACACGCCGGGCGTCGAGATCCGCCGGGCCATGCGGGTCTACGGGTACGCCGACCACTACCACGGCGGCCACGCCGAGGTCGTCTTCGACCGGGTGCGGGTGCCGGCGGACCACCTGATCGGTGAGGAGGGCGGCGGCTTCGCCATCGCCCAGGCCCGGTTGGGCCCCGGCCGCATCCACCACTGCATGCGGCTGATCGGCATGGCCGAGCGCGCCATCGAGCTGATGTGCCGCCGCGCCCTGTCCCGTACGGCGTTCGGCAAGCCGCTGGCCGCGCAGGGCCAGGTGCAGGCGTGGATCGCCGACGCGCGGGTGAGCGTGGAGCAGTTGCGGCTGCTGGTGCTCAAGACCGCCTGGCTGATGGACACGGTCGGCAACCGGGGCGCGCACACCGAGATCCAGGCCATCAAGATCGCCACGCCGCGTACGGTGGCCGACATCATCGACCAGGCGGTGCAGTTGCACGGTGGCGGCGGCGTGGGCCAGGACTTCCCGCTGGCCGAGCTGTGGGCCGCCGCGCGCACCCTGCGACTGGCCGACGGCCCCGACGAGGTGCACCAGCGCTCGCTGGCCCGCCGCGAGTTGAAGCGGTACGCGACCGGGGACTGAGCCGCCCCTCCCCGGGCGGCCCGCGCACGCCCGGGCCGCCGGGGGGGGGGCCGCCGGCACCGGCTCCTGGGGCGCGGGCTCGCGGGGTGGGACTGGCTTAGGGGCGCAGGGCGCGCAGCAGCAGGTCGGCCAGGTGGTCGGCGACCTGCTGCGGGGTGAGCGGGCCGTCGGGCCGGTACCAGGTGCCCAGGTGGTGCACGGAGCCGAAGTGGTAGTCCACCACCAGGTCGGCGGGGGTGGCGTCGCTGAAGACGCCGGAGCGCTGGCCCTCCTCGATCAGCGCCCGGAACCGCTCGTGGTAGCGGCGCCGCTCGGCCCGCACCTGCTTGTGCTTCTCGGGGCTGAGCTGGTGCATGGACCGGAAGAAGATCTTCGTGTCGTCGAGGTTCTCGATGGTGGTGACCACGACGTCGGCGGCGGCGTCCCGCAGGCGCCGCTGCACGGGCGCGTCCGCGTCCGCGAGCGCGTCGAGCCGCTCCTGTTGCAGGCGCAGCACCCGCCCGTACACCTCGTGCAGCAGGTCGTCCTTGGAGCCGAAGTAGTGGTAGAGCGCGCCCTTGGTGACGCCCGCGGCCTCCACGATCTCCTGCACCGAGGTGCGGTCGTAGCCCCGTTCGGCGAAGAGCCTGGTGGCGGCCTCCAGCAGCCGTCGCGGCACCGGCACCGCTCTCGCGTCGCCGTCCGTCGCCCTGGTCATCGCCGCCACCTGCCCCTCGTTCCGTACCACCGCGGCCCGCCCGCCTGTCGTGCGCTGCCCGAGCCGCGCCCGGCGGCTCACCCCGCGGCGCGCAGCTCCCGCCGGAGGATCTTCCCACTCGTCGTCTTCGGCAGCTCCGGCAGTATCTCCACTACGCGGGGGTATTTGTACGCGGCCAGCCGGTGCGCGCAGTAGGCCACGAGGTCGCCGGGCGCCGTGTCGTGCCCGGCGCGCAGGCTCACGTACGCCTTGACCGACTCGCCGCGGTAGGCGTCGGGCACGCCGACCACGGCCGCCTCCCGCACGGCGGGGTGGGTGTACAGGACGTCCTCCACCTCGCGCGGCCAGACCTTGAACCCGGAGGCGTTGATCATGTCCTTCTTGCGGTCCACGACGTACAGCCAGCCCTGCCGGTCCATGAACCCGACGTCGCCGGTGCGCAGTTCGCCGCCGGGCAGCGCGGCCTCGCTCTCCCTGGGTCGGCGCCAGTAGCCGGGCACGACCATCGGGCCGCGCACGGCGATCTCCCCCAGCTCGCCGAACGGCACTTCGGCGCCGGTCTCGTCCAGGACGCGCACCACCGTGTCGGGCCCCGGGACGCCGACGGCCAGGGTGCCCGAGGCCGGGTCGACGGGGGCCCGCCGGCCGGGCGGGACGCTGGCGCAGGGGGCGCTGCACTCGGTGAGGCCGTAACCGTTGTGCAGGTAGGGGCCGAGGCGCTCCTCGAAGGCGGTCACCAGGGCGGGCGGCAGCGGCGCGCCGCCCGAGGAGATGACCGCGAAGGAGGCGAAGTGCTCGCGGGTGGCCTCCGGGCGGGCCAGCAGGGCCATGAACGCGGTGGCGGGCCCGACGGTGTAGGCGGGGCGGTGCTCGGCGAACGCGTCCAGGACCACGCCCGGGTGGAACCGGTAGGCGAGCGCGAGCGTGCCGCCGGCGGCGAGGCAGGCGGACAGCTCGCAGACCAGGCCGGTGATGTGGAACAAGGGAGCCAGCGCGAAGGAGGTGGAGCCGGCCGGCAGCTCGTGCCCGACGCGCTGCCGCTCCGCGTTGTAGACCAGGTTGCCGTGGGTGTTGGTGGCGCCCTTGGGCGCGCCGCTGGTGCCGGAGGTGTAGCAGATCAACGCCGGGTCGCCGGGGGCCGGCTCGGGCGCGGCGGGCGGGGTGGGCGCGGTGGGCGGGCCGCTGGCCGCGGCCAGCAGGTCGGTGGCGTCCGCGGGCGGGGCAGGCCGGTCGGCGGGCAGTACCCGCGCGTCGTCGCGGCGTTGGAACTGCGACTCGCGGGCCGTCAGCACGACGCGTACGGGCGAGCCGGCGGCCGTCTCGCGCAGGTACGCCTCCCACGCCAGGTCCGCGCAGACCAGCGCGCTCACCTCGGCGTCGGCCAGGATGTGCGCGCACTCGGCCGCCTTGTACATCGGGTTGACCGGCACGGCGATGCCGCCGGCCTTCCAGGTGGCGAGCAGGGCCAGCACGAAGTGCGGCGAGTTCTGCAACACGATGGCCAGCCGCTCGCCCGGCCGGAAGCCGCGGGCGGCCAGGTGCGCGGCGAGCGCGTCCGAGAGCCGGTCCACCTCCCGGTAGCTGAGTCGCCCGTCGAAGTAGGCCAGCGCGGTGCGTTCGGGCGTGGCGCGGGCGGAGTCCCGGAAGGCGTGCAGCACGCTGGGCCGCGGGCTGACCGGGCGGCGCTGGGCCGCGTTGAGCTGGGACAGCCAGGGCTGGTCCTGGTAGGAGGTCATCGGCCACTCCTGGTCGGTCGGTCGGCCGCGCCTGGCGGGCGCGGGGCTCGGTAGCGGGCTCCCGGGTGCGTCGCTGGCGGCGGGTGCCCGGCGGCGGGGCCCGCCGGGGGTCACCGCCCGGCCGCGCCGGGGAGCTGTTCGACCTTCCGCTGGAGGTGGTTGATGCTCTCCAGCCAGCGGTCGGGCGCGGTGGCGCGGGCGGCGTAGTAGTCGGCCACCTCGGGGTGCGGCAGGATCAGGAAGCGTTCCTCGGCGATGCCCTGGAAGAGGGCGTCGGCGACCGCCTCCGGCTCGATGGCGGTGGGCGCGAGCACCAGTTCGCCGGTGGGCCCGGTGCCGGCCAGCATGTCCGTGCGGACGCCCTGCGGGCAGATCGCGTGCACCCGGATGCCCCGGTGCCGGTAGGTGGCGGAGAGCCATTCGGCGAAGGCGTACGCGGCGTGCTTGGAGACGCTGTACGGGGCGGAGCCGACCATGGTGAGCAGGCCGGCGGCGGAGACGGTGGACACGAACCGGCCGTGCCCGCGCTCCAGCCAACCGGGGACCAGCTCGCGGGCCGCGCGGACATGGGCCATCACGTTGACGTCCCAGGCCGCCGCCCACAGCGCCTCCTCCGCCTCGGGGCCGCCGACCGGGGCGACGCCGGCGTTGGCGCAGAAGACGTCGACGGCGCCGCCGAGCGCGTCCCGCGCGGCGGGCAGCGCCTTCGACGCGTCGCCCGGTACGGCGGTGCCGTCGATCTCGGCGGCCACGGCCCGCGCCTTGTCGGCGTCGATGTCGTTGACCACGACCCGGGCGCCGCGCGCGGCGAAGCCCCTGGCGAGCGCGGCCCCGATGCCGCCGCCCGCCCCGGTCACGACCACTCCCGCGCCCCGCATGGTCTCCACGATGTGCCTCTCCCCTGGTCCCAGCCGCCGGCGACGTACGCGCGGGCCCCGACAGCCCGCTGTCCGCCAGCCGGCCGACCGCCGCGTACGCCGCGTACGCCGCGCGCTCAGCGCAGACTAACCGGTCGGTATGGCGTACGAAAGGGTGCGGGGGACGCCGGTCGGCGGGGCGGCTGGCCGGGCCGGAGGCCGGCCGGGAGCCGCGCCCGTGGCGGGTCAGCGCGCCGCGCTCACGCGCCGCTCGTGCTCGGCGGCGAGGCAGCGCCACAGCACGTTGAGCGGGTGGTCCGGGGCCAGCGCCGCCCGCTCCCCGCGCCGGGCGAACGCGCCGGAGAGTACCCGGAGTTCGGGCCCCGTCTCGTCGACCAGCGTGAGGGGCGCAGGCGGAGTGGAGCCGGGACCCGGCGGCGCGGGCGTCACCCTTGCGGTGGCGCCCGCGCCGCCGTGCGTGGCCGGTGCCCGTCGCGCCCTCAACTCGGGCGCGCGGCCTCGCCCCGGCGCCCGGTTCCCAGTGGCGCGCCGGACCGGTGCGGTTTGCCCGGGATGCGCGCGGGTAGCCGCCGACGAGGTCGCCATAGCGGTCGCGTACGGGTATCAGCCCCCGGGCTCAGCCGTACGGGCGAGCGACACGGCTCACGGCGACCGGGCGTCACACGGGCGCGGCGGTGCCGTCCGCCCCGCCGCGGACGACGCCGCGCCACGGCGCTCGCGCCGCGGCCCCCTGCGGGCGCGGGGCGGGTCCACGGGCGGAACGCGCTGGAAGACCGAGCAGAAAGATGGAGCCAAATCGCGGCGGGCCACGTCCATTGAGCATCGGGTCTGGTCCGCATGTCGGAGGTGGGATGCTTTGGCCGGTTTCAGAGCACTGGCACGAGAGGTTCGCGATCCACGGAACAGCGTCGCGCTGCGGCGCACCTCGCTCCGTAAATGCCTGGAGCGCTTCGCCCCGTACGGGCACCGCGCCACCTGGCACCACCTGTGCGTCCGCACCGGGATGCGGCCGGGAGACCGCGATCCCGATCCGGCGCGCCTGGTGGCGGCGCTGACGGAGCTTGAGGAGGCGCGGGAGGTGTGGCTCGCCTACGAGGCCGAGTTCGCCGCCCGGCGCAGGCGCGAGAAGCACGACGGAGTACGCCAACCGGGCGCCCTCGACGACTGGCACCGACTCACCTGGGGCGGCTGCGAGGTCGTTCGGTGCGCCGACCCCGAGACGCACCCCGCCGCGCCGCTGCCGCAGGTGCTGCGGCAGGTCATCGCGGCCATGGAGGCGCCGGACGAGGCGGCCAGCGGCTGCCCCGTGTGCGGGCAGGACCGCATGATCTGGCAGGGGCTCGCCGGCCGCGCCTGGGAGCCCGGGCCGGTCTGCGCGAGCTGCGGCATCGTGGTGCCGCGCCCGGTCGCCGCGCCCAGGGCCCCCGCGATGGCGGGCGCGCGCTGAGCGCCGCGTGGCGAGCGGCGCGCCGCTCGGGGTGGGGCCTGGCGGTGCGCCGCTCGGCGTGTGCCGGGCGGGCCGGGGCGGTTGCCGGGCCGCGCCCGCACCGGCCGGCTCCCGCCCGGTGGCGCACGCCCGCGCGTCCCGGGGCACGTTGACAGTCCCGCCCCGGGCGCAGCATGCTGAGCAACCGCTTAGTCCACGGAGTACGGGCGCGGGCGCTCCCCGTGTCGGTACGTGCGCCGCCAGCACGGCACGGCACCACGGGAGGCATCGCCATGGCACCACCCCGGATCTTCACCTCACTCGACGAACTGCGCTCCGCGGTCGGCACCGAGTTCGGGCCGAGCGACTGGCTGGAGGTCGACCAGCGGCGGATCGACCTGTTCGCCGAGGCGACCGGGGACCACCAGTGGATTCACGTGGACCCGGAGCGGGCCGCGACCGGCCCGTTCGGCACGACCATCGCGCACGGCTACCTGACGCTGTCGCTGGTGCCCGCGTTCATGCCGCGACTCTGGCGCGTCGAGGGCGTCCGGATGGGCGTGAACTACGGCGTGAACAAGGTGCGCTTCCCGGCCCCGGTGCCGGTCGGCTCGCGACTGCGCGCGACGGCGAAGATCACGGAGGTCGCCGAGGTCAGGGACGGCGTCCAACTCACCACGGTCATCACGATCGAGCGCGAGGGCGGCGGCGAACGCCCGGTGTGCGTCGCGGAGTCGGTCGCCCGCTTCTCCCACTAGCCGCCACGGCGGCCTCCGCCGCACCCCGGGTTACGTGCCCGTCGCCCCTGGGCTGGGCTACCTGCCCGCCGCGCCCCGTGGGCTACGCGCCCACCATGCGCAGGGCCAGGGCCGCGTACGAGTCGCCCACCTCGTCCGGACCGCGGCGGCCCTCCGTGCTGAACCAGCGGGCCACGTCGATGCAGAGGGACAGGACGGCCAGGGTCGTGCCCGGCACGTCGGTGACGTCGAAGTCGCCGGAGCGCACGCCGTCCTCGATGATGCCGCGCACCGCCGCGTCGGTGGCCCGGCGCATGCCCACGATCTCGGCCCGGTGCTCGGGGCTCAGCGCGTCCAGTTCGTATTGCACCACGCGCGCCGTGGTGTGGTGCTCGGCGTGCCAGCGGACGAAGGAGCGGACGGCGTCGGCCAGCCGCTCGGCCGGGCTGCCGTCGGCGAGCGCCGGGCGCTCCAGGATGTCGAGCGCGAGCCGGTGGCCGACCAGGCTGATCTGGTAGAGCAGTTCTTCCTTGGTCTTGTAGTGGATGTAGAGCGCGGCCGGGCTCATGCCCGCGCGGCTGGCGATGTCGCGGGTGGTCGTGGCGTGGTAGCCGCGCTCGGCGAACGCCTGCACCGCGGCGATGACCAGCCGCCGGGCGGCGTCCGGGGCGATGTCGGCCCACTCTTCCTCGGACTGCTGCGCCTGCGCGCTCATGCAAGGCCCCGCTCTGCCAGCCCGCCACGGACCCTCCGCGACGGGAGGCTCACCCTACCGCGCGGGTGAGCGGTCGCTTAGGCTCACGTTCCGCGCCGCCGGGTCACGGCGCCACCGCCGCGACGGCTATCCGGCAGCGGTCCGACAGCGGCTTGGCCCGGATCCGACGACGTTCGGGTCGCGGGTCGCGGTCCGGTACGGTCGCCGCTGCTCCGAACACGCCCACGTAACCGGTCAGAACGCGGCGACGCCGGTCAGCTCGCGGCCGATCAGGAGCTTCTGGATCTGGCTGGTGCCCTCGTACAGGGTCATCACACGCGCGTCCCGCAGCAGCTTGCCCACCGGGTACGCGTCCACGTAGCCGTAGCCGCCGAAGACCTGGAGCGCGTTGTTGGCGCACCGTACGGCCGCCTCGCTGGCGTAGAGCTTGGCCACCGACGACTGGGTCGCGAACGGCAGTCCGCGCTCGATGTGGTCGGCCACCTGCCAGGTCAGCAGGCGGGCGGCGGCCACGTCGACGGCGATGTCGGCGAGCAGTTCCTGTACGAGTTGGTGGTGGGCGATGGTCTTACCGCCGAACTGCTCGCGCTCGCCCGCGTAGGCCACCGCAGCGTCCAGGCACGCCTGGGCGATGCCCACACAGCCGGCCGCGACCGACATCCGGCCCTTGGCCAGCGCCGACATGGCGACCCTGAAGCCCTGGCCCTCCTCGCCGACCAGCGCCGACGCGGGCACCCGCACCCCGTCGAAGGTCAGCTCAGCGGTGGCCTGGCCGCGCAGCCCGAGCTTGCCGTGGATCTCGCTGCGGCCGAGCCCCGGCGTGTCGGTGGGCACCAGGAAGGCGCTGATGCCCCGGTGGCCGGGCTCGGGCCCGGTGCGGGCGAAGAGCAACACCACGTCGGCCCAGGTGCCGTTGGTGATGAACGTCTTGGTGCCGTCGATCACGTACGACGCGCCGTCGCGCACCGCGCGGGTGGTCAGCGAGGCGGCGTCCGATCCGGTGCCGGGCTCGGTGAGCCCGAAGCAGCCCACGGCCTCGCCCGCGCACAGCCGCGGCAGCCACTCCCGTTTCTGCGCCTCGCTCCCCCAGGCGGCGATGGACTTGGCGCACAGGCCGAGCGAGACCGACAGGATGCCGCGCACCGCCGAGTCGCCGCGCCCGAGTTCCTCGGTGACCAGCGCGTACGAGAGGTGGTCGCCGTCGGAGCCGCCGTAGCGGGCCGGGATGGTGAGGCCGAGGAAGCCGAGCGCGCCCAGCTTGGGCACGATGGCCCGGTCGACCTGCTCGGCGCGGTCCCACGCGGCGGCGTGCGGCGCGACCTCCCGGTCGATGAAGTCCTTGGCCAGTTGGCGCACCGCGCCCTGCTCGTCCGTGAGCTCCAGGTCCATGTCGCCGCCCCAGGGAGTGCGCGTAGCTAGCAGCGCTAGTTTTTGTGTGGCGGCTCTACTATGTGGCGCATGGCCCGCCCCCGCAAGCCCCTGCTGAGCCGCGAGAGAATCGTCACGGCCGCCCTCGCCCTCGTGGACGCCGAGGGCTTGCAGGCCGTCTCGACCCGCCGGCTCGCCGCCGAACTCGGGGTCAGCGGACCGTCGTTGTACAACCACTTCCCGACCAAGGACGAGATCCTGGACGCGGTCGCGGACACCGTGGTCGCCGAGGTCGACCTGTCGATGTTCGACGCGGGGCGCGACGGCCCGGACCACTGGCGCCCGGCGCTGCTCGCCTGGGCCCGCTCGTACCGGGCGGCGCTCACCGCCCACCCGCACATCGTGCCGCTGCTGGCCCAGGGGCCCGGGCGGCGGCCGACGGGACTGCGGATGGCCGACGCGGTGTTCGGCGCGATGGTGCGGGCGGGGTGGCCGCCCGCCCACGCGACGCGGGTGGGGGCGCTGATGCGCTACTTCGTCACCGGGTCCGCGCTCGGCTCCTTCGCCCGCGGCTTCGTGGACGACCCACGGGCGTACGACCCGGCGGCCTATCCGCACCTGGGCCAGGCGCACCTGCTGGCCGAGCGGCAACAGCAGGTGGACGAGGGCGCGTTCGAGACGGGCCTGACGGCCCTGCTGGACGGGCTCGAGCTTCAGTTCCAGCGGCTGACCTGAGCCGGGCACGGGACCGGGACCCGACACGGGCAGAGCGGGCGGGTCGGGGCTCTCCGCCCCGACCCGCCCGGCGCGCGGGCGCTACCGCCCGTCGGCGCGCGCTACTTCCGGCAGGTCACGTCCGACCCGGGCAGCCTGCCCGTCCGCAGGTAGGCGTTGACCTGGTCGTCCACGCAGGCGTTGCCGTACTCGCCGAACACCCCGTGGTGGTTGGCGCCCTCCAGGGTCAGCAGCCGGGAGCTGGGCAGCATGCCGCGCAGGGCCTTGCTGCCCTGGTAGGAGGTGCGGGGGTCGCCGGTGGCGGCCACGATGAGCGCCGGGGTGTCGCGCTCCACCCGGACCGGGGCCTCGCGCGGCATGTCCGGCCAGAACGCGCAGGGGTTGACGTTGTTGGCCATCGGACCCATCAGCGGGTAACGGTCCCGGCTGCGCTGGACGTCGCGCCAGTACACCTCGGGGTCGCGCGGCGCCGTCCCGTCGCCGCACAGGATGGCGACCTGCGCGCTGCCGTACCGCGACAGCTTGCCTGTCAGGGCGAAGTCCAGCATCTCCGCCAACTCGGGCGTCGGCTCGACGCGCTCGCCGCGCGCCGCGCGGGCGAGCACCGAGAGCTGACCGGCGAGCGCGTGCCGGGCCGGGTCGCGGTCGTCGGCGGCGCCGGCGAAGGCGACCATCGGCACCGTCGCGTCGTCCACCCGGTACGCGTCCGGGCCCGAGCCGACCACCAGCGGGCGCACCGCCGCGGCCCGCGCGGTGCGCTCGACGGTGCGCAGCACCCGAGGCCCACTGGTGCCGAGGCCGTAGGTCGCGTGGTGCCGAGCGGTCCACGCGGCCCAGGCGCGCAGCGCCCGGTCCCCGATCTCCTCCCGGCCCTTGAGCAGGCGGGGCCGGTACTCGCGCGGGTCGATGGCCCCGTCGAGCACCACCCGGTCGGAGCGGCCCGGGAACATCTGGGTGTAGGCGGTGCCCAGGTAGGTGCCGTACGAGTAGCCCAGGTAGGAGATCTTCCGCTCGCCCAGCACGCCGCGTACGACGTCCATGTCGCGGGCCGTGTTGCGGGTGGTGACGTGCGGCAGGACGGCACCGTGTCGGGTGGAACAGCGGCTGGCCAGGTCCTTCTGGTGGGCGACCTGCCGGTCGAAGGTGGCCCGGGTCATGCCGGCCGAGACCAGCGCGCTGCCGACGGGCCAGCCGCAGTCCAGCGGGGTGCTGCGGCCGACGAACCGGGGGTCGAGGCCGATCAGGTCGTAGCGGGCGGCGTTGTCGCGCATCGCGGTCCGCGCCGCCAGCGGGCTGGTGAGCGAGGGGCCGCCGGGGCCGCCGTCGTTGAAGACGATCGGGCCGACGCGGTGGGCGGTGTCGGTGGCCCTGATCCGGGAGAGGGCGACGGTGATGGTGCGACCGGTGGGGCGCGCGTAGTCCAGCGGGACCGTGATGTCGGCGCACTGGGCGCCGGCCTTCTCCAGTTGCCGCCCGTCCTCGTCGTCGGGCCCGAGCACGCAACTCCTCCACTGCGGGCGCTGGTCGTAGAAGCGGGCGAGTTCGCTCGTCGCGGCGGGCGGGCCGCCGTGGGCTGCGGCCGGTAAGACGGCCGTGGGCACGGTGGCCAGACAGGTGGCGAGCGCTATGCCCGCCACCGCCGGCCTTGTCATCGCATGCATGACAGCACGCTAGGACGCGCGCCCGGGGCCGCTCACTGGTGCTGTCCCCCGCCTCGGGAAGGGGGACAGCACCAGCATGCGGGGCGCGGGGGCGACCGCCGCCGTGCCGACAACCGCCGTACGGGGCGCTCCCGTTGCCGACGGCGCGTCAGAAGACGATGAGCGCCCGGCCGCCGCGGCCCGCGAGCATGGCGTCGAAGGCCGCCGGGATGCCTTCGAGCCCGATCCGGTCGGTGACCAGGGCCGACAGGTCGAGCCGTCCCGCGCGCACGTGCTCCGCGATGGCCGGCAGGTCGCGGACCGGGTCGCTGTTGCCGTAGACGCAGCCGGAGAGGGTGCGGCCGAAGTAGAAGAGTTCCAGCGCGGAGAACGTCACCTGCTGGTCCTTGCCACCGATGCCCACGACGGTGGTCCGGCCGCCGCGCCGGGTGCTGGTCCAGGCGGCGCGGATGGTGTCCGCGCGGCCCACGCACTCGATGGCCACGTCGGCGCCGTACCCCTCGGTGAGGGCGCGCACCCGCTTGCCCGTGTCGTCGCCCGCTATCAGGAAGTCCGTCGCGCCGGCGGCTCTGGCGAGTTCCTCCTTCTCGGGCGAGATGTCGACGGCGATCAGCGGTCCCGCGCCGGCGATCCGCGCGCACTGGAGCACCGCGAGGCCCACCCCGCCGACGCCGAAGACCACGACCGACTCGCCCTCGACGACCTTGGCCGCGTGGAAGACGGCCCCGTACCCGGTGAGCACCGCGCAGCCGAGCAGCGCCGCGTCCACCAGCGGCACGCCGTCCGGCAGCGGCAGCACCGCGTGCGCGGGCACCACGGTCTCCTCGGCGAACGCCGCGGTGCCAAGGCCCGGGTAGAGGGCGGTGGAGTCGGCCGCGAGGGTGGCGTACGGGGTGTCGGCCGCGGCGCCCGCGTGGGCGCACAGCCACGGCTCGTCCAGCGCGCAGAAGTGACAGTTCCCGCACGAGGGTGCCCAGTTCAGGACGACGCGGTCGCCGGTGTCCACCGTTGTGACGCCCTCGCCCACGGCGCTGACGACCCCGGCCCCCTCGTGCCCGAGCACGGCCGGCGCCTGCTGCCGCAGCGTGCCGTTGGACAGCGACAGGTCGGAGTGGCACACGCCGGCGGCGGTGAGCTTGACCCGGACCTGTCCGGGGCCCGGCTTCGGGAGGTCGATCTCGGTGATCTCCAGCGGAGCGTTGACTGCGGTGAGTACAGCGGCGCGAACCACGGTTTCTCCTAGGGGCACAGGCACGGTGTGGGGGTGGGGCGTTGGCCCGCCCCCGTCGCCAGCGGGCCGATGGACCCGGCGCCGACGGGGTGGGCGGACGGACGGGGTGCTCCGGCGTGCGCGGGTGCGCACGCCGGTTCGAGCAACACGACGGTGCGGATCGTACGGCGACGGAGCGGCCCAGCACAGCGTGCGCCCGGCCGTACCGGACGGTCCGGTTCGGTTATGTCCGGTGCGCTACGGTGCGGGCGCGCTCACGGCGGGCAGGCGGCCGGCCCGGGGTACGGGTGGGCGGTCGGGCGTACGCGGCGCGCACGGGCGGACGGACGGGGCGGGCGGAGCGGGCGTACGAGACGGGGCGGCGCCGGGTCGCCGGGCGCCGGGTGGGGCGGGTCTGTCGGGGCGCGGGGCGGGCGAGCGGGGGCCGGCGGGGCGTACGGGGCGCCCCGCGCTCGGGTGGCGGGGCGTACGGGGCGCCCCGCGCTCGGGTGGCGGCGCTCGGCGGGCGGCGGCCGGCGCGCCACGCCACCGCCCAGCCCGGCCGGGCCCGCCGCCGCCGTCGGGGCGCGGCGCCGGGGCGTGCGGGAAGGCGGGGCGTCAGAGCTGGAGTGACTTGGTCTGGAGGTACTCGGTCAGGCCGTGCACGCCGAGTTCGCGCCCGACGCCGGAGTTCTTGTAGCCGCCGAAGGGGGCGAGCGGGTTGAAGCGGCCTCCGTTGATGTCCACCTGGCCGGTCTCCAGGCGGCGCGCGACGGCCACCGCCTCGGCCTCGTCGGCCGCCCACACGGCGCCGGCCAGCCCGTACGCCGAGTCGTTGGCGATCCGCACGGCCTCGTCGACGTCGGTGTACCGCAGGATCGAGAGGACCGGGCCGAAGATCTCCTCCTGGGCGATGGTCATCTCCGGCGTGACGTCGGCGAACACGGTGGGGCGCAGGTAGTACCCGCGTTCCAGGCCCTCCGGGGCCGTGGGGCCGCCGGCCACCAGGCGGGCGCCCTCGGCGATGCCGCGGTCGATGTAGCCGCGGACCCGGTCCCGCTGCGCGGCGCTGACCACGGGCCCGAGCCGGGTCTCGCCGTCGCGCGGGTCGCCCGGCGCGTACTTGGCGGCGGCAGCGGCGGCCAGCTCGACGGCCTCCTCGTACTGGTCGGCGTGGACCAGCAGCCGGGTCCACGCGCTACAGGTCTGGCCCGCGTTGGCCATCACGTTGGCCACGCCGACCTTCACCGCCCGGGTCAGGTCGGCGCCGGGCAGGACGATGTTGGCCGACTTCCCGCCGAGTTCGAGGGCGGCCCGCTTGACGGCCGCCCCGGCGCTCGCGCCGATGCGCCGGCCGACGGCGGTGGAGCCGGTGAAGGAGACCAGGTCCACGCCCGGGTGCTCGGCCAGCGCCTGGCCGGCGACCGGGCCAAGGCCGGTGACCAGGTTGAACACGCCGGCGGGCAGCTCCACCCCGGCCACCACCTCGGCGAAGAGCTGGGCCACCAGCGGGGTGTTCTCGGCGGGCTTGACGACGACGGTGCAGCCGGCGGCGAGCGCGGGGGCGACCTTGGCGACGATCTGGTGCAGCGGGTAGTTCCACGGCGTGATCGCGCCCACGACGCCCACCGGCTCGTGGAACACCGTGGAGTTGCCGATCCGCTCCTCGAACGCGTACGTCTTCGCCAACTCGGCGTAGCTGTCGGCGACGGCGATCGGCAGGCCGGCGTGGACGGCCTGCGCGAAGCCGACGGGAGAGCCGAGTTCGGCCACCACGGTCTCGGCGATCTCGTCGCGGCGGGCGGCGAGCCCGTCGCGCAGGGCCGCCAGGTAGGTGCCGCGCTCGGCCGGCGGGACGGCGGCCCAGCCCGGCAGGGCGGCGCGCGCGGCCCGTACGGCGGTGTCCACGTCCAGCGCCGTGCCGGCCGGCACGGTGGCGATGACCTGCTCGTCCGCCGGGTTCACCACCTCGATCGAGTCCGTGCCGGCCGCGGGCCGCCAGGCGCCGTCGATGTACATCTCGTCATGCGACTTCACGTCGTTCGCCCTCCAGCGCACCGCTTAGGCCCGTCGTACCCCACCAAACTAGCGACGGTAGTTTTCAGACGCCAGGGGCCGCCGCGTGCCCTCGATCACGCGAGCCGTTCCCACCCGGGTCACCCGCGCCACCCCGACCACACCACGCACCACGCTTGACCTACTTCCCCTCGGCGACAACTGGCTTGCGCATGCGCCACCTTGGCCGCGTTCCGGCGCACGGCGTCGATGCCCGCATGCCGCGCGCGGTGGGCCGGCGGGACCCGCTACCCCTCGGCTCCACGGTGCCCGACGGCCGGCGCGTCACACCACCCCGCCAAGCCGCTCGACCGCGCGCGGCGGCGGTTTACGGCCACGCCGCGCGCGAGTGGCGCGGCCGGAGGCGCGCCGCTGGGGGCGCGCGGGCGAGGGCGCACGGGCGGGGGTGCGCCGCGTCCGGCGGCGCCCTGCCGCGTCCGCCGGTCAGCGCGCCCGCGCCGCGTCCCGCACGTCGTACAGGTGGGCGAAGACGACGACGTTGGAGCGGTAGCCGCGGCCGGGCTCGAAGGGGCCGCCGCAGGTCAGCAGCCGCAGTTCGGGGCGGCCCGCGTCGCCGTAGACCGTGCGGTCGGGAAAGTCGGCCCGCGGGTAGGTGCGCACCGCGTCCACCGTGAACACGGCCGTCCTGCCGTCGTGGCGGGCCACCTCGACGAGGTCGCCCCGGCGCAGCGTGGGCAGTTCGAGGAAGACGGCCGGGCCGCGGCGGGTGTCGCGGTGGCCGACGATGATCGCGGTGCCGCGCTCGCCGGGGCTCGGGCCCCGCTCGTACCAGCCCGCCACGCGCGGGGCGCTGACCGCCGGCGTCGTGAGGCGGCCGTGCCGGTCCAGGCCGAGGCCGACGACCGGCGCGTCGAGGCGCAGCGCGGGGATGGCCACGGTGCTGGGTCGGGCCCGGCCGATGGGGGCGCGCGGCACGAGCGGCCGGGTCGCCCGCGCCGGCCTGCTGGCCGTGCCACCCGGGCGCCTGCCGGCGGGAGGCCGCGCGCCGGGCGCGCCGGGTGCCGCCGCGCGCCCATCGGTGTCGCGCGCCGCGCCGGCCGCGCCCGGCCGCCCCGTACCACCCACGCGCCGGGCGCCGTCCGCGCGTCCATCCGCACCGGTGCCGGCGGCGGCCCGCGACCCACCAGCCCGGGGAGCGGTCACGTCGCCCTCGGCGACGAGCCGCATGGCCGCCGCGCCCGCCGCCCAGGCGGACGGTTCGGGCGGGCGCGACCGGTCCCCCGGCGACGACGCGGGGCCCAGCGCCCAGAACACGCCGCCGCCCAGCAGACACACGGCCGTACTCAGGGTCACCGCCAGGCGGCGCCGGCGGGCACGGCTCATGCGCCGGCGCGGCGCCCCCGGGCGGCAGCGGCCGGCGCCGCCGGGGCGCGGGCGCGCGGGCGCGGGGCTCGGCGGCGCGCCACTGCCTGGCCTCACGGCGTCCTAGGCGGGGCGTTGCGAGCGACGCCGGGCGCGGCGGCCCCCCACCAGTCCGACCAACCCGACCGCGCCGGCGACCAGGGCCGTACCCGCCCCGGGCGGCGCCGTCCCCTCGTCCGCCTCGGCGCCGCCACCCGCGGCCACGGCGCCACGCGGCTGCCGCCCGTCCGCCGCCGGCACGTCGCCCGGGTCCACGGGCGCCCGCTCGGCGCGCGGGCCTCGGGCAGCGGGCGACGCTTCGGCGTCGGGCCGGTCGGCGGCGCGGTACGAGACGGACCGCTCGCCGGCCGGCACGGCACGGCGCCCCTCTCCCGGGTTCCTTCGGTTCCCCCGGTCCTCCCGGTCCCCCCGGTTCCACTCCGACGCGCCCGCGCTCCGCATCGCGTCGGTGAGCCAGTCCTCGTCGGCCGCCGCGGGGTGCTCTCGCCCCTCGGTCGGTTCCTGCCGGTCGCCTGGGACGTCGCCCCGCGCCTCGTCGTCGGCGGCGGGCGGCGGGTCGTTGGTCGGGGGCTGCCCCTGGTCGCCCGGCGGACACGCGACCGTGAACGCCTTGCGCCGGGTCGCCTTCCGCCCCTCCCCCGCACCGGTCCAGGTGAGTTCGTAGCTGCCGCTGGGGAGGGTGTACGGGCCGGTGTGGCCCCGGCCGGCGTCGATGAGGATGGTGCCGTCGATGCCGGGCAGCTCGCGGGAGTTCGGGCGCGGGGCGATGCGCCAGGCCAGCTCCCGCGCGCCGGGCACGTCGACGGCGACGAGGTAGAAGGCGCAGACCGTGCGCTCGTCCCGTGGGTCCTCCACGGGCGTGTCCACGTCGTGGATACGGACGTCCGCGCCGGGCGCCGCGACGGCGGGCGCCTCCAGCGCGGCGACGGCGCCGGTGGCCAGCGCGGCCACGACGAGCGCGGCGGCGCGAGCGCCGGAGCGACGGAGCGGTACCGGGGCGGCCATGTGGGTCTCCTTCACGCCGGGACGTTTCGTCCTACCGGTCATACGTTTCATACGAATCAGTCGTTTGCCTGATTACGTGTCACGTCCACGCCGCCAGGAAACGGCCAACCCCCGAACGCCCGCCCCTATCCCCCACCCGGCCCAACCACCGCCGGCCACCGGCCCCGGCCGGCCCGTACGCCACACCAGCCACGGCCGTGGCCGCCCCGTACGCCCGCCATCCCCGCGTCCGTACGCCTCAGGCCACCCCGTACGTCCGCCGCTCTCGCGCCCGTACGACTCAGGCCGCCCCCGCTCCCGTACGAGCCGCCGCCCCTGCCCGCGCATGGTGACGCACCGAGTCCCGCGTGGGCCGTACGGGAGGTGAACGGGCGCGGCGGTGCGGGGAGCGGGCGAGGCGGTGCGGGGAGCGAGCGCGGTGGGCCCGCCGGTCCGGTTCGCCCCCGATCGCGCGCGCCGGTCGCTCCGCGGGGCGCGGCGGTTAGGGCCGCGGGCGGGTGGTGGCCTCGCCGCCGCGTGGCTCTGGCCCGGGGGCATGGTCCGGCGTCGGCGGGTGGTCCGACGGGGCGTCACGCGGGGCGCCCCGGGCCGCCGTGCGCGAGGCGCCGTCGCCCCCGTGGCGCAGACCGCGCCCGGCGACCGCCGCCGAGCCGAGGAGCAACAGGCCGAGCAGCACGAACGGTGCCGCCGTGCCCGCGAGGCCGGCCAGCGCGCCGGCGGCGGCCGGCGCGGCTGCCTGGCCGAACCGGTTGCCGGTCAGCCGCAGCGCGAGTGCGGTGCTGCGCGCGCCGTCGGGCGCGGCCTGCACCACCGTGGTCATCGACAGCGGCTGCCCCACGCCGAGCGCGAAGCCCAGCAGGGCCAGCGCTGTCGCCAGGCCCCACACCGGCAGCGGCAGCGCGACGCTCGCGCACAACACCGCGGCCAGCAGGCAACTCCCGGCCATCAGCGCGGTGCGCCCGACCAGGCGGATCATCGGCGTCATCACCAGTCGGCAGGCGATGGTGGCCGCGGCCCGCAGGCTGAGCAGCAGCCCGACGGTGGCCGGGGCGATGCCACGGTGCTCGCCGAGCACGGGCAGGTAGGCGGTGAGGACGTCGGTCGTGGAGAGCACGGCGAGGCTGATGAAGATGCCGGAGGCCACGCCGCGCGAGCGCATGATGCCCCAGACGGACACGGGCCGCCCGGCCGGCCGTTGGCCCGCCCCGCGCGCCGCCGTCCGAGCGCCTCGCGCGCCCCGCGCGCCCCGCGCGCCGGCGTGCTCGCCCGGGCCTCCCCCGGCGCTCCCGCCGGCGCTCTCGACGCGCCACAGGCCGGCGAACGCGCACATCGCCACCGCCGCCGAGACGAGCAGCGCCGTGGCGCTGGTGCGGGCCAACTGGTCGCCCCGCGCCGAGACCAGCAGCCCGGCGAGGATCGGCCCCACCAGTTGGCCGAGCGAGGCGCCGATGGTGAAGTGGCCGAAGTTGCGGTCCTGGTCGGCGGCGGCGCTGCGGCGGGCCACGATGGACTGCGCCCCGATCACGAACGCCAGGTGTCCCAGGCCCATGACGCCGCTCCACAGCGCCATCGCCGACAGCGAACCGGCCTGCCCGCTCAGCGCGCAGCCCCCCGCGATGAGCACGACGCCGACGGGCAGCAGCGGGGCGGCGCGGCCGTGGTCGGTGCGGCGGCCCAGCGGGACGGCGGCGAACAGCGGGAGCAGCGCGTACACGCCGGCGATGATCCCCACCGCGCGGGCGTCCGCGCCCAGCGCGAGGGCCCGGTAGGAGACGGCCGGCCTGGCCATGCTCACCGCCCCCTGCGCGAACGCGAAGGCGATGACCAAGCGCAGCAGCCAGCCCCTACCGGGCGTCGTCCCCGTCGTCCCCGTCATGCCCTAGATGATGCCGAACGCCAGGCTGGCCCCGAGCACCACCAGGGCGGTGAGCGCCGCCCATTTCACGGTGAAGCGGGTGTGGTCGCCGAACTCCACCTTGGCCATGCCGACCAGCACGTACACGGCCGGCACCAGGGGGCTCGACATGTGCAGGGCCTGGCCGACGAGGGAGGCGCGGGCGATCTCCGTGGGCGAGACCCCGTGCGCGGCGCCGGCCTCGGCCAGGATGGGCACGATGCCGAAGTAGAAGCCGTCGTTGGACATGAAGTACGTGAGCGGGATGCTCAGCACGCCGGTGACCACGGCCATGTGCGGCCCGAGCCCGTCGGGGACGCCGTCGACCAGCCAGCGGGCCATGTGCTCGACCATGCCGGTGCCGGTGAGGACGCCGGTGAACACGGCCGCGGCGAAGACCATGCCGGAGACGTTGAGCACGTTCTCCGAGTGCGCGGCGATGCGCGCCTTCTGGTCGGGCATGTGCGGGAAGTTGACGGTGAGCGCGACCGCCGCGCCGAGCAGGAAGAGCACCGGTATCGGCAGGGTCTGCAGGATCAGCAGGGTGAGCAGGGTCGCGGTGAGGGCGGCGTTGAACCAGTACAGCTTCGGGCGCAGCGTCGGCCGGTTCGGGTCCAGGGTCTGCGGATCGTCGGCGGCAGCGGCGTCGGCGTCGCCCGCCGTGGGGGTCGCCGTGGGGGTCGCGGTGGCCGCGCCGACGGGTCGGGGGTCCGCCTCGCCCGTGCCGGGCTGGTCGGCCGGGCCCGGCCCGGTTCCGCCGCCGGCCGGGAGCCGGTCCTTCGTCAGCGGTACGCGCCCCGGGCCGCCCGCGCCGGCCACCGCGACGGCCGGGGCGTCGGCGCCGCCGACGGCGGCGAGCACCGGCTCGGCCGCCCGCGCGCCCGGGGCCGCCACGCCCCGCGCCAGTGCGTCGCCCTCGTCGAGGGTGAGCAGGCCGAGCCGCTTGCGCTCGCGCCGGCCGAGCACGTACGCGAGGAAGAAGACGAAGAGCAGGCCGACCGCGAGCGCCGGGATCATCGGTACGAAGATCTCGCCCGCGTCCAGTTCGAGGGCGGTGGCGGCGCGGGCGGTGGGGCCGCCCCAGGGCACGGTGTTCATCACGCCGTTGGCGGTGGCCGCGACGCAGGTCATCACCAGCACGCTCATCTTCAGCCGCCGGTAGAGCGGCAGCATCGCCGACACGGTGATCATGAAGGTGGTGGAGCCGTCGCCGTCGAGCGAGACCACGGCGGCCAGCACGGCGGTGCCGACCACGATCCGCACCGGATCGGCCTTGCAGAACCGCAGGATGAGCCGGACGATCGGGTCGAAGAGCCCGACGTCGATCATGACGCCGAAGTAGATGATGGCGAACATGAGCATGGCCGCCGTGGGCGCCAGGTCGCCTATTCCGTCGAGCACGTACTCGCCCAGGTGCGCGCCCTTCCCTACCAGGACGCAGAACAGCGCCGGAACGAGCACCAGCGCCGCCAGCGGGGACATCTTCTTCATCATGATCAGCACCAGGAAGGTAGCGATCATGACGAATCCGAGGATGGTCAGCATGGGTACCTCACGTTCGCCTTCGAACGCCGCCGAGGGGCGGGCAGCGCCGCCGGAGGGGCGGTGAGGCGACGTTAGGCGCGGCAACTTTGCGTTAACAAGGTCTTGACGTGCGAGCAATACGCGCAAAACACCAGGTCAGCCGCGTGCGACGGAGTCACCTCGGCCCAGGCGGCGCGCCGGTCCCGCCGAGCACCACCGCCCCCGCCGTTCACCCGCGCACGGCGCGGGGCGCGGCTTTCGGGGGGCGCCGGCGGGGCACTGGTCGAGGAGGCGCGGGAGCGGGTAGGCATCGAGTCGCACGCGGGACCGACGTGCCGGGCGGGGCCGGCGCATTGACGCCGCACCCCGCCATTCCTATGGTCAAGCATAGGAATTCTTCGATGGTGGATCTCGATGGTGGGAGCACGCGATGAGCGGCACGGACAACGAGCAAGCGAGGAAGGTCGCCGAGGGGCTGACGTACAGCTCCGGATTCGGTAACGAACACAGCAGCGAGGCGGTGCCCGGGGCGCTGCCGCACGGCCGCAACTCGCCCCAGCGCGCCCCGCTCGGCCTGTACGCGGAGCAGCTCAGCGGCAGCGCCTTCACCGAGCCCCGGCGCAACAACCGTCGCTCCTGGCTCTACCGCATCAGCCCCTCGGCGGCGCACCCGCCGTTCACCCGGATCGACAACGGCGCGCTGCGCGGCGCCCCGTTCGCCGGCCCCGAGCAGGTGCCCGACCCCAACCGGCTGCGCTGGGACCCGATGCCGGAGCCGGCCGCCGGCACCGACTTCCTCGCCGGCCTGTGGACGCTCGGCGGCAACGGCGACGCCGCCCAGCGCGTCGGCATGGCCATCCACCTCTACGCCGCCAACGCCTCGATGACCGACCGGGTCTTCAGCGACTCCGACGGCGAGTTGCTGATCGTGCCCGAGAGCGGCGGGCTGCTGCTGCGCACCGAGTTCGGGCTGCTGCGCGCCGAGCCGGGCGAGGTGGCGCTCATCCCGCGCGGCGTGCGGTTCCGCGTCGAACTCCTCGACGCGAGCGCGCGCGGCTACGTCTGCGAGAACTACGGCCAACCCTTCGTCCTGCCCGACCTCGGCCCGATCGGCGCCAACGGCCTGGCCAACCCGCGCGACTTCCGCGCTCCGGTAGCCGCGTACGAGGAGCGCGAGGCGCCGACCGAGGTGGTCAACAAGTTCTGCGGCAACCTGTGGGCCGCGACGTACGACCACTCCCCGCTCGACGTCGTCGCCTGGCACGGCAACCACGTGCCGTACGTCTACGACCTGCACCGCTTCAACGTCATCGGCTCGATCAGCTACGACCACCCCGACCCGTCCATCTTCACGGTGCTCACCTCGCCGTCGGACACGCCCGGCCTGGCGGGCGTGGACTTCGTGGTCTTCGCGCCGCGCTGGCTGGTGGGCGAGGACACCTTCCGGCCGCCGTACTTCCACCGCAACGTGATGAGCGAGTACATGGGCCTGATCGAGGGCGCCTACGACGCGAAGAAGGCGGGCAAGGGCGGCTTCGTGCCCGGCGGTGGCTCGCTGCACAACATGATGTCGGCGCACGGACCCGACCGGACGACCTTCGACCGGGCGAGCGCGGCCGAACTCCTGCCGCAGAAGATCGACAACGGCCTCGCCTTCATGTTCGAGACCCGCTGGCCGGTCATCACCACTCCGCAGGCGATCGAAGCCGACCACCTGCAGAGCGGATATGACGATGTGTGGCAGGGTCTGGAGCGCCATTTCCGGTCGTCGTAGTACGGAGCCAACGTGACCACCTTCGCTCCCGACTCGCTCGCCCTGAACCGCAAGCTGCCGCTCTGGTACCAGGTGTCGCAGTCGTTGCGGGCCTCCATACTGGGCCGCCGCCCGGAGGAGCCGCTGCGGCTGCCCACCGAGGACCGGTTGGCCGAGCACTACGGGGTCAGCGTCCTCACCATGCGGCAGGCGCTCAAGGAGTTGGAGGCGGAGGGGCTGATCAGCCGGCACCGGCGGCGCGGCACGTTCATCGAGCCGAGCGCCCAGCGCGGCGCCCCGGTGCGGCTGCTCGGCTCGGTGGACGCGATAGTGGCCCAGCAGTCAGGTGAGCGCACCACGCTGCTGGGCCACGGCACCGAGCCGATCCCGGCCGACCTCGCCGAGCACTTCCCGGGCCGCACCGAGGCGGTGGGCTACCGGAGGCTGCGCTGCGAGGAGGAGAGCGGCGAGCCCACCAACTGGGCCCACAACCTGATCCGGCCCGACATCGCCGAGAAGATCGACCTCGACGACCTGACCCGCTGGCCGATGACCAAGGTGTTGCGGGACGCGGTCGGGGTGCGCATCAGCCGCATCACGGACACGGTCGAGGCCCGCCTCGCCGACCCGGAGACGGCGGGGCTCCTGAACGTGCCGCTGCTGAGCCCGATCCTGCACTACACGGGCCTGACCTACGACGAGGACGGCGAGATCGTGGACGTGGCCCGCATCCGCTACCGGGGTGACCGTTTCTCCTTCACGGTCACCCTGGACGCCCACTGACCCCCGTCCACTCCACGCCCACACCACGCCCGGCCCCCGCGCGGTGCCCTCCGCGCGCGAGCGCGCAGCGGCCGGCGCGGCGGCCCGGCCGCGCGCCGGCGCCGGCCCGGGCCCGCGCCGGGCATGGCTACCATGCTGGAGGCACAGACGTCGGGGAGGGCTGCCGTGGCGGTAACGGACGCCGGTGGGGGCGGGGCGCCGGAGCTGGCGGACGTGATGCCGTGGTCGGTGGCGCCGCTGCGACTCGGGCGGTCCTGGGTGCTGGCCCCCGACGCCGCCTCGCTCGCCGCCCGCTGGGACCGGCTGCTGCGCACCGACGACGAGGCCGACCGCACGGCCCTGTTCCACCCCACCCGGGCCCGTACGCCGCACACCGCCGTCGCCCAACTCCCCGGCCAGCCGGGCGCCACCACCAGGTTCGCCCGCGAGCGGGGCCGCTGCCCGCGGCCGGTGCGCATCGCGCACGGGCCCTACGACCAGCAGTGGCTGATTCCCGATCACCGGCTGATCGACGCGGCCAGGCCCGAGCTGTGGCGGGTGGCCGACGAGCACCAGATCCACCTGCTCGAACCGGCCCGCGAGGCACCGCCCCGCACCGGCCAGCGCGGCACCCGGGCGACGGCCGGCGCACCCGGACCCGGCGCACCGGGCCCCGCGCCGCGTCCCACGGCGCCGGCCGGCAGCCCGCAGTCGGCCGGGCCCGGCACGCCGCCGGCTGGCCCGCCCCCGGCGGAGGCCGAACTCTCCTTCGCCGCGCTTCTCCCCGACGGGCACTCCCCCGCGGGCCGGCCCGGCCGCATCCGCCCGCTCTACCGCCGCCCCGGTGCCCGCGAGCCCAACGTCGCCCCGGGGCTCCTCGCCCACCTGGCCCGCCGGCTCGGGCGCGAGGTCGCGGCCGAGGATCTGTTCGCCTGGATCGCCGCCGTCGCGCAGCGCGGGCCCGAGGGCGCGACGACCGTGCCGCTGACCGCCTCCCCCGACCTCTGGGAGGCGGGCGTCGCGCTCGGCCGACGCCGGGTGTGGCTCCACACCCGCGGCGCCCGCGGCGGCCCGGCGCCCGGGGTCGCGGGAGCAGCCGCCGCGAGTGCGGGTCGGCCTCGGCTGCCGGGCGGTCAGCGTCCGTACGTGCGGGCCGCGCTCGCGGGCCCGCTCGCCCCGGACGCGCTGGGCTACGACCCCGAGGAGGGCGCGCTCTGCCTGGGGAACGGCCGGATCTCGCCGGTGGCCTATGCCGCGTGGGAGTACCACAGCGGCGGGGTGCGGGTGTTGGAGAGCTGGTTCGAGCGGCGCGCCACGCCCGGCCCGGCCGGCACCCTGGACGCCATCGGACCGCGTGACTGGCCCCAGGAGTGGACGTCTGACCTGCTGGAGTTGATCACGGTCCTCACCTTGCTGGCCGAACTGCGCGAACCGGCCGGGCAACTGCGTAAGGAGCTGGCGGACGGGCCGCTGATCGCGGCGGGCGAGCTGGCCGACGCGGGCGTGCTGCCGGTTCCGGACACCGCCCGACGGCCCGCGTCGGTCCTGGACCACCACGAGGAGGGACCGGAGGGTCAGTTCGCGCTGCTGTGAGGCCGCGTCGCGCCGGCGGCGCCGGCACCCGGGACGCCGGAGGCCGGCCAGCGGGAACACAAGGCCGCCTGGCAGGTACCGGGGCCACCTGGCAGAGGGCGCTCACAGCGCGGCAGCGACCGGCGCAGCGTGGGGCCGACGGATCGGCGGCCGACCGGCGCGACGGGCGCGGACGAAGGAGGCGGCGCGGGTGGCCTGAGCGGAGCCACCGGGCGGGGCGACGGCTGGGGCTGGCCGGGGCCCGCTCACGCCGTGGCGGCTGCGGGGCGCCTGTCCGGCCTGGTCGCGTACCCAGGCCGGACCGATTCGATCGGGAACGAGCGGGGGTGAAGGAGTCTCGTGCGTCGAACGCGGCACAGCGTCCGGTCGGTCAGCCTCTGCTGCCGAACAGCGAACGCCGCAGTCGCCGCAGCGGCGCGAACAGCGACACCCGGGCACCCCGGCTCTTCTTCGTGCGTGCGTGGTCGCGCGCGGTCAACTCCTGCATCAGCACCGTGGCGCCCTCCGCCTCGCGCTGCGGCACCGCTGGGCCGCCGAGCACCGCGAGGTGGCGGTCGAGACGCGCACTGGACGCGCCGCTCCCACAGTTGATCGCAGGCACTCGTGGCCTGCTTCGCATTGCTATCTGCTCCATGACACTCCCCACCCGTCGTAGGCACCCGCCCCGGGCAGAGTAACCCTACCTCCCCCTGCCGTCACCCATGCATCCCACACCTCGGATTCACGGTGGCGTCAAGGAGGTTGACAGACGTTTTCCCAGCGTGGCGCGTTCGTACGGCCGATCGGCGCGCTCTGGGACACCGATGCGCCCGCACACCGGTCCGCCGTACGCCCGCCCGTCGGACGCCCTCTCCCCGCCGGGTACGGGCCGGCGGGGAGAGGGTGTGCCTGGCCGAGGTCGGCCGGGCCGTGGGTCAGATGGCCGAGCTGAAGGCGGGCAGGTAGCCACCCGACTGACCGGCGGCCTTCGGGTGGTAGGAGTCGCCGATCGGGAAGGTCACGCTGTGCAGCCACGCGTCGCCCGAGCAGATCTCGTGGCCGGTGAAGCGGGACGCGACGTCGCCGTAGCCGAAGCCGTGGTCGGCCGCGCGCTTGGCGGTGATCGAGTTGAGCAGGTCGGCCGCGCCGTTGATGGTGGAGCGCTCCTTCTCCGTGAGGCCGACGACGCAGGTGCCGTTGAGCTTGTAGAAGCGCGGGTAGCCGAGCACGACGACGCGGGCCCTGGGGGCCTTGTTCTTGATCGCCGAGTACACCGCGTCGAGCTTGCCGGGCAGCGTCTTCTCGACGTACGCGCGGGCGGTGTTGACCCGGTTCACGCAGGTGCTCTCGGACTGGAGCACGCAGGTGGTCATGACGTCGACGAAGCCGGCGTCGTTGCCGCCGATGGTGATGCTGACCAGGTCGGTGCCGGAGTTGATCGGGCCGAGCTGCTTGTTCAGGACGTCACCGGTGACGGCCCCGGAACAGGCGGTGAAGTGGAAGCTGGCGGGCGCGTTCTTGGCGGCCCACAGCTTGGGGTAGGCGCGGTTGCTGCGCTTGCAGTCGCCACTGCCGCTGTCGTAGTCGCCGGCGCCGACACCGGAGGAGTAGGAGTCGCCGAGGGCCACGTAGTCGCCGCCGGCCGCCTGGGCGCCGACGGAGGCGTCGGCCGCCTGCGCCAGCTGGCCGCCGGTGAGGGCGAGGGTCGCGGTCAGGACCGCGGCGGACGCGGCGGACACGAGCCGGGTGAGTCTCATGGGGGGCCTCCTTGGGCAGAGTTGCTGCCATGGACGCGCGTAGACAGGCGCCCGCGGGACGGCCAGGGAGCCGGTACGCCGTGGGGGCCCACCTGATTCGCGCAGGGGGGACGTGTGCTGCGCATGGTTTCTACCCCGTTCCGCCGCCGAATTACGGCCGCATGGCATGAATATGTCATGTCGTCAGAGGTCTTGTTCGGCACCGAAGGGGAGGGAGATATTCACTCTGGCCGGACGTGGAGTCCCGCCCGGCACGCGCGCACGCCCCGTGAGCGCGCTCCCACAACGCGCGTGCCCCACCGACGCGCCACCGATGAGGAGGACCCTCGCGATGGCACAATCCCGCACGCCCCGCAGACCTCGCAGACCCCTGGCAGCGGCCCGCACCGCGACCCTGGCCGCCGTCGCCACCCTCGCCGTCGCCCTGCCCGCCCACGCCGCGCCCCAGGTAGACGCGCCGGGCACCGACGTCGGCACCGTGCAAGGCACCGACAGCCCCGACGCGCTGCCCGGCAGTTACGTCGTCACGCTGCGCCCCGGCGTCGCCGCCAGGGCCGCCGACGGCGCGGCGCTGGTCGCCCGCTACGGCGGCACGGTGCGCCACGTCTACACGGCGGCCCTGAACGGGTACGCCGTACGGCTACCGGCGGCAGCCGCGCGACGGTTGGCGGCCGATCTCGCGGTGGCGACCGTCGTACAGGATTCCGTCGTTCGGGCGACGGCCACTCAGCACAATCCGCCCTCCTGGGGCCTGGACCGGATCGACCAGCCCGCGCTCCCGCTGGACCAGAAGTACACGTATCCGGACAGCGCGGGCGGCGGGGCCACCGTGTACGTCGTGGACACCGGCGTCCGGATCAGCCACCGCGACTTCGGCGGCCGGGCGGTCAACGGCTACGACGCGGTCGAGGGGGACGACGTCGCCCAGGACGGCAACGGGCACGGCACCCACGTCGCCTCCACCGTCGCGGGCACCGCGCACGGGGTGGCCAAGAAGGCCAGGGTGGTGGCGGTCCGGGTGCTCAACGACCAGGGCTCCGGCTCGATCTCGGGCGTGATCGCGGGCATCGACTGGGTGACCCGGCACCACAGCGGCCCCTCGGTGGCCAACCTGTCGCTGGGCGGCAGCCCCAACACCGCCCTGGACACCGCCGTACGCAACTCGATCAAGAGCGGCGTCAGCTACGCCGTGGCGGCCGGCAACTCCGCCTCGCCCGCGCAGAACTTCTCCCCGGCCCGCGTCACGGAGGCGCTCACCGTGGGCTCCGTCGACAAGACGGACACCGCCGCCAGGTCCTCCAACCACGGCTCGGCGGTCGACCTGTTCGCGCCGGGCGTGGGCATCACCGGCGCCTGGCACACCGGCGACGACGCCACCAGCACGCTGTCCGGCTCCTCGATGGCCACCCCGCACGTCGCGGGCGCCGCCGCCCTCTACGGCGCCCTGCACCCGACCGCGAGCCCCGCGCAGGTCGCCAAGGCGGTGCTGGACGGGGCGACCAACGGCGTGGTGATCAACCCCGGTCCGGGAACCCCGAACAAGTTGCTGCGGGTCGTGTCGTAACCACACCGGCCGGACCCCGGACCACCCCGCGCACGCCGGCGCGACCCTCCCGTTCCCGGCACGCGCCGGCCCAGGCGCACGCGACGCCGGTGGCCCGCTCGGGTGACGGGCGGGTGCCCGGGGGCGCGTGCGCGGGCGCGGGGTGGCCTGGCCGGGACCGGTCAACGGACGTGTGTTCACGGTGTGTTCGGGGCGCTTAACCCGCCTTGACGGGCATCCGTACACTGCGCGACATTAAGGCCCGGCATCCGGCGCTTCGGGGGGCTAAGTCGCCAATGCAGAGACTGACGGCACGAGACACCACGCACAGCGGGACGGAGCACGTCGCGCACGGCTCCGCGGAGTACGCGCCAGCGGCCGAACCCCGGCACGCGGCGGGGCGGGCGACGCGGCGGGCATCGCGGAACGCGGAGGAGTGCGCCACTCACGACGGCGCGCGGGAGAACGTGCCCGAGTACGAGCACGTGCGTGAGTACGAGCACGAGCGGGAGGAGCGGCCGGCGCCGGCGTCCCTCCCGTTGGTCGCCGGGGCGATGCTCGGCATCGGTGGCGTGGGCGTGGTGCTCGCCTTCGCGGACATCGCGTCGTCGCTGCGCGCGCCCTTCACGCTCTTCTTCCTCGTCGTCGCGCCCGCGTCCGCCATCGCGGCGGCGCTGCGCGGCGTGGACCCGCTCAGCCGCCCGGTGCTGGCCGTGGCCGGCGCGGTGGCGCTCGACCTCGTGGTGGCCCACGTCATGCTCGCGCTCCAGACGTGGTCCGCGCGCGGCGGGGTGGTCGTCGTCGGCCTGCTGAGCCTCCTCCTCTTCCTGGTGGCCTGCGCGCGGCGCCTCCGACGCCACGTGGTGGCAGGCCGCGCGGCCAGGGCCCACGGCTGAGCCGGTCGCACCCGCGTACGGAACGACCCGTGCGCCGCCGGCCGCTGAGCCGGGGGCGGCGGCGTCGTGCTCGGCCCGGCCTGGCCTGGCCGGTCGCGGGCGGGCGGGGCGCGGGAGTTGCGTAATTGCGTGCGCGCGGGGCGCGGGTGACGGATCATGGCCGCATGTGCGCCGACCACCAGCACGATTCCCGGAGGCAGACCCTGCCGACCAGCCCCACCAGCCCGAACACTCCCCACGGTGCGCCCAGGCCACCGAAGCAGACGAAGAAGGCCGATCGGCTCGCCGCGGGCGGGGCCGCGCCGTCCGGCTCGGCCGGTGGGCCCGCGAAGGGGGCCGGCCCGCGCGAGTCGGGCATGACGCCGACCGAGCTGGCGCTGCCGATCCGGTTGAACGTCGACGACAGCGACTCGCCGTCGGACGTGGTGGACGCCCTGTTCCTGGGCCGGTTCGCGACCGGCGAGCAGCCCTTCGCGCGCAGCCACTCCGTGGACCGGGTCAAGTCCGGGCTGACCCTGCTGCCACCGGGCGCCCGGGTGCTGCGCTCGGCCCGCGACGACGACCGCAGCGCCACCCTCGCGGAGGGCGACGGCTGGACGATGCTGGTCTCGCGGTGGAACCGGGGCGCCGACGTGACCGTGACGGCGGTGGCCGAGGAGTTGGCCGAGAAGGTGCTGCGACAGTCGGTCGAGGACGCCGAGGACGAGCCGGAGCCGCAGCCGGAGAACGTCACGATGGGGTTCTGGTACGTCTCGCCGCGGCGCGGCCCGTACCGCACCACGCGGCAGATCTCGGCGGGCACCTGGCCGGAGATCCGCGCCAACTACACGGCCCCGGTGGCCACGGCCATGGACCAGTTGATGAAGGTCACGCCGGACGACATCGCCGGGCGGCTGCTGTTGCTGCACGGTCCGCCGGGCACCGGCAAGACCTCCGCGCTGCGCACCCTGGCGCGGGCCTGGCGGGACTGGTGTCAGGTGGACTGCGTGCTCGACCCGGAGCGGCTGTTCAACGACGTCGGCTATCTGATGGACATCGCCATCGGCGAGGACGACGGCACGGCCGGCGGGCGCTGGCGGCTGCTGCTGCTCGAGGACTGCGACGAGTTGATCCGCGGCGAGGCCCGGCACACCGCGGGGCAGGCGCTGTCCCGGCTGCTGAACCTGACCGACGGCCTGCTTGGCCAGGGCCGCAACGTGCTGGTGGGCGTCACGACCAACGAGGACCTGGAGCGGCTGCACCCGGCCGTGGTGCGCCCGGGGCGCTGCCTGGCCCGGATCGAGGTGGGGGCGCTGACCCGCCCGGAGGCGGTGAACTGGCTGGGCACCGACGAGGGCGTGGGCCGGGACGGTTCGACGCTGGCCGAGTTGTTCGCCCTGCGCCGCGGCACCGCCCCGGCCTCCGTGCCGGCCCCCGCGCCCGGTTCCGACGCGGGCCTGTACCTGTGAGGGGCTGGTAGGGGCGAGGGCCTGGTCCGGTGGGACGGGGCCGGCGGGTGGCGCTCAGTCGTCGCAGTAGGCGGCGCGCAGCGCGTCGGTCACCGCCACCCGCGCCGTCTTCTGGTCCAGGCCCAGGTGGCGGGCGCGGCGGGCGTACGCCTCGGCGGCGCTGGCCAGTTCGCGTTCGGCGGCCTCCCCGGCGGCGGCGATGAACGAGCCGTGCCGGCCCCGGGTCTCGATCACGCCGTCCGCTTCCAGGGCGCGGTACGCCTTGGCCACCGTGTTCGCCGCGAGGCCGAGTTCGTACGCGAGGCCGCGGACCGTCGGCAGCTTGTAGCCGACGGGCAGCGCGCCGCTCCTGGCCTGCTCGGCCACTTGGGCCCGCACCTGCTCGAAGGGCGCGGTGCTGCTGGCGGGCTCGACGATGATGAACAAGGTCACGAGGTGTGCTCCTGACGGGATGGGGGCCAACGCCCCATTGTCGCCAGGGCCCGTTGGCGGCCCGCGCACGGGCCACCGTGCCGGGGTCACGGTTCCAGCGCGACGTCGTCACGCCGCAGTCACGCGTCGAGGCCACGCGCGAGTTCGGTGCCGGCCCGCGGTCGGCCCCCGGTGGGGTCGGCCACGGCCTCGGCTGTACGTGCGGACCAGGCGGGTCGCGCCGTCCGCGGCGACGGTCATGGGTTGGGCGCCGCCAGGGGGGCGATGACGGCGAGCCGCCGGTGGTCGAGCGCGGCGGGCGGCGGAGGTCGCGGCGTCACCGTACGCACAGATGTCGCGGCGTCACCGTACGCACAGATGTCGCGGCGTCACCGTACGCACAGATAGGTGGACCACCGCGGTCCCGGACGCCGCACCGGCACCAAGCGGCGCCCGCCGCGAGGCCCCGGAAAAATGCGGGGGCGACGGGCCGCGCGGACCCGTACCGTGCTGCCCCATGACTGTGATCGTTCGAGACTTTCGGCCCGAAGACGCCGTGGCAGTGGCCGAAGTGCGCCGTGCCGCCATCCCCTTCATGGTGAACACGCCCGAAACCGTGGCGTGGCAGGTGGCGCACGCCCCCGCCGCGCAGCGGTACCGGCTGCTGGTCGGCGAGTGGGATGGCCGGATCGTCGCCACCGCGCACACCGGCCTGGCCCCCGACGCCGACGAGCCCGGCCGCTCGTTCAGCAACCCCTCGGTGCACCCGGACGCGCGGGGGCGCGGCGTGGGCACGGCGATGCTGGCCGAAGCCGAGCGCTACCTGACGGCCGAGGGCGCGACGTCGCTCTACGTGTGGGCACTGGACGAGCCGCACTGCCTGGAGTTCGCCGAGCGCCGGGGCTACCGGCTCAGCCGCGGTTCCGTCTTCCAGCGGCTCGACCTCACCACGGCCGAACTGCCGCCCCTGCCGGACACCGAGGCCCTGCCGGCCGGCGTGGAACTGCGCACGGTCGCGGAGCTGGCGGACCGCGTCGCCGAGTTCCACGAGGCGGACGTGGAGGCCACCGCCGACGAGCCGGGTGACCTCGCCGGGGCCGCCCCGGACCTGGCCCGGTGGCGCGCCCTGTACTGGGACCACCCGGCGCTGGACCGCGACCTGTCCATGGCGGCCCTGGTCGACGGCGCGATAGCGGCGTACACGGTCGCCCACACCGACCGCCGCGACCGCTACCAGTCGGGCATGACCGGCACCCGCCGCGGCTACCGGGGCCGGGGCCTGGCCACGCTGGTCAAGACCGCCTCGCTGCACCGCGCCCGGGCCGCCGGCTTCACCGCCGCCTTCACCAGCAACGACGCCGACAACCAGCCCATGCTGGCCATCAACCGCCGCTTCGGCTACGAGCCGGCCCAGGGGGAACGCCGGGTCTTTCGGTCGCTGGTCTGACCACCGGTTCCGGCCCCGCCCGGTCGCCCGCCCCCCGGCGGCGGGCGCGCCCGGGGGTCGCGGGCCGCTCGCCCTAGGAACTGGCGGGCCGGGCCCGTACGTGCATCCGCTCGCCCTGCGCGCCGTACAACGCCAGCCACTCCACCGGGTGGTCCCCCGCGTTGGCGACGCCGTGCGGGGTGCGCGTGTCGAACTCCGCCGCCTCGCCGGCGCCCATGATCAGGTCGTGGTCGCCGAGCGCGAGCAGCAGCTTGCCGGAGAGGACGTACAGCCACTCGTACCCCTCGTGGCTGCCCTGCTCGGGCCGGCCGCGCTGGTCGGGCGGGCGCACCGGCAGGATCTGCTTGTACGCGTGCAGCCCGCCCAGGAAGCGGGTGAGCGGAATCCAGGTCTGCCCGTGGCGGGTGAAGGGGCGCGGGTGGATGCGCGGGTCGCCGGTGGCGGGCGCGCCGACCAGCTCGTCCAGCGGCACGCCGTGCGCCTTGGCCAGCGGGAGCAGCAGCTTGAGCGTGGGCTCGCGCTGCCCCGACTCCAGCCGGGAGAGCGTGCTGAGCGAGATTCCGGTCTCCTTGCCCAACTGGGCCAGCGTCAGGCCACGGCCGGTGCGCAGCGCGCGCAGCCTCGGCCCCACGGCGGTCAGTACGTGCTCCAGACTCTCGTCACCCATGGTTCCATTTGCTGCCTTGGCAAAGCTTTTTGTCAACCTGTCGCGGTCCGACGCAGGGTGGCCCCACCACCGCGGCACCGGGCCCGCGCGGCGCGCCGCCCGGCCGGCGCACGCCCGCGCCTGCCCCGTGCCCCACCCTGCGACGAAGGGCAGTACGCCATGACCGAGAAGACCACCGGGAAGGCCGCCGGATCATCCGGTGGCACCGGGCCCACCCCGTCCGACGAGGGCGCGGCCGAGGAGTTCTGGGAGGCCCGCTACCGGGCGGGCGAACGGCTGTTCAGCGGCGAACCCAACGTCGCCCTGCGCACGGAGGCGACCGATCTGCCGCCCGGCCGCGCCCTCGACCTCGGCTGCGGCGAGGGGGCCGACGCGATCTGGCTGGCCCAGCGCGGGTGGCGGGTCACCGCCGTCGACGTCTCCCCCACCGCGCTGCTGCGCGGCGCGCGGCACGCGAGGGCTGCCGGCGTCGACGACCGCGTCGCGTGGCACCGGCACGACCTGGCCCGCTCCTTCCCCACCGGCACCTTCGACCTGGTCTCCGCGCACTTCCTGCACTCACCGGTCGAGCTGCCCCGCGGCCAGATCCTGCGCACCGCCGCCGCGGCCGTGGCGCCGGGCGGCACCCTGCTGGTCGTCGGCCACGCGGGCTGGCCGTCCTGGGAGACCGCCCCCGACCCGCACGTCGTCTTCCCCACCCCCGACGACGTCCTGGCCGACCTCGCGCTGTCGCCGCGGGAGTGGGAGGTGCGGGTGGCGACGACGTACGACCGCCAACTCACCGGCCCGGACGGGCAGCCGGCCAGTCGGCGAGACAACACGGTGCGGGTGTGGCGGCGTGACACGAACGCCGGGGGCTGAGCCCGACGAGCCCACCACGGCCCGGCCTAGGTCGGTTCCGGCCCCGATCCCGACCCCGATCCCGGGTTCGGGTTGGCGTCGGGCGCGGGCGTCGCGTGATGGAGTTCGGTGACCGTGACGGCGGTCTCGAAGCCGAGGACCGGGTCGGGGTCGGCGGAGAGCAGACTGGCGTAGAGCGGCCGGTAGTGGGCGATCTTCCGGGGCGTCTGACCGTCGTTGCCGTAGCTGGCGAGGAGCGTGTCGCCGCGCGCGGCGAACCCGGTCATGGCGGTGTGGTCGATCCACAGCTCCACGTCGCCGTGGCCGAACGTCAACGCCGTCTCCTTGCTGCTGGAGCCGGTGCGCCAGCTCGTACGCAGCCGGGCGCTGCCCGTCGCGCCGCGCGAGCGGAACGCGGCGGTGCACCAGGCACTCGCTCCGTCGTCCAGTTGCCGCGCGGAGGTCAGCGCCGTGAGGTGGACGAAGCGGGCGAGCATGCTGAGCTGGTTCACCCCCGAGTCCGTCCAACTTGACCCGTACGAGGCGAATGCCTGCTCGCCACGGAGGACGTAGGGGTCGTAGAACGCCGAGGTGATGCTCGTGATCGGGCCCCACTCCGGGTGCGCGGCGAGCAGGTCGGCGGCCCAGCGCACCTCGGGCGAGAAGGCGAAGTGGTGGGCGGTGAACACGCGGGCGGCGACGTCGTGAGTTTCGGCCAGGGCGCGTAGGCGGGCCAGCGAGGCCAGGTCGTGCACCAGTGGCTTCTCGACCAGTACCCGGGCCGAGGACCGGGTGAGCGCCTCGGTGACCAGGTCGGCGTGCGTGCTGGTGGGCGTGGCCAACACGATCAGGTCGGGCCGGTGCGCCGCGAGCGCCTCGGCGAGGGTCGCGTAGTGCGGGGGCTTGGTCTCCCGGAAGTCGATCGGCTCCCTGACGTGCGGGTCGACGGTGAATTCCAACGTGGCGCGGGGCTGGCCTTCGAGGACGTCGCGGTGCGTCCGCGCGATGATCCCGACTCCGACCAGGCCGACGCGTACGACGTCGCTCGTGTCGCTCATGACGTGGAGGTGCTCCTGTCGTGGAGTGGTCCGCCGCGGTGCGGCTGATCGGTTGGGGGCCCTGCGTGTCGGAAGGTCGTCATCGGGAGCCGACCACTCCGGCCCACCGTCCGAGGGCCGCGGCGGGTCCGTCCACCCACTCGATGTCAGGGTGGTGGTGGGCCACTGCTTCGGCGCCGGCGAGCCAGGAGGAGACGACGGGGACCCAGTAGGTGTTGCCGCCCGAGGTACGGGTGCGCGCGTCGAGGTCGGAGCGGAGCCGGTGGGCGCCCTCCTGGTCGCCGGCGCGGACGCGCAGCAGGATCTCGGCCACGTCCGCGAGGTTGTGGCCGCCCCGGTAGCCGATCGAGTCCGCCAGGCGCCGCGTGTCCTCGACCGCCTGCCGGGCCGCGTCCTGGTCCCCGGTCACCGCCGCGACCACCGCCTCGGCCGAGCGGATCTTGACGAGCTCGACGGGGTTGGGCACGAGGTCGAGGAGCGCCCGGGCGTGGGCCGCCGCCTCGGCGACGGTGACCGTCTCCCCCGACCAGCAGGCCGTCTGGGCCAGGTTGGCCAGCGCCTTGGCCTCGGCAGCCGCCAGGCCGTGACCGCGAGCCAGCTCGATCGCCTCCCGATAGGCCGCCGTGGCCTCCGCGAAGCGGGCGTTCACCCGCCAGACGTGCCCGATCAGCCGCAGGCGCTCCCCCTCGTCCGCCGCGTCCCGGCTGCGCCGCTCCCGCAGTGTGGCCAGCGCGGTGGCGAACCGCCCGCCCAGGTAGTCGTAGTCACAGAGCCAGTAGCTGGCCGCGCCGTCGAACTCGCCGCCCAACAGGTCCCGGTAGATCGCCGCCGCGCCGGTGTAGTCGCCGTGGTTGCGCAGGGCGTGCGCGAGGTGGAGGCGTACGAGCTGCGCGGTCACGCTGGTCGGGGGCAGCGCGGCGGCGGCGTCGGTCAGCGCGTCGACGGCCGCCTGGGCTCGCCCGGTGCGCCGCAGTTGGACGCCGCGGATGGCCGCGCGGACGGCCGTGAACTCGGGCACCCCGGTGGCGGCGTCGGACAGGCCGGCCCCCACCTCCATCCACTGGCCGGCCACCACCAGGCGCTGGGTGGCGAGCGCCATCCAGTCGTCGAAGATGCCGTAGTCGGCCGCCAGCCTCAGCCCGGACTCCAGCGCCTGTGCCGTCGCGGCCCGGCTGGCGGTCGGCCCCACGCGCTCGCCGAGCCGACGCAACAGGCGGGCGGCCACCTCCTGCCGGTCGCGGTGTGACCACCCGTCGGCGAGCCCGCGGTCCGCCTCCTTGATGGCGGAGCGCAGGGCCAGGTGCAGGGAGTAGGGCAGTTCGTGGGCGTCGTCGTGGGTCAGGAACGGACGGCGCAGAAAGCGCGCCACGGAGCCGTCGGGGAGCGCGGGTTGCCCGGCCCGCAACAGGTCGGCGTCCACGCGGTCGATGAGCGCGGCCGTACGCACCAGGTGGCGCTCCTCAGGCGACAGGTCCCTGATCGAGCGGGCGGCGACGGCCGTGAAGGAGCCGCCGAAGTCCTGGACCGACGGCTGCCCACCGCGCGCCAGCAACTCGACGAAGTGCGACACGGACAGGTCCAGGTAGAGCGGCAGTCCCCCGCCGCCGGAGATGATGCGTTCGCGCACCGCGGCCGGCATCGCGGGCTCGCCGCCCCGGGTCAGCGCCTCCCGGAGGTAGCTGTCGGCGTCGGAGTCGGAGAGGTAGCCCACCAGGTGCTGGCGCGGCTCGGCCGAGTCGTTGTTGAAGTGCAACTGCGGCCAGCGCTCGGGGCCGGTGAAGTCCAGTTCGCCGCTCGTGTGCCCATCGGCCCAGTCGATCCGGTTCCGGCCGGTGAGCACGTAGAGCACGTTGGGCATCAGGTAGACGCAACGCTGCACGAACCGCTCCGCCGTGCGGTCGGGCCGGCCGCCCAGGACCTCGAACGTGTCGAGGAAGACGCACACCCGTGGTCGACGGCCCCGCCTCGGCTGTCGCTCCAGATCCCAGGCCAGGAGGTAGGGGAAGAACGACAGGGTCTCGTAGTCGGCGTCCGCTTCGACCAACTCCGCGAACAGCTCGCAGTCGGCCAGCAACCGCCCCTCCCGCACCCGGTCCCGGATGGCCCGGTAGGTGCCGAGCGCCGCGCGGTGGGCGAGCCCCGCCAGGCCGCCGACCTCGGAGGGGACGACCTGACTGATGCTCGCCGCCATCTGCTCGCTGAGCCCGACGTTGCGCGAGGCGCGGCGCACCGCCGGTGAGGCGTCCAGGAACTCCTGTAACGCCTCGCCGGGGTGGGCACGGGCCCAGTACGAGGCCAGCGCCAGGTCGAAGGCGGGCCAGCGGTCCCCCAGTTGACCGAGCCCCGCCCGCAGCCGCAGCAGCAGTGTCTCGATGTCGGTCGCGCCCTCCTCGGCGACGTCGACGCGTACGGACACGGCGTCGTCGTGTCCCTCGGCCTGGGCGTCGGCGAGGAAGCGTCGTTCCAGTTCGTGGGAGAGCGTCGTCTTGCCGATGCCCCCGACCCCGTAGAAGGTCAGCACGTTGCGACGCCCCTGGGCGCGGTCGACGACCGGTGAGATCGGCGCCTCGTCCAGCCGCCGGTGGAGGGCTTCCACCGACCGGCCGAAGGCGGTGACCTCGTTGGTTCTGTTGGTGAACACCTGCTGTGCGGCAACGGTGGACTCCATGCCGCTCATGAACGCGGCACGCAGGTTCACTCGGGCCATCCGCAGCCTCCTCAGGCAGCACCTCGGGGTCGCCTCGCAGGCGACCGTAGCGTGCGGTCGGTGATCGCGTAACGGGGCAAGTGCGCCACGGTGACGTCACTCCTCCCGGCGGGGAACGTACATGCGCAGCGCGTTGAACGTGTCCCGCAGGTCCTCGGGGAGTCGCGGCTCCGGGACGCGGGAGCTGTCTACTTGTTGGTGTCTCCAGCGCGTGAGGCCGAAGTCCCGCTTGAGTTGGGCACTGCCCACCAACTGGCACAGGAACAGCAGGTGGGGGTCGAGGGGGCCGCTTCCGTCGTACGCGGCACGGACCGCGTCGATCAGCGCGTCGCGTGCGCCGCGTTCGGGGTGGTACCGCTCCTTCCTGAACGACGCGGCGGGTCTGTGGTGCAGCAGGCCGCGTTCGGCGAGCGCGGCGCGGTGCAGGGACAGCGCCGCGCTGCCGCGGCGCCGGAGCCAACGGCGCGCGGTGACGGGCTGGGGCGCGGTGGCGGTGGCCTGTACGAGCTCGGCCAGGAGGGCGTCGGCCCAGTCGAGGCCGGTGGGCCCGGGGTCGAGCAGTTCCATCTCGCCCGGGCCTCGGTAGAACTCGATGCCGAGCTTCCGGGTCTTCCTGATACGAACCAGCAGGTTGCGGCGCAGCGCGAGTTCGCCGAGTTCGGCAGCCGCGCAGGCGGTCGCCGTCTGCTTCACATCGTGCACGCGACCGGATTCCAGGTGCGAGAGGAGGACGAACTCTTCGGGCAGGGTCAGGGGTTGCGGCGGTGAGCCAGCCATGGAACTCATCCTGACGCATCGCGCGCCGTCGCCTGTACGCGCCCCGTGCGCCCTCCCGGGGGCGGGGGCAGTGGCGGTGCCGGGCTAGTGGTGGAAGCGGGTGGTCTCGCTCAACTCCGCGCGCGGCACCGGGATGTTGCTCCACGGGGACGAGGTGTCGGCGTAACCGAAGGAGATGCCGTACATCAGCCTGCCCTCGTCGATGTCCAGCGAGGCGCGGATGGTGTCCGCGTAGAAGCCGAGCAGCCCCTGCGGGCAACTGGCCACGCCGTACGCGGTCATGGCCAGCAGCAGCGTCTGGGCGTACATGCCGACGTCGTTGGCCATGCGTTCCTCGGCACCCGGCGGCATGAAGAGCAGGGCGACGTGCGGGGCTCCGTAGAACCGCAGGCTCTCCCGGTTCACCGCCGCCCGCCCGGCCAGATCGTCCCGGGCGACGCCCATGGCCTGGTACATCACGGCGCCGGCCTGGCTGCGCCGCTCCTGGTGGACGCCGGTGTACATGGCGTCGTCGTACGCGAAGTCGAGGGAGAGCCGGCCCGCGTCGGCGGCGGCCAGCAGGTCGCGGCTGAGCCGCTCCCGCGCCGCCCCGCTGACGACCTCGACCTGCCAGGGCTGGGTGTTGGAACTGGAGGGCGCCGCGCCGGCCAGCGCGAAGACGCTCCGCAACGTCGCGTCGGGTACGGGGTCGGGCCGGTAGGCGCGCACGGCGCGGCGGGAGCGGATGAGGTGCTCGGCGTACTCCGGCCTGAGGTCGGTCATGGTCATGAGGGCACTCCTGGTGAGTGGGTGAGTGACTGACTCGGTGAGTGACGGACTCGGTGAGTGAGCGGCTGGGTGGCTGAGTGACTGGGTGGGTGGGGTGATAAACGCGCATATAACGCCGTGCAGTGGGCGCGCTGGACACCGGGTGCGCGGATACGGAGGGCGCGGATGAGCGGGCGCCGGGCGTGTGGCAGCGCGGGGCGGCGCCCGGCGGCTCAAGGCGCCCGGCGGCTCAAGGCGACGGGCGGGGTCGGTCAGGGTGAGGGGTTCGGCCTCGCGACAGCGGAGCCGCGGCTACTCCCGCAGGTGGGAGGCGATGACGCGGTCCGCGGCCTCGACCAGTGTCGCCCGGGAGCGCTCGACCGAGTGGAACTGGGCGGTGGCGCTGGCCCCCTCCATCAGGGTTTGGAGCGTGTACGCCAGGCCGTCCGGGTCGCCCACCGGCAGTCGCGCGACCAGCGCGGTCAGCCGGCGCAGGTACTCCGCCTTGAGCTCGTCGACGGCCTGCCGTACCGGGTGGTCCCGGTCGGGGAACTCGATCGCGGCGTTGGCGACGACGCAGCCGCGGTAGCCGGGCGTGCCCATCTCCCCCGCGACCCGGGCGATGACGTGCCGAAGCTGCGCCAGGTCGTCGTCGGGACAGGCCCGCTCCGCCGCCTCGAACGACGCCAGCCCGGCGACCGCCTGGGCCCGCAGGTAGGCGACGGCGAGGTCGTCCTTGGACCCGAAGTTGCGGTACAGGCTCGGTTTGCCGACGCCGGAGGTCGCCGCGATCTCGGCCACGCCGACCGAGCGGATGCCCTCGCGGGAGAACAGCTCGCAGGCGGCGCGCCAGACCCGCTCGCCCGCCGGAGAGCGGGTACCGCTGCCGTCGACCATCCGTGCGCCCCTTCCTCGCTGCGCGGGCCCGCTGTCGCGCCCCGCGCGGACGCGTGGCGACGGCGCGCCCGTTGAGCGCGCCCACCACGCGTACCGATCGGTACGCAGGCGACTGTACCGATCGGTACGCGGTGAGGTCAACTCGGCGTATCGGCGCCACCAGGCCGGCCGGGCGGCCACCGGGACCGGGCGCCCGCGTGCCCCGACTTCGGCGCTCAGGCCGGCCCCCGCGCCCCGTGCACCGGGCCCCGCGCACACCGGAGTCCGTACTCGAAGACCCGAAGGACCGGAGCCTCCAAGACCCGAAGGCCCGAAGGCCCGACGGCCGGAGCCCTGAGGACACCCGCGCATGAAAAATCCGCCCTGGCGCGCGGAGGGGGGGGTTCGAAACGCGCCAGGGCGGAACTGCCGTGCCCCGTGAGGGGGGAGCGGGGCTCGGCCGGGGGTTGTGGTCTGTGGTGCGGTCGCGGTGAGCGCCGCACGGGCGGGGAGAACGGGGAGGGTGGAGCGGTTCCGGAAGAAGGGACGAGGCGGTCGGTGCCGGGGGGAACACCGACCGCCTCGCACGGTCGGGGAGGCCGTGACGTGGCCCACATGCTGCCCGTGGGTTACCTCATTGTCTCGCTTCCGGTATTAAAAGACGTTGTGGTCGTTGAGTTCACGTCGGCCGCGGGGGAAGAGCACAGCCACCGCCCGCTCCAGGGCGGGTCGCACGAGCAAGGGGGGCGTCGATGACCAGAGTCCTGGTCGTGGACGACGATTTCATGGTCGCCAGACTGCACAGCCGCTGCGTCGCGGCCACGGAGGGGTTCACCGTGGCCGGAGTGGCCCACAGTGGCGCGGAGGCGTTGCGCGCCGCGGAGTTACTGCGGCCCGACCTCGTCCTGCTCGACGTCTACCTGCCGGACATGGACGGGCTCAGCGTGCTGCGCGAGTTGCGGGCGCGCGACCCGCGGCACCAGGTGGACGCGTTGTTCATCACGGCGGCGCGGGACGCGCACACCATCCGCACCGCCCTGCGCTCCGGGGCGCTCTACTACCTGATCAAGCCGTTCCACCAGAGCGCCCTGCAGGAGCAGTTGCGGCACATCGGCGCGCTGCGCAGCCGGTTGGCGGGTCTGGACGAGGCGAGCCAGGAGGACGTGGACCAGATCTTCGGCACCCGGCCGCCGGGTTCGCGGGAGTTGCCGAAGGGGCTCGCGCAGCACACGGCGGAGTTGGTGGAGCGGGTGTTGCGCGAGCATCCGCAGGGGCTGTCCGCCTCGGAGTGCGCGGCGGCCGGGACGCTGTCCCGGGTGAGCGCGCGCCGCTACCTGGAGTACTTCGCGGAGACGGGGCGGGCCGACGTCACGTTGCGCTACGGGGGGACGGGGCGGCCCGAGCGGCGCTACCGGTGGGTGGCCTGAGCGTCCGCCCAGCCACGCGGGGGGAGCGACGCGGGCCGCGCCGCTCCCCCCGCCGCCGTGGCCCAGGCGGCTCCCCCGCCGCCGTGGCACGGGCCGCGTGCCGGCCGCCACGGCCCGCTGGACGCCGCCGCGGCCGGCCAGGGCCCCCCGGGACCGGCCGGGGCGTGGCGGGCCGCTAGGCGGCCAGCAGCGCGTCGAAGCCGCCCGCGCGGGCCAGCTCCTCCAACGCGTCCAGGGCGGCCCGGGCTTGGCCCGCCGCGTGCGGGTCGCGTTCGGTCAGGCCGCTCTCGGCGAACTCGTCCTCGTCCAGGCGGAGCACCGTGCCGCCGTCGGCCGAGCGCCACAGGTCCAGGTCGAGGTCGTCGACCACGAGCGTGTCGCCCTCGACCCGGGTCGGCCGCGTGACGTCGCAGTACCAGCCCTTGAGCTCGCCACTCGCGGCGCGGACCTCCTTGACGGCGAACCAGCGGTCGCGCCAGTAGTGCTCGGTGAACACGTCGCCGGGCTCGAAGCGGACGAAGCCGAAGTCCCGAACGCCCGCGCCGGCCCACAGCGCACGCACGACGACGTGCTCGCCGTCGTCGCCCAGCACCTCGGCCGGGTAACTGACCTTGGTTCGCTCCCCCTTGACCAGCCTGACCGTCACCGTGCCACCCGGAAGCAGGGTGTGTGCCATGTGCGTCCTCTCTCGCGTACGAACCGTGCGCCGGCGCTCGCGCCCGGGTACGCCGATGTCCGCCCCGCGCCCCGGCGGGGCAGGCTGGCGCCCGGCCGGGCCGTGCGGCGGCCGGCGCTCGACCCTGCCCCATCGCCGGGCGCGCGGACCACCCGTTTTCCCGGCCGGGCCGCGGGCCGGGCCGCCGGTCAGTACGGGGCGCTGCCCAGGTAGTGGAAGACGGGCCGGGGGTGCATCAGGAAGTCGTGGTGGGAGATGTTCCACGCGTACGCGCCGGCGAGCGCGAACACGACGCGGTCGGCGGCGCGCAGTCGCTCCGTCGGGACCCGCGTGGCCAGCACGTCCTTGGGGGTGCACAACTGGCCGGTGAGGGTGACCGGCTCGCCCGTCGCGGCCGGCCGCGGCCAGGGGCGGGGCCACTCGTCCACGGGCAGCACGGCGAACGGCTGGTCGTGGCCCTTGGTCGCGGGGGTGCGCAGGTGGTGCGTGCCGCCGCGGAGCACCGCGAACGCCTCCCCCTGGCTGTGCTTGACGTCGAGCACCTCGGTCACGTACCAGCCGCAGTACGCGGCCAGCGCCCGGCCAGGCTCGATGCGCAGGGTGAACTCCGGGTAACGGGCCGCCAGTTCGCCGAGCCCGGTGCCGTAGGCGGCCCAGTCGAAGCGTTCGCCCGGGCGCCCGTAGTCGACGGCCATGCCGCCGCCGACGTTGACCTCGGTGAGCTGCGCGGCGAACCAGGGGCCGGCCTCGGTGGCCAGGGTGCGGGCGAAGCGCACGATCCGGTCGGCCACGGCGAGCTGGGCCCGCGCGTCGAGCCCGCTGGCCAGGTGGGCGTGGATGCCGCGCAGCCGCAGGCCCGCCCGGGTGGCCGCACCCTCCTCGGCGAAGGCCGGCAGCAGCCGCCTGAGCTGGTCCGGGTCGAGGCCGAAGGGGCTGGGCAGGCCGCCCATGGCCAGCGCCGGCCGGGCGCTGGCGCCCGGGCCGGACTCGGGGGCCACCCGCTGGGTCGGGACGTGTTCGCTGTCGGCCTCGCGCGGGCCGCCGTGGCCCCCCACGGGAGGACCGGCGCCCGGCTCGGCCGGCAGGTTGACCCGCAGCAGGACGCCGACCGGGCGCGCGTCCGCGTCGGGGCGGGCCGCCACCAGGCCGATCAGCAGCCGCAGTTCGTGCTCGCTCTCCACGTGGAAGCGCTGCACCCCGAGGTCGAGGGCGCGGCGCAGCTCCGCCTCGGTCTTGCCCGGGCCGCCGAAGGCCAGCGGCGCGCCGGGCACGGCGGACCCGACGTGGGCCAGCTCCCCGCCGGAGGCCACCTCGTAGCCGGTGACGTGGGTGGCGATGGCGCGCAGGATCTCGGCGGCGGGGTTGGCCTTGGCCGCGTAGTACAGCTCCACGGCGGGCGGCAGCGCGCTGCGGACGGCCGCGACGTGTGCCTCGAGTCCGTCCAGGTCGTACACGTAGGCGGGCAGGTCGTCCGGCGGCAGGCCGCGTACGTGGGTCAGCGCGCGCGGGCTGACCAGTTCGTGGGCGGCGGCGGCCGGGTTGAGGAGCGGTGCGGTGGGCGCGTCGGGGCGGCAACCGGGGTCGGGACTGGGGTTGGGGTCGGGGTCGGGGCTGGTCGAGCGGGGACGGTACGGGTAGGTCATGCGGGACTCCAGGGGAGGGTGGCGGCGGCCTCGCGGGCGGCCTCGGACAACAGCGCGGAGCCGAGCGGTGAACCGATGCGAACGTACCCGGCCTCCCGGTCGGCCTTGCGGCCCCACCGCGTCAGCAGGTTGGCCTTGGCGGGCAGCGGGGCCCCGTCGGCCAGGGCGCGCAGGGGCGCCGGCTCACCGTGCGCGGCGGAGCGCTCCAGGAGGACCTGGCGCACGGCCCGCCACAGCGCGGGTTCGAGTGTGGGGTGGAGGTCGGCGAGCGCGGCGAGCAACTCCGCGACGTGGTTGACCAGCAGGCAGTAGACCACCCGGTCCCAGCCGCGGGGGGCGTCGTAGGTCATGGGCCCGGCGACGTCGGCCGGCAGCGCCGCTAGGGTGCCCGCGTGCCGCGCGGCCAGCAGCTTGGTGCCCTCCAGGTCGCGGAAGAGCACCTGGCGCGGCCAGTTGTCACCGTCCACGCCGACGACCACGTTCTGTAGGTGCGGTTCGAGTACCACCCCGTGGTCGAAGTACGCCGCGAGTACGGGCGGCACGAGGAGCCGCAGGTACGCCTCCCACCAGGCGAGCGCCGTCTCCGGCCCGGCGCCCGCGGGGTGCGCGGCCAGCAGGTGGCCGATCTGGGCGCCTCCGGTGGGGTACTCGTCGGCGATGGCGGCGGCCAGCAGCCCGGTCACGCCGGGCGCCAGCCGGTCGGTCAGGCCCTCGCGGACGATGACGCCGAACCCCTCGGCCAGTTCGCGGTCGGCGCCGGGGTCGCCGGTGCGCAGCGCGAGCGTGCGGTAGGCGGGCTCGCGCAGCAGCTCGCAGCCGGGGAAGCGGGCGCTGAGGTCGCGGGCGACCGGCTCCAGCAGCTCGGTGAGGGCCACCGCGCCCGCCAGCTCGTACTCGGCGTTCTTCCGCAGGCAGTTGGTGATCCGCACGTTGAGGCTGAACTTCAGGAACACCCGCCCGTCGTAGAGGGTGCGCACCGACGCGGTCGGCGTGAACCACGGTCCGCCGGGGCCCAGGTCCCGGACGTCGCCGCGGGCGATGGCGGCCCGCAGCGCGGGGTGGTCGCGCAGCATGGCGTACTGCCAGGGGTGCGCCGGCAGGGGCAGGTAGCCGTCGGGGACCGGGCGCTGTCGGTCGAGGGCGGCCAACGCGTCCTCGGACACCGCCTCCTGCCGCACCCGGTCGGCGCGCACGGCGAGGTGGTGCAGCGGGAAGCGGGCGCCGGTCTCGGGCGCGTACCGGCGCCAGCCGTCGGCGCTGCCGGAGCGGGCCTTGGGCGTGGGGTGGAACCGGTGGCCGAACAGCAGCGACTGCTCGGACGCGAGGTAGGTCAGGTTCCGGTCGCGGCGCGCGCCCCGCCCGTACGGGAGCGGCCCGGCGGCCCGCCCCGGCCCGGCCGGCGGGCGCGGCGGGCTCTCGTGCCGTACGGGCTCGGGCGGGCCCCCGGACGGCGTGCCGGGAGTGGGCCGCCCGGCCGAGGCGGGTGGGTCCTGGGCGGGGACGCGGCCCGGCGTGCCGGTGGCCGGGGCGGGTGGAGTGCTCGGGTGGTCGGCGCCGGTGGGTGGGGTGGGGAGCGCGGCGCGGTCCGGGTCGGCGGTCGTGTGTCGCAGCGCGGCGGTGATGCCGGCGTGGCTGAGGCCGACCTGCTCGATGAACTCGTCGTTGGCCACCCCGGTGCGCAGCCGCAGCTCCCGGTCCACGCGGGCGGCGAGGCCGCGCCAGGACAGTTCGGCCCAGGCGTCGCCGCGGCGCTCGGCCACGGGACCGGTGAAGCGGTGCGCGCCGATCAGCGAGGTGCGGCGCAGTCGGACGCGCAGCAGGACGCCGCTGCGCGGCATGCGGAGCTGTAAGTGCCCCTCGCTGACCGCGGTGTGGCGCTCCGGGCCCGACATCTCGCGCAGCAGGCAGTTGAGCAGGGTGTGGGCCACCACCTCGTCGGCCGAGACGAGGGCCGGGGCGGCGAGGCGGGGCAGGGTGGATGACATTCAGCGGCTCCAGCGTGAGGGACGCAGCAGGTAGTTGGGGCCGCTGACGTAGTGCTTGTTCACGTCGGCGGCCCCCGAACGCTCCTTGGCGAGCAGCGTGCCCGCGGTCACCATCGCCTTGACCGGCAGCCGGTCGGCGTTGAGCACCCGGGCGCGGAGCACGGCATCGGGCGCCGCGAGCGCGGCCGGGCCGGTGGCGGGCGCGGGGGCGGCGGCCGGGCCCAGTTGGTCGATCGCCTCCGTGAGGCGGTCGACCAGCAGGTCGATGAGGGTGCCCAGCGGGGCGCGGCCGGCGCGGGCCAGCTCGAAGGCGAGGGCCCCGGCGCACAGGTGCACCGCGATGGTGGTGAACACGTCGGCGACGGGCCCGTCTCCGTCGACCAGGATGCGCGGGTCGTCGAAGCCGAGCGACTGCGAGGCGACGGCTCCGCTCGGGGCGCCGGTGGTGGGGGCGTCGGTGGCGGAAGGGGTGGGGGCGGTGGTGGCGAGGCGGGCCGCGAGCCGGGCCCGGTGCACCCGGGGCCCGTCGTGGTCCTTGACGAGCAGCCGCAGCCGGGTGCGCCCCGCCGCCTCGTCCAGCACCAGCGAGGTGTTCTGCTGGTGGGCTTCGAGCCCCACACCGTAGCCGAAGCACGTGACGTGCCAGTCGAGGAGCAGCCGGAAGTACGCGTCGACGAAGGCCAGCAGGTCGCCCCCGTAGAAGCGGTCGGCGAGCGCGTCGGCGACGAGCGAGCCGTCCGGGCCACGGGCGGCCAGCGCCGCCAGCGGCACCACCTGCGCCCGGTCGAGCCCGGCCGGGTAGCGGCGTACCAGGGCGGCGAGCAGCTCGTGCCCGGCGTGCAGGTAGGTGTGTTCGTCGGCGAGCAGGACGGTGTCCGCGAACCGGGGCTCGCGGGCGAGCAGCGTCGCCGTCAGCCGCTGGCCCGCGGCCCCGTCGGTGAGCGTGCCGGGCTTGATGGTGCGCCGGTTGCGGCGCCCGAGGGTCGCCGTGGTCAGCGGCAGCTTGAGGTGGACGGTGGGGTCGTCGACGACGGCGACGGTCCGCATGGACAGCGTCGGCCGCACCGTCAGCCACGCCCGGGGCGCGAGACGCGCCCGACCGGCGAGGCCGGCCTCGCGGAGCGCGGCGGTGAGCGGCGGGCCCACGGTGAGCGGGTGGACCGGCAGGGCCATGTGGTCGCCGTCGGCTCCGGGGTGGCCGAGCGCGCTGGGCGCGGGCCACCAGGCGGGCAGCGGGCCGCTGCCCGCGCGCACCGCCGCGCGCGCCACGACCACCCAGCGCAGCGCGAACGCGGGGTGGAACTCCGGCGCGTGCGCGCGCAGCCCGGCCACCTCCAGGCCGGGCCTGGCGCGCGCGGTGGGGTAGACCGGGTGGTCGCGGTGGGCGGCGAGCGTGTCGTACGCGAGGGAGCCGGCCAGGCCCCGCCAGTGCCGGGCCGGCCGTGGCCCGTACCGCGCGGCCAACTGGCGCAGCACGTCGGGGCGGGCCGCGGCGTGCAGGCGAAGGGTGGCCGCCTCCTGCTCGCACTCGGCGACGAAGGCGTCGAACCCGGGCCGGTCCACGGGCTCGACCGCGGCCCGCAGCCGGCCGAGTACGGGTCCCAGCCCGGCCAGCGTGCCGTGCTCGGCCTCCAGGACGGGGCGCCTGGCACGCACCTCGCACTGGAAGCCGTCGGCCTCGACGGGCAGCGACACCGGGCCGTCCGGCAGGGCGAGGCGCAGCCAGTCGCCGTCGGCGCGGCGCTCCGGGCTGGCGCCGGTGCGCAGCCCGTAGGCGTCCTCCCGGAGCAGCGTGCTGAGCACCCGCAGCAACAGGTCGCCCGCGAGCGCGTCGTGCGGCCCGCCGGCCGCCTCCCCGGCCCCGTCCGGGCCGGGGAGGCGGCTCCGCGCCCCGTCCGGCTCCGCCGGGGACGCCACGCTCGCCGGCTCGCTCGGTCTGCCGGGGCTGCCCGGTCCGCGCGGCGCGGCGCGGTTCACGGCCGGATCTCCCAGGTGTGGGCGGCCAGGAAGCGCGCCACGGCCTCGTCGACGGCCCGCTGGCCGGTGCCGGTGGCGCACAGTACGCCGAGGAAGTCGCGGTTGGTGTGGTGCAGCGGCCGGTGGGTGCCGATCTCGCGCAGCGGGCGGTAGTCGAGGCGTACGCCGTCGTGGACGGTCTCGCTCGGGCCCGGCGCGGCGGTCAGCGTGCCGGCGCGGTCGGCGATCACGTACTCCATCCGCATCCGGCCGGCGTGGTCGGGGACCAGCGACGGGGGCAGGGGCTGGCCGGCGTGGGTGCGCAGGACGTGCGCGAAGAGCGGGATGCCGAGGACGTCGGCCAGGGCCAGGTCGCAGCGGTCGCCGATGGCCCGGTAGTTGACCTCGATGATCCTGGCACGGTCGCCCTGCACCACGTACTCGGTGTGGCAGGCGCCGAACCCGACTCCCAGCGCGCGCAGTTGGGCCAGCACCTGGTCGGCGTGCGGGGCGGGGCCCGGCAGCAGGCGCAGCCGCTCCTCGACGAAGTGCGGCGGCGGGGACAGTTCGGTGGCGAAGGCGGCGACGGGGTGCAGGGAGGTGCCGTCGCCCAGGGTCTCCAGCGTGTGCAGCGGCCCGGCCAGGAACTCCTCGACCACCAGGGCGGCGCCGGGCCGCCGGGCCGCTATCTCGCGACAGCGGGCCAGGAGTTCGGCCTCGTCCGCCACGAGGGCGACGTCCTCGCTCGCGACGCCCTCGCGCGGCTTGACCACGCAGGGGTAGGGCGGGTCGGCCCGCCGCACCGCGCGCGCCAGGCGTTCGGGGTCGGCCGGGGGCGGCTCCGGGTGGAGTTCGGCGGAGAAGACGACGTCCTGCCCGGCCTCGGCGAGCGCGCGCCGTAGTTGGGCCTTGTTCTTGGTACGCAGCGCCGCGCGCCAGTCCTTGCCCGGCAGCCCGAAGAAGTCGGCGGCCAGCGCGGTCTGCGCCTGGAGGTGGTCGCTGTTGCTGAACACCGCGTCGGGCCGGCCGGTGGCCGCGATGGCGGCGATGACCGCGCGGAAGTCCGTGACGTCGCAGGCGAGGTACGTCAGCTCGGGCAGCGTGCCGCCCGTGGCGGCGTACCGGCCGTAGGCGCGCTCGTGGGCGGCCGGCTGGTCGGTGAGGACGGTGACGGCGCAGCCGAGCCGGGCGGCGGCGGGGAGGAAGCCCTCCGTGACGGAGTCGGTGGGGTTGACGGCAAGGAGGTGGAGCCGCACGGGCGGGGGGAGCCTTTCAGCGCAGGGGCGAACCCTTCGGGCGGGACAGCGAGGAGATCATTTCGCTCGACCAGACAGTAGGTTAGGTTTACCTAAGCCTGTCAATTCGGCACCTTCCGCCGTCAGGTGCCCCATCGGCCACCCTCCGCCGGCGGCGTGCGCACCGGTCGTCGCACGCCCCGCGCGACGCCCGCGCCGCCGGTCGCCCCTCGCCCCACCGCGACCCCCTCATCGCCAGCTCCCCCTTCGCCGCGCCCCCACGCCCCGCACCACGCACGGGCGCCCGTCCCCGCCGGGGGCGCCGGCTCCCGCCGGGGCGCCCGGCCGGGCCGGCACCACTGACGGTAGTCGCCCCGATCGAGTGGCACCCCCGCCCGTGGGAGCGTTCCCCCTGACGGGTCACGCACGGCGACGACGTTCGGCCACGCGGCGCGGGAGGGGCCGCGGGCGCGGTGGGAGGCGGCAAGCGGGCCAGGAGAGTTCGGGGACGCGGGCTACGGAGGGGGCGACGAGGGCCGCCGGGCGTGGGGTTGGCCCGGGCACATGCTGGAGCTGCCCGGTGGCCGGGTCTCGGCGCGGGGGGCGGGTGCGCTAGCCGCGGCCCGCCGCGCGGCGGGCGGCGAGGCGCGCCGCGGGGTCCTGGGCGCGGAGGGTGGCGAGTTCGGCGCCGAGGATCGCGCCGAGGCGGGCCAGGAACGCGTGCGGCGCGTCGGCCGCGTCCGCCTCCGGGCCGGGCCCCCGCGCCACCGCCGGGCCGGCGCCGTCCGACGGCCGCTGCTGGGCCTCTTCCCGCTCCCGCTCCCGCGCTCGCGGGGCCTCCTCCACGATCCGGTCCACGATGCCCGCCGCGAGCAGGTCGGCCGAGCGCACGCCCTGGCGGGCGGCCACCTCGTCGGCCCGCTCCGTGGTCCGGTACAGGATGGCCGACGCGCCCTCCGGCGGCAGCGGCGACAGCCACGCGTGCCGGGCCGCCAGCACCCGGTCGGCGGGCAGCAGGGCCAACGCGCCGCCGCCGGCGCCCTGGCCGAGCAGCAGGCACAGCGTCGGCGCGGGGAGCGTCACCAGGTCGGCCAGGCACCGGGCGATCTCCCCCGCCAGGCCGCCCTCCTCCGCGGCCTGGCTCAGCGCGGCCCCCGCCGTGTCCACGACGGTCAGCAGCGGCAGGCCCAACTCGGCGGCGACGCGCATGCCGCGCCGCGCCGTACGCAGCCCGGCCGGGCCGAGCGGCTGCCCGACGCCGGCCTCGGGGCGGGCGGCGTCGGGGTCGTTGTCGGGGTCGGGGTGGCCCCGGTCGTGGCCGAGGACGACGCACGGCGTGCCGCCCACCCGGGCCAGCGCGAGGAGCATGCCCGGATCGTGCTCCCCGGCGCCGGTGCCGCTCAACGGCGTGACGTCATCGGCAGCGACCCGCAACAACGCCCGCACGCCGGGGCGTTCCGGACGGCGCGAGCGCCGGATCGACTCGGCGGCCTCGGGCACCGCACCGTCGCCGGGCGTCCCGTCGCGCCCCGGCGCGTCGGCCGGCGCGTCGACCGGGGCCTCGGCGGCGGGTCCGGCGGCCGGCCCTTCCACGGCGTCGCCGGCCCGGCCGGCAGTCGGAGCGGTGGCCCGGCCGGCGCCGTGCAGGACGCGCAGGGCGCGCGCCGCGGCGTCGGGCAGTTCGGCCGTCGGCAGCACCGCGTCCACCAGGCCGTGGGCGTACAGGTGCTCGGCGACCTGTACGCCCTCGGGGAACCGCTCGCCGTAGAGCGCCTCGTGCACCCGGGGCCCCAGGAAGCCGATGAGCGCGCCCGGTTCGGCGGTGGTGACGTGGCCGAGCGAGCCCCAGGACGCGAAGACGCCGCCGGTGGTGGGGTGGCGCAGGTGGACGAGGTAGGGCAGGCCGGCCGCCTTGTGGGCCGCGATGGCCGCCGTGACCTTCACCATCTGCACGAAGGCGACGGTGCCCTCCTGCATCCGGGTCCCACCGGACGCGGGCGCGGCCAGCAGCGGCAGCCGCTCCGCGGTGGCCCGCCGCACGGCCCGTACCAGCCGCTCCCCCGCCGCGACCCCGATCGACCCGGCCAGGAAGCCGAACTCGCAGGCGACGACGGCCACCCGCGCCCCGTCGAGCAGGCCGCTCCCGGTGATGACGGACTCGTCGAGCCCCGTGCGCTCGCGGGCGCGCGCCAGGTCGGCGCGGTACTCCGGGTCGGCGGTGGACACCGTGACCGGCTCGTCCCAGCAGCGCCAGCTCCCGGGGGCGACGACGGTCTCGATCAGTTCGCGCGCGGTCGGACGGGAGTGCGTTCCGGTCATGAGCACACCATGCCACGTCCGGGTTCCGCCGCGCTGCCGCTTGCCGCGCCCCAGGTCAGCGCCCTGGCCCGGGCCCCGCCCCGGCCTGTCCGACGGGTGTGCGGGCCTGGGCTCGTTCGGAGAAAGTCCGGAAGGCGAACTTGACTTCAGGTTCGGTTGAAGTTGCATCGTTTTTCTGATGGTGCTGATCGCACCCGTGGAACGGCGCCGTCGGCCGAGCGGAGGGGGTTTCCGGTGAGGGTGGAAGTCTGGGTGGACGTGCTCTGCCCCTGGGGTTACATCGGCAAGCGGCGACTGGAGCGGGCACTGGCCCGGTTCGACGGACGGGCCGAGGTGGAGATCGTGTGGCGGAGCCTGGAGCTCGATCCCGGCAGCCCGCGGACCACGAGCGGGCCCATCGCGGACCTGCTCGTGGAGTACGGCGTGTACGAGAGCCGGCGGGCGGCGCTCCGGCAGTTCGAGATGATCACGTATCTGGGGCAGCAGGAGGGGCTGGAGCTGCGTCCCGCCAGTACGGTGCCGGCGAACTCCTTCGACGCGCACCGGCTGCTGCACCTGGCCGCCGAGCGCGGGCAGGCCGACGCCATGATCGAGCGGTTGCTGCGCGGCTGTCTGACCGAGAACGTGGACGTGGCCGACCACGCCGCGCTGGTGTCGCTGGGCCGCGAGGTGGGGCTCGACCACGCGGAGATGTGGGCGGTCCTGGACAGCGACGCGTACGCGGGAAGCGTGCTGGCCGACCGCGACCTGGCGCGGGAGCGCGGCCTGCGGGGCTCGCCGACGTTCGTGGTCGGCGGGCAGGCCGCGCCGCTGGGCGCGCCGTCGGTGGACACGCTCCTTGAGCTGCTGGGGCAGCCGGTGGGGTGACCCGCGGGGGCGCCCGGGGCCGGGCCGCTGCGGAGGCGGCCCGGCCCGGGGCGATTGGCCCGGCTGGTCAGCGCGTGTCGCGCAGCCAGTCCCGGTAGTGCGTGCGGGCCAGGTGGGCGCCGGGCCCGGCGGTGAGCACGTCGCCGGTGACGGCGGCGAACATGCCGGCGGTGTCGTCGGTGCGCACGGGCCGGCCGTCGTGCCGGGCCGCCAGGGTGATCCTGCCGAGTTCGTCCAGCGGGAAGACCTCGGGGCCCGCGACGTCCCGCACGCCGTTCAGCGGCTCGCCGGTGGCGACGTCGACGACCGCGTCCACGACGTCCGCCGCGGCCATCGGCTGGACGCGGGTGGCGGGCAGGCGGACAGCGCTCTCGTCCGAGGTCCAGGACAGGACCGCGTCGACGAACTCGAAGAACTGGGTGGCGCGCACGATGGAGTAGGGCGTCGGGCCCTGCCGCAGCAGCTCCTCCTGGAGGGTCTTGGCCCGGTAGTAGTCGAGTTGGGGCACCTGGTCCACGCCGACGATGGACAGGATCACCTGGTGCCGGACGCCGGCCCGCTCGCCGGCCGCGAGCAGGTTGCCCGTGGCGGTGCGGAAGAAGTCCAGCGACGCCGCGTCGAACGTGGGCGAGTTCGCCACGTTGACCACGGTCTCGGCGCCCGTCAGGGCCTGGTCGAGCCCCTCGCCGGTGAGCAGGTCGACCCCGGTGGACGGCGCGGCGGGCACGGCCTCGTGTCCCGCCGCGGCCAGCTTGCGGACCACCTGCGAGCCGATCAGTCCGGTACCGCCGATGACGGTGAGCTTCATGGCTCTCGCCTTTCACGCAAGTGCCCGAGGGCACGCCGGTGTTGGTCGGAGGCCGCGCCTCCAACTCGGACACTTCTTGTCCGAGATAATAGTCGGATATTCTTTGTCCGAGTCAAGGGAACGGGCCATCCAGCACCGAGGAGGTGTGCGGCGTGAAGCTGTCGGGCGGGGTCGAGTGGGCGCTGCACTGCTGTGTGGTGCTCACGACCGCGACGGAGCCGGTGCCCGCGGTGCGGCTGGCGGAGCTGCACGACGTCTCGGGCAGCTACCTGGCCAAGCAGTTGCAGGCGCTCTCCCGCGCGGGCCTGGTCAACTCCGTCCAGGGCAAGGCGGGCGGGTACGCGCTCACCCGGGCCCCCGAGCGGATCTCCGTCCTCGACGTGGTGGAGGCGGTGGACGGCTCGCGGCCCGCGTTCGTGTGCACGGAGATCCGCCAGCGCGGCCCGCTGGCGACGCCCCCGGAGAGCTGCGCCCGGCCGTGTGCCATCACCCGCGCCATGGCCACCGCCGACGCGGCCTGGCGGGCGGCCCTGCGCGACATATCGATCGCCGACCTCGCCCGGGGCGTGGACGAGGACTACGGCCCGACCGCGCTCGCCGGCATCCGCACCTGGCTGACGGGCCCGGGCGACGGCGCGCCGCACGACCGCTGACCGGCCGGACCGCTGACCGGCCGGGACGCGCACGCCGGCGCCGGGCGGGGCGCCCCGACGGCGGCGGTCAGCCGACCGCCGCCGTCCCCGCCGGCCGGGCCGCGCGGGCCCCGAACCTGGCGCGGGCCCGGTCCGTCACGGCCTCGATCCGCCGGGCCTTGTCGTCGCCCGGGTCGAACGTGAGCTGCCGGCTGGCGCGCTCGGCGGCGGTCAGGTCCTCGGCGCGCAGCGCCACCGCCCGCACCCGGGCCCGCTCCAGCGCCAGCGACTCGTGCAGCGCGTACGCGAGCGAGGTCAGCGCCGGGGTGTGCGCGGTTGGCTCGGGCAGGGTCCTGCCACGGGTGGTGACGGAGCGGTCGGCGTAGCGGACCGTGAGCGTGAGCGCGCGGGCCACCTGCCCGTCCGCGCGCAGCCGCGAGCCGAGTTCGTCGGCGAGGGCGAGCAGCGCGCGGCGGCGCCGCACGGGGTCCAACTCGTCGCCGGCAAAGCGGTGTTCGGCCCCGATGGAGCGGGCCAGGGAGTTGGGCGTGACCGGGGCCCGGTCGATGCCGTGGGCCCGCTCGTAGACCGCCCGCCCCGCCGTGGCGCCCAGGATGCGTTGCAGGGTGCCCGGCGGGGCCGCCGCGATCTGGCCGACCTCGCCGAGACCGTACGCGTCCAGGGTGCGGGCCGTCACCGGGCCGACCCCGTCCAGGGCGGTGGCGGGCTTGCGGGCGAGGAAGGCGGCCACGGCCCGGGGGTCGTCCGGCACCGTGTGCACCGCGCCCCGGCGCCCGCAGCACGCGCCGCCCAAGGCCCCCGCCTGCCGTCCGCCGCGCGCGCCGCCCCGTCGGCCACCGCCCGCCCCGCCCCGCGCGGCGCACCCGGGGCCGGCCCACCCCGCGCCGGCGCACCCGGGGTCCGGGCGCCCGTCGGCGCGCCGGCCGGCCGGCGGCTGCGCCGCGGCCATCCGGGCGAGCAGCGGGTTCGCGGCCACGCCGACGGTGCAGTCCACGCCGTGCCGGGCCAGCGCCCGCACCCGTACGATGCCCGCCAACTCGGCGGCGTCCCGGCCGAAGTACCGCAGCGCGCCCCGTACGTCCGCCAGCGCCCCGTCGGGCGGCAGCGCCTGCACGACGGGCGTCAGCTCGGCGAGCAGCGCGAGCAGCCCCGCGTAGACGTCCTCTCCGACGGGGCCGCCGTCGGGCGCGTGGAACCGTACGCACAGCACCGGCCCGGGCGCCGGGGGCTCCACGGGTCGCGGGTGCTCCCGCGCGCCGGTCGCCGCGGCGGCGTCGACTCCCGCTCCGGCTGTTTCTCGTCCCTCGTGCGTCATCCCGCGCTCCCCGGGCTGGAGTGCCACAACTTGCGCCCCGTGGCGGCGCGTTCGCCGGCGGGCTGGAGGTCGGCCCAGGGGTGCATGGTGTAGCCGTTGGGCAACTGGATGCGGCGCCCGGCGTCCCCGGACGGCGCGTCGGGCGAGCCGTCCGCCGCCGGGCCGGGCTCCGCACCGGACGCGTCGGCGCCCCGCGCCCCGTCCCCCTCGGCGCCCCGGGCCGGCCCGCCCCCTTCGGCGAGGCGGCCGGCGACCGCTTCGAGCCCGCCGGTGCGGCGCAGCTCGGCCAGTTCGGCCAGGTCCCAGGCGGCGGCGCCGACGACGCTGAGGCTGCGCGGGCCGCGCCGCTGCACCACTCCCCTGATCAGCAGCAGCCAGGAGTGGAAGACGGTGTACGCGCACGCCGCGTGGCCCGAGGCGGCCCCGTGGTCGCCGCGTCCGGGCCGCTCGCCCCGGCCGCTCCAGGTGTCCTGGGTGCCCCGTTCCCGGGTGGCGCCGGCGCGGCGCTCCTCCGCCGGCGGATCGTCGAAGAAGGCGCAGTCGACCAGCCCCGTGCCGTCGTCGAGGGTGGTGAAGATGACGCGGCGCCCGGAGCGGATCGGTGGCGTCTGGGTCGCGGCCTTGGCCCCGGCGACCAGTACGGTCTCGCCGTGCCGTGCCGAGGCCAGTTGCCGCGCGAGCGTCACGCCCAACTCCTCCAGGAAGTCGCGGTGGTCGTCCATGAGGTTCCGGGAGACGTCCATGTTGAGGACGCCCAGCTCGGCGCCGAGCCGCTCCGCCGGGTCGAGGTCGGGCAGCCCGGCGGGCTCGAACGACGCCACGGCGCCGGCGCCCGCGCCCCTCTCGCCCCCGGCTCCCGTGGTCGCGGCGGCGGCTGCGGCTGCGTCCAGGGAGAGCTGTTGCCGCCCCGTGCGGGCGCCGCCGCGGGGGCCGCGTTGCTGCCGGTGCAGTTCGGCGATGTGCAGCAGCAGGTCACGGCGGTTGACGCCGAACGCGTCCAACGCCCCGACCTCGGCGAGCCGTTCCGCGACCGGCCGCCCCGGTCGGGCGCGCCACCACAGGTCCCGCACCGAGGTGTAGGGCTGGCCCGCCACGATGCGCGCCGCCTCGGCCTCGCTCATGCCGTGCACCTCACCGAGCGCGAGCCGTACGCCCCACGTGCCACCCCGACCGTCCCGACCGTCCCGGCCGCCCCGACCACCCCCGCCATCGGACACCAGTTCGATACGATGGGCAGCCGCCGACCGGTTCACGTCCAACGGCAGGATCGGCACCCCGCGCCGCCGCGCGTCCGCGAGCAGCAGCCGCTTGGGGTACATCCCGGGGTCGTGGGTGAGCAGCCCGGCGTAGAAGGCCGCCGGGTGGTGCGCCTTGAGCCAGGCCGACTGGTACGTGGGCACGGCGAAGGCCACGGCGTGCGCCTTGCAGAAGCCGTACGAGCCGAACGCCTCCACGATCTCCCAGGTGCGCGCCACCACCTGCGCCGCGTAGCCGCGCGCCGCGGCCTCCTGCGCGAACCACGCGCGCACCCGGCCGCGCCGCTCGGTGTCCGAGAGCGCGCGGCGCGCCTCGTCGGCCAGCCCGCGGTCGCAACCGGTCATGATCCGAAGGATCTCGATCACCTGCTCGTGGAAGACGACCACGCCGTACGTCTCGCGCAGCGCCTCCGCCAGGTCCGGATGGGGATAGCGGGGCGGGATGCGGCCGTGCCGCGCCTCGATGAAGGGGCGCACCATGTCGGCGGCGACGGGGCCGGGCCGAAAGAGCGATATGTCGACTACGAGGTCGTGGAACGTGGCGGGCTGGAGCCGTCCGATCAGGTCACGCTGGCCGGGCGACTCGATCTGGAAGCAGCCCAGCGTCTCGGTCGACCTGATCAGCTCGTAGGTGGCCGGATCGGCCGGCGGTACCTGCGCCGGGTCGTCCAGGTCCAGCGGCCGTCCGGTGATCTTGACGACTTCCCGGGCCGCGTGTGCCATCGCCGACTGCAACCGCACCCCGAGCACGTCGAGCTTGAGCAGCCCCAGCTCCTCCACGTCGTCCTTGTCGAACTGGGACATGGCGAAGCCCGCGCCCTGCGGCCCTCCGCCCGCACCCCCGGGCCCGCCCGGCCCTCCGGGGCCGCCGGCGTCGCCCTCGTCGGGGGACGCGCCCATCGCCCCCCGCATCCCGCCGCTGCCCACACCGGTGCCCGCGCTGGTCACCACGGGGGTACGGGCGCGCAGCGTGGCGTCCGAGAGCAGCACCCCGCACGGGTGCATGGCGATCCCGCGCGGCAGCCCGTCCAACGCCTCGACCAGGTCCCACAGCCGGTCCCGGTCGCCCATCCGGGCGGCCACGCCGCGCAACTCCGGCAGTTCGGCCAGGGCCGCGCGGGCGTCCTTGGCCCGGATGTGCGGGAAGGACTTGGCGAGCTGGTCCACCTCCCCCGGGTCCATGCCGAGCGCCGCGCCCACGTCCCGTACGGCGTGGCGCACCCGGTAGGTCTCGGGCATGGCGACCGTCGCGACCCGGTCGGCGCCGAAGCGGTCGAAGATCGCGCGGTAGACGTCGAGCCGGCGGGCCGACTCCACGTCGATGTCGATGTCGGGCAGCGCGCCCCGTCGCACGGACAGGAAGCGCTCCATCAGGAGCCCGTGCGCGACCGGGTCGGCCTGCGCGATGCCCAGCAGGTGGACCACGAACGAGCCGGCGCCCGAACCCCGCGCCGCGACCCGCACACCCAGCCCCCGGGCGTCGTCCACCACCTGCGCGACGGTCAGGAAGTACGAGGCGAAGCCGAGCCGTTCGATGGTGTCCAACTCGGCCTCAAGCCGCTCCCAGCGCGTCCGGTCGCGGTCGTAACCGCGCAGCACCATGGCGGCGGCGCAGCGCGAGCGCAGCGTCCGCTCCGCGGTGCGCCCGACGGCGCCGACCAGCCGCGGCTCGGGGAAGTGGACGCTGCCGAGCCCCAGGTCGTCCTCCGGGTCCACCTGGCAGGCGGCGGCCGTGGCCTGGGTCTGGTCGAGCAGCCGGTACGCGGCGTCCCGCCGGAACCCGGCCGCCGTCACGATCCGCTCCGCGACCCGCGCCATGTCGTGCGCGCCCTTGAGCCAGCGCTCACCGCTGTCCCGCTCCCCGGGCGCGCGCGGGACGGGCACCAGCCTGCGGGCGGCGTCCAACACGTCCGCCACCGGCCCCTGCCCCGGGTCGGCGTACCGCACGGCGTTGCTCAGCACGGGCCGTACGCCCTGCTCGGCGGCGAAGCCGACGGTACGGGCGGCGAGCCGCAGCGTGCCGGGCCCGGAACCGGAGGGCGAGCCGGCGGCGGAGAGCGTGGCCGGCCCGGCGGCGCCGACGGAGGGCTTGGAGCCGGCGCGGCCCCACTGCGCGGCGGCCACGACCGAGGCGGTGGACGCGGCGCGCTCGGCGGCCGAGCCGGGCGCGGGCACCGGCCCCGCGCCGGGCCCGCCGTGCCAGACGGCCTCAAGGCGCAGCGCGTCGCCGAACAGTTCGCGCCAGGGGCCCAGGAGTCGCGCGGCGCGGTCGGGGCGGCCGGCGGACAGCGCGCGGCCGACGTCGGACTCGGGGCCGAGCAGCACGGTCAGCGGCGCGAGCGCGGCGGGCATGCCGGCGGCCACGGCCGCCAGGTCCTCCCAGTGCAGCAGCGGGCGCGCGTCGCCCCCGGCGTGCGCGGCGGAGACCAGGCCGCACAGCGCGGCCCACCCGGCCGCCCCGTCCCTGGCCAGGAAGACCACCCGGGGCGCCGACTCGTCGACGAACGCGCCGCCCCGTACCGGGGCTCGCCGCCTGACGGTGCGCCCCGGCCGCGGGGCCGCGGGCCGCACGGCCAGGTCGACGCCGAAGAGGGGGCGCACCCCGGCGGCCGACGCCGCCCTGGCGAACCGGACCGCCCCGGCGAGGCTGTCCCGATCGGTCAGCGCCACCGCGTCCATGCCGCGCTCGGCGGCCCGCTCGGCCAACCGCTCCGGGTGCGAGGCGCCATACCGCATCGAGAACCCGGATGCGACGTGCAGATGCGTGAACCCTGGCATCCGCACGCACCTCCTCACTCGCCAACCTGACCACGACCCACCGCCGCGCCCCACTCACCACCACCGCGCCGCCACCGGCCCGGCCACTCACCCCGGCCCCGACGGCCGGCCCCACGCCCCGACCCGCGCGCCGGCGCCGGCCTCGGCCCGCCCCTCCGCCCGGGCTCCCCCGCTCGCCCCGCGCCTCACGCCCGCGCCGCCGCCGGACGGCCGGCCGCCTCGCTCCGAGAGACCACTCACCTCACCGACTATTTCTCGCCACCTTTCCCTTCCACCATACCCCCCTCATCGAACACCCGTACGAACACCGTTCCCGCCCCCACCCTCGCGCCCAGCCCCCTCGCCCCCGCCTCGGTCCCTCACCTGATCGGCGCGCCACAGGCTGCGCGCCGGCGCCGCCCTCGTCACCATGGGGAGGACGAATGACCAGGTGAAGCGGGTGAGGAGCGGTCCATGACGGCGACGCGCGAGAACACTGACCGCACCTTCGTCGAGGAACTCAAGGCCGCGGTGACCACGCGCGCCGCCTTACTCGTCGTGGGCGTACTGCTGCTCCAACTGGCCTTCATCCTCTCGTACGTCGGCTCCTTCCACCGGCCGAAACCTGACCATGTGTCGATTGCCGTCGTGGCGCCGAAACAGGCCAGCGACCAGGTGGTGAGCAAGCTCGGCAAGCTGCCGGGCGACCCGCTCGACCCGCGCGCGGTGAGCAGCGAGGCGGAGGCGGTGCGCAAGATCAAGCACCGGGACGTCGACGCCGCGCTGGTCGTCGACCCGCGCGGCAGCACCGACCGACTGCTGGTGGCCGGCGGCGCCGGCTCCTCCCTCGCCCAGGCCGTCGAGCAGGTGGTCACCCGGGCCGAGAAGGCCGACCAGCGCTCGGTACGCACCGAGGACATCGTGCCCGCCGCCGCCGACGACAGCCGTGGCCTGTCCTCGTTCTACCTGGTCATCGGCTGGTGCGTGGGCGGTTACCTGTGCGCCGCGGTGCTCGCCATCAGCGCGGGCGCCCGCCCCGCGAACGGCAGCCGGGCCGCCATCAGGCTCGGCGCCCTCGCCCTCTACTCGATCGCGGCCGGCCTGGGCGGCACCATCATCGTGGGCCCGGCGCTCGGCGCACTGCCCGGCAGCGTGCTCGGCCTGTGGGGGCTCGGCACCCTGGTGGTCTTCGCCGTCGGCGCGACCACCCTCGCCTGCCAGGGCCTGGCGGGCATCGTCGGCATCGGCCTCGCCATCCTGATCATCGTCGTCCTGGGCAACCCCAGTGCGGGCGGCGCCTACCCCTACCCCCTGCTCCCCGACTTCTGGCAGGCCATCGGCCCCGCCCTCCCCCCGGGCGCGGGCACCTGGACGGCCCGCTCGATCGCCTACTTCCAGGGCAACGCGATCACGGGCCCCCTGCTGGTGCTGGCCGCCTGGGCGGTGGCGGGCACGGTGATCACCCTGGTCCTGGCCATGCGGCGCAAGGACGCGGTCGCGCGACACGCGGAGCGCACGGAGCCCGCGCCGATGCGCTGAGCCCGCGCAGCACGCCCCGCCAGAGCGCCCCGTACCGGACGGAAACCAGGTCGATCACCCCCGCCCGGGCCAACTACGCTCCTCACCATGGATGTTCTGGTGCGTGAGATGACCGAGGACGACATCGACGCCGTGGCCGCCGTGCGGGTGCGCGGGTGGCAAACCGCCTACGCGGGGCTCATGCCGCAGTCGTATCTGGACGCCATGAGCGTGCGCGAAGACGCCGAGCGGCGGCGGGAGTTCTTCGCGCGGGGGCTCGGGGACGTGATCAACCTGGTCGCGGAGGAACCCGCGCCGGGCGGCGGGGCGGACGGCGGGACCGAGGTGGTGGGGTGGGCCTGCTGCGGTCCGTACCGGGACGAGGACCTGCCGAGCGGGGACGCCGAGTTGTACGCGATCTACGTCAAGCCGGAGCGGCTGGGCGCGGGCATCGGGCACGCGCTGCTGACCGAGGCGCTGCGACGGCTGACGGAGCGCGAGTTCCCCCGGGTGCGGCTGTGGGTCGTACGGGGCAACCAGCGGGCGGAGCGCTTCTACGCCCGGGCCGGGTTCGTCCCCGACGGCGGCGAGGAGTCCTACGAGGTGGCCGGGGCCCAGGTGCCCGAGGTGCGCTACGCCCGCGACCTGCCCACCGCCACCCACTCCGTCGCGTAGCCCGCACCACACCGCGCCCCGGGCCCCGACCCCGGCCCCGACCGGCGGCACCATCCCGCCAGCGTTCCCTCCACCGCTCACACGCCCCAGGCACCCGCCCACTCCCACGCCCACCCCGTGGCGAGCGGCCCACCCGCCGCACCCGCGCCCACACCTCGCACCCGCACCCACACCCACACCCACACCCGTGAACGAGCGGTCCGCCCGCCGAGGCTCAGGGCTTCGGCCTCGGGCGTTGACCTGGCGGGCGGGCGGCGGAGCGGGGGTCCCGGCGTCCCGGGATGCCGCCGCGGGGGCCGTCGCCTCTGAGGCCGTCGCCGCGGGCGCCGCGCGCCCCGTCGCGCCGCCCGTCGCCGCGTCCCGGCCCGCCGGCCGCTCCCGGCGCCTTGCCGGCCAGTTGGGCCAGGGCCGCCTCCGCCTCCGGGCGTAACCGCTCGTGCTCGCGCGCCGCCGCCAGGATGGGGGCCGCGCGCCGGTCCCCCAGCGCGCCGAGCCCGACCACGCAGGCGCGGGCGATCGGCCAGTAGTGGTCGCGCTCGGCCAGCAGCCGCCGCAACGTGGTGACCAGCGCGGGCACCGACTCGGGGGCGCGCAGTTCCACCAGGAGCCGGATGGGGTGCAGCGCGTAGGCCGTCCGCAGCGGATTGGTGGCCAGCACCGCCGCCGCGCGGGCGGTGCGTGGGTCGCCGAGTCGGGCCAGCGCGCGGGCCGCGGTCGCGCAGTGCGCCGGGTCGCGGTAGTTGAGGAGCATCACCAGCGGCTCGAAGGCCCGCCGGTCGCCCGCGCAGCCCAGCGCGAAGGCCGCGGTCTCCCGGGCGCACAGCGGCTGGCCGTTGGCCACCAGCACCCGGGCCAGTTCCTCGCGCGCGGCGGGCGTGTTCTGGCGTACGAGAGCGAGGAGATGCTCGTACGCCGCGTGATCGGCCGCTGTCGTCAGTGCCGCCCGCGCTCGGGCCGCCAGTTCGCGGAGTTCTTCTTCCATCTCCCGCCTCCCCTTGCCCTTGCTCTTGACCTTGTCCGTGCCCACCGCGGCCACCTCGCCCCGGCCGGCGTCGTCTTCCGTATCCGCATCCGCATCCGCGTTCCGCGTCTCGCCCGCACGTACCCGTCACCCGCTTTATGCCCGCTCGCGCACCCGCCGGACGCGTGTACCGCCCGGGACGCCCCGCGCCCCCACACCGCCCACGCCGTCTCCGCCTCCGCCATCTCCCGACCACGCCGGCGCCAAGCCGCCGCGCCCGCCGGCGCGCCGGCACCGGCCGCGATCACGGCCACGGGCACGACCACCGCGCCACCGCCTCGGGGCGCCGCGCGTCTCCGCCACCCCGACCCACCCCCGCGTCACGCGTCCGTGACCGTCTCCTAGCCCACTGTGACGTGCGCCACCCGGATCTGGCGAGAACGGGTCCTGGTGTTCTTGGTTACTGGCGAGTTAAGCTCCCCGGCACGAGCAGTACCCCTGCTCTGGCGGCCTGGTGACGCAGCCGCCGAAGAGTGAAGTCGGTTCGGCGCTTTGGGTGTTCGGCGCGGCCCCGGGACAGGGCCTTCGCCGCGCACCCCCCGGGTGAGTCCCTACGGGCAGAGTTGCCCACCAGGGGCCGCCCAACTCCTCAGTCGTCACTTCTCCCCGCGGGACAAGGCGGGGAACACCCCCTGGAGTCTGTGATGGACCATTTGTCCACTCCTGATCCCATGCCGTTGCGCACCGTCGCCGTCGTCGGCCTGGGCACCATGGGCACCGGCATCGCCGAGGTGTTGGCCCGCGCGGGCCACGAGGTCATCGGCATCGACGTCGCGGACGCTGCGGCGCGGCAGGCCGTGGCCGCGCTCGCGGCGTCCACCGAGCGGGCCGTGCGGCGCGGGCGGATCACCGAACAAGAGCGGCGGGAGGTGCTCGCCCGGTTCCGGGTCTTCGCCGACCTGTCCGCCGCGGCCGACGCGGACCTGGTGATCGAGGTCGTGCCCGAGGACTACGCCACCAAGCACGAGGTGTTCACCGCGCTGGACGCCGTCGTGCGCCCCGACACGATCCTGGCGACCGGCACCAACGCGCTGTCGGTGACCCGGCTCGCGGCCGACTCGGCCCGCCCCGAACGCGTCCTCGGCCTGCACTTCTTCAACCCCGCGCCGGCCATGAAGCTGGTCGAGGTGGTCTCCTCGGTGCTCACGTCGCCGGCGGCCGTCGCCTCGGTCATCGCACTGGCCCGCGAACTCGGCAAGGAGCCCGTCTCGGTCGGCGACCGGCCCGGTTTCGTCGCCGACGGGCTGCTGTTCGGCTACCTCAACCAGGCCGCGGCGATGTACGAGTCGAAGTACGCGACCCGCGAGGACATCGACGCGGCGATGCGGCTGGGCTGCGGGCTGCCGATGGGCCCGCTGGCGCTGCTCGACCTGATCGGCGTGGACACCGCGCGCACCGTCCTCGAGGCGATGTACGCGGCCTCGCGCGACCGCCTGCACGCGCCCGCGCCCATCCTGGGCCAGCTCAGCGAGGCCGGGCTGACCGGGCGCAAGGCGGGCCGCGGCTTCTACACGTACCAGGAGCCGGGCAGCGACGTGGTGGCGGCGGACGCCCAGACACCTCGCCCCCCGGACACCGCCGCCGAGCCGGGCGCCGGGCGTCCGGTCAACGCGGTGGGCGTGGCCGGTTCGGGCACCATGGCCAGCGGCATCGCCGAGGTGTTCGCCACCTCCGGGTACCGGGTGGTGCTCGCCGCCCGGAGCCTGGCCAAGGCAGAGCGGGCGGTGGCGCGGATATCCGGGTCGCTGGCCCGGTCGGTGGCCAAGGGGCGGTTGAGCGAGGAGGCGCGGGAGGCGGCGTTGGCCCGGATCACCGCGGCCGACTCGCTGGACGCGTTCGCCGACGTGGACCTGGCCGTGGAGGCGGTGGCCGAGGACCTGGCGGTCAAGCAGCGGCTCTTCCAGGCGCTGGACAAGGTCTGCAAGCCGGGCGCGGTGCTGGCCACCACGACCTCGTCGCTGCCGGTCATCTCCTGCGCCCGCGCGACCTCCCGGCCGGGCGACGTGATCGGGATGCACTTCTTCAACCCGGCGCCGGCCATGAAGTTGGTGGAGGTGGTGCGCACCGTGCTGACCTCCGACGCGACCCACGCCAGCGTGCGCGCGGTGTGCGCCGCGATCCGCAAACACCCGGTGGACTGCGGGGACCGGGCCGGCTTCATCGTGAACGCGCTGCTGTTCCCGTACCTGAACAACGCCGTGAAGATGGTGCAGGAGCACTACGCGACGCCGGACGACATCGACGCCGCGATGAAGTGGGGCGGCGGCTACCCGATGGGCCCCTTCGAACTCCTCGACGTCGTCGGGCTCGACGTGTCGCTGGCCATCGAGAAGGTGCTGCACCGCGAGTTCCGCGACCCCGGCCTCGCGCCCGCCCCGCTGCTCGAACACCTGGTGGCGGCGGGCTGCCTCGGCCGGAAGACGGGCCGCGGCTTCCGCGAGCATGCGAGGGCCTGAACCAGGGGGCGCCGAGGGCACCGAGAACACCGGGAGCACGGGGGACGCCGCCCCGCCCGCCGGGCCGGGGCGGCACCCGCCGCCGCGGCCGGAGCGGGAGCGGCGGCCCCCGCCGGGGCCGGCACGGGGGTGGGGCGGGCTGCTGGAACCGACCGGCGACCCGCCCCGCGGCGGCCCCAGAGCCCGGGGCGCAGTCCTGCCCCCGGAAAAAATGCAGTACGTTCCCCCCATGGCCCAGCCCGTAAAGTCCGCCCGTCACCAGCAGTCCACCGCAGGCAAGACGTCCGAGGGCGCCGAGAGCGCCAGCAGCCGGCGCGCCGCCGCCCAGCGACTCACCATGCGTCGCAAGCTCGCGGCTGCCGCCATGGACCTCTTCGCGGCCAAGGGTTACGAGGCGACGACGGTCGACGAGATCGCCGCCCGGGCGGGCGTCGCCCGCAGGACCTTCTTCCGGCACTTCCGCTCCAAGGAAGAGGCCATCTTCCCGGACCACGACGACACCCTGGTGCGCGCCGAGGCCGTGTTGGAGGCCGCCCCCGCGCACGAGCACCCGCTCGACACGGTCTGCCGGGGCATCAAGGAGGTCATGCGGATGTACGCGGCCGACCCCGAGGTGTCCGTGGCCCGCTACCGGCTGACCCGCGAGGTGCCGACGCTGCGGGAGGCGGAGATCGCCTCGGTCGCCCGCTACGAGCGGCTGTTCACCCGTTATCTGCTCGGCCACTTCGACGAGACGGCGCACCGCGACGGCAACGACGATCCGTTGCTGGCCGAGGTGGCCGCGTCCGCGGTGGTCACCGCCCACAACCACGTGCTCAGGCGCTGGCTGCGCGCCGAGGGCAAGGGCGACGTGGAGGCGCAGCTCGACCACGCGTTCGCGATCGTGCGCAAGACGTTCGGCACCGGCTTCGGCGCCTACCGGCCCAGCACCGAGCGGCCCACCGCGCTGGCCTCGACGGACGGTCAGGTGCTGGTGGCCGTGACGCGCACGGACGCGCCGCTGGCCGATGTGCTGCACGCCATCGAGAAGGCCATCCAGCAGGACTGAACACACCCGCACAGCGCGGACCCCCTCACGGACTCCGCCACGGACACGCAGCGAGCACGCCCACTGGCACAGCGCGACGGCCGCCCCACCCGGGACGGCCGTTGTTGCTCATGCGTGCACCGTGGATGACAAGTGAGAGAAATTGTTGGCACCCAGTGTCTTGTCGAGTGGCACGCGGTGCCATACGTTGTGAGTGTCCGGGCGGCCGGCGCGTAGACATTCGTCGCGCGTCGGCTGTCCCCGCACCTTCGTTGCGCGCCCGGACGCCTGCGTCACAGGCACTCTCGCGCCGCATCGCCGCGCGGCCCCCGCCACAAGCGGGGCCGGAGCGAAGCGACGCCCGCACCGCCACGCGTCAGCACCGCCGAACCGACGGCACGCATCCCCACTGAACCCCAGCGTTCCCTCAAGCGTCCCCAAACGCTTCGCCGGAGGCCCACGATGAACGAAATCCTGGACGCGATCCTCGCTCCGGACAGCACGTCCGCGGACTTCGCGGCCCTGCCGCTGCCCCCCTCGTACCGCGCGGTGACCGTGCACAAGGACGAGGCCGAGATGTTCGACGGCCTCGCCACCCGGGAGAAGGACCCGCGCAAGTCCCTGCACGTGGACGAGGTGCCGGTGCCCGAACTCGGCCCGGGTGAGGCGCTGGTCGCGGTGATGGCCAGCTCGGTGAACTACAACTCCGTCTGGACCTCGATCTTCGAGCCCGTCTCGACCTTCAGCTTCCTGGAGCGCTACGGCAAGCTCTCGCCGCTGGCCAAGCGACACGACCTGCCGTACCACGTGATCGGCTCCGACCTGGCGGGCGTCGTGCTGCGCACCGGCCCCGGCGTCAACGCGTGGCAGCCGGGCGACGAGGTGGTCGCGCACTGCCTGTCGGTCGAGCTGGAGTCGGCCGACGGCCACAATGACACGATGCTCGACCCCGAGCAGCGGATCTGGGGCTTCGAGACCAACTTCGGCGGCCTGGCCGAGATCGCCCTGGTCAAGTCCAACCAGCTCATGCCGAAGCCGGGCCACCTCAGTTGGGAGGAGGCCGCATCGCCGGGCCTGGTGAACTCCACCGCCTACCGGCAGTTGGTCTCCCGCAACGGGGCCGGCATGAAGCAGGGCGACAACGTGCTGATCTGGGGCGCCAGCGGCGGCCTCGGCTCGTACGCCACGCAGTTCGCGCTCGCCGGTGGCGCCAACCCGATCTGCGTGGTCTCCAACGACCAGAAGGCCGACATCTGCCGTGCGATGGGCGCCGAAGCGATCATCGACCGGAACGCGGAGGGCTACCGGTTCTGGAAGGACGAGCACGCCCAGGACCCGCGCGAGTGGAAGCGGTTCGGCAAGCGCATCCGCGAGCTGACCGACGGCGAGGACGTGGACATCGTCTTCGAGCACCCGGGGCGCGAGACGTTCGGCGCCTCCGTCTACGTCACCCGCAAGGGCGGCACCATCGTCACCTGCGCCTCGACGTCCGGCTACACGCACGAGTACGACAACCGGTACCTGTGGATGTCGCTGAAGAAGATCGTCGGCTCGCACTTCGCCAACTACCGCGAGGCGTGGGAGGCGAACCGGCTGATCGCCAAGGGCAAGATCCACCCCACGCTGTCCAAGACCTACCGCCTGGACGAGACCGGCCAGGCCGCCTACGACGTGCACCGCAATCTCCACCAGGGCAAGGTCGGCGTCCTCGCCCTCGCCCCCGAGGAGGGCCTCGGCGTCCGCAACGAGGAACTGCGCGCCCAGCACATCGACGCGATCAACCGCTTCCGCGACGCGTAGCGGAGCGGACAGACAAGCACAGCCGCGACGCGTAGCGGAGCGGACAGACAGGCACAGCCGCGACGCGTAGCGGAGCGGACAGACAGGCACAGCCGCGACGCGTAGCGGAGCGGACAGACCAGCACAGCCGTGACGCGTAGCGGAGCGGACAGACAAGCACAGCCGCGACGCGTGCGCGGAGCGGACGAACCAGCCCAGCCGGAACCCGGGAACCGGGCACAGCCGGGTTGAGCCGAGCGGTCGACCACCCACAGCCGTGCCGCGCGAGCGGAGCGAGCGGAGCGAGCGGACACTGAGGTACCACTCACATGACTGAGCGTCACAAGGACCGTCCGTGGCTGATGCGGACGTACGCCGGACACTCCACCGCCGAGGCGTCCAACGCCCTGTACCGGCGCAATCTCGCCAAGGGCCAGACCGGCCTGTCGGTCGCGTTCGACCTGCCGACGCAGACCGGTTACGACCCCGACCACGTCCTGGCCCGCGGCGAGGTCGGCCGGGTCGGGGTGCCCGTCTCCCATCTGGGGGACATGCGGCGGCTGTTCCAGGACATCCCGCTGGAGCAGATGAACACCTCCATGACCATCAACGCCACCGCGATGTGGCTGCTGGCCATGTACCAGGTGGTGGCCGAGGAGCAGGGGCTCGGCCCGGAGGCCATCGACAGGCTCTCCGGCACCACGCAGAACGACATCGTCAAGGAGTACCTCTCCCGTGGCACGCACGTCTTCCCGCCGGGCCCGAGCCTGCGCCTGACCACCGACCTGATCACCTACTCGGTGAACCACATCCCCAAGTGGAACCCGATCAACATCTGTAGCTACCACCTCCAGGAGGCCGGGGCCACGCCCGTACAGGAGATCGCGTACGCCATGAGTACGGCCATCGCCGTGCTCGACGCCGTACGCGACTCCGGGCAGGTGCCGGCGGAGCGGTTCGGCGACGTGGTGGCGCGCATCTCGTTCTTCGTGAACGCGGGCGTGCGCTTCGTCGAGGAGATGTGCAAGATGCGCGCCTTCGGCCGCATCTGGGACCAGATCACGCGCGAGCGGTACGGCGTGGACGACCCCAAGCAGCGCCGCTTCCGGTACGGCGTACAGGTCAACTCGCTGGGCCTGACCGAGGCGCAGCCGGAGAACAACGTCCAGCGGATCGTCCTGGAGATGCTGGCCGTCACCCTCTCCAAGGACGCCCGCGCCCGCGCGGTGCAGCTCCCGGCCTGGAACGAGGCGCTCGGCCTGCCCAGGCCCTGGGACCAGCAGTGGTCGCTGCGCATCCAGCAGGTGCTCGCGCACGAGAGCGACCTGTTGGAGTACCCGGACATCTTCGACGGGTCGCACGTCATCGAGGCCAAGGTGGCGGAGCTGACCGCCGCCTCGCTGGCCGAGATCGACCGCATCCAGGAGATGGGTGGCGCGATGGCCGCCGTCGAGTCCGGCTACCTCAAGTCGCAGCTCGTGGCCTCGCACGCGGAGCGGCGGGCCCGGATCGAGGCGGGCGAGGAGCGGATCGTCGGCGTCAACTGCTACGAGAGCACCGAGCCGAACCCGCTCACCGCCGACCTGGACACCGCGATCATGACGGTGGACCCGGCCAACGAGGCCAGGGTGGTCGCCGCGCTGCACCGCTGGCGCGACGAGCGCGACGAGCCGCGCGCCCAGGAGGCGCTGTCCGCGCTCAAGGCGGCGGCGGCCGGCACCGTCAACCTGATGCCGGCGACGCTGGAGTGCGTCCGGGCGGGGGTGACCACCGGCGAGTGGGCGTGGGCGCTGCGGGACGTGTTCGGCGAGTACCGCGCCCCGACCGGGGTCAGCAGCGCCCCGCTGGCGGTGGCGGCCGAGCCGGGCAGCGCGCTCGGCGCCGTACGCGACAAGGTCGCCAAGACGGCGGCCGACCTCGGCGTGGGCAAGCTGCGGCTGCTCGTCGGCAAGCCCGGGCTCGACGGGCACAGCAACGGCGCGGAGCAGATCGCGGTGCGGGCCAGGGACGCCGGGTTCGAGGTGATCTACCAGGGCATCCGGCTCACGCCCGAGCAGATCGTGGCGGCGGCCGTCGCCGAGGACGTGCACTGCGTCGGCCTGTCGATCCTCTCCGGCTCGCACGCCGAACTGGTCCCGGACGTGCTCGCCAGGCTGCGCGAGGCCGGCGCGGCGAGCGCCGCCGGGGCCGACGGCCCGGCCGAGGCCCCCATTCCGGTGATCGTCGGCGGGATCATCCCGTCCGCGGACGCCACCGCGCTGCGCGCCGCCGGCGTCGCGGCCGTCTTCACCCCGAAGGACTTCGGAATCACCGAGATCATCGGCCGTATCGTCGATGAGATCCGTACAGCGAACCAGCTCGACCCCCTGGAGGCCACCGCATGAGTGCCCACCCGTCCGCCGCCGCGCCGTCCGTGGACCGGCTGCGCCCGCGCCGCTCCTGCCTCGCCGTCCCCGGCAGCAACCCGCGGTTCCTGGAGAAGGCCCAGGGACTCGCCGCCGACCAGGTGTTCCTGGACCTGGAGGACGCGTGCGCGCCGCTGGCCAAGGAGGGCGCGCGGCACACCATCGTGGACGCGCTGAACAACGGCGACTGGACCGGCAAGACGAGGGTGGTGCGGGTCAACGACTGGACCACGCACTGGACCTACCGGGACGTCATCACCGTCGTCGAGGGCGCGGGCCCCAACCTGGACTGCGTCATGCTGCCCAAGGTGCAGGACGCCCAGCAGGTGATCGCCCTGGACCTGCTGCTCACCCAGATCGAGAAGACGATGGGCTTCGAGGTGGGCCGGATCGGCATCGAGGCGCAGATCGAGAACGCCAGGGGCCTGGTCAACGTGGACGAGATCGCCGCCGCCTCGCCGCGCCTCGAGACCATCATCTTCGGCCCGGCCGACTTCATGGCCTCCATCAACATGAAGTCCTTGGTGGTCGGCGAGCAGCCGCCGGGCTACCCGGCCGACGCGTACCACTACATCCTGATGCGCATCCTGATGGCCGCCCGCGCGAACGACCTGCAGGCCATCGACGGCCCGTACCTCCAGATCAGGAACGTGGACGGGTACCGCGAGGTGGCCGGGCGCGCCGCCGCGCTCGGGTTCGACGGCAAGTGGGTGCTGCACCCGGGTCAGGTCGAGGCCGCCAACAAGGTGTTCTCGCCCTCGCAGGAGGACTACGACCACGCCGAGCTGATCCTCGACGCGTACGAGTGGTGCACCTCGGAGGCGGGGGGCAAGAAGGGGTCGGCGATGCTCGGCGACGAGATGATCGACGAGGCCAGCCGCAAGATGGCGCTGGTGATCGCGGGCAAGGGCCGGGCCGCGGGGATGACCCGCACCAGCAAGTTCGAGCCGCCCGCCGCCTGACGTCCGGCCCCGCCTGACGCACGGCCCCGCGCGGGGCCGGTCCGCGCCGCGGCACACCACGCCCCGCCCCCGGGCCCGCGCCGGCCCGGGGGCGCCACCCCGGAGGGATGAGCACCATGCAGTTCGGCCGCACCTACGAGGAGTTCACGGTCGGCGACGTGTACAAGCACTGGCCCGGCAAGACGGTCACCGAGTACGACGACCACCTCTTCTGTCTGCTCACCATGAACCACCACCCGCTGCACCTGGACGCGAACTACGCGGAGCGGACGACCGACTTCGGCAGGAACGTCGTCGTCGGCAACTACGTCTACTCGCTGCTCCTCGGCATGTCCGTCCCCGACGTCTCGGGCAAGGCGATCGCCAACCTGGAGATCGAGTCGCTGCGGCACGTGGCGCCGACCTTCCACGGCGACACGGTCTACGGCGAGACGACGGTGCTGGACAAGACGCCGTCCCGGTCCAAGACCGACCGCGGCATCGTGCACGTGGAGACCAGGGGCTACAAGCAGGACGGCACGCTCGTCTGCGTCTTCCGGCGCAAGGTGATGGTGCCGAACGCGACGTACGTGAAGGAGCGCGGCGGCGAACAGCCCGGCCGCCCCGAACTCCGCGAGCCCACCCGGCCCGCCGCGCCCGCGCCGACCCCCGCCGACCAGGAGCAGTGACATGAGCCGTCTCGCCCAGACCGAGGGCCTCAACGAGATCCAGCGCGACATACTCACCACCGTGCGGGACTTCGTCGACAAGGAGATCCTGCCGGTCGCCACCGAGTTGGAGCACCGTGACGAGTATCCGAGCCAGATCGTCGAGGGGTTGAAGGAGCTCGGCGTCTTCGGGCTGATGATTCCCGAGGAGTACGGGGGGCTCGGCGAGTCGCTGTTGACCTACGCGCTGTGCGTGGAGGAGATCGCCCGCGGCTGGATGAGCGTCTCGGGGATCATCAACACGCACTTCATCGTGGCGTACATGCTCAAGCAGCACGGCACCCAGGAGCAGAGGGACTACTTTCTGCCGAAGATGGCCGCGGGCGAGATCCGTGGCGCGTTCTCGATGTCGGAACCCGCGCTCGGTTCGGATGTGTCATCCATCACATCCAAGGGTGTGCGCGACGGCGACGACTTCCTGCTCACCGGACAGAAGATGTGGCTCACCAACGGCGGCACCTCCTCGTTGGTCGCGGTGCTGTGCCGGACCGACGAGGGGCTCTCCCCGGAGGAGGCCGCCGCCAAGCCGCACCGCTCGATGACCACGTTCCTGGTCGAGAAGGAGCCGGGCTTCGGCGAGGTGCGCCCGGGCCTGACCATCCCCGGCAAGATCGACAAGATGGGTTACAAGGGCGTCGACACCACCGAGCTGATCATGGACGGGCTGCGCGTCCCGGCCGATCGCGTGCTCGGCGGGGCCACGGGACGCGGCTTCTACCAGATGATGGACGGCGTCGAGGTTGGCCGCGTGAACGTCGCGGCGCGCGGCTGCGGGGTCGCGCAGCGCGCCTTTGAGCTGGGCGTTTCCTATGCCCAGCAGCGGCACACGTTCGGCAAGCCGATCGCCCAGCACCAGGCCATCCAGTTCAAACTGGCGGAAATGGGGACCAAGGTCGAGGCCGCCCATGCGATGATGGTCAATGCGGCCCGGAAAAAGGACTCCGGACAGCGGAACGACCTCGAAGCGGGCATGGCCAAGTACCTGGCCTCCGAGTACTGCAAAGAGGTCGTGGAGGACGCCTTCCGCATCCACGGCGGCTACGGCTTCTCCAAGGAATACGAGATCGAGCGCCTCTACCGGGAGGCGCCCATGCTCCTCATCGGCGAGGGCACCGCCGAGATCCAGAAAATGATCATCGGGCGACGCCTCTTGGAGGAGTACCACTTCCAGGGGTAATTGTCCGGTTCGGGGTGGTTTTTTCGAGAACTACATCACAGCCCGTCACTGGTCTTCAGCCACCGACTAGCCCTGGCGCTTGCCCAGTTGCCGCTCGCAACCGATACCATCCCCGAAAAGCCGCCGTCCCCTTTTTCGCTAAGCGGCACCCTCCGCTACGAAGGTCATCCATGCCCCACAGCTCTTCCACCGCACCTCGCGCACGCGTACGCCTCGCGCGCGGAGCGTCGCCGTGGCTCCTTCCGACCGTCGCCACGGCGGCGGTGAGCCTGGCTCGCTCCCGTCGCTCGGGACGCTGGGCTGCCGCCGCCGTGCCCGCCACCGCGCTCGCGGCGGGCATGCTGTGGTTCTTCCGTGACCCAGAGCGCGAGATCGCGCAGGGCCGGGTCATCTCTCCCGCCGACGGCGTGGTGCAGAGCATCATGCCGTGGAAGGACGGACGGACCCGAGTCGCGATCTTCATGAGCCCGCTGAACGTCCACGTGAACCGCGCCCCGCTGGCGGGCACGGTGACCTCGGTCGAGCACATCCCCGGCGGGTTCGTCCCGGCGTTCAACAAGGAGAGCGAGAACAACGAGCGCGTTGTCTGGCACTTCGACACCGAACTCGGGGACATCGAGATGGTCCAGATCGCCGGCGCCGTCGCCCGCCGCATCGTGCCGTACGTGCCGCAGGGCACCAAGGTCGAGCAGGGCGAGCGGATCGGCCTGATCCGCTTCGGCTCGCGGGTCGACATCTACCTCCCGGAAGGTGTCGAGACCGCGGTCGAGGTTGGCGAGACCACCACTGCGGGGGTGACTCGTCTTGACCGTAGTTGATCCGGAGACCCAGTCCGCCTGGGTTCCCGAAGCCGACGAGTGCGGTGACGACACGGACGACATGCCGCTGTCAACGCGGCTGTCGATAGCGGACACCCTCACGCTCGGCAACGCCACCTGCGGCTTCATGGCCGTGTACTTCACCACCACCGGCGTCCTCATCCCGCACCTGACGGGCAACGAGGACGGCGGGATGGCCCGGCACAGCGCCGCCACCGCGGTGATGCTGATGCTGCTCGCCTCGGTCTTCGACCTCTTCGACGGGCTCGTGGCGCGCAAGCTGCGCAGCTCGGCGATGGGCGCGGAGCTGGACAACCTCTCCGACCTGATCAGCTTCGGCCTCGCCCCGGCGTACTTCGTCGTGGTGTGGGGCATGGTCGCCGACGACGCCTATCAGCGGGTATCGGCGGTGGCCGCCATCGTGGTCCTGCTCGCCGTCGTGCTCAGGCTCGCCAGATTCTCCTGTGTGACCCTGCGCGACGGCGTCTTCCAGGGCATGCCAAGCCCCTTCGGGGCGCTGACCGTGATCTCCGTGGTCCTGCTCGAGCTGCCGTTCTTCCCGACCCTGCTGGCCATCGTGGGCGTCGCCTGGCTGATGGTGAGCCGCGTGGAGTACCCCAAGCCGCGCGGGTTGCTCGCGCTGGCGATGCTGGGGTGGATCGTGCTGAGCATGGGCCTGCTGGCCGCCTGGGCCTTCGAGGCCCCCGGTGGCGAGCTGCTGCTCCAGACCGGCTGCGCGCTCCAGGTGGTGCTGGGCGCGGTGATCCCGCTGTTCGCGACGGCCCGCCGGGTCAACACGTTCCGGGACAACCGGCGCGAGGCGCGGGCGACGCAGTTGCCGTAGCGGCCACGCCCCCTTCACGTCCTCCGTGGCGAAGGGCCCGAGCATCTCGCTCGGGCCCTTCGTCGTGCCCGGGCCCGGGACGGGCGGGCGCCGGCGGGTCAGGTCAGGAAGTCAGCCGCGACGCGGGCGGCGAGGCGCTCCAGGAGCGGGCCGGCCTCGGCCATGCAGCGCGCCGGGTCGGGTTCGAGCGCGGTCAGGGCGTACGCCCGGCTCAGACCCGCCTCCCGCAGGGCGTCGGCGTCCAGCGCGAGCCGCCCGCACACCGCGACCACCGGCACGCCGCGCTCCCGGGCCGCCGCGGCCACCCCGGCCGGGGCCTTGCCGCGCAGGGTCTGCGCGTCGAGCGAGCCCTCGCCGGTGATCACCAGGTCGGCGCTGGCCAGCTCCGCGGCGAAGCCAAGCACGTCGAGCAGCACCTCGATGCCGGGCCGGAAGTCCGCGCCGAGCCCGACCAGCGCCCCGTAGCCGACGCCGCCCGCCGCGCCGGCCCCCGGCGCGTGGACGTGCGCGGCGGCGCGCGGGCCCACCGCGTCCTCCAGTACCCGCGCGTAGCGCGTCAGGGCCGCCTCCAGGGCCGCCACGTCCGCGGCGCTGGCGCCCTTCTGCGGCCCGTAGACCGCGGCGGCGCCCTGCGGGCCGGTGAGCGGGTTGTCGACGTCGCTGGCGAGGGTGACGGCCGTTGCCGCCAGGCGGGCGTCGAGCCCCGACAGGTCGGCCGCGGCGAGGTCGCGCAGCGCCCCGCCGCCGGGGCCGACCGGGCGGCCCCGCGCGTCGCGCAGCCGCGCCCCGAGCGCCGTGAGCATGCCGGCGCCACCGTCGGTGGTGGCGCTGCCGCCGACGCCGAGGACGATGTCGCGGGCGCCCGCGTCCAGCGCGGCGCGCAGCAGCTCCCCCGTGCCGTACGTGGTGGCGGTCAGCGGCGCGAAGGTGCCCGCGGGCAGGTGCCGCAGCCCGGACGCCTCGGCCATCTCCACGACGGCGCTCGTGCCGCGCAGCGCGTACGAGGCGTCCACCGGGGTGCCCAGCGGCCCGGTGACCCGGGCCGTGCGGCGCTCGAAGCCGGCCGCGACGGCGGCGTCCACCGTGCCGTCGCCGCCGTCGGCGACCGGCACCGCCGCGACGCGCACGCCAGGCGCCGCCGCGCGCAGCCCGGCCGTGAGGTGCTCGGCGACCCGCACCGCCGTCAGCGAACCCTTGAACTTGTCCGCGGCGATCAGCACCCGCGCCGCGCCGCGCCCGCCTCCGCCGCCCCCGTCGTCGCCGTTGCCGCCCCCGCCGTCACCTGTCTCGTCGCCTCCGCTTACGCGTCGCGCGCGGGGCGCGGCCTCGCGCTCGGCGGCGGGCCGGTCGCCGTCGGCGGGCCGGGCCGGCTCGCCGGCCGTGTCCGGCTGGTCCGTGTCCGACTGGCCCGTGTCCGGCTGGCCCGTGCCCGACTGGCCCGCGTCCGGCTGGCCGGTGGTGCGGGCGTGGGGGCTCCGGGCCGGTGCGGCGGGGCCGGGCGGCGCCGGTCGCACCCCATCGCGTAGCGGGCCGGGCGCCGTGGGCGGGGAGTGTGGTGGAGTGGGCACCGCTGGGACCGTCGGTGGTGGCACCGGGGGTCGGAGGCCGTGCGGTGTCGGTCGGGTGTCGGTCGTCGCGGCGTACGTCACCGTGTGTCCCCCTGGTTCCGGCCGTGCTCGCGCACGGGCAGTGGCGCCGCGGTGACCCTATCCGCGGGGCTCGACGCTGCCCACGGTCGTAGTCGTGGCCAAACGGCGCGCCACGGCCGCATCTCCTGCTTTATCGCACCATAGTGGTGCGCCATGAGTACCCCGCCTACCCAGTCCACCGATCTGCCGCCCGACCCGGACGAGGCCCCGGCCGACGTGCACGACCCGCCGCCCGACCGGGCGGTCGTCACCATCGGGGTGGTGGCCGTGCTGGCCGCCGTCGGCTGGGCCGCGCTCGCCAAGGACAACTTCGCCGACACCTCGGACTCCGCCCTGAACTGGGTGCTCACCAACTTCGGCTGGCTCTTCGTGGTGGCCGCCGACGTGTTCCTGGTGCTGTGCCTGTACATCGCGGTGAGTCGGTACGGCCGGATCAAGCTGGGCCGGGACGAGGACGAGCCGGAGTTCGGCAACCTGGCCTGGATCGCCATGATGTTCAGCGCCGGGATGGGCATCGGCCTGATGTTCTACGGCGTCGGCGAGCCCCTGCTGCACTACACCGACCCGCCGCCGTCCAGCGGCGTGAAGCCGGGCACGGGCGAGGCGGCCCGCACGGCGATGGAGTACTCGTTCTTCCACTGGACCTTCATGCCCTGGGCGATCTACGGCATGGCCGGGCTCGCCCTCGCCTACGTCGTCTTCCGCAAGGGCCGCGGCAACCGGCTCAGCTCCGTGTTCGTGCCGCTCATCGGCGAGCGGCGGGCCGACGGCTGGCCGGGCCGGATGATCGACCTGCTCGCCGTCTTCGCGACCGTCTTCGGCACCGCGACCAGCCTGGGCCTCGGCGCCCTGCAGGTCGCCGAGGGGCTCGACCTCACCGCCGGCGTGGACAACACCAAGACGGTGCAGCTCGTGATCATCTGTGCCCTGTCGGCGGCCTTCGTGCTCTCCGCCTTCTCCGGCCTGCACAAGGGCGTCAAGTGGCTGAGCACGCTCAACATCGTGCTCGCGGCGCTGCTGATGGTGTTCGTCTTCCTCGTCGGCCCGACGGTGTACGTACTGGACAGCGTGCCGGCGAGCATCGGTGGCTACCTCAACGACCTGCTGCCGATGGCCTCGCACACCGGCGCCTTCACCGACCGGAGCTGGCTCGGCACCTGGACGATCTTCTACTGGGCCTGGTGGCTGTCCTGGGCGCCGTTCGTGGGCACCTTCATCGCCCGCATCTCGCACGGCCGCACCATCCGGGAGTTCCTGATCGGGGTGCTGCTGGTGCCCAGTGGCGCGACGATGATCTGGTTCTGTGTGATGGGCGGGAGCGCCATCCGGCTGGACTCCAGCGGCACCGCCGACCTCACCGAGAAGGTCAAGGACGGGGCGGAGGCCTCGCTGTTCGGCATGTTGGACGCGCTGCCGCTGGGTACCGCGACCGCCTGGCTGGCCATGGCCCTGGTCATGACGTACTTCATCACCAGCGCCGACTCCGCCTCGCTGGTCATGGGCTCGCTGACCAGCCGTGGGTCGCTGCACCCACGCACCTGGCTGGTCGTCGCCTGGGGCATCCTGATGGCGGCGGTGGCCGCGGTGCTGCTGGTCGCCGGCGGCCTGGACGCGTTGAAGACGGCCACGATCCTGGTGGCGCTGCCGTTCGTGCTGGTGATGCTGGCGCTGTGCTGGTCGCTGCTGCGCGAGCTGCGGACGGACCCGGGGGCCGGGCCGAAGCGGCACCACGCCATGCACGGGCTGCGGGACGCGATGCGCGCGATGATCGGCGAGGCGCTGACCGAGCAGACCCCCACCCGGCACCACCGGCTGCGCCGGGCCGCCGAGCGCGCCGCTGACCGCGAGGACTCGGACTCCTCCAGCGGCTCCGGTGGCTCGGGAGGCTCCGGTGGCTCGGGGGGCTCTGGAGGCTCCGGCTGAGGCGTAGCCACCCGCCCGCGCCCGGCCGACGCGGCACCGGCGCCGGCCGGACGCGGGCGGGAGTGCCGGGCCGCGGCCCAGGGCGCCCGCGCCCGTAATTCGCGGGCCCCGGCCCGGGCGGGGGACGTACAGTGCGCCCGATACGTCAAACGATCTTCGAGTGCTCCGGCGGACGCGTGTGCTCCCTCGGAGCGGAAAGCGCAGGGCGCCCGCCATGACCTCCCCCGCGACCGCCGTACGCCTCGCCACCCGGGCCGACGTGCCGCGCGCGACCGCGACGCTGACCCGGGCCTTCGCCGACTACCCCTTCACCCGGCACACGGTGGCCGCCGACGACCATCTGCGCCGCATCGCGGAGTTCCAGGAGTTGTTCGTCGACCGGATCGGCCTCGCGCACGGCCGGGTCTGGGTCGGCGACGAGGGGGCGGCGGTGGCCGTGTGGACCACGCCGGAGACCGTCGCCGCCGGCGCCGTCCTCACCGAGCTGGCGCCGCGCTTCGCGGAGCTGGCGGGCGACCGGGCACAGGCGTTCGAGCAGGCCGAGGCGGCGTTGGAGCCGCACCGCCCGCAGGGACCGGCGTGGTTCCTGGGTTCGGTGGGCGTCGATCCCGCGCACCAGGGCCGCGGGCTCGGCCGCGCGGTACTCGCGCCCGGCATCGAGGCGGCCGAGCGCGCGGGGCTGCCGGCCTACCTGGAGACCTCCGAGGCCCGGAACGTGGCCTTCTACCAGCGGCTGGGCTTCGCCGTCAGCGCGGAGGTCGAACTGCCCGGCGGCGGGCCGCTGACCTGGGCGATGACGCGGCACGGCTAGCGCGACCCGGTCGGGGCGGCCGATGGGGGGCGTCCCGCTGGGGGCGGGACGGCGCGGGCCGCCAGGCGGTGCCCGGTGGCCGGTGGCGCGTCGGTGACCGGTGCGCCCTCGTCGAGGCCGCCCCCACGCCATTGACCTCAAGTGGCCTTGAAGTTGCACCGTTAGGCCATGACGAACCCCCTGGCACGCCCGCGGGTCGGCGTGGTGCTGCCGTCCCTCGCCGCGCAGCGCGAGCAGAAGATCGACTTCGCCGACGCCGCTCGGCACGCCGAGGACGTGGGGCTCGACCTCGTGGCGTACGGCGGCCGGCTCGCCGGGGACGGGCCGGCGGTGGAGGCGGCGGTCGCGCTGGCGGCGGTGGCCGCGGCGACCGAGCGGCTGCGGATCTGCTCCGGCGCCCTCGCGTCCGCCGACCGCCCGCTGGCCTGGGCCGCGCGACAGATCGCCAGCCTGGCGCACGTGGCGGGCGACCGGCTCGTGCTCGGCGTCGACGGGTACGAGGAGCCCGCGCGCGGGGGCGAGCGCGGCTTGTGGCTGGACACCGCGTTGGCGCTGCTGCCTCGGCTGCTCGCCGGCGAGCGGGTGCACCTGCCGGACGGGACGGGCGAGGTGGGCGAGGCGGCGTGGAACCGGGGCCAGGTGGCGTGGGAGCTGGGTCACGCCGTGCCCGGGCCGCAGGTGTGGGTGGGTGGCACCTCGCCGGCCGCCATCCGGCGCGTGGTCCGCTCCGCCGACGGCTGGTTCCCCTCGCTGGTCTCCCCCGACGAGGTGGCCGCCGGCGTGGTGCGGCTCGCCGAGCGGGCCGTGTGGCGCGGCCGGCCCGCCCCCACGGTGGCCGTCGGCGTCGTCGGGGCGCTCGGCGGCGGGCCCGAACTGCCCGGGCGCGGCGCCCCCTGGCGGCCCGCGTGGCGGCGGCGCGCGGGGTGGCCGTGGACGCGCTGGCGGCGGCGCCGGTCGTGGGCGGGGCGCGCGAGGCGGCGGAGCGGTTGCACGCCTACTGGGGAGCGGGGGCGCGGCACGTCGTCGTCGGGTTCGCCGACGGTGACTGGCGGGCCCAGGTGGACGTGCTCGCCGAGGCCCGCGCGCTGCTCGGCTGAGCCGGGCCCCCGCCGTGGTGCCGGGCTCTCAGAAGAGCTGTTCCTGGGCCGCCTGCTCCGTGGCGTCGGCCACGAACGCGCCGTCCAGGCACTGGACGCGGCCCCGCTCGAAGTCCAGCAGTTGGCGCTTGCGCTGGAGCCCGCCGCCGTAGCCGGTGAGGCTGCCGGTGGAGCCGATGACCCGGTGGCAGGGGACGATGATGCTGATGGGGTTCTTGCCGTTGGCCAGGCCCACCGCGCGGGCGGCGCTCGGCTGCCCGATGGCGTCGGCGAGTTGCCCGTACGAGATGGTCACGCCGTGCGGGATGGAGCGCAGCTCCTCCCAGACCCGGCGCTGGAACGGCGTGCCGGACAGGTGGATCGGCAGCTCGGAGAAGTCGGTGCGGTGGCCGTCGAAGTACTCGGCGAGTTGGTCGATGGCCGCGGCGAAGGGCACCTCGTCCCGTTCGCCGAAGGTCTCCAGCGGCGGCCGGTGCCGGTGGTCGGTCATGTACAGACCGGAGAGCACCCCGTCGGTGGCCACCAGGGTGAGCGGACCACAGGGGCTGTCGATGAGGGTGTGGACGCGTACGGGCACGGCAGGTAGCTCTCCTTGGGCTCGGGCTGAGTGAGGGTATCGGGGGCGGCGCGACCGGCGCACGCCACGGGCGTCGGCCGCGCGCGGGGGCGGGCGGGGCGCGTCAGGCGGGCAGCAGGTTGATCGGGTGGTCCTCGGTGGCCCACAGGTACTGCACGGCGTACGCGCGCCAGGGCCGCCACCGGGCGCTGTGCCGGATCAGCGCCCCGGGGGTGCTCGGCAGGCCGAGGCCCTCGGCGGCGCGGCGGATGCCGAGGTCGGTGGGGAGGAAGGCGTCCGGGTCGCCGAGGGCGCGCATCGCGATCACCTCCACGGTCCACGGGCCGATGCCGGGCAGGTCCGCCAACTGGGCGCGGGCCCGGTCCCAGTCGCTGCCGACGCCGAGCGTGATGTCCCCGGAGGCGAGCGCGTCGATCAGGGTGCCGAGGGTGGCCCGCCGGGTGCGCGGCATGGCCAGGGCCTGCGGGTCGTGGCCGGCCAGCGCCTCGGTGCTGGGGAACAGGTGGGTGAGGCCGCCGGCCGGGTCGTCCACCGGCTCGCCGTGCGCGGTGACCAGCCGGCCCGCGTGGGTGCGGGCGGCTGCCGTGGAGACCTGCTGGCCGAGCACGGCCCGTACGGCGAACTCGTCGGCGTCCACCGTGCGCGGCACCCGGCGCCCGGGCGCCTTCTCCACCAGCGGTGCCAGCTCCGCGTCCGTGCGCAGCAGGTCGTCGGTGGCGACGGGGTCGGCGTCCAGGTCGAGCATGCGGCGGCAGCGGCTGATGGCGCCCGCCAGGTCGCGCTGGTCGGTCAGCGAGAGCTGGCAGCCGATGTGGTCGGGCGCCGGCCGGAGGCTGACGATGCCGTGCCCGTACGGCAGGCGCAGCGTGCGCCGGTACGCGCCGTCGCGCCACTCCTCCACGCCGGGCACGGCGGTGGCGGCGAGGTGGCCGAACAGGTTGTCCGGGCACAGCGGGGCGCGGAAGGGCAGCCGGAGGCTGAGCACGCCGGGCGCGGTGGGCCGGTCGCCGCGGCGGGTGCGCCCGCGCAGTTCCGTCGGGGAGAGGGCGAAGACCTCCCGTACGGTCTCGTTGAACGTGCGGATGCTGGCGAAGCCGGCGGCGAAGGCGACCTCGGCCATCGGCAGCTCGCTGGTCTCGATCAGCAGCCGGGCGGTCTGCGCGCGCTGCGCGCGGGCCAGCGCGAGCGGGCCGGCGCCGAGTTCGGCCAGGAGCTGGCGCTCGATCTGTCGGGTGCTGTAGCCGAGCCGGGCGGCGAGGCCGGGGACGCCCTCGCGGTCCACCACGCCGTCCGCGATCAGCCGCATGGCCCGGGCGACGAGGTCGGCGCGCTCGTTCCACTGCGGGGAGCCGGGGCTGGCGTCCGGGCGGCAGCGCTTGCAGGCGCGGAACCCGGCCTGCTGGGCGGCGGCGGCGCTCGGGTAGAACGTCATGTTCTCGACCTTGGGCGGCACCACCGGGCAGCTCGGGCGGCAGTAGATGCGGGTGGTGAGGACGGCGGTGAAGAACCAGCCGTCGAAGCGGGCGTCCTTGGACTGGACGGCTCTCACGCACCGGTCGAAGTCAGAGTGCATGCGCTCAGCATCGCGGGTGCGCACGGCTGGGGGCTCGCGGAAATCCGACATGGCCCTGGAGCCGCGCCCATCTGGCTGATCTTGATCCATCGGCCCGTCGTTTCGCCCCCCGTCCCGCCCCGCCTCGTCCAAGGACGCCCACCCCGCCCCGGGGCGGGCCCGTCAGCACCGCCGGCGGCGGGGCGAGGTCGGGGCGCGCAGGGGGCGCCGGTCAGGCCGGGCGCACGTCGAGGCCGGCGACGCGGGTGGTGGGTGGGGTGCCGTCGGACAGCAGCAGGGTGGTGATCCGGTCGGCCGGTCCGGCGGTGAAGTGCACGTGGCCGCCGGGCAGCGGTACGACGGTGCCGTCGGCGGTGGTCGGCAGGCACAGGAGGCGGCTCAACCAGCCGGCGGCCACGGCCGGTTCGGGCGTCTCGATCACGAAACCGGCCAGGTCGTGCGCGCCGCGCCGGCCTCCCCCGCCCCGGTAGGTGTCGAGGATGACCTGCCGGTCGGGCTCGTAGCTGATGAAGAACGGCGCCCAGCGCGGGGCGTCCGCGAGGAACGCCTCGCGGAAGGAGACGGGCGAGCCCTCCTTGGCGAAGGTCACCAACTCGACCTCGTGGCCCGCGCGGCGCAGCCGTTCGGTGGTCGCCGTGGCGTCGGTGACGTTGACCGCGAAGTTGAGCCCACCGCCGCCGGCCGCGATCTGGTCCGTCACGAACGGCATCATCGGCGCCATCGCCCTGCCGTACGGGGAGTCGGCGAACTCCGCGTGGTCCACGACGGTGAGGATCTCGACGTAGCGCACGTCCAGGCGCCACGCGCCGTTCTGGAAGCCCAGGTAGGGCGGGTTGACGTGGGCGGGAAGGCCGGCGGCCGTGTACGCGGCGACCGCTGACGGCACGTCGGGGACGCCGTGCAACAGGTGGTCGAACTCCGGTGACTCCGGCGACTGCGTGGTCATGTCCCGCCCTCTCCCTGGAAGTTAGGTCACCCTAACAACAGCGGGCGCGGCCCGTGCGCGGGCCCCCTACCAGCGGCGCAGCCCGCTCCACACCGCGCGCGCCGCGTGGTGCCCCGACATGCCGTGCACGCCGGGGCCGGGCGGGGTGGCCGAGGAGCACAGGAAGATCGCCGGGTGCGCGGTGGCGTAGGGGACGCGGGCCAGCTTGGGGCGCAGCACGGTCTGGAGGCCCGTGAAGGCGCCGCAGGCGATGTCGCCGCCGACGTAGTTGGCGTTGCGGGCGGCCAGTTCGGGCGGGCCGGCGACGGCGCGCGCGAGCACCCGGTCCCGGAAGCCCGGCGCGAAGCGCTCCAACTGCCGCTCGATGACCTCGGTGGCGTCCCCGCGCCAGCCGCTCGGCACGTGCCCGTACGCCCAGAAGGTGTGCTTGCCGGCGGGCGCGCGGGTGGGGTCGATGAGGCTGGGCTGGGTGGTGATGAGGAAGGGCACGCTGGGGTCGCGGCCCGCGACGGCGGCGTGCAGCGCGCCGTCGATCTCGCCGAGGGTGGGACCGATGTGCACGGTGCCCGCGCGGCGCGCCTCGGCGGCCGTCCAGGGCACCGGACCGTCCAGGGCGTAGTCGATCTTGAAGGCGGCGGGCCCGTAGCGGAAGCCGCGGTAGGCGTCGCCGAGCCCCGCGATGCGGGCGAGCGCGGTGGGCGAGGTGTCGAAGATGTACGCGCGGGCGGGCGGCAGGTCGTCCAGGCGCTTGACCTCGTAGTGGGTGTGCACGTCACCGCCGAGTTCGCGCAGGTACGAGACGAGGGCGTCCGTGATGGCCTGCGAGCCGCCACGGGCGACGGGCCAGCCGACCGCGTGCGCGGCGATCGCGAACATCAGGGCCAGGCCGCCGGTGCCGACGCCGCGCAGCGGGGCCACCGCGTGCCCGGCGAGCCCGGCGAGCAGGCCGCGGGCCTTGTCCTGGTGGAAGCGGCGGGCGAGCAGCGCGGCGGGCTGGAGGGCGAGCGAGCCGAAGCGCACCCAGGTGGCCGGGTCCCGTGGCCGCCCGAGCCACGGGGTGCGCAGGAAGTCGGCGGCCAGCGCCTCCCAGCGGCCGACGAAGGGCGCGACCAGCCGGCGGTAGGCGCCCGCGTCCCGGGCGCCCAGCGACATCGCGGTCTCCCCCACGGAGCGGGCCAGGATCGCGGCGGTGCCGTCCGGGAAGGGGTGGGCCATCGGCAGCTCGGGGTGCAGCCAGGTCAGGCCGTGCCGCTCCAGCGGCATGGCGTTGAAGGCGGGCGAGCCGGCGCCGAGGGGGTGCGCGGCCGAGCACGGGTCGTGCCGGAAGCCGGGCAGGGTCAGCTCCTCGGTGCGGGCCCCGCCGCCCGGCGCCTCGCGGGCCTCGAACACCTCCACCGCGTGGCCACGACGGGCCAGCTCAACGGCGGCGGTCAGGCCGTTCGGCCCGGCCCCCACCACCACCGCGTCGAGCATCGACGGCACATCGGCCTCCTCGCCTGTGAGGTCGCCCGCGGTGGTGGCTACGGCGTGCGCGATTCGTGCGCTGACCTAGCCGACCGCGGTCAGCAGGCTCAGGATATGCGCCGCGGTCTCCGCGTCCCGCGCCGCGGTGAAGGGCAGCGCGTTGCCGCCCGCGAGGCGGAAGGGCTCGCCGGCCACGGTGCCGGAGGCGCCGCCCGCCTCGGCCACCAGGAGCAGCCCGGCGGCGTGGTCCCAGGGGTTCTCCCAGGAGAAGGCCACGGCGTCCAGCAGGCCGCGGGCCACGTCCAGGTACTCCAGGCCGGCCGAGCCGCAGGGCCGCGGGGCGACGCCCTCGGTCATGAGCCCGGACAGGGCCGCCTTCTCCACGTCGGTGGTGAAGTCGTAGTGCGAGATGGCCACGTCGATGACCTTGCCGGCCGGGCGCGGGCCGCAGCGCAGCGGCCGGCCGCCCAGCTCGGCGCCGCCGCCCCTGCGGGCCACGGCCATCAGGTCGAGGGCGGGCGCGTACGTCCAGGAGGCGAGGAGTTCGCCGCGGTGCGCCAGCGCGACCAGGGTGGCGAAGCCGGGGTCGCCGTGGACGAACTGGCGGGTGCCGTCCACCGGGTCCACGATCCACACCGGCACCTCGCCCTCAAGGGCGGCCAGGACGCCGGCGTCGGCGTGCACGGCCTCCTCGCCGACGACCACGGAGCCGGGCAGCAGCGCGGTCAGCGCGACGGTGAGCTGTTCCTCGGCGAGCCGGTCGGCGACCGTGACGAGGTCGTGTGGGCCGTTCTTCTGCACGATCTCGTGCTGGGCCAGTTGCCGGAACCGCGGCATGATCTCCGTGGCCGCCGCCTTGCGGACGGCCTCGTCCACCGCCGCCTCAAGGCGTGCCCATTCCCCCGGGTCCATTGCTTCGATCATGTGTCCATCGAACCACGCCCCACCAGCAGGATTGACATCGCGTGGCTGGCCGCAGGGTGAACTCCGGGAAAACCGACACGGCGGCCGGGCTCAGCGGCCGACCGCGTACCCCTGGGCCCCGCGCGGATTGGCCGCCGCCGACAGCACGCCGGTCTCCGGGTCCCGGGCGACCGCGCTCAGCCTGCCTTCCGACCAGGGCCCGCCGACGGTCACGTCGTGGCCCCTGCGGCGCAGCTCGGTGATCAGCTCCGGGTCGAACCGCTCCTCGACGGTGACGCCGCCGGGGCGCATGCCGCGCGGGTAGAACGACTCGGGGAACCCCTCCTGGTGCCAGCCCGGTGCGTCGATGGCGCCCTGCAGGTCGAGCCCGCCGCGCACGGGCGGGCGCAGCGCCACCGCGAGGAAGAAGTGCGTCTGCCACTGGTCCTGCTGGTCGCCGCCGGGGGTGCCGAAGGCGAGGACGGGCTCGCCTTCGCGCAGCGCGAGGGAGGGCGAGAGCGTGGTGCGCGGGCGGCGGCCCGGGGTGAGCGTGTTCGGCAGGTCCGGGTCGAGCCAGGCCATCTGGAGCCGGGTGCCGAGCGGGAAGCCGAGTTCGGGGACGACGGGGCTGGACTGGAGCCAGCCGCCGCTGGGCGTCGCCGAGACCATGTTGCCCCAGCGGTCCACGACGTCCAGGTGGCAGGTGTCGCCCCGGGTACCGCCGTCGGCCGTCACGGTCGGCTCGCCGACGCCGGCCGCCGCGCTGGTCAGCGGGCCGGTCGCGGCCCGCTCGCCACGGGCGACGGCGTGGGTGTGCGCGGCCAGGCGCGGCACCCGGCCCCCTGGGTGCCCCGGGCGCAGCTCGTACGAGGCGTCCGGGCCGATCAGCGCGCGGCGCGCGGCGTTGTAGTCCGCGTCGAGGAGGGCGGCCAGCGGCACGGTGCCCGGCCCGCGCGCGTCGCCGTACCACGCCTCTCGGTCGGCGAAGGCGAGCTTGCCGCCCTCGACGAGGGTGTGCACGTACTCGGCCGTGCCGTGGTCGGCGGCGGTCAGGCCGTCCGGGAGCAGGGCGAGTTGTTGGAGCAGGACCGGGCCCTGCGACCAGGGGCCCGGCTTGCACACGGTCCAGCCCTGCCAGTCGTAGCGGGCCGGTTCCTCGTACGTGGCCTCGAAGCCGGCCAGGTCGTCGCCGCTGAGCGGGCCCGCGTGCCGCTCGCCCGAGGTGTCGAGCGCCGGGCGGGCAGCGGAGGCGACCAGTGCCTCGGCTATGAAGCCGGTCCGCCACACCCGGCGCGCGGCGTCGATGCGCGCCTCGCGGTCGCCGCCGGCCGCGTCCGCCTCGGCCAGCAGGCGCCGCCAGGTGGCGGCCAGCGGCCGGTTGGTGAACAGGGTGCCGGGGGCGGGCGCCTTCCCGCCGGGCAGGTAGACCTCCGCCGAGGTGGTCCACTCGCTCTCGAACAGGGCCCGCACCCGCTCCACGGTCTCCGTCAGCCGCTCCACGGGCGGGTGGCCCGCCTCCGCGTAGCCGATGGCGTACCGGAGCACGGACGCGAGTGGCTTGGTGCCGTGGTCGCGCAGGAGGAGCAGCCACGCGTCGAAGGCGCCGGGGACGGCGGCGGCCAGCGGTCCGGTGCCGGGGACCAGCTTCAGGCCGAGGTCGCGGTAGGCGGCGGCGCTGGCGCCGGCCGGCGCGGGGCCCTGCCCGCACAGCACGCGCACCGCGCCGCCGGCCGGGGCGATGATGATCGGGACCTCGCCGGCCGGGCCGTTCAGGTGCGGCTCGACCACGTGCAGCACGAACGCGGCGGCCACGGCCGCGTCGTAGGCATTTCCGCCGTCCTCCAGGACCGCCATCGCCGACTGGGAGGCGAGCCAGTGCGTGGACGAGGCCATGCCGAAGGTGCCGTGCAGGGTGGGCCGGGTGGTGAACACGAGAGCGGACTCCTCGGGCCGGGGGCGGGTGCGCTGGCGCGAGCGTACGCAGCGCGCGCACGGTCGCGGCAGTACGCCCGCCCCCGGCCTCGGAGCGACGGGTGGGTGGCCGGCTCAGACGACCGTGACCGGGAGGCGGACCACCGCGTCGAAGAGGTAGCCCTGCGTGTTGGGCGGGGTGTGGTCGGGTTGGGTGTTGCCCGCCGCGTCGGTGGCCCGGGCCAGCAGCGTGGTCGGGCCGGTGGCGTGCGGGTGCCAGGGCACGGACCAGCGGACCCAGCCGTGCCGGCGCGGCGGGTCCTGGAGCTGGGCCCGGCGCCAGTGCGCCCCGCCGTCGGTGCTCACCCGTACCTCGACCACGGGCGCGTGCCCGGACCAGGAGCGGCCGGTCAGCCGGTGGGTGTGGCGGGCGACGAGGGTGGCGCCGTGGTCCAGCTCGAAGGTGGATCTGACGGGCTGTCGGGTCAGCGGCGCGCTGCCCTGCGGCGGGTGGCCGGGCCCGAACAGCCGGTAGTAGTCGGTGTCCCAGGGCGAGTGCAGGTCCTCGGCGCTGACCTCGATGTCGCCGAGCCACTTGATGGAGGCGACGCCGACCCAGGACGGCACCACCACGCGGAGGGGGTAGCCGTGGTCGGGCGGCAGCGGCGCGCCGTTCATCTCGTACGCGAGGAGCACGTCGGCCAGCGCCTTGGCGACCGGCAGCGGGCGGCGCACCCGGCCCAGGTTCACGCCGGCCGTGACGTACTCCGCGTCGAGCCCACGCGGCATGACGGCCACGGCGTGGTCGCCGATTCCCGCCCGGTGCAGCACGTCGGCCAGGCGCACCCCGCGCCAGCGGGCCACGCCGACGGCGCCGAGCGTCCAGGGCGTGCCGGTGACGGTGTCGTGCTGCTGGGAGGTGAAGTAGCCGCGCGCGTTGCCGGCGCACTCGATGGCCACGTCGCGGCTGACGGCGGGCAGGGCGCGCAGGTCGGCCAGGGTGAACCGGGCGGGCCCGCCGCGCAGTCCGCTGCCCCACACGGTCAGCCGCCAGGTGTCCGCGTCGAGGGCGGGGGTCGCGGTGTGGTTGCGGACGAAGAAGCGGTCGTTCGGCGTGTGGAAGCCGGTGCCGCGCAGGGCCGACGGGCGGGTTTCGGCGTTGGTGCCGTGGCGGGTGAACACGTCGGCCGGCAGCGGTTTGACGATGCCACCGGGCGCCTCGGCCGCCGCGGCGGGCGCGGCGGCGCGGGCGGCCTGGGCGGCGACGGGGACGGTGGCGAGCAGCTTGAGGACGGTACGTCGGGCGGAAGTCATCGCGGAACACCTCGGGAGGAGAGCGCTGGCGGGCGCGGACGCCCGGGAGCGCGGAAGGGGCGAGGGAGCGGGCGCGCGGGGCGCGCTGGGGCGAGGCAGGCGTCAGCGACAACAACGACAGGGGCGCGGCACAGAGCGCGCGGTGACAGCCATGCGGGCATCTTAGACACGCGCCCGGGCCAGGTCAGCGCCTCCCGCACGACGGCTGCGGCGCACCGCTCGAACGGCGGCCGACCACCCGGCGGTACGGGGCGGAACGTGCCCAACGCGGCCCAAACACGGCCCGGGTGCCGGGGCGACGGGGCGACGGGGCGACGGGGCGACGGGGCGACGGGGCGAGGATGACGGCGGTCGGTGACGGGGCCGGCCGGGTAGCAGCGGGCCGGGGTCGGCCCGGTGGTGGGGGCGGCCGGCCCCGCGCTGCCGGGCTACAGGGCCTCGAAGCCCGGGATGACCTCCTGGCCGTAGCCGTCGATGACGTGCTCGCGCGCGTCGTGCATCGCGTACACGGCGAACTGGTCGACGCCCAGGTCGCGCAGGGCGGCCAGGCGGGCGATGTGGGCGCGCGGCGGGCCGATGAGGCAGAAGCGGTCGACGATCTCGTCGGGGACGAACTCGGTGTCGGGGTTGTCGGCGCGGCCGTGGTGCGCGTAGTCGTAGCCCGCGCGCCGCTCGATGTAGCCGGTGAGTTCGGCGGGGACCAGGTCGGAGTCCTGGCCGTAGCGGCTGACGAGGTCGGCGACGTGGTTGCCGACCATGCCGCCGAACCACCGGCACTGCTGCCTGGCGTGCGCCAGCGCCTCGGGCGTGTCGTCGCACAGGTAGGCGGGCGCGGCGACGCAGATCTTCACCGCGCGCGGGTCGCGGCCGGCGTCGGCCGCCGCGTCGCGCACCGCCGTGACCATCCACTCCGTCAGCAACGGGTCGGCCAGTTGCAGGATGAACCCGTCGGCCTTCTGTCCGGCCAGCGCCAGCGCCTTGGGCCCGTACGCCGCCATCCACACCGGCAGCCGGCCCCCGCGCGCCCACGGGAGCCGCACCGTGGCGCCGTCCACCACCGCCTCCCGCCCCTCGGCGAGGTCGCGCAGGGCGTCGATGCAGGTGCCGAGGGTGGCCAGGCTGCACGGGCGGCGGCCGGCGACGCGCAGCGCCGAGTCGCCGCGGCCGATGCCGCACACGGTGCGGTTGCCGTACATCTCGTTGAGCGTGGCGAAGGTGGAGGCCGTCACCTCCCAGGCGCGGGTGCCCGGGTTGGTGACCATGGGGCCGACGATGAGGCGCTCGGTGTGTTCGAGCACCCGGCTGTGGATGACGAACGGCTCCTGCCACAGCACGGCGGAGTCGAACGTCCAGCCGTAGCGGAAGCCGTTGCGTTCGGCGCGCCGCATCAGGCCGACGGTCTGCGCGGCGGGCGGGTCGAGCTGCAAGACGAGGCCGAAGTCCACGGTGGCCCTCCTGACGTGACGGGGTGGGGGGTGGCCCGGCGACCGGGGCCCGGGGTGGCCGGGGCGGCCGGGCTAGCGCAGGTACGCGCAGGTGCCGCGCGGCACGTACCGGCCGTGGCCCGCGCGGCCGGTGAAGGTGCGCCGGTCGATGACGACCTCGCCGCGCGAGAGCACCGTCTCGCACCGGCCGGTGACCTCGCGGCCCTCGTACGCCGAGTAGTCCACGCTCATGTGGTGGGTGCGCGCGGAGATCACCTGGCTGGCCCGCGGGTCGTAGATGACCAGGTCGGCGTCGGAGCCGGGGGCGATGGTGCCCTTGCGCGGGTAGAGGCCGAACATCCGGGCCGGGGCCGCGCAGGCGATGTCGATCCAGCGGCGCCGCGAGATGTGGCCGTCGACCACGCCCTGGTGCAGCAGGTCCATCCGGTGCTCCACGCCGGGCAGCCCGTTGGGGATCTTCGAGAAGTCGCCTCGGCCCAGCTCCTTCTGGCCCGCGAAGCAGAACGGGCAGTGGTCGGTCGAGACCACCTGGAGGTCGTCGGTGCGCAGGCCACGCCAGAGCGCGGCCTGGTGCTCGCGGGGCCGCAGCGGCGTGCTGCACACGTACTTGGCGCCCTCGAAGTCCGGCTCAGCCAGGTTGTCGACGGACAGGAACAGGTACTGCGGGCAGGTCTCGCCGAAGACTGGCAGCCCCGCGTCCCTGGCCCGCGCCAGTTCCGCGAGCGCTTCGGCGGCGGAGACGTGCACCACGTACAGCGGGCAGTCGGCGACCCGGGCCAGCGCGATGGCCCGGTGCGTGGCCTCCGCCTCCAGCAGGGTCCTGCGGACCTCGCCGTGGTGGCGCGGGTCGGTGCGGCCCTCGGCGACGGCCTGTTCGACCAGGACGTCGATGGCCGGGCCGTTCTCGGCGTGCATCATGACCAGCCCGCCGTTGCGGGCGCCGTGCTGCATGGCGCGCAGTATCTGGCCGTCGTCGCTGTAGAACACGCCGGGGTAGGCCATGAACAGCTTGAACGAGGTGACGCCCTCGGCGACGAGCAGGTCCATCTCGCGCAGGGAGCGCTCGTTGACGTCGGAGACGATCATGTGGAAGGCGTAGTCGATGGCGCAGTTGCCCTGCGCCTTGGCGTGCCAGGCGTCCAGGCCGTCGCGCAGCGTGTAGCCCCGGGACTGTACGGCGAAGTCGACGAGGGTGGTGGTGCCGCCCCAGGCGGCGGCGGTGGTGCCCGAGGCGAAGGTGTCGCTGGAGAACGTGCCGCCGAACGGGAACTCCAGGTGGGTGTGGGCGTCCACGCCGCCCGGGATGACGTACCTGCCGCGCGCGTCGATCTGCCGCGCCGCGCTCCACCCGGCCGCGAACTCGGTCTCCGGCGCGGCCACGGCCACCACCCGGCCGTCCTCGATCAGCACGTCGGCGTGGACCTCGTCGGCCGCCGTGACGACGAGCCCGCCGCGGACGACGGTACGGCTGGCTTCGCTCATGAGGCGTGGTTCCCTTCTGCGTCGGCCCGGACGGACGGGTTGGCGGCCGTCGCCCGCAGCGCGGCCTCCAGGATGGCCGCGCCCTCGTCGGCCTCGGCGACGGTGAGGGTCAGCGGCGGGGCGACGCGCAGCACGCTGCCGTGGTGGCCGCCGCCCTTGCCGATCAGCAGCCCGCCCTCGCGTGCCGCTTCGAGGACCGCCGACGCGGCCCGCGGGTGCGGCTCCTGGCTGCCGGGCCGCACCAGTTCGACGCCGATCATCAGGCCGCGCCCGCGCACCTCGCGCACCAGGTCGAGCCCGGCCGTGGCCGCCCGCAGCCGTTCGATGAGCAGCCCACCGACCCGGCGGGCGTTGCGCTGGAGGTCGTGGTCGATGAGGTAGCCGAGGTTGGCGAGCGCCGCGGCCATGGTGACCGGGCTGCCGCCGAAGGTGGAGATGGAGTTCGCGTCCAGGCAGTTCATGATCTCGGCGCGGCCCACCACGCCGCCGACGGACATGCCGTTGCCGATGCCCTTGGCGAAGGTCAGCAGGTCGGGCGGGCCGCTGCCGGCGTGCGCCTGCCAGCCCCAGAAGTGGTCCCCGGTGCGGCCCCAGCCGGTCTGCACCTCGTCGCTGATCCACAGGATGCCGTGCCGGTCGAGGACCTCGCGGAAGGCCGCGTACAGCCCGTCCGGCGGCGAGGTGAAGCCGCCCACGCCCTGGATCGGCTCGGCGATCAGCGCCGCGACCCGGCCGTGCGCCTGCCCGAGCAGGTCCGTGAGGTCGGCCACGCACGCCTCGACGAACCGCTCGTCGGTGAGGTGGGCGAACGGGCCACGGGAGCGCACCCCGCCGTGCACGAACAGCGTGTGCAGCGGGGAGGCGCCGGTGGGCGACCAGTCGCGGTTGCCGGTGACGCCGACGGTGGAGAACGACCGGCCGTGGTAGCTGTTGCGCATCGCCAGCACCTGCTGGGAGCCGCGGGCCGCGGTGGCGAGCAGCAGGGCGGTGTCGTTGGCCTCGGTGCCCGAGGTGGTGAAGAAGACCCGGGCGTCGGGGATGCCGGAGAGCTGCGCGATCCGCTCGGCCAGCTCCACCATGGGCCGGCTCAGGTAGAGCGTCGAGGTGTGCGCGATGCGTCCGACCTGCTCGCTGACGGCCCGGGTGACCTCGGGCAGCGCGTGCGCGGTCATGGTCGTGAGGATGCCGCCGAAGAAGTCCAGGTAGCGCCGCCCCTCGGCGTCCCAGACGTGCCGGCCCCGGCCGTGCGTCAGCTCGATCGGCTGGTCGTAGTTGAGGGCGAGCCACGCGGGCAGCACGGACCGGTGCCGCCGCAGCAGGTCCGCGTGGGCGCCGGGCGGCCGGGGCGGTGGGTCCTCGGGGCGCGCGGTCACGGCCGCACCAGCCCGGTGTACGCGTCCGGGCGGCGGTCGCGGTAGAACGCCCACTGCTGGCGCACCTCGTCGATGAGGTCGAAGTCCAGGTCCCGTACGAGCAGTTCCTCGGCCGTGTCGCTGGCGGGCGCGCCGACCAACTGGCCGCGCGGGTCCGCGAAGTAGGAGGTGCCGTAGAAGTCGTTGTCGCCGTAGCTCTCCATGCCGACGCGGTTGATGGCGGCGACGAAGTACGCGTTGGCGACGGCCGCGGCGGGCTGTTCCAGGCGCCACAGGTGCGCGGAGAGGCCGCGGGCGGTGGCGGAGGGGTTGTAGACGAGTTGCGCGCCGCCGAGCCCGAGTTCCCGCCAGCCCTCGGGGAAGTGCCGGTCGTAGCAGATGGTGACGCCGACCTTGCCGACGGCGGTGTCGAAGACGGGCCAGCCCAGGTTGCCCGGCCGGAAGTAGAACTTCTCCCAGAACCCCCTGAGCTGCGGGATGTGGTGCTTGCGGTACTTGCCGAGGAAGCTGCCGTCGGCGTCGATGACGGCGGCGGTGTTGTAGTACACACCGGGTTGCTCGCTCTCGAAGACGGGGGCGACGATCACCATGCCGGTCTCGCGGGCGAGTTCCCGCATTCGGGTGACGGTCGGCCCGTCCGGTACGGGCTCCGCCCAGCGGTAGTGCTCGGGCTCCTGCACCTGGCAGAAGTACGGGGCGTTGAAGACCTCCTGGAAGCCGATCACCCGGGCGCCCCGCTCGGCGGCCCGGCGGGCGTGCTCCTCGTGCCCCGCGATCATCGACTCCGTGTCGCCCGTCCAACTCGCCTGTACCAGCGCGGCACGCACAACAGTGGCCATGAGCTGCTCCTTCGTCGGGCCGTCAGCCAGAGGGGGACCAGTGCTCCACACGCGTAGATCACGTGAGGATGCGACCGTAAGGCCCGTCACGGACGGTGGCAAGACCATCGGCGGTGAGCGACGAAGTCGATCACATTCCGGGGCCTGTCAGGTGATATCGGGGAGGCCGTGCGCGCCCGTCATGCGCAGGGCGTGCACCGTGTCGCGGTGGTGGCGCGCCGAGACCGTGCCGGCGGCCTCGATCAGCGGGGCCAGCAGCGCGGCGCGCCCGTCGGCCACCACCCGGGCCGCCTCCGCGCCGCCGCGCGTCCGGACCAGCGCGGCGAGCAGCGCGACCACCAGTGGCCGGCACCCGGACGCGCCGAGCGCGCCGGCCACCTGTGCCACCTCGGCGACGGGCCGCGCGGCGCCCTGACGCAGCAGCAGCCGGCAGTCCCGCTCGCGGCCGGCCGCGTCGAGCGCGGCGAGGGTGGCGGCCAGGCGGGGCGGCGGCAGGGAGGCGACCTCCCACAGCAGCGTCGCCACGTCGGCGTCGAGCCCCTCCGCCGCCAACGCCCCGGCCAGCAACGGAATTAGCGACGCGGGCCACCCGGCGCTCTCGCACAGCACGGCGTGCGCCTCGCCGCTGCTGCCGGCCCTCCGAAGCCGCGCCACGCGCGCCGCGACCCCGGCCACCACGCGCCGCTCGGCGAGCGGGCCGATCACGGCCGGATCGGCGGCGGACGACTGGGCGGCTGACGGGCCGGCGGCGGACGGATCGGCGGCGGGGTCGGTGGCGCGGGCGTCGTCCGCGAGGCCGGGGGCGTCCCCCACGGGGGCGTTCGGGCCCCCGGGCGCGCGTCCCGCGTCCGGTGGCGGCGCGCTGGCCGGGCCAGTCGCGGGAGCCTCGGCCAGGTCGGGGGTCGGAGTCGGGGGCGGGCCGAACGCGGGCTCGGGGGCCGGAGTCGAGGCCGGGGCCGGGCTCTGGGCGGGGATCGGGGCCGGGGTGGGGGCCTGACCCCGGTTCTGGGCGGGGTCCGCCGCGCTCGGGGCCGGACCCTCTTCCGCGTCCGGGGCGGGGGCGAGACGGGCGCGGAGTTCGGCGCAGCGCGCGCTCGCGCGGTGCCAGTCGTCCCAGGCCCAGGCGATGTCCGCGGCGTACCGCTCCGCCGCCTCGTCACCTCGCTGGCGGCGCGCGGCGTGCGCGGCGGCGACCAGTTGGCGCTGGCGGCGGCGCGCGCGGTCGCCCTCGGCCGCCATGGCGGCGAGCCGCTCGCGCAGGACGGCCCGGCTGCCGGGCCTGGCGTCGAAGGCGGCGGTGGCGGCCCGGTACAGCCACCGGGCCCGTTCGGTGGCGCTGTGCGCGGTGGCCGGGCCGCGCAGTGCGGCCATGTCGTGCAGGAGCGCCTCGACCACATCCCAGGGCGGGATCTCCCGACCGTCGAGACAGTCGGCCAGCCCCTGCGGGTCGCGCTCGGCGAAGACCTCGTACCAGCCGGCGTGCGCGTCGAGCACCCGGGTCAGCGCGCGCAGGAACCGTGCCAGGGCGGCCACTTCGGCCAGCCCCGCCGGATCGACGGGCCCGGCTGGATCGGCGGGCCCCGCCGGATCGGCCGCGGCGGCCGGTTCGGGGTCGTTGGGGCGCCTCATCCCTCCCCCTCCGTCGTGCCACCGGCGCGCCGTGGGGGCACGGGCCGCGGCACGGGGCCGCGGGGGCGACGGTGGCATGGACAGCGAGCGCGCGCCGGGTCGCGCCGGGCGGGGTGCCCCCCACTCCCCCGTCCGGTACGGCCCGCCACGCCGTGGCCCCTGGCGCGGGGCGACTTCCGGCCCCGGTACGGGGCGGCTACGTCGTACGGCGGTCGCGGGGCGGTGCCGGGGCGGCCGGCCGGCGCCCGGCGCGTACGGAGCACGCGCGCGGGGCCGGTCCGGACAGGCGTCACGGGCGGGCGGCGCCGGCCGGGGGTCGTCGGCCGGCGCCGCCGCCGGTGGCTCAGCGCCCGGCGGGCGCCGTCCCGTGCGGGAAGACCACCTGGGCCGAGCCGCCGCCGCGCCGGTTCGTCTCGGCCGCGGCCAACCAGCGCCCGTCGGGCAGGCGTTGGACGCCGGTGGCGGCGCCGATCTCCCGGTTCTTGGTGAACCGGTGCCCGAGCGCTTCGAGTTCGGCCCGCAGCGGGCTGTTCCACAGGCCGGGTTCCAGCTCCGTGGTGGCGGAGTTGCGCTGGCTGGCGCGCGGCGCGGCGATGGCGTCCACCAGCGGCAGGCCACGGTCGAAGTGGTTCAGCAGGGTCTGCAACACCGTGGTGATGATGGTGGCCCCGCCGGGCGAGCCGAGCGCGACCACCGGGCGCCCGTCCTCGAACACGATCGTCGGCGACATCGACGAGCGGGGCCGCTTGCCGGGCCCGGGCAGGTTCGGGTCGTGCACGCCCGGTGTGATGGGCGCGAAGGAGAAGTCCGTCAGCTCGTTGTTGAGCAGGAAGCCGCGCCCGGGCACCGTGATGCCGCTGCCGCCGGTCTGCTCGATCGTCAGGGTGTAGGCGACGACGTTGCCCCACTGGTCGGCGACCGTCAGGTGCGTGGTGTCCCGGCCCTCGTACGGGGTGGGGCTCGCGGTGCCGGACGCGTCGCAGCGCTTCGGGTGGCGCGGGTCGCCGGCCGGAAGCGGGCTGGTCAGCGCCTTGTCGTCGCTGATCAGGCAGGCCCGCGCGTCGGCGAACCGCTGCCCGAGCAACTGCCGGGTCGGCACGTCCTCGAACGCCGGGTCGCCCACCCAGCGGCCCCGGTCGGCGAAGGCGATCCGGCTGGCCTCGATGTAGCGGTGCAGGAACCGCTTCTCGCTCAGCCGCGCATCGCCGCCGCTCCGCGCGGTCCCGTGGTCGCCGCCGGTGGCCGCGCCCTTGTCGGCGTGCGTGCCCTTGCCCGCCCGGCCGAGTTCGGCGCTCTCCAGGATGTTCAGCGCCTCGCCGACCGTGGTGCCGCCCGAGGAGGACGGGGCCATGCCGTACAGGTCCAGGCCCTTGTAGTGGGAGCGGCTCGGGGCCTGCGAGCGGGGGGTGTACGCGCGCAGGTCGGCGCGCGTCAGGTCGCCGGGCCGCACCGTGCGGTCGGCGCCCTTCGCGACCGGGGGCGTGCGCACCGTACGAACGATGTCGCGGCCGATCTCGCCACGGTAGAGGGCGTCGACGCCCTGCCGGGCCAGCAGGTCGTAGGTGCGGGCCAGGTCCGGGTTGGTCAGCGTGCTGCCGACCACGGGCAGCTTGCCGCCGGGCAGGAACAGCTTCGCGCTGGCCGGGAAGTCGGCGAAGCGCTCCTGGTTGTCGGCGGTCTGCGAGCGGAACGTCTCGTCCACCGTGAAGCCGTCGCGGGCCAGCCGCTGCGCGGGGCGCAGCACCTGGCCGAGGGACTTGGTGCCCCAGCGGTCGAGCGCGGAGTCCCAGGTGGCCGGGGTGCCGGGGGTGCCGACGCCGAGCCCGCTGGTGACGGCCTGGTCGAACGGGATCGGCTTGCCGTTCTCCAGGAACAGGTCGCTGCCGGCGCTGCGCGGCGCGGTCTCGCGGCCGTCGATGGTGGAGACCCGCTTGCGCTTGGCGTCGTAGTACACGAAGTACCCGCCGCCGCCGACGCCCGCCGAGTACGGCTCGGTGACGCCCAGCGCCGCCGCGGTGGCGACCGCGGCGTCCACGGCGTTGCCGCCGCGCCGCAGCACCTCGATGCCGGCGGCGGAGGCGTCCTGGTCGACGCTGGAGACCGCGCCGCCGTAGCCGACGGCCACCGGCGTCTTCTCGGGCGTGCCCGGCGGGGTGTGGGCGGGGCTCGCGGGCCGCGCGCCGTCCGCCACCCGGTCCGGCGTCGCCGGGCCCTCGGCGATGGCCGGCACGGAGCCGAGCGTGGTCAGCAGCGCCGCGGTCGCGGCCACCGCCGCCCAGCGGCGGGCGCGGGTGCCGCCGCTCCGGGACCGGCCGGCGGCGGGCGGTGGAAGTCCCGGCGCGGTGGCGGTCGAGCGAAGCGACACAGCAGGGCGGACCATCCTGACCTCCAAGCAGAAAGCGGGCGGCAGCGGCCGGAGCCTACTCGCGCGTGGGAGCGGACGACAGTACGTGCGGGGTACGCGTGTCCCCACGAGCGCCGGCGTACGCCACCCGTACGGGGACGTTTGAGCACCCACGAACCCACGGAACCCCGCCCTACCGGCGGCCACCTGACGTACGGTCAGCGCGGCCCCGCCACCGGACGCGAACCGCCCGCCAGCCACGGCCCGGCATGAGGCGCCCACCGGCACAAGCCACCCCGCTCCGTCCCGCCCGCGCCCACCGCAGGGCTCGAACACGTACCCGAACGGCGGCTACCATGCGCGGCCATGACTGACACCCCACTGGCATGGCAGTCCGTCGGCCTGGCCCTCGGCCCCGGCGGCGCGGAGTCCGATCTCATCGCCTCGGGCGCCGCCCTGGTCGTGGGCCTGACGCTGGGATGGCTGGCGCACGCGGCGGCCGGCCGGCGTCGACTCGGCCGCGAGCGCGCCTTCTACGGACTGCCCGAGGGGTCGGAGTGCGTGCTCGTCACGCACCGGGACACCACGGCCGCCAGCCAGTGGAGCATCCCCCGGCACGACGCGCTCGCGCTGCTCGGCCTGTCGTCCGTGCTGGAGAACTGCGGGGCGCACGCGGAGATCGCGCCGCACGACACCGGGCTCCAGGGGTTCGGCGCGCGCACCGAGTTCTGCGTGGGCGACCCGATCGCCCACCGCCGGCTGGCCGCCCACCTGGCCAACCTGCTCCCCGGGGTCACGGTGCGGGTGGGCGACGAGAACGGCGTGGACCGGGGGACGTTCGTCATCGGCGGCACGGCCTACCGGATGGAGCCGGGGGCGGTGGAGTACGTGCTGCTCGCCCGGCTCACGGCGGGCGGCGGCGACCGGCCGGTGTTCCTCGCGGCGGGCCAGCGCCCGGTGACGCACCGGGCCGCCGTGCGGCACCTGGTGCGCGACCGCGCCCGGCTCGCGCGCGGGCGCGGGCGGGACGGCTCGTTCTGCGTGCTGCTCAGGGTGGTCAACTCGCAGGCGTACGGGCCCGACGTGGTGGAGTTCGTGGCCGACGTGACGAAGGCGGCCGTCGCGCCCGGCGAGGCGAAGGGGCACCGCGCGGCCAAGAGCGCCGAGTAGGCGCCGCCGGCTGCCCCGGCTCCCCCGCTCCCCCGTCCCCCCGTGTCCCCTGTCCCCCGGCGCTCAGGGCCGACCGGCCCCCGGGCCGCCCCCTCCGGGCCCGGGGCCGCTGGGCCGGGGGCTGCCGGGTCCCGGGCTCCCGGGCCGGGAGCCGCCAGGTCGGGAGCCGTCGCCAGCGCTACCGGGGCCGCCAGGGTCGCCGGGGGCCGGGCCGCCGCCCACGCCCGGCAACAGCGTGCCCGGCTGCGCCTCGGCGACCTCCGCCGCGCCCACCTTCGGGTTGCGGCGCTGCCGCTTGGCCACCCAGTTGGCGAACCAGGACAGCAGCATGCACATGCCGATGTAGATCGGCGAGATGATCAACACCACCGGGATGAACGGCAGGTCGTAGTCGAGGTTGCCGGCGATGAGCTTCCCCGCGTGCAGGAACTCCTCGTAGGTGATGAGGAAGCCGAGCGAGGTGTCCTTGAGCGCCACCACGAGCTGACTGATGATCGCCGGCAGCATGGCCCGCACACCCTGCGGCACCAGGACGTAGCTCATGACGTGCGTCTTGCGCATGCCCAGCGAGTACGCGGCCTCGCGCTGGCCCCGGTCCACCGAGTTCACGCCGGTGCGGAAGACCTCGGCGAGCACCGAGCCGTTGTACAGCGTCAGCCCGGTGACCAGCGCGGGCAGCGGCTGCACCTTGAGCGCCACGAAGACGAAGAAGATCATCACCAGGACGGGCATGGCCCGGAAGAACTCCACCAGGAGCGTGGCGAGCCAGCGCACCGGGCGGTGGTCGGACAGCCGCCCGGCGGCGAGCAGCGCGCCGAGCGCGAGCGCGAGGACGGCGGCGTACGCGAACGCCTTGAGCGTGTTGCCGAGCCCGCGCAGCAGCAGTTCCTGGATGCCCTCGTACTGGAACGGGCGCCACTTCTGGGCCTCGAACTGGCCGGTGTCGTAGAGGAGGTAGCCGAACCAGGCCAGCAGCGCCAGGATCACGAGGGTGGAGACCACCCCGTAGAGCCGGTGCCGGCGGCGGGTCCGTGGGCCCGGGATGTCGTAGAGGGCGGTGTGGGTCATCGCGGCACTCCCCAGCGCGCTTCCAGCACGTTGAAGACCGCGCTGATGGTCAGGGTCACGATCAGGTAGCCGACGGCGATCCAGACGAAGGACCAGACGATGCTGTAGCCGAGTTCGTTCAGGGTCTTGTAGGTGCCGAGCAGTTCGGTGACGCTGAACGACCCGGCGATGGCCGAGTTCTTGGCGAGTGCGATCAACGTGGAGCCGATCGGCGGGATCACCGAGCGGAACGCCTGCGGCATCACCACCGAGCCCAGCGTCTGGTCGAAGGTCAGGCCCAGGCTGCGCGCCGCCTCGCCCTGGCCGACCGGCACGGTGTTGATGCCCGAGCGCACCGCCTCGCAGATGAAGGCCGAGGTGTAGCAGCCGAGCGCGAGCACGGCGAAGGTGGTGAACGGCAGCACCAGGCCGAAGCGCGGCAGGCCGAGCAGCACGGCGAAGAACAGCAGGGTGAGCGGGGTGTTGCGGAGCACCGTCACCCACACGGTGCCGAAGACCCGCAGCGAGCCGACCGGCGCGACCCGGAAGGCGGCCATCACGATGCCGAGGCCCAGGGCGAGCAGCGAGGCGTATCCGGTCAGCTCGACCGTGCCGAGCAGGCCCTTGCCGTACAGCGAGAAGTTCTCGGTCAACACGTCCATGGCGCTGCCTTCCTCAACCCGCCGCGTAGCGGTCGACGGCGGGCGGCTTCGGGGCGGGCACGCCGGACAGGCCGAGCGTCGCGTCGTACGCCTTCTTCCAGTCGCCGTTCTTCTGGTGTGCCTCGATGGCGTCGTCGAGCGCGAGGCGCAGCGCGTTGTCGCTCCTGGGTACGCCGATGCCGTACGGCTCCTTGGAGAACGGCCGCCCCGCCAGCTTGAGTTCGTCGGGCACCTTGGCGGCGTAGCCCATCAGGATCGTGTCGTCGGTGGTCACCGCGTCCACCTGGTAGGTGAGGAGGTTGTCGACGCAGATCGAGTACGCGTCGTAGGAGACCGGGTCGGCCTTGGGGTAGTCGGCCTCGATGCGCTGGAGCGGCGTCGAGCCGGCGGCCGAGCACACCTTCCTGCCCGCCAGGTCGTCCGGCCCGTGGATGTCGTCCTCCTCGTCGCGCACCAGCAGCGACTGTCCGGCCTCGTAGTACGGGCCGGCGAAGCCGACCTGGCGCTTGCGCAGGTCGTTGATGGTGTAGGTGCCGACGTAGTAGTCGATCTGGCCGTTCTGCAACGCCGTCTCGCGGTTGGCGGAGGCGACGGTACGGAAGCTGATACGCCGCGGGTCGAAGCCGAGCGAGGCGGCCATCATCCTGGCGATCTCGATGTCGAACCCGCTGTAGCGGCCGGTCGCCGGGTCCTTCTCGCCCACGTACGGCTGGTCCTCCTTGGCGCCGACCACCAGGTGCCCGCGGCGCTTGGCCTTGCGCCAGGTCGCGGACTTCGGGAGGTCGAAGCCCTGGACGACGCGGTAGTGCGGCAGCGCCTCGGGGCGTGGTCCCTTGGCCGGCGGGCTGCCCTCCTTGCCGCAGCCGGCCGCGGCCAGGGCCAGGGCCGCGAGCACGGCGACGGCGAGCGCGCGCCGGCGCCGGGCCGGGCGCGGGGTCGCGTGCGGAGTCGCGTGCGGGGGCGGGGGCTGGTTCGGCGGCGACTGGTCCGGGGGAAGCTCGCGCATGTCGGTGCCCGCCCGCTCAGTGCTTGAGGATCTTGGAGAGGAAGTCCTTGGCGCGCTCGCTGCGGGGCGCGCCGAAGAACTCCTCGGGCGGGCGGTCCTCCACGATCGCGCCGTCGGCCATGAACACCACCCGGTTCGCGGCCGATCGCGCGAAGCCCATCTCGTGGGTGACGACCACCATCGTCATCCCCTCCCGGGCGAGCTGCCGCATCACCTCGAGGACCTCGTTGATCATCTCCGGGTCGAGGGCGGAGGTCGGCTCGTCGAAGAGCATCACCTTGGGGTCCATCGCCAGCGCTCTGGCGATGGCAACGCGCTGCTGCTGGCCGCCGGAGAGCTGGGCCGGGTACTTGTCGGCGTGCGCCGCGAGGCCCACCCGCTCAAGGAGTTCGCGCGAGCGTTGGTCGGCCTGCTCCTTCTTCCGCTTCCTGACCTTGATCTGCGCCAGCGACACGTTGGCCAGCACGGTCTTGTGCGCGAAGAGGTTGAACGACTGGAAGACCATGCCGACCTCGGCGCGGAGCTGGGCGAGCGCCCTGCCCTCGGCCGGTAGCGGCGTACCGCTCAGCGTGATCGTGCCGGACTCGATGCTCTCCAGGCGGTTGATCGTCCGGCACAGCGTCGACTTGCCGGAGCCGGAGGGGCCGATCACGACCACGACCTCCCCGCGGCCCACGGTGAGGTCGATGTCCCGCAGTACGTGCAGCTTCCCGTAGTACTTGTTGACGTCGCGCAGTTCGATCAGGGGATCGACGGCCATATGCAGCCCTACCCACTTTCAGGCGTGTCGCAGTCAACGCAACCTATACATCCCCATAAGGGACATGGCGGATGACACGCATGGTGTGGGTAATTGATGCCATATGACGGCTACGGCGGGCGGCGGTCACCGACGACGCGGGCGGGGAGCGGCCCCGCCCGGAGGGTCGGCCGCTCCTCTGGTCCGCGAGCCCGCCCCGTCCGTTCGGGCGGCGGACGCGGCCGTGGGTCTCAGCCCTCGTCCACCTCGGCGTAGAGCTGCGACAGCTCGGGGGCGCCGTCCTCCGCCCAGGCCAGCCCGACCGCCGCCACGTCGATCTCCCGGCCGTTGTCGAGCACCACCAGCGGGGTGCCGTCCGCGTCCAGTCGCCACTGGGCGCCCGGCACGGTCCGTACGATCACCGTGCCCAGGTACAGGCCCGCGTCGTTGCCCAGCCACGGCGACTCCTCGGGGTCGTCCCGCCAGCGGGGCTGCAACTGGTCGAGGGCTTCGAGGGAGGCCGGGGTGTCGTCCAGCTCGACGTTCTCCGACTCGGCGCGGGCCCGCAGCAGTTCACACTCCGCGAGCAGTTCGGCCAGCCCTTCCCGCGCCGACCCGGTGGGCGGCGACTGTGCTTCGCCCGTCGCGCCGTGCCGCTTGCGCCAGGGGCCCAGGAAGGAGATGTTCATACCGTTCAGCGTCGCACCGACCGGGGGGTGCGCACCACAGGCGCGCGGCATGGGATGGTGCTTGGCCGTCGGGACGCGCCGGCCCCTGGGCCGCCCGGAGTTCCCGGGTCCCACGGGGCGGGCGGGGCTGTACGGCCGGCCCGCCAGCGCGGCTGTCGGCACAACCGCCGGCGGCTCCACCGCCGTCGGGCCGCCCGGCGATGACGAGAGAGGACGCGCGTGTTCGGCATTAGACCCCGTCGTGGCCAGCTCCCGCCCGGACCGGCGCGCGGCCCGGCCGGCGGTCGCCGGCGCGGCCCCTCACCGGCCGCGGCCCTCGCGGGCGGCATCGCGCTGGCCTTGGCCCTGACCGCCGCGCCCGCCCCGACCCGCGAGGCCGGCCCGCTGCCGGCCGCCTCGCAGCCCACCCGCTCCCCCGCCGGCACCCCCTCCGCCCTCCCGAGCGCCGGCCAGGCCCACCCGGCGGGCCCCACCGCCGCGCCGGCTCGCCGCGCGGGGCCCGCCGCCGCTCCCGCCGTCGGTGAGGGCGCCCGAGCCGCGGGCCGGGCGGGCCGCCCGGTCCCCCTGGAGCGGCTCTTCGACACCGTGGGCACCAGCGACGACGCCGACCCCGCCGCCGCCGACCTGGACGGCGCGGGGAACTCCCTGTCCGCCCGGGACCTGGCGGCGGCCGGCTGGACCCCCGGGCGCGCCCTGACCCTGGACGCGACCCGGTTGCAGTGGCCGCGCTCGGCGCCGGGCCGCCCCGACAACGTGCGGGCCAACGGCCAGCACGTCGCGCTCTCCGGCACCGGCGACACCCTCACCTTCCTGGTCACCGGCAGCAGCCCAGGCCGCGTCGGCCCCGGCGCCGGCGGCACCGGAACGGTCCACTACCGGGACGGCTCGCGGAGCACGTACACGCTCACCGCGCCCGACTGGCGCGGCGGCCCGCTCGCCACCAAGGCCGTCGCCCTGCCGCACCACAACACGCCGTCCGGGCAACGGCGCGAGACGGCCCGGTTGTACGCGGTGAGCGTGCCCCTCGCGCGCGGCGGGACCGTCGCCTCCCTCACGCTGCCCGCCGATCCGGGGCCGGACGCCGACCTGCACGTGTTCGCCCTGGCGGTGCGCCCGCCGGCCACCGGCTGGAGCGGCACCTGGGCCGCGAGCACCTCCGGCCTGCCGCCGGTGGCCGGGGGCGGCGGGACGGGCGAGGGGTGGCGGGACCAGACGCTGCGCCTGGTCGTGCGCGCCAGCGTCGGCGGGCCGCGGGCCAGGATCAGGCTGGCGAACACGTTCGCCGCGGCCCCGGCGGACATCGCGCACGCCAGCGTCGCGGTGCGCGGCGCGGACGCCGCGGCGGCGGCCGACCCGGTGCCGCTGACGTTCGACGGCCGGCCCGGGACGCGGATTCCGGCCGGCGCGCAGGCGGTCAGCGACCCGGTGGGGCTGACCGTGCCGCGCGGCGCCGACCTGCTGGTGAGCCTGCACCTGCCGGGCCCCGTCGACGCCGCGCCGGTGCACGCGCACGCCGCCCAGCGCTCGTACCTCAGCCCCGCCGGCAGCGGCGACCACACGGGTGACCGGGACGGCCACGCGTTCACCGGCACGCTCACCACCTGGCCCTACCTGACCGGCGTGGACGTCGCCGGCGGGCCGGGTGTGGTGGTGGCGCTCGGCGACTCGATCACCGACGGGGAACGATCAACGCCGGGCGCCAACCGGCGCTGGCCCGACGTGCTGGCCCGCCGCCTGCTGAGCCGCCCGCACGGCCCCCGCTACGGCGTGCTGAACCAGGGCATCGCGGCGAACCGCGTCGTCACCGACCGCTATCCCGGCGACGGCGTGAGCGGCGACGTGGGCGGGGTCAGCGCCCAGCACCGCCTGGAGCGCGACGTGCTCGCGCAGACCGGCGTCCGCACCGTGATCGTCTTCGAGGGCGTCAACGACGTGCGCTCGGGCACCTCCGCCGACGCGGTGATCGCCGGGCTGCGCGCGATCGCGGACCGGGCCCGCGGCCGGGGGCTGCGCGTGCTCGCCGCGACCATCGCCCCCTGCGCGGGGTTCCCCGGCTGCACGTCCGAGGTGGACGCGCGGCGCGCCGCCGTCAACGCCTTCATCCGCGAGCACCGCGGGACCTTCGACGCCGTGGTGGACTTCGACGCCGTACTGCGCGACCCGGACCAACCGGAGCGTCTGCTGCCCGCCTACGACAGCGGCGACCACCTGCACCCGGGCGACGCGGGCCTGCGTGCCCTCGGCGACTCCGTCGACCTGCGGCTGCTGACCCCCTGACGGGCCCCGGTCAGCGCCCCGGCGCGCGGCTTCGCCCGGTCTCCGACGCCGCCGCCCAGGCTCAGACGTCCAGGTCCACCACGACGGGGGCGTGGTCGGACGCGCCCTTGCCCTTGCGCTCCTCCCGGTCCACGTACGCGTCGGTGACCGCCTTCGCGAACGGCGCGTTGCCGTAGACGAGGTCGATGCGCATGCCCTTGTTCTTCGGGAAGCTGAGCTGCCGGTAGTCCCAGTACGTGTACGGGCGGTCGTACTTCAGCGGGCGGGGCACCACGTCGGTCAGGCCCGCCTCGCGCAGCGCGGCCAGCGCTGCGCGCTCGGCCGGGGTGACGTGCGTGGCGCCCTCGAAGGGCGCGGTGTCCCAGACGTCCTCGTCGGTGGGGGCCACGTTGAAGTCTCCGAGCACGGCGAACGGCCGCGGGCCCACCGTGTCCTCGGCGACCGCCGCGCCCAGCGCCTCGAACCAGCGCAGCTTGTACGCGTAGTGGTCGTGGTCGATCTCGCGCCCGTTGGGCACGTACACCGACCAGAGGCGCACCGGACCGCAGGTCGCCGAGACCGCGCGGGGCTCCTGCGCGCCCTCGTAGTCCGGGCCGCCGGGCAGGCCGACGACCACGTCGCTCATGCCGACGCGGGAGGCCAGCGCCACCCCGTTCCACCGGCCCGTGGCGTTGACCGCCACCTCGTACCCCAGCTCCCGCAGCTCGTTGTAGGGGAACTGCTCGGCGGAGCACTTGGTCTCCTGTATGCACAGCACATCCGTGCCGGTGCTCTCCAGCCAGGCCAGCAGCCGCGGGAGGCGGGCGGTGATCGAGTTGACGTTCCAGGTCGCGATGCGCATGTACGTAAACCTACCGCCCGGGTCTGACAACCGGCCGCGAGCCGGTCGCGGCCGGGGTCCGGTGCCGGTGACCGCGCGCCGTGCGCGCCGCGCGGGCCCGGCTCACAGCTCCAGGCTCTGCCCCGGTGCGAGCCGGCCGTGGTCGGCGGCGGCGACGCCCGGCCCGTCCGGGCCCAGCATCCGGTCGTAGACGGGGCGGGCCAGGTCGGTGAGGAGTGCGTCGTGCACGTCGATGGCGCGGGTCGGGCGCACGGCGCGCACGTAGTCGATGATCTCGCCGACCTTGTTCCACGGCGCGTGCACGGGCAGCAGCAGGGTCTCCACCGGGCGGTCCGGCACCGTCAGCGCGTCGCCGGGGTGGAAGACCGCGCCGTCCAGGACGTACCCGACGTTGGTGATGCGCGGGATGTCCGGGTGGATCACGGCGTGCAGTTGGCCGTGCACCTCGACGTCGAAGCCGGCCGCGCGGAAGGTGTCGCCCTCGCCGACGGTGTGCACCCGGCCCGGGAAGGCGGTCGAGAGCTGCTCCGCGACGCTGCGCAGGGTCCACACCTCGGCGGCGGGGTCCGCGTCGAGCGCGGCCCGCAGCCGCTCCTCGTCGAAGTGGTCCGGGTGTTCGTGGGTGACCAGGATCGCCTCGGCGCCGAGCGCCGCGTCCCGCTCGCTGAACGCCCCGGGGTCGATGACCAGCGTCCGGCCGTCCTTCTCCAGCCGGACGCAGGAGTGCCCCTGCTTGGTGAGCCGCATGACCTACCGCTCCTCCTCGCGCTGCTTCGCGCGTGTCGCGCCGTGCCGCCGCTGTCCGCGTCCCGCGCGCCGCCCTGGTGTCGTCGCCGAGCGCCGCGCGTCGTGGTTCGCGCGCCAGGTTACGCGCGCGCCCGGCGCGTCCACGGCACGGCGCCCCGCGCTCCGGCCGCGCCGCCCGCGCCAGCCGATGCCATCGGCCCGCCGGCGGGCGGAACGGCGCCGGCCCGGCCGCCGGCCGCTACCCCACCACCCCGCTACTCCCGCTATCCCTCGGGTCGGGTCTCCTCCTGGATGACCCGCTGCGCCACGGCGAACGCGGCGTTCGCCGCGGGCACCCCGCAGTAGACCGCGGTGTGCATCAGCACTTCCCTGATCTCGGCGGGCGTCAGGCCGTTGCGCAGCGCGGCCCGGGTGTGCAGGGCGAGGTCGTCGAGGTGGCCGCCCGCGGTGAGCGCGGTGAGGGTGACGACGCTGCGGGCGTGCCGGTCGAGCGCGGGGCGGGCCCACACCTCGCCCCAGGCGTAGCGGGTGACGAAGTCCTGGAAGTCCGCGCTGAACTCGTCCGCGACGGCCTCGGCCGCGTCCACGTAGGCGTCGCCGAGCACCTCGCGGCGCACCTTCGTGCCCCGTGCCCGGTGATCCGGCTCCCCCGTGGGTACCTGGGCGGGCTGCCCGGCGGGGGCTATCTCGGCGATCGGCGCCACGGGGGCGGAGACGGGCGCGGGCGGGGGCGCGAGCACCGGCTTGGGCGCCGCCGCGGCGATAGCGGTCATGCCCGTGGTGTGGGTGGAGTGGCTGGAGCTGGCGAAGTGCCGTACGAGCAGGTCGGTGACGGCGGACGGCTGCTCGACGGGGGCCAGGTGGGCGGTCCCGGGCACCAGGGCGAGCCGCGCGTCGGGGATGCCCGCGACCAGCACCCGGGCGTCGGCGGGCGGCGCCACCTGGTCGTCGGCGCCGACGAGGACCAGGGTGGGCACGCCGATGTGGCCGAGCTGGGAGCGGATGTCGAACGCGGCGAGCGCCTCGCAGGCGGCGATGTAGCAGCCCGGATCGGTGGTGCGCACCATCTGCACGGACCACTCGACGATGGCGGGCTGCGCGGTGGCGAACCCGGCGGTGAACCAGCGCTCGGGCGCCGTACGGGCGATGGGGTCGAGCCCGTTGGTACGGATGACGACGCCGCGTTGGCGCCAGGCGTCGGCGGTGCCGAACCTCGGCGACGAGGAGACCAGCGCGAGCGAGGCGACGCGGTGCGGATGTCTGAGCGCCAGGTCGGCCCCGATGGCTCCGCCGATGGCACAGCCCGCGTAGCTGAACTGGTCGATGCCCAACTGGTCGAGCGTGGCGATGAGCCGGTCCGCGAGGTCGCTGATGGCCGAAGCCGGGTGAGCGGGGGCCCCGCCGTGCCCCGGCAGGTCGTACCGCAGCACTCGCCAGCGGCGGCTCAGCTCGGGGACCTGGCGGTCCCACATGTGCCACGTGGTACCCAGTGAGGCACCCAGAATCAGGACCGGGGCGTCTTCTGGCCCGTCAAACCGGTATTGCAAGGTGCTCTTCGGTGTCTCACTCACCTGCCTGACCCTCTCATCTGTCACGAGATGTCACATCGCCGGGGTGGACCTGGCAGGGCTGCTGACGGGTCTCCGCGGCGTCGCGACGCCCGGCACGCTCCCCCGACTCTTCGAGCAGGGGACACCCCCACTCGCCACGCCGGGCACAGACCCAAGTATGTCCAGTACGCGGGACCACGCCGGGCACTCCCCCAACCTCCGGCCGGGGCGGGACCCAGAGCACGCGCCGGAGGCCGCTCCTTCCCACGGAGATCCATCAGAAACTTCCCGGCCGTCCCCGCCTCACTCCGGCGCCGCCCACCTCGCCTCCTACGCCGGGCTCGCCCCGCACCACCAGACAGTCCGGCACCTCGATTCACGGTGGTCACAGCCCTCGGGGTGGTTCGGGTCGCAGCACCGAGTGTGGTGCCCCGTACGAGGTTCGGCGTGCGTCACCGTGAAACCTTCCGAGATCCCGCCCAACAGCAGCTCTAACACCACACGGTGCACAAGATCTGTCCTCTTCTGGCTCGGCTGGCAGTCCGCGTGGCTCACACTCGCTCCTCCGCCGCGATGTGCACCCACCAAGCCTCCGGCTCCTCCCCTCGCCCTGACCGCCCACCTCGCCCGCGCGGGGCCCACGCCCCCGCAGCATCGGCACGCGGCTGCGCCGCGTGGGCCGCCGGACGCCCCGTAACACGCCCACGTCCCCCGGGGAGGTTCGAATTCGACAGAAGTGGGGGGTTCCCTAAACCCGGTTCCATTCCAGGAGACCGCTCACGATCGGGCGTTAGGGTCAACGCGTCGACGCGACAGCGTGTTCGGTCCGGACGAAAGAGCGTGTGAATATGACGGCATCCGCCACCGAGAGCCGCGCCAAGCGAACGTTCACCGTACGTGCTGGAGAGGCGAGCGGTGACCGCATACGGCTGAGCATTTACGACATGCTCATCGGCACGATCTATACGCCCCGTGTCTTCTTCTACCGGGAGACACTCGACGGCGAGGCGCTCCGCGCCTCCCTCGGCAGGACGTTGCGCGACTTCCCGATCCTTGCCGGCCGCATGAAGAGGGATTCCGACGGCGGTCTCAGCGTGCTCTGCGACGACGCCGGTGTGCGCTTCGTCGAGGCACACGCGTCCGTGCCCATGCCGGACTACGGGCCCCGCCATACGGCGAAAAAGGGGCTGGAGCGCCATCTCAGTCACGCCATGCCGTTCTGGGTGGTTGACCGCGATACGCCGCTTTTCACGGTGAAGCTCACCCATATGAGAGGCGGGGGCAGCATTCTGGGCCTCACGATGAACCACGCGGTGGCCGACGGGTCCAGCTTCATGAGCTTCCTGGAGTGCTGGGCGCGCGAGCACCGGGGCCTCGGGTACTCCAGGCCCAGCCACGACCGTGGAGTCATCGACGCGCTCGGCGCGTCGGCCACGGGTGACACCCGTACGGGCGGTGCCCATCTCACGGTCATGGAGCGAGGCCGGAAGGCCGCCTTCATGGGCCGCATCCTGCGCGGCAGCCTCGGCAGCGTGACGACGGTGACCACCCGCTTCACAGCGGACGAACTGGCCACCATCAAGGCCACCGCGATGGCCGACCTCGCGGGCACGGAGCAGTGGGTGTCGACCAACGACGCGCTGACCGCCCACCTCTGGAAAGTCCTCGGCGCGCTGCGCGACCGCCCCGACGCGAGCGAGGAGAGGCTCGGCCTCATCGCCGACTTCCGTTCGTTCGCCGGTGGAGCCGTACCGGACGACTACTGGGGCAACGCCGTCACCAACACCCGGCCCGGGATGACCGCGGCCGAACTGCGCTCCCGCCCCCTCGGCGAGGTCGCCGCGGCGGTCCGCGCGTCCCACGCCGAGAACACGGAGCGGAGAATCCGCGAGGAAGTGGCGTTTCTCTGCGCCGAACGCGACGCGGGGCGCATCAAGCGCGTCATGACCACGATGGCCCTGGACTCGTTCGACAGCACGATCGCGATCAACAACTGGTCGAAGCTGCCCTTCTACGGCATCGACTTCGGGCAGGGCGCCCCCTTCTGGTACGACTTCACCTCCATGGTGGTTCCCTGGACCGTGCACATCGCGCCGACCCCGGCCGCCGAGGACGGCGCCCGCGACGTACACATGGCACTGCCCCGTGCCCAGGTCCGCGCCCTTCAGGAGCCGTCCTGGGCCGGCCGGTTCCACCGTTACGCGGATTCCGGCGAGGTATTCCCGCTGACTTTCATGGACGCCACTCCGCCCGCGCGTACGACTGATATGGCAACGCGTCACTGATTACCCGCGGCCTCCTGGCCGTTATCCCGAGCGGGTACGCGTAGCGCTGACACGCTGGCGGATGACCGTTCCCGCCCGTGGAGCGGGAGGGTTACGTCGACACTCGTGAGTCCCGGGGTTGTCTGGGACAGGGGCACCTCTGGCGTGGAATGGTTGCCTGGCTGGCCGATTATCGCCCTTTATTCGGTTCTGAAATGGGGGCATTCCGACGCGCTGCGCACATGTGGAGCGGCTGGCCCGCCTCGGCGAGCGACCGGATACCGCCGACGTACGCGCCCGCCAGCGAAACCGCGAAGTCTAGGGCTTTACTCAGGAGCCATTCCGCGCCCTTGGCCGGTCATTTCCGGAAGCCCATCATGGATATGACCTCCACCCGCGACGCGACCGGGCGGAATACGGCCGAGGAAAGGCTTCGAATGGGCAGCGAATGGGCAACTCTGGTGGTCGGTGATCGCGAGGCGCGGGTGAGAGTCACCGGGCCTGAGCTGGACCCGGCTCGACCCCACCTGTTTCCGTCAATCGGCGAATACCCGATATACGACGCGTTCGTCTATCAGGCCATGCTCGCCGACGAACCCCGGAACGCGGTGTTCCGGGAGGCCATCGCCCGGCAGGCGCCTGGCGCCACGGTGCTGGAGATCGGTTGCGGGCCCGATCTGTTCTGGTCGCTGTGTGCCGCGGACGCCGGTGCCGACCGCGTCGTCGCCATCGAGAGCCTGGAGGACAGCGCCCGCCGCGCGGAGAAACTGGCCCGGGACCGGGCGCCGGGCCGGATCAGCGTCGTGCCGGGGTTATCGACCGAGGTGACGCTCGCGGAGCGGGCGGATCTGTGCGTCGCCGAGGTGGTGGGCTGCATCGGCGGCTCCGAGGGCATGGCCCGGGTGATCGAGGATGCCCGGGAGCGGCTGCTGTCACCGGGCGCCCAGGTGGTGCCGCACCGGGTCCGTACGCTGGCCGCGACGGTCTGCCTCGCCGACCTGATGCCCGACGGCCCCGGCGTGTCGGAGAGCGTGGTGCCGTACGTGCAGTCGGTCTTCCGCGCGGCCGACAGCTTCTTCGACCTGCGGATGTGCGTCGGCGGGATCGGGTACGACGCGATCCGCTCGACCACCGGGGACGTCGAGGATCTGCGGTTCAACGACGGCGACTTCCGGCAGAGCGGCGAGCTGCGGCTGACCGCGACCCGGCCGGGCGGGGTCGACGGGCTGCTGCTCTGGCTGGACCTGCAGGGCCGGCGCGGTGGCGAGCACCTCGACACGCTGGCGACCCCGACCAACTGGCTGCCGGTGTACGTACCGCTGCTGGCCGGCGAGCGGATCTCCCTCGCCCCGGGCGATGTGATCGAGCTGGAGGTCTCGTGCGAGCTGAGTGCCGACGGGGTCCACCCGGAGTACCGGTTCGCCGGAACGGTACAGCACGCCGACGGACGGCGCGTCCCGGTCACGGCCGAGTCGCTCTACGGCGGATCGGCGTTCCGCCAGTCGCCCCTGCACGAGGCCCTGTTCGGCGCCGCCGAACCGGCCGGGCCCGCCCGTGACGGCCGGGCCGGGCAGCCGTCGGACGCGGCGGCGGTACGGCCGTAGGCCCGCCGGGTGCGCGGAGGTCAGCGGTCGGTGGCGTACGGCTGGGAGCCACCGACCGTGGACCGGGTCGCGGTGGTCACCCGGGCCTGACGGGCCCGGTGCCCGCCCTTCACGACACGGAAGCGGTCCCGTGTGCCGGTGCGCACGGGACCGCTTCCTCGTGTTCTCCGTGGTGCCCCGGGTCAGAGCTCGTCCAGTTCCAGGGGCGCGAGTTCGTCGAACGCGTCCCCCGGTCCGGGGTTGGCCGGATGGCAGCCGCCGCCGAGATGACGTACGACACCCCATACGGCGTTCAACGCCGTGGTGACCGCTCCCTCCGCGAAACCGCCGGTCCAGGAGACGTCGTCGCCGGCCAGGAAGAAGCCCCGCTGGTGCTCGGGCAGCTCACCCTGCATGAAGTGGGTGAACAGGCGGCGCTGGTAGCGGTAGTGGCCCGGCAGGTTGGCCTTGAAGGCTCCGGTGAACCAGGGTTCGTTCTCCCAACTGACGGCCACCGGCGGCGCGATGATGTGCGACCGGATGTCCACGCCCGGATAGATCTCGCCGAGCGAGCGCAGGACGACCTCCAGCCGCTCCTCGGCGGACAGCGCGGCGACCCGCTGCGAGTCGTCGTTCCAGGTGTAGGAGAGACACATCACTCCGGGTCGGTCGGGGCCCCGGCCGAAGAGGTACACCGAACGCGGCAGCCTGTCGGTGAGCGTCATGCCCATCACGTCCCGCCCGGTAGCGGCGTCGACGTCCAGCCAGAACGGCCGGTCGGTGAGCGCGAACAGTTTGGAGGAACTCATGTAGTGGGTGCGCTCGATCGCCGACCGGACCGGCCCGGGCAGCAGCGCGTCGTCGCAGGCGACCCGGCTGTTCAGCAGCCGGTGCTGCCCGGTGAAGACCACCGCCCGGTAGGCGCGCGTCCGGCCGTCGGCGTCGGTGACCTCGATACGGTCCCCCGCGCGGCGCAGCGCGGTGACGGCGGGCCGGGGCCGGTCTTCGTGGAGCGCTGCGAGCGACGTACCGGCCGGCCAGTGCGCGAGGCCCTCGGGAGCGTGCCGCCACAGGCCCAGCGGTACCTGTTCGCAGCCGCCCTCGATGATCTGCTGGTCGACGTCGGCCTCGGTGTAGATGACGCGGAGGATCTCCAGCATCGAGTTGGGGAAGTCGGTGTCCCAGCCGCCGGTGCCGAAGCCGACCTGCCCGAAGAGCTCACGGAGCCGGAAGGAGGCGAAGGCGGGCGTGGAGCTGAGGAAGCCGTAGAAGGACTGGTCGTCCAGCAGCGGCACGAGGCGGTTCCACATCGCCTTGATCGTGGCCGTGTCCCGGGTGCGTATCGCCTCCTGCATGACCCAGATGTCGGCCCGCTCGCGCAACGTCTTGTCCCAGGCGTCAGCGACCTCCTGGTAGACGGGCGGCAGATCCGCCTCGGTCCGGGCCCAGTGGCTGGCGCCGCCGATGTCGAGCACCGTCATGGGGGTGCAGGGGCTGAGCGGGTTGGGGAACGGCGTGGTGCGCAGGCCCAGCGTGCGGACGTAGTGGAACAGCGCGGTGGCCGAGAGCGGGAACCGCATGGCCCCCAACTCGGCCACCTCGTCCGGGAACCCGTCGAAGCCGACGGAGCGCATCCGGCCGCCCAGGCGTTCCGCCTCGTGGAGGACCGGACGCAGTCCCATCCGCATCAGTTCGTACGCGGCGACCAGCCCGGCCATCCCGCCGCCGACGATCGCGACCTCGGTTCCCACAGCGTCGGCCGGGACGCTGCCCAGGCCCGCCGGGTGGCTCAGCCAGTCGTCGTAGGCGAAGGGGAAGTCGGGGGCGAGCATGGTGATGGGAGGGCTCGTCGGGCCGTTCTCGTAGGGGGTGGTGAGGAGCATGTCGGGCCTATCCCCTCGCCACGCCGGGGCCCGCGTCGGGCCGACCGGCCCTTCCCCGTGGTAGCAGACCCGAACCTCGCGCATCACACATGGCTTCTCCCTGTGGTGGGTGTGCGATCCATAGCCCAGCACGGCACGCGGGGCACAGACCAGCGAGGACGGAGGACTCTAGGGAATTGCTGGTCACGGCCGTCCGGCACCGACCAGTCGGGGCCAGCGCCATGGCCCGCCTGCCCGTCCTGGACGCGCACACGTGAGTGGCACCAGGTGGGAGGCGGGTACCCCGCGGGACGACGTCCAGCGGCGACGTCCGCGACGCTCAGCGGCATGGTGGGCGCTGCCTGGGAGCAGCGCCCACGATCACCGCCTCACCCGGCGGGCGCTCCGCTGCCGGACCCGCGGGCGCATCGCCTTGCGGGCGTCGATGGCCACGACCTCGAAGTTGTCCACGGTGCGGTTCACCCGGCCGAAGAGGTTGTCCGGGCCCGCGACGCAGACCCTGGTGATGCCTTGCTCCCGCATCGTCTCCACCATGTCCGGCCAGCGGATCGGGTGGTCGAAGGTGTCGAGCAGCATGGTGCGTACACCGTCCGCGCCGGTCAGCAGCTCGCCGTTCTGGTCGGCGACGATCGGCAGCTTGGGGTCGGCCACCTCGAAGGTGGCCAGGACCTCCTCCTCCGCCTTGCGGCGCAGCGCGCCGAACGCCGGGGCGTGCACGGGCGGCCACATGGTGTACATGTTGTATCCGCCCAGCTCGCCGATGCGCTTCTTGAACCGGTCGAGCACGGGCTCGCGCAGGGACACGAGGTAGAAGCCCTGGTCGATGTAGCCGGAGACGTCGTGCCACTCCCCCTCGGCGTCCAGTTCGGCCAGCGCCTCCCGGAGCCGCTCCTCGGGGGTGTGGATCACGCAGTGCGTGACCGCGTCACGGTGCTCCTGCCGGAAGTACTCCTCCTCGCAGCGCGCCAGCTCGGCGGTGAGTCGCACGGTCTCCTCGAACGGCAGGGACCCCGCGTAGGTCACCGCGGCCCGCTGGCCGAAGCTCGGCCCGGCGCACAGCTCGGGCCGCTCTCCCAGCGTCTCCTCCGCCCAGTCGGCGAGGGCGAGACAGACCGTGAGGAAGGCGATCTGGGTGTGCGCGCTGTACTGCTCCTCCTCGTCGGCGTCCGACTGGCGGTACCGGTCGAACACGGAGTACCCCACCACCTCGTCGGCGATGGCGAGCCGGCGCCGGGCGTGGGGGTTGGTCAGCAGGAACTCGCCCACGTCGGTGAAGCGGAAGGGCCCCATCCCGGGGAAGACCATCGCCGTACGGCTGGTCTCCGGATCGGATGTCCGCGCCTCGGTAGCCTGCGGCTCGGTGGCCTGCGGCTCGGTGGCCTGCGGCTTTATGGTCTGCGCCTCTGTGGCCTGCGGCTCGGTGGCCCGCTGCTCGGTCATGCCTTCGCTCGCGGCGCCAGGTCGAGAGCGAGCTGCTCGAGCTGTCGTTTGTCGGGCTTGCCGTTGCGGTTCAGGGGGAATCGCTCCAGGACGTGTATGCGGTTGGGGTGCTCGACGTCGGGCAGCACGGAGGTGATCGGCTCCCGCCAGTGCCGCGGCTCGCGCTGCTGCTCGTCCTCCACGAAGAAGAAGAGCTGGCAGCCGCGCTGTTCGTCGGGGATCGGGACGACCTTGACCAGGCAGCCGGCCGCGGCCAGCTTGTGCTCGATGATGTCGGGGTAGAGCGTGTGGCCGTTGCGGTGCGCCGCGGACTTCCGGCCGAGGACGAAGAGGTTGTCCCCGCCGTCCAGATAGCCGAAGTCGCCGGTGGGGTACCAGTCGGTCCTGGCGGGGTCGACGGGGGTGACCGTGCCGTCCTCCGCCAGGTAGCCCTCCATCAGGTCGGGCGAGTGGACCTGGATCTCCCCGACCTCGCCGGAGGCCAGGACGGCGCCCTCGTCGTCGACGATCCGCAGCTTCAGGCCCTCGACGGCCCGCCCGCAGGCGACCGCGTTGTCATCGGTCGCGAAGGCCACGTTCCCGGCCTCGGTGCTGCCGTAGCTGTCCAGCAGGGGCAGTCCGAACCGGCTGACGTAGTCGGCGACCAGGCCCGGGTCCAGCGGGGCCGCCCCGCTGCAGAACATCCGGACACCGGACAGCTCGTCCGCCAGGGCGGGCTTGCGGCCGATCATGTTGAGCATGCTGCGGTAGCTGGCCGGGGTGGCGTCGACCACCGTGGCCCCGCAGGTGCCCGCCATGATCATCGCCCGGTCCAGCCGCCGGTAGGGCGCGATGACCAGCGAGCACTTGACCAGCCAGGCGATGAGCACCATGGACAGCCCGTACTGGTGGGAGAAGGGCAGCAGCGGCAGCAGGACGTCATCGGGGCGGTGGCCCACCTGCTGGGCGTTGCGCTCCAGGTTCTTCAGGAACTTCGCCCCGGTCTTGACGACGCCCTTGGGCTCCCCGGTGGAGCCGGAAGACCACATGATCAGGCCGTCGGGCAGCTCGCACCAGGCGTCGAGGGACAGCCGCGGCTCGGCGGGGGTGTACTCCATGGACGCCGCGAGCAGTTCGTAGACGGTGACCCGGGCCGGGCTGTTCGCGGGCATCGGCGTGTCGTCGTCGACCACGCAGACCTTGACCCCGGCCAGGTCGCAGATGCGCTGGGTGGCGTCCGGTCGTTCCTGGTGGTCGACCATGACGATCGACGCGCCGGTGTGCATCAGAGCGAGGAGGACCCCGACGAAGCCGGCGGAGTTGCCGGCCTTGAGCATGACCCGGGTGCCGTCACCGACCCCGCGCTCGCGGAGCGCTTCGGCGATGGTCAGGGCCCTCTGCTCGAACTCGGGAAGCGAATGCACCGCTTCCGTCGCAAAGACCTTTGCGGTCATCGGGTTTCACTGAGCCTTTCTTCTTGAAAGTCCTGGGGTGGGCCCCACGACGGCGACCTCCGCGAGCCGTGGGCCGGTACCGCGAGTCCCCCCGGAGGTCTCCGGGGGGACTCGCGGGTCGTCAGGTGTCGAGGTCGCCGAGCATCATGTCGATCAGGTCGTCGTCGTCCATCGCGTCGATGGAGTTCGTCTCCTTCTCCTCGGTGTCCTTCTCGACCTGGTCCTTGCCGCTCGCCAGCTCGGTGAGCGTGTCGAGCAGGCCCGCGCGGCGCAGCCGCTCCAGCGGGATCGACGTCAGAAGGGCACGGATCCTGGCCTCTTCCGGGTCGACGTCCGGCTCGGCCGGGCCGTCCGTCGCCACCCGGCCGCGCAGGTACTCGGCGAGCGCCGCGGGCGTGGGGTTGTCGAAGATCAGCGTGGAGGGGAGGCGGAGCCCGGTGGCCGAGTTCAGCCGGTTACGGAACTCCACGCCGGCCAGCGAGTCGAAGCCGAGGTTCTGGAAGGAGCGGTCGGGCTCGATGGACTGGGCGCCGCTGTGCCCCAGCACCATCGCCGCGCTGCCGCGCACCAGGTCGAGCAGCGCCCGCTCCAGTTCGGCTCCGCTCAGGCCGGCCAGCCGTACCTTGGCCGATTCGGGGGCGGTCGCCTTCCCGCCGGCCGCCGCCTTGCTCCGCGCCCGGACCACACCGCGCAGCAGCGTGGGGATGTCGGCCTGGCCGCCGCTGAGCGCGGAGGTCTCCAGTCGCATCGGCACGAGCAGGGCGTCCTCGCTCCTGGCGCCGGCGTCCAGCAGCCGCAGACCGCCCGCCATGGACAGGGGCGCCATGCCCTCGCGCGCCATGCGCACCATGTCCGCCTGGCTGAGGGTGCCGGTCATGCCGCCGGCCTGCTCCCACGGGCCCCAGGCCAGTGAGACCGCCGGGAGGCCGAGGCCGCGCCGGTGTGCGGCGAGCGCGTCCAGGAACGAGTTGGCGGCGGCGTAGTTGCCCTGTCCCGGGCTGCCGAACACACCGGCGACGGAGGAGAACATCACGAACTCCGCCAGGTCCGTCTCCCGGGTCAGCTCGTGCAGGTTCCACGCCGCGTCGACCTTCGGCTCGAAGACCGCGTCGATCCGCTTCGGCGACAGGGTGTCGATGACACCGTCGTCGAGTACGCCCGCCGCGTGCACGACCGCGGTCAGCGGGTGGTCGGCGGGTATGTCGGACAGCACCCGCTCCAGCGAGGCGCGGTCGGCCACGTCACAGGCCGCCAGTGTCACCGACGCGCCCGCCTCGGTCAGTTCGGCCGCGAGGTCGGCGGCGCCCTCCGCGTCCGGCCCGCGCCGGGAGACCAGCACCAGGTTGCGCACCCCGCGCTCGGCCACCAGATGGCGTGCCACCTCGCGGCCCAGGCCGCCGGTGCCGCCGGTCACCAGTGCCGTGCCCTCGGGGTCGAGGGTTCGGGGCATGGTGAACACGTTCTTGCCGATGTGCCGGGCCTGGCTGATGTACCGCACCGCGTCCGGGGCCCTCCGCACGTCCCACGCCGTCACCGGGATGGGGTGCAGCGCACCGCTGTCGAAGAGCTCGACCAACTCGACCAGCATCCGCTGGACCCAGTCGTAGTCGGCCGCGACCAGGTCGTACGCCGTGTACTCCACCCCGGGGTGGTCCTGGGCGACGACCTCGGGGTCGCGCACGTCGATCTTGCCCATCTCCAGGAACCGCCCGCCCCTGGGCATCAGCCGCAGGGAGGCGTCGACGAACTCGCGGGCGAGCGAGTCCAGCACCATGTCCATGCCCCGGCCGCCGGTCGCCTCCATGAAGCGCGGCTCGAAGTCCAGGTCACGGGAGGAGGAGATGTGCTTCTCGTCGAACCCCATCGCCCGCAGGGTGTCCCACTTGCCGGGGCTGGCCGTGGCGTACACCTCGGCGCCGAGGTGGCGTGCGAGCTGCACGGCCGCCATGCCCACACCGCCGGTGGCGGTGTGCACCAGGATGGTCTCGCCCGCCCGCAGCTTGCCGAGTTCCACCAGGCCGATGTAGGCGGTCAGGAAGACCACCGGCACGGAGGCGCCCTGCGCGAACGTCCAGCCGCGCGGCATGCGGACGAGCTGCCGCCGGTCGGCGATCGCGACGGGCCCGAACGAGGCGTTGATCATGCCCATGACCCGGTCTCCGGGGGCCAGGTCGGTCACGCCCGGGCCGACCTCCAGGACCACACCGGCGCCCTCGCCGCCCATGGTGGCGTCGTCCTCGGGGTACATGCCGATGGCGATCAGCGCGTCACGGAAGTTCAGACCGGCGGCGCGCACCGCGATCCGGACGTATCCGGGGGCCAGCGGCGCCTCGGCCGCGGGGTCGGGCAGCAGCGCGAGGTTGTCCAGGGTGCCGCCGCCCGTGGTGCCGAGCTTCCACGCCGAGGTGCCGGCGGGGGCTTCGAGCACCCGCCCGGAGGCGTTCCTGGCGAGCCGGGGGACCAGCCCCTGGCCGGTGCGGACCGCCACCTCGTGCTCGCCCGCCGCCAGCGCCGTGGTCACCACACCGGCGGTCGCGGTGACCGACTCGGCGTGGCGGTCGAGGTCCACCAGCAGGAACCGGCCCGGGTTCTCGGTGGCCGCCGAGCGCACCAGTCCCCACACGGCGGCGTTGGACAGTCCGGCGACGCCGTCGCCGGGTCCGGCGGCGACAGCGTCCCGGGTCACCACGACCAGTCGGGAACCGTCGAACCGGTCATCGGCGAGCCAGGACTGCACCAGGGCCAGCGCCCGGTGGGTGGCCTTCCGGGCGGCGTCGGCGAGATCGTCGGCGTCCGGGTCCGCGCCGCACCAGGCCCAGACCACGTCGGGCATCTCGGTACCCTCGTCGAGGGCGGTGACGAGCGCGTCCACTCCGGTGTACTCGGCGTGCTCGACACCGGAGGCGGCGAGCAGTTCGGCCACCCGCGCCCGGTCGGCGCCGACCACGGCCGTGGACACACCGGCCTCGGTCCGGTCGCCGCCACGGGCGGCGGCGAGCACGTCCCAGTTGGCCCGGAAGAGCGTTCCGTCGCCGCCGGTGGAGCGCGGCCCGGACGCGAACCGCTCCGCCGCCACCTCCCGCACCACCAGCGACTCCACGAAGGCGACGAGCGCGCCCGTGGCGTCGGTCACCAGCAGCTCGACCGTGTCCTTGCCCCGCGGGCGCAGCCGCACCCGCACCCGTCCGGCGCCCACCGCGTGCAGGCTCACCCCGGTGAAGGAGAACGGCAGGGTCACGCGTCCGCTCTCGCCGCCGAAGTCGCCCATCTCCATGGCGTGCAGAGCGGCGTCGAGCAGGGCGGGGTGCAGGCCGAACCGTCCGGCTTCCTGGGCGGCCGAGTCCGGCAGCGCCACCTCGGCGTAGACGTCGCCGTCCAGCCGCCAGACCGCCTCCAGGCCCTGGAAGACCGGTCCGTACCCGTAGCCGGCCTGGGCCAGGCCCTCGTAGAAGCCCTCCATCGGCACCTGCTCGGCGCCCGGTACGGGCCACTGGAGCAGGCTGTCGGTGACCGCGGCGCCGCTGTCCGTCTCCAGGACGCCCTGGGCGTGCCGCACCCACTCCTCCCCCGGCTCGTCGCTGTCGGAGCGCGAGTACACGCCCAGCGGCCGTGAGCCGGACTCGTCGGCGGGGCCGACCACGAGCTGGACGCGGACGCCGCCCTGCTCCGGCAGGAGGAGCGGGGTCTCCAGGGTGAGTTCGCCGAGCCGTCCCGCCCCGGTCTCGACGCCCGCGAGCAGGCCGAGCTCCACGAATCCGGTGCCGGGGAAGAGCACTCCGCCGGCCACGGCGTGGTCGGCGAGCCACGGGTGGGTCTGCAACGACAGGCGTCCGGTCAGCACCGTACGGTCGCCCTCGGCCAGTTCGGTGAGGCCGCCGAGCAGCGGGTGGTCCACCCTGCCGAGGCCGACGCTCCGGGCGTCGCCGGTCACGGCGCCGCCCGCCTCAAGCCAGTACCGCTTGTGCTGGAAGGCGTAGGTGGGCAGGGCGACGCGGCGCGCACCGCGCCCGGAGTACACCGCGTCCCAGTCCACGCCGACGCCGTTGGCGTACAGGGTGGCGACCGCCTCCGCCAGCGTCTGGGCCTCGGCCCGCCCGGAGCGGGCGAGGGGCACGAAGGCCACGTCGGCGTCGACGGCGTCCAGGCAGTCCTGGCCCATCGCGGTCAGCACGGCGTCGGGGCCCAGCTCCACGCACGTCGTCACGCCCAGGTCGGCGAGGCGACGCATACCGTCGTCGAAGCGGACCGCTTCCCGCACATGGCGCACCCAGTACTCCGGGGTGGCCAGTTCGGCGCCCGCGACATCGCCGGTGACGTTGGAGATGACCGGGATGGCCGGGGCCGCGTACGGCAGGCAGGCGGCGATCTGGCCGAACTCCGCCAGCATGGCGTCCATCCGGGGGGAGTGGAACGCGTGGCTGACCCGCAGCCGCTTGGTCTTGCGGCCCTGGGCCTCCCAGTGGCCGGCGACGTCGAGCACCGCGTCCTCGTCGCCGGAGAGCACCACCGAGGTGGGGCCGTTGAGCGCCGCCAGCGACACCTGGTCCTCGCGGCCCTTCAGGCTCTCGGCCACCTCATGCTCCGATGCCTGGACGGCCACCATGGCGCCGCCCTCGGGCAGTTCCTGCATCAGCCGTCCGCGGGCCGCCACCAGGGCGCACGCGTCCTCCAGGGACAGCACCCCGGCGACGTGGGCCGCGGCGATCTCGCCCACCGAGTGCCCCATCAGGAAGTCGGGGCGCACACCCCAGGACTCCAACAGGCGGAACAGGGCCACCTCGAAGGCGAACAGCCCGGCCTGGGTGAACATCGTCTGGTTGAGCTCGTCAGCGGTCGCGGCGGCGTCGTCATCGGGGCCGAAGACCACGTCGAGCACGGAGGCCCCGAGGCGCACGTCCAGGTAGTCGCACGCCTCGTCGAACACGTCGGCGAAGAGCGGGTAGGTCTCGTAGAGTTCACGGCCCATGCCCAGTCGCTGGGCGCCCTGGCCGGTGAACAGGAACGCCACCCGCTGCGCCGTGGACCTGCCCCGCACCAGGCCCGGCGCGTCGGTCTCCTCGGCGAGCGCCGCGAGGCCGCGCAGCAGCCCCTCACGGTCGGACGCCACCACCACGCCACGGTGTTCGAGCGCGGCTCGTGTCACGGCGGACGACCATCCGACGTCGACCGGCCGCGCGTCGGGGTGGCGCACCACGTGCTCGCGCAGCCGCGCGGCCTGCGCCCGCAGCGCCTCCTCGCCCCTGGCGGACACCAGCCAGGACACGGGCTGGGAAGCCGCGTCCGTGTCGGCGTCGGCGTCCGTGTCGGCGTCCGTGGCGGGGGCCGGCTCCGGCGGCGGGGCCTGTTCGATGATGGCGTGCGCGTTGGTGCCGCTCATGCCGAACGAGGAGATACCGGCCCGGAACGGCCGCCCGGTCTCCGGCCAGGCGCGCTGCTCGGCGAGCAGCGCCACACCGCCCGACGCCCAGTCCACGTGCGGCGTCGGCACCTCCACGTGCAGCGTCCTGGGCAGGATGCCGTGGCGCATGGCCATCACCATCTTGATGACGGCACCCACACCGGCCGCCGCCTGGGTGTGGCCGATGTTCGACTTGAGGGAGCCCAGCCACACGGGCTGCCCCTCCGGGCGGCTCTCGCCGTACGTGGCGATCAGCGCCTGCGCCTCGATCGGGTCACCGAGCGAGGTTCCGGTGCCGTGCGCCTCGATCACGTCGATCTGGTCCGCGGTCAGCTCGGCGTTGGCCAGCGCCTGCCGGATGACGCGCTGCTGGGAGCGCCCGTTGGGGGCCGTCAGACCGTTGCTGGCGCCGTCCTGGTTGACGGCGGAGCCACGCACGATCGCCAGCACCTCGTGGCCGTTGCGCCGAGCGTCCGAGAGCCGCTCCACCAGGAGGACGCCGACGCCCTCGGCCCAGGACGTGCCGTCGGCCTCGGCGCCGAACGCCTTGCAGCGCCCGTTGGAGGAGAGCCCGCGCTGGCGGCTGAAGAGGATGAAGTCACCCGGGGTGGGCATGGTGGCGACGCCGGTGGCGAGCGCCAGGTCGCATTCGCCCTGGCGCAGCGACTGCGCCGCCTGGTGCACGGAGACCAGCGACGAGGAGCACGCGGTGTCCACGGTCCACGCCGGGCCCTCGAAGCCGAAGGTGTAGGAGATGCGCCCGGAGGCGACGCTGCCCGCGATGCCGGTCAGCGCGTAGCCCTCGAGGCCGCTCTTGGTGCTCTGCAGGTGGGGCCCGTAGTCGTGGTGCTCCGCGCCGGTGAAGACCGCGGTGCGGCTCCCCCGCAGCTTGGTCACGTCGATTCCGGCCCGCTCGAAGACCTCCCAGCTCGTCTCGAGCAGCAGCCGCTGCTGCGGGTCCATGGCGAGCGCCTCACGCGGCGATATGCCGAAGAACTCCGCGTCGAACTCGGCCGCGTCGTGGATGAACCCGCCCTCGGTCGCGTAGCTGGTGCCGGGGCGGTCCGGGTCCGGGCTGTAGAGCGCCTCCAGGTCCCAGCCGCGGTCGGTGGGGAACGGCGTGATGGCGTCCACGCCCTCGGAGACGACCTTCCACAGGTCCTCGGGGCTGTTGACACCGCCGGGGAAACGGCAGCTCATCCCGACGATCGCGATGGGGTCGTCCGAGCCCACGACGGCACGCGCGGGAGCGGCGTCGTCCGTGGCCACGGGGAAGAGCTTCCGGTGGAGGTGGTCCACGAGCTGACTGGGTGTCGGGTACTCGAAGGCGAGTGACACCTCCAGGGTGAGCCCGGTGGCGGCGACCAGTCCTCGGTGCAGGTTGACCGCCGCGAGCGAGTCCAGTCCCAGGTCGAGGAACGAGCTCTCCGCGTCGAGCGTGCGCGGTGAGTCGGACCGCAGCGCCGCGGCGACGTGTGCGCGTACCAGGTCGAACAGGACCCTGCGCTGTTCGTGGTCCGGCAGGTCGTGGAAGTCCGGACCGAGTGAGGGCGGTTCAGGGCTCTCGTCGCGGTCCGGTCCAGCCTGCGCGATGGAATCTCCCGAGTCACTGGACCCGTTCAACATGGTGCTCACCTAACTCCTGCCTTGGGTAAAACCCTGCGTCAAAGCTGTGGGCCGGGCCGGCCTCGGCCGCGGCGTGGGGCGCCCGCCCGCGGGCCGTCGGCGCGGGCGGGCGCGTGATGCGCTAGAGGTTGGCCACCCAGTCCTCGATGGCCTGTGCGGTGGTGCCCGCCTGCTTCTCCATCATCGTGAAGTGGGTTCCGGGCACGTCGACCACGGAGTCGGCCGGCCAGTCCGACTGCCAGCCCGCCGCGTCCGCGTCCACCTCGCCCATCGGTTCCGCCGCCCGGACGAGGAGGCTGGGAACCGCGCTCTCCGGCGGCTTCCATCCCTCGAACAGATGCAGGTACCACCCCATGGCCGACATCCGGACGCCTTCCATGGAGACGAGGGCGTCCCGCTCGTACATCTCGTCGAGCATGGCGTTCTCGAACTGGCCGATGCTCGCGCTGTCCGGAAGGTAGGTGTCCAGCAGGACGACTCCCGCGGGCGGTGTGCCCTGGCTCTCCAGAGCGGCGGCCACCGAGTGGGCGACCATTCCGCCGGCCGACGAACCGACCAGGACGACCGGGGCGCCGTCGGCGTACTCCGAGACGATCCGTGCCTGGAGGCGGAACAGCGCCTCCGGGGTGGCCGGAAGGCTCTCGCCCTGGACGAACCCCACGGCGGGCAGGGCCGCGACGTCCCGGCTGCCCCGGAACGGGGCGGCGAGCTGCGCGTACTGGTGGACGCCGCCCAGCGCCATGTAGGAGGAGCAGCACATCAGCCGGGGGCGCTCGGCACCCCGGGAGAGCCGTACGGGCCTGATGGTCCCCTCGAAGTCGGCCGGGTCCTCGAAGGTGGGACGCAGCCGCGCGGCGTTCACCAGCAGATCCATGCCGACCTTGGTCTTGCCCTGCGCCGCCGCCTCCCGGAACAGGGAGCCGAGGGTGTCGGGCGCGTCCGCCTGCGACGCCGCGGGCGCGGTCGCGGGCGTCGGCGTGTCGGCCTGGGCAGCCGATGACGGCTGGGTCTGACGGTCGGCGGGAGCGGACGCGATCCCGGCCGCGAGCCGGGGCCGCAGGTAGGACACCAGCTCCAGGGGGCGCGGGTGGTCGAAGACCACCGTGGTGTCCAGCCGGAGGCCGGTGACCGCGGCGAGCTGGTTCCGGAACTCCACCGCCGTGAGGGAGTTGAAGCCCATCTCCATGAACTCGTGGCTGGTGTCGACCTCGTCGGGTGACGTGTACCCGAGCACCGCGGCGGCGAGCGTACGCACCAGTTCGAGCAGCGCCTCCTCGGTCTCGGCCTCCGACAGCCCGGCCAGTCGCTGGCGCAACTGGGTGGACTGGTCGCCGGCCTCGGACTCGACCGCCCGGGCCGTACGCCGGATCGTGGGCTCCGGGACGATGGCGCGGAACACGGCGGGCATCGCGGCGCCCTGGGCGCGCAGCGCGCCCAGGTCCAGCCGGGTGGGGATCACCACGGCCTGGCCGGAGGTGACGCCCTCGTCGAACAGCTCCAGGCCCTCCGTGGAGGAGAGCGGCACCAGACCCGAACGCGACACCCGGCGCAGGTCCCCCTGTCCGAGGTGGCCGGTCATGCCGCTGGCCTGCTCCCACAGGCCCCACGCCAGCGAGACACCCGGCAGCCCCTGAGCCCGTCGCCATGACGCGAGGCCGTCCAGGAACACGTTGGCCGCGGCGTAGTTGCTCTGTCCGGCCGAGCCGAACACACCGGCGGCCGACGAGAAGAGCACGAAGGCCGACAGGTCCATGCCCGAGGTCAGCTCGTGCAGGTTCCACGCGGCGTCCACCTTCGCCCGCAGCACCGGCTCGACCCGCTCGCGCGTCATGGACGCGAACAGCCCGTCGTCCAGCACCCCGGTCGCGTGCACCACGGCGCTCAGCGCGAACTCCTCGGGCAGCCCCTCCAACACCGCGGCGAGCGCCGCACGGTCCGAGACGTCACACGCCGCGATCATCACCTCGGCGCCCGCGGCCTCCAGTTCGGCCCGCAACTCGGCCGCGCCGTCCGCCTCCGCCCCACGGCGGGACAGCAGCACCAGCCTCCCGACGCCGTGCCGGGTCACCAGATGCCGGGCCACCAGGCCGCCCAGCACACCCGTGCCGCCGGTCACCAGCACCGCGCCGGAGCCGAACGTCGCCGACTCGGGAGCGTCGCCCGAGGGCAGCGCCCGAGCCAGGCGCGGCACGCGGACCTCACCGGAGCGCACCACCACCTGCGCCTCGCCGGAGGCCGCCACACCCGCGAGAAGCCCCGCCGACTTCTCGACGTCGTCGGTGTCGACCAGCACCACCCGGCCCGGGTTCTCCGACTGCGCCGAGCGCACCAGTCCCCATACGGCCGCGCCCGCCAGATCCGTCACACCGTCACCGGTGTCCACGGCGCCGCGCGTCACCAGCACCAGCCGGGTCGCCGCGAACCGCTCGTCCGCCAGCCACGACTGGACGGTCTCCAGCGCCTCGGCGACCCGCGTGTGCACCTCGTCCACCACGGCCGCGCCGCCCGGGACCACCGGCAGCACCACCATGCCGGGCATGAGCGTGCCCGACGACACGGCGTCGCCGAGCGCCACCGGGTCCGTGTACACATCGACGGTGACGCCCGACATCTCCAGCGCGGCGCCCACGCCGAGGAGGTCGTCGCCCAGCACCGCCGCCCAGCCCGGCGCCACGCTCTCGGTGGGCTTGACCGCGTCCGCCGTCCACTCCACGCGGAACAGCGCGTCACCGTCTCTCCGGCCCGCGTTCCGCAACGCCTGGGCCTGGATCGGCCGCAGGACGAGGGAGTCGACCGAGGCCACCGGGCGGCCCGACGTGTCGGCTATCGCCAGGGACACCGCCTTCCGCCCGTCCGGGACCATCCGGACCCGGAGGGCTCCCGCGCCGACGGCTTCGAGGGAGAAGCCCCGCCAGGAGAACGGCAGCAGAGTGCCCGCGCTCGGCGCGTCGTCGCCGCCGCGCATCGCCTTGCTCACGCCGATCGCGTGGAGGGCCGCGTCGAACAGGGCCGGGTGCAGGCCGAAGTACTTCGCGGTGCCGAGCTGCTCCTCGGGCAGTTCCACGTCGGCGAACACCGCGTCGCCGCGCCGCCAGGCGCGCCGCAGCCCCTGGAACGCGGGGCCGTAGCGCAGCCCGTGCTCGGCGGCGTGCTCGTACCCGCCGGAGATGTCGACGGGCTTGGACCCGGAGGGCGGCCACTTCCTGAAGTCGAAGGAGGCCGCCGGGCCAGGCGGGGTGAGCACACCGCGTGCGTGCCGTACCCAGGGATTCCCGAGGTCGGCCCGGTCCTCGTCGGACTCGATCCGCGAGTAGACGCTCACCTCGCGGTGGCCCGCGGCGTCGACGTCCCCCACCTCGACCTGGATCTGCACCCCGCCGCGCTCGGGCATCACCAGGGGCGCCTCGATCACCAACTCCTCGACCCGGGCGCACCCCACCTGATCCCCCGCCTGTACGGCCATCTCCATGAAGGCCGTACCGGGCACCAGCGCCACGCCTTCCACCGAGTGGTCGGCGAGCCAGGCGTGTGTGGCGATCGACAACCGCCCGCTGAGCAGCACCCCGCCGCCACCGGCCAGCGAGACCACGGCGCCCAGCAGGGGGTGCCACACCGATCCGAGGCCCACCGAGCCCGCGTCGCCGACGGCCGCGGTCGCGTCGAGCCAGTAGCGCTGGCGCTGGAAGGCGTAGGTCGGCAGCTCCACCCGACGGGCGCCACGCCCCTGGAACACCTTCCCCCAGTCGACGACGACCCCGCTGGCGTGCAGCTCGGCGGCGGAGGTCAGGAACCGCTCGGCCCCGCCCTCGTCGCGCCGTAGCGTGCCCACGACCACCGCCCGCGCCTCGGCGGCCTCCACCGTCTGCTGCACGGGAAGGGTGAGCACGGGGTGCGGGCTCACCTCGACGAGCACCGTGAGGCCGTCCTTCAGCAGGGTGCGGGTGGTGGCCTCCAGCTCCACGGTCTGCCGCAGGTTGCGGTACCAGTACTCGGCGTCCAGACCGGCGGTGTCCACCACTTCACCGGAGACGGTCGAGTAGAACGGCACCTGCGAGGTGCGCGGCTCGATGTCGACCAGGGCCTTCAGCAACTCCTCGCGGATCGACTCCACGTGGGCGGAGTGCGAGGCGTAGTCCACCGGCACCCGGCGAACCCGCACCTCCTCACCCTCAAGCTGGGCCACCATCTCGTCCAGCGCACCCGGATCACCGGAGACGACGACCGAGCCCGGGCCGTTGACCGCGGCGACCGATATAGCGCCATCCCAGGCGCCGATGCGCTCCTTGACCTGCTCGACCGGCAACCCCACCGACACCATGCCACCGCGACCCGCCAGACCACCCGCGATGGCCCGCGACCGCAACGCCACCACCTTCGCGGCGTCCTCAAGCGACAACGCACCGGCCACACAGGCCGCCGCGATCTCACCCTGGCTGTGACCCATCACCGCATCCGGCTCGACCCCCACCGAACGCCACAACTTCGCCAGCGACACCATCACCGCGAACAACACCGGCTGCACCACATCCACCCGGTCATAACCGGGAGCACCCTCGGCGCCACGCAGCACGTCCGTCAGCGACCAGTCCACATACGCCGACAGGGCCGCCTCACACTCACCCACCGCATCCGCGAACACCGGCGAGGAGTCCAGCAGCCCCACCGCCATACCCGCCCACTGGGCGCCCTGACCCGGGAACACGAAGGCGGTCCTGCGTCCCTTCGCGGCCTGCCCCCTGACCACGCCCGGGGTCGCCTCGCCCTGAGCCACGGCCAGCAGGCCCCGCAGAAGGCTCTCGCGGTCGTCGCCGATCACCGCCGCGCGGTGCTCGAACGCAGAGCGGGACACGGCCAGGGAGTAGCCGATGTCCGCCACCGACGCCGCCGCGAGTTCGTCGTCCTCGGCCGTCAGTCGGGCGTGCAGCCGCTCGGCCTGTGCCCGCAGCGCGGCCTCGCCCTTGCCGGAGACGAGCCACGGCACGACGGGGGCGACGACCGTCACGGGTGCCTCGGCTTCCGGGCTCTCCCGCGGTTCGGCCGGCCCCGGTTCCTCGGCTTCGGGGGCCTGCTCGATGACGGTGTGCGCGTTGGTGCCGCTGATCGCGAAGGAGGAGATCGCCGCCCGGCGGGGCCGGCCCGTCTCCGGCCAGGGGCGTGCCTCGGTCAGCAGTTCCACGGCCCCCGCCGACCAGTCCACGTGCGGGGTCGGCTCGTCCACGTGCAGCGTCTTCGGCAGGACGCCGTGCCGCATCGCCATCACCATCTTGATGATCCCCGCGACACCCGCCGCCGCCTGCGCGTGACCGATGTTCGACTTGATGGACCCCAGCCACAGCGGCCGGTCCGCCGGCCGGTCCTGGCCGTAGGACGCGATCAGCGCCTGTGCCTCGATCGGGTCACCCAGCGTGGTACCCGTACCGTGCGCCTCCACCACGTCGACGTCGTTCGGGGTGAGTCCCGCGCTGTCGAGCGCCTGCCGGATCACCCTGCGCTGCGACGGGCCGTTGGGGGCCGTCAGGCCGTTGCTGGCGCCGTCCTGGTTCACCGCGGAGCCGCGCACCACCGCCAGCACGGGGTGGCCGAGGCGGCGGGCGTCGGACAGCCGTTCCACGAGCAGCACGCCGACGCCCTCGGACCAGTTGGTGCCGTCCGCCGCGGCCGCGAAGGGCTTGCAGCGGCCGTCGGAGGCGAGCCCCCGCTGACGGCTGAACTCGGTGAACGTTCCGGGGCCGGCCATCACGGTGATGCCGCCGGCTAGGGCGAAGTCGCACTCGCCCTGGCGCAGCGCCTGCGCGGCCAGGTGCAGCGTCACCAGGGACGACGAACACGCCGTGTCCACCGTCACCGCCGGCCCTTCGAGGCCGAGGACGTAGGAGACCCGGCCGGAGGTGACGGCGGGCGTCTGCCCCGTCATCAGGTGGCCCTCGACCTCTTCGGCCTCGATCGGACCGGCCGCGCCGTACCCCTGGAAGGCGGCGCCCATGAACACGCCGCCGGTGGTGCCCTTGACGGACAGCGGGTCGATGCCGGCCCGCTCCAGGACCTCCCAGGACGCCTCAAGCAGCAGCCGCTGCTGGGGGTCCATGGCCAGCGCCTCACGCGGGGAGATGCCGAAGAACACGGGGTCGAACTGCGCGGCGTCGTGCAGGAACCCGCCCTCGTTCACGTAGCTCGTGCCCTGGCTGTCGGGGTCCGGGTTGTACACCTCCTCGTGCCAGCCACGGTCCGTCGGGAACGGTGAGAGTCCGTCGGCACCGTCCGCGACCATCTTCCACAGCTCCTCGGGAGAGCTGATCCCGCCGGGGAAGCGGCAGCTCATCGCGACGATCGCGATGGGCTCACGCTGCTTCGCCTCCACCTCCTGAAGGCGCTGCCGGGTGCGGTGCAGGTCGGTGGTCACCCTGTTGAGGTAGTCGCGGAGCTTCGTCTCGCTCACTGTGTGCCGTCGCTTTCTTTGAACTGTGAAGTCAGGGGGTCAGAGGGCGCTGGACACCGGTTCAGGACAGCCCGAGCTCGTTGTCGATGAAGGCGAACAGTTCGTCGTTGGACGACGATCCGATCCGTTCGACCACCTCGGCGGAGCCGGAGTCGTCGGAAGCCTCGACCAGCTTCTCCAGGAGCTCCCGCAGCCGTCCGGCCACCTTCGTGCGCGCCTCGCCGTCGTCCAGCACGTGGGAGAGCAAGGGCTCCAGCCGGTCGAGCTCGGCGAGGACCAGGGGCTCGCCCGTGCCTCCGTCCGGCAGGAGTTCCTCCCGCAGGTGGTCCACCAGCGCCGTGGGGGTCGGGTGGTCGAAGACCAGCACCGCCGACAGTCGAAGACCGGTCTCCGCGTTGAGCCGGTTGCGCAGTTCCACCGTGGTCAGCGAGTCGAAGCCCATCTCCTTGAAGGCCATGTCGGGCTCCACCGCTTCCGGCGAGCCATGGCCGAGGACGGTGGCCACCTGCACCCGCACCAGGTCCAGGAGCGTCCGGTGTTGGTCGGCCGCGGAGAGACCAGCCAGGCGGTCCCGCAGCGACCCGGTGCCGGTGTGCGTGGTCTCCGCCGCCGTGGCCCGGCGCCGGGGGGCCCGCACCAGGCCGCGCAGCAGCGCGGGGACGTCGCCGGTGTGGGCCTGGACGCGCAGGGCGGCGAGGTCCACGTGGGTCGGCACGAGCACGGTCTCGTCGGTCCTGAGCGCGTCGTCGAACAGCGCGAGGCCCTCTCGCGAGCTGAGCGCGTTCAGTCCGGCTCGCGCGATGCGCTGGAGGTCCGCCTCGCCGAGGTCCCCGGTCATCTCACTGCGCTGCTCCCACATGCCCCAGGCCAGGGATACCGCGGGGAGCCCGAGGCCGCGCCGCTGGTGTGCCAGGGCGTCCAGGAAGGCGTTGGCCGCCGCGTAGTTGGCCTGGCCGCCGCCTCCGAAGTTGGAGGAGGCCGAGGAGAAGACCACGAACGCGGAGAGGTCGAGGTCGCGGGTCAGCTCGTGCAGGTGCAACGCCGCGTCCACCTTCGGACGCAACACCCGATCCACCCGCTCCGGCGTCAACGACTCCACCACACCGTCGTCCAGCACACCCGCCGCGTGCACCACAGCCGACAACGGATACTCAGACCCGATCCCAGCCAACACACCCTCCACCGCGCCACGATCAGCCACATCACACGCCACCACCCGCGCCTGAGCACCCAACCCCACCAACTCCGCCACCAACTCCACCGCGCCCGGCGCCTCCACACCACGACGACTCGTCAACACCAGAGAACGCACACCGTGCTCCACCACCAGATGACGAGCCAACAACGCACCCAGACCACCCGTACCACCCGTGATCAACACCGTCCCACGGCCGTCGAACGGCGAGGTGCCCGGTTCGGGCAGCTCCTCGGCCGGGACCACGCGGGCGAGACGCGCGGCGAGCACCCGTCCGTCCCGCACGGCCACCTGCGGCTCCTCGGCGGTCAGCGCCGCCCGTAGCGCCGGAGACACGTCGCCGTGGTCCTCCGGGTCCAGGTCCACCAGCAGGAACTTCCCGGGGTGCTCGGTCTGCGCGGAGCGCAGCAGGCCCCACACGGCGGCCTCGGCCGGGGTGCGCACCTCACCGGAGGACCGGGCGCCCATCGCGCCACGGGTCACGAACACCAGGTAGGAGTCGGCGAACCGCTCGTCGGTGACCCACGACCGCACCAGCTCCAGCGCGCGGTAGGTGGCACCACGTACTCGTCCCGCCAGATCCGCCCCGTCGTCGATGCCGGCCGCCTCCGCGGCGCCCGCCACCATGACGACGTCCGGCGGCGTGGCCCCGGCGTCGACCGCCTCGCGCAGCGCGGCCAGATCCGCGTACGACACCACGTCGGCGCCCGCGCCCTCCAGACCGGAGCGCAACCCCAGGCCGTCCGTGCCCAGCACGGCCCACGTCCCCTCGGAGGCCGGAGCCGGCGCGCCGACGGGGACGGGGGTCCAGTCCAACCGGAAGAGCGAGTCGTGCCCGGCCGGCGCGGAGCCGGCCGACTGGATCTGCCCCTCCGCCACCAGCCGCAGCACCAGGGAGTCGACGGTGGCCACGGCCCGGCCGCTGGTGTCGGCCACCGCGAGGGCGATCGAGTCGGGCCCGAGCGGGTTGAGGCGCACCCTCAGTTCCGAGGCGCCCGTGGCCCGCAGCGATACGCCGGTCCAGGAGAACGGAAGCCTGGCCAGCCCCGCCTCCTCCTGCGGCACGAACATGACGGCCTGGACCGCCGCGTCGAGCAGGGCCGGGTGCAGTCCGAACCGCTCCGCGTCCGACGCGTGCTCCTCGGGCAGACGCACCTCGGCGAAGACCTCGTCACCACGGATCCACACCGATCGCAGCCCCTGGAAGACCGGGCCGTAGGCGAAGCCGCCCGCGGCCATGCGGGCGTAGACGTCCTCGATGTCGATCCGTTCGGCGCCCTCCGGGGGCCATACGACGAGGTCGGCCGGGCCGGTGTCGTCCTGCGCCCCGCTCCGCGCGAGCAGTCCTGAGGCGTGCTGTGTCCACGGCTGCTCCATGGTGGAGTCCTCCGGCCGGGAGTACACGTTCAGCGAGCGCGTGCCGTTCTCGTCCGGTCCGCCCACCGCCAGTTGGAGGTGGACCGCGCCCCGCTCGGGCAGTGCCAGCGGCGCCGTGAGGGTCAGCTCCTCGACCCGGTCGCATCCCACCTGGTCGGCGATGTGCAGGGCCAGTTCGAGGAAGGCGGTGCCGGGCAGCAGGATCGTGTCCTGCACCATGTGGTCGACGAGCCACTGGTCGGTCTGCGGCGAGAGGCGGCTGGTGAACAGGAAGCCGTCCGCGTCGGGCAGTTCGACGGCGGCGCCCAGCAGCGGGTGCGTCGGCGGGACGAGCCCCACGGCGGTCACATCACTGGCGAACGACGTCAGGGCCTCCAGCCAGTAGCGCTCCCGCTGGAAGGCGTAGGTGGGCAGCTCGACCCTGCGGGCGTCGCGCCCGGTGAAGACCCGCCCCCAGTCCACCGCGACGCCGCCCACGTGCAGTTCGGCCAGCGCCGTCGTCAGCGCCCGCGCCTCGGGGCGCTCCCTGCGCAGCACCGGCACCAGGACCGGCTCGGCGGCGCCCTCGGGGTGGTCCGCCACGCAGTCCCGCGCCATCGCGGTGAGCACACCGTCGGGGCCGACCTCGACGAACCGGGTCACGCCCAGTTTCTCCAGCGCCCGCACCCCGTCCGCGAACCGCACGGCCTCCCGCACGTGCCGCACCCAGTACTCCGGCGCACACACCTCGTCCGCACCGGCCGGCTGACCCGTCACGTTGGAGACCAGCGCGAGGGTCGGCGAGGCGAAGGCCAGCTCTTCGACGACCTCGCGGAAGTCGCCGAGCATCGCGTCCATGCGCGGGGAGTGGAAGGCGTGGCTGACCCGCAGCCGGCGGGTCTTGCGGCCCTGCTCCGACCACTGGCCGGCGATCTCCAGCACGGCGGCCTCGTCGCCCGCGACGACCACGGCGGTCGGACCGTTGACGGCCGCGATGCTCACCTCGGTCTCACGACCGGCCAGCGTTCCGGCGACCTCCTCCTCGGACGCCTCGATGGCGACCATGGCGCCGCCCTCCGGCAGCGCCTGCATCAGCCGGCCACGCGCGGCCACCAGGGCGCACGCGTCCGCCAGGGAGAACACCCCGGCCACGTGCGCGGCGGCGATCTCACCGATGGAGTGCCCGATCACCACGTCCGGCCGGACACCCCAGTGCTCAAGGAGCCGGAACAACGCCACCTCGACGGCGAACAGCGCGGGCTGCGTGAACGCCGTCCGGTCCAGCAGCTCGGCCTGCGCGCTGCCCTCCGCCGCGAACACCACGTCCCGCAGCGGACGGTCGAGCAGCACGTCCAGGTGCGCGCACACCTCGTCCCACGCGTCGGCGAACACCGGGAACGCCTCGTACAACTCCCGTCCCATGCCGAGCCGTTGCGCGCCCTGGCCCGAGAACAGGAACGCCGTCTTGCCGGCCGCCCCCGCCGTGCCCCGCACGACGCCGGGCGCGGTCTCGCCCTTCGCGAGGGCGTCGAGGCCACGCAGCAGGTCCGTGCGGTCCTCGCCCACCAGGACGGCCCGCTGGTCGAAGAGCGACCGGGTCGTGGCCAGGGAATAGCCGACGTCCACCGTGGGGATGAGCTCTTCGGTGAGCGTCGCGAGGTGGTCCCGCAGCCGCTCGGCCTGGCCCCGCAGGGCGGCGTCGGTCCTGCCGGAGAGGACCCACGGCACCGGGAGCCCGGTGGTGCCCGGGGCGGCCGTGGCCCGCGGCGCCTGTGGCTCGTCGGCGACCGGCGCCTGCTCGATGATCGTGTGCGCGTTGGTGCCGCTCACACCGAAGGCGGACACCGCCGCCCGGCGCGGGTGGTCCGTCTCCGGCCAGGGCACCGTCTCGGTCAGCAGCTCGACGTCGCCCGCCGACCAGTCCACGTGCGGTGTCGCCTCGTCCACGTGCAGGGTCTTGGGCAGGACGCCCTCGCGCATGGCCATCACCATCTTGATGACACCCGCGACACCGGCCGCGGCCTGCGTGTGACCGATGTTCGACTTGACGGCGCCCAGCAGCAACGGCCGGCCCTCGGGGCGGCCCTGGCCGTAGGTGGCCAGCAGTGCCTGCGCCTCGATCGGGTCGCCGAGGGGCGTGCCGGTGCCATGGGCCTCGACCACGTCCACATCGGCGGAGGCCAGCCGGGCGCCGGCCAGCGTCTGCTCGATCAGTCGCTGCTGCGACGGGCCGTTGGGGGCCGTGAGGCCGTTGGACGCGCCGTCCTGGTTGATGGCCGAGCCCCGGACGACGGCCAGCACCTGGTGGCCGTTGCGCTGGGCGTCGGACAGCCGCTCCACGAGGAGCATGCCCACGCCCTCGGACCAGCCGGTGCCGTCGGCCGATGCCGCGAACGCCTTGCAGCGGCCGTCGAACGACAGCACACGCTGGGCGCTGAACTCGACGAACGTGCCCGGCGTGGCCATGATCGTCACCCCGCCGGCCAGCGCCACGGAGGACTCCCCCTGGCGCAGCGACTGGCAGGCCAGGTGCAGGGCGACCAGCGACGACGAACACGCGGTGTCCACCGTGACGGCCGGGCCCTCGAAGCCGAAGGTGTAGGAGATACGGCCGGAGGAGACGCTGGGGGCGCTGCCGAGGCCGAGGTACCCCTCCACTCCTTCGCCGTCCCTCAAGATGCGTGAACCGTAGTCGTGGTAGTTGGAGCCGACGAAGACTCCGGTCTGGCTGCCGCGCAGCGCCACGGGGTCGATGCCGGCACGCTCGAACGCCTCCCAGGACGTCTCAAGCAGCAGCCGCTGCTGCGGGTCGATCGCCATCGCCTCGCGCGGCGAGATCCCGAAGAACGCCGGGTCGAAGTGGCCGACCTCGTCGAGGAAGCCGCCCGCCCGGACATAGCTGGTACCGGCCTTCTCGGGGTCCGGGTCGTAGAGGCTGTCGATGTCCCAGTCGCGGTCCTCGGGGAACCCGGAGATCACATCGCCCTCGGACATCAGCAGGTCCCACAGCGCCTCGGGGGTGCGTACCCCGCCGGGGAACCGGCAGCTCATGCCGATGATGGCGATCGGCTCGTCGGTGGCGACGGGCTTGTCGAGCGCCCCCGGCCGCTTGGGCGCGGCGGCGGTGGCGCCCCCGGTGGCCGGCTGCTCGCCGAACATCTCGGTGTGGAGGTACCGGGCCAGAACGGTGGCGGTCGGGTAGTCGAAGACACAGGTGACCGGCAGCCGGAGGCCGGTGACCACGCCGAGGCGGTTGCGCAGTTCGACGGCGGTCAGCGAGTCGAACCCGAGGTCGCGGAAGGCACGGTCGGCCTCCACGGCGTCGGCGTTGTCGTAGCCGAGGACGTCGGCGGCCTGGTTGCGCACCAGCTCCTGGAGGAGCTTGGGCTGCTCGGCGGGGGGCAGCTCCGCCATCTCCCGGCGCAGCGCGGAGATCGCGTCGTCGCCGTCGCCCGCGTCCGCGCCAGCGGTGGCAGCGGGGCGGTTCAGCTCGGGCACCTCGCGGAACAACGCGTTCGGACGTGAGCCGACGAACTCCGGCTGGAAGCGGTCCCAGTCGATCTCGGCGATGACCAGGAACGTCTCGTCCAGTTCAAGCGCCTGTTGCAGTCCGGAGATCGCCAGCTCGGGCGCCATCCCGACCACGCCGGAACGGTCCATCCGCTCGCCGACCTCGCCGGAGCCGAGGCCACCGCCGGCCCAGGCGCCCCAGGCGATGGACGTCGCGGGAAGGCCGTCCGCGCGGCGCTGCAACGCCAGCGCGTCGAGGTAGGAGTTGCCCGCCGCGTAGCTGCCCTGCCCCGGGCCGCCCAGTGTGGCGGCGCCGGAGGAGAAGAGCACGAAGGCCGACAGGTCCATCCCGGCGGTCAGTTCGTGCAGATTCCGGGTGGCGTCCACCTTCGGACGCAACACCCCGGCCGCCCGCTCCACCGTCAGGGCGTCCACCACACCGTCGTCCAGCACACCCGCCGTGTGCACCACCCCGGTCAGCGGGAACTCGCTCGGAATCGCGTCCAGCACCGCCGCCAGAGCCTCACGGTCGGCCGCGTCACACGCCGCCACCGTCACCCGGGCGCCCAGGCCCTCAAGCTCCGCCCTCAGCTCGGCGGCCCCCTCGGCCTCCAACCCACGACGGCTGGTCAACACCAGGTGCTCAGCACCCGTACGCGCCAGCCACCGGGCCACATGGCCACCCAGCGCGCCCGTACCACCCGTCACCAACACCGAACCCCGGCTCTGCCAGGACCCTCGGCCCTCCACGTCCTCGGCGGCCGTGGCCCGCACCATGCGCTTGGCGTACACGCCTGAGCCGCGTACCGCGACCTGGTCCTCGCCCTCCGCACCCGCCAGCACCCCGACCAGACGGGCCGCCGCACGGCTGTCCACGGTCTCGGGCAGATCGACCGCGCCACCCCAGCGCTGGGGGTACTCCACCCCCACGATCCGGCCCAGGCCCCACGCCAGCGACTGCAGCGGGCTCACCAGCCGGTCGGAACGGCCCACCGACACCGCACCCCGGGTACCGCACCACAGCGGAGCCGTGACCCCCGCGTCGCCGAGCCCCTGGACCAGCCCCACCGACGCGGCGAACCCGGCGGGAACACCCGCGAAGGCCCCGTGCCCCGACTCGTCCAACGCCAGCAGCGAGAACACACCCGCCACGCCCGACGGCTCCACCGCCGCACCGTCGAGCGCCCCACGCAGCCGCTCCGCGACCACCTCGCGGTCGTTGCCCGACGCGTCCAGCACCACGCGGACGACAGCGGCCCCGTTCGCCTCCAGCCCGTTCACCGTGGCGGACACGAGGGCGTCATCGGCGTGCGACGCGGGAAGGACGACGAGCCAGGTGCCCGAGAGGGTCGCGCCGTTGGCGGACGCCAGGGGCTTCCAGACCACCTTGTAGCGCCAACTGTCCACCGTGTTCTGTTCACGCCGCTGACGCCGCCAGGACGACAGCGCGGGAAGCAGCGCCGTCAACGACGACTGCGCCTCCTCACCCTCCACCTCCAACGTGCGGACCAGCGCCTCCAGGTCCTCGCGCTCGACGGCCTCCCAGAAACGGGCGTCCACCGCGTCCGCGCCCAGGGCGTCGGCGGTGGCCGACATCTCCCAGGCCGACACATCCAGCCAGTACCGCTGACGCTGGAAGGCGTACGTCGGCAGCTCGACCCAGCGGGCGCTCCGGCCCCCGAGCAGGGCGGTCCAGTCGACCGTGACTCCGCGTACGTACACCTCGGCGGCGGAGGTCAGGAACCGCTCCAGGCCACCCTCGTCCCGCCGCAGCGTGCCGACGACCACGGCCTGCGCGTCAGCGGCCTCCACCGTCTGCTGCACGGGCAGGGTCAGCACCGGATGCGGGCTCACCTCGACGAACACGGTGTGACCGTCACCCAGCAGGAGGCGAGTCGTGGCCTCCAACTCCACCGTCTGACGCAGGTTCCGGTACCAGTACTCCGCGTCCAGAGCGGCCGTATCCACCAACTCGCCCGACACCGTCGAGTAGAACGGCACCTGCGAGGCGCGCGGCTTCAGGTCCGCCAGGACCTGCAACAACTCCTCGCGGATCGCCTCCACGTGCGCGGAGTGCGAGGCGTAGTCCACCGGAACCCGGCGAACCCGCACCTCCTCACCCTCGAGTTCCGCAACCAGTTCATCCAGCGCACCCGGATCACCGGAGACCACGACCGAGCCCGGGCCGTTGACCGCGGCGACCGATATCGCGCCGTCCCAGGCGGCGATGCGCTCCCGCGCCTGGTCGACCGGCAGCCCCACCGACACCATGCCACCGCGACCCGCGAGACCACCCGCGATGGCCCGCGACCGCAACGCCACCACCTTCGCGGCATCCTCCAGCGACAACGCGCCAGCCACACACGCAGCCGCGATCTCACCCTGGCTGTGACCCATCACCGCATCCGGCACCACACCCACCGAACGCCACAACTTCGCCAGCGACACCATCACCGCGAACAACACCGGCTGCACCACATCCACCCGATCAAAACCGGGAGCACCCTGGGCACCACGCAACACGTCCGTCAACGACCAGTCCACATACGCTGACAAAGCCGCCTCACACTCACCCACCGCCTCCGCGAACACCGGCGAGGACTCCAACAACCCCACCGCCATACCCACCCACTGCGCCCCCTGACCCGGGAACACGAACACCGAACGACCGGCGTCGCCGGTCCTCCCGCGTACCACTCCGTTCGACGTGGCGGTGTCCTCGGCGATCGCCTCAAGGCCCCGGAGGAGCGCCTCGCGGTCGGCTCCGGTCACCACGGCCCGGTGCTCGAAGGCGGACCGGGTCGTGGCCAGCGAGCGGGCCACCTCCGCCGCGTTCAACTCCGGGTGTTCCACGAGGAATTCACGCAGCCGCCCGGCCTGCGCCCGCAGCGCCTCCGCGCTACGGCCCGACACGGGCCACGCCACCGGGCCGTCGGCGGCCTCGGCACCGGTCTCGTCGGTCTCCGCCGGATCGGCCTCGGGAGCCTGTTCCAGGATGGTGTGCACGTTGGTGCCGCTCATGCCGAACGAGGACACCGCGGCGCGTCGCGGGTGCTCCCGGTCCGGCCACGGGGTCGAGTCGTTCAGCAGGGAGACGGCGCCGCCGGTCCAGTCGATGTGCGGTGAGGGCTCGTCCGCGTGGAGCGTCTTGGGCAGGACGCCCTCGCGCATGGCCATCACCATCTTGATGACACCCGCGACGCCGGCGGCGGCCTGCGTGTGACCGATGTTGGACTTGATGCTTCCCAGCCACAGCGGCTGGTCCGCGGGTCGGTCCTGCCCGTACGTGGCCATCAGCGCCTGGGCCTCGATCGGGTCGCCCAGCGACGTGCCCGTACCGTGCGCCTCGACCGCGTCCACCTCGGCGGCCGACAGCCGGGCGCTGGTCAGCGCCTGCCGGATGACCCGCTGCTGCGAGATGCCGTTGGGGGCCGTGAGGCCGTTGGACGCGCCGTCCTGGTTGATGGCCGAGCCGCGAACGACGGCCAGCACCCGGTGGCCGTTGCGCTGGGCGTCGGACAGCCGCTCCACGAGCAGCATGCCGACGCCCTCGCCCCAGCCCGTGCCGTCGGCCGCGGCGCCGAACGGCTTGCACCGGCCGTCCGCGGCAAGGCCGCGCTGCCGGCTGAACTGGACGAACGCCGACGGGGTGGACATCACCGTGACACCACCGGCCAGCGCGAGAGTGCACTCGCGCTGGCGCAGCGCCTGAACGGCGAGGTGCAGGGCCACCAGGGACGACGAACAGGCCGTGTCCACGGAGAGCGCGGGGCCCTCCAGGCCCATGGTGTAGGAGATCCGGCCGGAGACGATGCTCGCCGCGTTGCCGGTGCCCGAGTGGCCCTCGACGTCCTCCAGGCTCTCGGCCGCGCCGAGCGTGAGCATGGAGTAGTCCTGGCCGTTGGTGCCGACGAACACACCGGTACGGCTGCCCCGCAGGGACAGCGGGTCGATGCCCGCGCGCTCGCACGCCTCCCAGGACGTCTCAAGCAGCAGCCGCTGCTGGGGGTCCATCGACAGCGCCTCACGCGGGGAGATCCCGAAGAACGCCGGGTCGAACCGGTCGGCGTTCTCCAGGAAACCGCCCTCGGTCGTGTAGCTGGTGCCGGGACGGTCCGGGTCCTCGTCGTAGAGGGCGTCGATGTCCCAGCCCCGGTCCATGGGGAATTCCGCGATCGCGTCGGTACCGTCCGCCACCACGCGCCACAGGTCTTCGGGAGAGCTCACCCCGCCGGGGAACCGGCAGCTCATGGCGACGATCGCGATCGGTTCCTGGTCCGCCGACTCGGCCTCCAGCAGGCGCTGGCGAGTCTGCTGGAGATCCGCCGTCACCCGCTTGAGATAGTCGAGAAGCTTCTCTTCGTTCATTGTTATGTCACCCATGGAAGTAGTAAGGAACGACCCTCTGGAACCGACCGCGCCAGCTCAGGAGAGCCCGAGCTCCTTGTCGATGAAGTCGAAGATCTCGTCCGACGTCGCCGACTGGATCTTGTCCGGCACCGCCTTCTTGCCCGAGGTGGGCGACTCCTGTTCCGCCTCGCCCCACTTCAGGAGGAGCGTCTGCAGACGCGTGGTGATCCTTGGCCGGTCCACGTCGTCGGCGGAGATCGTGGCCATCGCCGCTTCGATCCGGTCCAGTTCGTCGAGGATCGGCGTGGCCGCCGAGACCCCGTCCTCGACGACGTCGGTACGCAGTCGGCGGGCGAGCGCCACGGGCGTCGGGTGGTCGAAGACGATCGTCGCGGGCAGGCGCAGGCCCGTCGCCGCGTCGAGCCGGTTCCGCAGTTCGACGGCGGTCAGCGAGTCGAAGCCGAGTTCCCGGAAGGCCCGCTGGGACTCGACCGACTCCACCGAGGGGAAGCCGAGTACGACGGCCACCTGGGTGGTGACCAGGTCGAGCAGCACCCGTTCCTGCTCCGCCTCCGACAGTCCGGCCAGCCGCTCGCGCAGTTCCGAACCTCCGGTCTCGAACCCCGCGGTGGTACCGCCCGCGGTCGCGGCCTCCAGGACCCGTCGGGCCTCGGGCATCTCGTCCAGCAGCCTGCTGGCCCGTACGGCGGTGTAGGACGGGACGAACCGCTCCCAGTCGAGGTCGGCGACGGCCAGGTGTGTCTCCTGGAGGTCGAGGGCCTGCTGGAGTGCCTTGACCGCCAGCTCCGGCGTCATCGCGGCCATGCCGCCGCGCCGCAGCCGGTCCTCCAGCGCCCCGTCGACCGCCATACCGGCCTCGGCCCACGGGCCCCAGGCCACCGAGGTGGCGGCGAGGCCCTGGGCCCGGCGCTGCTGCGCCAGGGCGTCGAGATAGGCGTTGGCCGCCGCGTAACTGCCCTGGCCGGCCCCGCCGATCGCTCCGGCGAGCGAGGAGAACAGCACGAACGCGGACAGGTCGAGACCCTGGGTGAGTTCGTGCAGGTGGCGGGCCCCGTCCACCTTGGGGCGTAGCACGCCCGCCACCCGGTCCACCGACATCGAGTCCAGGACGCCGTCATCCAGGACACCCGCCGCGTGCACGACGGCGTGCAGCGGGTACCGCTCGGGGATGGCGGCCAGTACGGCGGCCAGGGCGTCGCGGTCGGCGATGTCGCAGGCCGCGACGGTCACCTCGGCGCCCAAGGCGGCGAGTTCGTCGCGCAGTTCGGCCGCGCCGGGGGCGTCCAGGCCACGCCGGCTGGTCAGCACCAGGTGTTCGGCGCCGGCGCCCGCCAGCCACCGGGCCACCTGGCCGCCCACTCCCCCGGTGCCGCCGGTCACCAGCACCGAGCCACGCGCGTTCCACGGCCGGGCCGTGGTCCGCGGCGCGGCGGCCCGCACCAGGCGCCGGGTGAACACGCCGGACGTGCGCACCGCCACCTGGTCCTCGAACTCGCCCGCGCCGCCGCCCAGCACACCGGACAGCCGGTTCGCGGCGCGTTCGTCCAGCGTCTCCGGGAGGTCCACCAGGCCGCCCCAGAGCTTGGGGTGCTCCAGTCCGGCGACCCGGCCAAGTCCCCAGACCTGCGCCTGGGCGGCGCTGCGCAGGGTGTCGGACGCGGTCACCGACACGGCGCCCCGGGTCGCCACCCACAGCGGGGCCTCGACACCGGCGTCCACGAGTGCCTGGAGCGTGACGAGGTTCAGCGCGAGCCCTCGCGGCACCACCGTGTGCCCGACGCAGGGGTCCTCGTCCAGGGCCAGCAGGGAGAGCACCCCGCCGACGATCCCGTCGGACGCGCCCTCGACCGCGGTACGCAGCCGTTCGGCGACCGCCGCGCGGTCGATGTCCGCCGCGCCGTCGAGCACGATCCGTGCCACGCGCGCGCCCTGCCCCTCCAGCATGGTCACCGCGGAGGTGACCAGCGCGTCGTCGGCGTACGGCTGGGGGACCATGACCATCCAGATGCCGGTCAGTGCCCGCTCCGAGAGCTCCGAGACCGCGTTCCACGCGATCTGGTAGCGCCAGCCGTCCACCGTGGACCGCTCGCGGTGGCCCTTCCGGTACGAGGACAGGGCGGGGAGCACCTCGGTCAGCGAGGCGCTTCCGTCCACGTGCAGGGCGGTGGTCAGCGCCTCCAGGTCCTCGCGCTCGACCGCGTCCCAGAACCGGGCGTCGACCGAGTCCGCGGAGGCGGAGGGGGCGACGGCATCGTCCTCGGGGGCGTCCAGCCAGTACCGCTGCCGCTGGAACGCGTACGTCGGCAGCTCGACCCGGCGGACGTCCTGGCCGGCGAACAGGGCCTCCCAGTCGACGGTGGCGCCGTTCACGTGCAGTTCGGCCAGCGCCGTCGTCAGCGCCCGCACCTCGGCGCGGTCCTTGCGCAGCGCGGGCACCACGACCGGGGCCGACGTCTCCTCCGCCGTCAGGCACTCCCGTGCCATCGCCGCGAGCACGCCGTCGGGGCCGACCTCCAGGAACCTGGTCACGCCCGCGTTCTCCAGGGAGCGCAGCCCGTCCAGGAAGCGTACGGCCTCCCGGGCATGGCGCACCCAGTACTCCGGCGAGCACACCTCGTCGGCGCCCGCCGCCTTGCCCGTCACGTTGGACACCAGGGCGATGGCCGGCGGGGCGAACGACAGCTCTTCGACGACCTTGCGGAAGTCGCCGAGCATGGCGTCCATGCGGGGTGAGTGGAACGCGTGGCTGACCCGCAGCCGACGGGTCTTGCGGCCCTGCTCGGCCCACTGTTCGGCGATCTCCAGCGCCGCGGCCTCGTCGCCGGCGATGACCACGGCGTTCGGGCCGTTGACCGCGGCCAAGCTCACCTCGGCCGCACGGCCGGCGAGCGACGCCGCGACCTCCTCCTCGGACGCCTCGATGGCGACCATCGCCCCACCGTCCGGCAGGGCCTGCATCAACCGACCACGCGCGGCGACCAGCGCGCACGCGTCCCGGAGCGAGAACACCCCCGCCACGTGCGCGGCGGCGATCTCACCCACCGAGTGGCCGATCACCACGTCCGGCCGGACACCCCAGTGCTCAAGGAGTCGGAACAACGCCACCTCGACGGCGAAGAGCGCGGGCTGCGTGAACGCGGTCCGGTCCAGCAGCTCGGCGTCCGCACTGCCCTCGGCCGCGAACATCACGTCCTTCAGCGGACGGTCAAGGACGACGTCCAGGTGCGCGCACACCTCGTCGAGGGCGCGGGCGAACACCGGGTACGCCTCGTACAACTCCCGTCCCATGCCCAGGCGTTGCGCGCCCTGGCCCGAGAACAGGAACGCCGTGGTCCCCGTCGGGGTCGCGACCGCGCGGACGACGCCGGGGGCGTCCTCGGCGGTGGCGACGGCCTCAAGACCGCGCAGCAGCTCCGCGCGGTCCGCGCCGGTCAGTACGGCACGGTGTTCGAACACCGCACGGGTGGCGACCAGGGAGTAGCCGACGTCCCTCAGGCTCAGCTCCGGACGTGCGATCAGCTGTGCCCGCAGCCGCCGTGCCTGGGCCCGCAGCCCGTCCGCGCTCCGAGCGGAGAGCGTCCAGGGCGCCGTGCCACGGTCGTCGGGGGTCGCCACCTCGGCCGGTCGGGTGTCCTCGGCGTCCGAGGGGGCCTGCTCGATGATGGTGTGCGCGTTGGTACCGCTCACGCCGAAGGCGGACACACCGGCCCGGCGCGGATGTCCGCTCTCGGGCCACTCGGTGGCCTCCGTGAGCAGCCGCACCTCGCCCGCCGACCAGTCCACCTGGCTCGACGGCTCGTCCACGTGCAGCGTCTTCGGCAGCACGCCGTGCCGCATCGCCAACACCATCTTGATGACACCGGCGAGACCGGAGGCTGCCTGGGTGTGGCCGATGTTCGACTTCAGCGCGCCGAGCAGCAGCGGGCGTCCCTCCGGCCGGTCCTGGCCGTAGGTGGCCAGCAGCGCCTGCGCCTCGATCGGGTCACCCAACGACGTACCGGTACCGTGCGCCTCGACCGCGTCGATCTCGGCGGCGGACAGTCCGGCGCTGGCCAGCGCCTGCCGGATCACCCGCTGCTGGGACGGGCCGTTCGGTGCCGTCAGACCGTTGCTGGCGCCGTCCTGGTTGACCGCCGAACCCCGCACGATGCCCAGCACCTGGTGGCCGTTGCGCCGCGCGTCCGACAGCCGCTCCACGAGCAGCACGTCGGCGCCCTCGCTCCATCCCGTACCGTCCGCCGCCGCCGCGAACGGCTTGCAGCGGCCGTCGGGCGCGAGCCCGCCCTGCCGGCTGAACTCCACGAACGCCATCGGAGTGGCCATCACCGCCACACCGCCGACCAGCGCCATGTCGCACTCGCCCTGACGCAGCGACTGGCAGGCCAGGTGCAGGGCCACCAGCGACGACGAGCACGCCGTGTCCACCGTGATGGCGGGGCCTTCCAGGCCGTAGGTGTAGGCGAGACGGCCGGAGACGACACTGCCGGCGTTACCGGTCAGCAGATGGCCCTCGACGTCCTCGGGCACCGTCTCCAGGTTGGTGCCGTATCCGGAGCCCGAGAAGCCGACGAACACACCGGTCTGGCTGCCCCGCACCGACGCGGGGTCGATGCCCGCCCGCTCGAACGCCTCCCAGGAGGTCTCCAGGAGCAGGCGCTGCTGCGGGTCGGTCGCCAGGGCCTCGCGGGGCGAGATCCCGAAGAAGCCGGGGTCGAACTCGCCCGCGTCGTAGAGGAATCCGCCTTCCCGGGCGTAGAACGTGCCCGGCCGGTCCGGGTCGGGGTCGTACATGCCCGACAGGTCCCAGCCGCGGTCCGTCGGGAACGACGAGATGGCGTCACCGCCGCCGTCGATCAACTGCCACAGGTCCTCCGGGCTCCGCACCCCACCGGGCAGGCGGCAGCTCATGGAGACGATCGCGATGGGCTCGTCGTCCGCGCCGGAGCCGGCGGGGCCCCCGGGGCCGGAGGCCGGCGTCGGGGACGTGGCGCCCAGCACCTCGGTGCGCAGATGCGCCGCGAGCACCGCGGCGCTGGGGTAGTCGAAGACCAGCGTGGCGGGGAGGCCGAGACCGGTCTCGGCGGCCAGGCGGTTGCGCAGGTCGACCGCGGTCAGCGAGTCGAAACCCAGGTCGCGGAAGGCCCGGTTCGGCTCGACCGTCTCGGCGGAGGAGTAGCCGAGTACGGAGGCGGCGTGCCCGCGCACCAGGTCGAGCAGCGCCCGGTCCCGCTCGCTCTCGGTGAGCGGCTTCAGCCGTTCACGCAACTGGGCCCCGGCGGCGTCGGCGCTCTCGCCGTCGCCGCCCTTCGTCTCCAGCGCCCGGACCTCGTCGAGATCGCTCAGGAACGGGCTGGGCCGGACCGCGGTGAACGAGGGCGCGAACCGCTCCCAGTCCACGTCGACGACCGTGACCACACCGTCGTCGCCCGCCACCGCGCGTTCCAGAGCGGCGATCGCCAACTGGGGTGCCATCGCGGGCAGTCCGCGCCGCGCGAGCTGCTCCCCCGCGTCGCCCCGGGTGGCCATGCCGTCCTCGGCCCACGGGCCCCAGGAGACGGCGGTGCCGGCGAGGCCCCGCGCACGGCGGCGCTCGACCAGTGCGTCCAGGAAGGCGTTCGCGGAGCCGTAGACGCCCTGGCTGCCGCCGCCCCACACACCGGAGATGGAGGAGAAGACCACGAACGCGTCGAGCTCACGGTCGCCGAGCAGCTCATCCAGGTTGACGGCGCCCGCCACCTTGCCCGACACGACCGCCGCCGCGTCGGCGAGCTCCGTCTCCAGCAGGGAGGCCGCGAGCGTGACACCCGCCGCGTGCACCACCGCGGTGAGCGGCCTGTGCTCCGGTACGGCGTCCAGGACGGCGGCGAGCGCGTCCCGGTCGGCCGCGTCGCACGCGGCCACCGTCACCTCGGCGCCCATCTCCTCCAGCTCCGCCTTCAACTCGGCGGCACCTTCGGCGTCGAGACCGCGGCGGCTGGTCAGCACCAGGTGCTCGGCGCCACTACGGACCAGCCAGCGGGCCACCTGCCCGCCGAGCCCGCCCGTGCCACCGGTCACCAGCACGGTGCCGCGCGCCCGCCACGAGGTCCCCTCGCCGACGGACGCGGCCGAGCGCGCCAGACGGCGTACGAAGACACCGGAGCCGCGCACCGCGACCTGGTCCTCGCCGCCCTCGACGGACAGCACACCGGCCAGCCGTTCCGCACCGCGCGGGTCCAACGTCGCGGGCAGGTCGACCAGCCCGCCCCACAGGGGCGGCAGTTCCAGGCCGGCCACCCGGCCCAACGCCCAGACCATCGCCTGCGCCGGGCTGGTGAGCCGGTCGGAACGGCCCACCGAGACGGCGCCGCGCGTACCGCACCACAGCCGGGCCGGAAGGTCGGCCTCGACCAGGGCCCGGACCAGCACCAGGGTCAGCGCGTAGCCGCCGGTCAGCGCCGGGTGGCCGGGGCAGGGCCGCTCGTCCAGGGCGAGCAGCGACAGCACGCCGCCCAGCTCGGGCGCCTCGGCGGCCACCACGCGCAGCCGCTCCGCCAGCGCGTCCGCGTCGAGGTCCCGCTCGTCCACGAGGACCGGGACGGCACTCGCGCCATGCCGTTCGAGGCCGGCGACAACGCCCGAGACCAGTTCGTCCTCGGCGAGGGCCGCCGGAACCACCACGAGCCACGTCCCCGACAGCGAGCCGTCGGCGGCGTCGGAGAGCGGCTTCCACGTGACCCGATAGCGCCAGCCGTCAATCGTGGACCGGTCGCGGTTGTCGCGGTGGTACGCGGACAGAGCGGGCAGCACGGCGCTCAGCGGCGCCTCGCTGTCGACCGCCAACGTCCCCGCCAGCGTCTCCAGGTCCTGACGCCGCACCACGTCCCAGAACCGCTCGTCGACGGAGCCCGCGCCATCGGCCACGCCTCCGCCGGGCGGCAGACCGAATCCGTCGAGCCAGTAACGCTCGCGCTGGAAGGCGTACGTCGGCAGCTCGACCCGGCGGGCGCGACGGCCCTCCAGGGTGACGGTCCAGTCGACCTTGGTGCCACGCGTGAACACCTCGGCGGCGGAGGTCAGGAACCGCTCCAGGCCGCCTTCGTCACGCCGCAGCGTGCCGACGACCACGGCCTGCGCGTCAGCGGCCTCCACGGTCTGCTGCACGGGCAGGGTCAGCACCGGGTGCGGGCTCACCTCAATGAACACACCATGCCCAGTGCCCAGGAGAGTACGGGTCGTGGCCTCCAGCTCGACCGTCTGACGCAGGTTGCGGTACCAGTAATCGGCGTCCAGACCGGCGGTGTCCACCAGCTCACCGGAGACCGTCGAGTAGAACGGCACCTGCGCGGTACGCGGCTCCAGATCCGCCAGGACCTTCAGCAACTCCTCGCGGATCGACTCCACATGCGCGGAGTGCGAGGCGTAGTCCACCGGAACCCGGCGAACCCGCACCTCCTCACCCTCAAGTGCGGCGACCAGTTCATCCAGCGCACCCGGATCGCCGGAGACTACGACCGAGCCGGGGCCGTTGACCGCGGCAACCGATATAGCCCCGTCCCAGGCGGCGATGCGCTCCTTGACCTGGTCGACCGGCAGCCCGACCGACACCATGCCACCACGGCCCGCCAGACCACCCGCGATGGCCCGCGACCGCAACGCCACCACCTTCGCGGCATCCTCCAGCGACAACGCGCCCGCCACACACGCAGCCGCGATCTCACCCTGACTGTGACCCATCACCGCATCCGGCACCACACCCACCGAACGCCACAACTTCGCCAACGACACCATCACCGCGAACAACACCGGCTGAACGACATCCACCCGGTCATAGCCGGGAGCACCCTCAACACCACGCAGCACGTCCGTCAACGACCAGTCCACATACGCCGACAGGGCCACCTCACACTCGGCCACCGCCTCGGCGAACACCGGCGAGGAGTCCAACAACCCCACCGCCATACCCACCCACTGCGCCCCCTGACCCGGGAACACGAACACCGAACGCCCACGCACATCGGCCACACCACGCGTCACACCCGAGACCACCTCGTCCCCGGCCAGCGCACCCAACCGACCCAACAACTCCTCACGACCGGCACCCGTCACCACCCCACGGTGCTCGAACACCGAACGCGACGTCGCCAACGAGAACGCCACATCAGCAGCGCCCAACTCGGGACGCTCGGCCACGAACTCCCGCAACCGCCCCGCCTGCGCCCGCAGCCCGGCCGCGCTGCGGCCCGACACCACCCAGGCCACCGGACCATCGACGACCCCGGCCTCGGACTCGGGCTCGGACTCCTCGGCCTCCGGCGCCTGCTCCAGGATCGCGTGCGCGTTCGTCCCGCTGATGCCGAACGAGGACACACCCGCCCGCCGGGGCTGCTCGGTCTCGGGCCAGTCAGTGGCCTCGGTGAGCAGTCGGATGTCGCCCTCGGACCAGTCCACCTGGGTGGAGGGTTCGTCCGCGTGCAGGGTCTTGGGCAGCACACCCTCGCGCATGGCCATCACCATCTTGATGACCCCGCCGACACCGGCGGCGGCCTGGGAGTGGCCGATGTTGGACTTCAGCGAGCCCAGCCACAGCGGCTGGCCCTCGGGACGCTCCTTGCCGTAGGTGGCCAGCAGCGCCTGCGCCTCGATCGGGTCACCCAGTGCGGTGCCCGTACCGTGCGCCTCGACCGCGTCCACGTCGGCCGGCGTCAAGCCCGCGTTCTTCAGTGCCTGGCGGATCACCCGCCGCTGCGAGGGGCCGTTGGGCGCCGTAAGACCGTTGCTCGCGCCGTCCTGGTTCACCGCGCTGCCCCGCACCACGGCCAGCACGGGGTGGCCGTTGCGCCGGGCGTCCGAGAGCCGCTCCAGGAGGAGCAGGCCCACGCCCTCGGCCCAGCCGGTGCCGTCGGCTCCCGCACCGAACGCCTTGCACCGGCCGTCGGGAGCGAGCCCGCCCTGCCGGCTGAACTCCACGAACATGCTGGGGGTGAACATGACCGCGACGCCGCCCGCCAGGGCCAGCGAGCACTCCTCCTGGCGGAGCGCCTGGCAGGCCAGGTGCAGAGCCACCAGCGACGACGAGCACGCGGTGTCCACCGTCACGGCGGGCCCTTCCAGGCCCAGGGTGTAGGCCACCCGGCCGGACACCACGGAGGTGGCGTTGCCAGCGAGCAGCAGCCCCTCGACGCCTTCGGGCATCTCGCTCACCCCGGCGCCGTAGCCAGAGGACGAAGCGCCGACGAACACACCGCCCTGGCTGCCCCGCACCGACGCCGGGTCGATCCCCGCCCGCTCGAACGCCTCCCACGCGGTCTCAAGCAGCAGCCGCTGCTGCGGGTCGGTGGCGAGTGCCTCCCGCGGGCTCATGGAGAAGAAGCCGGGGTCGAAGTCGCCGGGGGCGTCCAGGAATCCGCCCTCGCGGACGGAGAAGGTCCCGGACCGCTCCGCGTCGGGGTCGAAGAAGCCGTCGACGTCCCAGCCCCGGTCGGGCGGGAACTCGGTGATGCCGTCGCCGCCCTCGGCGACGAGCCGCCACAGCTCCTCCGGAGTCCGCACGCCTCCGGGGTACCGGCAGCTCATCGCCACGATGGCGATGGGCTCCCGGTCCCGCTCCTCCACCTTTCGAAGTCGCCGACGAGCCTGACGCAGGTCAGCCGTCACCTTCTTGAGGTAGTCAAGGAGTTTTTTGTCTTCCGCCACTATCCCCAGCCCCTTGAAACACTCTGTGAGTTCCAGCTCGCCACGTCAGGACATTCCGAATTCGTCATCGATGAGTTTGAAGATGTCGTCGGCGGTGGCCGATTCGATCTCGCTGCTGTCGTCCAGGTCGTCGTCCGCCACCATCACGGCGCCCGCCACCTGGCCGGTACCGCCGGTGGACCACTTCGCCACCATCCCCTGGAGCCGCGCCATGACCTGGGCGTGCGTCGTGCTGTCGGACGCGAGGGCCGACAGGGTGGATTCCAGTTGGTCCAGTTCTCCGAAGACGTGCTCGGTCGCGGGCTCGTCGGCGGGGACGACCTCCTCGCGCAGGAACCGTGCGAGCGACGCCGGCGTCGGGTAGTCGAACACCAGGGTGGCCGGCAGCCGTGTCCCGGTGATCGCGTTGAGCCGGTTGCGCAGCTCGACGGCCGACAGGGAGTCGAAGCCCAGGTCCTTGAAGGCGTGTCCGGGTTCGATCGCCTGCCCCGACGCGTAGCCGAGGACGACGGCCACCTGGTCGCAGACCAGGTCCACCAGGACGCGCTCGCGCTCCGTCTCGGACTTCCCGGCCAGGTGCTGCTTGAGCGCGGCGGCCGGATCGGCCGTGGTGCTCGTGGCCGCCGACTCCGCGGCCCGGCGCGCGGGTGCGCGCACCAGTCCGCGCAGGAGCGCGGGTACCGGCTCGCCCACCGAGGACATGTCCATCGTCATGGGCACCAGGACGGCGCCGTCGAGATCGCGGGTCGCGTCGAACAGCGCGAGCCCGGCCTCGGGGGTGAGGGCGACCATGCCGGTCCTGGTCATCCGGGTGACGTCGGCGTCGGCCAGTTCGGTGGTCATGCCGCCGTCCTGCGTCCACGGCCCCCATACGAGGGAGGCCGCCGCGAGGCCCGCGGCCCTGCGGTGCTGGGCGAGGGCGTCCATGAAGGCGTTGCCCGCCGCGTAGTTGGCCTGGCCCGCGCCGCCGAAGGTTCCGGAGACGGAGGAGAACAGGATGAACGCGGAGAGGTCGAGGTCGCGGGTCAGCTCGTGCAGGTGCAACGCCGCGTCCACCTTGGGACGCAACACCCGATCCACCCGCTCCGGCGTCAACGACTCCACCACACCGTCATCCAGCACACCCGCCGCATGCACCACAGCCGACAACGGGTACTCAGACCCGATCCCAGCCAACACACCCTCCACCGCGCCACGATCAGCCACATCACACGCCACCACCCGCGCCTGAGCACCAAGCCCAGCCAACTCCGCCACCAACTCCACCGCGCCCGGCGCCTCCACACCACGACGACTCGTCAACACCAGAGAACGCACACCGTGCTCCACCACCAGATGACGAGCCAACAACGCACCCAGACCACCCGTACCACCCGTGATCAACACCGTCCCACGGCCGTCCAGCGTCCTCGGCATCGTCAGCGCCACCTTGCCGGTGTGGCGTGCCTGGCTGAGGAAGCGGAACGCGTCGGGTGCCCTGCGGACATCCCAGGTGCGCACCGGCAGCGGTCGCAGGACCCCTTGCTCGAAGAGCGAGATCAGGTCGTTCCACATCTCGTTGATGCGGTCGGGTCCCGCCTCGATCAGGTCGAACGCCTGGTAGGAGACGCCGGGGTACTCGGCGGCCACCTCTTCCGGAATCCGAATGTCGGTCTTGCCCATCTCCAGGAACCGGCCGCCGCTCGGCAGCAGCCGCAGGCCGGCGTCCACGAACTCCCGCGCCAGCGAGTCGAGCACCACGTCCATGCCGCGCCCGCCGGTCGCTTCGAGGAAGCGCTTCTCGAAGTCCAGCGTCCGGGACGACGCGATGTGCTCGTCGTCCAGGCCCAGCGACCGCAGGGTGTCCCACTTGCCCTCGCTCGCGGTACCGAAGACCTCGGCGCCGAGGTGCCGTGCCAACTGGAGCGTGGCCATGCCCACGCCGCCCGCGGCGGAGTGCACCAGCACCGACTGGCCGGCCTTCAGACCAGCCAGGTCCACCATGGCGTAGTAGGCCGTCAGGAAGACGATCGGGGTGGAGGCCGCCTGCTCGAACGTCCAGCTCTCCGGGACCCGGGCGACGACGCGCCGGTCGGTGATGGCGAACGGGCCGAACGACCCGCTGAAGATGCCCATCACCTTGTCGCCGGGGACGAGGTCCTTCACCGCGGAGCCGACCTCGGTCACCACTCCGGCACCCTCACCACCGAGCGGCCCGGCCTCCCCGGGGTACATCCCGAGGGCGTTGAGCACGTCGCGGAAGTTCAGGCCAGCGGCGCGCAGCGCCACCCTGATCTCGGTCGCGCCGAGTTCCTCCGCGGCGTCCGGGCTGGGCAGCAGCGCCAGGTTCTCCAGGGTCCCCTTGGCGTGCATGTCCAGCCGCCAGTCCCGCACCCCGGCGGGCGGCAGCAGCGCGGTGCCCGAGGAGACCCGGGCCATGCGCTGGCCGAGCACCGTGCCCTCGCGGACCACGGCCTGCGGCTCGTCGGTGGCGAGCACCGCGGGCAGTACCGCCTTGGACGCCTCGTCCTCGTCGAGGTCCACCAGGACGAAGCAGTTCGGGTTCTCCGACTGCGCGGACCGCACCATGCCCCACAGCGGGGCGTGGATCAGGTCCGGGGTCTCGTCGCGGTCCTCGGGTGCCATGGCGCCCGAGGTCACGAAGACCAGCCGGGAGGAAGCGAACCGGCGGTCGCCGAGCCAGCCCTGGATCATGCCGAGCGTGTGGTGCGTCACCGCGTGGATGGCGTCCACGGGCTCCAGGCCCCGCTTGGCCTTGCCCTTGCCCTTCGCCTTGCCCTTGGGCCTGCTCTTGGGCCTGCCCTGCGCCGCCTCGTCGTCGAGGCCCGGCGCGTAGGAGACCAGCACGGCCTCCGGGGCGGTGGCGCCGTCGTCGATCGCGGCGCCCAGGGCGTCGAGGTCGGCGTAGGCGGTCACCTGGGCTCCGGCGATCGCGCCGGCGGCCAGTCCGTAGTGGTCGGTGCCCACCACGGCCCAGCTGGCCGTGGCGGCGTCCGCCGGGGTGACGGCCGGCACGGGGGTCCAGTCCAGCGTGAACAGCGAGTCGCGGAACGCCGACGTCCTGGCCGTGTCGATGTGGTCCACGGACACCGGGCGCAGTACGAGGGACTCGATCGATGCCACGGGGCGGCCTGTTCCGTCGGCCACCGCGAGGGAGATGGAGTCCGGCCCCAACTGGGTGAGGCGTACCCGCAGCGTGGACGCGCCACCGGCGTGAAGCGACACCCCGCTCCAGGAGAACGGGAGCCGGGAGAGCCCGACGTCCTCCAGGGCGACGAAGGTCACCGCCTGCACGGCGGCGTCAAGCAGCGCCGGGTGGAGGCCGAAGTCGGCCGCCAGTGACGCGTGCTCCTCGCCGAGGCTGACCTCGACGTAGACGTCGTCGCCGGCGCGCCAGGCCGCCCGCAGGCCCTGGAACACCGGGCCGTAGGCGAAGCCGGAGGCGGCGAAGCGCTCGTAGAAGTCGCTGATGTCCAGCGCTTCCGCGTCCGCCGGGGGCCATACGCCCAGGTCGAACGACGGCTCGGGGCCGGCAGGGGCCAGCGCGCCGGCCGCGTGCTGCGTCCACGGCTCACCCGAGGAGGCGTCGGCCGGGCGGGAGTAGAGGCCGATCGAGCGGTGGCCCGTCTCGTCCGCGTCATCCACCCACAGCTGCACCTGGACCTGTTCGTTCTCGGGCAGGACCATCGGGGTGGCCAGGGTGACCTCCTCGACCCGGCCGCAGCCGACCTGGTCGGCCGCGCGGATGGCCAGTTCGAGGAATCCGGTCCCCGGGAACAAGGCCGCGCCCGCGATCGCGTGGTCGGCCAGCCAGGGCTGGCTCTGCACCGACAGCCTGCTGGTGAACAGGAATCCGTCGCTGCCCGCGAGTTCGACCCCGGCACCCAGCAGCGGGTGGTTGGGGGAGCTGAGTCCGACGGAGGCCACGTCCCCGGTCATGGGGCCGCCGGCCTTCGGCCAGTAGCGCTGCCGCTGGAACGCGTAGGTGGGCAGCTCCACCCGCCGGACGTCGTGTCCGGTGAACGCCGTCGACCAGTTCACGGTGGTGCCGTGGACGTGGAGTTCCGCCAGCGCCGTGGTCAGCGACTGGATCTCGGGGCGGTTCCTGCGCAGTACGGGGACGAGGACGCGCGCGCCTCCGGCCTCGTCGGCCGCCAGACAGTCCTGCGCCATCGCGGTGAGCACTCCGTCGGGGCCCACCTCCAGGAACGAGGTCACTCCGAGCTTCTCCAGCGCCCGTACCCCGTCGGCGAACCGCACGGCCTCGCGCACGTGGCGCACCCAGTACTCCGCCGAGCACACCTGCTCCGCGCCCGCCGGCGCACCCGTGAGGTTGGAGACCAGGGAGATCGACGGTGCCTGGAAGGTCAGCCCCTCGACGACCTCGCGGAAGTCGTCCAGCATCGCGTCCATACGGGGCGAGTGGAAGGCGTGGCTGACCCGCAGGCGACGGGTCTTGCGGCCCTGTCCGGCCCAGTCCTCGGCGATCTCCAGCACCGCGGCCTCGTCACCCGCGATCACCACGGCCGTCGGGCCGTTGACCGCCGCGACACTCACCTCGGCCTCACGACCAGCAAGCGACCCGGCGACCTCCTCCTCCGATGCCTGGATGGCCACCATCGCCCCACCGGACGGCAGCGCCTGCATCAACCGACCGCGCGCCGCGATCAACGCGCACGCGTCCTCCAGCGAGAACACCCCCGCCACATACGCGGCCGTGACCTCACCCACCGAGTGGCCGATGAGCACATCAGGAGTGACACCCCAGTGCTCCAGCAACCGGGACAACGCCACCTCGACGGCGAACAACGCCGGCTGCGTGAACCCCGTCCGATCCAACAGTTCGGCGTCCGCACCGTCCTCGGCCGCGAACATCACCTCGCGCAGCGGACGGTCAAGGACGACGTCCAGGTGCGCGCACACCTCGTCCAGAGCCTGAGCGAACACCGGGAACGCCTCGTACAACTCCCGGCCCATACCCAGGCGCTGCGCGCCCTGGCCCGAGAACAGGAACGCCGTCTTCCCGCCGGTGCCCACCGACCCCTGGACGACCCCGGGGGCCGTGGCGCCCGAGGCGATGGCGTCGAGACCGCTCAGCAGCGCGTCCCGGTCGCCGTTCAGGAGGACGGCGCGGTGGTCGAAGACGGACCGGGAGACCGTGAGCGAGTAACCCACGTCGCCCAGGTCGAGTTCGGGGTGGTCCGCCAGGTGGTCGCGCAGGCCGCGCGCCTGCGCGCGCAGCGCCGCGGCGCCCTTGCCGCTGATCGTCCAGGGGAGCGTTCGCGCACCGGTCGAGAGGCCGTCCGTGCCGGCCCGCGACACCGCCTCCGGCTCCTCGCGTTCCGGGGCCTGCTCGATGATGGTGTGGGCGTTGGTACCGCTGATGCCGAACGAGGAGATGCCCGCCCGCCGCGGTTCGCCGTTCTCCGGCCACGCGGTCGGCGCGGTCAGCAGTCGGACCTCGCCGGCCGTCCAGTCCACGTGTGGTGTGGGCTCGTCCGCGTGGAGCGTCTTGGGCAGCACGCCCTCGCGCATGGCCATCACCATCTTGATGACACCCGCGACACCGGCCGCGGCCTGCGTGTGACCGATGTTCGACTTGATCGAGCCCAGCCACAGCGGCTGGTCCTCGGGCCGCCCCTGGCCGTACGTGGCCAGCAGCGCCTGCGCCTCGATCGGGTCACCCAGCCGGGTGCCGGTGCCGTGTGCCTCGACCGCGTGCACCTGGTGGGCGGCGAGGTCGGCGCTGGCCAGCGCCTGCCGGATCACCCGCTGCTGCGACGGCCCGTTGGGCGCCGTCAGGCCGTTGCTGGCGCCGTCCTGGTTGACGGCGGAGCCGCGCACGATCGCCATGACCGGGTGGCCGTTGCGCCGCGCGTCCGACAGCCGCTCAAGGAGCAGCACGCCGACACCCTCGCCCCAGCCCGTACCGTCGGCCGAGGCCGCGAACGCCTTGCAGCGCCCGTCCGACGACAGCCCCTTCTGGCGGCTGAAGTCCACGAACGAGCCCGGGGTGGACATGATCGTGACACCGCCGGCCAGCGCCATGGAGCACTCCCCCTGACGCAGCGACTGCACGGCCATGTGCAGTGCCACCAGGGACGAGGAGCACGCCGTGTCCACCGTGACGGCCGGCCCTTCGAGGCCGAGGGTGTAGGAGACGCGGCCCGACACGACGCTGCCCGCGTTACCGGTTCCGAGGTAGCCGTCGGGGCCGCCCGGGGCGGTCAGCAGCAGGCCGATGTAGTCCTGGCCGTTGCTTCCGGCGAAGACGCCGGTCCGGCTTCCCTTGAGCGACGTGGGGTCGATGCCCGCCCGCTCGATCGCCTCCCAGGACGTCTCAAGCAGCAGCCGCTGCTGCGGGTCGATGGTCAGCGCCTCGCGGGGCGCGATCCCGAAGAACGCCGGGTCGAACTCGTCGGCGTCGTAGACGAAACCGCCGCCGCTGGCGTAGCTGGTGCCCGTGTTCTCCGGGTCCGGGTCGTACAGGTCGTCCAGGTCCCAGCCACGGTTGGTCGGGTAGGCGCTGATCACGTCGCTGCCCTCGGAGACCAGTCGCCACAGGTCCTCCGGGGTACGCACCCCGCCGGGGAAGCGGCAGCTCATCGACACGATCGCGATCGGGTCGTCGTCCACGACCGTGCCCGTGACCACCGGCGGCTCATCGGCCGGCGCGGGCACGGTGCCCAGCACCTCGCCGAGGATGAACCGGGCGAGCGCCGTGGGCGTCGGGTAGTCGAAGGCCATGGTGATCGGAAGGTTCACACCGGCCGCCGCGCTGAGCCCGTTGCGCAGCTCCACGGCGGTCAGCGAGTCGAACCCGATGTCCCTGAAGGCCCGCTCCGGCTCCACCGCGTCGGCGTTCGGGTAACCGATCACCTCGGCGGCGTGGGTCCTGACGAGGTCGAGGACCTCCGTCTCGCGTTCGGCGGCCGACAGCCCTTCGAGGCGTACGGCCAGCCCGGTGAGGGCCGCGCCCAGCTCGGCCTCCGCCTCCTCCAGGGCCCGCCGCACCTCCGGCAGCTCGTTGAGCAGCGGACGCGGCCGGGCGGAGGCGAACCCGGGGGCGTAACGCTCCCAGTCCACATCGGCGACGGTGATGTCCACCTCGTCGTGGTCGAGCGCCTGCTGAAGGGCCTCGACGGCCAGTTCGGGCACCAGCGGCGGCATACCGCGCCGCTTCAACTGGGCCGCGGTGGCGTCGTCGACGAGACCCCCGCCACCCCAGGCGCCCCACGCCACCGAGGTCGCGGCCAGCCCCTGGGCCCGGCGCTGCTGCGCCAGGGCGTCGAGGAAGGCGTTCGCGGCGGCGTAGCTGCCCTGACCGGCACCGCCGACGGTTCCGGCGTAGGACGAGAAGAGGATGAACGCGGACAGGTCCAGGTCCTGGGTCAACTCGTGGAGGTTGACCGCGGCGTCCACCTTGGGCCGGAAGACCCCCTGCGTCCTGGGGACGGTGAGGGTGTCGACGAGGCCGTCGTCCAGCACACCGGCCGCGTGCACCACACCGGTCAGCGGGTACTCCGCGGGTAGCCCGTCGAGGAGCGCCCGCAGCGCGTCACGGTCGGCGGCGTCACAGGCGGCGACGGTGACCCGCGCGCCCAGTGCGGTCAGTTCGTCCCTCAACTCGGCCGCGCCGGGGGCGTCCGGGCCACGGCGGCTGGTGAGCACCAGGTGCTCGGCGCCGCCACGGGCCAGCCAACGGGCGAGACGGCCACCGAGAGCACCCGTACCACCGGTGATCAGAACGCTGCCCCGAGGCTGCCAGGCACGGGCCGGCCGGGCGTCGCCCAGGGGCGCCCGGACCAGCCTCCGCGCGAAGACCCCGGAGGCGCGCACCGCCACCTGGTCCTCGTCACCGGAGCGCCCGATCAGGCCGACCAGACGGTTCAGGGCCCGCTCGTCGAGCGCGTCCGACGACTCGGGCAGGTCGACGAGACCGCCCCAGCGCTGTGCGTACTCCAGGCCGACCACCCGGCCCAGACCCCACACCAGGGACTGCTTGACGCTGCCGACCCGGTCGGAGCGGCCCACGGACACGGCACCGGCGGTGGCGAGCCACAACGGCACGTCGATGTCGATGTCGGCGAGCGCCTGGACCAGGGCCACCGTGCCGGCGAAGCCGCGCGGTACGCCCGGGTGTCCCACGAGCGCCTCCTCGTCGAGCGCGAGCAGGGAGAGCACTCCGTCGATCGCGAGCGTCCCGTCCTGCTCGGAACCGTCCGTGGCGGACGTGCCGGGGGCCGCGGCCCGCAGGAGTCCGGCCAGCGAGGACCGCTCCGGCTCCGTCGCGTCCAGGTCGACCCGCACCACGCGGGCACCGTGGCGCTCCACGTCCCGTGCGACGCGCTCCGCCAGTTCACGGGCGGCGTCGACCGGCGGGACGACGATCGCCCAGGTACCGGTGATCGGGGCGCCCTGCTCCTGCCCGGAGCCGGACAACGGCTGGTCGATGAGGGGCTTCCAGTTGATCCGGTAGCGCCAGTTGTCGACCGTGGAGCGGTCACGCCTGCCTCGCCGGTACGACGACAGGGCGGGCAGCACCGCGCTCAGCGGGGCCTCCCCGTCGAGCTCCAACGTCTGCGCGAGCCCTTCGAGGTCCTCGCGCTCGACGGCCTCCCAGAACCGGGCGTCCACCGAGTCGGTCTCGGAGACGGGGCCGTTGCCGAACCCGCCGTCCTCGCCCGGCTGCGGCCAGTACCGCTGCCGCTGGAAGGCGTACGTCGGCAGGTCGACCTGCCGGCCACCGTGTCCGGCGAACACCTTCCGCCAGTCGACGTCGGCGCCGTTGACATGCAACTCGGCGATCGAGGTCAGGAACCGCTCGGCCCCGCCCTCGTCGCGCCGCAGCGTGCCGACGACCACGGCCTGGGCGTCAGCGGCCTCCACGGTCTGCTGCACGGGAAGGGTGAGCACCGGGTGCGGGCTCACCTCGACGAACACGGTGTGACCGTCACCGAGCAGGAGGCGGGTCGTGGCCTCCAACTCCACCGTCTGACGCAGGTTCCGGTACCAGTACTCCGCGTCCAGAGCGGCGGTGTCCACCAGTTCACCGGAGACCGTCGAGTAGAACGGCACCTGCGCGGTACGCGGCTCCAGGTCCGTCAGGACCTTCAGCAGCTCCTCGCGGATCGCCTCCACGTGCGCGGAGTGCGAGGCGTAGTCCACCGGCACCCGGCGAACCCGCACCTCCTCACCCTCAAGCTGGACCACCATCTCATCCAACGCACCCGGATCACCCGAGACGACGACCGAGCCCGGGCCGTTGACCGCGGCAACCGATATCGCGCCGTCCCAGGCGGCGATGCGCTCCTTGACCTGATCGACCGGCAGACCCGCCGACACCATGCCACCACGGCCCGCGAGACCGGCGGCGATGGCCCGCGACCGCAGCGCCACCACCTTGGCGGCATCCTCCAGCGACAACGCGCCCGCCACACAGGCCGCCGCGATCTCACCCTGGCTGTGACCCATCACCGCGTCCGGCTCGACACCCACCGAACGCCACAACTTCGCCAGCGACACCATCACCGCGAACAACACCGGCTGCACCACATCCACCCGGCCAAACCCGGGCGCACCCTCGGCACCACGCAGCACATCCGTCAACGACCAGTCCACATACGCCGACAGGGCCGCCTCACACTCACCCACCGCCTCCGCGAACACCGGCGAGGAGTCCAACAACCCCACCGCCATACCCACCCACTGCGCACCCTGCCCCGGGAACACGAACACCGAACGGCCAGGTGCCTCGATGGCGTTGGCGCGGACCACGCCCGGCGTCCTCGCGCCCTCGGCCATGGCCTCCAGGCGCTCGACGAGCTGCTCACGGCTGGTCCCGGTCACCGCGCCCCGGTACTGGAACGCGGACCTGGTCGTCGCCAGGGAGAGCGCCACATCGGCGGCGCTCAGCTCGGGGCGCTCGGTCACGAACTTCCGCAGCCTGTCGGCCTGGTCCCGCAGCGCGTCGCTGCTCTTGCCGGACACGACCCACGCCACCGGGCCGTCGACGGCCCCGGTCCCGACGGGCTCGGTTCCGACGGGCTCGGCCTTCTCGACCGCCTCGGCCCCCTCGGCCTCGGGGGCCTGTTCCAGGATGGTGTGCACGTTGGTGCCGCTCATGCCGAACGCCGACACACCCGCCCGACGCGGATGCCCCGTCTCCGGCCACGGCCTGGCCTCGGCCAGCAGCTCGACGTCGCCGGCCGTCCAGTCCACCATCGGCGACGGCTCGTCGATGTGCAGCGACTTCGGCAGTACGCCGTGCCGCATCGCCATCACCATCTTGATGACGCCACCGACACCGGCGGCGGCCTGCGAATGCCCGATGTTGGACTTGATGGCCCCCAGCCACAGTGGCTGGCCCTCGGGGCGCTCCTGGCCGTACGTGGCCAGCAGCGCCTGCGCCTCGATCGGGTCGCCCAGCGACGTGCCCGTACCGTGCGCCTCGACCGCGTCGATCTCGGCGGCCGACAGGCGGGCGTTCGCCAGTGCCTGCCGGATGACCCGCTGCTGCGAGGGGCCGTTGGGCGCCGTGAGGCCGTTGCTCGCGCCGTCCTGGTTCACCGCGCTGCCCCGCACCACGGCGAGGATGGGGTGTCCGTTGCGGCGGGCGTCCGAGAGTCGTTCGAGGACGAGCATGCCGACGCCCTCGGCCCAGCTTGCGCCGTCCGCGGCGGCCGAGAACGGCTTGCTGCGGCCGTCGGAGGCGAGCGCGCGCTGGCGGCTGAACTCGATCAGCGACATCGGTGTGGACATCACCGTCACACCACCGGCGAGCGCCAGGTCGCACTCACCCTGGCGCAGCGCCTGCCACGCGAGGTGCAGGGCGACCAGCGACGACGAACACGCCGTGTCCACCGTCACCGCCGGCCCTTCGAGGCCCAGGGTGTAGGAGATGCGGCCGGAGAGCACGCTGGGCGAGACGCCGGTGCCGATGTAGCCCTCGACGTTGTCCTGGGATCCGGCGAGGACACCGCCGTAGTCCTGGTAGGTCACGCCCGCGTAGACACCGGTCTGGCTGCCCTTCGCGGAGACCGGGTCGATACCGGCCCGCTCCAGCGCCTCCCACGAGGTCTCAAGCAGCAGCCGGTGCTGCGGGTCCATCGAGAGCGCCTCACGCGGCGAGATCCCGAAGAACGCCGGGTCGAACTGGCTGGCGCCGTGCAGGAAGCCGCCTTCCCGCGTGTAGCACTTGCCCGGCTCGTCCGGGTCCGGGTCGTAGAGGTTCTCCACGTCCCAGCCACGATCGGTCGGGAAGGGAGAGATGCCGTCCCGGCCTTCGGCGACCAGGTGCCACAGGTCCTCCGGGGTGGTCACCTCTCCGGGGTAGCGGCAGCTCATTCCCACGATGACGATCGGATCGTCGTTGCCCGCCACCGCGACCGGCACCGGCCGCACCGCTCCGGTCTCCGCGCCGAGGATCTCGGCACGGGTGAACTTGGCGAGTTCGGCGGGGGTCGGGTAGTCGAACACGGCCGTCGCCGGGAGCCGCAGACCGATGGCCTTGCTCACCCGGTTGCGGAACTCGACGGCGGTCAGCGAGCTGAAGCCGAGGTCCTTGAACGCCTGCGAGCCCTGGACGGCGCCAGCCGAGGCGTGTCCGAGCACCGCCGCGACATGCGTACGGATCACTTCGAGCAGCATCCGGTCCTGCTCGGGCTCGGAGAGCCCGGCCAACCGCTCCCGCAGCGCGGCGAGCGGCCCCGAATCCGTTCCGCCCCGCTTGGCGGAGCGCCGCGCGGCCTTGCGGCGGCGTGACGGCTTGGCGGAGGAGGTCTCCGCCACAGGGTTTTCGGCGACCACCTCGGGCGAGACGGCGGGCTCGGGCGAGGTGGCGGGCTCGGGCGAGGCGGCGGGCTCGGGCGAGGTGGCGGGCTCGGGCGAGGCGGCGGGCTCGGGCAGAGTCTCGGCCGCGTCGACCGCCGGGGTGGTCTCCGGCTGCTCCGGGGTGACCTGGCGCAGGGTCAGCGTGTCGGCGGTGAGCACGGTGTCACCGGCTCCGTCGACCGCGGTCAGGGCGAGGGTCTCCGGGCCCGTACGGGCGAGCCTGACGCGCAGCGCGGAGGCACCGGACGCGTACAGCGATATCCCGGCGAGGCTGAACAGCATGCGTCCGCGCCCCACACCGTCCAGCACGCCGAGGCCGAGCGGCTGCAACGCCGCGTCTAGCAGGGCCGGGTGCAGCCCGAACCGCTGGGCGTCCACGACGGACTCCTCAGCGAGGCTGACCTCGGCGAACACCTCGTCGTCGCGCTGCCACACCGCGCGCAGGCCACGGAAGGAGGGGCCGTAGACGAGGCCGTCGCCGGCGAGCGACTCGTACAGGCCGGCCACCTCGACGCGCTCGGCGCCGGGCGGGGGCCATGCGGTGAAGCCCGCCGCCGCCTCGGCGGCCGTGGCGTCGTCCGGCTCCGGAGCGAGCACACCGCTGGCGTGGCAGATCCACTCGTCCGCGTCCTCGTCCGCGTCCTCACCCACTCGTGAGTACATCTCCAGCGAACGGGTGCCGGTCTCGTCCTCCTCGCCGAGGACGAGCTGGATCTGGACACCGCCCCCTCGGGGGACAGCCAGCGGCGCCTGGATGACGAGTTCTTCCACATGGCCGAGGCCGACCTCGTCACCGGCGCGGATGGCCAGTTCGACGAGGGCCGTGGTCGCCAGGACCGCCTCGCCGCGCAGGACGTGGTCCGCCAGCCAGGGCTGGGTACGCAGCGAGAGGGTTCCGGTGAACAACAGGCCGTCGGCGCCCGCGAGGGGGACGGCGCCGCCGAGCAGTGGGTGGTCGGCGGGGTCGAGGCCGAAGGCGGAGGCGTCGCCCGCCGAGGTACCGGCCTCCAGCCAGTAGCGCTGGTGCTGGAACGCGTAGGTGGGAAGGTCCACGCGGCGGGCGCCGCGTCCCGCGAAGAAGGTCCGCCAGTCGACGGTTTCGCCGTGGACGTGGATCTCGGCGAGGGCCGCGACGAGCGCTTGTGTCTCGGGACGGTCCTTGCGCAGCACCGGCACCAACAGGGGGGCCGCTGTGTCCTCGGCCGTGATGTCGGCGGCCGGTCGGGTCAGGCAGTCCTGGGCCATGGCCGACAGCACGCCGTCGGGGCCCACCTCGACGTACGCGGTGACACCCCGCGCTTCGAGGGCCCGCACCCCGTCGAGGAAGCGGACGGTCTCCCGCACATGCCGCACCCAGTACTCCGGCGCGCACACCTCGTCGGCACCGGCCTGCTCACCCGTGACATTCGAGATGAACGCGACGGACGGGCTGTGGTAGGCGAGCGTCCGCGCGACCGCACGGAAGTCGTCCAGCATGGCGTCCATACGGGGCGAGTGGAACGCGTGGCTGACCCGCAGGCGGCGGGTCTTGCGGCCCTGCTCCGACCACTGACCGGCGATCTCCCGTACGGCGACCTCGTCGCCCGCGATGACCACGGCCGTCGGGCCGTTGACCGCCGCGACGCTCACCTCGGCCTCACGACCGGCCAGCGAGCCGGCGACCTCCTCCTCGGACGCCTCGATGGCGACCATCGCCCCACCGTCCGGCAGGGCCTGCATCAACCGACCACGGGCGGCGACCAGCGTGCACGCGTCCTGGAGCGAGAACACCCCGGCCACATGCGCGGCGGCGATCTCACCGACGGAGTGGCCGATGAGCACGTCCGGGGTGATCCCCCAGTGCTCAAGGAGCCGGAACAACGCCACCTCGACGGCGAAGAGCGCGGGCTGTGTGAACGCGGTCCCGTCCAACAGCTCGGCATCCGCACTGCCCTCGGCGGCGAACATCACGTCCTTCAGCGGACGGTCAAGCACGACGTCCAGGTGCGCGCACACCTCGTCCAGGGCGCGGGCGAACACCGGGAACGTCTCGTACAACTCCCGGCCCATACCCAGGCGTTGCGCGCCCTGGCCGGTGAACAGGAACGCGGTCTTGCCGCCGCCTGCGGCCTGCCCCTGGACGATGCCGGGGGCGTCGTCGCCCGCGGCGAGGGTCTCCAGGCCGCGCAGCAGCGTCTCGCGTTCGGTGCCCAGCAGCACCGCGCGGTGCTCGAACACCGATCGTGTGGCGACCAGCGATTCGGCGATGTCCAGAACGCCGTGCTCGGCCCCGTCGATCAGGTGGGTCCGCAGCCGCTCGGCCTGGGCGCGCAGGGCTTCCGGGCTCCGGGCGGAGAGCGTCCAGGGGGCCAGGCCGTGGTCGTCGGCGGGGGCCGGAGCGGGCCGCGCCTCGTCCTCGACCGGCGGGGCCTGCTCGATGATGGTGTGCGCGTTGGTACCGCTCACGCCGAAGGCGGAGACACCGGCCCGACGCGGATGCCCGGTCTCGGGCCACTCGGTGGCCTCCGTGAGCAGCCGCACCTCACCCGCCGACCAGTCCACCTGGTGCGACGGCTCGTCCACGTGCAGCGTCTTCGGCAGTACGCCGTGCCGCATCGCCATCACCATCTTGATGACACCGGCGACACCGGCCGCGGCCTGCGTGTGACCGAGGTTCGACTTGAGCGATCCCAGCCACAGCGGCAGGTTTTCCGGGCGCTCCTGGCCGTAGGTGGCCAGCAGCGCCTGCGCCTCGATCGGGTCACCCAGCGTCGTCCCCGTACCGTGCGCCTCCACCACGTGGATGTCGGCGGCGGACACTCCGGCGTTGGCGAGGGCCTGTCGGATCACCCGCTGCTGGGACGGCCCGTTGGGCGCCGTGAGGCCGTTGGACGCGCCGTCCTGGTTGACGGCCGAGCCGCGCACGATCGCCAGCACCTCGTGGCCGTTGCGCCGGGCGTCGGACAGCCGCTCCACCAGCAGCATCCCCACACCCTCGGACCAGCCCGTACCGTCCGCGGCGTCCGCGAACGGCTTGCAGCGGCCGTCGGGGGCCAGGCCACGCTGGCGGCTGAACTCGACAAAGGCGGCCGGGTTGGTCATCACGGTGACACCGCCGGCGAGCGCCATGTCGCACTCGCCCTGACGCAGTGCCTGCGCGGCCTGGTGCAGGGCGACCAGCGACGACGAGCACGCCGTGTCCACCGTCAGCGCCGGCCCCTCAAGACCCAGCGTGTAGGAGATACGACCGGAGACGACCGAGGTGGCACTGCCGGTCAGCAACTGCCCTTCGAGTCCCTCGGGGATCTCGTGCAGTCCCGTTCCGTAGCCGGAGGTCGCGGCGCCGACGTAGACGCCGATCTGGTTGCCGCGTACGGACGCCGGGTCGATGCCGGCGCGCTCGAACGCCTCCCAGGACGTCTCGAGCAGCAGCCGCTGCTGCGGGTCCATGGCAAGGGCCTCACGCGGCGAGATCCCGAAGAAGGCGGCATCGAACTCGCCCGCCCCGTCGAGGAACCCGCCCTCGCGGGCGTAGAACGTGCCCAGGCGTTCCGGGTCCGGGTCGTACATCCCGTCGACATCCCAGCCCCGGTCGGAGGGGAAGTCCGTGATGGCGTCCGTGCCGGCCGCGACGAGGTTCCACAGGTCCTCGGGGCTTCCGACGCCGCCCGGGAAGCGGCAGCTCATCCCGACGATCGCGATCGGGTCGTCATCGACCGAGGCCCCCACCGCCGAAGGCACCACCACCGCCTCCCGCGTACCCAACACCTCGGCACGCAGATGACCAGCCAGCACCACAGAACTCGGGAAGTCGAAGACCAACGTGGCCGGCAACACCAACCCCGTCTCCGCGTTCAACCGGTTACGGAACTCCACCGCGGTAAGCGAGTCGAAACCCAGCTCCTTGAACGCCCGCCCCGGCTCAACCACCTCCGCACCCGCGAAACCGAGCACCGCCGCGGCCTGACCACGCACGAGGTCGAGCAGGGCCCGGTCGATCTCGGCCTCGGTCAGCCCCGCCAGACGCTCCCGCAGTGCCGAACCGCCCTCGGCGTGGCTCTCCTCGGCGGCACGGGCCTGCTCCAGGGCCGATGCGACCTCGGGCAGGTCGCCGAGGAGCGGGCTGGGCCGCCCCATCGTGAACGCGGGTGCGAACCGCTCCCAGTCCACGTCGACGACCGTCAGCACGCCGTCATCACCCGCGACCGCTCCACGCAACGCCGCGAGAGCCAGTTCTGGCGCCATCGCGGGCAGCCCACGACGGGCCAACTGGTCGCCACCGTCGCCGGCCGCCATACCGCTTTCCGCCCACGGCCCCCAGGCCACAGCCGTACCAGCCAGGCCCCGGCCCCGGCGGTCCTCCACCAACGCGTCCAGATAGGCGTTGGCCGCGGCGTAAGCAGCCTGACCACCGCTGCCCCACACACCCGCGATCGAGGAGAACACCACGAACGCGTCCAACTCACGATCGCCCAGCAACGCGTCCAGGTTGACGGCGCCGGCCACCTTGCCGGAGATCACAGCGGCGGCATCGGCCACCGTCGTCTCGGCCAGCGGTCCCGCCGCGTTGGCACCCGCGGCGTGAACCACCGCCGCGAGCGGGTACTCCTCAGGCACGGCGTCCAGCACCGCGGCCAACTGCTCTCGATCAGCCACATCACAGGCCACCACGGTCACCCGGGCGCCTAGGGCCTCAAGTTCCTCACGCAGCTCGGGCGCACCCGGCGCCTCAAGGCCACGACGGCTGGTCAACACCAGATGCTCGGCACCATTACCCACCAGCCAGCGAGCCACCCGGCCACCCAGCGCACCCGTACCACCGGTCACCAACACCGTGCCACGCACCCGCCACGACGCCACATCAGCAACAGGCGCCGCCGACCGGGCCAAACGACGCACGAACACACCAGAACCACGCACCGCGACCTGATCCTCCCCGCCCTCACCGACCTCGGCGGACAGCACACCCACCAGCCGCGCGACCGCACGCTCATCCAACACCTCGGGCAGATCGACCAGACCGCCCCACAGCCCCGGCAGCTCCAACGCGGCCACCCGGCCCAACGCCCACACCATCGCCTGCGCCGGACGGCTGAGCCGCTCGGAACGGCCCACCGAGACCGCGCCCCGCGTGCCGCACCACAGCGAAGCCTCGATGCCCGTGTCCGCCATGGCCCGCACCAGGGTCAGCGTCAGGGCGAGGCCGCTGGGCAGCTCGGGGTGCCGGGAGGAGGGCTCCTCGTCCAGGGCGAGCAGCGACAGCACGCCACCCACAGCGGGCGTTTCGGCGACCGCGGCGCGCAGCCGCTCCCCCAGCGCCCCGGCGTCGAGGTCGCGCTCGTCCGCCACCAGCGCCACCACATCGGCGCCATGGCGCCGGAGCCCGGCGACGGCCTCCGTCACCCACTCGTCCTCGGCACGCGACGCCGGAACAACCACCAGCCACGTCCCCGACAGCGACCCGCCGGCCACGTCGGAGACGGGCTTCCACGCCACGCGGTAGCGCCAGTTGTCGACCGTGGACCGGTCACGCCTGTCGCGGTGGTACGTGGACAGCGCCGGCAGCACCGCGCTCAGCGGCGTCTCGCCGTCGACGGCGAGCGCCTCGGTGAGCGCTTCGAGATCCTCGCGCTCGACCGCGTCCCAGAACCGCGCGTCCACCGAATCGGCGGCGCCCCGTGCGTCCAAGCCGCTCAGGGAGAGGGACACCTCGGGCCAGTACCGCTCACGCTGGAAGGCGTACGTCGGCAGCTCGACCATCCGCGCGCCGCGCCCGGCGAAGACGGACTCCCACTCCACCGAGGCGCCGTGGACGTGGAGTTCGGCCAGCGCCGTCGTCAGCGCCCGGGCCTCGGGGCGGTCCTTGCGCAGGACCGGCACCACGGCCGAGGCCGCTGCCTCGTCCGGCGTCAGGCAGTCCCGCGCCATCGCGGACAGCACACCGTCGGGGCCGACCTCCAGGAACCTGGTGACGCCCTGGGCGCTGAGCGCCCGCATGCCGTCCGCGAACCGCACGGCCTCCCGGACATGGCGCACCCAGTACTCCGGCGAGCACACCTCGTCGGGGCCCGCCGCCTCGCCGGTCACGTTCGAGACCAGGGCGATGGCCGGTGCCTGGAAGGACAGACCGGTGACGACGTCACGGAAGTCGTCCAGCATCGCGTCCATACGGGGCGAGTGGAAGGCGTGGCTGACCCGCAGGCGGCTGGTCTTACGGCCCTGCTCGGCCCACTGTGCGGCGACCTCCAGCACGGCGGTCTCGTCGCCCGCGATGACCACGGCCGTCGGGCCGTTGACCGCCGCGACACTCACCTCGGCCTCACGACCGACAAGCGAGCCGGCGACCTCCTCCTCCGATGCCTGGATGGCCACCATCGCGCCACCCTCAGGCAGCGCCTGCATCAACCGACCACGCGCGGCCACCAGCGCGCACGCGTCCTCCAGCGAGAACACCCCCGCCACATACGCGGCAACGATCTCACCCACCGAGTGACCGATGAGCACATCAGGAGTGACACCCCAGTGCTCCAGCAACCGGAACAACGCCACCTCGACGGCGAACAACGCCGGCTGCGTGAACCCCGTCCGATCCAGCAGCTCGGCGTCCGCACTGTCCTCCGCCGCGAACATCACGTCCCGCAACGGACGGTCAAGCAGCACATCCAGGTGCGCGCACACCTCGTCCAAGGCGCGGGCGAACACCGGGAACGCCTCGTACAACTCCCGGCCCATACCCAGGCGTTGCGCGCCCTGACCCGAGAACAGGAACGCCGTCCTGCCACCGGTTACGGCCTGCCCCTGGACGACTCCCGAGGCGATGCCACCCTCCGCGACGGCCCGCAGGCCACGCAGCAGGGTCTCCCGGTCCTCGCCGACCAGCACGGCACGGTGCTCGAACACCGACCTGGCCGCCAGCGTGTGGCCGACGTCCAGCGCCCTGACGTCCTCGCGAGCCGCCACGTCCCCGTACAGCCGCTCGGCCTGCGCCCGCAGCGCCTCCCGGCTCTTCCCGGAGACCAGCCACGGCACCACGTCCGTCGTCACCGGTGTCCCGGGCCCGGCCGCTTCCGAGGCCACCGCCTCTTCCAGCTCGGGGGCCTGCTCGATGATGGTGTGGGCGTTGGTCCCGCTCAGCCCGAACGAGGAGATGCCCGCCCGACGCGGACGGCCGGTCTCGGGCCACTGGGTGGCCTCCGTCAGCAGCCGCACCTCACCCGCCGACCAGTCCACCTGGCTCGACGGCTCATCCACGTGGAGGGTCCGCGGCAGCACGCCGTGCCGCATCGCCATCACCATCTTGATGACCCCGGCCACGCCCGCGGCGGCCTGCGTATGACCGATGTTGGACTTGATGGCGCCCAGCAGCAGCGGGCGGGCCTCCGGCCGCTCCTGGCCGTAGGTGGCCAGCAGCGCCTGGGCCTCGATCGGGTCACCCAGCGTCGTCCCCGTACCGTGCGCCTCGACCGCGTCGACCTCGGCGGCGGACAGTCCGGCGCTGGCCAGCGCCTGCCGGATCACCCGCTGCTGCGAAGGACCGTTCGGCGCCGTCAGTCCATTGCTGGCGCCGTCCTGGTTGATGGCGCTGCCGCGGACCACCGCCAGCACCGGGTGGCCGTTCCTGCGCGCGTCCGACAGCCGCTCCACGAGCAGCATGCCGACACCCTCGGACCAGCCCGTACCGTCCGCGCCCTCCGCGAACGGCTTGCAGCGGCCGTCGGGGGCCAGCCCACGCTGGCGGCTGAACTCCACGAAGGCGCCGGGTGTCGACATGACCGACACGCCACCGGCGAGCGCCATGTCGCACTCGCCCTGACGCAGTGCCTGCACCGCGAGATGCAGGGCGACGAGCGACGACGAACACGCCGTGTCCACCGTCACCGCGGGCCCCTCAAGGCCGAAGGTGTACGAGATGCGCCCGGACACCACGCTGGCCGCACTGCCCGTGCCCACGTGGCCGCCGAAGTCCTCGACGGCGTCGAGCATGATCGTGGAGTAGTCCTGGCCGTTGGTGCCGACGAACACACCGGTACGGCTGCCACGCAGCGCGGCCGGTTTGACGCCTCCGTACTCGAACGCCTCCCAGGACGTCTCAAGGAGCAGCCGCTGCTGCGGGTCCATGGCGGTCGCCTCGCGCGGCGAGATCCCGAAGAAGGTGGGGTCGAACTGGGGCGCCCCGTAGAGGAATCCGCCCTCGCGGGCGTAGAAGGTGCCCGGGTGCTCGGGGTCCGGGTGGTACATGCCCTCGACGTCCCAGCCCCGGTCGCCGGGGAACCCGGCGATGCCGTCGCCGCCCTCGGCCAGGAGTCGCCACAGGTCCCGCGGGCTCTCCACGCCTCCGGGGAAGCGGCAGCTCATCGCCACGATCGCGATGGGGTCGTCGTCATCCGGCCGCACGCGGTGCGGGACCGCCGAGGTGGCGGCCTCGACGTGGGCTGTGCCCAGCTCCCGCCGTAGGTGGTCGGCGAGCACCTCGGCGGTCGGGTAGTCGAAGATGAGGGTGGCGGGCAGGCTCAGGCCGGTGGCCAGGTCGAGTCGGTTACGCAGCTCGATGGCCGTCAGGGAGTCGAACCCGAGGTCCCGGAAGGCGCGGCCCGGCTCGACGGAGTCGGCCGAGAAGTGGCCGAGTGCCGAGGCCGCGTGGGTGCGGACGAGGTCCAGCAGGAAGAGCCGCTGTTCCTCGTCCGACTGTCCGGCCAGTTGTCCGCGCAGGTCATGGCCCGGACCGGCCTGGCCGATGGTGCCGGCCGCGGCGGTCAGCAGCTCACGTGCCTCGGGGATGTCGCTGACCAGGGCGCTGGGACCGGCGCTCAGCATGGAGGCCATGCCGGCCCAGTCGATGTCGGCCACGACCAGCGCGGCCTCGTCATGGCCGGCGGCCCAGCCCAGCGCGTCCAGGGCCAGCGAGGGAGTCATGGGGGGCAGTGGCCCGCCGCGCGCCCGCTCCCCGGCTCGGCCGCTCGCGGCCATCCCGCTCTCGGCCCACGGGCCCCAGGCGACCGCGGTGGCGGCCAGGCCCTGGGCCCGGCGGTGCTGTGCCAACGCGTCGAGGTAGGCGTTGGCCGCCGCGTAGGCGGCCTGGCCGGCGCCGCCGACGGCACCGGCGAACGAGGAGAACAGCACGAACGCGTCCAGCGGCAGCTCCGCGGTCAGCTCGTGCAGATGACGCGCACCCTCGGCCTTCGCGGCCAGGGTGCCGGCGAGTTGGCCGACGGTCAGGCCGTCGAGCACACCGTCGTCCAGGATGCCCGCCGCGTGCACGACGGCGGTCAGCGGATACCGCTCCGGTACGGCGGCCAGCACCTCGGCCAGGGCGTCCCGGTCGGCGGCGTCGCAGGCCACCACGGTCACCTCGGCGCCGAGTGCCTCAAGCTCCGCGGTGAGTTCGGAAACGCCGTCGGCCGACGGGCCCCGACGGCTCGTCAGCACCAGGTGCTCCGCGCCCTCGCGCGCGGCCCAGCGCGCCACCTGGGCGCCCAGGGCCCCGGTGCCGCCGGTGATCAGCACCGAGCCCCGGGGGCGCCACGCGCGCTCCGCCGACCCGTTGCCGACCGTGACGCGGGTCAGGCGCCGGGCGTACGCTCCGGATCCGCGTACCGCCACCTGGTCCTCGCCGTCTCCGGCGGACAGGGCCCAGGCCAGTCGCGCGGCGGCGCGCTCGTCCACGGTCTCGGGCAGATCGACCAGACCGCCCCATATCCGCGGGTGCTCCAGGGCGGCCACCCGGCCCAGACCCCAGATCTCCGCCTGCACGGCGCTGGTGAGCTGGTCGGAACGGCCCACCGACACGGCACCCCGGGTGGCGCACCACAGGCGGGCGCGGATGTCCGTCTCGGCCAGGGCGCGCACCAGCGTCAGCGTCAGCGCGAGGCCGCGCGAGACCACCGGGTGCTCGGTGCAGGGCCGCTCGTCCACCCCCAGCAGGGACAGCACACCGCCGAGCCCGGACGGCTCGGTGGCCATGTCACGCAGTCGCCCGGCCAGCGCGCCGGGGGCGAGGTCGGCCTCGTCCGCCACCAGACGTACGACATCGGCGCCGTGCCGCTGGAGTGCGGCGGACACCGAGTCCGCGAACGCGTCGGCGACACCGGACGCGGGAACGACCACGAGCCAGGTACCCGGCAGTGTGACCGCGGGGGTCTCCGAGACCGGCTTCCACGAGATCCGGTAGCGCCAGCCGTCGACCGTGGCCCGGTCGCGCCGCTGACGGCGGTACGAGGAAAGCGCGGGCAGCAACTCGCCCAGCGAGCCGCTCCCGTCGACGTCCAGCGCCTGTGCCAGTGCCTCCAGGTCCTCGCGCTCCACCGCGTCCCAGAACCGCGCGTCCACCGAGTCCACCGCGGCAAAGGCGCCCGAGGCTCCGCCCGTGCCCTCCAGCCAGTAGCGCTGACGCTGGAAGGCGTACGTCGGCAGCTCCACCGTCCGCGCACCGCGCCCGGCGAAGACCTGCTCCCAGCCGACCGTCACACCGTGCACATGGGCCTCGGTCAGCGCCGCCGTCAGCGCCTGAACCTCCGGCCGGTCCTTGCGCAGGACCGGCACCACGGCCGGGGCCGAAGCCGCCTCGCCCGCCAGGCAGTCCCGCGCCATCGCCGAGAGCACACCGTCGGGGCCCACCTCGATGTACGCGGTGACGCCCTGGGCCTGGAGGGACCGAACGCCGTCGGCGAACCGCACGGCCGCGCGCACATGCCGCACCCAGTACTCGGGCGAGCGGACATCGTCGGCCCCGACCGGCTCTCCGGTGACATTGGAGACCAGGGCCAGGGTGGGAGTCCGGAAGGTCAGGCCCCGCGCGACGCGGCGGAAGTCGTCCAGCATGGCGTCCATGCGGGGCGAGTGGAAGGCATGGCTGACCCGCAGGCGGTTGGTCTTACGGCCCTGCTCGGCCCACTGTGCGGCAACCTCCAGTACGGCGGTCTCGTCGCCCGCGATGACCACGGCCGTCGGGCCGTTGACCGCCGCGACGCTCACCTCGGCCTCACGACCGGCCAGCGAGCCGGCGACCTCCTCCTCCGATGCCTGGATGGCCACCATCGCGCCGCCCTCAGGCAGCGCCTGCATCAGCCGGCCACGCGCCGCGACCAGCGTGCACGCGTCCTCCAGGGAGAAGACCCCGGCCACGTGCGCGGCGGCGATCTCACCGATGGAGTGGCCCATCACCACATCCGGGGTGACACCCCAGTGCTCAAGCAACCGGAACAACGCCACCTCGACGGCGAAGAGCGCGGGCTGCGTGAACGCGGTCCGGTCCAGCAGTTCGGCATCCGCACTGCCCTCCGCCGCGAACATCACGTCCCGCAACGGACGGTCAAGCACGACGTCCAGGTGCGCGCACACCTCGTCCAGAGCCTGGGCGAACACCGGGAACGTCTCGTACAACTCCCGGCTCATGCCCAGGCGTTGCGCACCCTGACCCGAGAACAGGAACGCGGTCTTGACGGCCGTCCCGGCCACGCCCTGGACCAGTCCCGGGGCGGCTTCGCCGGATGCGACGGCATCGAGTCCGGCGAGGAGTTCCGCACGACTCACGCCCGACACCACCGCACGGTGCTCGAATATCGACCGCGTCGCCACCAGCGAGTGGCCGACATCCAGCGCGCTCCACTCGTCCCGCTCCGACAGGAACGCCCTGAGCCGCGCCGCCTGCGCCCGCAACGCGTCCGCACCACGCGCCGACAGCAACCACGTGGCCACACCACTGTCAACGCCGGGAGCCGGACTCTCCCCGGTCTCTTCCTCGGCCGGCGGAGCCTGCTCGATGATGGTGTGGGCGTTGGTACCGCTCACGCCGAAGGCGGAGACACCGGCCCGACGCGGATGCCCGGTCTCCGGCCACTGGGTGGCCTCCGTCAGCAGCCGCACCTCACCCGCCGACCAGTCCACCTGCCGCGACGGCTCATCCACATGCAGCGACTGCGGCAACACACCATGCCGCATCGCCATCACCATCTTGATAACACCCGCGACCCCGGCCGCGGCCTGCGTGTGGCCGAGGTTCGACTTCAGCGAACCCAGCCACAGCGGACGGCCCTCCGGCCGCTCCTGGCCGTAGGTGGCCAACAGCGCCTGCGCCTCGATCGGGTCGCCCAGGGACGTACCGGTCCCGTGGCCCTCCACCACGTCCACATCGGCGGCAGCCAGACGGGCACTCGCCAGCGCGTCGCGGATCACTCGCTGCTGGGACGGGCCGTTGGGCGCGGTCAGACCGTTGCTGGCACCGTCCTGGTTGACCGCCGAACCCCGCACGATCGCCAGCACCGGGTGGCCGTTCTTGCGCGCGTCGGACAGCCGCTCCACAAGCAGCATGCCGACGCCCTCGGACCAACCCGTGCCGTCCGCCGCGTCCGCGAACGGCTTGCAGCGGCCGTCGGGGGCCAGCCCGCGCTGGCGGCTGAACTCCACGAAGGCACCCGGTGTGGACATCACCGTGGCACCGCCGGCAAGGGCCAGGTCACACTCGCCCTGGCGCAGCGCCTGCGCGGCCAGGTGCAGCGCGACCAGCGACGACGAGCACGCCGTGTCCACCGTCACCGCGGGTCCCTCAAGACCGAGCGTGTACGAGATACGGCCCGATACGACCGAAGTCGCCGTACCGGTCAGCAGGTGGCCCTCGATCTCCTCGGGGAAGCCGACGACGTCCGCCCCGTAGCCCGAGGTGGCGGCTCCCACGAACACACCGCCACGCCGGCCCTTCACCGACCCCGGAGCGATGCCCGCCCGCTCGAAGACCTCCCACGAGGTCTCAAGCAGCAGCCGCTGCTGCGGGTCCATGGCAAGGGCCTCACGCGGCGAGATCCCGAAGAAACCCGCGTCGAACTCGTCCGCGTCGTGAAGGAAACCACCCTCACGGGAGTAGAACGTCCCCGAACTCTCGGGGTCCGGGTCGTACATTCCCTCCACGTCCCATCCGCGATTGGACGGGAAATCGGATATGGCATCACCACCGCCGGCCACCAGCCGCCACAAATCCTCGGGGCTCCCCACACCACCCGGGAAACGGCAGCTCATCGCCACGATCGCGATGGGTTCCTGCTCTCCTGCCTCCAGCTCGCGCAGGCGTTGGCGCGCTTGGTGCAGATCAGCCGTTACCCGCTTGAGGTAGTCCCGAAGCCTATCTTCGTTCACCATGAAACCCTTGCCTGTTACGAGTCAAAGAAGACTGAAGAATGAAAGGAGGCCAGAGAACTGCCTCGGCGCTCGCGTTTTAGCTGAGCTCGTTCTCGATGAAATCGAAGAGATCGTCGTCGGACGCCCCGTCAAGCCGCTGCGTGATGCTCTCAGCGTCCTTCGCTCCGCCCTCGTCGCCGTTCAGCCTGGCAAGGAGTACGTGGAGTCGAGCCGCGATGGCCGTTCGCCCGGCATCGTCCGGTTCAGCCGTGGAAAGTGATGCCTCGAGTTTTTCCAGGTCCGCGATCAGCGGAGAGGCGGATACCCCTTCGTCGGGCAGGACACCCGCTCGCACATGCTCTGCCAGAGCCTTTGCGTTGGGGTAGTCGAAGACCAGGGTGGTGGGCAGTCGCAGCCCGGTGTCGGAGTTCAGCCGGTTACGGAACTCCACCGCGGTGAGTGAGTCGAACCCCAATTCCTTGAAGGCTCGGTCGGATTCCACGCCTTCCATACCGGCGAATCCGAGAACCGCCGCCGCGTGACCGCGCACGAGGTCGAGCACAGCGCGCTGCCGCTCGCCCGGAGCCAGCGCGAGGAGCCTTTCCCGCAGTGCCGATCCACCCTCGGCGTGGCTCTCCTCGGCGGCACGGGCCTGCTCCAGGGCCGATACGACCTCGGGCAGGTCGCCGAGCAACGGGCTCGGCCGCTCCACGGTGAACAAGGGCGCGAACCGCTCCCAATCCACGTCGGCGACCGTCACCACACCGTCATCACCCGCGACCGCCCCACGCAGCGCCGCGAGAGCCAGTTCTGGCGCCATCGCGGGCAGGCCACGACGGGCCAACTGGTCGCCACCGTCGCCGGCCGCCATACCGCTTTCCGCCCACGGCCCCCACGCCACAGCCGTACCAGCAAGACCCCGACCCCGACGATCCTCCACCAACGCGTCCAGATAGGCGTTGGCCGCACCGTAAGCAGCCTGACCACCACTGCCCCACACACCCGCGATCGAAGAGAACACCACGAACGCGTCCAACTCACGATCACCCAACAACGCGTCCAGATGCTCGGCACCCGTCGCCTTGCCGGAGATCACAGCGGCAGCATCCGCCAATCCCATCCCCGCAAGTTCCGCCGCCTGCTCCACACCCGCCGCGTGGAAGACCGCCCGCAACGGAAACTCCTCCGGAACCGCCTCCAACACCCCAGCCAGCGCCTGGCGATCAGACACATCACACGCCACCACCGACACCCGAGCGCCTAGGCCCACCAACTCATCCCGCAACGCCACAGCACCCGGCGCCTCAAGACCACGACGGCTGGTCAACACCAGATGCTCGGCACCATTACCCACCAGCCAGCGAGCCACCCGGCCACCCAGCGCACCCGTACCACCGGTCACCAACACCGTGCCACGCACCCGCCACGGCGTTACGTCAGCGACAGGCGCCGCCGACCGGGCCAAACGACGCACGAACACACCAGAACCACGCACCGCGACCTGGTCCTCGCCGCCCTCACCGACCTCGGCGGACAGCACACCCACCAGCCGCGCGACCGCACGCTCATCCAGCACCTCGGGCAGGTCAACCAGACCACCCCACAACCCCGAGTGCTCCAACCCCACCACCCGACCCAGACCCCACACCTGCGACTGCACAGCACTCGCCAACCGATCCGAACGCCCCACCGACACCGCACCCCGCGACACACACCACAACAAACCCCCAGCACCCACCTCCACCAACGCCTGCACCAACGTCAACGTCGAAGCAAAGCCAGCAGACAGCTCCGGGTGCCCCGGACACGGCCCCTCATCCAGAGCGAGCAGGGACACCACACCACCCAACTCCGGTGCAGACTCCAGAGCTTCGCGCAACCGCCCGCTCAGCACCCCGGACTCCAAGTCCTCCTCATCCACCACCAGCGACACCACACCCGCACCATGCCGCTCAAGCCCCGAAACAACCCCCGCCACCAACTCGTCCTCAACACACGCCCCCGGGACCACCACCAACCACGTCCCCGACAACGACCCACCCACCACATCCCCAACCGGCTTCCACGACACCCGATAACGCCAACCATCAAGCGTGGACTGCTCGCGGTTGCTCCGGTGGTACGCGGACAGCGCGGGCATGACCCTACTCAGCGGCGCATCGCGATCAACGTCGAGCGCCTCGGCGAGCGCTTCGAGATCCTCGCGCTCGACCGCTTCCCAGAACCGCGCGTCCACCGAGTCCGCGGTCGTCGAGCCGGAATTCCGGCCGCCGCCGGACGCGGACACCTCGGGCCAGAACCGTTCACGCTGAAACGCGTAGGTGGGCAGCTCCACCTTGCCGGCACCATGTCCGGCGAATACCGCTTCCCAGCCCACCGTGGCACCGTGTGCGTGCAGTTCGGCAAGCGCCGTCATCAAAGACCCTGCTTCGGGTCGCTCTTTACGCAGCACCGGGACCAGAACCGCCGCCGAAGTGTCCTCGGCGTGTGCCGCGAGGCAGTCCTGCGCCATGGCGGTGAGCACACCGTCCGGACCGACTTCCAAGAACCTTGTCACGCCCAACGCCTCAAGCGAACGAACCCCATCCGCGAACCGAACCGCCTCACGCACATGCCGGACCCAATAGTCCGGAGAACACGCCTCCCCCTCCGAGGCCAGCCCGCCCGTCACGTTGGAGACCAGCGCCATGGTCGGCGGCGCAAAAGGGATCTCACGGACTACTTGGCCGAACTCGTCCAACATACTGTCCATGAGGTAAGAGTGAAACGCATGTGAGACCCGCAATCCCCTAGTCTTTTTCCCCATCGCCGTCCATGTGTCCGCCACCTCCTGGACCGCTTGCGTGTGCCCGGCGATCACCACTGCCGTCGGGCCGTTGACCGCCGCGATGCTCACCTCGTGCTCACGGCCGGCAAGCGAGGCGGCGACCTCCCCCTCGGATGCCTGGATGGCCACCATCGCGCCGCCCTCCGGCAGGGCCTGCATCAACCGACCACGCGCCGCGACCAGCGTGCACGCGTCCTGAAGCGAGAACACCCCGGCCACATGCGCGGCGGCGATCTCACCCACCGAGTGGCCCATCACCACATCCGGGGTGACGCCCCAGTGCTCCAGCAACCGGAACAACGCCACCTCGACGGCGAAGAGCGCGGGCTGCGTGAACGCGGTCCGGTCCAGCAGCTCGGCGTCCGCGCTGCCCTCGGCCGCGAACATCACGTCCTTCAGCGGACGGTCAAGGAGTACGTCCAGATGGGCGCACACCTCGTCCAGGGCGCGGGCGAACACCGGGAAGGCGTCGTACAACTCCCGCCCCATACCCAGGCGTTGCGCACCCTGACCCGAGAACAGGAACGCCGTCCTACCGCCCGATACCGCCTGCCCCCGCACCACACCGGAGGCGATTCCGCCCCCGGCCACGGCCTCAAGACCACGCAGCAGGGTCGCCCGGTCCTCGCCGACCAGCACGGCACGGTGCTCGAACACCGACCTGGCCGCCAGCGAGTACCCCACATCCAGCACACCGAGGTCGCCCCGGGCCGCCACATGCGCGGCCAGCCGCCCGGCCTGTGCCCGCAACGCCTCCTGGCTCTTGGCCGAGAGCAGCCACGGCACCACTGTCGACGCGTCGACGGTCGCGGAAGCGGAGACCGGTGTGGAATCGGGAGCCACGGTGTCCGAAGCCGCGGGCTGCCCGGCCTCCGGCGCCTGCTCGATAATGGTGTGAGCGTTGGTCCCACTCAGCCCGAACGAGGAGATGCCCGCCCGACGCGGACGGCCGGTCTCCGGCCACGCGGTGGCCTCCGTCAGCAACCGCACCTCACCCGCCGACCAGTCCACCTGACTCGACGGCTCATCCACATGCAGGACCTTCGGCAACACGCCCTCGCGCATCGCCATCACCATCTTGATGATGCCCGCGACACCGGCCGCCGCCTGCGTGTGCCCGATGTTCGACTTGATGGCACCCAACCACAGCGGCTGCTCCGCAGGCCGCCCCTGACCATAGGTCGCCAGCAGCGCCTGCGCCTCGATTGGGTCACCCAACGTCGTCCCCGTGCCGTGCGCCTCCACCGCGTCCACCTCGGCCGCCGACAACCCCGCACTCGCCAGCGCCTGCCGAATCACCCGCTGCTGCGAAGGACCGTTCGGCGCCGTCAGACCATTACTGGCACCGTCCTGGTTGACCGCCGAACCCCGCACGATCGCCAACACCGGGTGACCATTGCGCCGCGCGTCCGACAGCCGCTCCACCAGCAGCAAGCCGACACCCTCGGACCAACCCGTACCATCCGCCGCGTCCGCGAACGGCTTGCACCGGCCGTCGACCGCCAGCCCACGCTGCCGGCTGAACTCCACGAACGCACCGGGCGACGACATCACCGAGACGCCACCGGCGAGCGCCAGATCGCACTCGCCCTGGCGCAGCGCCTGCATGGCCATATGGAGTGCCACCAGCGACGACGAACACGCCGTGTCCACCGTCACCGCGGGTCCTTCGAGACCGAAGGTGTAGGAGATACGACCCGACACCACGCTGGCCGCACTGCCCGTGCCCAAGTGGCCTTCGAGGTCGCCCTGGGAGTCCACCCACAATCCGGCGTAGTCCTGGCCGTTCGTTCCGACGAACACACCCGCCCGGGCGCCTCTCAGCGACTCGGGAGCGATACCGGCGCGCTCGAACGCCTCCCACGAGGTCTCGAGCAGCAACCGCTGCTGCGGGTCCATGGCCAGCGCCTCACGCGGGGAGATCCCGAAGAACCTGGCGTCGAACCGCGGGGCGTCGTAGAGGAAGCCGCCCTCGCGGGCGTAGGACGTGCCGAGCCGCTCGGGGTCGGGGTCGTACAGCGCGTCGAGGTCCCAACCACGGTCGGCGGGGAATGCGGAGATGGCGTCGGCGCCTTCGGCCACCAGCCGCCACAGGTCCTCCGGGGTATGGACATCTCCGGGGAAGTGGCAGCTCATCGCCACGATCGCGATGGGGTCGTCGTCCACGGCCACCGCGTTCGGCTGGGCGGTGTCGAGGGCCGGCCGGGCCGTGCCGAACGCCTCGGCGTCCAGGTAGTCGGCCAGTTCGACGGCCGTCGGGTAGTCGAAGACGAGCGTCGCCGGGAGGCGCAGGCCGGTCGCGAGGTCCAGCCGATTGCGCAGCTCGACCGCCGTGAGGGAGTCGAACCCGAGGTCGCGGAAGGCGCGGCCGGGTTCGATCGAGTCCGCCGAGGTGTGGCCGAGCACCGAGGCCGCGTGGCCGCGGACCAGCTCCAGCACGGTCTCGTTGCGTTCGGCCGCCGACAGTCCGGCGAGCTTCCCGGCGAAGGTGGCCGCCTGCGTACCGGCGCCGTCGTCGTATGTGGCCAGGTGCTCGCGCGCCTCGGGGATGCCGCTGACGAGAGTGCCGCCATGCGCGGCGGCCAGCGCCGGGGCCAGGCGTTCCCAGTCGACGTCCGCGACGACGAGTGACGCCTCCTCCTGGCCGACGGCCCAGCTCAGCGCGTCCACCGCCAGCGCCGGAGCCATCGCGGACACCGCGCCACCGCGCACCCGCTCCCCTGCGCGGCCACTCGCGGCCATACCGGATTCGGCCCAGGGCCCCCAGGCCACCGCCGTACCGGCCAGCCCGGCACCACGGCGCGCCACGGCCAGCGCGTCCAGATACGCGTTCGCCGCCGCGTAGGCACCCTGCCCGGCGCCGCCCACCACGCCGGCGAACGACGAGAACAGCACGAACGCGTCCAGTTCCAGGTCGGCCGTCAGCTCGTGCAGCAGCCGCGCGCCCTCGACCTTCGCCCCCAACACCCCGGCGAGCTGCTCGATGGTCAGGCCGTCCAGGACGCCGTCATCCAGCACGCCGGCCGCGTGCACCACACCGCGCAGCGGGTAGCGCTCGGGAATCCCCGCCAGCACCTCGGCCAGCGCCTCCCTGTCGGAGGCGTCACAGGCCACCACCTGCACGGCGGCGCCGAGCCCTTCCAGTTCCGCCCTCAGCTCGGAGGCGCCCTCCGCCGCGAGCCCACGACGGCTGGTCAGCACCACGTGTTCGGCACCCTCACGCACCGCCCAGCGCGCCACATGCGCGCCCAGCGCACCCGTACCCCCGGTGATCAGCACCGAGCCACTCGGCCGCCATGCCTCGCCGCCCGTCGACGCCGTACGCACCAGCCGCCGGCCGAACACACCGGAGCCCCGGATCGCCGTCTCGTCCTCACCGTCCTCCGCGGACAGCACACCGGCCAGCCGCGCCACGGCGCGCTCGTCCAGCGTCTCGGGCAGATCGACGAGCCCGCCCCAGCTCTGCGGATGCTCCAGCGCCGCCACCCGGCCGAGGCCCCACACCTGCGCCTGCGCGGTGCTCGTGAGCCGGTCGGAACGGCCCACCGACACCGCGCCCCGCGAGGCACACCACAGCCGAAGGCCCACGTCCAGCCCGGCCGCGGCCTGCACCAGCCGCAGCGTCAGCGCGAGTCCGGCGGCGACCACCGGCTCCGCGGCACACGGCTCCTCGTCCAGGGCGAGCAGCGACAGCACACTCGCGTCGGGCTCGCCACCGAGCGCACCGCGCAGCAACTCGGCGAGCCCATCGCGGTCCACGTCGCCGCCGACCGGCACCGGTACGACGCGAGCGCCGTGCTTCTCCAGCCCCTGTGTGATCGTGACGGTCAGTCCGCTGTCGGCGAGCCCGGCGGGCACCACCAGCAGCCAGGTGCCCGACAGTGTCCCCGCCGCCGCATCCGGGACGGGCTTCCAGGAGACCCGGTAGCGCCAGCCGTCGACCGTGGCCCGGTCGCGCTGCTGACGGCGGTAGGAGGACAGCGCGGGCAGCAGCTCGCCGAGCGAGCCACCACCGTCGACGTCCAGCGCCTGTGCCAGTGCCTCCAGGTCCTCGCGCTCCACCGCGTCCCAGAACCGCGCGTCCACCGAGTCGGCGGCGGAAGCAAGCGAAGCAGGCGCACGGTCCTCCAGCCAGTAGCGCTGACGCTGGAAGGCGTACGTCGGCAGCTCCATCGTCCGCGCACCGCGCCCGGCGAAGACCTGCTCCCAGGCCACCTCGACACCGTGCACATGGAGTTCGGCCAGCGCCGCCGTCAGCGCCTGAACCTCCGGGCGGTCCTTACGCAGAACAGGGGCCACGACCGGGGTCGAACCGGCGTCCGCCCGCAGGCAGTCGCGCGCCATGGCGGACAGCACACCGTCGGGGCCGACCTCGACAAACCGGGTCACGCCCAGCTTCTCCAGCGCCCGCACCCCGTCCGCGAACCGCACGGCCTCCCGGACATGGCGCACCCAGTACTCCGCCGAGCACACCTCGTCGGGGCCCGCCGCCTCACCCGTCACATTCGACACCAGTGCGATCGACGGCGCCTGGAAGGACAGCCCCTCGACGACCTCGCGGAAGTCGCCGAGCATGGCGTCCATGCGGGGCGAGTGGAAGGCATGGCTGACGCGCAGTCGGCTGGTCTTACGGCCCTGCTCGGCCCACTGTGCGGCGACCTCCAGTACGGCGACCTCGTCACCCGCGATGACCACGGCCGTCGGGCCGTTGACCGCCGCGACACTCACCTCGGCCTCACGACCGGCGAGTGATCCTGAGACCTCCTCCTCGGACGCCTGGATGGCCACCATCGCCCCACCGGACGGCAGCGCCTGCATCAGCCGACCACGCGCGGCGACCAGCGTGCACGCGTCCTGAAGCGAGAGCACCCCCGCCACATGCGCGGCAGCGATCTCACCCACCGAGTGACCGATGAGCACATCAGGAGTGACACCCCAGTGCTCAAGGAGCCGGAACAACGCCACCTCGACGGCGAACAACGCCGGCTGCGTGAACGCGGTCCCGTCCAGCAGTTCGGCATCCGCACTGCCCTCGGCCGCGAACATCACGTCCTTCAACGGACGGTCAAGCACGACGTCCAGGTGCGCGCACACCTCGTCAAGGGCGCTGGCGAACACCGGGAACGCCTCGCACAACTCCCGCCCCATACCCAGGCGTTGCGCACCCTGGCCCGAGAACAGGAACGCCATCACACCCGACGTGTTCGCGACGCCCTGTACCGCTCCGGGTGCCACTTCACCGGTCGCGACAGCCTCGACGCCGCGCAACAACTCCGCGCGGTTGGCACCCACGATCACCGCGCGGTGTTCATGCGCCGCCCGGGTCGCCACCAGCGAGTAGCCCACATCCAGCGCGCCCAGCTCGGCACGCTCGACCAGATACGACCGGAGCCGCTCGGCCTGGGCACGCAGAGCCTCCGCGCTTCTGGCGGAAAGCGCCCAGGGCACGACGCCGTGATCCTCGACCGGGGCCGCCGGGGCGGGCCGCGCCTCGTCCTCGACCGGCGGGGCCTGTTCGATGATGGTGTGGGCGTTGGTACCGCTCACGCCGAAGGCGGAGACACCGGCCCGACGCGGACGGCCGGTCTCGGGCCACTCGGTGGCCTCCGTCAGCAGCCGCACCCCACCCGCCGACCAGTCCACCTGCCGCGACGGCTCATCCACATGCAGCGACTGCGGCAACACACCATGCCGCATCGCCATCACCATCTTGATGATGCCGCCCACCCCGGCCGCGGCCTGCGTGTGGCCCAGGTTCGACTTCAGCGAACCCAGCCACAGCGGACGACCCTCCGGCCGCTCCTGGCCGTAGGTGGCCAACAACGCCTGGGCCTCGATCGGGTCACCCAGCGTCGTCCCCGTACCGTGCGCCTCCACCACGTCCACCTCGGCCGCCGACACCCCGGCGTTGGCGAGGGCCTGTCGGATCACCCGCTGCTGCGACGGCCCGTTGGGCGCGGTCAGACCGTTGCTGGCGCCGTCCTGGTTGACCGCCGAACCCCGCACGATCGCCAGCACCTGGTGACCGTTGCGCTCAGCATCCGACAGCCGCTCCACCAGCAGCATGCCCACACCCTCGGACCAGCCCGTACCATCCGCGGCGTCCGCGAACGGCTTGCAGCGGCCGTCGGGGGCCAGCCCACGTTGCCGGCTGAACTCCACGAACGCGCCGGGGGTGGCCATGACGGTGACACCGCCGGCGAGCGCCATGTCGCATTCGCCCTGACGCAGCGCCTGCGCGGCCTGGTGCAGGGCGACCAGCGACGACGAACACGCCGTGTCCACCGTCAGCGCCGGCCCCTCAAGACCCAGCGTGTAGGAGATGCGACCGGAGACGACCGAGGTCGCGTTGCCGGTCAGGATCTGCCCTTCCAGTTCCCCGGCCGCGCCGTCGTGACCGACTCCGTAGCCCGAGGTCGCGGCTCCGACGAACACGCCGATCTGGCGGCCACGTACGGAGGTGGGAGCGATGCCGGCGCGCTCGAACGCCTCCCAGGACGTCTCAAGCAGCAGCCGCTGCTGCGGGTCCATGGCGAGCGCCTCGCGCGGCGAGATCCCGAAGAAGCCCGCGTCGAACTCGCCCCCGTTGTGCAGGAAGCCACCTTCACGGGCGTAGAAGGTGCCCAGACGCTCGGGGTCCGGGTCATACATCCCCTCCACGTCCCACCCACGGTTGGACGGGAAGTCGGAGATGGCGTCACCACCGCTGGCCACGAGCCGCCACAGGTCCTCGGGGCTTCCGACGCCGCCCGGGAAGCGGCAGCTCATCCCGACGATCACGATCGGGTCGTCATCGACCGGGTTCACCACCGCCGAAGGCACCACCACCGCCTCCCGCGTACCCAACACCTCGGCACGCAGATGAGCGGCCAACACCGACGGACTCGGGAAGTCGAAGACCAGCGTGGCCGGCAACACCAACCCCGTCTCCGCGTTCAACCGGTTACGGAACTCCACCGCGGTAAGCGAATCGAAACCAAGCTCCTTGAACGCCCGCCCCGGCTCAACCACCTCCGCACCCGCGAAACCCAACACCGCCGCGGCCTGACCACGCACGAGGTCCAGCAGAGCCCGATCGATCTCGGCCTCGGTCAGCCCCGCCAGACGCTCCCGCAGCCCCGTCGACGCGTCGCCTGCCTGGCCGGACGAGCTCGCGGCGTCGAGTGCCCTTCGAACCTCGGGCAGGTCACCGAGCAGCGGACTCGGCCGCTCCAAGGTGAACAAGGGCGCGAACCACTCCCAGTCCACATCGGCGACCGTCACCACACCGTCATCACCCGCGACCGCCCCACGCAACGCCGCGAGAGCCAGATCAGGCGCCATCGCGGACAGACCACGACGAGCCAACTGATCACCACTGTCACCGGCCGCCATACCGCTTTCCGCCCACGGCCCCCAGGCCACAGCCGTACCAGCCAGGCCCCGGCCCCGACGGTCCTCCACCAACGCGTCCAGATAGGCGTTGGCCGCAGCGTAAGCAGCCTGACCACCGCTGCCCCACACACCCGCGATCGAGGAGAACACCACGAACGCGTCCAACTCACGATCACCCAACAACGCGTCCAGGTTGACGGCGCCGGCCACCTTGCCCGACACCACGGACGCCGCATCCGCCAACCCAACACGCACAAGCTCCGTCACCTGCTCCACACCCGCCGCGTGGAAGACAGCCCGCAACGGAAACTCCTCCGGAACCGCCTCCAACACCCCAGCCAGCGCGTCCCGATCAGACACATCACACGCCACCACCGACACCCGAGCACCTAGACCCACCAACTCATCCCGCAACGCCACAGCACCCGGCGCCTCAAGGCCACGGCGGCTGGTCAACACCAGATGCTCGGCACCATTACCCACCAGCCAGCGAGCCACCCGGCCACCCAGCGCACCCGTACCACCGGTCACCAACACCGTGCCACGCACCCGCCACGGCGTTACGTCAGCAACAGGCACCGCCGACCGGGCCAAACGACGCACGAACACACCAGACCCACGCACCGCGACCTGATCCTCGCCGCCCTCACCGACCCCGCCAGACAGCACACCCACCAGCCGCGCGACCGCACGCTCATCCAGCACCTCGGGCAGATCCACCAGACCACCCCACAACCCCGAATGCTCCAACCCCACCACCCGACCCAAACCCCACACCTGCGACTGCACAGCACTCGCCAACCGATCCGAACGCCCCACCGACACCGCACCCCGCGACACACACCACAACAAACCCCCAGCACCCACCTCCACCAACGCCTGCACCAACGTCAACGTCGAAGCAAAACCAACAGACAGCCCCGGATGCCCCGGACACGGCCCCTCATCCAGAGCAAGCAGCGACACCGCACCACCCAACTCCGGCGCAGACTTCAGGGCTTCGCGCAACCGCCCGCTCAGCACCCCGGACCCGAAGTCCTCCTCATCCACCACCAGCGACACCACACCCGCACCATGCCGCTCAAGCCCCGAAACAACCCCCGCCACCAACTCGTCCTCAACACACGCCCCCGGGACCACCACCAACCACGTCCCCGACAACGACCCACCCACCACATCCCCAACCGGCTTCCACGACACCCGATAACGCCAACCATCGATGGTCGACTGGTCGCGGCTGCTGCGCCGGTACGCCGAGAGCGCGGGCAGAACCGCGCCCAGCGTCGCTTCGTCATCGAAGTCGAGCGTCTTGGCCAGCGCTTCGAGATCCTCGCGCTCCACGGCCTGCCAGAACCACGCGTCCACCTCGTCCCGGATGCCGGCGTCAACACCGGATGATCCGTCGGCGGACTTCTCGATCCAGTAGCGCTGACGCTGGAACGGGTAGGTCGGCAGGTCGACCCTGCGAGCTTCGAGACCGTCGAACGCCGGCCGCCAGTCGACAACGGAGCCATGGACATGCAGCCGCGCCAGCGTCGTGGTCAGGGCGACGGCCTCCGGACGGTCCTTGCGCAGCACCGGCACGACCACGGGCGCCGAGCCGGACTCGGCCCGTTCCGCCAGGCAGTCCTGTGCCATCGCCGAGAGCACACCGTCGGGGCCCACCTCCAGGAAGGTGGTCACGCCCTGCGCGTCGAGCGTCCGCACCCCGTCCGCGAACCGCACGGCCTCCCGCACATGCCGCACCCAGTACTCCGGCGAGCACACCTCCGCGTCCGCCACCTTGCCGGTGACGTTGGAGACGAGATCGAGGGAGGGAGAGGCGAACGACAGGGCTCCCACGACGCGGCGGAAGTCGTCCAGCATCGCGTCCATGCGGGGCGAGTGGAAGGCATGGCTGACCCGCAGGCGACGGGTCTTACGGCCCTGCTGCTCCCACTGCCCGGCGATCTCCCGTACGGCGGCCTCATCACCGGCGATGACCACGGCCGTCGGGCCGTTGACCGCCGCGACACTCACCTCGGCCTCACGACCGGCAAGCGAGGCGGCGACCTCCTCCTCGGACGCCTGGATGGCGACCATCGCGCCACCCTCCGGCAGCGCCTGCATCAACCGACCACGCGCCGCGATCAACGCGCACGCGTCCTCCAGCGAGAACACCCCGGCCACATACGCGGCAGCGATCTCACCCACCGAGTGGCCCATCACCACATCCGGGGTGACACCCCAGTGCTCCAGCAACCGGAACAACGCCACCTCGACGGCGAACAACGCCGGCTGCGTGAACCCCGTCCGATCCAGCAGCTCGGCATCCGCACTGCCCTCCGCCGCGAACATCACGTCCCGCAACGGACGGTCCAGTACGACGTCCAGGTGCGCGCACACCTCGTCCAGAGCCTGAGCGAACACCGGGAAGGCTTCGTACAACTCCCGGCCCATGCCCGGGCGCTGCGCACCCTGGCCCGAGAACAGGAACGCGAGGGTGTCCTCGGTCCGTGCCACACCCTGGACGACCTGAGCCGCGTTCTCACCGTTGGCCAGAGCCTCCAGGGCGCGGAGGAGGCCATCACGATCCTCGGCGACCACGGCCGCGCGGTGATCGAAAGCCGAACGGGTCGTGGCCAGGGAAAAGGCCACATCGGTCGGTGACAACTCCGGATGCGCACTCATGTGGGCATGGAGCTGGCTCGCCTGGGCGCTCAGCCCCTCCGCGCTCTTACCGGACACCAGCCACGGCAGGACGGCGGGCTGCTTCGCCACGTCGGCCTGGGGGGCGGTGGCCTCCTGTTGTTCATCGAGGTCGGCCTCCGGCGCCTGCTCGATGATGGTGTGGGCGTTGGTCCCGCTCAGCCCGAACGAGGAGATGCCCGCCCGACGCGGACGGCCGGTCTCGGGCCACGCGGTGGCCTCCGTCAGCAGCCGCACCTCACCCGCCGACCAGTCCACCTGACTCGACGGCTCATCCACATGCAGGACCTTCGGCAACACGCCCTCGCGCATCGCCATCACCATCTTGATGATGCCCGCGACACCGGCGGCTGCCTGTGTGTGCCCGATGTTCGACTTGATGGCCCCCAGCCACAGCGGCTGCTCCTCCGGCCGCTCCTGACCGTAGGTGGCCAGCAGCGCCTGCGCCTCGATCGGGTCACCCAACGTCGTACCCGTACCGTGCGCCTCCACCGCGTCGACCTCGGCCGCCGACAGCCCCGCACTCGCCAGCGCCTGCCGGATCACCCGCTGCTGGGACGGCCCGTTCGGCGCCGTGAGTCCGTTGGACGCGCCGTCCTGGTTGACCGCAGAACCCCGCACGATCGCCAACACCGGATGGCCGTTCTTGCGCGCGTCCGACAGCCGCTCCACCAGCAGCAGGCCCACACCCTCGGACCAGCCCGTGCCGTCCGCGCCCTCCGCGAACGGCTTGCACCGGCCATCGACCGCCAGCCCACGCTGCCGGCTGAACTCGATGAACGAACCGGGCGACGACATGACCGACACGCCGCCGGCGAGCGCCATGTCGCACTCGCCCTGACGCAGCGCCTGCATGGCCATATGGAGTGCCACCAGCGACGACGAACACGCCGTGTCCACCGTCACCGCGGGCCCCTCAAGACCGAAGGTGTAGGAGATACGGCCCGACACCACGCTGGCCGCACTGCCCGTCAGATAGCCCTCGAGTTCGCCTCCCACCTCATAGAGATGGGTCGCGTAGTCCAGGCCACTCGTGCCGACGAACACCCCGACCGGCCTGTTGCGCAGGGAGACGGGGTCGATACCGGTCCGCTCGAACGCCTCCCATGAGGCTTCCAGCAGCAGCCGCTGCTGTGGGTCGGTCGCCAGCGCCTCACGCGGAGACATCCCGAAGAACTGCGGGTCGAACTCGTCGGCGTCGTAGAGGAAGCCGCCCTCACGGGTGTAGCTCGTCCCCGGGTTGTCCGGGTCCGGGTGGTACAGCGTCTCGTTCTCCCAACCGCGATCGGTCGGGAACTCGGAGATGGCATCGACACCATCCATGACGAGTTGCCAGAGCTGCTCGGGGGTGCGCACGCCGCCGGGGAAGCGACAGCTCATACCGACGATGGCGATGGGCTCTTTCGAGGCCGCGACCAGACGCTGGTTCTGTAGCTTGAGGCGGTCGTTTTCCCGCAGAGAGGCGCGCAGCGCTTCGACAACTTTTTCGGAGGACGTAGCCATCAGTAGCTCCACACTTCCAACAACATCAAAGGTCAGCGCCGCCCAGAGCCCTCTGGACGAGGTCATCGACATCCATCGTGTCGACCGCGCTACTCAGTTCTTCCTGCGGCGCCGACTCAGAGCCGCTCTCCGATATCTGAGCGAGTTCGAGCAGGGTGTCCATGAGTCCGGCTTCACGGAAACGCGCGAGCGGAATGGAAGCCAACGCCTCGCGTATCCGGTCCTCTTCCGAGCCGTTTCGCTCGGCCCCACCGCCTTGCGGGAACATGCCTGCTTCCAGGTGCTCGGCCAGGGCGATGAGGTTCGGGTAGTCGAATGCCAGAGTGGTGGGCAGCTCCAGGCCGGTGATCGCGCCCAGCCGGTTGCGAAGCTGAACGGCCGTCAGGGAGTCGAATCCCAGCTCTGTGAACGACCGGTCATTCCCGATGGCGTCGGGGGCCGTGTGCGCCAGGACAGCGGCGACGTGCTGGCGCACCAGCTTGCGTAGCTGGCGCTGACGCTTCGCCGAGGGCAGCGCCTCCAGGCTGGTGCGCAGCTCGGTCGCCGCCGACTCGGTCGCCGCCGGGTCGGAAGGCGTCAGTGACGCCGTCGGCCGCTGCGTCTCCATCAGCTCGCTCAGCAACGCTGTCGCCCGGTCCGCCCCCAGCTCGCCCGCGAGCCGCTCCCATGCGACATCGGCTACGAGGAGGAAGGCTTCGTCCAGGTCGAGAGCACGCTGAAGTGCGGAGATGGCCAGGTCCGGGTCCATCGGGGCCATGCCGCCCCGCCTCATCTGCTCTTCGAGCTCCCCGTCGACCGCCATGCCGCTGCCGGCCCAGGCGCCCCAGGCGATGGACGTCGCCGGAAGGCCATCCGCGCGCCGCTGCAACGCCAACGCGTCCAGATACGCGTTACCCGCCGCATAACTCCCCTGACCCGGCCCACCCAACGTCCCCGCCGCCGACGAGAACAACACGAACGCGGACAGATCCATCTCCGCCGTCAACTCGTGCACGTTCCGCGCCGCGACCACCTTCGGACGCAACACCCCAGCGGCCCGTTCCACCGTCAGGGCATCCACCACACCGTCATCCAGCACACCGGCCGTGTGCACCACGGCAGTCAGCGGCAACTCCCGCGGAATGCCCGCCAACACCGCCGCCAACGCCTCACGATCCGCCACATCACACGCCACCACCGACACCCGAGCCCCCAGACCCTCCAACTCGGCCTTCAACTCGACGGCACCCTCGGCCTCCAACCCACGACGACTCGTCAACACCAGATGCTCAGCACCCCGACGAGCCAACCAACGAGCCGCATGGCCGCCCAACGCGCCCGTTCCACCGGTCACCAGCACCGAACCGCTCGCACGCCACCCCTCAACACCCGCGGCCTGAGGTGCGGAAGCGCGTACCAACCGCTTGGCGAACACACCCGAACCACGTACCGCGACCTGGTCCTCACCCTCCACACCCGCCAACACCCCGACCAGACGCGACACAGCACGCTCATCGAGCGTCTCGGGAAGGTCGACAAGCCCTCCCCAACGCTGCGGTTGTTCAAGCGCCGCGACGCCGCCGAGGCCCCACACCTGCGCCTGTGTGGCGCTCGCGAGCCGGTCGGAACGACCCACCGACACCGCGCCCCGGGTGCCACACCACAGCCGAGCGCGCACGCCCAGCCCTGCCACGGTCTGCACCAGCCACAGCGTCAGCGCGAGCCCGGCGGACACCGGTTGCCCGGCCATCGGCTCCTCGTCCAACGCGAGCAACGACAGCACCCGGACCTCGGATTCGCCGTCGGCCGCGGCCAGCAGTGCCCGGGCGAGCACGTCACGGTCCGCGCCCGCGTCCACCGCCACCGGTACGACACGGGCACCGGACTTCTCGAGCCCTTGGGAAATCGTCTCGGTGAACTCGCTGCCCGCGAGCCCGGCGGGCACCACCAGCAGCCACGTGCCCGACAGTGTCCCCGCCGCCGCCTCCGGAACCGGCTTCCAGGCGACCCGGTAGCGCCAGCCGTCGACCGTGGTCCGCTCGCGCTGCTGACGGCGATACGAGGCCAGCGCGGGCAACAACTCGCCCAGCGAACCGCTCCCGTCGACGTCCAGCGTCTCCGCCAGCGCCTCCAGGTCCTCACGTTCCACCGCGTCCCAGAACCGCGCGTCCACGCTGTCCACCGCGGCGGAACCACCCGGCACGGAGCTGGCCGACGCCTCCGCCGGGTCCTCCAGCCAGTAGCGCTGACGCTGGAAGGCGTACGTCGGCAGCTCCACTGTTCGCCCACCACGCCCGGCGAAGACCTGCTCCCAACCCACCTCGACACCGTGCACATGGAGTTCGGCCAGCGCCGCCGTCAGCGCCTGTATCTCCGGGCGGTCCTTACGCAGAGCGGGTGCCACGACCGAGGCCGGGCCCGCGTCCGCCCGCAGGCAGTCCTGCGTCATCGCGGTGAGCACGCCGTCGGGACCCACCTCCATGAACGAGGTCACTCCGAGCTTCTCCAGCGCCCGCACCCCGTCCGCGAACCGCACCGCCTGCCGCACATGCCGCACCCAGTACTCCGCCGAGCACACGTCGTCCGCGCCCGCTGGCTCACCGGTCACGTTGGAGACCAGCGCGATGGTCGGTGGGGCGAACGACAGCCCCTCGACGACCTTGCGGAAGTCGCCCAGCATGGCGTCCATACGCGGCGAGTGGAACGCGTGGCTGACCCGCAGGCGACGGGTCTTGCGGCCCTGCTGCTCCCACTGCCCGGCGATCTCCCGTACGGCGGCCTCATCACCCGCGATCACCACGGCCGTCGGGCCGTTGACCGCCGCGATGCTCACCTCCGCCTCACGACCGGCAAGCGACCCAGCGATCTCCTCCTCGGACGCCTGCACCGCCACCATCGCGCCACCCTCCGGCAGCGCCTGCATCAACCGACCACGCGCCGCGATCAACGCACACGCGTCCTCCAGAGAGAACACCCCCGCCACATACGCGGCAGCGATCTCACCCACCGAGTGGCCCATCACCACATCCGGGGCGACACCCCAGTGCTCCAGCAACCGGAACAACGCCACCTCGACAGCGAACAACGCCGGCTGCGTGAATCCCGTCCGATCCAGCAGCTCAGCATCCGGACCACCCTCCGCCGCGAACATCACGTCCTTCAGCGGACGGTCAAGGAGCACGTCCAGATGGGCGCACACCTCGTCCAGGGCGCGGGCGAACACCGAGAAGGCGTCGTACAACTCCTGCCCCATACCGAGGCGTTGCGCACCCTGGCCCGAGAACAGGAACGCCCGCAGCCCGGAAGCGTTCGCGACGCCCTGAACCAGTCCCGGGGCGGCTTCGCCGGATGCGACGGCATCGAGTCCGGCGAGGAGTTCCGCACGACTCGCGCCCGACACCACCGCACGGTGCTCGAACATCGACCGCGTCGCCACCAGCGAGTGACCGACATCCCACGCACTCCACTCAGCCCGCTCCAACAGGAACGCCCTGAGCCGCGCCGCCTGCGCCCGCAACGCGTCCGCACCACGCGCCGACAGCAACCACGTGGCCACACCACCGTCGACACCGGAAGCCGGAACTTCCCCGGCCCCGGACTCTTCCTCGCCGGCCGGCGGGGCCTGCTCGATGATGGTGTGCGCGTTGGTCCCACTCACGCCGAAGGCGGAAACACCGGCCCGACGCGGACGCCCGGTCTCCGGCCACTCGGTGGCCTCCGTCAGCAGCCGCACCTCACCCGCCGACCAGTCCACCTGCCGCGACGGCTCATCCACATGCAACGACTGCGGCAACACACCATGCCGCATCGCCATCACCATCTTGATGACCCCAGCCACGCCCGCAGCCGCCTGCGTATGACCAATGTTCGACTTCAGCGCGCCCAGCCACAGCGGACGATCCTCCGGCCGCTCCTGACCGTAGGTGGCCAACAACGCCTGGGCCTCGATTGGGTCACCCAGCGTCGTACCCGTGCCGTGCGCCTCGACCACGTCGACCTCGGCGGCGGACAGTCCGGCGCTGGCCAGCGCCTGGCGGATCACCCGCTGCTGGGACGGGCCGCTGGGCGCGGTCAGACCGTTGCTGGCGCCGTCCTGGTTGACCGCCGAACCCCGCACGATGCCCAGCACCTGGTGGCCGTTGCGCCGCGCGTCCGACAGCCGCTCCAGGAGCAGCATGCCCACACCCTCGGACCAACCCGTACCATCCGCCGCGTCCGCGAACGGCTTGCAGCGGCCGTCGGGGGCCAGGCCACGCTGCCGGCTGAACTCCACGAACGCACCGGGCGACGACATCACCGAGACGCCTCCGGCGAGCGCCAGGTCGCATTCGCCTTGGCGTAGCGCCTGCGCGGCCAGGTGCAGCGCGACCAGCGACGACGAACACGCCGTGTCCACCGTCACCGCGGGTCCCTCAAGACCGAGCGTGTACGAGATACGACCGGATGCCACGCTTCCGGCGCTTCCACTGCCGAGAGATCCCTCGAAGCCCTCGGGAACCTGCCGCAGCCGGGTGCCGTAGTCGTTGTACATCACGCCCACGAACACACCGGACCGGCTGCCCCGCTTGGTCGTGGGGTCGATACCGGCCCGTTCGAACGCCTCCCACGAGGTCTCAAGGAGCAGCCGCTGTTGCGGGTCGGTCGCCAGTGCCTCGCGCGGACTCATGTCGAAGAACGCGGGGTCGAACTGGTGCGCGTCGTAGAGGAACCCGCCGTTCTGGGCGTAGTACGTGCCCTCGCGGTCGGGGTCCGGGTCGTACAGGCGCTCAAGGTCCCATCCACGGTCGGACGGGAACTCGGACATCGCATCCGTGCCCGCCATGACCAACTGCCACAGCTCTTCGGGGGTCCGCACCCCGCCCGGAAAGCGGCAGCTCATACTCACGATCACGATGGGGTCGTTGTCCACCGGCGTGCCCGGCGTGGCCAGCGCCACCGCGCCCGCCGACGAGGCAGCGCTGTCTCCGCCCAGGATTTCGTCACGAATGTGGCCGACAAGTGCCATCGGGGTCGGATAGTCGAAAACCAGCGTGGCGGGCAGCCGCAGACCTGTCTCCGCGGTGAGCCGATTCCTGAGATCGACCCCCATCAGCGAGTCGAAGCCGAGTTCCTTGAAGGGCCGTCGTGTGTTGACGGTCTCGGCGGTGGAGTGTCCGAGGGCCGCCGCGGTTTGCGCGCGGACCAGCTCCAGCAACATCTGATCCTGCGCTGCCTGCGGCAGGCCCGCGAGGCGGCGGCGCAGTTCATGGGGAAGGCTTTCGTCCTGCTCCGATCGCACGACACGGCGCGCTGTCACGGTGGGCACGACGTTGCGGAAGAGGGCGGGGAGTTCGGCACCCTGCGCACGCAGCGCCGGGACGTCCAGCCGGAAGAGAACCGGAACGACCGCATCCGAGACCAGAGCCGCGTCGAATAGCTCAAGCCCCTCCTGGGAGGAGAGCGGCACCAGGCCGGAACGCGACACTCGGCGCAGGTCCCTCTCGCCGAGGTGTCCGGTCATGCCGCTGGCCTCGGCCCACAAACCCCACGCCATCGACACACCCGGCAACCCCCGAGCCCGCCGCCACGACGCCAAACCATCCAAGAACACGTTCGCCGCCGCGTAATTGCTCTGCCCCGCACCGCCCAACACACCAGCCGCCGACGAGAACAACACAAACGCCGACAGGCCCGACTCGGCCGTCAGCTCATGCAAGTTCCACGCCGCATCCACCTTCGCCCGCAACACCGACTCAACCCGCACACGCGTCAACGACGTCAACAACCCGTCATCCAACACACCCGCCGCATGCACCACACCACTGAGCCCGAAACCCTCAGGCAACCCCGCCAACACCCCAGCCAACGCCTCACGATCCGCAGCATCACACGCCACGACCACCACCTCAGCGCCAGACGCTTCCAACTCCGCCCGCAACTCCGCCGCACCCTCAGCCCCCACACCACGACGAGAGAGCAACACCAACTTCTTCACCCCGTGGCGCTCCACCAGGTGCCGGGCCACCAAACCACCCAGCACACCCGTGCCACCCGTCACCAACACCGCACCCGAACCAAACACCCCCGGCCCCGACGGATCCGGCACCGGCACCCGGCCCAAGCGCGGTACCCGTACCGCACCCGACCGCACCACCACCTGCTCCTCCCCCAAGGCCAACACCCCGGGAAGAACACCCTCAACACCCTCCAGATCATCGGTGTCCACCAACACCAAACGCCCAGGACTCTCCGACTGCGCAGACCGCACCAAACCCCACACCGCAGCCCCCGCCAAATCCACCACACCACCACCCACATCAACAGCACCCCCAGTCACCACCACCAACCACTCACCCACAACACCCTCACCCTCATCCCCCACCCACGACCGCACCCGCTCCCACACCTCAACAACCCGCCCATACACCTCACCCACCACACCCGAACCCACATCGCCAGAGACCACCCGCACAACCTGAGTCCCCGGCGCCACCTCACCCGCCGCCACAACCCCAGGCGCCTCCACCCACTCCACCTGGAACAACGCATCCCGCGCCACCCCACCCACCGCACTCAACTGGCCCGCGTCAACCGGCCGCAACACCAACGACTCAACCGACGCCACCCCACGCCCCGACTCATCCCCCACCCACACCGACACCGCGTCCGAACCATCGCCCGCCGCTGCCAACCGCACCCGCAACGACGTCGCACCCACCGCCTCCAAAGCAAACCCACGCCACGAGAACGGCAGCAAGCTCCCCGAACCACCCGCCAAACCCTCGCTCACACCCATCGCGTGCAACGCCGCGTCAAACAACGCCGGATGCAAACCAAACCGGCCCGCCCGCTCCCGCTCACCCTCCGGAAGCTCGACCTCCGCGAACACCTCACCACCACGCCGCCACGCACGCCTCAACCCCTGGAAAACCGGCCCATACTCCAGTCCGTTCTCCGCAGCCCGCGCATACTCACCCGACACATCAACCAACTCAGCCCCCACCGGCGGCCACACACCAAAGTCGAAGGGAGCCACGTCGGCGGCTGGCATCGGTGCGAGGACACCGCGGGCATGGCACGTCCACGGCACGTCCTCGCCCGCTGCCTCCTCCCGCGAGAACACGCTCACCTCGCGGAAGCCGGAAGCGTCCGCCTCCCCGGCCTCGACCTGGATGCGCACCCCACCGTGCTCGGGCAGGATCAGCGGCGCCTCAAGGACGAGTTCCTCAATCCGGCCACAGCCGACCTGGTCCCCGGCCTGCCCCACAAGCTCGACAAACGCCGTCCCGGGCAGCAGCACGACCCCGTGGACGGCGTGGTCCGCCAGCCACTCATGCGTGGCCAACGACACCCGACCGCTCAGCAGCACCCCGCCACCACTGGCCAACGACACCACCGCACCCAACAACGGATGCCCCAACGAACCCAACCCCACCGAACCCACATCACCCACACCCGCAGGGGCATCAAGCCAGAAGCGCTCCCGCTGGAAGGCATACGTCGGCAAGTCGACCTGCCGACCGCCTCGGCCCTCCAACACAGTGACCCAGTCCACCTCGACGCCGTTCACGAACACCTCGGCGGCGGAGGTCAGGAACCGCTCCAGGCCGCCCTCGTCCCGCCGCAAGGTCCCCACAACCACGGCCTGCGCCTCGACGGCCTCCACCGTCTGCTGCACCGGCAGATTCAGCACCGGATGCGGGCTCACCTCAATGAACACACCATGCCCAGTGCCCAGGAGAGTACGGGTCGTGGCCTCCAGCTCAACCGTCTGACGCAGGTTGCGATACCAGTACTCCGCGTCCAGAGCGGCCGTCTCCACCAGCTCACCCGACACCGTCGAGTAGAACGGCACCTGCGAGGTACGCGGCGCGATGTCCGCCAGGACCCTCAACAACTCCTCGCGGATCGACTCCACATGCGCGGAGTGTGACGCGTAGTCCACCGGCACCCGGCGAACCCGCACCTCCTCACCCTCAAGCTGGGCCACCAGTTCATCCAACGCACCCGGATCACCAGACACCACAACCGAACCCGGCCCGTTAACCGCGGCAACCGATATCGCGCCATCCCAACCCGCGATGCGCTCCCGCGCCTGGTCCACCGACAGCCCCACCGACACCATGCCACCACGACCCGCGAGACCACCCGCGATGGCCCGCGACCGCAACGCCACCACCTTCGCGGCATCCTCAAGCGACAACGCGCCCGCCACACAGGCCGCCGCGATCTCACCCTGACTGTGACCCATCACCGCATCTGGCACCACACCCACCGAACGCCACAACTTCGCCAGCGACACCATCACCGCGAACAACACCGGCTGCACCACATCCACCCGATCAAAACCGGGCGCACCCTCGGCGCCACGCAGCACATCCGTCAACGACCAGTCCACATACGCCGACAGAGCCGCCTCACACTCACCCACCGCATCGGCGAACACCGGCGAGGAATCCAACAACCCCACCGCCATACCCACCCACTGCGCACCCTGACCCGGGAACACGAACACCGAACGACCGGGAGGCGCGCTCTCGCCCACCACCACGCCCGGACGAGCGGACTTCTCCGTGACGGCGTCCAGGCCGGACAGCAACGCGTCCCGGTCCCGGCCCACCAGCACCGCGCGGTGCTCCAGCACCGACCGAGTCAGGACCAGCGACCGCGCCACGTCGGCGGCGCCCAGTTCCGGACGCTCGGCCACGAACTCCCGCAACCGGCCCGCCTGCGCCCGCAGCCCCTCCTGGCTACGGCCCGACACCACCCAGGCCACCGGACCATCGACGACCCCGGCCTCGGGCTCCTCCGCCGCCTCGGCCTCCGGCGCCTGCTCCAGGATCACGTGCGCGTTCGTCCCGCTCACACCGAACGAGGACACACCGGCCCTGCGCCGCTCACCCGTCTCCGGCCACGGGGTCGACTCGGTCAGCAGCGACACCGCCCCCGCCGACCAGTCCACATGTTCCGACGGCTCGCCCACATGAAGCGTCTTGGGCAACACGCCGTGCCGCATCGCCATCACCATCTTGATGACGCCGCCCACGCCCGCGGCCGCCTGTGTGTGCCCCACGTTCGACTTGAACGAGCCCAGCCACAACGGCCGGTCGGCTCCGGAGCGTTCCTTGCCGTACGTGGCCAGCAGCGCCTGCGCCTCGATCGGGTCGCCCAGCGGTGTTCCGGTGCCGTGCGCCTCCACCGCGTCCACATCGGCGGCGGACAGGCCGGCGTTGCGCAGCGCGTCGCGGATCACCCGCTGCTGGGAGGGGCCGTTGGGCGCCGTCAGCCGGCTGCTCGCCCCGTCCTGGTTGACGGCGGCGCCCCGTACCACGGCCAACACCTGGTGCCCGTTGCGCTGGGCGTCGGACAGCCGCTCCAGCAGCAGCACACCGGCGCCCTCGGACCATCCGGTGCCGTCGGCGGCGTTCGAGAACGACTTGCAGCGTCCGTCCGCGGCGAGGCCGCGCAACCGGCTGAACTCGATGAACACCCCTGGTGTCGCCATCATGGCCACGCCGCCGGCGAGCGCGAGCGAGCAGTCGCCCTTGCGGAGCGCCTGGACGGCCAGTTGGAGCGCCACGAGTGACGAGGAGCACGCGGTGTCCACGGTCACGGCGGGGCCTTCGAAGCCGAAGGTGTACGAGATGCGGCCGGAGGCGATACTTCCGGCGCTGCCGTTGCCGAGGTGGCCTTCGAGGCCCTCCGGTATGGCCTGGATGCGGGAGCCGTAGTCGTTGTACATCACGCCGACGAACACGCCGGTTCGGCTGCCGCGCGCGGACGCCGGATCGATGCCCGCCCGCTCCAGCGCTTCCCACGAGGTCTCGAGGAGCAGCCGCTGCTGCGGGTCGGTCGCCAGTGCCTCACGCGGGCTCATACCGAAGAAGGAGGCGTCGAAGCCGTTCGCGTCGTGCAGGAACCCGCCCTCACGCGTGTAGCTCTTGCCCGGCTTCTCCGGGTCGGGGTCGTACAGGTCCTCGTCCCACCCCCGGTCCACGGGGAAGGTGGAGATCGCGTCGGTGCCCGAGGCGACCAGCTCCCACAGGTCTTCGGGCGACTCCACCCCTCCGGGATACCTGCATCCCATGCCGACGATCGCGATGGGCTCCCGGTCCCTGTCCTTGAGTTCCTTCAGCTCCTGACGAGTTTCGTGCAGGCTGGCCGTCGCGCGCTTGAGGTAGTCGCGCAGCTTGGTCTCGCTCACCGTTTCTGGTCACTCCTCTGAGCACCCCGGACAGGGGTGGAAAGCCTTCGGCCGGTCACTTCCGGGGACAGGGGCGTCCGCGTCACGCGAGTTCCTCGTCGAGGAAGTCGAAGATCTCGTCGTCGGTCGCCGACTCGAACGTGTCGGCGGCGGCGACCTCACCCTTCGCCGTCCCCGCCTGCTGCCTCACGGTCAGCTTCGCCAGGACCTGCTGGAGGCGCGAGGTGAGACGTTCCGTGGCGGCTTCGTCCGCCACCACCTCGGCGATCGAGGTCTCCAACTTCTCCAGCTCCGACAGGACCGGCAGCACCAGCGACGCGTCCGGCTCGTCCGTCACGAGCTCCTGCGCCAGGTATCCGGCCAGTGCCCTGGACGTCGTGTAGTCGAACAGCAGGGTGGCGGGGAGCCGGAGGCCGGTCGCCGTGCCGAGCTGGTTGCGCAGTCCGACCGCGGTCAGCGAGTCGAAGCCGAGTTCGAGGAAGCCACGGTCAGGGGCGATCATGCGGGGGCTGTCGTGGCCCAGCGCCATGGCCGCGTGCTCGGTCACCAGTTCCAGGAGTTCCTGCTGCCGGGCGGCGGGTCGCATCGAGCCGATACGGCGCCGCAGGTCGGCGGAGTCGGCGCCGGTCCCGCCCGTGGGTGTCTTCGCGGGGCCGCGCCGCGCCGTGGTGCGGATGATGCCCCGCAGCAGCGCGGGGACCGGCCCGTCCTGGGCTCGCCACGCCGCGGCGTTGAGCCGTGCCGGGACGAGGGTGGCCGCGTCGATGCCGCAGGCGGTGTCGAACAGGGCCAGGGCCTCCGCGGAGGACATCGGGGTCACGCCCTCGCGGGCGAGGCGCCGCATGTGGGCCTCGTCCAGCTTGCCGGTCATGCCGCTGCGCTCCTCCCACAGGCCCCAGGCGAGCGACTGGGCGGGAAGGCCCTCGGCCCTGCGCCGGTGGGCGAAGGCGTCCAGGAAGGCGTTGGCGGCAGCGTAGTTGGCCTGGCCGGTGCCGCCGAGGGTCCCGGAGAGCGAGGAGAAGAGCACGAACGCGGACAGATCGAGACCGGCGGTCAGCTCGTGCAGGTTGAGCACCGCGTCCACCTTGGGCCGCAGCACACGGTCGACCCGCTCGGGGGTGAGCGCTTCGACGACGCCGTCGTCCAGCACTCCGGCGGTGTGCACCACGGCGGTGAGCGGGTGTTCGTCCGGCAGGGAGGCCAGGAGCGCGGCGAGGGAGTCGCGGTCGGCGGTGTCGCACGCGGCGACCACGGCATGGGCGCCGAGGTCCGTGAGCTCCGTCCGCAGTTCGGCCGCGCCGTCCGCGGCGAGGCCGCGGCGGCTGACCAGGACGAGGTGGCGGACGCCGTGCTCGCCGACGAGGTGCTTGGCGACCAGGCCGCCGAGGCCGGACGCGGCCCCGGTGACCAGGACGGTGCCCCGCGGGTTCCAGGTGGCGCCGGTCGTGGCCGACCGCGCGCCGCCCTGCTCGGACGCGCTGCCGCGCACCGTCACCCGGGCCAGCCTGCCGGCCAGGACCGTGCTGTTCCGGAGCACGACCTGGGGTTCGTCGGTGGCGAGCGCCGCGGGGAGGAGCCGGCGCGAGCCCTCCTCGTCGTCCAGGTCGGCCAGGACGAACCGGCCGGGGTTCTCGGACTGGGCCGAGCGCACCAGGCCCCAGACGGCCGCGCTGGCGGGGTCGGCCACATCGGTGTCGTCGCCCGCGGCGATGGCCCCCTGGGTGAGGAAGACCAGCCGGGAGGCGCCGAGGCGGTGGTCGGCCAGCCAGCTCTTGAGCAGGTCGAGGGCGTGGTGGCCGGCTTCTCGTACCGCCTGTGCCAGTTCCCGCGTCCGGCCGGTGCGGGACACGATCGCGGCGAGGACGACGTCGGGCGTGGTCGCGCCCGCGTTGACGGCCTCGGCCAGGGCCGCGAGGTCCGGGTAGGTGTCGACGGTGACATCGGTCGATGCGAGGGCGCCGGTCAGCTCGGCCTGGTCGGGTCCGACGAGCGCCCAGTGCCCGGTGGTCGCGCCGCTCGGCTCGGGGGCGGTCGGCACCCAGTCGACCTGGTACAGCGACTCGTGCGGCTGGGCGGAGTTGACCTGCTCCGGGGCCACGGGCCGCAGGACGAGGGAGTCGACCGAGGCGACGAGCGCGCCGGAGACGTCGGTGACGTGCAGGGAGACCGTGTCCTCGCCGACGCTCGCCAGCCGTACGCGCAGCGCGGACGCGCCGCTCGCGTGGAGGGTCACGCCGTTCCACGAGAACGGGAGGGTGCTGCCGTCGCTACCGGACGGCTTGAACGCCACGGTGTGCAGGGACGCGTCGAGCAGCGCTGGGTGGAGGCCGTAGCGCGCGGCCTCGCCCTCCTGCGCCTCGGGCAGGTCGACCTCGGCGAAGATCTCGTCGCCACGGCGCCAGGCGGCGCGTAGCCCCTGGAAGGCCGGGCCGTAGGCGAAGCCGACGTCGATGAAGCGGTCGTAGAGATCCGCCACGTCGACGGCCTCCACCTCCGCGGGCGGCCACACGGCGAAGTCGGCGGCCAGGGACGCCGGTGCCGTGGTGGACGGGTCCCTGCTGAGCAGGCCGGTCGTATGACGTGTCCAGGGGTCGTCCGGCTGGGCGCCCTCGGGCCTGGAGTACAGGTTGAGCGAACGGGCTCCGGACTCGTCGGGCGCGCCCACGGTGAGCTGGATCTGGACCGCGCCGTGTACGGGCAGGACCAACGGCGTTTCGATGGTCAGTTCCTCGACCCGCTCGTAGCCCACCTGCTCGGCCGCGCGCAGGGCCAGTTCCACGAAGGCCGTGCCGGGGAAGAGAACGGTGTCCGCGAAGGCGTGGTCGGCCAGCCACGGCTGAGTGGCGACCGACAGGCGCCCGGTGAACAGGTAGGTGTCGGTTTCGGCCAGGGCGACGGCGGCGCCGAGGAGCGGATGGTCGGGCGAGTCCAGGCCGGCCGACGTCACGTCTCCACTGGTGGTCGGCGCGGCGTCGAGCCAGTAGCGCTGCCGCTGGAACGCGTAGGTGGGCAGTTCCACCCGCCGGGCGCCGTGCCCGGCGAACACCGCCTCCCAGTCCACCGTGGCACCGTGGACGTGGAGTTCGGCCAGCGCCGTGGTCAGCGACTGAAGCTCGGGCCGGTCCTTGCGCAGCACGGCCACGAGGGCGGGAGCGACCGCGCCGTCGGGGTCCGCGGCCGTCAGGCAGTCCTGCGCCATCGCGGTGAGCACACCGTCCGGGCCCACCTCGACGAACGAGGTCACGCCCAGGTTCTCCAGGGTCCGTATGCCGTCCGCGAACCGCACGGCCTCGCGCACGTGCCGGACCCAGTACTCCGGCGAGCACATCTCGTCCGCGTGGGCCGGGGTACCGGTGACGTTGGAGACCAGGGACATGGTCGGCGGGGCGAACGACAGCCCTTCGACGACCTTCCGGAAGTCACCGAGCACACCGTCCATGCGCGGGGAGTGGAAGGCGTGGCTGACCCGTAGGCGGCGGGTCTTGCGGCCCTCTCGCTCCCACTGTCCGGCGATCTCCAGCACGGCGGGCTCGTCGCCCGCGACGACCACGGCCGTGGGGCCGTTGACGGCCGCGATGCTCACCTCGGCCTCACGACCGGCCAGCGACGCGGCGACCTCCTCCTCGGGTGCCTGGACGGCCACCATCGCGCCGCCTTCGGGCAGCGCCTGCATCAGCCGGCCACGGGCCACCACCAGGGCGCACGCGTCCTCGATGGAGAACACCCCGGCCACGTGGGCGGCGGCGATCTCACCGATGGAGTGGCCGATCAGCACGTCGGGGGTGATGCCCCAGTGCTCCAGGAGTCGGTAGAGCGCCACCTCGATCGCGAAGAGCGCGGGCTGCGTGAACGCCGTCTGGTGCAGCAGTTCGGCGTCGGCACTGCCCTCGACCGCGAACATCACCTCGGTCAGCGGGCGGTCGAGCAGCATGTCGAGGTACGAGCACACCTCGTCCAGCGCCTGCGCGAACACCGGGAAGGCGTCGTACAACTCCCGGCCCATGCCGAGCCGCTGTGCGCCCTGGCCCGAGAACAGGAACGCCGTCTTGTGCTCGGCCCGTGCCACGCCCTGGATCAGCGTGGCCGCGTTCCTGCCCTCCGCCAGCGCTTCGAGCCCGGAGCGGAACTGCGCCGGGTCCTCCGCGACCACGGCAGCGCGGTAGGGCAGGGCGGAACGGGTGGTCGCCAGCGAGTAGCCGATGTCGGCGACGTCACCGGCGCCAGCGGTGCGCACACCGTCGAACTCGCGCAGCTGCCCGGCCTGGGCGCTCAGCGCATCGGCGTTGCTGCCGGAGAGCAGCCAGGGAACCACCGCGGTACCGGCCGGCGAACCGGTGGCATCGCCACCCGACTCCGGCGACGGCGACGGCGACTCAACGGGGTCGGCCGCCTCGATGATCGTGTGCGCGTTGGTGCCGCTGATCCCGAAGGACGACACGGCCGCCCGGCGCGGGCGGTCCGTCTGCGGCCACGCGGTCGCCTCGCTCAGCAGCGACACGGCGCCGCTGGTCCAGTCGACGTGCGGGGATGGCTCGTCCGCGTGGAGCGTCTTGGGCAGGACGCCCTCGCGCATGGCCATCACCATCTTGATGACACCCGCGACACCGGCGGCGGCCTGCGTGTGACCGATGTTCGACTTGATGGAACCCAGCCACAGCGGCTGGTCCTCGGGCCTGTCCTTGCCGTAGGTGGCCAGCAGCGCCTGCGCCTCGATCGGGTCACCCAGCGAGGTGCCCGTGCCGTGGGCCTCGACGGCGTCCACATCGGCGGCCGACAGACCCGCGTTCTCAAGGGCCTTACCGATCACCCGCTGCTGCGACGGGCCGTTGGGGGCCGTGAGGCCGTTGGACGCGCCGTCCTGGTTGATGGCCGAGCCCCGGACGACGGCCAGCACCCGGTGGCCGCGGCGCCGGGCGTCCGACAGGCGCTCCACAAGGAGCATGCCCACACCCTCGGACCAGCCGGTGCCGTCGGCCTCGGCGGAGAACGCCTTGCACCGTCCGTCCGGCGACAGCACACGCTGGGCGCTGAACTCGACGAACGTGCCCGGCGTGGCCATGATCGTCACACCGCCGGCCAGCGCCATGTCGCACTCTCCCTGGCGCAGCGACTGGCAGGCCAGGTGCAGGGCGACCAGCGACGACGAACACGCGGTGTCCACCGTGACGGCCGGGCCCTCGAAGCCGAAGGTGTAGGAGATACGGCCGGAGGAGACGCTGGACGCGCTGCCGAGTCCGAGGTACCCCTGCACACCGTCCGGCGCGCTGATGGCCCGGCCGCTGTAATCCTGGTAGTTCGAGCCGATGAAGACACCCGCCTGGCTGCCGCGCAACGCCGCCGGGTCGATACCGGCCCGCTCGAACGCCTCCCAGGACGTCTCCAACAGCAGCCGCTGCTGGGGGTCCATGGCCAGGGCCTCGCGCGGTGAGATACCGAAGAAGTCCGGGTCGAAGTCGGCGATGTTGTCCAGGAAGCCGCCGGTGAGCGCGTAGGTCTTGCCGGGCTTGTCAGGGTCGGGGTCGTAGAGCCCTTCGAGGTCCCAGCCACGGTCGGCGGGGAATCCGGAGATCGTGTCGACTCCGGCGTTCACCACGTCCCACAACTGCTCAGGGGTCCGCACGCCGCCCGGGAAGCGGCAGCTCATCGCCACGATCGCGATGGGCTCGTCAAACGAGTCCGATCGGGGCGGCGTGATCTCGGCGGCGCCGTCTTCCTCGGTTCCGAACATCTCACCGTTCAGGAACCGGGCCAGCACCGTGGGCGTGGGGTAGTCGAAGACCAGACTGACCGGCAGCCGCAGCCCGGTCGCCGCGCCGATCCGGTTGCGCAGTTCGACGGCGGTCAGCGAGTCGAATCCGAGGTCGCGGAAGGCACGGTCCGAGGCGACCGCGTCCGCGCTGTCGTGAGCGAGGACATCGGCGGCCTGGGCACGCACCAGATCGCGCAGCGCGGCTTCGCGCTTCTCCCGGGGCAGAGCTTCCAGCCGGTCGTGAAGCTCGGCCCGCCCGCGGTCGGCGCTGCCCGGCGCGGACTGCTTCCCCGTGGCCGTGGCCGTGGCCCGCGCGTCGCGCAACTCGCGGAAGAGGGGGGTGGCGAAAGAGTCCGCTTCGAAACGTGTCCAGTCGATGTCCGCGACGGCGAGGAACGTCTCGTCGTGGTCCAACGCCTGGTGCAGCGCCGAGATCGCCAGTTCGGGGGACATGGCCAGCATCCCCGAGCGGCTCATCTGCTCCTCGTGCCCCCCGGCGACCGCCAAACCGCTGTCGGCCCAGGCGCCCCAGGCGATGGACGTCGCGGGAAGACCATCCGCGCGCCGCTGCAACGCCAACGCGTCCAGATACGCGTTACCCGCCGCATAACTCCCCTGACCCGGCCCACCCAACGTGCCCGCCGCAGAGGAGAACAGCACGAACGCCGACAGGTCCAACCCCGCCGTCAACTCGTGCAGGTTCCACGCGGCAACCACCTTCGGACGCAACACCCCGGCCGCCCGCTCCACCGACAGGGCATCCACCACACCGTCGTCCAACACACCCGCCGTATGCACCACGGCAGTCAGCGGCAACTCCTCCGGAATGCCGTCCAACACCGCCGCCAACGCCTCACGGTCGGCCACATCACACGCGGCCACGGTCACGCGAGCCCCCAGGCCCTCAAGCTCCGCCTTCAACTCAGCGGCACCTGAAGCCCCCAACCCACGACGACTCGTCAACACCAGATGCTCAGCACCTGTACGCGCCAACCAACGGGCCACATGGCCACCGAGCGCACCCGTACCACCGGTCACCAACACCGAACCACTCGGCCGCCACCCCTCAACACCCGTGGCCTGGGGAGCGGAAGCGCGTACCAGCCGCTTGGCGAACACACCCGAACCACGCACCGCGACCTGGTCCTCACCCTCCACACCCGCCAACACCCCGACCAGACGCGACACAGCACGCTCATCCAACGTCTCGGGAAGGTCGACAAGCCCGCCCCAACGCTGCGGATACTCCACCCCCACGATCCGGCCCAGGCCCCACACCATCGACTGCACCGGGCTCACCAGCCGGTCAGAGCGACCCACCGACACCGCACCCCGGGTGCCACACCACAACGCGGCCCCCACACCCACATCACCCAACCCCTGAACCAACCCCACCATCGCGGCAAGCCCGGCAGGAACACCCTCAAACGACGCGTGCCCCGCCTCATCCAACGCCAACAGCGAGAGCACACCCGCCACACCCGACGGCTCCACCCCAGCCTCGTCGAGCGCTCCCCGCAAGCGCTCCGCCACCGCCCCACGGTCGTCACCCGATCCGTCCAGCACCACCCGGACGACCTCGGCCCCCTTCGTCTCCAGCCCGTTCACCGTGGCGGACACGAGGGCGTCATCGGCGTGCGACGCGGCAAGGACAACGAGCCAGGTGCCCGAGAGGGTCGCGCCGGTGGCGGACGCCAGGGGCTTCCAGACCACCTTGTAGCGCCAACTGTCCACCGTGTTCTGCTCACGCCGCTGACGACGCCAGGACGAGAGCGCCGGAAGCAACGCCGTCAACGACGACTGCCGCTCCTCGTCCTCCACCTCCAACGTCCGCGCCAACGCCTCCAGATCCTCACGCTCCACCGCTTCCCAGAAACGCGCGTCCACCGCATCCGCGCTCAAGCCATCACCGGCGACCGCCACCTCAGCAGCCGAGACGGCGTCCAGCCAGTACCGCTGCCGCTGGAAGGCGTACGTCGGCAGGTCGACCTGCCGGCCACCGTGTCCGGCGAACACCTTCCGCCAGTCGACGTCAGCGCCGTTGACATGCAACTCGGCGGCGGAGGTCAGGAACCGCTCCAGGCCACCCTCGTCACGCCGCAGCGTGCCGACGACCACGGCCTGGGCGTCAGCGGCCTCCACCGTCTGCTGCACGGGCAGGGTCAGCACCGGATGCGGGCTCACCTCGACGAACACGGTGTGACCGTCACCCAGCAGGAGGCGGGTCGTGGCCTCCAACTCCACCGTCTGACGCAGGTTCCGGTACCAGTACTCCGCGTCCAGAGCGGCCGTCTCCACCAGCTCACCCGACACCGTCGAGTAGAACGGCACCTGCGAGGTGCGCGGCTTCAGGTCCGCCAGGACCTTCAACAGTTCCTCGCGGATCGACTCCACGTGCGCGGAGTGCGAGGCGTAGTCCACCGGCACCCGGCGAACCCGCACCTCCTCACCCTCAAGCTGGGCCACCATCTCATCCAACGCACCCGGATCACCGGCGACCACAACCGAACCCGGCCCGTTGACCGCGGCAACCGATATCGCACCGCCCCAACCCGCGATGCGCTCCCGCGCCTGGTCCACCGGCAGCCCCACCGACACCATGCCACCACGGCCCGCCAGACCACCCGCGATGGCCCGCGACCGCAACGCCACCACCTTCGCGGCGTCCTCCAGCGACAACGCACCGGCCACACAGGCCGCCGCGATCTCACCCTGACTGTGACCCATCACCGCATCCGGCACCACACCCACCGAACGCCACAACCGCGCCAACGACACCATCACCGCGAACAACACCGGCTGCACCACATCCACCCGATCAAACCCGGGAGCACCCTCGACACCACGCAACACGTCCGTCAACGACCAGTCCACATACGCCGACAGAGCCGCCTCGCACTCGGCCACCGCCTCCGCGAACACCGGCGAGGAGTCCAACAACCCCACCGCCATACCCACCCACTGCGCACCCTGACCCGGGAAGACGAACACCGAACGGCCACGCACATCGGCCACACCACGCGCCACACCCGAGACCACCTCGTCCCCGGCCAACGCACCCAACCGGCCCAACAACTCCTCACGATCGGCACCCGTCACCACCCCACGGTGCTCGAACACCGAACGCGACGTCGCCAACGAGAACGCCACATCAGCAGCGCCCAACTCAGGATGCTCGGCCACGAACTCCCGCAACCGGCCGGCCTGCGCCCGCAACGCGGTGTCACTCTTGCCCGAGACGACCCAGGCCACCGGACCACCGGTGACCTCGGCCTCAGCGTCGCCAGCCGCCTCGGCCTCCGGGGCCTGCTCCAGGATCGCGTGCGCGTTCGTCCCGCTCACGCCGAAGGACGAGACGCCGGCGCGGCGCGGGTGGCCCGACTCCGGCCACGGCCTGGCCTCGGCCAGCAGCTCGATGTCGCCCGCCGACCAATCCACGTGTTGTGACGGCTCATCCACATGCAGCGACTGCGGCAGTACGCCGTGCCGCATCGCCATCACCATCTTGATGACACCGGCAACACCGGCCGCCGCTTGCGAATGGCCGATGTTCGACTTCACCGATCCGAGCCACAGCGGCTGGTCCGCGGGCCGGTCCTGGCCGTAGGTGGCCAGCAGCGCCTGCGCCTCGATCGGGTCACCCAGCGACGTACCCGTACCGTGCGCCTCGACCGCGTCCACGTCGGCGCCCGACAGGCGGGCGGTCTTGAGCGCCGCGCGGATCACCCGCTGCTGTGACGGTCCGTTCGGGGCGGTCAGGCCGTTGGACGCGCCGTCCTGGTTGACCGCCGACCCCCGGACGAGGGCCAGCACCTCGTGGCCGTTGCGCCGGGCGTCCGAGAGCCGCTCGACGAGCAGCAGCCCGACGCCCTCGGCGAATCCGAATCCGTCGGCGGCGTTGCTGAACGCCTTGCACTTGCCGTCGGCGGACAGCGCGCGCTGACGGCTGAAGTCCACCAGCCCGGCCTGTGTGGACATCACCGTCGCACCACCGGCGAGCGCCAGGTCGCATTCGCCCTGGCGCAACGCCTGGACCGCGAGGTGCAGCGCGACCAGCGACGACGAGCACGCGGTGTCCACCGTCACGGCGGGCCCTTCCAAGCCCAAGGTGTACGAGATCCGGCCCGAGGCCACGCTGCCCGCGCTGCCGGTGCCGAGATAGCCCTCGAAGCCTTCGGGGGCGTTCCCTTGTAGCCGGGTGCCGTAGTCGTTGTACACGACGCCGACGAAGACTCCGGTCCGGCTTCCCTTCGCCGACTCGGGGTCGATACCGGCCCGCTCGAACGCCTCCCACGAGGTCTCAAGCAGCAGCCGCTGCTGCGGGTCCATCGAGAGCGCCTCACGTGGCGAGATCCCGAAGAACGCCGGGTCGAACTGGTCCGCGTCGTAGAGGAAACCACCGTTGCGGGCGTAGTACGTGCCCTCGCGCGCGGGGTCCGGGTCGTACGTCGTTTCGAGGTCCCAGCCGCGGTTGGACGGGAGCGGGGCGATGGCGTCGGTGCCACCCATCACCAGGTGCCAGAATTCCTCGGGCGTCCGCACCCCACCGGGGAAACGGCAGCTCATGGCGACGATCGCGATGGGGTCGTCGTCCGTGTGTGCCGGGGTGTTGGCGGATCCGCCCGTCGCCGGCGCCGCGATGGCCGTGTCCTGCGCCCCGAGGATCTCCGAGCGCAGATAGCCCGCCAGTACGGTCGGGTTCGGGTAGTCGAAGACGAGCGTGGCTGGGAGGCGCAGACCCGTCTCCGCGCTCAGGCGGTTCCGTAGTTCGACGGCGGTGAGCGAGTCGAAGCCCAGCTCCTTGAAGGGCCGTCCCGCCCCGACCGTGTCCGACTTCGCGTGACCCAGGGCGGCAGCCGCCTGGACGCGTATCAGCTCGTCGAGCAGGAACTGCTCCTGGTCCGCCTCGGACATGTCGGCCAGTCGCCGCCGCAGGCGGGTGGCGACGTCGTCCACGTCCGCGGCGCCGGCGCCCACGACGCGCCGGACCGTCACCCCCGGCACGACGTTGCGGAAGAGGGCGGGGAGTTCGGCACCCTGCGCACGCAGCGCCGGGACGTCCAGCCGGAAGAGAACCGGAACGACCGCATCCGAGACCAGGGCCGCGTCGAACAGCTCAAGCCCCTCGTCCGTGGCCAGTGGTACCAGGCCCGAGCGGGATATCCGCTGGACGTCGTCCTCGCCGAGGTGTCCGGTCATGCCGCTGGCCTCGGCCCACAAACCCCACGCCATCGACACACCCGGCAACCCCCGAGCCCGCCGCCACGACGCAAGCCCATCCAGGAACACATTCGCCGCCGCGTAGTTGCTCTGCCCCGCACTGCCCAACACACCAGCCGCCGACGAGAACAACACAAACGCCGACAGACCCATCCCCTCCGTCAACTCATGCAAGTTCCACGCCGCATCCACCTTCGCCCGCAACACCGACTCAACCCGCCCACGCGTCAACGACGTCAACAACCCGTCATCCAACACACCCGCCGCATGCACCACACCGCTCAACGCGAAACCCTCAGGCAACCCCGCCAACACCCCAGCCAACGCCTCACGATCCGCAGCATCACACGCCACGACCACCACCTCAGCGCCCGCAGCCTCCAACTCCTCCCGCAACCCCACCGCGCCCTCAGCCTCCACACCGCGACGAGAGAGCAACACCAACTTCCTGACCTCGTGGTGCTCCACCAGGTGCCGGGCCACCAAACCACCCAGCACACCTGTGCCACCCGTCACCAACACCGCACCCGAACCAAACACCCCCGACACCGGAACCTCACCCGAAGACACCACCCGACCCAAACGCGGCACCCGCACCACACCCGACCGCACCACCACCTGCTCCTCCCCCAAGGCCAACGCCCCGGGAAGCAGACCGTCCACACCCTCCAGGTCATCGGTGTCCACCAACACCAAACGCCCAGGATTCTCCGACTGCGCGGACCGCACCAAACCCCACACCGCAGCCCCCGCCACATCCACCACACCATCACCCGCGTCGACAGCACCCCGCGTCACCACCACCAACCGCTCACCCGTAACACCCTCATCCCCCACCCACGCCTGCACCCGCTCCAACACCTCAAGAACCCGCCTATACACCTCACCCACCACACCCGAACCCACATCGCCAGAGACCACCCGCACAACCTCAGTCCCCGACGCCACCTCACCCGCCGCCACAACCCCAGGCGCATCCACCCACTCCACCCGGAACAACGCATCGCGCGCCGCCCCACCCGCCGCACTCAACTGGCCCGCGTCAACCGGCCGCAACACCAACGACTCAACCGACGCCACCCCACGCCCCGACTCATCCCCCACCCACACCGACACCGCACCCGCACCCTGATCCGCCGGAGCCAACCGCACCCGCAACGACGTCGCACCCACCGCCGCCAAAGCAAACCCACGCCACGAGAACGGCAACAAGCTCCCCGAACCACCCGCCAAACCCTCGCTCACACCCATCGCGTGCAACGCCGCGTCGAACAACGCCGGATGCAAACCAAACCGGCCCGCCCGCTCCCGCTCACCCTCCGGAAGCTCGACCTCCGCGAACACCTCACCACCACGCCGCCACGCCCGCCTCAACCCCCGGAAAACCGGCCCATACTCCAACCCACTGGCCGCAGCCCGCACATACTCACCCGACACATCAACCAACTCAGCCCCCACCGGCGGCCACACACCAAAGTCGAAGGGAGCCTCGGAACCGGGCACAGCCGAACCCAGCAGGCCATGGGCATGCCGCGTCCAGACGGCGCCCTCGCTCTCCGCCTCCTCCCGCGAGAACACACTCACCTCGCGGAAGCCGGAAGCGTCCGCCTCCCCCACCTCAACCTGAAGGTGCACCCCACCGTGCTCAGGCAGGATCAGCGGCGCCTCAAGGATCAGTTCCTCAACCCGGCCACAGCCGACCTGATCGCCCGCCAGTACCGCCAGCTCCACGAACGCCGTCCCGGGCAGCAGCGTCATCCCATGGACGGCGTGATCCGCCAGCCACTCATGTGTGGCCACCGACAACCGACCACTCAGCAGCACCCCGCCACCGCTGGCCAACGACACCACCGCACCCAACAACGGATGCCCCAACGAACCCAACCCCACCGAACCCACATCACCCACACCCGCAGGGGCATCAAGCCAGAAGCGCTCCCGCTGGAAGGCGTACGTCGGCAAGTCGACCTGCCGGCCACCGTGCCCGGCGAACACCTTCCGCCAGTCGACGCTTGCCCCGCTGACATAGAGCTCAGCCGCAGAGGTCAGGAACCGCTCGGCCCCACCCTCGTCACGGCGCAGCGTGCCGACGACCACAGCCTGGGCGTCAGCGGCCTCCACCGTCTGCTGCACCGGCAGGGTCAGCACCGGGTGCGGGCTCACCTCGACGAACACGGTGTGGCCCTCATCGAGCAGGCGACGGGTCGTTGCCTCCAACTCGACCGTCTGGCGCAGGTTCCGGTACCAGTACTCGGCGTCCAGACCCGCCGTGTCCACCAGCTCACCCGACACCGTCGAGTAGAACGGCACCTGCGACGAACGCGGCGCGATGTCCACCAGGACCTTCAACAGTTCCTCGCGGATCGACTCCACATGCGCCGAGTGCGAGGCGTAGTCCACCGGCACCCGGCGAACCCGCACCTCCTCACCCTCAAGCTGGGCCACCATCTCATCCAACGCACCCGGATCGCCGGCGACCACAACCGAACCCGGCCCGTTAACCGCGGCGACCGATATCGCACCGCCCCAACTCGCGATGCGCTCCCGCGCCTGGTCCACCGGCAACCCCACCGACACCATGCCACCGCGACCCGCCAGACCACCCGCGATGGCCCGCGACCGCAACGCCACCACCTTCGCGGCATCCTCCAGCGACAACGCGCCAGCCACACACGCAGCCGCGATCTCACCCTGACTGTGACCCATCACCGCATCCGGCACCACACCCACCGAACGCCACAACTTCGCCAGCGACACCATCACCGCGAACAACACCGGCTGAACGACATCCACCCGATCAAAACCGGGAGCGCCCTCAACACCACGCAGGACATCCGTCAACGACCAGTCCACATACGCCGACAGGGCCGCCTCGCACTCGGCCACCGCCTCCGCGAACACCGGCGAGGAGTCCAACAACCCCACCGCCATACCCACCCACTGCGCACCCTGACCCGGGAAGACGAACACCGAACGGCCAGGTGTCTCGGCGCCGTCTCCCCAGACCACACCGGGGAGCTTCGTCCCCTCAGCTACCGCCTCCAGGCGCTCGATGAGCTGCTCACGGCTGGTGCCGGTCACCACGACGCGTTGCTCGAACGCGAACCTGGTCGTCGCCAGGGAGAGCGCCACATCAGCGGCGCTCAGCTCGGAGCGCTCGGCCACGAACTCCCGCAGTCGGCCGGCCTGCGCCCGCAACGCGGTGTCGGTCTTGCCCGACACCACCCAGGCCACCGGACCCGCGACACCGCCGTCGGCAGGCTCCTCGGCAACCTCGGCATCGGCCGCCTCGGCCTCCGGCGCCTGCTCCAGGATCACGTGCGCGTTCGTCCCGCTCACGCCGAACGAGGACACACCGGCCCTGCGCGGCTCGCCCGTCTCCGGCCACTGCCTGGATTCGGTCAGCAGCTCGATCTCGCCCTCGGACCAGTCCACGTGGCTCGATGGCTCGTCCACGTGCAGCGTCTTCGGCAGGACGCCGTGCCGCATCGCCATCACCATCTTGATGACACCGGCCACGCCGGCAGCGGCCTGCGTGTGACCGAGGTTCGACTTCAGCGAACCCAGCCACAGCGGACGGCCCTCCGGCCGCTCCTGGCCGTAGGTGGCCAGCAGCGCCTGCGCCTCGATCGGGTCACCCAGCGTCGTGCCGGTGCCGTGCGCCTCGACCGCGTCGATCTGGCTGGGGGTCAGCTCGCAGTTCTCGAGGGCCTGCCGGATCACGCGGCGCTGCGAGGGGCCGTTGGGGGCCGTCAGGCCGTTGCTCGCGCCGTCCTGGTTCACGGCGGAGCCGCGCACCACCGCCAGGATCTCGTGCCCGTTGCGCCGCGCGTCGGACAGCCGCTCCACCAGCAGCACACCGACGCCCTCGGACCAGGTGGTGCCGTCGGCGGCGTCGGCGAACGCCTTGCACCGGCCGTCGGCGGCCAGTCCGCGCTGGCGGCTGAAGGTGACGAAGCCCTTGGGGCTCACCATGACCGTCGCACCGCCGACCAGCGCCATGGAGCACTCGCCCTGACGCAGCGCCTGCGCGGCCAGGTGCAGGGCGACCAGCGCCGATGAGCAGGCGGTGTCCACCGTCAGGGCGGGGCCTTCGAAACCGAAGGTGTAGGAGACACGGCCCGAGGCGATGCTGGTGGTGGCGCCGTTGTGGAGGTACGGCTCGATCTCGTCCGGGATCTGCGCGGCCTCGGAAGCGTAGGTGGTGTGCATGGCGCCGGTGAAGACGCCTGTCTGGCTGCCACGCAACGACGCGGGGTCGATGCCCGCCCGCTCCATGACCTCCCACGACGTCTCAAGGAGCAGCCGCTGCTGCGGGTCCATGGCCAGCGCCTCGCGGGGCGAGATGCCGAAGAACGCGGAGTCGAACTGGTCCGCGTCGTGGAGGAAGCCGCCTTCGCGAACGTAACTGGTACCCGGGTGTTCCGGGTCCGGATTGTAGATCCCCTCCACGTCCCAGCCACGGTTTGTCGGAAAGGGGGTAATGGCGTCCGATCCGTCGGCGACCAGGCGCCACAGCGCCTCGGGGGAATTCACGCCACCCGGAAACCGGCAGGCCATACCGATAATGGCAATGGGCTCGGTGGCCGAACTGATCAGCTGGCGGTTCTGACGCCGGAGCCGCTCGATTTCCTTGAACGACTTGCGCAGCGCTTCAACGGCTTTGTTCTGGTTGGATGCAGCAGGCATCAGAAACTCCACACTTGACGCGTCGTTCGCCGGAAGAGCGCAACGGCCCTGAAAGTTGTGAGAACACGCATTGCCAGACGGACATCGGCCACACTAGCTCTGGTTTCGTAAGGGAAACCCTAGAAACCCACTCAGGCATGATTGACGCCCCGGACGTATTTACCGGGGGTTTGGTTTCAGTGGCGCTTCGCCAGCGGTGTGACCCTTGCCATGGTCAGGTTTTCCGCCGGCGTTCATGCCCCCGAAATGTCGGGCCCTGTTCTCACGCGCCAGGGTCTTCTTCGAAGCGGATCGCACCGGTCGGGCAACGGGAGACGACCTCGCGCAGAACGTCCAGTTGTCCGGTGTCGGGCTGTGCGTCGAGCAGGACGACGGAGCCGTCCTCGTCGCTCTGGTCGAACAGGTCAGGCGCGATCAGCGCGCACTGGCCCGCCGAACAGCACACCTCACGGTCGGCGGTGATCCTCATCGGGTCTCAGTCCTACCTTGTTGTTCGCGATGGGCCGACATGTCCACGTCTTGGGGGCCCTCTTGCATGACGGTGACGGACGGCGGGAGGGCGTCCCACCGTCCGTCGCGTTTACCGCTTGTACGTCTCGATCAGTCGTCCCAGGTGACGCGAAGCGACCTGGGGCCGTAGTGCACGCAGTCGTCCCGCATCGGGACCTCGTCGGCCGGTACGGCCAGTCGCAGCGTGGGGAACCTGTCGAACAGGGCCTCGTAGCCGACGCGCAGGATCGTGCGGGCGAGGTGCTGGCCGAGACACTGGTGGACGCCGTGGCCGAGCCCCAGGTGCCCGTGATCCGTACGGCCGATGTCCAGCTGATCGGGGTTCTCGTAGCGCTCGGGGTCGCGGTTGACGGCGGGCAGGGCGACGGTGACCACCTCGCCCTTCTTGATGGTCTGACCGGCGAACTCGACGTCCTCGAGCGCCCACCGGCTGGCTCCGAGGTGGGAGATGGTGAGGAATCGGAGCAGTTCTTCGACGGCGGCCCCCATGAGCTCCGGGTCCTCCTGGAGCTTGGCCAGTTGGTCGGGGTGCTCCAGCAGGGTGTAGACGCCCATGGCGAGCATGTTGCCCGTGGTGTCGAAGGCCCCGGTGATCAACGTGGCGGTCATGCCCATGAGTTCTCGCTCGGTGAGCTGCCCACCGCGGATGAGGTCCCCGAGGATGTCGTCCCGGGGGTCGTTCATCCGGCTGGGGACGAAGCGGGCCAGGAACCCGCTCATCCCGGACACGGCGGCGAGCGCCTCGGGAACGGTGGTGGAGAGCCGGCCGAGCGTCTCCACATGACGCTGGAGGCTCTTCCGCTCCGACTCGGGGACGCCGATCATCTCGCACATCACCCGGGAGGGAACGGATTCGGTGAAGACCTCCACCAGGTCGGCGCCGGGCCCGGCCTTTTCCAGATCGTCGAGTTGCTCGTGCACGATGCGTTCGATCATGGGGGCGAGTTGACGCGTGCGCCGGACCGTGAAAAAGCCGGTGACCAGCTTTCGGTACTTGCTGTGGACCGGGTCGTCCGTCTTCGCGAAAGCTCCCGGATCGGCAGGACCCTCGTACGCCAGCTCCGTGGGGACGGGGGAGATTATCCCTTCCTGGCGGGCGCTGAAGCTTTTATGGGTGAGCAGTTCCTTCGCTTCGGCGTGCCGGGTGATGAGCCACCCTGGCGTGCCGTCCGGATAACTCATGCGCGTTATCCGCTCCCGCTCGCGCAGGGGGGTGTAGCCATCCGGAGGATCGAAGGGGCAGCTCCGCTTGGTGGGCAGCGAAACAGGGGGGCGCAGGACGTCGACCAAGACTCCTCCATCGATTCACAATCCATGCATCGAGGTCGTCGGCGGCTACACCGGCTGGCTCGATCTCGATGCTAGCTTCGCCGTAGACCCGGCAGCCCCCCAGAAAGCCTCCTGCGGGCGCATTCTGTGGAATCCCTTAGACAAAGGGCGGGAGCTGTTGACCTCTGCGCGCGGGTGCACTCACCGTGCCGGCCGCGACGTGGGCGGGTGTTCGGAGTGCGCGGTGGTGTCGTGCTCACCCGTCAGACCCGCTCATCCCTCACGGGACCTCACATGGCCGCCCCTCACCTCACCGCTCCCGTTCCCCTCCCTCGACGACGGGCCCAGCTCCGCCCGAAGCCTCCAGGTCAGGTGCCCGGCGCGGCACGTGAAGCGATTGCGGAAAATCGTTCGCGGGCCGCGTCCGACGGGCCGAGACTGTGGGCCGACCGCATCGCAGAGAGTGGGCCAGCGCTGACGTACGACCGAGACACCCTTCCCCTGCCGGAGAACCGCGTGCCGCCGGCCCCGTCGGGGGGCTTTCGGGACTGGGAGGGCCTCGATCCCGCCCGCCACCCGTTCGACTGGGACGCCGAGGAGGAGGCCCGGCTGTGCGCGCTGCTGCGCGAGTGGGTGCCGCCCGTGCTCTCCGGAATGGCTGGCTGGTGGCAGGGGGAGCACTGGTGCGAGAGCCAGTTCGACGCGATCATCCGGGAGCGCTACGGGAACTGGGCCCAGGGATGGAACTGGTGCTACCGGTACGGCGGGCCCATCGGCGCCTGGGCGACCGGGGCCAGTTCGGTGACCACGCCCGACGAGACCGCCGCCCGCGCCGTGGCCGCGCTGTTGGAGTGGCGGGAGTGGCTGGAGCGGATGGCTCGCCTGTTCGCCGAGTTGGCTCCGCCGCCGGAGGCCACGCCCGAGGACCGGAGCTGGCATCTGGAGCGGGCCTGCGTCCGGCTCGTGACGCTCGCGCTGGACTCGGGCGCGGAGGGCGGCTGGCACGGCCAGGCCACGCGGGTACTGCAGTGGTTCCTCAGCAGCACGGGAATCGGCCAGGCCGAGGCCGAACAGGCGGTGGACGAGGCGATCGGCGGCCGGTTCCAGAGCTGGGTCGACCCCGGGCGGGCACTGGTCGAATCCGTGGGTGAGGACCTGGCGGTCGGCCTCACCGGCCACGCCCCCTACCAGGACCACCGCGATCGGGCGGCCCTGGAGGAGCTTCATGACCGCCCCTGACAGCCTCGCGGTCTGGCTGCGCGTACGCCGTGTCGCCGCCTGGCACCAGGCACCGGCCCTGCGACCGGCGCTCCCCGCGCGCGACGGGTTCCGGGCCTGGTGCCAGGGGCCGGTGCGCCGGCGCGACCCCGCCCGTGCCGAACGGCTGCTCACCGCCCACGCCCTGGCCAGCGCCGACGCCGCACGCCACGCCCCGCTGGACTTCCCGCGCCTGGCCGCCTGGCAGTGCGAGATCCTGGGCCAGGCGCAGGCTCCGTTCCGTACGAGCGACGCCCACGCGAAGGCCGGCCGAGAGCGCTACGGCCTTGGCCCCGACACCCCGGCCGCCTTCGCGGCCTGCCTGCGCGAGGCGGCCGACCCGCGGCTTCCGCTGGCGGCCCGCGCGGCCCGTGCCTACCTCGACGTGGCGTTCTTCCACCCCTTCACCGACGGCAACGCCCGCGCGGCCCTCCTGACCCTGGTCCACGTGCTGGCCCGGGAGGGCGTCGTCCTGCCCGAAGTCGGGCCCCTCCAGACCACCCGCTACGCGGACGACCCGGTGGGCGCCGTCGACCTGGCCACGCTCGTCGGCGTACTCAACCGCCGTGGAGCCTGACGGTGCGGCGGTGCCTCGGCCGCACGCCCCGTGGTGAGCATGTGGCCGAGAACGCTCCCTGGGGCGGGAGTTCGGCCCTGGTTAGGCTGGGCCGCACGGAACGACGTACGGAGACGACGCGCGGCGCGTGCGCGCGGTGCGAGTGAGGGGTCGGCGGGTGTTGAACGAGGTTGCGGGGTTGCGCGTACCAACGGGTCGGGCGGCGGAGGCGGCGCGGCTGGTCTGTACGGAGTACGCGGATGACGCGCTGTACCACCACTCCGTGCGGTCGTACTTCTTCGGTGCGGCCTGGGCGCGGGCGCGCGGGCTCGACTTCGACAGCGAGTTGCTGTACGTCTCCGCGCTGCTGCACGACATGGGGCTCACGGCGCCCTTCGACAGCCACAGGATCCCGTTCGAGGAGGCCGGCGGCCATCTGGCCCGGGTGTTCACGGCCGGCCTCGGCTGGCCGACCGAGCGTCGCGACCGGGCGGCCGAGATCATCGTGCTGCACATGCGCGACGAGGTGGCGCCGGAAGTGGACGTGGAGAGCCGGCTGTTGCAGGAGGGGACCAGCGCGGACGTGACCGGGACGGGCCTGGAGGAGTACGACCCCGAGTTCGCGCGAGCGCTCGTGACGGCGTACCCACGGCTGGGGTTCGGCGCGTCCTTCGTCGGCCTCTTCCGGGACCAGGCCGAGCGCAAGCCGGACTGCGCGGCGGCCGGGTTCTTCACGCGCGGCGCCGCCGAGCGGACCCTCGCCCACCCGCTCGAACAGAGCTGAGGCCGGGCGGGGCGCGGCCCGGGGTCACCCCCGGCCCGCGTCCCGCGGCTTCGACGACGCCCGTCCCAGCGGTCGCCAACGCGCCGCGGGGCGGGCGTTTCGCGTGCTGGGCCGGGCCCGTGGCGAGACGACGAGCCCTCGCGGTGTGCGCGGGCGCGCTCAGCTCCGCGTGTCGCGGCGGGCGCGGTACGCACGTTGCTGGCAGGCCCGGGAGCAGTACGTGCGGGGCCGGCCGCGCGGGGTCTGCGCGACGGGCCCCCGGCAGCCGGGGCAGCGGGCCGCCTTTTCGTCACACGCGGGCTGGTCCGGCGGGGTTTCGTCACGCGCCGGACGCCGCGACCGCGCTGGCCGCCCGCTCTTGCCGGCCGCGCGGGCGGCGGCGACGAGGTCGCCGCCGGGGCCGCGCCCGACGGGGGTGTTCCGGGCCAACTCGCCTTCCAGCACGGGACACTGGGCCATGTCGTCGGTCTCGCAGCGCAGCAGGTGGCGCAGGTAGTCGCGGGCGGCCCCCAACTGCTCGATCTCGCGGTCCAGCAGGTCGATCTGCTCGCCGACGACGCGCCGCCAGCCGCTGAGCGTGGCCTTTCCCGAGGTGACGACGGCGGCCCGGTCGAGCGGCAACCGCCCCACCACGCGGCACAGATAGGCGACGCCCAGGCGGCGCAGGTCGTGGTCGCGGTAGCGCCGTCTGCCGCCGTCGCGGGCGGGTGGCGTCAGCACGCCCCGCCGCTCCCACCAGCGCACCGTGGAGGGCGCGAGTTCGTACAAGGCCGCTGCTTCCCCGATGGAGACCGCACTCTTCGTCACCGGTCCAGTTGACATCAAGTCGGCTTCACCAGACAAGATCTAACTAAGGCAAGCCTTACTTGTCGTGGTCGGGTGGTCCTGCCGCGCTCCGGAGCGTCCCGCAGGCCGCGCGCGGTCAGCACGCGGCACTCGACACGGCCCTCACCACCCGCCCGTCACCACCCTCACCCACACCCGTCACGCGCGCCACGCGGCCACGCGCACAGCCAATGCGTCACACCGTCGGCACAGCCGGCGCGCGGCAGGGCGTGCGGGCGCGCGTTCCGCACATCGATGCGACAGAGAGGTTCAACCGTGGAAGCAGTCGAATACGTGGAGACCGTCATCATCGGCGCCGGCCAGCAAGGGTGCGCGGTGGCCGCGTCCTTACAGGACGTCGGCCGCGAAGCGGTCGTCCTGGAGCGGGGCGAGATCGGCCAGGCATGGGCGCACGAGCGGTGGGACAGCCTGCTCGTGGGGAGCGGAATCCGCTCGATCCGCTTTCCCGGTTGGGAGTTCGTGAGCGACGATCCCCACGCCTCGCTGTCCGGCCCGGAACTGGCCGAACACCTGCGTCGCTACGCGGCCGAGCGCAGGCTGCGCATACGCCAGCACACGCCCGTCCACAAGGTCGAATGCCCGCCAGGCGCCACCGTCGGCGACGACGTGCGCTTTCGGACCCGTTTCGGCACGGGCGGCGTCATCGAGTCGCGCAACCTCGTGGCGGCGGTGGGGGGTTACGCGGCCCCGCGCATTCCCGACGTGGCCGCGGCGCTCGACCCGTCCGTGCACCAGACGCACTCGCGCTACTACCGCAATCCCGCCTCGCTGCCGGCCGGTGCCGTCCTCGTGGTGGGCGCGGGCATCAGCGGCCAGCAGATCGCCGACGAACTCGCCGACGCCGGACGCCGCGTCTTCCTCTCGGTCGGCCGGCACCGCGCGTGGCCGCACCGCTACCGCGGTCGCGGCATCCACGAGTGGATGTTCGCCTTCGGCCTCTACGAGGATTTCGTCACCGGGAACACGGGTGGGCCGACCGTGCTGCCCGGGTTGCCGGTGACCGCCGTGACCAGTGGCGACAGCGACCTGAACCTCGGCACGCTGGCCGCCAAGGGCGTCGTCCTCGTCGGGTCCACGCGCGGGGCCGAGCACCGCACGCTGCTGTTGGCGGACAACGTCTCGGCCACGGTGGAACAGTCGGCCCGCGCCTACCGGCAGGTCATCGACACCATCGACGCCGGCATCAGCCGGCGGGGGTTCGTGGTCCCGGAGCAACGGCCGACGCCGGAGGTCAGGCGGGACCACATCGCCGACTTCGGGCCCCGCCTCGACCTGGCGGAGCACGACATCACGACCGTCATCTGGTGCACCGGGTTCGGGCCCGACTACCGCGTCCTGCCGGCCGAGGTGCTCGACGAGCACGGGGCGCCGCTCCACGAGAAGGGCCTCGTCGGGGCGGTACCCGGGCTGTACTACGCCGGGCTGCCGGACGGGGACTCGCTGGCCTCGGTCGCCATCTCGGCCAGCGTCGACAACGGGCGGTTCATCGCCGGCCAGATCCACATCGACCACGTCATGCGGTCCGGCTCGGCGGAACCGGTCATCGTGGCGTAGCAGCGCGCCCGGGCTCCGGAGCCGTCCCTCCGGGGCCCGCGCGCCCGCCGGGGGCCGGGCCCCGGCCGGGGAGCCGGGGCCGTCAGGGCGTGACGGTGGAGACCACGTACACCTTCGGGTGGTCCGGGTTGTCGAAGTCGACCGTGATGTCGAGGGTCGGCTCGGGGTCCTTCTGGTCGATGACGCCGCCGGCCCACTTCCGGTCGGCGTCCAGCTTCCAGCCGACGACGCCCGCCGTCTTGGCGTCGATGGTGATCCTGCCGTCGTTGAGCACGTCGCGGTCGGCGCCGAGCCGGCCGAGGAACTTGTCCAGGCCCTTGGGGTTGGTGACGAACTGGACGTACATCTGGCTCCGCTTCCACGAGTTGGTCTCGTAGAAGGCGACGTCCACGGAGTACGAGGGGATGGGCGTGTCGTAGATCCGCCGCTGCACCTTGCTCGGCCAGCTGTGGGTCAGCCCGGTGGCCGCCGCGTTCTCCTGCTTGTCCTCGCCGCTGCCCCGGCTCTTCTGGGCCGAGATGGCCATGTACCCGGCCGGGATGGCGATCAACAGGAACAGGGTCACCTTGCGCCGCCAGGAACGCCTGCCCCGCGTGGTCTCGCTCGTCTGGGACTGCTGACTCATCGCCGTCCTGCCTGTGCGTAGCGCTCGTACCGCTCGACCCGGCGCCGGTTGGCGCGCCGGAACCTGCGGGCGACGAGCCGGGCCAGGTCGGCCGCGCCGACCAGCCCCGCCTCGTTGCCGAGCTGGGCCTTGATGATGCGGGCCTCGGGCCGGTACCCACGACCGGTGAGCGTACGCCGGAAGGCGTCCCTGGCCGGCCCGATGAGGAGATCGTCGGCGGCGCTGACGCCGCCGCCGATGACGAAGCAGGACGGGTCGAGCGCGGCGGCGAGGTTGGCGATGCCCACGCCGAGCCACTGGCCGATGTCCTGGAGGAGTTCCACACACATGGCGTCGCCGTCGCGGGCCAGCTCGGTGATGATCGGGCCGGTGATCTCCTGGACGTTGCCGCCGACCCGGTCGATGATCCCGTACGCCACCGGCGAGTCGGCCGCCGCCAGCTCCCTGGCCTCGCGGACCAGCGCGTTGCCGGAGCTGTACTGCTCCCAGCAACCGCGGTTGCCGCACGGGCAGCGGTGGCCGGCGGGCACCACCTGCATGTGGCCGAACTCGCCGGCGACGCCGTACTTGCCGCGCTTGACCTGGCCGTCCTCCAGGATCGCGCCGCCGATGCCGGTGCCGAGCGTGATCATCACCAGGTGGTCCTCGCCGCGCCCGGCACCGAACCGCCACTCCGCCCAGGCGGCGGTGTTGGCGTCGTTGTCGACCATGACCGGCACCGCGAGCCGCCCGGCGAGCCGGTCCCGCAGCGGCTCGTCGCGCCAGGCCAGGTGCGGCGCGAACAGCACCCGGGAGCGGTCGGCGTCCACCCAGCCGGCCGCGCCGATGCCCACCGCGTGCACGTCGTGCCGGTCGGACAGGTCGAGCACCAGCTCGACGATGGTGTCCTCGACGACCTTGGGGCTCTTGGACTTGTCCGGGGTCTCGGTGCGGAGCCGCTCCAGTATGTTGCCGTCGGCGTCCACGACGCCCGCCGCGACCTTGGTCCCCCCGATGTCGATGCCCACGGTGGGCACCCGGGGCGCGGTCAGGTGCGAGCGGCGCTCGCGGGTGCCGACGGTGCGCAGCACGGTGGCCCGGGCGGAGCCGCGGTGCACTCGCTCGCGGTACAGGCTCATCGGCCGTCCCTCTCGCCGGTGTGGGGGGCGGCGGCAGCTCCGCGTGGTGCATGGCTTCGATCGCTGCGGGTTCGGTCGCTGCGGGTTCGTGCGCGCAAGAGTCGTCGTCCCTGCGGGTGTCGTGGGAGGCCAACGGCCTCGGGCGTGCGGTCGGGCGTGACGGGCGTGACCCGCCGTGGCGATTGTGCCTCACTCGCGCTACGCGGCGCATGGCGGAGCGGCAGTCCTCGGCCGGGCGGGGCGGTACGCGCTGGATGCCCCTGTTGACCGTCGAATGTCGCTCGACCACTTCCGCGGTGGCGCACCACGAAGGACGCGGCGACCGGCGAGGTTACCTGACCCGGGCCGCGAAACCGGCGCACCCGCCGCACACGCCGGCTGTCGGCGCGCTCGCCGGCGCCGGCGCCGGCACCGGCGGTGTGGTCATCGACGCCGTCGGCGCGGCCGGGCCCGCTGGGCCCGCCGCGCCGGTGGGTCACTCGACGGTGATCACTCGCCAGTGGGTCACCCGGCCGTGGGGCGGCCCGGGCGCAGGGTGGGCGTGCTGGCGCGGGCCAGCTCGTGGCTCAGCTCCTCCAGCTCGCTGCCGCCGGCCATCTGCCGGGTCAGCTCGTCCAACGTGATCTCCGACTTGGCGTGGCTGCCCGCCATCGCGCCCCGCTTGAGGAGGACGAAGCGGTCGCCGACCAGGTACGCGTGGTGCGGGTTGTGCGTGATGAGGACCACGCCGAGGCCGGCGTCGCGGGCCGCGGCGACGTACTTGAGGACGACGCCGGACTGCTTGACGCCGAGCGCCGCGGTCGGCTCGTCCAGGACGAGGACCTTGGCGCCGAAGTAGACGGCCCGCGCGATGGCCACGCACTGCCGCTCGCCGCCGGAGAGGGTGCCGATCGGCTGGTCCACGTCGCGCAGGTCGATGCCCATGCGCCGCAGCTCGGTGCGGGTCGTCTCGCGCATGGTGGCGGTGTCCAGGCGGCGCAGCAGGCCGCGGCCCTTCGTCGGCTCGGAGCCGAGGAAGAAGTTGCGCCACACCGGCATCAGAGGCACCACGGCCAGGTCCTGGTAGACGGTGGCGATGCCCCGGTCGAGGGCCTCGCGCGGGGAGCCGAGCCGGGTCTGCTCGCCGTCGACGCGGAAGGTGCCGGCGTCGTGCTGGTGCAGCCCGGAGATGATCTTGATGAGGGTGGACTTGCCGGCGCCGTTGTCGCCCAGCACGCAACTGATCTCGCCGGCCCGTACCTCCAGCGAGACGCCCTCGAGCGCCTTGATGTTGCCGTAGTACTTGCTGACGTCGGTCAGCTCGACCAGCGGCGCGTCGGCGGCGCCGACGCCCCCGGTCCCGGTCTCGGTCCCGGCGCCGGTGGTCGCGGTCGCGCCGGTGCTCGGCGGCTGCGGGGCCGGGGTGGCCGGCGCGCCCTCGTCCGGGCCCTGCGGCTGCTGCTCGCGCTCGCTCACTTGCTCGCCTCCGCCCGCTTGCGCACCCACGCGTTCAGCAGGGTGGCCAGAAGGAGCATCGCGCCGAGGAAGAACTTGAACCAGTCGGCGTCCCACTGCGCGTACACGATGCCCTTGTTCGTCATGCCGAAGATCAGCGCGCCCACGGCGGCGCCGATCGCCGAGCCGTAGCCGCCGGTCATCAGGCAGCCGCCGATGACGGCCGCGATGATGTAGAGCAGTTCGTTGCCCACGCCCTCGCCGGACTGCACGGTGTCGAACGAGAACAGCAGGTGCTGCCCGAGCACCCAGGCGCCGAACCCGGTGCCCATGTACAGGGCGATCTTGGTGCGGGCGACCGGCACGCCGACCGCGCGGGCCGCGTGCGCGTTGCCGCCGGCGGCGAAGATCCAGTTGCCGGCCCGGGTGCGCAGCAGGATCCAGGTGGCCACGGCGACCAGGCCCAGCCACCACAGGATGGTGACCTTGATGTTCACGTCGCCGATGGTGTGCTGCGAGGCGAAGATCTTACGGGCCGACTCGAAGCCCTCCATGTCCCCGATGGTCTTGGTGGAGACCTTGCCGCTGATCAGCTTGGTGAAGCCGAGGTTCATGCCGGTCAGCATGAGGAAGGTGGCCAGCGTGATGATGAAGCTCGGCAGCCCCGTACGGACCAGGACGATGCCGTTGAAGAAGCCGATCGCCAGGCTCGTCAGCAGGGACACCCCGACGCCGACCCACACGTTGGCCGTCATCTGGTAGCTGAACATGGACGAGACCAGCGCGGAGGTGGTGACCGCGACGCCGGTGGAGAGGTCGAACTCGCCGCCGATCATCAGCAGTGCCACCGGCACCGCCATGATGCCGATCGTCGAGGAGGCGTACAGCACCGTGGAGAGGCTGGAGAGCTGGAGGAAGCTGTCGGCGACGACCGAGAAGAAGACGAAGACGGCGACCGCGCCGACCACCGCGCCCAGCTCGGGACGGCCGAGCAGGCTGCGCAGGGTGGAGCGGTGCAGCAGCCGTTCGTCCGGTTCGGGCGGGTCGGCCGGGGTCGTGGGGCGCGCCAGGGAACTGCTCACCGGGTGCCCCGATCCGCGTACTCGGCCAGTTCGTCCGCCTCGTCCTTGGTGACGATCTGCGGGCCGGTCAGCACCGGCTGGCCGCCGCCGAGCACGTCGGCGTTGTACTTGTACAGCCACAGCAGGTCGACGGCCTGGTAGCCCTGGAGGTAGGGCTGCTGGTCCACGGCGAAGCCGAGGTCACCGTTGGCCAGCCCCTGGGCGACCTGCTTGCTGAGGTCGAAGGTGTTGATCTCCGCGTCGCTGCCGGCCTGCTTCTTGGCCTTGACGGCGGTGTCGGCGAAGGGCGCGCCGAGCGTCACGACCGCGTCGTAGTCGCCGGACTGGAGCTTGGCCTCGATGGCGGAGAGGACGTCGGGCATGTTGGTGCCCTCGACGTAGAGGTTCTCCAGCTTGCCCTTGAAGGTCTTGCGGGCACCGTCGCAGCGCTGCTCGTGGCCGACGTTGCCCTGTTCGTGCAGGACGCACAGGGCCTTCTTCCGGCCGCGCTTGGTCAGCTCGTCGCCGACCGCCTCGCCGGCGATGGTCTCGTCCTGGCCGATGTGGCTGAGGGCGCCGAACGCCTTGGACTCGGCCGATCCGGAGTTCACCGTGATCACCGGGATGCCGGCCTTGCGGGCCTTGGCGACGACGGCCTTCATGGCGTCGGGCTTGGCGAGCGTGACGATGAGCCCGTCGACCTTCTGGTCGATGTAGCTCTGCACCTGCTCGCTCTGCTGCTGGCCCTCATCGCTGTGCGCGTAGAGGAACTTGATGTTGTCCTTGACCGCCGCCTGCTCGGCGCCGCTGCGGACGATGTCCCAGAAGGAGTCCCCGTCGCCCGAGTGCGTGACCATCGCGACGGTCCAGCGCGGCGTGTCGACCGCCGCGCGCCCGTGCGCGGACTTGGCCGCCCGCTCCTCCGCGCGCTTGCCGCCCGTACTGCTGCATCCCGCAAGGGTCGCGCCGACCACCGCTGCCAGCACGGCGCTCACGGCGCGTACCCCTGTCCGAACCCTTGCCACGAGGACTTGCCCTTCTCCACTGAATGTCACGGTGCGGCCGGGTACCGTTCACCCGCCCCGGCCGCCCAAGTATCCGTCACCGCCGCCGGGCGCGGCTCCAGCGGGTCCCGCGCGCGGCGTACGCGCCGTCTCGCGCCGTTCGGGGCGTGCCGCGACACGGCCGCCTTGCTCCCGGTTCCCCCGGCTCCTTCCGGCCGCGTGCGAGCGGTTGGAGGAGTTGTAGCGGCGCGCGCCACCCACCGTCAATGCTTTGTCAGAACATTCTGACGAAGGGATCTTCGCCGGGCCGGCCCGACGCCCGGGCGCGGCGGGTCAGCGTACGCGGTACGGCCCGCCGCACGACACCCGGGACGGACCCGGCCCGGGGACGCGGCGGGACGTGCGGTTCAGGGGCGGACCAGGAGCTGGAACTCGAAGGCGTAGCGCGAGGCCCGGTAGGTGTGCGAGCCGAACTCGATCGCGCGCCCGGTGTCGTCGAAGGTGGTGCGCTCCATGGTGAGCAGCGGCGCGCCCGTGGACTCGGCGAGCCGCTCCGCCTCGTCGGCGGTGGCCGCGCGGGCGCCGACCGTCTGCCGGGCGCTGTGCAGCGTGATGCCGGCCCCGCGCAGCAGCCGGTAGAGCCCGGTCTCCTCCAGCGCCGCGCTCTCCAGCGTCAGCAGCCCGCTCGGCAGGTGGTTGCGCAGGTGGGCCATGGGTTCGCCGTGCGCGAGGCGCAGCCGCTCCACCAGCACCACGTCCGCCCCCTCGGGAACGCCGAGGGCCGCGGCGACCTGGGCGGTGGCGGGCTGGACGGTGTGGCGCAGGACCCGGGTGGCGGGCCGCTGGCCCGCGGCCTCCAGGTCGTCGTAGAGGCTGCTCAGCTCCAGCGGGCGCTTGACCTGGCTGTGGACGACCTGGGTGCCCACGCCGCGGCGGCGCACCAGGAGCCCCTTGTCCACCAGCGACTGGATGGCCTGGCGCACCGTGGGTCGGGAGAGGCCGAGCCGGCCGGCGAGGTCGATCTCGTTGCCCAGCAGGCTGCCCGGCGCGAGTTCGCCCTGCTCGATGGCGGCCTCAAGCTGCTGGGCCAACTGGAAGTACAGCGGGACCGGACTGCCGCGGTCCACGCTGAACTGGACGGCCGCCGCGGAACGCAGCACACCCGATGCGTCTCCTTGCTTCGCCACGGGCCGAGGGTATCCGCACCGACAGTTGACGGGAAGTCGTGAAGTCTGATTGTCCGGACAAAGCGCGATCCGGCGAGGGTGGCGGGGTCGGGACCGCCCCGCGCGGCCCCGACGACGGGCGTACGCCACCCCGCGCGGGCCAGGCGCGGCCGGCCTCGCGCCCCTGCCGAGACGGGCCCGGCCGGCGCGCGGGCCGGGCCCCACCGCGCGCGGCCCGGGCCCAACCGGCCCGCGCGCGGACCGGCGGGATCACTCCCGCGCGTCCGCCAGCCGCGCCAGCAGGTCCGCGGCCCGTTTGGCCACCACGTCCCGGTCGCCCTGGGCCAGCGCCGTGCCCATGCCGACGGCCACCGCGCCCGCGGCGATCCACTCCGGGGCATCGTCCAGGGTCACCCCGCCGGTGGGCAGCACCGGCGCCTGCGGCAGCGCGGCGCACACGTCCTTCAGCCAGCGCGGCCCGTACGCCGAGGCGGGGAACAGCTTGAGCGCGTCCGCGCCCAGCTCCAGCGCGCGCACCATCTCGGTGGGCGTGGCGACGCCGGGGAAGACGGGCAGCCCGTACCGGTGGCCGGTGCGGATGACCTCGGCGTCCAGGCTCGGCGAGACCAGGTAGGTGGCCCCCGCCTCCACGGCCATCCGCGCCGCCTGGGCGTCCAGCACGGTGCCCGCGCCGATCACCGCGTCGGCGCCGACCTCGCGGGTGAGGGTGGTGATGGCCTCCAGCGCGAAGGGCGTGGTCAGCGAGATCTCCATGCTGGTGATCCCGGCCGAGAGGAGCGTGTCGGCCGTCGCCGCGGCCTGGTCGTAGCTCTCGGTACGGATGATGGCGAAGACCCGCTGTTCGAGCGCGGCCCGGGTGATCTCCCAGCGGTACACGGCAGTTCGCCGCCCTTCTTCACATGCGTCGGGTGAGGACAGAGACAGGGGACAGAGGACAGGATGCGGGGGGTGGCAGCAACGGATACGGGACAGCGGGCGGGGCGGTGGCGCGAGGCGCCGCGGTGGAGCGGGGTGCGGGAGCTTTGGACGGGGCACAGGGCCGGGCCGGAGAGCGCGTCGCCGCCGGCGGCGGTGCGCCGCTCGCGGAGATCCCGCATCGTCCTGCGCCGGTCTTGTGTCCCGCTGGCGGGACCATGGTGCGACGGGCGGACCCCGTACGCGCCCACCCGCTCGCCCGTGGGCCCGACACGAGGCACCAACGAATCCAACGTGCGAGGAACGGTGATCGTTCGCAAGCGGCGCGGCGCGTTCTTCGCGGCGCGCCCGTCGCCTCCGGCGCCCTGTCACGACCTCGCGGGGGGCCGCGCGCTGGGCGGTCAACGGTGCACGGCGTCGATCCCCTCCGTGTAAGCCGCCAGCGCCCGGTCCCGCACGGCCGGGCTCGGCAGCCCGGCCGTGTCCGTCGGGGACTGGATGGCCAGCGCCGCGACGCAGGCCGCCTCGGCGAGCGCCGCCTGCTCGGGCAGGCCGCGCAGCCAGCCGGAGAGATACCCGGCGGCGAAGGCGTCGCCCGCCCCGACCGGGTCCACCACCGGGACCGCGAACGCGCTCTGGTCCCAGCGTCCGGCGCCGGTGTACGCGGTCGCCGAGTGGTCCGCGCGCTTGATCACGACCGCGCGCGCACCCTCCTTGACCAGGTCGGCGGCGGCCTCGTCGGCCGGCCGCGCGGTCAGCAGCTCCAACTCGTCCGCGCCCGCGACAAGCAGGTCGGCGTCGGCCAGCAGGGGCCCGACGATCTGCGCCCACTGGGCGGCGCCGCCGAGCTTGTGGCGCACGTTGGGGTCGAAGGAGACCAGCGCGCCCGCGGCGCGGGCCAGCTCGATCAGGCGACGGGTGGCCTCGGCCGCGGTCGGCGAGAGCATCGGCGTGATGCCCGACAGGTGCAGCAGCCGGGCGCCGTCGAGCGCGGCGGGCGGGATGTGCACCGGCTCCAGGTGTGAGGCAGCCGAACCCGCGCGGAAGTACTGCACGTCGATGGCGCGGGAGGGGTGACAGTCCCGCAGCAGCAGGCCGGTGGGCGCCTGTTCGTCCACACCCACCTGGCTGACGTCCACGCCGTCCGCCCGCAGCTCGCCGAGGACGGCGGCGCCCGGCGCGTCCGCCCCGAGGCGGCCGAGCCAGCGCACGCGGTGCCCGAGCCGGGCGAGGCCGACCGCCACGTTGGCCTCGGCCCCCGCGATGGAGCGACGGAAGTGGGTCGCTCGGTCCAGCGGCACGCCCGGCTCGGCCAGCATCAGCAGCATGGCCTCACCGCACGTGACCACCTCGGGGCCTGATGTCCCCGGGCCATATGTCACCGATGCCTCCTCCTTACGTCCTTCCGCCCCCTCGAACGCGTTTCTACCGAAACGCTATCGGTTGGCACTGACATCCGAGCCCGCGGGGGCGCACTCGGCTCCATCGGGAGCATTCGGCTGCGCCCCGTACCCCCATCGCCCGCCCCACTCGCCCCGCACGCCCCACCACCACCTCGGTCGCGGGCCCGCTCACCCGCCGTGGCCCGGCCCTTGGGCGGCGGCAGCCGGCGGCCGGGCGCCAGCGCCCGCTGACCGAACTGTTCGGCGGCGGGGCGGGACCGGGTCGGCGCCGGGTCGGAGGAAGGAGAACGGGCGCCTCGCGGGCGGGAGGTTGGGCCCCGGAGAGCGTGGACTCCCATGCCGCGCACCTCGTGCGGGCGGTACGCGCCCACGCGGCGCGGCGGCCGGGGGCCGCTGGACGCTGGCCACTGGGGGCACCAGGGGCTCCGACGGTGCGGAACGAACCGCCGCGCGGGGGCCGCCTCCCGCTCGATACCCATGACGCCCGGCAGCGGGCGGCCGTCCCGCGGGCGCTGGAGCACGGGCCGACGGCGGGCGGTCTGAACACCCTCCTGTTCGGCTACGGCCACGACGGGCCGAGCCCCGACCGTCTGTGGGCCGTACTCGACGCCGAGCGGGACATCGACCACGTACGCGAGGTCGCCTTCCCCTGCCGCCGGGGCCGCCCCGAGGCGCAGCGGCGGGTGCGGGGCCTCGGGCCACCGGCCCGAACGTTCGCCAGGACGCTGGAGTGGCAGGCCGATTGCCTGGTCATGCGCGGCCTACGCGCGGACGCAGGCGCGGACGCGGAGGCAGACGCGGAGACCGTGACGCCGTGGAACCTCGCCGGCCCACCGGCTCCCCCACAGGCGCGGCGGCCACCTACCGCCGACCGTCCAGCCCGGCCCGGCCCGAGCGCAGCGACCGCGCAGCGACTGGGCAGCGACTGGGCAGCGACCGCGCGCCGGCGCGAACGGGAGAAGCGGCGGTCGGGGGTGGGGGCGCCGACCGCCGCTTCGGTCACGGACCCGCTGGCTCGCGGGCCGCTGGCCGCGTCAGCAGCCGTAGTCGACCAGGTCGAAGGACCGGTAGTGGTCGGCGGTGTAGTAGTCCTCCTGGTGGCTGTCACCCGTCACGATGCGGCGGGCGCCACGGTCGGAGGAGCCGGGGGTCTTCACGGTGTACTCGTGGTAGTAGCCCCGCGGGTGCTCGGGCAGCAGCCCCTCGCGGTTCTGGAAAACGGTGCCGTCCTGCGGGTAGGGGTACGGGCCGCCCTTGTCGATCAGCCGAAGGGTGTCGTGGGCCTGCGAGGGCAGGTCCGAGTAGCAGATGTCGCCGACGGCGAGGCGGGAGAAGGTCGCCGACGCGGCGGGGGTCGCGGTGTCGACTGCCGGGGTGGCCGCGACGGCCGGGCCACCGATGAGAAGGGTCGTGGCGAGGGCGCCGAGGGCGCCGATGCGCGCGATGCGTGGGGGAATCCTCATGGAGCCAGCATGACGCGCGTAGACCATGACATGTCAACGACAACTGGGCGATGTTTCCCAGGAGTTCACGGGACCCGCGCGGGGTCTCCCAGCACGGGCCCGCGTTTTGCCTGTGAGGCAAAACTTTTGCCCCGGAGGCACGGTCCGGCTATACCGGACGTATGACCACGCCCCCCGACGAGTCCGTCGCGGAGTTGCCGTCGGTCGCGCCCCGGCTGCGCGACCTGCGACGGCGCTCCGGGCTGACGCTGGAGTCGGCCGCCCAGCGCGCCGGCCTGTCCCCCGCCCACCTGTCGCGGCTGGAGACCGGACGCCGCCAGCCCTCGCTGCCGATGCTGCTCGCGCTGGCCCGCACGTATGGCATCACGGTATCCGACCTGCTCGGCGAGGTCCCGGCGGAGCAGGATCCGATCGTGCGGGCCGACCGGATGGAGGCGTCGCCGGCGGGCGGCTGGACGTACTGGCGCGCGGGTGGTTCGGGCCGGGCCATGCAGGCGCTGCGCGTGCACGTCCCATACGGCGGGGCGCAGGACGAGCTGGTGCGGGTGCACCCCGGCGAGGAGTGGCTCTATGTGCTGCGCGGGCCGCTGCGGCTCGTGCTGGGCGATGCCGCGCACCGGCTCGACGCCGGCGACGCGGCCCACTTCGACTCGATCACCCCGCACCGCATCGCCGCCGAGTCGCCCGGCGGTGCGGAGCTGCTGTTCGTGCACACCCTGCTGCAGAGCGGCGCCGCCGAGCTGTGCCTGGGCGACCGCGACCACCGCGCCACCGGAAGGACTGGTCGAGCATGAGCGACCGTACGCCGCACGCCGAGGACCCGAGCCCAGCACAGCCGCCCACGGACCGCGCGTCCGAGGCCACACCCGTCACACCCGCCGCACCCGAGACCGGTGCCGGGGCCGGCGCCGCGAGCGGGCCCGGCGGCGCGGCGGCCAGCGCACCCGACCCCGTGGAGCGCGGCTCCGTGGTACCCGCCCCCGTGGAGCCCGGCCCCGTCGAGCCCGGCCCGGTGGGGGCGGGCCGCGCGGCCATGAACGAGGAGGACCGCGCGCCCTGGGGGCTCACCATCCGCGTCACCTTCTACCTGGTGGGCGTGCACATCTTCGCGGCCTTCCTCTTCCTCCTCTTCCACCTGGGCGCGAAGTAGCCGCCCGCGAGGCGGGCGCGGTGCCAGCGCCTCGCGCGGCGTCGACGGCGGCCCGGGGAGCGGTCAGCGGCGGGTGAGCAGCCGGCCGCCGGCGGGCACGGACGGCTGGCCGTCCTGGGCGATCCGCGTGCCGCGCAGCCAGGTGGACCGTACGACGCCGTGCAGCGTCCTGCCCGCGTACGCCGTGACCCGGTTGCGGTGGTGCAGTCGGGCCACGTCCACGGTGAACGTCTGCTCCGGCGCCAGGACCGCGAAGTCCGCGTCCCGGCCCGGCGCGATGGCGCCCTTAGCGGTGAGCCCGGCGAGCGCGGCGGGGGCCGTCGACATCCAGCGGGCGACGTCCGCCAGGTCGTGGCCGCGCGCCCGGGCGGCGCTCCACACGGCGGGCAGGCCCAGTTGGAGCGAGGAGATGCCGCCCCAGGCCGTGCCGAAGTCGCCCGTCTTCAGCTCCGGGGTGCTCGGCGAGTGGTCGGAGACGACGCAGTCGATGACGCCCTCGCGCAGGCCCTGCCACAGCAGGTCCTGGTTGGCGGCCTCCCTGATGGGCGGGCAGCACTTGAACTCCGTGGCGCCGTCCGGCACTTCCTCCGCCGCCAGGGTCAGGAAGTGCGGGCAGGTCTCGACGGTGATCCGGACGCCGGCGCGGCGCGCCGCCGCGATCATCGGCAGCGCCTCGCCGGACGAGAGGTGCAACAGGTGCACCCGGCCGCCGCTGGCCCGGGCCGCGTCGATGAGCGCGGCGATGGCCTCGCCCTCGACGGACCGCGGTCGCGAGGCGAGGAAGTCGGCGTAGCGCGGGCCACTGGCGGGCGGGGCGCTCGCGAGGTGGTGCGGGTCCTCCGCGTGCACGAGCAACAACCCGTCGACGGCGGCCAGCTCGTCCAGTACGGCGGCGAGCTGAGCACGGGTCAGGTGCGGGAACTCGTCCACGCCCGACGGCGAGAGGAAGCTCTTGAAGCCGAAGACCCCGGCCGCGTGCAGGGCGCGCAGTTCGGCCAGGTTGTCGGGCACGGCGCCGCCCCAGAAGCCCACGTCCACCAGGACCTTGGGGCCGGCGACGGCCCGCTTGCGGGCCAGGTGGGGCACGGTGGTGGTGGGCGGGACGCTGTTGAGCGGCATGTCGACGAGGGTGGTGATGCCGCCGGCCGCCGCGGCCCTGGTGGCGGACGCGAAGCCCTCCCAGTGGGCGCGCCCCGGGTCGTTGACGTGTACGTGGGTGTCCACCAGGCCCGGCAGCAGCGCGTCGTCCCCCAACTCCACCCGTCGGGCGCCGGCGGGCGCGGGCGCGGCGTGCGGGAGCACCTCGGCGATCCGCCCGTCGGCCACGTGCACGGTGGCGGGGCGGACGCCGGTCGGGGTGACGACGCGCGTCGAGCGCAGCACGAGGTCGACCCGGGCCCGGGCGGGCGGCCCCCCGCCGCTCTCGTACGGGGTACCGCCCGGGGCGGCGGCGCCCCCCGTTCGGTCGCTCTCCGTCGCCGCCCCACCGGACGAGACCGCCCCACCGGACGCTTCGGACACGTTGCCCCCTCGCCGCTCGCCGTCACACCGCGCGTCGCACCGATCTTCAACGTTCTGTTGAAGGAGTGTTCACGTGGTCCCGCGCCGGCGTCAAGGGCTCGTACGGCACCGTCCGTGACCCTGCCGCCAACCCACCGCGCTTCGCGAAGCGGAACCGGGATTCCGTACGTCAGAAGCGCACGGAGCGTTGCGCGGCGCTCCGGCACCCCGCTGGCGATGCGGACAAACCCGTCGCTACCGGCGATCGCAGCATGTGGACGGCTCGGTGCGGAACTTCGGCGCCGGGTAGGCTGCCGATGGCCGGTCGGCCAGCGAGCCACACGGCGCCTTGGCCGATCACCTCCGCCCCGAAAGGAAGCCGACGTGTCGACGTCCGCCCGGTCCCACACCGCCTCCACCGCCAGCTCGGGTGGCGTCCAGTCGCTTGAGCGCGCCTTCGACCTGTTGGAGCGCATGGCCGACGCCGGCGGTGAGGTCGGGCTGAGCGAGTTGGCCACGAGCAGCGGGCTGCCGCTGCCCACCATCCACCGGCTGATGCGTACGTTGGTCGCCACCGGCTACGTGCGCCAACAGCCCAACCGCCGCTACTCGCTGGGCCCGCGGCTGATCCGGCTGGGCGAGAGCGCGTCCCGGCTGCTCGGCACCTGGGCCCGGCCGCACCTGGCGCGGCTCGTGGAGGAGACCGGCGAGACGGCCAACATGGCGCTGCTCGACGGGGACGAGGTGGTCTACGTCGCGCAGGTGCCCTCCCGGCACTCGATGCGGATGTTCACCGAGGTCGGCCGCCGGGTGCTGCCGCACTCCACGGGCGTGGGCAAGGCGCTGCTCGCCCCCGTGCCGGACGACGAGGTGCGGGCCCTGCTCGCGCGCACGGGCATGCCCGCGGCCACCGAGAAGACCATCACGACACCCGACGCGTTCGTCTCCGCCCTGGAGACGGTGCGCAGCACGGGGTACGCGGTGGACGACAACGAGCAGGAGATCGGCGTGCGCTGCCTGGCCGTCACCGTGCCCGACTCCCCCACCGCCGCGGCCATCTCCATCTCGGGCCCGGCCGGGCGGGTCACGGACGCGGCGAAGGAACGGATCGTGCCGCTCCTCAAGGAGGTCGCGCGGGACCTGTCAAGGACCCTCGCCGCCACCGGGCCCGCCTGAGCCCACCCACCGAACCGCCCTCGCCCGCCGGGGGCTGGGGCTACCGGTGTGGCGCGTCGCCGAACTGGTCGATCGCCGTGCGGACCGCCGTCACCGATGGCCCGAGCCGGCTCACGGAGCCCAGCGAACTCGCTATCAGCAGCAGCGAGCGCCGCAGCTCGGGCACCTCGGCCCGCCCCTCGCGCACCATCGCGTCCAGGGCCGTCAGCTCCTCGTCGGCCACCGTACGGTCCGACAACTCGACCGGATAGGCCGCGAGTTCACACCGTAACCGGGAGACCGCCCGCCCCAGCTCCGCCGCCTTGGGGTCTCTTTCGGCGTCGGCGGGCCGCCGGTGCTTGACAGCCACGGTGCCCTCCATGGCCAAGACGTCGGATGGCCGACCGTACCTTGCCTCGTCGCCTGGCAACACTGACCGCCTCCCCATCTCATGCGTCCGCCCGCGACCCTCCGCGCCCCCGTATACGCGAAGGACGCGGCACAGTTAACGCCACTCTCCGCACGGTGCGCTATACACAGGGCGAAAATCGGTCGGCAAAGCCGGCTAAAACGGCCGGCGGGAGGCGGTCAGCGGGAGGCGGTCGGGGGGCGCGCGATCAGGAATCGTCCTCGACTCCGACGTCGAGCGCGTTGCGCCACACCGTGACGTCGAGCTTCACGTAGTCGCTCGGGTCCGACTCGGGCGCGGGGCCGTTGAAGGTCACCAGGCCGATGTGGCCGGAGCCGGTGCGTACGCAGATCCGGGAGCCCTTGGAGAGCCGGTCGAAGCCGATCGAGGTGGCGAACCGGGTCTCGTTGCGGCAGGTTTCGAGCGTGCCCTCCTGCGCGTTGTTCAGCAGCACCAACTTGGTGTCCTGTGAGCCGGTGAACAGCTCCCGGTCACCGAAGCTGTTGTGGTAGCCGATGTCGCTGTCGGTGCTGCCGTTCTCCGGGTGGATGGGGTCGGAGGCGAAGAACAGGTGGTAGCCCTCCGGCAGGTTGATGCCGTTCTTCGTCACCGGTTCGGGGTCGGGGACGACGGTGGGCGCCGTCTCGGAGGGGGTTTCCGAGGGCTCGTCGCTCGGCTGGGTGGACGGCTCGTCGGTGGTGGGCGCCTGGGTGGGCGTCTCCGCGGCCGTGGAGGGCTCCTTCTTCTCGGCCTGGTGGGACTTCTTGTCGTCCTCCTGGAAGAGCACGTACGTGGTGGCCCCGCCCGCCGCGGCGAAGACCAGCAGGCCCGCCACGCTCAGCGCCACGAGCTTGCCCCGGCCGCGCTTGCGCGGCCCCGCGCCGCCGCCCTCGGGCGAGCCGAGCACGGTGGTGCCGGTCGAGCCCGGGCCGGCACCGTCCGACCCGGTCGTCGGGGTGGTCAGGGCGGTGGTGGAGTACGCGGGCGGCCCGAACCCGCCCTGGCCCGTGGCGTCGCCCGACTGCGGGTAGCCGTACGCCTGGTGCGCGCTGGCCGCCTGCTGCTGCGGATAGCCGTACTGCTGCGGTGGCGCGGCGGCCCCCTGGCCCTGCGGGTAGCCGTACTGCTGCTGCGCCGCGACCGGCGGCGGGGTGTGGGCCGGGTTCGGCGTCTGCGTCGGGTTCGGCGTCTGGGCCGGGTTCGCTGCCTGCGCCGGCGGCGGGGTGTGCGCGGGGACCGGGGTGGCGGGGGCCTGCGCCGCGACGGCCGGGGCGGCGGCGGGCGGTTGGGCGGGCGTGGCCGGCGGTTGGGCGGGCGGCGCGGCCGGGGGTGCCTGCGGGGGCGCGGCGGGGGTCTGGGGCGCGTGCGCCGGGTAGGCGGGGCTCGGGGCCTGCTGCGGCGCGGGCGGTACGGGCGGCGCGGCGGGCGCCGGGGCCACTCCGGCCACCGGCGCGACCTGGGGCGGCGCCGGGACCTGGCGGGGGGCCGGCGCGGGCACCCGGCCGGTGATGTCGGCCGCGACGGCGCCCGGCAGCCAGTCCTCGGACCGGCGCAACTGGGTGTGCGGCGACGCCTGTTGGCACAACTGGAGGATTTCGGCCAGCGCGGGCCTGGCCGCCGGGTCCTTGCGCAGGCAACGGCCGACCAGGTCGGACAGCTCCGCCGGCAGCCCGGTCAGGTCCGGCTCCTCGTGCACGATGCGGTACAGCACCCCGTGCGAGGTGCCCTCCCCGAAGGCCGGGGTGCCGATCGCCGCGTACGCCGCGACCTGGCCGAGCGCGAAGACGTCGGTGGCCGGGGTGACCTCGCGGCCGGCGGCCTGTTCGGGCGCCATGAAGGTCGGGGTGCCGACCGTGACGCCGCTGCTGGTGAGCGAGGTGGCGTCGGCGGCGCGCGCGATGCCGAAGTCGATGACGCGCGGGCCGTCGTCGGCGAGCAGCACGTTGGACGGCTTCAGGTCGCGGTGCACGATGCCCGCGCCGTGGATGACCTGGAGCGCCTCGGCTATGCCCGCGACGAGGAAGAGCACCGTGGAGACCGGGAGCTTGCCGTGCTGGGCCACCGACTCGGCGAGCGAGGGTCCCGGCACGTACGCGGTCGCCAGCCACGGGGTGGGGCCGTCGGGGTCGCTGTCGATGACCGGCGCGGTGTACAGGCCCTGCACCCGCTGGGCCGCCTTCACCTCCTGCCGGAAGCGGCGGCGGAACTCGGCGTCCTCGCTGAACTCGGGCCGGATCACCTTGATGGCCACGGCCCGGCCGCCAAGGGTGTACGAGAGGTAGACCTTGCCCATCCCCCCGGAACCCAGCTTGGCACTCAGTCGGTAACCCGCGACCGTCGTTGGGTCATCGCCCTCAAGTGGCTTGAAGACTCCCGCGGAATCCACACTATTCATGACGTCTCGTCCCCCGGCCCCATCAGGGCTGCCCCTCAAGCTTGCATGTGACAGCGGTGACCCTATCGGAAGTCGCCACCCGCGCCACCGCCGCTGACGCAGTCACCTTGACTCCTTCACGTACGCGGCGAACCGGCCCGCCACACCGTCACGTCGAGGCTGATGTAGTCACTCGGATCACCCTGCGGCGCCGCCCCCTGGTACGTGACCAGGGCGAGGTCACCGGAGGCGGCCAGCACGCAGACCCGGGAGCCCGGGGTGAGCTGGCCGAGGCCGATCTCGGGGGTGAAGCGGGTGGTGTCCCGGCAGGAGGTGGCGGAGCCGTACTCGTCGGCCCGCAGCAGCACCAGCTTCCCGCCGTCGCCCGCGCGCACGCTGCCGCCGCCGCTGCCGGGCGCGGCGGGGTTGCGGTAGCCGAAGTCGGCGGCGGTGGCCGGGGAGTTGTCGGGCCGCAGCGGGTCGGTGGCCAGGGTGAGGTGGTAGCCGTCGGGCAGCGACACGTCGTCGTAGTCGACGCCCTTGGGGCTGATCCCGCCGGGCAACTGGCTGCCCGGGCCGCTGGGCACGCCGGTCGGCTCCACGCCCTCGCGGTCCCCGCTGCCGGACGGCCCGCCGCCCGGGCCCTGGCCCGCCGGGTCCGACGCGTCGCGCGGCGGCTCGCCCTTCGACTCGCCGTCGGGCGTGCGCGGGGCGCTCGACTCGCCCCCGCGCCGGGCGGAGCTGTCCCCGTCGTCGTCCTGACCGAGGTAGTACGCGGCGCCGGCGCCCGCCCCCACCACGAGCACGGCGGCGGCCACCAGCGCGGCCACGCGCCGGCCGGCCCGCCCCGGGGGCGCGGCGCCGGAGTCGGGAGCGGGGGCGCGGTCGGGGGCGTTCGGGTGGCCGGCGGCCGGCTCGCGCCGCGGCGGGTCAAACGCGCCACTACCTGACGCCGCCGCGCCGTCCGCCGCGCCGTGGTGCGCGCTCGCGTCGGCGCCACGGCCCCGGGCCAGCGTCTCGTCGTGCGGGGAGACACCGGCCGCCGGGGCGGGGCTCGCGGACCGGTGGCCGAGGTCGGCGGCGACCACGGTCGGCAGCCAGTCCTCCGGGCGGCGCAGTTCGGCGCCGGGGGACGCGGCCCGGCACATGGCGATGATCTCCGCGGGGGTCGGCCGGTCGGCCGCCTCCTTCGCCAGGCAGCGGCCGATCAGCTCGCGCAACTCCTCGGGCACGCCGCTGAGGTCGGGCTCCTTGTGGACGACCCGGTAGAGGACGCCGTGCGGGGTGCCGTCGCCGAAGGCCGGGGCGCCGGACGCCGCGAAGCAGGCCACCTGGCCGAGCGCGAAGATGTCGGTGGCCGCCGTGATGTCGGTGGCCTCGGCCTGTTCGGGCGCCATGAAGGCCGGGGTGCCGATGGTCATGCCGCTGCCGGTGAGCGAGCTGGCGTCCGCGGCGCGCGAGATGCCGAAGTCGATGACGCGCGGGCCGTCGGCCGCGAGCAGCACGTTCGACGGCTTGAAGTCGCGGTGCACGATGCCCGCCTCGTGGACGGCGGCGAGCGCCTCGGCCATCCCGGCGATCAGCAGCAACACGGTGGGAACGGGCAGCGGGCCGTGGTCGGTGATCACCGACTGGAGCGAGGGCCCTGGCACGTACGCGGTCGCCAGCCAGGGCGTGTCGCCCTCGGTCTCCGCGTCGATGACCGGCGCCGTGTACAGGCCGTGCACCCGCTTGGCCGCCGCCACCTCGCGGCGGAACCTGCCCCGGAACTCGGGGTCCTCGCTCAGGTCGGGCCGCACCACCTTGATCGCGACCGGGCGGCCGGCCGGCGTGTAGGAAAGGTAGACCTTGCCCATGCCGCCCGAGCCGAGCTTGGCGGCGAGCCGGTAGCCCGCGATCTGGCGCGGGTCCTTCTCCCCCAGCGCCTTGAAGACCTCCGCCACCTTCGTCCTCCCCGTTTCAGCACCGCACGCCCCGACCTTAACCGAGCCTTCGGGCCCGGTACGCGGTGCGGTGGACCCGCCCGGTGGGGGCCGGGGCGCGGACGGTGGCGCGTTCCGGTTGGCCGGTGCGCCAGCGCGCCCCGGGGGCGCGGTGCGGTAGGACAGGGCCATGGCAGCGACCTCACCGATCACACCAGCACCACCACGGGCGAAGGCGACGGGCGAGGCGCCGAGCGCCGCGGAGCGGCCGGCCGTCGTCGCTCTGGTGCTCGCGGCGGGCGGTGGCCGGCGGCTCGGCGGGCGGCCCAAGGCGCTGCTCGACCATGGGGGTCGGCCGCTGGTGGAGCGCGCGGTGCGCGCGGCGCGGGCGGGGGGCTGCGCGCCCGCGGTGCACGTGGTGCTCGGGGCGGCGGCGGAGCGGGTACGCGAGCGGGCCGACCTCGCGGGCTGCGTCGTGGCCGACAACCCCGACTGGGCCACGGGTATGGGCTCCTCGCTGCGCGCCGGGTTGGCGTCGGTGCGCGACGCCCCGGGTGGCGGGCTCGGGCCGGGCGGGTCGCCGTCCGGCGCGGGCGCCTCGGCGCTCCTCGTGCTCCTCGTCGACCAGCCGGGCGTGGGCGCGGAGGCGGTGGCGCGGGTGGTGCGCGCGCACCGGGCGGGCGCGGGCCTGGTGGCCGCGGCGTACGAGGGGCGGCGCGGCCACCCCGTGTTGTTCGCCCGACAGCACTGGGCACAGGTGGCCGCGCTCGCCCGGGGCGACCGTGGGGCGCGGGACTTCCTGCGCGCCCACGCGGCCGAGCTGACGCTCGTGGAGTGCGCCGACGTCGCCTCCTGCGCGGACATCGACACCCCGGCCGACCTGCGGCTGCTCGACCCCGACCGCTGAGGTCGGGGGCGGGTTCGTCGGAGGTGCCGGCTCGCTCGGCCGGCCGGACCGTCGGCGCGTCAGCGATCGGTGTCGCCGGGGTGGGCGTCGGGGCCGAGGGTGGTGTGCGGGCCGGCATGCGGGTCGGCGGTGGTGCCGGTGGTCGAGTCGGCCGTGGTGGCGTCGCCGGTGGTCACGATCCCGGAGACGTTCCCGCCGATGGCCACCGACCGTTCCCCCGAGGCATGCGCGGTGGGGGTCGGCGCGGGCGACACGGTGGGCGGCGCGAGGGGCGCGGCTCCGTGCCGGGAGTGGGCCGGTGCCGGGGTGGGGCCGTCGCCGGTGGACACGGTGCCGGAGACGCCCCCGCCGATGGCGACGGACCGGTGCCCGCTCGCCGTGACGGCGGGGCTCGCGGGGGCGGTCGGGGCGGGTGGAGCCGGCGCGGCGGGTCGCCGCAGCGCGTACACCGAGACGCCCAGGCCGGCCAGGCCGACGATGGTGCCCACGATGCCCGCCACCTGGCCCGCCGTGTCCAGGTCGGCGATCACCACGAGCGCGACCAACCCGACGGCCAGCAACGCCCCGGCCGTCACGCCGCCCCAGGCCAACGCCCGCTGTCGTCCCGTCATATGAGCCATCATCGACGGCGATCCCCCCACCACGCCACGCACTCGCCGCAACCCGTGTCAGCCGCCCGGACACCGGCGCGTGGGGGGCCGGCCCGCCGGGCGCGTGGGCGGCGCCCGACGGATGCGGGCCACGGCGTGACCGCTGCCGAGCATCGGCCCCATTGAACTTCCACCATGAGAAAACTATTCTCCATAAGCCAGAAGCACCATGGCCGAAGCTCCGCCGCCCCCGCACCTCCACCAAGGCACCACCCGCCCGGTCACCGTTCGCCGTCGCCGCGCGGCGGCGTCCGCCACCGCCCTCCGCGCCCCCGCCCGCCCTCCGCGCCCCGCAGGCCGCCGCGTTGGCCCCGGCCGCGCCCGGGGGCGGCTCGGCCGGGGCGCCCCGTCGAAGGAGAGTCAGCTCTCATGGCCGTACCAGTCCAGCCCCCGCCGGCCGCCACCGTCGCCGACGATCCCGCGCACCGCCTCGACCGCCAGGACGAGATCCTCACCGAAGCGGCGCTCGCCTTCCTCGGCGCGCTGCACGAGCGGTTCACGCCGCGCCGCGACGCACTGCTGGCGCGGCGCGCCGAGCACCGCGCGGAGATCGCCCGTACCGGCACGCTCGACTTCCTGCCGGAGACCGCGGCCATCCGCGCGGGCGACTGGCAGGTCGCCCCGGCGCCCGCCGCGCTCCAGGACCGGCGCGTGGAGATCACCGGCCCGACCGACCGGAAGATGACCGTCAACGCGCTCAACTCCGGCGCCCGGGTCTGGCTGGCCGACTTCGAGGACGCCTCGGCGCCCACCTGGGAGAACGTGATCGGCGGCCAGCTCAACCTGCGCGACGCCTTCGCCCGGCGCATCGACTTCACCGGCCCCGGGGGCAAGACGTACACCCTGCGCCCGGACGCGGAGTTGGCGACCGTCGTCGTACGCCCGCGCGGCTGGCACCTGGACGAGCGGCACCTGCGGGTGGGCGGGCGCGCCGTTCCCGGCGCGTTGGTCGACTTCGGCCTGTACTTCTTCCACAACGCGCGCCACCTCGCCGAGCGGGGCAGGGGCCCGTACTTCTACCTCCCCAAGACCGAGTCGCACCACGAGGCGCGGCTGTGGAACGAGGTGTTCGTCTTCGCCCAGGAACACCTGGGCCTGGCGCGCGGCACCGTGCGGGCCACCGTCCTGATCGAGACCATCACGGCGGCGTTCGAGATGGAGGAGATCCTGTACGAGTTGCGCGAGCACGCCGCGGGGTTGAACGCGGGCCGCTGGGACTACCTGTTCTCGATCGTGAAGAACTTCCGGGACGGCGGAGCGAGGTTCGTCCTGCCCGACCGGAACGCGATCACGATGACGGCACCCTTCATGCGCGCGTACACCGAACTCCTGGTCCGCACCTGCCACAAGCGCGGCGCGCACGCGATCGGCGGCATGGCGGCCTTCATCCCCTCGCGCCGCGACGCCGAGGCCAACGCGGTCGCCTTCGAGAAGGTGCGGGCCGACAAGGACCGGGAGGCGCGCGACGGTTACGACGGGTCCTGGGTGGCCCACCCGGACCTGGTGCCGATCGCCATGGCCTCCTTCGACCGGGTGCTGGGGTCGCGCCCGCACCAGAAGGACCGGCTGCGCGAGGACGTCGCGGTGCGCGCGGCCGACCTGCTGGCCGTCGACTCGCTGGAGGCGCGCCCGACGCGCGCGGGCCTGGTCAACGCGGTGCAGGTGGGCATCAGGTACATCGAGGCGTGGCTGCGCGGGCTGGGCGCCGTGGCCATCTTCAACCTGATGGAGGACGCGGCCACCGCCGAGATCTCCCGCTCGCAGCTCTGGCAGTGGATCAACGCGGGCGTGGTGTTGGAGGACGGCGTGCCGGTCACCGCCGCGTTGGTGCGCTCCGTCGCCGCCGACGAGCTGGCGGCCATCCGCGCCGAGGCGGGCGAGGCGGCCTTCGCGGCCTGCGCCTGGCAGCGGGCGCACGACCTGCTGCTCCGGGTGGCGCTGGACGCCGACTACACGGACTTCCTCACCCTGCCGGCGTACGAACTCCTCGACTGAACAAGGGAGTTGGTCACTTTCGGCACCTGCCCGACCCGCGTCACGACCGGTTCCTGAGGCCATCTCGATGGGGAAAACGCAACGTCGACAGGGTCCGCCGGGGCGGCTACCTTCACCTGGTCCCCGGCGATCGCCCACGGTCGTACGGGGAGTTCCCGCGGGCCGCGCGCTCCCGCGACGGGACGCGTGGGGCACGCCCCGCGCGCCCTCGCCCCGCGCGTGGGCCACCGAACGGGACCCCGCCAGGCACCCCTCCAGGGAGACGCATGCCCCATCTCGCTCTGTACACGTTCGGCGTCCTGAGGTCGCCCCTCACCGATCCCGCGCCCCTCACGGGAGAGTTCCTCGACCGCGGCGAGGCCATTTACCAGAAGATCAGCCAGCACCCCGGGTACCTCGCTCACGCCGAGGCGGCCGACGGCGAGCCGGGCGCCCACTTCGACCTGGACTGGGGCGCGTGGGGCGAGTTCGCCGTACCGGCCTGGTACGGCAAGGGCCGGACGGTGGACACCATCGCCCTGGCCGCCTCCCTCTCGCTCTGGACCGACCTGCGCCCCGTCTTCGACGCCATCTACACCGGTCTGCACCGGGCGGCGCTGAACAGGCGTCACGACTGGTTCGAGCGGTCAGCGCACCCGGGTTACGTGTTCTGGTGGGTCCCCGAAGGCGCGACACCCACCTGGCAGGACGGGGTCTCCCGGCTGGAACACCTGCACGCCCACGGCCCCGCGCCGCACGCCTTCACCTTCCACCACGCCTTCACCCCGGAGGCGACTCCCACCCGGGTCACGGGCATCGGCCCGAAGGACGAGCGGGTGCGTTGACGCGGAAGCCCGAACGGCGGCCGGCCCCGTCGTGGTCACGGGGCCGGCCGCCGGGAGGTGAAGAACGTGAAGAACGCGAAAAACGCGGAAACGCGAAAAAGGGGCCGGGCGGTGCGGGACCCCTCTGTCCCGCACCGCCCGTTTCTCCCTCGGCGATGGTCTGGGGCCGGGGCGCCCGTGCGGGCGCCGGTCGGCCGGTCAGCTCACGGGTCCGGTCTCCCGGACCGCGTCAAGCCGGTCGCCGTGGGGTGTGGTTCAGACGAGCTGCCACAGCGCCGGGGCGCTCACCGGGTCCCAGCCGGGCTGGGCCTGGTGCGGCTGGAGGCAGCGGTAGGTGGAGCCGTTGTAGGTGACCTGGTCGCCGGCGTTGTAGGTGGTGCCGGCCGCCCAGGTGCCCTCACCCGGGCCGGGGCCGGGGCCACCGCCGTCATCGGTCTTCAGGGTGAGCCCGTAGCCCTGGATCAGCGGGTTGATGGGCTGGTGGAAGGTGGTGCCACCCGAGCGGCAGTCGCCGGAGCCACCGGAGGTGACGCCCTGGGCCTGGCTGCCGGAGATGTACGAGCCGCCGGAGTCACCGGGCTCGGCGCAGACCGTCGTCTGGGTCACGCCGCTGATGGTGCCCTCGGGGTAGGTGACGCTGGTGTTGTGCCGGGTGATGGTGCCGCAGTGCCAGCCGGTGGTCGAACCGGAGCGGCAGATCGAGGCGCCGACGGCCGACTGCGTCGAACCCGCGACCTTGACGTTCTGGCCCTGGCTCGCGACGTACGGCGTGGCCTTCCAGTTGCTGTTGGTCGCCACCCAGGCCGTGTCACGGCCGGGGAAGGTGGACGCCTGGAAGGTGCCCTGGCTGACCTGGTTGAAGCCGCTGGTGGTGGTGCCGGCCCGGCCACAGTGGCCCGCGGTCGCGAAGCCTTCCGTGGTGCCGCGGGTGACCGCGAAGCCGACCGAGCAACGACCGCCGCTGCCCATGTAGTACGCGTCGCCGCCACGGATGTCGTACAGCGGGCGCGGGCTCTCGGAGATGGTCTCGACGCGCACGAGGTCGCGGGCGACACCGCTGGCGGAGATCAGCTTCTGGGCGGCGGCCGGCTTGACCGCGTTCACCACGACGGTGTTGGTGCGCACGTCCACCGACCAGTACGGGGCGTCGACCGAGCTGTTCTTGACCGCGGCGCGGTCGAGCTTGGCCTTGGCGGCGTCCAGCTCGGCGAGCGTGTGCGACACCAGCTTGGCCTTGGCGCCCTTGGCGGTGATGCCGGCGACCTCGGAGCGGTCCGTGGTGGCGACGGTCAGCGTGGCGGACTCGGCGCCGCTGACCCAGGCGCCGGCGAAGTCGCGGCCCAGGGACTGCTGGAGCCGGCCGGCGAGCGCGCCGGCGTCGGCCTCGTTGACCAGTCGCTCCTTGGCCTGCTGCGGGCTGCTGAGGCCCAGGTCGCGCTGCATGGCCGCGAGGACGGCCGGGGACGTGTCGGCGACGCGCAGGGTCTCCGCGGCCGTCGGGGCGGCGGAGTCGGCCGACCGCGCGGAGGCAGTGCCCGGCAGCAGGCTGAGGGCGAGGGCGCCGACCGCCGCTGCCGCGGCACACGCGATGGTGGCGTGTCTTTGGGGCATGGGGTGTCTCCTCGGTTTCGGTGGGGGTTGGCGAAACCGTAAGTGGCGCGATCTCTTCCGCAGAAGATTCCAGATTTACCCCTGCCTCGCGGTATGGACCTGTGGCGGCGCCGCCCTTGACGTGCGCCGCCGCGATCGGTCCACGGCCACCGCGCGGGCCACGACCGCACCGCCGTCGCGCCCGCGACCTGCACCGCCGCCGCGTCACGGCCATCACATCAGGTCCCCCTCGCCCGGCCGCGACCGGGTCCTGTCCCACGGCTACGCCAGGGACCTCTCCCCCGGCCTGGACGGCGCCCGGCGCGGGTTCGGGGCCGGGTTCCGGACCTCCGCGTCGTGAACGGTGAGCCAGGCGGCGTAACTCTCGCTGCGGGTGGCGGCGTCGGCGTGCGCGGCGTACGCGTGCTCCACCACGTCGGACGCGACGTCGGCGGCGGGCCCGTAGGGGTCCCAGCCGATGAGGTGCCGCCACATCAGCGGCGTACCGGCCAGCGCCCGGGTCACCAGCCCCGGCGGGGTGGGCAGGGTGGCGCGGCACAGGCCGGCGGCGCGGCCGACCTCGGCCAGGTAGACGCAGGAGGCGATGTCCGTCTCGTACAGGCGCCGGGGCCGGAAACCGGCCCGGGCGCAGGCGGCGTTGAAGCACTCGCCGAAGCAGCCGTCGCCCGGCACGACGGCCCACGCCTCGTCGGCGAGGTCGGCCAACTCGACTTCGGAGCGGGCCGCGAGCGGGTGGTCGGTGCTGAGCATGACGAAGATCGGGTCGACCGCGAACTGCCGCCAGGCCAGCCGGTCCGGCTCGGGCGGGGTGCTCTGGCCGCAGGCACCGATGACGGCGAAGTTCAGCCGCCCGTCGGCGACCGACGCGGCGATCTCCCGGTCCGACCAGGAGATGCGGGTGGTCACCGGGGCGCCCGGGTGGGCGGCGGACAAGCGGTCCACCATGGCGCCGAGCAGCGGCCCGTGGGTGCCGCCGAGCCGGAAGGCGGGCGCCTGCTCGCCGTCCTGGGTCAGGCGCACGGCCTCGCGCTGGAGCTGCCCCACGGCGGGCAGCAGGATGCGGGCGCGGTCCAACACGAAGTCGCCCAGCGCGGTGGTCCGCACGCCGTACCGGCCCCGCTCGAACAGCCGCCCGCCCAGGGTGGCCTCGATCCGTTTCAACTGCGCGCTCAGGGCGGGTTGCGCGAGCCCGAGCACAGCGGCTGCCCGGGTCAGGCTGCCCGCTTCGGCTATCGTCCGGATCGCCCTCAGATGCCGCATCTCCAGGTCCATGATGCGAGCTTGGACCCGCCGTCCGCCCGGGACAATACCCAGGTCCAGACCAGTGCTCCGGAAGGCCACGACGGCGCCGGCGGCCCGCGATCGGCGGCGGCCGGGCGGGGGTTGGGCGGCGGACGGGATCAGGCGAGGACGGGTGGCGCGGCCGGGCGCGCTGCTCAGGGGGCGGTCGGTACCGGTGGCGGCGCCGAGCCGGCCGGCTGGTCGGACGGGGTCGCTGGCGTCGGGCTGCCCAGGTGGTTGAAGGCGAGGTTGAGGGCGACGGCCACGAGACAGCCGGTGCTGATTCCGGAGTCCAGGACGACCAACACGTCCGCGGGGAAGGCGTGGTAGAAGCCGGGCGCGGCGATGGGGATCAGGCCCACGCCGAGCGCGGTGGCCACGATCAGCGCGTTCTCGCCCCGGTCGAGGTCCGCCCGCGCCAGGGTCTGGACGCCGCTGGCGGCGACCGAGCCGAAGAGCACGATGCCCGCGCCGCCCAGGACCGGCAGCGGGACCAGGGATATGACGGCCGCGGCGACCGGGAACATGCCCAGCAGGACGAGGATGCCACCGCCGGTGGCCACCACGTACCTGCTGCGTACGCCGGTCATCGCGACCAGGCCGATGTTCTGCGCGAAGGCGCTGGCGGCGAAGCCGTTGAAGACCGGGCTGACGGCGGTGCCGAGGGCGTCGGCGCGCAGCCCGCCCTCCAACGTCCGGCCGTCCGTGGGTCGGCCCACGATCTGGCCGAGCGCGAGCATGTCGGCGGTGGACTCGGTCATGCACACCAGCATCACCACGCACATCGAGACGATCGCCGCGAGGTGGAACTGCGGCGCGCCGAACTCGAACGGGGTGGGGAAGCCGAAGACGTCCGCCTGCCGGACCCCGTCCGTGCTGGTCATCCCGAACGGGACGGCGGCCAGGGTGCCGGCGATCAGGCCCAGCAGGATGGAGATCTGCCGCAGGAAGCCGCGCGACAGCCGGCGCAGCGCCAGCACGATGACCAGCGTGGCTGCGGCGAGCGCCAGGTGCTTGGGGGCTCCGTGGTCGGCGGCCCGCGGGTCGCCGCCCTGGGCCCAGTTGAAGGCGACGGGCAGCAGCGAGAGGCCGATGAGGGTGATGACGCTGCCGGTCACCACCGGCGGGAAGAAGCGCACCAGGCGGCGGAAGTACGGTGCGAGCAGGAAGCCGAGCACGCCGGCGACGATGGTGGCGCCGAAGATGACCGGCAGCGCGTCACCGGGGCCGGCCGACTCGCCGATGGCGATCATGGGCGTCACGCCCGCGAAGGAGACGCCGTTGACGAACGGCAGCCGGGCCCCGATCCGCCACACGCCGAGCGTTTGCAACAGCGTGGCGATGCCGGCGGTGAAGAGGCTGGCCCCGATGAGGAAGGCGGTCCCGGGCGGATCGAGCCCCACGGCGGGGCCGATGATCATCGGTGGGGCCACCACCCCGGCGTACATGGCGGCCACGTGCTGGAGCCCGCTGGCCACCGTCTTCCCCGGCGGCAGCATCGCGTCGACCGGATGCGGCACCTCGGCCGACCGCCCCCGCGCCTCCTCGCGACGTAGCGTCCGCTCGCCACGTACCGTCCACTCGCGCTTGCGTGTCCGCTTCCGCTCCGCGGAGGTCGCCGCGGGTGTGGAGGCTGCGGTGGTTCGACGAAACCTGGGCACTGGCGCCACGGCGGTTCCTCCTGTCGGTGTTCGCGCCGTCGCGGGCGCGGCGTTCGGGGAGCGGTGCGCGGGCGGTGGACACGCTTGCCGTGCGGGGTGCGGGGTGCGGGGTGCTGCGGGGCACGGGGGCGAGGCGAGATGCGGGGTGCTGCGAAGTACGGGGGGGGGCGAGGCGAGGTACGCGAGGTGCGGGTGCGCGGATACGCGGGGACGCCGCACGTGGGTACCGGCGGGCGGCGCTGGGCCGGTGACGTTCGTGGCGTCGGTCGCGACCAGGTGCGGGGCGGGCCGGCGGGCGGTGGCGATCGGGGGGGCCGGCCCGGGGAGGCGGTGCGCGGGCGCCCTCCCGGGCCGGCGGTGTGCTCGCGGGCCGTGGCCCGCGAGCCCGGCCGAGGGCCGTCCCCCTCGGCCGAGTTCGGGCGGCGGGGTCCGCCGGCGGGCCTAGGCCGCGGCGATGCGGGCCAGGCGGCGGGCCTGCTCGCCGGCGGCGCGCGCGATGGTCTCCTCGTCGGCGGTGGTGAGCCGGCCGTCCTCGACCACCGGCACCCCGTTGATCAGCGACAGGGTGATGGGCGCCGGGGCGCCGAGGACGAGCGCGGCGACCGGGTCGGCGATCGTGGAGTGGCCGATGCCGTCCAGCCTCCACAGCACCAGGTCGGCCAGCTTGCCCGGCTCAAGGGAGCCGATCTCCGCGCCACGGCCCAGGACCTGGGCGCCGCCGTACGTTCCCATGCGCAGCGCCTGCCGGGCGCCCAGCGCGTCGGGGCCGCCGGCGATGCGGTGCACGAGCAGCGCGGTGCGCAGTTCGGTGTGCAGTTCACCCGACTCGTTGGACGCGGTGCCGTCCACGCCGAGGCCCACCGGCACCCCGGCGCGGAGCAGGTCCGGCACCCGGGCGGTGCCGGCGGCGAGCCGGGCGTTGGACGAGGGGCAGTGGGCGACGCCCGTGCCGGTGCGGGCGAAGGCGGCGATGTCGGCGTCGCCCAGGTGCACGCAGTGGGCCATCCACACGTCGTCGCCGAGCCAGCCGGTGGACTCGAAGTACTCGGTGGGGGCCATGCCGAACGTCTCCTTGCAGAACTGTTCCTCCTGCACCGTCTCGGAGCCGTGGGTGTGCAGCCGTACCCCCTTGCGGCGGGCCAACGTCGCGGCGTCGCGCAGCAGTTCGGTGGAGACGGAGAACGGCGAGCAGGGCGCGACGCCGACGCGCAGCATCGAGTCGAAGGAGGGGTCGTGGTGGGCGTCGATGGCCGACTCGGTGGCGGTCAGCGCCGCCTCCGTGGTCTCGACGGCGAAGTCGGGCGGCAGCCCGCCCTGCGCCGTGCCCAGGTCCATGGAGCCGCGCGTGGGGCTGAACCGCACGCCCAGCTCGCGCGCGGCCCGGATCTCCGCTCCGAACAGGTCGCCGGCGCCGTGCGGGAAGACGTAGTGGTGGTCCATCGCCGTCGTGACGCCGCCCCTGGCCATCATGGCCAGCGAGCCGCGCGCCGCCTCGTACACCATCGGCTCGTCGATCCGCGCCCAGATCGGGTAGAGCGCGACGAGCCAGTCGAAGAGGTCCGCGTCCTGGGCCAGGCCACGGGTGAGCCACTGGTAGAAGTGGTGGTGGGTGTTGACGAGCCCGGGCGTGAGCAGGTGGCCCGTGCCGTCCACGCGCCGGATCACGCCCGGCAGGTCGGCCGGGGCAGGGCTCGGGCCCACGGACTCGATGCGGTTGCCCGCGACGACCACGTGGCCCGAGGCGTACTCGGTGTCCTGGGCGTCCACGGTGGCGACGGCGCAGTTCTCGATGACGATGCGGACCGGTGCGCCCGTGCGGCCCGCGTCGGGGCGCGGGTCGCGGGCGGGGTCCGCCGGGTCGGCTGGGGCTTCCGGTACTGCCATGGGGGTTCCTCGGTGTCGTCGGGGCGAGGCGGGGCGGGCGGGCGGGCGCCGGGTGGGGCCGGCGGCGGGGGCCGCTGGCGACTCGCCGGCGCCGCGTGTCGCGCCAACCGCCGTACGGAGGCGGCGACTTCGCGCACCCCGCCCCTCAGGGGCTGGTGAGGTCCGTCGGTATGGCCTGGGTGGCGCCCTCGCGCAGGACGGTCGCCTCGATCAGGCCGTACGGGCGGTCGGCCGCGTAGTACACGGCGCCGTCCGCGCTGGCGTTGGTGAGGCCGAACGGTTCGAGGTCCACCAGGAAGTGGTGCTTGTTGGGCAGCGAGAGGCGGATCTCGTCCACCTCCTGGCGGTTGTCGATCACCCGCGCGCCCATCTGGAACAGGGTCTGCTGGAGGGAGAGGCTGTACGTCTCGGCGAACGCCTGGAGCAGGTGGGTGCGGGTCCGCTCGTACGCCGTGTCCCACCCCGGCACGGGCTCCCCGTCGCTCGCCCAGCGGTAGCGCCAGCGGGCGTGCACGTCGGTGGCCAGGACGCGGTCGTACGCCTCCTTGAGGGTCGTGTACCGGTCCTTGGCGTAGCCCCAGAACTCCGAGTTGGTGGAGTTCAGCACGGTGAGCCCGGACAGCCCCGAGATCACCTCCCAGCCCCGGCCGTCGTAGCTGACCTGCGCGGTGCGCACCTCCTGGCCCGCGCGCACGAACGAGTGCCGGACCGCGTCGGCGCCGACGAAGCGGGAGGCGTCGTCGGAGGTCTCGATGCGCTGCCACGCGTACTCCTCGATCCGCACGCGCGCCCGGGTGATGGCCTCCTGGCTGGTGACGAAGTGCCGGGCGAGGTGGATGCCGAACTGCTCGGCGGAGGCGATGCCGTGCTCCTGCGCGAAGGCGAACACGGTGTTCTTGACGGTGTCGGTGGGCAGCACGTTCACGTTGCTGCCCTCGCGGTGGACGTCGGTCATGTCGCCGGAGAGGGCGACCGAGACGTTCAGGTCCTTGAGGTGGTGGGTGGCGCCCTCCCGGCTGACCTTCACGACCCGGCACTCGGCCTTGCCGTACTGGTTCTGACCGAGCACGGCCGCCCCGGACCGGCCGGGGCCGACCCGGGCCGTGGGGTGGCCGTTGGCGGACGGAACGGGGGAGGCGTCGGACGCGGCAGACGCAGAAAGCGCAGCAGACGCAGCAGACGCGGGGGTTGCGGAGGACGCGGAAGACGCGGGGGTTCCGGAAGACGCGGAGGACGCTGTCATGGCAGTGCTAGCTCCCTCGGTATACGGAGTAGCCGAACGGGTTGAGCAGCAGTGGTACGTGGTAGTGCTCGCCGGCGGAGACGGCGAAGGCCACCGTCACCTCGGGGAAGAACGCGCCGCCGTCGGCGCCCCCGGCCCGTCCGGAGGCCGCGGCGAGGTGGGGGCCCACGTCGAAGCGCAGCCGCGCGTGTGTCGTGTCGGCGGGCAGCGCCGGCAGACCCGTACAGCGGCCGTCGGCGTCGGTGGCCGCGCGCGCGTGCACGCTCCAGGCGGCGTCGGGTGAGGCGCGGGCGGAGAGTTCGACGCCGATCGCGGCGGCCGGTCGGCCCGCGCTGGTGTCCAGGACGTGGGTGGACACCGATGCCTGGGGGTCGCCGCTGGTGTGGCGGTCGCTTGTCTGGTCGTTCATCCGGCTGCCGCTCCTTCGTCTCCCTCGTCCGTGCCGGCGGTGGTTCCGGACGCCCGGCTGGGTGCGCCGGACGCCGGGCCCTCGGCGGCGAGTACCCCGTCAGCCAGCAGTTTGGCCAGCCGAAGGCGATTGATCTTGCCCAGTTCGGCGCGGGCGACGGCGCGCTCCCGCTCGGGCGTGTTGCCGATCCGCTCCCGGATGGCCGCCAACAGCCCGTCGGCCGTCACCCCGGTGGCGCAGATGAGGAAGACGTGGCCGAACCGCTCCTGGTAGGCGAGGTTCAGCGCGAGCATCTCGGCCCGCAGCGCCTCCGGCGCACCCGCCATGCCGCGCTGTTCGTGCGCGGCGGCCAGGTCGCCGGGGGTCGGACGGCCGATCGGCGGGTGCCCGGCCATGGCCTCGGCCAGGTCCGCGTCGGCCAGCGCCGCCAGGGCGGCGTCGGCGGCGGCGAACAGGTCGTCGGCGCTGGCGTACGGGCGCCGCGCGAGGACGGCCGCGCCCCACGCGCGGCTCGCGCACACCGCGCGCAGGGCGGCGGACGCCACGGCGTCGTCGGCACCGTTGAACCGGGCGAGACCCGGTGGCGAACTCGACGTCACATCAGCCTCCGTTGCGGTGCGGTCAACGGCTGAGCAGGGCCGGGAGCTGTACGGATTCCCGAGGCGGGCGAGTGGGGAGCCGTGCGGGCGTGGCCGTACGGAGCGTGGTGCGGAGGACCGGCCGGTCGGGTGGCCGGCCCGTCGGGTGGCGGGTCGCGGCGGGCCGCGCCGGGCGCGGCGGTCAACGGGGGAATCGGCGGGTGTCCGGTAGGGCGGCAGGTGCCCGGCGTGGCGGCGCCCGTGGCCCGGGGCCGGGCGCGGTGCGAGCGCTCGTGCTCGTGTGCGTACTCGTTCGTGCTCGTGCTCGTGTGCGTACTCGTTCGTGCTCGTGCTCGTGCTGGTGCTGGTGCTCGTTCGTGCTTCCGGATAGCTAAGACCCTGCGCCGCGCATCGTCAACAGTTTGTTGAAATTCTTGTGGCGCGCGGCACAACACCAGGGCCGCCGACCCGCGTTGGGTCGACGGCCTGCACTCCACGGCGCCCGGGGCGCTACTCGCCGGCCCGGCCGACCTTCTCCCTGTTCAGGTAGTTGTAGATGGTGAAGCGACTCACGCCGAGCGCGGTCGCGGCCGTCTCCACGCCGTGGCGTACGGAGAAGGCGCCGCGCGCCTCCAGGACGCGGACCACCGACTGCTTGGCCTTGCGGTCCAGGTCCGCGAGCGGCATGCCGTGCCGCCGCTCCAGGTCGGCCAGGATGTGGTCGAGCGAGTCGGACAGGTGGGGCAGGCGCACCGCGAGCACCTCCCGCCCCTCCCAGGAGAGCACGACATCGTCGCCGGCCGCGCGCTCGGGCGGCACCATCTCGCCCCCCATGGCGTCGATGAGCGGCTTGACCGCCGCGACGAAGGGGTGGTCCCCGGCCTCGGTCACGCCCCCTCCTCCCGTACGACGTTGACCTGCACCGAAACGCGCGTCGCCCCGGCCTCGATGGACCGGCGCAGCAGCGCGTCCACGGCCGCGTAGACGACATCGGGGCGGCCCTGGACGGTGTTGCCGAACGGGCCCACGTCAACCGCGTCCAGATCGGCGGCCCGTACGACCTCCCGGGCCACCAACGCGTGGGACGGCGTCTCGTCCAGGTCGAACGGCTCGGTGGTGAATTCAACCCTGAGTCTCACCCGGCCCAACCTACTGCGCCCCCTCCCCCGCGACCGCTCCGAGCCCCTGGCAGCAGTGTGTCAGCCCTCTCGCTCCTATTTCATAGAGCAGAATAAGCCTTCCGCACTGCGGTAGTTGATCAGGTTCACGGGGACGCGGAGGCGTCCGCCGACCGGCTCGCGGGGGCGTCGGGCCGGGCGCGGGTGGGCGGCGCCGGGCGGAGAGGACGGATCGCTTCCGCGCCAACCTCGGTGCCGTGGCCGGCCGGGCCGACGCGTTCGGCCACCGGCGCGGGTGGGGCCTTCGGCGCCGGGGCGGGCTCCGGCGCGGGGCGCGACCGTGCCGGCGCGCGGAAGGTTCGCGCACTACGGCACGGTCGGCCGGGCGCCCCTCGCCGCTCGGCGCGGTGAGGGGCGGGCGGCGGGGGCGCGCGCCGGCGGTGGTGCCCTCAAGTGACACGCCCTAAGTGGCCACGGCCGAAACCCGCTCGCCGTCTCCCCAACGCCCCGCGCATCGTGGACGATGGGACCGCGTAGTAACCAACCCCCCGTTCCACGTGTCCTGCTGGAGCCGACGATGGCCAAGAGCGTGCCGGTGCGGTGCCCGGCGTGCAGCCGTGAGCACTCGTTCACGCCGCCCACCTTCCCCTGCGCCTGCGGCGCCCCGCTGACCGTGCCGATCCTGGCCGGCCCCGTGGCCCGCCTCGACCACCGCACCTGGGAGGACTCCTGGGTCGCCGTGCGCTGTCACTCCTGCGGGCGCAGGGACCACTGGCCACAGCCCGAACTCGGCTGCCCGTGCGGCACGGTGGTGCGGCTGCCGGTGGCCGAGGCGCCGGAGGAGACCGGCAGCCGGCTCGCGACCACGGGCGGCGCCGGCGCGGCGGGCGCCACCGGCGCGCACCCCGCGCCCAGTTCGGCGGTGTTGCGGCCGGCGTTCCACCCGGTGACCATCCGTACCGGGCGCGACGTGGTGACCGCCGCCGCGCAGTACCTGAAGTGGCTCGGCTTCACCAGCATGCGCCGGGTGGAGGACCGCGCCCCCTCCGGGGTCGACCTGCGCGGGCCCGGCATCGTCGCCCAGGTGGACCCCACGACCCGCCCCACCGGGGTGCGGGACGTGGAGTGCCTGTGGCTGCACGGCCTGAGCGAGGCCGCCGTCAGCGTCTTCTTCTCCCTCGCGGGGTACGCGCGCATCGCGAGATCGCGCGCGGACGAGCTGTACCTGCCGCTGTTCGTCATGGACCTCACCGGCACCCCGCAGCCGGTCAACGACCCGGCGGACGACCTGATCCGGATGGGCCCGCCCGAGGTCTGAGCTTCCGGGCCGGTCAAGGTCGCGGGCCGCGCAGGTCCTCGACGGTCTCCTCGCGCAGCACCGCCTTGCGGACCTTGCCGCTGGCCGTCAGCGGGAAGGCGGCCACGACCCGTACCAGGCGCGGGGTCTTGAAGCGCGCGAGGTGGCCCTCGCAGTACGCCGCGACCTCGTCCACGGTCAGCGTCCGCGCGCCCGGCGCGAGGATGACGCAGGCGGCGATCTCCTCCCCGTACTTCTCGTCCGGCACGCCCACCACCTGCACGTCGGCGATCTTCGGATGTCCGTGCAGGAACTCCTCGATCTCGCGCGGGTACACGTTCTCACCACCCCGGATGATCATGTCCTTGATGCGGCCGACGATCTGCACGTACCCGTCGTCGCCCATCACCGCCAGGTCCCCGGTGTGCATCCAGCGGGCCGCGTCGATCGCCTCGGCCGTGCGCTCGGGCTCCGCCCAGTAGCCGAGCATGACGCTGTAGCCGCGCACGCACAGTTCGCCGCGCTCGCCGCGTTCCACGGTGAGCCCCGTGACCGGGTCGACGATCTTGAGTTCCAGGTACGGGTGGGCCACGCCGACCGTCTCGGTGCGCCGACGCAGCGTGAGCAGGGCGCTCTCGTCCGCCGCCGGCAGCAGAGTCTGGGTGGCGATCGGGGAGGTCTCGGTCATGCCGTACGCGATGGCGATCTCGGACAGGTGCATCTCGGCGATGACCCGCTTCATCACCTCGGCCGGGCACGGCGAGCCGCCCATGATGCCGGTGCGCAGCGTGGACAGGTCGTAGGTGGCGAAGTCGGGCAGGTTCAGCTCGGCGATGAACATCGTCGGCACCCCGTACAGCGACGTGCACCGCTCTCGGTCGACGGCGCGCAGCGTGGCGGCGGGGTCGAAGGACGGGGCGGGGATGACGGCGCAGGCGCCGTGGCTGACGGCGGCCAGCACGCCGACGACCATGCCGAAGGTGTGGTAGAGCGGCACCGGCAGGCAGATCCGGTCGCGCTCGGTGTAGCGCAGCAGGCTGCCGGCGATGCGGGCGTTGTTGAGGATGCTGTGGTGCGAGAGGGTCGCGCCCTTGGGGTGGCCGGTGGTGCCCGACGTGTACTGGATGTTGATGGGGTCGTCACAGCTCAACGCGGCGGCGCGGGCCGCCAGTTCGTCGTCGCCCGCACCGTAGACACCGCCCTGGCCCGCGCCCCGGCCCGTACCCCCGCCCGCGCCGCTCGCGGCGCGCTCGCCCGCCGTCAGCAGCGCGGTCCAGGAGGCGTCGCCGAGGTGCACGACCTCGCGCAGGCCGGGACACCCGGACCGGGCCGCGCGCACGACGGCCCGGCAGTCGACGCCCCGGTACTCGCCGGCGGCGACGAGCACGCTGGTCCCCGACTGCCGGAGCGCGTACGCCAACTCGTCGGCGCCGTAGGCCGGGTTGAGGCTGACCAGGATCGCGCCGACGCGGGCGGCGGCGAGCTGCACCAGCACCCATTCGGCGCTGCTCGGCGCCCAGATGCCGACGCGCTCGCCCGCCGCCACGCCGTACGCGAGCAGCCCGCGGGCGACACCGGTCACCGCGGCGTCCAGTGCGGCGTAGCTCCAGCGGCGGCCACTGGCCGCCTCCACCAGCGCCTCGCGGTCGCCGTGCCGGCTGGTGGTCTCGGCCAGTGCCGCGCCGATCGTCTGTCCGGTCAGCGTCAGTTCGCCGCCGGGGCTGCTCGCGTACGAGAGGGTCATCGTCAGCGGGCCCTCTCGGCGACCGAGCGGCGTGGGGCCGGGGCGGCGGGCTCGGCGGGTGGCGCGGGCCGCTGGGGGGCCAGGGCCCGGGCGACCTCGTCGCGCAGCTCCACCTTGCGGACCTTGCCGCTGACCGTCATCGGGAAGGACTCGACCACGCGCAGGTAGCGGGGCACCTTGTAGTGCGCGAGGCGGCCCCGGCAGAAACGGGCGAGTTCGTCCCGGGTGAGCGGGTTGGCCGGGTCGCGCAGGATGACGCAGGCGGCGATCTCCTCCCCGTACTTCTCGTCCGGCACGCCCACCACCTGCACGTCGGCGATCTTCGGGTGGGAGTAGAGGAACTCCTCGATCTCGCGCGGGTACACGTTCTCACCACCTCGGATGATCATGTCCTTGATGCGGCCGACGATCTGCACGTACCCGTCCTCGCGTAGCACCGCCAGGTCCCCGGTGTGCATCCAGCGGGCCGCGTCGATCACCTCGGCCGTGCGCTCGGGCTGCTCCCAGTAGCCGAGCATCACCGAGTAGCCGCGGGTGCACAGCTCGCCGGCCTCGCCGCGGGGCAGCGTCACGCCGGTGGCCGGGTCGACGACCTTGACCTCGATGTGCGGCATCACCCGGCCGACGGTGGCGGTGCGCCGCTCCAGGTCGTCGTCGACCCGGGTCTGGGTGGAGACCGGCGAGGTCTCGGTCATCCCGTACGCGATGGCGACCTCGGCCATGTGCATCTCGGCGACCACCCGCCGCATGACCTCCACCGGGCACGGCGAGCCGGCCATGATGCCGGTGCGCAGCGTGGACAGGTCGTAGGTGGCGAAGTCGGGCAGGTTCAGCTCGGCGATGAACATCGTCGGCACCCCGTACAGCGACGTGCACCGCTCCCGCTCGACCGCGTGCAGGGTGGCGACGGGGTCGAAGGACGGGGCCGGGATGACCACGCAGGCGCCGTGGCTGGTGGCGGCGAGGTTGCCCATGACCATGCCGAAGCAGTGGTAGAAGGGCACCGGCACGCAGATCCGGTCGCGCTCGGTGTAGTTGATCAACTCGCCCACGAAGAAGCCGTTGTTGAGGATGTTGTGGTGGGAGAGCGTCGCGCCCTTGGGGAAGCCGGTGGTGCCCGAGGTGTACTGGATGTTCACCGGGTCGTCGCAGCTCAACTGGGCCTGGCGGGCGGCGAGTCGCTCCGGCGCGACGGCGGCGCCGGCGCGCACCAGGCCGTCCCAGGTCGGGTCGCCGATGTAGACGACGTCGCGCAGCGCCTTGCAGTCGGCGCGGACCTGCTCGACCATGCGCCGGTAGTCGCTGGTCTTGTGCTCGATCGAGGAGACCAGGACCTGGACGCCGGCCTGGTCGAGCACGTAGCGCAGCTCGTGGACGCGGTAGGCCGGGTTGATGTTGACCATGATCGCGCCGATCCGGGCCGCCGCGTACTGCACCAGCACCCACTCCGGGCAGTTGATCGCCCAGATGCCGACCCGGTCGCCCTTGCCGACGCCCTTGGCCATCAGGCCGCGGGCGACCTCGTCCACCGCCCGCCCGAACTCGGTGTACGTCCAGCGCCGCCCGCTGGCCATGTCCACCAGCGCCTCGCGGTCGCCGAAGCGGGCGATGGCCGCGTCGAGGTTGGCCCCGATGGTCTCGCCGAGCAGCGGCGTGTCACCGGCGCCGCTGGCGTACGAGAGCGCGGGCGGCGACTGGCCCGACTCCACGCGCCCCGGGGTCAGCGTCTGGCCGGCGGCGGCCTCGGAGTGCCGCTCGGCGGCCGGTTGCGCCGCGGCCCCCGCGTCCTGTCCCGTACTGGCCGGCGGCGCGCCGGTGGTGGCGCGTACGGCGGGCTCGGTGGTGCTCTGGCTGCTGGTGGCGGGGCCGGTCATGAGGACTCCTCACGGTATTCGGCGGCGCCGCCCCCCTGGGCGGTACGCTCGCGCAGCTCGATGCGGCGGATCTTGCCGGAAACGGTCTTGGGCAGCTCGGCGAACTCGATGCGGCGCACCCGCTTGTAGGGCGCGAGCACCGCGCGCGAGTGCGCGAACAGCTCCTTCGCGGTCTCCGGCCCGGGCTCCCACCCCTCGGCCAGGACCACGTACGCCTTCGGCACGGCGAGCCGCACCGGGTCGGGCGCGGGCACCACGGCGGCCTCGGCCACGGCCTCGTGTTCGAGCAGCGCGCTCTCCAGCTCGAACGGCGAGATCTTGTAGTCGGACGCCTTGAACACGTCGTCGGCCCGCCCCACGTAGGTGATGTAGCCCTCCACGTCGCGCGCGCCGATGTCGCCGGTGCGGTAATAGCCGTCGGCCATGGCCTCGGCGGTGCGCTCCGGATCGCCCGCGTACCCGGTCATCAGGCCCACCGGGTGCGCCGACAGGTCGAGGCTGATCTCGCCCTCGTCGGCGGGGACGCCGGTGACCGGGTCGAGCAGCGCGACGGCGAAGCCGGGCGTGGGCCGCCCCATGGAGCCGGTCTTGAGCGGCTGGCCCGGCGTGTTGGCGACCTGCACGGCCGTCTCGGTCTGCCCGAACCCGTCCCGGATGGTCACCCCCCAGTCCCGCCGCACCTGCTCGATGACCTCGGGGTTGAGCGGCTCGCCGGCCGCCACGGCCTCCCGTGGCGCGGAGCGCAGCGCGCTCAGGTCGGCCTGGATGAGCATCCGCCACACGGTGGGCGGCGCGCAGAACGTGGTGACGGCACAACGGTCCATCTCGGCCATCAGCCGCGCCGCGTCGAAGCGGGTGTAGTTGAACACGAAGACGGTCGCCTCCGCGTTCCACGGGGCGAAGAGGTTGGACCAGGCGTGCTTGGCCCAGCCCGGCGAGGAGATGTTCAGGTGCACGTCGCCGGGGCGCAGGCCGATCCAGTACATGGTGGCCAGGTGGCCGACGGGGTACGAGACATGGGTGTGCTCGACGAGCTTGGGCTTGGCCGTGGTGCCCGAGGTGAAGTAGAGCATCAGCGGGTCGCTGGCGCGGGTCGGCCCCTCGGGCGTGAAGTCGGCGGGGGCGGCGTAGGCGTCCGCGTAGTCGAGCCAGTCCGGCGCCTCGCCCCCGGCGCCCACCACGATCCGCGTGTAGTCGCCGGGCACGTCGGCGAACTTGCCGGTGTCCAGGGCGCGGGCGATGACGTGCCGAGCGCCGCCCCGCTCGATCCGGTCCGTCAGGTCGGCGGGGCCGAGCAGCGGGGTGGCGGGGATGACGACGGCGCGCAGCTTCATGGCGGCCAGCGCGGTCTCCCACAGCTCGGCCTGGTTGCCGAGCATCACCACCACCCGGTCACCGGCGCGCACGCCCTGGGCGCGCAGCCAGTTGGCCACCTGGTTGGAGCGCACGCGCAGCTCGGCGAAGGAGAGACGGGTCTCCGTACCGTCCTCCTCCACGATGTGCAGGGCCGTTCGGTCCACCCGCTCGGCCAGCGGGTCGAACCAGTCGAGCGCCCAGTTGAACACCTCGGGGCGCGGCCACTGGAACCCGGCGTAGGCGGCCGCGTAGTCCTCCCGGTGCCGGAGTAGGAAGTCCCGCGCCGCTCGGAACTCTTCGGTCGGACCGATTACCGCCACATGTCCTCCTCATTGCCAAAGCGCTCGCTAGCATCGTGCGACGAGTGATCTGAGTCTCACTACCCCCGGACGGGGGTGACGGTATTTACGGGGAGGTGTCGGTGGCGGATACGTACGGCGCCGTGGAAATGCGGTCCGCACTCGGGCGGATGCGACGGGGCGGCGGACTACCGGTCGCGTTCGGTGGACTGTTCGAGGGAACCCGCCAGTTCCGCATAGCCGAACTGGCCGGCACGGCCACACCCGTGCTACTCGGCCTCACCATCACCACCGGCAACGGGCTCGGGGGCAAGGCCATGGCGCTCTCCCGGCCCGTCTACGTATCGGACTACCCCGCCTCCCGCGTCATCAGCCACGAGTACGACGCGGCCGTCGCCGCCGAGGGCCTGCGCTGCGTGCTCGCGGTGCCGGTGGTGGTGCGGCGCCGGGTACGGGGGGTGCTGTACGGGGCGCTGCGGCAGCCGATGGCGCTCGGCGACCGCACCATGTCGGTGGCGGTCGAGGCCGCCCGCGAGCTGGAGCAGGCGCTCGCCGTGCGCGACGCAGCGCAGGACGAGGCGCAACGGGTACTGACCGCGGCGGCACGCCCGCCGGAGGCGGACCCGGCGGCGTGGGAGGAGGTCCGCGCGGCCCACGGCGAACTGCGGGCGCTGGCCCAACGCGTACACGATCAGAAGCTCCGCCACGACCTGCTCGCCGTCCTCGGCCGGCTGGCCACGGCCTCCCCCGAGGCCGCTCCCCCGCCCGACCGGGCGCCCGGCCTCCCCTCGGTCGAGCTGTCGCCGCGCGAGGTGGACGTGCTCGCCTGCGTGGCGTCGGGCGCCACCAACGCGACGGCCGCCGACCGGCTCGGGCTGCGCCCGGAGACCGTCAAGAGCTACCTGCGGTCGTCCATGCGGAAGCTGGGGGCGCACACCCGACTCCAGGCCGTGGTCTCGGCCCGCCGTGCGGGGCTGTTGCCGTAGCGGCTGGGAAGGGCGGGGCGCGGTGGGTGCTGGTTCGTGGGGGTGGGGTGGGTGTTGGTTCGTGGGGTGGGGTGGGGTGGCTGTGGGTGCGGTTGTGGGTGCGGCGGTGATCCACGGTCGTGGTCGTGATTGAGAGTCACGGTCGTGGTCGTGGTCGACGGGCATGGTCGTGGTTGACGGGTCGACAGTCGCGGTCGACGGGCATGGTCGTGGTGCATGGTGGGGCGCGTGGGAGCGCGCTGGTGCACTGGGGCCCGTCCGGGCGCCGGCTGGGGGCGCACGACCGGCTGACGCCTGGGCGGTCGGGCGCGGGCCGGGTCAGCCGGTCGGCGCGGTGGTGAGCATCCACTGGCTGAAGGCGGCGTAGCGCTCCGCGGACTCGGCGGCTCCGTCGGCGAACTCGATGGCGGTGGCGTGCTCGCGCACCCGCGCGAAGCGCGCGCGGCGGGCGTGCTCGTAGCGGGCGAGGGCGGTGGCGGTGTCGGGCCCGGCCGCCAGTTCGGCGCGCAGCACTCCGACATCCTCGAGGCCGAGGGCGCCGCCCGCCGCGATGTGCGGGGACAGGCCGTGCGCGGCGTCCCCGATCAGCGCGACCCGGTCGGTGGTCCACCGCGGCAACTCGGGAACCAGCATGATCTGGTTCTCCAGGATGGTGTCCTCGGGGGTCGCGGCGATCATCTCAAGGAGTTCGTCGTGCCAGCCGGAGGCCGCCACGTTACGGGCCCGCCGCAGGGCCCGGTCCCGCTTGCTGCCCACCAGTTCGCCGGCGTCGAACTGACCGACCCACCACATGGTCTGCCCCCGCGCGACCCGGGTGTAGCCGCCTCGGGTGCGCCCGGGGCCGATGGTGACCATGGTGCCCTCCGGCCGCTCGGCGCCGGAGGGCAGCACGGCCCGCCAGGCGTAGTGGCCGACGTGCTCGACTGCCGCGCTGCCGGGCGCCAGGGCGGCGCGTACGTCGGAGTAGACCCCGTCGGCGCCGACCAGCAGGTCCGCGCGGAGTCGCGCGCCGCCGGCGGGGTGCACGTCGACGTGGGTGTCGTGTTCGGTGAAGCCGGTGACGTGGGCGCCCAGGCGTATCCGGTGTCTGCCGACGGCGTCGGCGAGCAGGTCGTTCAGGCCCGCCCGGGGCACCATCAGGAGTTGGTAGGCGGCCGGGTCGTAGCCGGCCGCGCGGATCGGGCGCCCGGTGGCGTCGTAGAACCAGGCGTCGACGGCACTGCCCATGCCCCGCGCCTCCGCCCCGACGCCGATGGCGTCGAACTCGCGCAGCGCGTTGGGCCACAGGCTGATGCCGGCCCCGGCGGCCCGCACTCGCGGGGCGTGTTCCAGGACGGTCACCTCGTGCCCGATCAGCCGTAGTGCCGCCGCGGTGGTGAGTCCGACCAGTCCCGCTCCCACGATCACGGTGCGCGTCACGTGCTTCCTCCGTCGTCCGGTGGATGGTGGCGCGAGGCCGGCCGACGGCGACCCACGGCGCGAACTCCGCACCGAGCCCCCGAACTTGGCTAACCTCGCGCACCCCAGGCAGCCGACCATAGCCGTAACCGTTAGTTTTTAACAACCGTTAGCGTTTTGGCTTCCGCAGCCCGCCACGCGAGCCGGCACCCCGCGCCCGGGGCGACAAAAGCGGTGGCGTCCGGCGCCTCCCGCAGGTAGGGAGGGGCGCATGATCGAACGCCAGGCCCTCGCCACGAAGCCCACCCTCACCGGGGAGCGGCTGCGACTGGTCCCCCTCACCGCGTCCCACGCCGACGCGATGTACGCCTCGACCACCGACCCCGAAACGCGGCGACTGACCGGCACGCACCGCACGTTCACCCCCGCCCAGATCACCGCCTGGTGCGCGAGCCGCGCGGAGCAGACGGACCGGCTCGACCTGGCCGTCGAGGACCTGGCCAGCGGCGCGTTCCTCGGCGAACTGGCGCTGACCGAGGTGGACCCGGACAACGAGTCGGCCGCGCTCCGCATCTCGCTGGTCCCCCGGGCACGCGGCCGGGGCGCCGGCCCCGAGGCCATCCGACTGCTGCTCGACTACGCCTTCGACCAGGTGCGGCTGCACCGGGTGTGGCTCGAGGTGTTCGCGTTCAACGACCGGGCCAGGCGTGCGTACGAACGCTCCGGCTTCCAAGTGGAGGGCCGGCTGCGCCACGCGTTCCTCTGGGCGGGCGAGCGGCACGACACGCTGGTGATGGCCGCGCTGAACAAGCCCCCGGCCGGCCACGGGTAGCCCCCCTCGGCGCCGCGAGCGCCGCCCCGGCGGGAGGCCGGCCGCCCCGGCGGCACAGGCCGGGGGCGACCGGGCCGGATGCGGCCTGACCGGGGGCGGACTGGCTCGGTGGGGGCGGGCTGCTCCCGTATGGGGGTGTATATCCTGTTCGACGTTCGACGGTTCCGTCGGCTGTACGAGTCACGTGTACGAGTCACGTGTACGAGTCATGCGTGTGAGTCGGGTGCGCGAGTCAGGTGTGCGAGCAGGAGGTGAGGTCCGCCGTGAGTGGTGAACCCCCCAGTCGCACGCCGCGCGGCAGCGCCGCACGCCGCCCGCGGTCCGGAGCGTGACCCGGCCCGTGGCCCGCGGCGGCGCTCGCGCGTGCGTCCTCAAGTCCCCGAGCCCGCGACCGTAAGGACCGACCATGGCCGAGCGCCGTAGCCGTACGCCCCTGTCCGCGATGAACGCCCGCCGCAACGCGCGCAAGGACACCCCGGAAGCCGCCCCGAACACCGCGCGCGCCACCGACGCCGCCCCGCAGGGCCCGGCGCGCCGCCACTCCTGGCTCCGCCCGACCGCCCGCCCCACGCCCGACGCGCCACGCCCGCCACGGGGCGACACGGAGGATGCCGAGCCCGCCGAGACGCGCAGCCTCATCGACGCCGCGGTCTACCGCGACGGCGTGCGGGTCGCCTCGCCGGACAGCCTCGCCGACACCTTCCACGAGCTGCGCGAGCGGCAGGACGGCATGGCGTGGATCGGCCTCTACCGGCCGAGCGAGGGGGAACTCGTCTCCCTCGCCGCGGAGTTCGACCTGCACAAACTGGCGATCGAGGACGCCCTCGAAGCCCACCAGCGCCCCAAGCTGGAACGGTACGGCGAGACGCTGTTCGTCGTCCTGCGCGCGGCCCGCTACCTGGACGCCCCGGAGGAGGTCGAGTTCGGCGAACTGCACCTGTTCGTCGGCCCGGACTTCGTCATCACCGTCCGCCACGGCGCCGCCCCCGACCTGCCCGCGGTACGCGCCCGCATGGAGGCCGCGCCCGACCTGCTGGCCCTCGGCCCCGAGGCCGTGCTGTACGCGATCCTGGACGCCGTGGTGGACGGCTACGCGCCGGTGGTGGAGGGCGTGCAGATCGACCTGGACGAGATCGAGACCGAGGTCTTCCGCGGCGACCCCGCGGTCTCCCGCCGCATCTACGAACTCTCCCGCGAGATGGTGGAGTTCCAGCGAGCGGCCAGCCCGCTGGTGGGCATGTTGCAGGCGCTGATGGCCGGCTTCGACAAGTACCGCACGGACGAGGAACTCCAGCGCTACCTGCGGGACGTCGCCGACCACGTCACGCACACCAGCGAACGCGTGGACGGCTTCCGCTCGGCACTCACCGACATCCTGGCCGTCAACGCGACGCTGGTCACCCAGCAACAGAACGCGGAGATGCGTGCCCTGGCCGAGGCGGGCTTCGAGCAGAACGAGGAGATCAAGAAGATCTCCTCCTGGGCGGCCATCCTGTTCGCCCCCACGCTGGTCGGCACGATCTACGGCATGAACTTCGACCACATGCCGGAGCTGCACTGGGTGGGCGGGTATCCGTTCGCGGTGGTGCTGATGGGTGTGGTGTGCGTGAGCTTGTACGTCGTGTTCAAGCGGCGGGACTGGCTGTGACGGTCCCGGCCCGTGGGGGCACCCTCTCGTCCTGAGGCGGGCCTCATGCCACCGGAGGGCCCGCGCGCCGGGGGCGCTGGTCGAGGTGGACGGGCGGCGGTGGCCGCCGGTGCCGAGCCCCGGGGCGGGCGAAGGCGCGCCGGGGGCCTGGCGGTACCGCGCGGACGCGCCCGAGACGGGTTCGGCGGGAGACGACCCGACCCTCCGCGCCCGCACGTCGGCGCGGCGGCACGGCACCACCGCGTCCGCACGCGTGGCGTCCCAGCCATGCGCCGTGACGGAAAGCGCCTGGCCTCGTACCGTCCGTCCCCGCCGGACCCTCGGGCGCGTGCGGCGCTCTGCGCCCGCCGACCACGCCCGACATAAGTGGCTATGCCACGTATACCGCGGAACCGATAACAGTCCGGCATCGCCTCTTGGGGTTTCTCCTGACCACATATGGTGATGTGATCTACATCACTCGTGTATTTCTGACGGCCGTGGTAGAACAACGCAACTCCGCAGGTAACTGGGCTTCCAGCCACTCTGCGGAGGGTCGCCATCCCCTGAACGAGACCGCCGGCACGATCACGCTCCGAAACGGAACGGTCTCGTCGGTTTCTTCGCCGGACAACGGTGTTCGCTCCTCAACCCGCTCGCCTCGGCGAGACGCCCTTGCCAGCCGTCCCCCCGCGTCATCGAGGTAGTCACGTGTCACTCGACTCCGTCACCCAGTCCGTGGACGATGCCGTCAGCGGTTTCTTCGAGCCCATAGCCGAGTGGCTGGGGGAGGTGGTCTTCTACACCGTCCCCGTCGGCGACACCGACCTGCCTCTCATCGTCGCCTGGCTCGTCGTCGCCGGTTTGATATTCACCGGCTGGTTCGGACTCGTCCAAGTACGCAAGTTCAAGCTCGCCGTCGACATCGTGCGGGGCAAGTACGACGAGGAGGGGTCGGCCGGCGAGGTCAACCACTTCCAGGCGCTGACCGCCGCGGTGTCCGGCACGGTCGGCCTCGGCAACATCGCGGGCGTGGCCGTCGCCGTCTCCATCGGCGGCCCCGGTGCCACCTTCTGGATGATCCTGTGCGGCCTGCTCGGCATGGCCACCAAGTTCGTCGAGGTCACCCTCGGCGTGAAGTACCGCGAGGTGCACGCCGACGGCACCGTCTCCGGCGGCCCGATGCACTACCTCCCCAAGGGGCTCGCCGAGCGCTTCGGCAAGAACGGCAAGACGCTCGGCAAGGTCCTCGCGGTCCTCGCCTCCTTCATGATCCTGTTCTTCGGCCTCTTCGGCGGGAACCTCTTCCAGGTCAACCAGTCGTACGCGCAGTTGGTCTCGGTCGCCGGCGGCGAGGACGGCGCGCTCGGCTCCTCCGGCGGCGCACTGTTCTTCGGCGTCCTGGTCGCCACGCTCGTCGGCATCGTGCTCCTCGGCGGCATCCGCTCCATCGCCAACGTCACCAGCAGACTCGTGCCGGCGATGGCGGGCGTCTACATCGTCGCGTGCCTGGTCGTGATCCTGGTCAACGTCACCGCCGTCCCGGACGCCGTCGTCACCATCTTCGAGGGCGCGTTCGCCCCCGAAGGCGTGGCCGGCGGTGTGCTCGGCGCGCTGATCATCGGCTTCAAGCGGGCCGCCTTCTCCAACGAGGCCGGCCTCGGCTCCGCCCCGATCGCCCACTCCGCGGTCAAGACCAAGCACCCCGCGAGCGAGGGCCTGGTCGCGCTGCTGGAGCCCTTCATCGACACCGTCGTCGTCTGCACGATGACCGCCCTGACCATCGTCATCGCCAACCCCGACAGTTGGGGCGAGGCCCGCGCGGGCGAGGAGATCGGCGGCGTCACGATCACCTCCGACGCCTTCGAGACGGTCCTGCCCTGGTTCCCGCACGTCCTCACCGTCGCGGTGTTGCTGTTCGCCTTGTCCACGGTGCTGACCTGGGGTTACTACGGCCTCAAGGCGTGGACGCACCTCTTCGGCCGCAGCCGGACCAGCGAGGTGACCTACAAGGTCATCTACGCCGTCTTCACCGTCGCGGGCTCACTGCTGACGCTGCAGACCCTGATCGACCTGGCCGACGCGATCCTGTTCTCGCTCGCGGTCATCAACATCATCGGCCTCTACCTCCTCGCCCCCACCGTCAAGCGCGAACTCAACAGCTTCCTGGAGTACGTCCGCGTCCGGAAGGCGGGCCAGGCCACCGAGGCCGGGGGTGACGAGAGCCAGGAGTCGGCGAAGACCACCGTCTGACCGCTTCACGCGGACCGGCTCCTGAACGGGCCCGTACTCACCTCGCGCCTTGGTGAGTACGGGCCCGTTCGCCACCCACCCACGGTCGGCCGGGACCCAGCCCGAGGCGACGGTGTTCACCGTGACGCCGTAGGGGCCCAGGGCGCGGGCCCAGCACTCGGTCAGGCTGTGCTGGGCCGCCTTCGCGGCGAGGTAGGGAACACCTCGCGGGGCGTCCGAGCCGATCCGGATGACACGGCCGCCCCCACGCTCCCGCACGGCCGGCAGCACCGCCCGCGTCAGCAGGGTGGGGCTCGTGACGAGGCAGGCGACCGCTGCCACTCGTGCCCTTCTCCTCCGCCGAGTCCGTCGAGTTGCTCGCCCGGGTGGTCGGCGACGAGCGGGTGACGCGCGAGGCGTCGGCCGCCGGACAGATCGCCGCGTTGTACGGCCACCCCTGCGCGCCGCGTCGTGCTCGCCCCGGTGGCCAGGATGGGGCGTTGGCCCCGTACCGGGGTGGAGGGCCTTTTCGGTCGCAATGGCCGCAACGGGCTCGGCGACCGTCATGGGCGTCATGCGGTGCCGCGTGCTGCTCGCCCCGCGGGGCCCGCCGCCGACGGGAAGGAGAGCCCGCAGGTGTGAAAACCCCCGGGTGCGTCTACTCGTAGAGGCATGGACGACAAGAATCCCGATCCGGACCCGCGGACGACGCCGGGTCTCGAACCCGGTGGGTCGGTGCCCCCCGGCGAGACGCCGCCCGCCGAGGGCAGCACGCCCGACGCCGGGCCCGAGGAGACGCACAACCCGACGACCGGATGGGCGAAGGCCCCGGTGTTCCTCATCGGGGTGCTGGTGTTGGTCGCGCTGGTGTACTTCGTCGCCCGCATCTGGCTCCAGTGACACCGCCGCGCGGGCCCCGCGACCGCCCGTGTCGCTCCCGGCCCACGGGCGGTCGCCGCCCGCTCCGTGCCCGTGCCGGTGCGCGGGCCCGGCCCGCGCCCGGCGCCCCGCGCCGGCCCCGAACCGAGTCCGTCGATCCCCGAGGACCGCGCATGAGCGAGCACCGGATCACCGTCGTGGTGATCACCCACAACCGTCGCGCCGAACTCCTGCACACCCTGGAGCGGCTCACCGCGCTGCCGGAGCGGCCACCGGTGATCGTGGTCGACAACGCCTCGACGGACGGCACGGCCGCCGCCGTGCGGGCCCACCGGCCGTCGGTGCGGCTGGTGGAGCCCGGTCGGAACCTGGGGGCGGTCGGCCGGAACCTGGCCGCGCGCCTGGTCGACACGGACTACATCGCCTTCTGCGACGACGACTCGTGGTGGGAGCCGGGCTCCCTGACCGCCGCGGCCGACCTGCTCGACGCCCACCCACGGCTGGCCTCCGTCACCGCGCGCATCCTCGTCCACCCGCCGCTGACCGACGGGGGCGAGCCGGCGGGGGAACCGTTCGAGGACCCCATCGTCGCCGAGCTGCGCGACTCGCCGCTGGAGGGCCCGGACTGGCTGCCCGGCCCGGCGCTGGGGTCGTTCCTGGCCGCCGCCACCGTCCTGCGCGCCGACGCCTTCCGCGCGGCGGGCGGCTTCTCGCCGCGGCTGTGGCTCGGCGGCGAGGAGGAGTTGCTCGCCGCCGACCTCGCCGCCCGTGGCTGGTGGCTCGCCTACGCGCGGGAGCTGACGATCCACCACCGGCCGTCCGCGAGCCGCGACGCGCGGCTGCGCCGCCGCCACGGGATCAGGAACACCCTGTGGTTCGCCTGGCTGCGCCGCTCGGCGCCGGCCGCGCTGCGCCGTACCGCCCACCTCGCGGCGACGGTGCCGCGCGACGCGACCTCCGTGCGCGCCGTGGGCGAGGCGCTGGCCGGGCTGCCCTGGGTGGTCCGCGAGCGCCGGCCGCTGCCGGCGGCGGTGGAGCGCCGCCTGGCCCTCCTGGAGGCGCCGCAGAACGCGTCGTCGGCCCGCCGCTACGTCGGCTGACCGGCGGGTCCCCGCAGCGCACCGACGACGGCCGGTGCCGGCCCCAAGGAGTTGATCCGTGCCCCGCACCCTGCTGACCGGCTGGTTCAGCTTTCTGCACGGCGAGGTCACCGCGGGTGACCTGCTCGTCGCCGACGTGGTGCGCGACGCGCTGCGCGGGGCGTCCATCCCGTACGACACCGCCTGGTCCCCCACCTTCCGGCCGGCGGGGCTGCACCTGGAAAACGTGGATCCGGCCGCGTACACGCACCTGGTCTTCGCGTGCGGGCCGCTGCACTCGCGGCGGCCCGCGGTCGACGGCGTCCCGGCGCCACTGCTCGAACTGCACCGTCGCTTCGCCGACTGCCGGCGCATCGCCGTCGGCGTCTCCGTGGTGGACCCGGCCGACCCGGCGGTCACCGGGTTCGACGTGGTGCTGGCGCGCGATGAGGCGGCGGCGGCGACGGGCGCGCCGGACCTGAGCCGGCACGCGCCGCCGCCACGGGCGGTGCCGGTGGTCGGCGTGGTGGTGACCGAGGGCCAGCACGAGTACGGCGCGCGCCGGCGCCACGGCGAGGTGGCGCGGGCCATCGAGGCGTGGGCCGGCGGGCTCGACGCCGCCCGGCTGCCGCTCGACACCCGGCTCGACGCCCAGGACTGGCGGCTGCCGGCCAGCCCGGACCAGGTGCACGCGGTCTTCGCCCGGTTGGACGCCGTGGTGACCACCCGGCTGCACGGGCTGGTGCTGGGGCTGCGGGCCGGGACGCCGGTGCTGGCCGTCGATCCGGTGGCGGGGGGCGCGAAGGTCAGCGCCCAGGCCGCCGCGCTCGGCTGGCCGATGGTGCTGCCGGCCGAGCGGGCGACGGCGGCCGAACTCGACCAGGCGCTGGACTGGTGCCTGAGTCCGGCCGGGCGCGCCCGGGCCCGCGAGCTCGCCGACTCCGCCGGCGCACCCACGGGCCCGGGCCTCCTCGCCGACCTGCTGCGCCACCTCGCTCCCGGTGCGGGGTGACGGGTGGCCGGGCGCGGCGGCCAGGCGTGGCGGGCGGGGTCTCCCGCCCGCGACGGCGCGGGCCCGCCACGGCGGCTCGGATCCGCCACGGCTCGGGCCCAGCGTCGCTACGCGGGCCCGGGGCCCGCGCGGTCCGCGCTCAGGCGGCCTGGCCCAGGGCGGCCTGGGTGCTGACGGACGGGCGCGGCGCGAGCCGGCCGACCTCCCAGGTCGTCAGCAGGCGGGAGCGGAGCAGGGTGCCCGCGCCCACGGCGCCGGCGACGAGCAGTCCGCCGACGATCAGGGCGCCCCGGGCCCCGGCGAACTCCATCAGCAGGCCGAGCAGCGGCGGGCCGACCAGGCCCCAGCCGGTGCTGGCGCTGCGCCACACGCCGAGTACCCGGCCCCGCATGTACGACGGCGGGTCGGTCTGCAGGACGGTGGTCCCCGCCGTGTCGGAGACGGACTCCACCATGGCCATCGGCAGCACCAGCAGGAGCAGCAGGAACAGCGAGGGGGAGAACCCGGCGGCGATCTGGAGCAGCGCGCCGGCGGCCGTCAGGGTGCCGACCAGCCGTACGGAGGGGTTCCGCATGCGGCCGGCGAGCACGGCGCCGGCGATGCCGCCCGCGGCCAGCACCGTGGAGACCGTGCCGAAGTCGGCGGCGCTGCCGTGCAGCGCGCCGGTGACCAGCACCGCGAGCGTCAGCCCGTAGTTGCGGCCGAAGATCGCGCCGAGGCCGGTGATGACGGCCAGCGCCACCAGGCGCGGCCTGCGGAGGAAGAAGGCCAGCCCCTCGCGGGCGGTCATCCGCGCGGCGGCGCTCTCCCTGGCGGCCTGGTCGGCGGACGCCGTCCGGGTGGTGGCGGTGTCCGGCTCGGCGGGCTCGGGCGGCGCGAAGCGCAGGAAGGGGATGACGGCGGCGACGAAGAGGAACGACAGCCCGTTGGTGACGTAGGCCGCGGCGGTGCCGAACACCCCGATGGCCACGCCGGCCGCCGCCGTGCCGGCGAGGCGGCCGACGCTGTGCACGACCGAACCGAGGGCGATGGCGGACGGCACGTCCTCGCGCGGGACGAGGTCGTTGCCGAGCAGGGCGGTCGCCGGGCCGTCGATCGTGGCGACGAGGCCGGTGACGACCGCGAGCGCCATCAGCAGCCCCAGGTTGAGCTGGTCGAAGGCGACCAGTACGGCGGTGGTGAAGGCCACGGCGCCCAGCACGGCCTGGCTGACGGCGGCGGTCAGCTTCCGGGGCCAGCGGTCGACGGCCGCGCCGCCGAACACGCCGAGCAGCAGCCCGGGCCCGGCCTGCGCGGAGAGCGAGAGACCGGTCGCCGCGGCGGAACCGGTGACCTGGAGCACGAGCAGGTTCTGCACGGTGAGCTGCATCCAGGTGCCCGCGTTGGACACCAGGTTCGCCAGCGACCACCAACGCATGCTCGGGTAGCGCAGGCAGCGCCAGGGCGAGCGCTCACGCGTGGTGCCCTCGTTGGCGCGGCCCGGCGCGCCCCTGCGCCCGAGGCGGGCGCGGGCCCGCTCCGTGCGGGAGGGGGTGTCCGCGAAGGCGGGCGCGGCGTCGGGGTCGGCTACGGCGTGGGCCGTCTCGCGGGGGACGTCAAGGCTCGCGTCGGGCGCCGGGGCGGGCGCGGGCACGCGGGCGAGGGTGGAGACAGAAAGGGGCACTTCGGCACGTTTCGTGAAGAGCCCAGCAGGCTCGGAGAACGGACTCGGGTGAGGGAGGCTGGCCCGCGCCGTGCGGTCGTGGCCACGGTCGGGCCGCCGCTGCGCGTGGGGCGGGATCGATCGATTCACCGCGCCCAGCCAAGGCACCACTGTCACAGACGACGGCGGCCCGCCGCTGTGACCCGGGCCTCTCTCTCGCAGGTGAGAAGGGAAGTTCCCCTGCGTTCCCATGGACTGAACGCCTACGTGCCCTTGGTCACAAGGTCCGTCGGAGCCCTTCCGGCCGCCCGTACGGGGCGCTCCCGACCGGCCGTACGACCCTCGGCACGCGGTTCACGGCACCTGGCGCGGCGCCGTGCGTACGGGCGCGTACGGGCGTACGTACGGACGCCCTGGGGCCGGCGCGCCGCCGCCTACGCACCGCTACCCCCGCGCGACGCTTCGCGACTCACCCGCTTGGCCCGCGTGAACCGTGTGGGGCGGGTACTCCGGCAGACATGAAGGCACTCGTGATCAACTGCACCCTCAAGCCGACCCCCGCCCCCTCCAACACCGAGGCGCTGGCCGCCGTGGTGGTGGCGGAGTGCGCCCGTCGGGGGGTGCCGTCCGATGTCGTACGGGCGGTCGACCTCCAGCTCACCCCCGGCGTCGAGCGGGACATGGGCGGCGACGACCAGTGGCCGACCGTGCACGAGCAGATCCTCGCGTCGGAGATCCTCATCATCGCGTCGCCCACCTGGCTCGGGCGGCCCTCGTCGGTGGCCCAGCGGGTCCTGGAGCGGATGGACTCGATGCTCAGCGAGACCGACGACGCCGGCCGGCCGGTGGCGTTCAACCGGGTCGCGGGCGTCGTGGTGACGGGCAACGAGGACGGCGCGCACCACGTGATCAGTGAGATCAGCGGGGCGCTGGTGGACATCGGGTTCACGGTGCCCGGCCAGTCGTGGACGTACTGGCACCTGGGGCCCGGGCCCGGGCCCGACTTCCTGGACGACGAGCGTGGGCACGACTGGGCGCGGTCGACCGGCAAGGCCATGGCCGCGAACCTGATCGGAGTAGCGGAGGCGCTCAGCGTCCGGCCGCTCGGCCCGCCGCCTTCCTGAGCGCCGGCCGACCGCCGCCCCGGCTCCGCGCGCCGCCGACACGGCCCGCCGCGCGCCGTCCGGTCGGGGCGGAACGCTCCGGCAGTGTCGCGGGACACAGACACTCATGTCAGTCTGAAAGCTGTTTAAGCCCATTTGTTGGGGTATTTCGTTTCGACGAAGACACCGGCAGCACGCACGAGCACCACGCCCGGGCCGGCCGTCACCCCCGCGACCGGCCAACCCGCCCGGCACCGAAGGAGGGCACATGAACACCTCTGCCGCACCTCGCTGGCGCCACGCCGTCGTCACCGGAGGCGCCGGCTTCGTCGGCTCTCACCTGTGCGCCGCGCTCCTCGACCAGGGGACGGACGTCACCTGCATCGACGACCTCAGCACCGGGGCGCAGCAGAACATAGCGCCCTTCCTCGGCAGCCAGCGGTTCAGCTTCCAACGCGCCAACGCCTGCCGGCCGTTGGAGGTCGACCGTCCGGTGGACCTCGTCCTGCACTTCGCCTCCCCCGCCTCCCCCGCTGACTACCTGCGGCTGCCCGTGCACACGCTGGAGACCGGCAGCCTGGGCACGCGCAACGCGCTCGCCCTGGCCCGCGACCACCAGGCGCGCTTCGTGCTGGCCTCCACCTCGGAGGTCTACGGGGACCCGCAGCGCCACCCGCAGAGCGAGGACTACTGGGGCAACGTCAACCCGGTGGGCCCGCGCAGCGTGTACGACGAGGCCAAGCGCTTCGGTGAGGCGCTGACCACCGCGGAGGCGGGGGCGAACGGCGTCGACACCGGCATCGTGCGGCTGTTCAACACCTACGGCCCGCGCATGCGCGGGTACGACGGCCGCGCCGTGCCCACCTTCATCCGGCAGGCGCTGGCCGGCGAGCCGCTCACGGTCACCGGGGACGGCCGGCAGACGCGTTCGCTGTGCTACGTGGACGACACCGTGCGCGGCATCCTCGCCGCCGCCGCGTCCGACCTGCGCGGCCCGGTCAACCTCGGCAACCCGGTCGAGATCACCATGCTCGAACTCGCCCACCTCGTCGTGGAGTTGACCGGATCCCGGTCCACCGTCCGGTTCATCGAACGGCCCACCGACGACCCGGCGGTGCGCTGCCCGGACATCACGTTGGCCCGCGGCAAGCTCCAGTGGGAGCCGCGCGTCACCGCGCACGAGGGTTTGCGCCGCACCATCGGCTGGTTCCGTCAGCGACTCGCCGCCTGACCCGCCCGCCGGCCGCCGCCCCGGCCGTTGCCCCCGCCGACCCGACGACACCGTCGCATTCGCCGAAAGGCCCCCGGTCCTATGCGCGTTCTGGGAATCAACGCCCTCTTCCACGACCCCGCAGCAGCCCTCGTCATCGACGGTCACACCGTCGCCGCGGCCGAGGAGGAACGCTTCTCGCGCCGCAAGCACGGCAAGCGCCCCGTGCCGTTCGCGGCCTGGGAGATGCCCGAGCACGCCGCGCGGTGGTGCCTGGCCCAGGCCGGGCTGCGGCCCCAGGACCTGGACGCGGTCGCGTACTCCTTCGACCCCACCCTGGCCCGCCCCGCCGACACCATGGGCCTCGACGACCCGTGGGACCACCTGCGGCTCGCCTACGCGCGGGAGGCGCCCGGCTTCCTGCACACCGTGCTGCCCGGGCTCGACCCGGACATCGTGCGCTTCGTCCCGCACCACATGGCGCACGCCGCCTCCAGCGCCTTCGGCGCCCCGGGCGCCGACTCCTCCTCCGTGCTCGTGCTCGACGGCCGTGGCGAGCGCACCTCGCACCTGGCGGCCCGCCGCGTCGGCGCGCACCTGGAACCGCTGTACGGGCAGGAGTTGCCGCACTCGCTGGGCCTGGTCTACGAGGAACTGACCGAGCACCTGGGGTTCCTACGCTCGTCGGACGAGTTCAAGGTGATGGCGCTCGCCTCGCACGGCCGCCCGCGCATGCTCGGCGAGCTGCGCCGGTACGTGCACGCCACCGGGGACGGCGGGTTCCGCGCGGCGGGCGTGCCCTGGCCCGAGCTGTGCCCGCCGCGCCGGCCGGACGAGGCGTGGACCCAGGACCACGCCGACGTGGCCGCCAGCGCCCAGGCGTGCCTGGAGGAGACGCTGCTCGACCTCGCGCGCTGGCTGCACGGGCACACCCACGACGAGGTGTTGACGCTGGCCGGCGGCGTGGCCCTGAACTGCGTCGCCAACTCCCGGATCGCCCGCGAGGGCCCGTTCGGCGCGGTGTGGGTGCAGCCGGCCGCCGGCGACGCGGGCACCGCGCTGGGCGGCGCGCTGCTGCTCAGCGCCGAACGGGGCACCGCGCCGGACCCGATGCCCGGCGCCGCGCTGGGCCGCGGCTGGTCGGACGCCGAACTGGAGGCCCGGCTCAAGACGGCGGCCGTGCCCTACGAACGCCCCGACGACGTCGCGGAGACGGTCGCCGAGGCGTTGGCCGACAACGCCATCGTGGCCTGGTTCCAGGGGCGTTCCGAGTACGGGCCGCGGGCGCTCGGACACCGCTCGCTGCTGGCCCACCCGGGACACGCCGGGAACCTGGAGCGGCTCAACGACGTGAAGGGGCGCGAGCAGTTCAGGCCGGTGGCGCCGATGGTGCTCGCCGAGCGGGCGCCCGACCTCTTCGACGGGCCGCTGCCCAGCCCGTACATGCTCTTCGTGCACGACGTGGCGCCGGAGTGGCGCGAGCGGATCCCGGCCGTGGTGCACGTGGACGGCACCGCCCGCATCCAGACCGTCGACGCGACCACCGAGCCGCTGGTGGCCCGGATGCTGGCCGCCTTCGAACGGCGAACGGACCTGCCCGTGGTCGTCAACACCAGCCTCAACACGGCCGGCCGGCCCATGGTCGACGACCCGCGCGACGCGCTGGAGTGCTTCGGCTCCGCGCCCGTCGACCTGCTGGCCATCGGGCCGTTCGTGGTGCGCCGCGCGGACTTCTTCGCCACGCGCCGCGACGAGGCGGCGGCCTCGGCCGGGCAGAGCTCGTACCGCCAGGGCTCCTACGAGCCGACCGCCGGCGCCGACGACGCCGCGGCGCTGGCCGACGACGCCGCGCCGCCCGACTGGGCCGCCCACGGGCCCGCCCGCTATCCCACCCCCGACCACCAGGGAGGCAGCCGATGAGCGGCGCCGACGCGACGCCGCCGTACGCGGTCGTCATCCCGACGCTGGGCCGGCCCAGCCTGAGCGCCTGCCTGCGGGCGCTGGCCGACGCGGGCGAACCCGGGCCGAGCCGGATCGTGCTGGTCGACGACCGGCCGCCGGAGCTGTGCACGGCGCTGCCGGTCGCGGTGCCCGACGTGCTGCGCGACCGGGTCGAGATCGCGTTCGGCTGCGCGGGCGGGCCCGCCGCGGCGCGCAACATCGGCTGGCGCGCCGCCCGCGAGCCGTGGGTGGTCTTCCTCGACGACGACGTCATCCCCTCCCCCGGCTGGGCCACCGCGCTCGCCGCCGACCTGGCCGCCGCGACGCCCGACACGGCCGCCGTCACCGCCCGGATCGCCGTGCCGCTGCCCGCCGACCGCCGGCCGACGGACTGGGAACGCGGCACCGCGGGCCTGGCCACGGCGCGTTGGATCACCGCCGACATGGCCTGCCGCACCGCCGCGCTGAAGGCCGTGGACGGCTTCGACGAGCGGTTCCGGCGCGCCTTCCGCGAGGACGCCGACCTGGCGCTGCGGATGGTCTCGGCCGGCTGGCGGATCGCGACCGGCCGTCGGACGACCACCCATCCGGTGCGGCCCGCCGACCGCCTGGTGTCGCTGCGCGCGCAGGCCGGCAACGCCGACGACGTGCTCATGACGCGGCTGCACGGCCGCTCCTGGTGGCGGCGGGCCGACGCGCCGCGCGGCAGGCGCCCCGCGCACCTGGCGGTGACCGGCGCCGCGCTGGCCTCGGCGGCCTGCGCGCTGGCCGGCCGCCGTCGGGCCGCCGCCGGGTGGGGCGCGCTGTGGGGCCTTGGCACCGCCGAGTTCGCCTGGGCCCGCATCGCGCCCGGGCCGCGCACCGGGGACGAGGTCGCCACGATGGCGCTGACCAGCCTGCTGATCCCGCCGCTGGCCAGCTACCACTGGCTGCGCGGCCTCGTGCGCCACCGCGCGGCGCGCCCACTGCCGCCCGGGAGCCCGCCCACCGCCGCGCGCCAGCCGGCCCGGCCGCGCGCCGAGCGGGTGTAGCCGATGGGCATCCACACCAGCGACTCCCACCCGCCGCTCGTCCCCTCGCCCGCCGAGGGCGCCCCCGGAGGCGCCCCCGACGGGCCGTGGGTCACCCCGCGCGCCGGCGTGCCGCCCACCCGCGTACCGCGCGACGCGGACGACGCCGGGCTCCCACAGGCGGTGCTCTTCGACCGGGACGGGACGCTGGTCGTCGACGTGCCGTACAACGGCGACCCGGAGCGGGTGCGCCCGCTGCCGACGGCCGGGGCCGCGGTGGAGGCCGTGCGCGCGCTGGGCATCCCGGTGGGGGTGGTCAGCAACCAGTCGGGCGTCGCGCGGGGGCTGCTGACGCGCGAGCAGGTGAGCGCCGTACACCGGCGGGTGGAGCGGCTGCTCGGCCCGTTCGACGTGTGGGCGGTGTGCCCGCACGGGCCCGACGACGGCTGCGGCTGCCGCAAGCCCGCCCCCGGCCTGGTGTTCGCCGCCTGCGAGCGGCTGGGCGCCGACCCCGCCCGCTGCGCGATCATCGGCGACATCGGCGCCGACATGGCGGCGGCCCGCGCCGCGGGCGCGCGCGGCGTGCTGGTGCCCACCCCGGTCACCCTGCCCGCCGAGACGGCGGCGGCCGACGAGCGGGCGAGCGACCTGCTGGCGGCCGTGCGGCTGCTGACCGCCCCGGCGCGACCGGCGGGAGGCGCCGCATGAGCGATCTGCCCCGCACTCTCGTCGTCCGCCTGGACAGCGCCGGCGACGTGCTGTTGGCCGGGCCCGCCGTGCGGGCCGCCGCGGCCGGCTCCTCGTACACCGCGCTGCTGTGCGGTCCGCTCGGCGAGCGGGCCGCGCGCCTGCTTCCCGGCGTGGACGAGGTGCTGGTGCACGAGGCGCCGTGGGTGGGCCTCGACCCCGCGCCGGTGTCCGCGCGGCAGACCGCCGCGCTGGTGGACGCGGTGGCCGCGGGCCGCTTCGACCGGGCGCTGGTCCTCGTCTCGTTCCACCAGAGCCCGCTGCCGGCCGCGCTGTTGCTCAAGCTGGCCGGGGTGGACTGGATCGCGGCGGACAGCGTGGACTACCCCGGCTCGCTGCTCGACCTGCGCCACCAGCGGGCGCCGCACCGGCACGAGGCCGAGGCCGGGCTCGACCTGGCCCGGGCGGCGGGGTTCGCGCTGCCGCCCGGCGACGACGGCCGGCTGCGCGTGCTGACGCCGCCCTCGACGACGGAGCTGACCGGCACCGAGCCGTACGTCGTCTTCCACCCCGGCGCCGCCGTGCCCGCCCGCGCGCTCTCCCCCGAACGGGCGGCCCGGGTCGCCGCCGCGCTGGCCGCTGCCGGGCACCGCCTGGTGGTCACCGGCGGCCCCGGTGAGCGGGCGCTGACCGCCCGGGTCGCCGGGGACCACTCGCTGGACCTCGGCGGCGCGACGGACCTGCGCCAACTGGCCGGCGTGCTGGCCGGGGCGCGGGCCGCCGTCGTCGGCAACACCGGGCCCGCGCACCTGGCCGCCGCCGTCGGCACGCCCGTCGGTTGCCTGTTCGCGCCGGTGGTGCCGGCCCGGCTGTGGCGGCCGTACGGGGTGCCGCACGTGCTGCTGGGGCAGCAGGACGCGCCGTGCGCCGACACCCGGGCGCGCCGCTGCCCGGTGCCCGGCCACCCGTGCCTGAACGGGGTGCCCGACGCCGCCGTGGTCTCCGCCGTCGACGCGCTGGTCAGCGGCGGGGCGCCGGCGGACCGACTCGCCACCGAACCCGACCGAGGGGCGACCGTATGAACATCCTGCTGTGGCACGTGCACGGCTCGTGGACCACCGCCTTCGTGCAGGGCCCGCACACGTACCTGGTCCCCGTGACCGAGGACCGCGGGCCCGACGGGCTGGGGCGGGCGCGCACCTTCCGCTGGCCGGAGTCGGTGCGCGAGCGCACCCCGGCGCAACTGCGGGACGACCCCGTCGACCTGGTGGTCCTCCAGCGTCCGCACGAGGAGGCGCTGGCCGAGCGGTGGCTCGGCGGGCGCCGGCCCGGCCGCGACATCCCGGCCGTCTACCTGGAGCACAACGCGCCGCACGGCACCGTGCCGGACACCCGGCACCCGTGCGCCGACCGGGACGACCTGACGCTGGTGCACGTCACCCACTTCAACCGGCTGTTCTGGGACAACGGGGCGACGCCCACCACCGTCATCGAGCACGGGATCGTCGACCCCGGCCACCGCTACAGCGGCCACGTCGAACGGGCCGCCGTCGTCGTCAACGAGCCCGTCCGACGCGGTCGCACCACCGGCACCGACCTGCTTCCCGCCCTGTCCCGGGCCGCCCCGCTGAGCGTGTTCGGGATGGGCACCGAGGGGCTCGCCGACCACCTCGGGCTGCCCGCCGACCGCTGCCGCGCGGCCGACCTCCCGCAGGAGTCGTTGCACGACGCGATGGCCGCCTGCCGCCTGTACCTGCACCCGGTGCGCTGGACCTCGCTCGGCCTGTCCCTCCTGGAGGCCATGCACCTGGGCATGCCGGTGGTGGCGCTGGCCACCACCGAGGCGGTGCGGGCGGTGCCGCCGGGCGCCGGGACGCTGTCCACCCGGCCCGAGGAACTGGCCGAAGCGGCCCGCGGCTACCTCGCCGACCCGGCCGCCGCGGCCGAGGACGGCGCGCGCGCCCGACAGGCCGCGCTCGCCCGGTACGGACTCAAGCGCTTCCTCTACGACTGGGAGCAACTGATAGCGGAGGTGGTGGCCCGATGAACGCCGTCGAGCAAGCCCGTGGACTGTCCATCGCACTCGTCTCCGAGCACGCGAGCCCGCTCGCGGTCCTGGGCGGCGTGGACGCGGGCGGGCAGAACGTCCACGTTGCCCAGTTGGCCGGGGCGCTCGCCCACCGGGGCCACCGGGTGACCGTCTACACCCGCAAGGACGCGGTCGACCTGCCCAGCCGCGTGCTCCTGCGGCCCGGCGTGGAGGTACGGCACGTGCCGGCCGGGCCGGACCGGCAGCTCCCGAAGGACGAACTCCTTCCGTACATGGACGAGTTCGGCCGCTTCCTGGCCCGCGACTGGCAGCGGCAGCCCCCGGACGTGGTGCACTCCCACTTCTGGATGTCGGGCCTCGCCGCCCTGGCCGCCTGCCGCGATCTTGACCTGCCGCTGGCCCACACGTACCACGCGCTGGGCACCGTCAAGCGCCGCCATCAGCGCGAGTGCGACACCAGCCCGGCCGAGCGCGTCGCCTGTGAGACGGAGCTGGGCGAGGGCTGCGACCGGGTCATCGCCACCTGTCGGGACGAGGTCGCCGAACTGGTGGCGATGGGCGTGCCCGCGCACCGGGTGACGGTGGTGCCCTGCGGCGTCGACCCGGACCGCTTCACCCCGTGGGGCCCGGTCGCCGAACGCGGCGGCCACCGGCACCTGCTGGTCCAGATCGGCCGCCTGGTGCCGCGCAAGGGCGCCGCCGTCTCCATCGCGGCCCTGGCGCACGTGCCCGACGCCGAGTTGGTCATCGCCGGCGGGCCGCCGCCCGAGCGGGTGGAGCGGGAACCGGAGGTGCGCCGGCTGCGGGCGCTGGCCCGCGCGGCCGGCGTCGCCGACCGGGTGCGCTTCGTCGGGGGCCTGCCGCGCGCGGAGGTGCCGGCGCTGCTGCGGGCGGCCGACGTGGTGCTGTGCCCTGCCTCGTACGAGCCGTTCGGCATCGTGCCGTTGGAGGCGATGGGGTGCGGCACGCCCGTGGTCGCCAGCGCCGTCGGCGGGCAACTGGACACCGTGACCGACCCGAGCACCGGCCGCCTGGTGCCACCGGGCGACCCGGTCGCGCTGGGGCAGGCCGTCGCCGAGTTGCTGCGCAGCCCGTCCCTGCGGGCCGCCTGCGGGGCGGCCGGGCGGCGGCGCGTGCTGACCCGGTACGGCTGGGGCCAGGTGGCCGCGGCCACCGAGGCCGTCTACCGCGAGACCCTGGCCCGCCGTCCGGCCGTGCCCAAGGTCGCCTGACCGCCCGCCTGACCGCCCGCCGGATCGCGTGTCCGGCGCCCGACCGAGACCGAGAGCGAAGGGAGGCGCGGGCCCGCCGCGCGCACCGCGCGCGCTCGCCCGATCCCACCATGAGCGATGTCAGCGATGTCAGCGACGTTCACGAGAGCGCACACGCCCACTGCCAGTCCCTCCAGGAGGCGCTGCTCCGCTTCCGCCGCCGCGGCCTGCACGACGTCGCCGACTGGGGCGGCCAACTCGCCGCGCTGCTGCCCGTCGGCGGCCGGCTGCTGGCGGCCGGCAACGGCGGCAGCGCCGCCCAGGCCCAGCACCTGACCGCCGAACTGGTGGGCCGCTACCGCCAGGAGCGCCCCGCCTACTCCGCCATCGCGCTGCACGCCGACACCTCCAGCGTGACCGCCATCGGCAACGACTACGGCTTCGACCAGGTCTTCGCCCGCCAGGTGGCCGCGCACGGCCGGCCGGGCGACGTGTTGCTGCTGCTGTCCACGTCGGGGCGCAGCCAGAACCTGTTGACCGCCGCCGAGACCGGCCGGGCCGCCGGGCTGCGGGTGTGGGCGCTGACCGGGCCCACACCCAACCCGCTGGCCCGGGCCGCGCACGAGGTGGTGGCCGTCGAGGCGGAGAGCACGGCCACCGTCCAGGAGGCCCACCTGGTGGCGGTGCACCTGTTGTGCGAGAGCTTCGACGCCGCCCGGGCCCGGCACCGTACGCCCGGCGCGGCGGGCTCCGCCCTGGAGGCGGCCGGGGCCCGCCGGGAGCGCCCGCTGTGACCCGGCCTGGCGCGGGCCGACTGGCGGGCGGCCCGCGCGGACATCGCCCCACCGCCGGCCGTGGCGGCACGGGCCGCCGGTCGGCCGGCGCCCCCACCGTGCGAAGGAGGTTCCCGTGAGCACCCGAGCGCCGCTCGTCGTCGTCGGTGACGCCCTGCTCGACCAGGACATCGACGGCGACGCCCACCGGCTGGCCCCGGACGCCCCGGCCCCGGTGGTGGACGTCACCGACGACCGCAGCCGCCCCGGCGGCGCCGGCCTGGCCGCCGCGCTGGCCGCCCGCGACGGCCGGGAGGTCACGCTGGTCACCGCGCTCGGCCAGGACCCGGCGAGCCAGGCGGTCCGCGAGGCCCTGGCCGGCCGGGTGCGCCTGGTCGAACTCCCGCTGCACGGCAGCCTGCCCGTCAAGACGCGGGTACGGGCGGCCGGCCGGCCGCTGGTGCGCGTGGACCGGGGCGGGGGCCGCTGCGGCGAGCCGGGCGACGCGGTGCGCTCGGTGCTGGCCAGCGGCCAGCCGCTGCTGGTCGCCGACTACGGACGGGGCGCCGCGGACGCCGTACGGGCCGAGTTGGCGCGGGCCGCCACGCGGGCACCGCTGCTGTGGGACCCACACCCGCGCGGTGGCGCCCCCGTGCCGGGGGCCCGGCTGGCCACGCCCAACGCGGCGGAGGCCCGCGCGCTGTGCCCCCGCGACGACACCTCGGTGCGCGCCGACGCCGCGCGCGGCGCCTGGTTGGCGCACCGCTGGCAGGCGGCGGCCGTGGCCGTCACGCTGGGCGAGCGTGGGGCGCTGCTGGTGGAGGCGAGCAGCGACCGGCCGATGCTGGTGCCCGCGCCCTACCGCGCCCAGGGCGACCCCTGCGGCGCCGGCGACTGCTTCGCCGCGACCACCGCCGGCGCGCTGGCCGACGGCGCGCTGCCGGAGGAGGCCGTGCAGCGCGGGGTCGCGGAGGCGGCGGCCTTCGTCGCCGCCGGCGGGGCGGGCGCGGGCGACCTGTGGGGGGTCTCGCCGACGTCCCGTACCGACGCCCGACGGTCCGTGGACGCCTTCGAGCTGGCCGCGTCGGTGCGCGCGGCCGGCGGGACGGTGGTGGCCACGGGCGGCTGCTTCGACCTGCTGCACGCCGGGCACGTGGGGCTGTTGGAGAGCGCGCGCCGGATAGGGGACTGCCTGATCGTGTGCGTCAACTCCGACGAGTCCATCGCCCGCCTCAAGGGCCCGGGGCGCCCGCTGACCCCCGTCGCCGACCGGGTGCGGGTGCTGTCCGGTCTGGGCAGCGTGGACGCGGTCGCCGTGTTCGGCGAGACCACCCCCGAGCCGTTGCTGCGCAAGCTGCGGCCCGACCTGTGGGTCAAGGGCGGCGACTACTCCGTCGACGCCCTGCCGGAGGCCGCGGCCCTGCGCGAGTGGGGCGGCCAGGCGCTGGTCCTGCCCTACCTCGACGGCCGCTCCACCACCTCGCTCGCCGACCGCGCGGCCCGCTCGGCGGCCCGCGCCGCCGCCGGGGAGCCGCGCCGGTGACCGGGCAGCCGCGCACCGGCGCCACGGCCCCCGCCCAGGGGCTCGAACCGGACGCCGCGCGCGCCACGGCCGACCCCGGGTCCGGCACCGGGTCCGGCCCCGGCCGCGTGTTGGTGCTGCGCGCCCTGGGCCTGGGCGACCTGTTGACCGCGCTGCCCGCGCTGCGGGCGGTGCGCCGGGGGCTGCCGGGCCGGCGCATCGTGCTCGCCGCGCCCGCCCGGCTGGCCGACGCCGCCCGCGCCACCGGCGTCGTCGACGACCTGTTGCCCACCACCGCGCCCGGCCGGGCCGTGCCCCGCCGCCTCGACTGGAGCGGGCCGCCCCCCGAGGTCGCGATCGACCTGCACGGCAACGGCCCGCCCAGCCACCTGCTGCTCGACCGGCTGCGCCCGGGCCGACTGTGGGCGTACGCGCACCCGGACACCCCGCACCTGCCGGGGCCGGTGTGGCGCGCGGACGAGCACGAGCGGGAGCGTTGGTGTCGGCTGCTGAGCTGGTACGGGCTGCCGGCCGACCCGGCGGACCTGCGGCTGCCCGCCCCGGCCAGCCTGTCCCCGGCCGCCGGCGCCATCGTGCTGCACCCCGGCGCGGACGCCGCGGCCAGGTGCTGGCCGCCGGAGCGGTTCGCGGCGGTCGCCGCGGCGCTGCGCGCGACGGGGCACCGCCTGGTGATCACCGCCGGGGCCGGGGAGGGCCCGCTGGCCGCCGAGGTCGCCGAGCGCGCCGGGCTGCCGCCCGACGCCGTGTTCGGCGGCGCCGCGGACGTGCCCTTCGACCGGCTCGCGGCCCTGGTGGCCGGCGCCCGGGCGGTCGTCGTCGGCGACACGGGCCTGGCCCATCTCGCCACCGCCCTCGGCACCCCGTCCGTCGTCCTGTTCGGGCCCGTGTCGCCCGGCCTGTGGGGGCCGCCCCGTACCGCCCGGCACCGCGTCCTGTGGCACCCGTCCCCCGACGGCGCGGCGGCTGACCCGCACCGGCCCGGCGACGCGCACGGCGAGCGGCCGGACGAGCGGCTGCTGCGCATCACCCCGGACGAGGTGCTGGCCTCGGTGCACGCGCTCCTCGCCACGGAGACACGCGGCCCGCTGGTCGCGGAGCCGGCGGTCCCATGAGCGCGCACCCGCCCCGCGTCGGCGTCGTGGTCATCACCCGCGACCGCCGTGAGCGCGTCCTCGACACGCTGCACCGACTGACGCGACTGCCGGAGCGCCCACCGGTGGTCGTGGTGGACAACGGGTCAACCGACGGCACCGCCGAGGCCGTGCGCCGGCGCTTCCCACAGGTGCGCCTCGTCAGCCCGGGGCGCAACCTCGGCGCCGTGGGGCGCACGCACGGCGCGGCCGTGCTGAGCACCCCGTACGTGGCGTTCAGCGACGACGACTCGTGGTGGGAGCCCGGCGCGCTGAGCCGGGCGGCCGACCTGCTGGACGCGCACCCGCGGCTGGCCCTGATCGCCGCCAGCACGCGGGTGGGCGCCGACGGCCTGCCCGACCCGATCAACGACGCGCTGTCCACCTCGCCGCTCGGCCGGGACGCGGACCTGCCGGGCCCCGCCGTGCTGGGCTTCCTGGCCTGCGCGGCCGTGGTGCGCCGCAGCGCGTTCCTCGACGTGGGCGGCTTCCACCCGGTACTGCACTTCGGCGCGGAGGAGGCGCTGCTCGCGCTCGACCTCGACGCGCACCGGTGGGGCCTCGCGCACTGCCCCGACGTCGTCGCCCTGCACCACCCGGACACCGGCCCCCGGCCCGGACGCGAGGCCCGGGTGCGCCGCAACGTGGTGCTCACGGCGTGGATGCGGCGCCCGCTGCGGCACGCCGTCGGTCAGACGGCCCGGCTGCTCGCGGACAGTTTGCGGGACGCCGAGGCCCGCGCGGCGCTGCGGGGCGCCGCCCGACGGCTCCCGGCGGCCCTCGCCCACCGCCGCCGACTGCCGCCCCGGGTCGAGCGCCGGGTACGACTCGTGGAGTCGGCGGCGTGAGCCCACGGCGGGGGTGGGCTGGAAACCGGGCTTGGTGGGCGTGGCGCGGAGACGTACGGGGCCGTGAACGGGGCCGCCCACACGGCAGTTGACTTCGGGCCAGCCGGCATACTCTCCGGGGTGACGACCTATGACGCCATCGGCGCGACCTACCGCCAGACCCGACGCCCTGACCCCCGGATCGCCGCCAAGATCCACGCGGCGCTCGGCGACGCCGCGACAGTGATCAACGTCGGCGCCGGCACCGGCTCCTACGAACCGCCGCACACCGTGCTGGCGGTCGAGCCCAGTCCGGTGATGATCGCCCAGCGTCCGGCCGGGTCCGCGCGGGCCCTGCGCGCGACCGCGGAGTCGATCCCGCTCGCCGACGACAGCGCCGACGCGGTGATGGCCCTCCTGACGGTGCACCACTGGACCGACCTGGAAGCCGGCATCGGGGAACTGCTGCGGATCGCCCGACGGCGCGTCGTCATCCTCACCTGGGACCAGACCGTGCAGCGCGGGTTCTGGCTGCTGGACGAGTACCTGCCGGAGGTGGCCGCGTTCGACGACACCCGGGCCGTCGCGATCGACCGACTGACCGCCCTGCTGCCAGGCGCCCGCACCGAGACGGTCCCCGTTCCGCATGACTGCACCGACGGGTTCGGCGCCGCCTACTGGCGCCGCCCCGAGGCGTACCTCGACCCGGAGGTGCGTGCCGGCATGTCCATGTTCGCCATGACGGACGAGGCGGTGACCCGCCCTGGCCTGGCCCGGCTCTCCGAGGACCTGTCCCACGGCCGGTGGCACGAACGCCACGCCGACCTGCTGGACCGCGCGTCGCTCGACGTCGGCTACCGCCTCGTCATCGCCGACCTGTAGCGGCCGGCAGGCGTCGCGGCACTCCCCCACCATGCCCACCGCCCGCGCCACGCGGGCTCTCCGTGCCACACGTCGCTGAGGCGAGCCGCCCGCGACGGGCCGACGCCCGCCACTGCCGCTCTTCCCCTTCCGCACCCCACCCGGATCTTGCCATTGACTAGATCCCCACGATGACGCAATCTAGTCAATGGCAAGATTTGCCGTGAGTGACCGTGACAGGAAGGGCCGCGCCATGACGCACCGCCTCGACACCGTTCGCCGGATGTGGCAGTTGCTGGAGCCCGTGCACGCCACGCTGTACTACGCGCCGGAGGCGTTCGAGGAGGCCGCCGCGCTCGGGTACGCCACCGACGAGCGCTGGCCCAGCTACTTCGCCTACCGCGCGGCGCCCCTCGGCCCGGTCGGACCCGCGCTGGTGACCTCCCTCTTCTACAGCCTCAGCCCGGACATGGTGGAGCGTCACACCAGCCCGGCCTGGCGGGTCGCCGCGCCCGAGCGGGTGCTCGCGGCGCGCGGCGTCGCGGTGGACCGCGCGCTGCGGAGGCTGCTGGGCGACCACGTCGGGTCGCCGGAGCTGCGCGAGGCCGCCGGGCTGGCCCGGCGCGCCGCCGAGGTGGCGGGCGTCGCGGGCCGGCCCATGGCCGCCGCCAACGCCGCGCTGCCCTGGCCGGAGCAGCCGCACGAGGTGCTCTGGCACGCGGCCACCCTCCTGCGCGAGCACCGCGGCGACGGCCATGTCGCCGCCCTCCAGGCCCACCACATCGGGCCCGTCGAGGCCCTGGTCTCGCACGCGGCGGTCGGCGCCGCGCCGCAGGAACTGTTCCGCAGCCGGCAGTGGTCCGACGCGGACTGGGCCGCCGCCCGCGCGCGGCTGGCCGACCGCGGGCTGGTGCACGCCGACGGCCGGGCCACCGACGAGGGGCGGCGGGTCCGCACCTCGGTCGAGAAGCTCACCGACCAACTCGCCGCCGCCCCCTGGGACGCACTCGCCCCCGACGAGCTGACCCGCCTGGCCGACCTGCTCATGCCGCCGGTCCTCACCCTCGTCGGCTCCGGCCTCCTCCCGGCGCAGAGCACCCTGGGCATCGGCATGACGTACGACTACGCGTGAGCCGGGCGCACCGCGCGCCGGGGACGGGCACCTTCGGGTGTGGCCTCGGCCGTACGCGGCGCGTGGAGGTGGGCCCGGGAGACGGTGGGTGCGCCGCCCGGTGGTGCGAACACGGGTGCGATGATCGTTTGCATGATCTCCGTCGCGGATGTGACCAGACGAACCGGTGCCGGCCCGATGCCGCTGCTCACCGTGGACGAGTTCTTCGACGGCAACACGGACGAGGAGTCCATCGCCCCCAACCAGTGGGGGTACGGGCGCCCGCCACTGGCCGAGTTGGCCGAGCGGCTGCGGGCGATCGAGGCGCGGCCGGAGGTGGCGTGGGTGCGCGTCCAACCACACCCGGAGACCGTGGAGGCGCAGACACTGGCCGGCGAGGCGCTCGCCCTCTGCACCACGGCCGACGAGGCCACCTGCCGGACGTGGGTGCACGGCTTCGAGGCCGACGTCCTGATCGGCCTCGTGGACACCTACCGCGACGTGCCCGCCGTCCCCGAGGGCGCGCTCGTCTGGTCCGTCACCTGGGACTGAGGCCGCTCCGCCGGCGAGCGCGGACACCGACGGGCGGGGCGCGGTCGGAGAGACCGCGCGAGCGGGGCCGGGATGCCACGCCGGCCCCGCTCGCTCCGTAGACCGTGCCCTAACAGGAGGGGCTGTCGACGATTCGGATGTGGGTCACCACGTCCGAGCCGAAATGCCACCACGAGTCGGCCTGGACGCACACCGTGCCAGGCTTGTTCGCGAACTTGACGATCGCGCCGTCGTCGTTGCGGCTGTTGACGGCTTTGACGGAACCGCGGGCTCGGGAGCCCAACTTCTGGAATCCGCTGGTGACGTCCTTGTAGGCGGCCGTCGGACGATGAGCGTCGTAGTCCGCCTGGGTCTTGTAGAAGCAGACGCGCGGGAAGTCGCATCCGCGCATGCTCCGCGCCGAGGCGTCGGGAGCCGTGACCAGGGTGGCGCCGAGGGCGGCTACTGTCGCCGCGCCGACGCTGAGGAATTTCCTTCTCGCGTTCATGCTGATGAATGTAGCGAGGCAACGGCAGGTACCCGGAAGGGGTTTCCGCGCCATGCGAGAATTCAGCTTTCCTCTTTCCTCACGTCTCAGTTCTCGCGCACGGGCAGGTATCACGCTCCACGCCGATTGTTCTCTGAGCGGGCCATCATTGCTGAACAAACGGCGCCTTGCTGTACTTCCGCGCCGTGGCATCAGTCGATCCCCCGTGCGACACGGGCGGCCTCGCGACCGGGCCGACAAAGAGTCAGTCTTCCCTGGTCGCAGCCCTTCCGACGAAGGCTCTGCCGCGCGTGCACGGGGTGGCACCGCGCCCCCTCACCCACCGCGCGCATTCCGTCGAACACGGGGTCGCCCCTCGTATCCGCATGCGCCACCATTCCGAGCGCGGCCGTCCTGAAAGGGCCGTAGTGGTGCCGGATAACCCGGCCTTAGCGTGCGCCACCCGGGCGGCGGCCCGCATCTCCCTCGAATGGTTGGGGCTGCGGATTTTCCTGGGATAGGCGGGGCCGGGTGAGCGGGAGAATTCCGCGAACTTCTCCTCGCGGAACGCTCGCGCGCGGCAGGGCGTCCTTGTCTCGCACCGTCCGATGACGCAGCATGCTCGAATGCGCTTCTCCCTCAACATCCCGAACTTCGGAGACTTCGCCGACGTCCGTACGGTGGCCCAGGTCGCGGTGGCGGCGGAGGAGGCCGGCTGGGACGGCCTGTTCGTCTGGGACCACGTGGTGCACGAGAAGTACCACCGCCGCTCCTTCGGTGACCCCTGGATGCTGCTGACCGCCGCCGCGCTGGCCACCTCGCGGATCAGGCTCGGCACCATGGTCACCCCGGTCGCCCGGCGCCGGCCGCAGCAACTGGCCCGACAGGTCGCCACGTTGGACCAGCTCAGCGGTGGCCGGGTGATCCTCGGGGTGGGTCTCGGCGGGCCGATCGAGGACGAGTACGGCAGCTTCGGCGAGTCCACCGACCCCCGGGTGCTCGCCGAACGCCTCGACGAGGGGCTGGACCTGGTGACCCGCTTCTGGTCGGGCGAGGACGTGACCCACCAGGGCCGGCACTTCACGGCCCGCGAGGTGGCCCTGTTGCCCACCCCGGTGCAGCGGCCCCGGGTGCCGGTCTGGGTCGCCGGCTTCTGGCCGCGCCGCGCGCCGATGCGCCGGGCCGCCCACTGGGACGGGGCCGTGCCCCTGTTCACCTCGGCCGACCACGGGCAGGCGCCGGCCGCCGCCGAGTACCGCGAGCTGGTGGAGTACGTGCGCGGGCAGCGGGGCGACGAGCGGCGGGGCGAGCCCTTCGAGTTCGTCGTGGGCGGCATCAGCCCGGCCGATCCGGCGGGCGCCCGCGACCTGATCGGGCCGCTGCGGGACGCGGGGGCCACCTGGTGGGACGAGCGCCACCTGATCGACGACGAGGTGGACCGGCTGGCGCCGATCATGCGCCGCGTCGAGCAGGGCCCGCCGCGGCTCTAGCCGCCCGCCCACCGGGGGCGCGCCGGCCACCGCCGGCACACCTCCGGTGGGGTATGTCACCCGGCACGCCCCGGCGGGACGTTTCACCGCACGCCGACTGCCGTTCACACATCGCTGGTGAGATGCCTGGCGCGTGACGCACCCGCGTCACCTCAGTTCTGGGAGGCGCGGATGAATCTGCTGGTCAACGGCGATGCCGAGGCGGGGCCCGGCGGCACGGCGGAGCCGGTCACCGAGGTGGCCGGCTGGCGGATAGCCGAGGGGGCGCCCGCCCTCGTCGGCTACGACGTGGGCGGCGGCTACCCGACGCCGGCCGACCCCGGCCCGGCCGCGCGCGGCAGCCGGTTCTTCTCGGGCGGCGACTCGCCCCGTACGGCACTGGTGCAGGACGTGCGGCTGCCCGCCACCGGGCGCGTGGGGCGGCGCGCCGTCGACCGGGGCGCCGTGCGGTTCTCCGTCACCGCCTGGCTCGGCGGCTACGCGGGGCAGCAGGACGGGGCCCGGCTGTCCGTCGAGTTCCGCGACGCCGACGGCACGCCGCTCGCCCTGGCCGTGCTCGGCCCCGTGGCGGCGGCCGAGCGCGCGGGCCGTACCGGGCTGGTGGAACGCACCAGCTCCGGCACCGTGCCGCCGGGCGCGCGCACCGCCCGCGCCCTGCTCGTCTTCACCCGCGCCGGTGGCGGCACGTCCAACGACGGCTACGCCGACGCCCTGTCCCTGACCCTCACCCACCACCGCGGAGGCCGGGCGTGAAGCTCAACCGTCGTGACCTGCTCAAGGCGGCTGCCGCCGCCGGTGCCCTGAACGTCGTCTGGCCGCTGAGCGCCGGCCTGTCCCCCGCGCAGGCCCGCGAGGCCGCCGAGGCGCTGGGCGCCGACTACGACCCCGCCCCCTTCACGCTCGGCATAGCCTCCGGCGACCCGCAGCCGGACAGCGTCGTGCTGTGGACCCGGCTGGCGCCCGAGCCGCTGGCCGCCGAGCAGAAGCTGCCCGAGATCGTCGAGGTCGAGTGGGTGGTGGCGGCCGACGCGCGGCTGCGCCGGGTGGTGGCGCGCGGCACGGTCGCCGCGTCCGCGACGCTGGGCCACAGCGTGCACGTGCCCGTCCGCGGGCTGCTCCCCGGGCGCCACTACTGGTACGGCTTCCGCGCGCTCGGCAAGCGCAGCCGGGTGGGACGCACCAAGACCGCGCCGGTCGGCCGCGTCTCCTCGGTGCGCTTCGCCGCCGCCAACTGCCAGGCGTTCCACGACGGTTTCTACGCCGCCCACCGCGGCATAGCCCGCGAGAACGTCGACTTCGTGATGCACCTGGGCGACTACATCTACGAGCACGGCCCGGTCGGCGGCGACCACGTGCGCGACCACAACGCGCCCGAGGTCCTGACGCTGGCCGACTACCGGGCGCGGCACGCGCTCTACAAGGGCGACGCGTCGCTGCGCGAGGCGCACGCGGCCCACCCGTGGTTCCTGACCTGGGACGACCACGAGGTGGTCAACGACTACAGCGGGACCGGCGGCGGGGCGCCGTTCATGCGGCGCCGGGCCGCCGCGTACCAGGCGTGGTACGAGCACATGCCGCACCGCGACGCCAGTGGTTCGGCGCTGCCCGACCCGGAGATCCACCGAGTGCGGCGCTGGGGCGACCTGCTGGAGCTGACCGTCCTCGACCTGCGCTCCTACCGCTCCGCGCAGAACCTGCCGGACGGGACCATCCTGGGCGGCGCGCAGAAGGAGTGGCTCAAGCGCGGCGTGGACCGGGCCGGTGACGCCTGGCACTGCTGGGCCAACTCGATCATGCTCAGCCAGCTCCGCGGCCGGCCCGGCGGCGGCTACATGTTCACCGACCAGTGGGACGGCTTCCTCGCCGAGCGCAAGGAGGTGCTCACCCACGTGCACGACGCGGGCCTGGAGGACCTCGTGGTGATCACCGGCGACTGGCACTCGGCGTTCGTGGACGACGTACGGCCCGACTACGACGACGCCTCGTCCCCCGTCATCGGCACCGAGTTCACCGCGCACTCGGTCACCTCGGGCGCCTACAGCGCGGACTGGAACAAGACCAACGGGCCGCTGATGGGCGCGGCCAACCCGCACCTCCAGTACTTCGAGGGCAACCGCTACGGCTACGACGTGTACGAGGTCACGCCCGAGCGCTGGAGCACCCACATGCGGGTGATCGGCGACCGGCGCGACCCGGTGTCCCCGGTGACCACGCTCACCACCTTCCACGTGGACCGTGGTCGCGCGGGCGCGTACGAGGACGAGGGCACCAAGGGCTCGCCGGCGCAGTACCGCAGGCCCACCGGCCGCTAGCCGGCCGGGCGGCGCCGTGGCGCCCGGAGGCGGGGTCGCGGGGTCGCGGGGCCGCACGGTCCCGCGACCCCGCGCCGGGCACGCCCGGCGCCGCCGGTGGCTCAGGCCGGGAGCAGGCCGGGGACGAGCAGGTCGATCTGGCGCAGGACGCCGTCGTCGCCGCCGAGTTGCGGGAAGTCCGGCAGCGCCTGCTGGCAGAGCGCGATGAGCTGGTCCCGCATGTCCCCGTCGCGCGGGTCGGTGGAGAAGGCGTAGAACTCGAAGGGCGGGCCGACCCGGGCGTGCTTCATCGGGAGCGGGGTGGAGACCAGGAGTTCGGCGACGGGGTAGAGGACGCCCTGCATGACGGCGATGAAGACGCGCTCCATGTGGTAGCGCTTGGGGTCGTTGACCCACCGCGCGTCGGCGACGGGCGTCGCGTACAACTGGTCGAGCAGCCGCAGCATGTAGGTGAAGGCGGCGTTGAACAGGGCCAGCGGGCGGTGGATGGGCAGGCCCTGGTAGTCCTTCAGGTGCGGGCTGGTGGCCAGCGTCTGTTCGACGGCGAGGTCGGAGTCGATGTTGACCTCCGCCTCGCGGGTGCCGTCCACGATGCCGATGCCCTCGATGTGGCGGAGCATCCGGTTGAAGCGCTCGAAGTGGGTGTACTCCTCAAGGCCCGGGCGCGGGTTGTTCGGGTTCTTGGGCACCGTGCCCTTGCTCGGGTCGGCGCCCTCGCCCTGGTCGATGATGATGTTCAGGGCCTGGAGGGCGGTCTTCTGGTCGGTGACGATGACCGGCTTCCCGCCGCCGTACTCGTTCCAGAACCCGCGGTTGTACTGGCACCCGCGCGCGCCGTCCTTGTTCCAGGGGATCTCGCCCTTGCCGTCCAGGTGCTTGACGCCCTCGATGACCCGGCGGTACAGCTCGCCGATGGTGGCGTACTCCCAGACGTCGCCGTCCTTGTGCACGATGCCGTCGGCGACCTCCTGGCCGGCGGGCAGGTCGTCGCTGGCGGGCACCTTGTGCGGCTTCTCGATCTCCAGGAAGGTGTTGCGCACCAGGTCGGTGGAGAGCGGGCCGAGCGCCAGCGGCAGGGCCGGGTGGCGGTGCGGCAGGTCGCTGGGGAACGTCGGGACGAAGTTCGCGTCGCAGAACCGGATGCGGTCCCCCGCCCCGATCCCCACCAGCACGTTGCGCGCCAGGCACAGGTGCAGCATCTCCTCGACGGCGATGCCGAGGAGGGTGCGCAGCGCCCCGATGCCCGGGGACCACTGCGAGTAGCCGCGGGTCTTGATGGAGTACGCGGCGTACAGGTACGGCCCGATGGTGCACATCTCCACCTTGGCCGCGGCGTGCAGGTGGGAGACCAGCTCCTCGTACGTCTCGATCCTGCGGGTCGGGACGAGCGGCTCGGGCGGAGTGAAGGGCGGGGCGGCGAGTCGGGGGGCCTGGGTGGGTGCCGTGGCGGTCACGGGGCGGGCGTCCTTTCGCGGGTGGGGGTGCGCGCGGGGCGTCGCGGGGGTGTGGGGGGACGGTGGCGCGGGGCGGGCGGCGGGATGAGGAGGCCGGCGGTCGTCCAGGCGCGCAGCCAGCGCGCGCCACGGGCCGCGGGGACCGCGCCGAGCGCCTCGCGCGCCGTCGCGGCGTGGGGCAGCGCGCGGAGCACGGCGTACTGGTCCGGGGAGAGTTCGCGCAGGACGACCGTGTAGTCGCGGCGGCTGACGGCCAGGTGGGTCGGCCGGTACCGCGGCCGGTCCGGGGCGGTAGTGCCGCGCCGCGCCGCCAGCAGGTACGGGTGGACGACGGCGCGCGTGCGCAGCAGCCGCAGGCACGGGGCCGGGGTCGGGGGCGCGCCGTCCAGCCAGGCCGCGTCGGGGAGGTCGGCCGGCGGCTGCTCCCGTCCGTCCCGCTCCGCCCGCGCGGCCAGTTCCTCCGTCCCCTCCGCGTCGAGGACCTCGCCGTACGTCCGCTCCAGGTGGGCCAGGTCCACGAGGAGGTCGATCCACCGCTCGCGGGCCGCGGGGGCGAGGTGGGCGTCGGGGCGGTGGCGTTCGAGGTGGTCGGCGAACCGGTCGCCGAGCCGGGCCAGGGCCCAGGAGCGCGGCGGGCAGGCGTGCAGGTACTCGGCGCAGAAGCGGTCGAAGAGGTCGTCGCCGAGGAGGAGGCGCAACGCCGGGTACGTGGTGCGCAGGGACTCGATGAGCCGCGTCCGGTAGCTCGTGCGGTACAGGTCCAGGCACGCTCGCGGGTCGAGCGCGCCGCCGGCGGCCAACACCCGGTGTGCCGCGTCCGGTTCGGGCGGGTCGGCGGCGAGGAGCGCGGCCTGGAACCAGCCCTGGAGTTCGGCCAGGGTGCCCGGCGCGCGGGCCGGGTCAGCCACGGACGGCCCCGGCCGGGGACGGGCGCCGGGCGCGGCGGCGCGCCCGGTCGGCCTCGGCGGCCAGCGTGGGGAACGGCGGCAGGTGGTCGTCCCACTCGATGAGCGTGCTGACGCCGCCGGTGTGCTCCACCACCCGCTCGTACAGCTCCCACACGGGCTCCGCGACGGGCGCGTCGTGGGTGTCCACGATGTGCGTGCCCCGGTGCCGGTGCCCGGCCAGGTGGGTGTAGGCCACCCGCTGGTGCGGCAGGTGGCGCAGGTAGGCGTGGGGGTCGAAGCCGTGGTTGACGGAGGAGACGTAGACGTTGTTGACGTCCAGCAGCACGGCGCAGTCGGCCTCCTCCGCGACCCGGGTGACGAACTCCCACTCGGGCATCGCCGACCCGGCGAAGCCGACGTAGCTGCTCGGGTTCTCCAGCGCGATGGTGCGCCCCAACACGTCCTGGACCCGCCGTACCCGGCGTACGACGTGGCGCAGGGTCTCCTCGGTGAAGGGCAGAGGCAGCAGTTCGTGGCTGTGCGCGCCGGCCACGCCCGTCCAGCACAGGTGGTCCGAGACCCAGACGGCGCGGACCTCGTCGGCCAGGCGGCGCAGCAGGGCCAGGTAGTCGCGGTCCAGCGGGTCGGTGCTGCCGATGGACAGGCACACCCCGTGCAGGAGGACGGGGTAGCGCTCGGCGATCTCGGTCAGCGCGCGGCGCCGCGCGCCGTGGCAGTCCAGGTAGTTCTCGGTGATCGCCTCGAAGAAGTCCACCGCGGGCCAGTGCGCGCGGACGTGGGGCACGTGCGGGCCGCGCAGTCCGACGCCGAAGCCGAGGCGGCGCGCGCCCGGGCCGACGGTCCCGGCCCGCGTGCCCGCCTCAGGCATGGGTGGGCTTCTTGATGACGTCGTACGGGGGGATCACGTCGTCGGGCCAGCCCTGTCCGGGCGAGGGGCCGAAGGCGAGGCCCGCCTCGTACATCCGGGCCTCGAACAGCTTGCGCGCCAGCTTCCACACGCTCTTGCCCTTGTGCGGGCCGCAGGCGTGCACCCGGCTCTCGTTGATGGGGCTGGCGCAACTGCCGTTCCAGCGGCACGCCTGCTCGCCCGGGTGGGCCTGCTCGTAGTCGCTGCCGGCGTACCCGCAGCCGCCGAGGCCCCGGCAGGCGCCCTCGCCGTGGCAGACGTGCACGACCGTGGCGCACTGGCCCATGCCGGCCATCGGGGCCGTTCCCGGCGCGTCCTGGTTGCGGCAGGAGTTCAGGCCCATGCAGACGTGCAGTTCCCTGGGCTGGTCGTCTTCCGGCCACGAGACACCGCTGTCGGGAGCCTCGCCGAGATGGAGCTGGCGTCCCTCGCCCGACTCGTGGTGGCCGGCCTTCACGTCGGCGACGATGGCGTGCACCGCGGCGCGCGCCCGCTCGACGTCCTCCGAGTTCACGGTGCCGTCCGGGGACACGTGGCCGTTTCCCTGACTCATGGATCTACCTCCTCGCTCATCGATCGGATGTCGACACGGCGAGCATGTGTCGCGGAGTCGCCATCGTGCCCGACCTGACGTGCCGTCTCCCTTCCCACGGAACGCGCGGCGCCCGAATCCCGCGAATGGCCGACGCGTCGGGCGGGCCGTTCGGCCGGAGCCGGGCGGGGGACGGGGCCGGTCGGTGTGGCGGGCGGGGGCCGGTCGGTGCGGCGGGCGGGGGCCGGTCAGTTCCGGGGTGGCGGCGGGTCGTGGTGGATGGGGGTGTGCGCGCCGGTCAGCGGGGTGCCGGTGCCGCCGCGGCGGTCGGCCACGATCTCGGCCGCGATGGACAGGGCCGTCTCCTCGGGCGTGCGGGCGCCGAGGTCGAGGCCGATGGGCGAGCGCAGCCGGGACAGTTCGCGCTCGGTCAGGCCAGCGGCGCGCAGCCGTCGCAGGCGGTCCAGGTGGGTGCGCCGGGAGCCCATGGCGCCGACGTAGCCGACCGGCAGCCGCAGCGCGCGCTCAAGGAGCGGGACGTCGAACTTGGCGTCGTGGGTGAGCACGCACAGCACGGTGCGGCCGTCGATGCCGCCGTCCGCGCGCCCCTCGTCGGCCCCCTCCCCCGCGCGCGCCCCGTCCGGCGCGGTCCGGGCGGAGCGGGTGACCTGCGCGTCCAGGTAGCGGTGCGGCCAGTCGGCCACCACCTCGTCGGCCTCCGGGAAGCGTTCGGGCGTCGCGAAGACCGGGCGGGCGTCGCACACGCTCACGTGGTAGCCGAGGAACCTACCGACCCGTACCAGCGCGCTCGCGAAGTCCACCGCGCCGAAGATGATCATGTGCGGGGCCGGCACGCTGGACTCCACGAGCACGGTGACCGGCTCGCCGCAGCGTTCGCCCGTCGCGCCGATGGTGCGGGTGTCGGTGCGGCCCGCGTCCAGCAGGGCGGCGGCCTCGGCCGCCGCGGTGCGGTCCAGCGCCGGGTCGCCGCCGAGCGATCCGGTGTACCCACCGCCGGGCCGCACCAGCAGGGCGCCGCCGATGAGTTCGGCCGGGCCCGCGACGACCCGCGCCAGCGCCGCCGCCCGCCCGTGGGCCGCGGCGTCCAGCGCCGCCGCCAGCGTCGCCGACGCCTCCCCGGCCCCCCGGCCACCGGGCCCGGCGTCGCCGGCACGGGCCGGGTCGCCGCCGCGCACCGGCGTGACCAGTACGTCGATGACCCCGCCGCAGGTCAGGCCGACGGCGAAGGCGTCGTCGTCGCTGTAGCCGAAGCGTTCGACGGTGCTGCGCCCGCTCTCCAGGGCCCGCTGGCACAGCTCGTACACGGCCCCCTCCACGCAGCCGCCGGAGACCGAGCCGATGGCCGCGCCGTCGGCGTCCACGGCCAGCGCGGCGCCTACCTCGCGGGGCGCGCTGCCGCTCACGGCCACCACCGTGGCGGCGGCGAAGTCCCGCCCCCGCGCGCGCCACCGCGTCAGTTCGTCGGCGATGTCCAACATGGTCCTCAGCTCCCTCGGCGTCACGGGCGGGCACGGTGTACGGGGCGTGTCGCTCGGTCAGGCCGCCCCGAGCCAGCCCTCGATGGGGTGCAGGGCGAAGTAGACCGCGAAGACGACGGCCAGCGCCCACAGGAAGGGGCCCGGCTCGCGCCATTGCCCCCGCGCGGCCCTGAGACAGACGTACGCGATGACGCCGGCGCCGACGCCGACGGTGATCGAGTACGTGAACGGCATGAGCGCCACGGTCAGGAACACCGGCACGGCCACCGTGTGGTCGGCCCAGTCCACGTGGCGGGCGTCGCGCAGCATCATCGCGCCGATCACCACCAGGGCCGCGGCGGCCACCTGGGCCGGCACCATCTGGGTGAGCGGCGTGAGGAAGAGGCAGGCCGCGAAGAAGAGGCCGGTGACGACGCTGGCGAGCCCGGTGCGGGCGCCCTCGCCGACGCCGGTGGCGGACTCGATGAAGACCGTCTGGCCCGACGCGCCGCTCACGCCGCCGACGGCCCCGCCCGCGCCGTCGACGAACAGCGCCCTGCTGAGCCCGGGCATGCGGCCCCGCTCGTCCGCCAGCCGGGCCTGCGTGCCGACGCCGATGATGGTGGCCATGGCGTCGAAGAAGCCGGCGAGCACCAGCGTGAAGACGATGACGCCGACGGTCACGCCGCCGATCTCGCCCCAGCCGCCGAACTCCACCTGCCCGATGAGCGAGAAGTCCGGCCGCGAGACGGCGTGTTCCGGCAGCTCCGGCGGCCGGCCGCCCCAGGTCGCGGCCGGCAGGTCGCCGACCGCCTGCACGACCACGGCGCCGACGGTGCCGGCCACGATGCCGATGAGCAGCGCGCCGGGGACCTCGCGGGCCTGCAACATGAAGATCAGCAGCAGCGTCACGCAGAAGATCAGCACGGGCCAGCCACGGAGTTCGCCGTCCACGCCGAGCGTGACGGGCGCGCCGGCGCCGACGAAGCCCGCCTTGACGAGGCCGAGCAGCGCGATGAACATCCCGATGCCCATGGTGATGCCGTGCCGCAGCGGCGCCGGGATGGCGTTCATGATCGCCTCGCGGAGCCCGGTGACCGCCAGGAGCATGATGACGGCGCCGTAGACGACGCACATGCCCATCGCCTGCGGCCACGTCATGTACGGCACCACCTGGGTGGTGAGGACGGCGGAGACGCTCAGCCCGGCGGCCAGCGCCAGCGGCACCTTGCCGACCAGGCCCATCAGCAGCGTGGTGACGGCGGCGGCCAGGGCGGTCGCCGTGATCAGCGCGGACCGCTCCAGGCTGTGCTCGGCGGCGTCGGGCCCGCCCAGCAGCACGGGGTTGAGCAGCAGGATGTAGGCCATCGCCATGAAGGTGGTGACGCCGCCGCGCACCTCGCGGGCGAGCGTCGAGCCGCGCGCGGAGATGTGGAAGTAGCGGTCGATCCGGGACCGGGCGCCGGGTGGTGGCGGGTCGGCGCCCGCCTCGTCGGCCGTGGTCGGTGGCCGGGGTGACGGTCGGGTCATGGTGCGTGTCTCCCAGGGGTGAGGGCGCCCGCGGCGACCGCGGGGCGCGGGGACGCTGCCGCACGACCCGGGGGACGGCCCGAGACGAACGCTCGCTCTCCTTCGGTGCGCTGGCCTCCTCGGAATCGGTCGCGATGCCGGGCCCGCCCGCGCGTGGGCGGGCCCGACATCGCCGGGCCCCGGTCCCGCGCGCGGCCGGGGCCGGGGTCGTCGTGGGTCAGGTGCGGGTCAGGTGCCGGTGAGGTGCTCGGGGCGTACGGGCACCCGGCGCAGCGGGAGGCCCGTGGCCGCGCGGATGGCGGCGACGATGGCGGGCGTGGCCGAGAGGGTGGGCGCCTCCCCGACGCCACGCAGCCCGTACGGGGCGTGCGGGTCGGCGAGTTCGAGCACGTCGACGGGGATGCTCGGGGTGTCGACGATGGTGGGGATGAGGTAGTCCGTGAAGGACGGGTTGCGCACCTTCCCGCCCGCGACGACGATCTCCTCAAGGACGGCGAGGCCGAGCCCCTGCGTGCTGCCGCCCTGGATCTGGCCGGTGACCGACAGCGGGTTGAGCGCCTTGCCGACGTCCTGCGCGCAGGCCAGCTCCACGACCTTGACCAGGCCGAGTTCGGCGTCCACCTCGACCACGGCGCGGTGCGCGGCGAACGAGTACTGCACGTGCCCGAAGCCCTGCCCCGTGTGCGGGTCCAGCGCCTCGGTCGGGCGGTGCCGCCACTCCCGTTCCACGTCGATGACCTCGTCCCCGAGCACGTCCGCCAGGTCGGCCAGCACCTCGCCGCCGTCCGTGACGACCTTGCCGCCCTCCAGGAGCAGTTCGGCCGTGGCCCAGGCCGGGTGGTGGCTGCCGAACCGGGCCCGGCCGAGGTCGAGCACCCGCTCGCGGACGAGCGCGCACACGTGCCGGATCGCGCCACCGGTGACGTAGGTCTGGCGGGAGGCGGAGGTGGAGCCGGCGGAGCCGATGCGGGTGTCGGCGGGGTGGATGGTCACCTCGGCGACGCCGAGTTCGGTGCGGGCGATCTGCGCGTGCACCGTGACGCCGCCCTGGCCGACCTCGGCCATCGCGGTGTGCACCGCCGCGACCGGCTCGCCCGCCACCGCCTGGAGGCGCACCCGGGCGGTGGAGTAGTCGTCGAACCCCTCCGAGAAACCGACGTTCTTGACGCCGACGGCGTAGCCGACGCCGCGCACCACGCCCTCGCCGTGCGTGGTGTTCGCCCGGCCGCCGGGCAGCGCGCGCACGTCGATGGTCTCGCCCGCCTCGTCGGCGGTGACCCACTGCCGCTCGGGCGGCATCGGCATCGCCCGTACCCGGCGCAGCAGTTCGGCCACCGGCGCCGGCGAGTCCACCACCTGCCCGGTGGGCATCGCGGCGCCCTGGGACAGGGCGTTGCGCCGCCTCAGCTCCACCGGGTGCAGGCCGAGCGCGGCGGCGAGCTTGTCCATCTGCGACTCGTACGCGAAGCACGCCTGGACGGCGCCGAAGCCGCGCATGGCGCCGCAGGGCGGGTTGTTGGTGTAGAGCGCGAGGGCCTCGATGTCGACGTTGTCGATGGCGTACGGGCCGGCGCCGAGCGAGGCCGCGTTGCCGACGACCGCCGGGGACGCCGAGGCGTAGGCGCCGCCGTCGAGCACGATGCGGCAGGTCAGGTACTGGATGACGCCGTCGCGGCTGGCCCCGTGCTCGTAGTGCAGCCTGGCCGGGTGGCGGTGCACGTGGCCGAAGAACGACTCGAACCGGTTGTAGACCATCTTGACGGGCTTGCCGGTGTGCAGCGCGAGCAGGCAGGCGTGGGCCTGCATGGACAGGTCCTCGCGCCCGCCGAAGGCGCCGCCGACGCCGGAGAGCGTCATCCGCACCTTGTCCTCGGGCAGGCCGAGGACGGGCGCGAGCTGGCGCAGGTCGGAGTGGAGCCACTGGGTGGCGATGTACAGGTCGACGCCGCCGTCGGCGGCGGGCACGGCGAGCCCCGACTCGGGGCCGAGGAACGCCTGGTCCTGCATGCCGATCTCGTAGTCGCCGCTGACCACGACGTCGGCGCGGGCCCGGGCCGCGGCCACGTCGCCGCGCGTGATGGGTTGCCGGTGCACGATGTTGGGGTGCGGCACGTGGGCCGCGTGCGCGTCGGTGCGCCCGGGGTGCAGCACCGGCGCGTCGGGGGCCAGCGCGCTGGCCTCGTCGGTGATCGGGGTCAGCTCCCGGTAGTCCACGACGATTCTGGCGGCGGCCCGGCGCGCGGTCTCCGGGTGGTCGGCGGCGACGACGGCCACCGGCTCGCCGTGGCAGCGCACCACGTCCCGGGCCAGCACCGGCTGGTCGGCGATCTCCAGCCCGTAGTGGGTGGCGGCGGGCAGGTCGGCGTGGGTGAGGACGGCGTACACGCCGGGCACCCGCAGCGCCTGGCTCACGTCGACGGAGCGGATCTCGGCGTACGCGTGCGGGCTGCGCAGCGTGTGGCCCCACAGCATGTCCTCGTGCCACAGGTCGGAGGCGTACGCGAAGTCGCCGGTGACCTTGAGCGTGCCGTCCGGGCGCGGCGTGGACTCGCCGACGCCTCCCTGGGCCTGGCTGGCCTGCGTGAGGCTGGCAGGGATGCGGGTGGCGCCCATGGTCAGCCTCCCTGGCTCGCGCGGGCGGCGGCCAGGCGCACCGCGTCCATGATGGCCTCGTAGCCGGTGCAGCGGCACAGGTTGCCGGCCAGCGCCTCGCGGATGTCCTCGTCGGACGGCTCGCTGGTGCGTTCCAGGAGTTCGTCGGCGGCCACCAGCAGGCCCGGGGTGCAGAAGCCGCACTGCACGGCGCCGGCGTCCAGGAACGCCTGTTGGATCGGGGCGAGTTCGCTGTTGGCCGGGTCGGCGGGGCTGGCCTGCCAGCTCCAGGCCGCGGCGAGGTCGGTGCCGGGGGCGGGCTCGGGGGTGTCCGGGGGCGGCGCGGGCGTGTCGTGGGTCGCGGGTCGGTCGGCGGCCCGCTGCCTGGCGTGGTCCGCCAGGCCCTCGACGGTGAGCACCTCGCGCTCGTGGGCCTGGCCGGCGGCGACCAGGCAGGCGCAGACCGGGACGCCGTCCAGGCGCACCGTGCACGAGCCGCACTCGCCCTGTTCGCAGGCGTTCTTGGAGCCGGGCAGGCCGAGCCGCTCGCGCAGCACGTACAGCAGGCTCTCGCCCTCCCACACGTCGTCCGCCGTCTGCGGGCGTCCGTTGACCGTCAGGTTCACGCGCATCGCGGTGCGCCTCCTTCCGTGCTGCCGATGTGGTCCCGGTAGCTCTCCCAGGCCCAGTCGAGGGTGCGGCGGGCCAGCACCGCCACCGCGTGCCGGCGGTAGGCGGCGGTACCGCGCACGTCGTCGATGGGGTTGCAGGCGCCGGCGGCCAGCTCGGCGAACTCGCGGACGAGCGCCCGCGGCAGCGGCTCGCCGCTGGCCCACAGGTCGCCGTCGGCGAGGGCGGCGGCCAGGAACTCCTCGGCCGTCCTGGCGCGCACCGGGGTCGGCGCGGCCGAGCCGATGCCGGTGCCGACGCGGCGCTGTCGCGGGTGGAGCGCGAGCCCGAAGGCGCAGACGGCGATCACCATGGCGTTGCGGGTGCCGACCTTGGCGAACTGCTGCGGGCCGGTGGCCCGGGTGATCCGTACCGCCCTGATCAGCTCGTCCGGCTCCAAAGCGGAGCGCTTGACACCGGTGAAGAAGTCGTCGATGGGGATCAGCCGGGTGCCGCGCACCGACTCCGCCTCCACCTCGGCGCCGGCGGCCAGCAGCGCGGGGTGGCAGTCCCCGGCCGGCGACGCCGCGCCCAGGTTGCCGCCCACGCTGCCGCGGTTGCGAATCTGCGGCGAGCCCACGGTGTGGGCGGCGAGCGCCAGGCCGGGCAGTTCGGCGCGCAGGTGCGTCATGATCCGCGTGTACGGGACGGCCGCGCCGAGCCGTACCCGCTCGTCGCCCACCTCCCAGGTGTACAGGTCGGCGACGCGGGTCAGGTCGATGAGGTGGGCGGGACGGCGGTGGTCGAAGTTGATCTCGACCATGACGTCCGTGCCGCCCGCGATGGGCACCGCCGAAGGGTGCTCCGCCTTCGCGGCGAGCGCTTCCCCCCAGGTTGTGGGGCGCAGGAAGTCCATGGGTGTGCTCTTCTCGGATAGCGGGGCTGCGGGGCGGGGCCCTCGCGGGACCCACCGAGCGGATGGTCATGTCCAGTTCACGCGGCCTGCCTCCAGTACACCGAGGCGCGACACGCCCGGTGCAGTCACCGAACGCATGAAGCAGTTGGCTGGCCAGCGGCCCGGTCTTGTAGATTCGAACGAACGACGTGGAGTGCGTGCCCTGGCGTTCACCCCACCTGACCTGCGCCACGGGTACCCCGCACGGGCCGGCCGCCACGACCGCGCCGCCCGGCGGGACCGCCCACCGCGCCGTGCCCCCACCCCGGGCGCCCCACCACCCGGGCGCCCCCGCCCCGGCTCCCCGGCCGAGCCGGGCGCCCGCCCCACGAGACAGATCGGTTGACGAGACGATGCGGCTGCGCGCACTGCTGGACACCGACGCCCTTGGCCTGCGCCTGCTCGGCGGCGAGGAGGAGCTCGACCGCACCGTGCGCGGCGTGATGACCACCGACCTACGCGACCCCAGCCGCTACCTGTCCGGCGGCGAGCTGGTCCTCACCGGCCTCGCCTGGCACCGCGAGCCGGCCGACTCGGAGCGGTTCGTACGCATCCTGACGGCCGCCGGGGTCGCCGGGCTGGCGGCCGGCGAGGCCGAGCTGGGCTCCGTGCCCGAGGACCTGATGGTGGCGTGCGCCCGGCACCGGCTGCCGCTGTTCTCGGTGGTCGAGGACGTCTCGTTCGCGTCGATCACCGAACACGTGGTGCGGCAGGTCTCCAGCGAACGGGCCGGGGACCTGGCCGCCGTCGTGGACCGGCACCGCAGGCTGATGAGCGCGGGCCCGGCGGGCGGCGGCCCCGAGGTGGTGCTCGACCTGCTCGGCAGCGACCTGGACCTGCGCGCGTGGGTGCTGTCCGCGACGGGGCGCCAGATCGCGGGCTCGGCGCTCGCGGGCCAGGGCCCCGCGCTGCCCGCCGCGCTGCGGGCCCGGCTGGCGGGCGAACACCTGGCCGCCGTACGGGCCGGGCGGCGCTGGCCGCACCGGGTCACCGCCGGCGCGGGCACCACCTACTCCCTCTTCCCGGTCGGCGGCGGTGGCCGCGAGACACCGCGCGAGGGGCACGAGGTGCGCCAGACGGTGCTCTCGGAGTGGCTGCTCGTGGTGGAGGCCGACGCCGGCGACTGGCCCGAGGAACGGCTCGACCTGCTCCAGGGCGTCACCCAACTGATCGCCGTCGAACGCGACCGCCGGGACGCGGCCCGCACGGTGCGCCGCCGACTCGCCCAGGAGGTTCTTGAGCTGGTGCAGGCGAGCGCCCCGCCCGCGGAGATCGCCGCCCGGCTGCGGGTCGCGGCCCCGGTGCTGCTGCCGGGCCTTGGCACCGCGCCGCACTGGCAGGTGGTGGTCGCCTGGGTCGAGTGGTCGGGCACCGAGGTCGCCGGCGGCCCGGTCGCCCAGGCACTCCTCGAGGAGATCCTGGTGGACCCGACGGCGCCCGGGCCCGAGCCGTCCGACCGGATCGCGGTGGCGCACACCGGCGACGAGGCGGTGGCGCTGGTGCCGCTGCCGGCGCTGGCCGGCGACGCGCCGGACGCCGAACCGGCGGTGCGGGCGGACGCGCTGCTCGCGGCGGTACGCGAACCCCTGGCGCACGGCCTGGCCGACGACGGCCGGCTCACCATCGGGGTGAGCGCCGCCGTGCTGTCGGCCGAGGGGCTGCGCGGCGCGGTGGAGGAGGCCCGGCACGCGCGTCGGGTCGCCGCGGCCCGCCCCGGCAGCGTGTGCGCGGCCGGCCACCAGGAGCTGGCCTCGCACGTCCTGCTGCTGCCGTTCGTCCCCGACGACGTACGGCGCGCCTTCACCGCCCGGCTGCTCGACCCGCTCCGCGAGTACGACCGCCGCCACCGCGCCGAACTCGTCCCCACCCTGGAGGCGTTCCTCGCCGCCGACGGGTCCTGGACCCGCTGCGCGACCCGCCTCCACCTGCACGTCAACACGTTGCGCTACCGCGTCGGCCGCATCGAGCAGCTCACCGGCCGCGACCTGTCCCGCCTTGAGGACAAGCTGGACTTCTTCCTGGCCCTGCGGCTGGGCTGACGGCCCGGCGGGGCGCCTTCCGCCGGCGGGGCGGTGTACGAGGCGCCCCGGCGGCGGGTGGCGGGCCGGGGCGCGGGCGCCGCGCGCGGGAGCGACGGGGCGCGGGCGCCGCGCGCCAGGGGCGGGCCGTGGGCCGGCCGGGTGAGGACTGGCCGGGCGCGCGCCGCCCCGCCGCGCGCCGGCCAGGCCCGCTCAGCCGCGCCCGGCGGCCGGCGCGCGCCTAGCGCGTGAGCACCAGCGCGTCGCCCACCGCGCGCTCGCCGCTCGCGTCCGACGGCATGGTGATGAGCTTGCCGTTCACGGCCATGGCCGACGAGCCGCCACCGTCCAGGTTCATCGCCTGCCGGGCCCCCAGCGACCGCATGAGCTGGGCCGTCTCGTGCAGGCCGAGGCCGTCGCTGTAACCGGGCTGGCGGCCGGCCGTGGTCACCACGATCAGCCGGCCGCGGGCGTCCACGCCGACCGCCGTGCGCGGGTTGCGCTTGAGGCCCCAGGTGTACGCGAACGACGGCTCGTCCGGGCGGTCGATGCCGTCCGCCGCGAAGTCGACGGCCACCCTGCCGTCCCGCACCAGTCGCGGCCCACCGCTGACGATGTCGTCACGGGAGCCGAGGCGCACCTGCCGGCCGTGCTCGTCGAGGATGTTCTCCCGCACGGTCAGCCGCTGGCCGACCGCCGCGTGCTCCCGCAGCCACCGCTCCCCCTCGCCGATGCCGGCGAGCACGCTGCCGCCCGCGGGCACCGCGCCGCCGCGCGGGCGCAGCTCCAGCACCCGGCCCGAGCGGTCGAGTACGGCCTCCGCGCCCTCGCCGGCCGGGGTGGGCGCGCCGAGTTCGTCGGTGAACCGCACGATCTCGTCCGGGTCGGTGCACGTCACGTCGTGCAGCGGGCGCTCAGTGGGCAGGTCGCCGCCGGTGCCGCCGCAGTTGCGGATCTTGCCGGGGACGCGGTTGACGCCGTCGACGACCGCGGACGCGTTGCCGGCGTGCACCCGCAGACGGGTGCTCAGGTGGCGGAACTCGGGGCGCAGGCCGTCGCCGCGCAGCACCATCGCCACCCGGCCGTTGGTGGCGGCGCTCTGCAAATCGCCGTCGTACGCGGCGATGCCCGCCGCCGCTCCCGGCACCCCGTCGCGGCTTTCCATCACGAAGAACCCGGCGTTCACGGCGAGCAGCGCGCGGGAGCGGGCCGCCATGTCGCTGACGTTCTCGCGCCCCGCCACGTGGGTGCCGTAGGTGCCGCTGAGCTTCCCGCCGAACCGGGCCGGGTCGATGACGGCCACCTTGACCTGGGCCAGCCCGGTGCCGGGCGCGCCGTCGCCGCCGGTCCACTCGCTGACCGCGTCGAAGCCGGCCGCCGCCAGGGCCTTGCGCCGCGCGTCGGCCTGGTTCTGGCCGCCGAAGGCGCCCACCCGGGTGCGTACGCCGAGCAGTCCGGCGCGGTCGGCGCCGCGCGGCCAGCTCACGCGCTCCGCGCGGGGCTCGAAGCCCGCCGCGCGCAACTGGCCGGCCAGGGTGTCGGCCGCCGCCTCGGACAGCAGGTGGGCGCCGCCCGCGCCGCGCACGGTGACCGTCCAGTGGTCGGCGCCCGGCTTGCCGGCGATGACGCCCTGGTAGAGGTCGACCCCGGGCGCCAGCCGATCCCGGTCCCAACCGGCCACCGGCTTCGGCACGCCACCCCAACCACCCGCACGGGCCGCCTCCGCGGTGGGCGCGCCGGACGCGGCGCGGTGGGAGGCGGCGGCGCCCTGGGCGGTGGCGCCGGGCGCCACGAGCGCCGCGACGAGTACCGCCGCCAGCCCGGCAGGCCGCAGCGATCGAGAACGGCTGGACACCTTGAACACGTCGAACACTCCTCAGTCACTCTCCGCCGCACTGACGGCCACAACCGGGCCCGCGCCGATCAGACCCGAACGCCTTCGACCCGGCCCGGTCACGCCGCCCCGCACGGTCGACGCCGCCTCGGTCCGACCGGCCGGACGTGGCACGCCACGGCCCGCCGTCGACCCCGCCCCGCGACGCCGGCTTGGCTGAGCCGCGACCCGCGACCCAGCCGGCACCCTCGCAGCGCCCCGGGACGCTCAGTGGTCACGCCGACGTCGCCGAGGTGAACATGCGACGCGACACGGGCCACCCGGACGGCCTCCGACCCCTCGCCTCGCCGTCATCGCCGCTGGTCAGACCGTCGGATCGGCGAGTCGTCCCGACGAATCGGCGAGTGGGGCGCTGCGTAGGCCCACGGGCCGCCCCTCACAGTGCGTGTCCGCCGGCCGCCTGCACCACCTGCCCCGTCACCCACCGCGCCTGCGCCGAGGCGAGGAAGACCACGACGTCCGCGATCTCCGCCGGCTCCCCGACCCGGCGCAGCGGAATCCGCGGGGTGACTTCCGCGACGAGCGTGTCGGACATCCACCCGGTCTGCACCGGCCCCGGCGCGACGGCGTTGACGCGCACGCCGTACGGCCCGAGTTCGATGGCCGCCGCCCGGGTGAACGCCTCCAGCGCGGCCTTGGACGTCCCGTAGGCGACCTGTCCGGGAAAGGCCCGCGCCGCGTCCGTACTGAGGTTCACGACGGCACCACCGTGCGGCGCCGCCCCGCCGCCGGTACTCGCCGCGCCGGCCGCCGCACGCCGACGGCGGGCCAACTCCCCCGTCAGCAGCACGGGGCCGAGGAGGTTGGCACCGTAGGTCCGGGTCAGCGTCGCGTGGTCGAGGGTGAGCGTCTCGTCGGGGCCCTCGCAGTGCGCGGCGTTGTTGACGAGCACCATCACGGGCCCGAGCCGCCGCTCGACCGCGTCGAAGAGTTCCCCCGCCGCCCCCGGCACGGCGAGATCCCCCTCGTACGTCATGACATCGGGCGCCCCCAGGTCGAGCAGCCCCTCCGCCACCCGCTCGGCCGCCTCGGCACTGCCCGTGTGATGGTGCACCGTGACGCCGTCGGGAACCGGCGACCCGCCAGCGAAGTAGTGCACCGCGACCCGAGCCCCCTGAGCCGCGAACGCGGCGGCCACGGCGGCCCCGATGCCCTGATGGGCCCCGGTGACGAGGACGGTCCTGTCGGCTAACTCCGTATCAAACACCCGCCCAGCGTGCCACGGAGACCGGCGCGTCCCCCGGCCACGCAGACCCGACGCCTGGGTCCGGCTGGGAGCAGGGTCAGCTCATCAAGAGGGCCGGAGCACCGCGACCGCGCCGGTGGAGGAGGGGCAGGAGACGGCTACTGGCGTACTGGAGAGTGACGACGCGGGTCTGGGGGCCATCGCCACGGTGATATCGCGGCGGACGACGGTCGTACGGGCCTCGGACGTCTCGGCGTTGATTACGTATCGACTCGACGGGGCTCGCCGCGGTTCGGGCGTGGCACTGCTCATCGGGGGCTGCTGAAGCGCAACGCTAGGCTGAACAGCCTTACCGTCGGAGGGGCGTTACATGGGCGATTCGTGGCGGTTGGGCGATAGGTCGCGATCGGTGGAAGTTGTGGAAAACCGGGGTCCCGCGAGGTAAAGCCCCAAGTCAATTGCTCTGGTCCCCGCGCGTGCGGGGGTGGTCCCAGTAGCGCGGTGTAGAGGCCGCCGACCCGGTCCTGGTCCCCGCGCGCGCGGGGGTGGTCCCGTGGTAGTGGAAAACGGTCTGCGTCGCCGCGGCTGGTCCCCGCGCGCGCGGGGGTGGTCCCGGTTCGCTCGGCTCGCCGTCGGCGGCCTGGAGCTGGTCCCCGCGCGCGCGGGGGTGGTCCCAGATGGGCCGCCTGCCCGTACATATGCAGGGGCTGGTCCCCGCGCGTGCGGGGGTGGTCCCCCTGACCTGGCGCGATACCAGCCTGTAGAGAGCTGGTCCCCGCGCGTGCGGGGGTGGTCCCCGGCCGCCGGTGGTGGCGCCGCTCGTGCGGCGCTGGTCCCCGCGCGTGCGGGGGTGGTCCCGTCCGCGCCGCCGACCGCGTGGAGCTGGGCCACTGGTCCCCGCGCGTGCGGGGGTGGTCCCCGCGGCGAGAAGCGCCCGTCGCGGTTGTTGAGCTGGTCCCCGCGCGTGCGGGGGTGGTCCCTCCGTACATCACGTTCTCTGACACAGGGTCTCCTGGTCCCCGCGCGTGCGGGGGTGGTCCCCGGGCCCGCGCCCGTCGCGACCGCGACCGCGCCTGGTCCCCGCGCGTGCGGGGGTGGTCCCATGGTCACGCGTCCCCGCTCGTGCGGACCTTGCTGGTCCCCGCGCGTGCGGGGGTGGTCCGAAGTCGGCGCGCCGTAGATGCGTCCACCGTGACTGGTCCCCGCACGTGCGGGGGTGGTCCCGTGGTCGCGCAGATCTCGGACGCCAAGCACGTCTGGTCCCCGCGCACGCGGGGGTGGTCCCGACTACCGCGAGGCCCAGGCCCGCGCCGACCACTGGTCCCCGCGCGCGGGGGTGGTCCCGCCTTCCCGTCGCGCCGGTCGCTGGCGCGGGTCTGGTCCCCGCGCGCGGGGGTGGTCCCGTCGCGGTGCACACACCGGCCGCGTTCGTCCGCTGGTCCCCGCGCGCGGGGGTGGTCCCGGTCATGAGCGGTGGTCCTTCGGCGTCGTGGTCTGGCCCCCGCGCGCGGGGGTGGTCCCACGTCGGCCGCGGGCAGCCCGGCGGCGGCGAGTTGGTCCCCGCGCATGCGGGGATGGCCCCTGGGCGAACCCGGTGCAGATGATCACGGCGATCTGGTCCCCGCGCATGCGGGGATGGTCCCGCGAGCGGTACGAGGTGGACGAAAAGCGAGCCTGGTCCCCGCACGCAGGGTCCCGCAAGCTGTCGGCCCTCCATGCGCGGCGGTACTGACCCCCGAGCGCGGGGATCACCTCCAGCACCAACAGCCCTCCCCCCACCCCCTGAGCCCCCGGCGACAACCCCACCCCAGCCAGCCAACCCCCCACCCCGCGCACCACCAAAACCAGCACGCCCCCGCCCCACAACCCCGGCGCCCGCGCACGCTCCGGCGTGATCTTCCTCTACCACTGCTCGACCGTCATTACCTGGTCAGAAGAGATCCAAGTTTGTGAATCAATTCACACCTACCCCTTGGCCGGGCCCTGTTTTCCGTGTTGAGATGCGCGCACGACTTCCGGCTCGATGGCGCGCTTGGGGAGGGCAATGTGGCGGACACCGCCATGTCACGTTCTGGATCGTCGGATTCCGAAGGAGAGCCAGGAGGCGGGCTCCATGCCGGACTGTTGGACGACCCTCTGCACACGGCGGTATGGCGGCTGCGTTCGCGCGGTTGCTGGCACGACGCCGCGGAGTTGCTCAGCCCACTGGCCGCGACCGATCCGGTCGCGGCCCGGTTGCGTAGCTCCGTACTGACCGAACAGTGCATGTTCACCGCGGGGAGTTGGGAGGCGGCCGAGGACGCGTTGCGGGCGGCGGAGGCCATCGCGCACACCGATGACGAGCGCGGGGCGGCGGCGTGTGAGCGCGGGCACCTGGCGTACGCGGCCACGCTGTTCGGCAACCGGGACCGGGCGGACGAGGCCCGGGCCGCCCTGGGGCGGGCGGCGGCGCTGCTCGGCCCCGACTCCCGGACCCGCCCGCTGCTCGACTTCCGGCGCGGCCTGCTCGCCCAGCACCTGTCCAAGAACGCGTCCAGCGCCCAGGCCGCCTTCCAACGGGCCCACGCCGCGGCCCTGTCGCACGGCGACGCGTTGCTGTCCTCCTTCACCTGGCGCCACCTCGCCGCGATGGCCGAGGAACGGGGCGACCGGGCCGAGGCCCGGCACGGGTTCGCCGAGTCGCTCAGGATTCGGGAGGAGCTGGGCTACCTCATCGGCATCGCCCCCGCGCTGGTCGCGCTGGCCAGCGTCGAGTCCGAGCCGGAGGCGGCCCGGCTGCGCGCCGAGGCCGGGCGCCTGGTGCGGCTGCTGGGCGGAGTGCCGGCCTGGCTCGCGCGCCGGCTGCGGGCGATGGAGGCGGGGCCCGAGGACAGCGCGGCGGCGGACTGAGCGGGCAGCGTACGGGGCCGGGAGAGGGTACGGGGCGGGCCTGGCGCGGCGGGCGAGCGGGCGCCGGCGGGCGAGCCCCGCGCCCCGGCCTCAGGCGAAGTGGGCGCGGATCACCGTCTCGGCCGCAACCGCGTCGCCCGCCGCCAAGGCGTCCAGCAGCGCCGCGTGCTCGGCGGCGTCGGCGACCAGGTCGCCGTGGTCCCGGGCGGGGGCCGGGGACCACTGGGAGCGGCGGTGCAACTCCGCGGCGATCCGCACGAGTTGGCTGTTGCCGCTCATACCGAGCACCGCCCCGTGGAAGGCCCGGTCCGCGTCCGCGTAGCCGGCCACGTCCCCGCTCGCCGCGGCCAGCGCCGCCGCGTCGGCCAGCGGGCGCAGTGCCGCCCACTGCCGCGCCGGGACCGTGCGGGCCAGCCGCAGGATCGCCGGCACCTCAAGGAGGGCCCGCACCTCGGCCAGTTCGGCGGCCTCGCGCGGGGTGCGCCGGGCGACCCGGAAACCGCGGTTGGGGACGATGTGCACGGCACCCTCGCTGGCGAGCCGCTGCATGGCCTCGCGCACCGGGGTCGCCGAGACGCCGTAGCGGTCGGCGAGCGAGGGGGCGGAGTAGACCCGGTCGGGCGTCAGCTCGCCGGCGAGCAGCGCGGCGCGCAACGCGTCCAACACCTGCTCGCGTACCGAGAACCGGCGTGGCAGGACCGGCGCGGCGGGCGCCGTCCCCGCGCGCGCCCCGGTCCACCCGCCCACGTTCACCTGCGCGGCACACTGCTCCACTCGGCCCCCCTGCGACGTCCCTGTCCGTCTTGGCCCGGACTTTCCGGGCTTCACGCACCATAGGTGGATAGCGCGTCAATTCCTACACCGACCAGTTCGCGTAAGGTAAGCCTTACCTGTCGCAGCCCGTGATTCGGTGGTCCGCTCATGCCCGTGGTGCCCTCCCCTCCGTCCCCACCCTCCGCGCTCGGACCGCTGCGGGCGGCGTACGAGCGACTGAGCGCCGTCTACCCCGCGCTGACCATCACCGACGAGGACCCGCGCACCGGCGACGGCTGGGTCACCGCGGCCGAGCTGGCCGCGGGCGGCCCGGCCCTCGACGCCTTCCTGGCCTGGGACGACGCGCAGGTGCTGCGGGACTACGGGCAGCGCGGCCGGCCCGAGGTCGTCGCCAGCTTCGGGCTGCACCGCTACGCCTGGCCGGCCTGCCTGTTGATCACCATCCCGTGGCTGCTCCAGCGGCGGGTGCCCCGGGTTCCGGTGGACCGGGTCTCCTTCCAGCGCACGCTGGGCCGCATGACGGTGCGCGCCACGACCTTCGCCTGCCTGCCGGACGACCCGGCGGCCAGCGCGCCCGGCGCCCGGGTGGTGCCGGACGAGGCGGCCCTGCGCGCCGAGGTGCGCTCCGCCGTCGCCGAACATCTCGGGCCGGTGCTCGAAGGCTTCCGGCCGCGCATGCGGCGCGGCTCGCGCGCGCTGTGGGGGATGGCGACGGACGAGGTCGTCGAGGGCCTGTGGCACATCGGGCACCTGCTCGGCGAGGAGGAGCGGGCGCTGACCGCGGCCAGCCAACTGCTGCCCGGCGCCACGGCCCCGTACGTCGGCGGCGCCGCGTTCCGCGAGTTGACCGGCCCCGCGGGCCAGCCGCTGCGCACCAGGGACCGGGCGAGCTGCTGCCTCTTCTACACGCTGCGCCCCGAGGACACCTGCGTGACGTGCCCGCGCACCGGCGACGCGGAGCGCGTACGGCGCATGACGGCGGCCTGACGCCCCGTCGCACCGCAACGCGGCGCTCGCCGACCGGAGCTGACTCCCCGACCGGGACCGCGCCCCGTCGACAGGCGTGGCCCGCCTGCGAGAAGGAACGCTGCTCGCGAGGCTGACGACTCATCGGATGGCCTGTCCGCGGCGCGGCGGCCGGCGAGGTGACGCGCCCTCACCGGCCGGCGCGCGCCCCCGGATACGCCCACACACCAGGCCGTCCGAGATTCATCGCCGATCAAGGCCCCGCAACTGGTCAATCGCACCAATCACTTGCGGTAGATTCACCCCATCGGGTTTCGCGACTCGAACGCGACGCGGCGTCATCGTGCCCGCGTTCGGCCCGCATCGCACCTATCCGGATGCCCTGGATCTCCGTTGGCGTCCTCTTGCCCGGAAACGCCCTAGGACAAGGTCCGGTTCCGTCAAGATGACCCGCGATAGGTCGCACTGCGGCTTAAACGTCACGGAAGCGAGGCAAGGGGCACCGGATGAATATGACCGATATATCGCTTGATTGGGCGCTTCCGGTCACCGTGGCCGTCGTCGGAGTCGCGGTAGCGGTGACGTTGAAGACGCGCGGTCAGAAGGTCGCCGCCAAGGAAGCTGCCGCACCCACCGACTCCTGGGAGCGCAGCGAGGAGCGTCGGCGACGCAAGGAAGCCATCTACGGCAGCGCCTCGTACCTGCTGCTGTTCTGCTGTGCGGCGGTGGCCGCCGCGCTGTCCTTCCACGGCCTGGTGGGCTTCGGACGGCAGAACCTGAACCTGCACGGCGGCTGGGAGTACCTGGTCCCGTTCGGGCTCGACGGCGCGGCCATGTTCTGCTCGGTACTGGCGGTGCGCGAGGCGAGTCACGGCGATGCCGCGCTCGGCTCCCGCCTGCTGGTGTGGACGTTCGCGGGCGCCGCGGCCTGGTTCAACTGGGTGCACGCGCCGCGGGGCATGGGGCACGCGGGCGCCCCGCACTTCTTCGCGGGCATGTCGCTGTCGGCGGCCGTACTCTTCGACCGCGCGCTGAAGCAGACCCGTCGGGCCGCCCTGCGCGAGCAGGGTCTGGTGCCGCGCCCGCTGCCGCAGATCCGCATCGTGCGCTGGCTGCGGGCGCCCCGCGAGACGTTCGCCGCCTGGTCGCTGATGCTGCTGGAGAACGTACGGACGCTGGACGAGGCCGTGGAAGAGGTCCGCGAGGACCGGCGGCAGAAGGACCAGGAGCGTCAGCGCCGGCGCGATCAGGACAAGCTGGACCGCGCCCGTATCCGGGCCTACAACCGGCAACACCGGGTGTGGGGCCGGCGCGGTGGGCGGCAGGTGGACGCCGGCGGCGGCCTGCCGGCGCCGGCCGGGCAGCTGAGTTCGGAGAGTGCCATATCCGACGCGACCGGAACCGAACGGCCGGGGAACCTGCCCGTGCTCTCCCGGCCGGCGCTCCAGCCGGTCACCAGCACCGAGAAGGAGGGCAGCGCGGCGGCCTCTGGCCGCCCGCGTACCGTCGACCTGACCGCCGAGGACGACACGCTCACGATCCCGCGCCTCGACTCCCTGGAGGAGAAGCTCGCGGAGATCGAGCGCCAGTTCGGCTGAGTCAGGACACGCTGTGAACGTGGTCCGTGCGGGGAGCGCCCCGTACGGGCCGCGTCGCTTTCCACGCCTCGTACGGTTCGCACGCCTCACCCCCTGATGCGCCCGTACGGCTCGTACGCCTCGCGCACCCGGTACACCTCCGTGCGGCTGCCCGGCGCCGTGCGCGGCGAGGCCGGCGGCCCCCGCTCGGCCTCCGCTCGGCGCCCGTTCGGCGGCCGGGTGGTGGGGCGTACGCGGGCGGCGGGCGGCGTCACGCCGCGCACCACACGCCGCCCGGCCCGGGGCCGGGTGTCCCTCGTCGGCCGCGTCCCGCGTGGTTCAGCCCGGGGCGTCCGCCGCCAGCTCGAACCAGATCACCTTGCCCGCGCCGTGTTCCCGCACGCCCCAGGTGTCCGCCATCGCCTCCACGAGCAGCAGCCCCCGCCCGGACGTGCCGGCGTCCGGCGCCTCCCGGCGTGGTCGGGGCATGCCGTCGGCGAAGTCCCGCACCTCCACCAGCAGTCGGCCGCCCACCTGGGCGTGCGTGCCGCGTGGCAGGCGGGCTCGGACGACGGCGCCGCCGTCCGTGTGCACCAGGGCGTTGGTGGTCAGTTCGCTGGTCAACAGCTCCGCGACGTGGGCCTGCTCCGGGCTGCCGCCCCACTGGCGCAGCAGTTCGCGCAGCGCCCTGCGGACGTCGGAGATCCCTGTGAGCTCTCCTCGGCGCAACTGCCGTGTCATCTGTGGTTCGGCGTCTTCGTGCGCTCCGCCGCCGGCGTCACCCGCCGCGACCCTTCCTACCGCTCCAGCGCTCCCCCCGGTCTCCCCCACGACGTTCCTGGTCTGCCCCGTGATCCGTGCGGCTTCCCCCGAGGCGTTCCGTCCGACGGTCGCCGTATCGGCTTCCCACCGAAGGTCCGTATCGCTTAACCGCGCAGGCTGACGCTTCATACCTCCCCGCCCCGAACCTTTCCTACCGATCCCCGTCTGTCCGACGAACCGTGTGATTCGAACGCGCGCTCTCACCATGCATGCCCACTCAACCGACCCACACTCACCGCCGCCCGCTCAGGGACGGGGGAGGTTGCGCAGGTTTGAGCGGGCCATCTGCACCATCTTCCCCACCCCGCCATCCAGGACGATCTTGCTCGCGGAGAGCGCGAACCCGGTCACCATCTCCGCGCGGATCTTCGGCGGGATCGACAGCGCGTTGGCGTCCGTGACGACGTCCACGAGCGCGGGCCCCTTGTGCGCGAAGGCGTCCCGCAGCGCCCCACGGAGGTTCTTGGGCTTCTCCACCCGCACCCCGTAGGCGCCCGCCGCGCGAGCGATCTGGGCGAAGTCCGGGTTGTTGTTGCTTGTGCCATATGCCGGTAGGCCCGCTACCAGCATCTCCAGCTCGACCATGCCCAGCGAGGAGTTGTTGAACAACACGATCTTCACCGGCAGGTCGTACTGCACCAGGGTGAGGAAATCGCCCATCAGCATGGAGAATCCGCCGTCGCCCGACATGGAGACGACCTGCCGCTTCCGGTCGAGGAACTGCGCGCCGATCGCCTGCGGCAGGGCGTTGGCCATCGACCCGTGCGAGAACGAACCGATCACCCGGCGCCGGCCGTTGGGCGTGAGATAGCGGGCCGCCCAGACATTGCACATCCCCGTGTCCACCGTGAAGACCGCGTCGTCGGCCGCCTCTTCGTCTAGCACCGAGGCGACGTATTCCGGATGGATGGGAATGTGCTTGTCTACCTTGCGGGTGTACGCCTTGACGACCCCTTCCAGTGCGTCCGCGTGCTTGCGGAGCATCCGGTCGAGGAACTTGCGGTTCGTCTTCACCCGCACCTGCGGCGTCAGGCAGCGCAGCGTCTCGCGCACGTCGCCCCAGACGGCCAGCGCCAGCGTGGAACGCCGCCCCAGGTGCTCGGGCCGGACGTCCACCTGCACGATCTTCACGTCGTCCGGCAGGAAGGCGTTGTACGGGAAGTCGGTGCCCAGCAGGATCAGCAGATCGCACTCGTGCGTCGCCTCGTACGCGGCGCCGTAGCCGAGCAGCCCGCTCATGCCGACGTCGTACGGGTTGTCGTACTGAATCCACTCCTTGCCGCGCAGCGCGTGCCCGACCGGGGCCTTGACCCGCTCGGCGAACGCCATCACCTCGTCGTGCGCGCCCGCCGTGCCGCTGCCGCAGAACAGCGTCACCCGCTTCGCGTCGTCCACCAGGCGGGCCAGCTCGGCGATCTCGGCGTCGCCGGGGCGTACGGAGGGCCGCGAGGTCACCAGGGCGTGCTCGACCGCGCGCTCGGGGGCCTGTTCGGCCGCCACGTCGCCCGGCAGCGCGACGACGCTGACGCCGCCACGACCGATGGCGTGCTGCACAGCGGTCTGGAGCACCCTGGGCATCTGCCGGGAGTTGGAGATCAGCTCGCTGTAGTGGCTGCACTCGCGGAAGAGCTGGTCGGGGTGGGTCTCCTGGAAGTAGCTGGTGCCGATCTCGCTGCTGGGGATCTGCGCCGCCAGGGCCAGCACGGGGGCCATGGAGCGGTGCGCGTCGTAGAGGCCGTTGATCAGGTGCACGTTGCCGGGCCCGCAGGAGCCGGCGCAGGCCGCCAGCGACCCGGTGAGCTGGGCCTCGGCACCGGCCGCGAAGGCGGCTGCCTCCTCGTGCCGGACCTGCACCCAGTCGATCCCCGGGGTGCGGCGGATGGCGTCGATGACCGGGTTGAGGCTGTCGCCCACCACCCCGTACAGCCGCTGCACACCGGCTCGCACCAGGATGTCCACGAACTGCTCCGCCACGGTCTGCTTCGCCATCGCGCGCTCGCCCCTTCCGCTGGGTCTCGCGGGTACCGGGCGCCGAGGAGCAGGCGCCCGCTGTCCGGGCCGGGTGCCCCGGTTCCCCCCATCAACCCACGAACCGCGCGGTTACGCCTCCCAGACGGTGACCGCCGTGCGGTCGTCGGCGTAGCCCTTCACCCGCAGCCGCACATCCGCCAGGTAGGCCGCGAGTCCGGGCGGTTCCGCCTGCGACCACCGCTCGCGCAGCGCGTCCGCGAGCGCCGGCTGCCCGGTGAACGGCTCCGCCAGGCCCGGTCCGCACAGCAGCAGCACGTCGCCCGGCCGGGCGACGGCCGCCTGGAAGCGGAACGGTTCGACGGCGGCGCCAGCGGCCTCCGCCCCGGTCGACTCCGTGCTGGCCCCGCCCGGTGCGGCCGGCGGCTCGTCAGCCCCGCCGGCGCCGCCACCGCCGGCCTCCGGCGCGGCGTCCACCGACTCGCCGGCCGGGGACAGGCCCACCGCGATCCGCGGGTCGGCCGGGGGACGCGGGCCGGAACCTGCCGCCGCCTGCGCGGGCGGCGCGTACGGCGCGGCGGGGTCGGTTTCGGGCGGGGCCTGATCGGAGGCGGTGGTGGGGTCACTGTCGGGGGCGGTGGCGTGCCCGGACGGCGCTGCTGTCACGGGGGCGGCGGCCGGCTCCACGTCCTGCCAGGCGCCGTCCCGCAGCCGGAACAGGCCGCCGTCGCCGACGCCGAAAAAGACCCGGGTACGACAGTCGGGGGCGACCGGCAGCAGCAGGCAGCGCAGCGAGGCCGTGTAGGCCGTCGGGTCGAGGCCCAGCTCGTGGGCGTGCGCGCGCAGCCGGACGTAGGCCCGGTCGGTGAGCCGTTGCAGCCCCGACTTGAGCGCGGCGCGGCGCCCGCTGTGCACGTCGTCGGCGAGCCGGACGTGGCTGCGCCCGATCGCCCCGCCGATCGACGCGCACAGTTCGCGGGCCGCCCGGTGCGCGAGCGGCGCGGCCCTGGCACCACTGGCCACGGCCACCAGCAACAGCGCCTCGTCCCCGCTGCCGAAGCGCGCGGTGAGCAGCGCGTCGCGGCGGGGCTCGCCGCGGTAGCGGGCCGAGTCACCGCGCGAGGACACGGCGCGCAGCGTGAGCGGGCCGTAGCGGGCCCCGTCCAACGTGGTGTCGGGCACCAGGGCGTCGAGGTCCGCGGCATCGGCCGGCGGCAGCGCGGTCGGTTCGGCCGCGTACGTCGGCGGGCGGACCCCGATGAACTCCCCCTCGCCACGCGGCTGGCCACTCCGGAACGGCTGCGCCCCGGGCGGGCCGGCCGGCCGCGGCGCGGCCCCGGCGCCCACGGCACCCGCCCCGCCGGCGCCCGCCACGCCCCCGGCGGGCGCCTCGCCGGAGCCGGCCCCGGGCTGGACGGCGGCCGTACCTGATCGGTCGGCCACGGGGCCGTTCGGGCGACCCCGGTGCGGGGCGCTGGGGTGGCGCAACTCGGTCGTGGCCGGATGGTCCTCGGGCGAACTCCACGGGTCGGCGGGGCCGGGGGCCGTGGCGGGTACGTCGCGGATCGGCGCGCTGCGGGACGAGGACGGTACGTCACGTGGCGGCGCTTGGCGTGGCGGCACCTGGCGGGTGGGGAGGTCCCGCGTCGGGAGGTCTCGGGTCGGGAGGTCCCGGGGCGGTACGTCGGCGGGCGGTGCGCTGCGGGTCGGGAGGCGGGTGGTGGGTACGTCGCGGGTTGGCGGGTCGCCGGCGGGGACGCCGCTGGTGGGTTCGGCGTCGGTCGGTACGACGCCGGTCGCGTCGTTGGCGTTGCCGTCGGGGGCGGCGCCGGTGGCGGGGGACGTGGCGGTCTCCGTACGCGTCCCCGTGCTGGAGTCGGTACCCGTGCCGGAGCCGGAGCGGGACTCGTGGGTGGCGGGGTGGCGCGTCGTGGCCTCGCGGGAGGCACCGGTGGTCGGGGCGGCGGGCCCGTCGGAGGTGCGCAGCGCGTTGGGCGGCGTCGTCGGGCTCGGCATCGCGAACCCGACGGGCGTGCCGTAGCCGGGGAGGCCGGGGGCGCCGCCCTCGGTGCCGGGGGGCGGCGGCGGTTCCCAGGGCGCCCGCGCGGTCGGCCGGGGCCGGTTCGCGCTCCCCAGCGGGCCCGGCTCCGCCGTCGGCCGCGGCCTGTGGCCTGCCACCGAGGCCGGGCCGCCCCCGAACAACACGTCCCAGGGCCAGCCGGCCGCCGGGGTACCGGCCGCCGGGGTACCGGCCGCCGGGGTGCCGGCCGCCGAGGCGCCCTCCCCCGCCGGCGCCCCGACCGTGCCCTCGCCCGCCTCCGGCTGACGCGGCGGCCCGACCGCGCCAACGGCGTCCGCGTCGCCGGAAGATATGCGCCCCGCTAACGGCCCGGAGGCCCCGGCCGCCCCCGGCGGCTCCTGCTCCCCCGTCAGACCCTGCCGCGCCGTGCCCTGCGGGCTGTCGGGTGCCACGGATATCCCGCCCGGCTCCGGCGAGCCGGCGCGGGCGTCGGCGCTGTCCGGGGTGGGGTCGCCCGGAGCAGAACCATCAGGGGTGGGGTCGTCGGTGACAGGACCGGACGTCGCCGGTTGGTGCGTCGCGGGCTCGTCGGCAGCCGGCCCGTCCGGCGTCGGGGCCTGGGGTTCGGGGGTCGGCTCCCACCAGGCCAGGACCTGCGCGGCGGCGGGCTGCTCCCACCACGGAAGTTCCTCCGCCGCCGCACCCTGAGCCTTCTCCACGGCCTCCGCCGCGTCCGGGTTCTGGGCTACGTCCGGGGCCTCTGGGACTTCCGGGGTTCGCGGGACCTTCGGATTCTGCGGTGTCTGCGGTGCCGACGGTGTTCGCGCTGCCGTTGGGGAGCCCGTCGCCGCCGAGGTGTCGGGCGCGGCCACGGGCGGGTCCGGTTGCTCCGGCGCCTGCGCCGCCTCCCGTGGCGGGGCGGGCTCCGGCGGGCTCGCGGGGGCGGGCGGAGCCGGGGGCACGGGCGGCGCGGCGGGCGCCTCGTACGGGGGGACGGGCGGCGGAGCCGGAGGCGCGGGCGGGAGCGCGGGTTCGGCCGGGGCCGGGGTCGGTGGCGCGGCGGGTGCGGCGGGCGCCTCGTGCCGGGGCGGGGGCGGCGGTTGGGGCGGGGCTGTCGGGGGACGGGCGTCCTTCGGCGCGGCCTGGTCCGGCGGCGTGCCGAGCGTCTGGGCCGCCGAGTCGAAGCGGTCATCCAGTGAGTCCGGACCGACGGCGGGACCGGTGTCGTCCTGGTCCGCCTCGTACAACTCCCGCCACCAGTCGTCCTCGTGGCCGTGGCGGTGTTCCCCCTGCTGGCTCATGGCCCATATTCTCCACCGCACACGACGCACGTGGACCGGAAGACCAGAACGTCTCCACACCCCGTTCGAGGCGGGAGCCCCGGTCACCGTGGGATGGGCCCCCGCCGATCGACTGGGCAGGAACGCGCTTGCCAGTGCGAGGATGTGTGCCCGCGGGGCGGGTTCACGCCGCGGCGTATTCCCGTCGCGTCCGTCGTTGGCCCGCTTCTCGCCCACCGGCTTTCGCCAACCGGCTTTTCGCTAACCGACTCTCTGGAGGGCGCGGCATGCTGAGTGCACTGGGGCTGGACGAAGGGCAGGAGTCGACGTACCGGACCCTGGTGGCGCTGGGCGCCGCCGAGGTTCCCGAACTCGCCCTCAGGCTGTTCCGCTCGGAGGAGGACGTCGAGCGGGCGCTGCGCCGCCTGGAGCGGCAGGGGCTCGCGGCCCGGTCCGCCGGGCGCGCCGAGCGCTGGGTCGCCGTACCGCCCGACGCCGCGCTGGGCACGCTGCTCGGCCGGCGCCGCCAGGAGTTGGAACGGGCGGAGCGGGCCGTCGCGGTCCTGACCGACGAGTACCGCAACGGGGCGCCCCGGTCGGTGACGCAGGACGCGGTGGAGATCGCCCGCGGCACGACCGCCATCGGCCACCGCTCGCTCCAACTGCTCGCGGCAGCGACCGACGAGGTGTGCGCGCTCGTCCCCGCGACGGAACGACTGCCGCGCGGCGTGCCTTTGCGCCCCGGCGTACGCCATCGCGTCGTGGTCGAGCGGGCGCTGCTGTCGCGCCCCGCGGCGCTCGGCGAACTCGCGGCGTCCCTGGGGCGCGGCTACGAGGCCAAGGTCCGCGTGGTGGACCGGCTGCCGACGACCCTGCTCGCCGTGGACGGACACCTCGCGCTCGTCGCGCTGCACCGCCCGTGCTGCGCCACGACGCCCAGCCGCGGCCCTGGCGCCGCGAGCGAGGCGCACGACGACGCGCCGGCGGAGCCGCGGGACGAGCCGTACGCGGCTGCTCACCTCGGCGCGTACGCCGGCACGTACACCGGCACGTGCGACGAGGGCGTGTGCGGGCGCGGGGCGCGCGGCGAGGCGTTGGTGGTCCATCCCAGCGGTCTGCTCGCCGCGCTGCTCGCGCTCTTCGAGGGGGTCTGGCGGGAGGCCGTACCGCTGCGGCCGGAGGCCGCGCGCCCCGGCGCGGCCCGACCGGCGGCGCCGTCGTCCGCGCCGCCCGACGGCCCGGACGCGACGGATTTGGACATACTGTCGCTGCTGCTGGCCGGGCTGACCGACGCCAGCGTCGCCAAACAACTCGACCTCGGGCTACGCACCGTGCAGCGCCGGGTGAAGGGGCTGATGGAGCGGGCGGGCGTGACGACCAGGCTCCAGCTCGGCTGGCACGCGTACGAGCTCCGCTGGATATCCCGCCCGCCCCGTCCGGCCGCCACCCCCGCCACCGTCGCCGCCCCGCCCGAGGACCGCCCCCACGCCCCGCAGCCCCCTCCCCCGCTCCGTCCCCCGATGCCCCGTACGCCGGCGCACGGCAGCACGGCCGCGCCCGAGCGCACCACGGCGTACGGCCCCGCGCACGCGACCGGGCATCCGGCGCAGGCAACCGCCGACCGGGCCGCGAACGCCACGATCCGCGACGGCAACAAGCCGACACGTCTGAGATCCACGCCCCTACGCCGGGAGCCCGGCCAGCCCGCCGGCCACGGTGACGGCCTGCGCTAGCCACAGGGTCCGGCGGGGCGGCCGGCCCGACCCGCCGGACGCTCCATCCCTCGGCACCGGCAACGACGCGGTCGCAGCCGCTCCGACACCCGACCCCAGGCACCAGGCACCAGGCACCAGGCACCAGGCACCGGAGAACGTCGATGAGCGGTCGGCGGCGTGGTCCGGCAGGCTGGGGCCATGGGTACTGGGCAGCTCGTTCTCGACGGCCTGGTGCTGCTGTTCGGGCTGGTCGGCGTCGTGCTGCCGGGGGTGCCGGGGCCGTTGCTCGTCTGGGCCGGAGTGCTGTGGTGGTCGATGGCCGAACAGACCTCGGTGGCCTGGGCGCTGTTGGCCGGGGCGACGGCCGCGCTGTTGCTCAACCAGGCGCTCAGGTGGCTGTTGCCGGCCCGCAGCATGCGCGGCTCGGGCATCACCCGGGGCACCCTCCTGCTCGCCGCGTGCACCGCGGGGGTCGGCTTCGTCGTCCTGCCCGTGATCGGCGCCGCGCCGGGCTTCCTGGCCGGGCTCTACGCCGCCGAGCGCGTCCGCCTCGGCGCGCACGGCCCGGCCTGGGTCTCCACCCGCGACGCCCTGCGCGCCATCGGCTTCGCCGTCCTGGTCGAGCTGGTCATCTGCCTGCTGATCACCAGCGCCTGGCTGGCCGCGGTGCTCTTCGGCTGAGCGGTGCGGGTGGGCTGGCCCGGCGTCGGCCCGGCCGGGCTCACGTGCTGTGGAGCGCGGCGAAGGCCAGCAAGAGTGCCGCGGTCCGCAACGGTTCCTCCAGAATGGGCGTGTGTCCGGCACCCGTCAGCACATCGACCCTCGCGCCCGGGACGGCGCGGTAGTCCGCCGCGGACGAGGGGCGCCACCTGTCCTGGCGGACGTGGACGTCGCCGTGTTCCAGGCGGAGGGCCGAGTCCGCGCTGGCGCCGGCGACGCCGCTCACCTCGGCGTGTTCGTCGGATGGCGTCATGCGCCCACGGTCACCTCCGGGACGCGCCCCCGGCTTGGACGAATGTTCCCTCCGGCCACTGCCGACGGGGCCCACCATGTGTTCCCTCCGACCACCGCTGACGGGGTCCACCATGGCTGACCGGGAGGCGCCCGCCGCGTGGGACGTCGCCCGCCCGTCGCGCCCCAGCCGGGTGGCCGGGGCCGACATGGCCGGGTTCCGGGTCCCGAACCTGGCGGCCGGTGGCCTGCGGGTGGTTCCGCACCCGGCCGTGATGCTCGTCCTGGAGTTCGGCGCGGGCCCGCCCACCGTGGACGACGGCACCGGGCGACAGCACCAGGGAAGCCTCGTCGCCGGGCCCGGTTTCGGCTCCGGGGGCGGGGTCCGGGCCTGGGGCGAGCGCGTCGAGTGCGTACAGGTCCGGCTGTCCCCGGTGCTCGCACGCCGGGTGCTGGGCGTCCCTCCGGCCGATCTGACCGGTACGGCGGTCCCGCTCGACGACCTGTGGGGCCGGGAGGCGGCACGGCTGCGCGAGCGACTGGGCGAGAGTCGCTCGTGGCGGGAACGCTTCGCGCTGACGGACGCGCTGCTCGCCCACCGGCGCGCGACGCGACCGCCGGCGGACCGGCGGTGGCCTGGGCCTGGGACCGGATCGTCGCCAGCGGCAGTCGCGTCCGGGTCGACGGCCTGGCGGTCGAACTCGGCTGGAGCCGCAAGCGCCTGTGGTCCCAGTTCCACGCGCACCTCGGCATGGCGCCCAAGCACGCCGCGAAGCTCGTCCGCTTCGACCACGCGGTGCACCGCATGGTCGCGGGGCACGGCGCGGCCCGCGCGGCGGCGGACAGCGGCTACTGCGACCAGTCCCACCTGCACCGGGACGTCAGGGCCTTCACCGGCGCCACGCCGACGGCCGTGGTGGACGAGCCGTTCCTGACGGTGGACGACCGCGCCTGGCCGTCCGGGCCGCCGGCCCGGACGAGCCCGGCACGGGAACGCTGAACACCGCCGGCCCACCCACCCCGATCGGGGCCCCAATCGGGGTGTCAGGGTGACACGGGAGCGGATACCTCTGGTGACAGCGGGTGCATACGTGTAGCGTCTGCTCAAGCTGTCATGGTTCGGAAGTACCCCTTCGCCCACGTCCTCGGCGTGGGCGTTCTGCTGTGTTGTGCCGCAGGAACCAGGGCGATCACCTCCGTCCCCCGCACCTCGCGGGGAGACGCACATCGGCTGGAAGGCATGAGACATGGCTACAGGAACTGTGAAGTGGTTCAACGCGGAAAAGGGCTTCGGCTTCATCGCCCAGGACGGCGGCGGTCCGGACGTGTTCGCGCACTACTCCGCGATCAACTCCACGGGCTTCCGTGAGCTCCAGGAGGGCCAGGCCGTCACGTTCGACGTCACCCAGGGCCAGAAGGGCCCGCAGGCCGAGAACATCAACGTCGCCTGACGCCCCCTTCGCCCACGCCCGGAGCGTACGACCGCCCCGGGCAGGCCCGACCGTCTGACGGGCACCGCGACAGCGGGGCCCGGTCTTCCGACGACGACGTCTCGGACGATGACGGCCGGGTCGTGGGCGGCACCTGATCAGGGCCGTGCGGCACTGTGCCGCGCGGCCCTGATCCGCGTTCGTATGCGGGACGTACCGCAGAACGCGGCATCATCACGACGACCCGGCACCCAGTACTGCCCCAGCCCTGGCGCACCGCGCGGGACCCTGGCGCACCGCCGGCGCACGGCACACCCGTGTGGGTGAAAAGCGCGCCCGGTGACTGTCCTCGGTTGACGCTTTGCAGTCTTCTGGTTCGAGGTTGCCCCCGGCTGCCCGCGTACGAGTCCGGTGGTCCGCGTCGCGGACCCGCCCCCGACCCGTGAGCCGCGTGGCTGGGTGTCGCATCACCGCGTCGAGGCCGGAGGGGCCGATGAGGACAGCAGTGGTCGCGGTCGACGTGCGGGCAGGGGACGTGCTCTGCCCGGCACTGGACAAGGAAGCCCCGGAGAAACTGACCAGGGGGACGCTCGCCGCGCTCCACGCGGGCACGATGGTGACCGGGGTCGCCGCCACCACGGTGGCGGCCGGCGGGACGGTGAACTACTACGCGCAGCCGGAGGTCGTACCCGCCGGTGTCGCCGGGCTCGGGGCAGGGCCGCCGTCGGCGGTGGTGGCCGACGCCCAGGGCCGCTGCGCGCGTCAACTACCGGTGGTGGAGGGCGCGTTCGTCGTCGGCGAGTGTGATGCGCGGGGGAATGTCACCGTGGCGCCGAAGCACGACTTCGCGAACGTCCTCGACTTCGGCGCCAGAGGCGACGACCAGAGCGACGACTGGGACGCCATCACCCGCGCCATGCGCTCCCTGCACCCGCTCCAGCCGGGCGTGGTCTACTTCCCGGCGGGCTACTACCGCGTCAGTCGCCCGCTGGTCGTCGACCGGGAGCGGGGGCAGATCGAACTGCTCGGCGAGAGCGAGCACACCACCACGGTCAGGTTCTTCGCCGGACACGGTCCCGCGCTGTGCGTCTCGCCGAGGTCGCTGGGACACCTGCCCACGGGGGACGCGTTGCTCACCGGGGAGGGCCGGGCCGGTGCCCTCAGCGCGGGCAACAGGAGCACCATCAACCTCCGCGACAGCCCGGCGTTCGACGACCTGGACGGCGCGGCGTCCTTCTCCGTCTCGTGCACGGTACGCCCCGAGGCGCTCCCGCTCGGGGGCGGTGAGCCGGTCGTCACGAGTTCGGGGCGGCGACTGGACAGCGAGCCGGCGACCTGCGCGTTCGGCATCTTCCTCGGCGGTGCGACGGGACAGGTCACGGTCAGCGCCACCGCTCGGCTGAACGGTGTGGACTACCCCGTCACCCACCCCGGCGGCTTCCCGGTCGGGCAGACCTTCCACCTCTCCCTCGTCTGGGACGGCACCCACCTCGACCTCTACGCCGGGCCACCCGGTGCGGTGCTCACGCCCGTGGAGCCGCCGGCGGCGCACCGTCCACCACCCGGCGCGAAGCTGACCCTGCCCGTCGAGGAAGGCATCTACCTCGGGGCCCGAAGCCAGCAGCGCTGGCCGGAATGGCTGGACCACACGCGGCCGTTCACCGGCCGCGTCGACTCCCTGCGCATCAGCGACTTCGTGATCGACCGGGACGCGGCGCGCGGGTTCACCGCCCCCACGGCGAAGTTCCCCACCGACTTCGCCACCAACGTCAGGCCCGACCCCGCCGATCCGGCCAGGCCGCTGATCACCCGGATGCTGATCAACTTCGACCGTGACGTCGACGCCTTCACCGTCGGGTCGACCTGGTACCGCGCGGACGGCGGCCAGGCCCTGAACCCCACCCCGGTCTACCTGATGTACCAGTGGGGCGGAACGCCCGTCGCGGGCTCGGCCGTCACGGTCCGGCGCCTGGAGTTCCAGAGCCCCGCCGGTACGGGAATCCACGGGCAGCTCGCCAACAGCTCGGTGCTCAGCCACATCCGCGCCACCGCCGTACGCGACGGAGTGCGGCTACGGCACAACTCGTACCTCTCCGAGATCGAGCACCTCTACGTCAGCGCCACCCGGTTGGGCCTCGCGCTGGGCGGCAGTGCGCTGGCGAGGGTCGACCGGTTGCAGGTTCTCGGAACCCAGTACGACTTCGTCGCGACCGACATCGTCGGCGTCACCGCCCGCGACTGGTACATCGGCGGTTTCCGCTCCATCGTGCCGCTGCTGCTCACCTCGGGGGCTCCGTACGGGACCTTCCACGGCATCGGCGTGACCATCTCCTCCGAGACGACCCAGGAACACCCGGAGACCTGGCAGGCCGCCGTGGCGACGTCCGACCTGCACCATCTCCTCCTGGAGGGCTCGGTCCTGGAGACCAGCTTCCTCGTACGGAGCGACTGCCCACCGGTACTCATCGACAACTCCTCGCTCCTCGTCGCCCAGGAGCACCCCAAGCCCCCGCTGGAGATCCCCACCGCGTCGACGTTCGTGAACTGCGAGTTCCGCCCCAGCGCGCGCACGCGCGCGAACGTGCGGTTCTCCGGTAGGCGGGGCCCGACGCCGGTCCGGATCATCGGCAGCACCAGCAACCCCGCGCAACCCTGGGCCCTGCCCCAGGACGAGCACATGGTGTCCCACCTCGGCGGCTGCGTGTCCACGACGGACAGTGGGCAGACACAGTGGCGCGGCGGGCGGGACTGGGTGTTCGCCTTCGACGCCGGGACCGGACGCGTCGCGGCCCGCGAACGGGAGACCCAGGGCAGCGGCATCGCGACGTCCCACCCCATCACCCTGGCCGGCCTCCCCCTGGCCCCCGGCGCGAGCCGCTACCTGGCCCACGTCATGGCCACCGACGCGACAGGCCGGGCCGCGACCTGGACTCTCGAACAGGGCCTGAGCAACATCGGCGGAACGGTCACCCGCTGGTCCCCCGAAACCCGCGTGCTCGATTCCTTCGGCTCCGCCGACGGCTCGGTGCCGACCGGATGGAACCCACCACAGATCGTCCCGTCGGACACCCGCGCCGTGGTGAGGTGCTCCCCACCGGCGGGGCAGACGCTGGCCTTCACGGTCAGGCTCCAGGCGATCGAGGGGCTGGCGGCTTCCTGACGGGCCGACGGCGCCACCACGACCACACGCTCCGCGGCCTCACCCAGCCGCGCCAACCCCCTATCCCCGATACGCCTCCAACAACCGCAGCCACACCTCGCTGATCGTGGGATAGGCCGGCACCGCGTGCCAGAGGCGGTCGATGGGGATCTCGGCCACCACGGCCAGGCTCGCGGAGTGCAGGAGTTCGCCGACGGCGGGGCCCGCGAAGGTGGCGCCGATCAGGTGGTCGCGGTCCAGGTCGACGACGATGCGGGCCTGGCCGCGGTAGCCGTCCACGTACAGGCTGGCGCCCGCCACCTGGCCCAGGTCCTGGTCGATGACGCGTACGCGGCGGCCGGCGCGCTCCGCCTCGGCGGCGGTCAGGCCCACCGCGGCCACCTCGGGGTCGGTGAACACGACCTGCGGGGCGCCCGCGCGGTCGGCGGTGGCCGCGTGCGCGCCCCACGGGTCGGTCTCCAGGAGCGGCAGGCCCTGCGCCCGGGCGGCGATGACGGCGCCCGCGACGCGCGCCTGGTACTTGCCCTGGTGGGTCAGCAGCGCCCGGTGGTTGGCGTCGCCCACCGCGTACAGCCAGCCGCCCGCCACGTCCCGCACCTGACAGGTGTCGTCCACGTCGAGCCACGCGCCGGGGGTCAGCCCGACCGTCTCCAGGCCGATGTCGTCGGTGCGCGGTGCCCGGCCGGTGGCGAAGAGGACCTCGTCCGCTTCGAGGGTGCCGCCCGCGCCCGCCCCGTCGCCGGAGAGGGTGAGCGTGACGGGCCCGGTCGGGTCGGGGCGTCGTACGTCCGTCACCGACGTGCCGGTACGGAGGTCCACGCCGGCCTCGGTGAGCGCGGCGGCGACGAGTTCGCCGGCGAACGGCTCCATCCGGGGCAGCAGGCCCTGGCCACGGACCAGCAGGGTCACCTCGGCGCCGAGCGCCCGCCAGGCGGTGGCCATCTCCACGGCGACGACGCCGCCGCCCACCACGGCGAGCCGCCCCGGGACGCTGGCGGCGCTGGTGGCCTCGCGGCTCGTCCACGGCCGCGCGTCGGCGAGCCCGGGCAGGTCGGGCAGGGCGGCGCGGCTGCCGGTGCAGACCGCGACGGCGTGCCGCGCGGTGAGCGTGCGCTGTCGGCCGTCCGGCTCCGTCACCGTGACCCGCCGGGGCCCGTCGAGGCGTCCGTGCCCGCGCACCAGGTCGATCCCGGCCGAGTCCAGCCACTGGGCCTGGCCGTCGTCCTTCCAGTGCGAGGCGAACGCGTCGCGGTGGGCCAGCACGGCCGACGCGTCCAACGGCCCGGTCACGGCCTGCCGCAGCCCCGGCGTGCGCCGGGCGTCGGCCCGCGCGAGTACCGGGCGCAGCAGCGCCTTGCTGGGCATGCAGGCCCAATACGAGCACTCGCCGCCGATCAGTTCGCTCTCGACGACGACGGCGGACAGGCCCTGCGCGTGCGCCCGGTCGGCCAGGTTCTCGCCGACCGGGCCCGCGCCCAGGACGATGACGTCGTACGTGTCCATGGCGGCGTCCATCACAACCCGCTCTCTCTGTTGGCGACGGGGACCCGCGGTCCTCGGCAACGGCTCGGCTACGGCGTGACCGGGGCCCGCGGCCTCGGTCACGCCATCGGCGACGCGGCCCGGTCCGGCGCGGATTCGGCGCGGCTCGGTGTGAGCTGGTCGGTCCGCTGTCGGCTGGCCCGGGTCGCGCCCTCCGCAAGGCTCCATCCTTACCCCGGCGCTCGGGGCGAGCCACCCGGCGGCGCGGAATGGGCAACGGGTCGCGGTGCCGGGCGCCCCGGCCGGGCGTACGCCGGGGCCTTCCGTACCGGCTTCGGGGTACGGCGGCGACCGCGGGGGCCGGGCCCGAGCGGGCCCGGCCCCCGAGGCACCACGCGTCCGGTGGGTCACGGCTTGCGCTGCACGCCCCGCTTGCGTTCCATCATGTGCCGGCCGAGTGCCTGCCGTTGCTTCCAGTCGCGCCGCATCTCGGCCCGCATCCGGGCGTCGGTGCGGGCGGCGATGCGCTCGTTCTCGCGCAGGAGCTTGCGGTAGCTGTCCAGCCGGCGCTGTTGGAGCGAGCCGTCCTCGACCGCGGCGAGGACCGCGCAGTGCGGCTCCGCCTGGTGGGCGCAGTCGTGGAACCTGCACTGCTCGGACAGCGCCTCGATCTCGGAGAACACGCGGGCGACGCCGTCCTCCGCGTCCCACAGCCCGACGCCGCGCAGCCCGGGGGTGTCGATGAGCACCCCGCCCCAGGGCAGTGCGAGCAGGTTGCGGGTGGTGGTGGTGTGCCGGCCCTTGCCGTCCATGTCGCGGGTGGCCCGCACCTCCTGCGCGTCCTCGCCGACGAGCGCGTTGGCCAGCGTGGACTTGCCGGCGCCGGACTGGCCGAGCAGTACGGCGGTGCCGCCGGCGAGCGAGGCGGCGAGGATGTCCACGCCGTCGCCGGTGGCCGCGCTGACCGCGAGGACCTGCACGCCGGGCGCGGTGTTCTCGCAGTCGGCGACCAGGTGGCCGAGCGTGGCCGCGTCGTCCACCAGGTCCGCCTTGGTCAGCACGACCAGCGGCGTCGCCCCGCTCTCCCAGGCCAGGGCCAGGAACCGCTCCACCCGCCCGAGGTCGAGTTCGACCGCGAGCGAGACGGCGATCAGGGCGTGGTCGACGTTGGCGGCCAGGATCTGACCCTCGGACCGCTGCGACGAGGTGGAGCGCACGAAGGCGGTACGGCGCGGCAGCAGCGTCCGCACGTAGCGCGGGTCAGTGCCGTCGGGGTCGAGCGCGGCCCAGTCACCCGTGCACACCACCCGCAGCGGGTCGTGCGGCGTGACGTACTCGGTGTCCGCGCGGACCACGCCGTACGGGGTGACGCTGTCGCACTGGCCACGGTCGACCCGCACCACGCGCCCGGGCACCAGCCCCTGCGCGGCGTACGGGGCGAACTCGGCCTCCCAGTGCGCGTCCCAGCCGTACGGGGCGAGCGGGTGCGCGGCGGAGGAGCCGGAAGAACCGGACGAACCAAGGGAACCAGTGGAACCGTCGGAACCAGTGGAACCGGAGGAGAGAGAGGAAAGGGAGGAGCGAGGAGAAGAGGAAGACACAGGGTGACCCTTCGGGAGGGGCCCCGGCCGGGCGCGACGACGCGCGGCGAAGAGAGGATCAGCCGGGGACCACGGAGGTGGACTTGATGAACTCGCGGAAGCGGGCAGCGCCCAGCGCAACGACAGCCATCGGTCGACACCTCCTCGTCACACACGGTCTGACTTCGGCGGCTTGCTGCCGCCGAGGGGAACAGCGAGCACTCTAGCCCCGTACCGCGCGGCCCGGCCACCGCTTTTTCGCGGGCCGTCACACCGGGCTCCCCGTGGGCTCTTCGCGGGGCTTTTCGCGGAACTTCTCGCGGGTGGCCGTGGGTGTCGGGCGCGGGGGTGGGCTTGACCGATTCGGTGAATTGCGAAACTTCGCAATTCGTTGGATGGTGTGCGGGCGGTGCGCAGGGGCGCCCGCGCTCAGCAGCCTGTCGCCGCGCCGGCCGCCGTCCGGCCCGCGGTCGGGCGCACCCGGCCCGGCCGGAGTGCGGGGAAGTCGAGGTCGAGGGGTCGTGTCGGTTCCGCTGTACCAGGCGAAGGCCGAGTTCTTCCGCATGTTGGGCCACCCCGTGCGGATACGCGTACTGGAGCTGTTGCGGGACGGGCCGCTGCCCGTGCGGGAGTTGTTGGCCGCGATCGAGGTGGAGCCGTCCGCGCTGTCGCAGCAGCTCGCGGTGTTGCGCCGGTCGGGCATCGTCACCTCGCGGCGGGACGGCTCGACGGTCGTGTACGCGCTGGCCGGCGGCGACGTGGCCGATCTGATGCGGGCCGCCCGGCGCATCCTGACCGAGATGCTCGCCGGGCGGCACGAGTTGCTCGACGTCCTGCGGGAGGCTGAGCCGGCGAAGGTCGCGGCGCGGTGAGCGCCACCGTCCCGCGCGGGGCCGTTGGCCCGGCGCGGTCCCCACGGCCGGTGGCCGGCTCGCGGCGCGCGGAGTGGCCGTGATCGGACTCGCCGGGCTGACCGAACTCGCCGCCCTGCCCTACCAGCACCTGCTGACCCTGCCCACCATGCCGTCCGCCGTGCGGGTGGCCCGCGAGACGGCCGAGCTGGCGCTGGCCGAGTGGGGCATCAGCGCCACCGTGCGACACCCGGTCACCGACCCGGCCCTGCTGATCCTGAGCGAGCTGGTGACCAACAGCGTGCGGCACGCCTCCGCGCTCTCCTCCCAGATCACCATCATGTACGCGGCGAGCCGGGACACCTTCGCCTTCGGGGTACACGACCGCCACCCGTACCAGCCGCCGCTGTACGGCGCGATGACCGGCGGCGGCAGCGGGCTCGCCACCGTCGTCCAGCTCACGCTGGAGCTGGCCGGCACCGCGGGCGTGCGGCAGGACGCCGACGGCGGCGGCAAGAGCATCTGGGTCACCCTGCCCCTGTGACCCCCGCGAGGGGGGCGGCCCGTGGTCCCGGGTCGATCCGCCCGGCGTGCGCGGGTGAGGATGGCCGCATGCTGAGGAATGCTGGGCGGATGCGTCGCGTGGGGCTCGTGCGGCCCCGGCATCGGTGGGCGGCCGAGCGCGGGGGGAATGGGAGGCCGGTTCGATGAGCACGCCGCTGTACCAACTCAAGGCCGAGTTCTTCAAGACGCTCGGGCATCCGGTCCGCATCCGCGTACTGGAGCTGCTGAGCCAGCGCGAGCACGCGGTCGCCGAGTTGCTGCCCGAGGTGGGGGTCGGGCCAGCGCACCTGTCGCAGCAGCTCGCCGTGTTGCGGCGGGCGAACCTGGTCGTGCCCCGCAGGGAGGGCTCGACCGTCTACTACGCGCTGACCAGTCCCCGCGTCGCCGAACTGCTGGCGACGGCCCGCACCATCCTCACCGGCGTCCTCGCCAACCAGGCCGAACTGCTCGCCGACCTCCAGGCCGCGACGGACCGGGCCGACCCGCCGCCTTGAGGCGCCACCTTGAGGCCCCGCCTTGATGCCCCGCGCCCGGGCCACGCGGGTGGCCAGCCGCCCCAGGGAGCACGGCGGCCGGCTGAGGCCGGGGCCGACACGCGGCGCGGACGCGGGGCGCCGTCGCACGCCCCGGCCCACCCCACCGTGCCGCCCACCCCGCCCTACGGTCCGGCGCGGTGTCGGCCGCGCGCCGAGCCCGTCGGGCGGCCCCGCTCCGGGGCGGGGCCCTGCGGCTCGGCGTCCGCGGGCCGGGGTTCGGCCTCGCCCAGGCCGTACGCGCTCGGGGGGAAGGGGCCCGGCGGGTAGCTGGGGCGGGGCGGGTAGCGGGGGTCGGTCGCCGGGGCCGGTGGGCGCTCGGGGTCCTGGGGCGGCCTCGCGGCCTCGCGCGCGGCCTCCTCGGCGCGTGCGGTGGGCCGCTGACGCCCGGCGTCGCCCTGCTGGGTGCGCTCGCGCTCGCGCCAGGCGTGCAGCCGCGACCTGACGTCCTCGGGAGGCAGGAACTGGGCCCAGCGCTCGGGGAACTCCGACGGGGGCTCGGCGTCCGCCCCGTCCCCGTCGCCGTCCTCCGCCATGGCCGCCGCCTCGGCGTAGGCGCGGGCCACCGCCCGGCGCCGCTCGCGCTCGCGCTCCTCGCGGGCCGCCGCCGTGGCGACCGAGGGCCAGACCCGGTCCAGGGCGGCGTTGACCGCGGCGCCGACCAGGACCGCGAACGCGGACACCCCGATCCACAGGAGTACCGCCACCGGCGCCGCGAGGGAGCCGTAGATGGTGGGGCCCTCGACCGTCTGGGTCAGGTAGATGCGGAGCAGGAAGCTGCCGAGCACCCACATGGTCAGGGCGATCAGCGCGCCCGGGATGTCCTCCCGCCAGGGCGAGCGCACGGGCACCGAGACGTGGTAGAGCGTGGTCAGGAAGGCGACGGAGAGCAGGATGACCACGGGCCAGTACAGGACGCGTACGGTGTCCGCGCTGCGCGGGAAGATCTGCACCACCGCGTCGGGCCCCACCACCATCAGCGGCAGCGCCACCGCCCCCACGAGCAGGGCGACCAGGTAGAGCAGGAAGGCCAGCAGCCGCGTCTTGACGATGCCGCGGTGCCCTTCGAGCCCGTACATGATCGTGATGGTGTCGACGAAGACGTTCACCGCACGCGAGCCGGACCACAGGGCGATGGCGAAGCCGAGCGAGATCACGTCGGGTCTGCCGCCCTCGATGACGTCGTCGAGCAGGGGCCGGGCGATGTCGCTCACGCCCTTGTCCGACAGGACGGTGCCCGAGGCGTCGAGGATGTTGTCCCGGATGGTGGCGACGGTCTCGGTGTTGGTCCAGGCGTCGAGGTAGCCGAGCAGCCCGATGAGGCCGAGCAGCAGCGGCGGCAGCGAGAGCAGCGTGAAGAACGCCGCCTCGGCGGCGAGGCCGGTGACCCGGTATTCCATGCAGGAGTTGACGGTGTCCTTCAGGAGCAGCCACGCCATCTTGCGCTTGGACACATGCTGCGACAGGGCACGTGCCCTGCGCAGTCGACCGGTCGGCCGACTGGGGGATTCGTTCGCTGGCTGCACGTCTTCACCGTATCTGTCCTTTCGCCCCTGGCTTGCCGGATGACCTGGGCCGATCGCGGGCGGGCGGAGGCCGCGTGGTTGGCTGCCGGCATGACCACCACCGTGACCACCTGGTATCTGGAACAGACCGCTCCCGGCGACCTCTCCCCCGCGCCCGCGCCGGCGCCCGACGCCGGGGTGCGGATCGTGCGCGCCGAGGTCCCGAGCCCCGAGTTCAGCCGCTTCCTGTACGCCTCCGTCGGCGGGGACATCGCCTGGACCGACCGGCTGGCGTGGACGTACGCCCAGTGGCAGCGGGCGCTGGCCCGCCCGGGTGTGGAGACCTGGGTGGCGTACGAGCGGGGCACGCCGGCCGGGTACGTCGAGCTGGCGGCGAACCCAGACGGCTCCGCCGGTTCCACCAGTTCCTCCGGTTCCGCCAGTTCCTCCGGCTCCGCCAGTTCCTCGGGCTCCGCCGGCTCCGTGGAGATCGTCTACTTCGGGCTGCTGCCGGCCTTCCGGGGGCGGCGCATCGGCGGGCACCTGCTGTCGGTCGGGGTCCAGCGGGCGTGGGACCTCGGCGAGCGGTGGCCGGATCTGCCCGCCACCCGGCGGGTGTGGCTGCACACCTGCTCCAAGGACGGCGAGCACGCGCTCGGCAACTACCAGAAGCGCGGCTTCAGCGTCTACCGGACCACGACCGACGAGGAGCCGGAGCCGGTCAGTCCGGGGCCGTGGCCCGGCGCGTACCCGGCTCCCACCAGCGCGTAAGGCGGGGCTGTGAGGGCGCGACGCGAACCCCGTTCACTCGTGTGAGCGACCCCACAGCATCCCACTCCGCGAGACTCCATCGCCCACATACTGGACAATGCTGGACGGTCAACAAAGGCCCGTGCCAGGCTTCCGTCATGTCTAGAGCTGGAATCGCCTTGGTGAGTCGACGACACGTCGACCTCGGACGCATGTCCAGCGCCATCTGTTCGGCGGGCTGACAGCACAGCACCACCGCGTTTTCCGCCGTCCCCGCCGCCGCGGACGTGCGTGTTCCGTTGATCTCACGACACCCCGCCCCGGCCCGTCACGGGCCGCCACGCGTCCGCTCGCGCGCGGTTCGGCGGGGTTCCGCCGGCCCAGCCCGCTAGGTTGCGGCGCCCTGGCGCGCAGCCGAGAGTTTCAGCGCAGCCCCGCTTTCCCCTGGCTGAGCCCACGCCCGCGCTCAGCCACGTCGCCATCCGCCACGCTCGCCGCACGCCGTCCCGCACGGCCTCAAGCCGCCCCGAAGGACATATCGCCATGGCCGCCAATTCGGAACGCCCGCAGTCTCCGGCCCCGGGCGCCCCCGCCGCCGCGCCCCGCCGCAAGGCAGGTCGCCACCGTGGTGAGGGCCAGTGGGCCATGGGGCACTTCACTCCGCTCAACGGCAACGAGCAGGTCAAGAAGGACGACAACGGTCTCAATGTGCGGACACGCATTGAGACGACGTACTCCAAGACCGGTTTCGACACCATCGACCCGGCCGATCTGCGCGGCCGGATGCGCTGGTGGGGCCTGTACACCCAGCGCAAGCCCGGCATCGACGGCGGCAAGACCGCCATCCTGGAGCCGGAGGAGCTGGACGACAGCTACTTCATGATGCGGGTGCGCATCGACGGCGGGCGGCTGACGACCGAGCAACTGCGGGTGATCGGCGAGGTATCGCAGGAGTTCGCGCGCGGCACCGCGGACATCACCGACCGGCAGAACATCCAGTTCCACTGGATCAGGATCGAGGACGTGCCCGAGATCTGGCGCCGCCTCGAGGCCGTCGGGCTGTCGTCCACCGAGGCGTGCGGCGACACCCCGCGCACCATCCTCGGTTCCCCGGTCGCCGGCATCGCCGAGGACGAGATCATCGACGGCAGTTGGGCCATCGACGAGATCCACCGCCGGTACATCGGCGACCCGGCGTACTCGAACCTGCCGCGCAAGTTCAAGACCGCGGTCTCCGGCTCGCCGCTGCTCGACGTGGTGCACGAGATCAACGACGTCGCGTTCGTCGGCGTCCGCCACCCCGAGCACGGGCCCGGCTTCGACGTGTGGGTCGGCGGCGGCCTGTCCACCAACCCGAAGCTCGGCGTGCGGCTGGGCGCCTGGGTCCCGCTGGAGGAGGTGCCGGACGTCTTCGGCGGCGTCATCTCCATCTTCCGCGACTACGGCTACCGCCGGCTGCGCAACCGCGCCCGGCTGAAGTACCTGTTGGCCGACTGGGGCGCGGAGAAATTCCGGCAGGTGCTTGAGGACGAGTACCTGAAGCGCGGGCTCACCGACGGGCCCGGGCCCGAGCAGCCCGTCGAGCGCTGGCGCGACCACGTGGGCGTGCACCGGCAGCGGGACGGCCGCTACTACGTCGGTTTCGCGCCGCGGGTGGGCCGCGTGGACGGCACGACGCTCACCAAGATCTCCGAGCTGGCGCAGGAGCACGGATCGGGGCGCCTGCGTACGACCGCCGAGCAGAAGATGATCATCCTCGACGTGGCGCGGGACCGGGTGGACTCGCTGGTCGCGGGCCTGGAGGCGCTGGAGCTCCAGGTGAACCCGTCGACGTTCCGGCGCGGCACCATGGCGTGCACCGGCATCGAGTTCTGCAAGCTGGCCATCGTCGAGACCAAGGCGCGCGGCGCGGCGCTGATCGACGAGTTGGAGCGGCGGCTGCCGGACTTCGACGAGCCGCTCACCATCAACATCAACGGCTGCCCCAACGCCTGCGCCCGTATCCAGGTCGCCGACATCGGACTCAAGGGCCAGTTGGTCACGGACAGCGACGGCAACCAGGTCGAGGGCTATCAGGTGCACCTCGGCGGCGCGCTCGGGCTTGAGGCCGGGTTCGGTCGCAAGGTCCGCGGCCTCAAGGTCACCTCGGCCGAACTCCCCGACTACGTCGAGCGGTTGCTGACCCGATTCCAGGACCAGCGCGCCGACGGAGAGCGGTTCGCCCAGTGGGTCGGCCGAGCGGCCGAAGGAGACCTGTCGTGAGCGAGCGGACCGCGCCATTCTACTGTCCGTACTGCGGCGAGGAGGACCTCCGTCCGTCCGAAGAGGGCCGCGGCGCCTGGGAATGTGTCTCCTGCAACCGTGCGTTCCGACTGTCGTTCCTAGGACTGCTAGCTGCCGGTCTGCGGCGCGACGACGCCGAGACCGGCGAGAGGAGTGGTCGTCATGACGACGACTGAGCACCGCACGGCGAGCGCGCTACAGGAGTTGGCCGAGCGGGCGGGCCGCGAACTGGAGGACGCGCCGGCCCTGGAGATCCTGCGCTGGGGCGTCGAGACGTTCGGCGCGCGCTTCTGCGTGACCTCCTCGATGGAGGACGCCGTCGTGGCACACCTGGCGGCGCGCGTACGGCCCGGCGTGGACGTGGTCTTCCTCGACACCGGCTACCACTTCCCCGAGACCATCGGCACCCGGGACGCGGTGGGGGCGGTGATGGACGTCAACCTGATCACGTTGACGCCCCGTCAGACGGTGGCCGAGCAGGACGCGGAGCACGGGCCGCGGCTGCACGACCGCGACCCGGACCTGTGCTGCGCGCTGCGCAAGGTGGCCCCTCTTGAGGAGGGGCTCGCCGGCTACGACGCGTGGGCGACGGGCCTGCGCCGCGACGAGTCACCGACCCGCGCCGGCACGCCGGTGGTGGGCTGGGACGCGCGGCGCGGCAAGGTGAAGCTGTCGCCGATAGCCCGCTGGACGCAGGAGGACGTGGACGCCTACGTCACCGAGCACGGCGTCCTCACCAACCCGCTGCTGATGGACGGTTACGCCTCCGTCGGCTGCGCCCCCTGCACCCGCCGGGTACGCGCGGGCGAGGACGCGCGGGCCGGGCGCTGGGCGGGGCGCGGAAAGACGGAATGCGGGCTGCACGGCTGATGACGGACACACACATACCCCAGGAGCCATCGATGAGCACGGCCCCGGCAGACGGGTCCACCGCGGACACCCCGCACGACGCGGACGCCGTGAACACCGCGAACGCCGTGCGGGCCGCCCGGTCGGTCGGCGGGACGGTGTGGCTGACCGGCCTGCCCAGCGCGGGCAAGACGACGATCGCCTACGCGCTGGCCGAGCGGCTGACCAGCGAGGGCCACCGGGTCGAGGTGCTCGACGGCGACGAGATCCGCGAGTTCCTCTCGGCCGGGCTCGGCTTCTCGCGCGCGGACCGGCACACCAACGTGCAGCGGATCGGCTTCGTGGCCGAACTGCTCGCCTCGCACGGCGTCATCACGCTGGTGCCGGTGATCGCCCCGTACGCCGACAGCCGGGAGGCTGTGCGCCAGCGGCACCAGAGCGCGGGCACGCCGTACCTGGAGGTGCACGTGGCGACGCCGGTCGAGGTCTGCTCCGAGCGTGACGTGAAGGGCCTGTACGCCAAGCAGGCGGCGGGCGAGATCTCCGGGCTGACCGGCGTGGACGACCCGTACGAGGCGCCGACGGACCCGGACCTGCGGATCGAGACACACCGGCAGGGCGTGCACGAGTCCGCGGCGGCGCTGCACGCGCTGCTGGCCAGTCGGGGGATGGTGTGAGCGGCGCACGCACGGCGAACGACGCACACTGCGACCTAGAGGAGCCCCCCATGACACCCCCCGCGTCCGTCGGTGCGGACACCGACAACCCGTACGCGCTCGCCCATCTGGACGCCCTGGAGTCCGAGGCGGTGCACATCTTCCGCGAGGTGGCGGGCGAGTTCGAGCGGCCGGTGATCCTCTTCTCCGGCGGCAAGGACTCGATCGTGATGCTGCACCTGGCGCTGAAGGCGTTCACGCCGGCGCCGGTGCCCTTCGCGCTGTTGCACGTGGACACCGGGCACAACTTCCCCGAGGTCATCGACTACCGGGACCGGGTCGCGGAGCGGCACGGGCTGCGGCTGCACGTGGCGTCCGTACAGGAGTTCATCGACCGCGGCGAGCTGCGCGAGCGGCCCGACGGCACGCGTAACCCGCTCCAGACGGTGCCGCTGCTGGACGCCATCGAGAAGAACCGCTTCGACGCGGTCTTCGGCGGCGGGCGGCGGGACGAGGAGAAGGCGCGGGCCAAGGAGCGGGTGTTCTCGCTACGGGACGAGTTCGGCGGCTGGGACCCGCGCCGCCAGCGCCCGGAGCTGTGGCAGCTCTACAACGGCCGCCACTCCCCCGGCGAACACGTCCGCGTCTTCCCGCTGTCGAACTGGACCGAGCTGGACGTGTGGCAGTACATCGAGCGGGAGAAGATCGACCTCCCCGCGATCTACTACGCGCACGAGCGCGAGGTGTTCTCGCGCTCGGGCATGTGGCTGGCGCCCGGCGAGTGGGGCGGCCCCCGCGAGGGCGAGCGGGTCGAACGCCGCCTGGTGCGCTACCGCACCGTCGGCGACATGTCCTGCACCGGCGCCGTCGACTCCCAGGCGGCGACCATCTCGCAGGTCATCGAGGAGATAGCCGCGTCCAGACTCACCGAGCGGGGCGCCACGCGGGCGGACGACAAGCTGTCCGAGGCCGCGATGGAAGACCGCAAGCGCGAGGGGTACTTCTAACCATGACGAGCATCATCACCGGCCAGCCCGGGCCGACCGAGCGGGCGCCGGCCACCTCGCTGCTGCGCTTCGCGACCGCCGGCAGCGTGGACGACGGCAAGTCCACGCTGGTGGGGCGGCTGCTGCACGACTCCAAGTCCGTGCTGGCCGACCAGTTGGAGGCGGTCGAGCACGCCTCGCGGCACCGTGGCACGGAGGGCCCCGACCTGGCGCTGCTGACCGACGGGCTGCGCGCCGAGCGCGAGCAGGGCATCACCATCGACGTCGCCTACCGCTACTTCGCCACACCCCGACGCCGCTTCATCCTCGCCGACACCCCGGGCCACGTGCAGTACACCCGCAACATGGTCACCGGCGCCTCCACCGCCGAACTGGCCGTCGTCCTGGTCGACGCCCGCAACGGCGTCGTCGAACAGACCCGCCGACACGCCGCCGTCGCCGCCCTGCTGCGCGTGCCCCACATCGTGCTCGCCGTCAACAAGATGGACCTGGTGGACTACGCGGAGCCGGTGTTCGCCGCGATCGCCGAGGAGTTCAGCGCGTACGTGGCCTCGCTCGGCATCCCCGGCTGGAGCGCCGTCAGCACGTCCGGCGCGGCGGGTTCGGCGGGCTCGGCAAGTCCAGCCGACGCGTGGTGCACGGCCATCCCGATCTCGGCGCTGGCCGGCGACAACGTGGTGACCCCGTCGGCGAACATGGACTGGTACGGCGGCCCCACGGTGCTCGAACACCTGGAGACGGTGCCGGTCGTGGCCGACCCGGCGCGCGACGTGGCCCGCTTCCCGGTGCAGTACGTCATCCGCCCGCAGTCCGCCGAGCACCCCGACTACCGCGGCTACGCGGGCCAGGTGGCCTCCGGCGTGCTGCGGGTGGGCCAACCGGTGGTGGTGCTGCCGTCCGGGCGCGAGAGCGTGATCGAGGGCATCGACGCGCTGGGCGACCCGGTGGACGCGGCCTGGGCGCCGCAGTCGGTGACGCTGCGGCTCGCCGACGACCTCGACGTCTCGCGCGGCGACCTGATCGCCCCGGCCGACGCGGCCCCCACCAGCACCCAGGACGTGGCGGCGACGGTGTGCCACGTGGCGGACCGGCCGCTGCGCGTCGGCGACCGCGTGCTGCTCAAGCACACCACCCGCACGGTCAAGGCCATCGTCAAGGACATCCCCTCGCGGCTGACCCTCGACGACCTGTCCCAGCACCCGGCGCCGGGCGAGTTGGTCGCCAACGACATCGGCCGGGTGGTGCTGCGGACCGCGCAGCCGCTGGCGCTCGACGCGTACGCCGCGTCCCGGCGCACCGGCTCCTTCCTGCTCATCGATCCGGCGGACGGCACGACGCTGACCGCGGGCATGGCCGGCGAGGCGTTCGCCGCCGGTCCGGCGGAGTCGGGCGCGCGGCCCGGCGGCGACGCGGAACGGGGTGCGTGACATGGCGGGTGAGGCGTTCTCGACGTTCGCGAAGGAGGGCGGTCGCGTGGGCAGCGGCGCGCTCGGCGCCGGTCAGGGCGGGGTCGGGCGATGTGCGTGCTAACCGCCCGCTGTCCCCTCACCCCCCGCGCCCCCGGCCGCCCGGCCGGATCGCTCGTGCCCTTCCGTACCCCGGAACCACCGCCGGTACCGCCGTGAGGCGTGCCCCGGCTCGCTGAGAGGAACCACCTTTCATGTCTGCCCTTCCCGCGTCCCGCGCCCGCAGAGCCCGTCGCCGCCTCCTGGCCGCCACCGCCCTGGCCCCGCTGCTGATCGGCGCGCTGGCCGCCTGCGGCTACGGGTCGCAGAAGGAGGACGACGGGAAGAAGCCCGCGGCGAAGGCCAAGGGGGCGAAGATCGACGGCCTGGACTCGGTGCGGATCGGCTACTTCGCCAACGTCACGCACGCCACCCCGCTGGTGGGCATCCAGGAGGGGCTGATCCAGAAGGAGTTGGGCGGCACCCAGATCAAGCCGTTCACCTTCAACGCCGGACCCTCGGAGATCGAGGCGCTCAACGCGGGCTCCATCGACATCGGTTGGATCGGCCCGTCGCCCGCCATCAACGGCTACACCAGGTCCGGCGGCCAGAACCTGCGCATCATCGGCGGCTCCGCCTCCGGCGGCGTCTCGCTCGTCGCCAACCCGGACAAGATCAAGACGCCCGCCGACCTGGAGGGCAAGCGGATCGCGACCCCGCAGAAGGGCAACACGCAGGACGTCGCGCTGCTGAACTACCTGTCCGAGAAGGGTTACGACGTCGACGCCCAGACCGGCAAGGGCGACGTGTCGGTGATCCGGCAGGACAACAAGGAGATCCCCACCACCTTCAAGCAGGGTGGGATCGACGGGGCGTGGGTGCCGGAGCCGACCGCCTCCAAGCTGGTGGCCGAGGGCGGCAAGGTCATCCTGGACGAGCGTGACCTGTGGGAGGACGGCAAGTTCGTCATCACCAACGTGATCGTCTCGCAGAAGTTCCTCAAGGAGCACCCGAAGGTCGTCGAGGCGGTGCTGCGCGGCTCGGTGCGCACCAACGACTGGATCAAGGCCAACCCGGACGCGGCCAAGAAGCAGGTCAACGCTGCCCTGAAGAACCTGACCGGGAGCCAGTTGGACGCCAAGGTCCTCGACCCGGCCTTCAAGAACGTGGACGTCACCAACGACCCGCTCGCCAAGACGCTGCGGGACGAGGCGGAGCACGCCGTCGAAGCGGGCCTGCTGGAGGAGCCCGAGCTCGACGGCATCTACGACCTCACACTGCTGAACAAGGTGCTCAAGGCCGCGGGGAAGCCCGAGGTCGAGGACGCCGGGCTCGGCGCCAGCTAGCACGCGCTACTCGCCACCCCCCACGCGCCGCCCCCCACGTCCTACCGCCCACCGGCCCCCTTCCCAGGAGGTGACGCCATGACCGCCACGCTCACCCAACAGCCCGTCACGACGGAACGGTCCAGCGGCTACGCCGCGCGCATCGACCACGTCTCCAAGTCGTTCGGCCGCCCCGGCGCCCGGCAGCAGGTGCTCGACGACATCGCGCTGGACGTCGCGCCCGGCGAGTTCGTCTGCCTGCTCGGCGCCTCCGGGTGCGGCAAGTCCACGCTGCTCAACCTGGTCGCCGGGCTCGACAAGCCGACCGTCGGCAGCATCGACGTGCCGGGCGGGCGGCCGGCCCTGATGTTCCAGGAACACGCGCTGTTCCCGTGGCTGACGGCCGGCAAGAACATCGAGTTGGCGCTGCGGATGCGGGGGGTGCCGCGCGCGGAGCGGCGCCCGGAGGCCGAGCGGCTGCTGAACCTGGTGCGGCTCAAGGGCGCGTACGGCAAGCGGGTGCACGAGCTGTCCGGCGGCATGCGGCAGCGGGTGGCGCTGTCCAGGGCGCTGGCCCAGGACAGCAGGCTGCTGCTGATGGACGAGCCGTTCGCGGCCCTCGACGCCATCACCCGGGACGTGCTGCACGAGGAGCTGACCCGCATCTGGGCCGAGACGCACGTCTCGGTGCTGTTCGTCACGCACAACGTGAGCGAGGCGGTACGGCTCGCCCAGCGCGTGGTGCTGCTCTCCTCGCGGCCCGGCCGGATCGCCCGCGAGTGGACCGTGGACATACCCCACCCGCGGCGCATCGAGGACGCCGCGGTCGCCGACCTGTCCGTAGAGATCACCGAGCAGCTCCGTGGGGAGATCCGGCGCCATGGCCAGCACTGACAACTCCGCCTCCACGGGACCGGCGGGCCCAGCGGGCTCGGAGCCCCAGGCGACGGGTGGCGCCGCCGGCACCACCGTCACCAAGGAGTCGGCCGCGACCGACGCGGCCGAGGGCACCCCGGACCAGCTCGCCGGCCTGGAGGCCGGCCTGGACGCGCTGGACACCCAGACCAGGACCCGGGTGCCGCTGGCCCGGGTGCTGCTCGACAAGGTCGTGCCGCCCGTGGTGGCGATCGCCCTGGTCCTGACGGCCTGGCAGCTCGCCTACCACTTCGAGGTCAAGCCGCACTACCAGTTGCCCAGCCCCGCCGACGTGGCACGGGCCCTCCAGGACAAGTGGCTGGACGGCACGCTGCTGGGCTACGTGTGGGAGAGCGTCTCGCGCGGCGCGCTCGGCTTCGCGGCCTCGCTGCTCATCGGCACGCCGCTGGGTCTCCTGGTGGCGCGGGTGCGGTTCGTGCGCGCGGCCATCGGCCCGATCCTCTCCGGCCTCCAGTCGCTGCCGTCGGTGGCCTGGGTGCCGGCGGCGATCATCTGGTTCGGGCTGACCAACTCGACCATCTACGCGGTGGTGTTGCTCGGCGCGGTGCCCTCGATCGCCAACGGGCTGGTCGCCGGGGTCGACCAGATTCCGCCGCTGTACCTGCGCGCGGGCCGCACCATCGGGGCCACCGGGTTCGCCGGCATCCGCCACGTGCTGCTGCCGGCCGCGCTGCCCGGCTACATCGCCGGGCTCAAGCAGGGGTGGGCGTTCTCCTGGCGCTCGCTGATGGCGGCCGAGCTGATCGCGACCTCGCCGGAGCTGGGCACCGGGCTCGGTCAGTTGCTGGACCAGGCGCGGGTGGACTCGGACATGTCGCTGGTGCTGGCGGCGATCCTGCTCATCCTCATCGTGGGCATCGGCATCGAGTTGCTGATCTTCGCGCCGATCGAGCGGCGGGTGCTGCGCAGCCGCGGCCTGCTGGCCAGCAACCGCTAGGGGTACGTCGATGCACGCGAACGCACTGGTGATCATCGCGCACGGCAGCCGCGACCCGCGGCACGCGGCGACCGTCACCGAGCTGACCGCTCGGGTCCGGGCGCTGCGGCCGGGGCTGCGGGTGGAGGTCGGCTACCTGGACTTCTGCGCGCCGAGCGTGTCACAGGTGCTGTCGCGGCTGGCGGCCGACGGCGTACGGGACGTGGTGGCGGTGCCGCTGCTGCTCACCCACGCCTTCCACGCCAAGGCCGACATTCCCGCGGTGCTCGACGCGGCCCGCGCCGCGCTGCCGCGGCTGAGCGTGCGGCAGGCGGCGGTACTCGGCCCGTCCGCACTGCTCGGCGCCGCCCTTGAGCGGCGCCTCGCGGAAGCCGGGGTGCGCCCCGGCGACCGCGGTACCACCGGGGTCGTGTTGGCCTCGGCGGGCTCCTCAGACCCGGAGGCGATCGCAGTGATCGCAGAAATCGCGCGGGAGTGGCGGCACACCGGTTGGTGCGCCGTGCGGCCTGCGTTCGCCTCCGCGGCAGCCCCGCTCACCTCGATCCCACGGACCGAGGACGCGGTGCGCGCGCTGCGCGCCGACGGCGCCCGGCGGGTGGCCGTCGCGCCGTACGTGATCGCGCCCGGGCGGCTGCCCGACCGCATCGCGGACGGGGCCGCGCGGGCCGGCGCCGACGTGCTGGCCGACGTGCTCGGGCCGGCTCCGGAGGTGGCAGCGCTGGTGCTGCGCCGCTACGAGCAGGCGCGTCAGGCGCGAGCGGTGCGCACGCCGTTGGGCGTACCGCTCAGCGCCTGACCGTACGGCCCCACTCGCTTCGGTCGGGGCCCGACCGGTGAGGGTGACCGGCCGGGAGGGTGGTGGGCAACGTTGCCATGCTCTGCTCCACGGCGGCGTTGCCCCACGTGCGGTCAGGGGCCGGGCCCGCGCTCGGGCCCGGGTGCGCCGTCAGCGGGAGACGCGGCGCATGGCGTGTCGTACGCCGCCCAGCGCGACGCCGAGGTGGCGCCCCAGCCGGGTGGCCGCCTGGCGGCTGGCCTCGCGGGCCATGAACGCCAGCAGCGGGCCGGCGCTGGCCTTGGTGATCAGGGCGAAGCAGTCCGTGGTGCCGATGTGCTCGGCGAAGAACCCGTCGAGTTCGGGGTCGCCGCTGCGCGGCGCCTGCCCGTAGAGCTGGGACAGCAGGCCGCCCAGGGCCTCCCTGACCACGAGCTTCTCGGCGTCGATCTGCTCGGGCCGGTGGCCGAGCCACCGCATGGTGGCGACGCCGAGGCGCTGCACCTGCTCCGGCACCGGGCGGTCGGGCTGCGGGAAGACGCGGTCGGGTCCGAAGGTCTTGGTGAACCCGGCGTGTATGCCCGGGTTCTGGGTCCGCAGGACCACGTACGTGTGTCCGAACGGGTTCCGCAACAGGACCTCGGTGATCAGGAACCGCGCCTGCACCCGGGCCGACAGCTTGGAGCGCCGGTGCGCGGGCAGCAGCCCCGCCGCGTCCAGGTAGACCACGCGCTTGCCGAAGAAACGCTTGCGCTGATATCCCGCCCAGCCGACGACCTCGTCGTCCGGCGCCAGGGTCAGCGTGAAGTTGGAGACCTGGTCGAAGAAGTTCTGTTCCTTGCGCGCCTTCCAGTAGTTGGAGTGGTCGGTCTCGAAGGTCCGGGTGGCGACGTCGGCCACCACGTCGAAGATCCGCTCGCGGCAGCCGTCGGCCAGCTTGGCCGGGGCTGTCCAACTGGCTGAGCGGTAGCCGTTGTGCAGGTTGCGCACCTTGGGCGGCGCCGAGAATCCCCGCAGATCGGCTGCGGTCAGTCGTAACGTGCCCACTGTCAGTCGTCCTCGCTTCTCGTGGCGGGTGCCAGGATCAGGGGAAAGCTTAAGCACGCTACGTTGCGGTAAGGTAACTCGCCGGCCAACAGAACAAGGGGTACTTCCGCGCAATAGCCGCAGGTGAGCGGGCATGTGACTGACCTAACGCGGCGAGGCGGCCGGGCGGGTTTACTGGCCGGTCAGCGGGCGTGACGGCTCCCCTCGTAACCCTTCCCCGGCGCCCCGGGTGTGGCGCATCCCACACGGACAGTGACCACGGCCGCGCGCGGCGAGCGGGCGACTCGCGAACGGGAACCGGATGCCGGGCGACGCCGTCGCATCCTCGCGGCGGGCGCGTCCGTACGACGACACGTCAGCACGAGGGCGCGTCAGCACGAGGCGGTCCGCCGACCCTTCGGAACGCGGTGGAGGGACCACGGGACAAGGGGCCGGCCGTCGCGCCCCGTGGGGGTTGGGCGCGACGGCCGGACGCCTGGGGGCGCGCGCGACCGACAGCCGGCGCGCGGCTCTCCCGCTCCGTCGGGCGCGGCCACGGCCACCCCCGAGGAGACTCGAAACTCTGGCCGACCGACGGCGGCCGACACAACCAAGTTGAGGCGTTGTGACATATCCAACGCCTCGCATGTCGCCTGTGTGTGGCGCAAGTCGCGCACTTCGGTCTGCTTCCTTGGCAATAACTGACACAATTTACCTATGCAACATGTGCGTGATCTCGCATGTGTATGCGCCCCACACGCCCCGGTGGCGCGCCGCCCGTTCGCTCTCCCGCGCGGCTCAACCGGTTGGCTTGTACGCACCGTTGAGGCCCCTCGCCCTCTGCCCCACAAGTCCGCTTTCGGACAGATATCACCGTCGGATGTGACGTCTCGGACGCGGTGTGGGCGGCAGGCAACCCGTGGCGCGCGGTCGGCATCCTCCGCGGTAGCGGAGGCCCGCCGCCTCGTGGGTCCTCCGGCTGATCTCACGGTCAACGCCGATCCAAGAGGAGGTCCACCTTGATCCGTGTCCCGCGCGTGATCACCGCCACCGCCGCGGTGTTCGCGCTGGCGGCCGGGTTGCCCGGGCTGGCGCACGCGGCGCCGAGACCCGTGCCACAGCAACAACCCGGCACCCACATACCGACCGCCCCGTCGGGCGTCACCGCCGAGCGCCTTCCGGCGGGTTGGCGGCTCGACGGGGAGGGCGCCGACCGGGAGTTGGTCTGGCGCTCGCGCGAACCGGTGCCCATGGGCGACGCCCGCGTCGAGTTCTACGCCGGCGACCGGCTCGTCGGGCGGCCGACGGCGGCGAAGGACGGCAGGACGTTCCGGCTGCCGCTCGACGACGCCCGGGCCCAGCTCACGGACGAGCTCCAGGTCCGGGCCGGCGGTCGCCGCCTGGACGCGGCCCCCCGGCACCGCGCACCGCGCACCGCCCGGCCCACCACCCCCGCCGAGCCGCCGGCGGCCCTGCCCGTGGGCCCGGTCGACCCCGGCGTACCGGGCCGCTACCGCACCACCAGCGGCGAGTACGACCTGCCGGCCGTACGGCTCCCCGACTTCGCCAAGCCGGTGGAGATGCGCGCCACGGTCGTGGGCCCGACGAACGCCCCCGGCCGCCGGCCGCTGGCGCTGTTCCTGCACGGCCGCCACTACACGTGCTTCGGCCCGTCCGCGGACGACCAGACCGGCGACTGGCCGTGCGCGGCCGGCAGCAAGCCGGTGCCCAGCTACCGCGGTTACCTCCAGGCCCAGAAGCTGCTCGCCTCGCAGGGCTACGTGACGGTCTCCCTCTCGGCCAACGGCGTCAACGGCCAGGACGACGCCGCGGAAGACGGCGGCGCCCAGGCGCGCTCCTCGCTGGTGCGCCAACACCTGGCCCGCTGGGCGGGGTGGGCCGACAGGCCGAAGGGAGCCCCGCGCGCGGTGCGCGCGGTGGCACCGGCCGACCTGTCCCGCGTGCTGCTGGTGGGCCACTCGCGCGGCGGCGAGGGCGTCAACCGCGCCGCGCTCGACAGCCTCAGCCGCCCGCCGGCGGCGCAGGACGGCTACCGGGGCCCGGTGCGCTGGCGCATTCGCGGGAACGTCCTGATCGGCCCGACCATCTTCGGGCAGAACCCCGTGCCCGACGTGCCGTCGGCGACCATCCTGCCGGGCTGCGACGGGGACGTGTCCGACCTCCAGGGCCAGGTGTACGTGGACGGCACGCGCGGCGTCAGCCGTGGCACCGCCCTGCACAGCGCGCTGTACGTGGTGGGCGCCAACCACAACTTCTTCAACACGGAGTGGACGCCCGGCCAGGCCGAGGCGCCGGCCGATGACGACTTCTACCAAGACCCCGAGGCACCGGACCGGGTCTGCGCGCCGAGCGCCAAGACCCGGCTGAGCGCCGCCGACCAACAGCGGGCCGGAGCCACCTACATCGCCGCCGCCGCCCGCCTGTTCGTCGCGGGCGACGACCGGGTGCGCCCGTTGCTCGACGGGTCCCAGCGGCGCGCGCCGTCGGCGGGCCCGGCGCGGGTACTCAGCCACGCGGTCGGCGGGCGGCGCACGCCGCTGGTCGTGCCGCACACCTCACTGAAGGTCTCCGGCGCGCGGATGTGCGTACAGATGGACTCGGACGAGAACACCGCCGGCACGCCCTGCCTGCCGCCGGAGACCAGCCAGAGGTCCCCGCACTTCTCGCTCTGGTACACGCCCGGCGAGCCGGAGCGGCACGCGGTCGCGCTGCGCTGGTCCAAGGCGGGCACCCCGGCCCGCATCGGCCTGCCCCGGCCGGTCTCGGTCGCCGGCTCCCAGGCGCTGGCCCTGCGCGTGATGGTGCCGCCCAACACCTCGGGCACCTCGCTCGACGTCACCCTCACCGACGCGGCGGGCCACCGCGCGACGCTGGGCCGGGTGCGCGTGGACGGGCTGCCGGGCACCGACCGCACCGCGTCCCTGTGGGGACGTGAGGTGCGGGTGCCGCTGTCGGCCGCCGCACGGGCCGGGCTCGACCTGAAGCGGGTCGCCTCGCTGGAGTTGACGCCGCGCGGCGGCCCCGGCCGCGCCTGGCTGGTGGACGCGTGGGGCTGGAGCCCCGGCACGCCCACGGTCCGGCCCGCCGCCCTGCCCCGCATCGACATCGGCAGGACGGAGGTCAAGGAGGGTGACACGGGCGTCCGCACGCACCGGATACCCATCCGCGTCGCCAGCCACGGCACCGGCCAGGTCCGGCTGATCACCACCGACGGCACGACGGGCAAGCACACACACCGGACGGTGACGGTGCGCCCGGGCACCCGGACCATCGACGTTCCGTTCTCCGTGCGCGGCAACACCCGCTACGGCGCCGACTTCGGGTACTCGGTCACGGCACGCGCGCTGCGCGGCACGGCGGTCGGCTCCGACCACGGCGGGGTCTTCGTACGCGACGACGACCCGCTGCCGAAGGTCACGGTGACACCGGTCAAGGACCGGGTCACCGAGGGGCAGGCGCTGAGTTGGCGGGTGACGCTGTCCGAGGCCGCCGACACGGACGTCTGGTCCGTACTGCGCCTCCAGGCCCCGGCCGGTGGGTCCGAGCTGTCCAGCGTCGATGTCGAGAAGAGTTGGTTCGAGGAGGTCTTCTACGAGGACCAGACCCCCGTTCGCCCGCTCTCCCAGGCGACCCAGCCACCGGTCATCCCGGTGCCGGTGGAGGAGGGGAAGCTGAGCGCGGTGGTGACCGTGCCGACCGTCAAGGACGCGCTCACCGAGCCGGATGAGCTGCTCCAGGCCCGGTTGGTCACCTTCGACGACGACAGCGCGGAGTACGAGGGCCCGCTGGTCACCGGGACGGTGCGGGACGCTTCCTAGCTCCCCGACCGGTGCCGGACGCACGCCGCCCGGCGCACGCCGCGGGCGCCCCAGCGACGCCCGCGGCTCGCCAACCCTTCGACTCCGCGCGGGTGAGTTGCCGCGCCCCCACGCCGATCGGCGTGGGGGCGCGGCGCGTGTGCGCGAACCCCTCCCCACAGGCGGCGGGCCGCGGCGAATTCGTTTGTTCGCCCGTCACGGGCCGCACTACCGTGCCCGGGTGGATCTCTTCTCGCACTCCTGGGCGGCGCTGCGCGCGGCGGTCGCCGAACTCCCCGACGGGGCCTTCGAGCAGCCGTCGGGCTGCGCCGGCTGGCTCGTCCGCGACCTCGTCTGCCACCTGGTGATCGACGCGCAGGACGTCCTGATCACCCTCGCCACCCCCGCCACGACGGAGCCGACCGCCGACGCGGTGACGTACTGGAGCGTCACGCAGCAGCCGCCGACCGGTGACGACCCGCTCGACGCGCTGATCGTCCGGTTGGCCGCCGCGTACGAACAGCCGAACCTGCTCGCCTTCCACCTCGACGACGTCGGCTCGGCCGCCGGGCGCGCGGCCGAACTCGCCGATCCCGACGCCCTGGTGAGCACCCAGGACATGGTGTTGACGGTGGGCGACTTCCGCACCGCGTACGTCCTGGAGTGGACGCTGCACCACCTCGACCTGGTCGCCCACCTCCCGGACGTCGCGGGCCCGCCCGCCGATGCTCTCGCCCACTGTCGGGCCACGCTGGAGACGATCGCGGGCACGGCGTTCCCCGCGTCGTTCAGCGACCGGGACGTGCTCCTGGTCGGCACCGGGCGGCGGGCGCCGACGGAGGCGGAGGTGGCCGAACTCGGCGCGCTGGCCGAGCGGTTGCCGTTCGTCATCGGCTGAGACGCTGGTTGGTCGATCGCCTGGTCGGTCGCGGGGGCGCGGGCGGGCCGCGCCCCGGTCGCGCCCGGCGGCGGGTCAGCCGTCCGCGCGCTGCGGGGACAGTGACTTCTGGAACCAGGCCACGTCCCAGAACCTGTCGAACTTGCGCCCCACGCGCTCGAAGACGCCGACCGGCCGAAAGCCGACGTGTGCGTGGAGGCGCCGGGACGCCTCGTTCGGCACGGTGATCCCGGCGAGCGCCACGTGCACGTCCTCCGACTCCAGCGCCGCGAAGAGCGCGGCGTACAGCAACCGTCCGACGCCGCGCCCCACCTGTTCGGGCGCCGCGTAGACGGTGGTCTCCACCGAGGTCGCGTACGCCGGCTTGGCCCGGAAGGCGCTGCTGGTCGCGTAGCCGAGGAGCGTGCCGCCCGCCTCGGCCACGAGCAGCCGGTGCGGCCCCGTGGCGGGGTGGGCCAGCAGCCACGGCCGCCGCTGCTCGGCGGTGAAGGGTTCCGTGTCGAAGGTGATGGGCGTCCGGACGACGTAGTGGTTGTAGATCCGGGTCAACTCTTCGAGGTCGCCCTCGCCGCCCGGCCTCACCGTTGCGCCCGACCCCGTACCGTCCCCGCTGACCTGTGCGTTCATCCGCACGACGGTACGCGGCCCATGTGACGCGCCCGTGTCGCCCGGCCGCCCGTCACGCGGCCCCGCCGGCGCGAGCCGGGCTCAGGCGTCGCCGGGCGGGCGGGGTGGCTGCCAGCCCCGGGTGAGGATGTCGAAGATCGCCTCGACGGCGGCGCGACGGTCCGCCTGGCCGCGCGCGAGGGTCGGGACCTCCAGGACGAACCGGGCCAGCGCCGTGCAGACCGGGTCGTCGTGGGGCACGCCGCACGCGTCGGCGATGGCCGCGCCGAGGGCATCGGTGTACCGCGTCCACATGCGCTCGGCGTAGGCGCGCAGCGCGGGCGTGGTGTCCACGAGGCGGACGAAGTCGGGCAGTTGAGGGTGGGCCGCGAGGGGCAACCAGGTGTCGAGGACGTGCTCGCGGAGGGCGTCGGGGATGCTCCGGCCGGCGGGCCGCTCTCGTACGGCGGCGACGAGCGCCGCCTCGCGGTCCGCCTCCTGGTCGAAGACGAGCGCCTCCTTGCCGCTGAAGTGCTTGAACACCGTCGTGGTCGACACGTCGGCCGCCTCGGCGACGTCGCGGACGCTCACCTGGTCGTAGCCGCGCTCCAGGAAGAGGCGCAGGGCGGCGTCGGCGATGGCTTGTCGGGTGGCCGCCTTCTTGCGTTCACGGCGGCCGACGGGGGGCTCGGTCATGGCGTGAGCGTAGCCGATGGTTGTCTCGTTCAAAAAGTTGACTCGTTGCACTTTTTTATTCGGTGTGCTGTTCTGAGAGCGGAGCCCGCCTGGGTGGCGCCACGGTCGATGCCCCGACCGCCCCTGCCCGCCCCATCCCTGCACCCCTGCACCCTGCGTTTCTGCACCCCTGCATCCCGCCATCGACCCCAGAAGGAACAGCCATGGACTCCCCAGCACCCGCCCACGCCAGGATCAGCGTCATCGGCGCCGGGCCCGGCGGTCTGACCTGCGCCCGGGTCCTCCAGCGGCACGGCCTCGCGGTCACCGTGTACGAGCGCGACCCCGGCCCGACCGCGCGCGACCAGGGCGGCACCCTCGACCTGCACGTCGACAACGGTCAACGCGCCCTGCGCGCGGCCGGCCTGCTCGATGACTTCTTCTCACTGGCCCGGCCCGAAGGGCAGGAGATGCGCCAACTCGACCCCTCGGGGTCACTGTTGTTCCACTCCGTCCCGGAGGCCGGCGAACTCCTCCAACCGGAGATCGATCGCGGCCAGTTGCGCGACCTGTTACTCGACTCCCTGGAGCCGGGAACCGTCCGCTGGGGCCGCGCCCTCGACACGGTCGACGGGCCCGCCGACGGGCCCCGGCGCCTGCACTTCGCCGACGGCACGAGCGTCGAGACCGACCTGGTCATCGGCGCCGACGGGGCCTTCTCGCGGGTGCGCCCGGCCGTGTCCCCCGCCGTCCCCGAGTACACCGGGGTGAGCTTCCTGGAGGCGTGGTTCTCCGACGTCGAGCGCCGGCATCCCGAGATCGCCGCGCTGGTCGGCGCGGGGAGCGCCGCCGCGGCCGACGGCGACCGCGGCCTGTTCGCCCAGCGCAACGGCGGCGACCAGATCCGCGTCTACCTCATTCAGCGCGCCCCGGTCGACTGGATCGCCGCGAGCGGCCTGGCCGCCGACGACACCGCCGGCATCCGCGCCCTGTTGCTGGACGCGTACGCCGACTGGTCGCCCCGGATGCGGCAGTTGGTCACCGCCAACGACGGGCCCTACGTCGACCGCCCGATCCTCGCCCTCCCGGTGCCGCACACCTGGCGGCACTGCCCGACGGTGACCCTGCTCGGCGACGCCGCCCACCTCATGCCCCCACTCGGCGTCGGCGTCAACCTCGCCCTGCTCGACGCCAGCGAACTCGCCCTCGCCCTCGCGAGCGCCACCACCGTGGCGGAGGCCGTCCGCGCGTACGAGGAGGCCATGCTGCCCCGCTCCGTCGAGACGGCCCGCGCCCTCGAAGGCGGCGCGGAGCACCTGCTGTCCGCCGGGGTCTCCGACTTCGGCCGCGCCAGCGACGCCCGCGCCTGAGCGGCACGCCCCGCCGGAGGTGACGCCCGCGCCTGAGCGCCACACTTCGCTGGAGGCGATGCCGACGCCTGAGCGCCGCACCCTGTGCGTAGCGGCGTCCGGCCAGCTGCGTGGGCGCCCGCGCGGCGCGCCTAACCCTGTCGCGCGGCGCGCCCGGGCAGCGCGGCCTCGATGAGGTCGGCGGCCTGCTCGGTCCCGCCCTCGGCGGCCGTGCGCTCCCGCATCCGGTGCACGGCCGCGGCGACCTCGGGGTCGGCCACCAGGCCCTGCACCGCCGTGCGCAACGTGTCGGCGGTGGCCTCCGCCATGGGCACGTGCCGGGCCACGCCCAGCTCGGCCAGCATGGCCGCGTTGCCGAACTGGTCGGTGGCCAGCGGCACCGCCACCATCGGCACGCCGCTGGCCAGCCCTTCCTGGCTGCCGCCGGCCCCGGCGTGGGTGATGAAGGCGTCGGCCTGACGCAGGATGGACAGTTGCGGCACCCACGAGTGGACCTCGACGTTGTCGGGTATCGGGCCGAGTTCGGCGGGGTCCACGAACTTGCCGATCTGGAGCACCAGGTACCAGCCGGGCAGGTCGCCGAAGGCCGCGAGGCACTCGCGGTAGAAGGCGGGCTCCTTGGTCCAGGCGGAGCCCAGCGAGACGAGCACCACCTTGGTCCCCTCGTCCAGGTGCGCGGGGCGGTGCCACTCCCCCTGGTCGGCGCGGTCGCCCTGGCAGGCGCCGACGAAGGTGAAGACGGAGGTGTCGACCTTGTCGTAGTGCGGCTGGAGGGCGCTGGGGATGAGCACGATGCCGCGCTCGGGCATCCCGACCAGCCGGGCCGGGTCGGTGTGCGTCATGTCGTGTTCGGCGAGCCAGGCCGCGAAGCGGTCGTAGTAGGCGGCGCCGCGCGGGGTGCGCTTCATCTCCTCGAACCCCTGGGCCAGTTCGGACTCCTCGTAGCCGTCCCAGACCACCAGGTTCGGCGTGAGCTGGATGGCCGGCACGCCCCAGCGGTGGGCCAGCATGGGCGCCGGGTACGAGGTGATGTCGTGCAGCACCAGGTCCGGCTCGTCGCCGGCGTACGCGTCGAGGAGTTGCGGCAGCATCTGCATGCCGTCGGCCAGGAAGTGCTCCAGGTAGTCGATGAGTTCGGTGCCCCACGCCTCCGGCTCGTCGTCCATCGGCAGGGTGGAGGTGTAGATCACCGGCTCCGCGCCGGTGGCGGCGACCTTCTCCGCGAACGAGGCGGGGATGGCGTAGGTGACCCGGTGGCCGCGGGCGACGAGTTCTCGGATCACCTCAAGGCTCGGGTTGACGTGCCCGTGGGCCGCGATGCTGAACATGGCGATGTGGGCGCGTTCGGTTGTCGTCATGATCGGGACTGTACGCGAGACGATACGTCTCGTGCAAGACGATACGTCTCGTCCATCTCCCTGGGGCACGGGACGGCGGCTCGGGGCCGGTCGGGGTTCCGGGTTTCGGCGGATGGGGGCTCAGCGGCTCGGGGCGAAGGCGGCTCGGGGCAAGGCGGATGCGGGCCCGGCCGCCCCGCCGAGCCCCCAGCCGGTGGCGCTCAGCGCTGGTAGCGCGCGAGGACCAGGTTGCCGTCGGAGACCAGTCGGTCCCGCAGCTCGCCGTCGTCGATCGCGCCGCTGTAGAACTCCTGGAAGGCGGGTGTGGCCACCTTGTCCTTCCACTCCGGGTAGCCGCGCACGGACTGGGCGGGCGCCGAGCGCAGGTGGCCGGCGAGCGCGGTGCCGGTGGCCCAGCCATGCCGCGGGGTGCCCAGCGCCGGGTCGGCCAGGGCGGTGGTGCCGGTGGGCAGCAGCCAGTCGCCGCGGGCCAGCCGCACCATGTTCGCGGGCCGCAACAGGAAGTCGACGAAGGCCATCGCCTCCTCCTTGCGGCGGCAGTCCGCCGCGATCGACAGCGTCTGCGGGCTGACGCCCTGTCGCTGGTCGCCGCCGGGGCCGGCGGGCGCGGGCAGCGTCACCCAGTCGAAGCCGCGCGGGGCCTGCTGGACGATCTGCTGCCGGTACGAGAAGCCGAGCGGCACCATCGCGTACCGGTCGCCGAAGAAGCCCGGCAGGGTGTCGGCACCGCTCATGCCGAGGGTGCTGCGGGATGCCGACTTCTCCCGCACCACCTGGTCGCGGATGGCGTTCGGCACCACCCGGTCGCGCGCCGTGTAGCGGATGGTGACCTTGCCTTCGTCACCACGGTGGAACAGGTGTCCGCCGGTGGACAGCGAGAGGTTCAGCGTCGCGGAGACCGGCTCCTTGAGCGGCCAGGCCACCCCGTACGTGGCGCCACGGGTGAGCCGCCCGGCGGCGTCCGCGAACTCCTCCCAGGTCCAGGGCTCGCGCGCCGTGGGCAACCGCACGTCGGCGGCGGCCAGCAACCTCCGGTTGGCCATGATCATGCGGGGCTCCTGGAGGAACGGCACCCCGTACACACCCCCGCCGAAGGTCGCGGTCCGCCAACTGTGGGGCGGGATCTCGCGTCGCAGCCGGTCCGGGAGCAGGTCGCCCAGGTCGGCGAGGTAGCCGCCGTAGGCGAAGTCGGCGAGGTCGTCGGAGGCGTCGTGGATGATGTCCGGCGCCTCGCCGCCCTCGAAGGAGGTGAGGAGTTGGTCGTGCACGCTGGTCCAACTGCCCTGGACGTAGGTCACCCGGGACCGCGGGTGCGCCTCGTTCCACTCCGCGACCAACCGCTTGTTGGCCCGCACCGACTCCTGCTGCCAGGCCAGCGAGAGGAAGCGCAGGCCGCCCCGGCCCCCGCTCGCGCACCCGGGCACCAGCGCGCCGACGCCGGCCGCCCCGGCCGCGGCCAACAGGCGACGGCGAGGCAGGCGGCGGGAGAGCGGTGACGTACGGGCCGGCTCGTGCGGGCTGCCCGCCATCAGTGCTTCACCGCCCCGGCCAGCAGGCCGCCGGTGATCCGGCGCTGGATGAACGCGAACAGCACCAGCGACGGCAGGGTCGCCAGCAGCGCGGCGGCGGCCAGCGGCCCGAGGTCGGCGACGCCCTCGGTGCCGATGAAGTGGGTGAGGACGACCGGCATGGTCTGCTTCTCCGGGGTCTTCAGCAGGACGAGCGCGAAGAAGAACTCGTTCCACGCGGTGATGAACGTGAACAGCGCGGTGGCCACGATGCCGGGCGCGAGCAGTGGAGCCGTCACCGAGACCAGCGTGCGCAGCCGGCCCGCCCCGTCCACCGCCGCGGCCTCCTCCAACTCGGGCGGGACGGCCCGCACGTACCCGGCGAGCATCCACAGCGCGAACGGCAGCGACCAGACCACGTAGACCAGGACCAGCCCGGCGGGCTCGTCGATGAGCCGGAACTCCTTGAGGATCAGGAACAGCGGGATGATCACCAGCACGAACGGGAACGCCTGGCTGACCACCACCCAGCCGGTGGCCGCGCGGGAGAGCGCGGAGCGGTGCCGGGCCATCACGTAGGCCATGGGCGTGGCGATCAGCACCGAGATCGCGGCGGCGCTCCCGGCGGTGAGCAGGCTGTTGCCCGCGGCCCGCAGCAGCGGTTGCTCGTCGAAGGCGCGCCGGAAGTTGTCGAGCGTGGGGCGCTCCGGCAGCCAGGTCGGGTGCAGGGTGGCGAGTTCGGTGGGTGGCTTGAATGCGGTGGAGACGAGCCACAGCAGGGGAAAGGCGAGGAAGACCAGGTAGCCCAGGAGCGCCAGGTACTGACCGGCGCGCGCCGCCCGGCGCCGGCCGCCCCGGGACACTCCGGCGCGCCGCCGGGACGACGCCGCGCGCGGCCGGGACAGCGCGGCCAGGCCCCGGGGGTGGCTCGCCGTCGGGTGGTCCGTGGGGTGGTTCGTCGGCCCGGGTCCGGCTCGCTTCACTGGTCCGCTCCCTTCAACCGTCCGACGAGGTACACGGCGAGCAGTACGGAGACGACCGCGACCAGGACGCAGCCCATAGCCGCCGCGTAGCCGAACTGGCCGTAGCGGAACGCCTCCTCGTACGCGAAGAGCATCGGCAGCCGGGTGCGCCCGCCGGGGCCGCCGCTGGTGAGCACGTACACCAGGGCGAAGGAGTTGAGGTTCCAGATGAAGCTGAGCGCGCTGATGGCCAGGGCGATGGGGCGGATGGCGGGCCAGGTGACGGTGCGGAACCTGCGCCAGGCGCCGGCGCCGTCCACGGCGGCGGCCTCCCGCAGTTCGCGCGGCACGTTCTGCAACCCGGCCAGCAGGGCGACCGTGACCTGGGGCAGGCCCGCCCAGACGCCCACCACGATCACCGCGGGCAGCGCTGTGGACAGGCCCGCGAGCCAGTCGGAGCCGTCGCCCAGGTGCAGGTCGCGCAGCGTCTCGTTGAGGATGCCGGCGTCGGAGTGGTAGACGAGCCGCCACATGATGCCGACGACGACCTCCGGCATCGCCCACGGCACGATGGCCAGCGTCCGCGCCAGCCAGCGCATCCGCAGATCCTGGCTGAGCAGGAGGGCGAGCCCGAGCCCGAGGAGGAACTGCGGCACCGTGACGCCCACCGCCCACACCAGGCCGACCCGGAAGGACTCCCAGAAGAGGGTGTCGTGGCGCAGGTCGCGGAAGTTGAGCAGGCCGATCCACTCGGTGGGTTCGGTACGGCCCGACTGGGAGTCGGTGAACGCGAGGCCGATGCCGTACAGCAGGGGTCCCGCGCTCAGCAGCAGGATGGGCAGGAGGGCGGGCAGGACCAGGAACCAGGGCCCGAGCCCGGCGGGCCGCCCGCCCCGGCCCCGGCTCCGGCCGGCGCGCGCCCGCGGGGCGCGGCCCTCCTTGGCTGGGGCGCGGTCCGGTTCGTCGCCGGACCGCGCCGCCTCGGTCATCGGTCTCACGGCAGGGGGCTCCTTCACGGCGCGGCGCGGTGGGGCGCGGCGGCCCGGACGCCGTCCGGGGAGCGCGGCACCCCGGTGCTGGGCTTGGCTGGGGCGGGGCAGCCGCGCCTGGGGCGGGCGGCACCGTCCCGTGGTCACGGGGAGCGGGCGCCCGTCAGGAGGCCCCCGTCATCGTGCTGACGGTCCGTATCGCAGTCAAGCGGTACGCGCGCACGACCTCGACTCCCGCGATGCGAGACTGACCGGACAGGACCGGTCAGAGTCAGGCACGGCCAGACCAGGACGAGGCAGGATCAGACAGGTCCGGACACAACCCGGCACGGTCAGCCGAGGCCCGGCACGGTCAGCCGAGGCCGGACGGGGCCGGAGGGGGCCGGACGGGGCCGGACACGAGAGGACGGGCGCGGCGTGGGGCGTGACGGTGTGGGGAGCATGGCGTGAGCGCGGAGTTCACCGAGGAGCGAGCCCGGCGGGTGCTGGCGGCGGCGGGGCTCGCGCGGACGCCGGCCGACGCGCGGCTGCTCGCCCTGGGCGAGAACGCGGTGTTCGCGCTGGCCAGCACCGTGGTCAAGGTGGGGCGCGAGAGCGGGCTGTGGGAGCGGGCGAGCCGCGAACCGCGCGTCGCGACCTGGCTCGCCGAGCACGGGGTGCCCGCGGTGCGCCCCGCCGAGCCGAAGGCGCTGCTGGTCGACGGGCACCCGGTCACGGTCTGGCACCGGCTGCCGCCGGCGGTCCGCGCCGCGACCCCGGCCGACCTGGCGGGGCTGCTGCGGCGAGTGCACGCCCTGCCGGAGCCGCCGTTCGCGCTGCCGCGCCGCGAGTTGTTGGGCGGCGTGGAGCGGTGGCTGCGGCTGGCCGGGGACGCGATCGACCCCGCCGACGCGGCCTATCTGCGGGCGCGCAGGGACGGTTTCGCGCGGGCCGCGGCGGCGCTGACGCCCCATCTGCCGCCCGGTCCGCTGCACGGTGACGCGCTGCCGCGCAACGTGCACGTCAGCGCCGACGGTCCGGTCCTGGTGGACCTGGAGACCTTCGCCAGTGACCTGCGCGAACACGACCTGGTGGTGATGGCCCTCACCCGCGACCGGTACGGGCTCGACGCGGCGGCCTACGCGGAGTTCACCTCGGCCTACGGCTGGGACGTGCGCGAGTGGGAGGGCTGTGCCGTGCTGCGCGGGGCCCGGGAGACGGCGAGCTGCGCCTGGGTGGCGCAGCACGCGCCGGGCAACCCGGCCGCCCGCGCGGAGTTCGAGCGCCGGGTGGCGTCGCTGCGGGCGGGCGACCCGAGCGTGCGGTGGTTCGCCCTGTGAGCGTGCGGTGGTCCGCGCCGCGAGCGTGGCGTGAGTACGCGTCGTGGCGGTCGCGCCCGGCCGTAGCGGGGTGTTGCGCACGCTCGCCGCGGCCGGGCGCCTGGGCCCGGATCGCGGTCAGCCGGCTATCGCCGGCGCCCCGCGCAGCGGCCAGGCGCCGTCCACGACCGCGTCCTGGGTGCCCTTGCGGCGCAGCCAGGACTGGAAGTCGGCGGCCCATTCCGCGTACCACCCGACCTGCTTGCGGTGCAGCTCCCACAGGTCGAGACCCGCCACCTGGGCGTGTCGCTCGGCGACCGCGCAGGCGACCTGGGCCGCGGCCAGCGCGTCCGACCGGGCCTCGTGCGCCTGGTCGAGCGGGACGCCGTAGTGCCCGCAGACGGCCTCCAGGGTGCGCTTGCCCTTGCGGTAGCGGTCGACGGAGCGGTCGATCGTGTACGGGTCGATGACCGGGCCGACGTCGGCCCGGCCGAGCCGCTCGGGCAGCGAGGGCAGCCCGTGTCGGCGCAACTCCGCCGCCAGCATGCTGAGGTCGAACGCCGCGTTGTACGCCACGACCGGCGTGCCCACCCGCCAGTGCGCCACGAGCACGTCCGCTACTTCGGCCACCACCTCGCGGGCCGGCCGTCCGTCGGCCGCCGCGCGGGCGTTGGTGATGCCGTGCACGGCGACGGCGTCCTGCGGTATCGGGATGCCCGGGTCGGCCAGCCATTCCCGGCCGCCCACCGCTTCCCCGCCCCGGACCTCGACGACCGCGGCCGTCACGATCCGTGCCTCGTCCGGGTCGGTGCCCGTGGTCTCCAGGTCGAAGCCGATCAGCAGCTCTCGGTGCCAGCCCATGGCGGCCCTCCTTCGTGGTGCGTCCCCCTGTTGTTCATCACCCTCCCACGCGCCACTGACAACCCGTCCGGCGTCGGGCGCGACCGACCACCCCCACCGACCGAATACCCCAAGAAACGGCGATATGCCCGAGTTGATGGGTTTTGAGAGAACGGGGAGGCGCGGGGTCCGGCTCAGCTCATCGGGGTCAGGAGGTCGTCGCGCATGCCGTCCACCCGGGCGGCGAAGCCGTCCAGGTCGATGGAGTGCGGGTCCTTGCCGGCGGCGGCGCGGGTGTTCTCCATGACGGCCACGAGCGTGGTGGTGTCGGCCCAGGCGCACACGGGCATCACGAGCTTCTGCCCGCTCTGCCGCTTGATCACGACCTCGCAGGTCAACGCGGCGTCCGCACCGGGCGGGGTGATCTCCCGGCGCTCGACCCCCACCTCGGCGTTGTCGTTGCCCTCCAGCCCGCGGAAGAAGCTGTTCTTGGCGTACGTGGGGGTGATGAAGGTCCCGTTGAGTCCGGTGACCACCATCTCCGCGTCCCGGGGCGCGGTGACGTAGCGTCCGGTGGCGGGCTTGACGCCGCTCGCCCCGCTGCCGTCGTCCGGCACCTGCTCGTCGGCCGACTCGCTGAGGTCCTTCTCCAGCGTGTACTTGCCGCCCTCCAGCGACTTGGGGAGGACCACCTTGTACTTCGTGTGCGCGTCGCGGTCGGTGTCGGCGGTCGGGCTGGGCGTGGGCGGCGTCGGGCTCTGGCTGGGGCTCGGCCGCTGGCTGACGTCGACCGAGGAGTCGTCGCTGACCTTGGACTCGTCCCGCTTGCCCCCGTCGTCGCCGCCGCTCATCGCGAACACCACGCCGCCGATCGCCAGCAGGCCCACGAGCACGGCGCCGACGACGATCGCCACGGTCCTACGCGAACCCCCGCTCGGCGGCCCCGGCGGCCCGCCCATCCCCGGGCCACCGCCGTACGGCGTGCCGTACCCAGGCTGGCCGTACGGGAACTGCTGGCCGGACTGCCCGTACGGGGGCTGCTGGCCCGGCTGGCCGTACGGGGACTGCTGGCCCGGCTGGCCGTACGGGGACTGCTGGCCCGGCTGGCCGTACGAGGGTTGCTGGCCCGACTGGCCGCCGTAGGGCGAGCCCTGCTGGGGGTGGCCGTGGGGGTAGCCGTAGGGGTTCTGCGGCGGCTGCGGCGGCCCGCCCGGCCCGGGCTGGCCGGACGGCCAACCGCCTTCCGGAACTCCGGACCCGGGCTGCTGCGGGGGCATACTCACGTCGCGTTCCCTCTCCCGTTTTGTCAGGTCCGCGCAGCGTATCGCGCCGCGCGACGCCACGTGGCGGGTGCTCCCGCTCCGGGGCCGGCCCCCGGACAGGCCCCTGCTCGACGGCCGGGCGCGGGTCTCAGGAGACCGGGCGGGAGTCGGCCCAGGCGCCCTCGAACTCCTCGCGGTAGACCTCGAAGAGGCTGTTGTCGGCGCCCGTGTCCACCCCGCGCACCACCTCGCGCTCGCGGCCACCGGCGCGCAGCACCAGCACGGGGGCCTCCATGCCGCGGGCCCTGCGCAGGTACGACTGGACGACGCCGACGCCGTCGGCCGAGTCGCCGTTGATGAGGTACGCGGTCACCCGCGGGGTCTCGTCGAAGACGTGGATCTCGAAGGCGCCGGGGTCCCGCAGCCGGGCCCGTACCCGGCGCATGTGCAGGATGTTCATCTCCACGGAGCGGCTGAGCTCGCCCTTGCGCATGCCGAGTTCCCGCTCCCGGCGGCGGACCGCGCTGCTGGCCGGGTTGAGGAAGAGGAGCCGCGTCCGGCAGCCGGTCTCCGCGAGCCGCATCAGGCGGCGCCCCGAGTAGTTCTGCACGAGCAGGTTCAGACCTATGCCCATGGCGTCCAGCCGGCGCGCGCTGCCGAACAGGTCCTCCGCGGGCAACTGGCGTTGCAGCCGGACCCGGTCGGCGTGGACGCTGACCACGTCCGCGTACCGGTCCCCCACCAGGTCCTCGACCGCGTCTATCGGCAGCCGGTCGGTCGAGGGGCCGCCGGTGCCGCCGCCGAGGATGTCCAGGAGGCGGGCCGAGGCGCGCTCCGCCTGGTCGAGCACGTTCTGGGACAGGGCGCGGTTGCGCGAGACGACGTTGCGGGTGACCTCCAGCTCGTCGAGCGCGAGTTCGAGCTCGCGCCGGTCGTCCAGGTAGGGCACGAAGCACGGCCAGTGCTGGACCAGGAGTTCGCGCAACTGGGGCAGCGTCAGGAAGCTGACGACATTGTCGTCGGCCGGGTCGAGGAGGTAGCCCTTGCGGCGGCTGACCTCGCGCACGGCCACCGCGCGCTGCACCCACTCCTGGCCGGCCGGGCCCGCGGCGGCCACCACCCAGTCCTCGCCGTGCACCGGCTCGTAGATCGGTTGCAGCACCGAGGCCACCACCGCGCGCAGTCGCTGTTCGACCAGATTCAGCCAGATGTAGGCACGGCCCGCCCGCCGCGCGCGCGTGTGCACCTCGGCCCACGCGTCGGTGCCCCAGTCCAGTTCCGCTCCGATCTCCACCGGCCTGACCAGGGATACCGCGCCGGGAGGTGCGTCGGTGGCGCCGCCCTGCGGGGTGCTCTCCTCCCCAGATGGCAGCTCCAGCCCGCCCGAGCTCACCTGTGCACCGCCTTCCGCCCCCGTCCAACGATCAAGGCAGACTACTGCGATGCGGGGAGCCGATGCAGCCTCAGCAGGTCAGCTGTGCGTCAACGCGCCACCGCTCGCGGCGCGTTGTGCTCACCCCGACCACGCGGAGTGAGGCGATTCATAGTCGCACGCCGCGCCACGGGGCGCGGCGCACGCCGCCACCTCCGCCCGCCCCGGACACGACTCCCACACCCCTGGGCTCGCGCCCGACGCCCTTCCACGCGGCGGCCGGTGCATTATGGTGCGGCACATCCCCGTACAGCCCCTACATCGCCCCATATGGACACTTGTCACGCATGCGCCGAACGCCCGACCGGGCGGCCCGGCGAGAGAAGTGGAAGAGTCGATTCATGCAGGTCTGGCCAGGACAGTCCTACCCCCTCGGGGCCACCTACGACGGCGCGGGAACCAACTTCGCGGTGTTCTCGGAGGTCGCCCAACGGATCGAGCTGTGCCTGCTGCACGACGACGGCTCCCACGAGACGGTCGAGCTGCGGGAGACCGACGCCTTCGTGCGGCACGCCTACCTGCCGGGCGTGATGCCGGGCCAGCGGTACGGCTTTCGGGTGTACGGCCCCTACGCCCCGGAGTGGGGCCACCGCTGCAACCCGGCCAAGCTGCTGCTCGACCCGTACGCCAAGGCCGTCAGCGGCCAGATCGACTGGGACGAGGCGGTCTACGGTTACCACTTCGGGCGCCCGGAGCGGCGCAACGACCTCGACTCGGCCCCGCACACCATGTCGTCGGTGGTGGTGAACCCGTACTTCGACTGGGGCGACGACCGGCCGCCGCGCACCGACTACCACCGCACCGTCATCTACGAGGCCCACGTGAAGGGCCTGACCATGCGCCACCCGGGGCTCCCGGACGAACTGCGCGGCACGTACGCGGCGCTGGCGCACCCGGCCGTCATCGAGCACCTGACGGAGCTGGGGGTGACGACGCTGGAGCTGATGCCGGTGCACCAGTTCGTTCAGGACCACCGGCTCGTGGACGAGGGGCTGGCCAACTACTGGGGGTACAACACGATCGGGTTCTTCGCCCCGCACAACGCGTACGCCTCCTGGGGTGACCGGGGACAGCAGGTGCTGGAGTTCAAGTCGGCGGTGCGGGCGCTGCACGCGGCGGGCATCGAGGTCATCCTCGACGTGGTCTACAACCACACCGCCGAGGGCAACCACCTGGGGCCGACGCTCTCCTTCCGCGGCCTGGACAACGCCTCGTACTACCGGCTCGGCGAGGACCCGCGCACGTACACGGACACCACCGGCACCGGCAACTCGCTGCTGATGCGCCACCCGCACGTGCTCCAGCTCATCATGGACTCGCTGCGCTACTGGGTGACGGAGATGCGGGTGGACGGGTTCCGCTTCGACCTGGCGGCGACGCTGGCCCGCCAGTTCCACGAGGTGGACCGGCTCTCCTCGTTCTTCGACCTGGTGCAGCAGGACCCGGTGGTCAGCCGGGTGAAGCTGATCGCGGAGCCGTGGGACGTGGGCGAGGGCGGCTACCAGGTGGGCAACTTCCCGCCGCTGTGGACCGAGTGGAACGGCAAGTACCGGGACACGGTGCGCGACCTGTGGCGCGGCCAGCCGCGCACGCTGGCCGAGTTCGGCTCCCGGCTCACCGGCTCCTCCGACCTCTACCAGAGCGACGGCCGCCGCCCGCTGGCCTCCATCAACTTCGTCACCTGCCACGACGGCTTCACCCTGCGCGACCTGGTCTCCTACGACCACAAGCACAACGAGGCCAACGGCGAGGACAACCGGGACGGCGAGAACGACAACCGGTCCTGGAACTGCGGCGTCGAGGGCGAGAGCCGGGACCCGGCGGTGCGTGAGCTGCGCGCCCGACAGATGCGCAACCTCGTCGCCACGCTGCTGCTCTCGCAGGGCGTGCCGATGCTCAGCCACGGCGACGAGTTCGCCCGCACCCAGCACGGCAACAACAACGCCTACTGCCAGGACAACGAGCTGACCTGGGTGCGCTGGCCCCGCCGCCCCGACCCGGCGCCGGACGAGGAGTCGGAGCGGGAGCCGGAGCGGGACGCGGACCGGGAGGCGCTGCGGATGCTGGAGTTCACCCGCACGCTGGTGTGGCTGCGCCGCGACCACCCGGTCTTCCGCCGCCGGCGCTTCTTCCACGGCCGGCCGGTCGCGGGCACCCACGACGCGCTGTCGGACATCGCCTGGTTCACGGCCGAGGGCGAGCCGATGCGCCAGCGCGACTGGCAGGCGGCGCACGCCAACTCGCTGATGGTCTTCCTCAACGGCAACGCGATCTCGGAGCCGGGCCCGCGCGGGGAGCGCGTCCGCGACGACTCGTTCCTGCTGATGTTCAACGCGCACAGCACGCCGCTCACCTTCACCGTGCCGATGCGCCACGGCCAGCGCTGGCAGGTGGTGGTGGACACCGCCCGCCCGGACGGCGTCCCGCCGGGCGCCGGCCCCACCGTCGCGGCGGGCGACCGGCTCACGCTGGTGGACCGCAGCCTGCTGGTGCTCCAGCGCCCCTCGTAGGCGCCGCTCGGAAACGCCGATCAGAAACACCGTTCGGAGCCACCTCGCGTCGGTGCGGCTCGTTGGCGCGGCTCGGCGGGGCGCTGGTTCGAACGTCGCGTCAGGCCGCGGGAGCGGTGGCGCCGGGGGTGACCGCGGCGGGCTCGGTCGCGGCCGTGGCGCGGGGCGCATCGGTGGCGCCGGGCGGGGCGCCCGCGAGGGCACCGGGCAGGGTCTGGCGTAGCTCGGCGACGAACGCCCGGGCCGCCCCGACCAGCTCGGCGCGCGAGAAGACGACCAGTTCACGGCGGATCGGCGGGTCGACGCGGAGCCCGACGCAGCCCTGGATGCCGGCGATGACGTGCGCCGGGGCGGCCACCACGCCCGCGCCGGCGCGCGCCATGCGGACCGCCGTGGACGTGTGCTCGGTGTGGACCGCGTTGCGGGGCGTGAAGCCCGCGCGCTCGCAGATCGCGTCCATGGCGGGACGGCCGGCGACGATCGGCTCCAGGGCGCAGCGCACCCAGGGACGGTCGGCCAGTTCGGCCAGCCGTACGGAGCCACGGCGGGCCAGCGGGTCGTCGGCGGGGACGGCGATGACGATCTCCTCGGACCCCACCGGCTCCACCGGCCCCTGCCAGTGCGTGGGCCGGTGTCCGACGGCCAGGTCGGCCACGCCACGGTCCATGTGGTCGGCCAGCTCGCCGGCCGACGCGTACTCGTGCAACGTCAGGCGCATCCCGGGGTGCGCGCGCCGCCAGCGGGCGAACGTCTCCGGCAACACCCCCATGGCCACCGCGTGCACGCTGGCGATGTGCAGTTCGCCGTCGGCCGCCCCGGCGGCGGCCCGGGCCGCGCGGCGCGCCTGGCCCGCGCTGCGCACGGCCAGCTCGGCGTGCGGCAGGAAGGCGCGGCCCATCGGGGTCAGCCGCACGCCGCGCGGCAGGCGCTCCAACAGCGGGCCGCCCACCTCCCGTTCCAGCGCCTTGATCTGGTGGGAGAGCGCCGACTGCGTGACGCTGAGCGTCTCGGCGGCGCGCGTGAACGAGCCCTCCTCCACCACCGCGACCAGGTACTCCATCTGCCGCAGGCTCATCGCCGCCCCCACCTTCCTCGTCCGCCCCACCCGCCGGTCGCGGGGGCGCCCCGGACGCGGCGCGCCAGCGCCCCGGCGCCGCCCGCGCCACGGTGGCGCGCGCCACACCGAGCGCCCCACGGCGACCGCCCCGGGCCCGCACGACGCGGGTGTGCCACCTGGCATGCACAGGTTTCATCGGCTCCATCAAAACATTGCCTTGGACCGATCGGCCGCTGTGGGCGGAGCCTTGGGCCATGGCGGATCGAGCACAGGAAACAGAGAACGCGCACGTCACGGACGTCATCGTGATCGGCGGCGGCACCGGCGGCTACAGCACCGCGCTGCGCGCCGCCGCGCTGGGCCTGGACGTGGTGCTGGTCGAGCGCGACCTGGTCGGCGGCACCTGCCTGCACCGTGGGTGCGTGCCCAGCAAGGCGATGTTGCACGCGGCCGAGTTGGTCGACGGCATCACGGAGGCCCGCGAACGGTGGGGCGTCAAGGCGACGGTGGAGGGCGTGGACTGGGCCGCGCTGACGGCGACCCGCGACGACATCGTGGCCCGCAACCACCGGGGCGTCGAGGGCCACCTCGCGCACGCGGGGGTGCGCGTGGTGCGCGCGACGGCGACGCTGACCGGGCCCCGTACGGTGCGCGTGGAGCCGGGCGGGACGTGGCGGGCGCGGCGGGGCGTCGTGCTGGCGACCGGTTCGAGGCCGCGCACGCTGCCGGGGCTCGTACCCGACGGGCGCCGGGTGGTCACCAGCGACGACGCCCTGTTCGCGCCGGGGCTCCCGGGCTCCGTGCTGGTCATCGGCGGCGGCGCGATCGGCGTGGAGTACGCCTCGCTGCACCGCTCGATGGGGGCCACGGTGACCCTGGTGGAGGCGGCGGACCGGCTGCTTCCGCTGGAGGACGCGGACGTCGGTCGGCACGTGACGCGCGGATTGAAGAAGCGGGGCGTCACGGTGTGGACCGGGGCCAGGTGCGAGGAGGCGCGGCCGTACGAGGACGGGGTGCGGGTCACGGTCAGCGTGCCGCGCGGCGAGCCGCGCCGCCTGGACGTGGAGCGGGTGCTCGTGGCCGTGGGGCGGGCGCCGGTGACCGAGGGGCTCGGCCTCGCGGCGGCGGGACTGGCGCCGGACGCGCGGGGGTTCGTGGCGCCGGCCGACTGGTCGCGCCTGGAGACGGCCGTCCCGGGCGTGCACGTGGTGGGCGACCTGCTGCCGCCGCCGTCGCTGGGCCTGGCGCACGCCTCGTTCGCGGAGGGGCTGCTCGTGGCCGAGACGCTGGCCGGGCGCGCCCCGCGCCCCATCGACTACGCCGCCGTGCCACGGGTGACGTACTCCAGCCCGCAGACCGCGTCCGTCGGGCTCACCGAGGAGGGCGCCCGGGAGCGGGGCCACGACGTGGTCACCAACACGCTGCCGCTGACGGCTACCGCCAAGGGCATGGTGCACGGACAGGGCGGCCTGGTGAAGGTCGTCGCCGAGCGCGGCGCCGGCGGGCCGGCCGCCGGCGCGGAGCCGGGCGGCCCGGGGGCGCGGTCGGCCGTGGGGGCGGCCGGTGAGGTGGGCACGGTGCTCGGGGTGCACCTGGTGGGCCCGCACGTCTCGGAGATGATCGCCGAGGGTCAGCTCATCGTCGGCTGGGAGGCCGACCCGACCGACGTCGCCCAGCACATCCACCCGCACCCGACGCTCTCCGAGGCCGTGGGCGAGGTGTTCCTCACGCTGGCGGGTCGGGGTCTGCACCAGCACTGACGCCGTCGAGGCCGGCGCCCTCGCGCGCGCCGGCCCCGCTCGCCCCACCGTCGGCGGCTTCCTCCTCCCCGCCGTGCGCGCCGGGTTCGGCGCCACCGGCGGGGTGCCGGCTGGTGCGGGCGGGGGTACGGGCCGAGGCGGTGCCGTCGTCGGGGACCAGGTCGCCGGCGCACAGCACGGCGAAGCCCAGCACGGCCACGACGCCGCTGGCGTACAGCTCGTACCCGTCGAGGAAGGGCAGCCGGTCCAGCACGGCCCACTTGCCGAACCAGTCGGTGAAGTAGTGGACGAGGCTGGAGCCGCCGATCAGGAGCAATCCCGTGCCCAGCATCTCAAGCAGCTTTCTCATGGGCCCGACGCTAGGCGCGCGGGGCGCCGCCGCCCGTCCGCCGAAGGTCTACGGACCTGCGACTTTGGTAGCCCATGCCGTGCTGAGGGGGCGCGCACGCGGCGGGGTTTCGTAGATTCGCCGGCATGAACGGCACGTTGAACGGTACGCAGGAACCGCCGCCCGCGCCCGTCGCGGCGGGGGCGCCCGAGGGCGAGCCCGCCGACGCGCCCGGCGCGCGTCCCGCGCGCGCCCGGCGCGGCCCCCGCGACTGGGCGGTGGACCTCAGCGCCTTCGTGCTCGCCGCGTTGTTCTCCTTCATGACCGCCGAGTCGGTGGTGGAGGACCCCGACCTGTCGGAGCTGTGGATCTTCGTCGACCAGGTGCTCGGGTTGCTGGCCTGCGTGGCGTTGTGGTTCCGCCGGCGGTGGCCGGTGCCGCTCGCGGCGGCCATGCTGCTGGCGTCGACGGCCTCGCACTTCGTGGTCGGGCCCAGCCTGGTGGTGATGTTCACCGTCGCGGTGCACCGCCCGTTCCGTCCCGTGGCCGCCATCGGCGCGCTGGCGTTCGCGAGCAGCCTGGTCAACGGGCTGGTGCACGCCGATCCCGACCTGGGGTACGTGGGCTCGGTGCTGACCGGGGCGCTGCTCTACAGCACGGCCATCGGCTGGGGCATGTTCGTCCGCTCCCGGCGCCAACTCGTCATCTCGCTGCGGGAGCGGGCGCACCGGGCGGAGTCGGAGGCCGCGCTGCGCGCCGAGCGCGTCCAACGGCTCACCCGGGAGCGCATCGCGCGCGAGATGCACGACGTGCTCGCGCACCGGCTGTCCCTGCTGAGCGTGCACGCGGGCGCGCTGGAGTACCGGCCCGACGCGTCGCCGCAGGACATCGCGCAGGCCGCGGGCGTGATCCGGGCCAGCGCCCACCAGGCATTGGAGGACCTGCGGGAGGTGATCGGCGTGCTCCGCACCCCCATCGGGCGGTCCGCGGCCGGCGCCAGCACCCCGATGGCCGCGGACGGCGCGCCGTCGCCGACGGCGGGAGCGGGCACGGCCTCGGAACCCCGGCCGGGGACGGAAGCCCGGACGAGGCCGCGCAGGTTCCGGCGCCCGCGCCGCGAGCGCGCCGCCGACCGGGCCGACCACGCGGCCGGCGCCGCCTCCACACCGCACGCCCAGCCGGCGCCGCCGGCCGCCCGGGACCTCTGGGACGGGGCCGAACCGAGCCGGCCACAGCCCACGCTGGCCGACCTGCCACGGCTGGTCGAGGAGTCGCGGCAGGCGGCCATGCGGGTGGCGCTGCACGACGAACGCGAGGCGTGCGACCCGGTGCCGGCCGCGACGGGGCGTACGGCGTACCGGATCGTGCAGGAGGGCCTGACCAACGCCCGCAAGCACGCCCCGGACGCCGCGGTCACGGTGCGGGTGGCCGGCGCCCCCGAGCGCGGTCTGACGGTCGAGGTGCGAAACCGGCCCGTGGAGCGGGACGGGGGGCCGCGGCGGGCGGAGCGGATACCCGGCTCCGGGCAGGGGCTGATCGGCCTGGCCGAGCGCGCCTCGCTGGCCGGTGGCGACCTGGAGAGCCGGGCCGTGGAAGACGGCGGCTTCCTGCTGCGCGCCTGGCTACCGTGGCCCTCATGAACACTTCCGATCACCAGCGCGTGCGCGTGCTCCTCGTCGACGACGACCCGCTGGTACGCGCCGGGCTGCGGCTGATGTTGGGCGGCTCGGCCGACGTGGAGATCGTCGGCGAGGCCGCCGACGGGACCGAGGTCGGCCCGCTGGTGCGGCGGCACTCCCCCGACGTCGTGCTGATGGACATCCGCATGCCCACGCTGGACGGGCTCGCGGCGACGGAGGAGTTGCGGAGCGCGGAACGGCCGCCCGAGGTCATCGTGTTGACGACGTTCCACGCCGACGAGCACGTGCTGCGCGCGCTGCGGGCCGGGGCGGCCGGATTCCTCCTCAAGGACACGCCGCCGGCCGAGATCGTGGCCGCCGTGCACCGGGTCGCCGCCGGTGACCCGGTGCTCTCCCCGGCGGTCACCCAGCAGCTCATCGAGCACGTCGCCGGCGCCGGCCAGGACCTGCGCCGCAGCCGGGCGCGCGGCCTGCTGGGCCAGTTGAACGACCGGGAGCGCGAGGTGGCCCTCGCCGTCGGCGAGGGCAAGTCGAACGCGGAGATCGGCACCGCGCTGTACATGAGCGTCGCCACGGTCAAGACGCACGTCTCCCGCATCCTGACCAAGCTCGACCTCAACAACCGGGTGCAGATAGCCCTGTTGACGCACGACGCGGGCCTGCTGGACGGCAACGCCCCCTGACGCCCACCCGGCACGCGACGGCGGGGCGGGAGGGGACCAGGGATGCCTGGCGGGGTGACGGGAGGAAGAGCGAACGGGGGCGGCGGTGGGCGCGGGCCGGTCGGGGAGCGCCGACCGGCCGCGCATACGGCGCGCCCCGCCCGACGGCACTCGCACAAAGGTGTGGACAGGGCGCCGGCGGCCCGCCTACAGTGCGGTCACGCCCTAGATCACGGAAGGAGGCCGGAGCCATGTACGTCACTTCATTCCCGCGCTCCCGCCCCGTCCGCAGGGCTGCCTTCGTCTGACGCCGTCTGACCGGGAGCGCACCGCATTCCTGGAAGGACTCCCGTGACCGATCTGGTCATCCGTCAGCTCTCCGAGAGCGACGCACACCTCTTTCACACCCTGCCCGACCCCGGCCTCGTCGGCCACGGCGCGTTCGAGCGGCGGTACGCCACCTTCGCCCAGGGCGGCGAGTACCGGCCCGACTGGACCTGGGTCGCCCTGCGCGAGGACACCGTGGTGGCCCGCGCCGCCTGGTGGGCCGGCCCGGACGACGCGAAGCCGATCGCCCTGGACTGGTTCGACTTCACCGACGCCGACGCCGCCGTGGAGTTGCTGCGCGCGGCGCCGTTCCGCTCCGACTACGCGTTGCTGCTGCCGCCCGACTGGGAGCGCGACCCGGCGGTGCGGGAGGCGGCCCGGGCCCGTGTCGACGCCGTGACCGACGCCGGCATGGACCAGCTCGTCGGCCGCCACCGCTACACCTGGACGCCCGAGTGCGGGGTGCCCGAGCAGCCGGGCCGGCTGACGTTCAGGCCGACGCCCGACGACGAGGAGATCCTCGCCGTGCTGCGCCGGGTCCAGCACGGCACGTTGGACGCGCACGCCCGCCGCGTCATCGCCACCGACGGCCACGACGCCGCCGCGAGGGAAGAACTCGACTTCTTCCACTGGTGCCCGTCCCCGCGCGAGTGGTGGCGCACGGCGTGGACGGCCGAGGGCGAACTCGTGGGGCTGCACATCCCGGCACGTAACCAGAGCGCGCCGGTCATCGGCTTCATCGGCGTCGTGCCCGAACAGCGCGGCCACGGCTACGCGTACGACCTGCTCGCCGACTGCACCCGGATGCTCGCGGCGGAGGGCGTGGAGAAGATCTTCGCCGAGACCGACCACGGCAACCGGCCGATGGCGGCCAACTTCGCCAAGGCCGGTTACCCGATCTCCCAGGAGCGCGCCTACTTCCAGTGGCCGCAGACGTGAGGCTGAGCCCACGCTGACGGCGTCCTCCGCGCCGCGACGCGTGCCCAGCGCCCGCCCCCGTGCCCGCCAGGCACGGGGGCGGGCGCGGTCGCGCTACGGCGCGCCCGGCGGCGTACGCGTGGGGCGTGGGCCTGGGCCGGTGAGGGCGCCGGCCGGGGTGGTCGGCGGGCTCAGTCCTCGGCGGGCTGGAGCCGCAGCGATATGGAGTTGATGCAGTACCGCTGGTCGGTGGGGGTCGGGTAGCCCTCGCCCTCGAAGACGTGGCCCAGGTGGGAGCCGCAGCGGGCGCAGCGCACCTCGGTGCGGACCATGCCGTGCGAGCGGTCCTCGATCAACTCGACCGCGGACGAGTCCTTCGGGTCGAAGAAGCTCGGCCAGCCACAGTGGCTCTCGAACTTCTCCGTGGACCGGAACAACTCGGCGTCACACGCCCGGCAGGAGTAGACCCCCTCGGTCGTGGTGTCGGTGTACTCGCCACGGAAGGCGGGCTCGGTGCCGGCCCGGCGGAGCACCTGGTATTCCGCCGGCGACAGCTCAGCTCGCCACTGCTCGTCGGACTTCTCGACCTCGTACGCCATCTCGCGCCTTTCGGGGATGCGGTCTTACGCGTCGTCGCCGGCCCGCGGCCGTCGCGCGGCGCGGGCCGGCCACAGGTCAGCCTTTCAGCCGGGCCACGATCCGCGGACCGAGGTCCGTGACGTCGCCCGCGCCCATGGTGAGAACCAGATCACCGGGGCCCGCCATTCCCGCGACCAGCTCGGGGACCGCCTCCCGGTCGGCGACGGCCCGCACGTCCGCGCCCCGGGCGGTGGCCGCGTCGATGACCAGGGCGCTGGTGACGCCCGGGACCGGGTCCTCCCGGGCCGGGTAGATGTCGAGCACGAACGCCGCGTCGGCCAGCGTCAGCGCCTCGCCCATCTCGACGCCGAGCTCCTGCGTGCGGCTGAAGAGGTGCGGCTGGAAGACCACGAGCACCCGCCCGTCGCCGGCGCCGCCCCGGATGGCCTCCAGGTCGGCGGCGATCTCCGTGGGGTGGTGCGCGTAGGAGTCGATGACCTGCACGCCGCCCGCGGTGCCGCGGAGCTGGAGGCGGCGGTTGACGCCGGTGTACGAGGCGAGCGCCGTGGCCAGCTCGCGGGTCGGCAGGCCCATCGCGGTGCCGGCGGCGAGGGCCGCGACCGCGTTGTGCGCGTAGTGCCGCCCGGGCACCGAGACCGTGAACGTGAGCCGCTCGCCGTCGGCCAGGGCCACGGTGACCTCGCTGGTCAGGCCGTGCGGGGTGACGTCGAGGATGCGCAGGTCGGCCTCCCGCGACTCGCCGTAGGTGACGATGGTCAGGTCCCGCCGACCACGGACGCGGCGGGTCAGCTCGCGGGCGCCGGACTGGTCGGCGGCGATGACGAGCGTGCCGCCGGGGCGCACCCGGGCCACGAAGGTCTCGAAGGACTCGTAGATCTCGTCCATCGAGGCGTAGTTGGCGTGGTGGTCGAGCTCCACGTTGAGGATGACGGCGACCTCGGGCTCGTACTTGTGGAAGCTGCGGTCGCTCTCGTCCGCCTCGGCCACGAAGATCTCACCGCTGCCGTGCCGCGCGTTGGAACCGGGCGCGTCCAGGTCACCGCCGATCGCGTACGACGGGTCGACGCCCAGGGTGCCGAGGGAGACGGCCAGCATCGAGGTGGTGGTGGTCTTGCCGTGGGTGCCCGCGACGGCGATGGCGCGCCGGTCGGTCATCAGGGCGGCCAGCGCGTCCGAGCGGTGCACCACCGGGATGCCCTGCTCGGCCGCCGCCCGCAGCTCCGGGTTGTCCTGGCGGATGGCGCTGGAGACCACGACGCTGGTGGTGTCCGCGGCCAGGTGCTCGGCCGCGTGCCCGACGTGCACCGTGGCGCCGAGCGCGCGCAGCGACCGCGCGGTGGCCGACTCGCGCGCGTCGCTGCCCGCGACCTGGGCGCCGCGCATGGCGAGGATCCTGGCGATGCCGGACATGCCGGCGCCGCCGATCCCGATGAAGTGCGGGCGCGCCAGCGCGTCGCCCGTCGCGGGCGCCGCCACGGCCGCCGTGGCCGTCCCGGTCGACGCCGTGGCCGTGGCCGCGGGGGCCGCCGCTTCGCGCCGCGCTGCGTTCTCGGAGCCGAGGCCGGCCGGTGCCATCGCGGTTCTCCCTGGTGGTAGAGGTGTGGGCGGCCAGGTGGCCGCCGATCCGGTACGGGGTCGCCACTGCCGCCGACCCCGGCCAAGATTCTCGCACCCCGGACCGACACCGCCGCCCCCGGCCGCGCGCCCCCCGCGCCGGCCCGCGCGCCCGCGAGCCGCCCGCCTCGCCGAGCGGTGGGCCGAGCGGCGTGGCGGGGCCCGGACGGCCGGGCGGCTCGCGTACGGTCCGCCGCCGCGCGCCGGCCCGGGCGGCGGGTCAGCCCTGCTGGCTCTCGGGGGGCTCGTCCGCCGCGTGCGAGAAGAGCTTGAGGACGGGGACGCCGACCTTGTGCCGGGCCCGGGAGGCCCAGTCGCGGTGGAAGAACTCCTCGACGAAGTGCGGCGCGGTCAGCACGATGACCTCGTCGGCGCCGGTCTCCTCGACCACGGAGCGCAGCAGGTCCAGCGGGTGGCGTTGTACGAGCTGGCCCACGGCCTCGCTGCCGGTGGCGCGCAGCGCGTCCAGGGAGTGGGCCAGGGCGCGCTCGGCGGGCTGCCCGTCCGCGTGGCCCTCGGGCATCTCGGCCTCCTGGACGGCCCGGTCCAGCTCGCCGAGGGCCACGTCGTCGATCGCGCGCAGCAGTCGGTCCTGGTCGCCGCGCGGCTGCATGAGGACGATGAAGGAGACGGCATCGTCGCCGTGTAGCGAGGCAACGAAGTCCACATCCGCTGGTGTCAGGGGCTGCTCGATCATCAATACGCTCGTGAACACGACGGACGCCCTTCTTCTCCCTGGGCCCGAGCGGCCCAACAGAAACCATCCTGCGCGTGCCCGCACGGGGCCGCGTGACACAAGTCTGCCCAGCGGAAGTTAACCGGAACGGTAAATTCCGCCGATTGTCAGAGCCGACGGTAGCGGGTGAAGAGGAAACCGTCCTCCTCCATGACGGAAGCGATGGAGAATCGTTCCGGCACGGTGAGCGCCGGCCCGTTGACCACGCGCGCCGCCTCGCCCGACGCCAGCAGTGGCGCCACCGACAGACACAGCTCGTCCAGGGCGCCAGCGGCCACGAACTGCCCCAGCAGCGTCGGTCCGCCCTCGGTGAGCAGCCGGGTCAGCCCGCGCTCGGCCAGCGCCCCCTTGATCAGCCCCGGGTCGACCCGGGCGCCCTGGCCCGCGCGCACCACCACGGCCCCCGCCGCCTCGGCCGCCGCCACCCGCTCGGCGGGCGCCCCGGCCCCGGTCAGCACGAGGGTCGGCGTCCGCGGCGCGGTGAACAGCGGCAGCGAGAAGTCCAGGTCCAGGCTGGCGCTGACGACGGCGATGGCGGGCGCCGGCGACTGGCCCGCCGCGGCCCGGCGCGCCGCGAACGCCTCGCGGGCCTTGGCCGGCCGGTACCCCTCCTGCCGCACCGTCTGCGCGCCGACCACGATCGCGTCGGCCAGCCCGCGCAGCACCCCGAAGACGCGCATGTCGGCGTCGGAGGACAGCGGCTGCGAACGGCCGTCGTGGTAGGCGGCGCCGTCCAGCGAGGCGACCATGTTGGCCCGCAGCCAGGCCGTGGGCCGCGGGCTCGTGGTGGCCGGCGCGCCGGCCGCGCCCGCCCCGGCCGGCGGCCCGGCGGCGCCGGCCTCACCCGGATAGGCGTACGCGTCGGCCAACTCGTCCAGCGACCAGGAGCGCGCTTCGATGTCCGTCGGGTCGGGTGTCGGGGGGAACAGGCGTCGCATGGCCGCAGTGTGACATGGGTCCCTCGGCGGGCGGTGGACCGGTGGGCAGCGACTAGGCTGGAACGCTGTGTCCTTCTCGTCCTCCTCTGCCGACTCCGCCGCCAGCTCTGCGCCCGCCTCCCGAATAGGGACCGCGGCGACGCACGAGGGCCCACTCGCGCTGACCTCCCGCGCCCCGCGCGTCCCCGCCGACCAGCTCGTCGCCGAGATGGTGCCGCCGCCCCGCTTCGGCCTCGTGAGCTTCGACAACTACCTGCCCGACCCGAACCAGCCGAGCCAGGCCGAGGCCGTGCGCGTGCTGCGCGCGTTCGCCGCGGGCCTGGGCGAGGGGGCCGGCGGTTCGTCGGACGGGCGCCGGCGCTGGTTCCGTAAGGCCAGGCCCGCCACGGCCGGTGCCCCGCGCGGGGTCTACCTGGACGGCGGGTACGGCGTCGGCAAGACCCACCTGCTGGCCTCGCTGTGGCACGCGACGCCCGCGCCAGCCGAGCGCAAGGCGTTCGGCACCTTCGTGGAGCTGACGAACCTGGTCGGCGCGCTGGGCTTCCAGGAGACGGTGCGGACGCTGAGCGGGCACCGGCTGCTGTGCATCGACGAGTTCGAGCTGGACGACCCGGGCGACACGGTGCTGGTCTCCAGCCTGCTGACCCGGCTGGTCGAGGCGGGCGTGGCGCTGGCGGCCACCTCCAACACGCTGCCGGGCAAGCTGGGCGAGGGCCGGTTCGCCGCGGCCGACTTCCTGCGCGAGATCCAGGGGCTTTCGGCGCACTTCCGCCCGCTGCGCATCGACGGCGAGGACTACCGGCACCGGGGCCTGCCCTCGGCCCCGCCGCCGTACTCCGACGCCACCGTCACCGAGGCCGCCCAGCGCACGCGCGGCGCCTCCCTGGACGACTTCGGCGCGCTCCTCGGCCACCTGGCCACGGTCCACCCGAGCCGGTACGGCGCGATGACCGACGGGCTGCACGCGGTGTGTCTGACGGGCGTCACGCCCGTCCCCGACCAGGCGACCGCGCTGCGCCTGGTCGTCCTGGCCGACCGGCTCTACGACCGGGAGGTCCCGGTGCTGGCCTCCGGCGTGCCGTTCGACCAGCTCTTCAGCGAGGAGATGCTCGAAGGCGGCTACCGGAAGAAGTACTTCCGCGCGATATCCCGACTGACGGCCCTGGCGCGGGACGCGAAGGGCCTCCTGGAGGCGTAGCGGCGCGACGCCCCCGGGCGCGGCGCCGGCCCTGCCGCCTTGCGCGCGGTCCCGCACGGCTCGCCGCCGCACGCGGGTGGACGGGATACGGGGTGCCGGGTGCGGGCGGGGCGGGCGGGGCGGGGCGGGGCGGGGCGGGTTCCAACTGGTGGGCGCGGCGGCGGCGTTGGCCTGGGCGAGCGGCTCGGGGGCGCGGGTGCGCCGCGTGGCGGGGGCGTGGTGAGCGGGGCGGTCGTACGGGGCCGGGGGTGGCGTGGCGGGTGCGCGCGGCTGGTTCCCGTCCGGGCCGTTGCGTGGTACACACGGGCGGATCACGTCACCTGTCCGCCAACAGGGAGTCACCTTATGTCCACGACACGACGTCAGGTCCTGGCCCGCAGCGGGGCGCTCGGGGCCGGCCTCGCCTTCACCGGTGCGCTTTCCGAACTCTTCGCCGGCACGGCCGCCGCCGCGCCCGGGGCCGACCGGCCGGGCGGCTACGGCCCGCTGGTGCCCGACCCGGACGGACTGCTCGACCTGCCGGCGGGCTTCCGCTACCAGGTGCTCTCCCGCGAGGGCGACCCGCTGCGCTCGGGCGAGGGGGAGGTGCCCAGCAACCACGACGGCATGGCGGCCTTCCCCGGCTCCCCCGGTCACCCGGGACCCGCGGCCTACGGGCGGGCCCACACCCGGCTGGTCCGTAACCACGAGAACCGCCCCGACGCCGCCATCCGGGTACCCGCCGTGGAGGGCCTGACGTACGACCCGACGGGCATGGGCGGCTGCACGACGCTCGCGCTCGACCAGCGGAACCGGGTGCTCGGCGAGCGGGTGGCGATCGCCGGCACGGCGGTCAACTGCGCGGGCGGCCCCACGCCCTGGCACACCTGGCTGACCTGCGAGGAGACCGAGGACCGGGCCGGCACCAACGGCTACACGAAGGACCACGGCTTCGTCTTCGAGGTCGACCCGTACAACCCGCTGCGCACCGGCGCCGTGCCGCTCACCGCGATGGGGCGCTTCCAGCACGAGGCCGTCGCCGTGGACCCGCGACGGGGCGTCGTCTACGAGACCGAGGACGCCTTCGAGCGCCCCTTCGGCCTCTTCTACCGCTTTCTGCCGAACAAGCCGCGCGGCGGGCGCGGTTCGCTGCGCGCGGGCGGCGTGCTGGAGGCCATGCGGGTGCCGGACGTGCCCGACCTCTCGGCGATCCGGGAGCCCGGCACCGCCTTCGACCGCGTCGAGTGGGTGCCGGTGCCCGACCCGCTGGCCGCGGAGACGCCCATCCGCTTCCAGGACTTCGGCAAGGGCGGCATCACCCACGCGCAGAAGCTCGAAGGCTGCTACTGGGGCGGCTCCAGCGTCTACTTCGTCTCCAGCTACGCCCGCAGCGAGGAGGGCTCGGCCGGGGACCACTTCGGCCAGGTGTGGCGGTACGACCCGCGGCGCGAACGGCTGACCCTGGTGATCGTCTTCGGCCCCGACACCGACGTGGCCCTCCCCGGCGAGTCGCCCGACAACATCGCCCTCGCGCCCAGCGGCGGCCTCATGGTGTGCGAGGACGGCGACGGCGCCCAGCACGTCTACGGCCTCTCGCGACGCGGCGAGGTCTACCCGATGGCGCGCGGCCGGCAGAACCTGGGCACACCCGACGAGCCGTCGTGGGGCGAGTTCGCGGGGGTCACCTTCTCGCCCGACCATCGCACGATGTACGTCAACTGCTACACGCCGGGCACGACGTTCGCCGTGACGGGCCCCTGGCGGTAGCCGCCGGACGGGCGCCGCCGGCGCGCGCACCGCGTACCGGCGGCGCACTCGGCCGCGTGGCCCGGGCCACGTGTCCGGACCGCGCGTCCGGACCGCGTACCCGCGCTCAGGCCCTTCGCGAGCTGAGCGCGCAGGCCACGGCGGTGGCCGCGGCGCACAGCAGCGCGGCGGCGGCGCACGCCGGCACCGGCATCGGCACCGCCCCGCTGTGCGAGCCGCTGACCAGGTCGCGCACGGCGGCGTGGGCCGGCGACGGGGCCTGGACCAGGGCCACGAGCGCGGCGAGTGCCGTGGCCAGCAGGGCGTAACCGGGGCGGCGCAGCAACGGCCAGTTGCACAGCGCGCCGACCGCCGTGCCGAGCAGGGCGCAGGCGACGGCGGCCAGCAGCCCGCCCACGGTCGCCTCGCCCACCGGGACCGTCACCCGGTGGTCGGCGCTGTGCGCGCCGCTGATCCGCGCGACGACCACGGTGGCCAGCGCGCCGAGCGCGGTCGAGCACAGCAGCGCGGTCAGCACGCACGCCAGGTGGACCCGGGCCGGGCTGGTCGCGGCTGCCGCGACCTGCCGGGCGGCCGGTGGGTCGCCGGCGACGCACACCCGCACCAGCCAGGCGGCCACCGGCAGCAGGCCGGCGGCGGTGTAGCCGAGCGAGTCGAGGATCGGCTGCCCCGACTGGACGCCGATCGCCAGGAAGACCCCGTACAGCAGCAGCGGGGGCAGCAGCCGGTGGGAGCGGATCAGCAGCTCCGCCTGGTAGCGCAACAGGGCGGTCACGGGCGGTCCTCGGACTTCGGCGAGTGCGGCGCGCGGCCCGCCGGCGCCGCCGGCCCGTCGGGCGCGGGCGGCCCCTCGGACGCGGGCGGCTCGGTCACGGCCCGGATGTGCCAGGGCGGGTGGGCCGTGAGCAGGGCGCGGAGCAGCGCGTCGGAGTACGCGGCGGGCACCGTCAGCGCCGTGCCGCCGTCGGGGGCGCCGGCCACCTCGGGCGCGCCGGGCAGTCCGTCCGGGGGCGCGGCGCCCGGCGGGCCCACGGCCTCGATCCGTACCCGCCGGCCCGCCGCGCCCGGGCCGGCCGGCCCGTCCGCCGCGAGCGGCCCGTCCGGGTCCCGCGGGGCGAGGCCGGTGCCGTGGACGTGGTAGACGGCGTCGACCGCGCCGGCGAGCCGCCGTGGGTCGTGGTCGACGAAGACCACCGCGCCGCCGTCGGCGACCCGCTCCGCGACCGCCCGGTCGAGTTCGGCCCGCGCCCGCTGGTCGAGCCCCGTCCACGCCTCGTCGAGGACCAGCAGTTCCGGGTCGGCCAGCAGCGCCTGGGCGACGGCGACCTTCTGGCTGGTGCCCTTGGAGAGTTCGGCGAGCGGCGTGTGGGCGTGCCCGGCCGCGCCGAAGCGCTCCAGCCACCGTGCCGCCGCGTGGGCGGCGGGCCGCCGGCGCAGGCCGTGCACCCGGCCCAGGTGGGTGAGGTACCCGACGGCCGTGAAGGGCAGTTCGGCGGGGAAGCGCTCGGGCACGTACGCGGTGCGGGGCCGGCCCCGCACGCGGCCGACGGTGGGCCGGTCGATGCCCGCGACGATCCGCAACAGGGTGGACTTGCCGGTGCCGTTGGTCCCCACGATCCGCAGCAGCGCCCCGGCCGGCACGGCGAGTTCGACGTCGCGCAGCACCCACGGGCCGCGCGGCCCGTACCGCCGGCCAACGCCCTCCAGCGCCAGCGGCGTTCGGAGCCCGCCCGGCGGCGGTCGTAGCGCTCTCATGGCCCCGACCCTAGCCGAGGCCCCCGGTCACGGACCGGGCCGGGAGCGCGGGCCCGGGCGGGCCCCGGGGGCCCGCGCCGGCCGGGTGCGCGGCGGGCGCACGAGCGTGCGGGGGCTCGGGGGCGGGCTGGCAGACTGGAGCGCGTGATCAGCTCCGCATCCGACGCCCACCGCGACGCCTCCCCCGCCACCCCCGACGACTCCCCCACCCAGCCCGCCACGACGCCGGGCGACGCCACCGCGCGCCCGGACACGGCCGGGCGCGCGGCCACCGACCGTGACGCCGCGCAGCAGTACGTGCTGCCGCTGGTGGTACGGGTGGAGAAGGCCGCTCCCCCGGCCCGTACCGACGCCCTGGAGGCCGCCGCGCGCGCCGTGCTCACCCTGCTCTCCGACGAGCGGGCGACGGCGGCGGACGGGCCGTGGGCGAAGGCCGTACGGGACTGGGAGGACGCCCGCATCCGCAAGGTGGTGCGGCGGGCGCGCGGCGCGGAGTGGCGGCGGGCCGCGGAGCTGCCCGGGATCACGGTCACCGGCGCCAGCGCCGAGGTGCGGGTCTTCCCGCCGGTGCCGCTGGACGGCTGGCCCAGGGAGCTGGCCAAGCTCCAGGTGTCGGGCACCGAGTTGGCCGAGCCCACCGCGCCGGGCCCGCCGGAGCCGGGCCTGCCCGTGCTGTGGCTCAGCCCGGAGCTGGAGATGTCGGCCGGCAAGGCGATGGCCCAGGCCGGGCACGGGGCGCAGCTCGCCTGGTGGGAGCTGACCGACGAGCAGCGCGCGGCCTGGCGTGGGTCGGGGTTCGCGCTGGCGGTGCGCGTCACCCCGCCGGAGCGCTGGCGGGCCCTGGCCGACAGTGGGCTGCCGGTGGTGCGGGACGCGGGATTCACGGAGATCGCTCCCGGTTCGTGCACGATCGTCGCAGACCACCCGGCCCTTCGGAAACGCCCCGGAGAACTGTGATACTTAGGCACGAGAACATCTGTACTGGTGCCCAGGGGGGCGAAGTTGAGCACGTCCCGGAAGAAATCACGTCGAGCGCGTTCGTCGCGTGAATCGTCGAAGCCATCGAAGAAGAGCCTCTACACGGCGGTCGCGATCGTCTCGGCGTGTGCCGTGACCGCGGTCGCGATAGGGCTTTCGCGCGGTGATTCCGACGACGGGAAGAAGGAGTCCGCCACCGCCACCGGCGCCCGGCCCACGCTCCCGGGCCCGCTCGGCAAGGGCAAGGACGGCAAACCGAAGCCGACGGAGGAGCCCTGGGACGGCAAGGTCAAGGTGCTCGGGGACGGTTCCACGTCCTACACCGGGCCGCAGCCGCACCAGCCCAAGCCGACGAAGCTGAAGCCGGGGCAACGGCCGCCGCAGTTCATCGTCTTCTCCTGGGACGGCGCGTTGCAGGGCGATGACCGGCTGTTCTCGCACTTCCGTCAGGTGGCGCGGGACAGCAACGCGAAGATGACGTTCTTCCTGACCGGGATGTACCTGGTCCCGAAGTCCAAGCGCGAGCTGTACCGCCCGCCGCAGCACAAGCCGGGCAGCGCGGCGATATCCTTCGCGACCGATCCGCACATACGGGACACCCTGGAGCAGTTGCGCGGCGCGTGGCAGGACGGGCACGAGATAGGCAGCCACTTCAACGGGCACTTCTGCGGCGCCAAGGGGGGCGACGACTGGAGCGTCGACGAGTGGAAGAGCGAGATCAAGCAGCAGTACTCGTTCGTGCAGAACTGGAAGACCAACACCGGTTTCACGGACATCGACCCGCTGCCCTTCGACTACACGAAGGAACTGGTGGGCGGCCGGGCCCCGTGCCTGGAGGGGCAGAAGACGCTGATACCGGCGGCCAAGTCGTTCGGCTGGCGCTATGACGCGAGTTCCCCGGGCGACTTCCAGATCTGGCCGACGAAGATCGACGGGGTGTGGAACTTCCCGCTCCAACTCCTGCCGTACCCCAAGAGCGAGAAGCAGGTCCTTTCCATGGACTTCAACTTCCTCTACAACCAGTCCGGGGACAGCACCGAGGGCGATCCGGCGAAGTACGACGAGTGGCTGGACCTGACCACGGGCGGGTACATGAACGGCTTCGAGCGCGTCTACAACGGCAGCCGCGCCCCGCTGTTCGTCGGCAACCACTTCGAGAACTGGAATGGCGGCATATACATGCAGGCCATCGAGAACGTGATGCGCGAGGCGTGCACACGTAAGGAAGTGCGCTGCGTGTCCTTCAAACAGCTCGCCGACTGGCTCGACGCCCAGGACCCGAAGGTGCTCGCCAAGCTCCGCGGCCTCGACCCGGCGCAGGCACCGGACTGGAAGACGTTCCTGAAGTAGCGCCCGCCCCGGGCGGCCCGGCCGCTCCCGCGCGACCGGCCGGGCCGCCCGCGCACCGCCGTGGCCGGCCCGCCACCGGCCCCGCCCGACCGGTGGCCACTGGTGGGCCGGCCGGCGCCGTGGTCAGGGCGAGGAGCGCAGGTAGTCGCGCCAGATGGCGAGCGGGTAGCCGGCGCCCGTCTTCCCCGACGGGTCGCCGCCCACGCCGTCGAGCGGCAGCAGTTCGTGCGTCTCGGGGTCGAGCCTGCTGATCGACACGGCCGTGGCCAGCACGTCCCGGTAGCCGACGAACCAGGCCGAGGTGCGGTCCTGTGCCGTGCCGGCCTTGCCGGCCGCGCCCGGCCCGACGTCGCCCGCCGCGCTCGCCGCGCCGGTGCGCAGCGAGTCCTTGAGCGCCCCGTCCACCGCCTCGGCCACCTCGGCGCGCAGCGCCCGCTTTCCGCTGGGCACGTCGAGCGGCACGGCGTCGCCGTTGCGGGTCAGGTGGGTCACCGAGTACGGCTCGGTGTGCATGCCGTGCGCGGCGAAGGTGGCGTACGCGCTGGCCATGCGGATCGCGCTGGGCTTGGCCGTGCCGAGCGAGAGGGCGGGCACCTGTTCGCCGAAGCTGCTGGGCAGCAGGCCCGCCGTGGTCGCGGTGCGACGCACCCGGTCGAGGCCCACGTCCATGCCGAGCTGCATGATCGGCGTGTTCACCGAGTTCACCAGCGCCTGGTGCAGGCTGATGTCGCCCCAGGACTTGCCGTCGTCGTTGCGGGCCCGCACGATCTTGCCGCCGCGGTCCCAGTACGGGCCCTCCGGCGTCTGGAGGGCGGCCTTGTCGTCGCCGTCGTACACGGTGGCGGGCGTGATCGTCTTGCGGCTCTCGCCGCGCTTCTTGAGCACGCCCTCCTGGAGCCCGGCCGCGTAGACGAAGGGGGCGAAGGCGGTGCCGGCCGGCACGTTGGAGGCGTTGGCGTCGTTGAAGCCCTGCTTGACGTAGTCGGGGCCGCCGTAGAGGGCGACGATGCGCCCGTCGGCCTCCACCGAGGCGGCGCCGATGTGGAGTTCCCGATCCGCCTCCCGCTCCTTCGGCCGCAGCTCGTCGCGGACCTCCTTCACCGACGCGGCCAGCGATTCCACCTTCGGCCTCTCGAAGGTGGTGCGTATCTGGTAGCCGCCGAGGTCGAAGTCGGCGGGCTCGATGTCGGTGTGGGCGGCGACGTAGGCCCGCGCGGTCTCCACCAGATATCCCGTCTGCCCGTCGAGGCCGACCGGCTTGGGGGGTTTGCGCGGCTCCGGGAACTCGGTGATCTGCTCGCGTTCGGAACGGGAGAGCTTGCCGATCTCCACCATGCGGTCGAGCACCCATTCCCAGCGCTCCACGGCCCGCCGGTGGTTGGCGTCGCTGAGGTGCGGGTCGTACATTCCCGCGCCCTTGAGGAGGGTGGCGAGGAAGGCGCCCTCGCTCACGGTCAGTTCGGACACGTCCTTGCGGTAGTACGCGTAGGCGGCGCGCTGGATTCCATAGGTGCCGCGCCCGAACCAACTGGTGTTGAGATATCCCTCCAGAATCTCGTCCTTGCTCATCTTGTTGTCCAGCTTGATGGCGATGAACATCTCGGTGACCTTGCGGGAAAGGTCCTGCCGCTGGTTCAGATAGGCGTTCTTGACGTACTGCTGCGTGATGGTCGAACCACCCTGGGTGTCGCCCCCGGTGATCATGCGCGTCACGGCGCGGAACATGCCGGTCGGGGAAACACCGCTGTCGGAGTAGAACGAGGCGTTCTCGGCCGCGAGCACCGCCCACCGCACGTCTTCGGGAACCCGTTTCAACGCCGTGGCCTGCCGGTTGATCTGGCCCGTCCGGCCCATTTCGGTGCCGTCGGCCCAGTAGTAGACGTTGTCCTGCTGGGTGGCGAAGTCGTTGAGGTCGGAGGGGATCTCGGTCTGCGAGTACGCGTAGCCGACGACGCCCGAGAGCGTGCCGAGGACGAAGAGGAACGTGCCGAGCGCCAGCCGCCAGGAGGGCACCCACCGGCGCACGCCGCGCCTGCCCACGCGCGGGTAGTCGATCCGGGGCCGGCGCAGCGACGGGCCACGGCGCGGTCGGGCCTTGCGCCTGCGGCCCCTGCCGGTCGCGCCGCCCTGGCTGGTCGCGCCCGGGGCGGCGGGGGTCGCGGGGGCGGGGCCGGGGCGGGGCGGGGGGTGGCCGTCGCTCGCGGCGGCCCTGCCGGGGGTGACGATGCCGAGGGTGATCGTGTGGGCGTCGTCGTGCCCGGGCGCCGGGCGGGGCGCGGCGGGCGGCGTGCCCGGCTCCGCGGGCCCGGTCGAACCGTCCGGCCCCCTGGACTTTCGCGCCTTGGCCGCCGCGAACAGCTTTCCGATCCGCACGTCTCTCCTACGTCCCGAATGCGACGCGGCGGACCCGGCGCGCACCCGCACCGATCCGCGCCCCCACAACCGTCCGACTCTATGGCGCCTTGTGAACAGCTTTCGCAAGAGAACCGCACAAGTTCGTAGCAGTGCCGACATTAGCGGACCCGCACGAGCGCAATCTACGCATCCCAACTCGCGTGCCTATCATCACTCAACGCGCCCCGGGCCGCACGAAAACCAAGCCCACAGCCCCTTTACGCGCCTGTCCGCACTCCCCGAGAGCGCGCCCACGCCCGCCGGCGCACCACCCCGCCGCCGGGGTGCCCAACCCCCGTGGGACCGCGCGGAGATCGCCCACGGAGCAACCTCAAATGAAGCTCTGAACCGAACGCGGACGGGGTTCGTCCCCCCTACGGGGGGCCAAGACTCTCCCCACGCGGATGGACGCGCGCATTCTTCCAGGGGGGCAACCATGAAACGACTGGGGACCGGAATCGGGTGGCGACCGGAGATCGCCGAGGACATCGCTCGCCTTCCCGACATCGACTGGGTGGAGGTGGTGGCCGAGAACATCTGCCCGGGTCACGTCCCCGACGCCCTCACCGCCCTGCGCGAGCGCGGCGCGACCGTGGTGCCGCACGGGGTCTCGCTCGGGCTCGGCGGCGCCGCGCGACCGGACCCGGGACGGCTGGCCGCCCTCGCCGAGCGCGCCGAGATCCTGGCCGCGCCGCTGGTCACCGAGCACATCGCGTTCGTACGCGGCGGGGGGCCGCTGACCGCGTCGCCGGAGATCGAGGCCGGACACCTGCTGCCGGTGCCGCGCACCCGGGAGGCGCTGGCGGTGCTGTGCGAGAACGTGCGCATCGCGCAGGACGCGCTGCCGGTGCCGCTGGCCCTGGAGAACATCGCCGCGCTGATCTCCTGGCCGGGCGAGGAACTGTCCGAGGGCCAGTTCCTGACCGAGTTGGTCGAGCGCACCGGCGTCCGGTTGCTCATCGACGTCGCCAACCTGCACACCAACCACGTCAACCGGGGCGAGGACCCGGCCCGCACCCTGGACGCGCTGCCGACCTGGGCCATCGCCTACGTGCACGTGGCGGGCGGTGTCGAGCGCGACGGGGTGTGGCACGACAGCCACGCCCACCCGGTCACCCGGCCGGTGCTGGACGTGCTCGCGGAGCTGTGTTCCCGGGCGACGCCGCCCGGGGTGTTGCTGGAGCGCGACGAGGCGTTCCCGACCACGGCGGAGCTGGCGGCCGAACTCGACGCGATCCGCGCGGTCGTGGCCACCACCCCGACCGCGCCCACGTCCGACCGGGCCGCCCCCTCGGCGCGCCGGGCGGTCGCCCCGGCCCGCACCCTGCCGCACCTGACAGCCGTCCCCGCGCCCCGCTCGCCCGCGCCGACGCCGCGAGTGGCCCGCGAACCGGTGGCCGCGGCGCACGGCGCGCGGCCCGCGGTGCGCCCGGCGGCACCGCGCCCGCCGTCCGGGGCCGACACGGCACGCGCCACCCCGACCGCCGCCGCCTCGACCGCCACCCCGACCGCCGCCGCCCCGACCGCCGCCGCCCCGACGGCCCGACCCGCGGGCCACCGCGCCGCGCCCGGCGCCGTGCCCGGCGTCGTGCCCGCCGTGGGCCCCGTCGCCGCGCCGAGCGCGCCGGACGCCGCCACGGCCGGGGTCGCCGCGCCGGACGCCGGTGACCCGGAGCGGCAGCGGCTCGCGCTCGCGCAGACCGCCCTGCTGTCCGCGCTGGTCGCGGGCACGCCGGCGCCGGAGGGGTTCGACCGTGGCCGGCTGCGCGTGCAGAGCCGGGCGCTGATCGCCAAGCGCGCCGACGTGGTGGCCAGGATCGCCCCCGAACTGCCGGAGATCCTCGGCACCGCGTACCGGCCCGCGTTCGTGGCGTACGCCCGGTACCGGCCGCTGCGCGGCGGGTACCGGCGGGACGCGCTCGCCTTCGTCGAACGGCTGCTGGCGACCGAGGAGTTCACCGACCCCGTGGTGCACCGACGGCTGGCGGCCTGGTGGCAGGAGCGCTCGGGGCCCGCCCCGCTGTCGGCGCACCCGGCGGCGCGGCTGCTGCGCGCCGCCCGACGGGCATGGGGGAGGAAGTGATGATCACCGTGCTCGCGCTCGCGCTGGCCGCCGTGGTCGGCGGCGCGCTGCTCGCCCTCATCCTGGGCGTACGGGCCTTCCGGCGCACCCTCTCGACGGTGCGCACGGAGCGGCCCGACGACGTGTGGGAGGCCGCCTTCCTGGCGGGTGGGCCCGGTCGGGTCACGGACCTGGCGCTGTACGCCCTGCACGCCGACGGGCGGATACGCGTCGGGGACCCGGGCGTCGTCACCGTCGAACAGCCGGTCGCGCGGCACCCGGTGGAGAGCGAGGTCCTCGCGGCGCACGCCCGCTCCCCGCACGGCGGCCTCGGCCGGCTGCGCGGCGAGGTGATGCGCAGCGCCACCGTGCAGGGCATCGGCGACCGTCTCGCGGAGCGCGGCCTGATGGTGCGGCCCGCCGTCATCCGGCACTGGCGACGACGGGCGCGCACGCTGGCGCTGACCTGTCTGGGGCTCGCGTTCCTCGTCGTGCTGCTCGGCCTCGGCGGGCTCGGCGACTCCGTCGGCTCGACGCTCGGCGCGCTCCTGCCCTCGCTGGTCGTGGGCTTCGTCGGCAGCCTGGTCTGCGTGGCGGCCGTCGGCGGCCGGCTCACCCCGGCCGGCGAGGCGGCCTTCTTCACGTACGCCTCGACCACCGGCTCCGAGACCGGAGACGAGGTGCCGGCCACCATGAACCGCGTCGCGGCCAAGGGGCTGTACGAGATCAGCGGGAAGCTGCGCACCCTGCTCCAGGAGGCCGCGCGGAAGGGCTCGGCCGCGCCGCTGGTCGCCGGGGGCGCGGCGGTGGCGGCGCCGGCGGTCGCCGAGGTCACCTGGTGCGGCACGGCGCCCGAGCAGTCGGTGCGGGCCAGCTCGTCCGGCGGCGGGGGCGGCGGGGGCAACGGAGGTGGCGGGGGCAGCGGTTGCGGCAACGCCTCGTGCGGGGCGGGCTCCGGCGACGGTGGTGGCGGAGGGGGAGGCAGCGGTAGCGGTGGGGGCAGTGGCTGCGGGGGCGGTTGCGGCGGCGGAGGCTGCGGGGGTGGCGGAGGCTGACCCGGGGCCGGGCGCCGGCGCGGCGGCGTGGGGCGGCGCGGGCAGCGTGGGGCGGCGCGGGCAGCGTGGGGCGGCGCGAGCGGCGTGGGGGCGGCTACGGATGTCGCCCCGCCCACCACCGTGCGTGGTTCGGGCCATCCGTTCTGATCCGGTCCGTGCGTCTCGTGCCCACGGACGGTCACCGATGCGCGGGTCGTCGGTCCGTATCGTGAACAAAGCATGGCGGAGCCGGAGTTGGCCGAGTAAGAATCGGCCATGCTGTGGGTCCTGTTTCTTGTGATCGCCTGGGTCGCGGCGTTTGTCACCTGTGCCCGGCTCTGTCAGGCGGCCGTCGCCGCCGCGCAAGGCCCCGACGCCGCGCCGTCCGCGGGCCGTGACCGTGCTCTCACGCTGTACGAGGCGGCGTTCCTGTCCGGCGGCCCGTACCGGGTGAGCGATCTCGCCCTCGTCGCCATGCACCGCGAGCGGCGGTTGCTGCTCGCCCACACCGGCTGGGTCACCGTGGTCGACCCGGTGGGCCGGGACGAGATGGAGCGCTCGCTGCTCCGGGCCATCGGCTCGGCCGGGCAGGCGCCCGTGCCGCCGGTGCGCTCGGCGGTGGCCGCCGCCGAACCGGTACGGGCGCTCGCCGACCGACTGGTCATGGCCGGCCTCGCGGTGCCCGACGCGGCCCGGGCCGGGGTCGCCGCCGCGATCGCCCACGTGCGCGGCGCCTGCGCGCTGATCCTGGTGAGCGCGGTCGCGGCGCTGGTGATGGTGCCGCCGGAGACCGGCACGGGGACGGTCGCGGCGTGGTTCGCGCTGCCCCTGGTGGCCACCACCGGCTGCCTGGCCATAGCGCGCGTCGAGGTCCACCCGTACACCCGCTGGGCCTCCCCCGCGGGCCAACAGCGGCTCGGCCAGATCCTGGTGCCGCCGCGCGAGGACCGGCTGCCGGGCGGCACGGCCCGGCCGGCCGAGGGCCCCGCGCCCCACCCCGGCGTCCGAGGCGCCCCGGACACCTGGGACGAACGGGACGCCCGGGACGCCCGGGACGACGGGCACGAACGCGGCGACCGAGGCGACCGAGGCGACCGTGCCGACGGCCAGCCGCCCGCCGGCCCCGGCGCGGGCGATGACGCGCCGCGGGCGACCGCGGGGGCGGAGGGGCCGGCGGAGCGCGGCGTGCCGGGCGACGGCCCGGTGCCGAGCGAACCGTACGACCCGAACGGCCCGGCCGAGCGCGCCGAACGGGCCGCGCTCACCATCCTCGCCATCCACGGCGCCGCCGGCCTGTCCGACCCCGCGCTCCGCGCCGCGCTGCGCGGCGGCCGGCGCCGCGCCCTGCCCTGACCCGCCGCGCCCGTAACCCGCCTGCCCGGGGCCCGCGATGCCCCCGAGCCGTCCGGCGGGCCCGGTCCGGACCTGCCCGGGCCGGACCCGGGCGGCGACACCAGGGCGCGGGCGCGGTCCGAAGCCCGTGCCCGGCCGTGTCGCCGCCGCGCCACCGGCGCGCGCTCGGCGTCGACTACGCCAGGCCGGCGACCAGTTCGGCCACGGGGCGGCGACGCCCGGTGAAGAACGGCACCTCCTCGCGGACGTGCATCCGCGCCTCGGACGCCCGCAGGTGACGCATCAGGTCCACGATCCGGTACAGCTCGTCCGCCTCGAAGGCCAACAGCCACTCGTAGTCGCCCAGCGAGAACGCGGGTACCGTGTTGGCGCGCACGTCGGGGAAGCCGCGCGCCATCTTGCCGTGGTCGGCGAGCATCCGACGCCGGTCCTCGTCCGGCAGCAGGTACCAGTCGTAGGAACGCACGAACGGGTAGACGCTGACCCACTCGCGGGGCTCCTCGTCGGCGAGGAACGCGGGGATGTGCGACTTGTTGAACTCGGCGGGGCGGTGCAGCGCCATGTTCGACCACACGGGCTCAAGCGCGCGGCCGAGCCGGGTGCGACGGAAGCGGTTGTACGCGTCCTGCAGCGCCTCCGCCGTCTCCGCGTGCCACCAGATCATCAGGTCCGCGTCGGCGCGCAGCCCCGACACGTCGTACGTGCCGCGCACCGTCACGTCGGCGGTGGCGAGCTGGGCGTACAGCTCCTCCACCTCCTCGGCGTAGCCACCGCGGTCAGCGGGCAGCACGTCGCGCAGCTTGAACACCGACCACAGGGTGTAGCGGATGACCTCGTTCAGGTCCTTGGCCCGCTTGCCGGCGTTCGGCGTCTTGTCGGGAGCAGCAGTCATCGTTCCTCTTCTCAGTCTTCACTTGCGTCCGGCAGTGCCCCGCGGCAGGGCCCGGTGCCCGCGGCGGGGCGCTGTCGCGGGCTCTGTCGGAAGTATTCAGGCGGCGGCGAGCGTGGTCGCCAGGAGTTCGTCGGCCGCGGCGTGCGCGCTGGCCACGCAGGCCGGGATGCCCACACCGTCGTAGACCGCGCCGCACACCCGCAGCCCCGGCAGCTTGGCCACCTGCTCGCGCACCCGGGCGACCCGACCGAGGTGGCCGACCGGGTACTGCGGCAGCCCCTCCGTCCAGCGCTCGACGCGGCTGGCCACGGGGCGGGCGGTCAGCCCCGTGGCGGTGCACAGGTCGGTCAGCGACCGCTCGACCAGCTCGGCGTCCTCGCGCTCCAGGTCCCCCTCGTCGCCGTGTCGGCCGACGGAGGTGCGCAGCACGAACAGGTCGGGGTCCGCGTCGGCGACCCAGCCCCACTTGTTGCTGGAGAACGTGGACGCCTTGATCGTCAGGCCGTCCACGGAGGGCACCAGGAAGCCGCGGCTGTCCGGGAGCGCGGCCACCTCCGCGCGCCGGAAGGCCATCGTGGCCAGCGCCACCGAGGCGTACTCGACGCCGGACAACTCGGCGGCGGCGCCGGGCGCGTCGGCGGCCAGCAGCCGGGCGGCGGCGGGCGCCGGCAGCGCGAGCAGCACGGCGTCGGCCGGGTACGCCGTGCCGTCGTCGGTGATCACGTTCCAGCCCGTACCGGTGCGCGCCAGGCGGCGTACGGGGGCGTGCGTGCGCACCTGGCCGCCGCGGGCGCGTACCGCGTCGGCGACGGCCAGCGGGAGCCGCCCGATGCCGCCGTCGATGCCCATGAAGACCGGGCCGGGCGGGGCGGCCTCGGCCGACCGGCGCAGCAGCGCCCGCACGCCCTCGGTGAGCGAGCCGTCGGCGCGCGCCGCCTCGTAGAGTTGCGGCACGGCGGCGCGCATCGAGATCCGGTACGCGTCGCCCGCGTACACGCCGCCGAGCAGCGGCTCCACCAGCCGGTCGACGACCTCGCGGCCGAGCCGGGCTGCGATGTAGTCGCCGATGCCCACGTCGTCGCCGAGTGCGACCGGGGGCAGCGTCGCGTCCTCGCGGACCCGGGCGACGCCGGCGTCGCTGAGCACGCCGGAGGCGGCGAGCGGGGCCAGGTCGCCCGGGACGCCCATCAGGTGCCCGGTGGGCATGGGACGCAGCGCGCCGCGCGTGTACAGGTCGGCGGCCGAGGCCGCGGGCGGGCACAGGTGGTCGCCGAGCCCCACGGCGCGGGCCAGCTCCACCGCCTCCGGGCGGCGGGCCAGCATGGACTCGGCGCCGAGGTCCACCGGGACGCCCGCGATCTCGCCCGCGTACAGCTTGCCGCCGAGCCGCCCGCTCGCCTCCAGGAGGGTGACCCGCGCGCCGCCGCCGGTGAGCCGGTGGGCGGCGGCCAGGCCGGAGATGCCGCCACCGATGACGACCACCTGACGCACCTGGGGGGCGGGAACGTGCGTTTCGCTCATACCCCCACTCTCTCACCGCGCCCCGGCCCGGCTGTCGCACCCCCACCCCCGGGTGGCGGCCTTCAGTGACAGCCGAGCGGGCCCCATTGACACTGCGTGCCAGGGTGCGGAGACTCAGCGCAGGGTGAGCGGCACGGACGAGTACCCCCACCCGCCGAACGGACGATCGGTCGGTGGGTTTGGGTGCCGTGCGCCGCCCGGCTGGCCGCGCGACGACGCCGGACGGCCGCGGCGCACCGGCTGAACCACCCCACCGTTCGACCGGACCGCCGCCCACCAGGGCCGCCCCGGGAACCCCGCACCGTCCTCGGCACGACCGTCATCCACCGGCTCACCTTCACACGAGGGACCACCACCGCATGAATGACCGCCTCCGCGACGTGTACATCGTCGACGCAGTCCGCACGCCGATCGGCAAGTACGGCGGCGCGCTGTCCGGCGTACGCCCGGACGACCTCGCCGCCCATGTTCTCGGTGCGCTCGTGGAGCGCTCCCCCGCCCTCGACCCGGCCCGGATCGACGACGTGTACTTCGGCAACGCCAACGGAGCGGGCGAGGAGAACCGCGACGTGGCCCGGATGGCGGTGCTGCTGGCCGGGCTGCCGGTGTCGGTGCCGGGCGCGACCGTCAACCGGCTGTGCGCGTCCGGGCTTGAGGCCGTCGTCCAGGCGGTGCGCGCCGTGGCCGTCGGCGACGCGCGCGTGGTGATCGCGGGCGGCGTCGAGTCGATGAGCCGCGCGCCCTACGTGCTGCCCAAGCCGGACCGGCCGTTCCCGCCCGGCAACCAGGCGCTGCTGAACACCACGCTCGGCTGGCGGATGACCAACCCGAAGATGCCGCCGCAGTGGACGATCCCGCTCGGCGAGGGCGCCGAACTCATCGCCGACCGGCACGGGATCAGCCGGCAGGCCCAGGACGCGTTCGCGCTCGCCAGCCACGACAAGGCCGCCCGGGCCTGGAAGGACGGGGCGTACGACGCGGAGGTGGTGGCCTACCCGGCGGCCTCGCTCGACCGCGACGAGACCATCCGCCAGAACACCTCGCTCGACGCGCTGGCCCGGCTGCGGCCCGCGTTCCGCGAGGGCGGCACGGTCACGGCCGGCAACTCCTCGCCGCTCAACGACGGCGCGGCGGCGCTGATGCTCTGCGACGAGGAGGGGCTGCGGGCCAGCGGGCGCGAGCCGCTGGCCCGCGTGCGGGCGACGGCGGTCACCGGCATCGAGCCCGAGTACTTCGGCCTCGGCCCGGTGCGGGCGGTGCGCCAGGTCCTGGAGCGCAGCGGCCACACCTTCGCCGACCTGGCCACCTTCGAGCTGAACGAGGCGTTCGCGGCCCAGGCGCTCGGCTGCCTGGCCGAGTGGCCCGACCTCGACCCGGAGATCGTCAACCCGCGCGGCGGCGCCATCGCCATCGGCCACCCCCTCGGCTGCTCCGGCGCCCGGCTGGCCGGCTCGGTGGCCCACCAACTCGCCGCCGCGGGCTCGGGCGTGGGGCTGGCCGCCCTGTGCATCGGCGTCGGCCAGGGCCAGGCCCTCGTCCTGGAGCGCTGACGCCCGGGGCGCGGGGGACGAGCACGGCCGGGGTGGGTTCGGGCGCGGGTTCCCGGACCCACCCCCGGCGCGTGTGCCGGAGCGCGCTAGGGTCCGCCCGCCGGGCCACAGGGGCCCAACCGCACCGAGGGGCAAGCTACATGAACACTGGCTTACGTACGCGACACCACAGACCCAAGCGGGCGGTGGTCGCCGTCGTCACCGGCACGCTGCTGTGCGGCGCGGCGACCGGCTGTAGCGGGTCGCCGTCCACCGACGGTGGCCCCCGACCGGCGACGTCCAGCCCGCGCGCGAGCACCCCGCCGGCCCAGACACCGCCCGCGGACGCCGTACGCGCAGCCGCCCGCCAACTCCAGAAAGCCACCTCGCTGCGCGTCTCGCTGTCCGTCCAGATGCCGGGCAAGACCATGCGGGCCAGCACGGCGGCGCTGACCTTCAAGCCGTTCAGCATGGACCGCGAGGACTTCGCCCCCGAGGAGAGCCCCGACGTGCGGGCGCGCAAGCGGATCGTCGGCGGGGTCACCTACACGCAGGAGCCGAACGACGGCCCCTGGGTCAGACAGAAGGACGCGCCGACCCTGACCGGCGGCTGGGACCAACTGGCCGACCAGGCGCTGGAGAACCCGATGGGCCCCTCGGCACCGCCCGCGCGACTCGACGACGTACGCCGGGTGGGCACCGAGCCCTTCCACGGCGCCGAGACCACCCGCTACCGGGGCACGCTGACCGTCGCGGCACTGCGCGCCGAACTCTTCCGCCTCAGGGGCCCGTCCCAGCGCGCGCACCGCTCACAGCGCGCCGCGGAGTACGAGGCGATGGGCGTACGCCAGTTCACGGCCGAGCTGTGGATCGACGCCGACGGCTTCGCCAGGCAGTACGTGCTCAAGGCCACGTCGTCCGTCGGGCCGTTGGAGATGGTGTTGACCTACGACGGCATCAACTCGGGGTTCAGCATCGACCCGCCACCGACCGGATCGTGAGCCGGTCGACTCCACGTACCGGAACGAGCGGCTAGCGGTAGGGCGGCTCGGGGGGCTCCGCGCGCCCCGCGTGGCCCCTGAGCCGAGCCCGCCGACACGCCCCACCAAGTACCCGCCCCCGCTGGGCATTTGAGCCAGGGGCCGGCACAGCCACCCCCCACCACCCGTCCGTTATGCGTGCGCTAAAGTCCGCAGGTTGCGCACAAAGCGCTCCATAACGAACAGGGGTGGGATATATGGCCAATGCCTTACGCACGCGCGAACAAAGACGCACGCGGATGATCGGCGCCGTCCTCGGCAGCCTGCTGCTGTGCGGCGGGGCGGCCGGCTGCGGCTCGTCGTCCTCCCTCGCCGACGTGCAGCGGCGGGTGGAGGCGGAACCGAGCGCGAAGCCGAGTGCGAAGCCGACCGCGCGACCGAGCCCGACGGCGAGCGCCGACCGGGCGGCGAAGACCGAGCCGACGCGCGAGGCCACGCGGCGGACGAAGGACATCAACGCGATCCGCATGCGGGCGACCACCTGGGACCGCGAGAGTGGGTACCTGTACTCCGAGATAGCGATGACCGACAAGCCCCGCGCGATGAGCCGGCGGATGTACATGCCGGTCCCGGGCGGAAAGCCCGCCATAGAGCTACGGACGGTCGGGAGCACCCTCTACCTCAGGGACCCGGAGGCTGAGGCGTCCGGAGACAAGCCCTGGACCAGGGTGACCGACGCGCTGCCCCAGAAGAGAGAACGCGGTACGGACCGGGAGCAGCCGGCTGACGATCTCGCGGGGACGGAGGACGGCACGACTGTCTCTCCCGATCGTCTGCACGAGGGGCGCAGGATCGGCACCGAGACCATCGACGGTGTGCGTACCACTCATTACCGCCTGTACAGCGAAATGAGCACCGCCGAGCTGCGCACCATGGCCAAGGACGAGACGCTGAGCTGGTCCCGGCGCCTGTCGCTCCTGACCACCGCCAAGAAGTACGAGGCCCAGGGGATCACGCGCTTCACCATGGACGGGTGGGTCAACGACGCCACCCAGACCACCAAGCGGTTCAGGATGCGCGGCCAAACCGCCGACGGACCCCTGGAGTCCACCGTGACCTTCCTGGACGTCGCCGAGGACTTCCGCATCGGCCCGCCCCCCGCCGACCAGGTCGAAGACGGGACCGACTGGGACTGGTCCGATCTCGCCGACGAGTTCAGGGAGTTCGGCGTCATACTCTCCTAGCCTGCCTGCCTGCCTGCCTGCCCGGCCGCGCCCGGGCAGGGCCTCCTCCGCCGCCCCGCGGCCCGCCCCCCCACGCCACTCCAGCCCCGCACCGCGGGCCACGTACCGTGGGGCCGGCACACCCGGGAACGGCGTAAGGGAGCACGCGGCATGGCAGCTCGGCGGCTGGTGGTCATCGGAGGGGACGCGGCGGGGATGTCCGCCGCGTCCCAGGCACGGAGGTTCAAGGGGCCCGACGAGTTGGAGATCGTCGCCTTCGAGCGGGGGCACTTCACCTCGTACTCCGCCTGCGGCATCCCGTACTGGGTGGGCGGCGGCGTGGAGGGGCCCGACGCGTTGATCGCGCGCACGCCCGAGGAGCACCGCGAGCGCTCCATCGACCTGCGGATGCGCACCGAGGTCACCGAGATCGACCTGGACCGGCAGCGGGTGCGCACCCGCGATCTCGCGGCACCCGGTGCCACGGACGCCTGGACCGGCTTCGACGACCTGGTCATCGCGACCGGCGCGCGCCCGATCCGGCCCCCGCTGCCGGGCATCGACGCGCCGGGCGTGTACGGGGTGCAGAACCTGGACGACGGTCAGGCGTTGCTGGACGCGCTGCGCGCCGTGGAGGGTGGCGAGCAGCCACGGGCGGTGGTCGTCGGCGCGGGGTACATCGGCGTGGAGATGGCCGAGGCGCTCGTGCAGCGCGGCTACCGGGTGACGGTCGTGGACCAGGCCGAGCAGCCCATGTCCACGCTCGACCCCGACATGGGGCGCCTGGTGTACGAGGCGATGTGCGGCCTGGGCATCGAGACGGTGCGCGAGGCGAAGGTGACCGAGATCCGCACCGACGGTGAGGGCCGGGCCTGTGCCGTGGTCACCGACGACGCCGAGTACCCCGCCGACATCGTCGTGCTCGGCCTCGGCGTACGCCCCGAGACGACGCTGGCGCGCCGGGCGGGGCTGCCGCTCGGCGAGTCCGGCGGGCTGCTGACCGACCTGTCCATGCGGGTGCGCGGGCAGGACAACGTCTGGGCGGGCGGGGACTGCGTGGAGGTGCTCGACCTGGTGTCGGGCCGCACCCGGCACATCGCACTCGGCACCCACGCCAACAAGCACGGCCAGGTCATCGGCGCGGGCGTCGGCGGCGGCCACGCCACCTTCCCGGGCGTGGTCGGTACGGCGGTAAGCAAGGTCTGCGACCTGGAGATCGCCCGCACCGGGCTCCTCGAACAGCAGGCGCGGTCGGTGGGGCTCCAGTTCGTCACGGCCACCATCGAGTCCACGAGCCGGGCCGGCTACTACCCCGGGGCCCGCCCGATGACCGTGAAGATGCTCGCCGAGCGTCGTACGGGGCGGCTGCTCGGCGTCCAGATCGTCGGCCGCGAGGGCGCCGGCAAGCGGGTGGACATCGCGGCGGTCGCGCTGACCGCGGGCATGACGGTCGAGCAGATGACCGCCCTCGACCTCGGGTACGCGCCGCCGTTCTCGCCCGTCTGGGACCCGGTCCTGGTCGCGGCCCGCAAGGCGACGGCCCAGGTGGCCCGGGACATCGAGCACGCCGCCGGCGGGCGCTGACCGGCTCCGCCGGGCCACCCGGCCCGGCTCGCCGCGTCCCACCGGGCGCGGCGGGTCGGGCCCGGCCCCGCACCGCCCCGTACGGCCGACCTGTGGCCGGCCCGGGCCGAGCCGGTCCGGGTCGTGCGGCTAGCGGCTGGTCCGCTCGTGGACGTGGGCCACCAGGCGGGTCAGCGCGTCCGGGTCGGTGGTCGGCAGCACGCCGTGGCCCAGGTTGAACACGTGGCCCTCCAGGCCCCGCGCCGCCGCCAGCACCTCGTCCGCCGCGGCCTCGACCGCGGCGCGCGGCGCGAAGAGCACGGCAGGGTCGAGGTTGCCCTGCAGCGCCTTGCCCGGGCCGACCCGGCGACGCGCCTCGTCCAGCGGGACCCGCCAGTCCACGCCCACCACGTCCGCGCCCGCCTCGCCGAGCAGCGGCAGCAGCTCGCCGGTGCCCACGCCGAAGTGGATGCGGGGCACGCCGAAGCCGGCGACCGCGTCGAAGACCTTGGCCGACGCGGGCATGACCGAGCGCCGGTAGTCCGCGGGGGCCAGGGCGCCCACCCAGGAGTCGAAGAGCTGCACGGCGCTGGCGCCCGCCTCGATCTGCACGGTGAGGAACGCGGCCGTGATGTCGGCGAGCCGGTCGAGCAGGTCGGCCCACAGCTCGGGGTCGCCGTACATGAGCGCCTTGGTGTGCTCGTGGTTGCGGGACGGGCCGCCCTCCACGAGGTAGCTGGCGAGCGTGAACGGGGCGCCCGCGAAGCCGATCAGCGGGGTGGTGCCCAGCTCGCCGACGAGCATCCCCATGGCCTCAGTGACGTACTTCACATCGTCGGGCGTGAGTGGCCGAAGTCGTTCGAGATCCGCCCGGGAGCGGATGGGCTCCTCGACCACGGGGCCGACCCCCGGCTTGATGTCGAGGTCGATGCCGATGGCCTTCAGCGGCACCACGATGTCGCTGAAGTAGATCGCGGCGTCCACGCCGTGCCGGCGCACCGGCTGCATGGTGATCTCCGTGACCAGGTCGGGCCGCATGCAGGACTCCAGCATGGCGGTGCCCTCGCGGACCTTCCGGTACTCGGGCAGCGAGCGGCCCGCCTGACGCATGAACCACACCGGGGTGTGCGGCACCGGCTCCCTCCGGCAGGCCCGCAGGAACGCGGAGTCGTAGGCCGCGGTGCGGCCGGTCTGCTGCTGGCTCGTCGGCTGGGAGTTGGCGCTCATGTCCCAAATCTTCGCACGGGCCGAACGAGTGACCCGCCCATGCGGGTGTTCCTACCCGAACAAGCTCCGTTCTCCGCCTAGTCTTCCCCGCATGGCTGCGGCTCACGGACACCTCGTTGACGGTGCGGACGACGCGGACGGGGAGGGCACCCCGCTCGTGTTCCGGCACGCGGTCGCCGGGCTGCGCGACGCGCGGCTGCGACCCGAGCTGGAGATCGACTCGACGCCCCCACCCCGGCGCCTCGCGCCGTTCTCCTACGCGCTGGAGGCGGCGGTCGTCGTGGACGACGAGGAGTTGGCGGAGGGCCGGCTGATCCTGCTGCACGACCCGGCCGGGCACGACGCCTGGCACGGCTCGTTCCGCATGGTCACGCTCGTCCACGCCGACCTGGAGCCCGAGATGGCGGCCGACCCGCTCCTGCCCGAGGTGTGTTGGACCTGGCTGACCGGGGCGCTGGCGGCGCGCGGCGTCGCGTACGCCGAGCCCAGCGGCACCGTGACGCGGGCCGGCTCGCACTACTTCGGCGGGCTCGCCGACCGCGCCCCGTCCACGAAGATCGAGATCCGCGCCTCCTGGACCCCGACGGAGGGGGGCGACCCGGACCGGCGGGGCGGCCCGAGCCCGGTGCCCGACACCGCGGCGCACCTCTCCGCGTGGGGCGACCTGCTCTGTCAGGTCGCGGGCCTGCCACCGGTGGGCGCCGGCGACCCGAGCGTCGTCACCCTCCCCCAGCGCCGGGGGCCGCTCTCCCGCTGAGCCGGGCCCCGACGGCTACCGCCGAGCCCCGGCCTCGGGCGACTTCCACGGGGCCGGCCCTCGGCGACCGCGCTGACGCCGGCCCCCTCCCTGAGCCCAGCCCCTGAGCCCAGCCCCTGAGCCCGGCCCTCGGCGGCTTCGCCGCGCCCGGCCCCGGCGGTCGGGCACCCTCACTCGTGACACTCAGTGCCACAGCGCGCCGTGGGCGCGCGGCGGGCCAGCCGGCAGGGCGCGTACGGCCGTGGACGGCGGCGGCCGGCCGGGGGTCACGGAAGGCGCGGCGGAGGGCGGCGTCCCGGGCCGTGGAGTGCCGAGGGCGTACGCCATCGGCGTGGGCGCGCGGCCCTTTCCGGACGACCTCGCGTACCTCGCCCCGCCCGGCTGCGGGCCGCCCCAGCACCCGGCGAGCCCCACTTCCCTGGTCCGTAATGACCCGAATTGTTACCCAGGATTTCGTGATCAATCCCTAAAGCCGGGCACCTGAGCTGCCGAAGGATCACATGACCCTTCCCACCCGGAACGCCTCGCTTGTCCCCCGAGCACGGCGTCCGTTCTCGCCACTCCCTCAGGAGGCCTGGTGTCTGTTCTTCTAGAGCAACCTTCGAGCCTGGTCGCCTACCGCCCGAACAAGCCGACCGCCATGGTGGTCGTGGCCGACCCCCGAGTCCGTTCCACCGTCACCCGCCACCTGTGGGCGCTCGGAGTGCGTGACGTCATCGAGGCGTCGTCCATCGCGGAGGCCCGCCCCCGAGTCGGAAACCCGCGCGACATCTGCGTCGCCGACGTCCATCTCCCCGACGGCTCGGGGCTCACCCTGCTGTCCGAGACCCGCGCCGCCGGCTGGCCCAACGGCCTGGCCCTGTCCGCGGCCGACGACATCGGGGCCGTGCGCAACGCCCTCGCCGGAGGCGTCAAGGGGTACGTCGTCACCGGCACCCGAACCAACCTCGGCCTCCCCGGCCGCCCCGGAGCCACCCCCGTGGGCGCCGCGGCGGCCCGGCTGCACCGCCGCCCGCCGGGCGCGCCCGGCCACCCCGGCGGCTACCGGGAGCTGTCGGGGCGCGAGGTGGAGGTGCTGCGGCTGGTCGCCGAGGGCCAGTCCAACAAGGCCATCGGCGTCTCGATGGGCCTGTCCGCACTCACCGTCAAGAGCCACCTCGCGCGCATCGCCCGCAAGCTGGGCACCGGCGACCGGGCCGGCATGGTCGCCGTCGCCCTGCGCACGGGGATCATCCACTGACCCCGGGGTCATCCCCGACCCCCCGCCCAACCCCCGCCTCCCGGTCCGCCCGTGATCCCGCGCCCGCCCCGTAACCCCGCGCCCGTCTGCGGAGACGTTCCGCCGGCGGGCGCGTGTCGTGCCCGCGACGGCGAGGTCGCGGGGCCCCGCACGCCGGGCGATGTCCGGCCCGCACCGCGATCCTGTGCGGCCCGCACACCGGTCCGCGCGCCGGCCGTTGGCGCGGGATACGGGCCCGCCGGGCCGGGGCGGGAACTACGGAGCGTGGTCGGCGCAGGTCAGCACCCATAGAGTGGAATCAGGGCAGGTCACCGCCCCATGTGACCTATACCCTTGATGAGTGACCGACGCCCAAGAAGCCGCAGCTAAGACGACACTGCGAACCACCGGGGGCGGCCCCCCGGACAGCCCATCGGCACCGGTCCCGTTGCTGGAGCCGCGGGAAGGCATCCCTCCGGTCGTCGCCGACGCCGACGCGCTCGCCGAGGTCATCGCGGCCTTCGCGGCCGGTTCGGGCCCCGTGGCCGTGGACGCCGAGCGCGCCTCCGGCTACCGCTACGGACAGCGCGCGTACCTGGTCCAGTTGCGCCGCGCCGGGGCCGGAACCGCCCTGATCGACCCGGTCGGCTGCCCCGACCTGTCCGCGCTGGGCGCGGCCATCGCCGACGCCGAATGGGTGCTGCACGCCGCGACCCAGGACCTGCCGTGTCTGCGCGATATAGGCATGGTCCCCGAGCGGCTCTTCGACACCGAGCTGGCGGGCCGGCTGGCCGGCTTCGCCCGGGTGGGCCTCGGCGCGATGGTCGAGAACGTGCTCGGCTACGCCCTGGAGAAGGGGCACTCGGCGGTCGACTGGTCCACCCGCCCGCTGCCCGAGCCGTGGCTGCGCTACGCCGCGCTCGACGTGGAGCTCCTGGTGGACCTGCGGGACGCGCTGGAGGCCGAACTCACCGAGCAGGGCAAGCTGGAGTGGGCCCAGCAGGAGTTCGCGGCCATCGCCGCCGCGCCGCCGGCCGCCCCGCGCAAGGACCCGTGGCGGCGCACGTCGGGCATGCACAAGGTGCGCAAGCGCCGGCAGATGGCCGTGGTGCGGGAGCTGTGGGAGGCCCGGGACCGGATCGCGCAGCGGCGCGACGTCTCGCCCGGCAAGGTGCTCGGCGACGGCGCCATCGTGGAGGCCGCCCTCGCGATGCCGACCAGCCCCCGCGCGCTCGCCGCGCTGCCCGGCTTCGGGCAGCGGATGAGCCGGCGGCAACTGGAGCAGTGGCACGCGGCCGTCGAGCGGGCCAGGGCGCTGCCGGAGACGGAACTGCCGCAGCCGGGAGCGCCGCTGAACGGCCCGCCGCCGCCGCGCGCCTGGGCCGACAAGGACCCGGCCGCCGCCGCCCGGCTGGCCGCGGCCCGCGCCGCGGTGAGCGCGCTCGCGGAGCGGCTGAACCTCCCGCAGGAGAACCTGATCACCCCCGACACGGTGCGCCGGCTGTGCTGGGAGCCGCCGGCCGACGCCACGGTGGAGAACGTGGCGCAGGTGCTCACCGGGTACGGGGCCAGGCCCTGGCAGGTCGACCTGGTCACGCCCGCGCTCACCGGCGCGCTGCTGCCGACGGCGTGAGCTGACGCGCGTGTCGCCGCGCACGTGGGAGCGGGCGGTGTGATCTGCGCCGCTTAGCCCGTGGGGGGTGGGCAGCTTGGTTACCCGTAAGTAGCATGACGGTGTGAGCCCCGCCGCTACGCCTGCGGTGAGCTCTGCCGGGTGACCTGCCCGGCGTAACCGGCCAGCCCCGTGAGGCGAGCGAGCCAGCGGGCGCCCGGTGTGGCAGTGGAGTCGGCCCGCGGGTCGGCCCGGGCCACGCGTCGGGCCTGGTGACCGGTGGCCGCGGGTCCCGGGTGGGTCGGCCCTTCGGGGGCGGCACCGGTCGCGCCGTACCCGGTGGCGAGCGAACACAACGAGAGGGAGAGCCAACGTGCCTCGTAGCGCTAGGGAAGTCGTCTTCGTCGACGGCGTCCGCACCCCGTTCGGCAAGGCGGGCCCGAAGGGCATCTATCACGAGACCCGTGCCGACGACCTGATCGTCAAGTGCATCCGCGAGCTGCTGCGCCGCAACCCCGGGCTGCCGCCGGAGCGGATCGACGAGGTGGCCGTGGCCGCGACCACCCAGATCGGCGACCAGGGCCTGACGCTCGGCCGCACCGCCGGCATCCTGGCGGGCCTGCCGCAGAGCGTGCCCGGCTACTCCATCGACCGGATGTGCGCCGGCGCGATGACGGCCGTCACCACGACCGCGGGCTCCATCAGCTTCGGCGCCTACGACGTGGTCGTGGCCGGCGGCGTCGAGCACATGGGCCGGCACCCGATGGGCGAGGGCGTGGACCCCAACCCGCGGTTCGTGTCCGAGAAGCTGGTCGACGAGTCCGCCCTGTTCATGGGCATGACGGCGGAGAACCTGCACGACCGGCTGCCGCACCTGACCAAGCAGCGCGCGGACGAGTACGCCGTACGCAGCCAGGAGAAGGCCGCGAAGGCGTACGCCAACGGCAAGATCCAGCAGGACCTGGTGCCGATCTCCATCCGGCGCACCAGCCCGGAGGGTGGCGAGACCGGCTGGGGCCTGGCCACCGCGGACGAGCCGATGCGGCCCGGCACCACGCTGGAGAACCTGGCGGGCCTCAAGACCCCCTTCCGCCCGCACGGCCGGGTCACCGCGGGCAACGCGGCAGGGCTCAACGACGGCGCCACCGCCTCGCTGATCGCCGCCGAGGACGTGGCGCGCGAGCTGGGCCTGCCGGTGCGGATGCGCCTCGTCTCCTACGCGTTCGCGGGCGTGGAGCCCGAGGTCATGGGCATCGGCCCGGTCCCGGCGACCGAGAAGGCGCTGGCCAAGGCCGGCCTGTCGATCGACGACATCGGCCTGTTCGAGATCAACGAGGCGTTCGCCGTGCAGGTGCTCTCGCTCCTAGACCACTACGGCATCGCCGACGACGACCCGCGGGTGAACCAGTACGGCGGCGCCATCGCCTACGGCCATCCGCTGGCCTCCTCCGGCGTGCGGCTGATGACCCAGCTCGCCCGGCAGTTCGAGGAGCAGCCGCAGGTGCGGTACGGCATCACCACCATGTGCGTCGGCTTCGGCATGGGCGGCACGGTCATCTGGGAGAACCCCCACTGGGAGGGCAAGTGAGCACCACCACCGCCACCACCGAACTGCTGCGGGGCGCGGCCGAGTTGTTCCCGGACGAGGTCGTCACGCAGGCCCACGTGCGCCACCTCGACCTGCCCGGCGCCGGGCGGTTCGCGCTGATCACCCTGGACAACGGGTTCGACCACACCAAGCCCACCACCTTCGGGCCGCAGTCGCTGGCCAACCTGAACGCGGCCATCGACCAGGTGGAGAAGGAGGCCGCGGACGGCGAGATCGTCGGCGTCGGCCTCACCGGCAAGCCGTTCATCTTCGCCGTCGGCGCCGACCTCAAGGGCGTCGAGCTGCTCAAGCGGCACGAGGACGCGCTGGCCATCGGCAAGGGCGGGCACGACGTCTTCAAGCGGCTGTCCCAGCTCGCGGTGCCGACCTTCGCGTACTACAACGGCGCGGCCATGGGCGGCGGCGTCGAGGTCGGCCTGCACTGCACCTACCGCACCGTCTCCAAGGCGCTGCCCGCCTTCGCGCTGCCCGAGGTCTTCCTCGGCCTGGTGCCCGGCTGGGGCGGCTGCACGCTGCTGCCGAACCTGATCGGCGCCGACCGCGCGGTCAGCGTCATCATCGAGAACGCGCTGAACCAGAACCGGCAGCTCAAGGGCCAGCAGGTGTTCGACCTCGGGATCGCGGACGCGCTCTTCGAGGGCGCGGACTTCCTGGAGCGGTCGCTGCTGTGGACCGCGTCGGTGCTGAGCGGCGAGGTCGAGGTCGCACGGGCCGAGGTGGACCGCGGCGAGGCGTGGGACGCGGCCGTCGAGCGCGGCCGGGCCTTCGCGGACGCCAAGGTGCACGGCGCGGCCCCGGCCGCCTACCGGGCGCTCGACATCGTCGCCGCCGCCAAGAACGGCGACCTGCGCCAGGGCTTCGACGCCGAGGACCAGGCGCTCGCCGACCTGATCATGGGCGGCGAGCTGCGGTCCGGGATCTACGCCTTCAACCTGGTACAGAAGCGCGCCAAGCGGCCCGCCGGCGCCCCCGACAAGTCGCTGGCCCGCCCGGTCACCAAGGTGGGCGTGGTGGGCGCCGGCCTGATGGCCTCGCAGCTCGCGCTGCTGTTCGTGCGCCGCCTCCAGGTGCCGGTCGTGCTGACCGACATCGACCAGGAGCGCGTGGACAAGGGCGTGGCGTACGTCCACGGTGAGATCGACAAGCTGCTGCTCAAGGGCCGGGTCAACCAGGACCAGGCCAACCGGCTCAAGGGCCAGGTGACCGGCTCGCTCGACAAGGCCGCCGCCTTCGGCGACGCGGACTTCGTCATCGAAGCCGTCTTCGAGGAGATGAGCGTCAAGCAGAAGGTGTTCGCCGAGGTCGAGGCGGTCGTGCCGGCGCACGCCATCCTGGCCACGAACACCTCGTCGCTGTCGGTCAGCGAGATGGCGTCCCAGCTCAGCCACCCCGAGCGGGTCGTGGGCTTCCACTTCTTCAACCCAGTGGCGATCCTGCCGCTGCTCGAGATCGTGCGCGGCGAGCGGACCGACGACGCGTCGCTGGCCACCGCGTTCGCGGTCGCCAAGTCCCTGAAGAAGACCGCGGTGTTGGTCAAGGACGCCCCCGCGTTCGTCGTCAACCGCATCCTGACCCGCTTCATGGGCGAGATCCAGAACGTCATCGACGAGGGCACCCCGGTGGCCACCGCGGAGCGCGCCATCGAGCCGCTCGGGCTGCCGATGTCCCCGCTGGTCCTCCTCGAACTGGTGGGCCCGGCGATCGGGTTGCACGTCTCCGAGACGCTGAACCGGGCCTTCCCGGACCGGTTCACGGTCTCGCCGAACCTCAAGGCCGTCGTGGAGGCGGGCAAGCGCGGCTTCTACGTCCACGACTCGGGCAAGCCCGAGCTGGACCCGGAGGTCCTCGCGCTGCTCAAGCAGGGCGACAGCGTGCTGAGCGAGGAGCAGGTGCGCGAGCGGGTCCTCGACGCCGTCGCGCAGGAGATCGACCTGATGCTGAAGGAGGGCGTGGTCGCCGAGGCGCAGGACATCGACCTGTGCCTGATCACCGGCGCGGGCTGGCCCTTCCACCTGGGCGGCATCACGCCGTACCTGGACCGCGCGGGCGTCTCGGAGCGGGTCGCCGGCAAGCGGTTCCTGGCGCCGGGGCTGGCGAGCGTGCCGGCCTGACGGCCCACCGCCCCACACCGTCGACGGGGAGTGCCACGCGGCGCGTGGCGCTCCCCGTTCGCGTGTGCGCCGCCGGGCGGCGCCGGGCGCCCCGCCGCCGCGTGCGCGTGCGGGGCCGCCGCGTGGGCGTACGGGGCCGCCGCCGGGCGGCGGACGCGGGGCCGTCAGGCGACGTGGGCGGGGCGCGTACGGGCCGACGCCGGCGGGCTGGGCTCACGCCGGCGGGGCCGGCCCGCGGGCGTGGGGCTAGACGGCCGTCCAGGCGTCCAGCGCGAGCCCGGGCTCCGTCGTCTTCTGCCGGGCGACGCGCAGGGTGCGGTCGGGCGCGAGGGCGGCGAGGACGACGCGCCCGTACCCGTCGAGCGCCAACGCGGGCTCGGTCAGGCCCGGGTCGCCGGTGGGCGTCCACCACACGCCGGCCGCCTCGTTCTCCGTGGGGTAGGCCGCCACGGCCAGCCGCCCGGTGCTCGGCTCGCGCTGGGCGAGGACCGTGCAGTCGTATCCGTAGACCGGGGCCTGGATGACCGCGGCCGGGCCCTCGCCCGCCGCGCCGCCGAGCGAGACGGGCTCGGCGCCCTCGGCGGGCCGCAGGGCGAAGATCTCGTTGCTGCCCGCGTCCCGCCAGTAGTGCGTGAGGCTGTCGGGGCCGGTCTGCACGCCGGAGGCGGTGCCGGGCAGCGGGTCCACGTCGAGGTTGGCGCCGCGCTTGAGGCCGCCGCCGGGCTCGTTCATGTACCAGCGCAGGGCGGCGCCCGTGGCCGGCGCGAAGAACTCGACCCGGCCCTCCGCCGTGGCGATGGCCGAGATGCCCTCGGTGACGTTGCTGCCCTTGAAGTCGACCCAGCCGCTCCACTTGCCCTTGGCGTCCTGGCGGCGCGCGCTGATGCCGCCGCCCGCGTTGCGGACCACGACGTGGACGGCGCCCTCCTTGCCGACGACGGTGGTCACCACGTTGACGCGGCTGGCCTTGTGCCAGTCATTGGGGTGCGGGGTGCCCAGCGAGTGCCAGACCGTGGTCGGCCGGCCCGTCTGGTACTGGGTGGCGTGCACCACGTCCACGTCGACCCGCTCGTCGGGGGCGCGTCTCTCCCGCAGACCCACCAGGTGGACGTAGCCGTCTGAGCCCTGGCCGATGGAACAGACGGTCAGCCCCGGCACGTCCAGCCACACCGGCCCCGTCCATTTCGGACCTCCGGGACGGGTCTCCGTCCAGCGGGCGATGCCGCCTGCCGCCGGGGCGTAGGCCGAGAGCCTGCCGTCCTTGCCGCGCAGCAACCGCAACACCATGGTTCGCAGACAACCTTCCCTCTTGTAACACTGACCATAGTATTTTGCCTGGCCGCGCACGCCGGGTGCCCGCCCGTGGGCAATACGGCCCCGAGCCATAGATCGTGCCAGGCTGGGCGCATGAAGGCACTCGTGGTGGTGGACGCGGCGAACGTGGTCGGCTCCGTACCCGACGGTTGGTGGCGGGATCGACATGGTGCGGCCGAGCGACTGCGCGACGCACTGACCGCATTCTCCGCCACCGGACTGCCCGCGCGCACCGACGTGCCCGCGTGGGCGTGCGGGCAGCCGGTGGACATCGTGCTCGTCGTGGAGGGCAGGGCCCGCGAGGTGGCGTCGGCGCCGGGCGTACGGGTCGAGGCGGCACCCGGCAGCGGTGACGACCACATCGTGGACGTCGTCGCCGCCCGCCCACCGGAGCGGCCCTGCCTGGTGGTCACGGCCGACCGCGAACTGCGCGAGCGGGTGGGCGCGTTGGGGGCGAGCGTGGCGGGGCCACGGTCGGTGCGCGGCTAGCCGCCGCTCATGGGCACGGGGCACCGGGCCGCATGACGAGGAGTTCGATGTCCTCCTCGGCCTGCCAGCGCTCGTCCAGGGCGGTCCCCGGGGCGGGCCGTTGGGAGCAGACCGTCCAGGAGTCGGACGCGCCGTCGCCCGGGTGTGCGTGCGGGTTGACGCCGGGGCGGGCTCCGACCAGGCGGACGCCCTTCCTCAGGGCCGTCTCGATATCGGTGAGTTCGGCCCGCGCGCTGGAAACCGGCCGCCCCGACACGTCGGGCATCCGTAACCAGGGAATCGGCTGACCGTCCGCGCTGGGGCACGTTTCGGCTTTTCTGACGACGGCGAACTCGATACTCCGCTCGCGCTGGGACTGGAAACACACGGACCAGTCGGCGCGTGGCGCCCGATCGCCCTCGCTGGCGTCGTGCGACGAGAAGGTCAGGCCGGCCTGTCGTGCCCGCTCCTCGGCCTTTCCGAGCGGCTGTCCCTTCTGTGACGCGAACTCCACGGGGGCGGGCGCGGAGTCGCTGGCGCAGCCCGCCACCGCCAGGCCACCGGCCAGAGCCAGCGCGGACACACGTACTGGAAATCTCAACGCCGCTCCCGCTGTCACTGTGTCAGCCGCTCCGTCAGCGCGCTTTTCTCGGGCGAATGCGCCGCCCCCGATGGGAAAGCCGCCGAGCCTCACCGAGATTCGCAGGCGACGGATCACAACGTCAACGAGATCCGGGAAGTGGCAGAGCCATCTATCGCTTTTCCCGGTCCTGAAATCGACGTTTTACGACCCCCAATTCCCGCCGCCGCGCCGCTTTCGGACCGCGTGTCCGGGTGCGGCGATCCGCGCACCGACGCACCTGCCCACGCGGCGGGGCCAGGCGGGGGGCCCAGCGGCCTACTCCCCCGGGTTCGTGGGCGCGCTCATGCGGCTGTGGGAGCGGCCGTACGCGACGTAGATGACGCAGCCGAGCGCCATCCAGGCCGCGAAGCGCAGCCAGGTCTCGGTCGGCAGGTTGAGCATCAGCCAGAGCGAGGCCAGCACGGAGGCCACCGGCAGCGCGGGGACCAGCGGGGCGCGGAAGCCGCGCGGCAGGTCGGGGCGGGTGCGGCGCAGGATGACCACGCCGATGGCGACCACGACGAAGGCGAACAGCGTGCCGATGTTCACCAGCTCCGCCAGTTCGGCCAGGCTGGTGAAGCCGGCGATGACGGCGACCACGGCGCCGAGCAGCACGGTGGACCGGTAGGGCGTGCCGAAGCGCGGGTGGACCTGCGAGAAGGCCCGGGGCAGCAGCCCGTCCCGGCTCATGGCGAAGAACACCCGGGTCTGGCCGAGCAGCAGGATCAGGCACACCGTCGTCAGTCCGACCGCGGCGCCGAAGCTGATGAGGCCGGAGTAGAACGGGTGCCCGCTGGCCTTGAACGCGTCGGCGAGCGGGGCGTCCACGGTCAGTTCGGTGTACTTCCGCATGCCGGTGACCACCAGCGAGACGGCGACGTAGAGCAGCGTGCAGATGGCCAGCGAGCCCAACAGGCCGCGCGGCACGTCGCGCTGCGGGTTCCGGGTCTCCTCGGCGGCGGTGGCCACGATGTCGAAGCCGATGTACGCGAAGAAGACGACGGCCGCCGCCGTGAAGACGCCCTGCACGCCGAAGGTCGTCGGTTCGTACCCGAAGATGACCTGGATGAGCGGGGCGGCCAGCCCCGAGCCCTGGTCGGCGGTCCCCTCGGCCGGTGGGATGAACGGCCGGTAGTTGTCGGCCTCGACGAGGAACGCGCCGGCCACGATCACCAGGAACACCACCGCCAGTTTGATCGCCACGACCAGCGAGGTGACCCGCGCGGACAGCTTCATCCCCGCCACCAGCACCGCCGTCACCAGTCCGACCAGGACGAAGGCGAGCAGGTCGAAGCCGAACCCCTCCGCCTGGCCGGCCCCGGACAGCCAGTCGGGCAGGTGCCAGCCGACGTTGTCCATCAGCGAACGCACGTAGCCCGACCAGCCGACGGCGACCACCGCGCAGCCGAGCGCCAGTTCCAGCATCAGGTCCCACCCGATGATCCAGGCGGGCAGTTCGCCGAGCGAGGCGTACGAGAAGGTGTACGCGGAGCCCGCGACCGGCACGGTGGAGGCGAACTCCGCGTAGCACAGGGCGGCCAACGCGCAGACGAGGCCGGAGACCAGGAAGGCCAGCGCGACGGAGGGGCCCGCGGTGTCCCTGGCGATCTGTCCGGTGAGCACGAAGATGCCGGTGCCGATGACCACCCCGACGCCGAAGACGGTCAGGTCGAGGGCGGACAGGGACTTGTTCAGCGCGTGCTCGGGCTCCTCGGTGTCGCGGATGGACTGCTCGACGGTCTTGGTGCGGAAGTAGCCTCCCCGGCCCCTCCTGGGTGCCCGTGTGCTCATCGGCGTTCCTCCGCCCTGGCTCGATCGCGCGTCCGCGTCAAGCTCTCGCACCACACGGGCCAGCCGACCGCGCACACCGCCGACACCGCCCCGGTTCACCCGATGGGACGCGGGGCGCGGCGCCCCCGCTGGACCACCCGGCCCACGCCCCGGGCCTGGGTGCCGCGCCCCGGCGCGGCCCACGGCGCACGGCCCGGTGCGGCCCACGGCGCACGGCCCGGTGCGGCCCACGGCGCACGGCCCGCGCTCGGGCCCGCGCGGGCCCCGGCAACGCGATGCCGGGCCGGCCGCGCGCGGCGTGGTGTGCCGTGCGGGCCGACCCGGCATGGTCGGTCGGGCGGGCGCGCCGTGGGGCGGCCCGGCGGGAGGCTAGTCGCGCGCGGGCTGCGCCGAGCCCGAGCGGGCGCCGGCCTCGTCCGCCTCGTACCGGCCGTCGAGCTTGGCCACCAGGCCGGTCACCTGGCGCGCGATGTCCGGCGCGGTGAGGCCGATCTCGGCCAGGATCTCCTTGCGGGACGCGTGGTCCAGGAAGCGCGGCGGGATGCCGAAGTCGCGCAGCGGCACGTCCACGCCCGCGTCGCGCAGCGCCTGCGCGATGGCGGAGCCCACGCCGCCCACCCGGCTGTTGTCCTCGACCGTGATGACCACCCGGTGCCGCTCGGCCAGCACCGGCATCGCCTCGTCGACCGGCTTGACCCACCGCGGGTCCACCACCGTGGTCGAGATGCCCTGCTTGTCCAGCAGGTCGGCGACCTCGAGGCACATCGGGGCGAGCGCGCCGATCGAGACGAGCAGCACGTCGGCCCGGCCGGCGGCCCGGCCCTCGGGGGCCGGCTCGCGCAGGATGTCCATGCCACCGATCCGGTTGACGGCCTTGACCGCCGGGCCCACCGCGCCCTTGGAGTAGCGCACCACGGTCGGCGCGTCGGTGACCTCGACCGCCTCCCGGAGCTGGGCGCGGACCTGGTCCGCGTCGCGCGGGGCGGCCAGTCGCAGCCCCGGGACGACCTGGAGGATGGACATGTCCCACATGCCGTTGTGCGAGGCGCCGTCGGTGCCGGTGATCCCCGCCCGGTCCAGGACGAAGGTCACCCCGCACTTGTGCAGCGCCACGTCCATCAGCACCTGGTCGAAGGCGCGGTTGAGGAAGGTGGCGTAGACGGCGAAGACCGGGTGCAGGCCGCCGGTGGCCAGTCCCGCCGCGGAGACGGCCCCGTGCTGCTCGGCGATGCCCACGTCGAAGACCCGGTCCGGGAACGCCTTGGCGAACTTCTCCAGGCCCACCGGCTGGAGCATGGCCGCCGTGATGGCCACGATGTCGTCGCGCTCCTGGCCGAGCTTGACCATCTCCTCGCCGAAGACCGAGGTCCAGTCGGCGCCGGAGGAGGAGATCGGCAACCCGGTGTCGGGGTGGATCTTGCCGACGGCGTGGAAGCGGTCCGCCTCGTCCTGGAGGGCCGGCGTGTAGCCGCGGCCCTTCTCGGTCAGGCAGTGCACGATGACCGGGCCGCCGAACCGCTTGGCCCGCTCGAGCGCGGACTCCAGCGCCTCGATGTCGTGGCCGTCGATGGGCCCCACGTATTTCAGGCCCAGGTCCTCGAACATGCCCTGCGGCGCGATGAAGTCCTTCAGGCCCTTCTTGGCGCCGTGCAGCGTGCCGTACAGCGGGCGGCCGACGACCGGGGTGCGCTCCAGGAGGTCCTTGCCACGGGCGAGGAAGCGCTCGTAGCCGTCGGTGGTGCGCAGCGTGGCCAGGTGGTTGGCGAGGCCGCCGATGGTCGGCGCGTACGAGCGCTCGTTGTCGTTGACGACGATGACCAGCGGGCGGTCCTTGGCGGCGGCGATGTTGTTCAGCGCCTCCCAGGCCATGCCGCCGGTCAGCGCGCCGTCGCCGATGACGGCGACCACGTGGTCGTTCTTGCGGCGCAGCTCGTTGGCCTTGGCGATGCCCTCGGCCCAGCCGAGGACCGTGGAGGCGTGGCTGTTCTCGATGACGTCGTGCTCGGACTCGGCGCGGGAGGGGTAGCCGGACAGGCCGCCCTTGCCCTTGAGTTTGGAGAAGTCCTGACGGCCCGTAAGCAGCTTGTGCACGTACGACTGGTGTCCGGTGTCCCAGAGCACCCGGTCCTTCGGGGAGTCGAAGACCCGGTGCAGGGCGATGGTCAGCTCGACCACACCGAGGTTGGGTCCGAGGTGGCCGCCGGTCTTGGCGACCTCCTCGACGAGGAAGGAGCGGATCTCCGCCGCCAGCTCGTCCAGTTGCGCGAGGCTCAGTCGGTCGAGGTCGCGAGGCCGCTTCACACGGCTCAGCAGTCGCCACCCGTCCGCTGCCTCCGCACGCGCTGCACGCGGCTCCTTCGGCACTTGCGCCTCCTTGGTGTAGAGCTGTCGAGCCTTGTCGGTCTGACGAGTCTAATGTTCCGCACTTGACGGTGATGCTGGGCCAATGCGATGTAACTCACGCGAGTGGTCCAGTTCTCGGTCGTTGGCGGTCCGCCCGCGCGGGGGTCCCACGCGCCCGGCGGGCCGTGGCGCGGGGTGCGCCCGGCGCGCTGGAACGCGAGCCCCGCGCGGGCCCCCTAGCGCCCCGGGGCGGGCCCGAACGCGGCCCCACGGGGCCCCACCGGCGTGCGGCGGGGCTCCGTGGGGCCGCTGGGGGTGCTAGCCGCGCCCGGCCGAGCGCTGCGTGCGACGCGAAACGGAGTCAATTACCACAGCCGCGAGCAGCACGCCACCCGTGATCATGTACTGCACGGACGCCTCGATGCCCAGCAGCGCCATGCCGGAGGCGATGGAGCCGATCACGAGCATGCCGAGCAGCGCCGACCACACGCTGCCCCGGCCACCGAAGAGGCTGGTGCCGCCGATGACCGCCGCGGCGATGGCCTCCATCAGCAGGTTTCCGGTGCCGGCGCCCTGGTTGGCCGCGGCGATCCGGGAGGCGATGAACAGGCCGCCGACCGAGGCCATGAGGCCGGAGATCGAGAAGACGGCGATGCGGACGAGGGCGACGTTGATGCCCGCCCGCCGCGCGGCCTCCACGCCGCCGCCGACGGCGAAGACCTGGCGACCGAAGCGGGTGCGGCGCAGCAGGACGTCGTAGCCGATCAGCACCACCAGGAAGATCAGCAGCGCCAGCGGCAGGCCCTTGTACTCGTTGAGCCGCCAGGCCGCCGCGAAGGCCAGCACGGCCAGCACGGCGGTGCGCGCCAGGATCTCGCCGAGCGGCCGGGAGGGCACGCCCGCGGCCTGGCGGCGTCTGGCGTCGAGGAGCTGGGCGGCGAGGAAGAGCGCCACGGCGAGCCCGGCCACTCCGTAGGCGACGGCGATGTAGACGAAGTAGTGGCTGGTCAGGTGGACGATGAAGCTGTCGCGGTCGAGGTTGATGGTGCCGGTGGTGCCGAGCACCTGGAGCATCAGCCCGTTCCACGCCAGCAACCCGGCCAGGGTGACGACGAACGCCGGAACGCCGATGCGGGCGAAGAAGAAGCCGTGCACGGCCCCGGCCGCCGCGCCGGAGGCGAGGGCGATGAGGATGGCCTGCCACTCGGCCAGGCCCTCGTTGACGTAGAGCACGGCGAGGACGGCGGCGGCCAGGCCGCTGACCGAGCCGACCGACAGGTCGATCTCGCCGAGGAGCAGGACGAGCACGATGCCGACCGAGATCATCCCGGTGCCGACGATGTAGATGGACAGGTCGGAGAGGTTCTTCGGGGACAGGAAGGCCGAGTCCCGCCACTGGAAGACGGCCCAGATGATGGCCAGGCCGACCACGACGGGGACCGAGCCGAGTTCGCCGCCGCGCAGCTTGCGGCCGAACTCCCGCACGTACCCGCGCACGCCCTCCTCGCGCACGAGGAGGCGGGGGTCGACGGCGGTGACCGCGCCGGGGGCCGCGGGGGCGCCCTCGATGGGGGGCGCGGCCGGCCGGCCGGCGTCCGTTCCCGTGGTGTCGGCGCCCTCGCGTGGCTCGTCGGCTGACTTGTTCAGGTCGGTGCTCACGCGTGGTCCTCCGCGTTCGAGGTACGGGCCTTACGGCGGGTGACAGCGTTGTCGGTGGCGCCGGTGATCGCGGAGATGATGTCCTCCTGTGAGGTGGTCCTGACGTCGAAGGTGCCGTTGTTACGGCCCAGCCGGAGCACCGCCACCCGGTCGGCCACGGCCTTGACGTCGGCCATGTTGTGGCTGATGAGGATCACCGCGAGGCCGCGCTCGCGCAGCCGCTCCACCAGGTCGAGCACCTGCGCGGTCTGCTCGACGCCGAGCGCCGCGGTCGGCTCGTCCAGGATCACCAGGCCGGGCTCGCCCAGCATGGAGCGGGCGATGGCCACCGTCTGCCGCTGCCCGCCGGAGAGCGAGGCGATGGGGATGCGCACGCTCGGGATGCGGATCGAGAGCGTGTCCAGGAGCTCGCGCGAGCGGCGCTCCATCTCGACCTCGTCGAGGATGCCGGCGCGGGTGATCTCCCGGCCGAGGAAGAGATTGCCGACGACGTCGATGTTGTCGCACAGCGCCAGGTCCTGGTACACGGTCGCGATGCCCAGCGCCTGGGCGTCGTGCGGGCGGTCGACCCGCACCGGACGCCCCCGCCACTCGATGACGCCGTCGTCGGCGGGGCCGACCCCGGCGATCGTCTTGACCAGGGTGGATTTGCCGGCGCCGTTGTCGCCCACCAGGGCGACCACCTCGCCGGCCCGGACCTCCAGATCGACGTCGGTGAGCGCCTGGACGGCACCGAATCGCTTGGAGATCCCGCGCAACGCCAGTACGGGCGTAGCGGTCACGTCAACCATCTCCTTCACCGCCCTACCCGGGGCGGGGGATGCGCCGCGCCCGGACGGGGGCGGCGGGTACGGAACTCGGGTGAGCCGCGGGATACCGGCCGCGGTCGGTACGTCGGCTACCGCAGGCCGGCCCGTTCACAGGCGCTCCTGAACTTCGCCGTGCAGATCTTGTCCAGCGGGTACAGGCCGTCCTTGAGGACCGTGTCCTTGACGTTCTCCACGGTCAGCGCGACCGGGGGGATCAGGGTGGCCGGTACGTCCTTCTCGGTCGGGCTGTCCACGGTGGTCCCCGCCGGCACGTCCTCGCCCCAGCCCAGGGCCACCGCCATCTCGGCCGCCGTCCTGGCCTCGATCTTGTACGACTTGTAGACGCTCATGAACTGCTCGCCGGCGATGATCCGCTGCACGGCGGCGAGTTCCGCGTCCTGCCCGGTGACCGGCGGCAGCTTGTCGAAGCCGCCCTGCCGCAGCGCGGTGATGGCGCCGCCCGCCATGCCGTCGTTGGCCGAGTAGACGCCGACGATCTTGTCCTTGCCGAGCGAGGAGATGGCGCCGTTCATGCTGTCGTTGGCGAGGTTCGGCAGCCACTTCTCCACGTCGTACGACTTGCCGATCCTGACCTTGCCCTTGAACACGGAGAGCGCGCCCTGCTTGTACATGGCGGCGTTGGGGTCGGCCTCCCAGCCGTTGAGCATGACGATCTGGCCGCTCTTGGCCTTGCCGCCGATCTCCTTCAGCAACGACCTGGCCTGGACCTTGCCGACCTCCGCGTTGTCGAAGGAGGTGTAGGCGGAGATGGGGCCCTCGGCCAGCCGGTCGTAGGCGACGACGGGGATGTCGGCGTCGTGCGCCTTCTCGACGGAACTGGCGATGGACTTCGAGTCCACCGAGTCGAGGATGATCACGTCCACGTCCTTGGTGATCATCGAATCGACCTGTTGCTGCTGGACGGACGCGTCCGACTTGGCGTTCACGTACTTGACGTCGCAGGCCGAGCAGAGCTCCTTGACCCGCTTCTCGATCAAGGGCTGATCGAAGTTCTCGTAGCGCGCGGTCTGGTCTTCCGGCAGCAGGAGCCCGATCGTAAGAGCGTCGCCCTTCTTCCGGTCCTTGGACTCACGGCCGTCCGCCTCCTTGGCCTTGCCACACGCGGCAAGGCCGACGGTCAGGCTGACCGCGGCGGTGGCGACGACGACACGACGGAGCGTCGCGTTCATATGGGGTACCTCCCTGACGCGGCCGTCACTGCGGCCGAGGTGGCTGGAAGTCAACTCGGCGGTAACACAAGCGTCAAGAAGTAAATCCTTAACGAGATGGCAACGATGCCATTCATTACGCCTGTGAACTTAGGATCGAGCGGGACGCGAGCGTCGCGGCCAGCGGTGCGCGCGGTGCCGGTCGGCAGGGCGAGCGCGCCCTTGCCGGGGGCCGGCGAGAGAGCTTCGTCGCAGGCAGACGGGCAGGCGGGCGCGGTGGGCACGGCGGGTGGCTGGCTGCCAGCGGTGGCGGCGGGCGGGCGCGGGCCAAGGCTGGACGGGCCACGGCGGGGCTGGGCTCGGGTGCGCGGCGCATGCCGCCCGGGCGGGCGGGCCGGGACCTGGTCTCCGGCTCGGGCGGGGTGGCGCTGGCGGGCGAGGCGGAGGTTACGGCGCGGGGGCCGCGCGGTCGCGGGGTGCGGGCGCGGGGTACGGGCGCGGGGCGCGCGGGGGTGCGCGGAAGCCGGTAGGAGCCGGGGCGGCGCCGCTGCGTGAGGACAGGCCCGGTCGGATCAGGTCAGGGCCGGCGCGCCGGTGGCGACGGCGCCGTCGAGGAGCGTGGAGTCGCCCATCTCGCTGAGCACCAGGGCCAGCGCCCCGAGGACCTCGGCCCGGCTGCCGAGGGCGCCCGGCAGCACGGAGAGCTGCCGGGCGGCGCTCGGGATGGCGTACCGGGCGACCGAGTCGCGGATCGGGTCGAGCACCAGGTCGCCGGCCTCGGCCAGGTCGCCGCCGAGCACGACCCGGCTGGGGTTGAGCAGGTTGCACAGGTTGGCGACGCCGCTGCCCACGTGCCGCCCGACGTCGGAGACCACCCGGCGGCAGCCGGGGTCGCCCTCCCGCGCGAGCGCCACCATGCGCTCCATGGTCAGGTCGGGGCCGTGGCTGGAGTGCAGCAGCGGCAGCACGTAGCGGGCGGCGGTGAAGGTCTCCAGGCAGCCGCGGTTGCCGCACCGGCACACCGGGCCCGACTCGTCCAGCGTGATGTGGCCGATCTCGCCGGCCGTGCCGCCGGGCCCGCGGTAGATCTGGCCGCTGATCACCAGGCCCGCGCCGACGCCACTGGCGACCTTGATGTACGCCAGGTCGGCCACGCCACGGCCGCTCCCCCACACCAGTTCGCCGAGCGCGCCCAGGTTGGCGTCGTTGTCCACGTACACGGGCACGCCGAGGCGCGCCGCGAGGTCGTCGCGCGGGTTGGCGCCGGCCCAGCCCGGCAGGATCGCGGTGGAGCCCAGCGTTCCGGTGGCCACGTCGATGGGGCCCGGCACGCCGAGCCCGACGCCGATCACCTTGTCCGGCGCGATGCCGCTTGCCTCGATCAGCCGTCCCACCAGGGCCTCGGCGCGTTCCATGCCCTGCGCGGCGGAGGCGTCCACGTCCAGCGGCTCGGTCTCCTCGGCGAGCACCCGGTGGGCCAGGTTGCCGACGGCGACGCGCAGGTGGGCGTGGCCGAAGTCGACGCCGACGACGATGCCGGCGTCGCCGCTCAGCGCGACGCTGCGGGCCCGCCGACCGCCGGCGGAGGTCGGGGTCACCTCGACGGTGCCGCCGTCCTTCAGCTCGCGGACGATGTTGGAGACCGTGGCGGCCGAGAGCCCCGTCGTACGGGCGATCTCCGCCTGCGTGAGGGACCCCGCCATGCGCACCGCGCGCACGACCCGCTCAAGGTTGGCCCGGTGCAGCGACGACTGCGATCCCGGAGTCTCCACGCCCATCCACTCCCGCCTCGGCGTACGGCGCGACGGCCGGTCGCCGGCCGGACCGCAGGTGAGGTCCGGCGATGTCTCCAACATGTGAACTCTAAGCTGAGCCGTACAGGTTGCCACTCGTCAAGTCCTCGACGCACCACCGCCACCCGTCGGACAGCGGCCCGTTGGGTAGCGGCGGTTTCGCGGCGCCGGCGACGTCGATCACGCCGGCGGCACCGCGCGGCGGCACACCGTAACGGCAGCGGCACACCGTAACGCGGGAGGGGGCCGCGCTGCCGCCCGACCCCCGTGATCACGACGCGGTGCCCGGACGGCATGGCAGCGGCCCCGGTCCCGCGCGGGGCGGGTCCGGGGCCGTGGTCAGCCGGGTACGACTACTTCAGGGCTCCGGCGGTCAGGCCGGCCTGGACCTGGCGTTGGAAGATGATGTAGACGGCGAGGACGGGGATCATGGCGATGAGCAGGCCGGAGAAGAGGACGGCCCAGTTGCCTTTGTATCCCTGGGAGACGGCGAGTTCCACCAGTCCCTGGGGGAGGAGTTTGTCCTTTTCCTCGCCCTGGTTGAGTACGTAGGGCAGCATGTACTGGTTCCACTGGCCCAGGAAGTTGAAGATGCCGATGCTGATCAGTCCTGGTTTGGCCATGGGCAGCATGACCTGGAAGAACGTGCGCGTGTGCGAGGCCCCGTCGATCATCGCCGCCTCTGCCACGGAGGTGGGCAGGGTTTTGAAGAACGAGGTCAGGAAGAAGACCGTGAAGGGCAGCGAGTACGCGATGTAGACCAGGATCAGGCCGTGCTTGGTGTTGAGCATCTCCATGTTCTGCAACACGAAGTACAGCGGCACCAACGCCAGCACGATGGGGAAGCTCATGCCGCCGACGAACAGGTAGTAGATGAACCGGTTCCCACGGAACTCGAACCGCGCCAGGACGTAGGCGGCCATGGCGCCAAGCAGCATGGTGCCGAAGAGGGAACCGGCGACGACGACGGCCGAGTTCAGGAAGTACCGGCCCATGTTCGCGGTGTTCCACGCGTCGGACCAGTTCTGGAAATGCAGCGACGAGGGCAGCGACCAGGGCGAGGTGAAGATCTCCCGGTCGGTCTTGAGGGAACTCATCGCCGCCCACAACAGCGGCAGCGTGACCAACAGCCCCCACACGGCCAGGATCCCGTGCGAGAACACGTTGAGCACCCCACCGGTGCGGTCCCCGTGCTTTGGCCCGGCACCCGACACCGTCGGCGGCGCGACTTTCACGGGCGTGGTGGGATCTTCCTTGCTCACGCCCGACATGTCGGGGGCGTGGCTCGGTGGCAGTCCGGTCACGGTGCTTCGCTCCCCACTTCACGGCGTCGGTCGGCGTTCGGGCCCTGCTGGCTTTCGCTCGGGCGAGCAGACGGGTGAGACAACGGGCTCATCTCAGAACTCCAGCCTTTCTCGGCGGCCGAGGCGCATGACGATCGCCGCGAAGATCATCGTGACGATCAGCAGTGCCACACCCAGCGCGGTGGCGTAACCGGCCTGCCCGTCCCGAATGCCCTTCGTGTACACGAACCACGTCAGGACCTCGGTCGAGTAGTCAGGACCACCGGGACCGACCGTCATGATCTGCACCACCGCGAACGCGTCCAACGCCAGGATGCCCATGTACACCCAACCGGTCTGCACGGTGTCCCACAGCAGCGGCAACGTGATCCGGAAGAACGTCGTGAACCGGTTCGCGCCATCCAACAACGCCGCCTCGTAGAAATCCCGGGGAATCGTGCTCATCGCCGCCGAGAACAACACCACGTAGAACCCGACGTTGCTCCACACCATCACCGCCATCACACACCACAGCGCCAGGCTCGGATCACCCAACCAGTTGGGCTGCACCGAGTCCAACCCGATCCCCGACAGGAACGAGTTCAACGCCCCACTGTTCGGGTTGTACGCGAACTGGAAGATCAACGCCACGATCGCGATCGACAGCACCTGCGGGAAGAAGTACACCACCTTGTACAGCGACGACCCCCGCACACCCGAGACCACCGCCCCCTTACGCCGCCCACCCACATTCAACATGAAGGCGAAGAACAACCCCATACCGAGCGTCACCAACGGCAACACCAGCAACAACACCAGATTGTTCCGCAACGCATGCCAGAACACATCGTCATCCAGCAACTTACGGTAATTATCGAACCCCACCATCTGGAGATCCGAGCTCAGACCACTCCAATTCGTGAACGAATAGTAGATGGCCTGGACGAACGGCGAGATCACAAAGACCGCGTAAATCGCCAACGGCAGGGCCAAAAACCCCACGATGAAGCCGTACTTACCGTGCCGCACTGCTACCGACCCCACTCCTCGCCCGCGGGATACGCCACTGCCAGCGCATCCTCACTTGTGCCGGTACTTCTTCACCGCGGAGTCCTTCGCCGTCTCATCCGCGAACTTCTGACACTTGGCCATGCACTCCTTCGGCGACATACGCCCCGCCATCATCTCGCCCAGCGCGGCCACCCCGATCTTCTCCTTCTGCAACGTCACATACCAGTCCTGCAACCGCGGATTGACGACGTTATCCCCCGCCTTCTTCCACAACTCCTGCGCCGACGCCAACCCCGGCGGCAACTGCAAACCCTCCGTGCCACCGTTCAGCGAAGACAACGACGACACCTGCTGGATGAAGTTCTGCGTCGACTTCGTGCCCAACATGATCCGCAGCAACTCCATGCCACCCCACGGGTGCTTCGCGTTCTTCGGCACGATGAACGGCTCACCACCCGAGGCCCAGATCGTCCCGTAGGGCAGCTTGTCCCCCGAATCCAACGACGACGGCGCACCCACACCCATGTCGAAGTTCTTCGGCGTGGTCTTCTTCGTCTCGTTCTCCACCCACGAACCGTTCGGGATGAACAACGCCTTCCCCTCGTTCCACGCCACCTGCGACTGAATATGATCCAGCCCCGGCGTGCCCTTGAGGATGTACCCCTTGGCCTGCAACTCGTGATACGCCTCGAACGCGGCCTTCACCGCGTCGTGCTTCCACGCGTTCGGCTCCAGGTTGTCGATGGCATCCAGCGTCTCGCGGCCACCGATCTTCGCGATGAACGGATACAGACTGAACGGCAGGTAGTACGGGTACTTCCCCGGATACGTCCACCCCGCGATCCCCTGCTTCTTCGCCTCCGCGCACAACTTCAACATCTCGTCCCAGGTCTGCGGATACTCCCAGCCGTGCTTGGCCAGCAACGACTTCGAATACCACACCCCGTAGATGGTGTAGGCGTAGTAGAGGACCCAGACCTCGTCCCCCTCGAACTGCCCCATCTCCAACACGCCAGGCCGCAGCGTGTCCCGCACCTTCTTGTTCGGATCATCCAGCGACGGCGCGTCCAACAACTCCCGCAAATCCGTGAGCTGGTCCTTCGACACCAACGTGCCGAAATCCATCTGCTCCGCACCCGAGTTGTCGATCAGATCCGGCGGCGTACCCCCGTTGAACCGCGGCGCCAGCTTCGCCTGGATCTTCTGCGTCGCCGAATGCTTGATCTTCCCGTCGGACTTCGGGTACGCCTTCACGTACTCCGCCTGTGCGGCCTTGGCGTATTCGTCGCCGAAGCCGCCGTCGAAGATGACGACGTCAAGACCGGCGCTCTCGTTGACCCCCAGCGGATTCTTCGCTGTTTTCTTGCCCCTTTCGACCTGCTTGGTGTCGTCGCCGCCACCCGTTGCACACGCGCTCAACGCCGTCATGGTGGGAACGGAGATCAGCCCGATCGCAGCCGTTCGCTTGACCAGATCACGACGGCCGAATTCAGAGGTGAATCCCATCTGGGGTCCTCGCCTTCTACAGGACTCAGGCGGTGTCAGATCTCCCGTACCGCGTCCGCCTATGGCGAACGACCCGACACCGCGGGTCAGTTGGAGCTGATATGTGCTCTGCATATGCGCCGGGACGTCGATGACGACAGCACGCCAGGTAGACGCGCCGCTTCACCATCGGGCCCACTGCCGTGAACTACGGCGACTCAGACGCGACAGGTATAGTCCACTCAACGCGCAGGGGGCAAGATCGAAAGCAGAAATTGTCAGCAGTCTTTCCCGAGTTGAGACCTCGCGACATACGGGCGCGAGCCATGGTCCAGGTGGGGCGTCAGCGCGCCCGAACGGCTTTTTGCGCGCCCGACCCCCAGGCCCCAGAGGCATCCCGACGGGACCCGCTTTTCGCCTGGCCACACGGCGTATGAGCGCTGCCCGTTCGGGCAGCCCGGCGGCCTCACGGGCCCGTGGACAGGCCCGGCCGACAGACACGGAAGCGGGCCGCATTCCCGGGGGAATGCGGCCCGCTTCTGCTTACCCGGGCCGGGCGGAACCGGCTCAGCGCCGACGCGCGAACCGGTTCGATCCGGGCCCGAAAGTCGAAACGGAAGGTCGGTTTCCACCGGCCTTCCGCAGACTTAGTCCAGACCAATAGGCGCGCCGGAGCCGGAATTTCCGCTCCGGCGCGCCCGGCCGATTACTTACTTGCGGATCAGCGACCGCAGGACGTACTGCATGATGCCGCCGTTGCGGTAGTAGTCCGCCTCGCCGGGGGTGTCGATGCGCACGACCGCGTCGAACTCCACGCCGGTGTCGGTGGTGACCTTGACCGTGCGCGGCGTGCTGCCGTCGTTCAGCGCGGTCACGCCGGTGATGGAGAAGGTCTCCTCGCCGGTCAGGCCGAGGGCCTCGGCCGTCGCGCCCTCGGGGAACTGCAGCGGCAGGACGCCCATGCCGATCAGGTTCGAGCGGTGGATGCGCTCGTAGGACTCGGCGATGACGGCCTTGACGCCCAGCAGCGCGGTGCCCTTGGCGGCCCAGTCACGGGAGGAGCCGGAACCGTACTCCTTGCCCGCGAGGACGACCAGCGGGATGCCCGCGGCCTGGTAGTTCTGCGACGCGTCGTAGATGAAGGAGACCGGGCCGTCCTCGACGGTGAAGTCGCGGGTGAAGCCGCCCTCGGTGCCGGGCGCGATCTGGTTGCGCAGCCGGATGTTGGCGAACGTGCCGCGGATCATGACCTCGTGGTTGCCACGGCGCGAGCCGTAGGAGTTGAAGTCACGCCGCTCGACGCCGTGCTCGGTCAGGTACTTGCCCGCCGGGGTGTCGGCCTTGATGGCGCCGGCCGGGGAGATGTGGTCGGTGGTGACCGAGTCGCCCAGCTTGGCCAGGACGCGCGCGCCGGCGATGTCCTGCACCGGCGACGGGTCCATCGCCATGCCCTCGAAGTAGGGGGGCTTGCGGACGTAGGTGGACTCCGGATCCCACTCGAAGGTGTTGCCGGTGGGGATCGGCAGCGCCTGCCACTGGGCGTCGCCCGCGAAGACGTCGCTGTAGGACTTGGAGAACATGTCCTCGCCGATGGCGTTCGCCACCACGTCGTTGACCTCGGCCTCGGTGGGCCAGATGTCCGCGAGGTAGACCGGCTTGCCCTCGGTGTCGACGCCCAGGGCCTCCTTGGTGATGTCCACCTTCATGGAGCCGGCGATGGCGTACGCGACGACCAGCGGCGGGGAGGCCAGGTAGTTCATCTTGACGTCGGGGTTGATCCGGCCCTCAAAGTTGCGGTTGCCGGAGAGGACCGAGGTGACGGCGAGGTCGTTCTCGTTGACGGCCTTGGAGACCTCATCCGGCAGCGGGCCCGAGTTGCCGATGCAGGTGGTGCAGCCGTAACCGACCAGGTTGAAGCCGACCTTGTCGAGGTAGGGGGTCAGGCCCGCCTTGTCGAAGTAGTCGGTGACGACCTTGGAGCCCGGGGCCAGGGTGGTCTTGACCCACGGCTTGCGGGTCAGGCCCTTCTCGACCGCCTTCTTGGCCACCAGCGCGGCGGCGACCATGACGTACGGGTTGGAGGTGTTGGTGCACGAGGTGATGGCGGCGACGGTGACGGCGCCGTGGTCGATCTCGTACGTCGAGCCGTCGGGGGCGGTGACGGTGACGGGGTTCGACGGCACGCGCTCGCCGGTGCCGTCCGCGTGCTGCGGGGCGCCGGCGCCGTTGTCGTCGCTGCCGTAGGCCGGGGCGTCACTGGCCGGGAACGACTCGGCGCTCGCCTCGTCCACCGGGGAGGCCACGCCGTGCGGCGCGGTCTGCTGCGGCACGCCCGGCTTGCGGTCGTCGCCGCCGGTGACGCCCGCCTCGACGTAGTTGAGGACGTCCTTGGCGAACTGCTGGGCGGCGCCCGCCAGGACGATGCGGTCCTGCGGGCGCTTGGGGCCGGCGATCGACGGGACGACCGAGGCCAGGTCCAGTTCGAGCTTCTCGGAGAAGTCCGGCTCGGCGGCCGGGTCCAGCCACAGGCCCTGCTCCTTGGCGTACGCCTCGACGAGCGCGAGCTGCTGCTCGGAGCGGCCGGTGAGCTTCAGGTACTTGATGGTCTCGGCGTCGATCGGGAAGATCGCGGCGGTGGAGCCGAACTCCGGCGACATGTTGCCGATGGTGGCGCGGTTGGCGAGCGAGGTGGCGGCCACGCCCTCGCCGTAGAACTCCACGAACTTGCCGACCACGCCGTGCTTGCGGAGCATCTCGGTGATGGTCAGCACCAGGTCGGTGGCGGTGGTACCGGGCTTGAGCTCACCGGTCAGCTTGAAGCCGACGACGCGCGGGATGAGCATGGAGACCGGCTGGCCGAGCATCGCGGCCTCGGCCTCGATGCCGCCGACGCCCCAGCCGAGCACGCCGAGGCCGTTGACCATCGTGGTGTGCGAGTCGGTGCCGACGAGGGTGTCGGGGTACGCCTGCCCGTTACGTACCATCACGGTGCGGGCCAGGTGCTCGATGTTGACCTGGTGCACGATGCCGGTGCCGGGCGGGACGACCTTGAACTCGTCGAAGGCGGTCTGACCCCAGCGCAGGAACTGGTAGCGCTCCCGGTTGCGGCCGTACTCCAGCTCGACGTTCTGCGCGAACGCCTCGTGGGTGCCGAACTTGTCGGCGATGACGGAGTGGTCGATGACCAGCTCGGCCGGCGCCAGCGGGTTGATCTTCGCGGGGTCGCCGCCCAGTTCCTTGACGGCCTCACGCATGGTGGCGAGGTCCACGACGCAGGGCACGCCGGTGAAGTCCTGCATGATCACGCGAGCCGGGGTGAACTGGATCTCCTGGCTCGGCTGCGCCTGCGAGTCCCAGCCGCCCACGGCACGGATGTGGTCGGCGGTGATGTTCGCGCCGTCCTCGGTACGGAGCAGGTTCTCCAGCAGCACCTTCAGGCTGTAGGGCAGGCGGGCGGAGCCCTCGACCTTGTCCAGCTTGAAGATCTCGTACGACTCGTCGCCCACGCGCAGCGTGCTGCGGGCGTCGAAGCTGTTCGCCGACACGACAGTCTCCTTCATGCATGAATTCGCGCGTACCACCGCATCCTGCCGCCCCGGGACCTTGCCGATCCGCTAAGGTACGCCTAACTTAGGCACACCTCACTAGCGCGACAGCGGTACGCCTTCTCGGCAGATATCTCGATGTCGAGATAACTCTAGTACATCGCTGGCGAACGGTCATGCGCTGGTTGCCCGTGTCCCCCACGGCCCGCCGGGGATTCCGCCGGGTTCGGCGGCGATCGCCACCCCGTCACCACGAGGATCCGGCGCGCGCCGGTTCCGCTTGCCGTGGCCGGGACGCGACCCTCGTACGCCATGTGACGCATTGACCCCACAGCGCCATCACGGTTGCATGCCTGTGGCCCTCTGGTGAGGAATCGGAGGGGGTTCTGTGCCTTATACGTGGGGGGAATATGAGGAGAAACGCGAACCGAGGCACCACTCGACGTGTCAGAGCCGCCCGGGGCACGGTGATCGCGCTCTGTGCGGTCACGGCGGTGATACCCGGGGCCGCCTCGGCGGAGCCCACGGCCGGGGTGCGCGGCGCGGGCGACCGCGAGACGAGCGTCCGGAGGATCAGCCTCGCGGCCGACGGGACCCCGGCGGACGGCGGCTCCGGCGACGCGTCGATCACGCCCGACGGCCGTCACGTCGTCTTCGCGTCGGCGGCGGACAACCTCACGCCCGACCGCCCGCAGGAGGGCGACGAGGTCTACCTCCGCGACCAGCGGACGGACGAGATCAGGCGGATCGGGCACTACGACCCGATCGAGCCGCCGGTCGTCAGCGGTGACGGGGCCTACCTCGGCTATCCGGTGCCGTGGATGCGGGACGTGAAGATCTACCTGTGGCAGGTGCGGACGGGAGCCATCGGCGGCCTCGACTGCGGGCCCGGTTGCGGCCAGCTCTCGCTGAACGGGGACGGCCACCACGCCGTCTACGTCGTCACCCCCAGAGCGCCGACGTCCCACCAGCGCGTCGAGTTCCAGGACGTGTTCACCGGCGCCAAGGAGACCATCGCCGAGTTCGACCACCGGCGCCCGTCGCGGCCGTCCCTCAGCGGCGACAGCCGCCATGTCGCCTACCAGGACGGTGAGGCGGGCGACGTCTTCGTACGGGACCGGACCGACGGCGTCACCCACGGCCCGATCGAGGGCCCGTCCAAGGAGGCGACGCTCGTCCAGCTCAGCGAGGACGGCGGCAAGGTCGTCTACCGTTCGGGCCCCGACACCCCCGTCCACGACGTGCGCTCGGGCACCGCCCACCTGGTGCCGAACGCCCGGGGCCTGGCCATCGACCCCACCGGCCGCTACCTGCTGTACGCCCCGAACGACCCGGCGGACCCCGACCAGCCGTCGCTGGCGCTGCGCGACCTGGGCACGGGCACCGACGAGATCGTCTCCCGGCAGCCCGCCTCCGCCGGCGTCGACGCGGTCAGCGCCCACGGCCGCGAGGTGGTCTTCACGTCGGCGGCCGACGACATCGTGCCCGACGACACCAACGGCACGTCAGACGTCTTCGTCCGCCGCTTCCACTGACCGCCCCGGCCACCGCACCACGGCTCCCCACCGCTCTCGCGCCCGCGCACGAGTGGATGGGGGGCCGTGACGGGGAAGCCACGGAGAGGCCGTCGCGGCACGCCCCGGCCCCCGCGACCGCGCGGGACCGGCCGTCACGAGCGCCAGACCTGGCCCTGCACGGGGCTCTCCACCGCCGTCACGTACGCCTCGGCCACCCGGGCGACGGGTGTGCCGTCCGCTCCGTCCCGTCCCAGGCCCTCCAGGGTCTCCCTGATCCAGCCCGGGCTGATGAGGTTGATCCGCAGCCCCCGGGGCAGCTCCGCGGCCGTGTTGCGGACGAAGCCCTCCAGGCCCGTGTTGACCAGGGCTCCCAGCGACCCACCGGCCAGCGGCGTGGCGAAGGTGCCACCGGTCAGCGTGATGGAGCCGCCGTCCCGCAGGTGGCGCACCGCTCGCCGGGCCAACGCCACCTGCCCCAGCAGCTTGCCCCGCACGCCGTCGGCGACGGCCTCGTCGGTCACGGTCCCCAGGTCCACCAGCGGACCGCTGGCGGCGCAGCACACCACGGCGTCGAGTCCGGAGACCTCGGCGAACAAGAGGTCCAGCGACGCCGGAACCTCCAGGTCCACCTTCACCGGCCCGCCGCGTGAGGCCCTGACCACCTCGTGGGAGGGCTCCAACGCCTCGACGACCGCGCTGCCGATCGTCCCTGTCGCACCGACCACGAGTACCTTCATACGCCGCAGGCTAGAAGCGATCACCCACGGTGGCGACCGAATTCCGCCGGCCGGCCAACCGGTGTGGTCACTGGGTGCCGGTGTCGGCCAGCACCTGGGTCAGGGCGTTCGTGGCCTGGCGGATCATGCCGGGATTGGTGTCCCAGTAGTAGGGCAGCGCCGACACCGCCTGATAGAGCGCCCAGCCGCGACCGCGCAGCCAGGCGGCGTCGTCGACGGCGAGTTCGGCCCGAAACCGCTCCCGGCTGGCCCCGGCGAAGACGTTCCACGCGGGCTGGAGGTCGCAGGCGGGGTCGCCGACGTTCAGACAGCCGAAGTCGATGACGGCCGACAGCCGCCCGTCGGTCACCAGCAGGTTGCCCGGCAGCAGATCGCCGTGGAGCCAGACCTCGGGGCCGGACCACACGGGGGCGTGCAGCGACTCCTCCCAGGAGGCGAGGGCGGCGGCGCCGTCGATACGGTCGCCGAGCTGGGCGATCGAGCGACGCACCTGCTCGTCCAGCTCGGCCAGCGGCGCGCCCCGGCTGCCGGTCGAGCGCCGGTGGGCGCCGGTCGGGTCCGCGCGGCGCAGCGCGGTGATGAACGCGGCGAGGTCCACGGCCGCCCGTTCCAGGTCCGCCAGCGTGCCGTTGGCGTTCTCGCCGGGCAGCCACTCGTAGACCGACCAGGCGTACGGATAGCCCTCGGCGGGGCGGCCCGTCGCCACCTGGACCGGGATCGCGAGCGGCAGCAGCGGCGCGAGCCTGGGCAGCCACCGCGCTTCGCGCACCGCCTGTCGGGTGGCCCCGCTGATGCGCGGCAGGCGCACGGACAGGTGGTTACCGAGGCGGTAGACGGCGTGGTCGGTGCCGTAGGAGTCGACCGGGGTGACGGGCAGTTCGGCCCACTCCGGGAACTGCCCCCGCACCAGGCGGCGCACCAAGGCGGAGTCGGTCAGGACCTCGTCGGCGTGCATCCTGGTCGCTGGCATGGCCGCATCCTCGCAAAGCGCGCGGCCGACGGCAGGTCATTTTCGGCCCGCCGGGCGCCGCTCGACGCCACCCCGGGCCGCCCCGAGCCGCCGGGCGTCCGGTTCGTCGGCGCGTCCGGTTCGTCGGCGCGTCAGCGCCCGCGTCGCGAAGGGCCCGCGCCGGCCTGGGTGGTCTTGCCGTGGTGCGGCGTGGCCGGCGAGGATCGGGCGATGACCCGGGTCCATGACGACACGCGCCTGGCCGGCGCCTACCACAGCGGGAACGCGATGCCGGAGGCGTCGCTGAGGGCGTGGGCGGGGTTCGTCGGGTCGTTCGCGCCCCGCCCCGCGCCGGCCTGGCTCGACGTCGGCGCGGGCACGGGCATGTTCTGCGCGGCGCTCGACCGGTACCAGCGGGCGTCGCGCGTGGTGGGCGTCGAGCCCTCGCTGGCCATGCTCCGCGCGGCCCGCGAGGCGACGGCGGGTGGTCGGGCCCGCCTCGTCGCCGGCACCGCCGAACGGCTGCCGCTGGCCGACGGGGCGTTCGACATCGCGCTCCTCTCCCGCGTCGTCCACCACCTGCCCGACCGACCGGCGGCGGCGCGCGAGTTGGCGCGCGTGCTGCGGCCGGCCGGCGTCGTGGTGCTCCGGACGACCTTCCGGGAGCGGCTGGACGCGCTGGTCTACGACTACTGGCCACGGCTGCGCGCCACCGACGGCGCGCGGTTCCCCGGCCAGGCGGAGGTGCTGGCCGACTTCGCGGAGGCGGGCTTCACCGCCCGTACGGTCACGTCCTTCGCGCAGCCCGTGGCCGCGAGCCTGGGTGAGTACGCGGCGCGGCTGCGCGACCGGCCGCAGTCGAAGTTCGGCCACCTGTCACTGGCGGATTTCGCGGCGGGCCTGGAGCGCATGCGGGCGGACGCCGTGGCGCTCGCGGACGAGCCGGCGCGCGCCGTGTGCGAGCGCTATGACGTCGCCGTGCTGGTGCGCGGCTGACCTCCGGCCACTGTTCGCGCAGGCGCGCTTCCGGGCGGACGCGTTTCCGGGCAGGCGCGTTTCCGGGCGGGCGGGGTGGAGCGAGCGCGTCGGGGAGCGTGCCGGCGGGCCTCGTACGGGGCGTTGCGGGCTGATGTTCGTCGCGCCGGGCCGTGCGGGCGGGCACGGTGGGACGTAGCGGCTACGGCTCCGGTACGGGGGCCGGCTGTGCCGGGTGCTGACGGTGTCGGCTTCCGGCCGTGCGGAGTTCTGGCCGTGCCGGGTTCCGACTGTGCCGAGTTCTGACCGTGCCGGGTCCGGTGGTGCCGGTTTCCGACTGTGCCGGGTTCCGGCGCGGACGGACGCGAGGGGGCTCGCGAGCGGGTGTCCGTCCGCGCCGGGCTTGGGCCGCGTCGGGGGACGCGGGGCGATGTCGCGGGGCGCGCCGCGTGGGTGGGGCGGCGCACGGGTCTCGGGGTTACTTGACGCCGAAGCCGCCCGAGAAGGAACCGGCGTTCCACATGGACGAGCCGATCTGGTGGTAGGCGTCGAAGAACGCCACCGAGCCGGAGGGGAGGTTCTTGGGCACCTTGGCGGTGAAGACGACCTTCGAGTGGCCCTTGGGCGTCGGACACTTGAAGCCGGTACCGATGCCGATCTTCTCCGGGTCGGTGAAGAACACGCACTTCTTGTTGGGCTTGGCGGTCAGGCCCGGGTGCGGACCGTTGGCCCACTGCTTGCCCATGTCGCCGACGTGGACGCGGTCCAGGTAGACCCAGATGTGGCCCGCCTCCGGCGAGTCCACCGTGACGGTGACCTTCGTCTTGCTGCCGGGCTTGACCGGCACCTCGTTCCGGGTCACCCGCACCTTGGAGATCTCGTCCGAGGCCGGGGCCGCGTGCCCGGCGCGCGGGCTGGCCGGGAACCGCACCGACGACGCGGTCTCGGGCGAGCCCTTCTCATCGGCGGCGCCGGCACTCGGCACCGCGAGCACGCCGAACAGCACGGCACCCGCGCCGATCGCCGCGCCGAGCGTCCGCCGCGGGCGGCGGGTGACGACGGATCGCGCACGATGGGCAAGGGAATTGCGCATGGTGAGACCTCTTTCAGGAAGTGCAGGCGACTTACGGGAAGTACGGCGACTCACGGAAGTACGGACAGCGACTCGCCTGTGCGTGGCGTATGCGTTCCAGCCACCAGCACCGTAAGAGGCACTCGACCGGCGCAACAATGACAGTGTTTTGGCAATTCATTGCGCGAAGTGCCCACCGCGCGGCAACTCTGGACAGGGACGCACCGGCCGCGCCCCTGGCCCGCGCGGTGCTCGCCGCGGCCGGAAGGGACCGGTCTCGGTAGCGCGGGCGCTGGCCGCCGGACCGTGTCACAGTCGCCTCAGTGCGCTCGCTGTGCCGCCCGCTCATCGCGGGTCCCGCGCGGCACGCCGTGCACCACCACAACATGAGCACATCTCATATCTGAGATAATATTGATCTCATGACAGACGCCTACCTCGCCCGCATCGGGAAGCTCATCCGCGACGCCCGCCAGCACCGCGGCTGGACGCAGACGGAGCTAGCGGAGGCACTCGGCACCAGCCAGAGCGCCGTCAACCGCATCGAACGCGGAAATCAGAACATCAGCCTTGAGATGATCGCCCGCATCGGCGAGGCCCTGGACAGCGAGATCGTGTCCCTCGGCTACGCGGGCCCGATGCACCTGCGGGTCGTCGGAGGCCGGCAGCTCTCCGGCGCGATCGACGTCAAGACCAGCAAGAACGCGTGCGTGGCGCTGCTGTGCGCCTCGCTGCTCAACGCGGGCCGCACCACGCTGCGTCGGGTCGCCCGGATCGAGGAGGTCTACCGCATCCTGGAGGTGCTCGGCAGCATCGGCGTACGCGCCCGCTGGATCAACGACGGCAACGACCTGGAGATCGTGCCGCCGGCCGAGCTGAACCTCGCCGCCATGGACACCGACGCCGCCCGGCGGACCCGCAGCGTCATCATGTTCCTCGGCCCGCTGCTGCACCGCCTCGACCGGTTCCGCATCCCGTACGCGGGCGGTTGCGACCTGGGCACCCGCACCGTTCAGCCGCACATGACGGCGCTGCGCCACTTCGGCCTCGAGGTCACCGCGACCGAGGGTACGTACCACGCCGAGGTCAACCGCGAGGTCTCCCCCGTCCGGCCCATCGTGCTGACCGAACGCGGCGACACCGTGACCGAGAACGCCCTGCTGGCCGCCGCCCGGCACGACGGCGTCACCGTCATCCGCAACGCCAGCTCCAACTACATGGTCCAGGACCTGTGCTTCTTCCTGGAGCAGTTGGGCGTGCGGGTGGAGGGCGTGGGCACCACGACCCTGACCGTGCACGGCGTCGCGCACATCGACCGCGACGTGGACTACGCGCCGTCCGAGGACCCGGTCGAGGCGATGAGCCTGCTCGCGGCGGCCGTGGTGACCCAGTCGGAGCTGACGATCCGACGCGTCCCGGTGGAGTTCCTGGAGATCGAGCTGGCGGTCCTCGAGGAGATGGGCCTCGACCACGAGCGCAGCGCGGAGTACCCGGCGGACAACGGCCGCACCCGGCTGATCGACCTGACGGTCCGCCCCTCCAAGCTGAGCGCGCCGCTCGACAAGATCCACCCGATGCCGTTCCCCGGCATCAACATCGACAACGTGCCCTTCTTCGCGGCGATCGCGGCCAGCGCGCAGGGCTCGACGCTGATCCACGACTGGGTCTACGACAACCGCGCGATCTACCTCACCGACCTGACCCGGCTCGGCGCCAGCGTCAAGCTGCTCGACCCGCACCGGGTGCTGGTCGAGGGCCCCACCCGGTGGCGCTCCGCGGAGATGATGTGCCCGCCCGCGCTGCGGCCCGCCGTGGTGGTGCTGCTCGCGATGATGGCGGCCGAGGGCACGTCGGTACTGCGCAACGTCTACGTGATCAACCGCGGCTACGAGGACCTGGCCGAGCGGCTGAACTCGATCGGCGCCCAGATCGAGATCTTCCGGGACATCTAGCGGCCAGGCGTGCCGGCAAGATGCCGCCGCCCCCGCGCCTTGCGTCGGCCCGTGGCCGCGAGGAGTGGGGGCGGTGTGCCGCGTCGGCGGCCTCTCCCCCACGCCCACCGTCGCCCGTAGATCACTTCGCCTTCTGGCCGCAACGCCCTTATCAGCCAAAGGAATTCCTGGTCGAGTCGGCGTTTTTGCGCCCTTCGGGACCGCCGCGCGCCCGGGCTGCCGGTTGCGGGGCAGGTAGGGGGCGATGTTCGTCGCGGTCTACGTAGGTTAGGCTCACCTAAAATCTTCGTCGGCTGCCTGCCGTCGCGCTCTCGCCCCAGGCCGAAACCTGACCCTGGGGCGGGCCGGTGGGAGGCGGTTTCGACGCCTGGTGCCTGAGAACGAGGATCTTCCGCGATGCCCATTCTGCTGACCTCCCTGCGCCGCCGGGCCGCCGTGGCCGCGGCCGGAGCCGTTTCGCTGACCCTGTTGGTCACGGGCTGCGGCTCGGACGACAAGGACGACGACGGCAAGAAGGACGCGGCGAACGCGGGCGCCCCGGCCGAGGCCGGAGCCTTCCCGGTCACCATCAAGAGCGCGCTCGGCAAGGCCGAGATCAAGGAGAAGCCCCAGCGCGTCGTGACCCTGGGCCAGGGCTCCGCGGAGACGGCCATCGCGCTCGGCAACGTACCGGTGGGCATCGAGAAGTACGAGTGGGGCAGCGACAAGACCGGCTACCTGCCGTGGATCCACGAGGCGGTCACCAAGTCCGGGAAGAAGCTGCCCAAGCAGTTCACCGGCGGTGAGGAACTCGACATCGAGGCCATCACGGAGTTGGAGCCCGACGTCATCCTGGCCCCGTGGTCGGGGATCACGCAGAAGCAGTACGACATCCTCAAGGACATCGCTCCCACCGTCGCCTACCCGGACAAGGCGTGGAGCACCGACTGGGACCAGCAGATCGACCTCATCGCCAAGGCGCTCGGCCAGCCGAAGAAGGCCAAGGAGCTGACGGCGAAGATCGACAAGCAGCTCGCCGACGCCGCCGCGAAGAAGCCGAACTACAAGAACGTCACGTTCTCCTACATCTACACCTCGGGCCCCGGCACCCTCGGCGTCTTCAAGCCGCAGGAGCAGCGCGTGGAGATGGTCTCCAAGCTGGGCCTGAAGGTCGACCCGGTCGTCAACACCTTCAAGGAGACCGAGGGCACCGACTCGGCGCTGATCGGCCTGGAGAACGCCGACAAGCTCAAGAAGAGCGACGTCGCCTTCACCTTCTACACCGACGACAAGACCCGCGAGGAGATCGAGGCGCAGCCGCTGTACGCCGCGATCCCCGCGGTGAAGAAGGGCGCTCTCGTCTCCAGCAAGGACCAGTCCTTCGTCACCGCCTCCTCGATGCTCAACCCGCTGACGGTGCCGTACAGCATCGAGCGGTACCTGCCCCTGATCGACGCGGCCGTCGCCAAGTCCGGCAAGTAGCCGCGGAGCTGCGAGCGTGACCACGGCCTCTGCTGCCCGGCAGGGCCCCGGCGCACAGCGTCGGGGCCCTGCCGGGCTCTCCCTCGCCCTGATCGGATGCCTGCTCCTGCTGGCGGTCGCCCTGTTCGCCAGCGTCATGTACGGCAGCAAGCCGACCGCCGCCTCCGACGTGCTCGACGTGCTCACCGGGCGCGGCGACAGCTATGTGCGCACCGTCGTGGAGAGCCGCTACCCGCGCACCGCGATCGGCGTGCTCGCCGGTGTCTGCCTGGCCGTCGCGGGCACGCTCATGCAGGGCGTCACCCGCAACCCGCTGGCCGAACCCGGGTTGCTCGGCATCAACGCGGGCGCCTCGGCGAGCATCGTCGCGGCCACCGCCTACCTCGGCGCCACCGGGCAGCGGGAGACGATGTGGTGGGCGCTGCCCGGCGCGCTCCTCGCGGGCGTCGCCGTACACGTGATCGGCACGGCGGGCGGCCGTACCAACCCGGTGCGCCTGGTGCTGGCCGGCGCGGTGCTCAGTGCCGTGCTCGCCGCGTTCATCCAGGCCGTCACCCTCTCCCGGCCCAAGGTCTTCGACACCTACCGCTACTGGGTGGTGGGCGCGCTCGGTGGTCGCGGCTGGGAGGTGTTCTGGTCGGTCCTGCCCTTCGCCGGGGTCGGCCTCGCGGTCGCGCTCCTCCTCGGGCCGAGCCTGAACGCCATGGCCATGGGCGACGACAAGGCCACCTCGCTGGGTATCAGCCCCGCCCGCGTCAAGGGCGCCGGCCTGCTCGCCGCGACGCTGCTGAGCGCGTCGGCGACGGCGGCGGTGGGCCCCATCGCGTTCGTCGGGCTCGCCGTGCCCCACCTCGTACGCGCCCTGGTGGGCGCGGACTTCCGGCTCCAGTTGCTGTTCTCGGCCCTGGCCGGTCCCTCGCTGCTGCTGCTCGCCGACGTGATCGGCAGGGTGGTGCTGCGCCCGCAGGAACTCATGGTGGGCGTCGTCACCGCCTGCGTCGGGGCGCCCGCGCTGCTGTTGGCCGTACGTCGGATGAGGGGGGCGTGATGACGACCACCCAGCCGCTGACCCGGCGCTCCGGGCCGCGTCGCGGGACGCTGCGGATCGGAACCCGGGTCGCCGTGCCCTTCCACGTCTCGGCCGTGGTGGTCGGCCTGGCGACGCTGGTCCTGCTGGGCGTCGCGGCGGCGGCGACGCTGACCATGGGCCGGCTCGGCATCGAACTGGCCGACATCCCGAGCGTGCTGCTCGGCGAGGCCACCGGCAAGGACGCCTTCGTCTTCGACCGGCTGCGCGGCCCGCGTCTCGCCGTCGCGATCGCCACCGGCGCGGCCTTCGGCCTCTCCGGCGCGCTCTTCCAGTCCGTCACCCGCAACCCGCTGGGCAGCCCGGACGTCATCGGGCTCGGCGCCGGTGCCGGCGCGGGCGCGGCGACCGTCGCGCTGTTCCTGCCCGACGTCGTGCCGGCGTCCGTGGGCGCGCTGCTCGGCGCGCTGCTGGCGATGGGGCTGGTCTACGTCTCGACCGGCACCGGCTTCCGCAGCCCGGGCCGACTGGTCGTCGCGGGCATCGGCGTGGCGGCCATGGCGACGGCTGTCACGCAGTACGTCGTCTACGCCGTGGAGCGGGACAAGGCCAGCTCCCTGGCCGCGTACGTCAACGGCAGCCTCGCCGCCCGCTCGTGGGACGACGCCACGGTCATCTGGATCGTCCTGCTCGGCTGCCTCCCGCTGGCCGCGCTGCTGGCCCGGCCGCTGACCATCGGGGAGATGGGCGACGACCTGTCCACCGGACTCGGCGCCAACCCGGGCCGTACGAAGACCGCGGCCGTGCTGCTGTCCATCGCGCTCTCCGCGGGCGCGGTCAGCGTCGCGGGTCCCATCGCGTTCATCTCCCTCACGGCTCCGCAGATCGCCAAGCGGCTCACGCGCAGCACCGGGCCACAACTCGCGGTGTCCACGCTGCTCGGTGCCCTGCTGCTGGTCGCGGCCGACCTGGCCGCGCAGCAACTGCCGCTCTTCGACGACCTGCCGGTGGGGATCTACACCATGGCCGTCGGGGGCGCCTACCTCGGCTACCTGTTGGTACGGGAGTGGCGGCGGCAGCCGGCGTAACGGGGGCGGCAGCGCCTCGCTCCTCCTCTTCTCCTTCGGCTCGCTGGCGTTCGGCTTTCCCATGGGGCGTTCCTCCCGGTCCCTCGTGCGCTGGGCGCGGGCCACGCGTGGCGGGGCGGCGCTGGTCGCGCGCCGCCACGCCACGCACCCCCGTGCGGGCGGCCGGTGCCTGTGTCCCTCCCCCGCACCGGCCGTGCTACGTCTTGGACGCTATGCCGCCGGGCGGCGGTGGCACATCCAACGGTGGTGCTATGTCCGCACACACCCAGGGGTGGACTCGCGCCGGGGCGGTACGCCCCGAGCCGTATGCCGGACTGCTCCGCTCGGCGCACCGCACGGCGCTGGCCTGCGGCGCGGCGCCGGCGCCCGTCGCCCACCGGCGACCGCGGCCCGTCAGCGACGACACCCGGCCCGCGAACCCGCGGCCCCGTCACGGCAGGAGCGCGATGCCGTCCAGTTCCACGCGTGCCTGCTCGTCCCACAGGCGGACCACGCCCACGACGGCCATCGCCGGGTAGTCGCGGCCCGCCAGGCGGCGCCAGACGCGGCCGAGTTCGGGCGCGTGGGCGCGGTAGTCGGCCACGTCGGTGGCGTACACCGTGACCCGCGCGAGGTGTTCGGGCCGGCCGCCGGCGGCGCGGAGCGCGGTGAGGAGGTTGCTCAGGGCGCGCTCGAACTGGTCGGGGAGCGGCCCGTCCACCAGTCGGCCCGCGCCGTCCAGTGCCGTCTGTCCGGCGAGGAAGACCAGTGTGGCGCCGGTGGCGGTGACGGCGTGCGAGAAGCCGGTGGGCGGGGCGAGTTCGGCGGGGTTGACGCGGCGCAGCGGCGGGGCGGTGGGGTGGTCGGGTGGGCTCGCGCGGTGCGGGTCGGGCTGCGGCGCGGATGGCTGTGACTGGTCGGCGGGGGGCGAGGGGGTCATCGGTAGAGCTCCTTGGCGATGATGGTGCGCTGGACCTCCGTCGCGCCCTCGTAGATCCGGGGCGCGCGCACCTCGCGGTACAGGTGCTCCAGCGGGTGGCCGCGCTCCAGCGCGCGGGCGCCGTGGATCTGGACGGCGGCGTCGACGACGTACTGCGCGGTCTCGGTGGCCAGCAGCTTGGCCATGGCCGAGCGGCGGGCGATGTCGGGTTGGCCACTGTCGTAGGCCGATGCCGCCGCGTAGACGAGGAGGCGGGCGGCCTCGGTGCGGGTGGCCATCTCCGCGAGTTGGTGGGAGACGGCCTGGAGGTCGCGCAGCGGCCCGCCGAACGCCGTGCGCTCTCGCGCGTGGACCAGGGCCAGGTCGAGCGCGCGCTGGGCCATGCCGACGGCGAAGGCGCCGACGCTGGGGCGCAGCAGGTTCAGGGTCCGCATGGCGACCTTGAACCCGGCGTCCACCTCGCCGAGCACGTCGGCGCGGGTGACCGGCACGGCGTCGAAGGTCAGCCGGCCGATGGGGTGGGGGCTGAGCATCTCCAGTGGTTCGCCGCCGAGTCCGGGGCGGTCGGCGGGTACCAGGAAGGCCGTGATGCCACGGCTGCCGGCGCCGGGTGTGGTGCGGGCGAAGACGGTGTAGAAGTCGGCCTCGGGGGCGTTGGAGATCCAGCACTTCTCGCCGGTCAGCTCCCAGCTCTCGCCCCCGGTCGCGGTCGCGGTTCCGGTCGCGGCCTCGGGAGCGGTCGCGGCCTCGGGAGCGGTCGCGGCCTCGGGAGCGGTCGCGTGCGTCGGGCGGGCCGGGCCCACCGGGCGCGCCGCGAGGGTGAGGGCCGCGGCGTCGGAGCCGGCCGCTGGCTCGCTGAGCGCGTACGCGGCCACCGCGCGCCCGGCGATGACCTCGGGCAGCCAGCGGGCGCGCTGCTCGGCGGTGCCGGACTGGACCACCGGGTAGCAGCCGAGGGCCTGGAGGGCGAGGGCGGTCTCGGCCTCCGCGCACTGGGTGGCCAACGATTCGCGCAGGAGGCACAGGTCGAGGGCGCGCGCCGCGCTCGGCCCACCGCCGGCACCCTCGCCGGCACGAACGCCGGGACCGGGCTCGGCTTCCATGCCGGCACCGCCTTTCGGTTCCGCACCCGGGTCGGCTGTGGCCGTGGGGAAGAGTCGGCGCAGCAGGCCCAGCTCGCCGAGGGCCGCCACCAGGGGCCGGTTCACCCGTCCGGGCGCGCCGCGCTCGGCCAGTGGGCGCAACTGGTCGGCGGCGACGGTGCGCAGCGTGGCGCACCACTGGCGCTGTTGCGGATCGAGGGCGAAGGCGCTCATCGACACCCCTCCTTTATCGCGACATGTTGACTGCCGTCACCAACACGTTACGCTGACGAAGCATCTTCGGGACAGGACTGCCGCACTTCCCCATCGGTCCAAGGGGGCGCATCCGCCATGGAGCTCACGCCGTCGGCGCACACCGACACCTTCACCCGGGACCACCTGCCGCCCCCGGACGCGTGGCCCGCCCTGCTGCGCGATCCGCCCGCGCCCAGCTACCCGGACCGGCTCAACTGCGCCGTCGAACTGCTCGCCGAGTCCGACGGCAGACGTGGGGCCGACCGGGTCGCGCTGCGCGGCGCCGACGGGCAGCGTTGGACGTACGGCGAACTGCGGGCGCGGGTCGATCGGCTCGCGCACGCGCTCACCGACGACCTCGGGATACGGCCGGGCAACCGGGTGCTGTTGCGCGGCCCCACCTCGCCGTGGCTGGCCGCCTGCTGGCTCGCGGTGCTCAAGGCGGGCGCCGTCGCGGTGACCGTGCTGGCCAACCAGCGCCCCCAGGAGTTGGCCACCATCTGTGCGTTGGCCCGGGTGCGGCACGCGGTGTGCGCCGCCGACTGCCTCGACCACCTGGAGCAGGCCGGCGTGCCGGGGCTGCGGATCGCCGCGTACGGCTCGTCCGCCCCCGACGACCTGCTGCGCCTGGCCGCCGCCCGGCCCGCCGCCTACGAGGCGGTGCCGACGGCCGCCGACGACGTGGCACTGATCGCCTTCACCTCGGGCACCACCGGGCGGCCCAAGGGGTGCCTGCACTTCCACCGGGACGTGCTGGCCGTCGCGGACACGTTCTCGGCGCGGGTGCTGCGGCCCCGACCGGACGACGTCTTCGCGGGCAGCCCGCCGCTGGGCTTCACCTTCGGCCTCGGCGGCCTGGTGATCTTCCCGCTGCGGACCGGCGCGTCGGCGCTCCTGGACCCGTGGGCCGGCCCGGCCAAGCTGTTGCGTGACATCGCCGAGCACCGCGTCTCGGTGTTGTTCACCGCGCCCACCGCGTACCGGGCGATGCTGGGGCAGTTGGCGGGGCACGACGTCTCCTCGCTACGGCGCTGCGTGTCGGCCGGCGAGAACCTGCCCGCCGCGCTGTGGCACGCCTGGCACGCGGCGACCGGGCTGCGGCTGATCAACGGCATCGGCGCCACCGAGTTGCTGCACATCTTCATCGCCGCGGCCGACGACGCCATCCGCCCCGGCACCACCGGCGTCCCGGTGCCCGGCTTCGAGGCGCGCGTGGTGGGCGGCGACGGGGCGCCGGTGCCGGACGGCGAACCCGGCCTGCTCGCGGTGCGCGGCCCCACCGGCTGCCGCTACCTCGCGGACGAGCGGCAGCGGGAGTACGTACGCGACGGCTGGAACCTCACCGGCGACACCTACGTCCGCGAGCCCGACGGCTACTTCCGCTTCGTGGCCCGCACGGACGACATGATCATCTCCGCCGGGTACAACATCGCGGGCCCGGAGGTGGAGGAGGCGCTGCTGCGCCACCCCGACGTGGTCGAGGCCGCGGTCACCGGGCGGCCCGACGAGGTGCGCGGCGCCGTGGTCGTCGCGCACGTGGTGCTGCGCCCGGGCGCGCCGCCGGGGCCCGACGCGGCGGCGGCGCTCAGGGAGTTCGCCCGGGCCGAACTGGCCCCGTACAAGTGCCCCCGCGAGTTCCGGTTCCTGCCCGCGCTGCCGCGCACCCCCACCGGCAAGCTCCAGCGGTACCGGCTGCGCGAGGGCGGGTCCGGGACGGCTCTACAGTGACCGCGTGACCGATCCGCTCGCCCAGCAGCACACCCCGCGCTCCCTGATCGTGACGTACTACGGCGCCTACGGCCGCGGCGCCGGCGGTGAACCCGAGACGGTGCCGGTGGCGGCGCTGATCCGACTGCTCGGCGCGGTGGGCGTGGACCCGCCGTCGGTGCGCTCCGCGGTCTCCCGGCTCAAGCGGCGCGGGCTGCTGGTCGCCGCGAAGACGGCGCGGGGCGCGGCCGGTTACGCGCCGTCGCCGGACGCCGTCCAACTCCTCGACGACGGCGACCGGCGCATCTACGGCCGCCTGGGCGCCTACCGACTGACCACGCGCCCCGCCGGCGCCCCCGATGCTCCCGATGCTCCCGATACCGCTGACGCCTCCGACGCGCCCGGCGCCGCCGGCGTGCCGGGTGGCGGGGTGGCCGCGGCCGGCGACTGGTTGCTGGCGGTCTTCTCGGTGCCGGAACACGAGCGCAACAAGCGGCACCTGCTGCGCTCCCGACTGGCCCGGCTCGGCTTCGGCACCGCCGCCCCCGGCGTGTGGATCGCTCCTGCCCACCTGTACGAGGAGACCCGGCACACCCTGCGCCGACTCGGCCTGGACGGGTACGTGGACCTGTTCCGGGGGGCGCACGCGGGGTTCGAGGCGACGGCGGACGCGGTGCGCCGGTGGTGGGACCTGGAGGCGCTGGCCGCCCGGCACCACGCGTTCCTCGCCACCCACGAGCCGGTGCTCCGGCGCTGGTCGCGGCGGACCACCGTGCCACCGGCCGACGCCTACCGGGACTATCTGCTGGCCCTCGACTCCTGGCGCGCGCTCCCCTACGCCGACCCGGGGTTGCCGCCCGCGCTGCTGCCGAAAAACTGGCCGGGCGAGCGCTCGGCCCGCGTCTTCGCCGGACTGCACGAGCGACTGCGGGACGCGGGCGCCGCGTTCGCGCGGGACGGGGCGGCGGGCTGAGGCCCGCGCGGGGTCACTCCCGTGCCACGGTGCCCGCCGCCGGGTCCGGCGTCCGGTCCGCCGCCGGGTCCGGCAGGCAGCGGCTGGCGGCGGCGTAGCGGCGGGCCAGGGTGGCGCAGGCGGCGGCCAGTTCGGGCGGGCCGACCACCTCGATGTCGCTGCCGAAGGTGCCGAACAGGGCCGCGAGTCCGGTCCACGACCAGGCGCCGAGGGTGAGCCGGCAGCGGTTCGGGCCGACCTCCTCGACCAGCGCGCCGCCCGGCGCCCAGCGGGCGATCACGGCGGCCGGCGCGTCGAGGAGCACCTGGCCGCGGCAGGGCCAGTGGTCGGGGGTGTCGCCCCGGTCGAGTTCGCCGGTGATGAACGCCGCGGGGTCCGTACTCGGCAGCGGGCGCGGCGTGAAGCGGGCGGCGGTGGCCGGGCCGAGGGCGATCCGGTCCACCCGGAAGGCGGCCCACGCGCCACGGCCGATGTCCCACGCGAGGAGGTACCAACGCCCGGACCACACGGCGAGTTGGTGCGGCTCCACGCGCCGCGCCCCGGCCGTCGGGTGACTCGGCGGAGGATCGATCGGCGGCGGATCGGTGGCGGCCGGACCGGTCGAGGCCGCCTCCGGCGGGTGCGGGACGGTGACGGGTGGGGCCGTGGGGGCCGGGTCGGGCGGGGGCGTCGCGCTCGCGTAGGCGAAGGTCAGCACGGAGTGGTGGCGTATGGCGGTGCCCAGGGCGAGCAGCAGGTCGGGGGCGACCGGGGGTGCGGCGAAGTCCCAGGCGTTGTCGATCGCGGTGACGCGCACCGCGTCGATCCGGTGGCGCAGCGAGGTCGGCAGCACCTGGCGGATGGTGGCCAGGGCGCGGTCGGCGGCCTCCGCGATGCCGGCGACCGTCATCGGGGCGGTCTGGAGCGCGACGGCGATGGCCAGCGCCTGGTCGTCGTCGAAGAGCAACGGCGGCAGTCGCGCCCCCGCGCCCAGCCGGTAGGCGCCGCCCGGGCCCTTGGTGACGTGCACCGGGTAGCCGAGCGCGCGCAACCGCTCCACGTCCCGGCGTACGGTGCGCGGGCTCACCGCGAGCCGCTGGGCCAGCGCCGCACCGGGCCACTCGCGACGCGACTGGAACAGGGACAGCAGGAGCAGCAGGCGTGCCGCCGTGGTCTCGACCATGGCGGCCACCCTGGCACGAGAAGCGGCCGGTAGCTGGCCACTTCCGCTGTCACGGTGATGGCATGAGTAGTCAACTCCCCTTCCCGGGCGGCCGGTCCGCCGACGCGTCCAGTCCGTCCCCGCCGCCTGTCCCGCCCGCCGACCGCGACGGGGCGGGCGCCGCCGGCGGGTCGGCGGTGGTCGCGTTGGTCGTGGTGTTGGTCGCGGCGTTCATGGAACTGCTGGACGCCACGATCGTCAGCGTCGCGGCCCCGGCCATCGCGCGCGACCTGGGGGCGAGCGAGGCCGCGGTGCAGTGGATGGTGGCCGGGTACACGCTCGCGCTGGGCGCCGGGCTGATCACCGGTGGCCGACTGGGTGACCAGTTCGGCCGGCGGCGGGCCTTCCTCATCGGGCTGGCCGCGTTCGTCGCGGCCTCCGCCGCCTGCGCCTTCGCGCCCAACCCCGCCGCGCTCATCACCACCCGCGTCGCGCAGGGCCTGGCCGGCGGGCTGATGGTGCCCCAGGTGTTCGGCATCATCCGCTCGGTCTTCGCGCCGGCCGCGCGGGCCCGGGCGTTCGGCGCCTACGGCGCGGTGCTCGGGCTCGCCTCGGTCGCGGGTCCGCTGCTCGGCGGGCTGCTCGTGGAGGCGGACCTGTTCGGCCTGGGCTGGCGCGCGATCTTCTGGGTCAACGTGCCGGTCGGGGTCTGCGGGCTCGTGCTCGGTGCCCGGGTGTTGCCCGAGTCGAGCGTGCCGCGTCGGGCGCGGCTCGACCTGCCCGGCGCGGCCCTGGCCGCGGTCCTGGCGGTCCTGGTGCTGCTGCCCCTGGTGCAGGGCCGCGACTGGGGCTGGCCGTGGTGGGGGTTCGCGGTGCTGGCCGCGGCCGTGCCCGTCGCCGCGCTGCTGTGGCTGCGGGAGCGGGCGGTGGCCGCGCGGGGCGGTCAGCCGCTGCTCGATCCGGCGCTGCTGCGCGTACGGGCGGTGGCAGCGGGCTTGGCCGTCGCCACGTTGTTCTTCGGGGCGATCGGCTCGTTCTTCCTCATGCTGTCCCTGTACCTCCAGTGGGGCACCGGGCGCTCGGCCTGGCAGACGGGGCTGGTCATCCTCCCGTATGCGATCGGCTCGATCCTCACCTCCGGCGTCGGCGTGCGGTGCGCGGCGCGCGCCGGGCGGGCGCTACTCGTGTCCGGCGCGCTCGTGCTGGCCGTTTCCCAGGCGCACCTGCTGCTGGTCGTACGGGACGGCGCGGCGCCCTCGTACGTGGAGTTGGCGGCGCCGCTGTTCGTCGGCGGGCTCGGGCTCGGGCTGACGGCGCCCTCGCTGGTGAACGTGGTCCTCGCCGGGGTGCCCGAGCGGGACGCCGGCGCCGCGGGTGGCGTGCTCACCACCGTCGGCCAACTGGGCAACGCCCTGGGCGTGGCCGCGCTGGGGGCGGTGTTCTTCGCCGCGTTGGAGACGGGGTTCGACCGGGGCGCGGGGCCGCTGGCCGCGTACGGCGACGCCCTGGTCGCGGTGTTGCCCTGGCAGGCCGCGTGCTACTGCGCGGCGGCGGCGCTGATGATGCTGCTGCCCAGGGCGGCGCGGCCGGAGTGACGGCCGCGCGGGAGCCGCCGCCGGGGCGCCGGCTCGGGCGGTCGGCTCGGCGGCGACTCGGGCCGGGCGACTGGGGAGCGAGTCGGCCCCGCCGCGCGGCCCCGTAGCGAAGTGAACCCCCACCACCTGCGCGAACGGCGTCGGGCACCACCTAGGCTACTGATCATGCCTATGTCACACAGCCCCCAGCAGCACCGTCAGCACCAGCGACCCATATCCGCGCTGCCGCGTCGGAACAAGGGCGTGCTCGCCGCGGCCGGCCTCGGCCTGGTCCTCGCGCTGAGCGGGTGCAACGACAACGCCGACGGGGGCACGGACGACGGCGCCAAGGCCAGCCAGTCGGCGCCCGCGACCGGTTCGCCCGCGCCCGCCTCCTCCGGCGCCTCGGACCCGGGCGCCATGGCGACCCCCTCCGGCGACCAGCCGGTCGTCGCGGGGTGGCAGACGCAGAGCCGCGCGGAGCACCACTTCCGCTACGACGTCCCCGGCAAGGCGGACCGGTGGAAGGTGATCGACGAGGACACCGCGCTGTCCTACCTCGACAAGGACGGCCAGCCGATCGTCGTGATGACCGGCGCCGCCAACTACCGCGAGGGCGGCTGCGCGTCGAGCCCCAACCCCAAGGCGCTGGGTGAGGCGGGCAAGGGCCAGCTCGCCACCGTCGGCACCACCGGTGGCGGCAAGGACGGCACGTTGCAGGAGAACGCCCGCAACTGGGCGGGCAACTGGGGCTTCGCCGCGTACGGCGGCCCCGACCACAAGCCCAGGATCGAGGTCAGCCAGGCCAAGCCGTGGAAGCGGGGCGGCATCGACGGGTACACCGCGACCGCCAAGGTCACCGTCACCCACCGGCCGAGCGCCTGCGTGCCCGCGACCGCCGTCGTGCACAGCATCGCGCAGAAGCTGCCGGACGGCACCATGCACGGCTGGGTGATCTACGCGGACCAGGGCGTCCCCAACGCGCTCACCGACGCCGAGATCAAGAAGGTCATGAGCACCGTGCGCGCCACGGACGGCTGACCCCTCCGCCCGCCCGCCGCCCTACCGCGGCCGGCCCCCGGGCACGGCCTACCGGGGACGACCCCCGGGCACGGCCTACCGGGGCCGGCCGCGCGGCACGCCCGGCGCGGCGGTGTGCAGTGTCAGCCGTGGCCTGGGCTCGTCGGCGCGCCCGGCGGGCGGCTTGCGGCTGCCGGCCCGGTAGGGCGCGGGCCACGGTGCGCCCGGGCCTTCGTAGCCCTGTTCCGCCGCCGCGTGCAGCGTCCAGTGCGGGTCGTACAGGTGCGGCCTGGCCAGGGCGCACAGGTCGGCGCGGCCGGCGAGCAGCAGCGAGTTGACGTCGTCCCAGGAGGAGATGGCGCCGACCGCGATGACCGGGACGCCCAGTTCGTTGCGGATGCGGTCGGCGAACGGCGTCTGGTACGAGCGGCCCGCCTCGGGCTCCTCGTGGGCGACGACCTGTCCGGTGGAGACGTCGATGGCGTCGGCGCCGTGCGCGGCGAACGCCGCGGCGATGGCGACCGCGTCGTCGGCCGTGGTGCCGCCGGCGGCCCAGTCCGTCGCGGAGATGCGCACGGTCATGGGCGCGTCAGCGGGCCAGACGGCGCGCACCGCGTCGAAGACCTCCAGCGGGTAGCGCAGCCGGCCGGCCAGGTCGCCGCCGTAGCCGTCGGTGCGCCGGTTGGTGAGCGGGGAGAGGAAGCCGGAGAGCAGGTAGCCGTGCGCGCAGTGCAGTTCGAGCAGGTCGAAGCCGGCGCGGGCGGCGCTCAGCGCGGCGGAGACGAACTGTTCGCGGATCTCGGCCAGGCCCGCGGCGTCCAACTCCCGGGGGACCTGGCTCACGCCGGGCCGGTACGGCAGCGGGGAGGCCGCCACCAGCGGCCAGTTGCCGCTCGGCAGCGGGTCGTCGATGCCCTCCCACATCAGCCGGGTCGAGCCCTTGCGGCCACTGTGCCCGAGTTGCACGCCGACGGCGACGCCGGGCGACGCGGCGTGCGCGAACCCGGTGATCCGCCGCCAGGCCGCCTCGTGCTCGGCCGCGTACAGGCCCGGGCAGCCGGGGGTGATCCGTCCGGTGGGGCTGACGCACACCATCTCGGTCATCACCAGGCCCGCGCCGCCCAGGGCCCGGGCGCCGAGGTGGGCGACGTGGAAGTCGCCGGGGGTGCCGTCCTCGGCGGAGTACATGTCCATCGGGGAGACCACGACCCGGTTGCGCAGGGTCAGGCCGCGCAGCCTGAGCGGGGCGAACATGGGCGGTGTGTGCGGCGGCAGCCCCGCCTCGCGCTCGACGGCGGCCACGAACCCCGCGTCGCGCAGCCGCAGGTTCTCGTGGGTGACCCGGCGGCTGCGGGTGAGCAGGTTGAAGGCGAACTGGCGGGGCGGCTGGCGCAGGTAGTGGGCGAGGTCCTCGAACCAGCCCAGGCTGGCGCGGGCGGCGCGCTGCGTGGAGGCCACCACGGGCCGCCGCTCGGCCTCGTACGCGGCCAGTGCCCGCGCGACCGTGGGGTGCTCCTCCAGGCAGGCGGCGAGCGCGAGGGCGTCCTCGATGGCGAGCTTGGTGCCGGAGCCGATGGAGAAGTGCGCGGTGTGCGCGGCGTCGCCGAGCAGCACGACGGGCCCGTGTGACCAGCGCTCGTTGGTGACGGTGCGGAAGGCCGTCCAGCGCGAGGCGTTGCCGCGCAGCGGCCGGCCGCCGAGCGCGTCGGCGAACAACTCGGCGCACGCCCGCGCGGAGTCGGCCTCGTCGCATCGGTCGAGGCCGGCCGCGCGCCACACCTCCTCGCGGGCCTCGACGATGATCGTGCTGGCCCCGGCCGCGGGCCCACCGTCGCCGCCGTCGCCGCCGGGCGCCGCCCCGGTCCGGGGACGCGCGTAGGGGTAGCCGTGCAGTTGCAGCACTCCGTGCTCGGTTTCGGCGATCTCGAAGCGGAACGCGTCCAGCGCGAAGTCGGCGGCCAGCCAGATGTAGCGGCAGCGGTGCGGGGTGATGTGGGGCGCGAAGACGTCGGCGTGCGCGGCGCGGGTGGTGCTGTGCACCCCGTCGGCGGCGATGACCAGGTCGTGGTCGCGGGCGAGTGCGGCGGCGGGCGGGGCGGGCGTGCGCGGGTGGAGTCGTACGCCCAGGGCGCGGCAGCGCCGGTGGAGGATCTCCAGGAGCCGCTGTCGGCCGAGGGCGGCGAAGCCGTGCCCGCCGGAGGTCAGCACCCGGCCGCCGCGCACCACGTCGATGGTGTCCCAGCGGACGAACTCCGCGCTCAGCTCCCGGTAGACCACGGGGTCGGCGTGCTCGATGCCGCCCAGCGTCTCGTCCGAGAACACCACGCCGAAGCCGAACGTGGTCCGCGGCTCGCCCCGCTCCCACACGCTCACCTCGCGCTCCGGGCGCAGCCGCTTGAGCAGCGCGGCGGCGTACAGGCCGCCGGGCCCGCCGCCGATGACCGCGACCCGCGCGGCGACGGTGCGGCCCGACAGGCCCGGCAGGCCCGGCGACACCGGTGCCGGCGCCGGCACCGTCACCGCCCCTGCCAGGCGGGCGGGCGCTTGCCGGTGAAGGCCGCGTGGAACTCGGCGTAGTCGGCGCTGTTCATCAGCAGCGCCTGGGTGGCGGCGTCGAGTTCGATGGCGGCGGCGAGCGGCATGTCGAGTTCGGCGGTCAGCAGCGCCTTGGTCTGCGCGTAGCCGAGCGCGGGGCCCGCGGCGAGGCGGTGGGCGAGCCGGGTCGCCTCGGCGTCCGCCTGGCCCTCCTCGGTGAGCTGGCTCAGCAGGCCGATCCGCTCGGCCTCGGGCGCGCGCACCGGCTCGCCGAGCATCAGCAACCGGGTGGCGTGCCCGAGGCCGACGACGCGGGGCAGCAGGTAGGCGGCGCCCATGTCGCCGCCGGAGAGGCCGACCTTGGTGAACAGGAAGGCGAACCGGGCGCTGGGGTCGGCGACGCGGAAGTCGGCGGCCAGCGCGAGCACCGCGCCGGCGCCCGCGGCCACCCCGTGCACCGCCGCGATCACGGGGAACGGGCACTCCCGCACCGCCCGCACCACCTGTCCGGTCATCCGGTTGAAGTCGAGCAGCGCGTCGGTCGCCATGCCGAGCGTCGCCCCGATGATCTCGTCCACGTCGCCGCCGGAGCAGAACCCGCGCCCCGCGCCGGCCAGCACCAGGGCGCGCACGGAGCGGGTCCGGGACAGCTCGGCCAACAGGTCCCGCAGGTCGGCGTAGGCGCCGAAGGTCAGCGCGTTGAGCTTGTCGGGACGGGCGAGGGTGACGGTGGCCACGGCGCCGTCGAGGGTGAGCCGCAGGTGCTCCCACTCCCGCGTGCGCGGCGCCGACCCGGTGAACGGACTCATACGCATGGCCTCCTCGAGCCGTACGGCAGGTGCCCGCAGCCCTTCGAAGCTATCACCCGTTCGTGACTTCCGTCACGGGTACGCGATACGGAGGTGGGCCCGCGATCACCCGTGCGCCGGCGCCGCGCCGGAGGCGTACGGGCGCGCGATCCGTCATCAACCGCCGTGGGTGGCGACCGGCGCGCGCTCCCCCGCCGGTTCCGTGGTCCCGCCCGCCTCGGCCGCCTCGCCTGCCTCGTCCGCCTTGGCCCCTCCGTCGGCTTCGGTACCGGCGGCGCCGGTGTGGGCGCCGCGCAGCCGGGAGTGGCGTCGCCCGTACGCCACGTACAGCACCGTCCCCACCAGCAGGAACACGCCGAACTGGAGCCAGGTCGCGGTGCCCGTCCCGTAGATCAGGTAGCCGCAGCAGGCGATGCCGAGGAGCGGGGGCAGCGGGAAGAGGGGGGTGTGGAAGGGGCGGGCGAGGCCCGGGCGGGAGCGGCGCAGCACGATCACGCTGACGTTGACGATCACCATGGCGGACAGCGTGCCGATCGTGGTCAGGTCGAGCACCACCTTGAGCGGCACCACCGCGGCGGGCACCGCGAACACCGCGGCCACGATCCAGGTGCCGGCCACCGGCGTCGCCGTCTTCGGCGAGATCCGCTGGAAGACCCCCGGGATGAGGCCGTCCCGGGACATCGACATCAGGATGCGGGTCTGCCCGTAGGTCACCGTGAGCACCACCGAGGCGATGGCGACGATCGCGCCGAAGGCGATGACGCCGCCGCCCACCGTGGAGCCGGTGACGTGGTTGACGATCAGCGACAGGGCGGCCGGCTTGCCCGCCACCTCGTCCGCGGACAGCGCGCCGATGGCGGCCAGCGCGACCAGGCAGTACAGCAGCGTGACCACGCCGATGCAGACCATGATGGCCAGCGGCACGGTGCGGCTCGGGTTCTTCACCTCCTCGCCCGCGGTGGTGATCGCGTCGAAGCCGATGTAGGAGAAGAAGGCGACCGACGCGCCGGAGGTCACCCCGGCGAGCCCGTGCGCCGCGAACGGCGTGAGGTTGCCTCCCTCGAAGGCCGCGAAGGCGATGGCGCAGAACAGCGCGAGGACCCCGATCTTGAGCACCGCCATCGCCGCGGTCGCGCGGGCGCTCTCCCGCACGCCGCGCACCAGCAGCGAGGCGGCCAGCGCGATGACCACCACGGCCGGGACGTTGACGACGCCGCCCTCGCCGGGCGGGTTGGACAGCGCGGCGGGCAACTGCCAGCCGAAGACGCTGTGCAGCAGCTCGTTCAGGTACTGCCCCCAGCCCACCGCGACGGCGGAGACGGACACCCCGTACTCCAGGAGCAGGCACCAGCCGGTGATGAACGCCGCGCCCTCGCCGAGGGTGGCGTACGCGTACGAGTAGGAGCTGCCGGAGACGGGGATGGCGCCGCCCAGCTCGGCGAAGGAGAACGCGGTCAGCACGCAGGTCACGGCCGCCAGCACGAAGGTGAGCACGGTGGCCGGGCCGGCCTCGGCGACCGTGTCCGAGAGCCCCACGAAGATGCCGGTGCCCACGATCGCGCCGACGCCGAAGCACACGAGCTGGAACAGGCCCATGGTGCGCCGCAGGCCGTGCCCCGCGCGGTCCGCGCCGGACTCGGCTATCAGCACATCGGGGGACTTGATGCGGAGCTTGGGCGCGTGCATGGGGTGGTTCTCTTCTCTGGGTCTGGCTGGCGGTGCGGTGGGGGGAGCGCGCTCGTCTCGCGGCCGGGCGCGGGACGAGCGCGATCCGGCGCGCGGCCGGAGCCGCGGCGCGGGCGGGACGGGGCCCGGCGCGCGCGAGCTACGCCGGCCGGGCCAGCGCAGCGAAGTGGGGCCCGAGCCGGTGCGCCCGAACCCCACCCCGTACGCACTCATCGCGTACGCAATACGACCATTCTAGCCGCCCACACTGCATGATCGCTCATTGCAGCGTATGACTATTCACTCATGGGCGAGGCTGCCGGCTCAGCGCGTGAGCGTGGCGACCATGATCGCCTTGATCGTGTGCATCCGGTTCTCCGCCTCGTCGAAGACCACCGAGTGCGCGGACTCGAAGACCTCGTCGGTGACCTCGAGCGAGGTCAGCCCGTACCGGGCGTGGATGTCCCGGCCGACGCCCGTGCCGAGGTCGTGGAAGGCGGGCAGGCAGTGCAGGAACCGGACCTCGGGCTTGCCGGTGGCGCGCAGCACGTCCATGGTCACGGCGTATGGGCGCAGCAGCGCGATCCGCTCGTCCCACACCTCTCGTGGCTCCCCCATCGAGACCCAGACGTCGGTGGCGACGAAGTCCGCGCCGCGCACGCCCTCGTCGATGTCCTCGGTGAGCGTGATCCGGGCCCCCGAAGTGGCGGCGAGCCGTCGGGCGTGCGCCGTGATCTCGTCGGCGGGCCACAGGGCGCGCGGGGCGACGACGCGCACGTCCATGCCGAGCAGCGCGCCGGTGATCAGGTAGGAGTGCCCCATGTTCGACCGGGCGTCACCGAGGTAGGCGTACGCCATCTCGGTGAGCGGCCGCGCCGCATGCTCCGTCATGGTCAGCACGTCGGCCAGCATCTGGGTGGGGTGCCACTCGTCGGTCAGGCCGTTGTAGACCGGCACCCCGGCGTGGGCGGCCAGCTCCTCGACGACGGCCTGGCCGGCGCCCCGGTACTGGATCGCGTCGTACATCCGGCCGAGCACCCGCGCGGTGTCCTTGACCGACTCCTTGTGGCCGAGCTGCGAGCCGGTCGGGTCGAGGTAGGTGGTCGAGGCGCCCTGGTCGGCCGCGGCGACCTCGAAGGCGCAGCGGGTACGGGTCGAGGTCTTCTCGAATATCAGCGCCACGTTCTTACCGGCCAGTCGCCGCACCTCGGCGCCGGCTCGCTTGGCGGCCTTCAGCTCGGCGGCCAGCTCCACCAGGCGCACGAACTCATCCGCGGTGAAGTCCAGCTCCTTGAGGAAGTGACGGCCGAAGAGGTCGCTCGCCATGGCAGGCTCCTAGGTCACAGCGTTCGGGAACTTCGGAAGCATATACGAGCAGCAACATTTATATGCAACCGCGGTCCGCGCCCCGTCCGGCCGCGCCGTGCCCGCCGCCGAGCCCCGGCACCTCCGCGCCCACGCTCAGGATGCCCGGCCGGCCGCGCCACGTCATATCCCCGCCTCTCCCCGCCTCCGACTCCGGCCGCGTTCCCTTCCCTCGCGTCCCGCCCTGTCGTGTCCCGGGTCCGCGTCCCCCCGCCCCTCGTTTCCCCTCACTCCCCCGCGCTCGGCTCGGGCCCGGACACAGCGCCCACGAGCCGGGGCCCGTGGCCGCCCGCCCGACCCATGGCCGGCCCGACTGGTCCGACCGGGTGCCGGCCTGACCGGATGCGCGCCGGCCGACCACGCGGAGCCCCGGCCGGGCTCACGCCGTGCCCCGCTCACGCCGCGCCACGCTCACGCCGAGCCCCGCTCACACCGCGTCGCGCTCCACCGGACAGCTCATGCAGCGTGGCCCGCCCCGGCCACGGCCCAGCTCGCTGCCCGGGATGGTGATCACCTCGATGCCGCGCTTGCGCAGGTAGGTGTTGGTGGTGGCGTTGCGCTCGTACGCCACCACCACGCCCGGCTCGACGGCCAGCACGTTGCACCCGTCGTCCCACTGCTCCCGCTCCGCCGCGTGCACGTCCTGGGTCGCGGTCAGCACCCGGATCGCGTCGAGGCCCAGCGCGGCGGCTATGGCCCGGTGCATGTGCTCGGGCGGGTGGTCGGTGACCTTGAGGTCGTTCTCCTCCGCGCCCGGCTCGATCGTGTACGAGCGCAGCATCCCCAGTCCCGCGTACTGCGTGAAGGTGTCGCCGTCCACCATGGTCATCACCGTGTCCAGGTGCATGAACGCGCGCCCCTTCGGCATGTCCAGAGCCACGATCGTGCGCGCCGAGCCCGCCGCGAACAGGCCGCGCGCCAGCATCTCCACCGCCTGCGGCGTGGTCCGCTCGCTCATCCCGATCAGCACCGCGCCGTTGCCGATCACCAGCACGTCGCCGCCCTCGATGGTGGAGGGGTACGCCGCCTGCCCCTCCGACCACACGTGGAAGTCCTGGTCGGCGAAGAGCGGGTGGTGCCGGTAGACGGCCTCGTAGTGCACGGTCTCGTGCCAACGCGCCGGCCAGCGCATCGCGTTGATGGACACCCCGTCGTACACCCAGGCCGAAGCGTCGCGCGTGAACAGGTGGTTGGGCAGCGGATGGACGACGAAGTCGTCCGGCTCCATCGCGTGGAAGCGCACCGAGACCGGCTCCGGGCGCCGCTCCAGGAACTCCCGCTTGGTCTCCCCGCCGACCAGGGCCTGGGCCAGCTCGGGCGCGGACAACTCGTCGAAGGCGGCCCGCAGGTGATCGGTGGCCAGCGGGCCGTACTCCTTCTCGTCGAAGACCCGGTCGAGGACCAGGGCGCGGGCCTCGGGCAGCGCGAGGCTCTCGGCCAACAGGTCGCCGAAGAGGTGCACCTCCACGCCCCGGTCGCGCAACACGTCCGCGAACCCGTCGTGCTCCTGCCGGGCCCGGCGCACCCACAGCACGTCATCGAAGAGGAGCGCGTCCTTGTTGGTCGGTGTGAGTCGCTTCAGCTCCAGGTCGGGACGGTGCAAGATGACGCGACGGAGCCGCCCGGCCTCGGAGTCGACATGGAATCCCATGCACCTATCCTCACCCCAAGCCGGCCCCGTGCACATCGGTCGCGACGCCGTCCGCGCGCGCCGCGCGCCGCCGGCGCGCACCCGTCAGCGGGCCGGAAACCACCGCGCCGCCACCCCGAGGAGCGGTGCGGCACCGCCACGGGGACCGCCCGGCCCCACACCGCCGGCCCGACGCCCCCGCCAGCCCGGACAGCCGGCGACACCGGGCGCGGCGCACTTGCCGACAGGTGTCGGAAACCCGTACGCCTCGCCCCGCACGCCACCCCGCGCCCCCCGACCGCCCCAGCCACCGGCGGCCACCAGCCGGGTGGCGTCAGCGACCGGCGGCAGCCGGCCGCTGACGCCACCACCGCCCGCCCGTCGCCGGGAACCGGTGTCACGACCGGGGCGCGGCCCGTACGCCATGGCCGTCGCGTACGGGCCCGAGAGGCGGGGGCCAGGTGACACGGCCGGAGGCCGCGCCCGGAGCGGAGCCGCGACCGGGCGCTCAACCGGGGTCACAGCCTGGGGTCGACGGGCTCCGACTCCAGGGCCAGGACCGCGAACACGGCCTCGTGCACCCGCCACAGCGGCTCCGCGCCCGCCAGCCGCTCCAGGCCCTCGAGGCCGAGCGCGTACTCGCGCAGCGCCAGCGAACGCTTGTGCGGCAGGTGCCGCTCGCGCAGCCGCTCCAGGTTCTCCGGGCGCGCGTACTCCGGGCCGTACACCAGGCGCAGGTACTCCGGCCCCCGGCACTTGAGGCCGGGCTGTACGAGCTTGCCGCCCGCGGTCCGCGCGCCCGCCCGCACCGGCTTGACCACCATGCCCTCACCACCGGCGGCCGTCAGATCCAGCCACCACTGGATGCCGGCCGCCACCGACGCCTCGTCCTCGGTGTCGACGTAGAGCCGGCGCGTGGACGCGAGCAGCCCGTGACCGCGGCCGGGGGCGGCGACGCCGCGCGCGTCCCCGACCTCGGCCCCGGCCGCCGCCCCGCCCGCGTTCGCGCCCCCGGCCGCCGCCAGGAGATCGGCCTCGGCCGCGACGAGCCGGTCGATCAGGGCCAGTTGGTCGTCGTGCGGGAGCAGGGCGAGATTGCGCCCCTGCCCGGCCAGCAACTGGAACGGTGCCAACCGGATGCCGCCCAGGCCCTCGCGCCCGTCGGCGCCCGGCGCGGGCGCGTCCAGCACGCCACCCGCGGGCCCACCGGCCGGCCGACCGGCGAGTTGGCCCGCCGACCGGCCCGCGCGGTCTTCCGGCGAGTCGCCCACGCGCCAGCAGTAGCGCCGGTACGCCTCGGTGAACGCCTCGGCGTCGGCCGCGCGCTCCCGCTGCCGCGCCAGCAGTTCGGTCACCTCAAGGCCGCGCCCGGCCGCCGCCTCCAGGGCGTCGACCACGCCGGGGAACACGGCCCGCGACGCCGCCCCGACGGCCGCGTACTGGCCGCGCAGCAGCCCCTCGGCCTTCAGCGACCACGGCATCAGCTCGGCGTCGACGAGCAGCCAGTCCGTGTCCAGCTCCGCCCACAGACCGGCGCCGTCGACGGCCTCGGCCAGCCGGCCCAGCACCCGGTCGGTCAGCGCCGGATCGGCGAAGAACGGCCGCCCGGTGCGCGTGTGCAGCACGCCCCTGACCTCGGCGGTCGTCGCGCCGAAGCGCTCGCGGGCCACGCCCGCGTCCCGGCACACCAGGGCCACCGCCCGCGAGCCCATGTGCTTCTCCTGGCACACCACCTGCCGCACGCCGTCGGCCCGGTAGGCGGCGAACGCCTCGGCCGGATGCTCCAGGTAGCCCTCCCGCGACGACGTCGGGCACGGGGCCATCGTCGGCGGCAGGTAGGCCAACAGGCTCGGGTCCACGGCGAACCGGCTCATCACCTCGAGCGCCGCCGCCGCGTTCTCCTCCTTCACCGCGACCCGGCCCAGCTCCCGCGTCTCCACCACCCGCCGGCCGGCGACGTCGTTCAGGTCCAGCGGCCTGCCGTCCGTGCCCCCCGGGGCCTCGCTGACCAGCGGCTTGACCGGCTCGTACCAGACCTTCTCGGCCGGCGTGCTCACCAGTTCCCGCTCCGGCCAGCGCAGCGCGGTCAGCGCGCCACCGAAGACGCACCCCGTGTCGAGGCAGATGGTGTTGTTCAGCCAGGTCGCCCGCGGCACGGGAGTGTGCCCGTAGACCACCGCGGCCCGGCCCCGGTAGTCCTCGGCCCACGGGTAACGCACCGGCAGCCCGAACGCGTCGGTCTCGCCCGTCGTCTCCCCGTACAACGCGAACGAGCGGACCCGGCCCGACTGGCGGCCGTGGTACTTCTCCAGCAGCCCGGCGTGCGCGACCACCAGCGCGCCGCCGTCCAACACGTAGTGGCTGACCAGCGAACGGATGAACGCCGCGACCCGGGCCCGGAAGTCGGGATCGCGGGCGTCCTCGCGCTCCAACTGCTCGATCGTCTCCGGCAGGCCGTGCGCGAGCTTGACGGTGGTGCCCGCGAGGTAGCGGCCCAGCTTGTTCTCGTGGTTGCCGGGCACGCACAGGGCCGACCCGTCCGCCACCATGCCCATGACCAGGCGCAGCACGCCCGGACTGTCCGGGCCACGGTCGACGAGGTCGCCGACGAAGACGGCCGTACGCCCCTGCGGGTGCGCCGCCCCCACCGCGCGCCCCTCCTCGTCCCGGCGCAGCTCGTACCCGAGGTCGCCGAGCAGGCTCTCCAACTCGCCGCGACAGCCGTGCACGTCGCCGATGATGTCGAACGGGCCGCTCAGGTGCCGCAGGTCGTTGTAGCGCCGCTCCCGCGTGACGGTGGCGGCCTCCACCTCCGCCACGCCGCGCAGTACGTGCACCGTACGGAAACCCTCGCGCTCCAGGTGGCGCAGCGAGCGCTGCAACTCACGCCGGTGGCGCTGGATCACGTGCCGGGGCAGCGCGGCGCGGTCGGGCCGCGCCGCGTTGCGCTCGGCGCACACCCCCTCCGGCACGTCGAGCACGATCGCGACCGGCAGCACGTCGTACTGCCGCGCCAGCGCGATCAGTTGCTTCCTGCTGTCCGACTGCACGTTGGTGGCGTCCACCACGGTCAGCCGCCCGGCCGCGAGCCGCTTGCCCGCGATGAAGTGCAGCAACTCGAACGCGTCGGCGCTGGCCCCCTGGTCGTTCTCGTCGTCGCTGACCAGCCCGCGACACACGTCCGACGAGATCACCTCGGTCGGCTTGAAGTGCCGCGCGGCAAAGGTCGACTTGCCCGAACCGGTGGCCCCGACCAGCACCACGAGGGCGAGGTCGGGCACGGCGAGAACCCGCTCGTCGGTCGTCTCGTCGGTCGTCTCGTCGGTCGTCTCGTCGGTCATGCGGTCACCTCATCGCGCGGCACGGTCACAGTGACAACTTCCTGGTCAGCGTCGGAGGCGGTGGCGGTGCCAGGGCCAGTGCCAGTTTCGGCGTCGGTCGTGGCGCCGGTGCCGGTCGTGGTGACGGACGCGGCCCCGACCTCGGCCCGGTCACCGGCCGCGGTCGGGGCCGTGGCGGGCGGGTTCAGCGTGAACAGCGCGAGCTGGGTCGGGGGGCCCACCTCGGGGTCGTCCGGACCGACGGGCCGGAACTCCACGCCGTAGCCGTACCGGCGCGCCACCCCCTCGGCCCAGGCGCCGAACTCCTGGCGGGACCACTCGAAGCGGTGGTCGGCGTGGCGCATCTGCCCCGCCGCCAACCCGCTCCACCGCACGTTGTACTCCGCGTTCGGCGTCGTGATCACCACCGTACGGGGGCGCGCCGCCCCGAACACGGCGTGCGCCAACGCCGGCAACCGCGGCGGATCGACGTGCTCCACCACCTCGCTGAGCACCGCCGCGTCATACCCCCGCAACCTGCCGTCGGTGTACGCCAACGAGCCCTGCATCAGCCTGACACGAGCCGCCTGGCGCTCCGAAAGCTGGTCGAGGCGCAGCCGCCGCGCCGCCGAACCCAGCGCGCGCTGCGAGACGTCGACGCCCACCAGTTCCGTGAAGCGCGCGTCGCCCATGAGCTCGGCCAGGAGTTGCCCCTGGCCACAGCCGAGGTCGAGCACCCGCGCGGCCCCCACCTCGCGCAGTACGGTCACGATCGCCTCACGGCGCCGCACGGCCAACGGGCTCGGCGCCTGCGTGGTGTCGGCGCGCTCGTCCACGGCATTGTCCACGCTCTCGGGCGGGGTGTCGTCCGCGGCGGCGAGCCGGGCCAGTTCGAGCCGCTCCAACGCGTCCCGGGTCAGCGCGCGGCTCCGGGCCAGATACCGGTGGGCGATCAACTCCTGCTCCGGGTGGCCCGCGAGCCACCCCTCCCCAGACCGCAGCAGCTTCTCCACCTCGTCGGGCGCGACCCAGTAGTGCTTGGCGTCATCGAGCACCGGCAACAACACGTAGAGCTGCCGCAACGCGTCCGCGAGCCGTGCCTCGCCCGTCAGCACCAGCCGCACGTAGCGCGCCGCACCCCACTCGGGGAAGCGCTCGTCCAACGCCACCGGCGTCGCCCGCACCTGCCAACCCAGCGGCGCGAACATGCGCTCCACCAGCTCGGCCCCGCCCTCCGACGGCAACGCCGGCACCTCGACCCGCAACGGCAACGGCCGCTCCACCAACTCGGGCCGCGCCGCGCAGCGCCCCTGGAGCGCACTGGAGAACACCGCGCGCAACGCCACGGCGAGCAACGAGGAGGCCGCGTACGGGCGGTCGTTGACGTACTGGCCGAGCGGCATCGCGGTCGCGGCGCCGGCACCCCTGCCGGGGCGCTTCCCCCGGCCGCCGCGCACCAGGGCCACCGTGTCCACCTCCAGCAACAGCGCGGCCGTGCACCGCTCGGGCGACGCCTCCGGGTAGAAGACGTGCGCCACCCCGTGCGAGGTGGTGAAGCGTTGCACCTTCTCGGGATGCTTGTGCAACAGGAACCCGAGGTCGGTCGCGGGCTGCTCGGTATCACCGGTCGTGGTGAGGGTTAAGAACACACGCCCGAGTATCGCCCGCCCACCCGCCACGCTCCCACCGATTTCCCGAGGCCGGGGGGCTGGGGGGGCTGGGGGGATGGGGGCTCTGGCCGCTGTCGCGGGTGCGTTGCCGGGTCCGCTCGCTGCGGGCCACCGGGTGGGGGGGGCTCCCCCGCCCCCTCCCCTCCCCCTCGCCCCTCACCCCCGAATTTCCGCCGCCAGGTCGGCGATCTGGTCCGGGCCCACTCGGCAGCAGCCGCCGACGAGTCGGGCTCCCTCGGACCGCCATGCCGCGACCCGCGCCGGGTCGAAGGTGCTGCGGCCTCGCCAGTCCCTCGCCGTCGCGTCCCAGTCCTCGCCGCTGTTCGGGTAGACGACCACCGGTTTGCCGGTGACCAGCCCCGCCAGTCGCACCGCACCGTCCGCGTCGGCCGGCGTGCAGCAGTTCACCCCGACCGCGATGACCTGCTCGTTGTCCGCCGCGAGCGCGAACGCCCGTTCCAGTGGTTGGCCAGCTCGGGTGAGGTGGCCCCGGATGCTGTACGAGAGCCACACCGGAACCCCGCAGTCCTCGGCTGCCCAGAGCATCGCCTCCGCCTCGTCGATGTCCGGCACCGTCTCCAGTGCCAGCACGTCCGGTCGCGCCGTGGCCAGCGCCGCGACGCGCGGGCGGTGGTAGCCCATGAGTTCTCGCACGCTCAGCCCGTACCCGCCCCGGTACTCGCTGCCGTCGGCGAGCATCGCCCCGTACGGGCCGACGGAGCCCGCCACCCACACCGTGCCCTCCCGTGCGGCAGCGAACTCTCCGGGCGCTGCCTGATGCTCGCTCGACCGCTCGGGTTCGCGTCCCACCAGGGCGTGTGCCGCGCCTATGCCGCCGTCCCCGCCTCCGCCGGACACCTCCCCCACTGTCGGGTCCGCCCGTCCTGCCGCCTCGTTCTGGGCCGCCGCCCGGCGGGCCAGGTGGACGCTGCGGCGCAACAGCTCGTCCACCTGGCGCCGGCCCAGGTCCCGGCGGGCGAACCCCTCGTAGCTGGCCTGGTAGCTGGAGGTGATCAGGACCTGGGCGCCCGCCCTGACGTACGCCGCGTGCGCGGCCTCGATCTGCGCCGGGTCGTCCGCGAGGAGTCGCGCCGACCACAGGTCGTCCGACAGGTCGCAGCCCTGGGCCTCCAACTGGTTGGAGAGGCCGCCGTCGAGCACGACCGTCCCGCGTGCCAGCGCCTCGGCCAGCGGGAGGCCAGGGCCCTCGGGCGGGGGCGGGGGCTTGGGTGGTGTCCCTTCGGGGGGCGGCTCGGCGGCGGATGTCATGGCGCGTTCCTCAGCCGAGTTGCGACTGCACCTGGGAGGAGATCAGCTCCAGGTGGTCGAGGTCGTCGAGGTCGAGGATCTGGAAGTAGATCCGGGACGCGCCGATCGCCGCGTACTGGCCGATCTTGTCCACCACCTCGGCCGGCGAGCCGGCCAGGCCGTTCGCCTTGAGTTCGGTCACGTCCCGGCCGATGGCCGCGGCGCGCCGGGCCACCTCGCTGTCGTCCTTGCCGACGCAGGCCACCAGGGCGTTGGAGTACACCAGGTCGTCGGCCTTGCGGCCGGCCGCCTCGGCCGCCGCCCGCACGCGGCCGAACTGCCGGTCGCTGTCCTCGACGGAGGCGAAGGGGATGTTGAACTCGTCGGCGTACCGCGCGGCCAGGCGCGGGGTGCGCACCGCCCCGTGGCCACCGATGAGGACCGGCACCTTCGACTGGGTGGGCTTGGGGAGGGCGGGCGAGTCGGTGAGCTGGTAGTGCGTTCCGTTGTGGGTGTACGTCTGGCCGAGGGGCGTGTTCCACAGGCCGGTGACGATCTCCAGTTGCTCCTCAAGGCGCGCGAACTTCTCCTTGGGGAAGGGGATGCCGTAGGCGCGGTGTTCCTCTTCGAACCATCCGGAGCCGAGGCCGAGCTCGACCCGTCCGCCGGACATCTGGTCCACCTGGGCGACCTGGATGGCCAGCACGCCGGGGAGTCGGAAGGTGCCCGCGGTCATCAGGGTGCCGAGACGGATGCGGCTGGTCTCACGGGCGAGACCGGCCAGGGTGATCCAGGCGTCGGTGGGGCCCGGCAGGCCGTCGACGCTGCCCATGCGCAGGTAGTGGTCGGAGCGGAAGAAGGCGTCGAAGCCCAGGTCTTCGGTGGCCTTGGCAACGGTGAGAAGGGTGTCGTAGCTGGCCCCCTGCTGGGGCTCGGTGAAGATGCGTAGGTCCATGGGCTCCATCCTGCCTGCTTCGGGGCATGGCGCCGACGTGCCCCCAGCCCGTGTCAGCCCCCGCGATCCGCCGGCCCGTGGCCGGGCGGTCGGTGTCGCGCGCGGTCGCGGCGGCGGGTTCGCGGGCCCGCGGGTTCGCGGGTGGTGGGCGCCGGGCGTGTGGTCGGCGGCTGCTGTGTCGGGGGGCGGCGGTCGCTCGTCGGGGTGGGTGATGATCTGGGCCGGTGGTGGTCTGGAGCGGTGGTGGTCTGGGGCGGTGGTGGGTCTGCTGCCGGTGGCCCGAGCCGCAGGCGAGCGGCGACGTACGGCTCACTGGCTCCCTGGGCGCGGCTGGTGGAAGGGATCGAGGGCAAGGGAATGCGGGGAAGGCCACGGGCGGCGCGGGCGGGGGTGGGGTGGCGGTCGCCGGTCAGGCGGCGCCGCCTTCCCGGTAGGCCGTGAGTTCCCGGAGCATGCCGAAGACGCGGTCTCTGGACTCGTCCGCGGCGTCCACGGCCTCCACGCACTGCCAGTACAGGCCCTCTTCCGCCACGCAGGCCACCTCCACCAGGGCTATGCCGACGTCGCCGAGCAACACCCCCAGCGCGAGGAGCACGCGCCGGGGGTCGCGCACTTCCGTCAACTGCACGGCGCGTATCGCCCCGGTGCGCAGCGTGGGGTGGTTGAGAGCGGGGCGCCCCAGTGCGCCGCATGCTCGGCCGCCCGCCTCGCTGAGGCCCTGTGCTTCCCAGCGCGCCGTGGGTGAGGCGCTGCCCGCGAAGTAGCTTCCGATGACCTCAGCGAGCGCCTGTGCCTGCCATGCCTCGACGACGACGTCCTGCACGGCGTCAGCCCGCGTCAAAGCCAGTCGGGTGGCCTCGATGAGCCGCATCGCCTCCATGTCCCACGCCCCTCTTCGCCCGTGCCGTGTGGGTTATCTATCCGCTACCCAGAGTGATGAACATCAGGCGGGAAAGCTAGGGGAATTCAGGAATCTGTGGACAACAGTTACGCTGTGGATAACTTTCTCACTACAGAGAGTGATGATCTTTGTTGGTGGGAGGCGCCGCTCGCCGGGCCGGGAAGCGTAGTTCATTGCGGTCGATCTTGGCGGAGAGGGCCCGCAGCGGGTCGATGTCCAGCACCAGGCAGAACTGCAACAGGTAGGCGAGCACGTCGGCCACCTCGTCCTCGACGCGCGCCGACGTCGTGGGGTCGGCCATCACGGCGGCCGACTGTTCCGGCGTCAGCCACTGGAAGATCTCCACGAGTTCGGCCGCTTCGACGCTCAGCGCCGAGGCCAGGTTCTTCGGTGTGTGGAAGCGCTGCCAGTCGCGCGCCGCCGCGAAGTCGGCGAGCCGTCGCTGGAGGGCGGGCAGGTCAGGGGCGGGTTCGGGAGCCTTGGTCACGCCCCAGGTCTACCACCGCCAGCCCGGGGACCCCGAAGTCGCCCTCCTGGGTGACGGGCCGCCCCGGGGCGCCGACCGGCCCCCTCCTGTCGTCGGCCGGCGCGCCGGCGCGGGCCGACGCGCGCGGGGCCGCGAGGCCGTCGCGGCGGTGGTCGCCGCCCGGGCCCGCGTGGTGGCCGTCGCCCTCGCGCGTCGGCGGCGCGACGGGCACCTCGCGCACGGTGCCCACCAGCCGGATGTGGCCCCGTTCGCACATGCGGCCAGCCAGTTCGAGCAGCAGGCGGGCCTGGCGTCGGTCCAGGCACCGGTCGAAGCCGTCGGCGAGCACCGTCAGCGTCTGCAGGGCGGGCAGCACGTCGGCCACCGGGTCCACGTCCAGCACTCCGGGGCCGGTGAGCAGCACGAGTGCGAGGCCCAGGTAGCGCAGTTCGCCGTCGCCGAGCCGGTCCACCGGCATCTGTCCGAACTCGCCGAGTCCGAGCACGGCGCGCACCCCGGCGCCGGAGCGCCCGCGTGGCGCGCTGCCCGCGCCCATCGGGCCGCGTGGGGCCGGTGTCGTGGCGCGCCGCTCCGACGCCTGGGCCTGCTCGTCGGCGGGGGCGCGGACGGCGGTGCCGCCGCGTCGGTTGCCGCCGGTGGCCACGGGGGCGGGGGTGTCCGGGGCGTGGTCGCGCCCGGCCGCGCCCTCGACGGTCAGCTCCGTGACGGCCGGCCCGGCGCAGCCGTCGCGTACGGCGGCGACCAGGGCCGCGTGCCGGGTGCCGCACTCCTTGCGGGTGCGGTAGAGGACGGCGGCGAGGTTGTCGCAGGCGCTGCGGAGGTGGCCGTCGGAGCGCATGGCGGGGCCGCGCATGGCCTCGGGCCGTGGGTCGCAGGGGAAGACGGAGCGCAGCGCGACGACGACCTGTTCGGCCGCGGCGAGGGCGAGCCGCTGGCCCGCGGTCTTGCCGGCGACGCGCAGCGGCAGCAGCGCGGTGGCCAGTCGGTCGTCGGGGAGCGGGGCGCGGGTGACGGGCACGGCTCCGGCGGTGTACCAGGCCGCCTGCACGGTGCGGCGGCCCGGGTCGCGCAGCGCCGTCTCCAGGAGGACCTCACCGGCGCCGGTCATGCGCTCGCCGACGATCCGCAGTTCGGGCTCGGCCTGGACGGCGATGTCGAGGTGGACGGGGCCGACCGGGCCGTCGACGGTGCAGCCGATGCGGAAGCCGCGTCGTCCCTGGCTGTCGGGGCGGGCCTGGTGGGGTACGCAGCCGGCGGGGTCGGGGAAGACGTCGGCCAGTGGTTCGCCGGCCGCGAGTCGGGCCAGGGCCGCGTACGCCTCCAGGGCGCTGGTCTTGCCGCTGCCGCTGGGTCCGGTGAACAGCGTCACCGGACCCAGCGGGAAGACCGCGCGCCGGTGCGTCTTGTAGGCCGAGAGCCTCAGTTCGGATACGGCGGGCCGCTGGCCTGATGCGTTCATGGCGCGGAAGGTATCGCCGCCGCGTTTCGCCGAACCGTTTGCTCGTCGTCGCGTTCCTACGATCGGGGGACGGAAGCGCCCGTCACGGTCGTGAAAGCGGGGCGCAGTTCGGGTTCGTCCACCTCGGTGCCGAGGGGGGCGAGCAGGAACACGTTGGTGTCGACCCGGTGCATGCCGCTGCCGAGGCCGAAGACGACTCCGCTGGAGAAGTCGAGGATGCGCTTGGCCACGTCGGCCTCGGCGCTGGTGAGGTCGAGGAGGACGGGGATCTGGGCCATCAGGTACTCGGCGACCTCGCGCGCGTCGGCGAAGGTCTGTACGCGGATGACGACGAACTGGCGCTGGTCCTGTTCGGCCTCGTCCTCGGGCAGGGCCCGGTGGTGCGGCCAGGACGGCCAGGCGTTGTTGCTTCGCAGCGGGACGACTTCGGCGAGCCCCTCCCACTGTTCGTCGGTGACGTCGTGGCTGTTCACCGGTCCACCCCGCAGGCGTGCTCGCTGGATATGTGCATCGGGCGATTCTAGGGACAAGCTCAGCTTCGATTCGCGCACCGACACAGGTATCGGCGCAGGTAGTGACGTAGGCAACGGGGAGGGGACGGGACCGGGGAGCCGGGGCACGAGCCCCGCGCGGCACCGGAGTGGCCGCCGCGCTCGCGTCCCCCGACGCCGCGCGCGACCGGCTCCGCGGTCCCGTCGTCCGAACCCGACGCCATGTGGCCGGAGCGTGAAGGGCCGACCCCCGTCGGCGCCTCCCCCGTACCGCTCCAGCCACCAGCGCGGCCAACTCGCACCGACGTTCCGGCGCGTCGTCTCGGCGATGGGCGTCTGGTGACTCAACGGCCGTGCCGACGCGGGAGAATCCCCCGCCGACCCCCCGTTCGCCAAAGTCACCGACGCGTCGCGTCGACTCCACGCGGGGCGCCTCCCCGAGACCAAACGGTCTCAGGGCAGCGCGAGTTGGAAGAGGCGGCGGCGAGCCCCCCGTTTGCGTGCTTCCCCCGACACCACCGCCTCTGCCTACGAGCATCACATGCCAGTGGGGCAAAACTCAACGCCGTGTTGAGTTTTGTCGAAACTGCGTTACGCGCCATTCGAACAGCTACGGTGAGCCGCATGGACGACAACGGGGACGAAGCAGCGCACAGAACGCTGCCTCCCTCGGCCGGGGTCCGGGGGCGCAGGCGCCCCCGCCTGAGCCGGGGGGACCGCAGGGAGGCAGCCATCCTCGACAGCGTCGTCCGCCTCTTGCGCGACCGACCGGCGAGGAAGATCACCATCGAGGAGATCGCCAAGGGCGCGGGCCTGTCCCGCCCCTCGGTGTACTTCTACTTCGACAGCAAGCAGGCCATCATCGACGCCGCCGTGCAGCGCGTGATGGGCAGCATGCTGTCGACCGCGGCAGCCGCCGCGGGCAACGAGGACATCACGTTGGAAGCCTCGCTCGAGGGGCTGATCAACAACGTTCTCGACACCTGGGTGGAGCACGGCTCCCTGTTCTGTGCCGCGATCGACTACGTGGGCCGGGACCTGGAGGCGCGCATAGCGTGGCGGGACGTGCTGGAGGCGGGCGCTGACGAGCTGGCCGCCATGCTCGAACGCGACCGCGCCCGCGGGCTGGTCAAACCGGGCGGGGACGCGCGGGCGCTGGCCGTGGCGGCGCACTGGATGGTCGAGCGCAACTGCTACATGCTCTTCAGTCGCGAGCACACGAAGCCGGAGGAACTCGCGCTGCGCACCACGATGGTGCTCAGCGCCCGACGCATCCTCGGACTTCCCGAAGCGCCCACCGAGCCCGTGGCCGCCACATCGCGGGACGCCGCGTCGCAGGAAGCCGCATCGCCGGACGTCGAGCCGCGGAACGCCGAACCGCAGGCCGCCGAGTCGTAACCCGCCGGCCCGCGCGAGGGTGGCCGGCGTTCCGGCCGGCGGGTGGCCGTACCCGCCGGGCCGGGAGCCTCTCGTACGACGCGAGAGCGGCCGGTGCCACTCCCCCGCGCCGCCGCCGGCCTCCTCCGCGCCCCGTCCGCGCGCGGGCGCTCGTGCCGGCGCGCGCGGGGCGCTGGCGTGCCCTCAGCTCGCCGTCCAACCCCCGTCGAGTGAGAGCGAGGTGCCGGTGATCATCGAGGACTGCGGGGCACACAGGTACGCCACGGCCTCGGCGACCTCGGCGGGCTCCACCATGCGCTTGATGGCGGGGCGCGTGAGCAGCACGTCGGTCACCACGCGGTCGGCCGGGATGCCGTGGGTCGCGGCCTGGTCGGCGACCTGCCGCTCCACCAGCGGCGTGCGCACGTAGCCGGGGTTGACGCAGTTGGAGGTGACGCCGTGCGGCGCGCCTTCGAGTGCGGTGACCTTCGACAGGCCCTCCAGGCCGTGTTTGGCCGCCACGTAGGCGGACTTGTAGGCGGAGGCCCGCAGGCCGTGGACGGACGAGATGTTGACGACGCGACCCCAGCCCTGGGCGTACATGTGCGGCAGGGCGCCCCTGATCAGCCGGAAGGGGGCGGTCAGCATGACCGTCAGCATGGTCGCGAAGTCCTCGGGCGGGAACTCGTGGAGCGGGCGCACGAGTTGCAGGCCGGCGTTGTTGACCAGCACGTCGACGCCGTCGGCCGCCCGCTCGGCCGCGTCGAGGTCGGTGAGGTCGAGCGGGTGGGGCTGAAGCTCCCCGGCCAGCGGCCCGGCCCCGGCCGCCTTCTCGGCCCCGGCCCCGGACTCAGCCCCGGTCCCGGTCTGCGTGGCGGCGGCGTGCAGGGCGGCGAGGCCGTCGGCGTCCCGGTCCACCGCGCGGACCCGCGCGCCGGCTGCGGCCAGCCGCAGCGCGCAGGCGCGACCGATGCCGCTGGCCGCGCCGGTGACCAGCGCGGTGCGTCCGCTGAGATCGAGAGGGATAGCCGCGGGGGCGGCGGGGTGTGCTGCCGCGGGGGCGGCGGGGTGTGCTGCCGCGGGGGCGGCGGGGTGTGCCGCTGGCGGGTTGGCTGGCAGGCTCATATCGAACAGCCTAGGCGGCCGGTCGGAGCCCGCCGGGGTTCAGGGCGCGCCCGAGTGCTCCCGTGCGCCCCCGGTGGGGTGGGGAGCGGGCGCGGGCGGCACCCGGTCGGCGCGGATGACCACCAACTCCTCCTCCCGCTGGCCGCGCTCGATCAGCCCGCGCTCGGTGAGCCACTCGGCGCGGGCGCGCAGCACGGGGCCGAAGGGCTGGTGGCGGCGGGCCACGATGGACGCCTTGAGGCCGGCCTGACCGAGCAGGCCGAGGGTCTGCTCGGGACCGCACAGCGCGGAGTGGACGATGAGCAGCATGCCCTCCGGGGTCAGCAGGTGCGGTGCCATGGCGCAGAGTTGGTCCAGGTACCGCCGGCCGTCCAGGCCCGCGTTCCAGGCCCGGGCCCGCCCCCGCTCGTGGTCGGCGTCCACGGGGCAGGGGACGTACGGCGGGTTGGCCGTGATCACGTCGTAGCGCTGGCGGTGCGTCAGGCAGGAGCGGAAGTCGCCGTGCTCGACGTGGACGGGCAGCCTGTTCAGCCACGCGTTGCAGCGGGCCGTCAGCACGGCGCGGTAGCAGGTGTCCACGGCGCGCACGCGCACCGCGCCCAGTCTGGCCGCCGTCAGCGCGATAAGCCCGGTGCCGGTGCACACGTCCAACGCGTGCGCGCCACTGGGCACGGACGCGCGGTGCAACGCCTCTTGCAACAGCAGCGAGTCCCCCTGCGGCCCGTACACGCCCCATGCCTTCACCAACACCGTGCCCACCTGTCGTTCCTTACGTCGTGCACCGCCCGCGCGGCCGGTGCTGCCACTGATCGGGATGCGCCGTGGGCTCACAGCCGTGGCGCGTAGGGGGCCAGGCCGATGATGAGGATGCGGCGATCGCCGTGGCCCGGATCGGCACCGAGCCGGACGGGGGCGACGTAGTGGCTGACCCGGTGGTCGTGCACGGCGTAGCCGTCCAGCGGTTCGCGCAGCGTGAAACGTTCGTGCAGGGCCTCGGGCGGCACCTCTTCGGGGCGGTTGCCGGCGCACTCGGGGCGGGCGATGACGTTCTCGCCGCCGGCCACGTTGGCGCAACTGACCAGGTGGGCGAAGGTGAACGTGGCCCGGGAGCCACCGTCCTGGTGCAGGCAGTCCGGGGACGAGACGGCGACCTGGCTCCGGTCCGTGACCGCCAGCTTGATCAGGTGCACGCCGACGTACAGCGGCACCCGGCGCAGGTCCGCCACCCACTCGACCTGCGCGAGGTCGGCGTGGATGAGGTGCAGCAGCAGCGCGTTGGCCTGCAGGGCGGTGGGGATGTCGGGCAGCCGGCGCCGCAGGTCCGGGTACTCCGGGTTGTGGCCGTCCTGCCAGTACTCGGTGACCGTGCCGTACGTGGCGTCCGGGGCGCCGGGCGCGAACGAGAGCTGCCGCGTCCAGGGCAGGTAGACGGCGTGCGAGTAGCGCCGGTAGCGGTGCGTCGTCGGGGCGTACGGGTCGGCCGGCAGGTCCGCGTAGGCCGCGGTGAGCTGGGCCAGGTCCCCGGCGTGCGCGGCCAGTGACAGGCCCAGGTCCTCCGGGCGGTAGCGGGCGTAGCCGTCGCGTCGCAGGTCGCCCGGGCCGCCGGCCGCCGCGGGGGCGGTGGGAGCGGGGCTCCGCACGGTCGGTGTGTTCTCCATCGACTCCTCCAGTGCCGCCAAGTGGGTCGCTGTCGCCCCGCCCGTTCCGCGGTGGCACCGCCCCTAGCAGGCTCACACGGGTACCCAGGAGGCGCCCGGTCAGTACGACCGTCTCGGTGAACCTGGCGCCGCGCGCGGCGCCCCGGTCAACGCCCGCCCTCGGGGGCCGCGCCCACCAGGTCGTCCACCACGGCGGCCAGGCCGCCCGGCCGGCGGGCCGCGGCCCGCTGTCGGTGGGCCCCGGAGCCGTGGCGCTCCAGTCGGCCCAGGAAGTCCGCGACCACCTGTCGGTCGCCGTGCGCGTCCAGGGCCGGGCCGACGTGCGCGAGGAGCCGCCGACCGCGTTCGGGGGCGGGCAGCACGTCACCGGTGACGGCGTCCGTGCCGAGCCCGGGCCAGCCGTCGCGGGTCGCGTACCAGTACGTCGAGCGCAGCAGCTCACCGCCCGCGCGCGGGCCCGGGTCGCCGGCGCGCACCCGCGCCGCCGCCGTGACCACCAGGGCCCGCACGATCGCGGCCAGGGCCGCGGAGTCGGCGGCGTCGGCCGGCACGTCCATGCAGCGCACCTCCAGGGTGGGCAGCGTCGGGTGCGGTCGCACGTCCCAGAACGGCAGCTCGCCGAAGGGCATGGCGCCGGCCGTGGCCATGGCCCGCGCGGTCCGCTCGTAGTCGGCGAAGGAATCGACGTACGGCGGCGGCCCGAGGCAGGGGAAGCGGACCCGGATCACGGAGCGCCAGCTCGCGTAGCCGCTGTCCCGGCCGCCGTGGAAGGGGGAGTTCGCGCTCATCTCGACCAGCAGCGGCAGCCAGGGCCGCAGGTGGTTGCCGACCAGCGCGGCCAGTTCGCGGTCGGGCAGGTGGACGTGGACGTGCAGCGCGTTGATGGCGTAGTCGTCGATCATCGATCGGAACAGGTCCACGCTGGCCTGATAGCGCGGGTGGTCGCCGACGACGACCGGACCCGCGCCGCCGAGCACCGGCGTGCCCGACGGGCACACCCGCAGCCCCTCGGCCGCCGCGGCGCGCGCCACGGCGGCCCGCAGCCGCGTCAGCTCCCGGTGCACCTCGGTCGACGTCACGCACGGCGCGGTCTTCACCTCGATCTGGTACTCGGTGAACTCGCCCGAGACCGCGTCGCCGAGGTCCGCCGCGGCCCGGGCGAGCACGCGCGGCCCGGCCGGCTCGACGGCCCGGGTCTCCGGATGCACCAGGAAGTACTCCTCCTCCACGCCCACCGTCAGCACGTCCGCCTCCACCCGTCTCCCGCGTCCGGCCTCGCTGCCGCTCACCGCCCCAGCATTGCCCGCCGCCCCCACACTGTCGCGGCACGCGCGGCGATCGGGGACAGGTGTGGCCCGAGCACGCGGGCCACGCGCCGACACGCGGTCCCCGCCGGGCCCGCACGGGTGACCCGTACGCGTGGACCGGGCGCACCGGGGCACTCGGAACGGACCTGTCCAGCCCTGGAGGACGCCCATGATCCCCGTCAAAGCCGCCGCTTCCCCCCTCGCCCCGGCGCCACGGGCGGCCCCGCTGCCGGCGGCCTGCGGCGCCCTGTCCGAGCTGGTGACGACCGTGCTGCGCGGTCCCGTGGCCGAGGGGTGCCCGGGACAGGTGGCGGCGGCGCTCGGCGTGGCCTCCCGCGCCGACCCGCTCGGCGACGACCTCCAGCTCGCGCTGCACACCTGTTACGAGCTCCACTACCAGGGCTTCGCCGGAGTGGACCCGGACTGGGAGTGGCAGGTGGACCTGTTGCGGTTGCGCGCGGCGCTGGAGCGCGCCTTCCTGGACCGGGTACGGGACGGGGTGGCGGGCGGCACGGACCTCGACGCGGAGTTGGAGGCGCTGCTCGTCGAGCCGGTGGACGGCTCGGGCCTGTCCCACCAACTGCGCCGCGAGGGCACCTGGGAGCAGGTGCGAGAGCTGTTCGCGCACCGCTCCATCTACCAGCTCAAGGAGTCCGACCCGCAGGCGTGGGTGATTCCCCGGCTGACGGGGCGGGCCAAGGCGGCGCTGGTGGCGGTCGAGTACGACGAGTTCGGCGCGGGCCGGGCCGAACGCGTGCACTCCCGGCTCTTCGCCGACCTGATGGCGGCGGCCGGCCTCGACGCCCGGTACGGCGGGTACGTGGAGGCGGTGCCCGGCAGCACGCTCGCCGTGGTCAACCTGATGTCCTGCCTGGGCCTGCACCGCACCCACCGGGCCGCGCTGGTCGGGCACTTCGCGGCGGGCGAGATCGCCTCGTCGCCCGGCGCGCGCCGAATGCTCCAGGTACTGGAACGGCTCGACGCCCCGCAGGCGTGCCGCGTCTTCTACAGCGAGCACGTCGAGGCCGACGCCGTGCACGAGCAGCTCATGCGCCGCGAGGTGATCGGCGGGCTGCTCGACGAGCAGCCCGAGCTGCGCGGCGACGTCGTCTTCGGCATCCAGGCGGCGAACTTCGTGGACGGCCGGTTCACGGCGTGGATTCGCGACCGCTGGCAGGCCGGCGCCTCGTCACTCCGCTGGCCCCTCCCGCCCGCCGGCGCGCGCGACCAACGCAGCTAGCGGCCACCGGCCGGTCGCACGCGCCCACCGCCGCGCCGCGCGGCGCTCGGCCCGCGAGGGAAAGCGCGGCGGCGGAGGGCCGTGCGGCGAGACTCCGGAGCGTCCGTGCGCGGCGGACGAGCGCGGGCGTGACGGTCAGTCCGTGTCCGTGGGCGTGGCCCGCCGGTGCGGGCCGCGCCGGCGGTGGCTGGTGTCGCACCAGGGGTAGGACCGGCTGCGCCGGCATACACACAGCGCCACCTGCGGGCGGTCCGAGTACGCGACACGGCCGTCGCCCAGCTCCACCTCGACCGGCCCGTCCACGAGCAGCGGCCCCTCCGGGACGACCACGACGCGCGTCGGCCGCACCTCCCGCACGGGCGAGGCGGACGAGGAAGCCTCCCGCACGGGTGAGGACGGGGCGACGGGGGCGGCGTCCGCCGCGTCGGGCGCGCCCTCGCCGAGCGGGTCGGGCCGGTCGGCCGCCGGGGCGGCGGGAGCCGCCGCGTACGGTGCCTCCGGCGCTCCGCTGCGCGGGGTACGGCCCTCGCCGTCGCCCCCGGGCCCGCCCGTCATCGCGGCCCACCACCCGACAGGCGGGGTGCCGCGCCCGCGAGGGCGGGCGCGGCGCGCGGCCGGGGTCGGGGGCCGGAGCGCGGGCGGCGTACGGGCGAGTGGCGCGAAGAGGAGAACACGGGCGGCGAGTACCGCGGCCGGGCCCCGGCCAAACGCCCAGTCGGGCCCGCAGCCCGGCGTCCACCCGGCCGGGCCCCGACGGCCGGCTGTGGCGGGCACCCGCTCGGGCGTAACCCGGTTGCCGGGCGGGACGCTCTCCGGTGCACTTCCCGACGGCGCGAGGAGTACCTGCTGCGCGTCGTACGCCGCGTCGCCGGCCACCCAACGGCGAGCTGGGGCGAGTGAGACGGGTGGGACACAGCGACCGAAGGGGACAAGTCGGCCCGGGTAAACCAGTCCTATCGGGTGCTAAATGGGCGTGACTTCGCCATGCCATCGGCCGTTGGTCCGAACATGAAGATGCTCGACCTGTTCACCGTGGCATCTGTGGTCGCAGGTGCCGTCACGGCTGTGGGCGCTCCGCTGGTCCACAGCGACCTGCCAGGCATCGATTGGGGCAAGGCGCTGAGCCAGTCCGAGGCACTCGGCGATCTCAGCGACCGCGCCACCGAGGACTCCTCCCCCAGCGAGTCCGTCTCCTCGTCCACCGCCTCGCGCCACGCCTGAGAAGCGCGCAGGGGCCCAATCCCCCCGCCGGGGCACGCGACCGCACACCGCGGTCCGTGCCCCGGCTTTCGTTACGCCCCGTCTCTCGTCGTCCGCCGGTTCTCGTCACGCCCCGGTGCTCGTCGTCCGCCGGTTCTCGTCACGCCCCGGTGCTCGTCGTCCGCCGGTCGGGGCGTCCCGCGTGGCGGTGGCAGCGCGCATCGCCGAGGGAGCGGCGACCGGCGGCGTACGGGGGATTCGAGCCCGGCCGCGCGGGTCGCGGAGGTCGGCGGGACGTATAGGCATCCCTGATGGCGACTTGGGATTACCCCGCGCGGCCCACGGTCGCGCACAGTGGCTGACCGGCCCCGCGTCGGCCACGGGCCGGGGCCCGGCAGACGGGTCGCGGTCGCACGGGAGGTTCGCGTGGAACTGGAAGTCCGACACTTGCGCGCCATCGCCGCCATCAGCGACACCGGCAGCCTCACCCTGGCCGCGCGGCAGCTCGGCATGTCCCAACCGGCGCTGTCCAAACTGCTCCAGCGCATCGAACGGTGCGTGGGCGACACGCTGTTCGTACGGAGCAAGCACGGGTCGGTGCCCACCCCGTTCGGCGCGGACGTGCTCGCCGAGGCGCACAGCGTGCTGCGGGGCATGAGCGGCATCCGCGAGCGGGCCCAGGCGTGGGGCGCGCGGCGCGGGGCACGGGAGCCGCTCACCATCGGCGGCCACTGTGGCTACCCCCACGTCGCGCTCGCCCGCCGGCTGCGCGGCCTGCCGTGGTGCCCCGAGGTCCAACTCCGCGAGGACATGAACGCCCAGACCGCCGTGGACGGGCTGGCGGTCGGGGCGTGCGACCTGGCCCTGGTCTACGTACCGCCGACCGGAGAACTCACCGTGCCCGAACCCGTGGCCGGCGTGACGGTGCACGCCAGCGAGCCCGTCTTCGTCGCCCTCGCCCACGACCACCCGCTCGCCGCGGGCCCCGGCCCGGTGCCGCTGGAGCGGCTCGCCGACCACCCCTGGGTCGACGAGCCGCCCGGCCACACCCTGTGGACCAGCTACCTGCGGCAGGTCTGCCACGAGGCGGCCGTCACGCTCGACCAACGACACAGCACGGTCAGCCTGTTCACCGTCCTGGAGCTGATCACCGACCAGCGGGCCATCGCGCCGGCGTTCAGCACCAGCACCGACCGCCCCGGCACCATCGCCGTCCGCGCCCTCGCCGGCGACCCGCTCCACCTGGAGCTGCGCCTGCTCTACCGGCGGCACAGCATCGCGCACCAGCACATCGACGAGGTCCTGCACCACCTCATCGCCGCCTACGACGACCGGCTCGGGTGCAGCCGGGCCTACGACGCGTGGTGGCTGGCGCACCGGGCCTCGGCGGCGCGGTAGTCCCACGGAGCCAGCCGTACGGGGACCGTCAGCCCGCGAGTTCTCCGAGGACCGCCCAGGTGCGGCGGCGGCTGGCCGGGCCCGCGAGTTCCGTGCCGGAGAACACCACCTCCGTCGCGCCCGCGTCCCGGTAGCGCCGCACCTCGGCGGCGAGCGCCGACTCGTCGCCGATCACCGACACGTCGACGGCGCGCCGCGCGCCCGACAGCTCGATCACCCGCGCGTAGGACGGGATCCGTTCGGAGAAGGCGAGTTGCCCGGCGGCCGGCAGCGGGTGCCGCCCGAAGACCGGGATAGCCGAGGTGCCCACCCGCAGCTCCGGGACCTCGCGCCCGACGATGGCGGCCAGTTGGGGCGAGTCGGCGCCGAAGGTCTGGCCGAACCAGGCCGACCGCGGCCCCGCGGCGGCGGCCTCCCTGGCGAGGTCCACGGTGGCGTCGACCTGGTTGGCGGCGTCCGCCGCGTTGAGCGCGAGTCCCACAGTCATGTCAGGCCCACCCGCCACGGCAGGTCGCGCGTTCCACCCGCCAGTCATCGGTGACGCTTGACCCCGCAAGGTGTGAGTGGTTTATTACTCTTACTGTTGTGGCCGGCCCGCCACGACCTTCGTAACGGCCGTCCGAGACGTCGGGGATCGCTCAACCACCGCACGCACCCACGCCACCCCTCCCACTCCCGCAAGACCCCACACGCGCGCCCGACCACTCCGGTAAACGGCCTGACTAGCAGCCATTTCACCACTCTCCACCACATCCCGCGCTCACGAGCAGGCAGCCGACCCAGCCCAGCCGACCCCCGCGCCACCTCCAGCCACCACCAGCACCCGACCCCGTCCCGAATAGTGACTCACTAACCACACACCCACAGCGAAGGGAAGCCGTCATGTTCACCCCCACCACCCCCACGCCGCCCAAGCCGTATGTCAGCGGGCACTACACGCCGCTGGTCGACGAGGTCACCGCGCACGGCCTCACGGTGCACGGCACCCTGCCGCCCGAGCTGAACGGCCGGTACTTCCGCAACGGGCACAACCCCAGGCCCGGCCACACGCCCACGCACTGGTTCCGGGGCAGTGGCATGCTGCACGGGCTGCGGCTGCGCGACGGGCGCGCGGAGTGGTACCGCAACCGCTGGGTGCGCACCCCCGCCCTCGAAGGCGTCCCCGAGAAGGGCCCGGACGGCGTCCCCGACCCGCGGGTCAGCAGCGCCGCCACGCACGTGGTCGAGCACGCCGGCCGCATCCTCGCCCTCCAGGAGGCGAACCTCCCGTACGAGGTGACGCCCCAGCTCGACACGGTCGGGGCCTTCGACTTCGGCGGCGCGCTGACCACGGCCATGACCGCGCACCCCAAGACCGACCCGGCCACCGGTGAACTGCACTTCTTCGGCTACAGCCCGGTGCCGCCGTACCTCGTCTACCACGTCGCCGACGCACAGGGGCGGATCGTGCGCAGCGAGGTCGTCCCCGGCGCCGGCCCGACCCTGATGCACGACTTCGGGCTCACCGCGCGGCACGTCGTCTGGCTCGACCTGCCCGTGGTCTTCGACCCCGCCGAGCCGTCGGGCATCCCGTACCGCTGGAGCGACGACCACCCGCCGCGCATCGGCGTGATGCCCCGCTCGGGACCGGCGGTCGTGCGGTGGTACGAGGTGGCGCCCGGGGCGCTGCTGCACGTGGCCAACGCGTACGAGGACGAGCGGGGGCGCGTCGTCCTCACGGGGCCGCGTTACGACCGCGCCGGGTGGGAGCAGTCCTGGAAGTGGTGGACCGGGGCGCCCGGCCACGCGCCCGATCCGGTCGTCGGCGCCACCGCCCACCGCTGGGTCCTCGACCCGGTCACCGGGCGCGCCACGGAGCAGCCGTTGGACGGGCTGGTCAGCGAGTTCCCGACGATCAACGAGGAGTTCACCGGGAGCGCGAACCGGTTCGTGTACGGGGTGGCCTTTCCCGGGCCGGAGCTGACCGAGTACGCCGTCGTCAAGTACGACCACGACGCCGGCGGCCGGGAGTTGTCGCGCCTGGGGCCGGGACAGATGCCGGGCGAGGCGGTGTTCGTGCCGGCCGACGGGGGCGTCCGGGAGGACGACGGGTATCTGCTGACCCTGGTCAGCGACCTCGCCGACGACGCCTCGCGCCTCCTGGTCCTCAACGCCGCCGACCTGGGTTCGGGCCCGCTGGCGACCGTCGATCTCCCGCACCGCGTGCCGGGCGGCATCCACGGCTCGTGGATCGACGACAGTCACCTGCCCGGTCCGCACGGCGCGGCCTGAGCGGCGAGCCAGCCGGGCGTTCGTGCGGTGCGCGCGGACGCGCGGCGTGCGGCGGTGTTCAGGAACGCGGCGTGGGGGTGTCCCGCGCCGCCGGCCCGTCCGGCGTCGGTGCCAGGGGGCCGGCCGACCCGTCCGGTGCCGCGAGCAGGGCCAGGCCGTCGCGCGCGGCCGGGGACAGGGTCACGGGGGTCAGGCCGGAGCGCGGCAGCCACCGCACCGCGCCGGTCGACCCGTCCCGCTCCGTGACCCGCAACGGGCCCGGCGCCAGCGTCGCGACGTAGAAGAGGCCCACCAGGTGCCAGCGCACCCCGAGTCGGTGGGCCGCGTAGCTCCGCGCGCCCACCAGGTGCGCGTCCAGCAGTTCCAGGCCCGTCTCCTCGTACACCTCCCGCGCCAGCGCCTGCCGCGGCTGCTCCCCCGGGTCGATGCCGCCGCCCGGCAGGTGCCACAGTCCGGGGGCGAAGACGGGTGAGGCGTCGGAGAGCCGCGTCAGCAGCAGTTGGTCGGCCGTGGTGGCGATGGCGTAGGCCGACACGCGCGTGCGAGCGGGCGTTTCCATGAGTGGGCCTCCGAAGGGAGAGGGTGGCGGGCGGTCGCGGGGTACGCGGCTCCGCGCCACTATCGATCATGGACGGCGCCGCGCCAAGGGGGTGACGCCGGGCTGCGCGGAGCCGCCCGCCGGGTCGGCGCCGGCTCCCGCGAGACCGAGGCCGCCACGGGTTCGGGGGCGTCGCGAGAGCGCGTGTCGCCCGGCCGAGTGCCCGCACGGGCACAGCAGCCGCTTCCTTTCGGTCACGGCTCAATTGACCCGCTTGACCCGCAGGGCCCGAGCGCCCCAGGGCGCCCACGAGCACGGCGCTGCGCCGCAGTTGGCGGACGCTCGCGGGGCCGCGCACCGGACGCCGGGAGGCGGGGCCCGCCCCCGGCGCGTACGGCCGGTGCCCCGCACGCGCCCGGTCGGACGCGGCTGACCGGCCACGACGCGGTCGCCGATGCCCCAGGCACCGGCGGGCCCAGCCCCTCGCGCACCTCGTACACCGTTCGCATCAGGACACCCAGCCACATCAGGACAAGGCTGGAACACGCCCTGTCGCAAGTGGCGCGAGCGCCCCTACGCTGATACGCGCAGTCGGTTCGCGCCACGTCCAGTGGCGCGGCGCAAGAGGGAACCCGGTGTGAGTCCGGGACTGTCCCGCAACGGTGAGTGTGAGCGAACGCCGTCGGCGCGCCCGGCCCCAGGGTCTCGGTGCGCGGCGGTCAGTAGGTGCCCGTCGGAAGTCCGGCAGGTGTTCCACGAGTCCGAAGACCTGCCAACTGCGCACGCGCCCTGTCGCGCGTGCTGTGCACGGTGACCTCGAGGACTGGGTCGGCGGTACAGGCGGTTGACCGGGCGTCGTGCCCGCCGAACCGCCCCCTCCCTTCCGGTCGGCGCTCGGGGCGCGGGACGACGAGGGAGGACGCGTGCATGGTCACGGAAGTCCGCGCCCGGGCCAGCCACCGGCCGATCCACACCCGGCCGCGCCCAGACCCGCGCCGTCGGCACCCCCCGCCGCCCGGGGCGGCCCGTCGGCCGCCGGCTCCGGCGCCGATCCCGGCATCGTTCCCGGTCCCCGCACCGCCGCCGGCGTCTGTCACGGCACGCTGGGCGAGCTGTACCAGGGGCCGCTGCGCGCCGGCGGCGCCCCGGACATCGCCCTCGTGTCGTTCCCCGTGGACCGCCACTCCTGGGCGTACTTCACGCCGGGCGCCGGCCGCCCGGGGGCCCTGCCGCCGGGCGAGAAGGCGGCGCGCGCGGTCCGCCTCTTCCTGGACCACTTCGGCCTGCGGCTGCCGCCCGGCCACTGGAGCACCCACTCCGAACTGCGCGTCGGCGTGGGGATGGCCAGCTCCACCGCCGACATCGTGGCGACGCTGCGCTGCCTGTTCCGCCTCTTCGGGCTGCCCTACGACCAGGGTGTGGTGACCGGCGTGCTGGCGGCGATCGAGCGGGCCGACAGCGTCTTCCTCGACGAGTTCGCGCTCCACCTCAGCGCCCGCCACCAGGTGGTGCGCACGCTGGGCACGGGCATCGGCTTCCACACCGCGTTCGTCACCGAGCCCGGCACCGTGGACACCAGCGCCGTCACCGCGCCGCTGCTGCGGCACTACGCGCGGCGGGCGAGCGAGTACGAGCGGTGCCTGACCGACCTGCTCAAGGGGTTCGAGTCCGCCGACCCGGCCGCCGTCGCCCGGGCGGCGACCACCAGCGCCACGCTCTCCCAACAGGTCCTGCCCAAGCGCACGTTCGCGCGCGTGCTGGCCCACCGCGAGCACTTCGGGGCCGACGGGATCTTCGTCGCCCACACCGGCTCCCTGATCGGCTACCTCTTCGCCCACCGTCCCCCCGCCGAAGCGAAGTCCGAACTGTCCGCCTTCTTCCACTCGCTCGGCCACCAGTGCTCATTCGCCCAAGGAGGCTACGGGTGATCCACCCCCACATCGCCGACGCCCTGAAGGTCCCCGACCTCGTCCGACTCACCGATGACACGGTCCTGATCCGCTTCGAGTCGATGAAGATCTACTCGGCGCTCGCGGCCGTCCGCCACCTCCTGGACCGGGGCACGGTGCGCCCGGGACAGACGCTCGTCGACAGCTCCAGCGGCATCTACGCGCACGCCCTCGCGCTGGCCTGCCACCGCTACCACCTGCACTGCCACATCGTGGCCTCCACCACCGTGGACGCCACGACCCGCGCCCAACTGGAGATCCTGGGCGCCACCGTGGAACAGGTCAGGCCATCGGCCGACCTCAAGCTCGACCAGGAACTGCGGGTGCGACGGGTGCGGGAGATCATCGCCGAGCGCCCCGACGTGCACTGGATGCGCCAGTACCACGACGCCATCCACTACCTCGGCTACCGCGAGGTCGCCGACACCCTCGCGGCGGCCTTCCCCGGCCAGGCGCTGACCGTGGTCGGCGGCGTCGGCTCGGGCGCCTCGACCGGCGGCCTCGTGGCGCACCTGCGGCGCACGGACCCGTCGGTGCGCCTGGTGGGGGTGCAGCCGTTCGGCAGCGTCACCTTCGGCAGCCAGGACCACCACGACCCGGAGGCCATCATCGCGGGCATCGGCTCCTCGATCGTCTTCGACAACGTCCGGCACGACCTCTACGACGCCATCCACTGGATGGACTTCCGACACGCCCTCTCCGGCGCCGTCGCCCTGCTGCGCGAACACGCCGTCTTCGCCGGCCTGTCCACCGGCGCCGCCTACCTGGCCGCCACGGACGACGTCCGCCGCCATCCGGACCGGCTGCACCTGGTCATCGCCGCCGACACCGGCCACCGGTACGTGGAGCGCGTCTTCGCCCGGCACGCCGAGGCCCTCGACGTCGCCTCGCTGGGCCCCGTGGAGATCACCGACCCCGCGCGGATGTCCATGCCCTGGTCCGCGATGGCCTGGAACCGCGGCGCGTGCCCGGCCCACTGGAAGGAGCAGGCGGCATGAGCGTGGTCTGCCTGGAATCGCTCACCTTCGGCCTGGGCCACCTGGTGCGCGCCGCCAACACGTTGGGCGAGCGGCTGCGGCTGCTGACCCGCGACCCGTCGTACTACGCGTACGAGTTGGAACGGCTGCCCGCCGGCGCGCTCGACGTCGTGGAGGTCGACACCTTCGACACCGAGCGGGTGGCCGACCAGTTGGCCGCGACCCCCGGGCTGCGCGGCCTGATCAGCTCCACCGACACCTGGACGCTGGTCGGCGCCGAGCTGACCGCCCGGTTCGGCCTGCCGGGGCTCGACGCCGCGGCGCTGCGGCTGACCCGCGACAAGGCCGCCGTACGCAACCGGCTGCACGCGGCGGGCCTCACCCGAGGCCGGGCCGTGGAGGCCGCCAAGGCCGCGCGTGACCGGGCGCTACGGGCCGCGCTCCTGGAAGAGGTCGGGCTGCCGGCCGTGCTCAAGGACACGGCCGGCACCGGCAGCCAGAACGTCTACCTGGTCCGGGACGAGCGGGAGTGGCAGGCCGCGCTGGACACGGCCGCCGGCCGGCGGTTGACCGGCCGCCTGTTCGCCGAGCCGTACTTCAGCGGCCCGGTCTACAGCGCCGAGACCCTCACCTGGGCCGGCCGCACCCGACTGCTCGGCGTCTCCAGCCGGCTGATGTCGGCGGAACCGTCCTTCCGCGAGGAGGTCACCGCGTTCCCCGTCGCCTTCCCCGACGAGCAGCGGGACGCCCTCGAACGGTGGCTGGACCGGGTGCTGGCCGCCATCGGCTACACCGACCGCTTCGCCCACCTGGAGTTCGTGCTCACCACCGACGGCCCGGAGGTGGTGGAGGTCAACCCGCGCATCGGGGGCGCCCTGGTCGGCGAGGGCCTGTGCCGGGCGCTCGGCACCAACGTGTACGAGGCGATGATCGAGACGGCCGTCGGCCGCCGCCCCCGCCTGCTCGACGCCGAACTGCCCGGCGGTCCCGCCGTCGCCTTCGTCCTCGGCTACCCGGCCGAGCCCGGCGTGTTCACCGAGGTCACCGGCGTGGAGCGGCTGGCGGACATGCCCGGCGCGCCGGCCTGGTACCCGACCAAGCGCCCCGGCGACCGGATCGAGCACCTGACGGACAGCCGGGGCTACGCGGGCATCGTCTACGCCGAGGCCGAGACCGCCGAGCTCGCCACGCACCGGGCCGTGGCCGCCGCCAACGCGCTGCGCGTACGCACCACGCCCCTCCCCGACCAGGCGGAGAACCCGCCCGGCGATGGCTGAGCCCCCGCGCGAGGGCCTGCGCGCCACCCTGGCCGCGCTCAGCGGCCCGCTGCGCTTCCTGCTGCTCAGCTCGTTCCTGATCCCACTCGGCAGCTTCATGGTGCTGCCGTTCATGTCGGTGTTCCTGCACGAACGGCTCGGCATGGGGCTCGGCGCCGTCGGCCTGGTGCTGGCCGCGGCGTCCCTCGTGCAGTTCTCCGGCGGGATCGTGGGCGGGGCGCTCGCGGAGCGGATCGGGCTGCGGCGCACCATGCTGTGCGCGCTGGTGGTGCGCACGGCCGGGTTCGTGGGCCTACTGCTCGCGCTGCGGTGGCCGCCGCTGGCCGTCGCGGCGCTGATCCTCACCTGCTGCGGCGCGGCGCTCTACCTGCCGGCGAACAAGGCGTACCTGGTGCACGGCGTGGACGAGGAGCGTCGCCCGGCGTACCTGTCGGCGGGCAACGCGGCGCTCAACGCGGGCATGGCCGTGGGCCCGCTGATCGCCGGGCCGTTCGTGCTCTCCTCGCCCGGCTGGCTCTTCCTCGCCGTCACGGCGCTGTTCGTCGCGGTCACGGCGGGCCACGCCCGGCTGCCCACGCCACAGGGCGAGCGGCTGCCGGCCACCGAGTCCGCGCCACGGGGTCTGCTGTCCGGCCTGCCGATCCTGCCGTTCGCCGCCTGCGCCGTCTCCTTCTACCTCTACTTCCACTTCCAGCACTACCTGGCCGTCTACGCGGTCGAGCGGGCTTCGAGCGAGTTCTACAGCCTGGTGCTGCTGCTCTGCTTCGCGCTGGTCATCGTCGTCCAACCACTCGCCTCCGGGCTGATCCGGAGCATGCCGTACGCCCTGGCGCTCGCCGTCGGCTTCGCCGGCCTGGCCGCGGGCCTAGCCGTGCTGGCCATCGGCACCCGGCCGGCGCTGCTGGCCGGCGGGGCGTTGATCACCCTCGGCGACATCGTGCTCTTCCTCAAGAACGACCTGGAGGCCCTGCGCCGCAGCGACCGCTCCGACGCGGTCGTCTTCGGCCAACAGCGACTGGCCGCGGGCCTGGGCGCCTGCGCGAGCGGCGTCCTGGGCGGGCAGTTGTACGGCCTCGGCGAACGCGCCGGCGACACCGGCTGGTTCTGGCTCCTGGCCGCGGCCCAGTGCCTGCTGCTCCCCCCACTGCTGCTCGCGCTGCGCGGCCGTACGGCACGGCTCCCCACCCAACCCGGCGACACCGAAGGAGCACCGACGTCCCATGACGCACACGGGCGGATTCCAGGACGATGACTTCTGGACCGAGTTCTACGACTTCCTCTTCTCCGACCAGCGGTTCGCCCAGGCCGAGGACCTCCTGGACACCTCACCGCTGCTGAACCTGCCCGCCGGGGCACGCGTGCTCGACCTGTGCTGCGGACCGGGCGTGTTCACCGTGCCGCTGGCCCGCCGCGGCTACGCCGTGACCGGCGTGGACCGCAGCCCGGCCATGCTGGAGCGGGCTCGCGCGCTGTCGGCCGAGCGGTCGGCGCCGGCCACCTACGTGGAGGCCGACGTGCGCGCGTACTCCCAACCCGGCGCCTTCGACGTGGTGCTGAACATGTTCACCTCGTTCGGCTACTTCGAGGACCCGGCCGACAACGCGCGGGCCCTGCGCACCATGCACGACAGCCTGACCCCCGGCGGCACCCTGCTCCTGGACCTGGCGGGCAAGGAGTTGCTGGCCGGCCGGGTCACGCCACCGAAGGTGGTGCGGCGCGGCGACGACCTGCTCGTACAGACCGACACCGTCCTGGACGACTGGGCCCGGCTGCGCAGCGACTGGGTGCTGGTACGCGGCGACCGGGTCACCCGGGCCTCGCTGGTGTGGTTCGTCTACAGCGCCGTGGAGCTGCGGCGGATGGCACGGGAGGCGGGCTTCGGCCGTATCGAGATCTTCGGCGACTTCGACGGCCGCCCCTACGACCAGGACGCCCGACGGCTCATCCTGCGGGCGACCCGGGAGGGGTAGCGGCGGGCCCCGGCCCCGCACCGTTCGGGGGCGCCGGGTGCTCCGGGCTCGTGCGGGCGGTGCGGGCTCGCCCGGGCAGTGCGGGCTCGTCCAGGCGGTGCGGGCTCGTCCGGGCGGTGCGGGCTCGTCCGGGCGGTGCGGGCTACGGCGTTCCCTCCTGCTCGTGCGGCACCGCCGCGGGCGGATCGGCCGGCCGGGCGCGCCCGCCGTCGTGTCCGGAGACGACCACCGCGATCACCCCGACGACGGTGGCACCGACCAGCACGACGGCGACCCGCCCCGCGGCCCGTCCCACCCAACTCTGCCGGGGCCCAACCGCCCGCCGATCCGGTCCCCCCAACCGCTCGGCCCGCCGCGCGGGCCGCACCAGCCGCAGCAGGAACAGGGCAGCGATGGGCAGTTGGAGCAGCCACAACACGGTGCGCGGCCACTCGTCATACCAGACGTTGGTGCCGTACAGCAGCGTGTGCCACACGCTCAACACGTACACCACGATCACGAACCGGTGCAGCCGCCGCCAGGCGTTCGGTCCGATGCGGTGCCGTACGTAGAACAGCAGCCCCAGCGGCACGGCCAGGTAGAGGGCGCCCTGTCCGATCGGAATGGCCGTCCGACCGGTCCCGGAGTCGTACCAGCCGGGCACGAAGCTGTCGGCGAACCCGGCCCACAGCCGGTCGGCCCACCCCAACTTCGTCTCATAGCGGACGAGTTCGGCCGCGAACATGATCGCGTGCGCCGCCATGAGGGCCATCGTGGTCAGGCTCGTGGTGCGGTGCCACCGCTCCAACGCCTGCCGGGAGACCGGCAACCGCGCGACCCCGGGCCCCGACAACAGCAACCCGAGCACGACGGTGCCCCACGCCCACAACAGCCCCGACCAGCCGAACGCCTGGCTGAGCAGGTACATCCAGTAGGTGCGGGAGTCGTCCATGAACGGCATGACCGCGACGGTCGCCGAGGCCCCCGAGTCCATCCGAACGTAGAGGAAGACGAACACCCCCGCCGTCACCGCCAACGCGGCGGCGGCATCGGGCACGGCGGCCCTCAGATCCCCCCGCAACGCCACACGATCGGCGCCCCGCCGACCACGCCCGCGCGACGCGGTGACCTCCGCCCCCTCCGGCGTCGTGTCTGGCAACATGCCTGAGCCTCCCGATCACGGGCCACCGCGAAGGTGGCGGGGGTGGCGCGCGTGTCGTACGGGCCAAGTGTGACGGAGACGGCTGGGGTAACGGAGTGCGCGATTCAGCCAGATAGGGGGCGGGGCGGTCGGGGCCTCGGCCCCGGACTGGCTGACTGGCTGGCCGGTTGGTCGGTTGGTGGGCTGACCGGGCCGGCGGCACTGTCGGTGGTCGCCCGTACAGTTACGGCATGACGTCCGATGACCCGACCGAGATGGTCAGGGAACGCATGTGGGTCGAGCGCCCGGCCGGTACACGGCTCTCACAGTCTCGAACTTCCGGCGGTTACAGCCCCCTTGTGCGCGGCGACGCCACGCACCACCTCGAGACCCATGTCACGCTCTACCCCGACACCGCCGATGACGAAGACGACGGCGAAGGCGAGCGGGAGTCGTCGGGAACGGCGCTCAAGGTGGCCATAGGCGTGGCGGTGGGCATCGCGGGAACCCTCGCCGTCATCAAGGCCGCGCCCATCGTCAAGCGCCGGCTGAACGACCTCAGGACCAGGTGGCGCCGGAATTCCGAGAAGGACACGCCCGAGGGCCAGAGCACCCCCACGGACATGGCCACCTGGGACGGCAGCGCCGCGGGCTTCTCCCACGAGGTCGACATCGCCCTCGGGGACCGCAGCACGAGCATGACCAGCGCGGAAGCCCAGAAACGCCTGCTGGCGCTCCTGGCGGCCGCGGCTTTCATCGCCGATCAGGTCCGGACGCTCAGCCATGCCCGCATCGAGGACGACGATGCCGCGCCGGAGTTGCGGAGCGCGCTGGAGAAGCTGACGGCTACGCAGGTCACGGACAGCATCAACCGGGCGCTTGAGGCGGATTCCTCCCTGCTGGACGAAGAGGCTTCCGCCGCGTTCATGGAGATATTCGGCGGGGGCCGGTTCGTTGAGGGGCGCTATGTGCCGTTGCGGAACGAGCGGGTGAGGGAGGCGCTGCGGCTGGGCGGGTGAGGGGGCGAGGGGTGTGCTGTTGGGGGGCAACATATCCGGGGCCCCGCCCCAGGCCGTTCACACATGTCGTGTGCCGAAGTCCCTATTTCGCCGGCCCTAACAAGCGCCGCGCACTCCGTCTGACGCGCTATCGAGACCCCGTCGGGACCGGAGAACGAGAGAGGCTTTGCAGCCAGCCCTCCGTTCTTCGGCCCGCTGAACGGGCTCTCAGAGGGCCCAGCGTGAAATGAGCGTCACGGCCGCCCAGCTCTGACTCCTCAAGGCAGGCACATGCTCAGGCCACGGATACCACCGAGGGCGCACCCATCCGCAACCTCCTCGGTCGCGACACCCGCCCCGCCGTCGGGCATCGAGCTTCACCTCGCGCCCTCACTCTCGCGCTCATTGGCCAACACCGCGCTTCCGTGGCTACCGCGTTTGGACGATCAAGGAGTGAGGAGCCCGGCACTCCTCATGCCCTGCGGTGGGCAGCACCCCTTGGCGACCGCGAGCAAGCTGGTCACTGTCACAACAAGCACGCGACAGCTGTGAAGGGTGTGTGGGCGGCATGCACGAGCCATGGGGACTCCTGTCAGAGGTGCAGCGACTTCAAGGGCACGCCGAGCGCGCTCTCGTCGAGATACAGCGGGCAGATACGAAAGCCACGGCGTTGTGTGGAGTAGCCGGTGGTTTGTTGGCCGTAGCGGTTGCCGTGCTATCGACCACAGACGGCATGCCTCTGCTCGCGGCCATCTCCCTAGTACTCATGTGCCTGCTACTGATTGCCGCGATTGGGGCTGCGTTGCTCACTCTGCGACCCGTGGTCCCGAGGTCGGGATTACACACCGAACTGATGAGCGAGGCGGTCTTTAGCGACCGGGCCGGTGTGTGTGCTGCCGCGCGTGGGGAGCTTGAACGGCATGTCGAGACCCACCGGTTGCAGGTGCTCGCCTGGCTGGCAGACAGGAAGCTGCGGGCGGCCCGCCTGGCCGTGGATTTCGCCCTAGCATCCCTCTCGATGGCTGGAATGTGCCTATTGAGCGCCATTCTGACAACTTGAGACGATCGCCTGACTATGTCGAGGCTGTGCAACAGGGGGACGTGTGTACCAGCCACATGCCACGGTGATCGGCGACAAGTTGTGGGCACGCCTGAAAGCGCTCGCACCGAGGCGCGTCAGGCCCGCTCGGAGCGTGCTGCTCCGCCAGGGGGACCCTGCAACACACGTGATCGTGCTGGAATCCGGGTCAACGTTGATCACCCTTGCCGGGGACTGCGGGGCAGAACACTCCTCGCCGTGCGCGGCGCCGGCGAGTTACTCGGCGAGCTAGCCGTGCTGGACTCTCAGCCACGCACTGCCACAGTCATCGCTGCGGAGACCTGCCACATCCGCATCATCCCTGCCGCCGCCTTCCTCACGTTCGTCGAGGAGCATGACCTGCTCGGCCCCCTGTTGCGCCATGCCATCGCCCGGGTCAGGGAATCGGAAACCGTCCGGCTCGAACTAGCAACCGCATCTGTGCCACTGCGCTTGGCATCGGCCCTGTCCCGGCTGGTCGAAGCCGCGTCCACCTCCGCCTCAGACCTGGTCGTGCGGCTGACACAGACAGAGCTGTCACAGATGATCGGCGCCTCCCGCAATGCGGTGGTCAATACCCTGAGGCCCTGGCGCGAGCAGGACTGGGTCCGCATCACCCCCGGTGGCGGGCTCCTCGTTCGCGACATTCGTTCGATCCAGTCGCACGCGCGTACGCAGGCGTGACAGGCCGCACTTGAGGCATGCCCACTACTGGGCAGCGATGGTTGCCCCACCGCATCAGCATGGGCACTTCCCTAACCGCCTGCGCTGAAAGGACGGAGCCAATGGATGCGCCGCTCAACATAAAGCCCGTGGATGTTCCCGCTGAACTCGCCCTCGTGGCAATCGACATGGAGAAGTACAGCCAGATCACCGAGGCGAAGATGGCTGCCACCCGATGCGACGTGGATGACATCGTGGCGACCGTGCTCGCCGAATGTGAGCTGCCCGACCCGCAGGAACTGCCCGACGGATACAAGGACAGCGGCGATGGGGCGATCCTCCTGTTCCCGCCCTCAGCACTGGCGCGACTCGTGGACCCTCTGCTGGGCCGGCTCAATGCGGCGTTGGTGCGCTACGACCGGCAGCGGCTGGCCAGCAGCCCACTCCTACGACTACGCGCCAGCGTGCACGTCGGCCCTCTGTCCCTCCCCGACCACCGCGGCGCTGCCATCAACGAGACCGCTCGGCTGCTCGACAGCCAGGCAACCCGCCAGGCACTGAGCGCCGCGAAGGACTGCGGCGCCTTCCTCGCGGCTGCGGTCTCCGAGGTCGTCTACCAGCGGACCGTGCACGCGGGACGCACGCTGGATCTCGGTTCGTACCACTTCCTCGATGCGGTAGCGCGCGTCAGCGACAAGCCCGACTTCGCGCAGCATTGCCGGGTCCACGTGCCGGGCTTGACCGGAGCCGCCGTGCGCCCCTACCTCACCGACGACGCATTGCCGACCAATGGTCCCGCCTCTGTCCCGCAACCGAGCGATGCGCCCATGACACCCGCTGCTAGCAGCGGCGGCACCTTTCAGTTCCACGCACAGGTCAGTGACGCGACGATCGCCAATCACATCGGAACCGTGCGGATCGAGCGTCGCCATCTGTGAGGCACCCAACCACCTCACCTACCGCCTTCTCCACACTCAATCTGGAGCTCCCGTATGTCTGACTCCCCGCTCAACCCCACCCACTCCGGGACCACCGGGCCGACCAGCGAGCCCGCTGATAGCCAGTCCAACAGCCCTGACAGCTGGCTGCAGCGACGTTGGCGTCCAGGCACCGTCGCCCCCGACCACCCAGGCCCGAACCTCGACAGCCCGTCCCCCGCTCCCCCGTCGCCGAATGGTGTTCAGCCTACGCCGCACCCACACGCGTCCTTCGGTGCGGCAACACATCTCCATGGGGACGTCGGTGTCGTCGCCAACGTCATCGAAGAACTGATCCTGGAAACTCGAAAGCGGGATTTGCTTGAGGGCGTCGAGTTCAGTCACCAGAGGCTGCTCGACCAGCCGTTCGTTCGAAGCCCACACTGGGACACGGTCTGGGAGCAGATCGTCAACCCCGCCACCGGACGTCCTCACCAGCCCGTGATCGTCATTGTGGCGCCCCGTTCATGTGGCTCCACCACCTTCGCTCTGCGCTTGCTGGCCGAGCACACCGCTGATGACACCACCGTGGTCCAGTTGGACGCCGATTGGGACACCCCTCGTCAGGGGCGCCTGCCGCTGGAGAAGGCGCATGCATACCAACTCGATCTCAAGCACCCGGAGAACGACCAGGTCTCCGCCGACTTCCTGAACGCCCTCTCGAACCACGCGTCCCACCTCCGCGATTGCCGTTCCTATCTCGCGCTGACCGTCGCGCAGGACCTGTGGAAGGACCACCGTCTCAGTGATCGCGAGGGCATTCAGGTCGTTCATCTACGCGAGGCGCCCAATGCCCAGCATGTCGTTGAGGCGCATCTGCATGCCTACGGTTACGACCAACTGGTCACGTCACTGCGCTCCTTCCCCAAGGCCACCACCTCCCTGCGCGGGCTGACAGCGGTGGCCGCTGTGCGGGCCGCCCACGCCCTCGTGACGGCCTGGAAGGAACACACCCGCACCAGTTCCCAACAGTCGCTCGTACAGACGGACAACGAGACCGAAGCCCAGGTCACCCTGGAAGACCGCGTCATCGCGGCGCTGACCGATTGGCGCGGTGAACTCGATGGCCGGTTCGGCGAGACGAACAACGTGCACACCCAAGACAACCCTTCGCTCACAGTCGAGGACCGTTGTCTCCTGCTGGCCTTGGCCGTGCAGCAGTCCGCGCCCATGCCTGTTGTCGCGCGCAGTGCAGCCGCTCTGCTGGCAGCCATCGGCGAGCCCCCCGGCACTCCCGGCGCAGCACCAGGAACCTCACCGCCCCTCAGCGCCCTGGCGGGGCGGGGAATGCGCCGACGCATCCAGGATGCCGGAGGCCAAGTCGGCATGCAGGACACGGTGGTCTTCGACCGGCCCGCCTACGGACGCGCAGTGCTGGAGTACGTCTGGGACAACTACGACGTCATGCGCAAACCCTTGCTCAACTGGCTCGTCGCGACAGCTCAGAGCGCCGATCCGAAAGATCACGCAGTGGCCGCGCTGGCAGAACTTACCGTGCGGCACGGAACGGTGGATTACCTCACCACGCTGGGCGAACTCGCCGGTCGCAGTCAGCCAAAGGTGCTTGGCGCGGTCCTGGAAAGCGCCGTTCGCGATGAACACGTCGGCCGTCTGGTGTGGGAAGCGCTCTACGGGTGGGCAGAACAGAAGAGTTACGCACCCACTGTGGTCGCATTGTGCCGACGCGTTTTGGAGGACTCCTCCGTCCCCGCGTCTTTGGCCAAGCGGGCGATGGTGCGGCTGCGCCGCGTCGCCCACAAGAACACCGAGACCGCCATCGTCAGCCAAGTCCTGGCTGCCTTCGATGATCTCGTGCAACACCCCTGCGTCGCACGACGACTTGCCGGTGAGGTCCACGGCTGGCAGCAGGGCAAGGTCTCCGCGCGCAGCGGTTCACTGGCCTTCCTCGCGCTGATGACTGTTCATCGTGACGGCGCACCGTGGCTTGTGAGCGAGCCTCCTACCGAAATCGACGTACAGCGCGCCGTCCACGACCTGCTCTCCTCTGCGGACACCGCTGCCCTGGTCATCTCGCGCCTGACGGATTGGATCCGCTCCTGTGCAGGCGACCCCAACGCCTACTCACAGTTGCGCGGACAACTTCTGCCGGCTCTCCGCGGCCACAACATGTTCGAGGCCGGCATGAAGCTCATGAACGCGTTGCGTGGCATCTCCACGGCTGAGGACGTCAGCGTGGCTGACGACTTTTACAACCACCTCGTCGACGGCCGTCTGCGCACGGTATTCCCGCTCGAAGAGAACATCGCATGAGGTGGCCGTGGCACCGCGCCGTCCGTCACAGTACGTCCGTCCGGCCACGCCTCTTGCCCAGTGCTACTGACGGCGTCGCGTTCGAGGCCGTGTACACGATCACCTGGCGCCCGCGTTGGCGTATACCACCCAATGTGAATGAGGCGGTACGCGCCGCTGTCCACACCACGGCCACCGAGACAGCGGCGCATCAGGGAGCCTCGGACGTGCCCGCCGCACAGGACGCCATCAATGCCGCCCTCGGCCAGATGTCTCGCCGTACTCCGCACTACTGCCTGCTGAACGTCTACGCGGCTCTTGGTCTGCCCAACTCGGCCCAGGAGCTACTGGCACAGCAGGCCGCAGACAAGCAACGAATCAACCGCCTGCGCTTCCTGAAGGACAACCTCTACGATCACCCGGATCTTGTCGTCCTAGACCAACTTGAACACCATGGCCCCGGCGCCCTAGGCGACGATCATGTTGCCGAACTCCAGCGTCTCGCTCGTCTAATCCGCTCCTGCGACCGCTGGTGGTTCCCACTCCTGCAGCAGTGGGAACATGTAGGCCAAGGGTTCACGGACATTGAGAAACGACAGCAGGCCATGCTCGTATTGTCCGACTCCCTCAGGGCTCTCAACAGCGGCAGTCTCCCCGACAGCATCGCGCCAGCGGACATGTCCGGGCCTGACAGAGCATCGCGAAGGGCGCACCCATGAAGCTCGCCCTGTGGCGCATATTTTTAGCTCCTCTGACGAGCCTACGAGCCCTGCTCGTTCAACGACGCAGCTCGTCCCCTCTCTCCTACGACGTTGCCTGGCGCCGGGCCCGCCTGGATCGTTGCCCCGATGAGATGGTCTATCGACTCCACGGCCATGAAGCCATCGCATCCGACCAGGTATCCGGTGCTGATTCGCCCTTGGCTCCGCCCAAGATCGACGAGCCGACCGACCAGCGCCCCTGACCGAGCTGTCCACAAGCGCACAGACGCCTTTCACCCTGTCCATGAGGACAGGGTGAAAGGGATTAATGCGGTGCTGGTCAGCGGAGCGTCAAGACGCCCCCAGGTCCAAGGGCGGCCTTGTACATGTCGGGCCATAAAGCGTAGCGTTCGGTGATCTGAAAGCTTTCGTGACCGAGGAGTTGCTGAACCTCGTAATGGTTACGTCAGAGATTTCGCCTCGGTTCGAGCTACACCGTCGGGCCCCAGAATCCCGATATGCGCCGCACGTTCCGGCATAAGAGTGGCCACTTGGTGTAGCTCTGCGCGAAGGGGCCGCTGTTGACCTTCCTCTCCTGGGCGGGCGAACTCCTTTCACCTGCGGGTGCACCCGCCCTAAACGTCGAGGAATTGCTCGCAGGTGGAAAGACGTTGCCGTCGAAACCAATGAGCACGCTCGTCGTGGCCTGGTCGTGCGCCTGTCCGCGCACAGCATCGGCGCTCTCGTCCGCTCTGGCCGTGGTAACCCATGCTGCGAAAACGACTCTCAGTATCGAGCCGAGAAGCCCTCACTTGCTGGTTCAAACACGACTGTTTCCTCGTCTACAGGAGATCATCATGCACGAGGACTGAACTGCCGGCTCCGCAGGCAGCGACGGCCGTCTGCGTGGTGCGCGCGCAGATGGCGACGCAGCGATGGCGGTCGCCGTAGAGGCTCGCGCCATGAGCCGCACTCCACGGAGCTTAGCCGCGACAGTGGCGGCCGCATAACGCGCACGCGCAAATCGCCAGCCCCCCTACTTCACCGGCTCCAAAATCGCCACACACTCCACATGCTGCGTCACCGGGAACAGGTCAAACGCCCGCAGGAACCGCGGCTGGTAGCCCGCGTCCTTGAAGTAGGCGAGGTCGCGGGCCAGGGCGGCCGGGTCGCAGGCGACGTAGGCGATGCGGCGGGGGGACAGGGAGGCGAGGTGGGTCACCGTCTGTTGGCCGGCGCCGGCGCGGGGTGGGTCGAGGACGACGATGTCGACCTCCGTGATGCCGGTGCGCGGCAGCACGGTCTCGACCTTGCCGTGTTCGATGCGGACCCGCTCCAGGTCGCGCAGGTTGTGGCGGGCGTCCTCGACCGCACGCTTGCCCGACTCGATGCCGAGCACGGCGCCGCGTTCGCCGACCCGTTCGGCGATCGCGCCGGCGAAGAGGCCGACGCCGCAGTACAGGTCGAGCGCCATCTCGCCCTTGCGCGGGGTCAGGCCCTGCATCACGGCCTCGACCAGGACGTCGGGGGCCTTCGGGTGGACCTGCCAGAAGCCGCCGGAGCCGACGCGGTAGGTGCGGCCGTCGGCGCGTTCGCGGACGAAGCCGCGGCCGTGGACGCGGTGGACCCCACCGTCGTGCTCGTCGATCCGCAGCACCGACACCGGCTTGTCCAGCTCCACGATCGGCAGCCGCTCGCCCGGCTCCGGCTCCACCAGGACCTGTCGGTCCGATGAGCCGGTGGCGGCGATGGCCTGCACGCCGGCCACGCCGGGCCACTCGCGGGACTCGATGCCCAGTTCGCTGACGCCGGGCGCCGCGATCAGGCAGTGGTCGATGCGCTGGACCTCGTGCGAGCGGTGGCGGCGCAGGCCGGCATAGCCGTCCTGGTCCACCGCGTACTGCACCCGGGTGCGCCACGCGGGCACCTCGCCCTTGGGCAGCTTGTCGCCGGGGGCCGGCTCGACCGTGCCGTTCCAGCCCGCCTCCTGCGGGGTGAGGCCGGCCAGCCTGGCGAGCTGTTCGGTGATCACCTCGACCTTGAGGCGGCGCTGCGCGCCGGGTGCCACGTGTTGCCAGTCGCAGCCGCCGCAGGCGCCGGGGCCGGAGAACGGGCAGGGCGCCGGCACCCGGTCCGGCGAGGACTCCAGCACCTCGACGGCGTCGGCCCGCAGGAAGCGGGAGTCCGCGTCGCCCTCGGTGACCTGTGCCACGACCCGCTCCCCCGGCAGGGTGTGGCGGACGAACAGCACCCGGGGCCGCTCCTCGCCGGGCAGGGTGGTCCGGGCGACGCAGTGCCCGCCGTGCGCGACGGGGCCGATCTCCACCTCGTAGCGCTCGCCGACCAGCGAGGCGGGCTCGCCGGCGCCCGCGGTGGCCCCGTGCCCGGTGTCGGCGCCGGCGGCTCGCTGCCGCGCGTGGCTCGCGCTCGGCCGGTGCGTACGGTTCGTGCGGTGTGTCACGGCGGACGGGCTCCTGACGGAAGAGGAATACGGGGTGGGTCGGGCTCGCGGTCGGGCGGGGCGGGGTGGGGATGCGTGGAGTGGGCGGGCTGTGGGCGAGCGGGTCGCCGGGGCGGTTTCCGGGGCGGCCCGGAGCGGCTGGTGGGGCGGCGGAAGAACGCCAAGTTCACCAGTTTACGTGCCCGCGCCGACTCCGGCCGCCCACCGCCGGCGCCCGGCCCTCCGCGCGGGCACACGCGGCGCGGCGGTGCCCGGGCCCGGGCCCCGGCACCGCCGCGTCGCGGCGCGTCAGGTGTCCGCCGACGCCGGGTGGCTACTTCTCGCTGCCCGCCTTCTCGCGGCGCGAGGCTCGGGGCGCCGGGCCGCGGCGTACCGCCCCCGGCGGGTTCCACTCGGCGCGCTTGCGCGCCCGCAGCTTGGCCGCCTCGGAGGAGTCGAGCTGCCAGGGGACCGAGGTGACCATGACGCCGGGGGTGAACAGCAGGCGGCCCTTGAGGCGCAGGGCGCTCTGGTTGTGCAGCAGTTGCTCGTACCAGCGGCCGACCACGTACTCGGGGATGTAGACGCTGATCACCTCGCGCGGGCTCTCCCGGCGCAGGCCCTTGACGTAGTCGATCACCGGGCGGGTGATCTCGCGGTAGGGCGAGTCGAGGATCTTGAGCGGTACGTCGATGCCGCGCTCGCTCCACTCGGCCTGGAGCGCCTTGGTCTCGGCCGGGTCGACGCTGATACTCAGGGCCTCAAGCCGGTCCGAGCGCATCAGCTTCGCGTAGGCCAGGGCCCGCAGCGTGGGCTTGTGGATCTTGGAGACGAGGACGATGGAGTGCACCCGGGAGGGGCGCGCGGAGTCCTCGGGCTCCTCGTCGGTGGCCAGTTCCTCGGCGACCCGGTCGTAGTGGCGGCGGATCGCGCTCATCGTCACGTAGAAGATGACCATGCCCAGGAGGGCGACCCAGGCGCCGTGGGTGAACTTGGTGACCAGGACGACGACCAGGACCAGGCCGGTGAAGGAGGCGCCGAAGGTGTTGATCGCGCGGGAGCGGATCATGTGGCGGCGCTTGGCCGGGTCCTTCTCGCTGGCCAGGTGGCGGTTCCAGTGCCGGACCATGCCGATCTGGCTGAGCGTGAAGGACACGAAGACGCCGACGATGTAGAGCTGGATGAGCTTGGTGGAGTCGGCCCCGTAGATGTAGACGAGTATCGCCGCCGCGAGCGCCAGCAGCACGATGCCGTTGGAGAAGGCGAGGCGGTCGCCGCGGGTGTGGAGCTGGCGCGGCAGGTAACGGTCCTGGGCCAGGATCGAGCCGAGCAGCGGGAAGCCGTTGTACGCGGTGTTGGCGGCCAGGAACAGCACGAGCGCGGTGGCCGCGGCGAGCACCACGAACAGGAACGAACCGTCGCCGAAGACGGCCGCCGCGACCTGCGAGATGACCGGGTCCTGGGTGAAGGCGGCGCCGACCGGCTCGCCGTTGTGCAGCAGGTCCTTGGCCGGGTTCTCCGCCATCTTCACGTCGGTGGCCATGGCCAGGCCGATGATGCCGCAGAACATGGTGACCGCCAGGGTGCCCATCATCAGCAGCGTGGTGGCCGCGTTCCTGCTCTTGGGCTTGCGGAAGGCGGGCACGCCGTTGCTGATGGCCTCGACGCCGGTGAGCGCCGCGCAGCCGGAGGAGAACGCGCGCAGCAGCAGGAAGATCAGCGCGAACCCGGCGAGGCCGGTCTTCTCCGCGTGGATCTCGTAGTCGGAGGTGGGCGCGTGCATGGAGTCGCCGAGCACCAGGCCGCGGAAGGCGCCCCAGGCGATCAGCAGGAAGACGCCCGCGACGAAGACGTAGGTGGGGATCGCGAAGAGCTTGCCCGACTCCTTGACCCCGCGCAGGTTCATCAGCGTCAGCAGCACGATGGTGCCCACCGCGAACAGCGTCTTGTGCTCGATGACGAACGGCACCGCGGAACCGAGGTTCTCCACGCCGGAGGAGATCGACACCGCGACCGTGAGGACGTAGTCGACCAGGAGGGCGCTGGCCACGGTGAGGCCGGCCTTGGGACCGAGGTTGGTGTTGGCCACCTCGTAGTCCCCGCCGCCGCTCGGGTAGGCGCGCACGTTCTGGCGGTACGAGGCGACCACCGTGAACATCAGGACGACGACGGCGACGGCGATCCACGGGCTGAAGTGGTAGGCCGACACGCCTGCCACGGACAGTACGAGGAGGACCTCGCCCGGCGCGTACGCAACGGAGGAGAGCGGATCGGAGGCGAAGACCGGCAGGGCGATGCGCTTGGGGAGAAGGGTCTCACCCAGTTTGTCGCTGCGCAGCGCCCTGCCGATCAAGATCCGTTTTGGCAGGTCGGTCAGTTTGGACACGCAGAGGATCGTAGGCGGTCGGCTCGCGGGCCGCCCACCCGCCACCCGTACAGCGGTCCCCCTGACTTTCCTAGGGGTGGCGGCGCAGTCGCACCGGGAGGCCGCGGTGGCCGTTGGAGATGAAGGAGTCCACCGGGAGCAGCTCCTCCGGGGCCACGGCCAGCTCCACGTCCGGGTAGCGCTCGAAGAGCGCGGGCAGCGCGATGGTCGCCTCCAGGCGGGCCAGCGACATGCCCACGCAGAAGTGCACGCCGTGCCCGAAGGAGACGTGGTCCTTGTTGGGCCGGGTCGCGTCGAACTGGTCGGCGTCCGGGCCGTGCACCTCCGGGTCGCGCCCGGCGGCGGCGTACGAGACGAGGATGGCCTCACCCTTGCGGATGGTCACCCCGGCCAGCTCGATGTCCTCCACCGCGTAGCGCAGCGGGAGGTTGGCCACCGGGGCCTGGACGCGCAGCGTCTCGTCGATGATGTCGTCCCAGCTCACCTCGCCGGAGCGGACCAGGGCGAGCTGCTTGGGGTGGGTGAGCAGCGCGTGCAGGGCGTTGTCGAGCAGGTTGACGGTCGTCTCGTGCCCGGCGCTGAGCATCAGCAGCAGGGTGTCGAGCAGTTCCTGCTCGCTCAGTCGCGAGTCGCCGTCCTCGTCGCGGGCGGCGATCAGCCCGCTGGTCATGTCGTCGGCGGGCGCGGTGCGCTTGGCGGTGATCAGCTCGCCGAGCAACTGGTAGATCTCGGCGTAGGTGCGGGTGACCTCGTCGGGGTCGGCCGAGGTGTGGAAGATGGAGTCCACGCAGGCGTGCAGGCGATCGCGCATGCCGGTGTCCGTGACGCCGAACAGCTCGCAGATGACCTGGATCGGGATCGGGTAGGCGTAGCCCTCGCGCAGGTCCACGACGCCGCCCGGCGGGGTGTCGGCGAACCCGTCGAGCAGGTCCGTGGTGATCTGCTCGATGCGCGGGCGCAGCGCGTTGGAGCGGCGCAGCGTGAACGCCTTGGAGACCAGCGTGCGCAGCCGCGTGTGGTCGCTGCCGTACGCGGTGAACATGTTCTGCACCGCGACCCAGGTGAACAGCGGCCACTCGGGGGATATCTCACCGTTGATCCACGCGGGCCAGTGTTGGCGCGGGTCCTTGGAGACGCGGGGGTCGGCCAGCAGGTCCTTGAGCATGGCCTGCTGCGTTACTGCCCACGCCACCACCCCGCCAGGGAGTTCCACCAGCGTCGCCGGCCCCCGGGCGCGGAGCCGGGCTCCCTCCCCGTGGATGTCGCGGCCGGTGGGGTCGATGGCGACGGGGCAGGACTGGGCTTCCATGAGGTCTCTCCAGAGGTCGCGTCGAAAGTGGCGGGCGCTGAACTGACGGATGCGTGCGAAGTGGCCGCGGGAACCGGCGGGAAGCGGACGGGCAGCGCGCTGAGCGCGCGGTGGAACGGCCCCGGCCGCCACTCCAACGCGTCGACGGGAACGGCGAGTTCGATGTCCGGCAGCCGGTCGAGCAGCTTCTCGACGGCGACCGAGGCGGCCAGCCGGGCGCTGCTCTGCGCCGGGCAGGCGTGCGGGCCCGCGCTCCAGGCCAGGTGGGCGCGGTTGCCCGCGCGCTGGTCGGAGGCGAGGGAGGAGTCGGTGTTGGCGGCGGCGAAGCTGATGACGACCGGCTCGCCCTCGCGCAGCCGCAGCCCGTCCAGGTCCACGTCGTGCACCGGGTAGTGGACGGCGTAGTTGGCCATCGGCGGGTCGGTCCAGAGCACCTCGTCCAGGGCGTCGTCCACCGGCAGGCTGCCGCCGGCCAGGCTGCCGGCGAACCGGTCGTCGGACAGCAGCAGCCGCAGCCCGTTGGCGATGAGGTTCTGCTCGGGCTCGGTGCCCGCGCCCATGAGCACCACCAACTGGTGGAGCATCTCCTCGTCCGTCAGCTCCGCGGGGTGGGCCATCATCCAGGAGATGACGTCCGCGCCCGGCTTGGCGCGCTTGAGCGCCACCAGCTCGACGATGGCCTCGGTGAGCTGGGCGTTGGCCTGCTCGGCGTTGACCCCGTCGAAGATCCCGGACATGCCGGCGAGCAGTCGTTCGCCGATCTCGGGCGGGCAGCCGAACATGCGGTTGGAGACGAGCATCGGGATGACCCGCGCGTACTCGACCAACAGGTCCGCCTCGCCGCGCGCGCAGAACCGGTCGATGAGGGTGTCCGCGCTCTCCTCGACGTAGCCGCGCAGCGCGTTGGGGTCCACGCGCTCCAGGGAGTCGGTGACGGCCTGGCGCAGCCGGCGGTGTTCCTCGCCGTCGGCGAACAGGCAGTTGGGCCGGTACATCATCATCGGCACGACCGGGCTGTCCATCGGCACCGTGCCGTCGGCCAGGGCCCGCCAGCGGCGCGGGTCCTTGACGAAGGTCTCCGGGCTGCGCAGCACGCTCAGGGCCGCCTGGTAGCCGATGACCAGCGTGGCGTCCACGCCGGGGGCGAGCTGGACCGGGGCCGCCGAGCCGAAGCGGCGCATCCGTTCGTAGGCGGCGGTCGGGTCGGTGGCGAAGTCGGGACCGTAGATCGGCTCGCCGCTGGGCCGGCCGGCGTGCGCGGGGCAGCCTGGCGGGGGGCCGGTGCCGACATCGGGGTGAGAGGTCACTCGTGCTCCTGATCGGAACGGGAGGGGCGGGTGGAACGGAAGCGGGGCGGGGTAACGGGGCGGGAAACGGTGGGCGGCGCCGGCCGACCGCTCGGCGCGGACGCGGGGGGTGAGCGGTCGGGTACGGGCAGCAGCGGGTGGTGGGCGCGGGGCGGGGCCGGCGGTGTGGGTCGCCGCGGTGGGCGCGCGGTGGGGGTGCGCGTCCGCCGGGCGGTCCGGCGCCGGCTGGTCGCCGCGATGGGGGCTAGACGTGCATGCGGTGCGCGTTGCGGACCTGGAGGTACTGCACGAGCGCGATCAGCGCGTGGGTGGAGGAGATGCGGTCCCGGGCGTCGCAGGTGACCAGCGGCGTGTCGGGCAGCAGGTCGAGCGCCTCGCGTATCTCGTCCTCGTGGTAGCTCGGCGCGCCGTCGAAGTGGTTGACGGCGACCGCGTACGGCAGGTCGTGCTCCTCCAGCAGGCCCATGACGTCGAAGGACTGGTCGAGGCGGCGGGTGTCGGCGAGCACCAGGGCGCCGAGCGCCCCCTGCGTCATGTCCTGCCACAGGCGGGTGAACCGCTTCTGGCCCGGCGCGCCGAACAGGTAGAGCACCAGTTGGTCGCTGAGGGTCAGCCGGCCGAAGTCCATGGCGACGGTGGTCGTGGACTTGCCGTCGATCCCGGCCAGGTCATCCACCAGGGCGCCGGCCTGCGTCATGGTCTCCTCGGTGCGCAGCGGCTTGATCTCCGAGAGGGACCCGACGAACGTGGTCTTGCCGACCGCGAAGTGGCCCACGACCAGGAGCTTGGCCGCGGTGCGGACCGTCTGCCGCAAGTAGACGTCGTCAGAGGCTGGCGCGGAGCCCATCGAGCACCTCCTGCAAGAGCTGGGATTCGGGGAGTTGGGCCTTGGGGATGGGGGCCCGGGTGACGATGTGCCCGCTGTCGACCAGGTCGCCGAGGAGCACCTTGGTGACGCTGACCGCCAGCTCCAGGTGCCCCGCGACCTCGGCGACCGACAGGGCGCCGCCCCGGCACAGCTCCACGAGCCGCCGTTGCTCCGGGTTCAGCTCGCTGAGCGGCCGGTCGTGCTGCGCGATGACGAGCGTGACCAGGTCGAAGGTGTTGCGGGTCGGGTAGGCCCGGCCGCCGGTGACGACGTAGGGCCGTACTAAACCTCGCTCGCGCCGAGGCGGGGTCATGCCGAACTACCAAGCCGGGGCGGGCTGGTGAGCTCCTTGCCGAGCCGGTCCACCAGCTTCTGCATGCGGTACGTCACGGCCTCCATGTCGACCTCGGCCGTGGCCGAGACCGCCAGGTAGGCGCCCTGCCCGGCGGCCACCAGGAAGACGTAGCCGTCGGCGAACTCGACGAGCGTCTGCTGCCAGGGGGTGTTCTCCTCGGCGCAGAACTCGGCGGTGCTGCGGCTGATCGACTGGAGCCCGGACAGCGCGGCGGCCTGTCGCTCCGCCTCGTCCCTGCCGATGCCCTGCGAGTGCGCCCGCAGCATGCCGTCGGACGAGAGCAGGATCGCGTGGCTCGCCTCCGGCATCCGCACGGCCTCGTCGAGCATCCAGCCCAGGTCGTTGGTCATGTGATCGTTCACGCTGGTCATGCCGGGGAGTTCCCTTCCTCGTCGTTGGGGTTGGTGGCGCGCCCTGACCTGGTACCGCGGGCGAAGGCACCCATGCGGCGCGCCGTCTCCTCCGCCGTCCGCGCCGGTGCCTGCTCGGCTGGGGGCAGCGGGGCGGCGGGCGTGGCGGCGGTGGTCGCGCGGCCCGGGGCCGGCTGCCGGCGGCGGCGCTTGGGGAGGCCGCCCGCCGTCGAACCGTGGATGACCGGCTCTCCGTCCTCGTGGTCGGTCGGCGTACGCGGTGCGGCGGGTCGCGCCGCGGCGGCCTGCGGGCCGGCCTGGGTGGGGGTGCGGGTGTGGGTGGGGGCCGCTCCGGCCGCGGTGGTGATCGAGGGGACGGCGGGCGGGGTGGCCGCCGCTACCGAGCTCGGCCCGTCCTCGGTGACGTGCGTGAGCAGCACGCTCGGCAGGAAGAGCACCGCGCGCACGCCACCGTACGGGGAGCGGGTGTCCACCGAGACGTTGAAGCCGTAGCGGGCGGCGAGAATGCCGATGGCGGCGAAGCCGAACTGCGGCGGGTCACCGAGCCGGGAGACGTCCACGGACTGGCGGCCGGACAGCAGCCGGGTGGCGCGCTCGATCTCCTGGCCGTCCATGCCGACCCCGGCGTCGTCGATGACGACGCAGGCGCCGTTGTGCGCGGGCTGGAGGTTGACCTCGACGGCGGTGTTGGGCTGCGAGTGGCGCGCCGCGTTGTCCAGGAGCTCGGCCACGGCGAGCACGACGGGCTCGACAGCCCGGCTGGCGACAGCGATGTCAACCTGGGCGTGCACGCGCACCCGTCGGTAGTCCCTGATCCGCGACGTGGCCCCGCGCACCACGTCGAGCAGTGGCGACGCCGCGCGCTGGCGGCCCGGCCAGGAGCCGCACAGGACGGCGATGGCCTGGGCCCGGCGGCCGAACTGGGAGTTGGCGTGGTCGATCTCCAGCAGGTCACGCAGCACGTCGGGGTTGTCGTGCCGGTCCTGCATGCGGGAGATGGAGAGCTGCTGCTCGTGCGCGAGGCCCTGCAGGGCCCGCATGGACGCCTTGAGCGCGGCCTTCGCGGCCTGGTCCGCGCGGGTCTGAGCCTTCTCCACGGCCCCGGCGAACTGCTCGGTGGCCTGCTGGAGGTGCCAGGCGTAGGCGGTGCCGGTCAACTGCTCGTCCAGGAGGCCGGGCGCCGGCAGCGACTGGTGTCCGGAGTCCTCGGCCGCCGGCAGCCTGACCTCGACCAGGTGGCGCGCCTCCTCGTCCCGGGCCCGCAGGCTGGCTTCCAGGGCGGCGTTGTGCTTACGCAGGCCGGTCGTGATCTGCCGCTGGCGGAGCAGCAGCACGGCGACGATCAGCAGCGCGGCGGCCACACACCAGAACACCACCTCCGATATGTGTTGTGTCATCAAGTCCTCATGCTACGGGGGTGGGTAACGCGTCCGCCGAAGCGGAATACGGGCGATCATCCTAGCCAGAACGATCTCCGGCAAGGTGGCCTTCTGGCGGGATCGGGCACGGGAATTCCGGGATCGGGCACGCGCCGGTGCCGCCCTCGACACGGGCGCGGGAGCGGGGTGCGCTCCCCCGTCGGGTGACGGGGCCGGCCGGACCCGCTCGGCCCGTCGGCGCGCGGCCGACCGGAGACGCCCCGATACGCGAGGTGACGGCCGGCGCGCGCCGGCGGGTGGACCGCGGGTGGGACAGCGGCTGGGACGGCGGGTGGAGCGGTGAGTGGGACGGCGCGCGGCGGGCCCGGTCGGGTGGCGTACGCCGGGCCGGGCCGGGCGGCGCCGGGCGCCGGGGTGGCCAGGCGCAGGGGCAGCGCCGGGGCCCTGGGCGGTGCGGCTACCGTTGTGCCGGACGTCTGGCCGGACGACACTCGCTCCTGCCGCGTACCGTCATCGCCGGGGCCAGCCGCCTCGTTGTCGCCCCGGATGCCTGGAAGGAAGATATGAGCAGGGTTTTCACGCAGGACAGCGCGCCGACCAGGAGTGCGGGGTAAAGGCCGATGCACATCGTCATCATGGGCTGCGGTCGGGTGGGGGCCGCGCTCGCCCAGACCCTGGAGCGGCAGGGGCACACGGTCGCCGTCGTGGACCAGGACCCGACGGCCTTCCGGCGGCTCGGCGCGGGCTTCAGCGGGCGCCGGGTGACCGGCGTGGGCTTCGACCAGGACACGCTGCGCGAGGCGGGCATCGAGGAGGCCGGGGCGTTCGCCGCGGTCAGCAGCGGTGACAACTCCAACATCATCGCCGCCCGGGTGGCCCGCGAGATGTTCAGCGTCGAGAACGTGGCCGCCCGCATCTACGACCCCCGTCGCGCCGAGGTCTACCAGCGCCTCGGCATCCCCACCGTGGCCACCGTCCGCTGGACGGCCGACCAGATGCTGCGCCGGCTGCTGCCCTCGGGCGCGGAGACGCTGTGGCGCGACCCGAGCGGCGGCGTGCAGCTCGCGGAGGTGCACACCTCGCCCGCGTGGGTGGGCCACAAGGTGAGCCGCCTCCAGGAGGAGACCGGGGTCCGGGTGGCCTTCCTCACCCGGTTGGGCGAGGCGATCCTGCCGACCTCGCAGACGGTGCTCCAGGAGGGCGACCTCGTCCACGTGATGATGCGCACCAACGAGGTCGAGACGGTCGAGGCGGCGTTCGCCAAGGGGCCGGAGGCCGGCTCGTGAGCCGCGGGCGCGCCCGGGGCGCGGGCGAGGCGGGCCGCGGCGCAGCCGCTGGCGGGATCGGCAGCCGCTGGCGCGGCGAGGCGGACAAGGAGGCGGCGGCATGAGGGTCGCTATCGCCGGAGCGGGCGCCGTGGGGCGCTCCATCGCGGGGGAACTGCTGGAGAACGGGCACGAGGTGCTGCTCATCGACAAGGCGCCCACCGCCATCTCGGTGGAGCGGGTGCCGCAGGCCGAGTGGCTGCTCGCCGACGCCTGTGAGATCACCTCGCTGGACGAGGCCGCGCTCCAGCGCTGCAACGTGGTCATCGCCGCCACCGGCGACGACAAGGTCAACCTGGTGGTGTCGCTGCTCGCCAAGACCGAGTACGGCGTGCCCCGGGTGGTGGCCCGGGTGAACAACCCGAAGAACGAGTGGCTGTTCACCGAGGCGTGGGGCGTCGACGTCGCCGTCTCCACGCCGCGCCTGATGTCGGCGCTGGTCGAGGAGGCCGTGAGCGTCGGCGACCTGGTGCGGCTGCTGCGCTTCAGCCATGGCGACGCCAACCTGGTGGAGCTGACGCTGCCCCCGGAGGCCGCGCTCGCGGGCACCCGGGTCGGCGACGTGGCCTGGCCCGAGGACACGTCCCTGGTCACGATCATCCGCGGCACGCGGGTCCTCACGCCCAGCGGGGACGACGTCCTGGAGGCCGGCGACGAGCTGCTGTTCGTGGCGGCCCAGGCCCGCGAGGAGCAGCTTGAGGACCTGTTGTCGCTGCGCCGCGAGGACGCGGTGGACTAGGCACGGGCCAGCCACGCCCGCCGGGGCCACCCTGCCGGGGCCGCGCCCCGGAGCGCGCGCGGTACGACGAAGGCGTCGGGCGGAGCGGAGTGCGTACTCCGCTCCGCCCGGCGCCTTGTGCCGTCTTGTGCCGCCTCGCGAGAGCCCGCCCGCCGGTCCGCTGCCGCCCGCGCCACCCGCTGCCGCCAGCGCGGCCCGTTGTCGGGCGGGTAGCCACGCGAGGGGGCGGGGCCGCGTGCCCGTCGCGTGGGGGCGCCGGGCCGGTCAGCAAGGTGGCGGGCCGGTCAGGGGCTTGCGCTGGGTGAGCCGCCAGTGGTTGCCGAACGGATCGCGGAAGGCGGCGTCGATGCCGTAGAAGCGCTCCTCCGGCGGCTCGACGAACTCCACGCCCCGGGCGCTCAGCTCGCGGTAGGTGGCCCAGCAGTCGCGGGTGGCGAACGCGCCCACGCTCGCGTGCCCGGTGGACACCAGCGAGCGGATCCGCTCGGCGATCTCCTCGTCGACCGCCGGGGCGCCCGGCACCACCAGCATGAGCGGCACCTCCGGCTGGTGCGGGGCGTGCACGACGAACCAGTGGAAACCGTCCTGGACCACGTCGACGTCGACCTCGAAGCCCAGCGTGTCGACGTAGAAGTCCCGGGCCACCTCCATGTCCAGTACGTTGACACAGATCAGGGCGAAACCGGTGATCACGGCTGCCTCCGCTCGCCGGTGCTCACGCCCGGGCCGCCGCGCCCGCGAACCGGGCCACGACCGGGGCGATCGCCTCGGGGTCGACGTGATGGTCCTGGTCGGCCAGGACCTGGTGGCGGCTGTCGGGGATCGAGGCCGCCGCCCGCTCGGCCGCCCGCCGCAGGGGCTCGGGGCTGCGGGAGCCCGCCAGCACCAGCGTGGGCGCGCCGATCTGGGCGAGTACGCCCGTGGGAGGCGTACTGTCCGCCATGACGGCGGCGTCGTAGGCGAGGGTGTGCGCCAGGGCCACGCCGCTCTCCCAGTCCGGCGACCGCCGCCGCCCGGCGATCGCCGCCTCCGGGAGGCCGACCTGCCGCAGGAAGAGGGCGAGCGCGTCGCCGCGCTGGTCGTGGGCGAGGAGTTCGCGGAGCCGCGCGGCGTACGCCCGCGCGCGGCGCCGGCCCTCCGCGTCGACGCTGAACGGCGGCTCCCACAGGATCAGGCGCTCGACCGGCACGCCGTCCGCCGCAGCCCTGGCCGCCAACACCGCGCCGCTCGACAACCCCAGCAGGCTCGCCCTGCCGCCGGCCGCGTCCACCAGCGCGCGGATGTCCTCCAGCTCCCGGTCCACCGCGTACGGCGGAGTGTCGCCGCTGTCGCCGCGCCCGCGCCGGTCGTAGTTGAGCACCGTCATGTGCCGGGCCAGCGCGCCCGCGAGCGTGGCCTGCGCGCCACGGTCGCACGAGGCCCCGGCCACCACGATGACCGGCGGGCCCGCGCCCACCCGGTCGTACGCGATGACCGTGCCGTCCCTGGACGTGGTCTTCTCCATCGCCGCACTCCCCTCCCCGGTCCGGATCGCGGCGGTCGCGCGATCACCACTCCTGACGATAGGGAGGCGGGGCCGGCCGGGCTTCTCGAAAACTGCCCACTCGTCCCCGCGCGGTGGTTCAGGGGCGCGGCCTGGTCCACATGCGCGGGTAGCAGCCCGGGACGAGCGGCGGTTCCTGGTGGCGCGACCGCTCCCGGTAGGCGCTCGGGCTCTCGCCGGTGAAGCGCCGGAACTGGGTGCTGAAGGAGCCCAGGCTGGCGAACCCGACCGCCATGCACACCTCGGTCACGGACCGCTCGCCGTCGCGCAGCAACGCCTTGGCTCGCTCCATCCGCCGGCTCATCAGGTACTGGTGCGGCGTCTCGCCGAACGCCGCCTTGAAGCCGCGGCTGAAGTACGCCGGCGAGACCGACGCACCGCGGGCCAGGGCCGCCACGCTCAGCGGTTCGGCGTAGGCCCGGTCGATCAGGTCGCGCGCCCGCAGCAGGTGCCTGGCCAGCGGCGCCGCGGGACGCCTCACCGCCTCACCAGGTCACCGGCCGCTGGCCGTCAGCGCGCGGAGCCGTCGCGGCGGGCCCGGTCCGGGTCCGTGGCCAGGCGTTCCAGGACCGCGTCGGTGGTCTGCCGCGCCATGCTCTCGGCCACCGCGTCGGTGACCGCCCGCTCCGCCTCCCGCTCCCGTTCGGCGCGCTCGCGCTCGGCCTCCTCCGCCTCCATCTCGGCGATCACGTCGATCGGCGGCGGCGCCTTGGCCAGGAAGATCCAGGTCAGGTACACGCAGAGCAGGAAGGGCGGGATGCCGAGGGCGACCTTGACCCAGCCGAGCTGGGTGGCGTCCCCCCACCAGTACAGCGGGAAGAGGATCGCCGACTTGCCGAGCAGGATCAGGCCCCACGCCCAGGTCGCCTTGGTGTACGCGCGCAGCCGGCCCGGGTTGCGCGTGCGCCAGGACAGGTTCTCCTTCAGGATCGGTCCGAGCAGCACGCCGATCAGCGGGAACCGGAAGATCGCGGAGAGCACGTACGCCACGGCCAGCCCGAGCGTGTACAGCATGCCCGGCAGGTAGAAGTTCTTCGCGTCGCCGGACATCATCGCGAAGACGGCGCCGAAGGCCACCCCGAAGACGCCGCTGAAGGCGTGCTTGAGGGTCTCCTTGCGGGCCAGCCGGGCCACCGCGAGCAGCACCGTCAGCGCGAGCGCCGCGATGGCCGCGACGTGGATGTCCCGCTTGATCGTGTAGATCAGGACGAAGACCAGCCCGGGCACGGTGGTGTCCACCATGCCGCGCACCCCGCCGAACGCCTCGAGGAGCGCGGTGTCGGCGGCTGCCTTGCTGCGCGCCGCTTCCCCTCCGTCGGCTGCCTCGCTCGCGTCGGCCGCGTCCGGGGCATCCCCGGCCCGCGCCGGGGCGTGCTCCGCCCCGCGTGCGGCCCCGCCGGGAGGTCCGGCCCCGTTGGAGGCCCACTTGTCGTCAGACGTCACCCGCTACTCCTGTCCGAGCGGTCGGAGTTCGTACTTGGGGTTGAACAGCACGCGGCGGCCGTGGCTCATCGATATCCGACCGGAGGCGATCAGCCTGCGGCCCGGCTCGACGCCGACGATGGAGCGCCTGCCGAGCCAGACCACGTCCAGCGCGGCCGTCCCGTCGAACAGCTCCGCCTCCAGCGCGGGGACGCCCGCGCGGGGCCGCAGCGTGACGGTGCGTAGCGTACCGGTGACCTTGACGACCTGGCGGTCACCGCACTCGCCGATCTTGACGCACCCGGCGTCCTCGGCGTCCTGCCGCAGCTCCGCGGAGTGCAGGTCGTCCTGCGACGTCGACAGCCGGTCGAGCAGCCGGCGCAGCGGGCCGGCCGGCTTCTCGGGGCGGGATGGGGCACTCATACGGCCCAGGGTACCCGCGGCCCGTGGGCCACTCACCGCTCGAAGCGGTACCCCATGCCCGGCTCGGTGATGAAGTGCCGCGGGTGCGAGGGGTCGCGCTCCAGCTTGCGGCGCAGTTGCGCCATGTAGACCCGCAGGTAGTTGGTCTCGGTGCCGTACGAGGGGCCCCAGACTTCCTGGAGCAGCTGCTTCTGGCTGACCAGCCGGCCCGCGTTGCGGACCAGTACCTCGAGGAGGTGCCACTCGGTGGGCGTGAGGCGCACGTCGGCGCCCTGGCGGTGCGCCTTCTTGGCGGCCAGGTCGATGGAGAAGCTGTCGGTCTCGATGACCACCGCGTCCTCGCCGCGCCCGGTGGGCTCGGCGCGCCGGACGGCGGCCCGCAGCCTGGCCAACAACTCGTCCATGCCGAACGGCTTGGTGACGTAGTCGTCGGCCCCGGCGTCCAGCGCCTCCACCTTCTCGTCCGAGGTCTGGCGCGCGGACAGCACCAGGATGGGCACCCGGGTCCAGCCACGCAGCCCCTTGATCACCTCGACGCCGTCCATGTCGGGCAGGCCCAGGTCGAGGACGATGACGTCGGGATGGCGGGCGGCGGCCAGTTGCAGGGCTGTCGCGCCGTCGGGGGCGGCGTCGACCTCGTACTTGCGCGCCTTCAGGTTGATGACCAGGGCGCGCACGATCTGCGGCTCGTCGTCGACGACGAGCACCCGACCGGGGGTCCGGGGTTGCCCCTCGGAGGAGCTCAGCATGGTGCCTGCCTTTCTGGCCGGGTGCGTACGCGGGTACGCACGGAGCGCGTGCGGGTCATGAGGTGACCTGGGCCGGGAGGTCGGGGACGGCCGGCGGTCGGCCGGCGGCGGTGCTCAGGGTGAGGACCATCGTCATGCCGCCGCCCGGGGTGTCCTCGGCGGTCAGGGTGCCGCCCATCGCCTCGGCGAAGCCGCGCGCGACGGCGAGGCCGAGGCCCACGCCGGCGCCGCGCGGGACGTCGCCGTAGCGCTGGAAGGGCTCGAAGATGCGGTCCTTGGCGCTGTCGGGGACGCCGGGTCCGCGGTCGGCGACGCGCACCTCGACCCGGGTGCCCAGCGCGCTCGCCGCCACCAGGACGGGCTGGCCGGGCGGGCTGTACTTCACGGCGTTCTCGACGATGTTGGCGACGCTGCGCTCCAGGAGCCCCGGGTCGACGGCGACCATCGGCAACTCCTCGGGGACGTCCAGGGTCACGCTGCCCTCGGGGACGCCGCCGAGCGCCATCGGGACCACCTCGTCGAGGTCGATCTCGCGGATCAGCGGGGTGACGGTGCCGGTCTGCAGGCGCGACATGTCGAGCAGGTTGCCCACGAGGTGGTCGAGCCGGTCAGCGCCGTCCTCGATGCCGGCCAGCAGCTCCGCCTCGTCCTCGTCCGACCAGGCGACGTCGTCGGAGCGCAGCGAGGTCACCGCGGCCTTGATGCCGGCGAGCGGGGTGCGCAGGTCGTGGCTGACGGCGGCGAGCAGCGCGGTGCGGATGCGGTTGCCCTCGGCCAGCTCGCGCGCCTGCTCGGCCTCGCCCATCAGGCGCTGCCGGTCCAGGACGACGGCGGCCTGGGCGGCGAACGCGGCGAGCACGCGCCGGTCCTCGGCCGGCAGCACCCGGCCGTTGAGGGCCAGCGCCAGGTGGTCGCCCACGGGCATGTCCACGTCGGCGTCCTCGGGCCGCAGCGGCACGCGGGCGCCGGGGGCGCCGGGGGCCGCGGCGCTCGCGGCCGGCGCGCCCTCCTGGGAGGTGGCCGGGCCTTCCTGGGAGGTGGCCGAGCCCTCTCGGGTGGCGGCCGGCTCGCCGTCGGCGGTGGGCGCGGCCGGGGTGGCGGCGGCGCTGCCCGCGCAGGTCCACGGGGCGGTGTCGGACTCCCGCTCAAGCAGCGCCACCGACTCCATGCCGAAGGTCTCCCGCACCCGCTCCAGCAGGGCCTCCAGGCTGGTCTCCCCGCGCAGCACGCTGCCCGCGAGGTAGGACAGGATCTCGGACTCGGCCCGCAGCCTGGCCGCCTGGTGGGTGCGGCGGGCCGCCAGGTCCACCACGGAGGCCACCGCGACGGCCACCGCGAAGAAGATCACGATGGCGACGAGGTTCTTCGGGTCCTGCACGGTCAGGGTGTGCTTGGGCGGCGTGAAGTAGAAGTTGAGCAGCATCGAACCGACGGCCGCCGAGGCCAGCGCGGGCAGCAGGCCACCGAGCAGCGCGGCCAGCACCGTCAGGAACAGGAACAGCAGCACGTCGTTGGCGAGCCCCGGGCCGTCGTGCAGGGCCGTGAGCAGCAGGGTGAGCAACGCCGGCCCGCCGACCCCGGTCAGCCAGCCCGCCAGGATGCGGGACCGGCCGAGCCGCGCGCCCCGGGCCAGCGGCAGCCCGCGGCCCTTGGCCACCTCGCTGTGGGTGACGATGTGGACGTCGAGGTCCGGCCCCGACTCCCGGGCCACGGTCGCGCCGACACCGGGGCCGAAGACGTACTGCCAGGTCTTGCGGCGGCTGGAGCCGAGCACGATCTGGGTCGCGTTGACGCCGCGCGCGAACTCCAGCAGGGCGCTCGGGACGTCCTCGCCGATCACGTGGTGGAAGGTGCCGCCGAGGTCCTCGACCAGGGTGCGCTGGACGGCCAGTTCCTTGGGCGAGGCGGAGGTCAGCCCGTCGCTGCGGGCGATGTAGACGGCGAGCACCTCGCTGCCCGAGCCCTTGGCCGCCATCCGGGACGCCCGGCGGATCAGCGTGCGACCCTCGGGCCCGCCGGTCAGGCCCACCACGATGCGCTCGCGCGCCTGCCAGGTGGAGCGGATGCGGTGCTCGGAGCGGTACTGCTGGAGGTACTCGTCGACCCGGTCAGCGGTCCACAGCAGCGCCAGCTCGCGCAGCGCGGTCAGGTTGCCGGGGCGGAAGTAGTTGGACAGGGCCGCGTTGACCTTGTCGGGCGCGTAGATGTTGCCGTGCGCCATGCGGCGGCGCAGCGCCTGGGGCGACATGTCGACCAGTTCGATCTGGTCGGCACGGCGTACGACCTCGTCGGGCACCGTCTCCCGTTGCCGCACGCCCGTTATCGACTCCACCACGTCACCCAGCGATTCCAGGTGCTGGATGTTGACGGCGGATATGACGTCGATGCCGGCCCGCAGCAACTCCTCGACGTCCTGCCACCGCTTGGCGTTGCGCGAACCGGGCACGTTGGTGTGCGCGAGTTCGTCGACCAGCGCGACGGCCGGCCGCCTGGCGAGCACGGCGTCCACGTCCATCTCGGTGAACGTGGCGTCCCGGTAGGTGAGCTCACGACGGGGTACCGCCTCCAAGCCGTGCAGCATCACCTCGGTACGCGGCCGACCGTGGTCCTCGACGAAGCCCACCACGAGGTCCGTGCCGCGCTCGACCCGCCGGTGCCCCTCGGAGAGCATCGCGTACGTCTTGCCGACGCCCGGTGCCGCACCGAGGTAGATCCGAAGCTTGCCGCGTGCCATGTCCTCATTGTCTTTCGTGCCGCGCACCGTACGTGCGCTCTGTTGACTCTACGACCAGCGAATCGGACAAACGTCGCGGACATCGCCGCGCGGAACTGTCTTGACACGGCTCTGACGCCGCCCCGCGCCGGGCCCCGCCCGCCCCGCCGTGCGGCGTCGCCCGGGGGCGTCGCCCGCCGGCCCGTAAACCACGCGACGGACCGGCCGCGCCCTGCGAACATCGCCCGTATGGCAGACGTACGTGTGACACACACCTCGGGGCTGGACTCCGCCGCGCTGGCGGCCGTACGGGCCCTGCTCGACGACGCCTTCGACGGCGACTTCGACGACGCCGACTGGGACCACACGGTCGGCGGGATGCACGCCCTCCTGTGGGAGGGCAGCGAGTTGATCGCGCACGGCGCCGTGGTGCAGCGGCGGCTGCTGCACGGCGGTCGGGCGCTGCGCGCCGGCTACGTGGAGGGCGTGGCGGTGCGGGCCGACCGGCGCGGGGTCGGCAAGGGGACGGCCGTGATGGCGGCCCTGGGCCCGGTGTTGCGCGGCGGCTACGAGGTGGGCGCCCTGTCCGCGGCCGACGGCGCCGACGTGTTCTACCAGCGCCTGGGCTGGCAGCGATGGCAGGGCCGCACGTCGGTGCTGGCACCCACCGGCGTGCTGCGCACCGAGGAGGACGACGAGAGCACCTTCGTCCTCCCCCTCGGGGTGCCGCTTGACCTGGCCGGCGAGCTGACCTGCGACTGGCGCGAAGGCGACGTGTGGTGACCGGGCGCCCGTGACCGCTCCCCGGGCCACCGACCGCCGGGCGGGCCCACGTACGGGGGTCGTGGGCCCGCCCGGCCCCGGGGAGCCGAGCGGGCTGGGCGGTCAGGCAGGCAGCCGGTCAGGCAGGCAGCCGGTCAGGCCGTCAGCCGGTCTGGCTGCGGTCCTCGGTGATGTGCCCGTCGCTCAGCTCCAGGACCCGGTCGGCGAGGCCGAGCAGGTTGGCGTCGTGCGTGGCGACCAGGGCGGTGACGCCCTCGCTGCGCACCACCGCGCGCAACAGCTCCATCACCGCGAGCCCGGTCTCCGCGTCCAACTGTCCGGTCGGCTCGTCCGCGATCAACAGCGCCGGCCGGTTGGCCAGCGCGCGGGCGATGGCGACGCGCTGCTGCTGCCCGCCGGACAGCTCGCCGGGCCGCTGCTCCGCGTGGTCGGCCAGGCCCACCAGGGACAGCAGCAGGGCGACCCGCTCCTCCCGCTCGGCCGCCGGCGCCTTGCGCAGCCGCATCGGGACGCCGACGTTCTCGGCGGCGCTCAGGATCGGGATCAGGCCGAAGGACTGGAAGACGAAGCCGATCCGGTCCCGCCGCAACTGGAGCAGACCGTTCTCGCCAAGGCCGACGACATCGGTGTCGTCCACGAGGATCTCGCCCGCGTCAGGGGTGTCGAGCCCGCCGATGAGGTTGAGCAGCGTGGTCTTCCCGGAGCCGGACCGGCCCTTGAGCGCGACGAGTTCGCCGCGCGGCACGTCGAAGGAGACCCCGCGCAGCGCGTGCACGGCGGCCGGGCCGCTGCCGTAGGTCCGCCGCAGGTCCCGCACCCGCACCATGTCCGCCCGCTGTAGCGTCCGCTCGCTCATCGCCTGCCGCTCCCCTCCCGGCCCCCGGCCGGCCGTAACCGATCACGCCGACGCTACGGTACGCGCCTGGTGGCCGGAGTCCAGGCCCCGTGCACCACCCGTCCGCCGCGCGGGGGCCGCCCGTCACGACGGCGCGAGGGCGCCGGGGGCGCGGCGGCGACGGGCGGGGACGTACCCGACCGGTCCCGCCGTCCCGCGTACGCCCGGCCCGCGCCCCGCCCGCTCGCCCCCGGTCAGTCGCCCCGCTCCCCCGCCGCCAGCCGCCGCACGGCCAGGTTCAGCTTCAACACGTTGACGTGCGGCTCGCCCAGGAAGCCGGCCAGGCGGCCGTCGGTGTGCCGCTCGACCAGGCGTTGTACGGCCTGCCGGGACAGGCCGTGCTCCCTGGCCACCCGGCCCACCTGGAGGTCCGCGTAGGCCGGTGAGATGTGCGGGTCGACGCCGGAGGCGGAGGCGGTGAGCGCGTCCACCGGCACGTCGCGCTGCGGGACGCCGTTGAACGTGGCGATCGCGGCGCGGCGGGCGATGACCGAGTCCCTGAGCACCTTGCTGTCGGCGGCGAGGTTGGAGGCGCCGGAGACGGTGAGGGAGTAGCGGGTGTTGTAGACGTTCTCGCCGGCCGCCGACGGGCGGGGCTGGAACCACCTGGGGTCGGGCAGCGGGTTGCCGTCCTTGTCCTTGGTGTCGAGCGTGAAGCTCTGGCCGATCAGTTCGGAGCCGACGACCTTCCCGTTCTCCTTGATCTTCGAGCCGTCGGCCTGGTCGGGGAAGAGGGCCTGGGCGATGCCGGTGACCGCCAGCGGATAGAGCACGCCGCACACCAGGGTCAGCACCAGCAGGGCGCGCAGCCCCGCCGTCGCCAGGCGGGTCATGCCGCGGAGGGATGAGTTCATGAGTGTCACCCGATGCCAGGGATGAGGGAGATGAGCAGGTCGATGAGTTTGATGCCGACGAAGGGGGCAACCAGGCCGCCGAGGCCGTAGACGGCGAGGTTGCGGCGGAGCATCTGGTCGGCGCTCATCGGCCGGTAGCGCACGCCGCGCAGCGACAGCGGCACCAGCGCGATGATGATCAGCGCGTTGAAGATCACCGCCGACAGGATCGCGGACTGCGACGAGGCGAGCCGCATGATGTTGAGGGTGTCCAGGCCCTCGTAGCCGGCGACGCCCGCGAACATCGCGGGGATGATCGCGAAGTACTTGGCGACGTCGTTGGCGATCGAGAAGGTGGTCAGCGCGCCGCGGGTGATCAGCAACTGCTTGCCGATCTCCACGATCTCGATGAGCTTGGTGGGGTTGGAGTCCAGGTCCACCATGTTCCCGGCCTCCTTGGCGGCCGAGGTGCCGGTGTTCATCGCCACGCCCACGTCCGCCTGGGCCAGCGCGGGGGCGTCGTTGGTGCCGTCGCCGGTCATGGCGACCAGTTGGCCGCCGGCCTGCTCCCGCCTGATCAACGCCATCTTGTCCTCGGGCGTGGCCTCGGCGAGGAAGTCGTCCACGCCCGCCTCGTCGGCGATGGCCTTGGCGGTCAGCGGGTTGTCGCCGGTGATCATGACGGTCCTGATGCCCATCCGGCGCAGCTCGTCGAACCGCTCCCGCATGCCCTCCTTGACGACGTCCTTGAGGTAGATGACGCCGAGCACCCGTGGTCCGTCGACGTCGTCGACGGCGACCAGCAGCGGGGTGCCGCCCGCCGCGGAGATGCCGTCCACCTTCTCCCGCGCGTCCGGGGAGACGCTGCCGCCCCGCTCGACCACCCAGCCGGTGATGGCCGCCGCCGCGCCCTTGCGGACCCGGCGGACCGCGCCGTCGTCGCCGGTGAGGTCCACGCCCGACATCCGGGTCTGCGCGGTGAAGGGCACGAACACGGCGTGGCCCAGCTCGCCCTCGTGGCGGGCCCGCAGCCCGTAGCGCTCCTTGGCCAGCACGACGATGGAGCGCCCCTCGGGCGTCTCGTCGGCCAGCGACGAGAGCTGCGCCGCGTCGGCGAGTTCCGTCTCGCGCACGCCGTCCACCGGCACGAATTGGGCCGCCTGCCGGTCGCCCAGTGTGATGGTGCCGGTCTTGTCGAGCAGCAGCGTGGACACGTCGCCCGCGGCCTCGACGGCGCGCCCGGACATGGCGAGCACGTTGCGCTGCACCAGGCGGTCCATGCCCGCGATGCCGATGGCGGACAGCAGCGCCCCGATGGTGGTCGGGATCAGGCACACGAGGAGCGCGGCCAGCACGATCATGTCCTGCCGCGAGCCCGCGTACGTCGCGAACGGCTGCAGGGTGACCACGGCGAGCAGGAAGACGATGGTCAGCGAGGCCAGCAGGATGTTGAGCGCGATCTCGTTCGGCGTCTTCTGCCGGGCGGCGCCCTCCACCAGGTTGATCATCCGGTCGATGAACGTCTCGCCCGGCTTGGTGGTGATCTGGATGACGACGCGGTCGGAGAGCACCTTCGTGCCGCCCGTGACGGCCGACCTGTCGCCGCCGGACTCGCGGATGACCGGGGCCGACTCGCCGGTGATGGCCGACTCGTCGACGGAGGCGACGCCCCAGGTCACGTCCCCGTCGCCGGGGATGACGTCGCCCGCCTCGCAGACCACCAGGTCCCCGACGCGCAGCTCGGTCCCGGGCACCCGCTCCTCGGCGGCGCCGGGGCCGGTGGTGGCCAGGCGGCGGGCGACGGTGTCGGTCTTGGCCTTGCGCAACGTGTCGGCCTGCGCCTTGCCGCGCCCCTCGGCGACGGCCTCGGCCAGGTTGGCGAAGAGCACGGTCAGCCACAGCCAGCCGGCGATGGCCCAGCCGAACCAGTCGCCGGGGTCGGCGACGGCGAGCACGGTGGTGAGGATCGAGCCGATCTCGACGACGAACATGACGGGCGCCTTGACCTGCACCCGCGGGTCGAGCTTGCGCAGCGCCTCGGGCAGCGAGCGCAGCAGTTGGCCCGCGTCGAAGAGGCCGCCGGCGACGCGGCCGGGCTCCGCGTGCTCGCCCGGCGCCGCGGGGCCGCCCGGTGCCGGGCGGGTGGTGGTGGCAGTGGGCATGGCTTCCTCGGGAAGGTCGGTCGTGGTGGGTGTGCGGCTCATGCCAGGCCCTCCGCCAGCGGTCCGAGGGCGAGCGCGGGGAAGAAGGTGAGCCCGGTGATGATCAGGATCGCGCCCACCAGGAGCCCGGCGAACAGCGGTTGCTCGGTGCGCAGGGTGCCCGCCGTCTTCGGTACGGGCTGCTGCTCGGCCAGCGAGCCGGCCAGGGCGAGGACGAAGACCATCGGCAGGAAGCGGCCGAGCAGCATGGCCAGGCCGATCGTGGTGTTGTACCACTGCGTGTTGGCGTTCAGCCCGGCGAAGGCCGAGCCGTTGTTGTTGGCGCCGGAGGTGAAGGCGTACAGGACCTCGGAGAAGCCGTGCGCGCCGCTGCCGTGCACGGAGTTCCCGGCGGTGTTGAGGATCGAGTCCGGCGGTGTGGCCAGGGCCAGCGACGCGGCGGTGAAGCCGAGCACGAGGGTGGGGGTGACCAGGATGTAGCAGGCGGCGAACTTGATCTCGCGGGTGCCGATCTTCTTGCCCAGGTACTCGGGCGTACGGCCGACCATCAGGCCCGCGATGAACACGGCGATGACGGCCATGATCAGCATGCCGTACAGGCCGGAGCCCACGCCGCCGGGGGCGATCTCGCCCAGCATCATGCCGAGCAGGTCGAGGCCGCCGCCGAGGCCGGTGTTGGAGGAGTGGAAGGAGTTGACCGCGCCGGTGGAGGTCAGCGTGGTGGTGGCGGAGAAGAGGGCGGAGCCCGCGACGCCGAACCGGGTCTCCTTGCCCTCCATGGCGCCGCCCGCCTCCTGGAGCGCCGCGCCGCCGTGGTGGAACTCGGTCCACAGCATCAGCGCGGAGAAGCCGAGCCAGATCAGGCCCATCGTGCCGAGGATGGCGTAGCCCTGCCGGGTGCTGCCGACCATGCGGCCGAAGGTGCGGGTCAGCGAGACGGGGATGACCAGGATCAGGAAGATCTCGAAGAGGTTGGACAGGCCGTTGGGGTTCTCGAAGGGGTGCGCGGAGTTGGCGTTGAAGTAGCCGCCGCCGTTGGTTCCGAGCTCCTTGATCACCTCCTGGGAGGCGACCGCTCCGCCGTTCGTCTGCTGGACGCCGCCGTCGAACTGGCCGATCTCGTGGATGCCGGCGAAGTTCTGGATGACGCCGCAGGCGACCAGCACGAGCGCGCCGATGACCGCCATCGGGATCAGCACCCGGACCAGGCCACGCACCAGGTCGGCCCAGAAGTTGCCGAGTTCGCCGGTGCGGGACCTGGCGAAGCCGCGGACCAGCGCGATGGCCACGGCGATACCGACGGCGGCCGAGAGGAAGTTCTGCACCGCGAGCCCGCCGGTCTGTACGACGTGGCCCATCGACTGCTCGCCCGAGTAGGACTGCCAGTTGGTGTTGGCCACGAAGGAGGCGGCGGTGTTGAAGGCCTGGTGCGGCGATATGGAGGTGAAGCCGTACGAGAGCGGCAGGCTGCCCTGGACGCGCTGGAGCAGGTAGAGGAAGAGGACGCCGGCCAGCGAGAAGGCGAGGACCGAGCGCAGGTAGGCGGGCCAGCGCAGTTGCACGGACGGGTTGGCACCGATGCAGCGGTAGATCCACTTCTCCACGCGGAGGTGCCGGGTGGAGCTGTAGACGGCGGCCAGGTAGTCGCCCAGGGGCCGGTGCACCAGGGCCAGCGCCCCGACGAGGGCGGCGAGCTGGAGCACTCCCGCGAGGACAGGACTCATGTCGAGCTCAGAACCTCTCCGGGAAGACGAGGGCGAGGACCAGGTAGCCCAGCAGGGCGACGGCCACGATCAGGCCGACGACGTTCTCGGCGGTCACAGCTTCGTCACCCCCTTGGCGACGAGTGCCACCAACGCGAAGACCGCGATCGTGGTGACGACGAAGGCCAGGTCGGCCATCGTGAGCTCCTAGAGGTTCGTAGAGCCGTTCGGACCCCTAGAGCAAACCCCCCGCAGAGCACGCCGAGTCGTCCGTTGACGGCTCTCATACGGCCACCCGCGCCGCGTTGACGGATTCCCTACGCGCACCGCCACCACCTGCGCAAAAGCGGTGGGCTCCACTCCGCGAAACGGAGTGGAGCCCACCGCTGAAGGTCAGTTTCCGGCCATGACCTGGGCCGCCTCTGGACGCTCGGGCTAGCGGACCTCGGTGATCTCGGGGCCGCGCTGGAGCTGGTCGACCCCGCCCGCGAACCGCGAGCCGGCCGCCTCGTCCTGCTGCACGCCACCCTCGGCGACCATCTGCGCGTCGTCGGGCAGCTTGAGGACGATCGGGTCACGCGGGGCCATCGGCGAGTCGCCGCGCACCACGACGGTGTCGCGGACGATCTGCTCAAGGAGCCCGGCCGCCTCGGGCTGGACCGCGCCCTGGCCCGAGATCACGCCGCGCAGGAACCAGCGCGGCCCGTCCACGCCGACGAACCGCACGAGCTGCACGCCGTTGGTGCCGTCCGGCAGCTGCACCGGGACCTGGGCCCGCAGCTCCCAGCCGAGCGGACCCTCCACCTCGTCGATGACGCCGCCCTGCTGGGTGATGCCGCCGGCGATCTCCTCGCGCACCTCGCGCCAGATGCCCTCGTTCTTGGGGGCGGCGAAGCCCTGCAACTGCACCGCGCTGTCCCGCAGCACGACGGTCGCGGCGACGATCGAGTCCCCGGCGACCTCGACCCGCAGCTCCATGCCCTCGACCCCGGGCACGAACAGCCCGCCGAGGTCCACGCGGCCCTCACCGGGGTTGCTGACCTCGGAGATGTCCCACGGTCCGTCGGGGCGCGGCGCGGGCGGCAGGCTTACCTGCTCCGCCTCCTCGGCCGAGTCGTCGGCCACGTCGTCCGCCGTGTCCTCGGCCAACTCCTCGGCGGCCACGCCCTTGTCGACCTGGTCGACGGCGTCCTCACTGCGCTTGCGTCGACGTCCGAACACGTCACTGTCCTTCCCGGTCGGCACCGACCGAAGAGTATCCATTCCCACCCGATGAGCCGCCCACCGCGGCATGGCCCCCCGTGGACCCGAAGCCCCCCTCGGCGCGCGCCGAGCCGGGAAGCTCCACCACCTCGTGGAAGCGCACCTTCTCCACCTGCTGGACGATGAGCTGGGCGACCCGGTCGAACCGCTCGAACCGCACGCTCTCGCGCGGGTCCAGATTGACCACGATCACCTTGATCTCCCCACGGTACCCGGCATCCACCGTGCCCGGAGCATTCACCAGGGCGACACCACAGCGGGCGGCGAGCCCCGAGCGGGGGTGTACGAAGGCCGCGTACCCGTCCGGGAGCGCGATGGACACCCCGGTGGGCAGCACCGCGCGCTCGCCGGGGGCGAGTTCGGCCGCCTCGGTGGTGACCAGATCCGCCCCGGCGTCGCCGGGATGCCCGTAGGCGGGGAGCGGAACCGACGGGTCCACCCGCCGGATCAGGACGTCTACGGGCTCACGGCTCACGGATTCACCTCGAAGGCACGCGCGACCTTGATCTGGTCCGGGTCGGAGAGGGCCGCGTTGATCTCTTCCGGCCGGCCGTTCTCGATGAAGTGGTCCACCTTCACCTCGATGAACAGGGCGTCCGCGCGGACGGCGACCGGCCCGTCGGGCCCGCCGATCCGACCGGTCGCCGTGGAGTAGATCTTGCGCCCGTGCACCGCCACCACGTGGGCGTCCAGGTACAGCTCGGTGTCGACCGGGACCGGTCGCACGAAGTCGGTCTCGAGGCGCCCGGTCACCGCGATCACCCGCAGCAGCCAGCCGAGCGAGCCCAGCGTCTCGTCCAGGGCCGTGGCCAGCACCCCGCCGTGCGCGAGCCCGGGGGCGCCCTGGTGGGCCCGCTTGACCGTGAACCGCGCGGTGACGCCGACACCATCGCCCGCCCGGATCGCCAGGTGCAGGCCGTGCGGCTGTGCGTCGCCGCAGCCGAAGCACTGGTCGTAGTGCGCGCCGATCAGCTCACCGGGCGCCGGCGCTTCGGGGTGTCGCACCGGCGCCGCGGCCTCGACCGGCGGCGTCAGCGATGTCGTTCGTCCACTCACGGGTGCAGACCTTACCCGCGCTGGTGGGCGGCGGGCTCCGTCGTGCCAAGCTGGAAACCATGCAGCCTTACGAGGAACGCCTGACCGCACCCCGTTTCTGGTGGTTCATCGCCGCCCTGACCGGTGTGGCGGGGGCGCTGATCCTGCTGCCGCTGGGGACCCTGGCCATGCTCGGCGGGCTGATCGGCGCATCGGCCCTGGCCAGCGTCGCGATCAGCGCGTACGGCTCGGTCCGCATCCGGGTGGTGGCGGGTGCGCTGGTCGCCGGGGACGCGAAGATCCCGGTGGAGGCGCTGGGCGAGGCCCAGGTCCTCGACCCGGCGGAGGCCGTCGCCTGGCGCGGCCCCAAGGCCGACCCGCGGGCGTTCATGCTGCTGCGCAGCTACATCCCCACCGCGCTGCGGATCGAGGTCACCGACCCGGCCGACCCGACGCCGTACCTGTACCTGTCCACGCGCCACCCGAAGAAGCTGGCCGCGGCCATCGCCGCGGTACGCACGAGCTAGCCCCTGGCAGGGGCGGTGCGGGTGGGCGCCGAGGCCGTGGCGGGTGCGGCGGCCGTGGCGGGGGCGGCGGCTCAGTCGCGGGGGCGGCGGCGGCCGAGGCGGCGCCGCCTCGTCTTGGGAGGCGCCGGAAGCTGTGCCGCCGGTCGGGGTGGGGTGGGGGTCTGAGCGGGTCCGGCGGGCGACAGCTCGCCCGCGGCCTGTGCGGCCCGCTCCGGGGGCGGGAGCTGGTCCCAGGGGATCTGGCGGGCCCGCAGGTCCTTGCGGACCTTCTCGGCGAGCCGCTTGGTCTCGCGCCGGTTCATCATCGCCCCGACGGCCGCGCCGATCATGAACGGCGCGAGGTTGGGCAGGTTGCGGAAGGTGCGCTTGACGATGCGCTGCCGCAGCTCGCGCTTGACGGGCCCGGACAGGGCCGCGTTGAAGCTGGCGGGCTTGACGACGTCGATGCCCCGCTCCTGGGTCCACGCCGTGAGGTAGGCGGCGCTGCGCTGGGACAGGGTGCCGGGCGCGCGCACGCCGTAGACCTCGTGCAGCTCGGCGATGAGCTTGAACTCGATGGTCGCCACGCCGACGATCTCGGTGGCGAGCTCGGCGGGCATGGCGGGCGGAACGGGCAGCATGGCCGCGGCGCCCACGCCCGCGCCCACGGTCGAGGTGGCGCCCGCGGCGCCCGCGACGAGCTTGTCCGCGATCTCCTCGGGGCCGAGCCCCGGGAACTGCGCCCGCAGCGTCGCGAGGTCCCGCACCGGAACACGGGGGGCACTCGCGATGATCCGGTCGGCGACGGCGGTCACGCCCGCCCGTACGCCGCGACCGGTCCGCCTGAGTCCGGTGCCGGCGGCCTTCGTGCCTCGACCGACGGCGTCCGCGAGCGAGGCCGCACGGCCCCGCTCGACGTTCGCGTCATCCCGCTGGGAAACGTCCCGCACCGTAAGGGAGCCGAACCTCAGGCCGCGCAGTCGCGGCAGACCGGCTGGCCGTTCTTCTCGGCGGCCAGCTGGCTCCGGTGGTGCACGAGGAAGCAGCTCATGCAGGTGAACTCGTCCGCCTGGCGCGGCAGCACGCGCACCGACAGCTCCTCGTTCGAGAGGTCGGCACCGGGCAGCTCAAGGCCCTCCGCCTGCTCGAATTCGTCCACGTCTACGGTGGACGCGGACTTGTCGTTCCGCCGTGCCTTCAGCTCCTCAATGCTGTCCTCGTTGACGTCGTCATCGGTCTTACGTGGGGTGTCGTAGTCCGTTGCCATGTCGCTCTCCCCCTCTGGGTATCTGCGGTGTCTCCAGCGCACGTAACGCGTGAGAGGCCGGACTTGTGCCCGACCTGAGGCGGAGATTTTGCCTCACATCAAGGTCTGTTACTCAATCGACACCCAACCGGCCCCCTGAAGAGGTGATCGGCTTGGATGGCGGTCGGACGGTACACGATGCGCGGGGGGTCCTTCACACGCGCCCTCACCGGTACTTCCCGTGATCGGCGCCCCCGGAAACCCGGATTTTCCCGGCTTTGCACCACTCTCCGCGGCTACGGAGAGTACGTGGCCGAAAATTCGTCCGTGTGATCGAAAACACATGGCGATGAATCTCGCCCCGTCGGGATAATTCCGCTAAAAGCGAACAAATTCCCAGGCTCCCGTGCGCCCCCTGGGGAGCGCCCCCACCGCCCGCCGGGGTGACGCGTCACACGCCGCACCCAGCCCGCGGCCCCGCGCGGTCACACCGGGAAGGAGACCTGGATCACCAGTCCACCCCCCTCGCGCGGCACGGCCGTGATCCGCCCGCCGTGCGCCCGCACCACCGACCGCACGATCGACAGGCCGAGCCCGACGCCCTTGTCGCTGCCGGTCCGCTCCGTCCGCAGCCGGCGGAACGGCTCGAAGATGTTGTCCACCTCGTAGGCGGGAACCACCGGGCCCGTGTTCGAGACCACCAGCATCGCCTCCGCCCGCTCCAGCACGGTGTCCACCCGCACCCAGCCGTCGGGGGCGTTGTAGCGCACCGCGTTCTGCACCAGGTTCAGCGCGACCCGCTCCAGCAGCACGCCGTTGCCCTGGAGGACCGCGGGCTGCCGCTCGCCGCGCAGCTCCACCCCCTTGGCCTGGGCCTCCGTACGCGCCTGGTCGACCGCCTGGGTGGCGACCTCCGCCAGGTCCACCGGCTTGCGGTCCACGATCTCGTTGTCGCTGCGGGCGAGCAGCAGCAGCCCCTCCACCAGTTGCTCGCTGCGCTCGTTGGTGGCCAGCAGCGTCTTGCCGAGCTGGGTGAGCTCCGGCGAGGCGTCCGGGTCCGAGAGCTGCACCTCGAGGAGGGTGCGGTTGATCGCGAGGGGGGTGCGCAGCTCGTGCGAGGCGTTGGCGACGAAGCGCTGCTGGGCCGTGAAGGCCCGGCCGAGCCGCTCCAGCATCTCGTCGAAGGTGTCCGAGAGCTCCTTGAGCTCGTCGTCCGGGCCGCCCAGCTCGATGCGCCGGGACAGGTCCGAGCCGGCCACCTGGCGGGCGGTGCGCGTGATCCGGCCCAGCGGCGACAGGACGCGCCCGGCCATCGCGTACCCGAAGGCGAAGGCGACCACGGTCAGCCCGAGCAGGGCCAGCAGCGACCTGCGCAGCAGGCCGTCCAGCGCCATCTCGCGCTGCCCCTGCATGCACTGCGCCACGGCGTGGTTGAACTGCGCGCTGTTGCCGCGGTCGGGCAGGTCGCAGACGTCGCTGGTGGCCCGGTAGTCGGCGTTGATGATCTGGAACGGCAGCTCGTTGCCCTTGTGCAGGGCGTCGGCGGCCAGCAGGTAGATGATCGACAGCAGCAGGATGCCGGCCATCAGGAACATGCCGCCGTACAGCAGCGTCAGCCGTATCCGGATGGTCGGGCGCAGCCAGGGCAGCGGGCGGCCCAGCTCTGAGGGGGACCAGTGGGGCTTGGGGGGCGCGGTGGGCAGCGGCGGGGTGGGCGGAGGGGTCGCGGCCATGCCCGGTCAGATCCGGTATCCGGAGCCGGGCACGGTCACGATCACGGCGGGCTCGCCCAGTTTGCGGCGGAGCGTCATCACGGTCACCCGGACGACGTTGGTGAACGGGTCGGTGTTCTCGTCCCACGCCTTCTCCAGGAGCTGCTCCGCCGAGACCACGGCGCCCTCGCTGCGCAGCAGCACCTCGAGGACCGCGAACTCCTTCGGCGCGAGCTGGATCTCCTGGCCGTCGCGGAAGACCTCGCGGCGGTTGGGGTCCAGCTTGATCCCGGCCCGCTCCAGGACCGGCGGCAGCGCCACGGTCGTCCGGCGGCCCAGCGCCCGCACCCGGGCGATCAGCTCGCTGAACGCGAAGGGCTTGGGGAGGTAGTCGTCCGCCCCGATCTCCAGGCCCTCCACCCGGTCGCTGACGTCGCCGGAGGCGGTGAGCATCAGGACCCGGGTGGGCAGGCCGAGGTCGACGAGCTTGCGGCACACCTCGTCGCCGTGCACCAGGGGCAGGTCGCGGTCGAGTACCACCACGTCGTAGTCGTTGACGGCGATCCGCTCCAGTGCGGCGGCGCCGTCGTAGACGACGTCGACGGCCATGGCCTCGCGACGCAGCCCGGTGGCCACCGCGTCCGCGAGAAGCTGCTCGTCCTCGACGACGAGTACACGCACGGTGCTGTCCTTTCCCTACGCCCCGATGGGGCGGCTGGCCCGCTGGGGCCGACTGAATGTGCTCGGCGTTCGCCGCCTGCTGGCCCGACGTTCGCCGCGCGCTCGCCCCACGGACATCTGCCGGTGGGCGGCGCACCACGCAAACGCCCGGTGAGCGTCTCCATCCTGCCCCCAAGCCCGATAAACCGGCGGTAAGGGACGACCTGGCGGGGGCCCGGAAGAGGCCCTTCGGGCCGGAGCAAGCGCCGAGGATTTCTTTGGAAGGGCGAGGTTTCTCGGCGTGGAGGGCTGGGGAAGACGACTGCACACCCCGCGATCACGCCCTGACTGTGGCACTCGACTGCGTTTGTCGTTTTCACAGCGTTCGCCGCTTTCAGGGACGGCGTACGTGATCGTTCTCCCGCCAGCGAGCGGGGACCTCCAGGGCACAGCCCGTGCCACCGAGCCGACCCACCGACGAGGGGGCGCACCATGGACGCGTTCACCGCAGGACTTCTGCAGCGCATAGAGGCCACCGAAACCGACCTGACCCACGCCCGCGAGACGGGCGATGACTTCCTGGTCGAGGTGGAGCAGGCGGAACTGGACGATCTCCGCCGACTGGCCGCCGAGCACGGCGTCCAGGTCACCGCCACCGCCACCGCCTGACCCGACCCGACGCCCCGGTACCCGCCCGGTACCGGGGCGTCGTGGTGTCCGGACGCGGGGCGCGGCGCCCTCCGGGCGGCTAGTCGTGCCAGGCGCCCAGGGCCTCCAGGCGGCTCTGGAGGGGGCCGAAGAAGCCCGGCGTTGCGGCTACGGCCAGGTCCGGGGAGAGCGGCTCGCCCGGGCGGCCACCCGTGTGCGCGCCGGCCTCCCGGGCGATGAGGTCGCCCGCCGCGTAGTCCCAGGCGTTGAGCCCGCGCTCGTAGTAGCCGTCGAGCCGGCCGCAGGCCACGTCGCACAGGTCGATGGCGGCCGAGCCGCCCCGGCGGATGTCCCGCACCTGCGGCAGCAGCGCCCGCACGACCTCGGCCTGGGCCACCTTGCGCTCGGTGAGGTAGCTGAAGCCCGTGCCGACCAGCGACTGCTCGAAGGGGGGCGCCGGGCGGACCCGTATCGGCCGGTCGCCGAGGTGGGCGCCGGCGCCGGCCACGGCGCGGAAGGTCTCGCCGCGCATCGGCACCTCCACGACGCCGACGAGGGTCTGCCCGTGCGCCTCGGCGGCGATGCTGACGGACCACGAGGGCAGCCCGTAGAGGTAGTTCACCGTGCCGTCGATCGGGTCGATCACCCAGCGCACGCCGCTGGTGCCCGCCCGGCTCGCGCCCTCCTCGCCGAGCAGCCCGTCGTCCGGGCGCCGCTCGCCGACGAAGTCGGTGATCAGCCGCTCGGCCGCGATGTCCATCTCGGTGACGACGTCGATGGGGCTGGTCTTGGTGGCGGCCACGCCCAGGTCGGCGGGGCGGCCGTCGCGCAGCAGCGCGCCCGCGCGGCGGGCCGCCTCCAGGGCGACGGTCAGGAGTTCGGCCTTGAGCTGGCCGGTCGGCTGGTCGTTCACGGTGCTCCTCGCGCTGGGCTGACAACGATGTTCCTCGATGGTGGCCGCGCCGCTGGCGCCGCGGCCGGCGCGGCCGGACTCGGGTGCCGGCCGGTCACTCGGCTCCGGCGGCGGCCGGCCGTGGGGTGCGCGCCGGGCAGCAGCCCACCGGGCAGACGTCGTGGCTGGGCCCGAGCGCGCCCAGCGCGCACCGCTCGGGCGGGGCCGAGCCCGGCGTGGGCGCCGCGGCGAACCGCTCGGTGGCGGCCCGCTCCAGGACCAGGTCCCGCACCGCGGCGGCGAACCGCGGGTCGGCCCCGACCGTCGCCGCCCGGGTCACCGGCAGGCCCAGCTCGGCGGCCTTGGCCCGGGCCTCGGTGTCCAGGTCGTACTTGACCTCCATGTGGTCCGAGACGAAGCCGATCGGGACCATCACGGCCCCGGACACCCCGGCGCCGTGCAACTCCTCCAGGTGGTCGCAGATGTCCGGTTCGAGCCAGGGGATGTGCGGGGCGCCGCTGCGCGACTGGTAGACCAGCCGCCACGGGTACTCGACGCCGGTCCGCTCGCGCACCGCGTCCACGATCACCCGGGCCACGTCCCGGTGCTGGGCCACGTACGCGCCGCCCTCCCCGCCCTCGGTGTGCACCGGGACCGGGCCGGAGGTGTCGGCCGCGGCCGTGGGGATGGAGTGGGTGGTGAACGCCAGGTGCGCCTCGGCGCGGGCCGCCGCGGGCAGCTCGGCCAGCGCCGCGAGGGTCGCGTCCACCATCGGCTCGACGAACCCCGGGTGGTTGAAGTAGTGCCGGATCTTGTCGACGCGCGGCGGCTCAAGGCCCTCGTCGGCGAGGGTGGCGAGCGCGTCGGCGAGGTTCTCGCGGTACTGCCGGCAGCCCGAGTAGGACGCGTACGCGCTGGTGGCCAGCGTGAGGACCCGGCGGTGCCCGTCGCGGACCATCTCGCGCAGGGTGTCGGTGAGGTACGGCGCCCAGTTGCGGTTGCCCCAGTACACGGGCAGGTCCAGGCCGTTCTGGGCGAAGTCCTCGCGCAGCGCCCGCAGCAGCTCCCGGTTCTGTTCGTTGATCGGGCTGACCCCGCCGAACAGGAAGTAGTGCTGGCCGACCTCCTTCAGCCGTTCGCGGGGGATGCCCCGGCCGCGCGTCACGTTCTCCAGGAAGGGCACCACGTCGTCCGGGCCTTCGGGGCCGCCGAAGGACAACAGGAGCAGCGCGTCGTACGGGGCGGCGGAGGTGGTCGGAGCGGGGGGTGCGGCAGGGGGCTCGGCAGACATGTGATCGATCCTGCCACCCGGGTCTGACGGCCGGGAAATACCCCTGCGTCGCGTCGCCGCGCGCCGTAAGCTGTATGGGCTCAAGACATCCCTTACCGGCAGGTCCCCCAGCGGCCCCTCGATCGGCGGAGTGCGTCCCGTGCCCAACCCGTATCGCGAGATCTTCGCCGTCCCCGGCGCTGCGGGCTTCTCCGCCGCGGGGTTCCTCGGCCGCATGCCGGTGGCGATGATGAGCATCGGCGTGGTGACGATGATCTCGGAGATCACCGGTCGGTACGGGCTGGCCGGGGCGCTCGCCGCCACGCTGGCGCTGTCGGGCGCGGTGATCGGCCCGCAGGTCTCCCGGCTCGTGGACCTCCACGGCCAGCGCCGCGTGCTGCGGCCGGCCGTGCTCATCGCGCTCACCGCGATCGCCGGCCTGCTGCTGAGCGCCGAGCGCGGCTGGCCGGACTGGCTGATGTTCGTGTGCGCGGCCTGCGGCGGCTGCGTGCCCTCGCTCGGCTCCATGATCAGGTCCCGCTGGGCGAACATCTACCGCGGCGAGCCGCGCCGGCTGCACACCGCGTACTCCTTCGAGTCCGTCGTGGACGAGCTGTGCTTCATCCTCGGACCCATCATCGCCATCGGCCTGTCCACCACGTGGTTCCCGGAGGCCGGGCCGCTGGTGGCCGCGTGCTTCCTGGCCAGCGGCGTGTTCTGGCTCACCGCGCAGCGGGCCACCGAGCCGACGCCGCAGCCGCGCGGCGACGACCACTCCAGGCGGTCGGCGCTGCGCTCCCCCGCGCTGCGCATCCTGGTGACCACCGGCGTGTTCAGCGGGGTGATCTTCAGCTCGGTCGACGTGGTCACGGTGGCCTTCGCCGAGGAGCAGGGCCACAAGTCGGCGGCGAGTCTGGTCCTGGCGACCTACGCGGCGGGCTCGTGCCTGGCCGGCGCCGTCTTCGGGCTGATGCACCTCACGGGACCGCCGGCGCGCCGCTGGCTGCTCGGCGTGTGCGCGATGGCCGCGAGCGTGCTGCCGCTGCCGTTCGTGGGGGGCCTGGGCTGGCTCACCGGGGTGCTGTTCATCGCGGGCCTTGCCATCGCGCCGACGGGCGTGACCATCATGTCCCTCATCCAGCACCACGTGCCCCGCGCCAGGCTGACCGAGGGCATGACCTGGGCCAGCACGGGGATCGCGACGGGCATCGCGCTCGGCGCGTTCGTCTCGGGGCGGGTGGTGGACAGGGCGGGGGCCGAGGTGGCGTACGCGGTGCCGGGGATCGCCGGGGTGGCCGCGGTGGCCCTCGCCTTCCTGGGCTATCGCCATGTCGTACCGGCACAGCGGGCGGAGACCATACCGCCGGCACAGGGAGGGACTGATGCGGATGGCCAGGACGGCGGCGAACGGCGCGAGAACGATGGTCGCGAGGAGGACGGGCGGCACTCCCAGCCCGTGGCGTAACTGGGCCGGCAACGTGACGGCCCGGCCGGCCCGGGTCGTCACGCCGGCCAGCACGGCGGAGGTCGTCGACGCGGTGCGGTCGGCGGTCGACGCGGGGCTGCCGGTCAAGGCCGTCGGTACAGGGCACTCGTTCACCGCGACGGCCGCCACCGACGGGTTGCTCATCCGCCCGGAGCGGCTGACCGGGGTGCACGCCCTGGACACGACGGCCGGCACCGTCACCGTCGCCGCCGGCACCTCGCTCAAACGGCTGAACGCGACGCTGGCCGCGCACGGCCTGTCGCTGGCCAACATGGGCGACATCATGGAGCAGACGGCCGCCGGCGCCACCAGCACCGGCACGCATGGCACCGGCCGCGCCTCCGCCTCGCTCTCGGCCCAGCTCACCGCCCTGGAGTTGGTGACGGCCGACGGCGAGGTGCTGCACTGCTCGGCCACCGAGAACCCGGACGTCTTCGCCAGCGCCCGCGTCGGGCTCGGGGCACTCGGCGTCGTGACGGCCCTCACCTTCGCGGTGGAGCCCGAGTTCCTGCTGACCGCCCGCGAGGAACCGATGACGTTCGACCAGGTCACCGAGGACTTCGAGCAGTTGGTGACCGAGAACGAGCACTTCGAGTTCTACTGGTTCCCGCACACCGGGAACTGCCTGACCAAGCGCAACAACCGCAGCGCGGGCCCCCTCGCCCCGGCCGGCCGGATCAGCGCCTGGGTGGAGGACGAACTGCTCTCCAACGGCCTCTTCCAGGCGGCGTGCGCCGTGGGCCGCGCGGTTCCGGCGACCATCCCGGGCATCGCCCAGGTCTCCAGCCGCGCGCTGTCCGCCCGCACCTACACGGACATCCCGTACAAGGTGTTCACCAGCCCGCGCCGGGTCCGGTTCGTCGAGTGCGAGTACGCGCTGCCGCGCGCGGCGGCCATCGAGGCGCTGCGCGAGCTGCGGGCGATGGTCGAGCGCACGGGGGCGCGGGTCAGCTTCCCGGTGGAGGTGCGCACCGCGCCCGCCGACGACATCCCGCTGTCCACCGCGTCCGGGCGCGACACGGCCTACCTGGCGGTGCACATGTACCGCGGCACCCCGCACGAGGCGTACTTCAGCGCGGCGGAGCGCATCATGACGGCGCACGACGGCCGGCCACACTGGGGCAAGCTGCACAGTCGGGACGCGGAGTACCTGGCCGGCGTGTATCCGCGGTTCGCCGAGTTCACCGCGATCCGCGACCGACTCGACCCCCACCGCACGTTCGGCAACGCGTACCTGCGCCGGGTGCTCGGCGACTGAGCCGGCCCCGACAGCGGCCCGCCCCGGAGCCGCGAAGCCCCGCCCGGCCCGCGCGGGCCGGCGCCGTCGCTCGTGCTCCGGGCGGCATGCGTACGCGGTCGGCGCCGAGGTTCGGCGCCGACCGCGTGGTGGGGACGGGAGTGCGGGACCTGACGTGCGGACGGCGGGGTCAGTCGGCCTGGGACGTCGCGGGCCCGCCCTGGCCCGCGTTCTGACCGGGGCGCTGTCCGCCGGGGGCGGTGCCGTCCCCCTCCGCCGTGGCGCCCCCGCCGTCGGTCCCCGGGCCGCTCTCGCCTCCGGTGCCGGACGGCGTGGGGGCGATGGTGCCCGGCGTCGTGGGCGTGCCGGGCTTCGACGGGGTGCTGGGCGCGGGGGTCCGCTGGTCGGCGCCGCCGCCCGTGGGGGCGGGGGCGGGCGGGGTGCTCGGCGTGCGGGTGGGGTCGGTGGCGCCGCCGCCCGGCCGCGTCGCGTCCGGCGTCGCGTCGGGGTCGTGCCCCTGCTCGTCCTGTCGGTCGTCCTCGCCGGTCGCCGGCCGCTCGGTGGTGGGCGCCGGGTCGGGCCGGGTCGGCCGGTCCGCGCTCCGGGAGACGCTGTTGCCGAACGTGGTGCCGGACTTGTCGTCGCCCCACACGTTGGACACCGGCCCGCCCGCAGCCCACTCGATGCCCGTGATCAGCGCCATGGCCAGCAGGAACACGCCGAGCGCGGCCAGCGCCAGGCGCCTGCCGCCCCGCCACCGGGTGCCGTGCGTGGTGGCGTCGGTGAACTCGTCGGCGGGCGCCCCTGACGTGTCGCCCGCGGCCCGCGCCGGCGGCGGCCCGTCGGTGGTCGCCGCCTCGGGCCAGCGCAGTCGCCGCGTCGCCTGGTCCACTCGCCGTAGCGCCCGGGTGCGGTCGGCGTCGGCGCCCGGTCGGGCCTCGGGCGACCCGGCGCCGGAGACCCGCGGCAGCGCCCGGGTGCGGTCCGCCTCCTCCGCCATCGCGGCGGCCGACGCGCGGGGCATCATGCGCGTGCGCTCCAGGTCGGACCGCGGCAGCGGCCGGGTGCGGTCGGCGTCGGCCGTGGGCAGTGGACGCGTCGCGGCCTCCTCGCGCGGGGCGTCGGCCCCGCGACCATCGGCCGGTGTCGGCGCGTGGTGGGCGGCGCCCGGGGCCGGCGACCGGCGCGCGCTGGTGTGCGCGTGCCGGGAGGGTGGCGCGGAGGCTCGTGTCGCCTCCGGCGCGCCGTCGCCGGTGTGGGGCACCTGTCGAGCACGCGGCCGATGGTGGACCGTGACCACGCGGAGCTGCTCCCCCGTGCGGTGGAAAAAGTGCTGGAATACGGAGCCGCCCGCGGTGGCCACCACGCTGACCACGCCCGCGCCGATGATGGTTCCGTACACGCCGAGTCGAGAGGCGAGCACGGCGGCGGCCACGGCCGCCAGGGCACTGCCGGCGACCTGAGCGACACTCAGTTCGAGCCGCTTCGTATTCTCTTTTGCCTCACTTTCCGTTGTGTTGCGCATCTCCCGCCTCTGGTCACGTTTCGATCCTCCTTGCACAAAGAAGTGACATTTGGGCGAAGCTGACAGTTCCGGTTCCGTCGATTCTGTGAAACTCGACACCCGAGCGCCCGATCAGGCAGCCTTTGCGGTCCTTCAACTCCCCTGGCCCACGACAACTTCGATGGCGCGGCGGTCCTCTCACATGGCCCAAATGGAGTACTGTTGCGAACCCCGGCCTCGCCATCCCGCCCGGCCGCCCGGACCGAGCGGGAGAGGCCATCGGCGCCAACTCGACCAACGGCGCCGCGACATGGCATGGCGCGTACTGCGCAGAGTGACCTATCGTCACTTTGAGTCGTAAACACGTCACCGTGCCATAACGGCGGATCAGAGCCTAGGCTCGACACGCCAGGCAACTCGGCAATGTTGTGGCAGGCTGCACCTGGGCAGGTCACACTCATCTAGCGGGAGAACGGCAGCGACGCACGTGACGTCGGCAGGCACCACCCGGGAGGTTCCCATGCCCGAACTGCGTGTCGTGGCCGTCAGCAACGACGGCACACGGCTGGTGCTCAAGGCTGCGGACAGCACGGAGTACACGCTTCCGATCGACGAGCGGCTGCGCGCTGCCGTGCGCAACGACCGTGCTCGGCTCGGCCAGATCGAGATCGAGGTCGAGAGCCACCTGCGGCCCCGGGACATCCAGGCCCGGATACGAGCCGGCGCGTCGGCCGAAGAGGTCGCCCAGCTCGCGGGCATTCCCGTCGAGCGCGTGCGCAGGTTCGAGGGCCCCGTACTGGCGGAGCGCGCGTTCATGGCCGAACGCGCTCGCAAGACTCCCGTGCGCCGCCCCGGCGAGAACACCGGCCCGCAGCTCGGCGAGTCCGTCACCGAGCGGCTGTTGCTGCGCGGGGCGGACAAGGACGCCACGCAGTGGGACTCCTGGCGGCGCGACGACGGCACCTGGGAGGTGCTGCTCGTCTACCGCGTCGCGGGCGAGACCCACACGGCGAGCTGGACCTACGACCCGCCGCGCCGCCTGGTGCAGGCCGTGGACGAAGAGGCCAGGTCGCTGATCGGCGAGGCCGACGACACCCCGGAGCCGAGCTTCCCGTTCGTACCGCGCATCGCGCGGCTGCCGCGTGACCGGCCGCTGGACCGCACCCCGCAGCGGCAGGCGCCGGGCGCGGCCGACGAGGCGGAGTCGGCACCCGCCGTGCTCGATGAGGCGCCGGCCGAGCGGGACTCGCTGACCAGCCTGTTGGAGGCCGTGCCCAGCTTCCGGGGCGACATGGTCGTGCCGGAACCCGTGCAGGCGCCCCACCCGCCGGACGAGCCCGTCGAGGAGGCGGAGCCGGTGGAGCCGGCCCCCGCGGCGAGCGCCGGTTCGGCGTACGCGGACGTGCTGATGCCCCGGGCGGTCGCCGGCCACCGCGATCGGCTGACGGGGACGACAGACCGTCAGGCCGAGGCGGACGGCGTGCGGCCGGGTCGCCGCGCGGCCGTGCCGAGCTGGGACGAGATCGTTTTCGGCACCCGGCGCAAGAAGCAGGAATAGCGGCGACGGGCGCGGGCATGGGCGGAGGTGCGACGATGACCACCGCGCGCCACCGTGCCGTCCCGCGCCTGGCCACCGCCCGCCCGCGCGCCTTCGCCCTGCCCCGATCCGTCGGCCAGGCCCCGCTGGCGCGCCGGCGCTGTTGTCGCACCGGCTGGGCCCGCTGGCCGACCGGCCGGCGGGCCGCCGTGCGCTGGCCGCCTCGCACGCTCGCCGTACGGGGCGGTGCCCGGCGCGGCGCGGGCGGCGCCCGACGCCGGGCTCGTGACCTGCCGACCGGTCGGGCCAGGGCCCCGGCGCGTACGGACGGTGGCTCCCTCGTCCCGTTAGCCACCCGGCGGGACCCGGCCCAGGCGGTCGGGCCGCTAGCCCGGTTCGGCGCCGGTGGCCACCGGGCGGGACGGGTCGCCGGACCACTCGCTCCACGAGCCGACGTACAGCGCCGCCGGCACCCCGGCCACCGCCAGGGCCAGCACCTCGTGGGCGCCGGAGACGCCGGAGCCGCAGTAGACGCCGACCTCGGCCGCCTCCGTGGCGCCGAGCGCCGCGAAGCGCTCGGCGAGTTGGGCGGGCGGCAGGAAGCGGCCGTCCCCGCCCACGTTCTCGGTGGTGGGCGCGGAGAGCGCGCCCGGGATGTGGCCCGCCACCCGGTCGATGGGCTCCACCTCGCCCCGGTAGCGGTTCCCCGCCCGCGCGTCCAGCAGCACCCCACGGCGGGCCAGTTCGGCCGCCCCGTCCGCGTCGAGCAGCGGCAACCCGCCTGGGCGTGGCGTGAAGTCGCCTACGGCCGGCTCCGGAACCTCGGTGCTGACCGGCCCGTCGGCGGCGAGCCACGCGCTCAGCCCCCCGTCCAGGACACGCACCGAGGGGTGGCCGGCCCAGCGCAGCAGCCACCAGGCGCGGGCGGCGGCCCAACCACCGGAAGGCGACGGCGGGTCACCCGCCCCGCCGTCGTAGACGACCACCGGATGCTGGGCACGCACCCCGGCCCGGCGCATCGCCGCGCCAAAGACCTCCAGGTCGGGCAGCGGGTGGCGGCCCGCGGGGCCGGGCGGGCCGGCGAGTTCGGCCTCCAGGTCGACGAAGACGGCACCGGGCAGGTGCCCCGCCTCGTACGCGGCGCGACCGGACTTCTCCTGGTCGGCGCGACCGCCGGGTGGCGTCATCTGCCAGCGGATGTCGAGCAGCAGCGGGGGCCGGGGAGCGGCCAGTTCGGCGGCGAGGTCGCGAGGCGTGATGGTGACGTTCATGGCTCTCATCCTCGCGTAATCGCGCCCGCGCCGTACGAATCGCGCCGAACCCGGCGTACGACCGATCGACACCGGCCCGCTACCTCGGTGCACGAGGTGCGCCATGCCGAAGCGGGCATGGTTCGAGGGGAACCCGGGCAGTGCGGCGCGGCCGGAGAGCGCGCCGCGACCGCTACTGCGAGCATCTGGGAAGTCCCGTTCCGTAACAACCTCGCGTGCCGCGTCGGCACGGGGGTATTCAAGCCACACGACGACGTTCCAAGGAGACGAAGACGATGACCGAGGCACGGCGGTCCCCCGAGTGGCACCACCCCGGGGTCAGCCCGGGTGCTCCCCCCGTACGCGGCGTCCGGGAAGGCTCCGGTGGCGAGGTCGGCCTGAGCGGGCGCGAACCCGCCCGGCGCACGCCCGGCACGCCCTGCTGGACGAGCCTGATGGTGCACGGCCTGGCCGCGACGCAGAAGTTCTACCAGGGCTTGTTCGGCTGGGAGTTCCAGCCGGGGCCCTCCCAGTTCGGCCCGTACGTGCGGGCGTTGCTCGACGGGCGCCCGGTCGCCGGGATCGGTGAGCTGGCGCCGGGGCTGCGGCTTCCCGTGGCCTGGACGACGTTCCTGGCCAGCGACGACGCGGACGCCACGGCCGAGCAGATCCGTTGCTGCGGCGGCACGGTGGCGGTCGGTCCGCTGGACTCCGGGGACGAGGGCCGGATGGCCATCGCCTCCGATCCGCTGGGCGCGGTGTTCGGCGTCTGGCAGGCGCGCGGCCACCTCGGCAGCGAGGGGGGCGGCGCGCCGGGGACGCCCGTGTGGACGGAGTTGCTGACGCCGGAGACGGCGAGCGTCGACAAGTTCTACCAGACGGTCTTCGGCTGTGAGGGCGAGCAGCTCGCGGCGTCCGACGAGGACTACGTGACGCTGACGGTGCGCGGTCGGCCGGTCGCGGGGGTGCACGGCGTCGGGCAGTCCCTCCCTCGTGGCCGGGGCCCGCACTGGGTGACGTACTTCGAGGTCGCGGACCCCGAGCAGGCGGCCAGCCGGGTCACGGAGCTGGGCGGGCGCGTGATGAGCGGCCCGCGGGCCACGGCGACCGGCGACTGCGTGCAGGTCACCGACCCGGAGGGCGCGGCGCTCACCCTGGTGCGGACGGAGCACTGACCGCGGCACGGGCGCGCGGCCAACCGGCCGAGCGCACCCGGCGCGCGTACGGCGCGCGGCGCACGCTACGGCTACGGCTACGGCTACGGCCAGCCGGTGCGCCGGGAGATGGGGCGCGAGCCCACGGGACGCGGGTGGTGGGCGCGGAGCGCCGACCGGGGTAGTCCGTGCCAGGGGCACGCGGGTGGGAGAAGAGGCCGCGCGGGCGAGGCGCAGCGACCGCGGCGGCGCGAACGGCGACGGACGGCCAGCGACGAGCCGTCACGGGGGACGCCGTTCGCTACGGGCGGTGCGCTACAGGTGGTGCGCTACGGATGGAGCCCGTTGGCGGGCGCCGCGACGACGGCGCGGGTCCGGGTGGTGGGCTGGGCGCCGTCCACGGGCAGCACTTCGGGGGAGAGCGCGGCGGCGCGGGCGGCGGAGGCCGTCATGCGGCGCCGGTGGTGGCGTCGGCACAGCACCTCGTAGCCCACCTCGGCCGCGCCGTCGGCGCCGGCCGCACCGTCCTCGGTCCCGTCCCGCGTGGCGTCCGGTTCGCTCGCCGGGGCGGCGGCGTCGGCCCCCTCGCCGTGGGCCGGCTTACGCACGTCGCCGACGACGACCTGCGCCCCCTCGACGACCATCCGGCCGCCCACGGTGCGCGCGTTGTGCGTGGCGCGGGCGCCACACCAGCACAGCGCCTCGACCTGGAGCACCTCGATCCGGTCGGCGAGTTCGACCAGCCGTTGCGAGCCGGGGAAGAGCCGGCTGCGGAAGTCGGTGGTGATGCCGAAGGCGAAGACGTCGAGGCCCAGGTCGTCGACGATGCGGGCGAGTTGGTCGATCTGTTCCGCGGCGAGGAACTGGGCCTCGTCGGCGATCACGTAGTCGGCCCGGCTGCCCGCGCTCAACTGCGCGACGAGGTAGGCGTAGAAGTCGAAGCCCTCGTGCGCCTCGATCGCGTCGGTCTCCAGTCCGAGCCGCGAGGAGAGGCGGCCCTCCCCCGCCCGGTCGTCCCGGGTGAAGATCATGCCCTGGAGGCCGCGTGCCGAGCGGTTGTGCTCGATCTGCAGAGCGAGCGTGGACTTTCCGCAGTCCATCGTTCCGCTGAAGAAAACCAGCTCGGGCATGGGGGAACACGGGCCTTTCGGTCGTTGTGGGTCTCGCGGCGCCGCCCCGCGCTGCGTCGCCCGCTCCGGGGCGCGCGGGGGTGCCGTACGCGGGCGGGGGCGCCGGGCGCGCGGCCGACGACTTACGTGCGTACCTCAAGGAGCGGCACGAGTTGTTCGACGGGGGTCATGGAGCCGTGCAGGCCGACCATGGCCGACTCGTTCGGCTCGGTGCGGCTGGCCACGATGGCGACGTCGTCGCGGGCGGCGGCGACCACGTCCCCGATGCGCCCGTACACCCGCTCGTCCACGCCGTCCCCGGGCCGGCCGAACCAGCCGGCCGCGATCGCCTCGTCCCGGCTGGCCACCCACATCCGGTCGCCGAGCACCTCGCGCCAGACGGCGAGCACGTCCCCGGCCGCTCCCGGCACGGCGTACACATGGCGGGCCCGGCCCTCGCCGCCGAGCAGGGCGACGCCCGCGCGTAGCTCCCAGTCCTCGTCGAAGTCGATGCGCGAGTCCGGGTCGAAGGGCAGGTCGATCATGCCGTGGTCGGCGGTGACGTAGAGCGCGGAGCGCGGCGGCAACTGTTCGGCGAGCCGCTGCGCGAGGCCGTCCACGTACATCAACTGGCCGCGCCAGTCGTCGGAGTCCACGCCGAACCGGTGCCCCTTGCCGTCCACCTCGCTGTAGTACGTGTAGACCAGGGTGCGGCCGGCGGCGCCGGTCTGGGTCGCGGCGAAGTCCATCCGCTCCTCGCCGGAGAGCCGGCCGTGGAAGGTGCCGCCGCTGAGCGCGATCTTGGTGAGCGGGGTGTGCTGGAAGGCGGGCGCGGACACCTGGCAGGTGTGCACGCCGGCGGCGTCGGCGAGTTGGAAGACCGTCGGGTACGGCTGCCAGGCGTGCGGGTCGGTCCACGGCTGCCAGCGGAGCTGGTTCATCAGCGCCCCGGTGGCCGGGTCGGCGACCGTGTAGCCGGGCAGGCCGTGCGCGCCGGGGGGCAACCCCGTGCCCACCGAGGCCAGCGAGGTCGCGGTGGTGGAGGGGAATCCGGCGGTCAGCGGGCGGCCCGTGCCGTTCCGGGAGCTGGCGAGGAGCGAGGTCAGGAACGGCGCCTCGGCGGGGTGCGCCCGCAGCAGCTCCCAGCCGAGCCCGTCGATGAGGAAGACGCACACCCGGTCGGCCGGCGCCAGGTCCAGGCCCGGCGTGCCGGTGAGGCCCGGCACCTCCTGGCCGACCACGACGGCGGGCAGCAGGTCGCTGAGCGAGCCCGTGCCGTACTGCGGCAGCGGGGCGGTCGCGGGGTCGAGGGTCGCGCCCTGGGGCTGCCACTCGGGCCAGGCCGCACTGGTGGCGGGGCCCGCGCTGGAGTCGGACATCAGCGGCTGGTCGCCGTGGTCGCCTCGGACAGCGCCTGCGCGAACGCCAACGTCTGGCGCACGCTGTCAGGCCCGTCGCCCGCCTCGCTCACGCGCAGCGACAGGTCGTCGGCGGTGGACGAGCCGGTGTAGCCGTGGTCCGCCTCGCAGTTGGGGTCCCCACAGCTCGCGGGCTCCAGGTCGAGCCTGCTCACCGCGCCCCAGCCGATGGTGAGCACCACCTCGCGGGGCAGCGTGCCGGGCGCGTACGACTCGGGGTTGGCGACGACGCGGCTGAGCACCACCGAGGAGATCCGGTTGAGCTTCACGGACTCGGTGGAGGTCGTGGCGTACGGGGTCGCGGAGCTGTCGTCGGCGGCCTGCTCGTCGGTGTGGCTCACGATGAAGCGGGTGGCGGTGAGCACGAGGACCGTGACGTGGCGGCGGACCTCGTTGGAGTCGAAGGTCGTCTCCTGGTGAACCAGGAACGCCACCACCGGTTCGCCGCCCACGGCGGCCTCGACCGCCTCGGCAACGAGGGCCGGGTAGTAGCCGCTGCGCTCGATCGCCGCGCGCAGCCCCTGGGTCGTCGTACCGGTCTTCGCCATGCCTCCCATCCTACGGGCCCAGGCCGGTCCCCATCCCCTCCCCTGTCGCCACCCGCGTCGAGTCACCCCTGCCGCCCGGCCGCGGCCGGGCCGCCGCGCGCCCGCGCCGGGCCCGGGACGGCCCGGGCTCAGTACGCGGGGAGGTGGCGCGGGCCGAGGTCCGTACGGACCGGGGGCGGGGCCAGCCGCAGGGACGCGCCCAGCACGGACAGCCCGTGCGGGGCTACGACCACCGGCTCCAGGTGCACGGCCACCACCTCGGGGTGGTCGCCGACCAGCCGGGAGACGCGGAGCAGCAGTTCCTCCAGGGCGGCGGTGTCCACCGGTCGTGAGCCGCGCCAGCCGAACAGCAGGGGGGCGGTGCGCACCGACCTGATCAGCTCGGCGACGTCACGGTCGGTGGCCGGTATGAGCCGGTGGGCGGTGTCGCCGAGCAGTTCGGAGGGGGCACCGGCCAGGCCGAAGGAGAGCACGGCTCCGGCGGCGGGGTCGATGGCGGCTCGGACCACCGTGTCCACGCCGCGCGGGGCCATCCGCTGGACGACCAGGCGCAGCTCGTCGGGGCCGCCGAGCAGGCTGGTCAACTCGGCGTAGGCCCGGCGCAGTTCCCGCTCACCGCCGAGGTCGAGCCGGAAGGCGCCGAGGTCGGCGCGGTGGCGCAGGTGGGGGGCGGTGGGCTTGAGGGCCACCGGGTAGCCGAGGCGGGCGGCGGCCCGCGTCGCGCTGTCGGGGTCCGGCGCGGGCAGGGCGGGCAGCACGCTGATGCCGTAGCGGGCCAGCAGGCGCTGGGTGTCCGGCGCGGAGAGCGCGAAGCTACGCGCCGGCTGGCGGGCACGCCCGCGCTCCCCGGCGGGCCGGGCGACCCGCGCGGTGTCGGGGGCGGCGGGCCCGGTGGGGTGGGCGGGCTGCTGGGGCGCCCCGGCGGGTGGCGGGGGCGCGGCCCCCGTCGCGGCGGGAGGAGCGTCGGAGGTCGGGGGCGTCGGGGGCGCGGCCGGGGCCGGAGGGGTGGTGGGGGGCGGCGGCGCGACCGGGTACGGGGGCGTGCTCGGGGGCGGGGGCGGGGCCTGCTCGGCGTCCTCGTGGGCGTGCGCGGCGAGCAGTACGTCGATGTCGGCCCCGGCGCCCGCCTCGTCGATGTCGTCGTACTCGGGCACCCGGCCTGGCTCGGCCGCCTGGCGCCGCCAGTGCGCGTACCGCACGGCCTCGGCCAGCGCGCGCACCGCGCGCTCGGCCGCCGGATACGCCGGCACGCGGCACTCGGCCGCCGGGCCGTCCGACGCCGCGGGCGGCCAGGCCGCGGGCTCGTCACCGGCGGCGGGGGTGCCCGCGGGGTGTGCGGCCGGGGGCACGCCGGTCGCGGACGGGTGGTCCCGGCCCGCGTCCGGGGGGCCTGGCTGGGCCAGCGCGGCGGCCAGGCCCGGGATCTCCAGGTGGACCACGACCACCGGCTTCGCCACGCCGCTCGCGGCGGCCGACTGCCGGATCACCCGCGCCAGCTCCGTGGCGGGCTCCTCGTCGACCGAGGGGATGGCCGTGACGACGACGGCGTCGCAGAGGTCGTCGGCCAGGGCCCGGTCGAGGGCCGCGCGGAAGTCGGCGGGCTGGGCCGCCGTGGTCAGGTCGAGCGGGGGCAGCGGGCGCAGGCCCTCGGTCAGGCACGCGTCGTAGCTGATCAGGCCGAGCGACTCCGAGTTGCCGAGGATCGCCACCCGGGGGCCGCGCGGCAGGGGTTGCGCGGCCAGGAACAGGCCCACGTCGGCCAGCTCGGTGACCGTGTCCACGCGGATGACGCCCGCCTGCCGGAACAGCGCGGAGACCGTGGCGTCGGGGATGCGCGTGGTGGGCACCGCGTGCCCGGGGGGCTCGCTGCCGCTGTGCCGGGCGCCCTTGACGACCACGACCGGCTTGAGGGCCGCGGTGCGCTTGGCGAGCCGGGTGAACTTACGGGGGTTGCCGATGGACTCCAGGTACAGCAGCGCGACGTGGGTGTCGGGGTCGTCGTGCCAGTACTGGAGCAGGTCGTTGCCGGAGACGTCGGCCCGGTTGCCGGCCGAGACGAAGGTGGAGATGCCGAAGAGGCCGGAGCCGCGCCGGTGCAGCCCCGACAACAGGGCGATGCCGATCGCGCCGGACTGGGTGAACAGGCCCAGGTTGCCGGCCGGCGGCATCTGGGGCGACAGGGAGGCGTTCATCCGCACACCGTTGGCCGTGTTGATGATCCCCAGGGCGCCGGGGCCGATCAGCCGCATCCCGTGCGACCTGACCTGCCGGACCAGCTCCCGCTGCCGCTCCAGGCCCGCCGGCCCGCTCTCGGCGTACCCGGAGGAGACCACGACCAGGCCCTGCACGCCGCGCTCGCCACAGTCGGCGACGACGGCGGGCACCTGCTCGGCCGGGACCGCGATGACGGCCAGGTCCACCGGGTCCTCGATGTCGTGCAGCGAGCGGTAGGCGGCGACGCCCGGCGGTTCGGCGGTGTCCTCGGCGGGCGGTGCCTGGCCGGGCGGCCCGGCCGGCTCCGCGTCGGGACGGGTCAGCGGGCCCGCGCCGGCGCGCTCCGGCACCGCACCGCCCGCACCGGGTGTGCTGGGTGCGCCGGGCGCGCTCGCCCCCGGTGGTGGCGCGGCGTCGGCGGCGCGTCGGGCCTGGGCCAGGTCGGCGCCCGTCAGCCACGAGCGCCCGGGAGCGAAGGCGTGGTTGACCGCGCACACCCGGCCCGTGTAGCCGCCGCTCAGCAGGTCCACGAGGACGGCCCGGCCGGCGCCGCCGGGCCGGCGGCTGGCCCCGACGACCGCCACCGAGCCGGGCGCGAGCAGCCGCTGCACGGAGCGGGCCTCGGCGCGCTGCTCCCGGGCGCGCATGACGGCCAGCGACCGGGCCGTGGGTTCGAGGTCGAATTCCAGGCGGACGACGCCGTCCTCGAAGCTGCGCTGCTGGGTGTAGCCCGCGTCCGTGAACACCTTGATCATCTTGGTGTTGGCGGGGAGCACCTCGGCGGCGAAGCGGCGGATGGCGCGCTCCCTGGCGACGGCGGCGATGTGTTCGAGCAGGGCGGAGGCGACGCCGCGCCCCTGGTGGGCGTCCTGCACGAGGAAGGCGACCTCGGCCTCGTCCGCCGGCGCCGACGAGGGGCGACCGCGCTCGTCGATGCGGTCGTACCGCACCGTGGCGATGAACTCGTCCCCGACCGTCGCCGCCAGGCCGACCCGGTTCACGTAGTCGTGGTGGGTGAAGCGGTGCACATCGCGGTCGGAGAGCCGGGGATAGGGGGCGAAGAAGCGGTAGTACTTGGACTCGTCCGAGACCCGCTCGTAGAAGTCGACCAGGCGCTGGCCGTCGTCGGGCGTGATGGGGCGGATCTGGGCGGTGCCGCCGTCACGGAGCACCACGTCCGCTTCCCAGTGCGTCGGATAGGCGTGCTCGGGCGGCGTTTCCATGGCTCCAGCCTAGGCGGGGGCACCGACAACGGTCCGACTCGCGCACAGCGTTGCGGCGGGGCAGGCTGTGGAAGGGCTCCGCCAGAGCACTCCGCACCCCGTGAGAGACTGGTCTAGACAACAGCAACCACCTGAAGGGCAACACCATGGTTGAGCGCCGCGTCACCGTCGGCTGGGCAGAGGGCCTGCACGCTCGCCCCGCGTCCATCTTCGTCCGCGCCGCGACGGCCTCCGGCGTCCCCGTGACGATCGCCAAGCCGGACGGCACCCCGGTCAACGCCGCCTCGATGCTCGCCGTGCTCGGGCTCGGCGCGCAGGGCGGCGAGGAGATCGTGCTGGCCTCGGAGGCCGACGGCGCCGAGGTCGCGCTCGACCGGCTGGCCAAGCTCGTCGCCGAGGGGCTTGAGGAGCTCCCGGAGACGGTCTGACTCGCTTTTCAGCACCCTGCGAAGCCGCGGTGATCCCCCTGGGACGTCACCGCGGCTTCGTCGTCTCCGCTCCGGGAAGGGGCGGGGACCGCCGTGCGGGCGCCGTGGCGCGAGACCGCGCGCCGGCTCCCGCTGGCCGCGCGCGGGCCGAGACGCGCCGAAGGCCCCGCGCACAGGGCGGGGCCTTCGGCATGTGACGTGCGGGGGCCGGGCGGGGTGGCCCGGTGTCGCCTCAGATGTTGACGCCGTGGGAGCGCAGGTAGGCGACGGGGTTGATGTCCGAGCCGTACTCGGGCGACGTGCGGGCCTCGAAGTGCAGGTGCGCGCCGAAGGAGTTGCCCGTGTTGCCGGCGAGGCCGATCTGCTGGCCGGGGGCGACGCTCTGGCCGACCGAGACGGAGATCGAGTCGAGGTGCCCGTACTGGGTGTAGGTGCCGTCGTTCATCTTGATCACGACGTTGTTGCCGTAGGCGCCGCCCCAGCCGGCCTCGACGATGGTGCCGGCGCCCACGGCGCGCACCGAGGTGCCGGTGCTGGCGTGGAAGTCGACGCCGGTGTGGCTGCCGGAGGACCAGGCGCCACCGGACGCCTGGTACTGCGTCGAGACGTACGAGCCCGCGACCGGCAGGACGTAGGAGCCCGCCGCCGGACGCTCGGCGGTGCGCGACGCGCGCGTGTCGACGACCTCGCTGGCGCGGGTCTCCTCGGCCTCGCGCTCGGCGGCGGCCCGTGCCTCGGCCGCCTTCTTCGCGGCGGCCTTCTTCTTCGCGGCCTCGGCGGCGGCCTTGCGCTTGGCCTCCTCCGCCTTCTTCTTCATCTCGGCGGCGTGCTCGGCGGCCTGCTGACGCGCCTCTTCCTCAGCCTGCTGCTCGGCCGCGGCCTGCTCGGCGGCGGAGTACTGGGCGTCGGCCTGAGCGCCGATCTTGTCCGCGATGTCCTCGTTCAGAGTCGCGGCCTGACGCAGGCCGGTGTCCTGGAGCTCGGGGACGCCGTCGGCGCCCGGGGCGGCCATCGCGGGGGCGGCTATGCCGGCGACGACGCCGGTGGCCGCGAGGGTGGCCATGCCCGCCGCGTTCGCGCTGGTACGGACAAAGCGGCTGGGGCGACGGTGCCGCCCAGTGGCACGGGTGAACGCCATGGGGAGGCGTACTCCTTTCCTTCCTTCTCGCCTACCGGGTTAGCTGACGGGTTCGGAGCAGGAAGGTCTCCTACGGTCACCACGCCTCTCGCGAGGATGGCGGCCGATTCACCCCAGGGGACTTGGGTCCCCGGCTCCCCTGGCTCGCGCCATAAGGGACTCGGCGATGGTTGCCCGGTGCCACGGGTGTGGCGAAGGTGTGACGGACAACGGGGCTGACGCTAAGCGGGACGTCTTTTGATCGGCAAACAGAACCGGCCGTTTGTTGCGCACGCCACACGGCAGACAGGCAATCTCTCCCGCAAAACAGACAAACCGAGAGGCCCTGGCATCCCACTTGACACCAGGGCCTCTTAACGGCTCATCAGTAACAGGAGCCCCTGCCTCCGCCCCGGACACCCGGGGCAATCCGGGCGCCCATGCCGCTCTCTGGGGGACGGTCAGATACCGGGCGGCGCTCCGCTACGTTCCCGCGTACGCCACCCGCTCCAGCGCTCGCGTGCTCGCCCGCACCTCCCGGCCTCTCGGGACCGCGGCAGCCGCCCCGGCCCCGTGGACCACTCGACGCGCCGCCCGGCGCTCCGGGAGCGGGCACCACGGGCAGGGCGGGCGGCGCGGCAGCGCGGGCGGTGCGGGGCGAGCCCGGGCCGGACGGCGCCTGACGGCTCGCCAGCCCGGCTCGGGCCGCCGGGACCTCCCGCCGCTAGCCGCTCACCACCCGTACGTCCCCGATGCCCAGCGCCTTCACCGGCTCGGCGATCACCGAGGCGTCGCCGACCAGCACGGTCACCAGCCGGTCGGTGGGGAAGGCGGCGACGGCCGCGGCGGTCGCCTCGACCGTGCCGGTCTCCGCGAGCCGCCGGTAGAGGTGGGCCTGGAAGTCGTCCGGCAGGTGCTGCTCGACCTGGTCCGCGAGGGTGCCCGCGACCGAGGCGGCCGTCTCGTACTTCAGCGGGGCGATCCCCACCAGGTTCTGCACGGCCACGTCGCGCTCGTCGTCCGTCAGCCCGTCGGCGGCCAGCGTGCGCAGCACCTTCCACGCGTCCTCGAGGGCCGGCCCCGTCACCTCGGTGGCCACCGAGCCGCTGATGGCCAGGAGGGAGAGGCCCGTGCCCTCCGGCGTGGAGCGCAGGACCTGGGCGAAGGCCCGCACGCCGTACGTGTAGCCCTTCTCCTCGCGCAGCACCCGGTCGAGCCGGGAGGTGAGGGTGCCGCCCAGGCAGTAGGTGCCGAGCGTCTGCGCGGGCCAGACCTGGTCGTGCCGGTCGGCGCCGACCCGGCCGATGAGCAGTTGGGTCTGCACCGCGCCCGGCCGGTCCACGATGACGACCCGGCCGGTGTCGTCGGCGGTGACGGTGGGCACCGGGCGGGGCGCGGCCGTGTCGCCGCTCCAGGCGCCCAGCGTGTCGGCCAGCGCCTGGTCGAGGTCGACGCCGGTGAGGTCGCCGACGACGACGGCGGTGGCCGTGGCGGGGCGCACGTGGGCCGCGTAGAAGGCGCGCACGGCGGCGGCGTCCACGCGCGCGACCGACTCCTCGGTGCCCTGGCGCGGCCGGGACATCCGGGAGTCGGCCGGGAAGAGCTCCTTGGAGAGCGTCATCGCGGCCCGCCGGGCGGGGTTGGCCAGCTCGTGCGGGATCTCGTCGAGCCGGTTGCGCACCAGCCGCTCGACCTCGCCCTCCGGGAAGGCCGGGGCGCGCAGGGCGTCGGCGAGCAGCCCGAGCGCCTTCGTCAGCCGGGAGGCGGGGACCTCCAGGGAGACGCGCACGCCGGGGTGGTCCGCGTACGCGTCCAGGGTGGCGCCGCAGCGCTCCAGCTCGGCGGCGAACTCCTCGGCCGAGTGCCGGTCGGTGCCCTCCGACAGCGCCCGCGCCATGATGGTCGCCACGCCTTCGAGCCCCTGCGGCTCGGCCTCCAGCGGCGCGGCGAGGCTGACCTCGACCGCGACGACCTGCTGGCCGGGGCGGTGGCAGCGCAGCACGGTCAGGCCGTTGGGCAACTGGCCGCGCTCGGGTGCGGGGAAGGCCCACGGCCTGGCCTGGCCCGGCTGCGGCTGCGGGTGGAACTGCATGCTCGTCACGGTGTCCGTCGCGTTCGTCTGCGTCGCGGTCGTGGTTGCGGCGTCGCTCACCGGCCGGCCCCTTCGTCGTTGTCCTCGGTCGCTGCGTTGGCCGCGTCGGCCGCGGGCGCATCGGGTGCCGCCCGCACGACGTCGGTCGGCTGGGTGGGCTGCGCGCCCTCGTCGCTCTCGCCGTTGTCGGCGGCCTCGATCGGCTCGTAGACGAGGACCGCGCGGTTGTCGGGGCGCAGTCGGGCCGCGGCGACGGCCCGCACCTCGTCGGCGGTGATGTCCAGGACCCGGCCCACGGCGCTCAGCGCGAGCTGCGGGTCGCCGAAGAGCACCGCGTACCGGCACAGTTCGTCGGCCCGGCCGCCGACCGTGGCCAGCCGGTCCAGCCACTCGCGCTCGAGCTGCGCCTGGGCCCGCTCCATCTCCTCCGGGCTCGGACCCTCGGCGGCGAAGCGCGCGAGTTCCTCGTCCACCGCGGCCTCGATGGCGGGCACCTCCACGCCGCCCGAGGTCTTGACGTCCAGCCAGCCCAGCGAGGGCGCGCCGGCCAGTCGCAGCAGTCCGAAGCCGGCCGCGACGGCCGTGCGGTCGCGCCGCACCAGCCGGTTGTGCAGGCGCGAGGACTCGCCGCCGCCGAGCACGGTCAGCGCCAGGTCGGCGGCGTCGGCCTCCCGGGTGCCGTCGTGCGGCAGCCGGTAGGCGGCCATCAAGGCGCGCGCGGGCACCTCCTCGCGCACCTCCTCGCGCAACTGCGCGCCGATGATGTCGGGCAACGCGCCGTCCCGCGGGGTGGGCTTGCCGTCGTGCGCCGGGATGCTGCCGAAGTACTTCTCGACCCAGGCCAGGGTCTGCTCGGGGTCGATGTCCCCGACGACGGCGAGTACGGCGTTGTTCGGCGCGTAGTACGTGCGGAAGAACTGCCGCGCGTCCTCCAGCGAGGCCGCGTCCAGGTCCGCCATCGAGCCGATGGGGGTGTGGTGGTACGGGTGGCCCTCCGGGTAGACCATCGCGGTCAGCCGCTCGAAGGCGGTGCCGTAGGGCACGTTGTCGTACCGCTGGCGGCGCTCGTTCTTCACCACGTCCCGCTGGTTCTCCATGCTCTCCTCGTCGAGCGCGGAGAGCAGCGAGCCCATGCGGTCGGCCTCCAGCCACAGGGCCAGCTCCACCTGGTGGGTGGGCATGGTCTCGAAGTAGTTGGTGCGCTCGAAGCTCGTGGTGCCGTTCAGCGAGCCGCCGGCCCCCTGCACCAGCTCGAAGTGGCCGTTGCCCGGGACCTGCTTCGAACCCTGGAACATCAGGTGCTCGAAGAGGTGGGCGAGCCCCGTACGCCCCTTGACCTCGTGGCGGGAGCCGACGTCGTACCAGAGGCAGACCGCGGCGACCGGGGTCAGGTGGTCCTCGGAGAGCACCACACGCAGACCGTTCGCCAGGCGGTGCTCGGTCGCTGTCAGGCCGCCGGAGCCGGCCTGTTGCGTGGCCGTGTGACCCATGGGCATGTACGTCCCTTCGATCGCGCGATCTATCGCGGGTTGAGCAGTCCTGTCACTGTATGCAAGCGGGCTGACATCTGGCGAAGTTCCCGGCGAAGCCCCCGCGCGCGGCGGCGTCGTGCGGGGTCCGCCAGCCGGGTCGTGGTCAGCGTTGTCAGTGCGGCGGTCCACAATGGTCGGCGTCAGAACTCGCACCGGCAGGAGAAGGAGCCGCAGCCGCGATGGCCCGCCGCAGCACGAAGACCCCGCCACCGGAGGATTTCGAGGAGCGCATCCTCGACATCGACGTCGTCGATGAAATGCAGGGCTCCTTCCTCGAATACGCCTACTCGGTCATCTACTCCCGTGCGCTGCCCGACGCCAGGGACGGCCTCAAGCCGGTGCACCGCCGCATCCTGTACCAGATGAATGACATGGGGCTGCGCCCCGAGCGGGGGTACGTCAAGTGCGCCCGCGTCGTCGGCGAGGTGATGGGCAAGCTGCACCCGCACGGTGACGCGTCCATCTACGACGCGCTGGTGCGCATGGCCCAGCCGTTCTCGATGCGCCTGCCGCTGGTCGACGGGCACGGCAACTTCGGTTCGCTGGGCAACGACGACCCGCCGGCCGCGATGCGGTACACCGAGTGCCGGATGGCGTCGGCGACCTCGCTGATGACCGAGTCCATCGACGAGGACACGGTCGACTTCAGCCCCAACTACGACGGCAGCGAGCAGGAGCCCGTCGCGCTCCCGGCGGCCTACCCCAACCTGCTGGTCAACGGCTCGTCGGGGATCGCGGTCGGGATGGCGACGAACATGCCGCCGCACAACCTCGGCGAGGTCATCGCCGCGGCGCGGCACCTGATCAAGCACCCGGGCGCCGACCTCGACACGCTGATGCGCTTCGTGCCCGGCCCCGACCTGCCCACCGGCGGGCGCATCGTCGGCCTCTCGGGCGTGCGGGACGCGTACGAGAGCGGGCGCGGCACGTTCAAGATCCGCGCGACGGTGACGGTGGACAACGTTTCACCGCGCCGCAAGGGCCTGGTCGTCACGGAGCTGCCGTTCGCGGTCGGCCCGGAGAAGGTCATCGCCAAGATCAAGGACCTGGTCGGCGCGAAGAAGCTCCAGGGCATCGCCGACGTCAAGGACCTCACCGACCGCGAGCACGGGCTGCGGCTGGTCATCGAGGTGAAGAACGGCTTCAACCCGGAGGCCGTCCTCGAGCAGTTGTACAAGCTGACGCCGATGGAGGAGTCCTTCGGCATCAACAACGTCGCCCTGGTGGACGGCCAGCCGCTCACGCTCGGCCTCAAGGAACTCCTGGAGGTCTACCTCGACCACCGCTTCGAGGTCGTACGGCGGCGCAGCGAGTACCGGCGCAGGAAGCGGCAGGACCGGCTGCACCTGGTCGAGGGCCTGCTCACGGCGCTGCTCGACATCGACGAGGTCATTCGCCTCATCCGGTCCAGCGAGAACGCGGCGCAGGCCAAGGAAGCGCTGATGGGCCGGTTCGCGCTGTCGGACACCCAGACGCAGTACATCCTGGACACGCCGCTGCGCCGGCTGACCAAGTTCGACCGGATCGAGCTGGAGTCGGAGCGGGACAAGCTCACCGGGGAGATCGCCGAGCTGACCCGCATCCTGGAGTCCGACGCCGAGTTGCGGAAGCTGGTGTCGAGCGAGCTGGCGACGGTGGCGAAGAAGTTCGGCACCGACCGGCGCACGGTGCTCCTCGAGTCGGCCGGTTCCACGGTGGCGTCGGTGCCCCTGGAGGTCCCCGACGACCCGTGCCGCGTGCTGCTCTCGTCCACGGGGCTGCTGGCCCGCACCGCCACCGGCGAGCCGCCGGTGGACGACGGGGCGGCCCGGCGCGCCAAGCACGACGTGATCGTCTCCTCGGTGCCGGCGACGGCGCGCGCCGACGTGGGCGCGGTGACCTCGACCGGGCGGCTGCTGCGGATCGCGGTGATCGACCTGCCGACGCTGCCGGACACCGCGTCGGCGCCCAACGTCGCGGGCGGGGCGCCGCTCACGGAGTTCCTGACCCTGGCCGACGGTGAGCGCGTGGTGTGCCTGACCACGCTGGACGAGTCGTCGCCCGGTCTGGCGCTGGGCACGGCGCAGGGCGTGGTCAAGCGGGTGGTGCCCGACTACCCGACGAACAAGGGGGAGTTGGAGGTCATCACACTCCGCGAGGGCGACGAGGTCGTCGGCGCCGTGGAGTTGCGCACCGGCGACGAGGACCTGGTCTTCATCACCAGCGAGGCCCAACTGCTGCGCTATCCGGCCGCGCAGGTGCGCCCGCAGGGGCGGGCCGCGGGCGGCATGGCGGGCGTGAAGCTGGGCGCCGGCGCCAGGGCGCTGTCCTTCGGCGCGGTGGACCCGGCCGTCGACGCGATGGTCTTCACGGTGGCGGGTGCGCGGGACACGCTCGACGGAGCGCTGCAAACGGCCAAGCTCACCCCGTTCGACCAGTATCCGCGCAAGGGCCGGGCCACCGGCGGAGTGCGCTGCCAGCGCTTCCTCAAGGGTGAGGACTGCCTGGTCATGGCGTGGGCGGGGGCGGCCCCGCCGCGGGCCGCCAGCAACGCCGGCGTCCCGGTGCCGCTGCCCGAGCCCGACCCGCGCCGGGACGGTTCCGGCGTTCCGCTGGCCAAGCCGGTGGCGGCGATCGCGGGCCCGGCCGCGTAGCGGGAGCGCGCGTCGCCGCGCCGCGCCGGGACTCGTCCCCTGGCGCGGCACGTGCGGGCGCGCGGACCGTTCGGTGAGCGGTGTGGGGTACGGGCCGTCGGGGGCTGCCGGCCTCGGGGGCTCGCGGGGCCTGGGGGTGCACGAGCCCCAGGCCCGGGCCGCCGGGCGAGCAGCCCGGGCGCGCAGGGGCGCGGGGGCTACTCCTCGTCCTGCTCGTGGTCCTGGTGCTGGACGTACCGCAGCACGCCCCACATGGCGCGCGCCACGGCCGCCGCCTCCGTCGGCCCGCCCGAACCGGCCTCGGCGGCCGGGACCAGGGTCGGCTCGGTCGGCTCGACGGGCTCGGCGGCGCGCTGGGCCGGCAGCGGGGAGCCGGCCGCGCTCGCGCCGGGCTCGCCCGACAGCGCGGCCCCGGCCACGGGCAGCGCCACGTCCGCCGCCTCCGCCACCAGGGCGTCGTCCGCCCGGCAGCCGGCGAGCTGTTCGCGCAGGGCGGGGGCATCGATGCCCGAGCCGATGAGCACGAGTTGGGTCAGCCGGGGCTCGCCCGACGGCCAGGGCTCCGGGTAGAAGCGCAGGAAGCGCCCGACGGCGTGCAGCACGTACCGGTTGCGCGGATCGCCGGCCCCGAAGTCGATGAATCCCTTGATCCGGTAGAGCCCCGTCGGTCGCGCGTCGAGGAAGTCCATCAGCCGCCGCGGGTGCACCGGTACGGACGAGGTGAACGCGAGGCTCTCGTACGCCGCGTGCGGGTGGCCGGCGTGCCCGTCGCCGTCGCCGTCGCCGAGGTCCAACTCGTCGCGCAGGTCCTCGAAGGAGAGCTGTCGCCCGGCGCTCTCGTCGCGCGGGCGGCACGCGAAGAGCAGTTCCGGATCGACGCGGCCGTGCTCCGCGACGACGACCGCCGTGCCCCGGCTCAGCTCGTCGAGGGTCTCCCGCAGGGCGGTCAGCTCGGTCGGCGAGACCCGGTCGGCCTTGTTGAGCACGACCAGGTCGGCGATGGCCAGGTGCCGGTCGAGCTCCGGGTGGCGCTCCCGGGTGGCCGCGAACTCCGCCGCGTCGGCGACCTCGACCAGGCCCCCGTAGACCACCCGCCGGTTGTCGCTGGCCAGCACCATGCGCACCAGTTCCTGCGGCTCGGCGAGCCCGCTCGCCTCGATGACGATGACGTCCAGGCGGGCGGCGGGCGCGGTCAGGGTGTCCAGGTAGCCGTCGAGTTCGCTGACGTCCACGGCGCAGCACAGGCACCCGTTGCCGAGCGAGACGGTCGACCCCACCTGCCCCGACACGCTCATGGCGTCGATCTCGATCGAGCCGAAGTCGTTGACGATGACGCCGATCCGGGTGTCGCCGCTGTGCCGGAGCAGGTGGTTGAGCAGGGTGGTCTTGCCCGACCCCAGGAAGCCCGCGAGGACGATGACCGGGATCTGCTGCTCGCTCAACGGGGGACCTCTCACACGGTGGGCACGGGCTGCGGCGGTGGCGGACCGACGTAGCGGGCCGCCGGGCGGATGATCTTCGAGTCCTCCGCCTGCTCCAGGATATTGGCGCTCCAGCCGACCACGCGGGCCGCCGCGAACGTCGGCGTGAACATGGCACGCGGCAGCCCACACAGCTCCATCACGACGCCGGCGTAGAACTCGACGTTGGTGTGCAGCTCGCGACCCGGCTTCAGCTCCGCCAGGATCGCCTCCACCCGCCCCTCCACCTGTACGGCGAAGTCCACGAGCGGGCCGCCGAAGCTCTGGGCGACGCCGCGCAGCATCCGCGAACGCGGGTCCTCGGTGCGGTAGACGGGGTGCCCGAACCCCATGATCCGCTCCCCCGCCCGCACCCGTTCCCTGATCCAGGCGTCGATCCGGTCGGGGGTGCCGATGGCGTCGAGGGTGTCCAGGGCCCGGCTCGGCGCGCCCCCGTGCAACGGTCCCGACAGCGCGCCCACCGCACCCACCAGGCAGGCGGCGAGATCGGCGCCGGTGGAGGTGATCACGCGGGCGGTGAAGGTGGAGGCGTTGAACCCGTGGTCGACGGTGGAGATCAGGTACCGCTCGATGGCGCGGGCGCGCTCGGGCCCCGGCTCCGTACCGCTCAGCATGTAGAGGTAGTTGGCGGCGTACGGGAGGTCGTCCCGTGGCTCGACCGGCTCCAGGCCCTCACCGAGCCGGTGGAGCGCGGTGAGCAGGGTGGGTACGGCGGCGCACGCCGCCAGCGCGTCCGCGCGCCGGCGCTCGGTGTCGATGTCGTACAGCGGCCGGAACCCGGCGGACGCGCCGAGCAGGGAGAGCGCGGTGCGCAGTCCGGCGAGCGGTCCCGACGGCCCGCTGGCGCGGGCGATGCCGGGCAGTGCGGCCCGCAGCGCCTCGGGCAGCCGCCGCAGGGCGGCGGTCTGCGCGGTGAACGCGGCCCGCCGCGCGGCGTCCGGCAGCTCTCCGTAGAACATCAGGTGCCACACGTCCTCGAAGGTGCGGCTCTCGGCGAGTTCGACGGCGGAGTACTGGCGGTAGTGGTAGAAGCCCTCGCGACCGCGGACGTCACCGAGCGCGGTGTCGGTCACGACGACCCCCGCGAGCCCGCGCGGCACCTCGATCGGAGCGCCGTCCCCCGCCCGGCCCCGGGAGGGCGGCTGCTCATCACCGGCCGGCAGTGGTGTCCGCGGCCCCTGGGCGACTGCTTCGGACTCCTGGATCGGCATCTTCGACTCCCCTTCTCGCTTCACATTGATTCCGACTGTCCAGTACGCATGATCGAGCTGTCAATATTGATTAAGGCGAAGCAAATCAATATATGGAGGAGGGTCCGTCAGCATGGATACGGTGAGGACATGGCGGACACGGAGTCGGACACCGAACCAGCGACCGGCCGCGGCGAGCGCCGGCTGACCACGCGCGAGGCCGCCGAACTACTCGGCGTCAAGCCCGAGACGGTGTACGCGTACGTCAGCCGGGGCCAGCTCACCAGCCGGCGCGCGCCGGGCGCGCGGGGCAGCACCTTCGACGCCGACGAGGTCGAGGCGCTGCTCCGGCGCGGACGGCGCGAGGCCGCGACGCAGTCCCAGGGGCAACCGGCCCCGGGGGACACCGTCGTGCGCACCGGCATCACCCTCATCGAGCCGGACCGGCACTACTACCGCGGCGTGGACGCCACGGCGCTGGCGCGGCGGTACGGGTACGAGGAGGTGGCCGAGTGGCTGTGGACCGGGCGGCTGAGCCCCGGCGTCCGGTTCACCGCCCCGCCGGAGACCCGCGCCGCGGCGCGCCGGGCGGTCTCGGCGCTCCCCGCGCACAGCGGCCCGATGGACGGGCTGCGGGTCGCCGCCATCGCCGCCGCGGCGGCGGACCCGCTCCGCTTCGACCTGACCGAGCGGACGGTGCTGGCCAGTGCCCGCACCCTGATCGCCACGCTGGTGGACGCCCTGCCCCCGGCGCCGGGGCAGCGCGTGCCGGCGGCCGACGCGCCCCGCTCCGGCGAGGACGCGCCCCCCAGCGCCGACCCGCTGCCGCCGAGCATCGCCGAGCAGCTCTGGCTGCGGCTCTCGCCGCACCCCGCCGACCCCGCCTCTCTGCGCGCGCTCCAGAGCGCGCTCGTGCTGCTCATCGACCACGACCTGGCCGCGTCCACGCTGGCCGTCCGGGTGGCGGCCTCGGCGCGGGCCCATCCGTATGCGGCCGTGTCCGCCGGGCTCGGCGCGGCGGACGGACCGCTGCACGGCGCGGCCAGCGGGCTCACGCACCGCATGCTGGCGGAGGTCCTGGACCGGGGGAGCGCGGCGGCCGTCGTAGCGGACCAGTTGCGCGCCGGCGGCGGGGTCCCGGGGCTCGGGCATCGGCTCTACCCGGCGCACGACCCGCGCGCACAGGCGCTCTTCGCGCTGCTCGCGGAGGTGCCCGGCGCGGCGGACGCCCTGGCCGCCGCGCGGGAGGTGGCGGCGACGGCCGCCCAGCGCACCGAGTCGCACGCCAACGTGGACCTCGCGCTCGCCGTGCTGACCGTCTCGGCCGGCATGCCGCCCGAGGCCGGCGAGACGCTGTTCGCGGTGGGCCGGGTGGCGGGCTGGATCGCGCACGCGCTGGAGGAGTACGCCGAACACCCCCTGCGCATGCGCCCCCGCGGCCACTACCGGGGGCCCAAGCCGCCCCAGCCGATGCCGTGACGCGCCCCCGGGAACCGGCGCACGCGGCGCACGGCCCGCGCGGCCCGTACGCGTCACCGCCCTCCCGTCCCCCACACGGCGGAACCGGCGACATCGCCCGCGCCGCGCCAACGACCGCCTGAAGCCGCCGTCATCGCTGCTCACAGAGTGAGCAGCGGAGGTCCGTCCCGCCCGGCCGCGGCCACAGCTCAGGTTAGGCTCGCCTGCGTGAGCACCTGTGCGACCAGTTCGCGGGAGCTGGCCGAGCCCCTCGCGGGCACCGCCGCCGCTGCCCGCACCTGGCTCCTGATCGAGCAGACCGGCCCCTGGGGCGCCAAGGCCCTCACCGCCAGCCACCTCGACCCCGAGGTGGGCCGCGCGCTGGAGCGCGCCGCGGAGGGCACCGGCGTCCGCCTCGCCCTGATCCGACGGCCCGGGCGGCACGCCGACCGCCGGCTGCCGACGCGGCAGCGGGTGATCGCGGCGCACACCCTGCCCGGCCGGTCCTGGATGCGCACGACCCAGGTCAGCGATCCGGCGGCGCTGCTCGCGCTGGACTTCGCCGCCCTGGGCGCCGGCGACGTACGGGCGCTCCCGCTGGCCACCCAGCGCCCCTTCGCGCCGTGGGCGCCCCCCACCTCGCCCCCGGGCGCCCCCGCCGCGCCCGCGCGGTGGAGCCCGTACGAGGGCGAGCCCCTGGCCTTCGTGTGCACCAACGGCAAGCGCGACCGCTGCTGCGCCCTGCTCGGCCGCCCACTCGCCGCGGAACTGGCCGCCAGCGCTACCGACGTCTGGGAGATCACCCACATCGGCGGCCACCGCTTCTCGCCCACCCTGCTCGTGCTGCCGTACGGGTACGCCTACGGCCGGGCCACCGCCCACTCCGTCAAGGAGGTGCTCGCCTCCGCGCGACGGGGCCGCGTCGTCGCCGACGGCGCGCGGGGCCGCTCCGCCTGGGACCGCCCGGGTCAGGCCGCCGACCTGGCCGTACGCCGGCACACCGGGGAGGGCCGGGCCGACGCGTTGACGGTCTCCGACGTGCTGGCCCAGCCCGCGCTCCCCGCGTCACCCGCCACCCACGACGCGGCGCCCGCGAACGGGTCCGGCTGGACCGTCACCGTCACGCACGCCGACGGGCGCGCCTGGCGGGTCCTCCTGTCCCAGTCGCCCTCCGACCCACCCCGCCCCGAAAGCTGCGGCGCCGCCCTCGGCACCCCCGCCCGCTTCGAGGTCGTGTCCATCCACCCCCTGCCGGCCGCCCCGCCGGCCGCCGGTTGACCGCCACGGCGCTCCCCCGTGCCCCGTCACCCGGCCGCTCGCTTCGCCGGGGGCCGAGCGAAAACGTTCCGCTCTCTGTTCTGCTCCTTTTGCTCACGCTAGAACGGACACTCGTCACCTCTCAGAACACGGCACCGGCAGCCGCGCCCCCGTACGTTCATCCCCATGAGCGGGTCGGCGAGGGCGGTTCCACCGGTCCGGGCCAGGGTTGGCCGCGGTGGCGACGGGGGACGGAACGGAGGCGGACGGATGCGGATCGGGTGGCCCCGGCGCGTCTTCTCACAGGTGCTGCTCATGCAGTTGGCCATCGCCACCGGCGTCACGGCCCTGGCCACCGGCCTCTTCCTCGCACCGCTCAGCTCGCAACTGGACGACCAGGCCATGCGCCGGGCGCTGGCCATCGCGCAGACCACCGCCACCCGCCCCCACCTCGACGACGAGCTGCGGACGGGACGCCCGTCGGCGCGCGGGCCGGTGCAGGCCGAGGCGGAGGCGATCCGGCGCTCCACCGGAGCCGAGTACGTCGTGATCATGGACCGTCGGGGGGTGCGCTGGTCCCACACCTCGCCGGGCGAGATCGGCAAGCGGGTCTCCACCGACCCCAGCGAGGTGCTCGCCGGGCGCGAGCTGATGGAGATCGACCACGGCACGCTCGGCCGCTCCGCCCGCGGCAAGGTCCCGCTGCGCGACGAGCACGGCCGCATCGTCGGCGCCGTCTCCGTCGGCATCGCGTACGAGAACGTCCGGGACCGACTCCTTTCGGCCGTGCCCGGGCTGCTGGCGTACGCGGGCGGCGCCCTCGCGGTGGGCGCCATCGCCGCCTACCTGGTGGCCCGCCGGCTCCAGCGCCGCACCCACGACCTCGCGTTCTCGGACATCTCCGCGCTGTTGGCCGAGCGCGAGGCCATGCTGCACGGCATCCGCGAGGGCGTGCTCGCCCTCGACAAGAACGGCCGGATTCGGCTGGTGAACGACGAGGCGCAACGCCTGCTCGACCTCAGCCCGAGCGACACCGGACGGCCGCTGGACGAGGTGCTTCCGCTCGGCCGCACGACGGACGTCCTCGCCGGTCGGGTCACCGGCGCCGACCTGCTCACCGTCAGCAACGGGCGGGTGCTCGTCGCCAACCGCATGCCCACCGACGACGGCGGCGCCGTCGCCACCCTCCGCGACCGCACCGAACTCGAACGGCTCGGCCGCGAACTGGACGGCACCCGCGGCCTGATCGACGCCCTGCGCGCCCAGGACCACGAGCACGCCAACCGGCTCCACACCCTCCTCGGGCTGCTGGAACTCGGGCTGCACGAGGAGGCGGCCGAGTTCATCACCGAGGCCGTCGGCGTGCACCGGGCCACGGCCGAACAGGTCACCGAGCGCGTCCACGACGCGCTGCTCGCCGCCCTGCTGGTCGGCAAGGCCACCGTCGCCACCGAGCGCGGCGTCTCGCTGCGCGTCTCCCCGGACACCTGGCTGCCGGACCGGGTGGTGGACCCGCCGGGGCTGGTCACCATCGTGGGCAACCTGGTCGACAACGCGCTCGACGCGGCACCCGGCGCGGTGGACCCCTGGGTGGAGATCGAGCTGTGCGCGGAGGGCGGCACGGTCCTGGTCCGCGTCACCGACTCCGGCCCCGGCGTCCCCGCCGACCAGCGCGAACTGGTCTTCACCGAAGGCTGGTCCACCAAGACGCCACCGGCCCACGGCAAGCGCGGCATCGGGCTGGCTCTCGTGCGCCGGCTCGCCGAGCGCCAGGGCGGCAGCGCGCGCGTGAACGCACCGGCCGCCGGCGGCGCCGAGTTCACCATCATCCTGCCGGATGCACTCACCGAGGAGCCTCGATGATCGACGTACTGGTCGTGGACGACGACGTCCGGGTGGCCGACATTAACGCCGCGTACGTCACGAGGACCCCGGGCTTCACCGTCGTCGGGCGCGCCCACACGGCCGCCGAGGCCCTGGCCTGCCTTGAGCGCACCCACGTGGACCTGGTGCTGCTGGACCACTACCTGCCGGACGAGACCGGCCTCGCCCTCGTGGCCCGACTGCGCCAACTCGGCCACCACACCGACGTGATCATGGTGACGGCCGCGCGCGACATCGCCACCGTCCAGGCCGCCATGCGCCACGGCGCCCTGCAGTACCTCGTGAAACCCTTCACCTTCGCCGGGCTGCGCGCCAAGCTCGACGGCTACGCCGCGCTGCGCCGCGCGCTGGCCACCGACGAGGAGGCCGGCCAGGACCAGGTCGACCGCATCTTCGGCGCCCTCGGCGGCGCGTCGGCCGGCCCCCCGGCGCTGCCCAAGGGCCACTCCCCGCTGACCGCGGACCTCGTACGCCAGGTCCTGCGCGGCGCCGACGGCCCGCTGTCCGCCCAGGAGGTCGCCGACCGCTCGCAGCTCAGCAGACAGACGGCCCAGCGCTATCTGAAGCTCCTCGAGCGCGCCGGCCGCGTACGCCTGAGCCTGCGCTACGGCGAAACCGGCCGCCCCGAACACCGCTACCTCTGGCGCGCCCCCTGACCAACCCCAGCTCCCCGCCACTCCCCCAACCGGGCTCCGGCCGTCCAGGCAACCCGACCACACACCCCGTACGCCCCCCGGCCGGCGCTGAGCCGCCCCACCAGGCCCTCCGGGGCCGTCCACCGCGTAAGGCCCCCGACGCGGTCCCGCCGACGCCCTGGACGGCCATAGAGCGCCACCACGGCCCTCGCGGGCCGGCGCGCGGGCACCCGCGACCGCCGACCCCCTCGGGCACGCGCCGAGCCCCCGGCCTCGCGCGCCCCTCCCTCCGGGCGCCTACCGGCTAGGCGTCGATCCGCGACCGGTCGAGCGTCGCCGCCGAACTGGTGATGAACTCCTTGCGCGGCGCCACCTCGTTGCCCATCAGCAGGTCGAAGGCCCGCTCGGCCGCCTCCAGGTCGCTGATGTTGATCCGGCGCAGGGTGCGGTGGCGCGGGTCCATCGTCGTCTCGGCGAGCTGGTCGGCGTCCATCTCGCCCAGGCCCTTGTAGCGCTGGATGCTGTCCTTGTAGCGGACCTTCTTGCGCTCCAACTCCAGCAGCGTCTGGCGCAGCTCGTCGTCCGAGTACGTGTACAGGTACTTGTCCTGGCCCTTCTTGGGCTGGATCAGCTCGACCCGGTGCAGCGGCGGCACGGCGGAGAAGACCCGCCCCTGCTCGACCATGGGCCGCATGTAGCGCTGGAAGAGCGTCAGCAGCAGGCAGCGGATGTGCGCCCCGTCCACATCGGCGTCGGCCAGGAAGATGACCTTGCCGTACCGGGCCTGGTCGATGTCGAAGGTGCGGCCCGACCCCGCCCCTATGACCTGGATGATCGCCCCGCACTCGGCGTTCTTCAGCATGTCCGTGATGGACGACTTCTGGACGTTGAGGATCTTGCCACGGATCGGCAGCAGCGCCTGGAACTCGGAGTTCCGGGCGAGCTTGGCGGTGCCGAGCGCCGAGTCACCCTCGACGATGAACAGTTCGCTGCGGTCGACCGCGTCGCTGCGGCAGTCGGCCAGCTTGGCCGGCAGCGAGGACGACTCGAGGGCGGTCTTGCGGCGCTGCGCGTCCTTGTGCTGCCGAGCGGCGATGCGGGTCCGCGCCGCGGCGACGATCTTGTCCAGCACCGCCCTGGCCTGCTGCTTGACGTCCCGCTTGGAGGAGCCCAGGAACGCCTTCAGTTCCTTGGCGACCACGTTGGCCACCACCCGGGAGGCCGCCGACGTGCCGAGGACCTCCTTGGTCTGCCCCTCGAACTGGGGCTCGGCGAGCCGGACCGTGACGACCGCGGTGAGCCCCTCCATCGCGTCGTCCTTGACCACGTCGTCCTCGGAGACGCGCAGCACCTTGGCCGCGCGCAACGCCTCGTTGACGGTCTTGGTGATCGAGCGCTCGAAACCGGAGACGTGGGTGCCGCCCTTGGGCGTGGCGATGATGTTGACGAACGACTTCACGGTGGCGTCGTAGCCGGTGCCCCACCGCAGCGCGATGTCCACGCCCAGGTCGCGGGTGACCTCGGTGGGCGTCATGTGTCCCCGGTCGTCGAGGACGGGGACGGTCTCCTTGAAGCTGCCCTGTCCGGTCAGCCGCAGGGTGTCGCAGACGGCCTTGTCCTGCGCCAGGTACTCGCAGAACTCGCTGATCCCGCCGTCGTAGCGGAAGGTCTCCTCGACCGGCTTGTCCTCCTCGACGCCCCGCTCGTCCCGGACGGTCAACGTCAGCCCCGGCACCAGGAAGGCCGTCTGCCGCGCCCTGGCGTGCAGCGTGTCCAGGGAGAGCTTCGCGTCCTTGAGGAAGATCTGCCGGTCCGCCCAGTACCGGACCCGGGTCCCGGTCCGGTTCTTCGGCACGCGCTTGCCCTTGAGCAGGCCGTTCGCCGGGTCGAAGGGCGCGTCCGGGCCGGACTCGGTGAAGATCCCCGGCACGCCGCGGCGGAAGCTGATGGAGTGCGTGGCTCCCCCGCGGTCCACCTCGACGTCCAGCCGCGCGGAGAGGGCGTTGACCACCGAGGCGCCGACGCCGTGCAGGCCGCCCGAGGCCGCGTACGAGCCGCCGCCGAACTTGCCACCCGCGTGCAGCTTGGTCATCACGACCTCGACGCCCGACAGGCCGGTCTTGGGCTCGACGTCGACGGGGATGCCCCGCCCGTTGTCCCTGACCTCCACCGAGCCGTCCTCGTGCAGGATGACCTCGATGCGGTCGCAGTACCCGCCCAGAGCCTCGTCCACGGAGTTGTCGATGATCTCCCAGAGGCAGTGCATCAGGCCGCGGCTGTCCGTGGAACCGATGTACATACCCGGGCGCTTGCGCACCGCTTCCAGTCCCTCAAGGACGAGCAGGTGCCGCGCGGTGTAGTTGGAGCCGCCCCGATCTGCTCCGGTCAGCAGCGCAGTGGACGGCACAGACATCTCGGCGGTCACGCGGTTCGCTCCTCGCTGAATTTCGACTGGCCCTCGGCCGGGCTCAGGGGTGGGCTGGGCGCCGTCAGAAGCGTACAGATGCCTGGTAGAGCCTTTGTGCCGCCACCCGTGAGAACGCCCATGCTAATCGAGAGTCGCTCGTACGTTCGATCCCTCGATGGGGTGACGCGTACATCACGTTCCCAACGAGGCATGAACCATTTAGGCTCCGGGCACGTCCTGATGAACAACCCGGCAACCCAGCCGGCGGGACAAGACCGACAAGCGACGTGAAACCGTAAGCCAGCGAAATACGGCTCATTCGCCGCCAACCGGCACCATCCAGCCGACTCGGAAAGAAATTTCAAGGGAAAGCCACGAACGGGAACGTTTTCGGCCTGGTTGGATGTTGACCCTGGTACGACAGCTCGTCGAGCTAGAGAAGAGGCGACGTGACTACTGTTCTGACCCCCGCGAGCCCGCTGACGGCCGCTGACCGCTGCGATCGTTGCGGCGCCCAGGCATATCTGCGCGTCGTGCTGACAAGCGGTGGCGAACTGCTCTTCTGCGCCCACCACGGGCGCAAGTTTGAGCCAGAACTCAAGAAGATCGCCGCGGAAATACAGGACGAGACCGAGCGGCTGACCGCTGCCCCGGCGTCCGCGTCCACTGAGGAACGCTGACACATCGCATCCACGACGAGCGAGGACCGGCCTGGCCGGCGACGGGCGGTCGCCCCCGCAGCGCGGGGGGACCGCCCTCCTCGTCTCTCCCTCGGTATCTCCGCGGCCCGCGACTACCCGTGTCGCTCCACCAGCGGAGCCACGGCCGAGATCCGCGTATAGACCCCCGGGCTGCCTGGCTGGGCGCATCCGCTCCCCCAGGAGACCAGCCCCACCAACCGCCCCCGCGCCACGAGCGGGCCGCCGCTGTCCCCCTGACAGGCGTCCCGCCCGCCGCCCGGGTCGCCGGCGCACACCATCGACCGCGCCACGAAGGTGCCCTCGCTGGTTCCCGGGTACGCCTCCTCGCAGCGCTTGTCATCGAGCATCTTCACCTCGGATGCCATGAGCTGCGCGGAGTAGTTGCCCGTACCCGTGGTGTCGCCCCAGCCGTACACCTTCGCGGTCGTGCCCGGCCGGTAGGCGGCGTCGCCCTCTTTAGCCATGGGGATCACCCGTTCCGCGGGCTGCTCCCGTTCGAGCGTGAGCACGGCCACGTCCCCCGCGTTCGTCGCCGGATCGAAGTCCGGATTGACCCACACGCGTCGCAGCGGGACCTCCTCGCCCAGGCCGCTCCCCAGGTCACCACGGCCCACGATGGCCCGCAGGTCACCGACCGCGCCCCGGTCCACGCCCAGCACCTCGCGACTCATGCAGTGAGCCGCCGTGATCACCGTGGTCCGGGAGACGAGCACCCCACCGCAGAACTGGCCGGAGCGCGCCTCACCGAACCGGTCGCGGCTGCCCAGCGCGACGACCCACGGCGCGTCCGCGGCCTGCACCGGCTGGCCCCCGATGACGACCCCGTCCGCAGCCGCTGACCCCGGCAGGGCCGGGACCGTCACGAGCGCCGCGAGCAGAGAAGTGGACAGCGAAGAGAGCGGGGTACGCATGGCGGGCCTCCTGACCAAGCGGAGTGAGCTGTGCGCTCAGCGTCACCCAGACGGGCGCGCCCCGCATCTGGACAGCGAGCGGGCCGGGCCCTCCCGAGGAGGACCCGGCCCGCAAACGCGCAGCGTACGGCCGCCGATCAGTCCAGGTAGTCGCGCAGCACCTGGGAGCGAGACGGGTGACGCAGCTTCGACATGGTCTTCGACTCGATCTGGCGGATGCGCTCACGCGTCACCCCGTAGACCTTGCCGATCTCGTCCAGCGTCTTCGGCTGGCCGTCCGTGAGGCCGAAGCGCATGGAGACCACGCCGGCCTCTCGCTCGCTGAGCGTGTCGAGAACGGAGTGCAACTGCTCCTGCAGCAGCGTGAAGCTGACCGCGTCGGCGGGCACGACCGCTTCGGAGTCCTCGATCAGGTCACCGAACTCGCTGTCGCCGTCCTCACCGAGCGGGGTGTGCAGAGAGATCGGCTCGCGGCCGTACTTCTGGACCTCGATGACCTTCTCCGGGGTCATGTCGAGTTCCTTGGCCAGCTCCTCCGGGGTGGGCTCGCGGCCCAGGTCCTGGAGCATCTGTCGCTGGACGCGGGCGAGCTTGTTGATGACCTCGACCATGTGCACCGGGATGCGGATGGTGCGGGCCTGGTCGGCCATGGCGCGCGTGATGGCCTGACGAATCCACCACGTGGCGTACGTGGAGAACTTGTAGCCCTTCGTGTAGTCGAACTTCTCGACCGCGCGAATCAGGCCGAGGTTGCCCTCCTGGATGAGGTCCAGGAAGAGCATTCCGCGGCCGGTGTACCGCTTGGCCAGCGAGACCACCAGACGGAGGTTGGCCTCCAGGAGGTGGTTCTTGGCGCGGCGGCCGTCCTCCGCGATGATCTCCAGCTCACGCTTGAGCTTGGGGGCAAGCTTGTCCGAGTTGGCCAGCTTGTCCTCGGCGAACAGGCCCGCCTCGATCCGCTTGGCGAGCTCGACCTCCTGCTCGGCATTGAGGAGGGGGACCTTGCCGATCTGCTTGAGGTAGTCCTTGACGGGGTCGGCGGTGGCGCCGGCCGCGGCGACCTGCTGGGCCGGCGCGTCGTCCTCGTCGTCGTCGGAGAGGACGAAGCCCTGGTTCTCGGGCTCCCCCTCGCCACCCTCGGCCTTGCCCGCGGCCTGCGGCTCCTCCATAGGCTCGTCGCCGTCGAGGAGTTCGTCGGCGTCCTTCTTGGACGCCGTCTTCTTCGTGGCGGCCTTCTTGGCGGGCGCCTTCTTCGCCACCGCCTTCTTGGTCGCGGCCTTCTTCGCCGCGGCCTTCTTCGCGGGCGCTGCCTCGGCCTCGTCGCCCACCCGGTCGTCGGCCGTGGCCGTCGAGGCGGTCGCGGCGGCAGTGGTCTTCTTGGCGGCGACCGTCTTGGCCGCGACGGTCTTGGTGGCGGTGCGCTTGGCTGGGCTCTTCGCTGCGACGCTCTTGCGGGTGCGCTTCGGCGCCTCTGCGGCACTGACCATCAGCGTCACACCCTCCTCGTCGAGGACCTGGTTGAGGCTGCGCAGAACATTCTTCCACTGGGTTGGCGGAATCTGGTCAGCCTCGAAGGCCCGACGCACATCGTCGCCGGCGATCTGCCCCTCAGCCTTTCCCCGCTCGATGAGCGCCATGACAGACTCGGACTCGGCGATCTCCGACGGGAGCGTACGGGATGTGCTGGCCGACACGAACAACCTCTCGGAACGATGGAAACGGCTTCCGGCCCCGTCCGTAGACCGGAGCCGACGACCGCCGGCAAGGATGAACCGACGGCGCAGGTGGAGGCGCAGAGGACAACAGCGCCGCGAACGACGCCCGTATTCCTCCTCGGCTGCCACCTCTTTAGTCATCGCGCTGCCTCAAAGAGCGTTACGCCCAATCACCGTGGCCCGAGTCACACCACATAGCGATCCAAAACATCATGTAAGCGGACAGAGGCCGCCGCGTCGCCGAACCCACAGTCTGTCCCGGCCAGCCGGACAGGGTTCGGCGACGTCACCGCAACCGGGCAACGGGGGTCAGCGCCCCCGCCAAAGGGTGCGGTCAGTGCTCACGCGGCGCGGGCACCACTCGATCGACCTCGGGGTGGACCATGAGCAGTTGAGCCATCGCGGCCTCCGCGCCGGCCCCGTCGCCGGAGCTCACCGCGTCGACGATCCGACGGTGCTGCCCCACACTCGCCTCGGTGGAACGGTCACAGCCGGTGACCGGGCCGCCAGAGACCTGAAGCGCGGCGCCGACGATGCCGGCCAGGTGCTCCAGCATGCGATTGCCCGCGACCTGGAGCAGCACCGCGTGGAACTCGGCGTCCGCCCGCGAGTAGGTCAGGGCGTCACCCTGCCCCAGCGCGTGGCTCATGATCTCGACGACCTCGGCGAGCCGCTCCTTACCTTCCTCACGGCCGTTGCCCGCGGCGAGCCGGGCGGCGAGCGGCTCGATGGTCCAGCGCAACTGGCACAGCTCTCGTCGCTGGTCATCGCGCTGCGGCCCGAACGCCCGCCACTCGATGATGTCGGGGTCGAGCAGGTTCCAGTCGCTGACCGGGCGGACCCGGGTGCCGACGTTGGGCCGGGCGCTGACCAGGCCCTTGGCCTCCAGCACTCGCAGGGATTCGCGCACGACCGTGCGCGAGACCTCGAAGCGCTGGCCGATCTCCTCCGGGACAAGTGGCCTGTCGGCCCCCAGGTCGCCGGAAACGATCATCTGTCCTAGCTGCTGGACGAGTTGGCCGTGCAGGCCGCGGCCACGGTTGCCGGTGGAGCGCCTGCCCACTCGGCCCAGCTCTGCGTCCGCGTCCCAGGCGGGGAGGGCGACACGTTCGGCGCCGGGGGCCTCGGCGTAGGGGTAGCGGTCAAGCTCGCCCGAGCCTGCGAGGCCGGAGTCGGCGGGGCGAGCCGCGGTCGTGGTGGTGTGCGCAAGGGTACTCACGCATCCTTTGTCGGCGACGCCCCGAAGGCCCTTAAGGTCTTTGGTGAAAAGCACACGAAAGGGTGATCGCCCATTACCTCATAATTGACGTCCAATCGGACAGAAGTGAGCGGGCTGTGGGGAGTTGCGCACAGTTCACGCGCCCATGAGTGCGTCCGCGTACGCCCTGGTCGGGCCCCTGCGCGACCGAGATCGACCGCCGGTGCTCATTTCGCGCGCTGCCAGCGCATGGCGCGGACGGGGCGCGGACGGCCACGGAGCGCCGTGAGCACATAAGCGCACAACAGTACGGAGATCGAGAGCGCCATCACGTGCGCCACGGGTTCGCTGGCCAGTCGCGCGGCCAGGTCCAGGCCCCGGTCCGGCAGGGACGGCCATTCGACCAACGTCGCCGCGCGCACCCGGTCCGACATGCCGGCCAACGACCTCGCGGACGGCTCGTCCACCGCCCGTCGCAGGAATGTCAGCGCGAGCAGCGGCACGGTCAGGGCCGCTCCGAGCCCCAGCAGCGTGGAGCGGAGCACCGCCGCGGCCAGTAGTCCCACCCACGCGCAGCCGACCGCCAGCAGGCACCAGCCGCCCAGCAGTGCGGGCCAGTCCGCTGGCGGTCTGGCCACGTCCGGGCCGTACAGGACCCACAGCGCCACCCCGTTGGCCAGCGCCGCGGTGGTCGCGAGCAGCACCGCGCCGCCCGACCAGACCAGCGACTTCGCGCCGAGGAGGGCCAGCCGTCGCGGAACGGCGCCCTGTGTCGGGGCCAGGGCGGGGTAGCGGTACTCCTGCCCGAAGGCGAGCGCGCCGAGCAGCCCGGCGCCCACGGCCACGGGCGGCAGGGGGAGCGACCTCGGCCACCCGGTGAACAGTCGGGCCGCCGCCGCGTCCCCCGTACGGGCAAGCAGCACACCGGTGAGGAGCGAGGCGACGAGCGTCGCGGCAGCGACGTACCAGGCAGTGCTCACGCCGAACGCGCGACGTAGCTCGTAGCGCACTGGCCAGGCCGGCCCCGGCGGGGGGAACCGGGTGAGCGCCAAGGCCCGCGAGGCCGGCACCCCGCGCCCTTGGGAGGTCGGTTCGTCCGCCGGCGTGGGCCAGGGCGCGCCGGCGCGGCCGACCGCTCCCCCGGCGCCGCCGAACCCCACCCACGAGCCGCTACCGGCCACGACGAGGCCGTCGGGCTGCGCGGCGCACGCCGGCTCGTCCGCGACACCGAGCCGCGCGACCTCGGGGAGCGCCTCGACCGGGGCGGTGCCGTGCTCGGGTGAATCGCCAGCACGAGTCAGAAGCGTGACGTGTTCCGGCGCCGGAGCCGGGGCCTGACGACGGTCGGTGTCCCGACTCACCGGTGTGGTCAGGCTCGGAACCCCGAACTCGTCCGCGAGGCGGTGCACGAGGATGCCGTTGCGGTAGGCGAGCTCGCCTACGGCCGCGCAACTGCTGCCGTACACGGCGATGCGACCACTCCCCTCGGGCACCACCTCGATCCGCTCCCCGGTGGCACGCGCCTCCTGTGCCAACAGGGCGGCAAGGCGGTCGGCGAACGGCGAGCGCACCACGACGCGTGGCCGCAACCGGGTACGAGCGAAGTCGGCGGCGCTCTGATCAGCGGCCAGTCGCCCGCCCTCGATGCTGATCACCCGGTCGGCGAAGCGATCCAGGCCCCGGGGTTCGCTCGTGGTGACGAGCACCGCGCCGCCCTGGTCCGCGTAGCCACGCAGCAGGCCCTGTAGCCAGGCGGTCTCGCGGGGCGACAGGTCACGCACGGGCTCGTCGAGAACCAGCGCGTGCGGGTCCCCGAGCAGTGCGGACGCCAGGCCAAGGCGGCGGTCCATGCCACGCGAGTAGTCGCCCAGCCGCTGCTCGGCAAGGCTGCTCAAGCCCACCAGCTCCAGCACCTCGTCCGCGCGCCCGACCGGCACCCCGGCGGCCGCCGTGAGCATCCCGAGGTGCCGCCGCGCGGTCCGCGCGGGGTGGCCCGGAACATCGCCGAGCACCACTCCGACCTCGCGCGCGGGGTGCGGCACCCGGTGCAGGGGGCGGCCACGGAAGAGTGCGAGACCGCGCCCGGACTCCAGTTGCAACAACAGACGCAGCGCGGTGCTCTTCCCGGCACCTGGCGCCCCGAACAGGACGGTGACGAGTCCTGGACGCGCTTCGAAGGTGAGGTCATCGACGACGGGCGGCTGGTTGCGGCGGGGGGCACTGGTCAGCCCGATGGCCTGGATCATGGCTTCTCTCGCGAGGCATGAGACCGCACTGCGGCACGTGGGATATGGGCTATCGCAGCACCGTAACCCCATCTGTCCTATCTTCTCCGCATACGCAGCCTTTGCAACGCCGTAGTGTCACACCTCGGGACGCAACATCGGCGGGTTCAGGAGGGTCGCACCGCCGGCCCTGAACAGTTGCGCGGGCCGACCACCCTGGCGCGTCGTCGTGCCCCCGGTGGGTACGAGAAACCCAGGCGTACCGGTGACCTTGCGGTGAAAGTTCCGCGGGTCGAGCGCCACACCCCACACCGCCTCGTACACGCGGCGCAGCTCGCCGACGGTGAACTCGCGCGGGCAGAACGCGGTGGCGAGCGAGGAGTACTCGATCTTCGAACGCGCTCGCTCCACGCCGTCCGCGAGAATCCGAGCGTGGTCGAAGGCGAGCGGCTCGCCATGCCCGGTCTCGCGCCCGAACGCGTCCTCCTGTTTGAGCAACGACTCGACGGGAGCCCAGCGCGCGCTGTGCGCGTCGCCGCCCGCCCGAGGAGCCGGGAGGTCGGGAGCGAGCGCCAGGTGCGCCACGCTGACCACACGCATCCGAGGGTCGCGTTTCGGGTCACCGTAGGTGGCCAACTGCTCCAGATGCGCGGCGTTCGGCGGCGCGGGGTGTGTCGGGTCGTGAGCGAGGAGGCCGGTTTCCTCGGTGAGCTCGCGCGCGGCGGCGGCTGACAGGTCCTCATCTCCGCGCACGAACCCACCTGGTAGGGCCCAACGCCCCTGGTGCGGCTGCTCGCCACGGCGGACGACGAGTGCGCAGAGCGCGTGCTGTCGCACGGTGAGCACGACCAGATCGACAGTGACGGCGAAGGGCGGAAAGGCCGACGGGTCGTAGGGCATGAGGGGATCATAGTCGTCTGCCTGACGATAAAAAGGCCGCTGCATTGTCTTGGCACAACCCACCGAGCGAGCGCGCACAACATCGCCACCACCCACGCCACCACGGATCGTCGCTCACTCACGGATGTCTCCCAACTGCCGCCCCACCACTGCCGACTGCCCTGCTCCCCGACCAGGTCCCCTCTCGCCCGCATCCCGCCTTTCGCTGCTCAAACAGGGCGCTCGACTCACGGCGCCGAGCCCCGCCGCATAGCCTGTGCGGCGCGCGGCGCCGGCGCGGTCCCCCGATCAGGCGATGCATCGAGCCCTCCTCGCGTGACGCATGGGGATGTCGGCGCCTGCCGCCAGACAAAAAGGGCGCCAGGCCGGGCCCCGAAGCGTCACGAGGGCCCTTTGCTCTGCCACGAGCGGCGAGCGGCGAGCGGCGAGCGGCGAGCGGCGAGCGGCGAGCGGCGAGCCCAGCGTGCGCCCCCTTCGGCTCAACCTGTGTCTGCGTAAACGATCCACGTGATCAACACGGCATGGCGCAGAGGCGGTTGCGCTGCGCACGGCGCCTGTCACGGTCGCGGTGAGGTCGACTCACGGTCGTGGTGCGGTCGACCTGGCGAGGCGCCTGCCGCGGGCCGAGGCGAGGTCCATCGCTCCCGCCCCTGCTGCTTGCGGCGACGTACTGGTTTCCTGCGGGACGGGCTCAGGCGCTCCGCGAGGCAGGCGCCGGCCGCGGCGGTTGCCCGCACTGGGCTAGCTGGTGCCGTTGGTGTCGCGCGGCCCGCCGTGGCGGCGCGCCCGGGGCCTACCCGCTGGCCCACGGGTCTCCCCCACATCGCGTCGCGTAGCGGGGCGGCTTCCCCTGGCAGGCCGCGGCGGTGCGCTACGCCGTCGCTGGCGGGGCACCGTCGGCCGGAGGGCCGACGCCGGTGTGGTCGCCTCTTGGTCTCCGGGGGCCCTGGTCGCGGGAGGAGTGGCGCCCTGCTCGCATTTCTGCCCGCTCGCCGTCGCGGCCTGAGCGTCTCGCTTCGATGTCTCGGGATCGGGCTTCTGGAGGCTCGCGCACTGCGCCGCGGATCGCGGACCGCTCTGCCGTGGCCGAGTCTGCCGGCCATTCCGCGTGTCGATCCGGCGCAGCTCCTCCCGGACCGCGCTGCGCAGTGCGCCGTCCGCCGAGCGTCCCGCCCGCTCCTTTCGTAGCGACCGGCGGAGCAGCTCGGGGTCGATCCCCTCGTTGCAGGCCTGGTGCAACAGCCGGGCGAAGACGTAGTCGGGATCGGCGTGCAGGGCTCGGCTGAGAGCGACCCGGGCCTCGGGCTCGTCCCCCAGCGACCAGGCGACCCAGCCCGCCAGGGTGAGCGGCGCGGCAGCGTGCTCCGCGTAGGCGCCCACGCAACGGCGCGCGAGGGCTCGCCACAGTCGCAGCGCGGGCTCCGCCACCGGTCCTTCCATCCACTCCGCGGCTCGGTCGCGCGTGACGCGGTCTTGGAGGCCGAGGATCATCTCGGCCGCTTCGTCCTGTGCGAGAAGGTCGTCGTCGCGGTCGTCCGCCGCCGCGCGTCCGGAGACCGGGTCCGCCTCTTGGAAACGCTTGAGCGCATCTGCCGCCAGGTCCAGCGTCCGCCCGCGCACGGCGAGGGCGGAGTCTCCGAGCATTTTGGAGACGAGGGTGCCTGCGGCAGCGTCCAGCGCCCGCTCCTGCTCGGGTAGGCGCGTGGTGGGCAGCGGCGTCAGCCGGGCCTCCATTTGTCGCAGCGAGCCACGCACCTGGATTCCCGCGTAAGTGGCGGCGGCAGCCATCGCGGTCGTGCCGGGCATGACGAGCGGCGTCCCCTCGTGAGGGCAGCAACGCTCGCCAGGGCAGCAGTACGACCAGAAGGTCCCCGCGGAAATGCAGAGTGCCTCCAGAACGGGGGCCTCCAGCTTTCCGCACGCCACACGCAGGCGCTGGACGAGTGGGCGGAGCCGTTCCATCACCTGGCGTCCGCTGTCCCCCTGCTCAGGGTCCTGGCAGACGAAGATGATGACGCCGGTGACCTGGTGGCCTCGTCCACGGCAGCCGGTGATCAGGCAGTCGGCGAGTTGGTCGCACATGTCCGGCCAGTCCTCGGGGATGGCCGGAATGCCCAGGCGCAGCCTGCCCCCGAAGCGTCCCTTCTCACCGTGCAGCGCGATCATGACCACGCTGTCAGTGGGATAGAAGCCCAGGAGATACGGAAGGGCGTCAGCGAGCTCCGCCGGGCTACGGAGAGTGACTTGCTCCAGGTCAGAGGCGAGCGAGGGATGACGCGAGGGTGAGGAGTCGGAGGAGCCGGCGGGACCGAAGGGTTCGTTGCGGTTCGTCATGGCACGAGAGTCGCGTGGGCGACAAGATCCCACCAGCCCTGTGGATAACTCGCAGATTGGAAGATTGTCGTACTAATTAAACTTCCAGCGAAGTTATCCACAGGTCGGCAGGACTCATTCGCGCGATGTCAGTGGCATCGGGTTGCATGGGGGCATGACCAACGACGAACTCCGCGTCTCAGCCGACCGCGTCCTGGCCCGCCTCGTCGGTGACACGACGGGTACGGCCAGGCTGCGCGAGGACCAGTGGCGAGCCATCGAGGCCCTGGTAGCCGACCACCGCAGGGCACTGGTCGTCCAGCGCACCGGTTGGGGGAAGTCCGCGGTCTACTTCGTGGCGACCGCACTGCTGCGAGAGCGCGGTAGCGGGCCCACGGTGATCGTCTCGCCGCTCCTCGCGCTGATGCGTAACCAGGTCGAGGCCGCCGAGCGCGCGGGGATTCGGGCGCGCACCATCAACTCCGCGAACACCGAGGAATGGGAGACCGTCCAGGAGGAGGTCGCCGCGGGGGCGGTGGACGTCCTTCTCGTGAGTCCTGAGCGCCTCAACAACCCCGACTTCCGTGATCAGGTGCTGCCCGCACTCTCCGCGTCGACGGGTCTGCTCGTCGTCGACGAGGCGCACTGCATCTCCGACTGGGGCCATGACTTCCGCCCCGACTACCGCCGCCTGCGCACCATGCTGGCCGACCTACCACCTGACGTGCCCGTGCTGGCCACCACGGCGACGGCCAACGCCCGCGTCACCGCCGATGTCGCCGAGCAGTTGGGCACGGGAGGCGGGTTGACGCAGACGTTGGTGCTGCGGGGTTCGCTGGATCGGGAGAGTCTGAGTCTTGGCGTGCTGAACCTCCCGGACGCGGCACATCGCCTGGCCTGGCTCGCTGACCACCTCGACGAGTTGACGGGCTCCGGCATCATCTACACCCTCACCGTCGCGGCAGCGGACGAGGTGACCACGTACCTGCGCCGCAGCGGGCACCACGTGGCCTCGTACTCAGGCAAGACGGAGGACGCGGATCGCCGGGCCGCGGAGGCGGATCTCCTGGCGAACCGCGTCAAGGCACTGGTGGCCACGTCCGCGCTCGGCATGGGATTCGACAAACCGGACCTCGGATTCGTGGTGCACCTAGGTTCGCCCGCGTCACCGATCGCCTATTACCAACAGGTAGGCCGAGCGGGCCGAGGAGTTGAGCACGCCGAGGTGCTTCTGTTGCCGGGCCGCGAGGACGAGGCGATCTGGCGGTACTTCGCTTCCCTGGCCTTCCCCTCCGAGGAGCAGGTGCGCCGCACCCTCGACGTGCTGGCGGCGGCCGACCGCCCGTTGTCCCTGCCCGCCCTGGAACCCCAAGTCGAGCTGCGTCGCTCCCGGTTGGAGACGATGTTGAAGGTGCTCGACGTGGATGGCGCGGTGCGTCGAGTACGCGGAGGCTGGACGTCCACCGGACAACCGTGGACGTACGACGCGGAGCGGTACGCCTGGGTGGCGCGACAGCGCGCGGCCGAGCAGGAGGCGATGCGCGCGTACGCGTCCACGACGGAGTGCCGCATGGAGTTCCTACGCCGGCAACTGGACGACGAGACAGCGCAGCCGTGTGGTCGTTGCGACAACTGCGCAGGCGCCAGGTTCTCCGTTGACGTTTCCGCCGCCGCGCTCCAGACGGCGCAGGGCGAGCTTGGCCGGCCGGGAGTGGAGGTGGAGTCGCGTCGCATGTGGCCCACGGGCCTGCCCGCCATCGGGGTCAGCCTCAAGGGCAGGATTCCCGCCGGTGAGCAGGCCGCCCCCGGCCGGGCCCTCGGCCGGTTGTCCGACATCGGATGGGGCAATCGCCTTCGCCCCCTGCTCGCGCCGCAGTCGCCGGACGGCAAGGTGCCCGACGACGTCGCCAACGCGGTGGTCACGGTGATCGCTGACTGGGCCCGCGGGCCGGGAGGTTGGGCCTCCAATGCTCCCGATGCGCCAAGCCGGCCGATAGGCGTGGTCACCGTGGCCTCGCGGAGCAGGCCACAGCTCATCCAGTCCCTCGGCGAACGGATCGCGACCGTCGGCCGCATGCCGTTGCTGGGCACCGTCGCCTATCGGGACGACGGGGTCGACACGCGCGTGCCACGCACCAACAGCGCCCAACGGCTGCGGGCCCTGGACGGCGCGTTGACCGTACCCCCGGCCCTGGCCCAGGCACTGTCCTCGTCCGATGGCCCGGTGCTTCTCGTGGACGACTACACGGACACCGGCTGGACCCTCGCGGTCGCGGCTCGACTGCTTCGCCAAGCCGGCGCGGGAGCGGTGTTTCCGCTGGTTCTCGCGGTGCAGGGGTGACGCATGGCGCGCCGAGCGGCGCGTCAGCCAGAAACATGAGGGGCATATAGCTAGATAGCGGTCACCGACCTCGGCTGTTCGTTGCCGCCGTTCAACGCGACCGCGAGAATTGAACTGGCTCTTCGGTCGTGGCGTCCCCAGGGCTGGGTGCTGCCGTGTGAACCATGCTCGCCGCCCGGCTCGGGCACACAACGAAGGGAGGACCGTGGCCTTCGGCTTCGCTCCGCCCCCCGCGTCCGACCCCTCCCACCGACTGGGACGCATACTCGAATCCGCCGAGTGGGCTGCCGCCGGCATCCCCCTACTCTCCAATCCTCGCGAGCTGGTCAGCGGCCTGTACGCCCGGCACGCGCCCACGTTGTCCACCGCGGTCGTGGGCGTACTACAGCAGGACGGGCGGCTGGCGGCCAGCGCTTCGTTCCGCCAGCGCGCCGACGTCGCGGACGGCTGGGAGTTGCGTAACGGGCTGCTGGCACGGCTACGCCGCATCATCCCGCACGACCTGCGGCTGCGGAGTCCGGTGCGTACGGCGGTCCTGATGTACTGCCGTGGCGGCGACGGCGGCTGGACGGAAGAGGACGGGGCCTGGATGTGGGGGCTGCGGGACGCGTGCACCCTGCACGGCCTGCGCTGCGGTGCCTACATCACGATGACGCCTCACGGCTGGCAGGTGCTGGGCGACGGGCGCGGGGGACGACGTCCGTACGTGGGCTCGCCAGTTGACAAGCTCATATCGGAGGAGGCGGAGACGCCGAGCAACGTCGCCCCTTCCCGCGGAACGGGCGGCGCTGCCACCGACAACCTGCGACCGACGGCGGCGTGCTGACTGTCCCGCGGCCGGGGCTGTCACGGGTGTTGTTGCCCATGGGTCAGCTCGGCTGCTACGCCCGCGCCAACCACCCCGAGCGCGAAACGCGGACCAAGCCGGAAGGGAACGCCGTTAGCCGGGCGTCCTCCCGTTGAGGAAACGCCCGGCTCGGGGTACGTCATGTCGGCCGGTGCCGCGGGCCGCTGGAGGCTAGACGCTCGCGGTCAGCATGGTGTTGATCCGCTGCGGGTCACCGCAGACGATGAGCAGCACGCCGGCGCGGGCCATCGCCTGAGGCAGCAGCCGGGCCACGTCTGGGTCCGCGCCGCCGTTGACGGCCACGACCACCACCGGGCGTCCGGTGGCCCGGCCCGCGTCGGCGGCGGCGTAGAAGACGTCGTCGCCCGCGTCGTGCTGGGCCCAGTACGACGCCTCACCGAAGGACAGTTCGTGCGCGGCCCACGGGTGCGGGTCACCCGTCGTGAGCACCAGCACATCGCCAGGGGCGCGACCGGATTCCAGCAGCAGATCGACGGCCTCGTCCGCAGCGTCCAGCGCGCCCTGCTCAGAAGCGGGGATGAGCTGGAGTTGCGCCTTGGCCGACGTCTTGGACGGGACAGGGGGAACGGCGGGCGTGGGCCGCGCGGCATCCGCTGGCGTGCGCTGGGCCGGGGCCGCCGGCCCTCGCTTCGGTCCGGGGCGGCCAGGCCGCATCGGAACGGGCCGGGGACCGGGAACAGGACGAGGGGTCGACGCGGCATGGCCGGAGGCCGGCGCTACGCGGGGACCCGGGACACTCTCGTGAATCTGAGGCTCCTCGGGGATGAGAGGCATATGTGATGTCTATCAAACGCCGACGCGGAGCGCGCCGGCGGGTGGCTAGTTGGGCTACTCAGGCCCCGGTGAAGTCGAAGCCGAGTTGGCCTTCGCTCTCCAAGTCGACGACGTCCGGTGCGATTCGGGGCCGCTTGAGGTGCTGCCAGCGCGGCAGTGAATCGAGATACGCCCACGACAGTCGGTGATGCGGGGTGGGGCCCAGTTCCTCCAGGGCTGCGCGGTGCGCGGGCGACGGATAGCCCACGTTGTCCTCGAAGGAGAACTCCGAGCACCCCGCGCCCAATTCCGCCATCATCGCGTCTCGTTGCACCTTGGCCAGTACGGAGGCGGCGGCCACGGCGATGCACGACTGGTCGCCCTTGATCACCGTACGCACCTGCCAGGGGGCGCCGAGGTAGTCATGCTTGCCGTCGAGGATCACCGCGTCGGGTCGCACCGGTAGTGCGTCCAGGGCGCGGGTCGCGGCCAAGCGGAGCGCCTCGGTCATGCCCAGCTTGTCGATCTCCTCCGGCGAGGAGTGGCCGAGGCCGTGAGCCGTGACCCACGTCGTCAGCTCCGCGGCGAGGGTCGTGCGGCGCTCGCGCGTGAGCAGCTTCGAGTCGGTCAGCCCGGCAGGCGGGCGTCGCAGCCCGGTGACCGCGGCGCAGACCGTGACCGGGCCAGCCCATGCACCACGGCCGACCTCATCGACTCCGGCGACGATCTTGGCTCCGGTCGTGGCGCGTAGCGAGCGCTCGACGGTGTGAGTGGGCGGTTCGTAGGGCATGGCGAAGCTAAGACTACGCCGCCCGGATGAGGGGTTGTGCACCCGGAGCCGTTTCAGCGCTATGTGACTCGTGATCTCCGCCATGCACGGCACGTGTCAGCAGTCGGGGCGCCCGCGAGCGGTGCGCCGTCAGGGCGTAGGCGACGTCAACGGCGGTGGCGTCAGCGGGTACGTGGGCGTGGTCGACCACTTCCCGCGGGGTGGGGTGGCCGCCCCGAGTGCCGAAGTCGAGCACCTTGCTACCGGTTGGTTCAGCGCGCGATTCGTCCCCGCCGCCTCTGGCGACCGGTCTCGGATGTCCACTGCCCTGTCCCGCCCCGCCGGTTTCTCATGTCATCGCGGGGCGGGCATCCCGGCCTGAGCGGCCTCGCGCTCCGGTGCCCGAGGCCGGACACTCGCGCTGGGTGCGTAGTCGCGTGCGCACCGCATGGGTGGGGTGTAGTCCCCCTCGCGCGACCGCGGACGCTCGGGCCTCACCCGGTCGGCGCGTGCGTCGGCAGGCTCCGCGGCACGCTGGGCCGGGATCTTGGCCTCGATGCGTCGTCAGGGCCGGCCCTGGCGGAAGGCGCGACTCCCGCTCAGTGCGGCTGGCTCGGCAGCCAGTCGGGGAGCGCTTCGGTACGGTCCTGCCACTCGGCCGGCGGGGCGCCCGCCGGGCTGGCAGCGAGGACGCCGCCGACGATGGCGCAGGTGGTGTCCACATCACCGCCTGCCTGCGCGGTTACCCAGAACGCCCGCTCGAAGGAGGCGAGGTTTCCGGCTGCGGCCCACAGCGCGAAGGGCACGGTGTCGTGCGCGCTGGTACGGCGACCGCAGCCGAGGACGGCGGCGACGGTGACCGGGTCGGCGAAGTCGAGCATGTCGCGGGCGCGGCGCAGCCCGGCCTGAACCGCACTGCGCGGTACCAGCGCCACCACGTCACCCAGCAGTCGCGCGGGGTCGCCCGGCCCGCCGGGGGCGGCGACCAGGGCCGCTGCTGCCGCCACCGCCATGGCCCCGGCTACCGCCTCGCGATGTTGGTGGGTGGTGTAGGCGGAGATCTCCGCCTGGTGTGTCGCCTGCTCGGCGTCGCCCGCGTACCAGGCGCCTAGTGGGGCGATCCGCATCGCGGCGCCGTTGCCCCACGAGCCCTGGCCGTTGAAGAGCGCCGCGGCCAGTTCCCGCCAGTCGGCTCCCTCCCTCACCAGCCTCAGCATCCGGTTCACCGCGGGCCCGTACCCGCGGTCGAAGTCGTGGTGCTCGGCGAAAGAGGTGGCGAGCGCGTCCTGGTCGATGCGACCGTGCGTGGCCAACACGGCGAGCACCGAGCACGCCATCTCCGTGTCGTCGGTCCACTGCCAGGAGCCGGGAGGCAGTGCGCGTGCTTGCAGGCGGGCGTAGTTAGCGGGAACGAAGAACTGGGAGCCGAGGGCATCGCCCACGGCCAGACCACGCAGGCTCGCGTGGGCGCGTTGAAAGCGGTCAGCGGTCATCGCAGCGAACTCTAACCGGTAGTGGATACGGTTCCGGGGTGCACCAGCGCTCGAACGGTCGGTCCAATCGGTAGCGACCGTCGTCTCCGAGTAGCAAGGTGCGATATTCGGCGTTGCCCGGGTTGGAGAGCGACTCGAATTCCGCGACGCTCCAGTGGAACCAGCGCATGCAGAACAGGCGCATGGTCAGACCGTGGGTCACGAGCAGGACGTTCCGTGGGTGGTCGGGGTCCTCGAAGCTGCGCCACAGGCTTTCCAGGAAGGCACCCACCCGGTCGTAGACGTCCGCGCCGGACTCTCCCTGTGCGAAGCGGTAGAAGAAATGGCCGTACGCGTCGCGGTACGCCTTCTGCTTGCGCACGTCCTCACGGTCCTGCCAGTTTCCCCAGTCCTGCTCGCGTAGCCGCGGCTCCTCCCGGACCCGGGTACGCGAGGGGTTCAGGCCCAGCAGGTGGAACGTCTCATGGGTGCGGCGGTAGGGGGAGACGTAGGCGGAGATCGGTTCGTCTCCGAAGGTGCTCCGTAGCGCGTTGCCCGCTTCGACGGCCTGCCGTTGCCCGCGTGGTGTCAGGGCCAGCGCATGATCGGGCTCCCTTTCGTAGACGGTGTCGTCGACGTTTCCCTCGGACTCGCCGTGGCGGATGAGGACGATGCGCTGAGGTCGTGCCATTCGGACACCCTAGATCGACCGCCGGCCGCCGCCGTGACACTCACCCGCCTCGCGCAGGCCCAAGGGCACGGGCGGTGATCAGCCGGGGACGAGGCGTCCGCGGCGCAGCTCTCGGTGTTCGCCGGCGAATCGCGCGCGCAGCGATCGATCGTGGGTGACGACGACCAGGGCGCCCTGCCACCGGGCCAGGGCAGCCTCCAGTTCTTCGACGAGGCCCAGGGCGAGGTGATTGGTGGGCTCGTCCAGCAGCAGCAGATCCATCGGCCTGGCCAGCAGGCGAGCCAGGGCGAGTCGGCGGCGCTGCCCGACGGAGAGCGAGCCCACCGGGACGTGCAGATCGCGCTCGCGAAACAGCCCGTACGACAGGAGACGCTGGGCATGCTCATCGGGCCCGTCCGGCAGTCCTCGGCCGAAGACCGCGAGCAGCCGCTCTCGGGGGTTGTCCACTGGTATCTCCTGAGCGAGGTAGCCGATGCGTCCTCGGCGGTGGACCCGGCCGCTGTCGGGCGTCGCCACTCCGGCCATCAGGCGGAGCAGCGTCGTCTTGCCAGCCCCGTTGTCACCGTGGATCAGCAGGCGCTCTCCGGCCCGGACGGACAGCGCGTGCACCGAAAGCCGGCCCGCGACCCGGACTTCGTCCAGGGCGACCAGTTGGCCGCCGGCGGCCCCCTGCGCGGGTCGGGCAGCGAATCGCAGCATGTCAGGTGGCCTGGGTACCGGGTCGGCCTGGAGCCTTCTCAGCCGCTCCTGGGCGTTGCGCACTCGGCTGGAGACCGACGCCTGGACACGCCCCTTGTCCCGGCCGTAGGCCATCTTGTTGCCGTCCTTTCTCGCCCGGCCGGGAGCGACGCGCGGTGCGGTCGTGGCGGCGAACTCCGACAACTCGGCGGTGTCGGCGCACCATTGCTTGTACGCCTCCTCCCAGCGCTGCCGCGCCGCGGCGCGCTCCGCCACGAAACCCGGGTACCCGCCCCCGTAGCGCACGAGTGCCCGTCGGTCGGCGTCCACCTCCAGGATCGCGGTGGCCACCCGCTCCAGGAACACGCGATCGTGAGAGATGGCGAGCACCGTGCCCGGGTGAGCCCGAAGGGCGTCCTCCAGCCAGGTCAGGGCTGGGGCATCGAGGTGGTTGGTGGGCTCATCGAGGAGCATCACCTCGGGAGCCGCGGCGATCAGGCAGGCGAGGCCGAGGCGGGCCTGCTCACCACCGGAGAGCTCGCCGAGCTGTCGCTCGCGGCCGACGTGCGCGAGCTTCAGGGCTTGCAGGGCCTTGTCGACGCGCACGTCTGCCTCGTACCCACCGCGGGCCTCGAACGCGGTGAGCAACTCTCCGTACTCCTCCAGGACTTCGCTACGGGCATCGCCGAGGGTGGACTCCAGCACGCGGAGCCTGCGCTCCATGCGCCGCAGCCCTTCCAACGCGCGGTCTATGGCGTCTCCGACCGTGTGGTCCTGGGATAGCTGTGGAGCCTGGGCGAGATACCCGATCTCGCCGTCGGCGATGGTGACGACCTCGCCCTCGTCGGGACGGTCCATGCCGGCGATCAGCCGCAGCAGCGTGGACTTGCCCGCACCGTTCTCCCCCACGATGCCGACGCGCTCTCCCGGCCGCGCGGAGAACGACACGTCGTCGAGGAGCAGTCGATCCCCACGAGAGACGGTGACGTCCCGTAGCGAGATTTGTGTAGGCAAGTGACCCCCAGTTCGCAGTCGGGCTTCAAATGCACCTTGAGTTGCGTTACGCTCAGCATGACACGCCTGGCCCTTCTAACGCAACGGGAGTTGCACATGGCTCGTGACTCCGCCGCCGCACCAGGGACGGTGCGCCCCGGTGGGCGGACGGCCCGCACTCGCGCGGCCGTCCGTGATGCCGTCCTCACCGGGCTCGCCGACCACGGGTATCCGGGCCTGACCGTCGAGTACGTCGCGGAACATTCGGGGGTGCACAAGACCACGCTCTACAGACGCTGGGGTGGTGTCGACGGGCTGCTCGTGGATGCGCTCGACCTCGCGGGGGAAGATTCCTGGTCGCCGCCCGACACGGGAACGCTCGAAGGCGACCTGTGCGCGTTGGCCGATGAGGTGGCGGCTACCTTCGGCGACCGCGCGACGGCTGCCGCGCCCACCGCGTTCATCGCGGCGGCGTTCCAGTCGGAGCGCGCCGCGCAGGGGCTGCGCGACTTCTACCGCGAGCGCTTCGCCCGGTGTGGCCCGCTGATCAGCCGCGCCATAGAGCGCGGCGAGGCTCCACCCGGGACGGACGCGGGCGCCGTCGCCCGGGCCGTTTCCGCCCCCCTGTACTTCCGGGTCCTCGTGACCCGTGAGCCGATTGACGCCACGCACGCGCGGCAGAGCGCCCTTGCCGTGTTGGCCGCGATCCGGGCCGGGGCGTATACGGACGACACCGACTCAGCCTCGCCAGCCGACGCGGCAGGCGACCCGAAGGCCGCGACCGCACAGGCGACCGATCCACGCCACGCCGATCCGCGGGGAGACGCCTCCGCGGCCGTATCGACAGGAACGGTGCGCGAACCGGCCGCGTCCGCCACTGTCCGCGACCGAGTCGGAGACAGCCACGGCGGTGCGGGGCGCTCCGATCACTCAGGCCCAAGCGCTGACGAGCACGCCAGGCGGCGAGAGTCGTGAGCCGGGGACCCTCGGCTCACGCCCCGCACAGAGCGAGGGCGCGGACGACGTACGCCCGGTCGACGATGCTGCCCGTCACACGGTCCAGGACGGCTCTATGGCGACGACGTCGCCCGCCAGCGCGGCGATGTCCGTGTCCACTTCGGCCCGGGTACCGAGCCGTCGCACTCGCTCCTCGCGGTACTTGCCGTGCTCTGCCGCCGAATTCCACATGGACAATACGAGGAACTCGTGGCCGGGGGCCTGACCGAATACGCCCCTGAGCATGCCTGGCGAGCCGGCCATCGCCGGGTTCCACACCTTCTCCTGCATCAAGGTGAAGTGCTCGACCCGGTCCGCGTGCACCTGGCAGTGCGCCACCCGCACCACGTCGACATCGCCAAAGCGCGGCTCGAAGCCGACCTTGACGTCGAACTGCCGCTCGAAGAGCAGCACTTGCATGTCCGTGTACGTCCCCGTCTGGCCCGCCGCGAGGCGATCATGTGCTCGTGCCATGAAGGAGTCGTAGAACGCCCTGCTCTCCCAAAAGCCGAAGACGTGCGCCACCTCCGGACGCTTACGGCTCCATCCGCCGCCCTGCCCACGGAAACCCGGCTCGCCGAGCAACCCCGCCCATTTCCGCTGCCCACGCTCGAACCCAGGACGGTCCGTCACGGAGCAGCGAATCCACTTGACCAGCACCGCGCCATCGTACGGCCCACGAGACCGCCACCGTCACGAACCGGAGGCATACCCCTGGACAAGCTTTTCCGCATCGGCGTCGCCCAGTTCGACGCCGAACTCGCTGAGCAGCACCTCAATCAGCTCCTGGGGGGCGACCTCGCGCTCTTCAGTTGTGCCGTCGGGGCGTGCGAGGGACAGCCGCGCGCCGACCAAGCGATGCCGCACGCCGGGGTCGGTCCGCTGGACCACCGGCCGGGAGACGAAGGGAGACCGTTCGTGCGTGGAGATGTAGTAGTTACGGACCTCGTAGTCGATCGGGTAGCGCTGCTCCGAGGTGAAGGCGTAGAGGTCGAACCAACCATCGGAGTGCAGCGAACGCAGCGTCCAGACCCCATCGGCCTCACTCGCCAGTCCGAAGGTCCAGTCGCCCTGCCGGTGCTGACCACCGGCGACCCACGGCAGCGGCTCCAGGAGTCCCTCGCCGCCGAAGCCCACGTCCGCGATCCAGTCATCGCCGTCGATCGAGACCCGCAGCAGCATGTGCGTCTCGGCGGTCAGCTTGTCGGTCCCCATCCGCACCCGTGCTCCGAGTCCCGTGACCGAGAAGCCCAGCCGTTCCAGTGCGGCGGCGAAGAGCAGGTTCTGCTCGTAGCAGTAACCTCCGCGCCGCTGGCGCACCAGCTTGGCCTGGAGCGCCTCGATGTCCAGCAGGATGGGCCGCCCGAGCACGATCTCCAGGTTCTCGAAGGGGATGGCCGCCACGTGCGCCCGGTGCAGCGCACGCAGCGTGCTCACGTCAGCGGCGAGCTTCGCGCCGACAACCGCGGGCTCACGCTGCCCCGCGGCCGCGAGGGCCGGCGGTGCGACCCCGTCCGTGCTGTCGCCGTCGCCCGCCGACGCCGCGAGGCCGATGCGTGCCAGGTACGCGTCCAGGTCCAGCCGGTCGCCGCCCCACGTGGATTCGCTCACGAGCCTTCTCTTTCCCCTGACGCGGCCGTCCGACCTGCGCTTGTCCGATGCACGGTACGCATCTTCCCAAAGGTAACCGAGCGGCCAGAAGGCGCACTCTCTTCAAGCACGGCGGTCGAGAAACGCCGCGGCGGGGGCCGACGCGCCGCCGACCCCCGCCACCTCAGGCGTAGGCAACCTCAGTCCGGGCGCCGATCGGCACCGCGAGCTGTCCGCGCTGTCGCGCGCTACCGGCCGGGATCGCTTCCTCCTGGCGTGAGCTGTTCCCCGATATCCGGCGCTCGATCGGGGAACGCACGCAGCCTGAGCTGCGGCGCCCGGTGGTCGACGAGCCACCGCATCCGGTTGTCATCCGCCGCGAGACCGGCGCGTGCCGTCCGGGTCCACTCCGCTCGGTCCAGGATTTCGCGGTAGCTCGCCCGGATCGCTTCCTGCTGGGTCGCAGAGCACCCCGCGGCTTCGGGAGGCTCCGTCGTCAGGTGCTGAGTGAGCAGCGCGACCGTGAAGTAGCGCTCCGTGGTCGGGCTGAGCGAACCCACGTGGCGAGCATGAGCTTCCAGGACCGCCTTCGCATGGGGGTAGTGAGCGAGGGTGAGTCCCATGCTCTCGCAGTCGCTCATGCAGTGGAGCAGCCGACCGGTGTGGTCGATCATCTCGCTGTCGGTTTCGGGGTCTGCGAGCGCCTCATGGAGTCTGGCGACCGTGGCGACCTTGCCGGCGAAGTATCCGTTGAGGAAGTCGCCGTCGCAGGCCCTGCGGAGCAACCACGGTCGTGCTGCCGGGTCGTCGAGTCGGCAGAGAGCCTCTACGACATAGACACGCCCCCAGCCGGTGACTCGCTCAGCGAGCCAGAGCAGGGCCTCGGCACCGCCCGGTTGACGCTCGAGTGCGTGCGCCGCCAGTGGCCCGAAGCGGTCGGACAGCAGGCCGATCGTCTGAATCAACGGGATGTCGTGGTCGGCTGCTCCCACGGCAGCGAGCAGGGCCAGTCCCACGGTGGCCGAGCACCGGTCGACGCCATGTCGGACCAGCCAGCGGCCCGTACGGCGAACGCGTTCTCTGTCCGCCCGCCCGGCCACGGCGGCGATGTGCTCGTTGGGGTGTATCGGGACGTAGACGTCGTGAAAGGCGTCGGCCAATTCAGCGGGAAGGGAGGAAGCCCGCGCGAAATGCCTGTCGAGGATGAGCGCCGCGCCCTTGCCGGCCGAGCGCCGGCCCTCCCGTGCCCGCAGGCCCCTCCGGCGACGGTGCGACCCGTCGTCGGGGTACGGCTCCCCGTCACGGTGCAGCGGCTTCTCGGGAGCCAGTTCATGCAGCCGGAGGGCGTGGTCGAACAGGGTTGTCGGCGATCCGGGCAGTCCCGTCCCGGTCGTCCCGCTCATCGGCGGACGGAGGTCTCGATTCTCTTGATCATGGCCCGGAGAGTGCCACGGCGGCAGTCGCGGCGACAAGCCCTTTGCGCGCCAACACGTTGCGTCAAGCGCATCAACCAAGCGTCGGGATCGCCGAAGGCGGTGGAGCCGCAAGCCGGCTCCACCGCCATGGTCAGGCAACCTACGCCTCAGCGAGGCCCAGGGTCAGCTGCAACCGCTCGTCGAGCCGCAGCCCTCGCACAGGTAGCAGCTCCCCGCGCGGCGCATCTTCGTCCCGCAGGAGAAGCACAGCGGGGCGTCCGCGTTAAGCCCGAGCTGCATCTCCACCAGCTCGGTGGAGTTGTGCGCCTGCTTGGGTGCCGGCACCTCCACCTTGCGCTCGGTCTGCTTCGGGGCGGCGAGCTGACGCGGAGCAGACTGCGCCAGTCCTTCCACGTCCACCTCGTCGTCGCTGGCCTCGTACGAGCCGGTGTCCAGGTGGCGCTGGCGCTCCTCGGCGGAGTGGATGCCGAGCGCCGAGCGGGTCTCGAACGGCAGGAAGTCCAGCGCCAGGCGGCGGAAGATGTAGTCAACGATCGACTGCGCCATCCGCACGTCCGGGTCGTCGGTCATGCCGGCGGGCTCGAAACGCATGTTGGTGAACTTGGAGACGTAGGTCTCCAGCGGCACGCCGTACTGCAGGCCGACCGACACGGCGATGGAGAAGGCGTCCATCATTCCAGCGAGGGTCGAGCCCTGCTTGGACATCTTGAGGAAGACCTCGCCCAGCCCGTCGTCCGGGTAGGAGTTGGCGGTCATGTAGCCCTCGGCGCCGCCGACCGTGAAGGAGGTCGTGATGCCGGGACGCCCCTTGGGAAGGCGGTTGCGCACCGGGCGGTACTCGACGACCTTCTCCGGCTCCGGCTCGGCCTTGGCCTTCTCTTCCTTCTTCTTCGCCGACAGCGGCTGGCCGACCTTGCAGTTGTCGCGGTAGATCGCCAGCGCCTTCAGGCCGAGCTTCCAGCCCTCGAAGTACACCTCCTCGACCTCTTCGACCGTGGCCGACTCGGGCAGGTTCACGGTCTTGGAGATCGCGCCGGACAGGAACGGCTGGGCCGCCGCCATCATCCGGACGTGTCCCATGGCCGAGATGGCCCGCTCGCCCATCGCGCAGTCGAACACCTCGTAGTGCTCGTGGCGCAGCCCCGGGGCGTCGATGACGTTGCCGTGCTCGGCGATGTAGCTCACGATCGCCTCGACCTGCTCCGGCTGGTAGCCGAGCCGCTTCAGCGCCTTGGGGACCGTGTTGTTCACGATCTGCATGGAGCCGCCGCCGACCAGCTTCTTGAACTTGACCAGCGCCAGGTCGGGCTCGACACCCGTGGTGTCGCAGTCCATCATCAGGCCGATGGTGCCGGTCGGGGCGAGCACCGACGCCTGGGCGTTGCGGAAACCGTTCTTGTCGCCGAGCCGGAGGACGTCCTGCCACGTCTCCGTCGCCGCGGCCCACACCGGCGTGTCCAGGTCGTCCACGCGCTTGGCGGCGCCGTTGGCGTCGGAGTGCTGCTTCATGACGCGCTTGTGGGCGTCGGCGTTGCGCGCGTACCCCTCGTACGGACCCACGACCGCGGCCAGCTCCGCGGAGCGGCGGTAGGAGGTGCCGGTCATCAGGGAGGTGATGGCGCCGGCCAGGGCGCGACCGCCGTCGCTGTCGTACGCGTGGCCGGTGGCCATGAGGAGCGCGCCGAGGTTGGCGTAGCCGATGCCGAGCTGGCGGAAGGCCCGCGTCGTCTCGCCGATCTTCTGGGTCGGGAAGTCCGCGAAGCAGATGGAGATGTCCATCGCGGTGATGACGAGCTCGACGACCTTCGCGAAGCGCTCGGCGTCGAAGGACTGGTTGCCCTGGTCGTCGTCGCGCAGGAACTTCATGAGGTTGAGCGAGGCGAGGTTGCACGAGGAGTTGTCCAGGTGCATGTACTCGCTGCACGGGTTGGAGGCGGTGATCCGACCCGACTCCGGGGAGGTGTGCCAGTGGTTGATGGTGTCGTCGTACTGGATGCCGGGGTCGGCGCAGGCCCAGGCGGCCTCCGCCATCTTCCGGAACAGCCCCTTGGCGTCGACCTCGTCGATGACCTCGCCGGTCATCCGGGCCCGCAGCCCGAACGAGCTGCCCGCCTCGACGGCGCGCATGAACTCGTCGTTGACCCGGACCGAGTTGTTGGCGTTCTGGTACTGGACGGACGTGATGTCGTCGCCGCCCAGGTCCATGTCGAAGCCGGCGTCCCGCAGCGCGCGGACCTTCTCCTCTTCCTTCACCTTGGTCTCGATGAAGGCTTCGACGTCGGGGTGGTCGACGTCCAGGACGACCATCTTGGCCGCGCGTCGGGTGGCGCCGCCCGACTTGATCGTTCCCGCCGAGGCGTCCGCGCCGCGCATGAACGAGACGGGGCCCGACGCGTTGCCGCCCGAGGAGAGCAGTTCCTTGCTGGAGCGGATGCGGCTGAGGTTCAGGCCCGCGCCGGAACCGCCCTTGAAGATCATCCCCTCTTCCTTGTACCAGTCGAGGATCGACTCCATGGAGTCGTCGACGGAGAGGATGAAGCAGGCGCTGACCTGCTGCGGCTGCTTGGTCCCGACGTTGAACCAGACCGGCGAGTTGAACGAGAACACCTGGTGCAGCAGGGCGTACGTCAGCTCGTGGTCGAAGATCTCGGCGTCGGCCGGGGAGGCGAAGTAGCCGTGGTCCTCACCGGCCTTGCGGTACGTGTGGACCACGCGGTCGATGAGCTGCTTCAGGCTCGACTCGCGGCCAGGAGAGCCGACCGCGCCGCGGAAGTACTTGCTGGTGACGATGTTGACCGCGTTCACCGACCAGAAGTCGGGGAACTCGACGCCACGCTGCTCGAAGTTGACCGAGCCGTCGCGCCAGTTGGTCATGACGACGTCTCGGCGCTCCCACACCACCTCGTCGTACGGGTGCACCCCGGGGACGGTGTGGACGCGCTCGATACGCAGGCCCTTGCTGGCCTTGCTTCCCTTGGAGCGGGAACCTCGTGCCGGACCGCTCGTCGTCTCTGTCATTCCGCCTCCCTGATACGGGCAAAACGCCCTATTACGCCAGTTTGTTCCATGGCGCAATGCCTGTCTGTCACCCGGACACGCGGAGCGCCCCGGGTACGTATGTGTGTGGCCGCTCAGTCAGCGGCGCGGGCCGCCCCGTCGCGCAGTTCGGCGACCGCGGCCTCGAAGTCCTCAAGCGACTCGAATGCCTGGTACACGCTGGCGAAGCGCAGATAGGCGACGAGGTCCAGCTCGCGCAGCGGCCCGAGTATGGCCAGCCCGACGTCGTGCGTGGTCAACTCGGCACTGCCGGTGGCGCGAACCGCCTCCTCGACCCGCTGGCCGAGTTGGGCGAGGGCATCCTCGGTGACGGGCCGCCCCTGGCACGCCTTGCGCACGCCGGAGATGACCTTGTCGCGCCGGAAGGGCTCGGTGACCCCGCTGCGCTTGATCACCATGAGTGACGCCGTCTCCACGGTGGTGAACCGGCGGGAGCAGTCGGGGCACTGCCGGCGCCTACGGATCGAGCAGCCGTCATCGGTAGTGCGACTGTCGACCACGCGACTATCGGGATGCCTACAGAAGGGGCAGTGCATGACTCCCTCACCCTTCTCGCCCTGAAAACGGCGTACGAATCCCAGCGTCAATGGTTTCGACGGGCCCGCTGGCGGGGCTGTCGACGCGGCCCCCAGCATAGGCGAAGACTTCCGCGGTGATTCACCCGGGACCACAACCTATGGGCAACCGGCACCCATCAAACACTAGATCTGGTGGCGGACCGTCAACCTTCGGCGCGGCGTGTCACAGCACGGCGGCAGCCATGAGGGTACGGGAAGACGGGCGGGCGCGAGGCCACGGGGGCGCGAGTGGCACATGGGGCGCCACTACAGGCCCGCGCCGGCGCGCTCCCGCGCGCGAGAGCCCGCGACCCGTCGGGGCACGGCACCGCGCCCGCCACACGCGCAGGCGAAGCCGACACCGGTGGAGCCGAACGGCACTCACCGCGATTACCTACGGTCACACCCACGGCGCGCGGGGAATGCCGCCCCGCCAGGGGGCGGCGCCACGGGGAGCGGTACCGTGATGGCTCGAAATCACTCCCCGTCTCATACACGAAGCTTCGTGATCACGTCAGCTAATCTGCGGATTTTCACTCGAACGTGTGTTTGGCGCAACCTTTCGAAAGCAACTACCGTTGGCTAACTAGGGAGAACATATCGAGAGGGGCCGACGTGACCACCACTGCCGACAGCGCGACCATCACCGCCCAGGACCGCTCCCGGAACCGACTCGAATCGGCACACACGATGAATGACGCCATCACACATCCAGAGGGGCAGCGGCCAGGCCGCTCGCTCCCCGGCCGACCTCCCGGAATTCGCGCGGACAGCTCAGGGCTGACCGATCGGCAGCGGCGTGTCATCGAGGTGATTCGCGACTCCGTGCAGCGACGGGGTTACCCGCCGTCCATGCGGGAGATCGGGCAGGCCGTGGGGCTCTCCAGCACCTCGTCCGTCGCCCACCAACTCATGGCGCTCGAACGCAAGGGGTTTCTGCGCCGAGACCCGCACCGGCCGCGCGCCTACGAGGTCCGCGGCTCCGACCAGCCCAGCGCGACGCCGCCCGCGGACACCGCGGGCAAGCCCGCCGCCTCGTACGTACCGCTCGTGGGGCGCATCGCCGCCGGTGGGCCGATCCTCGCCGAGGAGTCGGTTGAGGACGTCTTCCCGCTCCCCCGGCAACTCGTCGGCGACGGCGAGCTCTTCGTGCTCAAGGTGGTCGGTGACTCCATGGTCGAGGCGGCCATCTGCGACGGGGACTGGGTCACCGTCCGCCGGCAGCCGGTAGCCGAGAACGGGGACATCGTGGCCGCCATGCTGGACGGCGAAGCCACGGTCAAGCGGTTCAAGCGCGAGGACGGTCACGTCTGGTTGCTCCCGCACAACGCCGCGTACCAGCCGATTCCCGGCGACGAGGCCACGATTCTCGGCAAGGTAGTGGCGGTCCTGCGCCGGGTCTGACCGCCTCTCACGACCGGCCCCGGGACCACTGCGCCGGTTCCGGGGCTGCCTCGCCCCGGTTCTCCCTGTGCTGCGCTCATAGGTCGTGACGTGGACCGGCCGTGTGGTGACGGGGGCGCCGGCACGCGCGGTCAGGCCGGGCCCGCGTAGCCCGGGCCCTCCGTAGGGCCTCGGTTCCACGGCCCCGGGCATGCCGCCCACGACGAGGCCGGACTTCGCGACGTACGTACACCGCTCGGGTGGTGGTGGGGCCCGCACCAGGGTCCCACCACCACCCGACTGTGGTGTGTGGGCCGGCGTCCTACTCGCTTGCCTTCGCCGCGGCGTCGATGGCGGCCAGCGAGCGGCGGGCCTGGTTGCGGTCGGTGGTGTACCAGAAGTCCGGCATCGAGGCCCGCAGGAAGCTTCCGTACCTGGCCTTGGCCAGCCGGGGGTCGAGGACCGCCACCACGCCGCGGTCCCCCGAGGCGCGGACCAGGCGGCCGGCCCCCTGCGCCATCAGGAGCGCCGCGTGCGTCGCCGCGACCGCCATGAAGCCGTTGCCGCCGGCCTCCTCGACCGCCTTCTGGCGGGCGCTCATCAGCGGGTCGTCGGGGCGCGGGAAGGGAATCCGGTCCATCACGACCAACTGACAGCTCGGCCCCGGCACGTCGACGCCCTGCCAGAGGGACAGCGTGCCGAACAGACAGGTCTGCGGGTCGGCGGCGAAGGTACGGATCAGCTCGCCCAGCGTCTCCTCGCCCTGCAGCAGGATCGGCGTGTCCAACCGGCCACGCAGTTCCTCGGCGGCCGTCTGCGCTGCCCGCATGGACGAGAAGAGGCCCAGCGTGCGCCCGCCGGCCGCCTGGACCAGTTCGGTCAGCTCGTCGAGCATGTCGGCCCGCCCGGCCTCCCGCCCCGGCTGGGCGAGGTGCTGGGCCACGTAGAGAATGCCCTGCTTGCGGTAGTCGAACGGCGAGCCGACGTCCAGGCCCTTCCAGCGCGGCATGGTCGGGTCGTTCGCGCCGGCCTTCTCCGCCATGCCCTCGGGGGCGAGGCCGAGCGAGGCGCCCACGCCGTTGAAGTCGCCGCCCAGCTTGAGCGTCGCCGACGTGAGCACCACGGAACGCTCGGTGAACAGCTTCTCGCGCAGCAGCCCGGATACGGACATCGGCGCGACCCGCAGCGACGCGCCGAACCTGTCGTGCCGCTCATACCACACCACGTCGTACTCGGAGCCCTCCACGATGCGCTCCGCGACCGCGTGCACGTTCTCCACCGAGGCCAGGGCCTGCTTGCGGACCGCGTCCTCGTCCTGCACCGACTTGTCGCGGGTGCTGCCGATGGCCGAGATCACCGTGCGGGACGCGTCACGCAGCGCCATCAGCGCGTAACCGAGGTCCTCGGGGATCTCTTCCAGGCGGCCCGGAAGGGCCAGCTCCATGAGCCGCTCGAAGCTCTCGGCGGCCGTCTGGAGGGCGTCCGCCGCCTTCTCGTTGACGAGCTTCGCGGCCCGCCGGACGGCGCGGTTGACCTGGCCGGGGGTGAGCTCGCCGGTCGCCGCGCCGGTAACCCGGGACACCAGCTCGTGCGCCTCGTCGATGATCAACACCTCGTGCCCGGGCAGCACGGGGGCGCCCTCGATGGCGTCGATGGCCAGCAGCGCGTGGTTGGTGACGATGACGTCGGAGAGCTTGGCGCGCTCGCGGGCCGCCTCGGCGAAGCAGTCCGCTCCGTACGTGCACTTCGACGCGCCCAGGCACTCCCGCGAGGAGACGGAGACCTGGCCCCAGGCGCGGTCCGAGACGCCGGGCGTCATGTCGTCCCGATCACCGGTCTCCGTCTCGTCCGCCCAGTCGCGCAGCCGCAGCAGGTCCTTGCCCAGCTTGCTGGTGGCCTGGCCGGGGAGGGACGCGGCGGCCTCGAACGGGTCGAAGAGCCCGTCCTCCTCCTCGTGGGGCACGCCCTCGTGCAGTCGGTGCAGGCACAGGTAGTTGGACCGGCCCTTGAGCATGGCGAACTCGGGGCGGCGGCGGAGCAGCGGGTGCAGCGCGTCGACCGTGCGCGGCAGGTCGCGCTCCACGAGCTGACGCTGGAGCGCGAGGGTCGCGGTGGCGATCACCACGCGCTCGCCGTGGGCGATGGCGGGCACCAGGTAGCCGAGCGACTTTCCCGTCCCCGTGCCCGCTTGAACGAGCAGGTGCGCGTGCTCGCCCTTCGTCTCACCTCCACCGTCGTCCTGGTCGATGAACCGGGTCGCGCCGATGGCCTCGGCGACGGCTTGGGCCATGCTGACCTGCCCGGGACGCTCCGCGCCGCCGACGGCGGTCACGGCGGCGTGCAGCAGGTCGGTGAGAGACGGTGAAGGCGAAGGAGTCATAGGGAAGCCAGCCTAAGGGGCGCCACTGACAGCGCCGGTCACGAACCGTGCAGCGGGTTGGGCACGAAGCCGTGCACGGCGGCGTGGGGGCGGTGGGGGCTGTCTCGGTAACCGTCCAGGTGCAGTCGGTTGCGGTTCAGGCACAGCCGCTCGATGGACGGGGTGAGCAGGTCGAACATCCGGTACCGCGCCGCGAGCTCGGGGAAGCGCCGGTGGTGGCGGAGGATCTCGCGCCGCACCAGCGACCAGAACCGCCGCTCGGGTACGCCGAGTTGGTCCGCGCACAGGGGCGCCAGGTAGCGGAAGACGCCCACGAAGAGACCGGAGTGGATGAACTGGGTGAGGAACCCTGGCGGCTCGCTGAGCAGCACCCGCCGCACGTCAGCCGGCATGGAGGCGAGCTCGGGGAGCGGCTGGGCGCTGACGTTGATGTCGTCGACGAAGTCCTTGATCGCGAGACGGACCGGTACGTCCCGCTCGTCGAAGACGACGACGGTGTTCTCGCCGTGCGGCGAGAACACCGTTCCGTAGCGGTACAGGAACCGCAGTAACGGCGGCAGCAGGGCGGCGAGCAGACGGCGCAGCCAGGTACTCGGGGCGAGCCCGGAGCGTGCGACCAGTTCGGCGGTGAAGGCGCGCCCCCGCGCATCGGTGTGCAACAGCGCGGCCAGGGTGCGTGCGCGCTCCCCCGGGTCGAGCCGGGGCGCCAGCGGTTCGCGCCAGATACAGCCCAGCAACTCCCGGTACTGGTAGGGCACTCCGGGCAGGTGGTCGTAGAGCGGGTGCTCGACGGTCACGGACGCGGTCTCGCCGAGCAGGATCACCCGGGTCTCGTCGCGCAGGAACGGATCGGCGTCGCGGAGGCCGTGCACCCACGCGGTGACGGCCGGTGCGGCGAGCGTGCGTTCGGTGGGAAGCCCCCGCCAGACCAGGGTGTTGAGGACGGAGAGCGGGAGCTTGACGGTGCGCGCCTCGGGGCGGGTGACGTTGAGGAAGGTCCGGATGGACTGCTGGGGCAGTCGGCGGGCGTTGTCAGTGGGGAGGGGGATGATGCTCCCGTCGGCGATCTGCGGGGCGAAGAGGGGGGCGACCACCTCGTCCCACTGCCAGGGGTGGACGGGGAGCAGGAGGTAGTCGGCCGAGTCCCGGCCGTGTTCGGTGAGGGTGCGGCGGAAGGTGGCGCGCGTGGGGGCGTCGAGTTCTTCGCGGTAGAGCTGGTCGGGGGTGGCGAGTGCGGGCACCCCTCGGTAGTGGGCCAGGCCGCGCCGGACGGCCAGCCAGGGAAGGAGGTGGGCATGACGGGCTTCGGGGGCCCAGTGGGCGGCGTCGGCGGCCGAGAACCCCAGGCGGCCCTTGTTGGCCACCAACCACGGATGGCCGGTCTGGTGGCCTTCGAGGTCGGCGTAGTCGAGGTCGGCCAGGTCGGCGGCGGTCAGGGCGTCCGTGTCGAGCCGTACGTCGGCGGCCAGGGTCGCGGTGAGCTCGCGCAGCAGGTGCCCGGTGGTGTCTCCGCTCAGGCCGAGCAGTTCGTGGTGAGCGCGGGCGAGGAAGCGCAGGGGGTCGGCGCAGGGGGTGACGGAGGCGGGGTCCACGATCCAGTGGCCGTACGCGCCGCGGCGGGCGCGGAAGCGATAGGTCACGCCGTCCACCTCCGGGAGGCGATACGCGACCGGCTCCGCCCCGGCAGGGGGCGGGGCGGGGGCCTCGGTGTCGGGCTCGGGGGTCAGCACGCCCTCGTAGGCGAACTCGGCGAGCATCTTGGCCAGCATGCGCCGGCCGGCGCGCTGCCAGGCGTCGGCCTGCGGTGACGCCGCGGGCTGGGCCGGTTCGGGCCGGCCAGGCGGTCCCGAGGCCGGGCGGGGGCGGGGCGGCTGCGCGGACCGCGATTGCGGCTGCGGCTGCGGCTGCGGCTGCGGTGAAGGTCGCATGGTGGGCTCCTCGGTGCCGGAGGTCACAGGAGGTGGCGTAGCGCCCGGTCCCGAACCATCAGGGCCGCGCGTTTGCCGGGGAGGGCCACCTCGGCGCCGAAGCGGAATCCGGCGCCGAGGAAGGCCGCGATGGAGGGGGGGTTGCGGAGGTCGGGCTCGGCGACGACGCGACCGCAGTCGGGCCGGTGGTCCAGCACCAGGTCGGCGACCGCGCGCAGCAGGGCCGTGCCGATGCCCCGGCCCCGGTCCGCCACGCCGCCGATCAACAGGTGCAGGCCGGTGTCGTGCGGGCGGGCCGGGTAGTGGCGGGCCAGCGGGTCCAGGTCGGCGCGGTAGACCTCCCAGTAGCCGATGGGCACGCCGTCGAGCATGCCGAGGCAGGGCAGGCTGCGCCCGTCCCCGTCGAGTTGGGCCCGCAGGTGGCGCTCGGTGATGTCCTCGGGCCCGGCGAGTTCCCAGAAGGCGGCCACCGACGGATCGTTCATCCAGCGGGTGAGGAGCGACAGGTCCCGCTGGATGGCCACCGGTACGAGCCGGAAGGCGCCGAAGGGCGTGGTGGCCGGTCCCCAGCGCTCGACGTCGCCGATGAGGCCGGCGGTGGGGGGTGGGAACGGCGCCGTGCGCCGGGCCTGGCCGGGGTGCGCCGCTACCGCGTGGGCGGCCGGCCCCGGGCCGGGTTCGTACGCGGGAGGGGTGGCCGCGGCACCTCCCGCCCGGAGACCGTCGACGGGTCGGGGGTGCGGGGCGGGGGGCGCGGCCCCGGCGGGCTGCGGAGTGTCGTGCAGCGCGGAGAGCCAGAGGTCGACGGTGTCGTCGCAGGCGTGCTCCGGAGGGGCGTCGCGCCGCGGAGGGGCATCGCACTGCGGGGCGGGTGGGCCTTCCCCACCGGGGGCCGCGTCGGCTGCGGGACCGGATGCGCAGGGGGCTGGGGCGGGGGCTGCGGTGGGGGTGGTTCCGCGCCCGCCGCCGGGGCCGGTGGTGGCGTCGGGATCGGGCGCGGGATCGGTGGGGGGCATGGTGGTTCCCGGTTCGCGGGGGTCAGGGAGCGGAGGTGACGACGGGGTTGGCGATGGTGACGTAGACGGACTGCGTGTCCACCGGCCCGACCAGTTCGTCCAGGCCGTGCAGCCGGGTGAGCAGGTTGGCCTTGCAGCGCAGGGTGGGCGCGTCCAGGAGTCGGGCGGGCAAGGAGGAGCGGGACACGGCTGGTTCGCGGCTGGCCTCGCGCAGGAAGCGGCGGAAGGCCGCGAGCAGCACGGGCTCGTCGCCGAGCCGCTGGGCGCCGAACGCGCCGATGAGGCCGAACACGTTGTTGACGCCCAGGTAGTAGGCGAAGCGCTCGTCGGCGACCGCGTCGGAGACGAACGTGTCGCTCGCCGCGCCGATGCCGGGCAGCCGGTGGTCGAGTTGCGTACGCCGGGACTCGCGGAAGTAGTAGCCCTGGTTGTCGCGGTAGCGCCCGCCGACGGGCCAGCCGTCGGCGTCGAGGTGGACGAGGGTGTTCTGCTGGTGGGCTTCGAGCGCGACGCCGGCCGCCCCGTCCAGCCACAGGAGCGGCCGGACGACGGTGTGCAGGTAGCGCAGGAACCACTCCGTCGACACGGCGCCGAGGGAGCGGCCGGTGCGGGCGGCCAGTCGCGTGACGAGGGAGGCCAGCCGCGAGCGCAGCGCCCGCTGGCCCGGCCACGGGCGGGGCGAGACGAGCCCCGCGAGGCACACCACGTCGTCGCCGACGGCGATGGGGTTGTGTCGGATGATGACGTCCACGCCGGTCACCGGCTCGCCGTCGAGCCCGTCGACGGCGAGCCAGGCGGGGTCGCGGACGATGTCGAAGCCCGGCTTGCCCGGGCAGGCGGCCCGCCACTCCTTGGCCAGGCCGCTCCGTAGCAACCGGTGCACCTCGACGCCGCGCAGCAATTCCTTGCGGAGGTTCTCACGGCGGGAGTTGGTGATGCGCAGCCCGAGGGAGAGCTTGAGCATGGCGCGTCCCGTGGGGCGGTAGACGGTGCGCACCGACGACGTGGGGTGCCAGGGCTCGCCGGCCGGGCCGAGGTCGCGTACCAGTCCCGCGTCGGTCAGGGCCCGCACGGCGCTGCGGTGACGGATCTCGTGCGCCTGCCACGGGTGCAGCGGCAGGGGGATCATGCCGTCGGGCAGCGTCGGCACCGCGCCGGCGACCATGGTGACGAGCCGCTCGGCGGGCACGGTGCGGCCACGCTCGGTCCAGGCCGAGTCGGCGGCGAGCACGGAGGGTCGCACGGCCAGCCAGTGCAGCGGGAACGAGCCGCGCAGCTCGGGCGAGTAGGCCCGGGCCTCCGCCTCGGAGAGCCCGTCGCGGCTCTTGGGCGTCGGGTGAAGCGGGTGGCCGAACAGGAGCGACTGCTCGCCGCTGAGGAAGGCACCGTTCGCGGCGGGGTCGCCCGGGGCGGCGCGGCGACCGACGAGGAAGACGGCGGTGCGCCGCACCGAGTCCGCGACCCGGCCCACGAGTTCGGCGCTGCCCCCGGCCGCGCCCTCCGGCGCCCCGTACGCCGCCCCGTCGGCCTCCTCCCCCGCCCCGTACCCCGCTGCGTGCTCGGCGCTGAACGCGTCCGCGAGGGCGGCCGTGGCGTCGGCGACGCCGTCGGTGGCGCCGTAGGCGCTGTCCAGCGCGCCGGTCGTGTCGTACGCGCCGGGGGGCGCGCCATCGCCGCCGTACGCGCTGCCCTGCGCGCCCTCGACCGGGTAGACCTCCTCCTCCGGGTCCAGCGCGTCGCCCGGCGTCGTTTCGCGGTGGGCGCGGTCGGCTTCGCTCGGACCGTCCCCGGGGCGCGCCACCTCCGCCAGGTCCGGCGGGCTCGTGGTCCACGGTGACGGGGCGACCGGTACGGGGCCGACCTCCGAGCCGAACCGTGGGCCGGCGCCGACGAGCGGCGCGCCGCCACGCGGCGGAGCGGCGCGGCGGGCGGCCCCGTAGGCGGCCTCCCGGCTGAGCAGCGCGGCCAGGGTGGGGGCGTCCACGGCTGGGGCGTCGGTCGGGCCGCCCACCAGGGCGGGGCGGCCGAAGCGGTGCCAGCCGGTCGCCGACCAGTAGGTCACGGGGACGAGGAGGGCGAGGCCGCTGGCCGCGAGCGGGAGCCACAGCACGTCGCCTTCGGGCGCCACCGTGTTCGTCTCGCGCACCCAGCACCGCAGCAGGTTCTCGACGGCCGACACGTCGGCCGCGGTGTGCGGGTCAGCGTGGTCCAGCGGGTCGGAGGAGGGGAAGACGCGCCCGGCGGAAGCGGCCCCGTGGCCGCGGTGGGCCTGTTCGGGGACGAACGGGACGAGAGCGCCCGACAGCGCGTCGGCTCCGGAAACTGGATTCATACGATGTGCGGCGCGTGGTGGGGGCGCTGGGCCCGCGGGATGCGCCTTCCTCCTTCATCGGCTGACCGTGCGGGATGCGCCCAGGGCCTGGGCATCGCGGGTGTGCGGGGGCTTGCTCGGCGCACCGTCGCGCCGTCGGGGTCCGGGCCACGGGCCGCCGGCGCACCGTCGCGGCGACGGCGCGGTGCGGGGGCCGCGGGCGTGGCGGGGTGTTCGAGGTGGCGCCGGTGTCGGGCGATGCCGGCCTTGGACGGTGGGCGGGGCGCGCCGTACGTACCAACGACGCGGGCGGCGCCGAATCACGGTCCGGAGGCAGATCCCTGACGTCGCGGAACCAGGGACCCGCGTTCGGCCGTCGTACGCGGCACCGGCATAGTGGGGGACCGCCCTCCGCCAGGGCGGTACATGACACCTACAGATCGCTTGTAGTCGCTTACCGAGCAGCCCGAACATTCCAGGGGGAGTTCCACCCATGCCATCCATGCGTCCATCCAGCTCTCGCCAGCGCGGCAAGCGGCGGCCATCGCGCGCCCGGAACTCCTCGTCCGCGCTGACCGTGGCGGCGCTGACCGCCGTCATGGCGCTCACCGTCGCCTCCTGTGGTCCCTCGGACGACGGGGGCAGCTCCACCCCGAGCTCGTCCGCCGAGCAGGGGTCGAACGAGTTGGCGCTGCCGACCGATCTGAACGACAAGCTCAAGGACCTCGGCCTCGACCTGGACAAGTGGAAGGACGGGGCCTGGAAGGACTTCGACAAGGAGTGGCTGCGCGAGGCAGGCGACTTCATCAACCCCATCATCGAGGACCTGTGGGACTCGGACCGGATGAAGGACGCCGAGGAGCCGGACCAGCCCGTCGAGGACGACATCGCCGACGACCAGGGCGTGACCGACCCCGAGCCGCAGCCGGTGAACGCGCAGCAGGTGCAGACCCCGTACAGCGCGAACGCGCCGGAGGCGGGGAAGGTCTTCTTCGACGGCCCCGAGGGCTCGATGGTCTGCTCGGCGACCGTGGTGAAGGACCCGGCGAACCCCGGCAAGTCCAACATGGTGTGGACCGCGGGCCACTGTGTGCACGCGGGCAAGGGCGGCGGCTGGTACCGCAACGTCATGTTCGTGCCCTCGTACAACGACAGCGGCCTGTCGGTGGCGGAGTTGGAGAACGCCCCCAAGGAGCAGATAGCGCCGAAGGGCCTGTGGTGGGCCGAGTGGGCGCAGACCTCCGACCAGTGGATCGAGCGGGGCGCCAAGGTGGGTGGCCAGGGCGCGCCGTACGACTTCGCCGTGTTGAAGGTCAAGCCGGAGGACGGCAGCGGCAAGTCGCTTGAGGAGACCGTCGGCGGGGCGCTGCCGGTCGAGTTCAACGCTCCGCCGGTGAAGTCGATCGAGGACATGACGGCCACCGGCTACCCGGCGGCCCCGCCGTTCGACGGCCAGTCCCTGCACCAGTGCACGGACAAGCCGGGCCGGCTCTCACTGGACACCGCACAGCCGACGATGTACCGCATCGGCTGCCGGATGACCGCCGGTTCGTCCGGTGGCGGCTGGGTCGCCAAGGGCCAGGACGGCCAGCCGGCCCTGGTGTCCAACACCTCGATCGGCCCGGCCAACGCCGCCTGGCTGGCCGGCCCGCACCTGGGCGACGAGGCGAAGGGCGTCTACAACGCGGTGAGCAAGAAGTTCGCCAACCGGTGAGCGTGACCGCCGGGCGCGCACCCCAGTGGTGAGCGCCCGGCGCGCTTGGCCCGGCGCCTGGGCGCACGGCGCCGGGCCGAGCGCGTTCTGAGCCGAGCGCGTCACGGGCCGGCGCGGCCGAGCCGCTGAGTGCCGTACGGGTACGACAGAGGGCCCGTTCCCTCCCCACGGAAGGGGGAGGGAACGGGCCCTCGACGTGCTTTCGGACTTCCGCGGGCCGCAGCGGGCGGGCCATGACGGTTCAGGCCGCGGCGCTACGGCTCAGGGCACCAGCCGGCCGAGGCGGTGACGCGGTTCAGCCGAGGAGACCGGGGCGGGCGGGTCAGGCGGTGATCGCCGGGTTGCCGGCGGAGCCCACGGGCACGTACGGCTGCAGTTCCGCCGCCAGTTCCGCGTGCACCCGGGCCTTGAGCAACGTGCCCTCCGACGTGTGCTCCTCGGAGATCACCTCGCCCTCGGCGTGCGTGCGCGAGACCAGGCCACCGCGCGTGTACGGCACCAGCACCTCGATCTCGACGCTCGGCCTGGGCAGCTCCGCGTCGATGAGCGCCAGCAACTCCGCGAGGCCCTGCCCGGACCGCGCCGACACGGCGATCGCGTGCGGCTCGATGCGCAGCAGCCGTTGCAGCACCACCGGGTCCGCGGCGTCCGCCTTGTTGACCACCACGATCTCCGGCACGTCGACGGCGCCCACGTCCCGGATCACCTCGCGCACGGCCGCCAACTGCTCCTCCGGCGCCGGGTGCGAACCGTCCACCACGTGCAGGATCAGGTCGGAGTCCGCGACCTCCTCCATCGTGGAGCGGAACGCCTCGACGAGGTGGTGCGGCAGGTGCCGTACGAATCCCACGGTGTCGGCGAGGGTGTAGAGCCGGCCGCTGGGCGTCTCGGCCCGGCGCACCGTCGGGTCGAGGGTGGCGAACAGGGCGTTCTCCACCAGCACACCGGCGCCGGTGAGGCGGTTGAGCAGCGACGACTTGCCCGCGTTGGTGTAGCCGGCGATCGCGACGGACGGCACCTTGTGGCGCTTGCGCTCCTGCCGCTTGATGTCGCGGCCGGTCTTCATCTCGGCGATCTCACGGCGCATCTTCGCCATCTTCTCGCGGATGCGACGCCGGTCGGTCTCGATCTTCGTCTCACCGGGGCCACGGGTGGCCATACCGCCACCGCCGCCGCCACCCATCTGCCGGGAGAGCGACTGACCCCAGCCGCGCAGCCGCGGCAGCATGTACTGCATCTGCGCGAGCGCGACCTGCGCCTTGCCCTCACGCGACTTGGCGTGCTGGGCGAAGATGTCGAGGATGAGCGCCGTACGGTCGACGACCTTGACCTTCACGACGTCTTCGAGGTGGATGAGCTGACCGGGGCTGAGTTCACCGTCGCAGACGACGGTGTCCGCGCCCGACTCGAGCACGATGTCCCGCAGCTCCTGGGCCTTGCCGGAGCCGATGTAGGTGGCCGGGTCGGGCTTGGGGCGGCGCTGGATGACGCCGTCGAGAACCAACGCACCCGCCGTCTCGGCGAGCGCCGCGAGCTCCGCGAGGGAGTTCTCGGCGTCCTGCATGGTGCCGGAGGTCCAGACACCGACCAGCACCACGCGCTCCAGTCGGAGCTGCCGGTACTCGACCTCGGTGACGTCTTCCAGCTCGGTGGACAGGCCCGCCACGCGACGCAGAGCGGCCCGCTCGGAGCGGTCGTACTGCTCGCCGTCGCGCTCCTCGTCGATCTCGTAGCTCCAGGCAACGTCCTCTTCCATCAGGGCGTCGGCCCGAAGGTTCTCGGGAAGGCGCTGCCGGTCCGAGGAATCCGCGGCGGGGAACGACTGCTGCTGGGAAGGGGTTGTCATTGGATCCTTACGTCGTGTGAGAACGGTCAGTGTCGATAACGCTCGACCGGCCCGAACGATTCCCGGGCCGCCACCGCGCCGACACATCGATGGTCCCACGCACCGTCGCGAGGGTCACCCGGGTTTTGTCCGCTGTCCCGGTACACGGGGCGAGGCCGCCGGGCCACACGGGGCGCCGGGGCGGGCCGCGCGGCTGGCCGGTCGACGGCGCCGGCGACGGCAGCGCCGACGAAACGTTACTGGCGACTACGGTGCGCGACGCTCCCGCCCGAGCGGGGGACGCTCGCTAGAGCCCCGCCGCCGCGAGCTCGTGTCCCGCGCGCACGACGTCGTACACGCTCGGCACCTGGCGCATCGCGCGCATCAGGACCGGCAGCCGGCCGGCATCGGGGAGTTGCAGCGTGTACGTGTGCCGCACCCGTTGCTCGTACGGCGGCTCGACGGCCGCGGAGATGACCTCGGCGCCCTGTGCCGCGATGACCTCGGTGAGGTCGGCGAGCAGGTGCGGTCGGCTGAACGCCTCGGCGCACAGCGTCACGCGGTACCCGACCGGCGCCGCGTCGGCGTCGGTCTGCCAGCGCACGGCGACCGGTTGCCGCCCGGCCTCGGTCATCCGCGCCACGGCCGGGCACGGCACCCGGTGCACCGTCACCGCCCGGCCCCGTACCGCGAACCCCGTGACCTCGTCGGGCGGCACCGGCGTACAACACCCGGCCAACCGCACCGTCGCGCCGGGCTGGTCCACGACCACACCGACGCTCCGCCGCCTGGCGGGGGACGTGCCCGGCGGCGCGTCCGCAGCGGGCCGATCGGGCGAGGTGACCGTCCGCACCGTGGCGTCGGCATCCGCGTCCGCGCCTGCGTCCGTGTTCGTGTTCGTGTTCGTGTTCGTGTCCGCTGGAGCATCGGCCTCGTCACGGGCGTCGGCATCGGTTGCCGACTCGGCCGCTCCTGCCCCGTGTGGTGCCGTGGCGAACCGTTGCGCCTCGGGTGCGGGCCGCGCGTCGGCGGTCTCCCGGTCGCCGCCTCGGTCACGCGACTCGACGGCGGCGGCCCCGGGCTGCTCGGCCGCTACGGGCGCGTTCGCGGGCGGTGGCTCCGTCTCGTTCAGCGGAGAGCCGCTGACGGGAATCGCGGGCAGGGCAGGCGTGGCGGGGCCAGTGGCTGGGGCGTGGGAGGTGGCGGTGTCGGTCACCGCGACGGGGCCGCCCGGTGGCCCGTCGGCGCCCGGTACGGAGCGTGAACCGACGCCCGGGGCCGTGTCGTCGCCGGCGGTCGAACCGGCTGGCTGCTCGGCGCGCGCGGCGGGCGGCGGCACGAGGTCGGTGCCGGGCGACCGGGGCTCGGAGCTGGCCGGCGTGCCGGGGGCGGCGCCTGGTGCGCCGTCGGCACCGCCGGGCGGCGCACCGGCGGCCGACGGGTCGGCCTGCGCGGCGCGGACCGCCGCTGCGCGGCCCCGTGCCCCGCGCCCCGTGCCCCGTGCCCCGTGCCCCGTGTCGTCGCTGGCGCTCCGTGCCCCGTGCGCCGTGCCCCCCGCTCCGTGCCCCGTGTCGTCGTCGGCGCTCCGCGCCCCGTGCGCCGTGCCCCCTGCCGCGCGCTCCGTTGCGGCGCCTTCCGTCGCCCCGCGCTCCGTGGGTGGCTGGATGCCAGGCCGCTGGGCCTCGTCCGTCGCGGGGCCGCTGTCCGGCCCGTGGGCCGCCGTCGCCTGCTCCTTGGTGTCCCGCCGCGCTACGGACAGCTTCCCCACGCCGGGGGCCGTGGTGCCCGGGAAGTGCGCGTCTGCCCGTGTGCCGTCCGCCTGTGTGCTGCCCGCATCCGGCGCGTCGGGGACGGGGGCGGCGGCACCGTGGACGGGGTGGGGCTCGGTCGGCGGGGTGGGAGGCGTCGGCCGGTCCGACGAGGCGGCGTGGGCGGCGAGCCAGTGCGTGATGGCGATGCGTGCGGCGGGCGTACGCGCGTGGGTGAGCCATTCCGGCGAGGGTCCGGACGACGCGGCGTCGCGCCCCGTCGCCATGAGGAACTGCACGCTGTCCCCGTCGCGCAGCGTCGTGCTGAGCGTGACGAGACGGCCGTTGACCCGGGCGCCCACGCAGGAGTGGCCGACCGCCCCGTACCGGGCGTACACGGCGTCCACGCAGCTCGCCCCGTCCGGGACGCTGAGGACGGTGCCGTCGGCCGCGAACACGGTGATCTCCCGGTCCTGGGCGAGGTCGTCACGGAGCGAGGACCAGAAGGCGTCCGTGTCCGAGACGGCGCGCTGCCAGTCCAACAGCCGGGACAGCCAGCCCGGCCGCGTCGGGTCCGCCCGCTCCCCGTCCACGCCCTCGCCGAGACCACTGGGCGCCCCGGCGCCGCCCGCCCCGTCCGCGGCCTGGGCCGCGCCTGGTTCCGTGACGTCCGCCTCCGCCCCGTCCGCCGCGGCGGCGTACGGGTTGCCGAGTGCCACCACTCCCGCCTCGGCGACCTTGTGCATCTGCTGGGTGCGGATGAGCACCTCGATGACCTTGCCGCCCTCGCCCGCGACGGCGGTGTGCAGCGACTGGTAGAGGTTGAACTTCGGTACGGCGATGAAGTCCTTGAACTCCGAGATGACCGGCGTGAAACACGTGTGCAGTTCGCCCAGGACCGCGTAACAGTCGGCGTCCTCGCCGACGAGCACCAACAGCCGCCCCAGGTCGGCCCCGGACAGCTCGCCGCGTTTGCGGCGCACCCGGTACACGGAGACGATGTGCCGCGGGCGTACCAGCACCTCGGCCGCGATGCCCGCGTCGTTCAGCACCGTGCGGACGCCGCGTGCGGTCTCGGCCAGCAGGTCGGGGCGGGTGGCGTGCTCGGCGACGAGGTCGCGGGTGCGGGCGTACTCGTCCGGGTGCAGGATCGCGAAGACCAGGTCCTCCAGCTCGGTCTTGAGGGCCTGCACCCCGAGCCGCTCGGCCAGCGGAATCAGCACGTCGCGGGTGACCTTGGCGATGCGGGCCTGCTTCTCCGGGCGCATGACGCCGAGCGTGCGCATGTTGTGCAGCCGGTCGGCGAGCTTGATCGACATGACGCGCACGTCGTTCCCGGTGGCGACGAGCATCTTGCGAAACGTTTCGGGCTCGGCCGCGGCGCCGTAGTCGACCTTCTCCAGCTTCGTGACGCCGTCGACGAGGTAGCGGACCTCCTCGCCGAACTCCTCCCGCACCTGATCGAGCGTCACCTCGGTGTCCTCGACCGTGTCGTGCAGGAGGGAGGCGGTCAAGGTCGTGGTCTCGGCGCCGAGTTCGGCCAGGATGAGGGTCACGGCCAGGGGGTGTGTGATGTACGGCTCGCCGCTCTTGCGCATCTGCCCGCGGTGCGAGGACTCGGCGAGCACGTACGCCCGCCGCAACACGTCCAGATCCGCCCCGGGGTGGTGGGCCCGGTGCACCTTGGCCACGTGCTCGATGGCGTCCGGCACCCGGCCGCGCGGTGCCGGTCCCAACAGGGCCGCGCGGCCGAATCGGCGGAGGTTGCGTAGGTCGATGAGCGGGCGGCCACGCCTCCGGCCGAACGAACCCTGTTCTGCTGGGTTAGTGGCCTCTGCGCTCATGGGCACCTCCGGCGGCATCGACCGGCGATGGCAGCGCGACTGCCGGGGCGGTCGGCCCCCAGGCCCCGAGTGGGCGCCCGTGCCGGTGCTTGATGCTATCGAGCCCATCACGCGCCACCGAACCGCTCTCGTCGAGCGTGAACCAGATCACCCATTCGAGCGAGCGGAATGAGGCGATGTTTCGCCCATGGGTGGCGACGGGAAGTCTGCGAGGTTGCCCCGGCTACGGGGCGACTCGCCCCGTAGCCCCGCCGCCACCGCCGCGGTGACTACGCGACGCCGTCCTCAAGGGCGCCCCGCAGCCACCCGGGCTCCAGGGTTCCCTCGCCCACGATCACGGCGGGCCCCGTCATCTCCACGCTGCCGTCCGGCAGCTCGGCGATCGTCAGCCGCCCACCGGGGACGTCCACGGTGTACGTGACGGGGTGGCCGAGCACCGCGGGGTCCAGGCCGTCGCGGCGGGCGGCGGCCACCATGACGGCGCAGGCACCGGTGCCGCAGGACCGGGTCTCCCCCGCGCCCCGTTCGTGCACGCGCATGGCCACGTGGCGCGGGCCGCGCTCCACCACGAACTCGACGTTGACACCGTCCGGGTACACCGAGGCGGGCTGCACGTCCGGCGCGGTGAACAGGTTGCCGGCGTCGGCGAGGTCGCCGACGAACGCGACGGCGTGCGGGTTGCCCATGTTCACGTTGCGCGCCGGCCAACTCAGCCCGCCCACCGAGACGGTGACCTCCGCGTCCGGCCCGTCCGGCAGCAGGGCCCGCCCCATCGCCACCGTGATGCCACCCTCGGTACCCTCCTGGCCGCGCGGGTCGGAGGCGGGTGCGGCCTTGGCGATGTGCGCCCGGCGCACGCCCGCGCGGGTGGCGATGGCCAGGTCCCCCGCGTCGACCAGCCCGGCGTGCCGCAGGTAGCGCGCGAAGACCCGCACGCCGTTGCCGCACATCTCGGCGATGCTGCCGTCCCCGTTGCGGTAGTCCATGAACCACTCGGCGTCGGCGGCCATCGACCGCGCCTCGGGGTGCGCGGCCGACCGTACGACGTGCAGCACCCCGTCGCCCCCGATGCCCGCGCGCCGGTCACACAGGCGCGCCACGGCCGCCGCCGACAGCTCCAGCCGGTTGTCCGGGTCAGGGACGATCACGAAGTCGTTCTCGGTGCCGTGCCCCTTGAGGAACGGAAGCCGCTCTGCGGTACTCATCCTTCGATCCTACGGCGCCGCCGTCACCCGCGCCGGCGCCACGGAGGCCCCGACGGAGCACGGAGCGTCCACGTCGCCCGAGCGCACGGGGCGGCGCCCCCGTACCCCGGGCACGGGGCACGGAGCGGTGGTCTCGCGCGCAGGCGCGGGGCACGGGGAAGCGATGCGCGTAGGCACGGGGCACGGCGCATGGGGCACGGGGCAGCGGCGCCGTCGGCGGCCACGGGGCCTGGGGCATGGGGCACGGGGCGGCCCTCGGGCCTCGCGGTCCGCATGGCGTCGGGCGTACGGGGCGGAGCGCGGGAGCGAACCGGTGGAGCGGCGGCTAGCGCAGGCGGGCGACGCGCCAGATGGCCAGCGCGGCGAGGAGGGCGACGATGGCGACGTAGGCGATCACGTAACGCCAGTCGGCCTTGCGGCCCGAGCCGCGCGGCGGCAGGCCGGGCCACGTGTAGCCGACGCGGCGGGCGGCCATCAGGCCCCAGCCGGCCGCGCAGCAGCTCAGCAGCAGGCCGAGCATGGAGACCACCGCGCCGCCATCGCCGAACTCGAAGGCGAGCGGGAAGGCGAACATCAGCGAACCGAGGGTGGCGAGCCCGACGATGGGCGCGATCTGCCAGACCCTCAGCCGGCGCGGCGGACGCAGGTCGCGGAAGGACTCCGGTTCGCCCAGCGGTGCGTCGTCGCCCAGCGCGTCCGGTCCGTCCGGGGTCAGCGCCTCGGACTCCTCCGACGCGAGCGGCTCCGCTTCGTCGCGCGGCGGCGTCTCCGCTGTGTCCCGAGGGCTGGCCTCCATCGCCGTACGCCCTCCCCACATTCGACATCACGGCACGATCGAAGCTCGATGATGGCACGATCGCAGCGGCCTCCAGGACGCACGGAGCGTCCCGATGCCATCACGTGATCAGGCTGTGACCGCTCGTTCGACCAACGTCAGCGCGTGCGCCTGGAGTTCCCCGCTGTGACCGGCGGCGCCGCTGAGCCAGTGAACTCGCCCATCTCGTCGAAACCACGAATCCTGGCGGCGCGCGAAGCGCTTGGTGGCTCGTACGGTCTCGACGCGTGCCTCCGCTTCGTCGCACTCCCCCGCCAGCACCGCGAGCACCTGCTGGTAGCCCAGGGCACGGGAGGCCGTGCGCCCCTCGCGTAGCCCCGTGCGCTCCAGTCGCTCCACCTCGTCCACCAGGCCGGCCTCCCACATCCGGTCCACCCGGCGGGCGATCCGCTCGTCCAGCTCGGGGCGGGCGACGTCCACGCCGATCTGCACCGTGTCGTAGACGGCGCTGTGGGCCGAGTCCGCTTCGGGCAGGTTGGCGGTGAAGGGGCGGCCGGTGATCTCGATGACTTCGAGGGCCCGGACGATGCGGCGGCCGTTGCTGGGGAGGATCGCCTCGGCGGCGCGGGGGTCGGCCACGGCGAGCCGGGCGTGCAGCGGCCCGCTGCCCCGTTCCAGCAGCTCCGCCTCCAGGCGGGCGCGGACTGCGGGGTCGGTGCCCGGGAACTCCAGGGCGTCGATCGCGCCCCGTACGTAGAGCCCGGAGCCCCCGACGAGCACCGGCGTACGCCCCTCGGCGAGCAGGCGGTCGATCTCCGCGCGGGCCAGCCGCTGGTACTCGGCGACGCTGGCCGTCTCGGTGACGTCCCAGACGTCCAGCAGGCGGTGCGGCACGCCCTGCCGCTCGGCCACGGGCAGCTTGGCGGTGCCGATGTCCATGCCGCGGTAGAGCTGCATGGAGTCGGCGTTGATGACCTCGCCGCCGAGGTGCCGGGCCAGGGCGACCCCGAGATCGGACTTGCCCGCCGCGGTGGGGCCGACGATGGCGATGACCCGCGGAGCGGGGACTGCGCTGTTCACCGGGCCAGTCTCGCAAATCCGCGGGCCACTCCTCGAACGAGCGACGTGACAAGGGGGCGCGGTGGTCGTTGCCCGTTGCGAGGTTTCGGCACACCGCCGAGCGAGCCGGGTTGCGGCAGTGGCGCCAGAGAACGTCCCGCTCCGTCCAGGCTGCCGCCTCGCGGGTTAATCTATGGAGTGATTATGGGCGTTTTTTCAAGGTTTCGCCGTTCGTCGCGTTCGGTTGGCGCAACCCCCGCGGAGGCGGCGCGGAGCGATGAGGGCGGTAGCCTGACCGGGGAATCAGCCGCGGAATCCCCGGCTCCGGAGGAACGTGACGCGCCGCCGGTGGCCTCGTCGGCGGCTGCCTCCACCGTCGATGACGCCGAGCAGGACGGCGCGGCGGCAGGCGGCGCCACGATTCCCAAGCAACAGTCCGCCGCGCAGGCCGCGGACAGCGAGGCCGGGGAAGACGCCCGACAGTAGTCCTCCGACGAGGGAAGGTGGCCCATGGGCCTGCTGGACAATCTCAAGGCGAAGGCCGGTCAGCTCAAGGGCAAGGCCGGGGACCTCGCGAATCAGCACGGCGACAAGATCGAGCGCGGTCTGGACAAGGCCGCCAAGACGGTCGACGAGAAGACCAAGGGCAAGTACAGCGACAAGATCGACACCGGTACGGGCAAGGCCAAGGGCGCCCTCGACCGCCTCGCGCAGAAGGACGACGAGGGCAAGGGCCCGCAGGGCCGCTGACGCCTGATCGTCTCCCACGGCCGCGGAGCCTCCTGGCTCCGCGGCCGTGGTCGTGTCGGCGACGCCCGGCACGGTGCGCGCCCCACACCGGCCCTCGACGCGGCGGCGCCACGTACCCCGTCGCTCCGCGTCCCGGTGGGGCCCCACGCTACGAGCCCCACCCACACCAGCCGCCTCCACGCGGGACACGGCTCCGCGCCTCCGTAGGACGTCGCCCCGTGCTCCGTGCTCCGTGCCCCGTGCCCCGTGCCCCGTGCCCCGTGCCCCGTGCCCCGTGCCCCGTGCCCCGTGCCCCGTGCCCCGTGCCCCGTGCCCCGTGCCCCGTGCCCCGTGCCCCCGGGCAGGATCGGCGACGGCTCGCGCCCCGTGTGTCCGCTACGACCAGGTGGCGACGAAGTAGCCCACGCCGTACGGCGCCTCGTCGTACAGCAGCGCGCCGCGCAGGCCCGCTCCGTCGCCCGCGCCGGCGAGCACCTGCCAGGAGGCCCGGCCCGACATCAGCAGGTCCTGGGCCAGGTGGGGATCGAGATCCGACAGGGCCGCGGTGTCGGCCGCGCCCAGGGCGCGCGCCACCTCCGCGTCACACGCGGCGGCCCGCTCGTCGAGGTAGCCGGGCGCCTTGAGCGTGCGGCGTGCGCTGCCGTCGCCGGAGATCAGGAGGGCCACCCGGTCGGCAGACCGCGCCAGCTCGCGGCCCAGTGCGGTGCAGCGGTCGACGGCGAGCGTCTCGGCGAGGCCGAAGCCCTCGACGGGCGCCGCGCTCCAGCGGGCGCGCTCCAGCAGCCATGCCGCGACGGCCAGCGAGGACGGCAGTTCGCGCTCCGCCAGCCAGCCCGCCCCGTGCCCCGCGTCCGCCCCGTGCTCCGTGTCGTCCGCCTCGGCGCTCCGTGCCCCGTGCTCCGTAGCGGCGCCGTGCCCCGTGGCGCCGTCCGCTCCCGGTAGCGCGCCGAGCCGTACCGTCATGTCCACGCCGTAGCCGCGGAACGAGCCGGCGCTGCCGCTCGGGTAGGTGCCGTCGGCGTCCGGGGCGGCTGGGCCGAGCACGATGAGGCGGTCGGGGCGGGCCGCGGCCAGCACGCTGATCGCGTCCGAGCAGGCGTCCCGCAGCGGCGCCAGTTCGGGTGCGGCTCCAGCGGCGATCTCGGGCACGAGCAGGGGCGGGCACGGGCACACGGCGGCAGCGACAAGCATGATCGGCAGCCTAACGTCAGGCTCCGTCGCCCGAATCCCAGACCAGTTCGCAGACGCGGAAACGGCACGGGTACAGCCTGCTGCTCCAGGAACTCGCGATGACGAGCAGCCAACCGTCGTCAGTGCGGTACAGCCGCCTGCCGCGCGGGCTCCGTGGGTGTCTCGGCTGGTACGTCTCCACCTTCTCGGCCAGCAGCCTGAGCGCTTCCTCGCGCGTGCCGTCAACTTCGGCCAGTACCTCGATCGTGTCGATGTCGTTCTGGCCCATGGATGGCTCGACGAGCAGTCCCCACCGTGGCATAGCGCTCCCCCCCCGCCTCGTCTCGCGCCGCGTGCGCCGTCGGGGCCGGTCCGGCCGTCGCGGCCCGCCCCGTTCACCCGGCACGGCGAGTTCGGCACGGCCCGGCGCGACCCACGTCGGGGACGCGCGGGTCACGCGCCCCGGCGGCCCCGGCGTACGCACCGTGCGGCGCACGACTGCTCACACGTCGCGCCGGCCGCCTACGGTTCCCGCTCGGGAGCGGCGCGCCGCTCCCGTCACGTATGGCTGGACGAAGGGCCGGCGGGCGGCCCCGGCGGCCGAACCGGCCGGCCGCCGCGTGGGCCGCGGGTTCGGTGGCACCGGCGGAGCGGCGGGCCAGGGCGTGCGACGGGGCCGGCCGTCGCGGGTTGCCGGCCGACGGTGCTGCTCGGTCAGCGGACGGAGCAGCCGCCGGGCTCCGCGGGCAGCGGCGCGGGGGCGCCCACCGTGGGTAGGCCGAGCATGACGCCCGCGGGCTTCGGCTCCGGCGCGGCGTTGCGCTTCTCCCACGCGTCGCCCGCCCGCGTGCGCCGTACGCCCCGTGGGGCGCCCTCCGCGAGGAGGTGGTGCGGTGCGGCGTAGGTGATGTCCACCGTGACCACGTCGCCGGGGCGAACCGGCTCGTCGGGGCGGGTGAAGTGCACCAGGCGGTTGTCGGGGGCCCGGCCGGAGAGGCGGCGGGTGGCGTCGTCCTTGCGGCCCTCGCCCTCCGCGACCAGGACCTCCACGGTGCGGCCGACCTGGCGCTTGTTCTCCGCCCAACTGATCTCTTCCTGGACGGCGACCAGGCGCTCGTAGCGGTCCTGGACGACCGCCTTCGGAATCTGGTCGTCCATCTCGGCGGCCGGGGTGCCGGGGCGCTTGGAGTACTGGAAGGTGAACGCCTGGGCGAACCGCGCCTCGCGGACCACGTGCAGCGTCTGCTCGAAGTCGGCCTCGGTCTCGCCGGGGAAGCCGACGATGATGTCGGTGGAGATCGCCGCGTCCGGCATGGCGGCGCGCACCTTCTCGATGATCCCCAGGAAGCGCTCCTGCCGGTACGAACGGCGCATGGCCTTGAGCACCGTGTCGGAGCCGGACTGGAGCGGCATGTGCAGTTGCGGCATGACGTTCGGCGTCTCGGCCATGGCGGCGATCACGTCGTCCGTGAAGTCGCGCGGGTGCGGCGAGGTGAAACGCACCCGCTCAAGACCCTCGATGGCGCCGCAGGCGCGCAGCAGCTTGCTGAACGCCTCGCGGTCGCCGATGTCCGAGCCGTACGCGTTGACGTTCTGGCCGAGCAGCGTGATCTCGGTGACGCCCTCGGCGACCAGCGCCTCGACCTCGGCGAGGATGTCGCCGGGACGGCGGTCCTTCTCCTTGCCGCGCAGGGCGGGCACGATGCAGAAGGTGCAGGTGTTGTTGCAGCCGACCGAGATGGACACCCACGCCGCGTAGGCGGACTCGCGGCGGGTGGGCAGCGTCGAGGGGAACGCCTCCAGCGACTCGGCGATCTCGACCTGCGCCTCTTCCTGGACCCGCGCGCGCTCCAGCAGGACCGGGAGGCTGCCGATGTTGTGCGTGCCGAAGACCACGTCCACCCACGGGGCCTTCTTGACGATCGTGTCGCGGTCCTTCTGGGCCAGGCAGCCGCCGACCGCGATCTGCATGCCCGGCCGCCGCGCCTTCATCGGGGCGAGCCGGCCGAGGTTGCCGTAGAGCCGGTTGTCGGCGTTCTCCCGCACCGCACAGGTGTTGAAGACGACGATGTCGGCATCGCCCTCAGCGGAGCCCTCGGGCGCCCGCACGTAACCGGCGTCCTCCAGGAGGCCGGACAGCCGCTCGGAGTCGTGGACGTTCATCTGGCACCCGTAGGTGCGTACTTCGTAGCTTCGATTCACGCCCACTGCACTGCTCCGGTCACTGCTGCTCATGAACATCAGGGTAGACGGATGCGCGTCTCGTACGTCCTCGCACTCATCTCGGTTGCCCAGGGTACGTGTTCGACTCCGTTCCCCGCCCCTCCCTTCCGCGCCGCGATGCTGGCAGTATCCGGCCCATGCTCAAGACCCTGACCGAACGGCCGGGAGCGTGGCGCGCGCTCCGTGCCACCGGCATCGCGGGCGGCCCCGGCATCGGGCGGACCCGGCGGCTGTGGCGGCTCGCCGTGACGGCCGTCGTGGTGCTCGGGCTGCTGCTGTGGTGGCTGCTGCCGGTGGGCGACGACGCGTCCCCGAGCGGGAGCGTGACCGTGACGACCGGGGTGCGTACGGGCGTGTACGCGCGATACGGCGAACTGCTCAAGGAACACCTCGACGAGGACCTGCCGCGGCTGCGGGTGAACCTCATGCCGAGCGAGGGGTCGGTGCAGAACATCAGGCGGCTCGTCGCCGGCGAGGCGTCCTTCACGATCGCCACCGCCGACGCCGTGGCGACCTACCGCGACGAGGGCGGCGACGGCGCACACCGGCTGCGGGCGTGCGCCCGGCTGTACGACGACTACCTGCAGTTGGTCGTACCCGCCGGTTCGACGGTGCGCCGCACCGCGGACCTCGCCGGCAAGCGCGTGGCGATCGGACAACCCGGCTCCGGCGTCAGCCTGATCGCGGAGCGGCTCCTGACGGCGGCGGGGCTCGACCCGGAGAAGGACCTGACGCCGGTGCCGGTGGGGATCAGTGAGATGACCACCCTGATGCGGAAGGGGAAGATCGACGCCTTCTTCTGGTCCGGTGGCCTGCCGACGGGCGCCGTGCTCGATCTCGCGCAGCGCTATCCGATCCGGCTCGTGCAACTCGGTGACCTGGTGGATCGCGTACACAAGCTCGGCGGCGCCAAGCACTACTACCGGGCCGCCGTGATGCCCGCCGACGCCTACCCCATGGTGCAACGGGGCCAGGCCATCAAGACCATCGCGGTGGCCAACCTGTTGGTGACGACGGACGGGACGGACCGGACGCTGACGGAGAGCGTCACGCGGACGGTGATCAAAAGCCGCGACGAGATCGGCAAGAGAGTGCACGCGGCGCAGCGCGTCGATCTCCGCACGGCCATCTACACCGACCCGCTGACCCTCCACGAGGGTGCCAAGCGCTACTACCGGTCGGTCAAGCCCTGAGGCCCGCCCGCCCGCGGCGGGCCCGCGCCGCCGCCTCCGGGACGCCCACATCCGCCTGCGCACCCCGTTGCCGACCCGATCCGTCAGCGCACTGATCCGTCACCGCACCGGCCCGTCAACGCGTCGATCCGTTCGTGCGCCTCGCCGATCCCCTCGGCGCGCTGATCCACCACCGCATCGATCCACCACCGCATCGATCCACCGACGTGTCGATCCGCCGGCGCGTCGATCCGCCGACGCACCGCCGCGTCGCCGCACGCGCCGGCGGCCGGGTGTGCGCGTACGGGCACGCTCTGGCGGGGCTCAGCCGCGGCGGGGCGGGGTGGGGGCGGGGTCGGCGGCGTCCAGGGCCGGGTCGGGGAGCAGCTCGAACGCGGCGGCAGCCGCCCCAACGAGCCCCGCGTCGGTGCCCAGTGAGGCCGGCAGCGCCTCGATGCCCCGTACGAACGAGAGCGCGGCGTACGTCGCCAGGTGCCGTCGCAGCGGCGCGAACAGCACCTCGCCGGCCGCGGCCACGCCGCCGCCGATCACCGCCGCCTCGACCTCCAGCAGGGTCGCGGTGCCGGCGATCGCCGCGGCCAGGGCCCGCCCGGCCCGGTCGAAGGCGGCCAGGGCCACCGGGTCTCCGTCGCGTGCCGCGGCGGCGACCGCCGCCGCCGAGCGGTCGGTCCCGGTCGGCCGCCAGCCCATCGCGGCGGCACGGCGGGCGATGGCCGGGCCCGACGCGAGGGCTTCGACGCATCCCCGGGAGCCGCACGGGCACGGGGGGCCGTCCACCTCCACGCTGATGTGGCCGATGTGTCCCGCGTTACCCGTGGGCCCGGGGCACAGTCGCCCGTCCAGGATCAGGCCGCCGCCGACGCCGGTGGAGACCACCATGCACAGCGCGTTCCGGCGGCCACGGGCCGCCCCCAGCCAGTGTTCGGCGGCGGCCATGGCCACCCCGTCGCCCACGAGCACGACCGGCACCGGCGCCCCGTGGCGCGTGAGAGTGGCCTCGGTGCGGGCGCGGACCGGGAAGTCGCGCCAGGCCGTGATGTTGACCGGGCTGACGGTGCCGCGCGCGGCGTCGACCGGCCCCGCGCTGGCGAGGCCGCACCGGGTGACGCGGGCCCACTCGGGCGAGCGCGCCAGGGTGGCGATGACCTCGGTGACGGCGGCCATGATCGCCTCGGCCGCCGCCCCGGGCGAAGCGCAGGCCGCGCCCACGGCGCCGGCCGGCGCGGCGCCGTGGCCCCGCCCCGTACTGAGCGGCGTGGGCCGCCTGGCCGTGGCGTGCAACGTGCCCCGTCGGTCCACCAACGCACCCGCGATCTTGGTCACGCCGATGTCGATGGCCACGCTCAGCGCGGCGCTGCCGGCGCCGTGGCCCGACGCTCCCCTGGTGGCGGGCGCGGCCGGCGCGCGCGTACGGGTGGCCGGGTGGGGCGGGGGCGCGTCGGCTGGCGTCAGTGCGTCGGCTGCGGTCATGGCGGTCTGCCTCTCGGTCGATACGGCTGTGGCTCTGCTGGCCCCGTGGGCGCGCGGCCCACCGCACCGGGGCTCGGCCTCGGTGCGGGCCCGGGGCCCGGGCCGAAGGCTCGCGACGAGCGCGCGGACCGCTCCCGAACCAGCGGCCCGCGGCGCGCCGTGCCGGCGGCGCGAGCGCCCCGTGCGGAGGGGGACTCCTTACGGAACGGGCCACGCCGCCACGGAGATACGGCGCAGCCGCGGCGACCCCGGTTCCGGCCGTACGGGGGTTCAGGCCGAGGTGCCCGGTGCCGGCCCCGGGGTGCGCGTGGACTCGGGTCTCCGCTCCCGCCGCCAGGCGCCGTACGCCGCGCGCGACCCCAACCCCACCCCAGTGCTCGTGCGGCCTCGTGCCCCGTGCCCCGTGCCTCCTGCTCCGTGGTCGCTGCCCCGTGCTCCGCGCTCCGTGCCCCGTGGTCGCCGCTCCGTACCCCGTGCCCCGTGGTCGCCGCTCCGTGCTCCGTGCTCCGTGCCCCGTGCCCCGTGCCCCGTACCCCGTGGTCGCCGCTCCGCGCCCCGTGCTCCGTCCCCGTGGTCGCCGCTCCACGCTCCGTGCCCCGTGCCCATGCGTTCGCCGCACCATGTGCCCCGGGCTCCGCGCCCCGTAGCGCCGTGCCGGGAGTTCACTGCCCACGCCCCGCGCTCGCCGCCCCGCGCTCCGTATGCCCCTCCCCCGCCCCGTACGCGACAGCCGACGGGGGCCGTGGCGCGGCGGTGGGGCGGTCCGCGGTGCCGTCCCGGTTTTCCTCGCCGATCAGTGGTAATGCCACCTGAGCACCGCGCGATCGGGGCGGACCTCGCCCCGGCGCGCGCTCCCGTATCCGCACCGCGCACGTCATCAGCACACACCGTCAGCCGTTCCGCCCCACGAACCATCGGAGCCGCCGCCATGCATGACGACCGCAGCATCGTCGAAGACCGTCTGCGCCGTGTCCTCACCGAGCGCGTCCGACCCGCCGTCTACGGCGCCACCGAACCGCTCACCCTCGGGCGGTGGGAGGCGCCCGGCGAACCGGTGCCGGTGGCCGAGGGGTTGGCCGCGGAGTACGGCCCGGCCGCCGTCGGGGACCGGTGGGGCCCGGCGTGGGGGACGACCTGGTTCAGGGTGACGGGGCGGGTGCCCGCGGCGTGGGCGGGCCGCACCGTCGAGGCCGTACTCGACCTCGGCTTCGACCGCCAACTCCCCGGCTTCCAGTGCGAGGGACTGGTCTACCGGGCCGACGGGGAGGCCGTGAAGGCGCTCAACCCGCACAACGCCTGGGTGCGCGTCGGCGCCCCGGTCGAGGGTGGCGAGGAGGTCGAGTGGTACGTGGAGGCCGCGTCCAACCCGATCCTGGTCGGCCAGTCGCCGACTCGGGAGGGTGACCGCCTCACCGCGAGCGACGAGCCGCTGTACCGGCTCACCCGGATGGAGCTCGCCGTCTTCGAGCCGGAGGTGTGGGAGCTGGTCCAGGACCTCGAGGTGGTCGGCAGCCTGATGACGCAGCTCTCCACCGGCGACGCGCGCCGCTTCGAGCTGCTGCGCGCCGTCGAGCGCTGTCTCGACGCCCTGGACCTCGCCGACGTCCCCGGCAGCGCCGGCCGGGCCCGGGGCGCGCTGGCGGGCGTGCTCGCCGCCCCGGCCAACGCCTCCGCGCACCGCGTCAGCGCCGTCGGACACGCCCACATCGACTCGGCATGGCTGTGGCCGCTGCGCGAGACGGTGCGCAAGGTCGCCCGCACCTCGTCGAACGTGGTGCACCTGATGGACGACCACCCCGAGTTCGTCTTCGCCATGTCGCAGGCCCAGCAGCTCGCGTGGATCAAGGAGCACCGGCCCGAGGTCTTCGCCAGGGTGAAGGAGAAGGTGGCCAGCGGCCAGTTCGTCCCGGTGGGCGGCATGTGGGTGGAGTCCGACACCAACATGGTGGGCGGCGAGGCGATGGCCCGCCAGTTCCTCTACGGCAAGAAGTTCTTCCTGGACGAGTTCGGCATCGAGACGAAGGAGGTGTGGCTACCGGATTCGTTCGGGTACACGGCGGCGATGCCCCAGTTGGTGAAGCTCTCGGGCTCCGACTGGTTCCTCACGCAGAAGATCTCCTGGAGCCGGACCAACAAGTTCCCGCACCACACCTTCTGGTGGGAGGGCATCGACGGAACCCGCGTCTTCACGCACTTCCCACCGATCGACACCTACAACTCCGACCTCGGTGGCGCCGAACTGGCCCACGCGGCCCGCAACTACCAGGAGAAGGGCCGCGGCACCCGGTCGCTGGCCCCGTTCGGCTGGGGCGACGGCGGTGGCGGCCCCACCCGCGAGATGCTGGCCCGCGCGCGGCGCCTCGGCGACCTGGAGGGCTCGCCCCGGGTGACGATCGAGCGCCCGTCGGCGTTCTTCGCGGCGGCGCGGGCCGAGTACCCCGACGCGCCGGTGTGGGCGGGCGAGCTGTACCTGGAGCTGCACCGCGGCACCTACACCTCGCAGGCCAAGACGAAGCAGGGCAACCGGCACAGCGAGTCGCTGCTGCGCGAGGCCGAGCTGTGGGCGGCCACCGCGGCCAGCACGGTGCCCGGCTTCCGCTACCCGTACGAGGAGCTGGAGCGCGTCTGGAAGACGGTGTTGCTGCACCAGTTCCACGACATCCTGCCCGGCTCGTCGATCGCCTGGGTACACCGCGAGGCGCGCGAGACCTACGCCCGGGTGCGCGCCGAGTTGACGGAGCTGGTGTCCGCCGCGCAGGCGGCGTTGGCCGGCCCGGGCGAGGAGCCGGTCGTCTTCAACGCCGCGCCGCACGCCCGGCGCGGCGTCCCCGCCGGCGGCGCGGCCCTGGCCCCGCCGCCGGCGAGCGCCCCGGTCACGGCGGCCGAGCGGGACGGCGGCGGCTACGTGCTCACCAACGGGCTGCTGCGGGTCGAGGTGGACGAGCGCGGCCTCGTGGTCTCCGCGTACGACCTGACCGCCGGGCGCGAGGCCATCGCTCCCGGCCTGGCCGGCAACCTGCTCCAGATCCACCCGGACTTCCCGAACATGTGGGACGCCTGGGACGTCGACCACTTCTACCGGCACAACGTGACCGACCTGGTCGACGTCGACGAGCTGGACCTGACCGAGTCGACCGACGAGCGCGCGGTGGTCACGGTCGCGCGCTCCTTCGGCGACGCGGGCTCCACCGTCCGGCAGCGGCTCGCGTTGCGCGCCGGCGCCAAGGTGCTCGACATCGACACCGAGGTGGACTGGCGGGAGACGGAGAAGTTCCTCAAGGCGGCCTTCCCGCTGGACGTGAAGGCGGACCGGTCCGCGTCCGAGACGCAGTTCGGGCACGTGTACCGGGCCACGCACACCAACACCTCGTGGGAGGCGGCCAAGTTCGAGATCTGCGCGCACCGTTGGGTGCAGGTCGAGGAGCCCGGCTGGGGCGCCGCCGTGGTCAACGACTCGACGTACGGCCACGACGTCACCCGCGACGTGCGCGCGGACGGCGGGCAGACCACCACGGTGCGGCTCTCGCTGCTCCGTGCCCCGCGCTACCCGGACCCGGAGACCGACCACGGCCACCACCGGCTGCGGTACGCCCTCGCGCCCGGCGCGACCGTGGCCGACGCGGTGCGCGAGGGGCACCGGATCAACCTCCCCGAACGCACCGTCACCGGCGGCCGGGCCGTCGAACCGCTGGTCTCCGTTGCCGGCGACCAGGTGATCGTGGAGGCGGTCAAGCTCGCGGAGGACCGCGGCGGGGACATCGTGGTGCGGCTGTACGAGTCCGGCGGTGGCCGGGCCACCACGACGCTGACCGCCTCCGTACCGGTCGCGGAGGTGGTCGAGACCGACCTGCTGGAGCGTCCGTTGGCCGACGCCCCGAAGCGCGCGTTCTCCCCCGAGGGCGCGCTGGAGCTGACCCTGCGCCCGTTCCAGATCCTGACCCTGCGGCTGACCCCACGCGGCTGAGCCGCGCCCCGCGCACGGCGCCCCGTCGCCCCGTCGCCCCGTACTCACCCCTGGGGCGCCGTGCGCGGCACGGCGATGGTCACCCGCAGGCCGCGAGGCTTGTTCGGGGCGTACGCGATCGAGGACCCGCCCGCGGCCAGCAGGGCGCGGCTGATGGACAGGCCGAGGCCGGAGCCGGAGACGTTCTGGTGCCGGTTGCTGCGCCAGAAGCGGTCGCCGACGCGCTCCAGCTCCTCCTCGGTCAGGCCGGGGCCGCCGTCCGCGATGGTGATCCGCACCGTCTCACCGGACGTGCGCACGTCCACGATCACCCGCTCGCCCTCCGGCGTGAACTTCAGCGCGTTGTCGATCACGGCGTCCAACGCGCTGGAGAGCGCCACCGGGTCGGCCCACGCGGTGGCCCCGCCCGGGCCCACGTAGTCGAGCGTGACGCCCGCGCGGTCGGCGACGGGGCGCCAGGCGCCGACCCGTTCCTCCGTGACCTCGGCGATGTCGCTGAGGCGCAGGTCGGCGGCGGCGTGTTCGGCCAGGGCCAGGGCGAGCAGGTCGTCGAGAACCTGGGTCAGCCGCTTGCCCTCGGCGCGGACGGAGGCAACCTCCTCGTTCCCCTCGGGCAGTTCCAGGGCCAGCAGCTCGATCCGCAGGAGCAGCGCGGAGAGCGGGTTACGGAGCTGGTGCGAGGCGTCGGCGACGAACGCCCGCTGCTGTTCGAGCACGTCCACCACGTGGTCGGCCATCTCGTTGAACGAGCGGGCCAGCCGGCGCAGTTCGGGCGGTCCGCCCGAGGCGGCGACCCGGGAGGCCAGCCGCCCCGTGGCGATGTCGTGCGTGGCGGCGTCGAGTACGCGTACGGGGCGCAGCACCCAGCCGGTCAGGCGCACCGCGGCGGCGACGGCGAGCAGCATCGCCGCCGCTTCGCCCGCGGCGATCAGCAGCCAGCCGCGCACGACGCGCGAGCGCATCTGGCCGGTGGGCGAGTCGGTGACGACGACCGCCACCACGTCGCCGTCGCGCACCACGGGTGAGGCGACCGCGAGGCGGCCCCGTTCCCAGGGCCAGACCTGTTCCGGGTCGTGGCTGCGGCGGCCGGCCAGCGCCTCCGTGAAGGCCCGCCACGGCTCGCTGTGCTTGGTCAGCGACCAGCCGGCGGGGGCCGAGCCCATCGGCTCGCCGTCGCGGTAGAAGACGCCGACCTGGATGCCGTACAGCTCGTGGTAGCGGGCCAGTTCCACCTGCAGCGTGGCCTGCCGCTCGTCGCCTTCCTGGGGGTAGGCCGGGTTCGCCACCGGCCGCGTCGTGACGTACTGGGCCAGGGCCGCGAACCGCGCCGTGTCGTCGATCCGGTCCACGACCACGCGCTGCTGCTCCGCCGCCGCCAGGCTCGCGCCGAGCGGGAGCCCGAGGGCCAGCAGCACGCCCGCCATCAGGACGATCAGCAGCGGGAGGAGGCGAGTGCGCACGATGCTCCCAGGGACGGGGTCGGCCGCTCAGACGGCCGGGGCGACGAGACGGTAGCCGACGCCGCGCACCGTCTCGATCAGCGCGGGCATCCGCAGCTTCGAGCGGAGCGAGGCCACGTGCACCTCAAGGGTGCGGCCGGTGCCCTCCCAACTCGTGCGCCACACGTCGCTGATGATCTGCTCGCGGCGGAAGACCACCCCCGGCCGCTTGGCGAGCAGGGCCAGCAGGTCGAACTCCTTGCGGGTGAGCGAGACGACGGCGCCGTCCACGCGGACCTGGCGGGTGGACAGTTCGATGCTGACGGGGCCGATCAGCAGCGGCCCCGTGGACTCCTCGGGGTGCTCGTCGGCCGCACCGTCGGCGGGCACGGTGCGCCGGCTGACGGCGTGGATGCGGGCGAGCAGTTCCATCGGGTCGTACGGCTTGACGACGTAGTCGTCGGCGCCCAGGTTGAGCCCGTGTATGCGGGAGCGCACGTCGGCGCGCGCCGTCACCATGATCACGGGCGTGCTGGTGAGCTTGCGGATGCGCCCGCACACCTCGAACCCGTCCTGATCGGGCAGCCCGAGGTCGAGCAGGACCACGCTGAACGGGTCGCTCTCTCCCGGCAGCAGGGCCCGCAGCGCCTCCTCCCCGTTGCGGGCGTGCGTGACCTGGAAGCCGTGCCGGGCCAGCACCGCGGACAGCGCGGCGGCCACGTGGTTGTCGTCCTCGACCAGCAGCAGTCTCATCAGCCCCGCCCTCCCTCGGTGGTGCTCCCTCACGCGCCCCGACTCCGCTCCGGACGCGCGCCCCTCGTGCCCGCCGGGCGCCGGGTCCCGCGGGGCGTTCCCGGGGGCGCCGCCGGCCCGGGGCGCGGGGCCCGTCCGCAGCGCCGCCAAGGGCGCCCCGCCTCCATCCGCGCGTCCCACCGCGCCGTGCCCCGCGTGCGCCACTGCCTGCTCCGTACGCTCGTGTGTTCCCGGTGCTCCGCGCACCGTGCTCCGTCTCGGCGGGGCCCCCACGCCGCGCCCCCACGGCACCGTGCCACGCCCGTCCTGCTCCATGCCCGGAGGCCCGTGCCCCCGTGTCCCGCGCCCCGTACGCCGTGTCCCGCGCCCCGTACCCGCCCCGTGCCCCGTGTCGGAGCGAGACCCGGCCCCCGTGGCGGCGCCGCGCTCTGTGCGGCCGAGGCCGCGCTCCGTACCGCCGCCGCCCCGGGCCGTCCGCGCCCCGTGGCGTGTGGACGGGCGCGCGATGACGCGGGACGCGCCGGCGCTTCGGGGCCCTTCTCGCTCCGTACTCCGCAACGCGCGAGCCCTGGCCGGCCGGCGCCGCCCCGGCCCCCGCCCGCGCCGGTGCGTGCCGGGGCGCGGATCGCTCACCTGGTGTGTTCCCTCGCTGTTCCTCGCGCCGACCCGCGCCGTTCGTCGGCGCCAGGCAGCGTGTCCCCCCACCGGGGCCACAGGCATGAACGCCGATACCCGCGGGGCGCGTCAAGGGAATGCGACCACCCAGTTGTTTCCGTTACGTAGCCGGTATGGGCATCGCGTTGTTTCCCAGGCCGTACGGCGACCATGCTCCGCGCCCCGTTCACGCAGAGTGTCGCTTTGCGGCCGGATCGTTATGCTCAATTTCAGCTCAGATGTAATGACGCTGGTCGTGGCGGCTCATTAGGGTCCTCCCAACCGAGGAGGACGGAGCGAGACGCCGATGAGCGAAGTATCGGTGACCAAGGGCGCCACGGCTGTGGCGGGCGACTTGGTCGCGCTGGCAGGAGTCAACAAGCACTTCGGCGCGCTGCATGTGCTCCAGGACATCGACCTGACCATCGCCCGCGGCGAAGTCGTCGTCGTCATCGGGCCGTCCGGGTCCGGCAAGTCCACGCTGTGCCGCGCCATCAACCGACTGGAGACCATCGACTCCGGCACCATCACCATCGACGGGAAGCCGCTGCCGCAGGAGGGCAGGGAACTGGCCCGGCTGCGCTCGGACGTCGGCATGGTCTTCCAGTCCTTCAATCTCTTCGCCCACAAGACCGTGTTGGAGAACGTGACGCTGGGCCAGATCAAGGTCCGCAAGGTCGAGCGGAAGGCCGCCGAGACCAAGGCGCGGGCCCTGCTCGACCGGGTCGGCGTCGGCAGCCAGGCCGACAAGTACCCCGCGCAGCTCTCCGGCGGCCAGCAGCAGCGCGTGGCCATCGCCCGCGCACTGGCCATGGACCCGAAGGTGATGCTCTTCGACGAGCCGACCTCGGCCCTCGACCCGGAGATGATCAACGAGGTCCTCGAGGTCATGCAGCAGCTCGCCCAGGAGGGGATGACGATGATCGTCGTCACCCATGAGATGGGCTTCGCGCGCTCCGCCGCGAACCGCGTGGTGTTCATGGCCGACGGCCGCATCGTCGAAGAGGCGGCGCCGGACCAGTTCTTCAGCAACCCCCGCAGCGACCGGGCCAAGGACTTCCTGTCGAAGATCCTGCACCACTGACCGCCTCCCGCTCGACGACGTAAAGGACATTCACCATGAAGCTCCGCAGGACTGCAGCGGCGGCGGCCGTCGTACTGGCCATGGCCGTGACGGCGACGGCGTGTGGCAAGGAGGGCAGCCCGGACGACGACAAGCAGGACAAGGACGCCCCGAAGCTCTCCTACGAGGTCAACACCGCGGCGGACGTCAAGGACTCGCCGGTCTGGTCGAAGGTCAAGGGCAAGAAGATCAAGATCGGCACCAAGGCCGACCAGCCGAACCTCGGCTACGAGGACCCGAGCACCGGGAAGCGCTCCGGCTTCGACGTCGAGATCGCGCGCATGATCGCCGCCGAACTCGGCTTCGACGAGCAGCACATCGAGTGGAAGACGGTGCCGACCGAGGCCCGCGAGACGCAGCTCTCCAGCGGTGGCGTCGACTTCTACGTCGGCACGTACACGATCAACGACGAGCGCAAGAAGCAGGTCGACTTCGGCGGCCCGTACTACCTCGCCGGCCAGGACCTGCTGGTCGACAAGGACAGCGACATCAAGACCCCGGAGGACATCAAGGGCAAGAAGGTCTGCTCCGTCACCGGCTCCACGCCGCTGAAGCGGATCAAGGAGAAGAAGTACGGGGTCGCCAAGGCCAAGGCGCAGCAGGGCTACCAACTGTGCGTGCAGGACCTGAACAACGGTCAGGTGGACGCGGTCACCACGGACGACACGATCCTCAAGGGCTACGCGGCCCAGAACGACGGGCTGCGGGTGCTCGGCAAGCCGTTCTCGGAGGAGCCGTACGGCGTCGGCCTCAAGAAGGGCGACAAGGCGCTGCGCGACGCGATCAACGACGCCATCGAGACGCACCAGAAGAACGGCAACTGGAAGAAGGCGTACGACGCCACGCTCGGCAAGTCCGGCATCCCGGCCCCGACGCCGCCGAAGGTCGACCGCTACTGAGCCGCCGCCACGACGGCTGACGCCTGAGCGGCCGGGCGTCCACGGCGCGGCCCGGGCCCCGTGAGGGCCCACCCGCCGCGGGCGCCCCGGCCGCCGTGCTCACCACCGGAGACTTGACTTGAACGTACTGACGGACAACTTCGCGGCATTCCGCGACGGCTTCCTCAAGACCGTCGAACTGACCGCTTACAGCTCGCTGTTGGCCCTCGTGCTCGGTATCCTGATCGCGGGCTTCCGGGTGTCTCCGGTGCCCGCGCTGCGGGTCTTCGGCACCGTATGGGTAACGCTGCTGCGCAACACGCCCCTGGTGCTCCTGTTCCTCATCGTCACGCTGGGCCTACCCGCGCTCGGGCTCAAGGGCTGGGACTCCTTCTGGCTCGCGGTCATGGCCCTCGGCTGCTACACGTCGGCCTTCATCTGCGAGGCCGTCCGCTCCGGCATCAACACGGTGCCGGTCGGGCAGGCCGAGGCGGCGCGCAGCATCGGCATGACCTTCACGCAGACACTGAGCCAGATCGTGCTGCCGCAGGCCGCGCGCACGGCGATACCCCCGGTCGGGAGCCTGATCATCGCCCTCACCAAGAACTCCGCCATCGCCTCCGGCTTCGACGTCATGGAGCTCGGAGCGCTGCAGAAGCAGCTCAACGCGGACGCGGGCTACGACATCCTGGTGATCTTCCTCTGGATCGCGGTCTGCTACCTGATCATCACGCTCACCCTCAGCGGCCTGTTCCGGCTGCTGGAGAACCGGCTGGCGGTGGCCCGATGAGTGCCAGTGTCCTCTACGACGTCCCGGGCCCCAAGGCCCGCCGACGCAATCGCGTCTACGGCGTGGTCTCCACGCTCGCCCTCCTCGGCCTGATCGCCTTCGTCATCTACCGGCTGGACGACACGGGGCAGTTCCAGGCCGGCCTGTGGGACGACTACCAGTACGCGAACACCCAGGACCGCATCCTCGAAGGTCTGCTGACGACGCTGAAGACGTTCGCGCTCGCGGCGGTCTTCTCGCTCGCCCTGGGCGCCGTGCTGGCCGCGGGACGCCTCTCCGACCACCGGTGGGTGCGGTGGCCGACGGCGGTGCTCGTGGAGTTCTTCCGCGCCATGCCGCTGCTGATCATGATCTTCCTGCTGTACTACGCGTACTTCGACACCCAGCCCATGTGGGCGCTGGTCATCGGGCTGACGCTGTACAACGGGTCGGTGCAGTCGGAGATCTTCCGCGCCGGCATCAACGCCGTGCCCAAGGGGCAGAGCGAGGCCGCGTACGCGCTCGGGTTGCGCAAGACCCAGGTGATGACGAGCGTCCTCATCCCGCAGGCCGTGCGCTCCATGCTGCCGTCGATCATCAGCCAGCTCGTGGTCACGCTCAAGGACACCTCGCTCGGCTTCATCATCCTCTACGAGGAGTTGCTCTACGTCGGCAAGGCGTTCGCGGAGCGGACCCCTCCGGAGAACGGCGTCTACGCCTTCATCCCGATGGTCATCGTCTTCGGCTCCATCTACATCCTGTTGTGCCTGGCGCTCTCGTCGCTGGCCACCTGGATCGAGCGGAGCACCCAGCGCAGCCGCAAGGGCGCCCCGGCGGCGGTGCCGGCCGGCGCGGCCACCGCCATGGCCGACCCCTCGCACAGCGCGGACGCCGGCTCCCGGGGCGGCGACGCGCGAGGAGGCGGCCCGAAGGCCGACTGACCCCGCGCCCGTCGCGCCCCGGCGCCCGCACGGGCCCCGCGCGCGACGGCGCACCCCGCGCCCCGTGTCCCCGCCCCACGGCGGGAACACGGGGCGCTCGCACGTCGGCGACCCGCCCGGCGCACCACCCGGCGTGCCGGGGGCGGCCGGTAGGGGGCGAGGTGCGGCGGGGGCGGGATGTGGTTGGGCGGGGGTGCGGTGCACCGGGGCGGTACGGGGGCGAGGCGCGGGGGCGGCGACCGGGGCGGTACGTGGCGAAGGGCGGTGGGGCGAGGCGCGGGGGCGGGCTGCCCCGTCGCCTGCGCCGCGCGCGGCGCACGTATGCCCGCGGGCGGCGGGGCACGGGAGCACACGGGAGCGCGCCCCGCGGGAGTCGGCGGTGCCCGACGGGGCGTCAGGCGACCGTGAGGCCCGACCGCCCTGCGGCCTCCGCCCACGGGACGCCTCGGCCACGCCGCGCCCCGTACCGGGCACGGGGCACGGGGCACGGGGCACGGGGCACGGGGCACGGGGCACGGGGCACGGGGCACGGGGCACGGGGCACGGGGCACGGGGCACGGGGCACGGGGCAACGAGCGGGTGTCGCGCTGGGGAACGGGGCACGGGGCCGAAGGTGGGCGCGGATGCCGGGTCCGTGGCGGGGCGGGGCCGCCAACGGGAGGCGTGCGAGCGGGCGGTGACGGTGCGGCCAGGCCGTAGGGCCATTCCACACCGGGGCGGCGACCGGAGTGCGACGCTGGCGTATCCGGCCCTGTACTGGGCGTATATCCTCGGCCGGGTTGGGTGCGTACGTGCTCCCGCGTGCCCCCGACCGTCACTTGACGGGGGCACGCGCAATGGGTTGCATACGTTCTGTGATCGCGTACCGGGCTCCTATTGTCAGTTCTCCTACCTGCCGCAGGGACGGGGGAACCGCGCCGTGGACCCGGTGATCGTCGTGGGTGCGGGCCCCGTCGGCCTCGCGCTGACGCTGGCTCTCGCCCGCCGCGATGTTCCCGTCATCCTGCTCGACGAGGGGCCCGGCCGACCACGCATAGACGAGCAGCGCCCAGCCCGTACCGCCGTGCTCCGGCCGGACACCGCCCAGATGCTGAGCCGCCTCGGATGCGCCGTCGCCACCGACGGGGGTGCCCGCTGGACGGGGTGGCGCACCATGCGCCGGCGCCAGACGGTGCGTCAGGTGACCTTCGACGACCCGCGGGCGCCACGGAGCGGTGTCGCGGACGCCCCGCCGGCGCTCCCGGCCCCGCGCGACGCGACCGCGCCGGACGAACCGTCGGGCATCGCCTCGCCGCTGCACCTCCCCCAGCACGTGCTCACCCGATCGCTGCGCGCCGCGTTGGCCCCGTTCTGCCAGCAGCCCGGCGGCGGGCTGGTGCGGATCGCCACGGGCGGCCGGCTGGACGCCATAGAGCAGGACGAGGCCGGCGTCAGCGTCCACACCAGGCCCGTACTCGACACGGAGCCGGCGGACGAGGCGGACGCCGCCGATCCGGGCGAGGGGCCGGCCGCGGGCGCGTCGGGTCCCGCGAGCGGACCGGAGGCCAAGGGCATCTGGTGGCGCGGGAGTTACGTGATCGGCTGCGACGGTCCGCGGTCCACCGTCCGCAAGTTGCTGCGCGTGCGGTTTCCCGGCCGGACGGCGGTGGAACGCCATGCCGTGGCGGCGCTCAGGGCTGATCTCCCGTTCCCCGGCGAGGGCCTGCTGCACCGGCTGCCGCCGTGGCGCGGCGCCGACGCGGAGGTGACCGCGCGCCCGCTGCCGGGTGGTGCCTGGCGGCTCGACTGGCTGCTGCCGCCCGGTGGCGACCTGGTCACCCCCGAGGCCCTGCTCAGCCGCGTGCGCGACACCCTCACCGGCTGGTGCGGCACCCTGCCCCCGTACGAACTGCTGGACACCGGCGTGTACGTGGCGCACCACCGGCTCGCCCGCCGCTGGCGGGTGGGGCGGGCGTTCCTCGCCGGGGACGCCGCGCACCTGATAGGGGCGCTCGGTACGCAGGGGCTCGACGAGGGGCTGCGCGACGTCGACAACCTGGCCTGGAAACTGGCCCTGACCTGGCACCACGGCGCGGGCGACCCGCTGCTCGACAGCTATCAGACGGAGCGGCGCGGCGCCGTCGGCGCCCGGCTGCGCACCGCCGACCAGTTGCTGTCCCAGGTGCGCGCGCCGGGCGGCTGGTCCGCCGTGCGCCGTTCGGTGCTGCCGGGCTCCGTGCGCGGCCACGACGCGCTGCTCACCGACGGCCACGCGGGCCTCGGGCAACTCGGCGCGCCCCCGAGCTACCAGCGCAGCCCGCTGCAACCGGCGCCCCCGGAGGGCGCGGAGGCCGTGGACACGGCGCCCGGCAGCCCGGTGGCCGACGTGCCGGTGACGGCGCCCGACGGCTCCCTGACCCGGCTCCGCAGCCGGCTCGGTGGAGCGCTGCTCGTGGTCCTGGTCGCCCCGGGCACGGGCGTGTGGGAGCGCCGGCACTGGGTGGGCGCCGGGCTCATGCCCCGCCTCGCCGCGGCCGTCGCCGCGCTGCCGGTACGGGCCGAGATCCTGGTCGCGGAGGGTTACCCGGGGGCCGCCGCGCACACCGTGCTGCTGGTACGGCCCGACGGCTACCTGGTAGCGGCGCTGGCCGGAGTCCGTCAGGCCGAGCTGTACGCCTGCGCGGACGCCGCACGGGGCGGACTCCTCCAGGCCCCCGCCCACAGCCCCACCTGACGGCGCCACGGTCCGGCCCCCGCGCTCCGTACGCCGGTACGCCAGCCCACCGGTGCGCCCGTGCCCCGTACGCCGGCCGGGGGCAACGGTGGGAGACGCGCGTACGGCGGCGCGGGGTGAGTCCCGTCGAGAGGCGTCAGCCCGGACCGTACGCGCGGGGGTACGTTCACGGGCTCCGCGCGCCGCCGCCTCGGGGCGAGGCCGGCTACGCACAGTCACCGACCGCGCACGAGCGACCGCCGCCGCGCACGTCTCGCCGTGCCGGCGCCATCGGGAGCGCGCGGCGCGTCGCCACGGGCCGGGGCGGCACGGGCGGGCGCGTTCGGGGGGCCGGCCCGGGGGCAGCCGCGCCGCACCGGGAGTGGGCGCGACGCGTCAGACCGGAGCGTGGACGGTGCGCATCTCGGGCGGCCGGTAGGGGTAGCAGAGTGCGCGGGCGCACACCCGGTCGCTGTTGACCATGGGCGAGGGGAGGTGGTCTACTCCGAACCATGTCTGACACCAGCCTGCGTCTCTGGCGGAGGGTCCACATGGACCTCCTTCGCTACGCGGGCTGCGTGTGTCGACCGTCCTGCTGATCCGCCTTCCCCTTCCGCGTGGCCCGCCGCCGCGCGTCCTCGCGAGCCCTCAGGACGGTCTCCGTGACAACCCACTCGGTCGGCCCTGCCGCCTCTCCCCTCGCCACCGCCTCGGCCATGGCGGCCACTGCCTCGGCCACGGCGAGCCCTCCGCCCGCCGTCGCGGCCCCGCCCGCCGCGTCCCCGTACGCCTCGGCCATCGCCGCACCCTCCCCTACCCCACCAGGTCGCGGCGCGGCGCCGGGACTCGCCGCCGCGCCGCCGCCCGGCGGGGCCCCGCTCCCCGCCCCCGGCCGCCCGGAGGCGACTCCCGCGCCCCGGGGCAGCGGCGTCTCCCTGACCGAACTGCTCGACTACGTCCGCCGCGTCGCGGCCGACGCCGCCCTCGTCGCCACGCTGCCCCTCGACCCGGAGGGCCGCACCTGGTCCCGTCTGGAGGGGCCGGGAGGCAGTGAGGCGTGGCTCATCGGCTGGCCGCCGGGTACCGGCACCGGATGGCACGATCACGGCGGCTCGCACGGCGCCTTCGCCATCGCCGACGGTGAGTTGATCGAGCAGTCGCTCGCCGCTCAGTTGCCCACCGAGGGCTGGAAGACGCTAGAACTCGCCGAGGGCGTGGACCGCCAGCGCACCCTGCCCCGGGGCAACGGTCGCGCCTTCGGCCCGCACCACGTCCACCAGGTGCTGAACCTCTCCGCCCAGCGGCACGCCATCTCCGTGCACGCCTACTATCCCCCGCTGCCGCTCATGCGCCGCTACAGCCGTACGGGCCCCGTACTCCGCCTTGAGCAGGTCGAGCACCCCGGGGAGTGGGCATGAGCACCCACCCGCCGACCAGCGTGGACACCCTCCTCGAACGGGCCCGGGCCCAGCTCCACCGACTCAGCCCGCACGAGGCCGCCGCGGCGGCACGGGACGGCGCCCTGCTCATCGACACCCGCTACGCCGCCCTCCGCGACCGGGACGGGCTGGTCCCCGGCGCGCTGATCGTGGAGCGCAACGAGTTGGAGTGGCGGCTCGACCCGCACGGCGACCACCGCCTGCCCGAGGTCACCGGGCACAACGTGCGGGCCGTGGTGTTCTGCAACGAGGGGTACGCCTCCAGCCTCGCGGCGCTCTCCCTCCACCAGCTCGGCCTGGCGCGGGCCACCGACATCGTCGGTGGCTTCCAGGCGTGGCGGGCGGCGGGGCTGCCGGTACGGCACTCCGAGCAGCCGTCCGTCCCGGCCCGGACCATCGCGGGCTAACGCGATCACCTTTCGCGGGGTGCGCCTGTCCGCGCGACGGGTGGGCGCGCCCGCTTCGGCGCACCGCAGCGGACAGCGGTCCGTCCCGCGCGGGACCGCTCACCTGGCTCTGGCCCACGCTTCGGACGCGGCCAAGGCGCACCCAGGGCACACCCAGGACTCGGACGATCGTGGGCCCGTGACCGGTGCGCGCCGTATCGACGCACTCCGGCGCTCAGTGACCGGCGCCGTAGCGAGGGGGCTCCGCGTCCAGCAGGCTCCGCGTTGTCGCTCGGTCACGCGTCGGGCAGGTGGTGCTCCAGCAGTTCCGCGTCCTCGCCCTCCTCCTCCAGCGCCCGTCGCACCGCCCGCAGGGCCACGCCCTCGGAGTAGCCCTTGCGGGCCAGCATCGCGGCCAGTCGCCGGATGCGCTTGTCCCGGTCGAGCCCCCGGGTGGAGCGCAGCTTGCGCTCCACCAGCTCGCGGGCGGTTCGCTCCTCCTGCTCCAGGTCGAGCTGACCGACCGCCTCGTCGATGAGCGCGGGGTCCACGCCCTTGGTACGCAACTCCCGCGCCAGCGCTCGCCGGGCGAGCCCCCGGCTGTGGTGCCGGGACTCGACCCACGCCTCGGCGAACGCCGCGTCGTTGATCAGGCCGACGTCCTCGAAGCGGGACAGTACTTCCTCCGCCACGTCATCGGGGATGTCGCGCTGGCGCAGGGCCTGGGCGAGTTGCTTGCGGGTGCGTGGCGTCCCGGTGAGCAGGCGCAGGCAGATCGCCCGCGCCTGCTCACCGGGCTCCATGCTGGAGGCTTCCCCCTGGCCCCCACGCGACGCCCTCCGCCCGGCCCTCGACGGGCCGAGGTCGTCGCTGCCCGGTCGTCCCGCGTCGCCACTGTCCGGCCAGTCACTTCGCCGGGTCATCGGCTAGCTCTTGGCCGCGGCGGCCTTGGTTGCCTTGGTCGCCTTCACGGCCGTCGGCGCAACCGTCTTCGCGGCGGTCGCGGGCTCGGCAGTGGCGGCGACCGTGCCGTCGGACTCCGCGGCCTGCTTGTCGGCCTTCACGCCGATGCCGAGCTTCTCCATGATCTTCTTCTCGATCTCGTCGGCGAGGTCGGGGTTGTCCTTGAGGAAGTTGCGGGCGTTCTCCTTGCCCTGGCCGAGCTGGTCGCCCTCGTACGTGTACCAGGCGCCGGACTTGCGGACGAAGCCGTGCTCCACGCCCATGTCGATCAGGCCGCCCTCGCGGCTGATGCCCTGGCCGTAGAGGATGTCGAACTCGGCCTGCTTGAAGGGCGGGGCGACCTTGTTCTTGACCACCTTGCACCGGGTGCGGTTGCCCACCGCCTCGGTGCCGTCCTTCAGCGTCTCGATCCGGCGGATGTCGATCCGGACCGACGCGTAGAACTTCAGCGCGCGGCCACCGGTCGTGGTCTCCGGCGAACCGAACATCACGCCGATCTTCTCGCGGAGCTGGTTGATGAAGATCGCCGTCGTCTTGGACTGGTTGAGCGCGCTGGTGATCTTGCGGAGCGCCTGGCTCATCAGTCGGGCCTGCAGGCCGACGTGCGAGTCGCCCATCTCGCCCTCGATCTCCGCGCGCGGGACGAGCGCCGCCACGGAGTCGATCACGATGAGGTCGAGCGCGCCGGAGCGGATCAGCATGTCCACGATCTCCAGCGCCTGCTCGCCGTTGTCCGGCTGGGACAGGATGAGGGAGTCCGTGTCCACGCCGAGCTTCTGCGCGTAGTCGGGGTCGAGGGCGTGCTCGGCGTCCACGAAGGCGACGGTGCCGCCGGCCCGCTGGGCGTTGGCCACGGCGTGCAGCGTCAGCGTGGTCTTACCGGAGGACTCCGGTCCGTACACCTCCACCACACGGCCACGCGGCAGGCCGCCGACGCCCAGCGCGACGTCGAGGGCGGTCGACCCTGTGGAGATGACCTCGATGGGGTCGTTGGGCCGGTCACCCATCCGCATTACGGCACCCTTGCCGAATTGCCGTTCAATCTGCGCGAGCGCGGCGTCCAACGCCTTCTCGCGGTCAGTTCCTGCCGCCATGGGCTCCACCCGGTTTGCTTGAGTCGATCGCTTCACGTCCACGACGCTAACGCCTGCCACTGACAATCGGCCCGGACACCCTCTCCGCCTGTGGATAACCGGGGGCAGAACCGCCAGCCAGCACCCCCATGAGAATAGATGTTCGATTTTGGTGTCAAGCAGGTCCTCGCTCGCGGCGCGCCCGCGCTCCGGCGTGCCGAAGCTGCGGGCCGACGTCGCCGCTGCGGCGCGGCCGGCGCTCCGTTCCGCGCCGCCGCGCTCCGCCCCGTGGGGCGCCGCACGCCGCGCCGTTACCCATTCCACTGCGGCCCGGCCACCGCTACGGCCCGCCTGTCGCGCCGCGGCGCGGTGGCCGCTCGGCGGTCAGCCCTCGGGGACCGGCTCCCCCGTCGCCGGCCTCGTGGGCTCGGGAGGCCGGGACGGCGTCGGGGCGCCTGCCGGGGCATCCTGCGCCCGCTCCGTGTCGGTCGCCTGCGCGGGCACCGTCCCCGCCGGCGGGGCTCCGTCGCTCCCGTCGGGGCGAGCGGGAACCGCGACCGGCGCGGCGGGCTCGGCATCCGCCCCGTCAGGCGCCGACGCGCCCGAGGCCGCCCCGTCCTCTCCCCGCCGGAGCGCACGCCGCACGCGCGCCAGCCGCGACATGCCCCGGGGCCTGCGGGTGCCTCCCTGCACCCGCGCCTCGTCCGTCACCTCGTACCGCTTGATGTAGGTACCGAGGAACGCCTGCAGCGTCGCGGTGGCCGGGATGGCGATGAGGGCGCCGACCGCGCCGAGCAGCGCCGTGCCGGCGATCACCGAGCCGAAGGCGACGGCCGGGTGGATGTCCACGGTCCTGGCGGTGATGCGGGGCTGGAGCAGGTAGTTCTCGAACTGCTGGTAGATCACGACGAAGCCGAGCACCCACACCGCGTACCAGGGGTTGACGGTGAAGGCGATCAACATCGGCAGGCCGCCGGCCAGGTAGGTGCCGATGGTGGGGATGAACTGCGAGATCAGACCCACCCACACGGCCAGCGCCGGGGCGTACGGCACGCCCAGCACCTCCAGCAGTATGTAGTGCGCGATGCCGGAGATCAGGGCCATCAGGCCGCGGGAGTACAGGTAGCCGCCGGTCTTCGCCACCGCGATCTCCCAGGCGCGGAGCACCTCGGACTGCCGGTGCGGCGGCAGCACGGAGCACAGCGCGCGGCGCAGCCGCGGGCCGTCGGCGGCGAAGTAGAACGCGAAGAGGGTCACCGTCAGCAGCTTGAACAGCCCGCCGAGCACCTGCGCCGACACGTCCAGCACGTTGTTGGCGCTGTCCTGTACGTACTTCTGAAGCCAGTCGGAGTGCAGCAGGCTGTCCTGCACTTCGACCCGGGACAGCTCCGTGTGGAAGGTCGTGTTGACCCAACTGATCACCTTGTCCAGGTAGTTCGGGAAGTCCTCGACCATGGTGACGATCTGGTCGGCGAGCATCGAACCCAGCAGGGTGAAGAAGCCGGCGACGGCGATGAGGATGCCGAGGAAGACCAGCCCGGTCGCCGCCCCACGGCGCAGCCCGCGAGCGGCCATCCAGTCCACGGCGGGCTCGATGGCCAGCGCGAGGAAGAACGCGATCAGGATGTTGAGCAGCAGCGACGTCAGCTCGTGAAACGCCCAACTGGCGAACTGGAAGCCGGCCACCAGCGCCAGGGCGAGGACCATGGCCCGGGGCAACCAACGGGGCATACGCGCACTCGCCGCGTCACGCGGGCCCACGGGGGGCGCTTCCTGAACGGTGTCTTCTGTCGCTACCACGGAGCAAGTGTGGCCCATGTGGCAGACGTGCCCCCGCGCACCCCTGTCATGTCCGCGTTCAAATCGGTTCCCGGGCCGACCGCCGCCCCCGCCCGGGAGGCGCTGACCGACGCACGCACCCGGCTCCGTGCTCCGTGCCCCGTGCCCCGTGCCCCGTGCCCGCAACTGTCGCCCCACGCCGTCCGGCCCCGCCACCCCGCACAACGCGCCGCTCCGTGGCTCCGTGGCTCCGTGGCTCCGTGGCTCCGAAAAAAGCCTGCCCCGGAGGGCAGGCTTCTGGCGCGCGCGGTCGTCTCCGCTCCGTTCCGTCAACGCCTCTCGTACGGGACGTCAACGGCCGCGCAGACCCCGCGCCACACGTCCTTGGCGCTCCAGCCGGCCTCCAGGGCCTCGTGGACAGTCCGGCCGCCCAACTCGGACATCACGTGGTCACGCGCGAACGAATCCGCGTACCCCTCTCCGAAGTAGTCCGCCATCCGCTGCCAGAAGACCGTCAACCGCATACGTCCAGTATCGCGCCCCTGAGAGTGCAGCCGTACGGCATCGGCCGCCCCGTGCCCCGTTCCGGTCCTACGGTCAGGGGATGGACCCAGCACCGACCTCACCCCTCGCCCGTGCCGAGCACTTCGTCTGGCTCACGGCCCGCGTCCTGGAGCAGCGCAGGTTCGCGTACCACTTCCTGCCCCAGCGCGACGGCCTGGAGCCCGCCGTCGACGCCGTGGAGCGGGCGCTGGCCGCGTACCTGAACGACGACGGGGGGTACGGGCACGCCCTGGAGCCGGACCTGCGCGGCCCCGTCAGCCAGCCCCTGCACACGGCGTACGCCCTGCGCGTGCTCGACGAGATCGGGCGCTGCGGCGGGCAGCGGATAGAGCGGGTCTGCCGGTACCTGACCGAGATCTCCACCCCGACCGGCGCCCTCCCGGCGCTCCACCCCTCGCTGCGCGGGTACCCGGCGGCGCCGTGGATTCCGGTGGTGGACGACCCGCCGAGCGACCTGCTCGCCACCGGCCCCGTCACGGGGCTGCTGCACCGGGGTGGCGTGTGGCACGCCTGGCTGTTCCGGGCCACGGACTTCTGCTGGTCGGCGGTGGAGCGGCTGGCGGACGGAGCGCCGACGCATCCGTACGAGGTCATGGCCGCGATCACCTTCCTGGACTGCGTGCCGGACCGCCAGCGCGCGGGCGCGGTCGCGGAGCGGCTCGGCGCGCGGGTACGGGAGCAGCGACTCGTCGTCCTCGACCCGTGGGACGCGGCCGACCATCCGGTGCCGGCGGGATACGGACCCGGGGAGCACCACTTCGCGCACGACTTCGCCCGCCTCCCCGGCTCCGTCGCCCGCCCGTGGTTCTCCGACGCGGAGATGTCGGCCTCCTTGGACCACCTCGCGGCGGCGCAGCAGGAGGACGGCGGCTGGCCCATCAACTGGCGCCAGTGGGCACCCGGCACGGCGCTGGAGTGCCGCCCCATGGTGACCATCGACGCCCTGCTGACGCTGCGCGCGTACGGCCGGGAGATCGACTGACGGCACGGCACGGCACGGAACGGAGGACGGGGCACGACGGCTACGGCGCCGCTGGCAGCAGGGCGACGGGGCGTACGGGGCGACGGGGCCCGTGAGGGCTCCGCGCACCGACCGGCCCGCCGTCTGCCCCGTGCCCCATAGCACGGGGCACGGGGCACGGGGCACGGAGCCACGGAGCACGGAGCGGCGGCCCCGGGTACGGGGCGCGCCGCACGGGCCGCGAAGTGCCGGCCGCACGACGCGTTCGTACGCACGACCGCCGGGGCGCGGAACGGAGCCCGTACGGCGCGCGCGGTCGGGTCGTCAGCCGGCGACGGCCCGCACCAGCGCCGTCACGGCCACGGCGACCGCCACCACGAGCAGGAACGGGGCGCGCAGCACCAGGGCGAGGGCCGCCGCGCCCAGGCCCGCCGCGCGGGCGTCGATGACGAGCGTGTGCTCCGTGCTGAACGTCTGCTGCGCGATCAGGGCTGCCAGCAGCGCCACGGGCAGCAGGGCGGACAGTCGCTTGACCAGCGGGCGCTCCAGGGCGCCCGCCGGCACGGAGAGGCCGAGCAGCTTGACCAGGTAGCAGCCGACGGCCGTCACGGCGATGGCGATCCACGTGTTCATCGGTTCTCTCCTTCGGCGGTACCGCTCGGCTCCGTGGCATCGGTCGCGGTCGTGGGCTCGGGCTGCCCCGCGGGCCGTGTGGCGGCGCGACGGCCGTGCACGGCCAGGACGATCGGTGCGGCGAGCGCCGCCACCAGCACCGGCACCCCCGCGGGCAGGACCGGCACACAGGCCAGGACGAGGACGACACCGAGGCCGGCCACCACGCGCTCCAGTGGGCTGCGGAGCATCGGGGCCAGGAGGGCGAGGAAGACCGCGGGGCCGGCCGCGTCGAGGCCCCAGTCGTTGGGGTCGCCCAGCGAGGCGGCGCCGAGTGCGCCGACCAACGTGGTGAGGTTCCACAGCGCGTACAGGCTCGCTCCCGTCACGGCGAAGCCCAGCCGGGCGGCGCGCCGGTCCCGCTGGGCCAGTGCGACGACGGCGGTCTCGTCGATGACCCAGTGGGCGGCCAGCGGCCGAAGGGCCCGGGGCAGCCGCAGAAGTTGGGACAGGCGCAGCCCGTAGAAGGCGTTGCGTATGCCGAGGAAGAACGCGCCGGCCGCCGCCGTCAACGGGTTCCCGCCGGCGGCCAGGGCGCCGACGAGCGCGAACTGCGAGGCCCCGGTGAACACCAGCAGGCTGAGCACACACGTTTGCAGCAGGCTGAGCCCGGAGCCGGCGGACGTGACGCCGAAGGCGAACCCGGAGAGCCCGACCGCGACGCCCACCCCGAGCGCGTCCCGCACCACGGCCCCGTCCCCCGCGTCGGCACCGCCGTCACCCGCCGGGTGCCGTGGCCCCGCACCGCCCGACCCGGCGGGAGCGGCCGGCCGCCCCGTGCCCCGTGCCCCGTCCCCGGCCACGCTCGCCGCCCCGTTCCCCGCGCCGGACGCCCGTCCAGCGCCGGCGGGCCCGCGTCCCGTGCCAGTCGCCTCGTCGGCGCCGCCGGCTCCGTGCCCCGTCGGGCTCTGCGCTCCGTGCCCCGTCGGCTTCGCCGCCCCGTGCCCCGTGTCGGTCGCGACGGCCGCGCTGGACGGAGCCCCGTCAGCCGCGCCGCTCGGCGCTCCGTCCAGCGCGCCGGCCGGCGCCCCACCGGGCTCCGTGGTCGGCGCCCCGTGCCCCGTGCCCCGTGCTCCGTCCTCGTCCCCACGGCGCGGGACTCGTGCCGCCCCGTTCGTACGCTCCGCGCGCCGCACGGGGCGCTGCCATTCCTCGCGTTCCGCTTGTTCGACCACGCCGGCAACGTACGGGTGTCCGAACGACGCGGTCTTGTACGTTCTTGCGGTCGCGGTCAGGGGCGCTGGCGCGTGTTCGAGCGCTCCCTGCGGTAGGCGCCCGGCGGCACGCCGACGATGCGGGTGAAGTGGCGGCCCAGGTGCGGCTGGTCGGTGAAGCCGACCAGGGCGGCGGTCTCGGCTGGTGGCGTGCCGTCCTCCAGGAGCCGGCGGGCGCGCCGCACCCGGGCGTCGGTCAGCCAGGCGTGCGGGGGCATCCCGTACGCGGCGCGGAAGGCACGGAGCAGGGCGAAGGGGCCGGTGCCGAGCTCCGCGGCCAGGTTCGCGAGGGTGGGCGGGGCGGCCATCCGGGCCTCCAGGATCTCCCTGGCCCGGGCGGCGGCGCGCGCGCCGGCCCCGCGCGGTGCGGGGCGGTCGGGGAGCGTCCCGCCGTGCCCGCGCAGCAGCCGCGCGATGGCCTGGCGCAGCACCGTGTCGGCGGCCAGCGCGTTGCCCCGCTCCGCGGCCTGGTGCACGGCCATGATCAACCGCACGCTCTCCGGGTCCTGCACGACCGGTTCGCGGAACCAGGCCGTCCCACGGGACGCGGACACCTCGGCGGCGATGTCGTCGACCATGGCGGCGGCCGGGTAGAGCACGTGGTACGCCCAGCCCTCGGGCACTCCGGCGCGTGCCGTGTGCGCCACGTCGGGGTTGATCATGACGACGCCGCCCGGGCCCACCCGCTGCACGCCGGTCGGCAGCCGGATCTCCTCGACGCCGCCGGTGATCGCGCCGATGACGTAGCCGTCGTGGGTGTGCTGCGGGAAGGCGTGCCGGATGTAGCGGGCGCTCAGCAGGTCCACGCCCGGCAGCTCCGCGTACTGCCAGTGCCTCGCCCGCTCCCGCTCGCTCATGCCCCCATTGTGCGTAACGGTCGTTCGGCGGTTCCGGCCGGCCGCCCGGGCGGCACCCGGGCCCCGCGAGGGCCCGTACAGCCCGGGTGACCTGCCGCTCCGGTCGATTGTCAGTGGTGCGGTGCACGATGGGGGCATGGTGAGGAACGAGCAGCGCGGTGAGCCGGCGGGGGGTGGTGCCCCGGACGGCGCGAGCGCGCACGCCGCGGCGCTGGCGGGGTTCTCGGCGGCCACCCGCGGCTGGTTCACCGGGGCGTTCACGGCGCCGACCGCCGCCCAGACCGGTGCCTGGCGGGCGATCGGCGAGGGCTCGGACGTGCTGGTGGTCGCGCCGACCGGTTCGGGCAAGACCCTCGCGGCCTTCCTTGCCGCGATCGACCAGCTCACCAGCGCGCCGCCGCCGGCGGAGTCGAAGAAGCGCTGTCGCGTGCTGTACGTGTCGCCGCTCAAGGCCCTCGCGGTGGACGTGGAGCGCAATCTGCGCAGCCCGCTCACCGGCATCCGGCAGGAGGCGGTGCGGCGTGGCCTGCCCGAGCCGGAGGTGCGGGTGGGCATCCGGTCCGGCGACACCCCGCCGGCGGAGCGCCGCGCCCAGGCCACCCGGCCGCCGGACATCCTGATCACCACGCCCGAGTCGCTGTTCCTGATGCTGACGTCCGCCGCGCGGGAGGCCCTGGCCGGCGTCGAGACGGTGATCCTGGACGAGGTGCACGCGGTGGCGGGCACCAAGCGCGGCGCGCACCTGGCGCTCTCCCTGGAGCGGCTCGACGCCCTGCGCGGAGCGGGTGAGGGCGGGTCGGGGCGCGCGCGTCCGGCGCGTCGTATCGGGCTGTCCGCGACGGTGCGACCGGTGCAGGAGGTGGCGCGCTATCTCTCCCCGGGACGGCGGGTGGAGATCGTCCAGCCGCCGTCCGGCAAGGAGTTCGACCTGTCGGTGGTCGTCCCCGTGGAAGACCTGGGCGAGTTGGGCTCCTCGCCCGTGCGGGACGGGCAGGAGCAGGAGGGCGAGCGGCCGTCGATCTGGCCGCATGTGGAGGAGCGGATCGTCGATCTGGTGCAGGCCCACCGTTCGACCATCGTCTTCGCCAACTCCCGCCGCCTGGCCGAGCGGCTGTGCAATCGGCTCAACGAGATCGCGTACGAACGGGCCACCGGCGACCCGCTGCCCGAGCACCACGCGCCGGCCGAGGTGATGGCCGAGGCGGGCGCGGCCAGGGGCGCGCCCGCGGTGCTGGCCCGCGCGCACCACGGCTCGGTCTCCAAGGAGCAGCGGGCACTGGTCGAGGAGGACCTCAAGGCGGGCCGGCTGCCCGCCGTGGTCGCCACCTCGAGCCTGGAGCTGGGCATCGACATGGGCGCCGTGGACCTGGTCGTGCAGGTCGAGTCGCCGCCCTCGGTGGCCTCCGGGCTCCAGCGGGTGGGCCGCGCGGGACACCAGGTGGGGGCCGTCTCCACCGGCGTCGTCTTCCCCAAGTACCGCGGTGACCTGGTGCAGGCCGCGGTGGTCACCGAGCGGATGCGCGCCGGCGCGATCGAGGCGCTGCGCGTCCCGGCCAACCCGCTCGACGTCCTCGCACAGCAACTGGTCGCGATGACGGCGATGGACACCTGGGACGTCGACGAGTTGTTGGCCGTCGTGCGCCGGGCCGCGCCCTTCGCGACGCTGCCCGAGTCGGCGTTCACGGCGGTGCTCGACATGCTCGCCGGTCGCTATCCCTCGGACGCCTTCGCCGAGTTGCGGCCCCGGGTGGTGTGGGACCGGGTCGCCGGGACGGTCACCGGCCGCCCCGGGGCGCAGCGCCTCGCGGTCACCTCCGGCGGGACGATTCCCGACCGCGGCCTGTTCGGGGTCTTCCTCGCCGGCGCCGAGCCGTCCAGCGGCGGGGGCGGCCGAAGCGGCGGGCGGCGGGTCGGCGAGTTGGACGAGGAGATGGTGTACGAGTCCCGGGTGGGCGACGTGTTCACCCTCGGGACGACCTCGTGGCGGATCGAGGACATCACGCGGGACCGGGTGCTGGTGACGCCCGCGCCCGGCGTGCCGGGGCGGCTGCCGTTCTGGAAGGGCGACCAGCTCGGACGACCGCTGGAGCTGGGCCGCGCCCTGGGCGCCTTCCTGCGGGAGGTCGGCGCGCTGGCCCCGGACGCCGCCCGGGCCCGGCTGAGCGCCGCCGGGCTCGACCGCTGGGCGGCGGACAACGTGCTGGCGTACGTGGCGGAGCAGCGCGCCGCGTGCGGCCACGTCCCGGACGACCGCACGATCGTGGTCGAGCGGTTCCGGGACGAGCTGGGCGACTGGCGCGTGGTCATCCACTCCCCCTTCGGAGCCCAGGTGCACGCCCCCTGGGCGCTGGCCCTCGGCGCCCGACTGACCGAGCGGTACGGGATGGACGCCCAGGTCATGCACGCCGACGACGGCATCGTGCTGCGGCTGCCCGACGCGGACCTGCTCGGCCTCGACCTGCTCGACGTACCGATGCCGACCGAGCCGGGCGGCGACGAGCGGTCCCCCGCCGCCGGCACGCGGCCGGCGCCCGACCACGGCACGGCCTTCGACAGCGAGCAGTCCCCCGTCGGCGCGGCCGACGTCACCTTCGACCAGGGCGAAGTGTCCCAGTTGGTGACCGACGAGGTGGGCGGCTCGGCGCTGTTCGCCGCCCGCTTCCGGGAGTGCGCCGCCCGCGCGCTGCTCCTGCCACGGCGCACCCCGGGCAAGCGCACCCCGCTGTGGCAGCAGCGCCAGCGCGCCTCGCAACTGTTGCAGGTAGCGAGCGAGTTCGGCTCGTTCCCGATCGTCCTGGAGGCTGTCCGCGAGTGCCTTCAGGACGTCTTCGACGTGCCGGGGCTGACCGAGCTGATGGGTGACATCGAGGCGCGCCGGGTGCGGCTGGTGGAGGTGACCACGCCCGAGCCCTCGCCGTTCGCGCGCTCCCTGCTCTTCGGGTACGTGGCGCAGTTCCTCTACGAGGGCGACTCGCCGCTGGCCGAGCGCCGGGCCGCCGCGCTCTCGCTGGACTCCCGACTCCTGGCCGAACTGCTGGGCCAGGCGGAGCTGCGCGAGTTGCTGGACCCCGAGGTGCTGGCCGAGCTGGAACGCGAGTTGGCCTGGCTCAGCGACGATCGGCGGATCAAGGACGCCGAGGGCGTCGCCGACGCCCTGCGCGTCCTGGGGCCGCTCACCGACGAGGAGTTGACGCGGCGGGGCGCGGCCCCCGAGTGGCCGGCGCGCCTGGAGTCCGCCCGGCGCGCCATCCGGGTGCGCATCGCCGGCCGCCAGCACTGGGCCGCGGTGGAGGACGCGGGGCGACTGCGGGACGCGCTGGGCACGGCGCTGCCGGTCGGCGTCCCGGAGGCGTTCACCGAGCCGGTACGGGACCCGCTGGGCGACCTCCTCGCGCGGTACGCGCGCACGCACGGGCCCTTCACCTCGGCCGACGCGGCGGCGCGCTTCGGCCTCGGCCCGGCCGTCACGGACGGCGCGCTGCACCGTCTGGCCGCCGACAACCGGGTCGTCCAGGGCGAGTTCCACCCCTCGGGCATCGGCCAGGAGTGGTGCGACACGGCGGTGCTGCGCAGGCTGCGGCGGCGGTCCCTGGCCGCCCTGCGCCACGAGTTGGAGCCGGTCGCGCCGTCCGCGCTCGCCGCGTTCCTGCCGCAGTGGCAGCACGTGGGCGGTGGCGGGCTGCGCGGCGTGGACGGCCTGGTGCGCGCCATCGAGCAGTTGCAGGGCGCGGCGGTGCCCGCGTCCGCGCTGGAGAAGCTGGTGTTGCCGTCCCGGGTGGCCCGGTATTCCCCAGCCCTGCTCGACGAGTTGACCGTGGCCGGGGAGGTGGTGTGGGCCGGCGCGGGCGCGCTGCCCGGCAAGGACGGCTGGGTCTCGCTCTACCTGGCGGAGGCCGCGCCCCTGCTGCTGCCCGAGCCGCGCCCGCTGGAGCTGACCCCGCTCCACGAGGCGGTGCTCTCCGCGCTCGCCGGCGGGTACGGGCTATTCTTCCGTCAGATCGCCGACCAGGTGCGGGCCGCCGGGCTCGCCGAGCCGACGCCGGGCGCCGACGCCGAGATCGCCGACGTCATCTGGGACCTGGCGTGGTCGGGCCGGATCACCAACGACACCGTCGCCCCGCTGCGCTCCCTCCTCGGTTCCGGGCGCACCGCCGGGGCGACCGCCCACCGCGCCAAGCGGGCCGTCCCGCGCGGCCGGTACGGCTCGCTGACGAGCTCGCGCGGGTACGGCCGGATGACTGCCCGCCCCACGGCCTCGCTCGGCGGGCCGCCCACGGTGGCGGGACGCTGGTCGCTGGTGCCCGAGCGGGCGGCCGACCCCACGCACCGGGCGCACGCGCTGGCCAGCACGCTGCTCGACCGGCACGGCGTGGTGACCCGCGGCGCCGTGGCGGCGGAGGGCGTCGAGGGCGGGTTCGCCGCGGCCTACCGGGTGCTGTCCGTCTTCGAGGAGAGCGGCCAGGCGCGCCGCGGCTACGTCGTGGAGGGACTGGGGGCCGCCCAGTTCGCCATGGACGGGGCGGTGGACCGGCTCCGCGCGGTGGGCACGGCACGCGACCGCGCGGAGAGCGCCGCCCTCGACCCGGCCTTCCGCCAGGGCCTCGGCGACGGCGCGGGGCGCGACGGCGGCCCGGGGGCGGGCTCCGCGCCACGGGCCCTGGTGCTCGCGGCCGCCGACCCCGCCAACGCGTACGGCGCCGCCCTCAACTGGCCGGACCCGCCGCCGGGCGCCACCCACAAGCCGGGCCGCAAGGCCGGCTCGCTGGTCGTCCTCGTCGACGGTGAGCTGGTGCTCTACCTGGAGCGCGGCGGGAAGACGCTCCTCGCCTGGCCCAGCTCGACCGGCGCGCCCCCGTCCTCCCCCGAGCGCACCACCCCCTCCCCGTCCGCGACCCGCGAGCCGGCGGCCGACCCCGGCACGGCCGACGACCCCCGACTGATACCGGCGTTCGAAGCGCTGGCCACCGCGGCCCACGCCGGGTCCCTCGGCACCATCACGGTCGAACGGATCAACGGCGTGGCGGCGCTCTCCTCACCGTTCGGAGCGGCCCTGGAGACCGCAGGTTTCCACGCCACCCCTCGCGGGCTGCGCCTGCGCTCCCCGCGCTGAGGCTGGCCCGCGGGCCCCGGAGGCGGCGGAGGCGGGCGGCGTCCGCCGATCATGGAGCGCAGGGCACCGCACGCCGGGCTCCGGGGCCCCAGACGCCATGGTCGGCGCCTGGCCGCACAAGGAAACGGCATGATGGCCCCATGCCCGAGGGAGACACCGTCTGGCGCGCCGCGCACCGGCTCCACGCCGCGTTGGCGGGCAAGCCCCTGACCCGGTGGGAGCTGCGCGCTCCCACCGGCGCCAGCCTGCGCCCCGACGCCCGCGGCAACCGGCGCCCCCGCCTCCCCGACACCGACCTGACCGGGCGGCACGTGCGCGAGGTCGTGCCACGCGGCAAGCACCTGCTCGCCCGCGTCGAGGGGGGCCTCACGCTCCACTCGCACCTGCGGATGGACGGCGCCTGGCACGTCTACGACACCGGTGAGCGCTGGCGCGGGGGCCCGGGGCACCAGATCCGGGCGGTGCTCGGGGTGGCGGACCGTACGGCCGTCGGCTACCGGTTGCCCGTGCTCGGCCTCCTGCCCACGGCCGAGGAGCACACCGTCGTCGGCCATCTCGGCCCCGACCTGCTGGGCCCGGACTGGGACCCGGACGAGGCACTGCGCCGCGTGCTCGCCGCCCCGCGCCGAGCGCTCGGCGAAGCGCTGCTGGACCAGCGCAACCTCGCGGGCATCGGCAACGTGTACAAGGCGGAGCTGTGCTTCCTGCTCCGGGTCAGCCCGTGGTCGCCGGTGGCCGATCTCGGCGCCCCGGCACGCCAGCGACTGATGCCGCTGGCCAAGAAGTTGCTGGAGGTCAACAAGTCGCGCCCGACCCGGATCACCACCGCCGAGCGCCACCCCGACCACCGGCTGTGGGTCTACGGCCGCGCGGGCAAACCGTGCGCGCGCTGCGGCACCGCCATCCGCGTGGCCGAACAGACCAGCCCCGACGATCCCGCCAGCACCCCGGCCCGCATCACCTACTGGTGCCCCCGCTGCCAGCCGGGCCCCGCGCCCGAGCCATCGCCGTAAGCCCCCACCCCCACGGGCGCCACCAAGATCACTCCGGCCGAGTACGCACCCAGCAGCGCGGCGATCAGGGCCAGGCCCCCTGGCGTCGACACCGCCCACCACGGCCGCACCGGCTCTCCTGGCCATGCCAGCGCCACACCCAGCACGGGCCGGCAGGATCAACGCCCAGACCGGCCGCCCTCGACCCCGACCTCTGCCTCCGACCCGGCCTCTACAAACCCCGGAGCACCACCGCGCCCCGCGCCCCACTCCCGTACAGCCAGCCGCGCTACGAAGAAGCGCGCCGCCCACCCCGCGTACGCCCTCGCGCCCACCGCCAGCCCGCGCGCCACCGCGCTCCGCCGCCGCCCACCCGTACGGGATCGCGTGCCGCGAGTCGCGCCGATGCCGCCGCATCCACCCCCCGCGCCACCCGCGCCGCGGGTCGCACCCGCACCACACCCGTCGCCCGCGTCGTCGGCCCCCGCGCTCCGTGGCGCGTCCGCCCAGATGACCGCTCACCGCCGTTCCGACGACGGCCGGCCGGCACGCAGTGCACGGGTAGCAGGCTCAGGCCCCAGCCGCCCGCGAGCAGTACTCCCTCTATCGGCCCCGCCGGCGCGGACTCGGCGGCCGTCCACAGCACGGCCCAGCCCCAGGCCACGCTCAGCAACAGCGCGCCGGCCAGTCGCACGGCGTCAGGCACCGCCAGCCGTCGCCCACTCCCCGAACCCGCGATGCCTCGCCCGTATGCGACGGCGATGCCCCGGCCCCGCGTGGCCCGCCCCACGGCCCGGCCTCGTACGCCTCCGCCGGGCGCCTGCCGGCCACTCGCCGGCCGGGGATGGGGCGGGCTGAGAACGTCGGGCGGATATCGGCTCGTCTCGCATGTCCGGGCACCTCTCGCGGTCGGGCTCGGGGGCGTCGAGCCCCGTCGCGCACCCCGTCTCGTCCTGTCGTGCCAGTCTCGCCCGGAGCCACGTCTCACGCATCCAGAGCGTGTCCAGCGCGGCACCTCGTGCGACACCCCCTGCGACGCGCCATGCCGCGCGCCGCGGCGCCCCCGCGCCGACGGCGACCCCGCACCGACGGCGGCCCCGCGACACGACGGAGCCGGCCCCACAACCTGTGAGGCCGGCTCCCGTGTCGACAGGGCCCTGCCGGATTCCGCCGATGTTCCGGTGGAGGCGCGAGATTCCGTGGAATCCGCCGCCGCGGCCCGGAACGCGTCACCGTGTCAGCACACCCGGCAGCGCGAGGTAATGCCCACTCGCGCAGGTCAGAGGCTCGTTTCGGCAATCCGAGCCCTGACCCGGCTCAGCCGGCCTCCGCCTGGAACATCCACGCGTGCTTCTCGAGGTCGGCGGTCAGGCCGATCAGGATGTCCTGCGACACCGGGTCGGGCTTGTCGGTGGCCTCGATGCGCTCGCGCATCCGGCCGATGACCGCGTTGAGCGCCCCGACCAGGATCTGCACTGCCTCGGTGTCCTTGATCCAACCGTCCTTGACGGTCTCGATGCCGCTCGTCTTGGCGACGGTCTCGGCTCGGCCGTCCGGGCTCACGCCGATCGCGGAGGCGCGCTCGGCGACGGTGTCGGTGTGCGTCCGCGCGGACTCCACCACATCGTCGAGCTGCAGGTGGATGGAGCGGAACCGGGGGCCGACCACGTTCCAGTGCACCTGCTTGGCCACCAGGGACAGATCCACCAGGTCCACCAGCGCGCCCTGAAGCGCGTCGCCGACGGTCTTCCGGTCCGACTCGGGCAGCGAGCTCTTGACGACAGTCATGAATTTCCTCCTATGTGACGGATAAGTCCCTTCCCTCACCCTGCCATACACCCGCGTACCCAGGCATACGCGGCATATGGCCAACCCGTCCCACCTTCTCGAACGGATCACCCACCTACCCCCCGCCACCAGCCCCACTCCGACCGGTACGACGCCGCTCCCCCACCGGCCCATTGCCCCACCGGGGCCAGCACCCACCTGACCCCGCACGCCGAACCAGCGAGACCAGGCCAACCAGCCCCGCCCCGAACCAGCCAGGTCAGCCCGGCCCGCCCCAGGCCAGGCCAGCCAGCCAGCCAGCCAGCCCCCAAACGCCGTACGCCCCGTCCGGATGCGGACGGGGCGTACGGGACAGCAGGTGCTCGGCTGGTCGTGCGGCCGATGTGTGGCTTCCTAGGCGGCGACCACGTTGACCGCCTCGGTGGGCGCCTTGATGGTGACGCGTTCCTCCGGGACGGACGTCACCGAGGTCACGGACACGGAGTTCAGGCGTGGACGCATCGGCGCCGGCACGGGCTCGCTCGCCGCGGCGGAGCGCGCCAGTTCGGCGAGCGCCAGCTCGTCGCTCACTTCGCGCATCACCTGGGACATGCGTACGTCCAGGGCGTCGCAGATGGCGGAGAGCAGTTCGGAGGACGCTTCCTTCTGTCCTCGCTCGACTTCTGAGAGGTACCCCAGGGACACCCGGGCGGACGAGGAGACCTCGCGCAGCGTCCGGCCCTGGCGCTGACGCTGTCGGCGCAGCACGTCACCCAGCAGGCGACGGAGCAGAATCATCGCTGGCTCCCTCCTCGGACCGCGTATCCGGTTCCTTCTCGCCCCACCGTACCGCCTCGGGCTCCACCCGTGCGGGGGGCGATGTCGTGTTCACTCAGGGCTGCAAACATCAAACACGCCCACCCTGTTCCGTATCCTGTGCCCTCGCATTCTCGATCAATTCGCTCAGCAGCAGTTCGAGGGCGGATGTGACGCTACGTTCCCGATTTTCGGCGCGATTTCCAGCCAGTTGCAGCGCCGCGGCGGCCGACGCGTCGCGCGGGCCGGCGACCGCGATGTGGACGGTGCCCACCGGCTGGCCGTCCTGCGGCTCGGGCCCGGCGACCCCGGTGGTGGCGAGCGCCCAGTCGGCCCCGACGACGCGGCGTACGCCCCGTGCCATCTGGGCCGCGACCTCGGCGTCCACCGCTCCGCGCGCGGCGAGCAGCGCCTCGTCCACGCCCAGCACGCCGGCCTTGACCTCGGTGGCGTACGCCGTGACCGAGCCGCGGAAGCAGCGCGAGGCGCCGGGCGCGTCCGTGAGCGCCGCGGCGAGCAGTCCGCCGGTCAGCGATTCGGCCACCGCCACGCTCTCGCCGCGGGCGCCGAGCGCCGACAGCACGTCGGTGGCGAGCGTCGACCGTCGCGCGCGTGCGGCGATCGCCTCGTCCGCCAGCGCGCGCTCTTCCGTCACTGAATCCCCCTCAGTCACCGTGTTACCTCTCCACTCCCATCGGCTTCGAACGGCGGCGGGCGGTGGGGTCCCCACCGCCCGCCGCACACCACTCACTCATCGGGTTCCCCATACCGCGCACGTCAGCGCACCGATTCCCGGTCCGTCCCCGCTCGCGTGCGCGCGCGTTCGCGCTCGGCGGCGAGGCCGGCGCGGCGCAGCACGACGGCCTGGCGTACGTAGTCCAGGCCGGTCACCACGGTGAGCAGCACGGCCACCGCCATCACCCAGAAGCGCAGGGTGGCCAGCGGACCGGTCAGCGCGAGGATGTACATGCCCACGGCCGTGCCCTGCGCCAGGGTCTTCATCTTGCCGCCGCGGCTGGCCGGAATGACGCCGTGCTTGATCACCCAGAAGCGCATCAGGGTGATGCCGATCTCGCGGAAGAGGATCACGCCGGTGACCCACCACGGCAGGTCGGACAGCACGGACAGGCAGACCAGCGCCGCGCCCATGATCGCCTTGTCCGCTATCGGGTCGGCGATCTTCCCGAAGTCGGTGACGAGGTTGTAGCGCCGCGCGAGCTGGCCGTCGAACAGGTCGGTGATCATCGCGACCGAGAACGCCGCCCACGCGAAGGAGCGCCAGGCCGGGTCGTAGCCGTCGCCGTGCAGCATCAGCAGCACGAAACCCGGCACCAGCACGAGCCGCACCATGGTCAGGATGTTGGCGATGTTCCACAGCCCGGCGGTGCGGGCGGTCACCGTCGCCGCACGGGCGCCTCCCGCCGCGGAGGCCGGGACTCCGGTCATCTGGCCGCCCCCTCGGGACACGCGTCGGCCAACGGCTCGGCGACCAGGTCCACGCCCTCCGACGCGATCACCTTCGCCTCCACCAGTTGGCCGGGCGCCAGCTCTCGGTCGGTGAGCAGCGTCGTCTGCCCGTCGGTCTCGGGGGCCTGGTGCGCGCCCCGGCCGACGGTGCCCTCGCTGTCGTCCACCCGGTCCACGAGCACCCGAACGGTCTCGCCCAGGCGCTCCTCGGCCCGCTGCGCCGTCAGCTCCTCGGCCAGTCGGGAGAGGTGCTCCAGGCGCTCGGCGACCAGTTCCGGGTCGAGCTTGTTGTCGTAGGTGGCCGCCTCGGTGCCGTCCTCGTCCGAGTACCCGAAGACGCCGATGGCATCCAACCGGGCTTCGGTGATGAAGCGCTCCAGCTCGGCGAAGTCGGCCTCGCTCTCGCCGGGGAAGCCCACGATGAAGTTGGAGCGCGCGCCGGCCTGCGGGTCCTTGCCCCGGATCTGGTCGAGCAGTTCCAGGAACCGGTCGGTGTCGCCGAACCGGCGCATGGCGCGCAGTACGCCGGGCGCGGAGTGCTGGAAGGAGAGGTCGAAGTAGGGCGCGACCTTGTCCGTCGAGGTGAGGACGTCGACCAGGCCGGGCCGCAGCTCGGCGGGTTGCAGGTAGCTGACCCGCACCCGCTCGATGCCGTCCACCGCCGCGAGCTCGGGCAGCAGCGTCTCCAGGAGCCGGATGTCGCCGAGGTCCTTGCCGTAGGACGTGTTGTTCTCGGAGACCAGCATGATCTCCTTGACGCCCTGCTCGCCGAGCCAGCGGGTCTCGGTGAGCACGTCGGCGGGGCGGCGGGAGATGAACGAGCCGCGGAAGGAGGGGATGGCGCAGAAGGAGCAGCGTCGGTCGCAGCCGGAGGCGAGCTTGACGGAGGCCACCGGGCTGGTGCCCAGGCGGCGCCGGAGCGGTGCGCGCGGCCCCGATGCGGGGGCCACACCGGCCGGGAGGTCCGCCAGGTCGGCCTGCGGCCCCTGGTCGGCCTCGGTGGCCGTGGCGCCGTGCCCGGGCAGCGCCACCCCGGCGCCCTGCCGCTCGGCGGGGCTGATCGGCAGCAGCTTGCGCCGGTCGCGCGGGGTGTGCGAGGCGTGCACACCGCCGGAGAGGATGGTGCGCAACCGGTCGGAGATGTCGGCGTAGTCGTCGAAACCGAGCACGCCGTCGGCTTCTGGCAGCGCCTCGGCCAGCTCTTTGCCGTATCTCTCGGCCATGCAGCCGACCGCGACGACGGCCTGGGTGCGGCCGTGGTCCTTCAGGTCGTTCGCTTCCAGGAGGGCGTCAACCGAGTCCTTCTTGGCGGCCTCGACGAAGCCACAGGTGTTGACGACGGCGACATCGGCTTCGCCGGCTTCCTCGACGAGCTCCCAGCCATCCGCCGCCAAGCGGCCTGCGAGCTCCTCCGAGTCCACCTCGTTACGGGCGCAGCCAAGAGTGACGAGAGCGACGGTACGGCGTTCGGGCATACGCTCAGACTACTTCGTTCCCGCACCTGTCCCCGCGCCAAGGGCACACGAAGCACCCGCCCGGTGCGCTCGGGACGGCTCCCACCCGCCCCGATTCCGGGTATGCCCGAAACGAACCCGTCCCGATCAGCCCGCCTCGGGGTCTCCCTTGGTGTAGCTCAGGCGCTGGACCTGGCCGTCTTCGCCGACGTCCGTGACTTCCTTGCCGTTGACGAAGAGCTTGACCGCGCCGGCGTCGCCGAGCACCAGATCGATCCGCTTGGAGTCGGTGAACGTCTTCGACGTGCCCTGCTGGAGCACGCCGACGTGCAGCAGCCGCCCGTTGTGGTCCTTCGCGGAGATCCACGCCTGCCGGTCGGCGGCGGTGAGCTTGACCGTCACCTTGTTGGCGGGCACGCCGGCGACGGCGCTGTCGGACGGGTCGGGCTTGGGGTCGGCCGGCTTCGTCGTGGACTTCTCCGCCGACGGGGTCGGCTTGCCGGCGTCGGTGGCGTCGGCCGCGGTGCTGCCCGTCCCGTCGTCGCCGCCGCTGAACAGCGTGAAGCCGACGAACCCGACGACGGCCACGATGGCCGCGACCATGGCCGCGGTCCAGTTCGGGCGGCGCGGTTCGGAGCGGATGCGTTCGGCCTCGAAGAGCGGCGCGGCGGCGGTGGGCTCGGGACGGCCGCCGTGTTCCTCGTCGTACTGGGCGATCAGCGGAGCCGGATCGACCCCGACGGCGCGCGCGAGGGAACGGATGTGCCCCCGGGCGTAGACGTCGCCGCCACAGCGGGAGAAGTCGTCCTGCTCGATGCCGTGCACGATGGGGATGCGCACCCGGGTGGCGGTACTGACCTCGTCAACGGTCAGCCGGGCGCCGATGCGGGCCTGCTGGAGGACGCGGCCGATGGAAGGGCGGTCGTCTGCGGGGGAGTTGCCGATGGACACGAGGGTGCCTTTCGAGCGTGTAGCCACCTGCTGGAGGTTCAGTCTAGGGGTGGTACGAAAGGGTCGGGCAAGCGGGAGGCCGGACTTTGTACGCCATCGGAATGGCCGCACGGGTCCCGACTGTGGGCAGTATCGGGCGCCTCCCTCAACTTGACGTATCAGCAGAGGAAACGGTTGCCCGCAACCTTATGACGAGTGTTCCTCGCCACGGATAACGGCCAGCACCCCATCCAGTTCGTCCGGTTTGACGAGAACATCACGCGCCTTGGAGCCCTCGCTGGGCCCCACGATGTTCCGCGACTCCATCAGGTCCATCAGCCGACCCGCCTTCGCGAAGCCCACCCGCAGCTTGCGCTGCAACATCGAGGTGGAACCGAACTGCGTGGACACCACCAGCTCCGCGGCCTGGCACAGCAGGTCGAGGTCGTCGCCGATGTCCTCGTCGATCTCCTTCTTCTTCGCCGTACCCACCGTCACGTCATCGCGGAAGACCGGCGCCATCTGGTCCTTGCAGTGCCGGACCACGGCGCCCACCTCCTCCTCGGTGACGAAGGCGCCCTGCATCCGGACCGGCTTGTTGGCGCCCATCGGCAGGAACAGCCCGTCCCCCTTGCCGATGAGCTTCTCCGCGCCCGGCTGGTCGAGGATGACCCGGCTGTCGGCCAGCGAGGAGGTCGCGAACGCGAGCCGGGACGGCACGTTCGCCTTGATCAGGCCGGTGACGACGTCGACCGACGGCCGCTGCGTCGCCAGCACCAGGTGGATGCCCGCCGCCCGCGCGAGTTGGGTGATGCGCACGATCGCGTCCTCCACGTCGCGCGGCGCCACCATCATCAGGTCCGCCAGCTCGTCCACGATGACCAGCAGGTACGGATACGGCGTCAGCTCGCGCTCGCTGCCGTCCGGCGGACTGACCTTGCCCGAGCGCACCGCGGCGTTGAAGTCGTCGATGTGCCGGAAGCCGTACGCGGCCAGGTCGTCGTAGCGCAGGTCCATCTCGCGCACCACCCACTGCAACGCCTCGGCGGCCCGCTTCGGGTTGGTGATGATCGGCGTGATCAGGTGCGGGATGCCCTCGTACGCGGTCAGCTCGACGCGCTTGGGGTCCACGAGGACCATGCGCACGTCCTCGGGCGTGGCCCGCATCATGATCGAGGTGATCAGGCAGTTGACGCACGAGGACTTGCCCGAACCGGTCGCGCCCGCCACCAGCACGTGCGGCATCTTCGCCAGGTTGGCCATCACGTAGCCGCCCTCGACGTCCTTGCCGAGCGCCACCAACATCGGGTGCTCGTCACCGGCCGCGTCAGCCAGCCGCAACACGTCGCCGACGTTGACCATCTCGCGGTCGGTGTTGGGGATCTCGATACCGACCGCGGACTTGCCCGGGATCGGGCTGATGATGCGCACGTCGGGGCTGGCGACGGCGTACGCGATGTTCTTGGTCAGCGCCGTGATCCGCTCGACCTTGACGGCCGGGCCGAGCTCCACCTCGTACCGGGTGACCGTCGGGCCACGGGTGAAGCCGGTGACGGAGGCGTCCACCTTGAACTCGGTGAACACCGTCGTCAGCGAGGCCACCACGGCGTCGTTGGCCGCGCTGCGGGTCTTGCCCGGGCCGCCACGCTCCAGCAGGTCGAGCGAGGGCAGCGCGTACGTGATGTCGCCGGCGAGCTGCAACTGCTCGGCGCGCGGCTGGAGGCCGCCGGGGCGCTCGGGCAGGTCCGGGGGCTCGGGCGTGGCGCGGGTGAGGTCGGGCACCTGCTCCACGGCGTTGCCCTGCTGCCCGCCCGCACCCTCGCGGTCCGCGCCCTGGCCACCTCGCGTGCCACGCGCGCCGGGCAGCCCCGCGCCGGAGTCGGTGCTGATGCCGCTGCTGAGCCCGGCGACCAGCGGTGAGGGCTGCACGCCGTGCAGCACCGCCCCGTCCAGGGAGGCGGCGGCAGCCGCCGCCACGTCCACCGCGTCCATCGGCCTGCTCTGCGGCGGCTCCACGTCGTCGGTGTCCACGGCGGCGGCCCGGCGGGGCTTGCGCCGCTTGCTGAGCGCCTCCTCCTCCGCGCGCTCCGCCTCCACGGCGCCCTCGTCGCGCCCGCGCGCGCCCCTTCGCGGGCGCCGGGCGGGCGCCTGCTGCCGCCACTGGTCCGCGTACTCCTCGTCGTCGTACGCCTCGGAGTCGAGCATCTCGTGCGAGCCGACGGCCGCGTCGTCGATGAGCCCGAGCCTGACCATGAGCTGGCGCATCCGCTGCGGGATGGTGTTCACCGGCGTCGCGGTCACCACGAGCAGGCCGAAGATCGTGATCAGGACCAGCAGCGCCACGGCGAGCGCCTCGCGCACCGTGAAGATCAACGGCTTGGACGCGGCCCAGCCGATCAGGCCGCCCGCGTCCTGCATGGCCTCGGTGCCCTCGTCCCGGCCCGGGGCGCCGCACGCGATGTGCACCTGTCCGAGGACGCCGAGGACCAGCGCGGACAGGCCGACCACGATGCGCCCGTTGGCCTCGGGTTTCTCCGGGTGCCGGAACAGCCGCATGGCCATGATCGCGAACAGGATCGGCACCACCAGGTCGAGCCGCCCGAACGTCACCGTCACCAGCATCTCGACCAGGTCGCCGACCGGCCCGTCCAGGTTCGACCAGGTGCCGGCGGCGACCACGAGCGCCACCCCGAACAGCAGCAGCGCCAGGCCGTCCTTGCGGTGCGCCGGGTCGAGCCCGCGCGCGCCGCGCCCTATGCCACGGAAGACCGCCCCCACCGCGCGCGCCAGGCCCCGCCAGATCGCGCGGATCAACCGCAGGAGGCCGCCGGTGGGGGACGGCGCCGCCTTGGGGGCCACCTTCTTCGCCGGGGCCTTCTTCGCGGGCGCGGACTTCCTGGGCGGCGCCTTCTTGGCCGCGGCCTTCTTCGCGGGTGGTTTCGCGGCGGCCTTCTTCGCCGCGCCCGCGGCGCGTCCGGCGGACTGCTTCGAGGTGCCCGCCGCGCTCGGGGAACCCTTGCCGGACGTACGAGAAGCCATGCGCCGAGATTACCCGCGTCGGCCGTATGGGGCACGCACGCCCACGGTTTGCCGTGCGGCGGGCGGAGGGCCAGTGGGGCGTCCGCGCCGCGGGAGGCGGGGCGGGCGGAGCCGTGGCGGCGGGCGAGGGAGCGTCAGGCCCGGCGTGGCGCCCGGAGACTGAGGGAGGACCAGCGCCCCGGGCCGTGTGGCCGGGCGCGTCGCGAGCATGGGCCACGGGCGCGTCGGTCGGCCACGGGTACGTCGGCCGGGCGCGTGTCAGTGGGGGGCACGTCGGTCACGACAAAGGGCCAGCCGCCGGCGCCCGCGAGTCACGCGGCGCGTCACCCGGCTCGCCCCGCGCGGCCTGCCCCGCGCCCGGTCGGGTCACCCCGCCCCGCGCGCCGTGGTCAGCTCTGCGACGACACCGCGCCGGCGCCGCTGCCCGCGCCCGGCTCCAGCGCGTCCAACGCCCGCCGCAACCCGGTGAGCTTGCGCTCCAGGTGCGCGGCCGTCGCCACGGCAGCCGCGTCCGCGCTCTCGTCGAGCTGCTTGGACAGCGCCTCGGCCTGCTCCTCCACGGCCGCCAGCCGCGCCGAGAGCTCGGCGAGCAGGCCCACCGGCTCCTTGGCGTCGGCGGCCGGCTGACCGCCGTCCAACTGGAGCCGCAGCAGCGCCGCCTGCTCCCGCAACTGACAGTTCTTCATGTACAGGTCGACGAAGACCGAGACCTTGGCGCGCAGCACCCACGGGTCGAAGGGCTTGGAGATGTAGTCCACCGCGCCCGCCGCGTACCCACGGAAGGTGTGGTGCGGGCCGTGGTTGATCGCCGTGAGGAAGATGATCGGGATGTCCCGGGTCCGCTCCCGGCGCTTGATGTGCGCGGCCGTCTCGAAGCCGTCCATGCCGGGCATCTGAACGTCCAACAGGATGACCGCGAAGTCGTCCGTCAACAGCGCCTTGAGCGCTTCCTCCCCGGACGATGCCCGCACCAGCGTCTGGTCCAGCGCGGAGAGAATGGCCTCCAACGCCAGCAGATTCTCCGGCCGGTCATCGACCAGGAGGATCTTGGCCTTCTGCACCATGCCTCGCCCTCCTCGCCCCGGCATGGGGTCCCCCCAGCTCGAAGTGCCGGGGGATGCACCGGGCGCCGCCCCAGGGGGCGACTCCCTTACGCCGCCCGCCCTTGTGCCGGTCATGGTAGCCGCACCCCGCTGCTCGCCACACCCTGTCACCGCGATGTCACTGTGCACATAGCGGAAACGCGGCGGGGACCGAGAAGGTTCCCCGAATGCCGCGTTTCCACACGTGTTTGGCCACAGTCAGTCAACGAAACCGCGAAACGCCGCCCCGTTGCGTACGCTCCGTCACTCCGCGCGCATCCAGTGCCTCATCACCGTCAGCAAGTGATCGGTATCCACCGGCTTGGTGACGTAGTCGGACGCGCCGGCCTCGATGCTCTTCTCCCGGTCCCCCTTCATCGCCTTCGCGGTCAGCGCGACGATGGGCAACCCGGCGAACTGCGGCATCCTGCGGATCGCCGCCGTCGTCGCGTACCCGTCCATCTCCGGCATCATGATGTCCATCAGGACCAGCACCACGTCGTCGTGCTGCTCCAGGACCTCGATGCCCTCGCGCCCGTTCTCCGCGTACAGCACCTGGAGCCCGTGCTGCTCCAGCACGCTGGTCAGCGCGAAGACGTTGCGGATGTCGTCGTCCACGATGAGGACCTTCTCGCCGTCGAACCCGGTGTTGCCACTGGGGTCGGCGACCAGGTCCTGGCCGGAGAGCATCCACGGCTCCGCCGGCGGCCGGCTCGCGTTGCCGCGCAGCGACCGCGGCGCTCGCCGCCCCGTGCCCCGCGCCGGCAGCGGGCTGCCCGTGCCCCGTGACGCGTCACCGGTCGGCCGCTCCGCCGCGCGCTGACCGCCCGGGTCCTCGCCCGCCGGCCGCTCCGCGGCCTCTGCGTTCGCCCCGCCGGCCGGGCCCGACTCGCTCGCCGGCCCCTCCAGCTCCAGCGGCGCGGCGGGCTCGGTGGGCAGGGTGCTGATGTCGCTGACGGCCAGCTCCGGGTAGCCGTGCGGCGGCAGCGCGTTCGGCTGCAACGGCAGGTAGAGGGTGAACGTGGAGCCGCGGCCCGGCTGGCTGTCGGCGTGGATCTCGCCGCCGAGCAGCCTGGCGATCTCGCGGCTGATGGACAGGCCGAGGCCGGTGCCGCCGTACTTGCGGCTGGTCGTGCCGTCCGCCTGCTTGAACGCCTCGAAGATGACCCGCATCTTGCTGGCGGCGATGCCGATGCCGGTGTCGGTCACGGAGAAGGCGATCATCTCGGCGTCGGGGTCACGCAGCGCGCCGTGTTCGAGGAGTTGTTCCCTGATCGCGTCGGGCACGTCCGCCCCGGCCGACCTGATGACCAGTTCCACCGCGCCGGTGTCGGTGAACTTCACCGCGTTGGACAGCAGGTTGCGCAACACCTGGAGCAGGCGCTGCTCGTCGGTGTTGAGTGTGGCGGGCAGCTCCGGCGAGACCCGTACCGAGAAGTCCAGGCCCTTCTCCGCCGTCAGCGGCCGGAAGGTGGCCTCCACGTAGTCCACGAGCTGGACCACCGCGATCCGCGTCGGGCTGACGTCCATCTTGCCGGCCTCGACCTTCGACAGGTCGAGGATGTCGTTGATGAGCTGGAGCAGGTCGGAGCCGGCCCCGTGGATGGTCTCGGCGAACTCCACCTGCTTCGGGGAGAGGTTCCCGTCCGCGTTGTCGGCCAGCAACTTGGCCAGGATGAGCAGCGAGTTGAGCGGTGTGCGCAGCTCGTGCGACATGTTGGCCAGGAACTCGGACTTGTAGCGCATCGAGACCGCGAGCTGCCCCGCGCGCTCCTCCAGCACCTGCCGGGCCTCTTCGATCTCGGTGTTCTTGACCTCGATGTCGCGGTTCTGCCGGGCCAGCCGGTCCGACTTCTCCTCCAGTTCGGCGTTGGACGCCTGGAGCGCCTTCTGCCGGTTCTCCAGCTCGGCCGAGCGCTCGCGCAACTGCTCGGTCAGCTCCTGCGACTGCTTGAGCAGCACCTCGGTCTTGGTGTTGACGCTGATGGTGTTGACGCTGGTGCCGATCATCTCGGCGATCTGGTTCAGGAAGTCCTTCTGGATCTGCGTGAACGGCTGGAAGGAGGCCAGCTCGATCACGCCGAGCACCTGCCCCTCGAAGAGCACCGGCAACACGATGACCTGCGCCGGCGGCGCCTCACCGAGCCCGGAGCCGATCTTGAGGTAGCCGGCCGGGACGTTCTCGATGACGATGGTCCGCTTCTCCTCGGCGGCCGTCCCGACCAACCCGTCACCCGGCTCGAAGGTGGTGGGCATGTCGCGCTTCGAGTAGCCGTAACCGCCGATCATGCGCAGCTCGTACGCCCCGTTCCCCGAGCCGTCGCCGGCCTCCTGGGTGGCGTCGATGGCGTCACCGGTGGGCGTGGCCAGGAAGAACGCGCCGTGCTGCGCGGTGACCACCGGCGTCAGCTCGCTCATGATCAGCCGCGCCACGTCCTCCATGTCGCGCCGGCCCTGCATGAGCCCGGAGATGCGGGCCAGGTTGCCCTTGAGCCAGTCCTGCTCCTTGTTGGCCAGCGTGGTCTCGCGCAGGTTGGCGATCATCGTGTTGATGTTCTCCTGAAGCGCCAGGATCTCGCCCGCCGCGTCCGCCTCGATCTTGAGGCTGAGGTCGCCGCGGGTCACCGCGGTGGCCACCTCGGCGATGGCGCGCACGTGCCGGGTGAGGTTGCCGGCCATCTCGTTCACCGACACGGTCAGGTCCTGCCAGGTGCCGCTGACGCCGTCCACCCGGGCCTGGCCGCCGAGCTGCCCGTCCGTGCCCACCTCGCGGGCCACCCGGGTCACCTGCTCGGCGAAGGAGGAGAGCTGGTCGACCATCGTGTTGACGGTCGTCTTCAGCTCCAGGATCTCGCCCCGCGCGTCGATGTCGATCTTCTTCGTGAGGTCACCCTTGGCGATCGCGGTGGTCACCATCGCGATGTTGCGGACCTGCGCGGTCAGGTTCCCGGCCATCCCGTTCACCGAGTCGGTCAGGTCCTTCCAGGTCCCGGCGACGCCGGGCACCCGGGCCTGCTCGCCGAGGCGGCCCTCGGTGCCCACCTCGCGGGCTACCCGCGTCACCTCGTCCGCGAACGAGGACAACGTCGTGACCATGGTGTTCACCGTGTCCGCGAGCTGCGCGACCTCGCCGCGCGCCTCGACCGTCACCTTCTTCGTCAGGTCGCCGTTGGCCACCGCGGCCGAGACCTGCGAGATGTTGCGCACCTGGATGGTCAGGTTGTTGGCCATCAGGTTGACGTTGTCGCTCAGGTCCTTCCAGATACCAGTCACACCCGGCACCCGGGCCTGGCCGCCGAGCTGCCCCTCGGTGCCCACCTCGCGGGCGACGCGGGTGACCTGGTCGGCGAACGAGGAGAGCTGGTCCACCATCGTGTTGACCGTGGTGACCAGCGCCAGGATCTCCCCCTTGGCGTCCACCGTGATCTTCTTCGACAGGTCGCCCTCGGCGACCGCGGTGGTGACCTCGGCGATGTTGCGGACCTGCGAGGTCAGGTTGTTTGCCATGAAGTTGACCGACTGGGTCAGGTCCTTCCAGGTGCCCGAGACGCCCTGCACCTCGGCCTGGCCACCGAGCCGGCCCTCGGTACCGACCTCGCGGGCCACCCGGGTCACCTCGCCGGCGAACGAGGAAAGCTGGTCCACCATCGTGTTGAGGGTGTTCTTCAGTTCCTGGATCTCGCCGCGGGCGTCCACGTCGATCTTCTGCGAGAGATCGCCGCGCGCCACGGCCGTGGCCACCTGCGCGATGCTACGGACCTGCGCGGTCAGGTTCCCCGCCATGCTGTTCACCGAGTCGGTCAGGTCGCGCCAGACACCGGCCACGCCGGGCACCTGCGCCTGACCGCCCAGCCTGCCGTCCGTGCCCACCTCACGGGCCACCCGCGTCACCTGCTCGGCGAAGGCCGAGAGCTGGTCGACCATCGTGTTGATGGTGTTCTTCAGCTCCAGGATCTCCCCGCGGGCGTCCACGTCGATCTTCTGCGACAGGTCACCGCGCGCGACCGCCGTGGTCACCTGGGCGATCTGGCGCACCTGGGACGTCAGGTTGCCGGCCATGAAGTTGACGGAGTCCGTCAGCTCCTTCCAGGTGCCGCTCACCCCGTCCACCTGGGCCTGCCCGCCGAGCCGGCCCTCGGTGCCGACGTCCCGCGCCATCCGCGTGACCTGGTCGGCGAAGAGCGAGAGCTGGTCCACCATGGTGTTCACGGTGTTCTTGAGCTGGAGCATCTCGCCGGAGACGTCGACCGTGACCTTCTGCGACAGGTCGCCGTTGGCCACCGCCGTCGTCACCTGCGCGATGTTGCGCACCTGGCCGGTGAGGTTGCGGAAGGCGGTGTTGACCGAGTCGGTCAGGTCCTTCCAGGTCCCCGCCGCGCCCGGCACCTGCGCCTGCCCGCCCAGCTCGCCCTCGACGCCCACCTCGCGCGCCACGCGCGTCACCTCGGCACCGAACGAGGAGAGCTGGTCGACCATCGTGTTGACGGTGTTCTTCAGCTCCAGCATCTCGCCGGAGACGTCGACCGTGACCTTCTGACCCAGATCACCGTTGGCCACCGCCGTCGTGACCTGCGCGATGTCCCGTACCTGCGTGGTGACGTTGCGGAAGGCGGTGTTCACCGAGTCGGTCAGGTCCTTCCACGTCCCCGCCGCGCCCGGCACCTGCGCCTGCCCGCCCAGCAGACCCTCGGCACCCACCTCGCTGGCCACCCGGGTCACCTCGTCGGCGAAGGTGCGCAGCGTCTCGGTCATCGTGTTGATCGTGCCCGCGAGCTGCGCGATCTCGCCGCGCGCGCTCACCGTGACCTTCTGCGACAGGTCGCCGCTGGCGACCGCCGTCGTCACCTGGGCGATCCCGCGGACCTGCGCGGTCAGGTTGCCGGCCATGAGGTTGACGGAGTCGGTCAGGTCCTTCCAGACCCCGGCCACGCCCGGCACCTTGGCCTGCCCGCCCAGCTCACCCTCGGTGCCCACCTCGCGCGCCACCCGCGTCACCTCGGACGCGAACGACGAGAGCTGGTCCACCATCGTGTTGACGGTGTTCTTCAGTTCGAGCATCTCGCCGGCCACGTGCACCGTGACCTTGCGCGACAGGTCGCCCTTGGCGACCGCCGTGGTGACCAGCGCGATGTCGCGGACCTGCGCCGTCAGCCGGGACGCCATGGTGTTGACGGAGTCGGTCAGGTCCTTCCACGAACCCGACATCCCGCGCACCCGGGCCTGACCGCCCAGCTTGCCCTCCGTACCGACCTCGCTCGCTACCCGCGTCACCTCGTCGGTGAACGCCGAGAGCTGGTCCACGAGCCCGTTGACCGTGCGCCCGACCTTGAGGAACTCGCCGCGCAGCGGGTGCGCGGAACCGTCCGCTCCGCGCGAACGCAGGTCCATCCGCTGCTGGAGGTCGCCCTCGGCGACCGCGGACAGCACCCGTCCGACCTCGGACACCGGGCGTACGAGATCGTCGACCAGGGCGTTGGACGCGTCGATCGCCGCGGCCCAGGAGCCCTCGCAGGCCCCGGCCTCCAGGCGTTCGGTGAGCTTGCCCTCCCGGCCGACGACCCGGCGCACCCGCGCCAGCTCCCCGGTGAGCTGCAGGTTGCGGTCGGCAACCTCGTTGAATACCGCGGCGATCTCGGACATGACGCCCTCGCCCGAGACCGTCAGACGCTTGCGGAAATTACCGTCCCGCATGGCGGTCAGCGCCGTCAGCAGCCGATTCAGGGCTGCCGTATCTACCTCGGTCGTCCCGTTCGTACGGGTACGTCCGCTTTTCGCGCGCGTGCTCGTGCCCCGCGCGGCTGCGCCAGACTCCACCGTATGCCTCCCGCAGGGTCGACCATCCTCGTCGGGCTCTCTTTTGAGCCTTCCCAGTGTTTCACCATGGCCCAACCAGGCCATAACAGTTCGGCAGCATCGCACACCGTCGGGGACGCGCTCGGGGTGGAATCACAGGCGACCGGCATCCGCGCGCACGGCGAAGGTAAGTAACCTGGCATTCGGCTAGGGCATCGGAGGGGCGCTGCGACATGGGTGAGCAGATCGCCGAGACACGTATGAGGAGACCTGTGATCACCGCGCGGGCAGCCGCCACCTTCGACCCGGTCGGCCGCTCGGTCGCCTCCGCCCGCGCCTTCGTCCGCGACACGCTCCAGGGCTGGGGGTTCACCGACGTCGTCGACGACGCCGTCGTGCTCACCAGCGAACTCGTCACCAACGCCGTGGTGCACGCCGGGACCGCCGCCGACGTGGCCTGCATGCGCACCGACACCGGCGTACGCGTCGAGGTCGGCGACCGCTATCCGGAGCGCGAGGTCCCGCTCCAGAGCGCAGGCGTCCAGTTCGGCAGTCCGGACCGGGAGGGCGGGCGCGGCCTCCTGCTGTGCGCGGCCCTGGCCTCCCGCTGGGGCGTGGAGTACACCGCCACCAACAAGCAGGTCTGGTTCCAGCTCGACCTGCCCGACCGCCCCGCCGGCACCCGCTCCGCCGGCCCCGCGCTGCCCGTCGGCGCGCTGCCGGTCACCGACGCCCGGGTCCGCGTCGCGGTCATCCAGATCGACAGCCTCGGCGGCATCAGCTCCTGGAACGAGGACGCCCAGGACCTCTTCGGCTTCAGCCCCGAGCAGGTCACGGGAAAGCAGCTCACGGACTTCGCGGCCTGGCCCCACACCCCCGGCACCAGCACCGGCATCGTCGAGGCCCTCCAGCTCTCCCGCTGGGAGGGCTCGTACGGCATCCGCGGCGCCGACGGCCGCGTCATCCCCGTCTACGCCTCGCACCTGCGGGTCCGCGACGCCGACGGCGACCCGTCCACCGTCTGCCTGCTCGTCCGCGACCACGAGCGCGCCGTCCTGCAGACCCCGTCGCGCGCCCCCGCCTCCGACCGGCACACCGCGTCCGAGCGGGGCTCGGCCACCGACGCGTTCGAGGTCTTCATCGGCTCCCCGGCCCCGGACGACCTCGACGGGCTGCTCCAGCGCACCGTGGAACGGGCCCGCGACATGCTCGACGGCGACAGCGCCTACCTCCTGCTCGCCACCGACGACGAGACCGAACTCGAGGTCCGCGCCTCCACCGGCCTGCCCTCCTCCCGCCAGCGCTTCGCCCGCGTGCCCGTAGAGGCCGGCTCGGGACGGTACGGGTCGGCCCGGATGCCCGCCGTCCACGAGGACCTCAGCGCCGTGCCGGGCGCCGTGCCGCTGCTCAGCAACACCGGCATGCGCTCGGTCGTCACGGTCCCACTCAAGGTCGAGGGACGGTTGACCGGCTCGCTCGGCGTCGCCGCCGAGGCCCCCGGCCGATACAGCAACGAGGAGGCGCTGCGGCTCCAGTTCGCCGCCGACCGCATCGCCCTGGCCGTCGAGTCCGCCCGGCTGACCGAGCTGGAGCGGCTGCGCCGCGGCTCGCTCTCCTTCCTCGTCGAGGCGTCCGACCTGCTCGCCGGCACCCTGGACCGGGACCAGACGCTCGCGCTGATGGCCCAGATGACGGTGCCGACGCTGGCCACCTGGTGCGCCGTGTACACCATCGCCGACCCGGCGTCCGAACCCGAGCTCTCCTACGTGCTGCACGAGGACGAGGACCGCATCGACGGCCTCAAGGCGCTGCTCGCCAAGGTCGACCCGCCGGAGCCGGTGACCACGCCCGGCGCGCAGGTATGGACCGCGCCGGCGCACGCCGCGCACGCCGCCGCGCTGCGCACCTCACTGCGCAGCCTGGGCCTCGGCGATTCGGTACGACCGGCCACCGGCCCCGGCACGGCCCTGGCCACGGCATCCGCGGTCGGCGGCGAGACGGTGGTGCTGCCGCTCGTGGCGCGCAACCGCGTCATCGGCATGCTCACCCTCGGCAAGCCCACCGACGAGCACTTCCGGCAGGAGATCCTCGAACTCGCCGAGGACCTCTCGCGCCGAGCCGCCCTCGCCCTGGACAACGCCCGCCTGTACTCCGAGCGCACCGCCATCAGCCAGTCCCTCCAGCGCAGCCTGCTGCCGCCGGAGCTGCCCGACGTGCCGGGCGTCGAGGTCGAGGTCATCTACCGCGCGGCCGGCGAGGGCAACGAGGTCGGCGGCGACTTCTACGACCTCTTCCCGATCCGCGACGGTGCCTACGGCTTCGCCATCGGCGACGTGTGCGGGACCGGCCCGGAGGCCGCGGCCGTCACCGGTCTGGCCCGACACGCGCTGCGGCTGCTCGCCCGCGAGGGCTTCGGCGGCCCCGCCGTACTGGAGCGCCTGAACGCCGCCATCCTCGATGAGGGGGCCCGCAGCCGCTTCCTGACCCTGCTCTACGGAGAGCTGTGGCCGCAGGAGGACGGCAGCGCCACCCTCAAGATCGTCTGCGCCGGGCACCCGCTGCCCCTACGGCTGCGCCAGACCGGCGACGTCGAGGCGGCGGCCGAACCACAGCCGCTGCTCGGCGTCATGGACGACCTGGAGCTGTACGAGCAGACGGTGTCCCTCGCCCCCGGCGACGTGCTGCTGTGCGTCACCGACGGCGTCACGGAGCGCCGCGAGGGCACCCGCATGCTCGGCGACGACGGCCTGGTCGACGTCCTCACCACGTGTACGGGCCTGACGGCGGGCGCGGTCGCCACCCGCGTGCTGCGCGCGGTGGAACGCTTCGCCGCGCAGCCGGCGTCGGACGACATGGCCATCCTCGCCATGCGGGTCCCCGAGCTCCCACTCGAGCCGCAGACCACCTGATCGAGCGACCACCGGCCCCAGCCGACCGGCACGCGAAGAGGCCCCCACCAGATGGTGGGGGCCTCTTGTTATCGAGCCCCAATACGGAATCGAACCGTAGACCTTCTCCTTACCATGGAGACGCTCTGCCGACTGAGCTATTGGGGCGCAGCGACGGAAAGAATCTTACCCGAACTCACGAGCCCTTCTGACCACGCCGAGTAAGCCCAACGCCCGCCGCCACGGGGCCGAACCGGGCTTTACGAGGCGGGCTGCAGAAGCCCGCCGAGCGCGTTGCAGGCGGCCACGACACGCTGCACCTCACGCCGGGACATTCCAGCCGCCACCGGCAGCGCCAGGGACTCGTCAGCGGCCCGCTCGGTCTCGACCAGCCACACGTCACGCCGAAACGCCGCACTGCGGTGCACCGGGGTCTGTACGGGAACCCGGCAGTCGACGCCGCGGGCCCGCAGGGCGCGCGCGAACGCGTCCCGGTCCGGCCTGCCGTTGCCCGGCACCCGCACCACGTACTGCTGGAATCCGTGCGCCACCGCGGAATGCGGCCGCGGAGTGAGCACGCCCTTGAGTCGGGCGCTCAGATACCGGGCGTGCTGCTGTCGCCGCGCGATGTCGGCCGCCGGCTCGGCGACCAGGCCGTGCCCGATGACCGGGAGCTGGTGCCGCTGACCCAGCTCGGCCAGGCGGGCCAGGTCCGCGGGGTGGCCGAAGGTGTGAACGGCCACGACGGCACGGGTTCGCTCGGTCACCACGGCCTCCACGGCCGCGGGAGCGAGGCAGAAGGACGCCGGGTCTATGTCGGCGAACACTGGCTCCGCCCCGAGGGCCAGCACCACGTGGGCGGTCTCGCACACGTCGTACGAGGGCACGATCACCTCGTCGCCGGCACGCACGCCCGCTCGTGCCAACTCATGTCGCAGCTCATCCGCTGGAGTCCCCATAGGCCGGATGGTGCCCATCAAATATGAACACCGAGTGGCCTGGAGCACAACGCAGAAGAGCCTTGTCGGGACCAGGGTCCCAACAAGGCTCTTCTCAAAAGGAGTTCGGCGGCGTCCTACTCTCCCACAGGGTCCCCCCTGCAGTACCATCGGCGCTGAAAGGCTTAGCTTCCGGGTTCGGAATGTAACCGGGCGTTTCCCTAACGCAATAACCACCGAAACACTATGAAACAAACAACCGGACAATGACACAGTCGTTATTTCAGAACCAACACAGTGAACGCGAGCAACTGAGGACAAGCCCTCGGCCTATTAGTACCAGTCAACTCCACCCCTTACGAGGCTTCCATATCTGGCCTATCAACCCAGTCGTCTACTGGGAGCCTTACCCCATCAAGTGGGTGGGAGCCCTCATCTCGAAGCAGGCTTCCCGCTTAGATGCTTTCAGCGGTTATCCCTCCCGAACGTAGCCAACCAGCCATGCCCTTGGCAGGACAACTGGCACACCAGAGGTTCGTCCGTCCCGGTCCTCTCGTACTAGGGACAGCCCTTCTCAAGACTCCTACGCGCACAGCGGATAGGGACCGAACTGTCTCACGACGTTCTAAACCCAGCTCGCGTACCGCTTTAATGGGCGAACAGCCCAACCCTTGGGACCGACTCCAGCCCCAGGATGCGACGAGCCGACATCGAGGTGCCAAACCATCCCGTCGATATGGACTCTTGGGGAAGATCAGCCTGTTATCCCCGGGGTACCTTTTATCCGTTGAGCGACGGCGCTTCCACAAGCCACCGCCGGATCACTAGTCCCGACTTTCGTCCCTGCTCGACCCGTCAGTCTCACAGTCAAGCTCCCTTGTGCACTTACACTCAACACCTGATTGCCAACCAGGCTGAGGGAACCTTTGGGCGCCTCCGTTACCCTTTAGGAGGCAACCGCCCCAGTTAAACTACCCACCAGACACTGTCCCTGATCCGGATCACGGACCCAGGTTAGACATCCAGCACGACCAGAGTGGTATTTCAACAACGACTCCACACACACTGGCGTGCATGCTTCACAGTCTCCCACCTATCCTACACAAGCCGAACCGAACACCAATATCAAGCTATAGTAAAGGTCCCGGGGTCTTTCCGTCCTGCTGCGCGAAACGAGCATCTTTACTCGTAATGCAATTTCACCGGGCCTATGGTTGAGACAGTCGAGAAGTCGTTACGCCATTCGTGCAGGTCGGAACTTACCCGACAAGGAATTTCGCTACCTTAGGATGGTTATAGTTACCACCGCCGTTTACTGGCGCTTAAGTTCTCAGCTTCGCCAACCCGAAAGTCAGCTAACCGGTCCCCTTAACGTTCCAGCACCGGGCAGGCGTCAGTCCGTATACATCGCCTTACGGCTTCGCACGGACCTGTGTTTTTAGTAAACAGTCGCTTCTCGCTGGTCTCTGCGGCCACCCCCAGCTCACACCGTAAAGATGATCACCGGAAATGGCCCCCCTTCTCCCGAAGTTACGGGGGCATTTTGCCGAGTTCCTTAACCATAGTTCACCCGAACGCCTCGGTATTCTCTACCTGACCACCTGAGTCGGTTTAGGGTACGGGCCGCCATGAAACTCGCTAGAGGCTTTTCTCGACAGCATAGGATCATCCACTTCACCACAATCGGCTCGGCATCAGGTCTCACCCTCATGTCATCCGGATTTACCTAGACAACGGGCTACACCCTTACCCCGGGACAACCACCGCCCGGGCTGGACTACCTTCCTGCGTCACCCCATCACTTACCTACTACCCCCTAGGGTCAGCGGCTCCACCACTTCCCTTTGCCCGAAGGCTCCAGGACGGCTTCACGGCCTTAGCATCAGAAGATTCAGTATTGGGCGCTTCAAAGCGGGTACCGGAATATCAACCGGTTGTCCATCGACTACGCCTGTCGGCCTCGCCTTAGGTCCCGACTTACCCTGGGCAGATCAGCTTGACCCAGGAACCCTTAGTCAATCGGCGCACACGTTTCCCACGTGTGAATCGCTACTCATGCCTGCATTCTCACTCG
>NZ_CM173408.1:2065000-3760000 GCF_057766585.1 Streptomyces sp. MGP-BFMKR1
GATCCGCTCGCGGTGCCCCTCCGTGACCTCCAGCGTGTAGGGCCGGATGCGGTGCTCCTGGAGCTTCGCCTCGATCAGGGCGAGCGTCAGCTTGGAGCCGATGAGCGGGATGTCCGGCTTCTCGCGGAGCAGGTACGGCACGCCACCGATGTGGTCCTCGTGGCCGTGGGTGAGCACGATGCCGTCGATGTCGCCGAGCCGGTTCCGGATGGACGTGAAGTCCGGCAGGATCAGGTCAACTCCGGGCTGCTCCTCCTCGGGGAAGAGCACTCCGCAGTCGACGATCAGCAGCCGTCCGTCGTACTCGAAGACCGTCATGTTGCGGCCGATCTCGCCCAGGCCGCCCAACGGGGTGACGCGCAGGCCGCCCTTGGGGAGCTTGGGCGGCGGACCGAGTTCTGGGTGCGGATGACTCAAAAGACTCTCCTTACCACGCGCGCCACATGTCCCCTGTTCCGCCGGGAGCGGGCAGGGAGGCACGTGGCGCGGGTGTCATTCGTGCACTTGCAAATGGGTCGGTATTCGGTTGTGAAGTCCGTGGTTAGAGCTGTACCCCGCCGGCGGCGAGATCTCGCTTGAGCTGCTCGGTCTCGTCGGCGGACAGCTCGACGAGCGGCAGCCGGAGCGGGCCGGCGGGCAGGCCCTGGAGGGCGAGCGCGGCCTTGGTCGTGATGACGCCCTGGGTGCGGAACATGCCGGTGAAGACCGGGAGCAGCTTCTGGTGGATCTCGGCCGCCTTGGCCACGTCGCCGGTCAGGTGCGCGTCGAGGAGGGCGCGCAGCTCGGGGCTGACGAGGTGCCCGACGACGGAGACGAAGCCGACGGCGCCGACGGACAGCAGCGGGAGGTTCAGCATGTCGTCGCCGGAGTACCAGGCCAGCCGCGAGCGGGCGATGGCCCAGCTCGCCCGGCCGAGGTCGCCCTTGGCGTCCTTGTTGGCGACGATGCGCGGGTGCTCGGCGAGCCGGACGATGGTCTCGGTGCTGATCGGGACGCCGCTGCGGCCGGGGATGTCGTAGAGCATCACGGGCAGTTCGGTGGCGTCGGCGATGGCCGTGAAGTGCCGGAGCAGGCCCTCCTGCGGGGGCTTGCTGTAGTACGGCGTGACGGCGAGCAGACCGTGCGCACCGGCCGCCGCGGCGGCGCGGGCCAGTTCGATGCTGTGCCGGGTGTCGTTGGTGCTGGCTCCGGCCACGATGTGGGCGCGGTCGCCGACCGCCTCGACGACGGCCCGTACGAGGTCGGCTTTCTCCGCATCGCTGGTGGTCGGCGACTCGCCGGTGGTGCCGTTGATGATCAACCCGTCGTTGCCGGCGTCCACGAGGTGGGCGGCAAGTCGCTGGGCGCCGTCGAGATCGAGCGCGCCGTCAGCCGTGAACGGCGAGACCATGGCGGTCAGCACGCGCCCGAAGGGGGTCTGCGATGTGGAAGTCGGAGCCATGGGCACCACGCTACTCGCAGCACGCCCCTGCACGCTCCCTCGGGGGAGTATCGGTGTCGGACAAACCGGCACGAAGTGCGGCGCCATCGGGCCACGGGCGGGTCGCGACCGGACGTCGAAGCGGAAGGCACCGGCACTGCCTGCTCGGGGGTTCAGACAGTGCCGGGCCCATTCGTCAGCCTAGATGAAGTCCCTTAAATGCCGCAATCCGGACAGTTCATGAGGGTGCGAGGCGGGCACGCGCACCACGCACGGAGCGCGGGACGCCCGGGCGGGCGGCGCGGGGCTACGGGGCGACGCGTCCGTTGGCGTTGAACGCCGCGTGGGTGAGCGGCATCAGCCGGGCCCACTCCGCCTCCATCAGCTCGCCCACCATCTCGATCTCCCGCTGCGGGAAGGACGGCACGGTCGCCTGCTCGTGCTGCGTGCGCAGGCCGAGGAAGTGCATCAGGGAGCGGGCGTTGCACGTCGCGTACATCGAGGAGTAGAGGCCGACCGGCAGCACGGAGCGGGCCACCTCGCGGGCGACGCCGGCGCTCAGCATCTCCTGGTACGCCTCGTACGCGTGGACGTACGCGTCCTCCATGACCTTGCCCGTCAGCTCCTGCTGCGCCTGGGTGCCCTCGACGAACCGGTACTTGCCCGGGCGCCCCTCCTGCACAAGCTTGCGGGACTCGTTCGGGATGTAGAAGACGGGCTGCAGCTCGCGGTAGCGGCCGGACTCCTCGTTGTAGGACCAGCCGACGCGGTGCCGCATGAACTCGCGGAAGACCAGGATCGGGGCGCTGATGAAGAAGGTCATCGAGTTGTGCTCGAAGGGGCTGCCGTGCCGGTCCCGCATCAGGTAGTTGATCAGGCCCTTGGAGCGCTCGGGGTCCTTGGTGAGCTCGTCCAGGGACTGCTCGCCCGCCGTGGAGACGCGGGCGGCCCACAGCACATCGGAGTCGGCGGCGCTGTGCTTGACCAGCTCGACGGTCATGTCACTGCGGAAGCTCGCCGTGGCGCTCTCGGCGGCGGTGTCGGTCACTGAGGGTCCTTCCAGTCGCATCGCTTTGCTATCGCTCGGGGCGGCGCCCAGCTTACGGGCCCGCCCGCGCGCCCTCCGCCGCATAGGCCCCGTCCTGGGCTTGTGAGACAAAACGGACCCCGATGGCGGAGCCGGGCATGGCAGTTGATATTTTTTCCCCTAAGCAGTCGAAAACGGGCATGTACGGGGTAGCTCAGACGTTCTCCGTACACCTGGCCCGCTGCCCCAGCCGGTTCCCGCCTGACCCGCACGCGGCCCGAGACCCGAGGAGAGCGTCCGTATGTTCCGACGGCGAGAGTCCGTGCCGTTCGCCTTCGTGGCGGAGGCCGACCGTTTCCGCAGCAATGTGGAGCCGCCACCGAGGGAGCCGTCCACCCGGGGGCAGATAGCCGGCCGGGCGCTCATCGGGCTGACCATCGCGGCGGGCTTCGTGGGCGCGCTGCTGTTCGGGCTGCCGTCGCTGGACACGCAGTCGCACCCGACCCGTCAGATACCCAGCGCTGAGGCGGCCGACGGCCGCTGACGGTAGCCTCACCCCCGCACAGCCGAGTGTGCTGGTGAGTGAGGACGGGCCCGTGCCTTTGACCATTCTGACCGCCGACCGCGAGTTCGACGACGCCGCGGGCGGCCCGCCGCCGTTGCCGCACGAGGGCCGCGAGCAGTGGCGCCGCCCCTACCGGCCGGGCCCATGGCGGGTGGGACTGGCCGCGGTGTTCCTGTTGCTGGCCTCGTTCGTCCTACTGTCGGCCATGGTCATCGCGATGGCGGGCTCCGCCGCGGGCGCGGTCACGTGCGTCGCCATCGCCGCCGTCATGATCACCGGCGCGCTGCGGCTGCTGCGGATGGGCGTCTGGGTGAGCCAGCACGGGCTGCGGCACACGAGCTTCCTGTCCACCTCGACGCTGCGCTGGTCGCAGGTGGCCAGCGTGCGCACGAGGCAGCAGCCGGTGAAGCTGCTCGGCCTGCCGCGCACCGTACAGGGACAGGCCCTGGTGATCACCACCACGCGTGGCGCCGTGCTGCGCGCGCTGGTCACCGACCACAACAGCGACTTCCTCGGCCGCAAGCCCGCCTTCGACCGGGCGGCCGACGCGGTCGAGGCGTGGGCGGCGGAGCACACCGCGCCGCGTCCCTGACGCTCCACGCCCCTGACGACCCCCTGACGACCCACGGCCCCCGAACGACAGCGGCGCCCGCGCACGCGGCCACGTGGGCGGGCGTGCGCGGGCGCGTGGGGCCGGCCTACGGGGCACCGCCGGAGGGCGCCCGCTGCCGGGCCCCGGTCCCCCCGGGTCCGCGGCGGTCAGCCCCGTACCGGCTGGCCGTCGTACAGGTTGATAGCGCGCTGCATCGCCTTGCGGGCCCGCGGGGTGTCCCGGGCGTCGTGGTAGGCGATGGCCAGCCGGAACCAGGTGCGCCAGTCGTCCGGGGCCGCCTCCGTCTCCGCGCGGCGCCGCTCGAAGATCGCGTCCGCCGAGTCCCGGTCGATCCGACCGCTGGGCGTGCGCACCAGCTCGTCGACCGGCAGCGCCCCCTCCGCCTCCAGCGTCCTGGCCAGCCGGCCGGCGTTGCGGGCGAACTTCGTGCTCTGCCACAGGAACCAGGCGCCGATGAGCGGCAGCACGAGCACGCCCACGCCGAACGCGATGGTCAGCGGCGTGCCCTGCTGGATCAGCAGCACGCCGCGGCTGCCGACGAGCACGAAGTAGACGACCAAGACGGCGGCGAGGGTGAAGTAGGTGATCTTTGCGCGCACTGTTCTCAGTCCAGATCCAGGAAGTGTTCCAGCCCGAAGGTCAGGCCCGGCACCGTCACCACGCGCCGCACGCCGAGCAGGATGCCCGGCATGAACGAGCTGTGGTGCAGCGAGTCGTGCCGCAGCGTGAGCGTCTCCCCCGCGCCACCCAGCAGGACCTCCTGGTGGGCGAGAAGTCCGCGCAACCGTACGGAGTGCACCCGTACGCCGCCCACGTCGGCGCCGCGCGCGCCCTCCAGCGCGGTGCTCGTCGCGTCGGGCTGTGGCGCGCTGCCGGCCTCCTGCCGCGCCGCCGCGATGAGCTGCGCGGTGCGGGTGGCGGTGCCGGACGGGGCGTCGGCCTTGTTCGGGTGGTGCAGCTCGATGACCTCGACGGACTCGAAGAAGCGGGCCGCCTGCTGGGCGAAGCGCATGGTGAGCACGGCGCCGATGGAGAAGTTCGGCGCGATGAGCGTCCCGGTGCCGGGCGCCGCGTCCAGCCACGTGCGGAGCTGGGCCAGCCGCTCGTCGGTCCAGCCGGTGGTGCCGACGACGCCGTGGATGCCGTTGCGTACGCAGAACTCCAGGTTGTCCATGACGGCGTCCGGGTGGGTCAGCTCGACCGCGACCTGGGCGCCGGCCTCGGTCAGCGTCTCCAGGCGGTCGCCGCGGCCCAGGGTCGCGACCAGCTCCAGGTCGTCGGCCGCCTGCACCGCTCGTACGGCCTCGGAGCCGATACGGCCCCCCGCTCCGATCACGGCTACGCGCAGCTTGCTCATGGTCTCTGGCTTTCCTTCGCTTAGACGGGTGGGAGGGCGGAGTGGGTGCTCACTGGGGCACTCTCGCACGGGGCACCGACGCACGGGGCACGGGGCGCCGTCCGCTGGAGCCCCGGCACCGTCCTACGGGGCACGGGGCACGGGGCGCCGGCGCCGTTCCACGGGATACGAGGCCACCGGACACGAGGCCACGGAGCGCGGAGCGGGTGTCCCGCCGCCCCGTGCGGCCCGTACCGGATGGCGCGGGCCGCGCGGGGCGGGGCGGTCAGGCGACCGCCTCGTCCAGCCGGCTGGCCTGCTTGTCCTTCAGCGGGCCGATCACCGACAGCGAGGGGCGCTGCCCCAGCACCGTGCGGGCGATCTCGCGCACGTCGTCCGCGGTGACGGCCGCGATCCGCGTCAGCATGTCGTCGACCGACATCTGGTCGCCCCAGCACAGCTCGCTCTTGCCGATGCGGTTCATCAGCGCGCCGGTGTCCTCCAGGCCCAGCACCGTGGAGCCGGAGAGCTGGCCGATGGCCCGCCGCAGCTCCTCGTCGCTCAGGCCCTTCTCGGCGACCTCGTCGAGTTCGTCGCGGCAGATCCGCAGCACGTCGTGCACCTGGCTCGGGCGACAGCCCGCGTACACCCCGAACAGTCCGCAGTCGGCGAAGCCGGAGGTGTACGAGTACACGCTGTACGCCAGGCCGCGCTTCTCCCGCACCTCCTGGAACAGGCGCGAGCTCATGCCGCCGCCGAGCGCCGTGTTGAGCACGCCGAGCGCCCAGCGGCGGTCGTCGGTGCGGGCGATGCCGGGCATGCCGAGCACGATGTGCGCCTGCTCGGTCTTGCGGCCGATCAGGTCCACGCGGCCGGCGGTGCGGATCGCCCGGCTGCCGCCGCGCGGCGCCACCGGCGTCACGTCCTCCCGCTCCAGCGCCCCGGCCCGGTCGAAGGCCGCCCGGACCTGCCGTACGACGCGGGCGTGGTCCACGTTGCCCGCGGCGGCGACGACCAGGTGGGTGGGGTCGTAGTGCTTGCGGTAGAAGCGGCGGATGCGGTCGGCCGTCAGCGCGTTGACGGTGTCCACGGTGCCGAGGACGGGGCGGCCCAGCGGGGTGTCACCGAACATCGTCTGCGCGAACAGGTCGTGCACGCAGTCGCCCGGGTCGTCCTCGGTCATCGCGATCTCCTCGAGGATGACGCCGCGCTCGGCGTCCACGTCCCCCGGTTCGATCAGCGAGCTGGTCAGCATGTCGCACACGACGTCTATGGCCAGCGGCAGGTCCGAGTCGAGCACCCGCGCGTAGTAGCAGGTGTACTCCTTGGCCGTGAACGCGTTCATCTCGCCGCCGACCGCGTCGATCGCGGCCGAGATGTCCAGCGCGCTGCGCCGCTCGGTGCCCTTGAAGAGCAGGTGCTCCAGGTAGTGGGTGGCACCGCCGAGCGCCGGCGTCTCGTCCCGGGAGCCGACGTGGGCCCAGATCCCGAAGGTGGCCGACCTGACGGACGGCAGGGTCTCGGTGACCACGCGCAACCCCCCGGGGAGGGTGGTGCGGCGCACCGTGCCGATGCCGTTCTCGCCCTGGAGAAGCGTCTTGGTGGTGGACCGGGTACGGGCGACGGCCCGCCCCTCGCTGGAGGGGCGGGCCGTCGCGCGGTGCGATCCGCCCGAAGGGGAAAGCGGCATCACTGGGCGGCTTCGTCCTTCTGGTCGTCGCCGTCCTCGCCCTCGATCACGGGGATCAGGGAGAGCTTGCCGCGCTGGTCGATCTCGGCGATCTCGACCTGCACCTTCGCGCCCACCGCGAGCACGTCCTCGACGTTCTCCACGCGCTTGCCACCGGCGAGCTTGCGGATCTGCGAGATGTGCAGCAGGCCGTCCTTGCCCGGGAGCAGGGAGACGAACGCGCCGAAGGTCGTGGTCTTGACGACCGTGCCCAGGTAGCGCTCGCCGACCTCCGGCATGGTCGGGTTGGCGATGCCGTTGATCGTGGCGCGCGCGGCCTCGGCGGCCGGGCCGTCGGCGGCACCGATGTAGATGGTGCCGTCGTCCTCGATCGTGATGTCGGCGCCGGTGTCCTCCTGGATCTGGTTGATCATCTTGCCCTTGGGGCCGATGACCTCACCGATCTTGTCCACCGGGATCTTGACGGTGATGATCCGCGGCGCGTTCGGGGACATCTCGTCCGGAACGTCGATCGCCTCGTTCATCACGTCGAGGATATGCAGCCGGGCGTCCCGGGCCTGCTTGAGCGCGGCGGCCAGCACGGAGGCGGGGATGCCGTCGAGCTTGGTGTCGAGCTGCAGCGCGGTGACGAAGGTCTTGGTGCCCGCGACCTTGAAGTCCATGTCACCGAACGCGTCCTCCGCACCGAGGATGTCGGTGAGGGTGACGTAGTGCGTCTTGCCGTCGATCTCCTGCGAGATCAGGCCCATGGCGATGCCGGCGACCGGGGCCTTGAGCGGCACACCGGCGTTCAGCAGCGACATCGTGGACGCACAGACCGAGCCCATCGAGGTCGAGCCGTTGGAGCCCAGCGCCTCGGAGACCTGGCGGATGGCGTACGGGAACTCCTCGCGCGTCGGCAGCACCGGCGTCAGGGCGCGCTCGGCGAGCGCGCCGTGGCCGATCTCGCGGCGCTTGGGCGAGCCCACGCGGCCGGTCTCACCGGTGGAGTACGGCGGGAAGTTGTAGTTGTGCATGTAGCGCTTGCGCGTCACCGGCGACAACGTGTCGAGCTGCTGCTCCATACGGAGCATGTTCAGCGTGGTGACGCCCAGGATCTGGGTCTCGCCGCGCTCGAACAGGGCCGAGCCGTGCACCCGCGGGATCGCCTCGACCTCGGCGGCCAGCGTACGGATGTCCGTGACGCCACGGCCGTCGATCCGCTTCTTCTCCTTGATGACGCGCTCGCGGACCAGGGTCTTGGTCAGCGAACGGTACGCGGCGGAGATCTCCTTCTCGCGGCCCTCGAACTGCGGCAGCAGCTTCTCGGCGGCGAGCGCCTTGACGCGGTCCAGCTCGCTCTCGCGCTCCTGCTTGCCGGCGATGGTCAGCGCCTGGGCCAGCTCGGTGCGGACGGCGGCGGTCAGCGCCTCCAGGACGTCGTCCTGGTAGTCGAGGAAGACCGGGAACTCGCCGGTCGGCTTCGCGGCCTTGGCGGCCAGCTCGGCCTGGGCCTGGCAGAGCGCCTTGATGAACGGCTTGGCGGCCTCGAGACCGGCGGCCACGACCTCCTCGGTGGGAGCGTCGGCGCCGTCCTTGACGAGCTGGATGGTCTTCTCGGTGGCCTCGGCCTCGACCATCATGATCGCGACGTCGCCGTCCTCCAGGACGCGACCGGCGACGACCATGTCGAAGACGGCGTTCTCCAGCTCCGAGTGGGTCGGGAAGGCGACCCACTGGCCGTTGATCAGCGCGACCCGGGTGCCGCCGATGGGGCCGGAGAAGGGCAGGCCCGCGAGCTGCGTGGAGCAGGAGGCGGCGTTGATGGCGACCACGTCGTACAGGTGGTCGGGGTTGAGCGCCATGATCGTCTCGACGATCTGGATCTCGTTGCGCAGGCCCTTCTTGAAGGAGGGGCGCAGCGGGCGGTCGATCAGGCGGCAGGTGAGGATCGCGTCCTCGGAGGGGCGGCCCTCACGACGGAAGAAGGAGCCGGGGATCTTGCCGGCTGCGTACATCCGCTCCTCGACGTCCACCGTCAGCGGGAAGAAGTCGAGCTGGTCCTTCGGGTTCTTCGAGGCGGTGGTGGCCGACAGCACCATGGTGTCGTCGTCCAGGTAGGCCACGGCGGAGCCGGCGGCCTGGCGGGCCAGGCGGCCCGTCTCGAAGCGGATGGTGCGGGTGCCGAAGCTGCCGTTGTCGATGACGGCCTCGGCGTAGTGGGTCTCGTTCTCCACCAGGAAAATCTCCTCGTCTGCGTCCCTCGTCCGTGTGACGGGGGACGTTGGCGGAGGAGCGCTCGGTCTGCCGCTGGGTCCGGCGGCCGGGCCGGTCTTCGATCGAAGCCACCGGAATTGCCAGTTCCGGGAGCCACTACCGAGGACCGGCGCCTGCGGCCTCGATTCGGCGGGATGAGGGCGCTCCCCCTCGTTCGTTATGGCGTTATGGGACCAGACTACAAACCTTCAGCCGCCGCCACGACGGCTGAGACGTCTGTCCAGGGGCCGCGACTTCGCGGCCCGGCCGGGTGCGTGGGCCTCGGGTGAGGCACACGCGCCGCGTGCTGTCCGGCTCGTCCGCGGGCGCTCGACACGCTGCGGACGGCCCGGGTACGGCGCCCGCTGTGGCCGGGCGGGCGACCGTGTGGCGGACGGCGCGGGCGCGAGGTGCGCGCCGAACGCCGTGCGGCGGGTCTGTCGCCCGATCGGGGCGACGGGGTGCGGTCTCCGGCGGCAGGTGATCGGCGCGGGGCGCGATCTGGTGCCTGCCGCGCGTCACGGGCCCGCGCACCGCACGGTGCGGGCCCGTGGTCGTACGGAGGGCTCCGTCGGCCGCTGTGCGCGGCTGGCGAGCGGGGCCCGGTGCCCGTACGGCAAAGGAGCGGCTCCCAGGTGTGGGAACCGCTCCCTCCACGGCGTGTTACTTGGCGCCCGCCGCACCGCGGCGGATGCCGAGGCGCTCGACGAGCACGCGGAAGCGCGCGATGTCCTTCTTCGCCAGGTACTGCAGCAGGCGGCGGCGCTGACCGACCAGGAGCAGCAGACCACGGCGGGAGTGGTGGTCGTGCTTGTGCATCTTGAGGTGCTCGGTCAGGTCCGAGATGCGACGCGAGAGCATGGCCACCTGAACCTCGGGGGAGCCGGTGTCACCCTCCTTGGTGGCGAACTCGGCCATGATCTGCTTCTTCGTTGCGGCGTCGAGCGACACGCATACTCCTTCAAGGATTCTCGTTTGGCCACCGAGTGCCCCCGGTCTCATTCGCGGGGGAGCTTCCATGACTCGGAAGGCGGGGTCCGCTGAGCGCAGCTCCCAGAGCCTCCGGAAGCGCGTACACACACGGCCGTCACACAGCGTACCAGCCATGCGAGTGAGCCCTCACCGCGGGCGACGCACGGGCCGTACCGGGACCCCGCTCCTCCGCCCGAGGCCCCGGCCGGGCGGGCTTACGGGGCGGGACGCCGTGGGGCGCGGGGCCGGCCTCGCGGAGGCGGGGCCACCGTACGGGGCGCGGGGCCGGTCTCGCGGAGCGCGGGGTCGGCCGTACGGGGCGCGGAGCACGGAGCCACCGTCGCGGAGCCAGCGCCATGGGGCACGGGGTACGGGGCGCGGAGCCAGCGCCACGGGGCACGGGGCACGGGGCACGGGGCACGGGGCACGGGGCACGGGGCACGGGGCACGGGGCACGGGGCCAGTCTCGCGGGGCACGGAGCCAGCGGCACGGGCCACGGAGCACGGGGCACGGGATTCAACGTACGGAGCCCCGGGGCGCCCGGTCGGTGGTTATCCGCTCGTCATGCTCCGTGCCGAGGAGTAGACGTCGAGGACGGCCAGGCACAGCGGCACCAGCGAGAGCAGCAGCGCGCCCTCCGCCAGGTCCGAGACGCGGCCCCAGAACGGGGTCAGCCCCTTCTTCGGGATGACCAGGCCGAGCGCGACGATCAGCGCCGCTCCGGCGGCGATGGCGCCCACCAGCCAGACGGTGCGTACGTCCATCCCGGTCCGGTCGCCGCCCAGCAGTTCCGCACGCAGGTCGTCGGGGGCGTGCAGCGCGAGCCCGAGCACGAGGAGGCCGATGGCCGCGATCCCGGCGACGAGGACGCAGGCGACCTGCGAGGTGTAGCGGAAGAGCCTGGCCCGTAGCAGCATGGCCAGGCCGGTGGTCAGGGCGAGTATCTGGCCCCACACCGAGTCCGAGAAGCCCAGCACCGCCGCCGCGCCGATCACCACCACGCTGCAGCCGCCGACCAGGCCGAGCAGCATCTCGTGCCCGCGCCGCGCCTGCGCCGCGATGCGTTCGGCGTCGATCGGGTCGGGGGACGGCGGGTCGTCGGGGTCGGCGTCGAAGTCCACGTTGGCCGCGCTGTACGGCGACGCGTAGCCGATCGGCAGTCGCGCGAAGCGGGTGGAGAGCCCGGGCAGGAAGGCCAGGGTGCCGACCGCGACCGGCGCGCAGACCGCGGCGGCGTCGGTGGCGCTGGCGTCGGCGAGGATGGCGCAGAACGTGGCGAGCGTCCCGATGGTCGCGGCGAAGGCGGTGGCGACGAACGGCGCGTCACCGTCCGGCGTGAGCGCCACGAGCAGGACGGACGCCACCAGGACGCACACGCAGCCGAGCAGGAACTGCAACCGCCCGGGGTCCGCGCCCGGGTCCGCCTCGATGATCCCGGAGCCGGCGATCAACAGGTGCGGCATGGCGCCGAGCCCCAGCGCGATGGCCGACGGGCGGTCGTCGTACACCCGGGCCCGCACCCCCGCCAGCGCCGTCAGCAGCACCGCGGCGACGCCGGCGACGATGCCGGGCAGGCCGTGCATGGAGTGTCGGTCGGGGTCGGCGTACCAGAGCACGAGGCTCATCAGGAAGATCAGGAGCACGCCGCCCACCAGGCCGGCGCCGCGGAGCATGTCCTCGCGCCACAGGTGCCGGTCGCGGGTCACGGCGGTGGCCACGGCGTCGGACACGTCGTCGAAGACGGTGGGCGGCAGGGAGTCCGCGAACGGGCGCAGGCTGAGCAGTTCGCCGTCCAGGACGCGCTGCGCGGCGAGCGAGCGCGCGCTGTCGAGGACGGTGCCGTCGCGGCGCAGCAGGTGGTAGCCGGTGGGCGCGCCCGGGGGCTGGGTCTGGCCGGTCAGCCGAAGGATCTCGGGGTAGACGTCGGCAACCGCGATGTCGTCGGGCAGCGCGACGTCGATGCGGCTGTCGGGAGCAACGACGGTGACCCGACAGAAGCCGGTCGTTGCGGTCGAACTCACCAGAGTGCCCCTCTGTTTGACGTCTGTTGGACAGGTGCGCGCCCGGTCACCCTACCTACCTTGGTGTCAGAGCGTGTCAGTAGGATCACGCATACGAGGTGAGAGGCTGGCGCTACGGGCGCTTCTGTCCGGAATTTCCCGAAGTCGCCGCCGTAATACGGGGATTGGTGCACCGGTGAGTCAGATCGTCGTCAAGCGTCCGCCGCGCGCGTTACCTTCCGAGGTGCCGTCGGACGAGCTGCGGCTCGAACCGCCACCCGAGCTGCCCCGCGGGCAGCAGGAGGGCGTGCTGATGCAACTCCTGCCGATGCTCGGCATGGGGTCGTCCGTGGTGTTCTTCTTCATGCCGGGCGCGGCACCGTTCATGCGGATCATGGGCGCGCTGATGCTGGTCTCCACGGTGGGCATGGTGATAGCGCAGATCGTGCGCTATCGGCGGGGCACCCAGGGCCAGTTGGCGGACGTGCGCCGGGACTACCTGAAGTACCTGGCGCAGACCCGGCGCCAGATCCGGCGCACCGCGCGGGCCCAGCGTGACGCCCAGTTCTACCTGCACCCCGCGCCGGACCAGTTGTGGTCCCTGGCGGCGGACGCGGGCGCGCGCCCGTCCGGTGACGCGGCGAGCCGGGTGTGGGAGCGGCGGATCAGCGACGCGGACTTCGGGCAGGTGCGGGTCGGGCTCGGCGCGCAGCAGCTCGCCACGCCGCTGGTGACCCCCGACACGGCGCCGGTCGACGAGCTGGAGCCGCTGTCGGCCGGCGCCATGCAGCGGTTCGTGGCGGTGCACGGCGCCCTGGACGGGCTGCCGATGGCCATCTCGCTGCGCCGCTTCTACCACCTGACCGTCTCGGGAGAGCCGCGCTCGGCGCACGGCCTGGCGCGGGCGCTGGTGGCCCAGTTGGTGGCGCTGCACTCGCCGGAGGACCTGCTGGTCGCGGTGGTGGCGGCGCCGGGCGCGGTGCCGCGCTGGGACTGGACGAAGTGGCTGCCGCACGCGCAGTTGCCCCAGGCGGTGGACGGGGCGGGCACGAAGCGGCTGTTCGGCGACGACCTCGGCGAGTTGGAGGAGCTGCTCGCCGGGCGGCTCGACGGGCGGCCCCGGTTCAACCGCGACGGCCAGCCACTGCTCGACCAGCCGCACCTGGTGATCGTCCTCGACGGCGGGGTGGTGCCGCCGGACTCGGTGTTCGCGGCGCCCGAGGGGCTGCAGGGCGTCACCATCGTCGAGGTGGTCTCCGGCGAGCTGGACGAGTTGCGCGGCGGCCTGTCGGTGGACGTGCGCCCGGGCCGGCTCACCCTGGACTCCGGCACCGGGGTGCGGTACGAGGGCGTGCCGGACACGCTGTCGCCGGAGGCGGCCGAGGCCCTGGCCCGCCAGCTCGCGCCGCTGCGGATGGGCGGCGGGGACGACGACGAACCGCTGCTGGCCAACCTGGACTTCACCGACCTGCTCGGGCTCGGCGACGCGGGCGCCGTGGACGTCACGCGCACCTGGCGCCCGCGCACCCAGTCGGAGCGGTTGCGGGTGCCGATCGGCGTGGGCGAGGACGGCCAGCCCGTGATGCTCGACCTCAAGGAGGCCGCGCAGGAGGGCATGGGGCCGCACGGGCTGTGCGTCGGCGCGACCGGCTCCGGCAAGTCGGAGCTGCTGCGCACGCTGGTGCTGGGGCTCGCGGTGACGCACTCGTCGGAGACGCTCAACTTCGTCCTCGCCGACTTCAAGGGCGGCGCCACGTTCACCGGCATGTCCCGCATGCCGCACGTCTCCGCGGTGATCACCAACCTGGCGGACGACCTCACCCTGGTCGACCGGATGGGCGACTCGATCCGCGGCGAACTCCAGCGCCGGCAGGAGTTGCTGCGCTCGGCCGGCAACTTCGCCAACATCCACGACTACGAGAAGGCGCGCACCGCCGGCGCCCCGCTGGAGCCGCTGGCCTCGTTGGTCCTGGTCATCGACGAGTTCAGCGAACTCCTCACCGCCAAGCCCGACTTCATCGACATGTTCATCCAGATCGGCCGCATCGGCCGGTCGCTCGGCGTGCACCTGCTGCTGGCGTCGCAGCGCCTGGAGGAGGGCCGGCTGCGCGGCCTGGACACCTACCTGTCGTACCGCATCGGGCTGCGCACCTTCTCGGCCGCCGAGTCCCGCACGGCCCTCGGCGTGCCGGACGCGTACCACCTGCCGTCCGTCCCCGGCTCCGGCTACCTGAAGTTCGGCACGGAGCAGATGACCCGCTTCAAGGCGGCGTACGTCTCCGGCGCGTACCGCACGGGCGCGCCGGCCTCCCCCGGTGGGCCGCTGCCCATCGAGCGGCGCCCCGTGCTGTTCACGGCGGCGCCGGTGCCCATCGCGTACGGCCTGCCGGACCCGCAGACCCCGCTGACGGCGCCCCGTACGGGCGACGACCCGATGGTCGACACGGTGCTCGACGTGATCGTGCGCCGCCTGGAGGGCCAGGGGCAGCCGGCCCACCAGGTGTGGCTGCCGCCGCTGGACGAGGCGCCGTCGCTCGACCAGTTGCTGCCGCGGCTGTCCACCTCGCCCGAGCGGGGCCTGCACGCGCCCGAGTACACGCGCCTGGGCGGCCTCGTCGCCCCGCTCGGCCTCATCGACAAGCCCTTCGAGCAGCGCCGCGAGGTGCTGTACCGCGACTTCTCCGGCGCCGCGGGGCACATGCTGGTCGTCGGCGGCCCGCAGTCCGGCAAGTCCACGTTGCTGCGCACCCTGATCGCCTCGTTCGCGCTCACCCACACGCCGCGGGAGGTGCAGTTCTACGGGCTCGACTTCGGCGGCAGCGGCATGTCCGCCCTCGCGGACCTGCCGCACGTGGGCGGCGTCGCCTCGCGCCTGGACCCGGAGCGGGTGCGGCGCACGGTCGCCGAGGTCGCCGGCGTGCTCGCGCGCCGCGAGGAGTACTTCCGGGCGAACGGCATCGACGGCATCGGCTCCTACCGCCGCCAGCGCGCCGCCGGACAGCTCCCCGACCAGCCGTGGGGCGACGTGTTCCTGCTGATCGACGGCTGGGGGCCGTTCAAGCAGGAGTACGAGATGCTGGAGGGCGTCGTGACCGACATCGCGTCCCGCGGCCTCGGCTACGGCATCCACGTGGTGATCACCGCCTCGCGGTACATGGAGCTGCGGGCCAACCTCAAGGACCAGCTCCTGGGCCGCCTCGAACTCCGGCTCGGCGACTCGCTGGACTCCGAGTTCGACCGCAAGGTGGCCGCCAACGTGCCGGCCGGGGTGCCCGGCCGCGGCCAGGTACCGGAGAAGCTGCACTTCATGGCGGCGCAGCCGCGCGTCGACTCGGCCAGCGATCCGGACGGCCTCTCGGACGCCACCGCGTCCCTGGGGCGCGCCGTCAGCACGCACTGGCCGGGCCCGCACGCCCCCGCGGTGCGCCTCCTGCCCCGCCGGCTCTCCTCCGACCGCCTGCCCAAGGGCTTCGAGTTCCCCGAGCGCGGCATCGCCATCGGCATCGACGAGACCAACCTGGAGCCGGTGTACGTCGACTTCGAGACCGACCCGTTCTTCCTCATCTTCGGCGAGAGCGAATCGGGCAAGACGGCGCTGCTCCGCCTGATGGCCAAGCAGCTCACGGAGCGGTACGGGGCGGACGAGGCGAAGATCGTCGTGGGCGACTACCGGCGCTCCCTGCTGGAGACCATCTCCCCGGAGCACCTGTTGGAGTACGCGCCGGTCGCCTCCGCGCTGCAGACGCACATGGACGCCATCAACACCGTGATGGAACGCCGCGCACCGCGCTCCGACGTGACCCCGCAGCAGTTGCGCGACCGTAGCTGGTGGACGGGCCCGCAGTTGTTCGTCCTGATCGACGACTACGAACTCGTCTCCACCAGCAGCGGAAACCCCCTCGCCGTACTCACGGAGAACCTGCCCTTCGCGCGCGACGTCGGCATCCGCTTCATCATCGCCCGCAACTCGGCCGGCGCGTCCCGCTCGTCCTTCGAGCCGTTCATGCAGCGCATCAAGGAGCTCGGCGCGCAGGGCGTCGTCCTCTCCGGCGACCGAGGCGAGGGCGAGGTCCTGGGCAACATCCGCCCCCGGGCCCTCCCCCCGGGCCGGGGCGTGTTCGTCTCCCGCCGCCGCGGGACGCCCCTGGTGCAACTGGGCTGGCTGCCGGAGAACTGACGGGTACGGGGACGGGCTCGCGCCCGCGCGGGTGGGCGCGGGCGCGAGCCCGTCGTCATCGTCGGCCATCGCACCGCGGGGCGTTGCGGGGTGTGGGTGGCCCGCCCGTTCACGCGTGGGCGTGTGGGCGTGTGGGGCGTGTGGGCACACGCAGTGCGGGGGCGGATCGAGCGTCGATCCGCCCCCGCACTGGTCGGCGGTGCACGGGACAGGCCCGTGACGTGCGTCGGCCCGGCGGTTCACGGAACCGTCGGGCCGACGTGTACGTGCTGGGGAGAACCTCAGATGCGGAACTGGGCGGCTGCGGCCTTGTCCGTGGCGCGGTAGCCCTCCGTCGCGTCGTCCAGGGCGCGCGCGATCTGGTGCAGCGTGCTGGTCAGCTCGTTGACCGAGGTGTTCCACTGCGTCTGGGTCTCGTGGAAGGCGATCTGCGCGTCACCCTCCCACGTCGAGACGACGCGCTCCACGCGCCGGTGCAGCTCGTCGAGTTCGGTCTTCAACGTGTTCGCGGTCGTACGGACGTCATTGGCGGCCGTGGTCACGGTCTCGTACGTAACGAGCAGGGACATCGTCTCTCCTTGGGTCAGATCGAAGGAATGGTGGTCGTCAGGCCATGTCGAGAATGCGACTCTGGCCGCCGCCCTCGCCGCCCTGCATGTTCTTGAACTTCTGCAACTGGTCCAGTTCCTGCTGCGAGAAACCGTCACGGCTCATCTTCATCGCCTGCTCGATGAGCACCAGCAACTCGCGAATCTTGCGGGCATGCAGGTTGACCCCACTCTGAAGCTGGTTGTACGCCCCCGCGGCCGAGCCCTTCCAACCGCTCTCGATCCGGTCCACCACACCGTTCAGCGACCGGATCTTGTTTTCCAGCGAGCTTTCCATCAGGTCCAGGTCGTTGATGAGCTGCGTGAGCTCGGCCTCGGTTACCTTCAGATTTCCGGCCATGACGTGTTTCCCTCCGTTTTTCGTACGCTGAGTCGTGCTGGTCGGTCAATGCATGCTTGAGCGAGGCTGGCGCCGTCGCAGATAGAAGACGGCCCCACCAATGACTGCCATGCCGGCGCCCGTTCCCAGCACCGGCCACAGAAGACCGGATCCCCCACCTCCGCCCTCGCTCCCGCCGCTGGCCGCGACTCCCTTAGCAGCGCGCTGCGCGTCCTCGGAGTCCGAGCCCTTTCCGCTGTCCGGAGACGATTCGGAAGGCGCAGCAGACGGCTGGTGCGTGGGTTTCGCCTGTTCCTTTTCCTTAGGCAGCAACGGGTTGACGTCGGGATCACCCGGATCGCCCTTGCCGTCAATCAGCACCTGCCCCGGCCGGATGATCCCGTACCCGATGTACTTACTGGGCACCTTCCCCTCCGGCTTACTCGCGGTCTGCATCATCACGCGGAGGACCTGGTTGTTCGTCCAGGTGGGGTGCTTGGACCAGATGAGGGCGGCAGAGGCGGAGGCTAGGGCGGTGGCGGGGCTGGTGCCACGATTCCTGCACAACCCTTGGCCGCTTTTGCATCGCGCCGGAATGTCCACGCCAGGCGCCGCCAGCGTCACTTGCGGCCCGTGGGTGGAGAACTTAGCCACCTTCCCAGACTGGTCAACCGCTCCTACGCCCACCACTCCTGGGAAGGTCGAGGGGTATCCGGGAATGTTACTCGTTGCGCCATCATTGCCTGTCCCTGCGAAAACCAGCAATCCTTTCTTTCTGGCGTAGTCGACAGCAGCCTTGAGCTCTCGCATCTGTCGATCAAGCGAACCCGTTGCTGTCTGCGACAGGTTGATAATGCGCGCACCATTATCTGCCGCATATCTAATGGCGCGAGCCCAGATTTCACCCGAGCCGCCAACTGTGAAGTCCCTATAGCCAGTTTGGAGGGACATGATCCTCGCCCCTGGAGCTAGGCCCTGCACGCCGCCTGGGCTTTCAGCGCCCGCGATCAATGCAGCCATCGCCGTCCCATGGCTGCGTCCGTCACCACCTCCCGGCGGTGGCGTGCTAGCGAAATTTTTCTCATCTACCACCCGCCCACGCAACTCAGGGACGGGATCCACGCCTGAATCGACGACGGCAACCGTAACCCCCTGCCCCGTGCTCACTGACCACAACTCTTCAGCGCTCATCGCGTCAAGGTGCCACTGACGGTTCCGAAATTCGTCGGCAGTTGCGGGCGGCGCCACCCAGACAACCACAAGCCCTAAGAGGGTGAGTGCGTGGAGTATGCCTCGTCGCCAGCAGTCCAGCGGAAACGGCATGGGTGCTCATTCTCCTGGTAACTCGGTATGGGACGAGCTATTCAACGATTGGCGGGACGGTGTCGCGCGCCAAGGGCCAATCCTCACCTTCGTCACCTCGTTCGGGACGAGGTGTTTGACGGGCCCCTGGTTGCGCTGCCGGTGTAGCACCCGATCCTCGAACCAGCCCACTCCCGCCAGGCGTGAAGCCCGCATTGCGTGGTGAGCCCATGCGCCGCGCCGCAGCCGTGCCACCCGGTTCGATGGCCAGTCCTTGTCGATTCCTGCCGCCGTCTGTCCCCCTCATCCCTCCGGCGTTCCCGACTGGCATCCCACCGGCCGCCCCAGGTAGCGGACCCCTGGCTGACCCGCTCCGCTCCTCGCCTGTAACTCCTCCTCGTGGACCGCCCGTTGTCGTGGGGGCGATCGAGCCAGGCGCTTGCGGGCCGTAGCTCCGTCGTCCCGCCGCAGGATTGTCACTCGTTGGGAGCCCTCCAGCAGGCGGAATACTGCCGGGCATGGCCCCTCGCATAGAGGGCGCACGCCCCTCTCCTACAACCACCCCGCGTGGCAATCGAGAGCTACTCGGCAGATCGCTCGCGTTGCGGGGGCGGCCACCTGAAACTCCCGGCACATCGGACAGCCGTTGATTCTTTGCTCGAGTGGCTGGACGCTGCTGATGGACCAGGCCGTCAGAAGGCACACGCGGAACAGCCTTTCCAGCCTGATCAGGCAGGTTGGGCGTGTGTAGGCCAGGGGTAGGCGTGATGCGAGCGGGCGTGGTAGGCAAACCCTGCTCTGGAAGCTTCGAAGCCTCCACGGGCACGGGAACGTGTGGCGGCGAGTCGCGTGCAGGAGGGGACAGCTTGTCCATCCCGTCGAGACTCATCTCTACAGGCCCCCCTAAGTGCTCACCGGCCCTCACGCCATGAGCAACCGCACCGTCAGCGCGTCCACTCACATCTGCCGTCAAGGCAGGTTGACGGTGAACAGCCGCTATGCCGGACGGTGCCTGCCCGGCGGGGACCGCCTCAGGTCCGTATGGCGCCTCGGGATCAAAAACCGCGCCGTCGAGCGGCAACTCCTTGAACTCCGGCTCCCGCTCAGCCGCAATGTCCTCCTTGGCCGCCCGGTAGTACGAAGAAAGCCGCTCCATCTGATGGATGGCCTGTTGCAGCTTGGTCGTCCCGTCAGCGATGTGCGCCTTGTCCGCGTCCGGATCCCCGTGCGCCTTCTCCGCATCAACAGGCTTTGGAACGGCCGCCTTTGCCTCGGTCAACGCTTGTCCCGCGTTGACCATGTGGTTACCGACGGCGCCTGTGAACTCTCCTAATCGCATGACCTCCAAGGCGAAGTGGTGAGACCACTCGCGGAAGCTGTCGGCACCTTGGCCGTGCCACTCAACACGCGTCGCGTGGCTCCGTAGGTAGTTGCCGACCTCTGTGATCTTCGGGGCCGCGTCGCTGAGCGCGTTCCCCGCGTTCGCCAGCTTGGCTGGATCTGAGCCCGCCAGCATCGCGTGCAGGCTCTCAAGGGACTGACCCTCGAACTCCCCGTTCCCCATGCCCCCTCTTTCCGCTACCTGAAGTCCGAGCCGGAACCGCCGGTCTCGCCGCTCCCTGCCTCCACCGGCCCCGTTCCCTGGTCGGCAGGCTGGCCCTGCTTCGTCGCCGGGTACTCCTCACGCGCACGACGCTGGATCTCACGCAGCCGCGCGGCCTGTTTCGCGTCGATGCTGTCGTAGCCGCGGTCCGCGATCTGCACCGCGATGCCGAGCGCCTCCAGCTGGTCCCCCAAGGTCTGGGAGAACTTCTCCAGCCGCCCGTGCACCTTGTCGTACATGCTCGCGAGATCGTCCGCGGCGCTGAAGCCCGTTCCGTAGGCCGCGCGCGTGATGGTCTGGTCGCCGATCTTGCTCTTCGCTGCCGGAGACGACTCCAGGTCAAGGAGGATCTTGTCGATCTTCCCCTTGAAGTAGCTCAGCGTCTCGGCTTCGCGCGCGAGGTCAGCTCCACCTCGCCTGCCGCCTACGTCGCGGCCACCGTTCTGGTCTTGTTCGCCCATCTCACTCCGCCTCCCCGTACGGCGCAGATGACTTCGAGTGCCACTCTAACCACTCGGAGCGACGTCGCGCGCAGCGATATGTGACCACGCCAACGATTACTGGCCGTTGAGCGCACCCCCACGTAGCGCCAAGCCACCCCGTCCCCTGACGGGCGGTCCGAAATGCCCTCGCGCGAGCGATTAGTGGCGTCGATACGAGGGGCCCATCCCCGGCCGACCGGTCCTTGGGCCGCCGGCTCCGGCGCAGCGGAGGAATCCGCGCGCGTAGACAACAGGAAGGGGGCGTACGCCAGTTGGCGTACGCCCCCTCAGCTCGTACAGGCAGAGCTACCCGGGACTCGTCAGGGACCGAAGGCCATGATGAGCTTCTCCTTCTCCTCGTCGCCGGTCAGGCGCTCGGAGGCCAGGTAGAAACGGCCGCGCTCGTCGAAGACGCGGCGCGTGCGGTAGAAGCCGTTCTCCGCCTCCCTGGTCGCCGCGGGCAGTTGGAGCACCGTCTTCTGCGGCTTGCCGCCGCTCGGGGAGATGCTGACGATCGTGCCGGCCTTGTCGTACGTGGGCTGCTGATAGGCGATCAGGTTCTTACCGTCCATACGCAACGGGGACATCATGCGCCCGTCGGTCTTCGACTCCCATTTCTTCTTTCCGGTGTTGAGGTCGAAGGCGTGAATCTCGGTGGTGAGCCCGGAGGAACTGCTCTTACCCAACGCGGTGGGCAGGAAGAACGTGTCATCCGAGGCAACGACGCCCTGGCAGGAACCCATACTCGAGCCGAAGATGCTCATGCCGCAGTCCGGCTGGTAATTCTGTCCGCCGAGGTCGAGGGCGGAACGCTCCTTGCCGCCCTCCTTGACGGCGATGAGGCCGCCCGACTTCCGGTCCTTGTTGACGAGGTGGATGACCACCGGACTGGTGGAGTAGATCTTCGCCACCTCGTACCCCTTGCGCACGGGGTACGTCCACGCGACCTTTCCGGTCGCCGGGTCCACCTTCTGCAGTTTGGCGGTGCCGTCATTGCAGGAGTACGCGCGCAGTAGGGCCTTGCCGCCCGCCCAGCCCTTGACGGAGCACGCTGCGGTGAGTTCCTGGACCGGAAGCGGGTTGCCGTCCTTGACGCTCACCAGGGCGGAGCCGCCGAACCAGGACAGGCCCACCGCGTCGCCGCTCTGGGCCATGCCCAGGCTGTTGTATCCCCCGCCGAACATCCCGCCCTCGGGCGCCGGCTTGTCCCAGAGTTTCTTTCCCGCCTTGAGGTCGATGAGCGCGAGCTGACTGCATTCGTCCTTCTTGCGCCCCTCGTACGCGACGACGACCTTTCCGTCGTCATTAGCGGTGGTCGGGGCGGCGCACACCGTCTTCGGCAGCGGAATGTTCCACTTTTCCGCGCCACTGTTGTCGTACGCGACGATCTTGGTCTGTACGGCCTTCACCACGTAGTCGTCCAGGACCCAGAATCCGGGCACGTCCTCGCCACTGCGCGTCACCTTGGGGGCGGGCGCCTGGAAGAGGACCTTCGCCTCGCCGTCCTGGCGGATCTCGTTCGGGTCGAGTTCCTCTTCCTCAGGGGTCGCGGATTCCTCGGGCGCCTTGGTCGGCTCCGTCGACTCCTTTTCCCTGGGCTCGGTGCTCTGCTTGGCCTTGGGCTCCTTGTCGCCGTCGTCGCCGCCCACCACGGCCCACACGCCGCCGCCCGCCGCCAGTACGACCGCCACCGTGGCCGCGACGATGATCGCCGTGCGCTTCTTACGCTGACCGCCCTGACCGCCGCCCGGGCCCCCCGGCATTCCGGGCCCACCCGACCCGGGCGCGCCGTAGGGCGGCTGGCCCGCCGGCGGATAGCCGTACTGGGGCTGCTGGGCGTACGGGTTGGGCTGCGTCGGGTGCTGCGCGTACGCACCGGCGCCGCCCCATGCCGGCGGAGGCGTCGGCGCACCAGGCGGAGCCGGCGGGGGCGTCGGCGGGGCATGCGGCGCGGCCGGCGGGACGTGCGGTTGCTGGGGTGCGCCAAAGCCGCCCGGTGACGGTTCCTGCGGCGCACCGAAGCCACCGGGTGGCTGGTTTGGGGGCTGTGGCGGCTGCGACATGGGCGCCTACCTCTTTACGCGGACCCGCCGACCGGTCGGCCTCCTCCCGCAATTCGGATGATCTTTCCCCCGAAAAGGAGCGAACCGGTCGCGGAGCCCGTCACGCAATGACTAATCGAGCGGGGGTTCTTTCTACCATTACCAGCCAAGAATGCCTTGACGAGGTAGCAGACCACGGATCTTGGTGATAGTGCGCCGCTTGATCATCGGACTCGCTATTCACTTCCGTAGCGGGCTCGCGCACGGGGCACGGGGCACGGGGGTCAGCCTGCCGTGCGGCGTTCGGCGCGGCGACGCCGGTCGCGGAGGATGACCGCCGTACCGGCGATGACCGCGACGGTCACGGCCGTCGCGCCGAGCGCGTACGTGGCCAGTCGCTCGCGCCGCTCCTGTGGCGTCTCGCCGAGCGTGAGCCGCGCCGGCTCCGGGGCGCTCTGCCGGCCTGGGGCCCTGTCCGGCGCGGGCGTCGAGATCGGGCTGACCCTGCCGCCGAGGGCTCGTACGGGGTCGACGACGCCCCAACCGACGTTGTTGTCGCGGCCGTTGATCGACCGGTTGGCGGTCTGCTTGATCCAGGCGACGACCTCGCGCTCCTTCCAGCTCGGGTATTTGGCGCGCAGCAACGCGGCGACGCCGGCTACGTACGGCGCGGAGAAGCTGGTGCCGTTGTCCACGCACTGACCGTTTCCGGGCACGGTCGAGACGATGTCCACGCCCGGCGCCGCGACGCCGACGAAGTCGCCGCGCTGGGAGAACGGGGCGCGTTCGTTGTTGCGGTCGGAGGACGCCACGGCCAACACGCCCGTGTAGGCCGCCGGATAGGTTTCCTTCACCTTGTTGTCGAGGCCGTCGTTACCCGCCGACGCCACGACGACGATGTCCCTTTGCCGCGCTCTTTCCACTGCCATCGCCAGATCGGAATGGTGCGAGAGCGGCTTGGCCGTATCCTGCGAGATGTTGATGACCCGGGCGCCCTCGGCGATGGCGTGCTCGATGGCCACCACCATGGTCTTCGTCGTGCCCGTGCCCTTCTCGTCGTTCTGCCGGATCGGAATGATGGTCGATTCCGGCGCGAGACCGACGAAGCCCGTGCCCCGTCGCGGGCGGGCGGCGATGATGCCCGCGACCTTCGTGCCGTGTCCCACGGCGTCCGCCGTCGGGTCCTTGCGCTTTCCCTTGCTCACCAGGTCGAGCCCGCTCCCGTCGTCAACCGCTGGCGCCAACTGCGGATTGGCGTCGTCCACCCCGGTGTCGATCACCGCGACTTTCACGCCCTCGCCCCTGGTCTCCTGCCACAGCTCGTCGAGTACGACGCGCTGGAGCGCCCACGGGCGAGCGGCGAACTGCTTCTTCATCGGGTACGTGCACTCGCCGCCGCCGTTCGGAGTGAGGCCGATGTCCCGCGCGGGGCCAGCGGGCTCACGGTCGGCCACCGAGTGAGCCCGGCCGCCTGGTGCGGGTGCCCCCGCCCCGGCCGTCGCCCCGCTGGCGGGAGATGCCGCGCCGAGGCTCGTCAGCAGCGCGGCGGCCGACAGTGCCACCGACCGGGTTGCCTGGTGCGTCGTCCACATCGTCGTTCGTCCCTCTCCCGTGTTCCCGTTCCTACGCCCCGGAGCGCGACGCGCCGCGCCCCGTCGGCGCGTGAGCCCCCCGCCCCGACGCTCGCGCCCCACCGCGGCCCCGTGCCCCGTGCCCCGTGCCCCGTGCCCCGTGCCCCGTGCCCCGTGCCCCCGGCGAGGATCACCGCTCCGTGCTCCGTGCTCCGTGCTCCGTGCTCCGTGCTCCGTGCTCCGTGCTCCGTGCTCCGTGCTCCCGGGCAGGGTCGCCGCCCCGTACGCCGTGGCTACGCTCCCTGTGGCTGCCGGGCCGCGGTGGTGTCCAGGCGGGGGCCCTTGGCCAGGAAGGACGACCACTCGATGGGCACACGGGCCGGCTTGACGTCCCGGTAGCCGAGGCGGATGCGCGCCTGGTCGACCTCGCGCTGGCTCTCCTCGTCCGCCTTCTTCGGTTTGCCGTCCGTGCCGATCACGCTCTCCTCGGAGCTGCTGTCGTTGTTCGTCTGCACCGCGTAGCGCAGCCCCGTGTCGGTCACCAGGAAGAGCGAGCCGGAGCTGGACTGGTGGCCGCGGATCTCGCGGTAGAGCAGCCCGGTGCCCGGCGTGACGTAGGTGGTGCTGCCGCCCTCCGCGATCGTCGCGGGAAAGCCCTGGCCGGCCCAGGTGCTCAGCTTCGTGGTGCCGTTGGCCTTCACGTCGCGCAGGACGCTGCACACCGTGTCGCGGGCTGACTCGCCGCCGAGCGAGTTGACCTGCACCGCCTTCGCCTGTGGCCACGCGCGGTCGCCGTAGAACGCGTCTTCGGCGCCCTCGGGCGAGAACGCCTGCGCGTCGACGTCCCTGGCCTGTCCGGCCTGGTTCAGGCGGTCCGTCTCGGGCGAGCTGAGGAGTAGTTCGGCGGTGAAGTCCGAGACGGGGAGCACCTTGCCGGGGAGCACGACGTAGTGCTGGGGCCCGGTGCCGGTCTTCGCCCGCAGCACCATGCCCACGCGCCCCTCCTCCTCGCTGAGCCCGTCGATGCCCGCGTCAGCGGCGACGGTGCCCGGAAGGTGCGGGAAGGTGATCGGGGTGCCGTCGCGCAGCGTTTTCAGCCAGTCGTCGGTGACGCTCTGCGGGTGGGCGGACCTGTTGCCGACCAGGGTGCGCAGCAACAGCTTGTCGTACGCGGAGCCGTAGTCCTTCGAACGCTGGCGCCAGTCGGGGCCGCCGATCAGGTACTTGGAGCCCTTGCCGTCCACCAGGTAGCGCGCCCCGTCCTGGGCCCGTACGTACATCACCTGGCCGCCGCGCAGCCGCTCCGTACCCTCCACCTTCGACGTCTCGCGGTCGGCCAGGACGAACGTCGCCTTCTGCACCGTGCTGCCGCGACCGCCCGGCTGCTCGCACACCGCCCAGCGCTTGGCCTTGCCCGCGTCGCCCGCGTCGGGCAGTCGGTCGGGGGCGTAGGGGATGCCGATGGTGGGGCCGTGCGGGATCTTCCCGTTGTCCAGCACCTTCTCGTCGACCTTGATGACCTTGCCCTTGTCGGGATTGAGCAGGAGTTTGGCCGAGGAGAGGTTGAGGACGGGGTGGAGTTGGGCCTTGCCGTTGGTCTCCAGGACCACGTACCGGGTGGTGGAGTCGCTGCCGATGATGACGTTCGTCTTCGGCTCGTCCCAGCCCTTCGGGGCTTTGGGCTTGAACATGCCCCACGCGCCGAATCCGGCCAGGATCAGGGCGCCGACGATGGCCCCGGGCAGTACGGCGCGCAGCGCACGGGGCGCGCCCTCCTCCGTGCCCGCGGGCGTGGGCTGCAAGAAGGCAGCGACCACGCGTTTCTTGGCGAAGGTGTACGCGTTGAGCTCGTCCCGCCGTGATGCCATGGCCTCAGTTCCTCCCCCAGGCTGAAACGGTGCTGGCCGTGCGGCGCACCCGCGTTCGGGCGCCGCTGTCAGACCGGCCCCCTACTATGCCGGTAAGCGTTCGGTGCGTGACGCTCGGGTCACTCCGCGCAAGGTCGGGGGCCCCGGACTTGGGCGCGGGGGCGCTACGGTCTACGGTCAGTGTGCGCACGACAGCGGGGTGTGTGGGGCACGGGGCGGCAGAGCGACCGGGGCGGCAGCCTGCGGTGGCGCGGCGTGAGGGGGCGTACGACATGACGCGCATGGCCGGTGGGCGCTTACGGGCGCTCCGATCGCCTCGGCAACGCGTCGGTACCGCAAGCGACATGACGGGGCGCCGCCGTGTGACGCGCCTCGAGCGGGGTGGGAGCCACGGACGGGGCGGGAGCCGGGGGCGTGACCTCGGTCGGGCGCCGGGCCGGGGCCGGGATCGGAGCCGAGGGCGGAGCTGGGGACGATGACGGGAACAGCGGTCACGGGCGGGGCGACGGGGGCCGGGACGACCACCGCGGGAGCGCGGGGCCAGGGGCCCGGCGCGCCGGCGGGGCCGGGCGCGGTGACGACGGCCGTGCCGCGCAAGGCGGCGCGGACGGGCGGGTTCAGCGCCTTTCCGCTGCGCCAACTCGTGCTCGTGGAGATCGCCGCCGCCGTGCTGCTCGTGGCCTGGGTCGTCGACGCGCTGCTGGTGGTGCCCGCCGCGGCCGTCGCCGCCGTGTTGGTGCTGGTCGCCGTGGTGCGCCGGCGTCGACGTTCGCTGCCGGAGTGGCTGGCGACCGCGCGGGGGCTGCGGCAGCGCACGCGGCGGGCGGCTGCGGCGCGCGTTCCGGCGGGCACCGACCCCGGGCTCGCGCCGGTCCTGGAATGCGAGCCGGCGCTGCGCACGTACTCCTTCACCGGCCGTTCGCGGCGGGACGTGGGCATGATCGGGGACGGCACGTTCCTGACGGCCGTGTTACGCGTGGAGGCCGCTGACGCCGGCCTGCGGCCGGCGGGTGGCGAACGCCCGCTGCCGCTCGAGTTGTTGCGCGAGGCCATGGACGTGGACGGCATACGGCTGGAGTCAGCCCAGGTCGTGCAGCACACCCAGCCGGCTCCCGCGCCCCATCTGCCACAGCAGGCGGCGGCCATGCGCAACTACGGCCCCTTGCAGGCCCAGTCGGGCGCGCCCGCGCTGCGCGTGACCTGGGTCGCGCTGAAGCTCGACCCGGAGCTGTGCCCGGAGGCGGTCGCCGCCAGGGGCGGTGGGCTGGGTGGGGCGCAGCGGAGCCTGTCGCGCGCCGCCGACCAGTTGGCCAGCCGTCTGATAGGCGCCGGCTTCCGGGCGGAGGTGCTCTCCGAGGCGGAGCTGATCGCGGCCGTGGCCGCCGCCGCGTGCGCCAACCCGATCGCCGCCGCGTCCGGCGGCTCGTCGGGCGGGCCGGCGCGGCGCACCGTGGAGACCTCCCGTACCTGGCGCTGTGACGACCGCCGACACACCACGTACTGGGTCGGCCGGTGGCCCCAGTTGGGGGCCAGCGCGACGCCGCTGGCTCGCCTGGTGTCGCTGCTGACGGCCGTGCCGGTGCTGGCGACGACGTTCAGCCTGACCCTCGCGCGGGGCGGCAGCCGGGAGGTCGTCCTCAGTGGGCACGTACGGATCACGGGGCGCAGCGACGACGAACTGGTGGGCGCCCGGCGCGCGTTGGAGCGTACGGCGCGCGAGGCCAAGGCCGGCCTGGTTCGACTGGACCGTGAGCAGGTGCCCGGCGTGCTGGCCACCCTGCCGCTTGGGGGGACCCGCTGATGAGTACACCGCCATCCACGCCCGGAGCCTCGGGCTACCCGCCGGGCGCTGCCGGTCCGTACCCCGGGGCGCCCGCGGCAGGGGGCGTGGCCCCGAACGCCTTCGGCGCCCCCGGCGCTTCGAGGGGCGCCGGGGCGCCCGGGCCCGTGCATGCGCCGGGAGGCGCTGGCGGCCCGGCCCCCACCGGCGCCGGGGCGGTTAGTGGGCAGGGCGGGCCGGCACCGGCCGCGCCCGGCCCGGCGTCCGGGGCACCGTACGGTCACCCTGGCCCGGGCCCCCGTGCTACGCCCGCGCCCGCCGGGCCCGGCACGCTCGCCCTGGGCCAGCGCGTGCCCGCCTCGCCACCGGGGCCCACCCCGCCGGTGCCCGCGCCAGCGGGAGGCGGCGCGCCTGGCGGCGGGGCAACGGCCGGGGTGCGGCGTGGCGTTCGGGCCAGGTTCGGCTTCGGGCTGATCGGCCCGCGCCGCGACCGACATGTGCTGCGGGCCAGTCAACTGTCGGCGCTGTCGCTGCCGATCGGCGATGACGGCGTGGTGGTCGGGGTCGACCAGCAGCAGCGCCCCGTCACACTCGCGCTCAGTCGCCCGGCCCCGTATGACGTCGTGCTCGTGGGCGGGTTGTGGACCGCGCAGGCCCTGGCGTTGCGGGCGGCGGGCACGGGCCTGCGGGTGGCCGTGGAGACGGGGCGTGCCCAGTCCTGGGGCCCGCTGGTGCAGGCCGCCGGTGGCGGTCACCCCTGCATGGTGACGCACGAGGTGGGCCGGGTGGCTCCGCAGGGGCCGTCGGTGCGCGGCCCCGTGCTGGTCGTGCGCGACTGCGGGATGCGCCCGCCACGGGGACGGGTGACGTCGACGCCCTGGCAGTCGGTCCTGACGTTGCTGCCCTACGTCAGTCCGGTGGCCCCGCGCCTGCTCGAGCATGCCGATCTGGTGGGTATTCAACGGGTTTCCCCTGATGAGGCCAGTGCGGTGGGTCGAGTGCTGGCGCTCCCGCAGGCGGATGTGAACGCGCTGTCGTCGCTGCCCGACGAGGTAACTCTGTGGTGTACGCGGCGTTCACGGCAGTACGTCACGATACGGGCGACAGATATCGAAACGGCACTCCTGGGCACTCCGCGCCGCGTGGACTGACGCCCCTGGACGTCGAGTCCGCGCACCAGCGAGGCTGACGGGGCGCAACCGGCCCGGGTGCTACGAGGCCGCCGGGCCCGGATCGCACGGGGCGCGGGGGCCGCGATCGCCGCACAAACACCGCCGGTTCTCCTCGCGTGAACCGAGGCCAGGGGGCGGGCCTGCCGTTGTTGCGCTCATGGTGATTAGTCTTGGTGCGGAGTGCGGAGAACCCGATTGAGGTGGCTCCGCGTCCCCATGGGGGAAAGCCGAGCGGTAGTGCGACGGGAACGGTCGGCCCGCCGGAAAATTCGAGGGTGCTCGACCACACCAGCAGGAGGCATTGTGAGCAGCGATCGGGACGAGATCCGCACGGGCGGAACCAACCCGGGCGAGGATCAGTCCGACGCGGACGCCGAGCACACGGGCGAGTTCACTATCGACTACACCCCGCCTGCCTGGTACACGCAGAACGCTGCCTCCTCTTCGCCTTCCTCTTCGTCGTCGCCTTCCTCGGCGTTCGCCTCGTCCACACCGCCGCCTCCGCCGTCGAGTTCGGCTTCCGCCTCGTCGTGGCCGCCCATCCCGTCGGCGCCCGCGACGCCTCCGGCAGCCGGCGGTCACGACGCGGCCTCCGACTCCGCCACTCCCCCACCGCCCACCGGGAGCCCCGTGGCGGTGCCGGGTCTCCCCGCGCCGGACGCGTACCAATCCTCGTGGGCACCACCCGCGGTGACACCGAAGGTCGACGTGTCGGCGCCGCCGTCGGCGGATGAGACCGGTTCAACCGGCGCATCGGGCACCGGAGCCGCGTCCGGATCCGCTTCCACTTCGGATTCCGGTTCGGTTTCCGCTTCGCCTTCCGGCGCGGTGCTCGACAAGGAGGGCCCCGACACGGGCGGCAGCGCGGCGCGCGATGCCACGGGCGCGGACGCGAAGGCGGACGCGACCGCGGATGGCGACGGAGCGGGTACCGACGCCGCGCAGTCGGACGACGCGGATGCCACGCCCGCGGGTGCCGCTGAGTCGTCGGCCGACGCCCACGGCGGCACACGGGGCGAGGCGGACGGCGCGGCCGATGCCGGCGCCGTGACGACCAGCGAGCCGGGTACGGGCGGGGGACCCGCCGCGACGGAGCACGGCCAGAGCCCCTCCACGGTGCGCTTCTCCACCGCCTCGCTCCAGCGCGACATGGACGAGATCGCCGCCCGCGAGAACGCCGATCGCGCGGACGGGCCCACGGCTGACGCACCGAACTCGCCCAGCGGGCAGGAGTCGTCCGCCGGCGCGCGGCCCGAAGCCGCCCCCGGTGCCGGCTCCACGCCCGGCGCCGCCGGCCCCGGCACCATGCGGTTCTCCACCGCGGCGATGCAGCGCGAGGCGGCGGAGCGCGGGGCGAGCGACAGCGTGGCTGCCTCGTCCGACGCCGCCGGGGCGGATGCCGCGCGCCAGGCCGGCGCCGGGGCGCCGTCCGACGCCGCGTCACCGAGCGTCCCGGCGCCCGCCACACCGTCGTACGCGCCCGACGCCCAGCCCGCGACGGCCTGGCCGCCGGCTGCTCCGCAGTCCGGCCTGCCGCCGCTGCCGCCGAACTTCGAGCCGGCCGCGCCGCCGCCCGCCGATCAGTCCGGCCCCACGGCACACGGCGCCGCCGGCCCCGCCGCGTCGCCGCCGCTGGGTACGCCGTGGGGCGCGGGCCAACCCGCTCCGCACGCGGGCGACGCCCCCGGGCAGGGACCGGCCGCGTCGGACGGAGCCGCCGCATCGGGCGCGGCGCCCGCCGCCGCGCCGGTGCCGCAGCAGAGCGGTCCGTGGGCGCCGCCCACACCGCACGCACAACCCCAGCCCGGCCTCGCGCCGCCGCCCGGACAGCAGCACCAGGCCCCCAACGCGGTGCCGCAGCAAGGCGGTTACGGCTACCCGCAGCAGGGCGGCGGCCCCGGCGCGGCAGCGCCGTTCCCCGGCGCCCAGCCGTCCGACGCCCAGCCCGCCGCCGGCGGCGGGCACGCACCGTCCGCGCAGCACACGCCAGGCGGCCCCGTCCACGACCCGAGGAGCGGCGCACCCGGCCAGGTGGCCGCCCCGGGCCCGCAGGCCGGCAGCGCCCCCGCGCCCGCGCAGGCGGCAGCCCACGGGCAACCCGGCCCCGCCGCCCCGTCCGGCTACGGTTACCCGCTGGCCGCCCCGGCTCCGGCCCCAGGCGCGGCGAGCGGCGCTGAGCAGCAGCAGGCGGCCCCGGCCGCCGCTCAACCGGGCGCGGCACCGGGCGGCTACGGCTTCCCGCAGTCCGGGGCGTCGGGCGCGGCCCCCGCGCCCGGCGGCCAGGGCGCCGTGCCGCCGGCCGGGTACGGGTTCCCGCAGCCCACCTCGCCCGCTCCCGAGCAGGGGCAGCCCGGCCAGCAGGCGCAGCACGGCGCGCCCGGCCCGTACGCGGGGCAGCAGGCGGCACCCGCGCCGGGGCACGGGGCCGCGCAACCGCACGGGGCCGGCCCCGTGGACCCGCGCTCCGGGGAGTGGCCCACCGCGCCGGCCGACCAACGCGCGCGCACGGGGCACGGGGCCGGCGCCCCGCTCGGCTACACCGCGGCCGTCGAGCTCTCCTCCGACCGTCTGCTGCGCGCCAAGCAGAAGCCCAAGAAGCAGGGCGGGGCGGCGTCGCGGTTCAAGTTGGGTGGCAAGAAGGAAGAGGCGGAGCGGCAGCGGAAGCTGGAACTCATCCGTACGCCGGTGCTGTCCTGCTACCGGATCGCGGTCATCAGCCTCAAGGGCGGCGTCGGCAAGACCACGACGACCACGGCGCTCGGCGCGACGCTCTCCACGGAGCGGCAGGACAAGGTCATCGCCATCGACGCCAACCCGGACGCCGGCACGCTCGGCCGCCGCGTCCGTCGCGAGACCGGGGCGACCATCCGCGACCTGGTCACGGCCATCCCGTACCTGAACAGCTACATGGACATCCGGCGGTTCACCTCGCAGGCCCCGTCGGGTCTGGAGATCCTCGCCAACGACGTGGACCCGGCGGTCTCGACGACCTTCAACGACGAGGACTACCGCCGCGTCATCGACGTGCTCGGCAAGCAGTACCCGATCATCCTCACCGACTCCGGCACCGGCCTGCTCTACAGCGCCATGCGCGGCGTCCTCGACCTCGCGCACCAGCTCATCATCATCTCCACGCCGTCGGTCGACGGCGCGAGCAGCGCGAGCACCACGCTCGACTGGCTTTCCGCGCACGGCTACGCCGATCTCGTGTCGCGCAGCATCACCGTCATCTCCGGCGTCCGCGAGACCGGAAAGATGATCAAGGTCGAGGACATCGTGTCGCACTTCGAGACGCGCTGCCGCGGCGTGGTCGTGGTGCCGTTCGACGAGCACCTGGCGGCGGGCGCCGAGGTCGATCTGACGATGATGCGGCCCAAGACCCGTGAGGCGTACTTCAACCTGTCCGCGCTGGTCGCCGAGGACTTCACCCGGGCCCAGCAGGAGCAGGGCCTGTGGACGACGGACGGCAGCGCCGCCCAGCCCCCGCACGTGGCCCCGCCGATGCCGGGCCAGCAGGGCGCTCCCCCCGCCGCGGGGTACCCGGCGCAGCAGCAGGCGCCCGGCTACGGGCAGCAGCCCGGCGACCCGTACGGCCAGCCGCAGCAGGGCCCCGGCGGGGCGGCGTACCCACAGCACCAGGGCTACCCGCAGCAACCGGGCCCGCAGCAGGGACAGAGCTGGCAGCAGCAGCCCCCGCCGCCCCAGCCCGACCCGCAGGGGCAGGCCGGCCAGTACGGGGCACAGCAGACCGCCCAGCCCGCTCCACAGGGGCAGCAGCCGGGGCAGCCCGGGCAGGCTCCGTACGGGTACGGCTATCCCCTGCCCGGCCAACCCGGCGCGCACCAGCAGGCGGGCCAGGACAACCAGCAGGGCGCCGGCCAGGGCGGCTGGCCTCAGCCGCCGGCGCCGCCGCAGCAGTAGGCAGCGGACCGTACGACGGCGGGGCCCGCACCGTCCGCCCGGACACCCTTATGTCCGAGCGCTACGGTGCGGGCCCCGCCGTGCGCGACTCCGCTCGTGGGCGCCCGGTGCCGTTGCGCTCCGGGCGCCGGCGCCACGGAGCAGGCCGCGCGCCGGGGCTTGCACGCTCCGCCTCAGGCCGCGCGACCCTGCCGTCGTCGAGCGTCCCTCGTGCCGCCCCCGGGTCGGCGCTCCGTCCGGCTCCGGGCCGCTGGCCGGGACGCTGTCCGGCTCAGGACCGCTGGGCGCCGTCGTGGGCGGCCACCAGTTCCCGGGCGCGCCGCACGTCGACGGCCATGCGCTCCAACAGCGCGTCGATGGTCGCGAACTTCTCCTGCCCCCGCAGGTAGGCGAGGAAGTCGACCTCCACGTGGAGCCCGTACAGGTCGAGCCCCACCCGGTCGATCGCGTACGCCTCCACCGTCCGCTCCGTGCCGTCGAACTGCGGGTTGGTGCCGACCGAGATGGCCGCCGGCATCACCTCCCCGTTCGCCGTGAGCCAGCCGGCGTAGACGCCGTCGGCCGGGATGGCCGTGTGCGGCAGGGTCTCCAGGTTGGCGGTGGGATAGCCCAGCTCGCGCCCGCGCTGTGCGCCCCGTACGACGACGCCCTCCACCCGGTGTGGGCGACCCAGCACCTCCATGGCGCCCGCCACGTCACCCTCGGCGACGAGCTTGCGGGTCAGCGTCGACGAGAACGGCTCGCCGCCCCCCGCCTCGCCCCGTTCGTAGAGGTCGACGATCTCGACCTCGTAGTCGTAGGTGCGGCCGAGTTCCTTGAGCGTCTCCACGTTGCCGGCGGCCTTGTGCCCGAAGCGGAAGTTCGGGCCCTCCACGACCACCTTCGCGCGCAACTTGTCCACGAGCACCTTCACCACGAACTCGCTCGGTGGGAGCTTCGAGAACTCCATCGTGAACGGCAGGATCAGCACCGCGTCCACCCCCAGCTCCGCCATCAGCTCGGCGCGCCGGTGGTGCGGAGCCAGCAGCGGTGGGTGGCTGCCGGGGCGTACGACCTCGCTCGGGTGCGGGTCGAAGGTCACCACCACCGCGGGTACGCCGAGCTCGCGCGCCCGCGCCACGGCCCGACCAATGATCAACTGGTGCCCGCGGTGCACGCCGTCGTACGAGCCGATGGTGACCACGCTGCGTCCCCCAGACCCAAAGAATGCAGCCTCGGGGATGTCCTCCAAGCCACGCCAGCGTTGCACTGTGCCCGCTCCTCACCCGAACTCTTGTCTGTCCAATGACGCAGGTCTAAGACTGCCATGCCCACGTCCCGACCCCGCCATCACCCACCCGTCCCCGCACGCCCCGACCCCACCCCACTGCGGGCCGCTCGTCAGCGCCCCGTGCCCCGTGCGCCGCGCCCCGTGCTCCGTGGCCCAATCCGGATTTCGCTCCGTGCTCCGTGCTCCGTCTCGGATTCCGCCCCGTGCCCCGTGCCCCGTGCCCCGTGCCCCGTGCCCCGTGCCCCGTGCCCCCGGGCAGGATCGCCGCTCCGTGCTCCGTCCCGGCCTCCGCTCCACGCCTGCGCTCCGTGCCGCGCCGCCAGCCCCTCGACCGGCGAGGACGGGCGGAACTCATGCAAGACGCCCTCAGCCACGAAGCCTCCGCACGGCGACGCCGCGAAACAGGCGCGAGACAGACACAGCGCGGCACGGAGACGTACCCGTAGGCAGAACTGCTCCCGTCGACGGGCAGCGCGAAGCCGCCGACCCCGTCACGGGACGGGGCCGACGGCTGGGGTGCCTGGTGGCGGCGGCGTACGGCGGCACGGGGCCACCGCACGGCCTCGCGGCGAGGCGGCTGCTAGGCGAAGACCGCCAGGCTCTTGGCCTTGCCGTCCCGTTCCTCGATGAGCGCGAGGAATCGGCCGTCGGGGTCGAAGACCGCGACGGGGCCCTCGACGCCGAGCCCGGGGCCGTTGAGGCGGACGCCGTTGCCCAGGAGGCGGGCCTGTTCGGCACTGACGTCCCAGCGGGGGAAGGCCGCCGCCGCGGCGTCGGCGATCGGGAGCACCGTCAGCGACCCCTCGAGCTCCTCCAGGGAGTGCGCCCCGTCCAGGCCGTAGGGGCCGACCCGGGTGCGACGCAGCGCGGTGAGGTGGCCCCCGGTGCCGAGGTCGGTGCCCAGGTCGCGGGCGAGCGCGCGGATGTACGTGCCCGAGGAGCACACCACCGTGACGTCGAGGTCCACGACGCGCGCGCCGTCGGCGGCGACCGCCTCGCGCACCTCGTGCACGTCGAAGGTCGAGACCGTGACGGGGCGGGCCGGGATCTCGAACTCCTCGCCCTCCCGCACCCGCGAGTACGACCGCTTGCCGTCGATCTTGATGGCGCTGACCTTGGACGGGACCTGCTGGATGTCGCCGGTCAGCTTGGCCACGCCGGCGTCGATGGCCGCCCGCTCCAGGCCGTCGACGCTGGCGGACGCGGTGATCTCGCCCTCGGCGTCGTCGGTGACGGTGCTCTGGCCGAGCCTGATCGTCGCCGCGTACTCCTTCTCGGTGAGCGCCAGGTGGCCGAGGAGGCGGGTCGCCTTCTCCACGCCGATGACCAGCACGCCGGTCGCCATGGGATCGAGCGTCCCGGCGTGTCCGACCCGGCGCGTCCCCGCGAAGCGGCGCAGCTTGGCCACGACGTCGTGCGAGGTGAAGCCGGCCGGCTTGTCCACGATCACCAGTCCGTCCGGACCGGTTCCCTTGCGCTTCATGCCTGTGTGGTGCCCTCGCTGCCGGTCTCGGGCTCGGTGGCCTCGTCGTCCTCGTCCGGCTTGCGGTACGGGTCGGCGTCGCCGGCGTACGCGGCGCCCTCGGACGCCTCGCGTACCTGCGCGTCGGCCGCCTTCGCCTTGGCGAGCAGGTCGTCGATGGTGCGGGCGTTGTCGGGCAGCGCGTCCGGGACGAACGTCAGGGTGGGGGTGAAACGGACGCCGGTCTGGCGGCCCACCTCGGAGCGCAGCACGCCCTTGGCGCTCTCCAGCGCCGCGGCCGACGCGGTCCGCTCCTCCTCGTCGCCGAAGACCGTGTAGAAGACAGTCGCCTCCCGCAGGTCACCGGTGACCCGGGTGTCCGTGATCGTCACGTAGCCCAGCCGCGGGTCCTTGATGCGTCGCTGCAGGGTCTCCGCGACCACGACCCGGATGCGGTCAGCCAGCTTGCGTGCCCGCGCGGTGTCGGTCATGCGTCTTCTTCTCTCTTCTTCGGTTCACGTATCAAGTCGTCGGACGCGGCGCCGTGGCGCCCCGCGCCGTCGCGGGACCACCGCCAGCCGTGGCCCCGCCCGCGGCCCGCCACGGGGCCGCGGAGAGGTCGGGCGGCGCCCCGTCGGCACGGTCAGTCGTCGTCGCCGTGGTACCGCCGTCGGACTGACAGCAGCTCCACTTCGGGGCGAGCGGCGACCCAGCGTTCGCACCGGTCGAGCACGTCCGCGAGGTGCCCCGTGTCCCCGGAGACCGCCGCCAGGCCGATCTCGGCCCTGCGGTAGAGGTCCTGGTCGCCGACCTCCGCCACGCTCACCGCGTACTTGCGGTAGAGCTCGGCGACGATCGGTCGGACGACGGAGCGCTTCTCCTTCAACGACCGTACGTCGCCGAGGAGCAGATCGAAGGACAAGGTCCCTACATACATGTCTGTCCGGTTAACCCGCCGGTTCGGGGTAGCTCCCCGCCACTGCTTGGCAGGGACACCAGAACCGTACACGCAACGGCCGAGGCCGATCGACGGGATTTCCCCTCCCCCGCTGTCACCAGCGGCGGAGGGGGCCCGGCCGACCGGCCCCGGACCGTTACGGGTCAGACGAGATCAGCCGCGCGGCTTCTCCCGCATCTCGTACGTCGCGATGACGTCGTCGACCTTGATGTCGTTGAAGTTGCCGAGGTTGATACCACCCTCGAACCCTTCGCGGATCTCGGTGACGTCGTCCTTGAAGCGGCGCAGGCCCTCGATGTTGAGGTTCTCCGCCACGACCTTGCCGTCGCGCAGCAGGCGTGCCTTGGTGTTGCGCTTGACCTCGCCGGAGCGGATGAGGACACCGGCGATGTTGCCGAGCTTGGAGGAGCGGAAGACCTCGCGGATCTCCGCCGTGCCGAGCTCGACCTCTTCGTACTCCGGCTTGAGCATGCCCTTGAGGGCCGCCTCGATCTCCTCGATCACCTGGTAGATGACCGAGTAGTACCGGACGTCGACACCCTCGCGCTCGGCCGCCGACGTGGCGCGGCCTTCGGCCCGCACGTTGAAGCCGATGACGATGGCGTCCGAACCCGCCGCCAGGTCGATGTCGGTCTCGGTGACCGCACCCACACCGCGGTGCAGGATGCGCAGGTCCACCTCTTCGCCGACGTCGAGCTGGAGCAGCGAGGACTCCAGGGCCTCGACCGAACCGGACGCGTCGCCCTTGATGATGAGGTTGAGCTGCTGCACCTCGCCGGCCTTGAGCACCTTGTCCAGGTCCTCCAGGGAGACCCGGCGGGTGCGCTTGGCGAACGCGGCGTTGCGCTCGCGGGCCGCACGCTTCTCGGCGATCTGCCGAGCCGTCCGGTCCTCGTCGACAACCAGGAAGTTGTCGCCCGCGCCCGGCACGTTGGTCAGACCGAGCACCAGGACCGGGGTCGAGGGGCCGGCCTCTTCGAGCTGGGCGCCGGTGTCGTCGAGCATCGCCCGGACCCTGCCGTACGCGTCGCCCGCCACCATCGTGTCGCCGACCCGCAGCGTGCCGCGCTGGACCAGCACGGTGGCCACGGCGCCACGGCCGCGGTCGAGGTGGGCCTCGATCGCGATGCCCTGCGCGTCCTGCTCCGCGTTGGCGCGCAGGTCGAGCGAGGCGTCGGCGGTGAGGACGACCGCCTCCAGGAGCTGGTCGATGTTCAGACCCTGGCGCGCGGAGATGTCGACGAACATGGTGTCGCCGCCGTACTCCTCGGCCACCAGACCGAACTCGGTGAGCTGACCGCGCACCTTGGTCGGGTCGGCACCCTCGACGTCGATCTTGTTCACCGCGACCACGATCGGCACGTCGGCCGCCTTGGCGTGGTTGAGCGCCTCGATCGTCTGCGGCATCACACCGTCGTTGGCGGCCACCACGAGGATCGCGATGTCCGTCGACTTCGCACCACGGGCACGCATGGCGGTGAATGCCTCGTGACCCGGGGTGTCGATGAAGGTGATCTTGCGCTCTTCGTTGTTGACCTCGGTCGAGACCTGGTACGCACCGATGTGCTGGGTGATGCCACCGGCCTCGCCCGCGACCACGTTGGTCTTGCGGATCGCGTCGAGCAGTCGCGTCTTACCGTGGTCGACGTGACCCATGACGGTCACCACCGGCGGACGCGCGACGAGCATGTCCTCGCCGCCCTCGTTCTCGCCGAACTCGATGTCGAAGGACTCGAGCAGCTCGCGGTCCTCCTCCTCCGGGCTGACGATCTCGACGTTGTAGTTCATCTCGTCGGCGAGGAGCTGAAGCGTCTCGTCGGAGACCGACTGGGTCGCGGTGACCATCTCGCCGAGGTTGAGCATCACGGCGACGAGCGACGCCGGGTTGGCGTTGATCTTCTCCGCGAAGTCGGTGAGCGAGGCACCACGCGACAGGCGGACGGTCTGTCCGTTGCCGCGCGGCAGCATCACGCCGCCGACCGACGGGGCCTGCATGGCCTCGTACTCCTGGCGCCGCTGCCGCTTCGACTTGCGACCACGACGCGCCGGACCACCGGGACGGCCGAACGCGCCCTGCGTGCCACCACGTGCACCCGGACCACCGGGACGACCACCGAAGCCGGGACGGCCACCGAAGCCGCCGCCACCGCCACCGGGACGACCGGCGAAGCCACCGCCGCCACCGGGACGACCGCCGCCACCGCCACCACCGGGACGACCGGCGAAACCGCCGCCGCCACCGGGACGACCAGCGCCACCGCCACCACCGGGGCGACCAGCGCCACCGGGGCCGCGACCGCCGCCACCCGGGCCCGGACGCGGACCCGCGGCCGGACGCTGCGGCATCATGCCGGGGTTCGGACGGTTACCGCCGGGGCCACCAGGGCCGCCACCGGGACGCGGGGCGCCGCCGGGGCCGCTCTGCGGACGGGGCATCGAGCCGGGGCTCGGACGGGCGCCGCTCGGACCGGGACGCGGGCCGGCGTGACCGCCCTGGCCGCCACCCTGCGGACGCGGACCACCCTGGCTCTGACCACCGGGGCCGGGCCGCGGGCCACCCGGACGGGGCGCCTGCGGGCGGGACATGCCGGTGCTGCCGCCGGAGGTGAAGGGGTTGTTCCCCGGACGCGGGCCGGAGGGACGCCCGCCCGGACGCGGGGCGCCACCCTGGCCGCCGGGACGCGGCGCGCCGGAGCGCCCGCCACCCTGACCCTGGCCGCCGCCCTGACCGGGCGTGGTGGGACGGGCGCTGGGACGCGGACCCGGCGTCGCGCCGGGCTTGGCGCCACTGGGCCTGGGCGATGCGGCCGGAGCCGCGGGGGGCGCGGTGAACTCGGGCTGCGCCGGCGCGGACGGCGCCGCCGGGGCGGGGCCGGGGCGCGGAGCCGGGGCCGGCGTCGGCGCCGGGCTCTTCGGGCCCGGAGTGGGGCGCGGACCCGGCGTGGGGGCCGCACCAGTGCCGCCCGCGGGACCGCTCGACGCCGGCTTGGGGCCGGGCGCCGGGGCCTTCGGGGCAGCGGGACGGGCCGCCTGCGGAGACGGCGCAGACGGCTTGGCGGGCGACGCCTTGCGCGGCGCCGCGGGCTTGCCAGCGGAACGGCCGGAACCGTTGCCCTGCTGGAAAGCGTCAGTCAACTTGCGCACAACCGGCGCCTCGATCGTCGAGGACGCTGAACGTACGAATTCACCGAGTTCAGTGAGCTTGGCCATGACGACCTTGCTCTCGACGCCGAACTCCTTAGCGAGTTCGTATACCCGGACCTTAGCCACATCGCTCCTTTTAGGTCCGGGGTTCACCGCCGGACCGTCGCTACTTCATGGGCGTACTCATCGCGTACTCATCGAGTGCTCATCGCAATCTCGACCTACTTCCAACTCGCGAGGTACCTGACCGCACGGTGTCCCGTGCCGTTCTTCCAACTCTTACGGTGTTACCTGCTCGACGTAGCTCCGCAAAGCGGTCGTGTCGAGCGGGCCCTGGGCCCGGAAGGCCCTGGGAAACGCCCGGCGGCGAACCGCCAGGTCGTGACAGACCAGTGTCGGGTGCACATACGCACCCCGGCCGGGCAGCGTACCGCGCTGATCGGGGACACAGTCGCCCTCGACCATCACGATGCGCAGTAGATCGCCCTTTTCCGCACGCTCCCGACATCCCACACAGGTTCGTTCAGGGCATGCGCTGACGCGCGTCCGGCCAGACACTGTTTTAGTCTACCTCCCCGCGTCGACCCCACCCGTTTAGGGCAACGATCGAACGGTCGTCGTTATGCCGCTTCACTGAGCCCATCGCCCGCTCGACGACGACTCCGCGTTCGCGGTGCCGCACAGTGTGCGACACCCCGCGCCCACCAGACACGGCCGGTGCCCCGTGCCCCGTGCCCCGTGCCCCGTGCCCCGTGCCCCGTGCCCCGTGCCCCGTGCCCCCGGCGAGGATCACCGCTCCGTGCTCCGTGCTCCGTGCTCCGTGCTCCGTGCTCCGTGCTCCGTGCTCCGTGCTCCGTGCTCCGTGCTCCGTGCTCCGTGCTCCGTGCTCCGTGCTCCGGCGGGATGGTGCCGCGGTGCGGAGGAAGGTGGGCGGCGGGTGCCGCATGTCTCAGGGGTGGCGGGCCCCGGGGCTCCAAGAGGTGCCGGGGCCTCGGGCTCCACGCTCTTGGCGGGGCCCGTGCGGAGGATCGTCACGCGGTGACGCGACGCTGGGGCGCCCCGCCCAGCGCTCCGCCCCGCTCACGCCCGCTGGCCGCTGACCTTGCGGGCCACTGGCTTCGCCAGGCGGCCCACTCGGCGAACGTGACGGATGACTCCCGGAGGGGCGCTCGCTCGCGGGCCCGCGAGCGGGGCCGGACTTGCTCCGCTGCCGTTGGCTGGCGGCCTCGGTTCCGGGGCTTGCCCTCCAGTGTCTGCGCCGTACGCACCGGCGCTACGTTCCACACCGGCCCCGCCACGGCAGCGGAGCGTTCGGTATCAGTGCGCCAGCCGGCCCGCTCCGTGGCGCATGACACACGAGCGGCGTGCGCCGTGCGCTACCCGTACAAGCTCGTACGCCCCCGCGCGGGCCCGCGGCCTCCGTACGGGCCCCGCGCGCTCAGTACCCCGCGCAGTCGCGGGCACGGGGCTCAGTTCTGGCCGGCCGGCTGCTGCTCGGTGTCGGGGCGGATGTCGATGCGCCAACCCGTGAGACGCGCGGCGAGGCGAGCGTTCTGGCCCTCCTTGCCGATGGCGAGCGAGAGCTGGTAGTCCGGCACCGTCACGCGCGCGGAGCGCGCCGACAGGTCCACGACCTCCACCTTGCTAACCCGGGCCGGCGACAGCGCGTTGGCCACGAGTTCGGCCGGGTCGTCCGACCAGTCGACGATGTCGATCTTCTCGCCGTGCAGCTCGGCCATGACGTTGCGCACCCGCCCGCCCATCGGGCCGATGCAGGCGCCCTTGGCGTTGAGACCGGAGCGGGTGGAGCGTACGGCGATCTTCGTACGGTGCCCCGCCTCACGCGCGATGGCCGCGATCTCCACCGAGCCGTCGGCGATCTCCGGCACCTCCAGCGCGAAGAGTTTGCGCACCAGGTTGGGGTGGGTCCGCGAGAGCGTGACCGACGGGCCGCGCACGCCCTTGGCCACCCGAACGACGTAGGTGCGCAGGCGGGTGCCGTGGGTGTACTCCTCGCCGGGGACCTGCTCCTGCACCGGCAGGATGGCCTCCAGCTTGCCGATGTCCACCAGGACGTTCTTGGGGTCCTTGCCCTGCTGGACGATGCCCGCGACGACATCGCCCTCGCGCCCCGCGTACTCGCCGAAGGTCACCTCTTCCTCGGCGTCCCGCAGGCGCTGCAGGATGACCTGCTTGGCGGTCGTCGCGGCGATCCGGCCGAACCCGGAGGGCGTGTCGTCGAACTCCTGGGGCTCGGCGCCCTCCTGGGCGTCTTCCAGGTCGGCGGCGTCCTCCTTCGCCCACACCGTCACGTGACCGGTCTGTCGATCCAGCTCAACGCGCGCCTGCCGGCGGCTGCCCTCGGTGCGGTGGTACGCGATGAGGAGGGCCGCCTCGATCGCCTCGACCAGCAGGTCGAACGAAATCTCCTTCTCCCGCACCAGACCCCGCAGGGCACTCATGTCGATGTCCACGGCTACGCCTCCTCTTGGCTCTCGTCGTTCTGCTTCTCACTGGCCTTGCGATTGAACTCGATCTCCACTCGTGCCTTGGAGATCTCGCTGAAGGCAAGACGGCGCTCCGTGGGCTTGCGACCCTTCACACCCGGGACCTCCAGGTCGAGTCCGTCGTCGTCAACCGCGACGATCCGGGCGAGCAGCTCCCCGCCCTCGACGAGCTGTGCCTTCATGAGGCGGCCTGTGGCGCGGCGGTAGTGGCGCGGCTCGGTCAACGGCCGGTCGGCACCGGGCGAGGTGACCTCAAGGACGTACGGTGCGCCGCCCATGACGTCCGTTTCATCGAGGGTCTGCGAGACCGCTCGGCTCAACTCCGCACACGCGTCCAACTGCACGCCGTCGTCGGAGTCCACCACGATACGGAGCACGCGCCGCTTCCCGGCCGGGGTCACCTCGATCTCTTCCAGATCCAGGTCCCGCGCGCTGACAAGCGGTGTCAGCAGTCCGCGCAGCCTCTCGCTCTGGGTGGTGCTCATCCGGGTGACTCCTCGGCCGCGTGTGCTGTTGTGGGAACGTCGCGTGTCAGACCAAAGCCTAGCTGTTCCGGCGACGGGCTGACGATTCGGCAGTCGCGTCGCGCCCCGTCCTCGTGGCACGGGCCGTACGGGGCGGCCCGCGGCGGGGGCAGCGCCACTCCGACGCGTGTGATGGGTACGCTCGCCTGCGGTGATCACGAGCAGGGGATGAGGAACGTGCCGCTCACGAGAACAGCGTCAGGCCCCACGGGGCCGCGCAGACGCAGCCTGCTCGCTCTCGCCGGCGGCTCGGTCGGAGCCGCCGGCGTCGGGGCGTTGCTGACCGGCTGCACCGACAGCGCCGGCGACGGGGCCGACTCGGACGGACGCGCCTCGGCCGACGAACGCGTGCGCAGCGAGGCGGCCCGGGGTTCGCTCACCCTGCTCGCCCACTACGACGCGACCATCGCGACACACCCCGCCCTGGCCAACCGGCTCCGCCCGCTCCGTAGCGAAGTGGCTCGACACGCCGAGGCGTTCGGCTCGCCCCCGCCGTCGGCTTCCGCGTCTCCCTCGGCCACTCACGAAGGCAGCGGCCCGCGCCGCACCGTCGAGGTGCCCCGGGACGCCCGCAAGGCGCTGACCGCACTGGCCACGGCGGAGCGCCGGACGGCGGACGCGCGCACGACGGCTCTCGCCACCGCCTCACCCGAACTCGCCCGGCTCCTCGCCTCCGTAGCCGCCAGCGGCGCGGCTCACGCCTACCTGCTGGCGGAGAGCCGCACATGAGCCCTCGGAGCGGCGCGCCTCGTCGGGTGGGGCCGGGGCGGCCAGTCCCTCGCCCGCACCGTACGTGCGCCACGGAGCGCGGGGCGGGGCGCGTGAGCGCGAGGCGTGAGGCGTGGGGCGTGCGAGACCGCCCGGGTGGCCACGGCGCGCACGGGGCACGGGGCACGGGGCACGGGGCACGGGGCACGGGGCACGGGGCACGGGGCACGGGGCACCCGACGATGACGGGCTGACGTGCTGCACCGCAAGGCAGGGACCAGACGAACCGCGCAGCGGACGGGACATGGCAGAAAGGTCGCCCATATGAGAAGGGCCCGGCAGCGTACGGCGGAGGCCGGAGGCGTCGACAGCGCCAAGGCCGCCGAAGGCAGCGCGCGCGAACGGGGGCACGACGCGCCGGCGGAGCCCACGCTGCGGGCTACGCAGGCGGCCCTGGCGGCCGAGCACGCTGCCGTCTACGGGTACGGCGTGGTCGGTGGTCGCATCGAGGACCAGCGGCTGCCCGAGGCACGCGAGGGCCTGACCGCGCACCGGGCACGCCGGGACGCCCTGGAGCGCGAGGTGCGATCCCTCAAGGGCGAGCCCGTCAGTTCCGCGGCTGCCTACGCCCTGCCCTTCCCCGTACCGGATGCCGCCGCGGCAGCCCGGCTCGCGGGCGAGATCGAAGCCCGACTCTGCTCCGTCTACGCCGACCTGGTCCGGGCCGCCGAAGGCGGGGCGCGCCGGGAAGCCGCCGCCGCACTGCGCGAGGCAGCGGTGCGGGCGGTGCGCTGGCGCGGCAGCAGCGTAACCTTCCCTGGGCTCACCGAGCGGACCGCCGGCGGCGCCCCCTCAACCGCCGCGAGCGACGTAGCCGACGCGTTGTGAGGCACCATTCAGCAGCCTCCGGCCGGGTGGGAGCGACGAGGCCCAGGACGCGTGAGGGCATTCTGTCGCGGCGCACGGAGCGACCGTCCCCGCCCCGCTGGAACACGGAGCACGCCGGCTCCGCGCCCGCCATCGGACCACGGCCCCGCCGCCCCGCACGGGGCACGGGGCACGGGGCACGGGGCACGGGGCACGGGGCACGGGGCACGGGGCACGGGGCACGGGGCACGGGGCACGGGGCAGGCTAGTCGGCGGTGAGCGGGAGCAGGAGTGTCCGTGGGGTGCGCGTGCACGGCGCGGTCCGCGTAGCGGGGCAGACTGTCGCCGCGTGGTCGCGGGGCGCACTGGGTCGGCGGGGCGCCCTCGTACGCGGCACCGCCAGGTACTCGTCACGCGGTACCGCCAGGTAACGGAAAGGGACAGCTCGGGAATGGCAACAGCACCGCACGAGGGCGATTCGGAGCCCACGGGGGTTCCGGTGGAACCGCCGCAACGCCTGGTCCGCGCTGTTCAGGCCGAACACGGCGCGGCGGGCCGGGCCTGGCTGGCGACCGTGCCCGAGCGCGTCGAGGGCCTGCTCGACCGCTGGAAGCTGACCGTCGAACGGGTCTGGGCACCGGGTGGCCGCGGGAGCCTGCTGGTGCTGGTGCACCAGGCCGACGGGTCCCCGGCCGTGCTGAAACTCGGCGCGAACACGGAGCGCGTGGAGCGCGAGGGCGCCGCACTCACCCACTGGGGCGGCTCCGGCGCCGTGCGGGTCCTGCGGAGCGAGTGCCCCGAGGGCGCTCTGCTGCTCGAACGGCTGCACGGCGAGGTGAGTCTGCGCTCCCTCCCGGAGCCGAAGTCCATGCTGGAGGCGGCCGAAACGGTTCGGCGCTTGTGGGTGCCGCCGCCGACGGGGCATGCGTTCCCGTCCGTCTCCGACCACACGGCCGACCAGGCCGCGGCGCTACGCGCAGCACGCGACCAGCCCTGGGCGGCCGACGTCGGGCCACTGATCGACGAAGCCCTCGCGGTGCACGCCGAACTCGTCGCCACTTCGTCCGAGACGCTGCTGCTGCACGGCGCCTACCGGCAGGGCAAGGTACTCGCCGGCGATCGGGCCCCGTGGCTCGCGATCGCGCCCGAACCGGTGGTCGGAGAGCGCGCGTACGACCTGGCCTGGCTGGCTCGGGACCGTCTCGACACCCTGATCGCACTCCCCGGCGCCTCCAACGCCGCCCGCCGACGCGTCAACAAGCTCGCCGACTCGCTGGAGCTGGACCGGGACCGCCTGCGCGGCTGGGCGCTGTTCCGCTCCGTAGCCGCCGGCGTACGGCGTCTGTCCCGGGGCGAGCGCGACGAAGGGGAGCTGTTGCTGGAGTTCGCGGGTTGGCTGTAGCAGCCTCCCGCTCCGTACCTCCACCGCTCCGTGCCCCGTGCTCCGTGCCCGCTGCGGGTACGGAGCACGGGGCACGACGGAGCACGGGGCCGAGCGAGACAGAGCGCACGGGGCGGGCCAGCCGGCGCGGGGCGGGGAGCCCCGCGGGCGGCGGGCCGTTCGGCGCCGTTACGCGGTGAGGCGGGCTACCGCCTCGTCGATGGCAAGCTCCTCACGCTCGCCCGACCGCCGGTCCTTCAACTCGACCACGCCGTTCGCCGCCCCGCGCCCGACGACCAGGATGGTCGGCACGCCGATGAGCTCTGCGTCCGTGAACTTCACGCCGGGCGACACCCCGGCCCGGTCGTCAACGAGCACCCGTACGCCAGCGCCGCCCAGTCGCTCGGCGAGTTCGAGCGCGAGTTCGTTCTGCAGGGCCTTGCCCGCCGCGACGATGTGCACGTCAGCCGGCGCCACCTCGCGCGGCCAGCACAGCCCCGCCCCGTCGTGGGTCTGCTCCGCGAGCGCCGCCACGGCGCGCGAGACGCCGATGCCGTACGACCCCATGGTGACCCGCACCGGCTTGCCCTGCTGGCCGAGCACGTCCAGTTCGAAGGCGTCGGCGTACTTGCGTCCGAGCTGGAAGATGTGGCCGATCTCGATGGCGCGGTCGAGTGTGATGCCGGCGCCGCAGGCGGGGCACGGGTCGCCCGGCTCGACGACGACCACGTCCAGGTACTCGTCCACCTCGAAGTCCCGGCCGCAGACGACGTTCCGAGCGTGGGTGTCGGCCTTGTTGGCGCCGGTGATCCAAGCCGTGCCCGGGGCGACCCGCGGGTCGGCGATGTAGCGGAACGCCTTGCCCGCCATGCCCTGCGGGCCGACGTACCCGCGCACCAGGTCGGGCCGGTCGGTGAAGTCCTCGGCCGTGACCAGTTCGACGGTCGCCGGGGCCAGGTGCTCGCCCAGCTTGCCGAGGTCCACCTCGCGGTCGCCCGGCACTCCGACGGCGACGATCTCGCCGTCCACCTTGACCAACAGGTTCTTGAGCGTCGCGGAGGCGGACACCCCGAGGTGCAGGGCCAGGGTCTCGATGGTGGGCGTGTCGGGCGTGTCCAACTCCTCGACGGGGCCGTGCGCCGCCCCGTCTCCGGCCGACGGTGCCGCGAAGGTGACGGCCTCCGTGTTGGCCGCGTAGTCGCAGGCGGGGCAGTCCACGAACGTGTCCTCACCGGCCGCCGCCGGCGCCAGGAACTCCTCCGACGCCGAACCGCCCATCGCCCCGGAGACCGCCGACACGATCCGGTAGTCCAGGCCCAGGCGCTCGAAGATGCGGGTGTACGCGTCACGGTGCAGCCGGTACGACTCGGCCAGACCCTCGTCCGTGACGTCGAAGGAGTACGAGTCCTTCATCTGGAACTCGCGCCCCCGCAGCACGCCCGAGCGCGGCCTGGCCTCGTCCCGGTACTTCGTCTGGATCTGGTAGACGATCACCGGCAGGTCCTTGTACGACGTGCACTGGTCCTTGACGGTGAGGGTGAAGATCTCCTCGTGGGTGGGGCCGAGGAGGTAGTCGGCGCCCTTGCGGTCCTTGAGCCTGAAGAGCAGGTCGCCGTACTCGTCCCAGCGCCCACTCGTCTCGTACGCCTCCCGCGGCAGCAGCGCGGGCAGCAGCACCTCCTGCGCGCCGATCGCGTCCATCTCCTCGCGCACGATGCGCGAAACGTTGTCCAGCACGCGCTTGCCGAGCGGCAGCCAGCTCCAGATTCCCGCCGCCGTGCGGCGGACGTACCCGGCGCGGACGAGCAGCTTGTGGCTGGCGGTCTCGGCGTCAGCCGGGTCGTCGCGCAGTGTCTTGAGCAGCATCGTGGACATGCGCTGGACGTTGACGGCATGGGCCATGGGGATCTCCTGCGTGCGAGGTGCGGTGAGCGAGAGGTTAGCCGCCGCGGGTCACACCGAGGAAACGAGCCGCCGCCCCGAGCCCCCGGTCGGGGTCATCGCCCCCCCGTGGCCCCGGCCCCGTGCCGGGGGGGTGGTGCCCCGTGCCCCGTGCCCCGTGCCCCCTGCCCCCTGCCCCCTGCCCCCTGCCCCCTGCCCCCAGGCAGGATCGCCGCTCCGTGCTCCGTACACCGCGCCCCGGGGTCTGTGTTGGCCTCGGTTCGCGCCCGATGTTCGCGCTATGCGCTCCCCCGCCCACCCCGGAGCGCTCGGCGGTGGGGTCTGGCACGCTCCGCGCGTCCTCGGCGGGCGCTACCGCCGCCGCAGCGGCAGGTGCGCTCCCATCACGACGTACGGGCTCCGCGCGCTCGGGAAGTGCACGGGGCGGGCCAGGTCGCGGTAGCCCAGGTCGCGGTAGAGGCCGCGGGCCGGGGTCTCCGCGTCGATCGCGGAGAGGATGCTGCGGGGCTGGACGGCCGCGTCGGTCAGCATGGTGATCAGTGCCCGGCCGATGCCGTGCTTCTGGTGGGCCGGATGGACGTGGAGTTCGGTGATGACGAAGGAGTCGTCCAGCCAGTCCTCGTGGCCCTCGGTTCGGAGGTACGGGGCGACGATCGTGGACCACCAGTAGGAACGGTGGTTCGGCAGGCCGTAAACGAAGCCGACCAGGCGGCCGGTCTCGGTGGTGGCCCCGAGGGCACGCGCGCCCGGGGTCGCGAGGTGTCGGAGGACGATGTGGCGCCGCACTCCGATCTCGTCGTCCGACAGCCCGAAGGCGAGGGCCTGGACTGCGAGTGCGTCGTCCACGCGAGCCGCGAGGTCGAGTGGCCCGACGGTGACGTCTCGGGGAGCTGGGGGCGGGCCCGCGGCGGGGTGCGACATGAGCGGCACACTACTGGCCGGCCCAGACGGAGTCAGAACAGGACGCTCATGAACGCGCCGACCTCGCGGAAGCCGACGCGCCGGTACGCGGCTCGGGCCGCCGCGTTGTAGTCGTTGACGTACAGGCTGACGACCGGGGCCACCTCGCGCAGGGCGTAGCTCAGTACGGCGGCCATGCCGGTCTCGGAGAGGCCGCGGCCCCGGTACTCGGGGGCGACCCAGACGCCCTGGATCTGGCAGGCGTGCGGGGTGACGGCGCCGACCTCGGCCTTGAAGATGACCTGCCCGTCTTCGACGCGGGCGAAGGAGCGGCCGGAACCGACGAGCTCCGCGACGCGCGCCTGGTAGAGCAGGCCGCCGTCGCCCGCCAGCGGCGAGACGCCGACCTCCTCGGTGAACATGGCCACACAGGCGGGCATGATCACGTCCATCTCGTCCTTGCGGACACGGCGCACCAACGGGTCGGGGGTGACGTTCGTCGGCATCGACGTGGTGATCATCAGCGGCTGGTGGCTGCGCACCTCGCGAGCCGGGCCCCAGCTCGGTTCCAGCAGGGACCAGAGGTCAGCGGTGGGCTCGGCGGGCCCGACGATCGAGGAGCAGCGGCGCCCGGAGCGGCGCGCGCGGTCGGCGAAGGCGCGCACGGCGTCGGGGGTGGCGCAGATGGGAACGAGGTTGGCCCCGGCGTAGCACAGCGATTCCAGCCGTCCGTCGGCGTACCAACCCCACATCTCGCCGCCGAGCCGCCACGGGTCCAGACCTGCCGTCTGGACCCGTGCGGCAACGAAGGCATTGGCCACCGGGTCACGGTCGAGGACGGCGAGCGCCGCATCGAGCTCACCCGGCTCAAGGACCCTGGTGGTGGTCGTCGTCAGCACGTGTCGGTATGCCTCGTGGTTGCGGGCCTGCGGGCCACAGGGGACTCGGTTTCCGCACTGTACCTCGCTCCCCCGCGCCGCACCCCCGCAACCGTGAACGAGGCAACGACCGGCCAACGTCAGCTGACGGACACCTCGGGTTCGCCGGAGGCGACGCCGGCCTTCTCCATCTCTTCGGCGATCTTCATGGCCTCGTCGATCAGGGTCTCCACGATCTTCGACTCCGGCACGGTCTTGATGACCTCACCCTTCACGAAGATCTGCCCCTTCCCATTCCCCGAAGCCACACCCAGATCCGCCTCACGCGCCTCACCAGGACCATTGACCACACACCCCATCACCGCCACCCGCAGCGGCACCTCCATCCCCTCAAGCCCAGCCGTCACCTCATCAGCCAGCTTGTACACATCCACCTGCGCCCGCCCACACGACGGACACGACACGATCTCCAACCGACGCGGCTTCAAGTTCAACGACTCCAGAATCTGAAGACCGACCTTGACCTCCTCCGCCGGCGGCGCCGACAACGACACCCGAATCGTGTCCCCGATCCCCTCCGCCAACAACGCACCAAACGCCACAGCCGACTTGATCGTCCCCTGGAACGCCGGACCCGCCTCCGTCACACCCAGATGCAACGGATAGTCACACCGCGCCGCCAACAAGCGGTAGGCGTTGACCATCACCACCGGATCGTTGTGCTTCACCGAGATCTTGATGTCCCGAAACCCGTGCTCCTCGAACAACGAGCACTCCCACAACGCCGACTCCACCAACGCCTCCGGCGTGGCCTTGCCGTACTTCGCCAACAACCGCTTGTCCAACGACCCCGCGTTGACCCCGATCCGAATCGGCACCCCCGCATCCGAGGCCGCCTTCGCGATCTCCTTCACCTTGTCATCGAACTGCCGGATGTTCCCCGGATTCACCCGCACCGCCGCACACCCGGCATCGATCGCCGCGAACACGTACTTCGGCTGGAAGTGAATATCAGCGATCACCGGGATCTGCGACTTCTTCGCGATCGCCGGCAACGCCTCCGCGTCATCCTGCGACGGACACGCCACCCGCACGATCTGGCAACCCGACGCCGTCAACTCCGCGATCTGCTGCAACGTCGCGTTCACATCCGCGGTCAACGTCGTCGTCATCGACTGCACGGACACCGGGGCATCACCCCCGACAGGCACCGAGCCCACCTGAATCTGGCGGCTCACCCTACGGTCAGCAAGCTTGGTCGGAACGGACGGCATTCCAAGCGAAATCGCAGTCATCTGGCGAGCAACCCCAAGGTGTGTAACGAGGTCCCGAGATCGGCGGGCTCCGGTCTTCGAGATTACGGCACCCGACACGGACACAGCGCACCCAGCCTCTAACCTCACACGATCGGTGATAGGCGGACGAATACGCCATGCCAGAACTTCGCTCCTTCGTGGCACGTACGTCAGCCAGCCGAAAGATCAACGCTCCGCACCACCCGCCACGGCGCCGACGGCCGGCGGCCCCCGTTCCCGCACGCTCGCCGCCCCGTAGGCCAGCCCCAGGGGCGCCTCCGCACGCGGCAGGAGCGAACAGCGCGCCCCGTGGCGGCGTGGTTGCGCAGCTCCGTACCGAACCGTCGTGCCGCCAGAGATCGTGGCGCGCTACGCCAAACTCGCCTCATTACCACACGCACGCGAGTCGTTACGGTGAGCGACCGAGTCGGCGATGTGGGACGCATGTCACGTCGTACGGAGCAGGCGGCGGCGCGGTTGCCCTGGGTCGTCGTCACGCCATCGTGGCCCCGTTCCAGCGATCCCAACGGTCGCGACGGAGCCCGCGGCCGGCCTCCGTCCCGCAGCGGCCTACGGAGCCGGCATTCGGCTGGGCCAGAAGCTCAGCACGCGGGGCACCGGTGACGGCCTGGTGACGTACCCGCGCGCGGGGCGGCGCGTCTCGCTGGCGCCGCCCCGAGCGGCGTCAGGTGATGCGTACGGGGTTCACCACGTCGGCGATGAGGACCAGCAGGGTGAAGCAGATGAAGATTCCGGCGACGACGTACGCGACCGGCATGAGCTTGGCGACGTCGAAGGGGCCCGGGTCGGGGCGGCGGAAGACGCGCGCCGTCTTGCGCCGTACGGACTCCCACAGCGCGCCCGCGATGTGTCCGCCGTCCAGTGGCAGCAGCGGCAGCATGTTGAACAGGAACAGCGAGAGGTTGAAGCCCGCCACCAGGAACAGCATCGTGGCGACCTGTTGCTCCGGCGGAATGTCGAGGTTGAACACCTCGCCGCCGACGCGTGCGGCGCCCACCACGCCCATCGGCGAGTCGGGCTCGCGCTCGGCGTCGCCGAAGGCGGCGTTCCACAGGTCGGGGATCTTGGACGGCAGCGCCACCAGCGACTCGACGCCGGATTCCACCATGTCGCCCATGCGCTCGACGGACTCGCCGAAGGACTGCTGGACGACGCCCGTGGCGGGCGCGAAGCCGAGGAAGCCCGCGGTGACGTACTCGTCCCTCACGTAGCCGCCGTCACCGTCCGACTTGGCGACCTTGTTCTTGATGAGGTCGGCCTGCAGCGTCTTGTGTGCCCCGTCCCGCTCCACGGTGATGGTGGCGGGCCCCGTGGTGTCGCGGATGTCACGCTGGAGCGTCTGCCAGTCGGGTGTCGGCTGACCGTTGAACGCCACGATCTTGTCGCCGGGCTCGAGTCCCGCCGCCTTGGCCGGGGAGTCCTTGGCGCCCTTCGGACACGTGTCCGTGTTGGCCGAGGCGGGGATCACGCACTCGGAGACGGAGCCGACGGTGGTGGTCTGGGTGTTGACGCCGAAGGTCATCATCACACCGATGAAGATCACCACGGCGAGTACCAGGTTCATGAACGGCCCGGCGAACATGACGATCACGCGCTTCCACGGCTTGCGCGTGTAGAACAACCGCTTCTCGTCGCCCGGCTGGAGCTCCTCGTACGCGGCCGACCTGGCGTCCTCGACCATGCTCCGCCACGGCGAGGTGGAGCGCGCCGTGACCTTGCCGTCGTCGCCGGGCGGGAACATGCCGATCATGCGGATGTAGCCGCCGAGCGGGATGGCCTTGATGCCGTACTCCGTCTCGCCCTTCTTGCGCGAGAAGATCGTCGGCCCGAAACCGACCATGTACTCCGGTACCCGGATGCCGAACAGCTTGGCGGTCGAGAGGTGTCCCAGCTCGTGCCAGGCGATGGAGAAGAGCAGGCCGACGACGAAGACGATTATCCCAAGAATCGTCATCCAGGTCGTCATGCGCGTACCTCCGATGTTGCCTTCGCCGCCCGTGCGGCCAGTTCCCGGGCGCGGGCGCGCGCCCATGTCTCCGCTTCGAGGACGTCAGTCACCGACAGCGAGGTTCCATCATGGCGCTTTTTCACGGCGCCTGAGGCCAGTCCTTCGGAGACCACGGCGGCCACCGTGTCCACGATCCCGGTGAAGGGCAGTCGCTCGGCCAGGAACGCGTCCACGCATTCCTCGTTCGCCGCGTTGAACACGGCGGGCGCGGTGCCGCCCAGGTCGCCCACGTGGCGCGCCAGGGCAACGGAGGGGAACGCCTCCGTGTCGAGCGGGAAGAACTCCCACGTCGACGCCTTCGTCCAGTCGCAGCCCGGCGCGGCGTCCGGCACCCGGTCCGGCCATCCCAGGCCGAGCGCGATCGGCATGCGCATGTCGGGCGGGCTGACCTGGGCGAGTGTCGAACCATCGGTGAACTCGACCATGGAGTGCACGTACGACTGCGGGTGGACGACGACCTCGATGCGGTCGAAGGGGATGTCGAACAGCAGGTGCGCCTCGATGACCTCAAGGCCCTTGTTGACCAGGGTCGCCGAGTTGATGGTGACGACCGGGCCCATGTCCCAGGTGGGGTGGGCGAGCGCCTGGCGGGGCGTGACGGCGGTCAGTTCCTCCCGGCTGCGCCCGCGGAAGGGGCCGCCGCTGGCCGTGACGACCAGCTTGCGCACCTCGGCCGGGGTGCCGCCCATCAGGGCCTGGAAGAGCGCCGAGTGCTCCGAGTCGACCGGGACGATCTGGCCCGGCTTGGCCACGGCCTTGACCAACGGCCCGCCGACGATCAAGGACTCCTTGTTCGCGAGGATGAGCACGCTGCCGGCCTCCAGGGCGGCCAGCGTCGGGGCGAGCCCGATCGAACCGGTGATGCCGTTGAGTACGGAGTGGCACTCGCTGCCCGCGAGCTCGGTGGCCGCGTCGGGCCCCGCGAGGATCTCGGGCAGCGGCTCGGCTCCGTACCGCGCCCGCAGCGCCTCACGGAGCGCGGGCACGACGTCCTGCCGCGCGACGGCGACCGTACGGACCCGCAACTGGTGCGCCTGCTCCGCGAGCAGCTCCACCCGCCCACCGGCAGCGGACAGCCCCGTGACCTGGAACCGGTCGGGATTGCGCAGCACCACGTCGATGGCCTGGGTTCCGATCGAACCCGTTGAGCCGAGAATCACGATGGTGCGCGGGGCCTCCGGGGCTGCGGAGGCGTCGATGGCAGCGGCGAAGGGCTGGTGCGGCGAGGCGAGGGAGTCCGTCATCCCCCCATTGTGGCCGCTCCACCGCGGGATTTGGGGGGCGCACCCCTAGTAGGACTCTGCCATAGCGGGGTCGGGGCGAACCGGGGGCCGCTGCGGCGCGGAGCGGGTCGGCCTCCTCGGGACCGCCTCGCGGGACCGCGCGCGCCGTGCGGTGCTGGGGCCCGGTGACGGGCCCAGCGGTGCCGGTGGGGCGGGGCTCCGTGCCCCGTGCCCCGTGCCCCGTGCCCCGTGCCCCCGGAGGGGATCATCGCTCCGTGCTCCGTGCTCCGTGCTCCGTGCTCCGTGCTCCGTGCTCCGTGCTCCGTGCTCCGTGCTCCGGCCGGATGGTGCCGCGGGTGGTCTGTGTGTGGCGAAGCGGCACGGCGCATGGGGGCGGGCGGAATGGCCGGCCCGGCGCTGCGTACGCGACTCCGTGGGGCGGGCTGCACTTCTTCGTGGTGGCCCCGTTCGGCCGCGTGTGCCGGGCGGCGCCGGGGTACGGCGTACTGCTGTGCGGCGTAGCGCGGTGCAGTCGGCCTGCGCGGGGCAGGGCGGGCGGCGGGGTGGCTCGTCAGCGGACGGGGCGGTGGACGGTGGGTACGCGGGCGGGCCCTGGTGTCGCGTCGGCGATCCAGGGGCCCTCGCCGCTGGGGTCGAGGATGCCTTCCTCCACCCAGGTGTAGGAGCCGCCGAGTACGTCTGAGGCCACCGTGCGGTCCAGGGCGTCGGTGTTGCTCCACAAGCGCCCGAACAACTCCTCGACACGCACGCGGGATTGCTGGCAGAAGGCGTCGGCGAGCCGGTACGCCTCGGCACCGTGCGCCCCGTCCAGCCGTAGCCGCTCGGCCCGTACGCACGCAGCGCTCATCGCGAACAGCTCGGCGCCGATGTCGACGATGCGTCCGAGGAAGCCCTGTTTCGTCTCCAGTCGGCCCTGCCAGCGCGACATGCCGTAGAAGGTGGAGCGGGCCAGTTTGCGCGCACAGCGCTCCACGTAGCGCAGGTGTGAGGCGAGGTCCCGGTGGCCGGGCGGGTGGAACTGCGCGTACGAGCGCGGAAGCTGGCCCGCCCCCGTCACGAGTCGGGGCAGCCAACGGGCGTAGAAGCCGCCCGCCTTCGCGCCTGCCCTGGCCTTGTCACGGAGCGGCGTGTCCGGGGCGATCAGGTCGCCCGCCACCGACAGGTGTGCGTCGACGGCCTCGCGGGCGATGAGGAGGCGCATGATCTCCGTGGAGCCCTCGAAGATCCGGTTGATCCGCAGGTCCCGCAGGACCTGTTCGGCGGGCACCGCGCGTTCGCCCCGCGCGGCGAGCGAGGCCGCGGTCTCGTACCCGCGACCGCCGCGAAGCTGCATCAGTTCGTCGGCCATCAGCCAGCCCATCTCCGAGCCGTACAGCTTGGCGAGCGCGGCCTCGATGCGGATGTCGTTGCGGTCCTCGTCGGCCATGTGGGACGACAAGTCGACAACGGCCTCCAGGGCGAACGTCGTCGCGGCGATGAAGGCGATCTTCGATCCCACGGCCTCGTGCCGGCCGATCGGCTTGCCCCACTGCTCCCGCGCGGCCGACCACTCCCGGGCGATCTTCAGGCACCACTTCCCCGTGCCGACGCACATGGCGGGCAGCGACAGGCGGCCCGTGTTGAGAGTGGTGAGGGCGATCTTCAGGCCGGCGCCCTCGGGCCCGATACGGTGCCGGGCCGGCACGCGCACGCGGTGGAACCGCGTGACGCCGTTCTCGATGCCGCGCAGCCCCATGAAGGCGTTCCGGTTCTCGACGGTGACCCCGTCGGCCGCGGCCTCGACGACGAAGGCGGTGATGCCGCCCTTGTGGCCGTCGCCCTCCGGCACACGGGCCATCACGACGAGGAGGTCGGCGATGACGCCGTTGGTCGTCCACAGCTTGACGCCGTCCAGTACGTAGTCCTCGCCGTCCGGCACCGCGGTGGTCGCCAGTCGCGCCGGGTCGGATCCGACGTCGGGCTCGGTCAGCAGGAACGCCGAGATGTCGGTACGGGCGCACCGCGGCAGGAAGGCGTCGCGTTGCTCCTGCGTGCCGAACATCTTCAGCGGCTGCGGCACCCCGATGGACTGGTGCGCGGAGAGCAGCGCCGCGATGGCGGGACTGACGGAGCTGACGAGCGCCAGCGCCCGGTTGTAGTGGACCTGACTGAGACCGAGCCCGCCGTACTCGGTGCCGATCTTCATGCCGAGGGCGCCGAGTTCCTTCAGACCGTTGATCGTCTCGTCGGGGATGCGCGCCTCGCGCTCGATCCGAGCGCTGTCGATCTTCGTCTCGCAGAACGTCCGGAGCTTGGCGAGGAACTCCTCGCCGCGCTGGACGCTCTCGGTCGAGAGCGCTGGGTACGGGTGGATGAGATCGAGCCGGAAGCGGCCGAGGAACAGTTCCTTGGCGAAGCTCGGCTTGCGCCATGTCGCTTCCCGGGCGGCTTCCGCGACCTGGCGCGCTTCGCGTTCGGACACGGACGGCGGTGTCGGGGGTGTCGGCGGGGGCGTTGCGGATGGAGCGGTCATCGGGAACTCACCTCGCCGCTTCGTGGGGTCGGAGCGGGCGGAGCGACCATCGGCGCGGGGCCCGGATGGCTGCCCCGCAGCCGGTATCCGCCGGCCCGTTCTGCTGGTCGGCGTGTACCCGATCTCAGCGCCCCGTATCAGGCAGCGCACCTCAGCCCGACGTACGGCGTAACGGCGAGCACCGGAGCGGCGGGGAGTAGCGGAGAGACAGCGGGGTGGCGAGGGCACCGCGGGACAGGGGCGTTGCGGTGCGAGGGGCGGGGCCTCGGCGGGGCCACGTCGCGGGGCGCGGCCCGCCGCGTCGGAGAGCGCGGCGGGCATGGGGCGGCGGCCCCGCCCTGCCCCGGGCACGGGGCACGGGGCACGGGGCACGGGGCACGGGGCACGGGGCACGGGGCACGGGGCACGGGGCACGGGGCACGGGGCACGGGGCCAACGGGCGGGAGCCGGATGCGACACGGGTGCGGGGCGCGGCAGGGGGTGGCGCCGGTGTAGGCAGGAGCCCGGACGCGTACCGTGCCTCGTCGCGCGCGGAGCCCCGAACGGAGCGACGGCTGGAGCGTGGTGCTTCGCTCCAGCCGTCGCCCGCGCCGCCACGGTTACTTCGGCGCCAGTTCCTCGATGCCGCGCCCGCCGTCGGCTCCGTGCCGAACCGCCGGATCGCCCTACAGGTCGATGCCGGTGAACACCATGACGCGCTCGTAGGTGTAGTCGTCCATGGCGAAGCGGACGCCTTCGCGTCCGACACCGGACTGCTTGGCGCCGCCGTACGGCATCTGGTCGGCCCGGTAGGAAGGAACGTCGCCGATGATGACGCCGCCGACCTCAAGCGCGCGGTGCGCGCGGAAGGCGGCTCGGGTGTCGTGCGTGAAGACACCCGCCTGCAGGCCGTACTTGGAGTCGTTGACGGCCTGGAAGGCCGCGTCCTCGCCGTCGACCTTGTGGAGTGTCAGGACGGGGCCGAAGATCTCCTCGCGGGCGAGGGTGGCGTCGGCGGGGACGTCGGCGAGGACGGTCGGGGCGTAGGAGGCTCCGTCGCGCTTGCCCCCGGCGAGCAGCGTCGCCCCGCCCCGTACGGCCTCCTCGACCCACGACTCGACGCGCTTCGCGGCTTCCTCGCTGACCAGTGGGCCGACCTCGGTGGCCTCGTCCGAGGGGTCGCCGGTGACCTGTGCCTCGACGGCGGCCACGACCTTGGGGACGAGCCGCTCGTACAGCGACGCGTCCGCGATCACACGCTGGACGGAGATGCAGGACTGACCGCCCTGGTAGTTGGAGAAGGTCGCGATGCGGGTCGCGGCCCAGTCGAGGTCCGCCTCGGAGGCGAAGTCCGGGAGCACGACGGCCGCCCCGTTGCCCCCGAGCTCCAGGGTGCAGTGCTTGCGGGGCACCGACTCCATGATCGCGTAGCCGACCTTGTCAGAGCCGGTGAAGGAGATGACCGGAAGCCGCTCGTCCTGCACCAGCGCGGGCATGCGGTCGTTGGGCACCGGCAGCACCGACCAGGAACCCGCCGGCAGGTCGGTCTCGGCCAGCAGCTCCCCGAGCAGCAACGCCGACAGCGGAGTGGCGGGCGCGGGCTTCAGGATGATCGGCGTTCCGACGGCGATCGCCGGGGCGACCTTGTGCGCGCAAAGGTTCAGCGGGAAGTTGAACGGGGCGATGCCCAGCACGGTGCCGCGCGGGAAGCGACGCGTGAGCGCCAGCCGCCCGACCCCGCCGGCGTCGGTGTCCAGGCGCTGGGCCTCCCCGCCGTTGAACCGACGGGCTTCCTCCGTCGCGAAGCGGAACACGGAGATCGCTCGGCCGACCTCGCCGCGGGCCCACTTCATGGGCTTGCCGTTCTCGGCGGAGATGAGTTGGGCGATCTCCTCGGTGCGCTCGGTGAGGCGCTTCGTCACGTGGTCGAGGGCGGCGGCCCGTACGTGCGCGGGGGTGGCCGCGAACTCGTCCTGCACCGCCACGGAGGCGGCCACGGCCTCCTCGACCTGGGCCTCGGTGGGAATGCTCACGGTGCCGACGAGCCGGTTGTCCCAGGGGGACGTGACGTCGAAGGTGTCCTCGCCGGTCGCCGCGCGGCCAGCGAGCCAGAAAGCGTGGGTGGCAGATTCTTGAGTGACTGACACAGCGAATCCCGGCCCTTCTGATTGGTGGAGGTGGTGCGGTTCGTGGTCGCAGAACGAGTGCTGGACGGTCGGCTGCGGAACGGGGCGACCATCGCCGACTGCCCCCCTGCGTCGCTCGGCCATGCCCGGGCCGAACGGCGCAGTTCGGCCCGTATCGCCTGCGTCCTGGGCAGGCGGACCACGTACCGGAGTGCTGACACACGCTCTGTCCACACCGTAGGGGCGATTCGTGCGTACGGCGTTTGTCCGACCCGTAGCACTGCCCGCCCTCGTCGTGCCGGATTGGCGCGTGCGGATCGCTGCGTGGTGGCCCATGGGCTTATCTTCGCGCTCCGTCGGCGAAGGCGGCCCGGGGCGGCCTGCGCGTGGTGACGGTGCGCATCGGGCTGCCGAGGGTGGCGCGTGGACGCGTAGGGCGGCGGGCTTGTGGAGACTCGGGGCGGTCTTTCTGAGCGGGAGGACGGGGTGGCGGTTCGCGTGACAGACGGGGCGACGGACGACCACCTGACACGGAGCACGGGGCGCCGCCCCCGCCCCCGCCTCCGACACGGGGCACGGAGCACGGGGCACGGAGCACGGAGCACGGAGCACGGAGCACGGAGCACGGAGCAACGCGTGAAGGTGTCGCGTGGACACGGCCATAACGAAGGCGGTCTGTCCGAGAACGCGCTTCTCGGCGCGACGTCTGTCGTACGGGCATGCCAGCTCCGGCTCCGTAAGCGCCCTCGCGGTCCTTGGTGGGCCGGCCCCGAGTCAGCCGCGCAGCGACCCGTGTGCGCGGCTACATGCCGGTGGCCTTCAGGGCCAGCCAGAGCTCCATGCGGACGTCGGGGTCGTCGAGCGAGCGGCCGAGAATTTCCTCGACTCGTCGCATGCGGTAGCGCAGGGTGTGGCGATGGACCCGAAGTTCGGCAGCCGCGGCGTCCCACTGGCCGTGCCGGGAGAGCCACGCGCGGAGGCTCGCCACGAGGTCGCCCCGGCCCGTTGCGTCGTGGTCGTACAGCGCACGGAGCAGGCCGTCTGCGAAGGCCCGTACGGCGTCGTCGGCGAGGAGCGGCAGCACCGAACCGGCGGCGACCTGTTCGTGTTCGACCAGTACGCGACCGCGGCGGCGTGCCACGGAGAGGGCCTGCTCGGCCTGGCGGTAGGCGGTGGCCGCTGCCGTGGGGCCGGCGGGGGCGGAAAGGCCGATGACGAGTCCGTCGTCCGCGGGCGCGCTGCCCCGGGCGCGGGGGCGCGCCGTACCGCCCCGGCGTGCCTCGGCCGCTTCGGCGTGCTCCGCGCACGCCCTGACCGCCGCTCCCCCATCGGTGGCGAGCACGATCAAGCGCGCCCCGTCCGGAACGATGAGTACGGCCTCCCCGGTGCGTGCGGTCGCCGCCTCGATGGTGTCCACGAGCGAACCGAGTGGATCGGCGGTCGTCGTGGCCGAGGCGCCGCCGGAGAGGGACGTGGCGGAACTGAGCGGCGGCGCCGGGGGCGCCGCCCCGTTCGAGGGGTCGTCCACGGTCGATGGAGTGCTCGACGCCGCCGCACCGTGCGGCGGCCCGTGAGCCTCCTGCGCGGTGCCGGGTTCCGCGGTCTGCGCGGCATGAGCTTGCCTCGTGGAAGGGGCGGCGGCGGAGGGGGGCGGAGTGGGGGACGGGGCCGCCGTGTCGGCCCCGTGGGGCGCCGACGGGGCAGCGAGCGACGTGGTGGTCGGCCCCTCGGCGACGAGCATGCGGAACGGGGCGTCGAGCAGTTCGCCGTAGAGCTGGCCGGCCACGGCCCGCGCGTGGTCGGGCTCGCCCGCGAGGAGCATGCGGAGCAGCGCCGCCCCGAGCCGTTGTTCGGCCTCACGGAGCGCTCGGGAGCGCTCCGTGGTGAGGGTCAGCAGGGCGACGGCGGAGTGGACGGCGTAGCGTTCCGCGGTGCCCAGCGGCGCCCCCGTGCCGACGGCGAGGACGCCCCGTGTGCGCCGGCCGATGCCCAGCGTCTGGAGCTCCACCCGGTCGGCCACCTCCTCCTCGTCCCCGTCCGCTCCGCCGCCCCCGACGACGGCGCTCGCGGGGGCGGCTCGCTCGCGGAGCCGCTCGACGTCGCCGGTGAGCCTGGCCGCACGGCGGGCCGCCCAGTCGGGCGCGGAGCCGATAAGCGCGCCGGAGGCGTCGTAGAGGGCTGCCCAGCCGTTGAGGTGGGCGGCGAGTCTGGCCAGCAGCGCCGTGGGACCCTCGGCGCCGATGGCGGCGCGGGTCAGCTCGCGCTGGGCCTCGAAGCCAGCGGTCACGGCGCGGTACTGGTCGGCGGCGATGGCGGCCGAGACGACCTTGCTGATCGCGATGAACGGGGTACGGCGCGGAACCCCGAGCAGCGGCAGCCCGGCCTCGCTGGCGGCCCGCACCAGGGCCGCCGGGGCCTGCTCGTAGTTGACGCCGATCGCGAAGCCGAGGCCGACGACGCCCGCGTCGACCAGCCGCCGGACGTAGCGGCGCATCGCCTCGGAGTCCTCGGCGTCCAGCTTCATCGCGGTGATCAGCAGCAGTTCGCCACCGTCCAGGTACGGCACGGGGTCGGGGAGCTCGCTGACATGCGCCCACCGCACGGGCGTGTCCAGCCGCCCCTCACCCGCGAGCACGGTCAGCTTCAGGGTGGAGTGGTGGACGAGTGAGGCGAGCGTGGGAGGCATGGCACCTTCGTTGCGGCTTCGGGCGGCTTCGCTTCGACGGGATGCGAAGAGTGCGCCGTCTCGTACGAACGGCTCCTTCCGATTCTGCCTCAATGGAGGAAAGCGCAGGTATCCCGTGTGCGGTAGGGGAGGGCGGGCAGGGGCCCGCGCCCTTGCCCGTCCACTCACATCAGGGGTCGGTGGTCAACCGTTCAGGTTGACCAACACGGGTGGGGCGCTGTGGCCACGTACGGATGTCAGCGACAGCACGGCGTGCCCGGGCGGTACCGCGTGCGCGAGCTCCGACGCCGACCAGCGCTCCCGCTCCACCGTCCGTACGGTCACCGACTGTGCGGTCGCGGCCTTGCCCGTCGCGACCCGGCGGATGAAGTGCAGCACCTTGGTCAGGGGCTCGTCCGAGATGATCTGCCGGTCGGTGACATCGCGCGTCTCCACCCACTCCTTGCCCCACACCTCGGCGAAGTGCGCCCCGTCCCACGTCGTCAGCCCGGCGTACGCCATGCGGCAGCCCACCGCGCCGAGCAGGGCGCTGCGCAGAGCCTGCGGCACGTCGTCGAGGGTACGAAGGGTGAGGACCGCGCCGGCGTTGACCGAGCGCAGCCGCTGGAGGGCGCGCAGGGCCTCGGGCGTGACGGTGTGGGAGGCGTCATCGAGCACGAGGCAGGCGAACAGTGACCGGTCGGCGCGGCTGACGGCGCTTTCGGCGAACTGCGCCAGGACGAGGCGCGCGAGCAGCCGCGAGGCTTCGGCGTAGCCCCGTTCCGGCAGGTCGATGCGCACCCGCACCGGATGCTCCAGGGCGCGCAACGAGAAGGGCCGGCTGGCTCCGTCGGTCTTGAAGAAGTGCGCGAAGGCGGGGCGGTCGAGGAGCGCGAGTCGCTCGGCGAGCACGGTGCCGATGTCGCCGGGCCGGGCGGCCTGGCGCTCCCTGGCGTCGAGTTCGCGGGCATGCGCCTGCTGCCCGGTGGCTTCGAGCACCTTACGGAGCGCGAGCCAGGCCGACGGAGCGCCCTCCAGGAGCTCGCGCAGCTCGGGAACGGACGGGAAACGGCCGTGCGCCGCTCGGAAGGGGCCCAGGAGCTGCGCGATGGCGGTGCTGGCGCGCTGGCTCTCCCCGCCGGGCAGCGTGAGGGTCAGGTCGCCGAGCAGCGCTTCGGCCAACATGCCGCCCGCCTCGTCCGCGTCAGTGGCCCCGCCGTACAAATCCAGGTCGTACGCCGAGTCCGACCGCCCGATCTTCACCACGACGTCGAACGCCTCGTCCGGCCCCAGGCCGGCACCCGCGGCCCCGACCACCACGACCGCGGCCTGGCCGGCGAGCGCCTGCAAACACAACGCCTCCACGACGGGGCCCACCAGTCGCGCCGTCTTCCCGGCCCCGGGCGGCCCGACCGCCAGTAGGGACGTCCCGAGCACCCCGGGGTCGACGGCCAGGCCGACGCCGCGGTGCTGGTACGGGTTACGGGGGTCGTCGGCGGCGGTGCCCAACCGCACCTGGCCAACGGCCAGGTCGTGGCGGGCGATCCGTACGGGGAGGTCCCGCGCCCCGGAGGGGTGCACGCACGCGGCGGCCCCGTGGCGCAACACGGTGTCGGTGAAGGCCGTCAATCGGGAGGGCTGGGCGCGTACGGAGGTCCACGCCTGCGTGATCCGGGCGTGGTCCACGTCGTTCATCAGCCCCGCGCGGGCATCGTGCGCCAGCCGATCGGCGGCATCCCTCGCTCCGGTCTGCCGCAGTTCGGGCCACTCGGCCGGGTCGGCTTCGGGGGTGGCTGGGGGGCGAGAGGGGTCGGCGTTGTGCTCCTCCATGGCGCGGAGCAACGGGGCGAAGAGGCGGCGCAGGAGTTCGGGCCAGTGGCCTACGCGGCCGAAAAGCACCAGGATCGCGCAGAAAACGATCCCTTCGTAGAGATACACAGACCACCAGCCAGGCCCCATCCGACCGCCTCCCGCCTCGTACCACGAGTCAGGAGTCAACAGGTACATCGGCCAGTACCAGTAGCTGCCGAGGAAGCCGTCATACAGCATCGACCACAGCAGCCAGGCGCACAGGGCCGCCACCACAGCCCCGCCCACCAACCGCGGGGTAGGAATCCGATCCGGCTCCTCCGGAGGCTTGGGGCGGTATCCGAACGCCCAGATGCCTGGCTCCGCGAGTCGCCGCGGGGTACGGAGCCACTCCAGGAACGGATGCTGTGCCGGCGGTGCCCCAGGCGGGCCAACTGGCACGGGCGGGGCCGCTGGCGCCGGAGCCACGTTCGGCGGGCCGGTCAGGTACGGCTGGCCACCGGCGGGCGGCAGCCCCCCGGGCGTCGGGCCGGCCGCAGTCGGCGGAGGCGTCGTGGGCGGGGCGGGTACCTCAACGGCGCGTTGGGGCACACCCTGCTGTCGCGGTGCCCCTGGCGAGTGTGGAGGCCCAGGAGGTTGGGACGGGAACAGGGCGGGCGGCACCGTGGGACCGCCGGCAGACCCAGTCGACGACGGAGGCCATAGCGGCGCGCCCTGGCCGCCCGCCCCCCTCACCGAGTCAGCGGACGGACGGGGCGGCTGTTGCCGATCGGTCGGGGGCGGCACGGGCTCCCGCCGCGCGCCGCGTGCGTCGTAGGTGCCCTCGGTATCCATCCGCTTTCCTTGCCCCCTGGCCTGACCTGCCGACTACCCACACTCAATTACCCGCGGCGCCGCACGGACCACACTCGCGGCACGTCACCGCGCGGCGATCCGGCGCCCGCCAACGGTGCGCCGTCGGGCCCCTTCACCGCCTCGCCACTCCAGCCGCATCGACTCAGCATCCCGCTCCTCGGCGCTGCGACACCGACCCACACGCCCCGTCGCGCCACCGCTCCAGCCGCGTGCCCGGCCTGCCGTGCGGCTCAGCGCGCTGGACGCGGCGAATGCTGGCGAGCCACGGCGCCAGATTCCGCGACGCCTCAGCACACTCACGGGACGCTGCGCTGGACGACGCTGATACAGGGCGCTGCCGCCCCGTACTCGCTCCGTACCGCCCCGACGCGCTGTGACTACCGGCTCGCACGCCGGGACCTCATGCCCCATATCCCACACCACCCCCACGTCGCCCACCGATGCGTGCCGGTCCCAAGAGCCCCGACACGGCCCATCGGCACCACGTGCGCCAGCTCGGTCTTGAGTCCGCACCGAGTCAGCGCCATGCGAGACCCTTCAACCGTCTCGCCGCTCAATCTAGTGTCCCGGCGCCGGGAGTTCCGCTGCCGCGTGCGGGGGTGCGTTGTTCGCTCCGCTATGTCCGAGCCTCGCGCTATGTCCGCCGCGGACAACGCAACACGCGCACTTCTCCCGAACGGAACATGCCCGGGCCGTGACGGCGCGCCTAGCCTGCGAAGTAAAGCCGCTGTCATTCCCTGCGTACCCCCTGGAGCCCCACATGATCGAACTGTCCGGAGGCCCCGCCCTCCCCCAGGAGCGCCGCCTCGTCACCGCCATCCCCGGCCCGAAGTCCCAGGAGCTGCTGGCTCGCAAGGGTGCGGCGGTCGCCGCAGGCGTCGGCAGCGTGCTGCCTGTCTTCGCCGCCCGTGCGGGTGGTGGCGTCATCGAGGACGTGGATGGCAACTCCCTGATCGATTTCGGCTCCGGTATCGCCGTGACCTCGGTCGGTTCCAGTGCCGAAGCGGTCGTACGTCGAGCCTCGGCGCAACTCGCCGACTTCACCCACACCTGTTTCATGGTGACGCCCTACGAGGGCTACATCGCCGTCTGTGAGGAGCTGGCCAAGCTCACTCCCGGTGACCACGCGAAGAAGTCCGCGCTGTTCAACTCCGGTGCCGAGGCCGTCGAGAACGCGGTGAAGATCGCCCGCGCCTACACCAAGCGCCAGGCCGTCGTCGTCTTCGACCACGGCTACCACGGGCGCACCAACCTCACCATGGCGCTCACCGCCAAGAACATGCCCTACAAGCACTCCTTCGGTCCCTTCGCGCCCGAGGTCTACCGGGTCCCGGTCGCCTACCCCTACCGCTGGCTGACCGGCGCGGAGAACTGTGCGGAAGAGGCCGCCGCGCAGGCCATCGACATGATCAGCAAGCAGGTGGGGGCCGAGAACGTCGCTGCCATCGTCATCGAGCCGGTGCTCGGCGAAGGTGGCTTCATCGAGCCGGCCAAGGGCTTTCTGCCGAAGATCGTCGAGTTCGCCAAGAACAACGGCATCGTCTTCGTCGCGGACGAGATCCAGTCCGGCTTCTGCCGCACCGGTCAGTGGTTCGCCTGCGAGGACGAGGGCATCGTGCCCGACCTGATCACCACCGCCAAGGGCATCGCCGGCGGCCTGCCGCTCGCCGCCGTGACCGGCCGCGCCGAGATCATGGACGCCGCGCACAGCGGTGGCCTCGGTGGTACGTACGGCGGCAACCCGGTGGCCTGTGCGGCAGCCCTGGGTTCGATCGAGACCATGCGCGAACTCGACCTGAACGCGAAGGCAAAGCGCATCGAGGAGGTCATGAAGGGCCGCCTGGGCGCCATGCAGGAGAAGTTCGAGATCATCGGCGACATCCGTGGCCGCGGCGCGATGATCGCGATCGAGCTGGTACAGCCGGGCTCCAAGGACCCGAACCCGAGCGCTACCGGCGCCCTGGCCAAGGCCTGCCACGCTGCCGGTCTGGTCGTACTCACCTGTGGCACGTACGGCAACGTGCTGCGCTTCCTGCCGCCGCTGGTGATCGGCGAGGACCTGCTCAACGAGGGCCTCGACATCCTGGAAGAGTCTTTCGCCCAGCTCTGACCCCGGCAGCAAGGGCCCGCCCCGTCGCCCCGTCCTGCCCCCCGCCCCGTCGCCGTACGGAGCCCCGGGTGAGGCAGGACGGGGCGGTTACGGGGCCCGCACCGCACCCCGTCTACTGCCACCCGTCAAAGCGCCCCGTCCAACCCCGCCCGTATCGCCCCCCCGTACGCGTGTCCGCGTCCGGTGCGACCGAGGAGTACGGCCGCACGCCTCGCATGGGCTCGTACGCCACACGCCGCGTAGCACCCACCGGCCCGGGAAGCGGGCGACGAGCGGCGACAATGGAGGCCACAGAGAGCGGCTACGGGGCGGGAACGGAGCGCGCGGGGATGGGCGGACAGCACACCGCGGACGGACAGGCACACCTCGTGAAGAAGATGTGCGAGGGCAATGTCGAGCAAGTGATCCAGCTATCCGCCACGTCGGGCCTGACGTACGGTTCCCGCAGATGAGAGAAACACCCCGCTCGCAGGAGACTGTGAGCGACGCCGGGCCGGTGCATCCCCAGCCCCGTTCCGGCCGCGCCATGGCGCGCACCACCGGAGTCTCTGGCTCTGGATCTCCTCACCGATCGGATGGCCGCCCGCCCCACACCCCCCGGGGCGCGCGGCGCCTCGGTCGCTCCGGCGGCCCCGGGACCACCCCCCTTGTTCCGGGGCTGCCCCTTCCTCGTCGCGCCTTCCTCGTCGTCGTGGGCGGCGCGGTGTCGCTTCTCGTCCTCATCACCTGGCAGGTGGCCGCCCACGGCCCCCTGCGTGCACTCGACGAGCGGCTGAGCCACGACATCGCGCAGCACGGGGCCGTGCCGTCCGGGTATTCGGCTTCGACCTTCGTCGCCGTCCTGGCCGAGTTCGGCGCGGATCTCGGCGGTGTCGTCGCCGTCCTGCCGGCGCTGGCAGCGGCGGTGTCGGTCGCGGCGTGGCGCGGCTACCGCGTACGGCTCCGTCTGTGGTGGCTGCCGCCCCTGACGGCGGCGCTCGCACTGGGCGCCGTACCCGCGCTCGTCGCCCCGTTGAAGGCATGGCTCGGACGGCCTGGCCCAAACGGCGCTCCGATCGCATCCGGGAACGGCTACTACCCCTCCGGCCACGCCGCCACCGCCGCCGTCGGCTACGGGGCGGTGCTCCTGCTGATCGCCTTCACCTGGGCCATCGCGCGCCCGCAGGCGCCATCGGAAGCGCCGACGGTTGCGCCCGAGGCACCCCCGACGACAGTCGCCCCCACCGTGCGCACCATGCCCCGTGCCGCCTGGTGGTGGGGCATGGCCGCTCTGGCGTGCCTGAACGTAGGTGTCGGTCTGGGCTTGGCGCGACGGGGCTACCACTGGCCCCTGGACGTACTGGGCAGTTGGTGCCTGTCCGTGCTCCTACTGAGCTGCGTCGCCTGGTCAGTAGGGCGGGCGCTCACCGTCAATCGCCCTGCCCCTGCCCCGGCTCCGGCTCGTGGCCCGCAGCCGCCTCGTGCATCGCCAACTCCAGCGCCACCGGATCGATGAGCGTGCCGGAGCCATCCGGCGGGCTGATCCACCGCACTCCGCCCGCTGCCCTTCCGGGGTAGGGCACCACGACCCAACTGCCGCACCCCGCGCCCCGTACGCCGGTGGCTACCCACCCCGCGGCGGTACCGGGCGGCACGAAGAACCCGACCCGCGAGGCGTTGAGATCGCCCAGCACGGGGCCGACCGGCCCCACGTAACGGCGCAGCACGTCGTACGTCCTGCCGCCGAGCTCCCCCGGCATGAGGAGAACGTCCCACAACCGCCCAGCAGGGAGCAGCGCCACTCCCAACGGGTTGCGCCCCCACTCCGCGAGGCAAGCTCCCGCGTCAGGCGCTGCCGCCGCCAGCCACCGCACCGCGTCCGTCGCCCCCGTACCACTCATACTCTCTGGCCCCTCTCGTATCGCATGGTCGTGCGTGTCAGAGAGGAGAGGGGGGCTGTGGCCGTTCCTTACTCAATTACTGCTACCAGCTGGTAGTGAGACGCACCACTCTCACCCCGGGCGGGCCGCCCCTGGGCTTGGCGGGCTCTCGTGGAGGGCTTCTCGTCGCCACGCGAGCGGTACGGAGCGCCGCGCCGCTTGCCCCGTGCCCCGTGCCTCGTGCCTCGTGCCCCGTGCCCCGTGCCCCGTGCCCCGTGCCCCGTGCCCCGTGCCCCGTGCCCCGTGCCCCGTGCCCCCAGGCAGGATCGCCGCTCCGTTCCGTGCTTCGCACGTCGGTCGTCGCGGTATCGCCAGGCCCCGGCCATGTGCAGGGATCCACGCCCCCAGTCCCACCTGCTCGCCTTGCGCCATCGCGCCTCGCGGTTTCCCTGCCCGAGTAAAGACGCACTTCCGTCGCTCAAGAGGATCGATCGCCGCTGACCGCCCCTGCCTGCGCGGCTGACACAATCCCTTCCATGGAGCAGGCAGAGATCGACTCGGACGGCACGCATGGGCACGGCGAACCGACGAGTGTGGCGGAACTGGTGGACCGCGCGGCGCGGGGCGAGCGGTTCACGTACGTCTACTTCTGGGGGCACCAGCCGCGCCGGGCCGGCTCCGTGGGCGCCGAGTGCTTCAGCCAGTGGTTTCCGTCCCCGTTCGTCGTGGATCGGGTCACCTACGCGACGGCTGAGCACTGGATGATGGCAGGCAAGGCCCGACTGTTCGGCGACGCCGAAGCGGAGCGTCGGGCCATCGCCGCTTCGCACCCTGGCCAGGCCAAGGAGATCGGCCGCTCCGTGCGCGGGTTCGACGATGCGGTGTGGCGGGAGCGGCGCTTCGAGCTCGTGGTGCGAGGCAGCGTCGAGAAGTTCGGGCAGCACCCGGAGATGCGCGACTACTTGCTGAGCACGGGAGTACGCGTGCTCGTCGAGGCCAGCCCCGTGGACCGCATCTGGGGCATCGGGCTGAGCGCGGACGACGAGCGTGCCGCCGTGCCACGACAGTGGGAGGGGCAGAACCTCCTCGGCTTCGCTCTGATGGAGGCCCGCCGCCGGCTGGCGTAGTCACAGCCAGACGGCCACCGCCTGCACGAGGACGGGGCGCTTCCTCCCAGAAACCCCGGGCGCGGTGCGTCCGCGGCGCGGTGCGTCCGTGGCACGGGGCACGGGGCACGGGGCACGGGGCACGGGGCCTGACTCTGTACGAGCCCGCGCCGGCATGGGAGACAGACGCCTCGCCCCTCCCGCACGCCGACGCCCAAGCGCCGGCTTCGCCGGGCAGAAGGGACCTCAGGCTGAGCCCGCTACGCCCCTGCCACCGAACCTTCCGCCAGCACCTGGGACCGCACCAGCGCCGTGCTGCCATACGGCTCGTCGCGCTCGCCCTCGCCGTCCTCGTCGACACCGGTCACGGCGTAGACGAAGATCATGGCCACGCTCGCGGCACAGGCGACGATCCCGATGATGATGCCGGCCAGCGCGGCGCCACCGTTGTTCGCCTCACCGCGCCGCGCCTTACCCCGCCCGAGTGCGCCGAAGATGATCGCCAGCGCGCCCAGGACGATGCCGAAGACGATGCTGAAGAACAACACGAGCCCGACGATTCCCAGCACCAGTGCGGCGGTGCCCTGCGCGTTGTCCGGCCGCCACACATCATGGGACCATCCCACTCCGTACGGCACTGGGTGCGCATACGCCTGCCCCGCATGCGCGTGGCCCGCCCCGTAGCCGGGATAGCTCGGGCCGGGTGCGTACGACCCCTGCCCGTAGCCGCTCGGGACCTGGCCGCCCGGACCATACGGGGCGGCGCCGTGCGCGTAGGCGCTCGGCGTCCCCGGCCCTGTCGGGGCCATGGGGGGCGGAGGGACGGTGCTCGAACCCGCCGCACCATGCGACGGCCACCCTGCCGGGTGATACGCGCCAACGGGCCCGTGCACGCCAGGTCCCGGCGCCCCCGCGGGCGGCACAGCCTGGGGCGGAGCCGAGGAGCCCGCCGCGCCGTTCGCCCCCGGCGGCATGGCCGCGACTTCGCCCGGCCCCGACGATCGCGGCTGTCCGGTCGCCGGGGAGACCTGGCTCTGCGGCTCGGAGCTGGGCGCGGCAGAAGGCACTGCCTCCGGGGGGCCACCAGATGACGTGGCGGGTGTTGGCTGCTCGTGCTCATCGGACATGTCGCTCCCCCAAGGGCATCTGCTCGTGCCGCGGCCTGTTGCTACGGGGCCTACGCCCCGGTTCTACGATGATCCAAGCGTGCCCCTTCCCGGGCCCCGCCCCCAGGAGGTCTTGTTGTCCGATATCACCGCCTTCATCGCTGGGCTACCGAAAGCCGAGCTCCACGTGCACCACGTGGGCTCCGCCTCTCCCCGCATCGTCGCCGAACTCGCCGCCCGACACCCCGACTCCAAGGTCCCCCAGGACCCGGCGGCGCTTGTCGACTTCTTCACCTTCCGGGACTTCGCGCACTTCGTCGAGGTCTACCTCTCCGTCGTCGACCTGATCCGGGACGCGGAGGACGTACGGCTGCTGACGTACGAAATCGCCCGGGACATGGCTCGGCAGAACATCCGGTACGCGGAGCTGACCGTCACCCCGTTCAGTTCCATCCGGCGCGGCATAGCCGATGCGGCGTTCGTGGAGGCGATCGAGGACGCGCGCAAGGGAGCCGAGACGGAGCTCGGCGTCTCGCTCCGTTGGTGCTTCGACATCCCCGGTGAGGCCGGCCTGGAGGCCGCGGAGGAGACCACGCGCATGGCGCTGGACCTCCAGCCCGACGGCCTGCTCAGCTTCGGCCTGGGGGGCCCGGAGATCGGCGTACCGCGGCCCCAGTTCAAGCCCTACTTCGACCGGGCCATCGCGGCCGGGCTGCACAGTGTGCCGCACGCGGGTGAAACCACGGGGCCGCAGACCATCTGGGACGCCCTCACCGAGCTCCGCGCCGAGCGCATCGGCCACGGCACCTCCAGCACACAGGACCCGAAGCTGCTCCAGTTCCTGGCGGAGCACCAGATCCCGCTTGAGGTCTGCCCCACCTCCAACATCGCCACACGGGCGGTGACGACGCTGGAGGAACACCCGATCAGGGACATGGTCGCGGCGGGTGTTCTCGTGACCGTCAACACCGACGACCCGCCCATGTTCGGCACGGACCTCAACAACGAGTACGCCGTGGCGGCGCGCCTGCTGGACCTCGACGCCACGGGCGTGGCCGCGCTGGCGAAGAACGCCGTGACCGCGTCGTTCCTCGATGCCGCGGGCAAGGCCAAGCTCACGGCGGAGATCGACGCGTACACGGCGGAGGCAGTGGCCGGGTAGTTCGTACGTGTGGGGCACGGGCGGCACGCCGTATTGAGTGCCCCGTGCCCCACCTCTCGGCACGCCCCGTGCCTCGTGCTCCATGCCTCCGGGCGCCCCGGCTCCGTACTGGATGCTCCGCCCCCGCACGGGGCCGGGGCCGGTTGCCCGCTCCGTGCCCTGGCATCGTGCGATCCCGGCTCGACAACCGCTCCGTGCCTCACACGGACCGTCGAGCAGGGCGGGCGACGACGCCCCAGCAGCCCCTCTGGCACGGGGCGCGGGGCACGGGGCACGGGGCCGCAACGGAGCGGAGGGAAGGCACCGCGGCAACAATGGAGCGCATGTTCACCAGAACCGCACCACGCGTCAGCAACGTCACCGCCGTAGCCCATCGCGGCGATCCGTACGAGCAGCGCGAGAACACTCTGGCCTCGATCCGCTCCGCGATGCGTGCGGGCGCCGACGCAGTGGAGATCGACGTACGAATCACGCGCGACAACGTGCCCGTCCTGCTACACGATGCGTCCCTCAAGCGGCTGTGGGGACACGATCGCCCGCTCGCGAGCCTCACGGCGGACGAGGTGGGGGCCATCACGGGGGATGGGGTGCCGACCCTGCGGGACGCCCTCGGGGAGTTGGCCAAGGGCACGCGCACGGTGCGCGCCATGATCGATCTGCCCGCTGCCTCAGCCGTGCCCGCGACACTTGCCACGGTGCGCGAGGCCGGCGCGTTGGAGCACGTGTACTACTGCGGCAACCTGGCCGCGCTGCGCGCCGTGCGACGCGCGGAACCCGACGCGGAGATCGCCTTCACGTGGACGACGCTCGCCCCGCCGCGCCCCGATCTGGTGGCAGAGCTACGCCCGCGGTGGCTGAACTACCGTTTCGGCATCGTGTCCCCCGCCTTGGTGGAGCGAGCGCACGCCGACGGCATCCTGGTGTCCGCCTGGACAGCGGACACCAAGCGCACGATGCGGCGCTTGCTCCGCGCAGGCGTGGACGGCATCACCACCAACCGCATCAGCACACTGCGCGCCCTGGTCGGACAAGGAGCACCCGACGGCCGATGACGTCCGTCATCGATGGCGCCGGCGGACCGTGATACATGCGGCCTCGCACGCGCCGCTGGCTGACGGCAGGCCGGCGCCGTCGATACGGAGGGGACTTACGCGCGGCCCCAGCCCTGCCTACGGCACCGCAGCTCGCCCCCATCTCTACGGGTCCCCTGTGGCTCCGTACAACAACCTCGCCTCACCGAAAACCGCCCGCCGTACACCGTCGCAGGGACAGCCCCCGTGCCCCGTGCCCCGTGCCCCGTGCCCCGTGCCCCGTGCCCCGTGCCCCGTGCCCCCGGCGAGGATCACCGCACCGCGCGCCGTAGCCGCGACAAGGCCGCCGCTCCGTGCTCCGTGCTCCGTGCTCCGTGCTCCGTGCATGAAGCTCCGGCCTCGTCAGACGCCCCGCTCCCAGGTGACCAGGCAGTCGGCCGGCGCCGCCGCTCGCCCTCCAGCACCGTTCGCACCGCTCCCCCGCCGCAAACCCCTCAGCCCCACCGCGCCCTAACACCCCAGCACTGCGCGCCCACCTCCCGCAGCGCCCCCGCTCCGCCCGGCTGCCGCACCCCACACAGCACGGTGGGCCGGCCCCGTACGGCACTCCGTACGAGACCGACCCGCCTCCGACACGCACCGCAACGCCCCACCTCGAGCCGCGACGCAGCCACGCACACGGCACCGTGTTCGCGCCCCGCACCGCGTCACTGAGCCACGCCCGCCGGCAACGCGCACGCACCCACCAGCATCCAACCGGCCAGCCGCCGTCGCCAGTACGCACTCACAGCGGCATCCAGCCCGCCGGTCACCGAAAGGCCACGCGACTCCACTCCGCGCCACGGACACCGAACGAAGACGCACCGGCGGCGCATAGCGTGCCGTTGTTCAGCCGTCCAGCGACGTCATGACGTGCTTCACGCGCGTGTAGTCGTCGAAGCCGTACGCGGACAGGTCCTTGCCGTAGCCCGACTTCTTGAAGCCGCCGTGGGGCATCTCCGCCACGAGCGGGATGTGCGTGTTGATCCACACGCAGCCGAACTCCAGCGCCTTGGACAGCCGCATGGCGCGCGCGTGGTCCTTCGTCCAGACGGACGACGCCAGGGCGTACTCGACGCCGTTGGCGTAGTTGATGGCCTGTTCCTCATCGGTGAAGGACTGGACGGTGATGACGGGGCCGAAGACCTCGTTCTGGATGATCTCGTCGTCCTGCTTCAGGCCGGACACGACGGTGGGGGCGTAGAAGTACCCCTTGTCGCCGACGCGCTGGCCGCCCGTCTCCACCTTCGCGTGGGCCGGGAGCCGGTCGATGAAGCCGGAAACCTGGGCGAGCTGGTTGGCGTTGTTCAGCGGGCCGTAGAGCACGTCCTCGTCGTCCGGCGCGCCTGTCTTGATTTCGGCGGCAGCCTTGGCCAGAGCCGCGACGAACTCGTCGTGGATGGACTCGTGCACCAGCACGCGGGTCGCGGCAGTACAGTCCTGGCCCGCGTTGAAGAAACCCGCCGTCGAGATGTCCTCGACGGCCTTGGCCATGTCGGTGTCCTCGAAGACGACGACGGGGGCCTTGCCGCCGAGCTCCAGGTGGACCCGCTTGATGTCCTTGGACGCGCTCTCGGCGACCTGCATGCCCGCGCGCACGGAACCGGTGATGGAGACCATGGCGGGGACCGGGTGCTCGACCATGCGGCGGCCCGTGTCGCGGTCACCGCACACGACGTTGAAAACGCCCTTGGGGTGGCCGAGATCCGCCAGTACGCCACCGATGATCTCGGCCATCAGAACGGTCGACGCCGGCGTGGTGTCCGAGGGCTTCAGGACGACCGTGTTGCCCGCCGCGAGGGCGGGGGCGAACTTCCAGACGCCCATCATCATCGGGTAGTTCCACGGCGCGACCTGCGCACAGACACCGATCGGCTCGCGGCGGATGAAGGACGTCAGCCCCTCCATGTACTCGCCCGCCGAGCGCCCCTCCAGCATGCGGGCCGCCCCGGCGAAGAAGCGGATCTGGTCGACCATCGGCGGGATCTCCTCGGTCCGCGTGAGGCCGAGCGGCTTGCCGGTGTTCTCCGACTCAGCCGCGATGAGTTCCTCCGCGCGCTCCTCGAACGCGTCGGCGATCTTGAGGAGGAGCTTCTGCCGTTCGGCCGGCACCACGTCCCGCCACGCCGGGAAAGCGGCCTCAGCGGCCGCCATCGCGGCGTCCACGTCCGCCGCGCCAGACAGCGGAGCGGTGGCGTACGCCTCCCCGGTGACCGGGTTGACCACCTCGGTGGTCCGCCCGTCAGCGGCGTCCTGGAACTCCCCGTCGATGTAGTTGCGCAAACGACGCAGCTCGGTGGTCACAGCCACCCCTCCCTGCCTGGTGTCCGATAGGTGAGACACCCACCCTAGCCTCTCGGGTGACGCTTTCGACATACCCACTCGCCGAAAGCTGCGGAATCAGCACACTCATCGAACCCAAACAACGAATTCCGGCGAACTTGGGTTGCGACACGGTCGAGTCCTCGTGCACAGTGAGGCACGTGGCCACACCTGACAAGCGCAGTTCGCCCTCGATCGACGCCGTCTCCTTGGCGATCATCGAGCAACTCCAGGAAGACGGGCGTCGCCCGTACGCCGCGATCGGCAAGGCCGTGGGGCTGTCCGAGGCGGCCGTCCGACAGCGCGTCCAGAAGCTGCTCGACCAGAACGTCATGCAGATCGTCGCCGTCACCGACCCACTGACCGTCGGCTTCCGACGCCAAGCCATGGTCGGCGTCAACGTCGAAGGTGACGTCGATCCGGTGGCCGACGCCCTGACGGCCATGGACGAGGTGGAGTACGTCGTCGTCACCGCCGGTTCCTTCGACCTCCTCGTCGAAATCGTCTGCGAGGACGACGACCACCTCCTGGAAATGATCAACAAGCGGATTCGCACGCTGCCCGGCGTGCGCTCCACCGAGAGCTTCGTCTACCTCAAGCTCCGGAAGCAGACCTACACCTGGGGAACGAGATAGCCATGAGCGCCGACGCCGGCACAGAAACCGCCAACGCACGTCACTCCAAGACCGCTTACGACCACTTGTGGATGCACTTCACCCGCATGGCGTCGTACGAGAACGCCCCCGTGCCCACCATCGTGCGCGGCGAAGGCGCCTACATCTACGACGACCAGGGCAAGCGCTACCTCGACGGCCTGGCCGGACTCTTCGTGGTGCAGGCAGGACACGGCAGGGCGGAACTCGCCGAGGCCGCGCGCAAGCAGGCGCAGGAGCTCGCGTTCTTCCCCGTGTGGAGTTACGCCCACCCGAAGGCGATCGAACTCGCCGAGCGGCTCGCGCACTACGCCCCCGGCGACCTCAACAAGGTCTTCTTCACCACCGGCGGCGGCGAGGCGGTCGAGACGGCGTGGAAGCTGGCGAAGCAGTATCACAAGCTGACCGGTAACCACACCAAGTACAAGGTCATCTCCCGCGCCGTCGCCTACCACGGCACGCCCCAGGGCGCCCTGTCCATCACGGGACTGCCCGCCCTCAAGGCCCCGTACGAGCCCCTGGTACCCGGCGCGCACAAGGTGCCCAACACCAACATCTACCGCGCGCCGCTGCACGGTGACGACCCGCAGGCGTTCGGCCGCTGGGCCGCCGACCAGATCGAGCAGGAGATCCTCTTCGAGGGCCCGGAGACGGTCGCCGCCGTCTTCCTGGAGCCCGTGCAGAACGCCGGCGGCTGCTTCCCACCGCCGCCCGGCTACTTCCAGCGGGTTCGGGAGATCTGCGACCAGTACGGCGTGCTACTCGTCTCCGACGAGGTCATCTGCGCCTTCGGTCGCCTCGGCACGATGTTCGGGTGCGACAAGTTCGGTTACGTGCCGGACATCATCACCTGCGCCAAGGGCATGACCTCCGGCTACTCGCCCATAGGCGCCGCGATCGTCTCCGACCGGATCGCCGAACCCTTCTACAAGGCCGACAACACCTTCCTGCACGGTTACACCTTCGGCGGTCACCCCGTCTCGGCCGCCGTCGCCCTCGCCAACCTCGACATCTTCGAGCGCGAGGGCCTCAACCAGCACGTACTCGACAACGAGAGCGCCTTCCACACCACCCTCTCCCGCCTCAACGACCTCCCGATCGTCGGCGACGTGCGCGGAAACGGCTTCTTCTACGGCATCGAACTCGTCAAGGACAAGGCGACCAAGGAGTCGTTCACCGACGAGGAGTGCGAGCTACTCCTGTACGGCTTCGTCTCCAAGAAGCTGTACGAGAACGGCCTCTACTGCCGCGCCGACGACCGGGGCGACCCCGTCATCCAGCTCTCGCCGCCCCTCATCGCCGACCAGGCCACGTTCGACGAGATCGAGCAGATCGTGCGGAGCGTACTGACGGAGGCGTGGCAGAAGATCTGACCGCTGCGGCGTACGACGGACGGCCCGGGGCGGGACCGAGCGGGCGGCGCGAGGCACGGGGCGGTGGGCGAGCGGGCGTGATCGGGCCTGGCTGGACCGGGCCGACGGGACGCAGGTGCGTGCGCCCGCCGTCACTGGCCCACGACGGCTGACGGGCGTGGCAGCGCGCCCCAGAGTGCCACGGTGCGGCAAGCCACCCCGTGCTCCGTGCTCCGTGCTCCGTGCTCCGTGCTCCGTGCTCCGTGCTCCGTGCTCCGTGCTCCGTGCTCCGTGCTCCGTGCTCCGTGCTCCGTGCTCCGTGCTCCGTGCTCCGTGCTCCGGCGGCATGATCGTCGCCGCGACGGGACGTGCAACCGCTCGGCAACACCATCTCGGTAACGAGCGCCGGCCGGCCAGCCCGCCGGCTCGGCCATGCCCGCCCCGTCCGCCCCCGCCGAGGCTGCCGATCCACTCCACCACGCCCCAGCACGCGCCCGTCCACTCGCAGCCTCGGCTGAGGGCCACCACTGGCCAGTGAGCCGCGTGCGCGCGTTCGTTCCCCCTCGCCCGGGTGCGGGCGCTCGGGCGTACGGCTGATTTGACGGCTGATCGGAGGAATAGCGCGCTTTCAGCGCCGCGCCTGGGCGCCGTTCCCCGCGCGAGTCCCTACCGTTCCAGTGACCGATCGCCTTTGTCTTCGTTCACCCAGTCAGGGGAACGCGGACAATCGTCAGCAACCGAGGTACTGCCATGGTGGCTCCGCCCGACAACGATGTGCTGTGGGCGCGTGCCCTCACCTACGCGTACGGCGGCTCGCCCGCGCTGACGGGCGTGTCCCTGGGCGTCCAGGAGGGTGAGATACTCGCTGTGTCCGGGCCTCGCGGCTCCGGCAAGACCACCTTGCTTCGCTGTCTGTCCGGCCAGCTCCTGCCCGACAGCGGTGAGGTGTGGTTCAACAGCTCGCCCATCCACACCATGTCAACGCTCGCGCGCGAGCGACTGCGTTGCGAACGCTTCGGATGGATCGGCCCCGAACCGTGCCTCGTACCCGAGCTCAACGCCTGGGAGAACGCCGCGCTCCCCCTGCTGCTCCGTGGCACGCGCCGTAAGAGCGCCAAGCACGCGGCGCACGAATGGCTGGACCGACTCGACATCGGTGACTGTGCCCGGAGTCGACCTGCCACGCTTCTGCAGGCCCAGCGACAGCGCGTGGCCGTCGCCAGGGCGCTCGCCGCGGCGCCCGACATCCTCTTCGCCGACGAACCCACGGCTCCGCTGCACGGCCCCGACCGGGAACAGGTGCTCCGCACCATCACCACGGCAGCCCGTTCGCACGGCATCACCGTAGTGCTCACCGGCCACGGCACCGAGGCCGACGCCCTGGTCGACCGCTCCGTCTCACTCATCGACGGCCGCCGGAGCGGCTCCGTCCCCGCCCATCACGCGGAGGGCAGTGCGGCGTGCTCAGTCTCCGTCTAGTCCTCGGCGCGGGGCCGCTGACACACGTCCGGCGGTCGCTGGTGGCTATCGCATCGGCAGGAGCCGGATTTCTGCTGCTGTGCTCCCTCGGGTACGCCCTGGGGCACCCCGACGACAGGTCTGACGCCCTTGCCCGACTGCTGTGGTGCGTCGCCCCGCTTGCCACGACCGTCCAACTGGCCAGCGCCGTAGGGCGCGTTGACGCGATCCTCCACCCCGCTCCGGGCTTGGCCGGCGCTGGCTACGGACCGTACAAGCACGCCCTCCTGACGGCGGCGTCCACGGCCCTGATCTGTTTCGCCGGTAGTGTGCTCGCGCTGGTCGCCTTCCTCTCCCTCCGTGGCAGCATCGTCGGCTCGCCCCTCGACGACCCCATCATCGACGCGTTCGCCGTGGGTCACCGGCTCCCCGTCGGTGCCGTGCTCACCCTCCTGTCGGTAGCGCCCCTCGCCGCCGCAGCGGCCAGCGCGTTCAGCCTGCGCACGCCTCGTACGACGGACGCGCGCCGTGCGTGGACGCCCCGGAGCGCGCGGCCGGCGCTCGCATCGCAGCCGGTCGCTGCTGCGCTCGCCACGAACGAAACGTCACACACAACTCGCACCGCCACGTCGCCGTTGGCCTCGATGGCCGCGCCTCTCGGCCAGTCCGACCGAGGCGTCCCCGCGCATCACGGAGCCGACACCGGCGCTCCGTCGACCGCTCCCCCGCTCTCGCCCGAACTGGTGCAGGCGACCAGTCAGCGTGCCCCTCACGTAGTGCACATCGCGCCGCCCCCGAGTCCCAGCGAGGCATCGGGACTGCCGTGGGGGATCGCACTGATCTCCGTGGGGCTGGCACTTGAGGCTTACGTCAGCCGCGACGCGACCGACACGCGGGACCTGCTGCCCACACCCGGTCATCTCAGCGGCGGCGCCATCGCGGTCCTCGCGACGTGGGTGCTGGCCACCGCGGGGCTCGTGCTGGTGGGCCCCGGGCTCGTCCGTCTCTGCGGCAGGCTGCTCGCCCTGGGACGGCCGGGCGCCATGCGACTGCTGGCCGGGCGCGGGTTGCAGGAAGAGTCGAACCGGCTCGGTCGTCCGTTGGGCGCGCTCTGCGCGGTCGCCAGCAGTACCTACGTCGCTGTACGCCTCTACGACGCGGTGCCCGATCTGACCCACGACCGCCCGTTCGGCCCGCTCACGGGGCTCGGCGCTGCCCTGGTGATGGGGTGCGCCACCGCGACGGCGCTGATGGCCGTACTGGAGAGCAAGAACGCACGCATCGCCTCCACCGACGCCCTGATCCGCATCGGCGCCCCCCGCTCCGTGCTGCGCAACGCTGCGACGCTTCGCGTCACAGCAGTCGTCACGGTCCTCGGCGTCCTCAGTTGGCTGGTTGCCGAGCTTGCGGCAATGCCGCTGGCCACGTGAAACCCGACGCCCCCACCACATCGAAAGCGCACCACGCTCCGCGCCCCGACCCGGCGCCCACACCCTGTCACGGCTCGCTGCGACTCCGCCCCGTGCCCCGTGCCCCGTGCCCCGTGCCCCGTGCCCCGTGCCCCGTGCCCCGTGCCCCCAGGCAGGATCGCCGCTCCCTCCCGGTGACTCAGCAACCAGGCCGCCGCGTGCGCCCCGCAACGCACCGCTCAACGCCCGCCCGGCCCTCCGTGCACCACGCACCACGCAGGGAAGTGTCGTCACCTCGATGGCGAAGGCCAGCCCGGAATCGCCCCGCGCTCTACTCCGTACCACCAAGCATCACCACGTCCTCGGCCAAGAACGCGACACGCACCTGGTCCCCCTCTGCTGGCGCCTCCCGCAGCGAACACGCTGCCTCCAGCGTCGGGCCCCGCTCGGGTTGCAGAAGCAGGGAGACGCCCAGGCCGCCCCGGAACGTACGCGCCCGCACCACGCAGGGGAGGCCGTCGTCCGCGCTGGTCAGCCGCACACCCGTGGGGCGAACCAACAGTTGGCACGGACCAGTCGAGGTGCCGACTGGTACGGGTACCTCGCCCCAGGGCGTGATGGCGGACGCACCCTGCACGGTGGCGTCAACAACGTTGTCGAAGCCGAGGAAGCGCGCCACGAACTCAGAAGCGGGACGCTGCCAGACCTCCAGCGGCGTGCCTACCTGAGCGATCCGCCCGTCCCGCATGACCACCACCCGGTCGGCGAGGGCGAACGCCTCGCCCTGGTCGTGGGTGACCGCCAGCACCGTCATACCTAGTTGGCGGAACATCTGACGCAGTTCGACCACGAGTCGTTCGCGCAGGCTCCGGTCGAGCTGGCCCAGCGGCTCGTCCAGCATCAACAGCTTCGGACGGGGGGCGAGCGCACGTGCCAGCGCCACGCGCTGCTGTTCACCCCCGGACAGTGCGGCGATGGCCCGTCGCTGCGCGCCCGGAAGGCCCACCAGATCGAGGAGTTCGGCCACGGTACGGTCAGCCTCTCCGCGCCCGGCCCTCCTCATCCGCAGGCCGAAGGCCACGTTGCCCGCCACGTCGCGTTGAGGGAACAACTGGTGGTCCTGGAACATGAGGCCGACGCCCCTACGGTGCGCAGGCACCCCGGCCTGGTCTCGGCCTGCCAGCCAGACCTGCCCGGCATCCGCAGCCTGGAGGCCGGCTACCACCCGCAACAGGGTGGATTTGCCGCTACCACTGGGCCCCAGCACGCAGACGGTCTGCCGCTCGGTGACGTCGAGGCTCACCGCGTCCAGCGCGACGCGATCGCGGAAGCGCACCGTGACGCCATCCAACCGCAGCAAGCTCTCACCGGGCTCGCCCTGTTGCCCCCGCGCACCCTGGGCACCGCGCGCGCCCTCGACGGTGCCCCGTGCTCCGTGCCCCGTGCCCCGTGCCCCGTCGCCTGACGCCCCGGCGCCCCGTGCTCCGTCGCTCCGCGCCCCGTCCCCGCGCCACCGCCCCGTGCGGGACGGCCGCTCCGCCGCGCCGGCCCGCTCCGTGCCGCCAGGCGCGGCATCGCCCGGTGCCGGCCTGTCAGGCTGTCCTCCCCCGCTGTTCTCGGCCTGCCTCTTGCTCGGCAACGTCATCTAGAACTCTCCCGAACGGTTGGTACGGAGCCGCTCAAGCGCCAACAGCGCAGCCGCGCAGACCACCATCAAGATGGTGCTCAAGGCCATGGCTTGCCCGTAGTTGAGCTCTCCTGCACGCCCCAGGAAACGGGCGACGGCCACCGGCAGGGTGGGGTTGTCGGGTCGGGCGATGAATACGGTCGCCCCGAACTCGCCAAGCGACACGGCGAACGCGAAACCCGCTGCGATCATCAAGGCCCGCCGGACCAGGGGAAGGTCGACCTCCCGCCACGCACGGAGCGGTGACGCCCCCAGTACGGTCGCTGCCTCGCGCAGCCGGTCATCCACCGCACGGAGCACCGGCAGCATCGTGCGGACGACGAACGGCACCCCGACCAGGGCCTGCGCCAGGGGCACCAGGAACCACGAGGCCCGCAAGTCCAGCGGCGGCTCATCCAAGGTGATCAGGAACCCGAACCCCACCGTGACGGCCGAGGTGCCGAGGGGCAGCATCAGCAACGCGTCGAAACCCCGTACCAGCCGCCCCGTACGCGTGGGCCCCTCACCGCGCGGCCCCCTCACGGTGAGCGCGGCGGCGGCCAGCCCGCCGACGACGAGGGCGATGACGGTCGCGACCGCCGCGTACTGAAGCGAGTTCCACAAGGCGTCCAACGGGGCCACGATGAAGGTCCCGCCGCTCTCCTCCGCCGAGGCCAGCACCTCGTAGAAGGCGAACCCGTAGCCGTCGGGGCCGGAGAATGACCGCTCCACCAGCACCGCCAGCGGCAGCAGGATCAGCAGCGCGATCACGGTGAGCACACCAGCCAGGAGTGCCCACTGTCCGGCTCCTCGCGGTCGGTGGGCCGTGTGCGAGGCGTCCACCAGCCGCAGCGCGCTCTCCCGTCGCCGCACCGTCCACGCGTGTACGGCCAGCAGCGAGGCGACCGCGGCGAACTGGGTGAGCGTGAGCACGGCGGCGGTCGGCAGGTCCAGAAGCTGTGCCGTTTGTCGATAGATCTCCACTTCCAACGTTGCGTAGCGCGGCCCGCCGAGAATCTGGACAGCGCCGAAGGACGTGAAGGTGAAGAGGAAGACCATGAGCGCCGCGCCGGCCACGGCGGGACCGAGAGCGGGTAGCGTCACCCGGCGCCAGGCGGCGAACCGACCGGCTCCCAGAACACGTGCCGCCTCCTCCTGCCGCGGGTCGAGCTGCGCCCACAGCCCGCCGACGGTGCGGACCACCACGGCGTAGTTGAAGAAGACATGGGCGAGCAGAATTGCCCAGACCGTGGTGTCCAGTCGAACGCCCCACAGTTCGTCGAGAAGGCCACCTCGTCCCAGCAGCGCGAGGAAGGCCGATCCCGCGACCACGGTGGGCAGCACGAAGGGCACCGTCACGACGGCCCGCAGCACCTGCTTGCCCGGGAAGTCGAGGCGCGCGAACACGTAGGCGCCGGGCAACGCGAGGGCCAGGGTCAGCCCCGTTGAGGCGGCTGCCTGCCACACGGTGAACCACAGCACGTTCAGCACGTCGGGATCGCCGAGCACCTCACCGATGCGAGCGAACTGCCAGCCACCGTCGGCGTGGAGCCCGCGGGCGGTGATCGCGGCGACCGGGTAGCCGAAGAACAGCGCGAAGAACCCGAGCGGCACGGCCATCAGGCCCAGGCGCAGTCCCACGACACGCCAACCCCTCGGCGCCCGCCGGCCGCGCCCCGTGCCCCGTGCTCCGTCTCCGCCCGCCCCGTGCCGTACGAGGCGCTGCGCACTCTGGGCCGCCGGGGCGCTGGCTCCGTGCCCCGTGCCCCGTGCCTGCGCCCCGTCGGGCCCGGCACTCGGCGATTCCGCCCCGTGCGCCGCGTCGGGGCGCGAATGGTCGCTCACTTCACGACGAGCGAAGTCCACGACTTGATCCACTGCTCGCGGTTCTCGGTGATCTTCTCCGGTGCGACGGTGGCCGGCTTGGTGATCCGCTCGCCGTACTTGGTGAAGATCTCCGGCAGCTTCGCATCCCGCCGCACCGGGTTGACGTACATCTTGACCGGTACGTCCTCCTGGAAGGTCTTGCTCAACATGAAGTCCAGCAGGGCCTTGCCGCCCTTGCTGTTCTTCGCGCCGTCGAGCAACCCGGCGAACTCGATCTGCCGGAAGCAGGTGCCGGTGGCCACACCCGTCGGGCCCTCCTTGGGCTGCGGCTTGACGCCGACCACCTCGGCCGACGGACTGGAGGCGTACGAGACGACGAGGGGCTTGTCGCCCTTGCCCGAACCGCCGCCGGAGCCCGAGAACCGGTCGTTGTACGCCTGTTCCCAGCCGTCCACGACCTCGACCCCGTTGTCCTTCAGCTTCTTCCAGTAGTCCTGCCAGCCGTCGTCCCCGTACGCGCCGACCGTTCCAAGCAGGAAGCCCAACCCGGGCGACGAGGTGGCAGCGTTCTCGGTGACCAGGAGGTTCTTGTACTGCGGCTTGACCAGGTCGTCGAAGGTCTGCGGCGGCGCGAGCTTCTTGTCCGCGAAGTACTTCCGGTCGTAGTTGACGCAGATATCGCCGGTGTCCACCGGGGTGACGCGGTGCTTCGCGGCATCCAGTTGCAGCTCCGCCGGCACCTGGTCCAGGTCCTTGGCGCGGTACGGGGCGAAGACGCCCTCGTCGAGCGCGCGGGAGAGCAGCGTGTTGTCGATACCGAAGAAGACGTCGCCCTGCGGGTTCCCCTTCGACAGGATGGCCTGGTTCACCGCCGCTCCGGCGTCCGCACCGCGCGCGACCTTGACCTTGTAGCCGGTCTGCTTGGTGAACTCGTCAAGCACCGACTTCGAGACCACGAAGGAGTCGTGCGAGACGACCGTGACCGTCTTGGAGTCCGCTCCGTTGTCGGACTCGCCGCACGCTGCGAGTGTCGTGGCACCCAGTGTGCCGAGCAGGGCCGTGCCCACGGCACGCCGAAGGTAGCTGTTCATCAGTGCGTCTGACTCCCTACGCCGGTATGACCCGGATCAGGTCCGAGGGTCTGCGGCCCCTGCGGTGCCGCACTCTCAGCGCGTAGCGCTCCCCTGTCGGAAATGTGCGTTTGTTCGACTCAACGGTATCGCGGCACAGTATCAGCGCCTCGCCCGCCCAAGATCGCGCCGGCCCCGCGCCACGCGCACCGTCCCACCTCACGGGCCACGGCCACGGCGCGGAACGTCGGCTCACGGCCCAGCGGGGCACGGGGCACGGGGCACGGGGCACGCCAACCATGACGCACCGCGGAACACCGGCACGTACGGAAGCGGGCTCGACGCGACGCGCTCCCCGCACCCCGTTAGCGCTCGGAGGCCGCCAACTGCCCGCACGCACCGTCGATCTCTTGGCCCCGAGTATCCCGAACGGTCACGGGCACACCATGCGCCTCAAGCCCCGCGACGAACGCGCGCTCGTCCTCGGGGCGCGACGCGGTCCACTTCGATCCGGGCGTGGGGTTGAGCGGAATGAGGTTGACGTGCACCCGGCGTCCGCGCAGCAGCTTGCCCAGCAGATCGGCCCGCCAGGCCTGGTCGTTGATGTCCTTGATGAGGGCGTACTCGATGGACACCCGGCGACCGGACTTCTCCGCGTACTCCCACGCGGCGTCCAGGACCTCGCGGACCTTCCAGCGGGTGTTGACCGGCACCAGGGTGTCGCGCAGCTCGTCGTCCGGCGCGTGCAGCGACACGGCCAGGCGGCACTTCAAGCCCTCGTCGGCGAACCGCAGCATCGCTGGCACTAGGCCCACCGTGGAGACGGTGATGCCGCGCTGGGAAATACCCAGTCCGTCCGGCTCCGGGTCGGTCAGCCGTCGGATGGCGCCGACAACCCGCTTGTAGTTGGCGAGCGGCTCGCCCATGCCCATGAAAACGATGTTCGACAACCGCGCGGGGCCACCCGGCACCTCGCCGTCACGCAGAGCACGCATGCCGTCGACGATCTGGTGCACGATCTCCGCGGTGGAGAGGTTGCGGTCCAACCCCGCCTGGCCCGTGGCGCAGAAGGGGCAGTTCATGCCGCAGCCGGCCTGCGACGAGATACACATCGTGACCCGGTCCGGGTAGCGCATCAGCACCGACTCGACCAGGGTCCCGTCGTGCAGGCGCCACAGCGTCTTGCGTGTGGTGTCGCCGTCACAACTGATGTGCCTGACGACGTTCATCAGGTCAGGCAGTAGTTCCGCGGCCAGCTTCTCGCGTGCGGTCGCGGGGATGTCCGTCCAGTTCGCCGGGTCGTGCGTGTACCGAGCGAAGTAGTGCCGGGAGATCTGTCCAGCACGGAAGGGCTTCTCACCGATCGCTGCCACGGCCTCACGGCGCTCGGCAGGGGTGAGGTCGGCAAGGTGCCGCGGCGGCTTCTTGGCTCCGCGCGGCGCGACGAAAGTGAGTTCTCCGGGTGCAGGCATGGTTCATCTAGTGTCGCAGACATACGGGCAAGACCTCACCGTCCGCGCACGGCGCCCCCGGGGCAAGCGAAACCGCAGCTCAAGGCGGCTTTCGCGACATCCGGCGCCGCAGCCATCGACGCCTGGCGGCGCTCCGCGCGCCGCCCCGTCAGCTCATCCACGGCAGACCACTGCGCAAGCGACGACGCTCCGCCGGCAACCGCGCCCACACGACAGAGACGCATCGGTGCCCCGACCGGCCGCACGCTCCGTCCACCGTGTCGTTCCGCCACTGCGTCCGTACCCCTCGGCCGCACCAGCGACCTCGCGCCAGGTGACGCGCTCCGTGCACCGCGCACCGTGCTCCGTGCCCCGTGCTCCGCCCACCGCTCGAACCGCGCCGCCCCAGCGCCCCGCCGATGCCGTCGCTCCATGCCCCACGCCCCGTGCCCCGGCTCCGCGCCACGCACCATCCCCCCACCAGGCAGCCCCACGCACACCCCAGCAACCCGCCACACCACACCCGCGCACCACGCATCGCGCACGCAGCCACCTCCCCCCGCTCCATCGGAGAAACCGCGGCCCAGCGCCCCGTACCCCGCCCCCGAGAAAGCGCCGGACGTCGCCTGCGCGCCCCCTCACACACCACGAGCCGCCGCGCCCACGGTGCTCGTGGGCGGGCGGCTCGTTGTCGGCCGTGGGCTTCTCAGCCCGCGCCGACGAACATCACCAGCAGCAGCCAGGCCACGGGCGCCGTCGGAAGCAGCGAGTCGAGACGGTCCATGATCCCGCCGTGTCCCGGCAGCAGCGTTCCCATGTCCTTGATCCCGAGGTCCCGCTTGATCATGGACTCGCCCAGGTCACCCAGGGTGGCGCTGACGGCAACGGCGAGGCCGAGGATGAGCCCCTGCCACCAGGCACCGTCCTCGATCAGGAAGTGCATGCACAGCGCGCCTGCCACCATGGCGAAGGCCACGGCGCCCAGCAGTCCCTCACGCGTCTTGCCGGGGCTGATGCGCGGGGCGAGCTTGTGCCTGCCGAACTTCCAGCCCACGGCGTACGCCCCGGTGTCGCTGACCACGGTCAGGATCAGGAACGTGAGAACCCGCTGCGGCCCGTCGTCGTCCGCGGCGAGCATGAGGGCGACGAACGTCGCGAGGAACGGCACGTAGAACGCCGCGAAGACGCCCGCCGTGACGTCCCGGAGGTAGTTGTCCGGCGGCTCCGTCATCCGCCACAGGAGCACCGCGAGCGCCGTGAGCGCCATGGCGATCCAGGCACCCTGTGCGCCACGCAGGTACCCGGACACGACCATGGCCGCGCCGCCCACCGCCAGCGGTACGAGCGGTGCGCGGATCTCCTTGCGCTCGGCGAGCCGCGAGGTCAGCTCCCACAGGCCGACGACGACGGCGACCGTTATGACGCCGACGAAGAGGACCTTCTGCACGAAGAGCGAGACGACGATGATGGCGCCCAGCCCGAGGCCGACCCCTATCGCGGCGCGCAGGTCACGCCCTGCCCGCTTCTTCTGCGGCGCGGATGGCACGGCCGGGTGCTCCCTGGGCGTCGTGCCCGCGTCGCCCCGTGCGGACTCGTGAGCGGGCTCCGAGCCGGGCTGGGGCGACGGGGCTGGCGGTTCCTGCTCGTCGCGGAACAGGGGGCCACTCAACCGAGCGGCCCCCTGGTCGTCCTGGTCTCCGCCTCTGTCGGGCACGATGGGCATGGGCCGAGTCTGCGCCGCATGCTCCGCCGCGCGCAGGGGACCCGCCGATGTCGAAGGCATTGCCCCACGAAGCGAGGGAGCCGATCCCTGGTCGGTCGAGCCCCGGTAGCCGGTACGGGGCGGAGCCCCCCAGGATGAGTCGTTCATCAGACCTCGAGCAGCTCGGCTTCCTTGTGCTTGAGCAGCTCGTCCACCTGCGCGACGTACTTCGCGGTGGTGTCGTCGAGCTCCTTCTCCGCGCGGCGCCCCTCGTCCTCACCCGTCTCGCCGTCCTTGACGAGCTTGTCGATGGTCTCCTTGGCCTTGCGGCGAACGCTGCGGATGGAGATCTTGGCGTCCTCGGCCTTGGTCTTGGCGACCTTGATGTACTCCTTGCGGCGGTCCTCCGTGAGCTGGGGGAACACCACCCGGATGATGCTTCCGTCGTTGCTCGGGTTGACGCCCAGGTCCGAGTCGCGGATGGCCTGCTCGATGTTGCGCAGCGCGCTCTTGTCGAACGGCGTGACAACCGCCATCCGCGGCTCCGGCACCGAGAACGACGCCAACTGGTTGATCGGCGTCAGCGCCCCGTAGTAGTCCGCCACGATCTTGTTGAACATCGCCGGGTGCGCACGGCCGGTGCGGATCGCGGCGAAGTCCTCCTTGGCGACCACGACGGCCTTCTCCATCTTCTCCTCGGCCTCGAGGAGGATCTCTTCGATCACCACTTGCTCCTGGTGTTATCAGTAAGCAGAGCCTCGCCCCTGCGTGCGTCTTCTCCTGCACGGTGTCCGACCGGCAGGCCGTTGTCCATCCCCGCGCCGAGCACTTCCGACGGCCGGGAGTTGCCGCCCGTATGGCATCACGGGCGACCCTGCGAAGGCGGTACGGACCGTCAGTTCCGGTCACCCTGGCCGCTGACGAGCGTGCCGATCTTCTCACCCTTCACCGCGCGCGCGATGTTGCCCTCGGCGAGCAGCTCGAAGACGAGGATCGGCAGGCTGTTGTCGCGGCACAGCGTGATCGCCGTGGCATCGGCGACCTTGAGGTCCTGGGTGATGACCTCGGCGTAGCCCAGCGCGTCGAACTTGACCGCGTCCGGGTTGCGCTTGGGGTCCGAGTCGTAGACCCCGTCCACGCCGTTCTTGCCCATCAACAGCGCCTCGGCGTCGATCTCCAGGGCGCGCTGGGCCGCGGTGGTGTCGGTGGAGAAGTACGGCATGCCCATGCCGGCGCCGAAGATCACGACGCGCCCCTTCTCCAGGTGTCGCACCGCACGGAGCGGGATGTACGGCTCCGCCACCTGCCCCATGGTGATGGCGGTCTGGACTCGGGAGTCGATGCCCTCCTTCTCCAGGAAGTCCTGGAGAGCGAGGCAGTTCATGACGGTTCCGAGCATGCCCATGTAGTCCGAGCGGGCGCGGTCCATGCCGCGCTGCTGTAGTTCGGCTCCGCGGAAGAAGTTGCCGCCGCCGATGACGATGGCGATCTCGGCACCGTCACGGACGACGGCGGCCACCTCGCGGGCGATCTTGTGCACGACGTCTGGATCGACGCCGAGTCCGCCGCCACCGGCGAATGCCTCGCCGGACAGCTTCAGCAGGAACCGGCGGCGCTTGGCACCGTCAGTTTTCGGGTCGGCCTGGTCGTCCAGATTCATGGGAGATCTCCTCGTGCACATACGAAGGAGGCCACTGCCGGGATGGTCCTTGATCGACCTCTACGGCAATGGCCTCCTCGTCACATCTGCGGCCAACCGGTGGACGGCTGGCTGCGTACGACCCTATCGGGGCCGCTGGTCATTCGCTGCCCTGCTTCAGTCCTGAGCCGGGCTGAATTCCGGGAACGACTCAGACGCCGACGCGGAAGCGGGCGAAGCGCTTGAGCGAGACGCCGGCCTCGTCCAGGATCTTCTTGACGGACTTCTTGTTGTCCTTGGCGAACGGCTGGTCGAGCAGCACGTTCTCCTTGAAGAAGCCGGTGACGCGGCCCTCGACGATCTTCGGCAGGGCGGCCTCGGGCTTGCCCTCCTCGCGCGCGGTCGCCTCGGCGACGCGACGCTCGTTCTCGACGGTCTCGGCCGAGATCTCCTCGCGGGTGAGGAACTTCGGCGAGAACGCGGCGATGTGCTGCGCGACGTCCTTGGCGACCTCGGCGTTCTCCTGGTCCAGCTCGACGAGCACGCCCACCTGGGGCGGCAGGTCCGGGCTGGTGCGGTGCATGTACGCCGCGACGTAGCCCCCGGAGAACTGGGCGAACCGGTCGAGGACGATCTTCTCGCCGAGCGTGGCGTTGGCCTCGTCCACGTACGCCTGCACGGTCTTGCCGGCCTCGATCTCGGAGGCGAGCAGCGCGGCGATGTCGGCCGGAGCGGTCTTGGCGACGTGCGCGGCGATCGTGTCGGCCACGGCGACGAACTTGTCACCCTTGGCGACGAAGTCCGTCTCGCACTTGAGCTCGACCAGGACGCCGGAGCTCTTGTCGTCGGCGATCAGCGAGACGACGGCGCCGTTGGTGGCGTTGCGGCTCTCGCGCTTGGCCACGCCCTTCTGGCCCTTGACGCGCAGGATCTCGACGGCCTTGTCGACGCTGCCCTCGGCCTCGTCCAACGCCTTCTTGCAGTCCATCATGCCGGCGCCGGTGAGCTCGCGGAGCTTCTTGACGTCAGCGGCGGTGAAGTTCGCCATGGTCTGTGAATCTCTTCTCGAAAGGTCTCGAAAGGTCTCGAAAGATCTGTGATCTTACGGGTGGACGGCGGGGCGTCGCGTCGCGCAACGCCCCGCCGTCACCAACCGTGACGCTGCGACGGAGCGGAGTGGGACCGATCCGTCACGGCGTTCGTCAGGCCTGCTCGGCGTCCGCAGCCGGAGCCTCGGGGGCGGCCTCAGCGGCAGCGGCCTCGGGGGCGGCAACCTCGGCGGCAGCGGCCTCGGCAGGCTTCTCGGCCTCTTCGGCCTTCTTGGCCGTGTCGCCCTCGAGCAGGTCGCGCTCCCACTCGGCGAGCGGCTCGCCAGCCGCCTTGTCGGCCTTCACGTCGCCGGTGGCCGCACCGGAGCGGGCGATGAGGCCCTCGGCGACGGCGTCGGCGATGACGCGGGTGAGCAGCGTGACGGAGCGGATCGCGTCGTCGTTGCCGGGGATCTTGTAGTCGACCTCGTCGGGGTCGCAGTTGGTGTCGAGGATCGCGACGACCGGGATGCGGAGCTTGCGCGCCTCGCCGACGGCGATGTGCTCCTTCTTGGTGTCCACGATCCAGACGGCGCTCGGCACCTTCTGCATCTCGCGGATACCACCGAGGGTCTTCTCCAGCTTGGCCTTCTCGCGCGAGAGGACCAGGAGCTCCTTCTTGGTGAGGCCGGAGGCGGCCACATCCTCGAAGTCGATGAGCTCAAGCTCCTTGAGGCGCTGGAGGCGCTTGTAGACGGTCGAGAAGTTGGTGAGCATGCCGCCCAGCCAGCGCTGGTTGACGTAGGGCATGCCGACGCGGGTCGCCTGCTCGGCGATGGCCTCCTGCGCCTGCTTCTTCGTGCCGACGAACATGATGGAGCCGCCGTGCGCGACGGTCTCCTTGACGAACTCGTAGGCGCGGTCGATGTACGACAGCGACTGGAGCAGGTCGATGATGTAGATGCCGTTGCGCTCGGTGAAGATGAAGCGCTTCATCTTCGGGTTCCAACGGCGGGTCTGGTGACCGAAGTGGACGCCGCTCTCCAGCAGCTCCCGCATCGTGACGACGGCCATGGCCGTACTCCTTGGATACTCGGTTACCGCGGCGGCCGGGCGGCCGTCGCGCCTGACACCCCGAACGCGCCTGCCACGGAAGGAGACCTTCCGAAGACCGAGGGACGCGGCCACCGGGCTGCCCGAGAGGGACTGATGCGCCGATGGCGGGGCGTGCGAAGTCGACCCGGTCGCCCGGATCGCCATGTGAAGTGTACGGGACCGGTGCGCCGGCGGGTGACGGCGTTATCCACAACCCGTGAGTAATCCACCGAAGGTCGTCATGATCCCCGCAGACCGGTGATTTACGGCACGGTCGTCGCATGTCTTACACACCCAAACCCCGCCAAGCCCTGAGCACGGTCCGACGCGCATGGCGCCGGTTGCGCCCCGGCCGAGTGATCGCCGCCCCGAGGCGCTCTCCGTCGCCGCCACGCACAAGCGGAGTCGGCGCGCGGGGTGCTCCCTTGGTCCGCTGGCTCGCGGCGGGCGCGACCGCGATCGGCCTCGCCCTCACGGCCTGTGCCGTGGCGCTGTACGCAGACGCCCGCGCGAGCGAGCGAGGCGACTGGCCCGACACGGAGAACGCCGCTTCGGCCCCCTCGCGAGTACGAGTCGCCGCACAGGCCCGCACCGGTGAGCGCGCACCTGCGTTGGACGACCCGGATTCGCCTGCCACCATCCGGCTTCCCACCACCCCGGCCCACGTGCCCCCCGCCCCGTCGGCCGCCCCGCGCCAAGCCCCGTCGCCGGCCAGCGCCTCGGAAACACCCACCGGGCGCCTCGGCGCTGCGACCGGCCCCTTCCTCCCGCCGGTCCCACTCCTGGGTACGTCGCCGCGCGCTGCGAAGCCGGCCCCGTCCGCTCCCTTACGGCCCCCGACGGCCCGACAGCCCCGCCCCGTAGCGGACCGTGCCTGGCCGGTGGACGGAGCTGTGGGGGCGCTGCGACCCACGGTGCTCCGCGGCTGGGAGCCGCCTCCCGAGCCGTGGGCCGCCGGGCACCGCGGGGTGGACCTCGCGGCACGCGCCGGGCAGCCGGTGCGGGCTGCCGCATCGGGTCGCGTGACGTTCGCGGGCCGGGTCGCCGGGCGAGGAGTGCTCGCCATCGCGGTGTCCGACAGCGGCAGCCCACCGTTGCGCACGACGTACGAGCCGGTGCGGGCCCTGGTGGCCAAGGGCGACGTGGTGGCGGCGGGGCAGGTGGTGGGCGTGATGGAGGACGGGCCGTTCCACTGCCAGCCCGGGTGCCTGCACTGGGGACTGCGCCGCGGAGATCACTATCTGGACCCGCTGTCGCTGATGCCGCCCACCATGCTGCGCGGCGGCCCCTCTCGGCTACTGCCCACGATCGGCGTCCCGGCGGCTCCGGCCGCCCCCAGGGCTCGGGCCGCCTCGGGCCACCCACAGACTTTCCAGTCCCCGGAGCAGGCCGGCCCACACCGGCACCAACCGATCCGGTACGGCTCGACGCGGGGCCTGGCCCGTTGCGCTTGCCCGCGTGTCCAGCGCGAAGAGAGCGGAGGAACCCGCGCTCGTCGGTTCTGCCACAACACCCGCCCCGTCGCCCCACCGAAACCACGGCGCAGCCGTCCTCGCGCCGCGGCCATGGTGCCGGCGGAATGGGCGCATGTTCTGGTCGTGACCGCCGTGGCCGCCTGGGCGCGGCTACGCCTGGGGCGTCGAGCGGCGGCTCAGCCGCACACTCCGCGCAAGGCCGTGGCAACGGCGGCGTCCGTGATACGTCCGGGGTCCTCCGCGGCGCCCAGTTCGATGCGTCGGACGGCCGCGTCGACCACGCCCTGCAACAGCATCGCGGTCAGCCTGGGCTCCTCGTGACCGAGCGCGCCCAGCGCCTCGACCACCATGGCGATCAGCCCACCGTGCGCGGCCCGGATCTTCTCCCGCGCCCCCGCGTCCAGCTCCCCCGCGGAGATCGCCACCACGGCCCGGTGGCGTCGGTCGCCCACCAGCGCCAACTGTTGTCGGACGTACGCCTCGATCTTGGCCTCGGCGGTGTCGGCTCGCTCCATGGCGGCCTCGACCTCGGCCGCCCACACGGGGAAGTCCACGGCACACAGCTCTTCGACCACGGCGGCCCGCGACCGGAAATACTCATAGACCGACGACCTGGCGAGCCCCGTCCGCTCCGCGAGGGCGGGGAACGTCAGCGCGTCGGTACCGCCTTCAGACAGCAAGGTACGGGCGGCGTCCAGCAGGGCGCCGCGCTGCATCGTCCGGTGCTCGGCCACCGAGGCCGCTCGAATCCTGGGCACTCCTCCACTTTACGTACGTGCGCCACGCACCACGACGGAGGAGGGACGATTCAGCGCCCGACGTCGGCCAGTTTCGCACGCAACTGGAGCACGGACTTCGTGTGAATCTGACTGACACGGCCCTCCGTGACGCCGAGTACCTGCCCAATTTCAGCCAGTGTGAGGCCCTCGTAGTAGTAGAGCGTCACCACGGTCTTCTCCCGCTCCGGCAGGGTGTTGATGGCGCGCGCGAGCAGTCGTCGTAGCTCTCGGTCCTCGGCGACCTCCACGGGGTCGTCAGCGGCCTGGTCCTCCAGCGTGTCGCCGAGGGTGAGTCGATCGCTGCCCTCTCCCCCGACGTGCAGCAACTCCTCCAGAGCCACCACGTTGGCCAGGGACAACTGGCTGAAAACGCCATGCAGTTCTTCGAGGCCGATCCCCATCTCGGCGGCGACCTCCACTTCCGAGGGCGTGCGGCGCAGGGCGGCCTCCAGCGTGGCGTACGCGCGCTCCACCGCCCGGGCCTTCTGTCGTACCGAGCGGGGAATCCAGTCCAGGGCCCGCAGTTCGTCGATCATGGCACCGCGGATGCGGGTGATGGCGTAGGTCTCGAACTTGATGGCCCGCTCGGGGTCGAACTTCTCGATGGCGTCGATGAGGCCGAAGACTCCGGACGACACGAAGTCCGCCTGCTCGACGTTGGCCGGCAGCCCCACGCTGACGCGGCCAGCCACGTACTTCACCAGCGGCGAGTAGTGCAGGATCAACTGTTCCCGCAGCCTCTCGTCCCCGGTGGCCTTGTAGGAGCGCCACAGTTCTTCGAGGGATGAGGGCGCGGGTGGCCGGACAGCGCCGCGGGCAGCGGGCGGCACCGTCGCGCGTTCAGACCCGGAGGTGTGCTGGGGCATGCGTCGCCTTGAGCCGTTCTGCCGTGACGTGGGTCAGGACGTGTGCCCGCGTCGGAATCCTTGTGAGCGTAGCGTGACTGATACGTCGCAGTGTGCGAGCGACAGGGGCTATGCGATGCGCAGATTCGTTCCGTTCTCCGCACCCCGGAGTTACGGTCGCCAGCGCGGACGGCGACCGCAATGCCGGCTCTACAACGGCGTATACGGTCATCTCCCACACCCTTTCACCCAATTGCCGCAAATCAAGAACCGCCTCGCCGCGAGCTTTTCCCCTGTTGTTCCGGGCGGGCCAACTCCCAACGCTCACCGGTTCGTTGGACGAAACCGAGGGAGAGCAATTCGTAGAGCCTGGTCAACGTTTCGTCGTGGCTCATCCCCGCGTCCCGGGCCACTGCCCGGGTGTCACTCGTGCCGCGGGCGGGCAGCGCTTCCAGCACCTGGGCGGCTGCGGCCTCCAGCAGGTCCCGCCCCACGACGGGGCCTTGTCGGCTTGGCGCGAGGTCCCCGATGCTGCCGACCAGCTCGACCACTTCGTCGGCGTCGCTCACCAGCAGCGCCTCCCCGCGCAACAACTCGTGCACGCCGGCGGAGAGTGCGCTGGTCACGGGGCCGGGCACGCCCATCGCGCACCGTCCCAGCCGCTGCGCCCACCGGGCGGTGACCAGGGACCCGCTGCGGTACTGGGCCTCGACGACGACCGTGCCGCGGGTGAGGGCCGCGATGACCCGGTTGCGCAACACGAACCGGCTACGCGTGGGGTGGCTGCCCGGGGGCAGCTCCGCCAACACGAGGCCCTGCTCCGCCACCCTGTCGATCAGCTCCGTGTGGCCACGTGGGTAGGGAACGTTCGCCCCGGAGGCGAGCACGGCGATGGTCGCCCCGTTCGCGCTGAGGGCGCCCCGGTGGACCGCTCCGTCCACCCCGTAGGCCGCCCCGGACGTCACCACCCAGCCCCGTTCGGCGAGCCCGGCGCCCAGCGTGGTCGCCACGTGCGCCCCGTAGTCCGTGCAGGCCCGCGCGCCGACCACGGCCACCGACCGCAGCGCCCACATCCGCAGCGACGCCGCCCCGCGCACCCACAGCCCCACGGGTCGGGCGTCTTCGAGGTCGTCGAGCTGACTCGGCCACTCCGCGTCCTCCGGGCAGACGAAGCGCCCGCCGAGCGCCTCCATGGCGGCCAGGTCGCCGGCCGGGTCGAGCCGGGCGGCACGGAGCGCGCAGCCGGCAAGGCGTCGGTCACTCGCCCCCGGCGGTGGTGCGTCGTCACCGGTCAGCGCGCGTCGCAGCGCTACGGGGCCGAGCTCGCGCAGCCATCGGCCCACGACCTCGTCCCCCGGTTCCGTCAGCCGGGTCAGCGCGGCTCGGGCCAGCCGCACATCGTCGTCGACCCGCTGCCTGGCGGCGCCCCCCGTGGCGGGCTCGGGGCGCTGGCTCGGGGCGCCGCCCTCCGCGGCGGCCGGGCCCGGGGCCATCACGCGCGTCCCATCGGCTGGGGCACGCCGCGGTTGACGCCGGTGCGCAACTGCAGGGCCTGTGCGACGTCATCCCGCGTCGGCCGGTCGTGGCCGGCCAGGTCTGCCACGGTCCAGGCGACGCGCAACACCCGGTCCAGCCCGCGTGCCGTGAGCACGCCCCGTTCCATGTCGCGCTCCGCCTCGCGCAGCGCTCCGGGGGCCAGCGGCCAGCGTGTGCGCAGTTCGTACCCGGGGACCGCGCCGTTCACCGTCCAGGGCGTTCCGGCATAGCGCGCGCCGGCCCGCTCCCTGGCCTCACGTACGCGGGCCGCCACCACCGCGGTGTTCTCCGCCCGACCCAGCTCGCCAGCCAGCTCCGCCCGGCTCACCGGTCCCACTCGGACACGCAGGTCCACCCGGTCGAGGAGTGGGCCCGACAGCCTGGCCTGGTAGCGGCGGATGAGGGCGGGCGAACACGCGCACCCGTCCCCAGGCTGCCCGTGCCGCCCGCAGGGGCACGGGTTGGCGGCCAGCAACAGCAGGAACCGGGCCGGCATCCGCATCACCCCGGCCGACCTGGCCACCACCACGTGTCCCGACTCCAGCGGCTGCCGCAGCGCCTCCAAGGCGCGCCCGCTGAACTCGGCGGCTTCATCCAGAAAAAGGACCCCGTTGTGGGCCAGCGAGACAGCACCCGGTCGAGGGATGCCGGTGCCTCCGCCCACCAGTGAGGCCATCGTCGCGGAGTGGTGCGGAGCGCAGTACGGCGGTACGTCCAGGAGTGGCTTGCCCGGCGGGAGGACGCCTGCCACGGAGTGCACCGCGGTGACCTCGAGCGCCTCGTCTCGCGTGAGCGGCGGCAACAACCCCGGCAGCCGCTCCGCCAGCATCGTCTTGCCCGCACCTGGAGGGCCCTTCAGGTAAATGTGGTGGCCGCCGGCCGCCGCCACCTCCAGTGCCTTGCGGGCACCCTGCTGACCTGCCACGTCGGCCATGTCGAGCCGCCGGGCGGGCCCGGCGCGGCCGACCGTGCCCGTACCCGCGCCGGCGCCCGGCAGCACGAGGCCCGCCAGCATGGGGTCGGGCCGCCCCTGGTCCGGCTCCTCCGCCTCCTCGGGCACCGGCGCGTCGGTCAGGATGGCCACCAACTGCCGCAGGCTGCGCACGCCCAGCACGGAGACGCCCGGCACCAGCATCGCCTCGGCTGCGGTCTGCTCCGGGACGACGACCTGTCGGTACCCCGCGTCGGCGGCGGCGAGCACGGCCGGCAGCACGCCACGCACCGGTCGCACCCGTCCGTCCAGCCCCAGTTCGCCGATCATCATCAGGTCGGCGATCTCCCGCGGATCGATGAAATCGGCCGCGGCGAGGACGGCGCAGGCCACCGCGAGGTCGAATCCGCTGCCGGCCTTGGGAACGGAGGCGGGGCTCAGCCCTACCGTGAGCTTCTTCTGCGGCCACTCGGCGCCCGAGTTCACGACGGCCGCCCGAACCCGGTCCCGGCTCTCGGACAGGCTCTTGTCCGGCAGCCCCACGAGCGTGAACGCCGCTACGCCCGGCTCCAGATCCGCCTGCACCTCGACCACGACCCCCTCGACGCCGACGAGCGCCACCGAGCACGTGCGAGCGAAGCCCATCAGGACACCCCCCGCACGTGCTCGACGGCCGGCGCGCCACGGTCCGGCAACCGCACGCCCACCACGTCGATGCGCACCCCGCCGGCCGGCGGCCCGCCGTACCGCTCCAGCCAACGGGCGGCGAGCCGGCGCAGGCGCTCGGCCTTGGCCTGGCCGATGGCGGCCATCGGGTCCTCGTACGCGCTGGCTCTGCGGGTCTTCACCTCGCAGATGACCAGCGCGTCGCCGTCCAGGGCCACGATGTCGATCTCGCCCTCGCGGCAGCGCCAGTTGCGCGCCAGGACGAGCATCCCGGCTGCCACCAGTCGCCTCACCGCCAGGTTCTCGCCGTAGGCGCCGAGGGCGCGGCGGGCCGACGAGGGGCGGGGTCGATCAGCGGTGGGGGGACAGGCCCCGGGCGTCGGGCGCGGTGGCGCGGACGGGGCGGAGCTGGGGCGTGGCGCGCCGGCCTCGCTGGGGGCGGGGTGGGCGGGGGATCGTTTCCGGGATGTTCGCGGCATGAGTAGTACCTCCGGCACTGACGGTGCCGGAGGGGTCGCGAACTTTTGGATCTTGGTGGATGGCCGGGGTGCTGGGGAAAACTCGCTCACCCATGCGAGTGAAGAAACCTTCGCTCACTGGGTCGACCGGGCAGCGGTCAGTTATTGAAACCGGATTCGCCCGAGGTGAGGTCCAGGTCGCTCTTGTTGAGCTCCTCGATGTTCACGTCCTTGAACGTCAGCACCCGCACCTGTTTGACGAAGCGCGCCGGCCGGTACATGTCCCAGACCCACGCGTCCGCCATGGAGACCTCGAAGAAGACCTCGCCCTGGACCGAGTGCACCTGCATCTCGTAGTCGTTGGTGAGGTAGAAGCGCCGCTCGGTCTCGATCACGTATTTGAACAGACCGACGACGTCGCGGTACTCCCGGTAGAGCTTCAGCTCCATCTCGGTCTCGTACTTTTCGAGGTCCTCGGCGCTCATGGCATGTTCCCCTTCAGCCGTGCGTCCCCCCATTGTGCGTCAGACACGCTCCGTCTCCAGGACCACCGGCGCGGTAGGGGGGCCCTCGTCGAGCAACGTACGCAGCAGTTCGGCGAGCCTGGTCGGGTACACCGTCTCACGAGTGGCGAACAGTTCTTCGGCGGTCCACCATCGAAGCCCGGCGACGCTGCGCCGCTCCAGGTCGGTCTGACCGGCGGTTCGGGTCCGCGTCTGCTCCGTCCTGGCCAGGTAGTACCACTCGTCCTGGTCCCATCGGCGCCCGTCGAACGGGAAGGAGCACACCCGCTGCCAGATCACCGGTCCCAGTCGTACGTCGGTGATCCCCGTCTCCTCGGCCAGTTCCCGCAGCGCCGCCTGCTCGCGGGTCTCCCCCGCCTCGACGCCGCCACCGGGGGTGAACCACCAGGTGGACGACGGATCGTGTGGCTCGTATCCGTGCATCAGCAGGATGCGGTCGTCGGGGCCCAGCAGGATCACCCTCGCGACCTTGCGCAGTTCGGGCCCGGCCGAGCCCTCCCGTATGTCGTCAGCCACCGTTCTTCGCCGTTCCTTCCCCGCCCCGTCCGGGCCGGCCCGCACCGTCGGCCTGCGCGGAGCTGTTTCCCGGAGTCTGCGCGCCCGGCGCCGCCGCTCCGTGCTCCGCGCCGCTGGCCCTCGTGCCCGCCCCGCGTCCGGGGGGCGTCCGCTGGGTGGGCGGCGCGGCCCCGGTGCCGCGCGGGGCGCCGCTCCGTGCCCCGTGCTCCGTGCCCCGTGTGGCGCCGCTACGTGGCTTGCCCTTGCCGCCCCTACGGTTCGCGATCGGGCCGTAGGCGGCCCCGCCGAGAATGAGTACGGCGCCGGCCACCACCATGCCGGTGATCAGGCTCAGCGGCCCGCGCTGCGAGACCCCGCCCGGCAGTTCGTCGAAGCCAGACGCCTGCTCCAACATCCCCAGGGAGCCCAGGGGCCAGACCGCCGCTTCCACCCGCGCTTGGACGGCGGTCCGCGGTACGGCGCCCTGGTCGCCGTCTGCCAGGTGGCCTCGCGAGTCGACCGAGGTGTCCCGGTTGTCGCCGAGCAGGAAGAGCTGGTCCCGGGGCACCGTCGCGGAGAACACGGTCGGCGAGGCTGGGCCCTGGCGCTCCAGGTACGGCTCGTCGATGGCCTTGCCGTTGACCGTGAGGCGCCCCTGCTTGTCGCAGCAGGCGACCTTGTCGCCGCCGACCCCGACCACGCGCTTGACCATCGGCAGGTCGCTCCACACCTGGTCGCGGAAGACGACGACGTCCCCCCGGTGCACGTCGTCGCCGTCAACGCGCTCGGCGAGGACCCGATCGTCCCTGGCGATGGTCGGCGCCATGGAGTCGGTGGGCACGGCGTACGGCTCGTACAGCACGGCGCCCCAGGCGAAGCCGCCGAGGAAGAGCACGCAGCCGAGTGCCACCGCCAGCCCCGACACCACGCTGCCGCGACGGCTGTGGCCGTCGCTCGTCCGTCGCGGTCCGCCCATTCCACTCCCCTGTCACCCGCCGGCGCTCCGTACGAGCCGCCCCGTGCCCCGATCGCGCCGGATGCCCCGTGCGGACTCCGCAGCGGCTCCGTGCGCGCGGCGGGCCGGAGCCGGCACTCAAGCCAGCACGGGTCCGCACCTTACCCGGCGGTATGGGCGCCGTCAGCTCTTCGCTTCCGCCTTCTTGATCAGCCGCCGCCTGCGCCACAACACCAGGGGCAGGGCGCCGGCGAACCCGGCGATCGTCGGCGTCATCGACGCCGCCGCGCTCAGCCCCGGCTGGTCGAAGGTGTCCGGAACCGGCAGCGTGCCCCAGCGGTTGATCGGCCACGCCTTGACGATCGCCCGGCCCACGACCTCGTCGTTCGACACGGTGCCGTTGTCCAGGTTCTGGTGGTAGCGGGAGTCGAGGGAGTCCTGACGGTGGTCGCCCATGACCCAGATCCGGCCCTCGGGCACGTGGATCGGGCCGAACTCCTTGTCACCGCACGGAGTGTCACCAGGGAAGATGTACGGCTCGTCCAGTGCCTTGCCGTTGACCTTGACCGGGCCGTCGTTCTTGCACTCGACCGTGTCGCCACCGACCGCGATCACGCGCTTGATCAGGTCTTTCTCCTCCGCCGACGGCATCAGGCCGATGAAGCTGAGGACCTTCTGCATGCCTTCGGCGATCGGCCCCGAGTCGGACTGCGGCGCCTCGTCCAGCCAGCCGCCCGGATCGTGGAAGACGACGACCTCGCCGCGCTCGGGCTCCGAGCCGAACCACGGCGTGAGCTTGTCGACCAGCACCCGGTCGCCGCGCTGCAGAGTGTTCTGCATGGAGTCGGAGGGAATGGAGAACGCCTGCACCAGGAACGTCTTGATCAGCAGTGCGAGCAGCAGCGCGATACCAACGAGGAGCGGTAGCTCCTTCCAGAAGGAACGGTGCTTCGCCCGCCGGGCCCGCGCGCGCTGCTCCTCCTCGCTGGGCTCGGTGGCCGCGGTGCTGGCCTGGCCGTCGGCGGGCCCTCCGGGGGCGCCCGGCTCGGCCACGGCGTCCTCCGGCTCGGTGCCCTGGGCGCCGCGCGGGCGGGCGACGTCGTCGCCGTCCGGCCCCGCACCGTCGCGGTGCTGCCGGGCCTCCTGGCCGGACCCACCGAGACCGTCGCCCCGACCCGCGTCGTACGGGGTCTCGGCCTCGGACGCCCCGTTCACGGGTGACTCACCGGGGTGCTCGGGGCGCCTCTCGGGCTCTTCGTGTCCGGATCGTGCGCCGACCGCCAAATCCCCCACATCCACTCCTCTTGCCGCGCTGCCGCCTGCCCCAGGTTCGACGCAGGCCCACCAACCCCATAACGAGCGGGAGTTCCGCAAGGGTCGGGAGATGGGTCAATCCCTGCGCTTCCGGAGAAAGCACAGAGCCGGAAGACACACTATGCGGAGCCCCGCCCGCCTGGGACGGAGCGTCACTCGCGTCGCCTACGGAGGCGAAGGTTTCCGGCTCCTCCAGCCGCCGCCAGTGGCCGATCGGCCAGGCGATGACCACGGCCTTCCCGACAACCAGGTCCTCGGAGATCGTGCCACGCCCCTCGTCGTCGAGGTGGTAGCGCGAGTCGGCCGAGTTCGACCGGTGGTCGCCCATGACGAAGATACGCCCCGGGGGCACCCGCACCGTGAACTTCAGCTTCGACGGCGCATTGTCCGGATGGACGTACGGCTCGTCGATGGGGGTGCCGTTGACAGTGATCCGGCCGTCCTTGTCACAACAGCGCACCGTGTCACCGCCGACGGCCACGACGCGTTTGATCAGGTCCTGTTCGTCAGCCGATGGCAGTAGTCCGATGAACGTCAGGAACTGCTTGGCCTGCTTGATACCCACGGGGGCGTCGTCACTGGGCTTGTGCTCGTTTTCCAGCCATCCTCCGGGGTCCTTGAAGACCACGACGTCGCCGCGCTCGGGCTTGGCGCCGAACCAGGGCGTGAGCTTGTCCACGAGCACCCGGTCGCCGATCTTGATGGTCTGTTCCATGGAACCGGAGGGGATCACGAACGCCTGTACCAGGAAGGTCTTCAGCACCAACGCGATGAGCAGCGCCACCGCGACGAGGAGCGGTATCTCGCGCAGCGTCGAGCGACGCCGCCTGCGTCTGACGCGGCGGGCCGCCTTGCGTCGCTCGGCCCGACCGCCCGACTGGCGCGGCGACGGTCGCTCCGTGTCACCCTCGTACGCCGTCGCGGGCTCCGTCAGCTCGCCGTCGAGCGCTACGGGGCCCGCGCCAGGCCCCGTGCCGAGATCCGTCGTGTCGTCAACCGCGACGGCCGGCCGCGCGGTGCGCGGCGGTGCCCCTACGCCCCGGGGCCCCGACGGGGCGGGCGCGTGCCGGGTCGGTGTCGCGTGCGAGCCGTACTGCCCGGGGGCCGTGGGCGGCGGGTGGGCGGGTGCTCCGTAGGGCGGGGTGGGCGCTCCGTAGCCGCCCGGCGCCGCCGCCTCGGGTGGGCGACCGCGCGCCTGGTGCGGGGCCACGGGCGGGGCGGTGGGCGCACCCTTTGGGGCAGCCCCGTGTGGCCCCGCGCCGGCTGCTCCGCGCTCGGGGCTCCAGGCGTCGCGCCGGGGCCTCGTAGGGCCGGCTCCTGGGTTCTGGCCGGAGGCCGCGCCGGCGGGCGCCCCGGGCCCCGTGCCCTGGGCGGGCTCCGCTCCGTAACCTTCCGCTTCGTGGCCCCGCGCTCCGTGGCCCCGTGCTCCGTGCCCCGTGGACGGGGCGCCGGTGGGGCCGCCGGGCGGTACCGCTTCGTGCGGCGGCTCCGGGGGGTGGGGGCCGGAACGCGGCCGTCCGCGGTTACCCATGGCGCCGGCCCGAGGCCGGCGTCCCGCCGGGCTCCGGCACCTGGGCGAAGGCGTCGGGGCGGTGCAGGGAACGAACGCGGTTCAGCGGCCAGCCGATCCAGTCGGCCCGCCCGATGACCTTCTCCACGGGCACGAAGCCGCCTCCCGGCGCGCCGAGGCGGTCCCGGGAGTCGCGCGAGGCGCTGCGGTGGTCGCCCATCACCCACAGCTTGCCTTCGGGCACCACGACGTCGAAGGGCACGCGGGACGGGGCGTCTCCGGGGTACAGGTAGTCCTCGTCCACCGCCTGACCGTTCACCTTGATCCTCCCCCGCTTGTCGCAGCAGGTGACCCGGTCGCCTCCGACGCCCACCACGCGCTTGACGTAATCGGTCTCGGCGGGTTCGGCCAGGCCGACCGCCGAAGCCGCCGAGCGCAGCAGCGACGTCACGGGGTTCTCCGGTGGGTACTCCTCCGCGAAGGAGCCGGTGCCGTCGAAGACCACGACGTCGCCGCGCCGCGGCGTATCACCGAAACGGTACGCCAGCTTGTTCACCAGCACCCGGTCCCCGACCTTGAGGGTGTTCTCCATCGAGGTGCTGGGGATGAGGAAGGGCTGCACCAGGAAGGCGCTCAGCAGCAGGACACACGTCACGCACGCCGCGGCCAGCAGCCCCGTCCGGCGCCAGGGGCCGCCGCCGGTCAGCCACGGGAAACGCGAAGAGCGCGACCGCTGCTCCGGACCCGGTTCGGGGTCGGGAGAGCGGTCGCGCTCCGAGATCTGTGCGTCGGTGTCCATCGGGCCCAGAGCCTATCCGGCCATGCTGTGACCGCCCGGCACGCCCTCGGCTCAGTTGTCGCGCTTCTCCTTGATCTTCGCGGCCTTGCCGCGGAGGTCACGGAGGTAGTACAGCTTCGCACGGCGGACGTCACCGCGGGTCACGAGTTCGATCTTCTCGACGATCGGGGTGTGAACCGGGAAGGTGCGCTCGACGCCGACGCTGAAGCTGACCTTGCGGACGGTGAAGGTCTCCCGCACGCCGGAGCCCTGGCGGCGGATGACAACGCCCTTAAACTGCTGCACACGAGAGCGGTTGCCCTCGATGACGCGGACGTGGACGTTGACCGTGTCGCCGGGGCGGAAGGCCGGGACGTCGCTGCGCAGCGACGCGGCGTCGACGTTGTCGAGAAGGTGCATGACCGTCTGCTTTCTTCGCTGATGCCACAGGTCATCAACGGGATTTCGGAATGATCGATGAGTGTTGTCGATCCGCCGGGCGGGCGTCGTTCCCCCTGTGGCAGGGGCGCGCGCTAGGCGGACAACAGCGGCCTATTCTTCCACGGCCGCCCCCGGCGGCCCAAATCGGCCATCTGCCCGCTGCTGCCAGCCCAGGGCGGCCAGAATCGCGCGGTCGCCCTTGTCGAACGACGCGGGGTCGCACCGTTCGATCAGGTCGGGGCGGTTGCTCGCGGTGCGCCGGAACGCCTCGTCCCTACGCCACCGGGCGATCTTCCCGTGGTGCCCGCTGACCAGCACGTCGGGGATGGTGCGGCCACGCCACTCCGGCGGCTTGGTGTAGACGGGGCCCTCCAACAGGTCGGCCATGGCCCCGGGGGCGAAGGAGTCGTCGCGGTGTGACTCGGCGTTGCCGAGCACGCCGGGCAGCAGCCGGGCGACCGCCTCGGTGATCACCAGGACGGCCGCCTCGCCGCCGGCGAGCACGTAGTCGCCGATGGAGACCTCGTACACGTCAAGGCGCTGCCCGTACTCGTCGATGACGCGACGGTCGATGCCTTCGTAGCGGGCCGGCGCGAAAACCAGCCACGGCCGCTCGGAGAGCTCCATCGCCAGCGCCTGGGTGAAGGGCCGCCCGCTGGGCGTCGGTACGACCAGGGCGGGGCCGGCCCCGTCCCGCTCCGCACCCGAGTCGAGTACGGCGTCGAGCGCCTCGCCCCACGGCTCGGGCTTCATCACCATGCCCGGGCCGCCGCCGTACGGGGTGTCGTCGACCGTGTTGTGCCGGTCGTGCGTCCACTCCCGCAGGTCGTGTACGCGCACGTCGAGCTGGCCACGGGCGCGCGCCTTGCCGACCAGCGACACGTTGAGCGGCTCCAGGTACTCCGGAAAGATCGTGATGACGTCGAGCCGCATCAGGCGTCGTCCCCGCCCCGTGCCACCTCGGCCGCCCCGTCGTCCAGCAGTCCCGGCGGCGGGTCGATGATCGCCCGCTGCTCCGTGAGGTCGATCTCGGGGACGATCTCGGTGACGAACGGCACCATGACCTCGCCCCCGTCGGGACGCCGCACGATGAGCAGATCCTGGTAGGGCAGGTGGGAGATCTCCGCGATGCGCCCCACCAGGGTCCCGTCCACGGTCACCACGTCCAGGTCGATGAGCTGGTGGTCGTAGAACTCCTCGGGGTCCTCGGGGACGTCCTCGGGATCCACCTCGGCGATCAGCAGGACGTTACGGAGCGCCTCGGCCCCGGTACGGTCGCTGACGCCGGCGAAGCGCAGCAGCAGGCGCCCGCTGTGGACGCGACCGGTTTCGATCGTCAGCGGCCCCGCCGAGGCGGGCTCCGTCGCCAGCACGGAGCCCGGTGCGAGCCGCAGTTCCGGCTCGTCGGTCCGTACCTCGACCGTGACCTCGCCCTTGATGCCGTGGGCGCGGCCGACGCGCGCGACTACCAACTGCACTGTGCGTTTCCTTCTCTGCCGCCGCGTGGGCCACGCGGGGTGGGTGAATCGAACGGAACGGAGGCGGGACGGCGCCACGGGGCGCGTACGGGACGGGTCCCCGGCCGCACGCCCCGCGACACGGAGCACCGGACGGGGCCGGCCGCACGGGGCACGGAGCGGACACACGGCGCGCGGGACACGGGGCGTCGGGCGGGGCTGGCCATACCTTCACCGTAGTGCCGAACGCGGCACGGGCCGGGGACGACAGTTCAGCCGTCCCCGGCCCGTGCCGGTGCTCACTCGCTCTTCAGCGAACCTGGTCCACGTCGACGAGATCGACCCGGATACCTCGGCCGCCGATGGCACCCACGACCGTGCGCAGTGCCCGTGCGGTGCGGCCGTTGCGACCGATCACCTTGCCGAGGTCGTCGGGGTGTACCCGAACCTCCAGAACGCGCCCGCGGCGCAGGACGCGCGAGGCGACCTGCACGTCGTCAGGGTTGTCGACGATGCCCTTGACCAGGTGCTCGAGGGCTTCCTCGAGCATCCTCAGGCCTCGGTCGACTCGGTGGATTCAGCAGCCGGGGCCGCCTCGTCCGACTTCTTGTCGGCCTTCTTCGCCTTCGGGGTGATCGCCTCACCCTTCGGCTCGTCACCGGCGTCCTTGGCCGCGGCCTCGAACAGCGCGCTCTTGTCGGCCTTCGGCTCGGCGACCTTCATCGGCTCCGGAGCCGGCAGGCCCTTGAACTTCTGCCAGTCACCGGTGACCTTGAGGATGGCCGCGACCGGCTCGGTCGGCTGGGCGCCGACGCTCAGCCAGTACTGCACGCGCTCCGAGTCGACCTCGATGCGTGAGGGGTTCTGCACCGGGTGGTACAGGCCGATCTCCTCGATGGCCCGGCCGTCACGGCGGGTACGGGAGTCGGCGACGATGATGCGGTAGTGAGGCGCGCGGATCTTGCCCAGGCGCTTCAGCTTGATCTTGACTGCCACGGGAGTGGTGTCTCCTGGTCTTGACGTGGTTGAGCACTCGATGTGCCGCGTGGGGTTGCGGTACCCGAGTGCCCGATGGACGCGTCAGCCGGAGGAGAGAGGGGTCCTGTTCGACTGTCGAGTACAGCTCGCTATTGTGCCACACCGCGACCGGTCAGCCGACCGCGACCACCTCGGGGATACGGAAGGGCTTCCCGCATCCGCCGCACATGATCGGGGCCTGGGCCAGGACCGATGGGACGACTCTCACGTTGCGTCCACAGTCACACACCGCCTTGACGCGCACGCCGCCGCCCGAGGACCCGTGCCGCGCGGCGGGGCCGCGGAAGCTCCGCGTGGTGTCGGAGGCGGTCGCCACGGTGTGCGCCTTCAGGGCGCGCTGCAGCCGCTCGATGGTCGGGCGGTAGCGCTTTCTCGCTTCTGGGTTCAAGGTCACCAGCGAGAAGCCGCTGCTGGGATGCGGCTCCTCGGCGTGGTCGAGGCCCAACTCCTCGGCGATCGCCAGGAATCGGCGGTTGTGGTAGCGACCGGCGCGCGACGTGTCACGGATACCGCGGGCTGCGGCGATCCCGTGCACGGCCTCGTGCAGCAGCCGTTCGAATGAGAGCTCGTGGCCACAGGCTGACGACGACTCTCCGATCAAGGATTCGGGCGCGGCGAGATCCGGCAGCTCGGGGTGGTGCCGTTGAATGTCGGCCCACGCCAGCGCCAGCTCCGCGGCGAGAACAGGTGGTGTCGTGCTCACGTCGTGACAACGAGCGGTGGCGGCTGGGTGTTCCGATTCCGGGCATCCCAAATAATTTGCACGTACCAGTCGGTTCACGCTGATGCCTCCTGACGAGGGCGGGTGCGCAGATCTGCGGAGGAGCGGCACGGCGCGCGTCAAGCTGGTACGTACCGGTGCGTACGCCCCAGCGTCCGGGCAGGAACCTCGCTTCGGGCGGGCGCCGCGCGCCCGCACCGCACGCCGGCGGCGCTCCGTGTACCGCCCCGCACCGCGCGCCGTGCACCATGGCCGGCACGGCTCCGCGTGCCGCCCCGTCGCTCCGGGCCATGACGTCGTCCAGCCGCGCCGTGCGTGCGGCACGGCTGGAACCCGGACGTCGAATCCGCGCCGAACGGTCACCCCTCGCCGAGGGGCCCGCCTCAGTACGAGCGGGCGACGATGGCGACCGTACCGGGAGCGTCGTCCGCGTCCGGCACCGCACCATCCTCGGCGATCAAACACCGTACGGACACAGCCTGTTCAGCCAGTTTGGCCTCGCCCTCGGGGCCGAGCTTCGCCCATGGGATGCGCGCCCAGCCGCCCGCCGTCGCGGCCTGCGCGGCCTCGTCGAGCGTGGTCACCTCCGTCGTACGGCTCTCCCGGCGCTCACGGGACTGCTGGAGCAGCAGTGCCTGGTCCTCTTCGAGGATCGCCGGCAGGGTCTCGGGCAGGGTCTCCGCGCGGACCGGCTCCTTGCCCCCGGGGATGCGCCGGGCGAGCATGGCGGTGCCGTTCTCCAGGTCGCGCGGGCCGATCTCGATCCGCACCGGTACGCCCTTGAGCTCCCAGTCCACGGCGCGACGGCCGAACGGGACGTCCACCCGGTCGTCGACCTGCACGCGGATGCCGGCGGCCTTCAGCTTGTCGCCCAGGGCCCGCACGGCGGCGACGGACTCCTCGCCCTTGATCGCCAACACCACGGCCTGTACGGGCGCGAGCCGCGGCGGCACCCGCAGGCCGCTGTCATCACCGTGCGACATGATCAGCCCGCCGACCATCCGGGTCGAGACGCCCCACGAGGTCTGCCACACCAGCTCCCGGCCGCCGTCGGCCGAGAGGTACTGGGTGTTGAACGCCTTGGCGAAGTTCTGGCCGAGCTCGTGGCTGGTGCCGAGCTGCAACGCCTTGCCGTCGCCCATCATGCCCTCGAGGGTGAGGGTGTTGATCGCGCCCGCGAACCGTTCCTTCGCGGTCTTGCGCCCGAGCACGACATCGATGCCCAGGACGTTCACCATGAAGTCGGCGTACACCTCGCGGTGGATGCGCGCGGCGTACTCCCGCGCGTCCTCGTACGTGGCGTGCGCCGTGTGCCCCTCCTGCCAGAGGAACTCGGAGGTGCGCAGGAACACCCGCGGGCGCATCTCCCAGCGAACCACGTTGGCCCACTGGTTGATCAGCAGCGGCAGGTCCCGGTAGCTCTGCACCCACTTCGAGAAGTACTCGTTGATGATCGTCTCGGACGTGGGGCGCACCACGACCGGCTCTTCCAGCTCCTTGCCGCCACCGTGCGTGACGACCGCCAGCTCCGGCGCGAAGCCCTCGACGTGCTCGGCCTCGCGGGTCAGGTACGACTGCGGGATGAACAGGGGGAAGTACGCGTTGGCGGCGCCCGCCTCCTTGATCCGGTCGTCCAGCTCCCGCTGCATCCGCTCCCAGAGCCCGTACCCGTACGGTCGGATGACCATGGTGCCGCGCACCGGGCCGTTGTCGGCCAGTTCGGCCTTGTTGATCAGATCCTGGTACCAGCGCGGGAAATCGTCCGCCTGGGGCGTGAGTACGGGAGCCTTTGCCATGGCCCAGATCGTACGGGGCGAGCCCCGCAGAACGTGAATCGCGCCCCTGGACCCTCGCGACGTAGCGGGGTACGGGGCACGGAGCGGTGACCCTCACCGGGGCACGGGGCACGGGGCACGGGGCACGGGGCACGGGGCACGGGGCACGGGGCACGGGGCACGCGAGTCTGCCGCGTGCGCGCGAGCCGTGGGGGCAGCGGGCCGCGAGGGGGCGGGCAGCGGGTGCGGTGCGCGCCGGATACGACGGCGCCGTGGCTCCGTACCAGTACGGGGCCACGGCGCGAGCGGCGGAGCCGCGTAACAGCCGTTACTGCTGCGGCGGGAGCATGTCGCGGAACTCCTTGGGCAGCTCGAACGAACTCGCGTCCTTGCCCGCGCCCGGCAGCCCGAACGCGTCGCCCTGTTGGGCGCCGGGGCCCGCGGCGCGGCGCTCCGCCGCGGCCTGCTCCTCGGCCTTGCGCTTCATGGGGTTACCACTGCGCTGCTTGCCCTTGGCCTTCTTCTGGGGCTTGCCCTTCTTGCGCGAGCCACCCCCCATGCCCGGCATCCCAGGCATGCCGGGCATCCCCGGCATGCCGCCGCCCTGGGCCATCTTCGACATCATCTTGCGCGCCTCGAAGAAGCGCTCGACGAGGTTCTTGACCGCGCTGACGTCGACACCGGAACCGCGTGCGATACGGGCACGGCGCGAGCCGTTGATGATCGTCGGCTCCTGCCGTTCGGCCGGGGTCATCGACTTGATGATCGCGGCGGTACGGTCGACGTCCTTCTCGTCCAGGTTGTTGATCTGGTCCTTGATCTGCCCCATGCCCGGCAACATGCCGAGCAGCTTCGAGATGGAGCCCATCTTGCGGACCTGCTCCATCTGCGCCAGGAAGTCGTCGAGCGTGAACTCCTTGGGGCCCTTCGCCAGCTTGGCCGCCATCTTCTCGGCCTCGGCCTGGCTGAAGGTCTGCTCGGCCTTCTCGATCAGGCTCAGCATGTCGCCCATGCCGAGGATGCGCGAGGCCATGCGGTCCGGGTGGAAGGCGTCGAAGTCGTCGAGCTTCTCGCCGTTCGACGCGAACATGATCTGCCGGCCGGTGACGTGCGCGATGGACAGCGCGGCACCACCACGGGCGTCACCGTCAAGCTTGGAGAGCACGACGCCGTCGAACCCGACGCCGTCCCGGAACGCCTCCGCGGTGTTCACCGCGTCCTGGCCGATCATCGCGTCGACGACGAACAGCACCTCGTCCGGCCGCACGGCGTCGCGGATGTCCGCCGCCTGCTGCATCAGCTCCTGGTCGATACCGAGGCGTCCCGCCGTGTCGACGATCACCACGTCGTACTGCTTGGACTTGGCGAAGGCGATGGAGTCCTCGGCGACCCGGACCGGGTCACCCACACCGTTGCCCGGCTCGGGCGCGTAGATCGCGACCCCGGCGCGCTCGGCGACGACCGAGAGCTGGTTGACGGCGTTGGGGCGCTGAAGGTCACAGGCCACGAGCAGCGGCGTGTGCCCCTGCGTGCGCAGCCACCGGCCGAGCTTGCCGGCGAGTGTGGTCTTACCGGCGCCCTGGAGGCCGGCCAACATGATGACGGTGGGCGGGGTCTTGGCGAACCGCAGGCGGCGGGTCTCGCCACCGAGGATGCCGACCAGCTCCTCGTTAACGATCTTGATGACCTGCTGGGCGGGGTTCAGCGCCTGGGAGACCTCGGCACCGAGCGCGCGCTCCTTGACCTGCTTGATGAACGCCCGGACCACGGGGAGGGCGACGTCCGCCTCAAGGAGGGCGATACGGATTTCGCGCGCCGTGGCGTCGATGTCCGCCTCGGACAGGCGCCCCTTGCCCCGGAGGTTCTTGAACGTCGCTGCGAGGCGGTCGGAGAGGGTATCGAACACGGCGGTCGCGAGTCCTTCTTGTCGAAGTCGATTCGGCGGTTGACCCCCAAGGGTATCCGCCCGGTCCGGCCTGGTCTGCCCCGCTGCCCGTGGCCCCCTTTCCGGCGCCGGTGAGGGCAGTGCCCCGAGCCCCGCGTACGGCGCCCGAGCCGACTGGCCGTGCGACGGCGCCGGAACGCGTCGGCGACGTTGTCCAGGTGGGTCGCCGTGCCCACAGTGCCTCATCCACCGCGCGAACGTCGACCCGCACTGGGTGAGGGCGCTGGGCCCACCGCACCACGCGGCCCAGCCCGCCCCGCGTCACCACCCAGCACCCGCGGCCCCGTGCCCCCTGCCCCGCGGCCCCGTGCCCCGTGCCCCGTGCCCCGTGCCCCGTGCCCCGTGCCCCGTGCCCCGGCGATGATCACCGCATCGCGCGCCGTAGCCACAACAAAGCCGCTGCTCCGTGCTCCGTGCTCCGTGCTCCGTGCTCCGTGCTCCGTGCTCCGTGCTCCGTGCTCCGTGCTCCGTGCTCCGTGCTCCGGCGAGATGGTGCCGCGGGCGGCCAGAGCGTCGGGTGGCCGCCACGTCCGAGCCAGGCTCAGGACAAGGCGCGCTCGAGCGCTCGCGCCAGCGCCACGGCCCGCTCCTCCGGGAGCGGGGTGCCGGTGGGATCGGTGACGTAGAAGGCGTCCACTGCGTGGGCGCCCAGCGTGCTGATGTGCGCGCTGCGCACGACGACTCCCGCGTCCTCCAGCGCGCGACCGATGCGGTGCAGCAGGCCGGGCGCGTCCTGGGCGCGCACTTCGAGCACCGTGGCGTACTGCGAGCCATCGGGCGCAACGGTGACGCGCGGCGGAGCCGCGGGGGCGCCGCGGCGGGGCGGGTGCGCCTGCTCGCGCTCCGTCAGCCTGGCGGCGACGTCCAGTGCACCGTTCAGGGCGCGGCTCAGATCGTGACGTAGCCGAGTGGCGTGGGGCAGGGTTCCGTAGGCGGCGGCGACGCGCCAGGTCAGCAGCAGCACGGCGGGCGACCGTGGCTTCGCGCCCGGCTCGGCATCGCCTTCCGCTCCGGCGCGCTTGTGACGGTCGGGGCGGTGCGGGTTCACGGTCGTTGACGTGGGGGGTGGTCGGTGCGCCGTTGGCGTCGCCTTGGTAGGGGACGCGGGTGCCGGACCCCGCCCACCCGCCATCAGTCGGTCTCCCCACTCTGGCGGGCCGTCGGCGAGGGCGGCGGGGAGCGTCACGGTGCGCAGGTCGGCGGAGCGCACCGTCAGGCCGTGGAGGGCCAGCACGCCGGCAGCCGTGGCCAGTGTTCCGGGCCGGTCGGGTGCGGCCATGAGGAGTTCGACGCCCACGGGCTCCTGCTGCGCGACCGGTCTCTCCGCCGCGGGCACGGGGCCGGCACCGGAGACACCCGCTCCGGTGGCGACGTGGCGCCCCGTGACCATCGCGTACGGCTCCGAACGGGGGTGCAGGACGAGCGCCGGTTCGCCGGTACGCCACGTTTCGGTCGCGAGTCGCTCCTGCTCGGCGGTGGGCGCCTGGATTGCGGCGTGCGCCACCGGGGGCTCGCCCCTGAGTTCGGCGACGCGCCTGGCCAGCTCGGCCACCAGCGACGCCCGCCAGGCGCTCCATGCGGCGGGTCCCGTGGCGAGGGCGTCGGCCTCCGTGAGCGCGTGCAGCAGTTCCAGGGTGCTCGGGCTGCCGACGGCCCGCGCGACGAGCCGTACGGTGGCGGGGTCGTCGAGGTCGCGGCGGGTAGCCGTGTCGACGAGCAGCAGATGGTGGCGTACGAGTGTGGCCAGGACGGCGGCGTCGGGCGCGTCGAGGCCGATACGCGTGGCCATGTCGTGGGCGATGGTCTCCCCCGCCACGGAGTGGTCGCCGGGCCAGCCCTTGCCGATGTCGTGCAGGAGCGCTGCGAGCAACAGCAGGTCAGGGCGGCCGACACGGCGGCACAGCGCACTGGCGCGGGCCGCGGTCTCGATCAGGTGGCGGTCGACCGTCCAACGGTGCACGGGGTTGCGTTGCGGGCGGCACCGTACCCGCTCCCAGTCGGGCAGCAACCGGCTGATCAACCCCTCGGCCTCCAGCGCCTCCCACACCGGCACCAGGGCGTCGCCCGCACCGAGCAAGGTGATCAGCTGTTCGCGCGCCGCCGCGGGCCACGGCGTGGGGAGCGGCGCGGCGTCGGCCAGCCGGCGCACCGTGTGCACGGACAGGCACAACCCCGCCTGGGCCGCTGCCGCCGCGGCCCGTAGGGGCAGCACGGGGTCGCGATCGGGGCGGGCCGCGCGGGCCAGTACGGCTTCTCCCTCGTGCTCGACCACGCCCTCGGCGAGCGGGGTGCGCGCGCCGTCGACCGAGCGGGCTCCGCGCCCCACCGCGTGCGCTCCGTGCCCCGTCCCGGCGTGCTCCGTCCCGGCATGTTCCGTGCCGGCATGCTCCGCGCCGCCGCCACGGAGCGGCCCGCGCCGTCCTGAGCGCGGCCTGCCGACCCGCAGCACGCGGTGGACCTCGCGCCAGGTGGCGTCGGCGGCGTACGAGATCGTCCGCGCCGCCTCGTACACCTCACGCAGGAGTGTGTCGGCGTCCAACAGCCCGAGGTGCGCGGCTACTTCGTGCTGCTCCTGCAGCGCCAGCCGCTCGGTGGCCCGACCGGTGACGAGGTGCAGCGCGTCTCGTACGTCGAGCAGCCGGTTGTGCGCCTGTTCGAGTCCCGCGCGGGGCGCGTCCGCGAGCCAGGACGCGGCGACGGCTCGCAGGGCCGTGACGTCGCGTAGACCGCCGCGGGCCTCCTTGAGGTTCGGCTCCAGCAGGAACCGCAGCTCGCCGTGGCGCCGCGCCCGCTCCTGACACAACTCATGGAGTTCCGGCAGCCGTTGCCGCGCGCTGGCGCGCCAGTCGGCGAGGCTGGCGGAGCGCAGCCGCGCCGTCAGCTCCGCATCGCCCGCGAGGTGCCGTGCGTCGAGCAGGCCGAGGTGGGCCTTGAGGTCGCCCGCTGCCGCCTCGCGCGCCTCAGTGACCGTACGCACCGAGTGGTCGAGGGCGAGGCTCAGGTCCCAGATCGGGTACCAGATCTGGTCGGCGAGGGTGGCGAGGGCCGCCGCGTCGGCGGAGCCGTCGTGCAACAGCAGCACGTCCAGGTCGCTGCGCGGGGAGAGTTCGCCGCGTCCGTAGCCTCCTACCGCGACGAGCGACACGCCGCGCACGGCCACCGTCGGCCAGCCGTACGGCGGTGCGGCCGGCGGCGAGGCCGCGAGGGTTCCGGCGGTCTCGGGAGGCGTGGCGGCGGGGCCCCGGCGTCCGGGTTGCTCGGCGATGGAGATGTCGAGCCCCGCGCCCCGCGCACCGTGCCCCGTGGGTGGCCTGGTCCGCCCCGTGCCTCCCGCTCCGTGCTCCGTAACGTGCCGGCCTCCCTGCCCACCGACGCCGTACCGTCCCGCCCCGTGCTCCTGGGAGGCGCTGCCGGCCTCGCGGCCCGCTCCTCGCGTGTCGTCGTCCGTGCCCGGGGCGGCGCTGGCCCCGAGAGGCCCACGCGACTGCGGGTCACGGCCGCCTGGTACGTCCGGCGCGACGGAGTGCTCGGCCCCGGGGTCCAGTGCGCCCGATCGCTGCGTGCTCCAGGCGCCGTGCTCCGTATCCCCCGGCCCCGTGCCCCGTGCCCCGTGCTCCGTCCGCCGCTGCCCAGGGCGGTCACCGGCCCCGCCGTGGCCGAGCCCCGCTGCCTGGGTGGCCCGAGCGAGCAGGGAGGTCAACCAGCCGTCCGTGAGGTCGGCCAGCCTCGCTCGGCGCGGCTGGCCTGGTGGGCCCTGCTCCTGGAGGAGGTGGAGTCGGGCCGCCGCGTAGCCGTGGTGGCCGGAATCGGCTGGCGCCGTCCGCCCCGTGACCTGTTGCGTGATGTCGTCGGTCAACTCGGGCTCCGTTTCGTGCGACGGGAGGCGGGACGGTCCTCCCCGAGCAGCCAGTTGTCGGCCGCTGCCGGGTCGTTGGCGAGCCGGTGTGCTGAGGCGGTGGCCTGGTGTCCCCTGGCGCCGCTCGCGAAGGCCCCGACCTCCGAGGGCGGCGCCCCGTGCGCGCGGGGGCTACAGGGCGTCCGGGCCGCGTTCGCCGGTGCGTACGCGGACCACCGTCTCCACGGGGACGGTCCACACCTTGCCGTCGCCGATCTTTCCGGTACGGGCGGCCTGCACGATGACGTCGATCAGCCCGGCCGCCTCCGCGTCCTCTACCAGGATCTCGATGCGGACCTTCGGCACCAGGTCCACGGTGTACTCGGCGCCCCGGTAGACCTCGGTGTGCCCGCGCTGGCGCCCGTACCCGCTGGCTTCCGTCACCGTCAGACCCTGGACGCCGAACGCCTGGAGCGCTTCCTTGATCTCGTCCAGCCGGTGCGGCTTGACGACGGCCGTGATGAGCTTCACGCGTCCACCTTCGCGTTCCCCGACTGCCGCACCGTGGCGACGTCGGGCTGGTGTCTGTCGGGGCCCGCGGGTCCCGTGGCGCGGCCGGTGCTCACGGCTCCGACGGAGCCGAGGTCGTAGGCCGTCTCCGCGTGGAACGCCTGGTCGACGCCGCCGACTTCGTCGTCCTCGGCGGCGCGGAAGCCGAGGAGAGCGTCCACCAGCTTGGCCAGCAGCCACGAGGCGACGAAGGAGAACCCGAGCACGGCGAACGCGCCCGTCGCCTGCTTGCCCAACTGCCCGAGCCCGCCGACGCCGTCGTTGGCCAGCACCCCGACCAGGAGCGTGCCGACGAGCCCGCCCGCGAGGTGCACTCCGACCACGTCGAGCGAGTCGTCGATGCCCAGCTTGTACTTGAGGCTCACCGCCCAGGAGCAGACGGCGCCCGCCACGACGCCGATGAGCAGCGCGCCCATCGCGTCCACGTGCGCACCCGCCGGGGTGATGGCCACCAGCCCGGCGACGGCGCCGGAGGCGGCGCCCAGCGTGGTGAACGCACCGTGCCGGACTCGCTCGTACGCCAGCCAGCCGAGCATCGCGGCGCCGGTGGCGGCCTGCGTGTTCAGGGCCATGGTGGCGGCGGTGCCGTTCGCGGCGAGCGCGGAGCCCGCGTTGAAGCCGAACCAGCCGAACCACAACAGCGCCACGCCCAGCATGACCAGGGGCAGGCTGTGCGGGCGCATGGGGTCCCGCCTGAACCCGATCCGCTTGCCGACGACGAGCACCGCCGCGAGCGCCCCGATGCCGGCGTTGATGTGTACGGCCGTGCCGCCGGCGAAGTCGATGACCTCCAGCCGGAACAGCCAGCCGTCCGCCTGCCACACCCAGTGCGCGACCGGGAAGTAGACGAGGCTCACCCACAGGGTGACGAACAGGGCCCAGGCGCTGAACTTCACCCGATCGGCCAACGCACCGCTCATCAACGCGGGCGTCAGCGCCGCGAACATGAGCTGGAACACGGCGAAGGCGAAGACGGGGATGCCCTCGTCGCCGCCCGTGAGCGTACTGGCGTCCACGCCCCTGAGGCCGACGTGGTCGAGGTTGCCGAGCAGCCCCGCCCCCACGTCGTCACCGAAGGCCAGCGAGTAGCCGTACAGCACCCACAGCACGCTCACGATGCCCAGCGAGATGAACGACATCATGAGCATGTTGAGGGCGCTCTTGACTCGCACCATGCCGCCGTAGAAGAAGGCGAGGCCGGGTGTCATCACCATCACGAGTGCGGCACTGATCAGGACGAATGCGGTATCTGCGCCGTTCAATGTCGACGTCTCCTCGTCGCGGCTGCCCCTGCGGGCAAGGCGGATTCGAGCGGAACCGGCTGAGCGGTCCGATGTAGCCACGAGGTTGGCGCAGCGCCGTTTCGGCCAGGGCCGCACGGTGTTTCGCCGGGGTGACGAAGGGCGCGGCGGTGTTACGCACGAATGAACTCCAGGAGCCGACGCCGCCAGCCGGCCCAGCCCGCCCCGTTACGCCGTGCCCCCGCCCACACCCCGCCCCAAGCACCCGCGCGGCCCCGTGCCCCGTGCCCCGTGCCCCGTGCCCCGTGCCCCGTGCCCCGTGCCCCGTGCCCCGTGCCCCGTGCCCCGTGCCCCGTGCCCCCGGCGATGATCACCGCACCGCACGCCGTAGCCACACCAAAGCCACCGCTCCGTGCTCCGTGCTCCGTGCTCCGTGCTCCGTGCTCCGTGCTCCGTGCTCCGTGCTCCGTGCTCCGTGCTCCGTGCTCCGTGCTCCGTGCTCCGTGCTCCGTGCTCCGTGCTCCGTGCTCCGTGCTCCGTGCTCCGGCGAGATGGTGCCGCGGACGGCCCGTGCGTGGCGAAGCGGTACGACGCGTGGAGGCAGCACGGACCCGTACGGCCGCGCCGTGAGCCCACGCGCCGCGAGCCCAGCCCGAACCTCGGGAACCACCCGTTCGCGAGAGAGGGCCTCATGAGACCGACCGCGGCGCCACCTCGCCGACTGGCATAGGGGAGCCGAGTCGGTCGTGCGAGGGGGCCACCGCGGTCGGATTCCGGGGGCGGACCGCGTCAGACTGCCGCTTGTGCGGCCTCCATCGGGTCCGGCAGGAGGCGGGTGAGTTCGTTGGCGAGGCAGGCGACCTCGGCGAGGTGTCCGTACTCCCGTACGGCGTTGTCGACCGTCTTGCGCAAGCGGTTGTTGACCCGCTCGGAACGCACCTTCTGGGCCGCGTGTAAGGCGCGGTCGGCGAGCACGGTGCACTGCTCCGGCTCGCGCTGGAGCAGGTGGACGGTGGCCATGCCGATCAGGTTGAGCGCGTAGGAGCGCTGGTAGTCGGGGTTGCCCTGGCTGACTTCCCGGCCGAACAGTTCGACGGCCCTGAGCATCAGGGGCTGCGCCAGGTGCGCGTACGTGGGGCTGCGACCGGCGACGTAGGCGAGGTCGCGGTAGGAGTGCGCGTTCTCCGCGTACAGCTCGGCCTCGGAGAAGAAGCGAATCCAGTCCGGGTCGGCATCGCCGGGGCCGCAGTCGGCGAAGGTGTCCTCCGCCATCTTCACGGCGCGATGGCACTTGTTGGGCAGGCCCATGTTCGCGTACGCGCGCGCCTCCAGCGAGTGCAACATCGCCTGCACCCGCGCCGTGGCCGACTCCCGCCCCCCGTACTGCGCGAGATGGATCAGCTCCAACGCGTCCTCCGGGCGCCCCAGGTGGATCATCTGACGGCTCATGCTGGACAGCACGTACGCCCCGAGCGCGCGGTCGCCGGACTCCCGGGCGGCGTGGAGCGCGAGGACGAAGTACTTCTGGGCGGTGGGTTGCAGGCCGATGTCGTAGCTCATCCAGCCCGCCAGCTCCGCGAGTTCCGCGGCGGCTCCGAACAGGCGCCTGGCGATGGGGGGCGACTGCGGCTCCTGCATGAGGTCGGTGACCTCGTGCAGTTGTCCCACGACCGCCTTGCGGCGCAGTCCGCCGCCGCACTGGGCGTCCCACTGGCGGAACATCCGCGTGGTGGACTCCAGCATGTCCAGCTCCGGCTCCGACAGTCGCACCCGGTGCGTCCGGTCCGGCCGCGGCCCTCCGCTGGCCACCGCGCCCGTCGCGCCCATGGGAGCGGGCACCAACCACCGTTGCATGGGCTCCACGAGCGCCGGCCCGGCCGCGAGGGTGAGCGACGTACCGAGGAACCCGCGCCGGGCCAGCATCAGGTCGCTGCGTGAGAACTCGCTGATCAGCGCGACCGTTTGGGGCCCCGTCCAGGGCAGGTCGACGCCGGAGACGGAGGGGGCCTGGTGGTGCACCCTCAGCCCCAGGTCCTCCACGCTCACCACGCACCCGAAGCGCTCGGAGAGCAGTTCGGACAGGATGCGCGGAATCGGTTCGCGCGGTTGCTCGCCGTCGAGCCAGCGGCGCACCCGTGAGGTGTCGGTACTGATGTGGTGTGCGCCGATGTGGCGCGCCCTGCGGTTCACCTGTCGGGCGAGTTCGCCCTTTGACCAGCCACTGCGGAGAAACCACGAGCCCAGTTGCTCGTTGGGTCGCTTCTCAGCGCTTCCGCAGTTGCCGCCCACTGGAACGCCCCCACTTCGAGAGTCACGTCATCGTTCGCTCAGCCGCGACCGCACCATCGTCGCCGGGCCTTCGCCATCCGCGCCAGCCCTCGGCGTTCACCTTCGCTCAGCGCCCTCCGTATCACACTCCGCTCCGAGCCATCGGCGCAGGGGGCGGCGTAAGGGGCGGGCATCGTCGCGGTCGAGGCCGGTCGCGTGACCGCGCGGCTTCCGCCAACACGGCCGCTTACCAGCGAACTTGACGCGTCACGACATGCGGTCGACTCAACCAGGTGACAAGCGCGGTTCCGGCTTGCGTGTACCGACGGTAATCCTACGATCACTGCTCCAGCGAGGCGCTTCCGGGAAACGCCACCATTCGCCACCCCTTCGAATGAACTCCCCTGTCGCCCACCACGATTCACTTGTCACAGGTCGCCCTCACAAGGCGCAGTGGTGCGCCACAGGGCATGCGTTTGACAACACACCACCCCGTACGCGGCAGCACGCCGCCTCGCCATCGGCAGCCACCGAGGGTTTCGGCGGAACTCCAACTCGTAACCATCAAGAGCGCAACCCGTTGGAGGGAGCATGGGCTTCACGATCGGCGGCATCCGAGACATCCGGTCGGCCTCACGGCGCCGCGGCCGTGCGAGCGAAAGCACGACGGTGGCGGAGTACACCGGGCTGTGGGGGTGGGACGTGAGGCCCGGAGCCCGGGCCGTGCGGGGTGCCGGCGGGGTGCGTGAGTGCTCGTGCGGGGCGATCGACTGCGCCGCCCCCGGAGCCCATCCACTGGCCGGAACGCAACTGGTCCCGGCGGGCTCCACGCTCGACGAGGCCGCGGCGATCTGGTCGGGTACGCCGGGAGCCGCGATGCTCCTCCCCGTCGGTCGCGCCTTCGACGTCCTCGAGGTGGGTGAGGCGGCGGGGCGCCACGCGCTGGTACGACTGGAACGCATGGGCTTACCGCTCGGCCCAGTGGCCGTCACACCCGAAGGACACGCGCAGTTCTTCGTCGCCCCCGGAGCCGCGGCCGAACTCCCGCACCTGCTCTACCGCATGGGCTGGGACGACGCCGACCTCGGCCTGCGCTGCCTCGGCCACGGCGAGCACGTCACGGCCCCGCCATCCGACCGCGGCGGCCTCGGCCCGGTCCGCTGGCTGCGCCCACCCACCCTGGACACCGCCGACAGCCCGCCGCACGCGCGCCTGCTCCTCGGCACCCTGGCCTACGTCTGCCACCGCTCAGGAACCTGAGCCGAAGGTCCGCACCGTACGTCGACAGGTCGCGCGCCGGGCGCGCCGCCCCACTCCGCCACGGCTCCGCCGCGCCGCGGCCCCGTACGACTCGTCGCCGCCGCTCCTCAACCAGCAGGCCGTTCGCGCTCACCCGACGTCGGCGCGCGGCACGCGCCTCGGAGCGCGCAGCGGGCGCCCGCGAAGTAGGCGGGCGCTCCCACGCGCGCTCCGTGGCGCACGGGCGCCTGACCCGTGACAGTTCCCCTGACCCCGGCTCGCTCCAGCGCGGCTGCCCTTGGCCCAGCCGCGCACCCCTCCCCTGATGCGGCCCCGTCACCCGACCGGCCACGCCCCACGAGGCGCCGAGGCAGCCAGGGCCGCCGGCAGCCAGCCCCGCGGGCGGCTCCGGCATGCGCGCCCCCTCCCCCACGGACCACAGGCACGGAGCACGGAGCACGGAGCACGGGGCATGCACGGAGCACGGAGCAATGGCCCTGCCTGGAGCACGGGGCACGGAGCAGTGGTCCTGCCTGGAGCACGGGGCGCGGGGCACGGGGCGGCAGAGCGTGACGCACGGAGTACGGGGCGACGAAGCACGAAACGACACCCACGCGCGAGGGCCGCCCCGCGGGATGCGGGGCGGCCCTGGGTGGTTGTCGCCTCGGTCGTGGTCGTGCGTTCCTCGTCGCGGGCTCAGTCGCCGATCAGCGCGTCCACGAACGCCTCCGGCTCGAAGGGGGCCAGGTCGTCCGCGCCCTCGCCCAGGCCCACGAGCTTGACCGGGACGCCGAGTTCGCGCTGCACCGCGACGACGATGCCGCCCTTGGCCGTGCCGTCGAGCTTGGTCAGCACGATGCCGGTGATGTCCACGACCTCCGCGAACACCCGGGCCTGGATGAGCCCGTTCTGGCCGGTGGTGGCGTCGAGGACGAGGAGCACCTCGTCGACCGCGCCGTGCTTCTCCACCACGCGCTTGACCTTGCCCAGCTCGTCCATCAGGCCGGTCTTGGTGTGCAGCCGGCCGGCGGTGTCGATGAGCACGACGTCGGCCCCTTCGGCCACGCCCTCCTTCACCGCGTCGAAGGCGACGGACGCGGGGTCGCCGCCCTCCGGGCCGCGCACGGTGCGGGCGCCGACCCGTTCGCCCCAGGTCTGGAGCTGGTCGGCGGCGGCGGCGCGGAAGGTGTCGGCGGCGCCGAGCACCACGGACTTGCCGTCGGCGACAAGCACCCGGGCGAGCTTGCCGGTGGTGGTGGTCTTGCCGGTGCCGTTCACGCCGACGACGAGCACCACGCCGGGCTTCTCCTGACCGTCGGCGGTCACGCCGCTCTCGGTGTGCACGGTGCGGTCGCTGTCGGTGCCCACGAGCTGTAGCAGCTCGGCACGGAGCAGGGCGCGCAGTTCGTCGGGGGTGCGGGTGCCGAGCACCTTGACGCGCTCGCGCAGCCGCTCCACCAGTTCCTGGGTGGGCGCCACGCCGACGTCCGCGGTCAGCAGGGTGTCCTCGATCTCCTCCCACGTGTCCTCGTCGAGGTGTTCGCGGGAGAGCAGGGTCAGCAGCCCCTTGCCGAGGCTGTTCTGCGAGCGCGAGAGGCGGGCGCGCAGGCGTACCAGACGGCCCGCGCTGGGCTCCGGTACCTCGATCTCGGGTGCGGGTGGCGCCGCCGGCGCTTCGGGTTCCGTCGCGGTGGCCCCCGGCAGGTCCACCTCCTCGATGGTGCGACGGGGCTCTTCGCGTGGGGTCTCGGCTTCCTCGCCGACGTGTGGCTCGGCGGGCGGCGCGGTGACGGACGGGCTGCTCGGCGGGGCCGGGGGCAGCCGCTTCTTCTTGCGGCTGCTGACGACGAGCCCGCTGATCGCGGCGAGCGCGACCACAGCGATGACTACAGCAAGGATGACGATTTCCATAACGACCCCAGTATCGGCCACGCGTCCTGAATCACGGCGCCATCAGTTGGTGGCGAGGACCAAAGCCACTTAGGTCTCAAAGTTGGAGCAAAGTACGATGGTATGGGACGATGCAACGCGCGTAGAGTCCCCCGCGTCCCTTCCGGCGGCCCGTCACCGCCGCCGCTTGCACGCACGGAGCCCCCATCCATGGACCAGACGTCCACCGCGTTCACCACCCCCCACGCCACGACGGCCGACTCCGCCACGACCACGGCCGCGAGGGCCGTCGAGACCCGCGGCATCGAACCCGTCCCCGCCCACGAGCGCCACGGCCGGGTGCGCGAGCTGTTCCCCACCTGGGTGGCCGCCAACATCAGCGTGCTGTTGCTCACGATGGGCGCCGGGCTGGTGGTCTTCAACCGGCTCAGCCTCTGGCAGGTGCTGCTGGTCGCCGGGTGCGCCGCCACCGTCTCGTTCGGGATGGTGGGCGTGTTGTCGGTGTCGGGCAAGTGGGGCGGCGCTCCGGGCGCCATGCTCTCGCGCGCGACGTTCGGCGTTCGGGGCAACTACTTCCCCGGCGCCGTGCTGTGGGTGGCCCGCTTCGGCTGGGAGACGATCAACGCGGTCACGGGCGCGTACGCCCTGCTGACCATCCTCGACCTGCTGTTCGGCGTCCGACAGAACAACCTGCTGGTCGTCGTCACGCTGGTCGGCTTCGTGGCCACCACGTTCCTGGTGAGCGGCATGGGTCGAGCCGTGCTGAACGTGTGCAACCGGTGGTCGACCTATGTCTTCGGCGCCTTCAGCGTCCTCGTCCTCGGCTACCTGGTCGTCGACACCGACTGGGGCTCCGTCTTCGACCGTCCGACCGGGAGCACCGCCATGGTGATCGCGGGCATCGGCACCATCGCGGCGGGCGGCATCAGTTGGGTGCCGACGGGGCCGGACTTCACGCGCTACCTGCCGCACGCGGCGTCGGGTCGGAAGATCGTCGGCGCCACGGTCTCCGGCGCGGCCCTGGTGTTCGTGCCCATGGTCCTCATGGGCGCCGTCATGGCCGTCGCCACGCCGGATCTCGCCTCCGCCGCCGACCCGGTGTCCTTCCTCGGCGACGTGCTGCCCACCTGGCTCGCGGTGCCGTACCTGATCACCGCGCTGGTCGGGATGCTACTGATCAACAGCCTGTCGATGTACTCGGCCGGCTTCACCGCGCAGACCATGGGCGTCAAGCTGCCGCGCGCCCTCGCGGTCTCCGTCAACGCGGTCATCAGCCTGGTCGGCGGCCTGTTGCTGATGCTGGTCGCCAAGAGCTTCTACGGCTCGTTCATCACCTTCCTCACCCTCCTCGCCGTCTCCTTCTCGGCCTGGATCGGCGTGTACGCGGTGGACATGTTCCGCCGCCGCGCGCTGGCGGTGCGCTACGACGCGCGGGGGCTGATGGACACCGGTCGCAGCAGTCGGTACTGGTACGTGGGCGGCTTCTGCTGGCAGGCCATGGTCGCCTGGGGGCTGGCCCTGACGGCCGGGTTGTGCTTCACCAAGGTCGACTGGTTCACCGGCCCGCTGGCGACGAGCTGGATCGGCCGTAACGGCCTGGGATGGGCCGCCACGATCCTGATCGCCGCGGTGAGCTTCGCGCTGCTCCCGCGCCCCCGCGAGGGCGCCGGCGCCGCCCCCCACGGGGCCACGGGCGATGGCCAGAAGTTGAACCCCGTCGGCTGATCCGCGCCCTACCACCTGGCCGCACCACCGGGCTACCGTCCCCTTCGCCGTCCTCGGACCGTCCACGGCGAAGGGGATTCTCATGTCCGCTGCCCTGCCCACCGGCCCGCCGACGGCGCCCAGCACCGCCGTACGGTTCAACCTCGTGGACCCGACGGCCACCCCCGAGTCCCTCTCCCGGCGCTACCGCGCGGCCATCGACATGGCCGCCTTCGCCGACGACCGCGGCATCGGCACCATCCAGACCGAGGAGCACCACGGTGCGGTCAACGGGTGGCTGCCCTCCCCGCTCACCTTCGCCGGCACCGTCTTCGGCGCCACCCGGCAGATCTCGGTCACCGTCGCCGCGCTGCTGGCCCCGTTGTACGACCCGCTGCGGCTCGCCGAGGACATCGCCGTGCTCGACCTGCTGAGCGGCGGCAGGCTGGTCACGGTCGCGGGGCTCGGTTCGCGGCGCGCGGAGTACGGGGCGCACGGCAAGGACTGGCGCTGGCGCGGCAAGCTCCAGGACGAGGCGCTGGAGACGCTGCTCGCGGCCTGGACGGGCGAGCCGTTCGGCTACCGGGGCCGCACCGTTCGGGTCACCCCGCGCCCGTACACGCAGCCGCATCCGCCGCTGTACGTCGGGGGCGGCTCCCGGCCGGCGGCGCGGCGCGCGGCGCGGCTCGGGCTGCCGATGTTCCTGAACGCGCACCAGCCGCGGCTGGCGGCGTACTACCGGGCGCGGTGCGCGGAGTACGGCACGGCGGGGCGCTGCGTGATGCCGGCGGCCCGTACGCCGTTGCTGCACCTGTCCGAGGACCCGGACCGCACCTGGGCGACGTACGGGCAGCACCTGTTGCACGAGGCGCGGGTGCACGCCTCGTGGCAGGCGCCCCCCGCGCGCTCCGGGGCGCATCCTCCGGTGAGCGACGTGGACGCGCTACGCCGGCAGGGGCGCTATCGGGTCGTGACGCCGGACGAGTGCGTGGAGCTGGCGGGGAGCCTCGGCGACGGCGGGCGGCTGGTCCTGCACCCGCTGTGTGGCGGCATCCCGGTGGAGGAGGGGTGGAGTTCCCTGCACCTGTTCGCGAGCGCCGTACTGCCCAAGATCGGCGCCGCCCCGGCACCGTGACGGTGCCGGGGCGGTGCCGGGGCGGCGGCTTCGGCCCGCGCGCCGGGGCTGTCGCCCGTGGCGCCGGGGCCATGGGGCGGTCAGCCCATCTCCTCCAGCGCCTTGCCCTTGGTCTCCGGCACCCATTTGAGGATGAACGGGATCGAGAGCACGGCGAAGATCGTGTACATCACGTAGGCGCCGGAGAGGTTCCAGTCCGACAGCGTCGGGAAGCTGACGGTGATCGCCCAGTTGGCCACCCACTGGGCGGAGGCGGCGACGCCGAGCGCCGCGGCGCGAATCCGGTTGGGGAACATCTCGCCGAGCAGCACCCAGACCACCACGCCCCAGGACAGGGCGAAGAAGAGCACGAAGGAGTGCGCGGCGACGAGCGCGACGGTGCCCTGGGTGTCGGGCATCCTGATGTCCTCGCCGGTACCGGTCTTGGCCGAGAACGCCCAGGCGGCGACGGCGAGGGAGGCGGCCATGCCGGCCGATCCGATGAGCGCCAGCGGTTTGCGGCCAATCCGGTCGACGAAGCTCATCGCGATGACGGTGCCGATGATGTTGATGATCGACGTGGTGAAGCTGTAGAAGAACGAGCTGCTCGGGTCGATGCCCACGGACTGCCACAGCGACGACGAGTAGTAGAAGATCACGTTGATGCCGACGAGCTGCTGGAAGACCGAGAGGCCGATGCCGATCCACACGATCGGCAGCAGTCCGGCCCGGCCGCCCATCAGGTCCCGGAAGGTGGACCGGTGCTCGCGGCGCATGGCTTCCTGGATCTCGTCGATGCGCCGGTCGATGTCGACGTCCTTGCCCTCGACCTCGGCGAGCACCGCACGGGCCTGGTCGTACCGGCCCACGGAGATCAGGAACCGGGGCGATTCGGGGATGACCAGCGAGAGCAGGCCGTAGAGCACGGCGGGCACGACCATGACGCCGAGCATCCACTGCCATGCCTCAAGGCCCGCGACGGTGCCGCGCTGGTCGCCGCCCGCGAGGTTGAGGATGCCCCAGTTGACGAGCTGCGAGACGGCGATGCCGATGACGATCGCCGCCTGCTGGAAGGAGGCCAACCGGCCCCGGTAGGCGGGCGGTGAGACCTCGGCGATGTAGGCGGGGCCGATCACCGAGGCCATGCCGATGGCGACGCCGCCCAGGACGCGCCACATGGCCAGGTCCCACAGCGCGAACGGCACGGCGGAGCCGATCGCGCTGATCGTGAACAGTACGGCGGCGATCTGCATGCAGCGGATGCGGCCGATCCGGTCGGCGATGCGCCCGGCCGTCGTCGCGCCGATGGCGCAGCCGATGAGGGCCGCCGCGATCACCTGCGCCAGGGCTTCCGAGCCGATGTCGAACCGGCCGCGGATCGCTTCGACCGCACCGTTGATGACCGAGCTGTCGTAGCCGAAGAGGAAGCCGCCCATGGCGGCTGCCGCGGTGATGAAGATGACGTGGCCGAGGTGCTCGGGCATGGCCTTACGGCCTTCCGGCGCCGGCGGCTGCGCGGTGCTGGTCAACGTGTACTCCTGAGGCCCGGCCGCACTGCCGGGCGTGGGGGGGCTGGCACTCCCAGTGGGACACGACCCAACGCGAGCCACCACTTGAAGGCAAAAGCAACGTTGCAGAGACTATGCCTTCAAGTTTCGAAGTCAATACCCCCGCATCACGATGAGTTCCACCCCACGCCTGGCGAAGGCTTCAAGTGTTGATCTCCATGCGCGCGGTCCGCGCGGGCTGGGCGGGGGCCGGTCAGCGCAGCCGCTGGCTGATGACCTTCGACACCCCGTCGCCCTGCATGGACACGCCGTACAGCGCGTCGGCGACCTCCATCGTGCGCTTCTGGTGCGTGATCACGATGAGCTGCGAGCTCTCCTGCAACTCCTCCATGATTCGGATCAGGCGCTGCAGGTTGGTGTCGTCCAGCGCCGCCTCGACCTCATCCATCACGTAGAACGGGCTCGGGCGCGCCTTGAAGATCGACACCAGCAGGGCCACGGCGGTCAGCGAGCGCTCGCCACCGGACAGCAACGACAGCCGCTTGACCTTCTTGCCCGGCGGCCGGGCCTCCACGTCCAGGCCGGTGGTCAGCATGTTCTCGGGGTCGGTGAGGATCAACCGTCCCTCGCCGCCCGGGAAGAGGCGCGAGAAGACGCCCTCGAACTCACGCGCCGTGTCCCGGAACGCCTCCGTGAACACCTGCTCGACGCGCTCGTCCACGTCCTTGATCACCTGGAGCAGGTCGGCCCGGGTCTTCTTCAGGTCCTCAAGCTGCTCCGTCAGGAACTTGTGCCGCTCCTCCAGCGCGGCGTACTCCTCGAGCGCCAGCGGGTTCACCTTGCCCAACTGCTGGTACGCGCGCTCGGCGGCCCGCAGCCGCTTCTCCTGCTGGGCCCGTACGAAGGGCACCGGCTGGTTGCGCGGGTGCTCCGGGTCCTGCGGCAGTCCCTCGCCCTCGGCGGGCGGCGACGGGGGCACCAACTGGTCGGGGCCGTACTCGGCGACGAGGCCGGCCGGCTCCACGCCGAGTTCCTCCAGCGCCTTCGTTTCCAACTGCTCGATCCGTAGCCGCTTCTCCGCGCCGAGAACCTCGCCCTTGTGCACCGAATGCGTGAGCTTGTCCAGTTCGGCGGCCAGGCCGCGGCCCCGTTCCCGCTCCGCGACCAACTCGGCCTCGCGCTCCGTCTTCGCCGTCTCGGCCGACCGCCGCTCCTGATCGGCGCGCCGCAACGAGACCTCGACGTGCGCCAGCAGTTGCCGCGCGCCGGCGGCCACCGCGGCGCCGACGGCCGCCTCGTGCCGCAGCCGGGCGCGGCGCTGCTCGGCCCGCGCCCGCGCCTCCCGCTCCGCCCGCGCCCCGCGATCCAGCGCGTCCGCCCGGCCGGCCAGCCCCTTGACCCGCTCCTCGTGCGTACGGACCTGGAGCCTGGCCTCCATCTCCGTCTGCCGGGCGTTGGCCCCGTCGGCGGCGAGCCGGTCGCGTACGGCGGTGTCGGGCTCGTCCGCCCCGTCCTCGCCGAACGGCGACTCCTCCTCCGCCACGCGCAGCCGCTCGGCCAGCTCCGCCACCTCCTCGGTCGCCCGCACGAGCGCCTCCTCGGCCTTGGCGGCGGCGGCCGTCATGCGCTCCGCCTCGCCCGCGGCGCCCCGTGCCTGGCCGCCGAGCCGGCCCAACGACTGCGCGACACGCGACTTCTCCCGGTCGGCGGCGCTGCGCCGGCTGGCCAACTCCTCCACCAGCGCCGCCGCCTCGGTACGCCGCTGCTGCGCGGTCCGCTGGGCGTCGGCGAGCTCATCGCACTGCACGGCCAGCTCCGTGAGCTGCGCCGCCGCCTCGTCCACCTGGGCCTGCACCTCAAGGAGGCTGGGCGCGCCGGCCGACCCTCCCTGGGCGAAGTGCCCGCCCAACAGGTCTCCTTCGGCGGTCACCGCCATCACCTCGGGCCGCGAGGCCACCAGGTCCTCGGCGTCCTCCAGGGCGGTGACGACGACCACGTCGCGTAGCAGCCGGCGCACCGCCGGAAGCAGTTCGGCTGGCCCGTGCACCAGATCCGCGGCCCACAGCGGCATGCCCAGCCCGCCCAGCCCCTCGCCGTCCGCTCCCCCGGCGCCGCCGCCCGCCTCGGTGCTCCCGGCGCCCCGGTCTGCCCCGTTGGCTCCGCCGGCCCCGCTGACCTCTCCAGCGGCAGCCCCGGCCTCCGCGCCGACCGCGCGGCCGTCCGCGACCGCGCCGGCGCCCAGAGGCGCGTCCGCGCTCCCTTCCGTACGCTCCGGGGCGCTTGCCGCGCGCTCCGGGGCGCCCGTGCCGGCGCCCAGCAACAGCGCCGCCCGCCCCGCGTCCTGCTTGCGCAGCAGTCGCAGGGCGTTGGCCGCTGTGGCGGGGTCGGTGACGGCGACGGCGTCTGCCGCGGCGCCCAGGGCCGCGGCGAGTGGTACCTCGTAGCCGGGGGCGACGGTGAGCAGCTCCGCGACGGGGCCGAGCAGCCCGCCGAGCTGGTCGCCCGCGCCGAGGAGCGCCCCCGTGCCGTCCTTGCGGCGCAGCCCCAGGGCCAGCGCCTCGTGCCGCGCCGCCGTCGCCGCGCGCTTGCGCTCGGCCGCCGTCGCCGCCTCACGGGCCGCGCTGAGCCCGGCTTCCGCGTCGGCCAGGGCCCGCTTGGCCTCCTCGTGTCGGTCGGCCAGCTCCGCGTCGCCCTCGTCGAGCCCGTCGACCTCGGCCTTGAGCTGCTCGTACTCCTCCTGCGCGGCCACCGCCCGCTCGCGTGCCTCGTCCCGGGAGCGGGTCAGCCGGTCGATCTCGGCCTGCGCCGATGAGGCGCGGCTGCGGGCCGCGTTCACCTGGCCGTGCAGCCTGGCCAGCCCCTCGCGACGGTCGGCGTACGCGCGGGCCGCGTCTCTGAGCCTGCGCTCCTCCTGGGCGAGTTCGCGCTCCAGTTCCGCGCGGTGGGCCACCGTGTCGTCCAGGGCGCGACTGACCGCCTCCAGGGCGGCTTCCAGCTCGGCCTCCTGCTCCCGGATGCGCTGGGCCTCGCGCTCCATCTCCTCCGGGTCACGGCCCCGTCGCTCGTCCACCGGGGCCGAGGCAGCGCTCTTGACCCGCGCGTCGGCCAGTCCGATGGTGCCCCGCACCCGCTCGGCGAGCTGCGACAGCTCGTGCCAGGTCTGCTGGGCCCGCACCAGGCGCGGCGAGAGCCCCCGTACCTGCTCCTCCAACGCGGCCTCGCGCCGCTGCGCGGTGCGCAACGCGGCCTCCGCTGCCTCCTTGCGCTCCTTGAGCGCCGCCTCGTCCGCGACCTCGGCCCGCAGCGCCTCGCGCAGCGTCACCAGGTCGTCGGCGAGCAGGCGCAGCCGCGCGTCCCGCAGGTCGGCCTGGATGACGGCGGCCCGCCGCGCGACGGCCGCCTGCCGCCCCAGTGGCTTGAGCTGCCGGCGCAACTCGTCGGTCAGGTCCTGTACGCGGGCCAGGTTGGCCTGCATCGCGTCCAGCTTCCTGACCGCCTTCTCCTTGCGCTTGCGGTGCTTGAGGACGCCGGCCGCCTCCTCGATGAACGCCCTGCGCCCCATCGGGTCGGCGTGCAGTACGGAGTCGAGCTGGCCCTGGCCGACGATCACGTGCATCTCACGGCCGATGCCGGAGTCGGAGAGCAGTTCCTGGATGTCGAGCAGCCGGCAGGTGTCGCCGTTGATCTGGTACTCGCTGCCGCCGTTGCGGAACATGATCCGCGTGATGGTGACCTCGGCGTAGTCGATGGGCAGCGCGCCGTCGGCGTTGTCGATGGTGAGGGAGACCTCGGCGCGGCCGAGCGGCGGGCGGCCGGTGGTGCCGGCGAAGATGACGTCCTCCATCTTGCCGCCGCGCAGCGACTTGGCGCCCTGCTCGCCCATGACCCACGACAGGGCATCGACGACGTTGGACTTACCGGACCCGTTGGGACCCACGACGCAGGTGATGCCGGGCTCGAAGCGCAGCGTCGTGGCGGAAGCGAAGGACTTGAAACCTCGCAGGGTCAGGCTCTTGAGGTGCACGCCGTCGGACTTTACCGCTCACGCGCCGAGGGGCAGCCGTTCGCAGCGCGCGCCCAGGCGCGCCGCGGCGGCTTTTTCGGTTTCGCCGGCGAAGGTGAAGGGCACATCAGACGGTAGGGAAAACTCGAATGACTGGACGAGAAACAACGGAGCGAAACGACGAAGGGACGCCGAAGCGTCCCTTGCAGATTCTCAAGCGGGTGGCGATGCTTGCCCGACAGGTCCCCTGAGGAACCACGGGTCAGGCAAGCGCAGGCTCCGCCTGGGATACGTCGATGCTGTCGAGCAGCGAGTCGCTGTGCTGAGCGGCGGCGGACAGCGCGTCATTTTCGGCCTGCATCCGGATGAGCTCGGATTCCAGGTCCTGTACGCGCTGCTGAAGCCGTCGCATCTCGGCGAGGACTCGGGGGTCGGAACCGCCGACGTAACCGAGAAGCGCCTTTGCCATGATGGATGGTCCTCCACAATGAGTGACCGACCGGAGCGGTGTGGGTCGTGAGGGATTCGCACCCGCGGTGTCTGCCATCACTACCGACTTCAATGCCAAACAGTTAAGGTGCGCGGGGTTTCCAGCGTCTCACCAAAAAGTTTGACGGTCAACACGATCACACCCCGTATCGACAGGGCAGGCGAGCGGGCGCGGCAGTAGACGGTGCGGCGCGGCTTCGTCTCGCGACCCATCGGGGCGTGGAGATCATCCTTAGCTCCGCAGCCTTCCACGGACGCGCCGTATTGGCAACCACCAGGCCGTTTCTCCCCGGCGCACATCCCGGGGCACGCGGGGCATAGCCCCGCGCTGACGCTCCCGTCAGCGAATTTCGAAGGTTTCGTAACCGCCTCGCGGGGTGTCCCAAATCTCAGTCACTCCGTCGACCCGCCCGGGCGTGTCGCCTGTGCGGAGCCACTCCAACAGTTCCTCGCAGCCGGCTCTCGGCCCTTCGGCCACCACCTGGACCCGGCCGTCGTCCAGGTTCGAGGCGAAGCCGACCAGCGTGCCGATGCGCAGGGCGTTGGCCCGCGTGAACCAGCGGAACCCCACACCCTGCACCCGGCCCCGCACCCAGGCGGTGAGGCGCGCGTTCTCGTTCATACGGGCACGCTAGCCGCCCCACCCCGCCGCCATCACCCGGGCCCTCCCGATGGCCCACACGGGTCGCGGGCACCGCGCCGGCCGACCCACCGGGAGCACGGCTCCGTACGAGCGGGCGCCCGCGCCCCCGTACGGCGCGACACCACCGCGAGTGCGCCCCACGGGGCAGCGGTCGCGGCCCCGTACCCCGTACCCGCTGTCACCAGCCGCGCGGACCGACGCGGGGGCCGCGCTCGCGGAGCACGCCGGGGGCTCCGCCTGTCGCTACGGCGCAGCGCGCCGCCGCTCCGCAGCCGCAGCGTGCGAGTGGGGCCGAGAGCGAACGCGGACGGAGCGGGGGCGGGTGGCCACGGTGCGCTAGGTGGTCGGGCCGCTGCCTGCCGTTCGGGGTGCCACGGCGCGGGGCGGGCGCTGGCAGCGCGGGCAGAAGTAGCTGGAACGGTTCATCCACGGGCTGCGGCGCATCGGCGCGCCGCAGCGACGGCACGGCTCGTCCTCGCGCCCGTACGCGTCCAGTGAGCGCTCGAAGTAGCCGGACTCGCCGTTGACGTTCACGTACAGGCTGTCGAAGCTCGTGCCGCCCACGGCCAGGGCCGCCCGCATGACGTCGCGGACGTGGCCGAGCAGTTCGAAGGCCCGGGGGCGGGTGAGGCTCGCCGTGGGGCGGTCGAAGTGCAGTCGGGCGCGCCACAGCGCCTCGTCCGCGTAGATGTTGCCCACGCCGCTGATCAGCGACTGGTCCAGGAGCGCCCGCTTGATGGTGGTGCGGCGCCGGCGCAGGGCCGCGTAGAACGCCGCCTCGTCGATGGCCGGGTCCAGTGGGTCGCGGGCGATGTGGCCGATGACGTCCGGCAGCCCGTCGGGAGCCCCGGGCAACTGGTCGTGCAGGGAGAGGCCACCGAAGGTGCGCTGGTCGACGAAGCGCAGTTCGGTCCCCGCCGCGTCGGCGAACCGGACCCGGATGCGCAGGTGCTTCTCGTCCGCGGCGGTTTCCGGCTGGACGAGCAGTTGGCCGCTCATGCCGAGGTGGCCGAGGACGGACCGACCCGTGGCCTCGCCCCCCGTCGCACCGTCGACGGCTCCGTCCGCAGGGCCCGGCGCTCCGTGCCCCGTGCCCCGTGCCCCGTGCTCCGTCGGCAGCGCTCCGTCTCCCGTCGCCCCGTGCCCCGTCGCCCCGTCGGCGAGTCCCGCGTTAGCCCGTACGGGGTGCTCCGGGGGTGCCGTGGCGTCGGCGCCCACCGCGTCCAACGGCAACCAGAGGTACTTGCCGCGCCGACAGGCCGCGGCGAAGTGGTGCCCGATCAGTTGGTCGGCGAAGTCGGCCGGGCCCGCCAGGTGGCGGCGGATCGCACGGGGATGCAGGACCTGCACCTCGGCGATGACGCGCCCGGTGACCCAACGCTCCAGGCCGCGGCGGACGACCTCGACCTCGGGCAGTTCCGGCACGTGTTCCTCCGCGGAGGTCGGGACCCGTCACACGGGTCGGGGAATGGTCGGGCCGTACCACGCGGCACGGGGAGCGAAGGCGCGCGGCCGACGGGGCGTACGCGACGGGCCCACCGGCGGTGAACCGGTGGGCCCGTCGAACACAGTTGGACGCGTGCGGTACGGCGCTCGGCGGCGGCGTACCGCGCCTGGTCACCGTGCGGTCGGTTCAGCCTTCCCGGCGGAGCCGGGTGCCGAAGCGGCGGCGGCGCCGTCGAGGGCCGCCCCGTCCGAGGTCGCACCGTCCGCCCCGGAGCCGTCGGTGGACGCCTCCTCCACGGCGGCGGTGGCGGCGGCCTCGTCGGCCGCCGCACGGATCGCCCGCCAGGCGGCCTCGGCCGCCTGTTGCTCGGCTTCCTTCTTGCTGCGGCCGGTGCCGGTGCCGTACGCGACACCACCGACGCGAGCAGCAGCCGTGAAGACCTTCTCGTGGTCGGGGCCCGTCTCGGAGACCAGGTACTCGGGCACGCCGAGTCCCTCGGTGGCCGTCAGCTCCTGCAGGCTGGTCTTCCAGTCCAGGCCCGCGCCGAGGTTCGACGAACGCTCGATCAGCGGGTCGAAGAGCCGATGCACCAGTTCGGCGGCGGCGTCGAGGCCCTTGTCGAGGTAGACCGCGCCGATCACCGCCTCCAGGGTGTCGGCGAGGATCGATGCCTTGTCCCTGCCGCCCGTGCCCTCTTCGCCCCGGCCGAGCCGGATGAACGCGCCGAGGTCCAGGCCGCGGCCCACCTCGGCGAGCGCGCGCGAGTTGACCACCGCGGCCCGCAGCTTGGCCAGTTGGCCCTCGGGCAGGTCGGGGTGGATGCGGTACAGCGTGTCGGTGACCACCAGGCCGAGCACGGAGTCCCCGAGGAACTCCAGCCGCTCGTTGGTGGGCAACCCGCCGTTCTCGTACGCGAAGGAGCGATGCGTGAGCGCACGCACTAGAAGGGCGGACTCAAGGTGATACCCGAGCCGCCCTTCCAGAACGGTATGAGACGAGGCCGTGTCTGCCGTCGCCGTTGTTTCTTCCCCGCGCTTGCGGAGCGGCGTCTTGGCGTCTGACATGAAGCCTGTCACCCGCCGATCAGACCTCGAGGACCTGGCGGCGGTTGTAGGTGCCGCAGCTCGGGCACGCGATGTGCTGCAGCTTCGGCTCGTGGCAGCGCTCGCACGCCACCAGGGTGGGGACCGCAGCCTTCCACTGCGACCGGCGGTGGCGCGTGTTGCTGCGCGACATCTTCCGCTTCGGAACAGCCACGGCTACTTCTCCTGTGGGTCATCCCCGCTAGCGCGAGGGGTGTTGTCCTTCTCGCCGTCCTGGACGGTCTCAGCGAGTCCCTGCAGTGCCGCCCAACGGATGTCGACGGCTTCTTGGTGATGGTGGTCCGGGTCGTCCGCCAGCCGTACTCCGCATTCGGGGCACAGACCAGGGCAGTCCTCCTGGCACACCGGCTGCAACGGCAGTGAGAGCACCACCGCGTCCCGCAGCACGGGCTCAAGGTCGAACAAGTCGTCCTCGAGGAAGAGTGTGTCCTCCTCCTCGGCGTCGTCGCCGGTATCCGCTGTGCGGCTCCGGTCGTCGGCGTCAGGGTAGGAGTACATCTCCTGGAATTCCGCTTCGAGCTCACGCCCGAGCGGCTCCAGACACCTTACGCACTCCCCTGTGAGCGGTGCACGGGCGGTGCCCGTAACGAGCACTCCCTCCATGACCGACTCCAGTCGGAGGTCGAGCTCCACGGTCGCACCCTTGCGCACCCCGATCATCTCGATCCCGAGATCACCCGGGGCCTCGATCGAGCGCGAAAGCCGCTTGAGCGCACCAGGACTCCGCCCCAGCTCCCGTGTGTCGAACACGAGGGGGGAACGGTGGTCAAGACGGGCGTTCAGGGCTTCCTGCTTTCTACGCTGCGGCACGGGCGTCCCTCCTCGCAGCACTGCTACGAGACGAAGTGGGCAGCCGGAATCGCGGATATACGTGCGGCCGAAGAGCCAGGATACTGGACGGGTCGCCGTAGACCCAATCCGCACCAATCGACCCTGCCGCTCCCCCGAGGTCACCGTACGTCGACGCCGCACGGCACACGCGCCGCCCCGCACGGCGGTGCCGAGGATCACACGCGCGCCACCGGCGTACGCCCCGGTGCCGGTTGCTCTGCGCCGGGCACCTGGCACTGCGCCCCGGAGCTCACTCCGAGGTTCGCGTGCGCTCCGGGGCGCAACGTGAGCGCGCAGGGGCGCCTCGTACGTGCTCCGGCGTACGGGCTCGGGGCCCGGCTGGCTCGCCGTAGCGCACGGAGCGCCGCGCGGAGCCTAGGAGCGACGCGCGGTTTGCGGGAGCGCGCGCACGGAGCGCTGAATCTCGCACGGGGCACGGGGCACGGGGCACGGGGCATGGGGCACGGGGCGGCGACGCCCTTGGGGAACACGGGATAGGGGGCACGGCGTGCAGGGGCGTCGCGCGGCGCTTTCGCCGGCCGCGCGGGGTGCGGAGCCTTGGGGCGCCGCAGCCCGGCGGCGGTGTGGCTCAGCGGCCCTGTTCGTACTGGCGGAGCTGGTCCAGGTTGATCATGCTGGTGTCGAAGAGGCTGGTCTCGTCCAGCGCCGGGGTGCCGGCCGCGCGGGGCGGCTGCGGTGGCTGGTGACCGTCGAGCGGCTGGGGCTCCGCGTATCCGGTGTGCGGGTCGTAGCCGTGCTGGGGTTGTTGCCAGCCGTAGTCGCCGGCGGGCTGGGGCGCGGCGGCGACCGGCTGCTGGTAGTCGTGCGTCGGCTGCGCCGCGTACGGGTCCTGCTGGGCGTACTGCTGCTGGTAGCCGTAGGCGTCCTGTTGGTAGCCGGCCTGGGCGTAGTAGTCCGCGTACTCGGGCTGGGCCGGGGCCTCGGGCGGGGCGGGCGGTTGCTGGGGAAGCATCGGCTGCTGAGCGGGCATGGGTGGCTGGTGGACCGGGGCCGGCGCGTGAGCGGGGGCCGGCGCGGGGACGCGTGGGTCGGCGACGTGCTGGCTGGTGGCGAGGTCGGCCAGGTAGTCGTCGTCGCTGGTGCTGAGGCCGGCGGCGCCCGCGGCGTCCTGCGCGGCCATGTGCGCGCCCAGCTCGTCCTCTTCCGTACCGAGCAGCTTCTGCCTGCCCCGGCCGACCGCTTCCAGGGTCTTGGCGAGCACGGCGGCCACGGCGCCCAGCTTGGCGTCCACGTACTCGTCCGCGCGGTGGCGCAGCGTCTCCGGGTCCGCGCTGCGTTCGGGAGCCTGGTCGTACTGGCCGTTCTCGTCGTCGCCGTACGCACCCGGGCCGCGTCCGAGGAGCTTCTCGCGGCCCCGGTCGACGGAGCCGATGGTCTTGGTGAGGACGACCTCGAAGTTGGCCAGCTTGCTGTCGACGTAGTCGTCGGCTTCGGCGCGGATCTCCTCCGCCTCGCGGCGTGCCTCGGCGAGGATGCGGTCGGCCTCCTCCTGCGACTGGCGGGCCACCTCGGTCTGGGAGATCAGCGAGCCGCGGTGGGAGTGCGCCGACTCGATGATGCGCTGGGCCTCCTGCCGGGCAGCCGCGACCATCTGGTCCCGGTCGCCGATCACCTCCTGGGCCTGCGCGAGGGAGCCGGGCAGCGCCATCCGCAGCTCTTCGAGCTTGGCGAGCAGCTCGGCCCGGTTCACCACGCAGGAGGCCGACATGGGCATGGACTTCGCGCTGCCGACGGTGCCGACGATCTCGTCGAGCTTCTTCTGCACGTCCACCTTGGGTGCTCGCACTCTCTAGGCCGAAGGGTCGGGACGGGACCGACTGTACGGGCAGTGGGCTCCCGCCCGACACCTCCTGACAAACCGTCAGCCCGCTAGCGCTCGGCGAGCCGCTCCGTCAGGCGCCGGAGCACGAGCGGCGGCACCAGGTGGGAGACGTCGCCGCCCCAGGCCGCGACCTCCTTGACCAGGCTGGAGGAGAGGAAGCTGTAGGTGGGGTTGGTGGGCACGAACAGTGTTTCCACGCCGGACAGGCCGTTGTTCATCTGGGCCATCTGCAACTCGTAGTCGAAGTCGCTGACGGCGCGCAGGCCCTTGACGATGGCGGGGATGTCGCGCTGCTTGCAGAAGTCGACGAGGAGCCCGTGGAACGCCTCGACCTCGACGTTCCCGTACTCGGCCGTCGTCTCGCGCAGGAGGTCGATGCGCTCGTCGACGGTGAAGAGCCCCTGCTTTGACTTGTTGATCATCACGGCGACGTGCACGACGTCGTACAGCTTCGAGGCGCGGGCGATGATGTCGAGGTGTCCATTGGTGACGGGGTCGAAGGACCCCGGACAGACGGCGCGGCGCAAGAGTGGTTCCTCGCTCTCCAGTGCGGTCATGACGCGCTGTGGTGTGTCGTCGTGGCGGTGCTGCGTGAAGCGGCGCGACCGTACCAAAGCGTGCCCTCCCCGTAGCGACGAGCCCGTAGCCCCTCGAAACCAGTCGGCCACCGGAACTCGCCGCCCCTGGTGCTCCGCTCCACGGTGACCAGCGCCTGTGCCGCGAGCCAGCCATTGCCGGAGAGTGTGAGCAGGATCTCCCGCAGCTCGTCGTCGGTGACGGCGTACGGCGGGTCGAGGAACACCACGTCGTACGGCTGCTCCGGCCCGGGGCCGGCGATGACCTGTGCCGCCTTGCCCGCCCGCACCTCGGCACCGGGCAGGCCCAGGGTGCGTACGTTCTCGCGGACCACCCGGGCGGCGCGGGGGTCGGCCTCCACCAGGAGGGCGTGTTCCGCGCCACGGGAGAGCGCCTCCAGGCCGACGGCGCCCGAGCCCGCGTACAGGTCGAGGACCCGTCCCCCGGCCAGCGAGCCGAGCAGCGACTCCCAGGTGGAGAACAGGCCCTCGCGCGCCCGGTCCGAGGTCGGTCGAGTACCGGTGCCCGGGGGTACGGCGAGACGGCGCCCGCCGGCAGCTCCGGCGATCACGCGGGTCATCTGTTGGTCGGCCCTTCGTGGTGGTGGAGAACGGTGGCCGTGATCGGCCGCCGCTCCCCCACGATATGGCGTCAGCCAACGGACGACTCGGGGACCGCACCCGGCGGGGCCCGTGCCCGGCGGGGCCGGAGCGACTTCAGCGGGGCGGGAGCTCGCCGCAGCCCCCTCAGGGCCGCACGGCCCCGTGCCCCGTGCCCCGTGCCCCGTGCCCCGTGCCCCGTGCCCCGTGCCCCGTGCCCCGTGCCCCGTGCCCCGTGCCCCCGGTGAGGATCGCCGCTCCGTGCTCCGTGCTCCGTGCTCCGTGCTCCGTGCTCCGTGCTCCGTGCTCCGTGCTCCGTGCTCCGTGCTCCGTGCTCCGTGCTCCGTGCTCCGTGCTCCGTGCTCCGTGCTCCGTGCTCCGTGCTCCGGCGGGATGGTGCCGTGGCGCGGGGGACGGTGGGCGGCGCTGGCCGCGGTTCGGGGGTCGGGGGATGGCGTGCTGGCGGGTGCCGAGCCTCGTTGGAGGGTGGGTGCTGGGTAAACGGGACCGGCATGCCGGACGTAAGTGGCGTGCGGCCGGCGAGTGGGCTGCTCGGGACGGTTAGCCCTTGTCGAGGTACTGCTCGCGCTCGGCGTCCAGGAGGGCGTCGAGCGCGGTACGCAGCGCCGGCAGCCGCTCCAACTCCGGGTCGGCCGTGACGGTCGCCACGGCCTCCGCGCGGGCGGCGGCGATGATCTCCTCGTCGTCGATGACGGTGAGCATGCGCAGGCTGGAGCGGACGCCCGACTGGGCCTGTCCCAACACGTCGCCCTCGCGCCGCTGCTCCAGGTCGATGCGGGACAGCTCGAAGCCGTCCAGCGTCGCCGCGACGGCGCCCAGCCGGGCCCGCGCCGGGCTGGCCTCCGGCATGTCGGTGACCAGCAGGCACAGGCCCGGGGCGGAGCCACGGCCGACGCGGCCCCGCAACTGGTGCAACTGAGATACGCCGAACCGGTCCGCATCCATGATCACCATGGCTGTGGCGTTGGGCACGTTGACGCCGACCTCGATCACGGTGGTGGCCACCAACACGTCCACCTCGCCGGCGGAGAACCGGCGCATCAGCGCGTCCTTGTCATCGGGGTGCATGCGCCCGTGCAGCGCCTCGATGCGCAGCCCCTTGAGCGCGCCCTTGGTGAGCTGCTCGGCGACGTCGAGCACCGCCAGCGGGGGCCGACGCTCCCCCGCCCCGTCAGCGCCCTCCGTCGTCCCCTCCGCGCCGCCCACGTCGTACTCCACGGCGGGGTCCGCCGCGCTCCCGGCCCCGCGCTGCCCCGACTTCGCGCCCTTGCGCTCCTTGGGGGCGTCCTCCTCGTCGCCGATGCGGGGGCAGACCACGTACGCCTGGTGCCCGGACTCCACCTCTTCCCGTACGCGCTCCCAGGTGCGGGAGAGGAAGTGCGGCTTGTCCTTGGCCGGGACCACGTGGCTGGCGATGGGCGAGCGACCCGCGGGGAGTTGGTCCAGGACCGAGGTCTCCAGGTCGCCGAAGACGGTCATGGCAACGGTGCGCGGGATGGGCGTGGCCGTCATGACCAGGAGGTGCGGGGGGCGGTCGGCCTTGGCCCGTAGCGCGTCACGTTGCTCCACGCCGAACCGGTGCTGTTCGTCGACCACCACCAACCCAAGGTCGTGGAACTGCACCTTGTCCTCGATGAGGGCGTGGGTGCCGATCACGAGGCCGGCCTCGCCGGTCACCAGGTCGAGCAGCGCCTGGCGGCGGGCCGCGGCTCCCATGGAGCCGGTGAGCAGCACCACCTTGGTGCCGTTCTCCGATCCGCCGAGCAGGCCGCCCTCAGCCAAGTCGCCCATCATCTCGACGACGGAGCGATGGTGCTGCTGGGCCAGCACCTCGGTCGGCGCGAGCATCGCGGCCTGACCTCCCGCGTCCACCACGGTGAGCATGGCGCGCAGCGCCACCAACGTCTTGCCGCTGCCGACCTCGCCCTGGAGCAGCCGGTGCATGGGGTGCTCGGCCGCCAGGTCGCGCAGGATCTCGGCGGACACCCGCCGCTGGCCCTCGGTGAGCGTGAACGGCAGCTTGGCGTCGAAGGCGTCCAGCAGTCCGTCCTGGCGCCGGGCACGGGGCACGGCGGGGAGCTGGGCTTCGGCGCGCCGACGGCGCGCCAGGGCCACCTGGAGCACGAACGCCTCGTCCCACTTGAGCCGGTCGCGGGCCGCCGCGATGTCGGCCTTCGTGCGCGGCCGGTGGATCTTCAGCAGGGCCTCAGGCAGCGTCTCGAAGCCGCGGCCCTCGCGCAGGGCGGGGGGCAGCGGATCGACCACGCCCTCCCAACCCGTCGCCTCCATGGTGTCGAGGAGCATGTCGACGGACTTGGCGAGCTGCCAGGACGCGAGTTGCTTGCAGGCGGGGTACAGCGGCAACAACTGGTTCGCGAAGGCGTCCACCGCGCCTGCCGCGTCGCCCTCGTGGTCCTGGTCCAGTAGCTCGTAGTCGGGGTGGGAGAGCTGCCGGGTGCGGTTGAACACCGAGACCTTGCCGGCGAACATTCCGCTGCGGCCCGGTAGCAGCGCCTTCTCGTGGTGGAAGACGCTCCGGCCGAAGAACACCAGCGTCAGCGCCCCGCTACCGTCGGTCACCACCACTTCGAGCCGCACGCCCTTGCCGTGGTTGAACGTCTTCTTCGTCGCCTTGGCCACCCGCGCGACCACCGTGACGTGCTCGTCCAACGGCAGGTCGGCGAGCCGAGTCAGCTCGCCCCGCTCCGCGTACCGGCGCGGGTAGTGGTGCAACAGGTCCCCGACGGTATGCAGGTCGAGGTGGGCGGCCATCACCTTCGCGGTGTTGCCGCCAACGATCTTCTTCAGGGGTTCATCGAGCGCGGGCACGCGATCCATTGCACACCACACCACTGACAGCGCGCGCGACACTCCCCACCACCGGCCCGTCGCACCCCCCGCGCGGCGGCCCCGCCCGGGTCTCCCCGCCGACTGTCGCGCCGATGGTCGCCCCAGGGGGACGGCCACCCCTCGGCCCCGTGCCCCGTGCCCTGTGCCCCGTGCTCCGTGCTCCGTGCTCCGTGCTCCGTGCTCCGTGCTCCGTGCTCCGGCGGCATGATCGGCCCGTTGGGGGGCGGCGGGACGCCGGCAGGGTGCGGTCGCCTCGTGGCTCCGCACGGCTCACGCGTGAGCGGTACGGGGCCACGTCAGTCGCCTCGTTGCCAGCTCGGGACGCGGACGGCCCGACGGTTATTCGATGCCGATGAGCAGCGGGGCCGACGGCTGCTCGCCGCGGTAGTTGACCGTGTCCACCGCCAGGTGCCGTTCCCGTACGTGTTCCTCCAGCCGTTCGGCGAGGCTGTTCGGCACGCCGGCTCCCAGCACCAGGGTGACCATCTCGCCGCCGGCCGCCAGCATGCGGTCGAGCACCGTGCGCGCCGTGGCGAGCAGGTCGGCCCCGATGACGACCACGTCGCCGTCGATCAGGCCCAGCACGTCACCCGCCTGGCACACCCCGGCCATGGTCCATGACTGGCGTTCGGCCACGGCCAGTTCGGCGTAGCGGGTCGCGCCCGCGGCCGAGGTCATCGCCACCACGTCCTCGTCGAACCCGCGGTCCTCCTCGTGAACGGCGAGCGCGGCGATGCCCTGGACGACGGAGCGGGTCGGGATGAGCGCGACGCGCACCCCTTCCGTGCGCATCTGCGCGGCAGCCGCAGCGGCGGTGTGGCGCAGTTCGGCGTCGTTGGGCAGCAGGACGACCTCGTGTGCGTGCGCTCGCCGAATGGCGTCGACCAGTTCGCCGCTGGCGGGCGGCTCCCCGGGGCGCGCGGTGACCACGGTCGCGCCCGCTTCGGCACACAGGGCGGCGAGTCCGTCGCCCGGAACGACCAGGACCACGGAGCGCGCGGCGCGTTCGCCCCGTGCCCCGTGCCCCGTGCCCCGTGCCCCGTCAGTGCGCTTGGGTTCCCCGGGCGGGGCCTCCCGCTTCAGCCGGCGCTCGGCCGCGGCACCGAAGTGCGTGATGCGGAGCCGGTACGGACGCCCCGCCTGGATGCCGGCTTCCACGGCGGCTCCCGCGTCATCGACGTGCACGTGCACGTTCCACAGCCCGTCGCCGCCCACGATCACGAGGGAGTCGCCCAGCGCGTCCAGGCGCCCACGGAGTCGGGCCACGGCGGTGTCGTCGGCCTCCAGGAGGTAGATCACCTCGTAGGCGGGGCCCGTGATCGGCTCGCCGTCGCATCCCGCGGGCTGGCCCGAGTGCCCTCCGTCGGCGGGCGCGCGCTCCGAGGTGGCGGCATCGTACGGAGCGTCGGCGTCGGCGCTCCGTTCAGCCGGGGGCAGGGAGCCCGGTGGGGCGGCGGGGCGGCGCCGTTCGCGGGGTTCGGCGTCGGGGCGGCCGGGACCGAGGGCGTGGCTGCCGGGGACCGCCCGAAGCGGGCTGGTCGGCGCCGTGGTGCGTTCGCCGGTCAGCGATTCGGCCAGGGCGCCGAGGACGGTGACCAGGCCGTAGCCGCCCGCGTCCACGACGCCGGCCCGCGCGAGTACGTCGAGCTGGCCGGTGGTCGCCTCCAGAGCGGCGCAGGCGCCCTCGTAGGCGGCCCGTGCCACGGCGCCGACGGGCGCGGCGGGAGACCGCGTCGCGGGGGTGCCCCGCGCCCCCGGAACCGCGCCGTCCTCGCTCGCCGTAGCCGCCCCGTACGCCGCGGCCCGCTCCGCACCGTGCCCCGCCGCGGCCCCCTGCCCCGCGCGGGCTCCCTGCCCCGTCGCGGCCCCGTGCCCCGTTTCGGACCCGCGCGGCGCCGACGCCCCGTGCCCCGTGGGTGGGACACCCGCCGCTCGGGCCGCTGCCGCTGCCGCCGAGGCAGCGACCGTCAGGACCGTGCCCTCCACGGGGCGGGCAACCGCGTTCCGGGCGGAATCGGCCGCGCGGAGCAGCGCGCGCGACAGGACAGCGCCACCGGCGTGGCGCACGTCACCCGCGTCTCGCGCCTCACTCGCCGCATCACCCGCCTCGTGCTGCTCGGCGAGTACGTCCGCCATCCCGCGCAGCATCTGGGCCAGGATGGTGCCGGAGTTACCGTGCGCGCCGATCAGCGCCCCGTGCGCCATGGCTCCTATCGCGTCGCCCAGGCTCGGCCTGGACGCGGTACCGGTGGCCGCGTGGCCGTTGAAGGCGGCCCCGACGGCGTGCGCGGCGGACTCGACGGTCAGGTAGAGGTTGGTGCCGGTGTCACCGTCCGCGACCGGATAGACGTTGATGGCGTCGATCCCCTCGCGGGCGCGCCCCAACGCCTCCAGTGCCAGCCCGCACCACGTACGTACCGCCTCGGCGTCGAACGTGTGCGGCACCTATGGCCTCCTTGGACGGTGCTGGGTGGCAGCGCGGATGCCCGCAGGGTAGTCGCGCTTCGCGGAGATCGTCTGGGGCGGGGGCCGAGGTAGCCATGGTAGTTTCGTTGTACGGGAGCGGTCGTTGTATGCTGCTCCGGTTGCCCGATCAGGTCGGGCCAAATCCCCCCGGTGATGCCGATCAGCTATTGATTCGACGAACCGGGAACTCACCGTAAGTGCATCTGAAGTCTTTGGAGTGACCCGTGGCTGCCAACTGCGACGTCTGCGGCAAGGGGCCGGGCTTCGGCAACAACATTTCGCACTCGCACCGCCGCACTCGCCGTCGTTGGAACCCCAACATTCAGACGGTGCGCGCTGTGGTCGGTCGGACGCCGAAGCGGCTCAACGTCTGCACCTCGTGCATCAAGGCCGGCAAGGTCGCGCGCTGACGTTCCCGTCGTAGCGCAGCCAGCCGGTTGCCAAAGCCGGCCCGCATTCGTGCGGGCCGGCTTTTTTGTTGCATCACCCTGCCTATGGGCGCCCCGAGCCCCGCCTCACGGGCTCCGTCGCCTGCTCGTGTACGGGCACTCCGGCCAGAGCCGCCGCCCCGTGCCCCGTGCCCCGTGCCCCGTGCCCCGTGCCCCCGGGCAGGATCACCGCTCCGTGCTCCGCGTCCAATGGAGCCGCCGCTCCGTGCTCCGTGCTCCGTGCTCCGTGCTCCGTGCTCCGTGCTCCGTGCTCCGTGCTCCGTGCCAGGATGTTCGCCGCCCCGTGGCGCGCTCGACTCGCGCGGATGCGGCGGCACGCAGCCGGCTGCCGCACCGCCTGTTCGCTCGCGCCGAGGCACAAGGGGGGCGACGGCTCAGCGCCAGCGCCAGGCGTGGTCGACCGGGCCGATGCCGGCGCCCAGCGGGAAGCCGGCCTCGATCGCCCCCGTGACGTACTCCTTGGCCGCCGCGACGGCCTCCGGCACCGGCATGCCGTGGGCCAGGTGGGCGGCGATGGCGCTGGCGAGGGTGCAGCCCGTGCCGTGGGTGTGGCGGTTGTCGTGGCGCGGGGAGCGGAGCCAGTGTTCCTCCGCCCCGTCCGTCAGCAGGTCCACCGCATCCCCCCGGAGGTGGCCGCCCTTCACCAGGGCCCAGCGGGGCCCGAACTCCAGGATGGCCGCGGCGGCGCGCGGCATGTCGGCCTCGGTGGTCACGCGTACGCCGGTGAGTTGCGCGACCTCGTCCAGGTTGGGTGTGGCAACCGTCGCGACCGGGAGCAGCTTGGTGCGTACGGCGTCGAGCGCGTCCGCGGCCAGGAGGGCGTCACCGTGCTTGGAGACGCCGACGGGGTCCACGATGACGGACGTGTTGAGGTCCGCGAGCAGGCTCGCGACGGTCTCCACGATCGCGGGTGAGGCGAGCATGCCCGTCTTCACGGCCTGGACGCCGATGTCATCGACGACGGAGCGGAACTGGGCCCGGATCGCCTCCAACGGGAGCTCCCACGCCCCCTGTACGCCCAGGGAGTTCTGCGCCGTGACCGCGGTGAGCACGCTCATGCCGTGCGTGCCGAGAGCCAGCATCGCCTTGAGATCGGCCTGAATGCCCGCCCCGCCGCCTGAGTCGGACCCGGCGACGGTCAGGACACGGGGCGGGACGGCGGTGGGGACGGGGCCAGCACCCGGGGTGTCAGTGGTCATGCCATCGAATTTACGCCGCGCCACTCGCGGGCCTCTCGGCCCCCTCACGGCTCGTTGGCTCAACCCGCTCGACCAGGTAGTTCAGGCCACGCTGAACCGAGCTGCCCCCTCCCCGCTCCAGACGCCAATTCGCACCGGCAAGACGGGGCGGCAGGACGGGGCGGCGAATCGGAGTGACGGGATGGGGCATCGCGACGTACCGGCGTCGCGTCGCGCCAACATGCCGCCTGCCGACGTGCGGAGTACGCCACGGAGGTACCGCACCGGCGTGACGGGGCGGCGGACGGAGCCGCCCCGCGCGGGCAAGGGCCGCCCGCGCATACCCGACCCGCGCCGACACGGCACCGCACACCCGGAACGGCGCCCCGCACCCGGTTTACGGCGCCAGGCCCAGTGCCGGCTTCGGGCGCGAGTTGAGCCGGCCCCGCCGGCGGCCGACAGCGTGCTCGGGAAGCCCGGTTGGCGGGGCCCCATGGGACCTCGCCCAGCCTGCTTGGCCTCGGCTTCAGCTTCCTGCCGATTCCTCGATGTCGCTGAAGTGGTCCCAGCCGGCCTTGGCCCACGGCGCCCCGTCCACCGTCACCTGGGGCAGCGCCGACGGGTTACGGACCTCGCCGATCACCTTCCAGCGCGCGGGCAGCTTCACGTCGGAGGGGAAGGTCGCGACGATCGCGTGGTCCTCGCCGCCGTTGAGCACCCATTGCAGCGGGTCTACGCCAACCGCCTGGCCGATGTCCGACATCTGCGAGGGAATGTCTATCGACGCGGAACTCAGGTCGATACGGACCTTGCTGGCCTCGGCGATGTGTCCGAGGTCGGCGACCAGGCCGTCGCTGACGTCCGTCATCGCCGTGGCCCCGAGCCCCGCCGCGGCCGGGCCGGCGTGGTACGGGGGTTCGGGGCGACGGTGCGCCTCGACGAAGGCACGGGGCGAGCGGAAGCCGCGCGAGAGCACGGCGTGGCCGGCCGCCGACCAACCCAGCCAGCCCGTGACGGCGACGACGTCACCCGGCCGTGCCCCGGCGCGGGTTACCGGTTCGTGGTTGCGCAGGTCACCCAGGGCCGTGATGGCCACGGTGATCGTCTCGCCGCGCACCACGTCGCCCCCGACCACCGCGGCGCCCGCGACCTGGCACTCGTCGCGCAGACCGTCCATCAACTCGTTGGCCCACGTCGCGGGGAGGTCCGCGGGGACGACGAGGCCGAGCAGCAGCGCGGTGGGCACGGCCCCCATGGCGGCGATGTCCGCGAGGTTCTGCGCCGCCGCCTTGCGGCCGACGTCGTACGCCGTGGACCAGTCGCGGCGGAAGTGCCGCCCTTCGAGCAGTACGTCGGTGCTGGCCACGACCCGTCGGTCGGGCGCTGCGACCACCGCGGCGTCATCCCCCGGCCCCAGGCGGACCGCCGGGGTGCTGGTGAGTCGGGAAGTCAGCTCCCTGATCAGCCCGAACTCTCCCAACTCGCCCACGGTGCCCTTCATCCCATCGCCCCTTTGCACTGATCTTCCGCCCTGTGCTCCGCTGTCCGCTCCGGCAGGCGCCACGCCGCGTACGTCGCGCGGGTCTCCCCGCGTCGCTCGGCGACGCGGTACCGTGGCGTCCCTTCTTCCCACATGATCCTCGTCGCCGCCCTGGAGGTTCCGTGGTACAGGCGTACATCCTGATCCAAACTGAGGTCGGCAAAGCGTCGACCGTTGCCGACGTCATCGCCAAGATCCCGGGAGTCATCCAGGCCGAGGACGTGACGGGGCCGTACGACGTGATCGTGCGCGCCCAGGCCGAGACGGTGGATGAGCTCGGCCACATGGTGGTCGCCAAGGTCCAGCAAGTGGACGGCATCACCCGTACCCTCACCTGCCCGGTCGTCCATCTGTAGCTCCCCGTATCCTCGGCCCGGTGAGTTTTGCACCGCGCCGTTGGCACCGCCTGCCCATCGCCATCCTGCTCTTGTCCGCCGTGGGCTGCTCTGACAGCGACGAACCCGCAGCTCCCGCGGTTCCCACTCCGTCGGCGCGGGCCGTCACGTTCTGCAAGGCTCTCCACAAGGAACTGCCCACGAAGGTGGATGGGCTCGACCAGCGCGAGACCGAGCCCGCGTCGGAATTCACCGCCGTCTGGGGCAAGCCCGCCGTGCAACTACGGTGCGGCGTACCGCGCCCCGATGTGCTCACGCCCGGCAGTGAACATTACAACCCCCTGGCCGACTCCGTGGACGTCAACGGAGTCGGCTGGTTGCTGGAGAAGCAGCCGGACGGCTACCGCTTCACCACCACCCTGCGCAAGGCGTACGTGGAAGTCACGGTTCCGTCGACGTACGCCCCCGAGATCAACCCCCTCACCGATCTGGCGGACGCGGTCAAGAAGACCATCCCGGCCGGCATCTGACCCGCCCCGCCGCGACTCTCACACGCGGATCGCGGCGGGGCGCGGTACGGAGCCCGGCGGGGGCCGAAGGGCGAGGCACGGAGCGCGCGCCTGGCGGAACGGTGCGGGCGGACGGTCGCGCACCGTTCCGCACGGCGGAGCGCACGACGCTGACCCTCAGCGCCCGGCGTTCTGGCTCGTGACGCGGCGCCCCGGCACCGCTCGCACCACCCATCGCACCGCTGCCCCTCCGTACGGACCGACGACGCCGAACGGTGCCCGCACGGCGCGCGGCCGGGCCATGGACGTACGGATCAGGCCCCGTGGGCCAGTCGGACAGCGGCGGGACGGCGGCTCCGCGCGCCGAAGACGGGCATGGTCGATACGGGGCGGCGCAGACCGACCCCCGCACCGGACACCAGCCCCCACTCCCCCGCCCCGTGCCCCGTGCCCCGTGCCCCGTGCCCCGTGCCCCGTGCCCCGTGCCCCGTGCCCCGTGCCCCGTGCCCCGTGCCCCGTGCCCCCAGGGAGGATCGCTGCTCCGTGCTTCGGTTCCGCGCTGCGAGAGGGGGCCAGTGCCGTACGCCGCCGGTCGCCCGCCCCGTGCCGTACGTACGGGGCGCCCCGTACGCCGCTCCGGTGGGCTCGCGTACGGCCCAGCGACGGGCGAGCAACGCAGTAACGGCGACGTGGGCGCCGGGCAGCGCCGGACAGGGCGTGCGACGTCTAGCGCAGGCCCGTCGGGCGGTTGAGGGCGGCCTGGATGAGGCGATCCACCAGTTCGGGGTAGGTGACGCCGCTCTCCTGCCACATGCGCGGGTACATCGAGATCGGCGTGAACCCGGGCATGGTGTTGATCTCGTTGATCACCAACTCGCCGCTGTCGAGGAGGAAGAAGTCCACCCGCGCCAGGCCCTCGCTGCCGGTGGCGTCGAACGCGGCGATCGCCATCTCCTGAACGCGCGCCGTCTCCTCGGCGGTGAGCGGCGCGGGCACGATGCCGGACGCCGAGTCGATGTACTTCGCCTCGAAGTCGTAGAAGTCGTGGGCCGTCACCGGTGGGATCTCCGCCGGCACGCTGGCCCGCGGGCCGTCCTCGTACTCCAGCACGCCGCACTCGATCTCGCGCCCGCGCAGCAGCGCCTCCACCACGATCTTCGGATCGTGCCGCCTGGCCTCCTCGACGGCCGCGTCGAGGTCCGCCAGGTCGTCCACCTTGCTGATGCCCATGGAGGAGCCGGCGCGAGCCGGCTTCACGAAGATCGGCAGGCCGTTCTCGGCGGCGAAGTCCACAATCTTCTTGCGCGCCACCGCGCCCCGGTCGTTCTCCGGACCGAGCTTCCAGTCGCGGGCCCGGATGACCTCGTAGGGCCCGATCGGCAGCCCGAAGGAGTCGAAGACGCGCTTCATGTACTCCTTGTCCATGCCGACGGCGGAGGCGAGCACGCCGGCCCCCACGTACGGCACGCCGGAGAGTTCCAGCAGACCCTGCAGGGTGCCGTCCTCGCCGTACGGGCCGTGCAGCACGGGGAAGACCACGTCCACGTCGCCCAGCGCCTTGGGTACCGAGCCGGGCTCGCTGTAGACCACCTCGCGGCTGCCCGGGTCGACCGGCAACACCACGCCGCCCTCCGGGGTTTCCGAGAGCTGGTCGACGTTGGGCAGCGTGCCGTCGCTGATCGCCATCCGTTCGGGCGCGTCGGCGGTGAGCGCCCAACGCCCCTCGGTGGTGATGCCGATCGGCAGCACCTCGTACTTCGTACGGTCGATGGCCGACAGCACGGCGCCGGCGGTGACGACGGAGATGGCGTGCTCGGAGCTACGCCCGCCGAACACGACGGCGACGCGCGGCTTCCGACCGTCGGTTCCGGGGCCGGCGGCGGGCACGGGGCTTGGGGAAGTGGACTCGCTGCTCATCGGATTGAGATTACCCTGCGACCCGCCCGCGGTCAGGTCTCGCCAGCCGGTGTCCGCGGCCCGCCCCGTCGCACGGCCACGGAGCCCCGCGCGCGACCGTCCAGCCGGCCGGCCCACCACCCGCCCACCCGCCGCCTGGCGCCCCCGCCCAACCCGGGCCAACGACCCCCACCCCACGCCTCGTACGCCACCGAGGTACGCCACCGAGGTACGCCACCGAGGTACGCCACCGAGGTACGCCACCGAGGTACGCCACCGAGGTACGCCACGAAACGGTGCCGGCGCGGGCGCCGTTCCCGCGTCGGAGGAACGGCGCGGCGTGCGAGGCCGCTGCCGGTGCCGAGCGGGGCGCGGTGGAACCGGAGCGCAGCACCCGCCGTTCGGGGCCGCGCGGCGTGCACGGCCTGGGCAACCGAGAACCACCACAGGCCACTACGCCGCTGCGTTACTGCGCCCCTCCGCAACGGGCGCCCTCACGCGCGCTCCGTGGCGCACCCCGGCACCACCCCCGACCTCCGGCACCCCCGCACTCCGCGGCACCGGCGGACGCCGGCCTACGCGCTTCGGGGCCCCGTGGCATGTGCCACGGGGCCCCGAAGCGGGCGTCGACCGGTCACGTTCCACCAGAGCGAGCCGGCCCCAGCGTGTTCAGTGGCGCTCCGGCTTGGCGGAGCGCGACATCAGTTCCTTGAGCGCCACGAGAGGCGGCTTCCCGCCGTGCACGATGCTCACCACCGTCTCCGTGATCGGCATGTCTACCCGGTGGCGCTGCGCCAGGTCGAGGACGGACTCGCAGGACTTGACGCCCTCCGCCGTCTGTTTCGTCACCGCGATGGTCTCGGCCAGGGTCATGCCCCGTCCGAGGTTGGTGCCGAAGGTGTGGTTGCGGGAGAGCGGGGACGAGCAGGTGGCGACGAGGTCGCCCATGCCCGCGAGCCCCGCGAACGTGTGCGCGTCGGCGCCCATCGCGAGCCCGAGCCGGGTGGTCTCGGCCAGCCCGCGCGTGATCAACGATGCCTTGGCGTTGTCGCCGAGGCCCATGCCGTCGGCGATGCCCACCGCGAGGGCGATGACGTTCTTCACCGCTCCGCCCAGTTCGCAGCCGACGACGTCGGTGTTGGTGTACGGCCGGAAGTACGACGTGTGGCAGGCCGCCTGCAACCGCTGGGCCACGGCCTCGTCGCTGCACGCGACGACGGCGGCGGCCGGCTGTCGGGCGGCGATCTCCTTGGCGAGGTTGGGCCCCGTGAGCACGGCGACCCGCTCCGGGCCGACCCCCGCCACCTCCTCGATGACCTCGCTCATCCGCTTGGCGGTGCCGAGTTCGACGCCCTTCATCAGGTTGACCAGCACCGCGTCGGCCGGCAGCAACGGGGCCCATGCGGCGAGGTTGGCGCGCAGCGTCTGCGACGGCACGGTCAGCACCGCGAACTCGGCGCCCCGTGCCGCCACCGCGGGCTCCGTGGTGGCCCGCACCGTGTCGGGGAGCGTGGCGCCCGGCAGGTAGTCCGGGTTGCCGTGCCCCGTGTTGATGGCTTCCACCACCTCCGGACGGCGCGCCCACAGGGTCACCTCACACCCGGCATCGGCCAGCACCATCGCGAAGGCGGTGCCCCACGATCCGGCGCCGAAGACGGCACAGCGCGTCACGTGGCATTCCCCTCGTTCTCGTGCTCCGTCCGGCCGCTGCCGCGATCCGTCCGGTCGGCCTCGTGCTTGGTGCGGCCGGCCTCGCGCCCCGTACCGTCGGCCTCGTGGTCCGTAGGGTCGGCGGAGCCGAGACCTTCGGCCGCGCCACCCTTCGGCTGTTCGGCCCGCCCCGCCGGCACGGGTTCCTGGCGCACGTCGGCGAGGAGTTCGGTCACGGCGGCCATGATCGTATCGGTGGCGGCGCGCAGCACCTCGGCCGTCGGTTCCTGGCCGTAGTACGCGGACAGGTCGACCGGGGGCCCGGCCACGACCTTGAAGGTCTTACGGGGGAACAGCCGCAGCCGCTTTGCCCCCGCGTACGGGGGGAGCACCGCATTGGCGCCCCATTGCGCGACGGGAATGACCGGGGCCTTGGTGAGCAGCGCGACACGGGCTGCGCCGGTCTTGGCCCGCATCGGCCACTGATCCGGATCGCGAGTGAGCGTGCCCTCGGGGTAGAAGGCGACGCATTCGCCCTTGTCGATCGCGCTGACGGCCGCACGGAAGGCGTTGGCGGCATCCGTGGACTCCCGGTAGACCGGAATCAACTGGAGTCCGTGGAACATCCGGCCGATAACGGGCACCTTGAAGAGGGCGGACTTCGCGAGGAATCGCGGCACGCGGCCGGTGTTGTACTGGAAGTGCGCGTACGCCAGCGGATCGAGATACGAGTTGTGGTTGATCGCCGTGATGAATCCGCCGTGGGCTGGAATGTTCTCCATTCCACGCCAGTCCCGTTTGAACAGAATCACGAGCGGCGGTTTCGCGAGGACCGCTGCCAGGCGGTACCAGAAGCCGATTCTGTGGCGGGGCACTCGGACGTCCTCCTCTTGGTCCCTGCTGACCTGCTGGCTTGCTGCCACCCGGGCAGCCGCACAAGTGTCGCCCCAGGTATCTGGTCTGTCGAGGACACCGTAACCCCGCCGGTCTCAGGCGGCTTCGGCAGCAGGCAAGAATGATGCGTGTGCGCAGAGACGAAGCGAGGGAAGCGGGAGTGAGCTGGAGCTTGGTAGTGCCGCTGAAACCGCTGTCCCGCGCGAAGAGCCGGCTGGCCGACGCCGCGTCCGACGACCTACGACCTGGGCTCGCGCTCGCTTTCGCACAGGACACGGTGAGCGCGGCGCTGGCGTGTCCCGGAGTACGGGATGTGGTGGTTGTCACGGACGACCCGCTCGCGGCGGCCGAATTGTCGGCGCTCGGCGCAACGAGCGTGCCGGACACGCCCGGCACCGGCCTGAACGCCGCACTGGCCCACGGCGCCGCCATGGTGCGCGCGCGGCGTCCCGACGCGGCCGTCGCCGCGCTCAACGCCGATCTACCGGCTCTCCGGTCCGCGGAACTCCACCGAGTTCTGACCGCCGCCGCGGATTTCCCACGGGCTTTTCTCGCGGATGCCGCGGGAATCGGCACCACATTGTTGACCGCGGCCCCGAAATGGGAACTCAATCCGGCTTTCGGTGGCGCCTCCCGCGCTCGGCACCGCGCCACCGGGGCGCAGGACATTCCGCTGCTCGACGTGCCGAGCGTGCGCCAGGACGTGGACACGGGGCGCGACCTGCGGGCCGCGCTGGACCTGGGAGTGGGCCCGTACACGACCGCTCTCCTCGCCGCCAACGGAACGCCGCCCACAGCGTCCAGCGCCCCGCCCTCCGGCTCCCCCACGCCCCACGGCTGATCCCGCCTCGCCTCTCCCCCCGCCTCGGCACGCGCCGCCGCCCTCCCCCGTTCCGTGCGCCCCCGCGCCACGCCTGTCCGCGCGCCAGGCCATGGCGCGGCTGGCCCCGTGGGCGACGGAGCACGGAGCGACGCATCCCGCACGGGGCCTGGCGCACGGGGCACGGAGCCGCGACTGGTGGACACGGCGCACGGAGCACGGGGCGGCGCGCCCTTGGGCACGCGGCAACGGAGCGCCAGGCCGGCCCGCGCAGGGCAACGCCTGGCGCGGGCTACGCTGCTGCGTATGCAGGCGACCGCGTACACGTACGACCCCGACACCCGCGCGGGCAGCGTGCTGCTCGACGACGGAACTCCGCTGGACTTCGACGCGGCGGCCTTCGACGCTGGCGGGCTACGACTGTTGCGGCCCGGCCAACGAGTGCGGATCGACGTCGAGGGCGAGGGCGAGGCCCGCCGCGTGACCCTGGTGACGCTTCAGACGTTCTAGGCCGCTCGACAGCCCTACGGGCCTGCTCGCGGCCCGCTCTCGCCCGAAGAGCCCGCGGCGCGCCCTGCCCCCGACTTCTGGCCACACACACGCGTCCAGCGCCCCGCACCGCCGCGAAGTCGCCGCCCTATGGCCGCGACGCCGCCGCCCCGTGCCCCGTGCCCCGTGCCCCGTGCCCCGTGCTCCGTGCTCCGTGCTCCGTGCTCCGTGCTCCGGCGGGACGGTGCCCGACTCCGGCTACGAACGCCGCACCGGGCAGCGGCCCCAACGCGGACGGCGCCCAACGACCATGACCCGTGCAGCGCCGGAGTCGGGGCGGAACGGGGCGGGACGGGGCGGGGGTCTCGGCGTCGCGGGGGCGGGGGTGCGTGGGGGGTGTTCCGAACGCGCCGCGGGCCGGGCTCCCCTGAGGGAGTCCGGCCCGGCGAGGTGCTGCGCGAGACGGTGGTGGCCGCCGCGGCTACTTCTTCCTCGCGGTGGCCTTCTTGGCCGTGGTCTTGCGCGCCGTGGTCTTGCGCGCGGGAGCCTTCGTGGCCGTCGCCTTCTTCGCCGGCGCCGTCTTCTTCGCGCTGGTCTTCTTGGCGGTGGCCGTCGTCTTCTTCGCCGGCGTCGCCTTGACCGCGGTGGCCTTCTTAGCCGTCGCCGCCTTCTTGGCGGTGGTGGCCGTGGTCTTCTTCGCCGTCGCCGCCTTCTTGGCGGTGGTGGCCGTGGTCTTCTTCGCCGGCGTCGCCTTCTTCGTCGCGGCCTTCTTCGCCGTCGAAGCCTTCTTGGCGGTGGCCTTCTTCGCCGCGGCCTTGGCCGTCGTCCGCGTGGAAGAACCGCCCGAGAGGCTGCCCTTGGGGGCCTTCTTCACGGCCACGTCGTTCTTCGGGAGCTTCTTCGAGCCGCTCACCAGGTCCTTGAAGCCCTGACCCGCGCGGAAGCGCGGCACCGAGGTCTTCTTGACCCGGACCCGCTCACCGGTCTGCGGGTTACGGGCGTACCGCGCGGGGCGGTCAACCTTCTCGAACGAGCCGAAACCGGTGACCGAAACCCGGTCACCGCCCACGACCGCGCGGACGATGGCGTCCAGTACTGCATCCACCGCATCCGCGGCGTTCTGGCGTCCGCCGAGCTTGTCGGCAATGGCTTCCACGAGCTGCGCCTTGTTCACGTCTTCCCCTTCGGAGACATTGCTGGAACGAATCTGTTCAAGCTTTTTCGCACGTTAGGCAGATATATACCGCAAATCAAACACGAAACGGGCTAATCACCCTTGTGCCGCAACGAACTCGACCGTCACGGAGTTCCGTCGCTGTCGAGATCTTCGGGGAAACGGCCCTCGTCGAGGTCGTTCATCAACCGGTCCAGACGCCGCGCCGCGTCTGCCAGATCGTGCTTCGCCGCTGCCGTGATGACCAGCAGCTTCCGGGACAGCGCCATCCGTACGCCCTCCGGGACTTGCAGTGTGCGCACCCTCGCATGCGCTTCCTTGAGACGGTCGGCGACAATCCCGTAAAGCTGGAGTTGGGTGTCGCGTTCCATACGTTGATTGTGCCATCTACGGCGAGTTGTCGCCTCACGGGGCCCCAACACACCGATGCGTCGCCGGTCCGGAGACCGACGACGCATCGTGCCAAACGTGCCCCGTACACGGAGCACCGGGGTGCCTTAGACCTGCACCGTATGGGGTTTGAAGGCCGGTCGGGCGGCCTCGTACGCAGCGATTTCCGCCTCTTGGCGCAGGGTCAGACTGATGTCGTCCAGCCCCTCAAGCAGTCGCCAACGAGCGTTCTCGTCAAGCTCAAATTCGGCCGTTACGCTCCCCGCTCGCACCTGACGCGCCACGAGGTCCACGGTGACCGTGGTTTCCGGGTCCGCCTCGGTCAGTTCCCACAGTCGCTCCACCGTCTCCTGCGGCAAGACCACCGTCAGCAGACCGTTCTTGAGCGAGTTCCCCCGGAAGATGTCGGCGAACCGCGAGGAGATGACCGTCTTGAAGCCGTAGTTCTGCAAGGCCCAGACCGCGTGCTCGCGCGAGGAGCCGGTACCGAAGTCCGGGCCGGCGAGGAGCACGCTCGCGCCGGCGCGCTCGGGCCGGTTCAGCACGAAGTCCGGGTTCTTGCGCCACGCCTCGAAGAGGCCGTCCTCGAAGCCGTCGCGAGTGACCTTCTTCAGCCAGTGTGCCGGGATGATCTGGTCGGTGTCGACGTTGCTGCGGCGCAGCGGAACGGCGCGCCCGGTGTGCGTGGTGAATGCTTCCATGTCTGATCAGACCCCCACGGGAGCGGTTGACGGAGCGAGGTCGGCGGGCGAGGCGAGGCTGCCGCGCACGGCGGTGGCGGCGGCGACCTGGGGTGAGACCAGGTGCGTGCGCCCGCCCTTCCCCTGACGCCCCTCGAAGTTGCGGTTGGAGGTGGAGGCGGAACGCTCGCCGGGAGCGAGTTGGTCGGGGTTCATGCCCAGGCACATCGAGCACCCCGCGTGCCGCCATTCGGCCCCGGCCGCGGTGAAGACCTTGTCCAGGCCCTCCTGCACCGCCTGCAGGGCCACCCGTACCGAACCCGGAACCACGAGCATCCGGACGCCTTCGGCGACCTGGCGCCCCTCCAGCACGGCGGCGGCCGAGCGCAGGTCCTCGATCCGGCCGTTGGTGCACGACCCGACGAACACGGTGTCCACGCGGATGTCGCGCAGCGCCTGACCTGCCGTCAACCCCATGTACTCCAGGGCCTTTTCGGCCGCCTGCCGCTCGCTGACGTCCGCGTACGAGGCGGGGTCGGGCACGGACGACGACAACGGGGCACCCTGCCCCGGATTGGTGCCCCAGGTGACGAACGGGGCCAGCGTCGTCGCGTCGATGACCACCTCGCGGTCGAAGGTGGCGTCGTCGTCGGTGCGCAGGGTGCGCCAGTACGCCACCGCCTCATCCCACTGCTCGCCACGGGGCGCGTGGTCGCGACCCTCGAGGTAAGCGAAGGTGGTCTCGTCGGGGGCGATCATCCCGGCCCGCGCGCCGGCCTCGATGGACATGTTGCACACGGTCATCCGCGCTTCCATCGACAGCTTCTCGATGGCCTCACCGCGGTACTCGATGACGTAACCCTGGCCGCCACCGGTGCCGATCTTCGCGATGACCGCCAGGATCAGGTCCTTCGCGGTGACGTCCTCGGGCAGTTCGCCCTCGACGGTGATGGCCATCGTCTTGAACGGAGCCAGCGGCAGCGTCTGGGTGGCCAGCACGTGCTCCACCTGCGAGGTGCCGATCCCGAACGCGAGGGCGCCGAACGCCCCGTGCGTGGAGGTGTGGCTGTCGCCGCACACCACCGTGGTGCCCGGCTGGGTCAGCCCCAACTGCGGCCCCACGACGTGCACCACGCCCTGCTCGACGTCGCCCAGCGGGTGCAGGCGGACGCCGAACTCCGCGCAGTTCTTGCGCAGCGTCTCCAGTTGGACGCGCGAGACGGGGTCCGCGATGGGCTTGTCGATGTCGAGGGTGGGGGTGTTGTGGTCCTCGGTCGCGATGGTGAGGTCGGTACGCCGCACCCGCCGCCCCGCCTTGCGGAGCCCGTCGAACGCCTGCGGGCTGGTCACCTCGTGCAGCAGGTGCAGATCGATGAAGAGCAAGTCGGGCTCGCCCTCGGCGCGCCGGACGACGTGATCGTCCCAGACCTTCTCCGCCAGTGTCCGTCCCATCGCTGTCCCTCCGGCCGGCGTCGCTGCCGACCAACTCGTGTTGTTCGCGGGAGCGCCGCCATGAGTGCCCGGCGCCACCTCCAGCGTGGCGGCTGCCGTGAGAATTTGAACTTGCGTTTCATACTGTGAGACGCGAGTATCGTTGCATGGACAACTCTAGCGGCGTGGGCGTACTCGACAAGGCTGCTCTGGTGCTGAGCGCGCTGGAGGCCGGCCCGGCCACCCTGGCAAGCCTGGTCTCAGCGACCGGCCTCGCGCGCCCGACGGCGCACCGTCTCGCGGTGGCACTGGAGCACCACCGCATGGTGGCGCGCGACATGCAGGGCCGGTTCATCCTCGGCCCCCGGCTGGCCGAACTCGCGGCGGCGGCCGGCGAGGACCGACTGCTGGCCACGGCCGGCCCGGTCCTCACCCACCTGCGCGACGTGACCGGCGAGAGCGCCCAGCTCTACCGGCGCCAGGGCGACATGCGTATCTGCGTCGCCGCGGCGGAACGGCTGTCCGGACTGCGGGACACGGTGCCCGTCGGCTCGACGTTGCCGATGAAGGCCGGTTCGGCGGCGCAGATCCTGATGGCCTGGGAGGAGCCGGAGCGACTGCACCGTGGCCTGCAGGGGGCGCGCTTCACGGCGACGGCCCTGTCAGGCGTACGGCGCCGGGGCTGGGCCCAGTCGATCGGCGAGCGCGAGCCTGGCGTGGCCTCCGTCTCCGCGCCGGTACGGGGCCCCTCCAACCGCGTCGTCGCCGCGGTTTCCGTCTCGGGCCCCATCGAGCGCCTGACCCGCCACCCGGGCCGCATGCACGCCCAGGCGGTCATAGACGCCGCGCTCCGCCTCTCCGAGGCCCTGCGCCGCACGGGCTGACACAACCCCGGCACCACGCCCCCGACGCCCCGGCCCCAGCACGCCACCGCGCCCCGCACGGACGCCGCTCCGTGCTCCGTGCTCCGTGCCCCGTGCCCCGTGCCCCGTGCCCCGGCGAGGATCGCCGCTCCGTGCTCCGTGCTCCGTGCTCCGTGCTCCGGCGAGATGGTGCCGCGACGGGCGTCGTACGCGGCGCTCCGTTGACCTCAAGGGGCGGGCCTCTGCCGGCCCGCGCGCACGCTCCGTTGCCGCACGCCTGGCCGCGGAGCAGCAACGGGTCCGCGCTCCGTCCCTCACGGCCCACGGAGCAAGTACCGCTGCGCCGCGCACGGTTCCGAGCCACGCCAGGGGGCACCGTCAGGCAACACGTGGTCACGTCGCGCTGGTTCCCACGCGGCGCGGCGAGGCGCAGGGGCCCGTACCGGCCAAGCGATAACGCGACAGCGCATAACGCGAGATGGCCCCCCGCGTCACGCGGGAGGCCATCTCGTTTTTTCCTCTGTACCCCCGACCGGATTCGAACCGGCGCTACCGCCTTGAGAGGGCGGCGTGCTAGGCCGCTACACAACGGGGGCCTGATGTACTGCGCTGGGCTACCAGGACTCGAACCTAGACTAAATGAACCAGAATCACTCGTGCTGCCAATTACACCATAGCCCATGGTATAGACCAGTACCCCCGACCGGATTCGAACCGGCGCTACCGCCTTGAGAGGGCGGCGTGCTAGGCCGCTACACAACGGGGGCCCTAGCGATCCATTCGTCGTCGCCTCCGGGGTTTTTCCGGATGGTGACGGAGTCAGGATCAGTACCCCCGACCGGATTCGAACCGGCGCTACTGCCTTGAGAGGGCAGCGTGCTAGGCCGCTACACAACGGGGGCTTGTCACTGCATATCCAAGAGATCGGATGAGGAATCTCTTGCTGGGCTACCAGGACTCGAACCTAGACTAACTGAACCAGAATCAGTCGTGCTGCCAATTACACCATAGCCCACCAAAACTCAAACCCCCTGCTGGGGATTTTTGTTTGGATCTGCGCTTTCCGCTGGAGCTTCCCGGCCCCTGGCGGGCGGCGCAGGAAGAACATTACCCGACGGGAGGCGGCGCACCAAAACGGATACCGCTCGTGTGAGCGGCTCAACGGCCGCCCCAGGTGGGCTCACGCCCTGCACACGGGCCCGGTCGGCCCGCGCACGGCAGATCCCCGTCAGCGCCGCGCGGCGCGCGGCGTACGCCATCGCCCGCCCCGAAGGCACCGTACACACCGCGACGCACGCAGCGCCGGCCCCGCGCCACGCAGACGCCCGCCCGCGCCCGGCCCAGGCCCCACGCACGCCCGCCCACGCCCGACCACGCCCGGCTTCCGCCAGCCCGCCCACGAGCCGACGGACGCGTCGGCCCACGGAGCCGGACGGCGAGGCGGCGAGGCGGCGAGGCGGCGAGGCGGCGAGGCGGCGAGGCAGCGAGACAGCGAGGCAGCGAGACAGCGAGGCGGCAGACGACAAGACGACAAGGGCCTCCCCCACCACACAGCCCCGCACGGAGCAGCGACGTAGCCGTAACGGGGCGGTGGCCGGTGGCGGAACGGCGGAACAAACGGCTGGCGCCGCCCCACACCGTGGGACGGCGCCAGCCGTGGTCGGCCCCGTCGGGGCGCACCGTTGTCGCTCCTACAGCGCGGCCCGCAGTCGGCGCAGCGTCTCCTCGCGGCCGAGCAGTTCCATCGACTCGAACAGCGGCGGCGAGACCCGACGGCCGGTGACCGCGACCCGCAGCGGCGTGAAGGCGAACTTCGGCTTGATGCCGAGCCCGTCCACTAGCGCCTCGCGGAGCGTGGCCTGGATGGGCTCGGGCGTGAAGTCGGCCAACTCCTCCAGCGCCCTGATGCTGGCCTCAAGGACCGGCTTGGCGTCCTCGGTGAGCACCTTGGCCGCGTCGGTCTCGTCCACCCGGAAGTGCTCCGGCTTCACAAACAGGAAGCCGAGCATGCCGACCGCCTCGCCGAGCACCACCATGCGCTCCTGGGTGAGCGGAGCGGCCTTGGCGAGCAGTTCGAGCTCGGCGTCGCTGGGGCCCCGTCCCGGGAAGAGGAAGGGCACCAGGCGGCGCGCGAACTCGTCGGGCGCCAGGGCACGCAGGTGGGTGGCGTTGATGGCCTCGCACTTCTTGAGGTCGAACCGCGCCGGGTTGGCGTTGACGTCGCCCAGATCGAAGGCGGCGACCATCTCCTCGACGGAGAAGATGTCCCGGTCCTCGGAGAGCGACCAGCCCAGCAGGGACAGGTAGTTGAGCAGTCCCTCGGGAAGGAAGCCGCGCTCGCGGTAGAGGTTGAGGGACGCCTGCGGGTCGCGCTTGGACAGCTTCTTGTTGCCCTCGCCCATGACGTACGGGAGGTGGCCGAAGGCCGGCACGGTGCCGTTGCCCACGCCGATCTGGGCGAGCGCCCCGTACAGCGCGATCTGGCGCGGGGTCGAGGAGAGCAGGTCCTCGCCACGGAGCACGTGCGTGATCTCCATCAGCGCGTCGTCGACCGGGTTGACGAGGGTGTAGAGCGGGGCTCCGTTGGCGCGCACGATGCCGAAGTCCGGCACGTTCTCCGGGGTGAACGTCAGCTCGCCGCGCACCAGGTCGGTGAAGGTGATCGGGGTGTCGGGCATCCGGAACCGGACGATCGGGGTGCGCCCCTCGGCGCGGTACGCGGCGATCTGCTCGGCCGAGAGGTCGCGGCACTTCCCGTCGTACCCGGAGGGCTTGCCGGCCTTGCGGGCCGCGTCACGGCGGGCGTCGAGCTCCTCGGTGGTGCAGAAGCACTCGTACGCGAAGCCGCCTTCCTGGAGCTTGCGGGCGACGTCCGCGTAGATGTCCATGCGCTGCGACTGCCGGTACGGGGCGTGCGGGCCGCCGATCTCGGGGCCCTCGTCCCAGTCGAAGCCGAGCCAGCGCATCGAGTCCAGGAGCTGCTCGTAGCTCTCCTCGGAGTCGCGGGCCGCGTCGGTGTCCTCGATGCGGAAGACCAGGGTGCCGCCGTGGTGACGGGCGAACGCCCAGTTGAACAGGGCGGTGCGGACCAGGCCCACGTGGGGGTTGCCGGTGGGCGAGGGACAGAAACGGACGCGTACGGGAGATGCGCTAGCCACGCTTGATCACCTTGTTGGTGAGAGTGCCGATGCCTTCGATGGTGACGGCGACTTCGTCGCCGACGTTGAGCGGGCCGACCCCAGCCGGAGTGCCCGTGAGGATGACGTCGCCCGGGAGCAGCGTCATGGCCTCGGTGATGTGCACGATCAGGTCCTCGACGGAGCGGACCATCTCGCTGGTACGGCCGAGTTGCCGCTGCTCACCGTTGACGGTGCACATGATCGCGAGGTCGCTGGGCTCGACGTCGGTCTCCACCCACGGCCCCAGCGGGCACGAGGTGTCGAACCCCTTGGCCCGCGCCCACTGCTGCTCGCGGCGCTGTACGTCGCGCGCGGTGACGTCGTTGGCGCAGGTGTAGCCGAGGATGACGTCCCTGGCCCGCTCGCGCGGGACCTCCCGGCACATCCTGCCGATCACGACGGCCAGCTCGGCCTCGTGGTGGACCTCCTGCGAGAAGGAGGGGTAGGCGATGGCGTCGCCGGGGCCGACCACCGAGGTGGACGGCTTGAAGAAGGCGACCGGAACGTCGGGGACCTCGTGGCCGAGTTCCCTGGCGTGCTCCGCGTAGTTGCGACCGATCGCCACGACCTTGTTGGGAAGCACCGGGGGCAGCAGGCGCACCTTGTCCAGCGGGATCTTCTGGCCCGAGCGCTCGAATTCGGCGAAGGGGTGTCCCTTGATGATGTCGAGGACGGGGCCGCCGTCAGGGGCGGCGGCCTCCTCCACGACTCCGAACGCGACGTTGCCGTCGATGGAGAATCTGGCGATGCGCACGGGAAGTGCTGCCCTTCACTACTGATCATTGGCTGAGGTCTGACGCTCCAGGCTATCGCCCCGTTTTCGACACCGCCGCGCTCCCGGCCCGTCACCGCACGGCACCGCCCCGGTGCACCAGGTAGCGGTACGGGGCGCGGCACCTCTCTCACACGGGGCGCGGCTCGGGGTCACGTACGGGGCGCGGGGCACGGAGCGGGCACGGGCCCAGTTCCTCTCCCGTACGGAGCACGAGGCACGGGGCACGGGGCCCAGCCCCCTCCCACACGGGGCGCGGGGCTCGCGCCCCTCAGTACGGAGCACGGGGCGCGGGGCGCGGCTCGGGGTCACGTACGGGGCACGGGGCACGGAGCGGACACGGGCCCAGTTCCTCTCCCGCACGGAGCACGGGGCACGCGGCACGGGGCCCAGCCCCCTCCCGCAGCGCGGGACTCGCGCCCCTCAGCACGGAGCACGGAGCACGGAGCACGGGGCGGGGCACGGGCCCCCGGTGCGGAGCACGGAGCCGCAACGCAGAGCCCCGCCCGCGCCCCGGAGCGCCGCGCCGAACGGGGCAGGGCAACGGCAGGCCGCGGAAACAGGGGGCAGGCGACGGGAAACGCGAAAAACCCCAGCCCTGCCGGTGGCGTGGGCGGTGCGCGCCGATACGGGGCGTGCGTCGCCAGCCGGGGGCGGGGCCGGGGTGGGGAGTGCTCGGCGCGGGGCGGGTCCGTGGGGCGGGTGGGGCGCTGGAGCGGCAGGGAGAGTGAGCCGCTCGCGCGCGGGGCTCGCGACCGTGCGCCGGGGGGCGCGACGAGGTGGGGCGGACGGGGGCGGCGGGCTCCGAGGGGGCCGTGGGGCGCCGCCCACGAGGGAGGTGGCCGCTACTCGGGTGCTTCGGTGAGAATCGTGCGACGGGGGTTCGCCGTCTGGGCGGGCAGCTCGACCGAGGTGGTCTGCTGCTCTTCCACGGGCGCGGTCTGGAGTTCTTCGGCATCCTTGAGGTGGGCGAGAGTGGTGCGCCGCGGGTTGGCTATGTTGCGGAACATCATCGTCGTCTTCACTGGATCTGCCTCGTCTTGTCGTTTTCGCGGACGGTGTAAAGCGTCAGGCTAAACGCGCGCTTCCCCCGAAATCCGCGAGCCCAGTCACGCCCAGCATGTGAGTTCTCTCACGAAGAGGCGGACAAATGCCACATCGTGCGCACCTATCACCCCAGGCGGAATCCGGCATTGCCGGCCTATGCGGACGTTCCGCTCTTGATCATCGCGACCCGGACACCTACCACTCCCGAGCGGAACGTGCATAAAAGTCCGGTATCACGGCCATTGTTTTCCACATGCGGTCACTTTATTGCCACGTACCGTCACCGCATCCACACCGTGACCCACGGCTCTTGTTGGAGCATCCGGCACTGTGCTGGAATTCCACGGACCGCCGACAGGATTCACCTGGCGCGCAGCGGGCGCAGACGGGGCGCCGAGCGGCGGCGGCCTCGCTCCGCAACAAGGAAGGGTCGAGCGCGCCGGTCACTCACGACTCACACCGTTTCGCCGTACGCACGGTGGGACGCCTGGTCCAGAGGTTGCGACGCTAGTGCAGGGACGTTTCAAGAAGGATGGCAACGCCGCGGCGGACCCCGAGCCGCGCGGTGGTAGCGACCGCGGCGCGGATGTCAGTACGCGGCCGACCGCGCCCAGCGGGGAAGAGTCATCCGGCGAGCGGCCGAAGGTGAAGGCCCCCACGGGGCCCGGGCCGCGAATAGCCCTGCGTAACTGGAAGATCAGCACCCGACTCGTGTCGCTGCTCGCCCTCCCCGTGGTGGCCGCCACCACGCTGGGCGCCCTGCGTATCCAGAACTCGATGGACAACATCGAGCAGCTCGACCAGATGAAGCTGCTCACCGAGATGACGCAGCAGGCGACCGAGCTCGCCAACGCGCTCCAGGAGGAGCGCGACCAGTCGGCCGGGCCGCTGGCCGGCGCCGGCGACGACCGGGACGACCAGGTGGTCGCGCCCCGTCAGGCGACCGACCAGGCACTCGTCGCGTTCGCCGACGCCACGGACGACCTGGACCCGGTCGACCCGGCGATCACCGGCGTGCAGTCCACGGTGATCGACATCAAGAAGCAGCTCAACAAGATCCACGAGATCCGCAAGCAGGCGTACAAGGACCGCGACTACACCTCGCAGACGATCCTCGGATACAACGAGCTGATCACCTCGCTGCTCTCGCTCTCCCAGGACATGGCGCAGGCGACCAGCAACCGCGCGATGATCAACAAGACGCGCGCCCTCGCCACGTTCTCGTCGGCCAAGGAGTACGCGTCCATCCAGCGCGCCTCCATCAGCGCGGCCCTGGCGCACCCGAACAAGCCCAAGCTCTCGGCGATCGACAGCCGGTACACCTCCACGGCGCTGGAGAAGGAAGACCAGGCGCTCCGCCGGTTCCTGGAGATCCGCAGCGGTGACACGCCGGAGCTGCTCGACCCGCTCACCGGCGACAACAGCGACATCAACGCGGCCAACAAGTACGCGCTGCGCATGGTGCGCGACCCGGAGAGCCTGGCGTCCGCCAAGCGCACCTACATGGACTGGTACGACCAGGACAGCATCAAGCTCGTGGCGATGTCCAAGATCGAGCAGACGCTGCTGACGGAGATGGAGCAGAAGGCCCGCGAGCTGCGCTCCGAGGCCAAGCAGGACGCCTTCATCAACGGTGCGCTGATCCTGCTCGTCCTCGGCATCTCGCTGGTGGGCGCGTTCGTCGTCTCCCGCTCCATGGTGCGTTCGCTGCGCCGGCTCCAGGACACCGCGCAGGACGTCGCCCAGCAGCGACTGCCCGAGCTGGTCAAGGAGCTGTCCGAGCACGACCCGCAGGATGTGGACACCTCCGTCGAGTCGGTCGGTGTGCACAGCCGGGACGAGATCGGCAAGGTGGCCGCGGCCTTCGACGACGTGCACCGCGAGGCGGTCCGACTCGCCGCCGAGCAGGCGCTGCTGCGAGGCAACGTCAACGCGATGTTCACCAACCTCTCGCGCCGCAGCCAGGGCCTGATCCAGCGGCAACTCTCGCTCATCTCCGAGCTGGAGTCCCGCGAGGCGGACCCGGACCAGCTCTCCTCGCTGTTCAAGCTGGACCACCTCGCGACGCGTATGCGCCGTAACGGTGAGAACCTGCTCGTCCTCGCGGGTGAGGAGCCGGGGCGCCGGTGGACCCGCCCCGTGCCGCTGGTGGACGTGCTCCGCGCGGCAGCGTCCGAGGTGGAGCAGTACGAGCGGATCGAGCTCAGCTCCGTTCCGGGCACCGAGGTCGCGGGCCGGGTCGTCAACGACCTCGTGCACCTGCTGGCCGAGCTGTTGGAGAACGCGACGTCCTTCTCGTCGCCGCAGACCAAGGTCAAGGTCACCGGGCACGCGCTGCCGGACGGCCGGGTGCTCGTGGAGATCCACGACACCGGCATCGGGCTCTCCCCCGAGGACCTGGCGGCGATCAACGAGCGGCTGGCCAGCCCGCCGACCGTGGACGTGTCGGTCTCGCGCCGGATGGGTCTGTTCGTGGTCGGTCGCCTGTCGCTGCGGCACGGCATCCGCATCCAGCTCCGGCCGTCGGACTCCGGCGGTACGACCGCGCTGGTCATGCTGCCGGTCGACGTAGCCCAAGGCAGCGGCAAGAAGCCCGCTCCGGGCACGCCCGGCGCGCCCGGTTCAACCGGCGCCCCCGGGCAGTCCAGCACGCCGGCCGGGGGCACCCCCGCGCTGGGCAAGGCGGCCGGCCCCGGTGGCAACGGCTCGGCCGGCCCCGCGACCGCCGGTACGGGCACGCGCCGCCAGGTGCCGGGCTCGGGACCGCGGGCCGAACTCGCGGGCGGCGGCTCGACCCCGCAGCGCACGAAGCCGAGCCCGAGCGGCCCGGTGCCGCCCAGCGGCACCGCCGGTCAGCCCGCGCGGGGCGGCGCCACGCGCAGCGGGCTGCCCACCCGCCCCGTCGGCGCCTCGGTGCCCGGCAACGGGGCGGCCGGGGCGGGCGCCGGTGGCGGCGACTTCTTCGGCAGCGGCGGTAGTGGCAACCGGGCCAGCGGTGGCGGAAACGTCCCCGCAGCCACCGGTGACTTCTTCGGCGGCAGCCGGGCCGGCGCGCGCAGCGCGGCCGGCGCCGACCAGGGGCAGGGCCCGGACGCGAACCGCCCGGCGCTGCCCACGCGCGGCGGCCAGGACGCACCGGACAACGAGCCCACCGTCGCCCCGCCGACCGGCGCCCCCGCGGGCGCGGGTCGCTCCGGCGAGCGTGGGGCGCGCCCGCAGCTCCCGCAGCGCGGCCCCGCCCCCGAGCTGACCGGCTCCGTGGCCTCCGAGTCCGCCGAGGCGCCGGCCCGGGACGGCGGGCCGCAGGCGCCCGGCGCCAACTGGGGCGCCCGGCGCGCCGCCGCGGCGGACGACTGGCCCACCGACCGCGACGCGGCACGTGACCACGCGGAGATCGACACCACGCCGCCGTTCCCGCGCGGTGCCGCCGGCGGCCCCGGCGACACGGGCGAGTTCGCCGTCCCCAGCGCCCCGCGCGGGGCGGGCGACACCGGCGAGTACGCGCGGCCGAACACCGCGGACACCGGCGGCTACCCGCTTCCCGACACCGGCGGCTACCCGCAACAGGCCGGCCCGGGCGACACCGGCCAGTACGCGTTGCCGTCCCAGCCCTCCGGTGTCGCGGACACCGGCCAGTACGCCCTGCCCGCGGGCGGCCCGGGCGACACCGGCGAGTACCCGCGCCCCACGGACACCGGCGGCTACGCCCGGCCCGAAGGCGCCGGCGCGTACCCGGACGCGTACGCCCAGGGCACCTCGGAGGAGACCGGTGGCTACCCGGCGCCGGGCGAGACCGGGGCGTACCCGCGGCACACCGACACGGGCGAGTACGCGCGGCCCGACGCGTACGCGGGCGGTCGGGGGAGACGGGTGAGTACCCGCGGCCGGCCGGCGACACCGGCGAGTACGCGCTGCCCACCGACACGGGCGAGTACCCGCGTCCCACCGACACCGGCGGCTACCCGCAGCCGGGGCGTGCGGACACCGGTGAGTACTCGCGTCCGGAGCATGGGCAGGACGGCTCGGGGGACACCACCCAGTTCCAGCGGCCCGACTTCAACGGCTCGCCGCCCGGGCGTGGCGGGGCGTACCTGCCGCAGGGCGGCCCGGGCGTGGGACTCGGCCAGAGCGCGCACGCCGAGCCGGCGCCGGCGCCCGAGGACGACCACCTCACCGGCGAACTGCCGCTTCCGCAGGGCTTCGACAACGGTGGCACCCCGATCTTCGACACGATCGAGTCGCGCTGGTTCCACAGCGCGCAGGGCCCCGTGCCCGCCGAGCCGGCGCCGCACCCCGCGGCCCCGCACGGCGCCGCCCCCGGCGGCGAGGGCGAGTCGGCGCGATCGGCCGCGCCCCCGCTGCCGCGGCGCGAGCCGGGCCAGCAGGGCCTGATCCCCGCGCGGACCACGGGGCAGCGGCCCCAGGCGGCGGACGGCGCGGACGCGCAGGCCGCCGGCGCGGCCGGGAACGCGGCCTGGCGCTCCTCCCCCAACGACGAGCGCTGGCGGCGGGCCGAGCAGGTCCGTGAGCCGGCGGCGGGCGGGGTGACCTCGTCCGGGCTGCCCCGTCGCGTACCGCGTGCCAACCTCGTCGACGGCACCGCCGAGGAGCAGCCCGCCCAGCGGCGCGGCGGCCCCCAGGTCTCCCGCGCGCCCGACGACGTGCGCGGGCGACTGACCAACCTTCGTCGTGGTATCCAGCAGGGCCGTCAGGCCGGAACGGACGGTCGGCCTTGAGTCTCGCGGTCGCGGTCCCCTTCACCAGCAGGAGCGTTAGTTGAGTCCGATGAGCCAGGCGGCGCAGAATCTGAACTGGTTGATCACCAACTTCGTGGACAACACCCCGGGGGTGTCGCACACGGTGGTGGTCTCCGCCGACGGCCTGCTTCTGGCGATGTCCGAGGGGTTCCCCCGGGACAGGGCCGACCAGTTGGCGGCCGTGGCCTCCGGTCTGACCTCGCTGACGTCCGGTGCCTCCCGCATCTTCGAGGGCGGCGCCGTGAACCAGACCGTGGTCGAGATGGAGCGCGGTTTCCTTTTCATCATGTCGATTTCCGACGGGTCCTCGCTCGCGGTGCTCGCGCACCCCGAGTGCGACATTGGTCTCGTCGGTTATGAGATGGCGCTTCTCGTCGACCGTACGGGTAACGTCCTGACCCCTGACCTGCGTGCGGAATTGCAGGGAAGTCTGCTCAACTGACCCCCGATCACCGTCCGTCCTTCGCTTCACCGCCAGGCCCCCCACCGGCACCGACCGACGGCACCACTACCAGCTTGCTGTCCCGACCGGAGGAACCATGAACCCGCCCGCTGCCTCGACCGGCCCGTACGGCGCCTCCCATCACGCGCCGTACGGGGTCGAAGGTGACCAGCCGCTGGTGCGCCCGTACGCCATGACCGGGGGTCGCACCCGGCCGCGCTACCAGCTCGCCATCGAGGCACTGGTGAGCACGACGGCAGACCCCGCGCACCTGCAGGGGCTGCTCCCCGAGCACCAGCGGATCTGCCACCTGTGCCGTGAGGTCAAGTCGGTCGCGGAGGTCTCCGCGCTGCTCGCGATACCCCTCGGCGTCGCTCGCATCCTCGTCGCCGACCTGGCCGAGGCCGGCATGGTGGCGATCCACCAGCCCGGCAGCTCCGAGGCGGGCGGCACGCCTGACGTGACTCTGCTCGAAAGGGTGCTCAGTGGACTCCGCAAGCTCTAGCGGCGCGGCCCGCTCCACCACCTCCGCGAAGATCGTGGTGGCGGGCGGCTTCGGCGTGGGCAAGACCACGTTCGTCGGCGCGGTCTCGGAGATCAATCCGCTGCGCACCGAGGCCGTGATGACCTCCGCGTCGGCGGGGATCGACGACCTGAGCCACGTTCAGGACAAGACCACGACGACCGTGGCGATGGACTTCGGCCGCATCACGCTGGACGACGACCTGATCCTGTACCTGTTCGGCACGCCCGGGCAGGACCGTTTCTGGTTCATGTGGGACGACCTGGTCAAGGGCGCGATCGGCGCGATCGTGCTGGTGGACACCCGCCGGCTGGCCGACTGTTTCCCGGCCGTCGACTACTTCGAGAACTCCGGTCTGCCGTTCGTCATCGCCCTCAACGGCTTCAACGGGCACCAGCCCTACTCCCCCGACGAGGTGCGCGAGGCGCTCCAGATCGGCCCGGACACGCCGATCATCGTCACCGACGCCCGACACCGTGGGGAGACCAAGAGCGCGCTCATCACCCTGGTCGAGCACGCGCTGATGGCCCGCCTCAAGTAGCGTGAGCTACTGGGTAGTTGTCGTACGCACCGTTGTGTCGTTTGCCACGGCTAGCCCGCAAATTCATAACGTTTCGACAGGCAATTACCGCGTGCCCACTACGCAGTGCACCCACTCAACTCCGGAGCGCACTCGATTCTTCCGAATTTTGCCGTCGGTCGCCCTTAACGCCCGTTTTATCTCCGTGGCCGACAGTCCTCCATCCGGTAGCGGCACTGTTTGGAATGCGCCTGCCTCACGTGCTGGAATTCGCTGAACTGAGCGGTAAGGGCTCAGCAGAGAACGGCACAACATCAAGTGCCGACGCCGGAAGGTTGTTGGTTAGTGAGGCGAAGCACAACGGCGCCCGCGACGGGGTCGCCCCAGCCACGGACCCCACAGGGTCAGGCGCGGGGCAACTTCACGCCGCCATCGCGCACGGTGGCATCGCCCGACGCGGCACCTGATGCCCCGCCGCCCCAGGGCGGCCCCTGGTCCCCGCGCAACTGGCGGGTCCCGGTCCGGCTGAACGCGATCCTGCTCATCCCGGTCCTGGTGGCCCTGGTCTTCGGCGGCTTCCGCGTCGCCTCGTCCGTGGACACGTGGCAGGAGGCGCAGGACGCCGAGCGCACGGCCGGGCTGGTGCGCGCCGCGGCCACGTACGGCCAGGCGCTGATCAACGAGCGGGACGTGTCCACGGTGCCGCTCCTTGAGGGCCGCGAGACCGACGAGATGCGGCAGGCCCGGCGGACGACCGACGCGGCGGCCAAGGAGTTCGACCGCTTCGCGCGCGACATGCCGGACGACGCCGGGCTGGAGCGCCGGCTCAAGGCGTTCCGCGCCGTGGAGCCGCGGCTGACCTCGCTGCGCCAGAACGCCTTCAGCTCGCGGCTGCCGGGGGTGCAGACCGAGGAGGGGTACGTCACCGTCCAGCACCCGCTGATGGAGTTCTCCAACGAACTCGGCCTCGGCACCGGCAACATCACCTCCTACGGCCGTACGGTCTACGCGATCTCCCTGGCCAAGGCCGCCGAATCGTTGCAGCGCTCGATCGGCGCGCACCTGCTGACCAAGCCGGGCCCCAGCGAGGCGGACCGCCTCGCGCAGCTCACCGCCTTCTCCTCGTACGCCTACCTGGAGCGGATCGCGCTCCTCGAGTTCGAGTCCGGCGGCATGGACGCGGACACCGCGCACCTCAAGCGGCTCCTGCGGGAGGCCGAGGAGAGCGGGAAGAAGAAGGTGGCCGACGCGCGGGAGCGCGCCGAGGGCCGTGGCGAGAAGTTCACGCCGCCGCCGTCGACGGACACCATGGCCAAGGCCATCGGCTCCGGCGCGAAGCCGTCCGAGCTGCGCGACCAGGGCATCACCGCCGCCGCCTGGTTCGACGCCTCGACGGCCACGTTCGACGCCTACCGCACGATCGAGGAGAGCCTGGCCGACAAGGCCGTGGACGAGGCGGCGCAGATCTCGTCCGACGCCCGCCGGGACACCTTCGTCAACTCCGCGATCGTGCTGGTGGCGCTGCTGGCCGCGTTCATCGTGGCCGGCCTGATGGCCCGCTCGATGAGCCGGAGCATGCGCCAGTTGCGCAACGCCGCGCTGGAGGTCGCCGAGCAGCGGCTGCCCGAGCTGGTCGACCAGCTCTCGCGTACGGAGCCGGGGCGCACCGACACGCGCGTGACCCCCATTCCGATCACCACCCGGGACGAGATCGGCGAGGTCGCCCGCGCCTTCGACCACGTGCACCAGGAGGCGGTGCGCCTCGCCGCCGAGCAGGCGCTGCTGCGCGGCAACGTCAACGCGATCTTCACCAACCTCTCGCGCCGCAACCAGGGCCTCATCGAGCGCCAGCTCACGCTGATCAGCACGCTGGAGAACAACGAGGCCGACCCGGACCAGCTCGAGAACCTGTTCCGGATGGACCACCTGGCCACCCGCATGCGCCGCAACGGCGAGAACCTCCTCGTCCTCGCGGGCGAGGAGCCGGGCCGGCGCTGGAACCAGCCGGTGCCGCTGGTGGACGTGCTCCGCGCCGCCTCGTCCGAGGTGGAGAGCTACGAGCGGATCGAGCTGGCCGGCGTCCCGGACAGCGAGATCCACGGCAACGCCGTCACGGACCTGGTGCACCTGCTGGCCGAGCTGCTGGAGAACGCCACCACGTTCTCCTCGCCGCAGTCCAAGGTGCGGGTGACCGCGACCCGGCTGCCCGACGGCCGGGTCATGATCGAGATCCACGACAAGGGCATCGGCCTGACCGCCGAGGACTTCGCGGACATCAACCACCGGCTGGCCCACCCGCCCACCGTCGACGTGGCGGTCTCCCAGCGCATGGGCCTGTTCGTGGTCGGCCGGCTGGCCAACCGGCACGGCATCCGGGTGCAGTTGCGCCCCGCCGGCGAGCAGGCCGGCACCACGTCGCTGGTCATGCTGCCCGAGCCGATCACGCACGGCGGTGGTGGCGACGACGCGCCCCAGGAGGACTTCGCCGTCTCGCCGATCGTCCCCGAGCAGCCCGCGTCCCCGTCGCCGCAGCAGCCGAACGCCCCGCGCACGGCCGCGGAGCTGGGCTTCGACGACGCCGGCCACCCGACGTACGAGGGCCAGCAGGGCGCCGTGTACGAGGGCCAGCAGGCCGCTCCGTACCAGAGCGCCCCGGGCGGGGGCTTCGGCGGTGAGTACGGGAGCGAGTACGGCGGCGGCCAGGCGGCGCCTGGCCAGCAGCCCTACGGGGCCGAGCGGGGCGCCGGCTTCCCCACCGGTGACGACGGCGCCGGGGGGTACGACGCGGTGCCGGGCGCCGGCTACGACGCCGGGCCGGGCGGTGGGTACGACGCCGGCTACGCGTCCGCGCCGGGCGGGGCGACCGCGACCGGCTACCCGGACGACGCCGGGCATGCGGCGGCGCCGGCGGCCCCGTACCCGGGGCCGCCGGAGCACGAGCACACCGGCCAGTCCCCGCTCCCGGACGCGGGGACCGCGCCGACGCCGGACGGGCTGCCGCAGCACGGTGGCTACCTGTCCGACGGCTCTCGCGACGGTGCGTATCCGGAAGGTGACTACGCGGATCAGTCCGAGACCGGGCAGCAGCCCTACGTCCCGCACGACGCGCGGGGCCACCAGGGTGAGTGGGCCGCGTCCGACGCGTACCAGGCGCCCGTCGCCGACCCGCACGGAGCGCAAACGGAACCCTTCCCGAGCGCTGCGGAAGACGGCCCGGAGCGCGTAGAGTTCCACCGTCCGGGCCCATCGCCCAGCGGCATCGACTCGGTCACCGAGGCGGGCCTCCCGCGCCGTGGCAAGCAGTGGCGGGCTTCGGACGGGACCGACGTCGCGGACGCGGCGGCGGACCACACCGAGTCAGCACACCCAGGACCCGAGGAGCAGGCGGAGCCGGAGCAGCAGCACACGCCGCAGCAGGCGGACTCCGGCTGGCAGTCGGCCAACGACGAGCGCTGGCACCGTGCCGAGCAGCTACGTGAGCCGAAGGCAGGCGGAGTGACTCCGTCCGGGCTGCCGAGGCGCGTCCCCAAGGCCAATCTGGTAGAGGGCACCGCCGAGGAGAGCCAGCAGGGCGGACCACAGATTTCGCGGTCCCCGGAGGACATCCGCGGCAGGTTGAGTAATCTGCGGCGCGGGGTCCAACAGGGGCGCAACGCGGGCGCCGACAACAGCACGCACCACCAGCATGACCAACAGGGCTTCGGCCCCGGCAGCACCTACGATCAGGAGCGTTAGTGTGAGCCCGATGAGCCAGGCGGCGCAGAACCTGAACTGGTTGATCACCAACTTCGTGGACAACACCCCAGGGGTGTCCCACACGGTGGTGGTCTCCGCCGACGGACTCCTTCTGGCGATGTCCGAAGGGTTCCCCCGTGACCGGGCCGACCAACTGGCGGCCGTAGCCTCCGGTCTGACCTCGCTGACCTCCGGCGCCTCCCGCATCTTCGAGGGCGGCGCCGTGAACCAGACCGTGGTCGAGATGGAGCGCGGCTTCCTCTTCATCATGTCCATCTCCGACGGGTCCTCGCTGGCCGTACTCGCTCACCCCGAGTGCGACATCGGTCTCGTCGGCTACGAAATGGCCCTCCTCGTCGACCGCACCGGCGGTGTTCTCACTCCGGATCTCCGCGCGGAACTGCAAGGGAGCCTTCTCAACTAGCAAACAAACAGTGCGTTTCGCGCCACCGCGCCATAAGGTGCGGTGGCGCGACCGGCAGACAGGCGAGTTGGAGGAGGAACCGTGGCAACGCCCCCGAGCGGCTATTCGTACGGCGAAGGGCAGCAGCCTGACCCCCAGGGCCAGGCGCCGCTGAACCGGTTCAACTTCCCCTCCGCGCCCAGCCGTCGGGTCCGGCCCACGGCCCAGCGCCAGCCGGGCGCGGCCGAGCAGCCGCACCCCCAGCAGAGCCAGCCGGGCCCGGGCCAGTACGGCCAGGGCCAGCCGGGTCAGGGCCAGGGCCAGAGTCAGCCCGGTCAGGGCCAGTACGGCGCGCGGCGGCCGGGTGGCTCGTGGCACGCCGACCCGCAACAGCAGTCCTATCCGCAACAGCCGTACCAGCAGCCGTACGAGCAGGGTTACGGCCAGCCGCACCAGCAGCCGGGCCGCCACGCGCAGCCGCAACGACAGCCGCAGCCCCAGCCGGGCTACGAACCGCCCGCCGGGCCGCGCCATCCGCACAGCCCGCGCATCGAACCGGTGCCGCCGCAGCGGCACGAGCCGGAGCCGGCGCCCGCCGGTAGCGCGCACAACCCCTTGGTGCGCCCGTACGCGATGACCGGTGGCCGCACGCGTCCGCGCTACCAGCTCGCCATCGAGGCGCTGGTGAGCACCACCGCCGATCCGTCCCAGCTCCAGGGCCAACTCCCCGAGCACCAGCGGATCTGCCACCTGTGCCGGGAGATCAAGTCGGTCGCCGAGATCTCCGCACTCCTCTCCATCCCCCTTGGCGTCTCCCGCATCCTCGTCGCCGACCTGGCCGAGGCGGGGCTCGTCGCCATCCATCAGCCCGGCGGCGACGAAACCGCCGGCGGTCAGCCTGACGTGACACTGCTCGAAAGGGTGCTCAGTGGACTTCGCAAGCTCTAGCGGTGCAGCCCGCTCCACCACCTCCGCGAAGATCGTGGTGGCGGGCGGCTTCGGCGTGGGCAAGACCACGTTCGTCGGCGCGGTCTCGGAGATCAATCCGCTACGCACCGAGGCCGTGATGACCTCCGCATCGGCGGGGATCGACGACCTCACGCACGCGCCGGACAAGACCACCACCACGGTGGCCATGGACTTCGGCCGCATCACGCTCGACCAGGACCTGATCCTGTACCTGTTCGGCACGCCCGGGCAGGACCGTTTCTGGTTCATGTGGGACGACCTCGTACGCGGCGCGATCGGCGCCGTGGTGCTGGTCGACACGCGCCGACTGGCCGACTGTTTCCCGGCCGTCGACTACTTCGAGAACTCCGGCCTGCCGTTCGTCATCGCCCTCAACGGCTTCGACGGGCACCAGCCGTACACCCCCGACGAGGTGCGCGAGGCGCTCCAGATCGGCCCGGACGCGCCGATCATCGTCACCGACGCCCGGCACCGCAACGAGGCGAAGAGCGCGCTGATCACCCTGGTCGAGCACGCGCTGATGGCCCGCCTCCGCTAGCCCGACGCAGGCCGGGGCGGGGACGGGCCGCAGTGCGGCGCCCCTCCCCCGGCCGCCGGCCGGCCGCGCACCCCGACCGCGAACCGCCGGCCCGCGCGCGACCCGAAAAAGCCCCCGCCGCTCCGAGGAGCAACGGGGGCTTCGTGCTGGTCGCTGTCCGGCGGGCCGGTCAGCCCTGCCAGCTGTGCGGCGCCCGGAAACCGGGCGTGCGCTCCAGGCGGCGCCAGCCGGCGGTCGAGCGGCGGGGCGCGGGCGGCGCCGTGAGGTGCTGCGTGGCGGCGGCGCGGGCGAGCAGGACCGCGGTGACGGCGGCCAGCTCCTCCGCGTCGGCGTGGCCCCGCTCCACCCGGACAACGGTGTCGGTCGACGTGTGTGCGGTGGGCTCGGTTGCGGTGCTCACAGGCTCTTCGTCTCCATTACTGCGGCGGTCACTGCGGTGGGTTGCCGTGCTTGCGGGACGGCAGGTCGGCGTGCTTGTTGCGCAGCATCGCCAGGGATCGGATCAGCACCTCGCGGGTGTCGGCCGGGTCGATCACGTCGTCGACCAGGCCCCGCTCGGCGGCGTAGTACGGGTGCATCAGCTCGGACTTGTACTCCTTGACCATGCGGGCGCGCATGGCCTCCGGGTCGTCCGCGCTGGCGATCTGCTTGCGGAAGATGACGTTGGCCGCGCCCTCGGCGCCCATGACGGCGATCTCGTTGGTCGGCCAGGCGTAGGTGAGGTCGGCCCCGATGGACTGGGAGTCCATGACGATGTAGGCGCCGCCGTACGCCTTGCGCAGGATCACCGAGATCCGCGGCACGGTGGCGTTGCAGTACGCGTACAGCATCTTGGCGCCGTGCCGGATGATGCCGCCGTGCTCCTGGTCCACGCCGGGCAGGAAGCCGGGGACGTCGAGCAGGGTGATCAGCGGGATGTTGAAGGCGTCGCACATCTGGATGAAGCGCGCGGACTTCTCCGACGCCTCGATGTCGAGCACGCCGGCCAGCGACTGCGGCTGGTTGGCGATGATGCCGACGACGGCGCCGTCGAGCCGGGTGAGCGCGCAGATGATGTTGGTCGCCCAGCGCTCGTGGACCTCCAGGTACTCGCCGTCGTCGACGATCTCCTCGATGACCTTGCGCATGTCGTACGGCCGGTTGCCGTCGGCGGGCACCAGGTCGAGCAGCGCCTCGCCGCGCCGGTCGGCGGGGTCGGCCGCCTCGGCGACGGGCGGGTTCTCCCGGTTGTTCTGCGGCAGCAGGGAGAGGAGGTAGCGCACCTCTTCGAGGCAGGTCTCCTCGTCGTCGTAGGCGAAGTGAGCCACGCCCGAGGTCTCCGCGTGCACGTCGGCGCCGCCGAGCCCGTTCTGGGAGACCTTCTCGCCGGTCACCGCCTGGACGACGTCGGGGCCCGTGATGAACATCTGCGAGGTCTCGCGGACCATGAACACGAAGTCGGTCAGCGCGGGGCTGTACGCGGCGCCGCCGGCGCAGGGGCCGAGCATGACGGAGATCTGCGGGATGACGCCGGAGGCGCGGGTGTTGCGCTGGAAGATGCCGCCGTACCCGGCGAGCGCCGAGACGCCCTCCTGGATGCGGGCCCCGGCACCGTCGTTGAGGGACACCAGCGGGGCGCCGGCCGCGATGGCCATGTCCATGATCTTGTGGATCTTGGTGGCGTGGGCCTCGCCGAGCGCGCCACCGAAGATCCGGAAGTCGTGCGCGTAGACGAAGACGGTGCGGCCGTGCACCGTGCCCCAACCGGTGATGACGCCGTCGGTGTAGGGCTTCTTGGTCTCCAGGCCGAAGCCGACCGCGCGGTGCCGCCGCAGGGGTTCGACCTCGTTGAAGGAGCCCTCGTCGAGCAGGAGGTCGATCCGCTCCCGGGCCGTCAGCTTGCCCTTGGCCTTCTGCGCCTCGGTCGCCCGCTCGCTCGGGCCGCGCCGAGCTTGCTCGCGAATGGCGTGCAGCTCGGCGACGCGCCCACGGACGTCACTCGCCGCTACGGGCGCACCTTCGAGATTGGTCATGCCAAGACGGTACGTTCCCCAGGGCTGGGAACCTCATGTCGTTTCCCTACAACGTCGTGCACGTTTTCGTGTCACAGGCGACAGAACTGCGCGGCACCCTTCCCGCATTGTCGGGCCGCTAACCCCCATTTTCCCCTGTGTATACCCCACAAAGCATAGGGGCCGCCCTCGTGCCGCCTCCACAGCGACGCACGTTCGACCGGCCCCGCCGGCCGCCTCGACGGGGCGGATGGCGGGGCCGGCGCGGTAGGGGGTGGGCGGGGTCAGCAGCCGCCGCAGTTGTAGTAGGTCACGTCCCAGTGGTTGCTCTCCCGGTAGTAGATGTTGCCGGAAGCCGACTTCCACTTCGATCCGCCGATGGACGCGAACGTGCCGGTGATGTAGTTCGACAGGCAGGTGGAGAGGCTGAAGTCGAGCTTGTAGCCGTTCCAGTGGCTGTACGTGCCACTGGCGTGCCCGGTCTCGGTGCCGCCGGTGATGTTCAACGCGCACCGACTGGCCTGCTTGAGCGTCTGGGCGCCCTGCGCGGAGCTGAGGTTGAGCTGCGTGAACGACGTGCAGTTCGGCTGGTTGCGGTCGGAGCAGCCGCCGGAGGACGACCAGGTGATGCCGGCGTCCCGGAACATCGCGGTGGCCTGCGCGTGGCTCAGCTTGGTGACCGCGTGCGCCTCGGTGGCGCCACCGACGACGCCGACACCGGGCGCGAACAGGGCGCCGAGCGCCAGCGCGAGGGCGGTGAGTAGGGACCGAACGACGCGGCGCGGGCGGCGACTGCCGGACAGCGCGTGATCCATGGGGGAACCTCCTGCTGAGGACGGACCGGACGGTGGGGCGGGTCTGCTGTGCAGGTGGAGCCCCAGGATGATGCCCGAGTTCTACGCGCGTCCGCCAGAGGTCCGGCATGAACGGAGCACCACGGGTAGGGGGCGGGGCGGGTACGGGGCGGGACCGAACCGGACATGGGGCGGGGCCGGGCATGGGGCGGGGAGCGGGGGCCCTGCCTGAGGCAGGGGGCCACGGGGCGCGGGGCGCGGAGGCACGGAGCACGGAGCACGGAGGCACGGGGCGCGGAGGCACGGAGCACGGAGCACGGAGGCACGGGGCGCGGAGGCACGGAGCACGGAGCACGGAGCACGGAGCACGGAGGCACGGAGCACGGAGCACGGAGGCACGGAGGCACGGAGGCACGGAGGCACGGAGCACGGAGGCACGGAGGCACGGGGCACCGCGTGCGAGCACGGCGCGGGGCGGCCCCGAAACGAGAAGGTTGAAAATTGAACGGAATGCCCCTACGATGAATTTCGTTGAAGCTTGAACAACAACGCCCCGAGGAGGAGCCATGGCTCTGTTCAACCGCAAGCGCAACACCACCGCCCCGGCCGCTGCCGCCGCCACTGGCACCGCCGTCGTCGACGCCGCGGCGCCCCAGGCGAACCCGGCCCTCGCGGGGCTCACGGGTGAGTACACGATCGACCCGGCGCACAGCAACATCGGCTTCACGGTGCGCCACGCGATGGTCACCAACGTGCGGGGCTCGTTCATCGACCACGAGGGCACCCTGCGGCTCGACGGCGCCGACCCGGCCCGCTCCAGCGCCGCCATCGACGTCCGGATCGCCAGCGTCGACACCGGCATCAAGGACCGCGACGCGCACCTGCTCGGCGAGGACTTCTTCGACGCCGAGCGCTTCCCGCTGATGACCTTCCGCAGCACCGGCATCGAGCAGACCGACGACGAGAGCTTCCACGTCACCGGCGACCTGACCATCAAGGACGTCACCCGGCCGGTCAGCATCGACCTCGACTTCAACGGTGCGGCGACCGACGTCTACGGGGCCGAGCGCGTCGGCTTCGAGGGCAGCGCCACCATCCTGCGCTCCGACTGGGGCCTGACCTGGAACGCCGCCCTGGAGACCGGCGGCGTCATGGTCAGCGACAAGGTGAAGCTCACCTTCGACATCTCCGCCGTCAAGGCCGCCCCCACGGCCTGACCCCCCGAACTCCGCGGCCCCGTCCGAGCCCTCCCCCGTGGGCCGGCCGGGGCCGCGGTGCGTTGGGGCGTACCCCGCACCCCACGCGTACCGGGGCCTGGTCGGCACGGGGCGGTGAGCCCGGCGGGACGGGGCGGTTGGCACGGGGCGGCGGGGCCGGGCGGACGGGGCGGCGCGCGCCGCCCCGTCCGGCCGGCCGGCGCTCCCCCGCTTCGGGGCCGCCCCGCCGCGCGCCGCCTACTCCTGCGGTTCGACGCCCGCGCGCAGCAGGCCGTAGGTGTACGCGTCCTCCAGCGCCTCCCAGGAGGCGGCGATCACGTTGTCGCCGACGCCCACCGTGGCCCATTCGCCCCGGCCGTCGCTGGTGGAGACCAGGACCCGGGTGGTGGACTCGGTGCCGTGCCGGCCTTCCAGGATGCGGACCTTGTAGTCGACCAACTCCAGGCCGGCGAGGTGCGGGTAGATCCGCTCCAGGCCCACCCGGAGCGCCCGGTCCAGGGCGTTGACGGGGCCGTTGCCCTCCGCCGTCGCCACGATGCGCTCGCCCTTGGCCCACAGCTTCACCGTCGCCTCGTTGGCGTGCGTGCCGTCCGGGCGGGTCTCGACGATGCCGCGCCAGGACTCGACCCGGAAGTACCGGCGCGCCCGGCCCTCCGCCTCGGCCCGGAGCAGCAACTCGAAGGAGGCGTCGGCCGCCTCGTACGTGTAGCCCTCCAACTCCCGTTCCTTGACCCGCTCCACGACCCGGGCGACCAGCGCGCGGTCGTCGCTGATGTCGATGCCGAGCTCCTTGCCCTTGAGCTCGATGGACGCGCGGCCCGCCATGTCGGAGACCAGCATGCGCATGGTGTTGCCGACCCGCTCCGGGTCGATGTGCTGGTACAGGTCCGGGTCCACCTTGATCGCCGAGGCGTGCAGGCCGGCCTTGTGGGCGAAGGCCGAGACGCCGACGTAGGGCTGGTGGGTGGAGGGCGTGAGGTTGACGACCTCCGCGATGGCGTGGGAGACCCGCGTCATCTCGGCGAGCGCCCCCGCGGGCAGCACCGTCTTGGCGTACTTCAGCTCAAGGGCGGCGACGACCGGGAACAGGTTGGCGTTGCCGACCCGTTCGCCGTAGCCGTTGGCCGTGCACTGCACGTGGGTGGCGCCCGCGTCCACGGCGGCCAGGGTGTTGGCGACGGCGCACCCCGTGTCGTCCTGGGCGTGGATGCCCAGGCGCGCACCGGTGTCGGCGAGCACCGTGGCGACGACCGCCTGCACCTGGGCGGGCAGCATGCCGCCGTTGGTGTCGCACAGCACGACCACGTCGGCGCCCGCCTCGTGCGCGGCTCTGACGACCTGCTTGGCGTAGTCGGGATTGCCCCGGTAACCGTCGAAGAAGTGCTCGCAGTCGACGAACACCCGCCGGCCCTGGGAGCGGAGGTAGGAGACGGTGTCGCGCACCATCTCCAGGTTCTCCTCCAGCGTGGTCCGCAGCGCGAGCTCCACGTGTCGGTCGTGGGACTTGGCGACGAGCGTGATGACCGGCGCCCCCGAGTCGAGCAGCGCCCGCACCTGCGGGTCGTCCTGGGCCCGCGTCCCGGCCCGGCGCGTCGCGCCGAACGCGACGAGTTGGGCGTGCTGGAAGTCGATCTCGGCGCGGGCGCGGGCGAAGAACTCCGTGTCCCGGGGGTTGGCGCCGGGCCAGCCGCCTTCGATGAACCCCACGCCGAACGCGTCCAGGTGCCGGGCGATCGTCAGCTTGTCCGCGACGGTGAGGTTGATGCCCTCGCGCTGCGCTCCGTCGCGCAGCGTGGTGTCGAACACGTGGAAGTTGTCGTCGAGTGCGTCCGTCATGCTGATCTGGCTCCTGTCGGGATCTCGGTCTACCGGAATGACCGGTTCCACCGCCCCCACTATGCTCCCGTGCGCTCCGTCCCCTGGGGCAGATGGTCCAGGAAACGAAAAAACCCCTCGCGGGTGCGAGAGGTCTGCGCGCGGGTCTGGGACGACGGTGTCCGCGCCGTACTCGGTTCGTACGGGGCGGTCACTGCGGACCGGCGCGCCTGCTGCCAATAATCATGGCGAACGAGAGCACGGCAGGAGTGTGCCACACGCCCCGGTGCGACACCCGCCCGTCTCACGATGCGGGAGCCCCCGGCCGGCCGCCGCGCGCCGCTCCCGCCGACGTGGTCCGGTCCGACCGGGCGACGGCGTACGGGACCACGGAGCGCGACCACTCGGACGGGGGACGGAGCGCGCGCCCCGACGGGGCGCAGGGCGCGGGCCCGCACCGGGGCACGGGGCGCTAAACCACAACGGGGCAGCACGGCGCACGGGGCGCCGGCCCCCACGGAGCACGGAGCACGGGGCACGGAGCGCGGGCCCGCAACGGAGGACGGGGCACTGGCCCCCACGGGGCGCGAGCGCGGGTCCCCAACGGAGCACCGGGCGCGGGCGCTTGGCACCTCCCCCTGCGTGGCGCGAGGCCGTGGTGGGCGCGCGAGGGCCCGCCCACGCGCGCGGTGGCGGCGACGTCGGGCGGGCCCGTCGGCGGTCGGTGGTGACCGGTGTCGATTGGTGTTGACCGGTGTTGACCGGTGTTGATCAGCCCAGCGGGTGCATCCAGTGGTGGGTGTCGGGCGCGGCGCCCGTCTGGATGTCCAGCAGCGCGGTGCGCAGCTTCATGGTGATCTCACCGGGCTGGCCGTCGCCCACCGTCCAGTCCGCGCGGGCGGACTTCACGGAGCCGACGGGGGTGATGACGGCGGCGGTGCCGCAGGCGAAGACCTCGGTCAGCGAGCCGTCGGCGTTGCCGTTCTTCCAGTCGTCGACGGAGATGCGACCCTCCTCGAACTCGTACCCCAGGTCCTCGGCGATTCTGAGGAGCGAGGCGCGGGTGATGCCGGGCAGCAGGGAGCCGGACAGTTCCGGGGTGACGATGCGCACCGCGTCGCCCGAGCGGTAGACGAAGTACAAGTTCATGCCGCCCATCTCCTCGATCCAGCGGCGCTCGATGGCGTCCAGCCAGACCACCTGGTCGCAGCCCTTCTCGGCGGCCTGCGCCTGGGCGACGAGGGACGCGGCGTAGTTGCCGCCGGCCTTGGCGGCACCGGTGCCGCCGGGGGCCGCGCGGACGTACTCCTCGGACAGCCACACCGAGACCGGCTTCACGCCGCTGGGGAAGTAGGCGCCGGCGGGGGACGCGATGACCACGAACAGGTACTCGTTGGCCGGGCGCACGCCGAGGCCGACCTCGGTGGCGATCATGAATGGCCGCAGGTACAGCGACTGTTCACCGCTGGCCGGCACCCATGCCTTGTCCTGGGTGACCAGGGCGTCGCAGGCGGCGATGAAGGTCTCGACCGGCAGCTCGGGCATGGCCAGCCGGCGGGCGGACGCCTGGAAACGGGCGGCGTTGGCGTCGGGGCGGAAGGTGGCGACGGTGCCGTCGGGCTGCCGGTACGCCTTGAGGCCCTCGAAGATGGTCTGCGCGTAGTGCAGCGTCATGTTGGCCGGGTCGATCGACAGCGGCGCGTACGGAACGAGCTGGGCCTCGTGCCAACCGCGGCCCTCGGTCCACTTGATGGTCACCATGTGGTCGGTGAAGTGGCGGCCGAACCCGGGGCTGGCCAGAATCTTCTCGCGCTCCGCGGCCGGCAGCGGATGCGAGGAGGGCTTGAGCTCGATCGTGGTCGTCGTCATGAGTACGTGTCCTTCACCAGGTGGGTTCGGCGGACCGCGCTCACTTCCGTCCCTGTCAGTCGGCTATAACGTCCAAGATTCGCCTTGTGTTGCGGCCCCACGTTCGATTATCGCTCGTGCGCAACCGTCCAGGGAACACAAGGCCGCACCTCGGCGCGCGCGGGCCTGACCTCGATGGTCGCACCCCGCCGCGCGGAAGCACAGCGACGGTGAGAAGGCTCCCATCATCGTTCGCGCCCGCGGCCACCGCCCTGGAAGCGAACGACCGTCCGCTTCGGGCCGGGCCCCGCCTCCGCCCGCCCACGGAGCCCAGGCCGCGCCTCGACCGCCCCGACCCGCGGCGCACGGACCACGATTCCCCTTGCCCCCGGCGTCCCGCGCCCCGCACGAGCGCCGCCCCGTGCCCCGTGCCCCGTGCCCCGTGCCCCGTGCCCCGTGCCCCGTGCCCCGTGCCCCGTGCCCCCAGGGAGGATCGATGGCGCGCGGCGCCCCGTACGGGAGTCGACGGTGGTGTGGGCGGTGCGGATCCACGCGGGGACGCCTCGGGGCCCCGCGCGTCAGCACGGGGCCCCGAGGCAGCGGTCCGTATGACCGGTCAGCGCGTCGTGTTCGTCACACGCCGGGCACGCGGCGCACGCGTCAGGCCGTGACGCGGATGGCGAGCGCGTCGCCGATCTCGTCCGTGGTCCGGGTCACACCGTCGCGGGCGGCCAGGTCCTCGGTGACCGCGGTCTCGACACGGGCCGCCTCCGCCTCGTACCCCAGGTGTCGCAGCAGCAGCGCGACGGAGAGCACCGTGGCGGTCGGGTCGGCCTTGCCGGTGCCGGCGATGTCGGGGGCCGAGCCGTGGACCGGTTCGAACATGGACGGGAAGGCGCCGGTGGGGTTGATGTTGCCGCTGGCGGCCAGCCCGATGCCACCGGTGACGGCGGCGGCCAGGTCGGTGACGATGTCGCCGAAGAGGTTGTCGGTGACGATGACGTCGAAGCGCTCCGGCTGCGTGACGAAGAAGATCGTCGCCGCGTCCACGTGCAGGTAGTCGGTGGTGACGTCCGGGTACTCCTGGCCGACCCGGTCGAAGATGTTCTTCCACAGGTGGCCTGCGTAGACCAGGACGTTGTTCTTGTGCACGAGCGTCAGCTTCTTGCGGGGGCGGGCGTTGGCCCGCTCGTACGCGTCGCGCACCACGCGCTCCACGCCGTACGCGGTGTTGACGCTCACCTCGGTGGCGACCTCGGCGGGCGTGCCGGTGCGCAGGCTGCCGCCGTTGCCGGTGTACGGGCCCTCGGTGCCCTCGCGGACCACGACGAAGTCGATCTCGGGGCGGCCGGCGAGCGGCGTCGGGGTGTTCGGGAAGAGCTTGGAGGGGCGGAGGTTGACGTAGTGGTCGAAGGCGAACCGCAGCTTGAGCAGCAGGCCGCGCTCCAGGACGCCGGAGGGCACGGAGGGGTCACCGATCGCCCCGAGCAGGATCGCGTCGTGGTCCTTGAGGCTCTCAAGTTCCGCGTCGGGCAGGGTTTCTCCGGTCGCGTGCCAGCGCCGCGCGCCGAGGTCGTACTCCCGGGTCTCCAGCTTCACGTCCTGCGGGAGCACCGCCGAGAGCACTTTGAGGCCCTGGGCCACCACTTCCTGGCCGATTCCGTCACCGGGGATCACTGCGAGGCGAATGCTGCGAGACATGCGAGGACCCTACTCTTCGTCCCATTCGTTGACACGTCGTGTCCATAGTTCGGACGGGCGCTCGCCAGACAAGTGGCGTTCACTCCAGATACGGCGGTAATACAGCACGGAGTTGATCACGGCTGGGAGCTTTCCTGGCATGACCGCTCATTCCCGCCAGCCGGGCCCCCACTCCCCTGGTTCCGCCGATCTCCCCCGGGTCGGCATCCCCGATGAGCTGGCCCGCCGGATGTCCATGCCGGAACAACACGCCTACCTGCGCGCCAAGCTGTCGCGGCGCGGCGCCCTGCGCACCGGCGCGGCGACCGTGGGGACGGTCGCCGGAGCCGGCTTGCTCGCCGGCTCCGCCAACGCCGACCCGCGCCCCGTCGCCGCCGCGCACGCCCCCGCCGCGCACGCCCCCGCCACGGAGCGCGTTGACGGCTCGTTCGTCGCCCCGTTCGGTCGCCACCTGGCCTTCGGCGCCGACCCGAAGACCCAGATGCGGATCTCGTGGCAGGTCCCGTTCGCCGTGCGGCGGCCGTACGTACGGATCGGGGTCGAGCCCTGGCGGTTGAGCCGGAAGATCGAGGCGGAGGTCCGCGACCTGCACACGCCGGCGCTGTCCGACAAGCTGCCCACGGTGCGGCAGTTCTACCTGCACGCCGCGCTGGACGGGCTGCGCCCCGGCACGACGTACTACTACGGCGTGGGCCACGACGGCTTCGACCCGACCGACCCGAGCCGCCTTGCGACGATCGGCAGCTTCCGGACGGCGCCCGCGCGGCCCGAGGAGTTCGTCTTCACCGCCTTCGGCGACCAGGGCGTCAGCTACGACGCGCTCGCCAACGACCAGTTGATCCTCGGCCAGAACCCGTCGTTCCACCTGCACGCCGGCGACCTGTGCTACGCGGACACCACGGGGCACGGCGAGGAGTCGGACGTCTACGACGCGCGGGTGTGGGACCAGTTCCTCGCGCAGACCGAATCGGTCGCCGCGCGGGTGCCGTGGATGGTGACCACCGGCAACCACGACATGGAGGCGTGGTACAGCCCCAACGGCTACGGCGGCCAACTCGCGCGCTGGACGCTGCCGGACAACGGCCCCGATCCGCGCGAGGCCCCCGGCGTGTACTCCTTCACCTACGGCAACGTGGGCGTGGTCGCCCTCGACGCCAACGACGTCTCGTACGAGATCACCGCCAACCTCGGCTACACGGGCGGGCGCCAGACGGCCTGGCTCGACCGGCGCCTCGGCGAGCTGCGCCGGAGCCCTGGCATCGACTTCGTCGTGGTCTTCTTCCACCACTGCGCCTACTCGACCACCAGCGCGCACGCCTCGGACGGCGGCGTGCGCGACGCGTGGGTGCCGCTGTTCGAGAAGCACCAGGTGGACCTGGTCATCAACGGCCACAACCACGTCTACGAGCGCACCGACGCGCTGCGCGGCGGCGCGGTGGCCAAGGAGGTACCGATCGGCGAGAGCGTGGACCCGGCGCGCGACGGCATCGTGTACGTCACGGCGGGCGGCGCGGGCAAGGCGCTCTACAGCTTCCCGGTGCCGGACAGCTACGAGGGGCACGTCAGGGACCGCGACCACGTGCGGACGTACCACTGGGTCAAGGGCGCGGAGAAGGCCGAGAAGCCGGAAAAGAGCGAGGAGGACGTGGAGTGGTCCCGCGTGCGCTTCACGGGCTTCTCCTTCGTCGCGGTCAGCGTGAGCGCCGGCGCACGACCCCGGATGCGGGTGACCACCCTGGCGGAGAGCGGCGAGCGCGTGGACCACTTCGAGATCACGCGCTCGCGGCGGCACGGTCGCGCGTAACCACCCCGCCGCGCCGCGCCGTCGCCGCCGGATGAGCGCCGACGGGGCGACGGGGCGGGCCCGCGACGCCCGCCCCGTGCCCCGTGCCCCCGGGGAGGACCGGTGGTCCGGGTGGCGGGGCCCGGGGCGTGTGTCCGGGGAGTGAGGCGGTGTCAGTGACCGGTGGAGCCGCCGTTGTCGCGGCGGTCGAGCGCGCGCTGGAGCGCGGCGGCGGCGTTCTTGCGGTCGGTGTCGTCGTCGCGGCGGGCAGCGTGCCTGATCCTGCGAACGGTGTCGGCCATGATGCACGTCTCCAATGCCAATGCCAGAACCCGAAGGGGAATGGAATCGCCGGAAGGGCGGGAGCCTGGATACGGCAGGGGTCACCTGCGCGACGCAGCCGGCTCATCCGCCGTCGCTCGATGGAGCGAGACGTTCGGCTTCCACAAACGTAAGCCAGCGAAGCGGAGCTGTCTGCCCCATTACTCGGACTTCCTACTATCTGAGACGGCGGCACTACCAAGGCTCCGCTGGCACCTGCCCTGGGCGTCCCGTCTGGTGGACACCCAGGCCCCCGTCCGACGCGCGGACGGTGCGCTACGCCACCCGCGGGAAGCGCGCTCCGGATGAGCGGGCCGGACGCGCGGGCCGCGCGGCATGCGCGAGACGGGCGGGGCGGGGCCGCCGCGTACGGGGCGCGCCCGGGGGCGACGGGCGCTGGCGCCGGGTACACCTCCGCCCCCGGCCGGTTGGGGGACCAGACGGGGGCGGAAGCTGGTGGCGCGCACGCGTGGCGCGCGCCGGACCGGACCGACCGGGTCGGACCGGTCGGCGTGTGGGGCTGATCAGCCCATGTGCGGGTAGCGGTAGTCGGTCGGCGGGACCAGGGTCTCCTTGATGGAGCGGGTGGAGGTCCAGCGCATCAGGTTCTGCTTGGCGCCGGCCTTGTCGTTCGTGCCGGAGGCACGACCGCCGCCGAACGGCTGCTGACCGACGACGGCACCGGTCGGCTTGTCGTTGATGTAGAAGTTGCCCGCCGCGAAGCGCAACGCCTCACAGGTGGCGGCGGCAGCGGCGCGGTCCTGCGCGATGACGCAGCCGGTCAGGCCGTACGCCGAGGCGGACTCCATCTGGGTGAGCATCTCGTCGTACTTCTCGTCGTCGTAGACGAAGACGCCGAGGATGGGGCCGAAGTACTCGTCCTTGAAGATCTCGTTCTCGGGGTCGGTCGAGACGAGCACCGTCGGACGGACGAAGTAGCCCACGCTGTCGTCGTACGTGCCGCCGGCGACGACCTCGATCGTCGGGTCGGCCTTGGCACGGTCGATGGCGGCCTTGTTCTTCGCGAAGGACCGCTCGTCGATGACGGCCGACATGAAGTTCGACAGGTCGGTGACGTCGCCCATGGTCAGGGCGTTCACCTCGGCGGCGAACTCCTCCTTGAGGCCGTTCTCCCACAGCGAGCGCGGCACGTAGGCGCGCGAGGCGGCGGAGCACTTCTGGCCCTGGAACTCGAAGGCGCCACGGGTCATCGCCGTCTTGAGGACCGCCGGGTCGGCGGACGGGTGGGCGACGATGAAGTCCTTGCCGCCGGTCTCGCCGACCAGACGCGGGTAGGTCTTGTACTTCTCGATGTTGTTGCCGACCGTCTTCCACAGGTACTGGAAGGTCTTGGTCGAGCCGGTGAAGTGGATGCCCGCCAGGTCGGGGTGGTTCAGGGCCACCTCGGAGACGGCGATGCCGTCGCCGGTCACCAGGTTGATGACGCCCTTCGGCAGCCCGGCCTCCTCCAGGAGCTGCATCAGCAGCACGGCGGCGTGGGTCTGGGTCGGGGACGGCTTCCACACGACCGTGTTGCCCATCAGCGCCGGGGCGGTCGGCAGGTTGCCGGCGATGGCGGTGAAGTTGAAGGGGGTGATGGCGTAGACGAAGCCCTCGAGCGGCCGGTGGTCGCTGCGGTTCCACACGCCCGGGGCGTTGGCCATCGGCTGCTCCGCCATGATCTGGCGCGCGAAGTGCACGTTGAAGCGCCAGAAGTCGACCAGCTCACAGGGGGTGTCGATCTCCGCCTGCTGGGCGGTCTTGGACTGGCCCAGCATGGTGGAGGCGGCCAGCGTCTCGCGCCAGGGGCCGGAGAGCAGCTCGGCGGCCTTGAGGATGATCGCGGCGCGGTCGTCGAAGGCCAGGGCGCGCCACGCGGGGGCGGCGGCCAGCGCGGCGTCCACCGCGTCCTGGGCGTCCTGGGTGGTGGCGTTCCCGTAGGTGCCGAGCTTGGCGGCGTGGTTGTGCGGCTGTACGACGTCGAAGCGGTCGCCGCCGCCCATCCGCTTCTCGCCACCGATGGTCATCGGCAGGTCGATGGGGTTCTCGGCAAGCTCCTTGAGCTTGATCTCAAGACGGGCGCGCTCGGGAGTGCCGGGTGCGTAGGTGTGCACCGGCTCGTTCACCGGCGCGGGGACCTGGGTCACAGCGTCCATGGCCGTGTCTCCTTCGATCGTCGGGTCTGCGTACGAAAACGTTCTGCGTACGGAACGTAAGGGCGGCGGCACGGGGGCCACCAGGCCGCGGGGCCGTCGAGCTTCCGCCACGGCGCCGGCTCGGCCCCGTACGGCGGCCCCTCCGGTGCCGTCCGCGCTCCGCTCCGCGCTGGCCTGCGCCGGGCGGTTCGGTGGGGGCGCCGGGGGTGCCGGCGTTCGCCGGTCGCAGGGCGCCCCCTGCCAGTCTTACTCTTGTCGGCCGCCGAACGGGGCGGCGTGCGTGTGGGGATGCCCACGGACCGGTTCGCCCGGCGCACGGGGCGGGCCCGGCGGCCACGGGGCCGCCGCAGCGCGCCGGTGGGGCGGTCAGCCGCGGCTGACCAGCGAGCGCAGGAAGAAGGTCATGTTGGCGGGGCGCTCGGCGAGACGGCGCATGAAGTAGCCGTACCAGTCCGTGCCGTAGGGCACGTAGATGCGCATCCGGTGGCCCTCGGCCAGGAGGCGCTCCTGCTCGGCGACGCGGATGCCGAACAGCATCTGGAACTCGTACTCGTCCAGCTTGCGGCCGTAGCGCCGGCCCAGTTCCTGCGCGATGGCGACCAGGCGCGGGTCGTGGGAGCCGATCATCGGGTAGCCGTCGCCGGCCATGAGGATCTTCAGGCAGCGCACGTACGCCTTGTCGACCTCGCGCTTGTCCTGGAAGGCGACGTCGGAGGGCTCCTTGTAGGCGCCCTTCACCAGGCGCACCCGCGAGCCCTCGGTGGCCAGCGCGTGGCAGTCCTCCTCGGTGCGGAACAGGTACGACTGCACCACGGCGCCGGTCGACGGGTACTTCTTCCGCAGCTCGCTGAGGATCGCCAGCGTGGAGTCGGTGGTGGTGTGGTCCTCCATGTCCAGGGCCACGTTCATGCCGGCCTCGGCCGCGGCCTCCACGACGGGCGTGACGTTCGCCAGGGCGAGGTCGTGGCCGCCGGGCAGCGCCTGACCGAAGGCGGAGAGCTTGACCGACATCTCCGTGCGGGCACCGAGGCCGAGCGGGGCCAGCTCCTCGGTCAGCGCCAGGTAGGCATCGCGGTTGCGCAGCGCCTCGGCCGGGTCGGTGATGTCCTCACCGAGGAAGTCCATGGTCACATCGAGACCGCGCTCGGTCAGGCCCCGGATCACCGACATGGTCGGCTCCAGCAGCTCGCCCGCGACGAAACGGTCCACCATGGGGCGGGTGACCGGCGCGGCCGAGACGATACGGCGGATGGCGTCGCTGCGTGACGCGGCGAGCAGCACGGGACCCAGCACGGGGCACCTCCACGTTGCGATGGTTCTTGTCAAGGCTGATGGCGCCGGGCGGCCAGGGCCACGACGGCAAGGTGAGCCACTGTGAAACCTATGGAGCGCGCCGGCGCGCGACCATCGACACCTGTCACGCGTTGGTGGCCAGGATCTCAGACAGATGTATGACAATGGTTCCGGCGATGCGCTGCCGTACGCGCCGGGCGTGCGCACTGGGGAGCGCGCCGGACACCCGCCGGGCCGTACGCCGGGGGCCTAACCTCGGCCGGCCGGGGCCCCGCCGGGTCGGCGCCCTTGCCGAGTCGGCGCCTCGCCGGCGCTTGGCGGCGTGCGGTACCGCGGGCGGGTACGGGCCGTGCTCGTACGCCGGAGGACGCGCACGGAGCCGGCCCCACCCGGCGCGCGGTGCCGTGCCGCGACGCGTACCGGCGAGGCCGTCGCGCGGACGGACGGGCGGCGCCGGCTGCGGCGGGCGGGCGGCGCCGGCTGCGGCGGGCGGGCGGCGCTGGCTGCGGCGGGCGGGGCGCGGCGTGCGGACGCGCCACGGAGCGGCGCCGCGCACCGGCACGGGGCACGGGGCACGGGGCACGGGGCACGGGGCACGGGGCACGGGGCACGGGGCACGGGGCACGGGGCACGGGGCACGGGGCACGGGGCACGGGGCACGGGGCACGGGGCACGGGGCACGGGGCACGGGGCACGGGGCACCGAGAGCAGGGCACACGCGGGGCAGGACGGGCAAGGAGTGCGGAGTACGCGGAACGCAGAGCACGGGCCACACGGAGCACGGAGCACGGAAGCATGAAAAACGGGGAGCGCGTGGAACACCTGAAGCACGCGCGGTGCCGGAGCGCCGCGTGAACATCGCGACCGCACGACCAGCCGAGCGCGGCTGACGCGACCGGGAGCCGGAGGGCACGGCGACCGGAGCCGTCGTACCCCGCTCCCCCACCCACCACCTCCCCCGCGCGCTCCCCGGGCGGCGTACCCGCCCGAGAGGCCCGGGGGTTCATCCAGACACCTCGAAAGCCAGCCACCTCGAAGGGGGCCACGCGGCGGATGCGCGGCGACTACCAGCAACTCGTGGATGAGATCTCGGCGACCCTGGGCGCCCCCGCGACCCTGGAGGACCGGGACTTCGGGCTGATCGCGTTCGGGGTGCACGACAGCGACGACGACCTGGCCATGGACCCGGTCCGGACCCGGTCCATCCTCCAGCGCCGTTCGACGGCGGCGGTCCGGGCGTGGTTCGAGGGTTTCGGCATCGCACGCGCGCAGGCCCCGTTGCGCATCCCGCCCGACCCCGCGGCCGGGGTCTTCATGGGGCGCATCTGCCTGCCCGTACGGCACCGGGGCGTCGTGCACGGCTACGTGTGGCTGCTCGACGACGGCCACCTCGCCGACCTGGAGCTCGGACGCCCCGGCGCCCAGACCGACCCGCGGCTCGCCCAGGCCATGGAGACGACGGCCCGCATCGGCGCCCTGCTGGCGGCCGAGGCGCGCAGCGGAGCGGAGCTCGGGGAGTTGCTCCGGGCCCTCCTGGTGGGGCCGCCCGCGGGGCGGGACGAGGCCGAGGCGGCGCTGCGCGACGCGCTCCGTGGAACGGCGCGAGGCCCGCTCGCCGTCGTCGCCGTCACCCCCTGGGACACCGAGAACCCCGCGGAGGCCGGCCCCCTGCCCAACCTGTCGGGGCTCGCCGCCGTCTGCGCCATCGCCGGTCGGCCCCGGGCGGCTGGATCGGGCGCCGGCGGGGCGTCGACGGGCGCACCGCACGCGCCGAGGACGAGCCTGGCCGCGCTGGTTCGGCTGCGTTCGGGCGCGTCGCTCGACCCGGCGCACGCGACGGCGGAGCAACTGCTGCGTTCGCCGCGCGCGGCCGGCGCCGAGCCGGAGCCGCGCTCCGGCACGGCCGACGCCGGCGGGCGGGGGTCGGCGGACGGGGCACGGAGCACGGAGCACGGGGCGGGCCCCGCGCCGTCCGGCCCCGTGGCACCGTCCGGCGGCGGGGCGCCGTCCGGGACGGAGCACGGGGCACGGGGCACGGGGCGCACCGCGCGGGGCGCGGCCGGCCGGGGCGGCGGCGCCGTGCCCGCCGCCCCGGCGCACGGTGTACGGGGCGCCGCGGCGGGCGTGAGCGACGTACGCCGCGAACTCGGCGAACTGCCGGCCGCCTGGCGCGAGGCGCTGGCCGCCGCGCGCGCGGCGCGCGCCGACGAACGCTTCGGGCCCGTCGTCAACTGGGCGGACGTGGGCCCGTACCGGCTGCTGACCGGGTTGCCGGCCACCGACCCGGACCCGGCCGTGCGCCCGCTCCTCGAGCTGGGCCACGCAGAGCTGGCCCGGACCGCAGAGGAGTTCCTTGACCGGGCGGGCCAGGCGGGCCGCACCGCGCAGGCCCTCGGCATCCACCGCCAGACGCTCTACTACCGGCTCTCCCGCGTGGAGCAGTTGACCGGTCTCGACCTCGACGCCGGCGAGGACCGGCTGCTGCTGCACATGGCGCTGAAGAAGGCACGTCTGGCGCGCGCGTAGGGCCGCCGCCCGGCCAGCGTGCGTCGGACCACCCGGCGGCGTGCGTCGGGCCGTCCCACGCCCCGTGTGCGGCCAGCGGCGTACGGGCGCCCGACGGCGCCGCCCCGTCCCTGCCGCCACGGCTGGGGCCAGGCGGCGACGGGGCCGGCGGACGGGGCGGGGCCGGGACGGGGCCGGCGGACGGTGCAGGGGGGAACGGGGCGGCCCGAAGCGCGGTTCAGCGCCGGCAGAACTCGGCCTCCAGCGTGGCGTCCTCCCCCTCCTGCGCCCCGTAGTCGGCGTTCCTGTTCATCGTCAGGACGTGCTCGCCGTCGCGGGTGGCCGCGGTGCGGGTGAGCGAGCCCGGTACCTGTCCGCCGTGGCCCCACACCTCGACGCCGCAGGAGAGGGTGAACGACCGGATGCCCAGCCCGTACGTGGCCTGGGACGCCCCGTTCGTGGGCCGGCGGGGCGCCGCCCGTGGGGTCTCGCCGCCGTCGGGCGGTACGGGGACCCCCTGGAGCATCTCGGCGAGCTGCGCGGCGGGCAGCAGTCGCCCCCGCAACAGCGCGCGGGTGAAGGTGTTCAGGTCGCGCGGCGTGGAGATGACCGTTCCCGCCGCCCAGGCGACCGTCGGGTTGAACTCGGTGACGTCGTGCACCGGGGCCGCCGGGTCCTCCTCGTACAGCCGCGAGTAGTGCCGGCCGTGTGGGGCCGGCAGGGTGGGCGATGACCTCGGCAGCGTGGTGGACGTCAGTTTGAGCGGCTTGATGATCCGGTTCTCGACCTCGGCCTCGTAGTCGTGGCCGGTGACCTTCTCGATGACGAGGCCGGCCAGGATGTAGTTGGTGTCGGAGTAGGACCAGCCCTCCCCCGGCGCGAACACCGGCGGTTGGGCCAGCCCGATGGCCACCAGCTCGTGCGGCGTGGCCCCGTCGTACCGGTGCTGGAGGAAACCCTGCCCGGTGAACCTGGCCAAAAAGCCCGGATCGTTGTTGTAGTTGAAGATGCCGCTGGTGTGGTTGAGCAACTGGCGGAGGGTGATCCGCCTGCCGTCGTAATGCGCGTTCCGCACCAGGCCGGGCAGCCACGTGTGCACCGTGTCGTCGAGGGAGAGCCGCCCCTCGGCGGCGAGTTGCAGCAGCACCGTCGCCGTGAACGGCTTGGTCACGCTCCCCACCCGGAACCTGTCCCGGGCGAGCCGTGGCCGCCCCGTGTCGCGGTCGGCGACCCCGACCGACCGCCGCCACGCCCCGTCGGCGTCGTCGACCCGCGCCACCACGCCCGGGGTGCCGTCGGCGACGACCGCGTCAAGCGCCCGAGCGGTTGCGGCGTGCGGGCGGCTCCGTTCACCGGTGTGCGCGGCGGAGCCCGCCGCGTGGGCGGGGTTGCCGGTCGCCGTGGCCGGTAAGGCGGCCACGGCCGTCAGCGCCCCGGCCACGGCCAGGGCCCCGGCCCCGCGTCGCGGTTGCCTACGTGTCATGGGTCACGCGTCCCTTCGCGAGGGGCGTCACGCCGGATGCGTCACGCCCGTCGCCCGGGAGGACCGAAAGCCGGTGGGCCCGTGTTGCCCCCGCCCGTACGGATCGGGGTGCGGTCAGGGTTACGGGGCGCTGGCGCCCGCCAACCCCTGCGGGACATCACCTGCGGGGAGCGGCTGGCGCATGGCCTGGATCAGCCACCCGCGACCGGTGCCCGCCCGCCGCGGGTCGAACGCCTTCGGCGTGGGGCGGCCGTACTCCACCGCGACCAGTCCGATGTCGCGGATCAGCGGCGCCCAACCACCGCGACGGAACCACACGTCGAGTTCCGTGCGGGGGCCGCCCTGCCACAGGTCGGTGAAGTCGGGCGAGACAGCGGTGCGCGCCGCCCGCAACAACTCCCCGTCCTCGCCGTGGTCGAGGGCCAGCGTGCTGCCGGGCGCCGAGAGCGCGCTGATCGCGTCGAGCAGCCCGTCGGCGGCCACCGACGGCAGCCCGTACACCAGGCCCTCGGCCAGCCACGCGGTACGCGCCGTGGGATCGAACCCCGCCGCGCGGAGCGCCGCGCCCCAGTCCTCCCGCAGGTCGGTGGCGACGTCGACCACCTCGCAGCGCGGACTCGCCCCCGCCGCGCGCAGCGCCCGGGTGCGGAAGTCCAGCACGGCTGCGAAGTCCACCTGGAACACGCGGGTGCCCGCGGGCCAGTCCAGGCGGTAGGCGCGCGCGTCCATCCCACAGGCGAGCAGCACCACCTGCGTACGCCCCGCCGCCGCGGCCTCCAGCAGCGCGGTGTCCAGCGCCACGGTGCGCACGGCCACCTGGTCGGCCATCAGGTCGATGAAACCGGGCCCCGACGGCCCCGCCGGCCCGGAGGGCACGTTGGTCCAGGAGGCGCCGACGTCTCCGGCGGCGTCGAGGAACAGCCGCGCGAACGGGTCCGCGAACAACCGGTCCGCGCGCCGGTGCTCCAGGTCGCGCAGGAACGCGACGCCCAGGGAGGTCTCCGCGAGCCCGGTCAACCCTTCGGCCCGCTCATCTGCTTGCGTCATGGCAATCCTCTTTCCGTTTGTCCGTGAGGTCGCGTCGGCGAGTTCGCGACCGCGAGTTGGCGTCGGCGTGCCGGCTGGGTGCCGCGGTGGCGGCCGGCGCCGTGCCGGCGGCGTACGTGTCGGCTGGATGCGTGCTGACCGTGTGCTGTTCTGGCGGACCGTCCCGCGCGGCCCCGCGTCCCGTCGGGCGACGACTGCCCCGCGCCCCGTGCTCCGTGCCAGGACCGCCGCCCCGTGCCCCGTGCCCCGTGCCCCGTGCCCCGTGCCCCGTGCCCCCAGGCAGGATCGCCGCCCCGCGCGGCGCCCGCCCCGCCGGACGGGGCGGTGGCCCGCGCCCCAGGTCCCCGTCCCCACGGGCGCCGGGGGCGCGGGGTGCGCCGGTGGTCCCCGCCCCGGGGGGCCGCCGGCGGTCTCGTCAGCCCAGGTGCGGTGCCATGGGTTGGGCATCGGTTCGGGCGTTGGCATCGCGGCTCGGGCGCGGGGTGTTCATCAGGGCGCCGACCACGGCCGCCGCCGCGACGAGGATCAGCGAGGCCGCGACGAACGCGTCCGAGAACCCCTCCGTCAGGGCCTGCCTGGCGACGTCCGGGGTGGGCGGCCGGTGCGCGCTGAGGTAGTCGGACGTGGTGCTGGCGGCGATCGTGTTGAGCAGGGCGGTGCCGATCGAGCCGCCGATCTGCTGGGCCGTGGTGACCGAGGCGGAGGCGATGCCGGTGTCCTCGGGGCGCACGCCGTGCGTGGCGTAGTTCATCGCCGGGGCCATCACCAGGCCCATGCCCATGCCGACCAGCAGTTCCGCGGGGAGTACCCCCGCCGCGTACGAACTGTCCGGCTCCAGCGGGATCAGCCAGGCCGCGCCCGCCGCGGCGAGCAGCAGCCCCGGTGCCACCAACGCCCGTGGCGGGACTTTGGGCAGCAGTCGCGTGGCGATGCCGCCCGCGCCGAGCAGCACGCCCGCGGTCAGCGGCAGGAAGGCCACTCCGGTGACGACCGCCGAGTAGTCCTTGACGGTCTGCAGGTAGTAGGTGAGGAACAGGAACATCGCGAACATGCCGACCATCGCCAGGCCCACCGCCAGGTAGGCGCCGCCGCGGGTCCGGTCGAGGACCACGCGCAGCGGCAGCAGCGGCGTGCTGACCCGCCGCTCCACCACGACGAAGACGGCGAGGAGCAGGACGCCCGCGGCGAGCAGGCCGAGGACGCGGCCGGAGCCCCAACCGTCCGCCTCCGCCTCGCTGCAGCCGTACACCACGGCCACCAGGCCGCTGACGGCCAGCAGCACGCCGGGGATGTCGAAGCGGGCCCGGCCGCCGCCGGTGCGGGTGTCGGCGGGCAGCGCGTACCAGCCGAAGACGGCGGCGACGGCGATCGGCACGTTCACGTACAGGCACCAGCGCCAGTCGAGGTACTCGGTGAGCAGGCCGCCGAGCACGAGGCCGAGGGCCCCGCCGCCCGCGGCGATGGCGCCGAAGACGCCGAACGCCTTGGCGCGTTCCTTCGCTTCCGTGAACATGACGGCCAGGAGCGAGAGCGCGGACGGGGCGAGCAGTGCGGCGAAGACGCCCTGGAGGGCGCGGGCGGCGAGCAGCATGCCGAGGTTCTCCGCCGCGCCGCCGAGCGCCGACGCGCCGGCGAACCCCAACAGGCCGATGACGAAGGCGCGTCGGCGCCCCGTGTAGTCGGCTATGCGCCCGCCGAAGAGGAGCAGGCTGCCGAAGGCGAGGGTGTAGGCCGTGATGACCCACTGCCGGTCGCCCGCCGAGATGGCGAGGTCGCGCTGCGCGGAGGGCAGGGCGATGTTCACGATCGTGATGTCGAGCACGATCATCAACTGGGCCATGCCGATGAAGAGCAGGGCGAGCCAGCGTCGTGGGTGGGCGCCCGTCGGGGGCTGGTCGGTGGGCGCGGCCGTGGTTCCCCGGGCCGCGCCGGGCGCCGGCTCGGGCTCCGGGAAGGAGCCGCCTGGCCTGCGGTCGCTGACGGACATGGTGGTGCCTCTCTCAGGAGCGAGCGGTGCGGTGTGTGGGTCAGGCCCGTGGGCGTGACGGGGGCTGGTGGCCGATCAGTCGTGTTCTGATCCGCTTGAACCAGCCGAGGTCGACGGCGGGCCCGGGGAGCGTGGCCCGCTGGTCGCAGGTGCCCGGGGCGCGGAGGCCGTCGAGGTAGATCTCCAGTTGGCGGTGGGCCAGGTCGCCGTCTTCGGCGAGTTGTCCGCCGGCCAGGGGTCGGGAGATGCGCATGAGCATCAGGGGCAGGTCGCCGAAGCGCACGTCGGGGCGGAGCGTGCCGGCCGCCTGGGCCTGGGTGACCAGTTCCTGTACCGGGTCGGCGGCGTCCTGCCGTACGCCGTCGAGTACGTCGTCGACCTCCAGCCGCCCGATGAGCGCGGGCATGACGGAGCCCAGTTTGAGGTCGAGCGCCGCGTGCATGAAGGTGCGCAGCGCCTCAAAGGGCTCGACCTCGGCGTCGCGCGCGGCCAGTGCGGCTTCGCCGAGGGCCGTGAGCACGTCGATGGCCACGCCGCGGATCAGGTCGGTGCGGTCGGGGAAGCGCCGGTAGAGGGTGGCGACGCCGACGCCCGCGCGGCGGGCGATCTCGTCCAGCGGCGCGTCCGGGCCCTGGGCGGCGAAGATCTCTCGGGCCGCGCGCAGGATCTGCTCGCGGTTGCGCCGCGCGTCGGCCCGCATGCGCGGCGGCTCCGTGCCGGCGGTGGGAGCGCGGTCGGGGGTCACGGGTTCCTCCTCGGTGGGCCGGGCGGTGGCGGCGGGCGCGGCGCGGAGGGCGTTCGCCTACGCGGGGCAGCAGGGCACACACATCCCGTAGATGGATGGTTTTTCTCCACTTCCATCAGCGTAGGGCTTGCCGCGCATAAATTCATCACCTGTTGAGTAAGTGAGAGAAAAAAACCGGGCCCGCACCGTCATCGCGGTGCGGGCCCGGCTTCCCGGTATACGCGTACACCCCCACTGACCAGCCCGTACGAGCCCGTCGACCGGCGCGGACACCGCGCGCCGCGACCGGGGCCGAGCCCCGTCGGCGCGCGCTCGCCGGCCGCCTGTGTCGCGGACGCCCGCGGGTCCCGGCTCGCGCCGTGCGGCCCCGCGGGGAGTCCCGCCGTCAGTCCGTGAGGTTGACCGCGCGGGCCGACGTCGCGCCGATCTCCACGGCGATCTCGCCCATCACGGTCGCCGGAATGCTGTCGTCCACGGTCAGCGCGACGAGCGCCTCGCCGCCCGCCGTCGACCGGGAGACCTGCATGCCCGCGATGTTGATCCCGGCCTCGCCGAGGACCCGGCCCAGGGTGCCGACCACGCCGGGGCGGTCGCTGTAGCGCAGGACCGCCATGTGGTCGGCGAGCGCGAGGTCGATGTCGTGCTCGCCCACCGCGACGATCTTCTGCTGGTGCTTGGGGCCGGCCAGCGTGCCCGAGATGGACACCTCCTGACCGTCCGAGAGGGTGCCGCGCACGGTCACCACGTTGCGGTGGTCCGGCGACTCGGAGCTCGTCGTCAGCCGCACCTCGACCCCGCGCTCCTGCGCGAACAGCGGCGCGTTGACGTACGAGACGGTCTCCGCCACGACGTCCTCGAACACGCCCTTGAGCGCGGAGAGTTCGAGCACCTTCACGTCGTGCTGGGTGATCTCGCCGTAGACCTCCACGTCGAGACGGACCGCGACCTCGCCCGCCAGCGCGGTGAAGATCCGGCCGAGCTTCTCGGCCAGCGGCAGCGCCGGACGCACGTCCTCGGCGATCACACCGCCCTGCACGTTGACCGCGTCCGGAACCAGCTCGCCGGCGAGCGCGAGGCGCACCGACTTGGCGACCGCGATGCCCGCCTTCTCCTGCGCCTCACCCGTCGAGGCCCCCAGGTGCGGGGTCGCCACGACCTGGTCGAACTCGAAGAGCGGCGAGTCCGTGCACGGCTCGGTGGCGTACACGTCGAGGCCCGCGCCCGCTACCCGGCCCTCCTTCAGCGCCGAGGCCAGCGCCGCCTCGTCGACGATGCCGCCGCGCGCCGCGTTGACGATGCGCACCTCGGGCTTGACCTTGTGCAGCGCCTCGTCGCCGATCAGCCCCAGCGTCTCGGGGGTCTTCGGCAGGTGCACGGTGATGAAGTCGGAGACGGTGAGCAACTCGTCCAGCGACAGCAGCTTGACCCCCATCTGCGCCGCTCGCGCGGGCTGTACGTAGGGGTCGTAGGCGACGATCTTCATGCCGAAGGCGGACATCCGCTGCGCGACCAGCACGCCGATGCGACCGAGGCCGACCACGCCGAGCGTCTTCTCGCTCAGCTCGACGCCGGTGTACTTGCTCCGCTTCCACTCGCCGTTCTTCAGGGCGGTGTTGGCCTGCGGGATGTTGCGCGCGGTCGCGACGATCAGGCCGCACGCCAGCTCCGCGGCGGTGACGATGTTGGAGGTCGGCGCGTTCACGACCATCACGCCCGCCTTGGTGGCGGCGGCGACGTCGACGTTGTCCAGGCCCACGCCGGCACGGGCGACGACCTTGAGCCTGCGGGCGGCGGCGATCGCCTCGGCGTCCACCTTGGTGGCACTGCGTACGAGGATGGCGTCCACGTCGGCGACGGCGGGGAGCAGCTCGGCCCGGTCCGCACCGTTGCAGTGCCGAATCTCGAAGTCGGGGCCGAGGGCGTCGACGGTGGCGGGCGAGAGTTCTTCAGCGATGAGTACGACAGGTTTGCTGGGCTTGGCAGTGCTCACGTGGTCTCAGTCCTCACTAGTCCTTTGCGGACGGCCGTCCCGACGGCCGAAGGCGGTGAAGGGGTCAGCCGCGTGGAAGACGCACGACGCTGTGAGCCTGACGCGCTTGTGGAAGCAGTGTAGTGGCGTACGGGCCCGCGTCTCGCGCCGTCGCGCAACATCGCCCGGTTCTGAGCGGGCCCTCTGGACAACGTCGTCAAGGGCGGCTCACATCCGCCGCCCGGCCGCGGGCCGGCGCCCCCTCTGCGGCCCCGGTCACGCTCGTGACCTGGGGCGACGTGGGGCCCGGCGCGACGTGGCCAGGCCGGGCCGCCCGCCCCCGCCGCGCGCCGGGGCCGCGGCGCGCGGTGGCCGGCTGGCGGGGCGGACGTGGCGCGGGCGCGCGGCGCCGGGGTGTCTCCCGGCACCGCGCGCCCACGCCCGCGCCGGTGGCGCGCTTACTCGTTGTCGTCGACCCAGCTCATGAGCTTGCGCAGCTCCTTGCCCGTGGTCTCCAGGAGGTGGTCCTGGTCGGCCTTCTTGTACTCGTTGTACTTCGGCAGGCCCGCGTGGTACTCGGCCATCCAGTTCTTGGCGAAGGAGCCGTCCTGGATCTCGCCGAGGACCTTCTTCATCTCGGCCTTGGTGGCGTCGTTGACGATGCGCGGGCCGGTGACGTAGTCGCCCCACTCGGCCGTCTCCGAGACCGACCAGCGCATCTTCTCCAGGCCGCCCTCGTACATCAGGTCCACGATGAGCTTCAGCTCGTGCAGGCACTCGAAGTAGGCGATCTCCGGCTGGTAGCCGGCCTCGACCAGGGTCTCGAAGCCCGCCTTGACCAGCGCGCTCGCGCCACCGCAGAGCACGGCCTGCTCGCCGAAGAGGTCCGTCTCGGTCTCCTCGGTGAAGGTCGTCTTGATGACGCCGGCCCGCGTGCCGCCGATGGCCTTGGCGTACGACAGGGCCAGGGCGAAGCCCTTGCCGGTGGCGTCCTGCTCGACGGCCGCGATGCACGGCACGCCGCGACCCTCCTCGTACTGGCGGCGCACCAGGTGGCCCGGGCCCTTCGGGGCGACCATGGCGACGTCGACGCCGGCCGGGGGCTTGATGAAGCCGTACCGGATGTTCAGGCCGTGGCCGAAGAAGAGCGCGTCGCCCTCCTTGAGGTGGTCCTTGACCGACTCCTCGTAGACCGTGGCCTGGATCGGGTCGGGCACCAGCATCATGATCACGTCGGCCTCGGCGGCGGCCTCGGCGGGGGTCACCACGCGCAGGCCCTGCTCCGCCGCCTTGGCCCGGGACTTCGAGCCCTCGTGCAGGCCGACCCGGACGTCGACGCCCGAGTCGCGCAGGGACAGCGCGTGGGCGTGACCCTGGCTGCCGTAACCGAGGACCGCGACCTTGCGGCCCTGGATGATGGACAGGTCTGCGTCGGCGTCGTAGAACAGCTCGGCCACTTCGGGTATCTCCTAGCTTCTGGGTGGTGCGACCCACCGTATGACGGCTGGGCGGGGGAAGGGTTGGGGGTCTCGCTATCCGGTCCCGCGGGCCGGCCGGAATCCGCCGGGGTGGGGCGGACGCGGCCGGCCTGGCGCGCGGACTCGGGGCGCGTGCGCGGTGGTACGCGGAGCGCGGTGGCGGCGGGTGGCACCGTGCCGTCCCCGGGGTACGGGGCGGGCGCGGTGGCCCGTTACGCGGAGCGGTCGAGGGCGCGCAGGCTCCGGTCCGTGATGGAGCGCGCGCCCCGCCCGATGGCGATGGTGCCGGACTGCACCAGCTCCTTGATGCCGAAGGGTTCCAGCATCTTGAGCATGGCCTCCAGCTTGTCGCTGCCGCCGGTGGCCTCGATGGTGACGGCCTCCGGGGAGACGTCCACGGTCTTGGCCCGGAAGAGCTGGACGATCTCCACCACCTGCGAGCGCGTCTCGTTGTCGGCCCTGACCTTCACCAGAACGAGTTCGCGGTGGATGGCCGAACTGTCCTCCAGCTCCACGATCTTCAGCACGTTGACGAGCTTGTTGAGCTGCTTGGTGACCTGCTCCAGGGGCAGTTCCTCGACGTTGACCACGATGGTGATGCGGGAGATGTCGGGGTGCTCGGTGACGCCCACGGCGAGGGAGTCGATGTTGAACCCGCGGCGCGAGAACAGCGCGGCGATCCGGGCGAGGATGCCGGGGGTGTTCTCCACCAGAACGGAGAGCGTGTGCTTGGACATGGGTCTCTCTCTTCTCGGCTTGCGCTCGGCCTGGTGCTCAGTCGTCTTCGTTGTCGCCGAAGTCGGGACGGACCCCGCGGGCGGCCATGACCTCGTCGTTGGAGGTCCCCGCCGCGACCATCGGCCAGACCATGGCGTCCTCGTGGACGATGAAGTCCACCACCACGGGGCGGTCGTTGATCGCGTTGGCCTTCTCGATGACGGCGTCGAGCTGAGCCGGGTCGTCGCAGCGCAGTCCCACGCACCCCATGGCCTCGGCCAGTTTCACGAAGTCCGGCACGCGGGTTCCGGTCGGCTTTCCCTCGTCTCCGCCTTCGCCGGGGCCGGAATGCAGCACCGTGTTGGAATAGCGCTGGTTGTAGAACAGGGTCTGCCATTGCCGGACCATGCCCAGGGCGCCGTTGTTGATGATGGCGACCTTGATGGGAATGTCGTTCAGCGCACAGGTGACCAGTTCCTGGTTGGTCATCTGGAAACAACCGTCACCGTCGATCGCCCACACCGTACGCTCCGGCCGACCGGCCTTCGCGCCCATGGCCGCCGGCACCGCGTATCCCATCGTGCCGGCCCCGCCCGAGTTCAGCCAGGTCGCCGGCTCCTCGTACTGGATGAAATGCGAGGCCCACATCTGGTGCTGCCCGACACCCGCCGCGAAAACGGTGCCCTGCGGCGCCAACTGCCCAATGCGCTCAATCACCTGCTGCGGCGACAGACTCCCGTCCGACGGCAGGTCATAGCCGAGTGGATACGTCTTGCGCCACCGGTCCAGATCCGCCCACCACGCGGCCAGATCGCTGACCCGGCCCTCGGCCGCGTGCTCGGCGCGCACCGCGGTCACCAGGTCGGAAATCACCTCCCGCGCGTCTCCCACGATCGGCACGTCGGCCAGGCGGTTCTTTCCGATCTCGGCCGGGTCGATATCCGCGTGCACCACCTTCGCCAGCGGCGCGAAGGAATCCAGCCGCCCCGTCACCCGGTCGTCGAACCGGGCGCCGAGCGCGACGATGAGATCCGCCTTCTGCAGGGCCGTCACCGCGGCCACCGTGCCGTGCATCCCGGGCATCCCCAGGTGCTGCGGGTGGCCGTCCGGGAAGGCGCCGAGCGCCATCAGCGTGGTGGTCACCGGCGCCCCGGTCAGCTCCGCCAGCACCCGCAACTCGGCGCTGGCCCGCGCCTTGAGGACGCCGCCGCCCACGTACAGCACCGGTCGCCTCGCCTGCGTGATCAGCCGCGCGGCCTCCCGGATCTGCTTGGCGTGCGGCTTGGTCACCGGCCGGTACCCGGGCAGGTCCGTCTGCGGCGGCCAGGAGAACCGCGTCCGCGCCTGCAACGCGTCCTTCGCGATGTCCACCAGGACCGGGCCCGGGCGGCCCGTCGAGGCCACGTGGAACGCCTCCGCGATGGTCCGCGGGATATCGTCCGCGTCCGTCACCAACCAGTTGTGCTTGGTGATCGGCATGGTGATGCCGCAGATATCCGCCTCCTGAAAGGCGTCGGTACCAATGGCCTTCGAGGCCACCTGTCCCGTGATGGCGACCAGCGGCACGGAATCCATGTGCGCGTCGGCGATCGGGGTCACCAGATTGGTCGCTCCGGGGCCGGAGGTCGCCATGCACACCCCGACCTTTCCGGTCGCCTGCGCATATCCCGTCGCGGCATGTCCCGCGCCCTGTTCGTGACGCACCAGCACGTGCCGGACCCGCGATGAATCCATCATGGGGTCGTACGCGGGCAGAATCGCCCCGCCGGGAATTCCGAAGACTACGTCTGCTCCGACCTCCTCAAGCGAACGAATGAGGGACTGCGCGCCCGTGACGTCCTCAGGGGTGACGGACTGCTGTCCGTTTCGGGCCCGCGGCTGGGGGTGGGGAGCCCCGGTGGCCTGCTCGGTCATCGGCATTCTCTTCTCGAAGATGAGGGGTGGTGCGGGGGTGGAAAGTGCGTCAGTGCAACAAAAAACCCCTCGTGCCGTGAGGCAATCGAGGGGAGCGCGTCGGGAGGAGGTCCGCAGGGCCTTTGTGGCCCTGCTCAGCCGACGCGCTGTCCAAGTACGAGAATTCGGGTGCGCATGGCTCTGACCCTCCCCCCGTCGCCTAGGGAGTGTCAAGTGGGTGGGACGGGCGTCTCATTATTTGAACGCAACGGCGTATGCGCCAGCGACTCGTGGCGCCGCGTCCCGTGCGATCCGCTGTACCGCACCGGCATGGCGCCGCCCACGAGCGCCGGCGGTTCGGACCGCTGCTCGGGCGGGCGGACCTCGGCGAGGACGCCGGAGCGGGCCGTGAGACGCGGCTCCGGGCGCGGCAGCGGGTAGTCGCCCACGGTGAGCGCGCGGCGCAGCCGGTGCTCGTCCAGCGGGCCGCAGAAGACCGTGCCCTGGGCGTGCGTACAGCCCATGGCCCGCAGGGCGGCCAGTTGCTCGGGGAGGTCGACGCCCTCGGCCATCACCTGGGTGCCCAGGTCGCTGGCGATCCGCAGCAGGCCGGCGGTGATCTTGTAGAGCCTGGCCGACTCCAGCACGCCCTCGACCAGGCTCTGATCGAGCTTGACCAGGTCGATGGGGAGCTTGCGCAGGGCGTTGATCGCGGCGTACCCGCTGCCGAACCCGTCCAGCGCGATGCGTACGCCCAACCGGCGCAGCGCCATCAGCCGGTGCTCCAGGTCCTCCAGCGGCTTGCGGGAGTCACTTTCGGACAATTCGATGATCAAGCTGCCGGACGGGAGGCCGTGCTCGGCGAGCAGGCTTTCCACCGTCTTGGGCGGAATGGCCTTGTCCGCCAACTGGCTCGCGGGCAGGCGCACCGAGACCGCGACGCCGTGCCCGGCGCGACGCCGGCGGGCCGCCTGCCGAATGGCCTCCTCCAGCGTCCAGCGGCTCAGCTCGGCGCTGCGCGCGGCGTCCTCGCCACCGCCTCGCCCGTCGCTGTGGCCGGTGCCCGTGACGCGGAGGAACTCGGCCGGCGTGAACAGGATGCCCTGCGCGGAGCGCCAGCGCGGCTGCGCGGAGACGGCGGTGACGCGCCCGTTGTTGACGTCGACGATGGGCTGGTGCAGCAGCACGAACTCGCCGTCCTTGAGCGCGGTGCGCAGCCGCGTCGCCATCTCGGCCCGGCGGGCCACGTCCGCCTGCATCTGCGGCGCGTACAGCTCGACCCGGTTCTTGCCGGCGGACTTCGCCCGGTACATCGCGAGGTCGGCGTTGCGCATCAGGTCGCCCGGGCTGATGCCGGGCTCGGCGAAGGCGACGCCGATGCTGGCGGCCACCCGCACCTCCGTGCCCTGCACGCGGTACGGGCGGGACAGGGCGATGCGCAGCCGCTCCGCGATGTCGTGCACGCGGTACTCGTGGGCGGCCTGGTCGGGGCCGCCGTCGCCCATGATGAGCGCGGCGAACTCGTCGCCGCCGAGCCGGGCGGCGACGTCGCCGGCGCGCACGGACTCCTGGAGGCGGCGGGCGGCCTGCACGAGCAGTTCGTCGCCCGCCTGGTGGCCGACGGTGTCGTTGACCGCCTTGAAGCCGTCGAGGTCGATGTAGAGCACCGCGGTGCCCGGGTCGGTGCGCCGCCTGCCGCCGAGCGCCTGTCGCACCCGGTGGGTGAACAGGGCGCGGTTGGGCAGGTCGGTGAGCGGGTCGTGCTCGGCGTTGTGCTGGAGCTGGGCCTGGAGCCGGACGCGCTCGGTGACGTCGCGGCTGTTGAGGATCAGCCCGCCGTGGTGCCGGTTGATCGTGGACTCGACGTTCAGCCAGTCGCCGTTGCCGGAGCGGAACCGGCACTCGATGCGGGTGGTGGGCTCCTGGCTGGGAGCCGCGGCCAGGAACCTGCGCACCTCGTGCACGACCGAGCCCAGGTCCTCGGGGTGGATGAGCGACGCCAGCTCGGAGCCGGTCAGCTCCTCGGCGTCGCGGCCGTAGACGCCGGAGGCCGCCGGGCTCACGTAGCGCAGTACGCCGGTGGGCGCGGCGATCATGATGACGTCGCTCGACCCCTGCACCAGGGAGCGGAAGTGGTTCTCCTTCTGCGCCAGCTCCTGGGTCAGGGTGATGTTGTCCATCAGCATGATGGCCTGCCGTACCACCAGGGCGAGGACGACGGTGCAGCCCGTGAAGAGCACGACCTGGTCCACGGCCCGGCCGTTGAGCACGTTGTAGATGATCCCCAGTACGCAGACGCTGGCGGCCAGGTAGGGCGTCAGGGCGGTCAGCGAGTTGGCGATGGGGCGCCCGGCGGGCTGCGGCCGGCGCGGGCGCTCCCACTCCGCGTTGGAGCGGGCCGACGCCCACGGCGCGTAGGCCAGCAGCAGCGAGCCCGCGAACCAGCCCGCGTCCAGCGGTTGGCCCGAGTTGTACTGCTGCCGCAGCAGTGGCGAGGTGAACAGCGCGTCACACAGGACGGTCAGCGCGAGGGCGCCGATGGCGGTGTTGACCGCGGAGCGGTTGGCCGACGAGCGCCGGAAGTGGACCGCGAGTACGACGCTGACCAGCGCGATGTCCAGCAGCGGATAGGCCAGCGAGAGGGCGGTGCGCGCGACGCTCTCGCCGTCGAAGCTGGCCGTGTGCGCCAGCGCCAGGCTCCACGAGAGGGTCAGCAGCGAGCCGGCGATGAGCCAGGAGTCGAGGCTCAGGCACAGCCACCCGGCGCGGTTGACCGGGCGCTTGGCGAGCACCAGCAGTCCCACGATGGCGGGCGGCGCGAACAGCAGGAAGCAGAAGTCGGCGAGCGACACCGGGGGCACCGGCTGCCCCCGCACCACCTCGTACCATCCCCATACGCCGTTGCCCAGGCCCGCCATCAGCGAGGAGGCGGCGAACATGTACCACGCCGGCCGGGAGGGGCCGGAGCATGAGCGCGCGTAGACGAAGCACGAGACCGCGGCGGCCAGCGCCGCGGCGCAGAGTCCGAAGTCGCCCATGATCGTAGCCAGTTCGCGCGATCCCCAGCCCAGGACCGACCCCGCCGCGTAGCCGGCGCACACGAGGGTCAGCAGTAGTTGGTGCACCATCCCGGCGCCACCGTCCGCCGCCCCCGGGCGGGCGAGCACCGCCGCCCAGGCGCTCACGACGGCACCGCCGTCAGCTCGCGAATCGCCGCGCTGCGGTTCGCCAGGCTGTGTAGTGATCGACGCGTGAGCCGCGTCGGGTTGTTCATCCATTGGCCGTACATCGCCCGTCGCCCCCCTCGGTTCCGGTCCGTCACGCACGCCGTGCGTTTCGTGGCGTGGGTCCCCGTTCCGGACGATACACCAGATTAGTCACTCAGGGACATAGGTCATCTACACAGCGTAACCGGGGAGGGGGTCGTCAACACTTTGAGCAATCACGTGATTTCGCAGTGTGCCGGAAGTGTGCATTCCGGGTACTGCTTGGCCGCGTTTCAGCCAGCCGTCACGACCACGTTGTGCAGGGGATCACCGGCTACGAACCGATGCAGTTGATCCCGCAGATACCGCCGGGCACGCGGCAGAAAGGCAGATGACGGGCCGCCCACGTGCGGAGTGATGAGGACCCCTGGAGCGTGCCACAACGCGTGGCCCGGCGGCAGTGGTTCCGGGTCGGTGACGTCGAGCGCGGCCCGCAGCCGGCCCGTCTCCAACTCGGCGAGCAGGGCCTTGGTGTCCACGATCGCGCCGCGGGCGACGTTCACCAGCAGCGCCCCGTCCTTCATCCGCCCCAGGAAACCGGTGCTGACCAGGGAACGAGTCGCCTCGGTGAGCGGCAGCGCCAGGATCACCACATCCGCGTCGGGCAACAGCTCGGGCAGCGCCGCGAGTGGATGCACGGGGCCGCGCTCGGTCTCGCGGGCGGAGCGCGCGACGCGCGTCACCCGCGCACACTCGAAGGGCGTGAGCCGGTCTTCGATCGCCGAACCGATCGCGCCGTACCCGACAATCAGCACAGAACGGTCGGCGAGCGCTGGCCGGAACGCAGTGCTCCAGCGCTCCGCGTCCTGGGCCCGTACGAACCCCGGGATGTCACGCAGCGCAGCCAGCGTGAGCGTCAGCGCGAGCTCGGCGGTGCTCGCGTCGTGGACACCGCGCGCGTTGCACAACTGGGCGCCGGGCGGCAACGAGGCCAGCCCTGACTCCATGTGGTCGATACCCGCGGTGAGCGTCTGCACGACCCGCACCCGGGACATCTGGGCGAGCGGCCGTACGGAGGGCTCCGCGCCCTTCATGTACGGGACGCAGTAGAAGACGCAGCGGGCCGGGTCCGTCGGGTACTCGTCCCCCGCGTCCCAGAAGGCGTACTCCAAGCCCTCCGGCAGGTCGTCGATGTCCTCGGCCGGGAGGGGCAGCCACACCACGGGGCGCACCGTTTCACTGTCATATGCAGGCATGACAGGAGGCTATGCGAAAGGCACCGACGCGCAGACGTTACGTTGGGGGCCGGCACGGGAGGGGTGCGGGCAGGTGGAGCGCAGGACAATCGGTGCGGGGGCGCTGTCGGTGGGCGCCATCGGGCTCGGGTGCATGCCCATGAACTGGGCGTACACCAGCTCGCAGCAGAGCGGCGAGAGCTCGTTGCGCACCGTGCACGCCGCGCTCGACCGCGGCGTCAGCCTGCTGGACACCGCCGACATGTACGGCCCCTTCACCAATGAGCTGCTCGTCGGACGGGTGCTCAAGGAGCGGCGCGCCGAAGCCTTCGTCTCGACCAAGTGCGGACTGCTCGTCGGGGAACAACACGTCGTCGCCAACGGGCGCCCCGGTTACGTCAAGCGGGCCTGCGACGCCTCGCTGCGCCGGCTCCAGACGGACCGGATCGACCTCTACCAGCTCCACCGGGCCGACCCCGAGGTGCCCATCGAGGAGACCTGGGGCGCCATGGCGGAACTCGTCGCGGCCGGCAAGGTGCGGGCGCTGGGGCTGTGCGCCGTAGGAGCGCGCGGTCAACTGCGACGCGCCGGAGCACGCGCCGGGGCAACGGCCCCGGCGCGACTGCACGACGCGACCATCCGCCAGCTCGAACGGGTCCAGCAGGTGTTCCCGGTGAGCTGTGTACAGGCCGAGCTGTCGGTGTGGTCGCCGGAGGCCCTGGACACGCTCGTGCCGTGGTGCGCCTCGCGTGGCGTCGGCGTGCTCGCCGCGATGCCGCTGGGCAACGGCTACCTCAGCGGCACGCTGACGCCCGGTCAGGGCTTCGAACCGGAGGACGTACGCGCCCGCCACCCGCGCTTCACGGGCGAGATGATGGCCGCCAACCAGCCGATCGTCGTGGGCCTGCGCCGGGTGGCGGAACGCCACGGAGCCACGGCGGCCCAGGTGGCGCTGGCGTGGCTGCTCACCCGGGGGCGGCACATCGTGCCGATCCCCGGCACCAAGAAGGAACGTTGGGCCACGGAGAACGCGGACGCGGAGCGGCTGCGCCTGACCGAGCAGGACCTGGCGGAGATCGCCGCGCTGCCGCCGGCGCGGGGGTCGTGGGACTGAGCGGTCGTGGGGCTGGGCGTTGCGCCGGACGGCGGGGGTGGGTCGGGTGCGCGGTGGTGGGCGGGTGCGTGGAGCGGCCTGGCCGGGTTCGCTGGTGTGGGGGGACAGGAGGCGGTTTCGCCGTCTGGCTGCTTTCCCCCTGTCGGATGGCTCATGGGCTGCTTCGCAGCGCACGAGACCGGCGAGCGTCCGCACTCCTGCTCCGTCCATGGCCCCTTACCTCGCTTGGTGCCGAGCGTGCCTGGTTCCTGGCGGATTGAACGCGTTCTTGGCTGGAGTGCCACCCGGCAAGCCCTCCGCGACCTCCATGGTGAACTGCTCACCCGCGTGCACGGACAGAGCAACCCCGCCGTCGAAGGACAGGCGGGCTCCGGTGAGCTCGGAGTATCGATTGAGCAAGGGCAGCACCTCGCGTACTCTCCCCAGTTTCGCGCTTGAGGTGACGATGTCCGAGAAGGACCAGCACGGAGGTGGATAGCACCACGTCGGTAGTTCTGGCCAGCTACCCTGCTCGATCCGCAGAGACCAGTCTGTTCCCGAGGTGAAAACCATGGAACCGCTCTCTGTGACCAGCTCCACGGCCTCAAGCGCCTTTTCCGCGGGATCGTCGTTCGAGGTGTAGGAGATACCCAGCAGCCTTCTCACCTCTTGCTGGCGAAGCTGCTCAATGTGCACGTGATTTCTCCTCTCTCGAAGAGTGGATACTCCCGCGAGCCGTCGTACGCACACCAGGCCAGGCGGCAGGAGGTGACCCTCCGGCATCCCGCCAGTCCGTGTGGCAGCGGTGGTGAGCAGGGCACGGTGTATAAGGAACCAGGGTCGCGTCCCGACCTCACTCGCCGTCTGGGCCAGGGCCGCCCGGGCCAGTTGCTCGTGCTCAGTGGAAGGAAACCATCGTGCGACGTACCGGTGTTACCGCCGCATTCGCCGCGGCCACGCTGCTGTTCGTGTCCGGTTGCTCGGACGACGGCGGTGACGGCCCGCTCCTGGGGCGGACTCCGGGCACTCCGTCGTCGTCGGCCACAAAGGGCAGTGACGGGCCGTCGGCGAGTCCTTCGCACTCCGCGCCGCCCAAGAAGGGCACCGCGAAGGTGGTGGCCACCGTGGCGCAGAAGTTGAGCGCGCCGTGGGGCGTCGTCGAGTTGCCCGACGGCGATCTGCTGGTGGCCCTGCGCGATGAGGGCAAGGTGGTGCGGATCGGGGGCGACGACGGCAAGCGGACCGAGCTCGGTTCGGTGCCCGGTGCCTCGCCCGGCGGGGAGGGCGGGCTCCTCGGGATCGCCGTGTCGCCCACCTTCGGCGCGGACCGCATGCTGTACGCGTACTTCACGACCGAGTCGGACAACCGTGTCGCGCGCATGATCTACGACGAGAGGCGCCCCGCGGGGCAGCAGTTGGGCGCGCCCGACACCATCCTCAAGGGCATCCCCAAGGGCACCATCCACAACGGCGGGCGGATCGCGTTCGGCCCGGACAAGATGCTGTACGTGGGCACGGGCGAGAGCGGGGACCGCGGGCTGGCCCAGGACAAGGAGTCGCTCGGCGGCAAGATCCTGCGGATGACGCCGGACGGGGAGCCGGCGGAGGACAACCCGTCCCCCGACTCGGTCGTCTACTCGTACGGTCACCGCAACGTGCAGGGGCTGGCCTGGGACAAGCAGAAGCGGCTGTGGGCCGCGGAGTTCGGCCAGGACACCTGGGACGAGCTCAACCTGATCAAGCCGGACGGCAACTACGGCTGGCCCGAGGTCGAGGGCAGGGGCAAGGACGGCGAGGCCGCGGAGCAGGGTTTCGTGGACCCGGTGGAGCAGTGGAAGACCAGTGAGGCGTCGCCCAGCGGCATCGCCGTCGTGAACGGCTCCGTGTGGATGGCGGCGCTCGGCGGCGAGCGCCTGTGGCGCGTTCCGCTGGACGGCACCCGGCCGGTGGCGGAGCCGCAGGAGTTCTTCGTCGGGAAGTACGGGCGGCTGCGCACCGTTCAGGCGTCGGACGACGGCACCCTGCTGCTGACCACGAGCAACACGGACGGGCGGGGCGACCCGAAGGGTCAGGACGACCGCATCCTCCGGTTGAAGGTGAGCTGACGCGCCCCGCCGGCCCCGGCGCGGCGCGTACGCCGTCGGCGCGGGAGGCGGCTACGCCGTATTCGCCGGGGTCACCAGGCGCAGCCGGTGGGCCATGGCCGCCGCCTCGCCGCGGCCCGAGACCTCCAGCTTGGACAGGATGTTGGAGACGTGGACGCTGGCCGTCTTCGGGGAGATGAACAGCTCCTCGGCTATCTGCCGGTTGCTCCGGCCGACGGCCACCAGACGGAGCACGTCGCGCTCGCGCCGGGTCAGCCGGAAGGCGTCGGCCGGGTCTTCGGCGTGGGCGCCGGTGGCCGGGCCCGCGTCGGTACGCGCGGCGGGCTCCGGGGCGCCGTGTGCGAGGTGGGCCCCGTCGGTCGGCTCGGGTCCCGGGTGGCCCGCGGTGACCGCCCGCCGGGTACCGGTGCCGGCCGGCGCGCCGACGGAGCGGGGTCGACCGGCGCCCGTGGACGGCAGCGGAAGCCGGGCGCGCGCCGCCAGGAGGGTGATCGCCTCGCGCAACGGCTGGGCGGCCAGTCGGTCCGCCGTGTCGTACGCCCGCGCCAGCAGGGACGCGGCGTGCTCGCGCGCGGAGCCGACGACGGCGGGTTCGGCGGCGTGATCGGCGCCCGGGGCGGTGACGGCGGGGGCCGTCGAAGCCGAGGGCATCGGCACCACTGCCGCGGGGTGCGCGGCGGTCGCCGGTGGGGCGTCGCCCGCGGCGAGGCGGGCCGCGGCCCAGCGGTAGCGGACCTGGGCCAGTTCGTACGGGCGGTCCAGCGGGGCCAGGGCGGCGGCGACCTCGCTCCAGTGCGCGGGCGTGTCGCGGTCCTCGGCGCGCAGCAGTTCGGCGGCCACCATCAGGCCGTACGCCCGCCAGATCGGTACGGGCTGGGCGAGCCGCTTCGCGGCCGTGCGGACGCGGTCCAGCGCCTCGGCCCGGCCCGCCTCGGCGACGGGCAGGCCGCGCGCCTCGGCCTCCGCGGTGGCGGCGGCGAACAACAACTGCCAGGCGTACCGCTGGGTACCGACCGGGATGCCGAAGTCCAGCGCCTCGGCCAGGAGGGCGCGGGCCCGGAGGATGTCACCGTGGAGCGCGGCCAGCGTCAGGGCGTGCCGGGCGAGCGTGATGGTGTACTGCGGCTGCGGGTCGTGGGTGCCGTAGAACTCGCGGGAGGCGAGGTGCTGCTCCTGGGCCACGGCCCACTCGCCGCGCAGGAGCGCGAGCTGTGCGCGCCGGCTCGCGGCGGCGCCACGCGGCTTGCTGCCCTGGCCGAACCGCTCCGTCTTCCGCGTGGCCTCCAGCGCCTCGTCCCAACGGCCCAGCGAGATCAGCGACTCGGCCATGTTCCCGTACGTCCAGCCCTTGGTGTCCACGAGCCCGAAGCGCTGCGCCGTCCGTACGCCCTCGCGCGCGACCTCGACCGCCTCGGCCGACCGGCCGACGCCCTCCAGGGCCGACGAGAGGTTGACGTGGCAGCGGGCTATCACGCTGATGTACCCGCCGTCGACGGCGCGGGCCGCGGCGTCGGCCATCTCGGCCAGGCCGCCGTCCACGTCACCGGAGTCGATCATGAGGTTGCCGCGCGTCACCCGCGCGTGCAGTTCCAACTCGTCCGCGCCGACGAGGCGGGCCAACTCCACGGCGCGCTCCGCGGCGGTGTAGCTGTCCGGCCCCGGCTCGTGCACCGCGAGCCAGCCGGCCGCCGCGGCGAGCACGTCCGCGTGTACCACCGACGGCGGCAGGCCGCGCACCAGTTCCTGGGCCCGGCTCAGCTCGGCCCAGCCGTCGCCCCGCGCCAGCCCCTCCATGATCTTGGAGCGCTGGGTCCAGAACCAGGCGGCCCGCAGCGGGTCCCGCGCCTCGTCCACCGTGCGCAGCGCGCGCTTGGTGATGGCCAGCGCCCGCTCGCGCTGCCCGGACAGGTGGGCGGCCACGACCACCTCCGCGAGCAGGTCCAGGTGGCGCAGCGCGCCGTCCTCCCGCACGGCGCAGGCCGGATAGGCGCCCGCCTTGTCCATCGGCCGCTGCGCCGTCCTGACCTCCGACGGCACGTCCTCCCACAGCTCCATGGCCCGCTCCAGAAGGCCCAGTTGCTCAGCGTAGGCGTGCCGGCGGCGGGCCTTGACGGAGGCGGCGAGCACGGCGGGCAGCGCCTTGGCCGGGTCGTGCGCGTAGTACCAGTAGCTGGCCAGCCGCGCCTCGTACTCGTCCTCCCGTACGAGCCCGGGGTCGGCCTCCAGGGCCGTCGCGTACTGCCGGTTGAGCCGGGCGCGCTCGCTCGGCAGCAGGTCGTCGGTGACGGCCTCGCGGACCAGGGCGTGCCGGAAGCGGTAGCCGTTGTCGTCGTCCGTCGGGAGCAGGATGTTGGAGCCGACGGCGGCGCGAAGCGCCTCGATCAACTCGTCCTCGCCGAGCCTGGCGATGGCCGCGAGCAGCGCGTGCTCCACGCGTGAGCCACCCTCCGCCACGATCCGCACCACCCGCTCGGCGTCGTCGGGCAGCGCCTCGACCCGCACCAGCAGCAGGTCGCGCAGCGACTCGCTGAGCCCGCACTGGGCTCCGTCGGTGATGCTGTGGGCGATCTCCTCGACGAAGAAGGCGTTGCCGTCGGTCCGCTCGAAGACCCGGTCCACCAACTGCCGGTCGGGCTCGGTGCCGTAGATGCCCGCTATCTGCGCGTGCACCTCGGCGCGGTTGAAGCGCGCCAGCTCGATGCGGCGCACGGTGCGCATGCGGTCGATCTCGGCGATGAAGGGGCGCAGCGGGTGGCGACGGTGGATGTCGTCGGAACGGTACGTGGCGAGGATGACCAGTCGCGCGCGCTGCACGGAGCGGAAGAGGTAGCCGAGCAGCTCGCGGGTGGAGCGGTCCGCCCAGTGCAGGTCCTCGATGACGAGCACCAGCGTGCGCTCGGTGGCGAGCCGCTCAAGGAGGCGCGCCGTCAGCTCGAACAGCCGGGCCCGGCCGTCCTCGTCCCGCGACTCCGGCGCGGTCTCCCCCAGTTCGGGCAGCAGCCGGGCCAGCTCGCCCTCCTGGCCCGCGGCGGCGCGGTCCAGCTCCTCCCCCAACTGCCGGCGCAGCGCGCGCAGCACGGTGGAGATCGGCGCGAACGGCAGGCCGTCCACGCCGATCTCCACACACCCGCCCAGCGCCGTGAGGGCGCCGGCCGCGCGGGCCGCGATCAGGAACTCCTCGGCCAGCCGCGTCTTGCCCACGCCGGCCTCGCCGCCGAGCAGCAACGCCTGGGGCTGCTGCGCGGCGGCGCGGCCGAGCGCGTCGGAGAGCGCGCCCAGCTCCTCGGTGCGGCCGACGAAGACCGGGCTGACGGACGTGGTACTCACAGAGCCGAGCATCGCACAGACGTCCGACAACGCAGCGGGAAATCCGTCGCCGACGTGCGACGCGCCGTCGGCTCCGCCGAACGCGACGGCGCCGGGCCGGGGCGCCGTGCCGGCTTCCGTCGTACGGGGCGGCACGTCGCGCAGCGCGGCCCGGGGGACGGTACGGGGCCCGGGGCGAGACCCAGGACGGGGCGAGGGTCCGCCCTTGCCGGGGGGCGCGGGAACGGACTCGGGGGTGGACATGGCCAGAACTCCGATGACGGTGCGGGGCGATCGGGGCGCGGGGCGCCGTCCTTGCGGCGTGGGGCGCGGGTGGTGACGGAGCGGGGGCGCGGGCCCCCGCACGGGGCACGGAGCGCTGGGCGGTACCCCTCGTACGGGGCGCGGGGCGCGGGGCACGCCTCGTACGGGGCACGGGGCACGGGGCACGGAGCGGTGATCCTGCCGGGGGGCACGGTGGCACGGGGCGGGGAAAGGGGGTGCCCCGTACGGAGCCGTGGGGTGAGGTGGCTCCGTACGGGGCGACGGGGCGAGCGTCGGGTCAGTGAGCCCCGTCAGGCGGTGGCGCGGCGCGGTGGGACCGCGCGGCGGCCTCTGGGCGGCCTCACCCGCCCCTCCGCTTCGTCGCCGGCAGAACGGCGGGCGACGAAGCGGCCGGTGGCCTCGCGGGCACGGCGGTCGCTGCTGGCCTCATGGACCAGGTCGCGCTGGCGGAGCTGGTGCAGTTCGTAGTGGAACATCGGGCTCTCCTGGTGGGTGGTGGTCCGGCAGGGGCGGCGGGGGCTTGGTGAGCCCCGCTCCGGCCTGCCTTCGTCGTGCCTCCACCTTCGCGACTCAGAGGGGTCGGCCACATCGGGCGAGTGCCTGATTTCCGCGTGTCCCGGGGCCTTAGGTCTCCCGGCCCCGCGGGGCTGACGGGGCCCGGGGGCACGGTGAGGTGCCTTAGCGGGGCGGCTTAGTGAGGTGGGGACGGCTTAGCCGGGGCACGGGGCCGGGCCACGGAGCACGGAGCGGTGATCCTGCACGGGGCACGGGGCACGGAGCGTGAGGCGGAGGCGGGGCACGGTGCGCCGTGCGTGAGGCGGAGGCGGCGCGCTGGGCGACTGTCAGGGCGTGGGGCGTGGGGCGTGGGGGGCGAGCGGTTGCGGGCCGTCGACGGGCCGGCGCTCGCTCAGCTCCACCAGACGCGGAACGTGGTGGGCAGCGCGCCCAGGGCGGCCAACTCCGCGGCCAGTTCGGGTGCCGCCGCCTCGATGCGCTGGCCGGCCACCAGCGGCGCGGAGCGGTAGGTCTTGCGGAGCGAGAAGTCCCAGCCGTGCTGCTCGTCGGGGGCGTGTCCGGCCCTGACCTCCAGCCGGTGCGGCTCGTACCGGACCATGGCGCTCTCCGCCCGCGTGCTGGCGCACGCGTCGAGCGCCGACCAGAGTTGCGGGTCGGTGAGTCGGGCCAGTTCGTCGGGGGTGAGGGGGGTGGCGTCGAGCAGTTGTCGGGCCAGGCGCCGGACCACCGACGTCGGGCCCACGTTGTCCCAGGAGGTGTGCAGCCGTGCCTCCGCGGTGATCAGGTCGACGAGGGTGGCGGCGGTCTCGCGGTCGGTGGAGACCACGGAGTCGCGGAGGTCGATCCGGCACAGCATCACGGCGGGGTCGGTCTTGAGCCGCCCGGCGGCCCGACCGCTGCGCACGTACGAGTCGAGATGGTCGAGGTGCAGCAGACCGGTGCGGTTGCTGAGCGGTGACGGCGGTTCTCCGGCGAGCGCGGCGGCGACCGCGTCGGCGCACACCCCGTGGCTCGCCAGCACGCGGCGGACCGGGTCGGCCCGCAGCAACCGCAAGCCGATCGCGTGATGATCGAGCCCTTCGATGCCCTCGAAGGTGTGACTCAGCGGCAGGTGTCCGATGTCGTGCACGAGCGCGGCGACCCGGAGCGGCGCGTCGTCCGGGCGGAAGTGCGCGACCAGCGCGAGTACTCCGAGGCTGTGTTCCAGCCGGGTGTACGACTGGAGGGTGCTGAGCGTCGAGGCTCCGCCGTGGGCGACGAAGTGCAGGCGCCGTAGCGGCGCGGTGCGCAGCAGGGCCACTTCCACGGGGCGCAGGCGGACCGGTATCCGCCACAGCGGGTCGGTGAACGTCGGGGACAGGCCCACGACGTTGGTCGGAGTGGGCCGCGCCGCGGTGTGCTTGGGGGCCCGGGCCTGGTGGCCCGGGGGCGCGCTGTCGTCCATGGGGCTCTGCACGGGCCAACCCTAGGGTGGTCGGCGACCGTCGTTCGACGCCCCGCGCCCCGTCGTACGCTCCGCCGCCCGCCCGCGTGCCCCGCACACCGACCGCACCCACCGCACTCGTCTCACCAGTCACGCGATGCGGTCGGCGGGTCGCCGGGCCACGCCCCGTGCCCCGTGCCCCGTGCGCCGCACCGCCGCCGCCCCGTGCCCCGTGCCCCGTGCCCCGTGCCCCGTGCCCCCGAGCAGGATCACCGCTCCGTGCTCCGTGCCCCGTCCGTGCGACACCCGCCGCCGCGAACCGCGGCACGTCCCCGAGCACCGACGGTGCGGCGCCGTACGGCACCGCACGGCGCGGGCGCCTCGGCCCACACGAACACTCGGCCCATCCGAACACTCGGCCCGCACGCACCCGTCAGCCCGTACCGACGCCCCCCGAACGCCGCCCGGCCCCCCGAACGCCACCCGGCGCCTCCGCACGCCGCCCCGGTGCCATCGCGTACTACGGCGCGCCCGCGTGCTCCGGTGCCTTCGCGCGCTGCGCCAACTCCTCCACACGCCCCGGCGCTTCCGCGCGCTCCGGTGGCTCGATGCTGAGCCGGGGCAGCCAGCGGTCGAGCCAGCCGGGGAGCCACCAGTTGGCGCCGCCCAGCAGGTGCATCAGGGCCGGGACCAGGAGCGTACGGAGCACGAAGGCGTCCAGGGCGACGGCGACGGCCAGGCCGATGCCGAACATGGCGATGATGCGGTCACCGCTGAGGACGAAGGCGGCGAAGACGGCGATCATGATCACGGCGGCCGAGTTGATGACCCGGCTGGTCTCGGCCAGTCCGACGCGCACGGCGCGGCGGTTGTCGCCGGTTTCTCGCCACTCCTCGTACATCCGGCTGACCAGGAACACCTGGTAGTCCATCGACAGGCCGAACAGTACGGAGATCATGATCACGGGTAGGAAGGGTTCGATCGGTCCCGCCCGGCCCAGGCCCAGGAACTCGCTGCCCCAGCCCCACTGGAAGACGGCGACGATGACGCCGAAGGAGGAGGCGACGGCGGCGATGTTCATGATCGCCGCCTTGACGGGTATGCCGACGCTGCGGAAGGCCAGCAGTAGGAGCAGGCAGCCGAGGCCGACCACGACGCCCACGAACAGCGGCAGCTTGCCGACGATGACCTCGGCGAAGTCGTCGTAGCTTGCGGTGAGGCCGCCGACGTAAACCTCCAGCGAGGTGCCGCGTTCGGCGGCCGGGATCACCTCGGTGCGGAGTCGGTCGACCAGTTCGCTGGTCCGCTCGGACTGCGGGGCGGTCTCCGGGATGACGGTGATCACGCTGGTGTCACCGCTGCTGGGGGCGGTCGCGTCGGCGGACGCGGGGCCCTGGACGGAGGCGATGCCCTCGGTGTCCCGGAGGGCGTCCTCCAGGCGGCTCAGGGCGACCCGGTCGGCCGCACCGTCGAGGTGGGCGACCAGCGTCAGGGGCCCGTTGACGCCGGGCCCGAAGCCGCTTCCGGCCGCCGCTTCCCCGGCGGCCCCGTTCGAGCCGCCGCCGGTCGCGCCAGCGCCGCCGCCGTCCGCGCCGCCGCCGTCCGCGTCGGGGCTGCCCGCGTCGTCGCCGTTCGCGCCGTCGCCGGCGAGGAGGTCGTACGCCTGGCGCGTGGTCGATCCGACGGGGTTGTTGCCCTGGTCGGAGGTGCCCAGGTGGAGCGAGAGGGTCGGCAGGGCCAGGACGAGCATGACGGCCGCGGCGAGACCGCCGAGCAGCCGGGGGTGGCGCTCGACGAACCCGGACCAGCGGGCGGCGAGCCCCGTGGGCGCCTCGGACGGGTGGACGCCAGCGGCGAGCCGGCGCCGTTCGCGGCGGCTGAGGGCCCGTAGCCCGATGGTTCCGAGCAGCGCGGGCAGCAGCGTGACGGAGGCGGCGACGGTCAGCACGACGGTGAGCGAGGCGGCGATGGCCACGCCGTTCAGGAAGCTCAGGCGCAGGATGAGCATGCCGAGCAGGGCGACGCAGACGGTGCCGCCGGCGAAGACCACGGCGCGCCCGGTGGTGGCCACGGCGCGCTCGGCGGCCTCGGGCACCGACAGTCCGGCCCTGAGCCCCTGGCGGTGTCGGGTGACGATGAACAGCGCGTAGTCGATGCCCACGCCGAGGCCGATGAGCATGCCGAGCATCGGCGCGAAGTCGGCGACGGTCATGGCGTGGCCGAGCAGGGTGATGCCCAGCGTGGCGGTGCCCACGGCCACCACGGCCGTGATGATCGGCAGCAGGCTGGCGGCGAGCGAGCCGAACGCGACGAAGAGCACGACCGCGGCGACGGCGATGCCGATCAACTCGCTGAGGTGCGTGTCGGGCTTCTCGGTGAGCGCGATGGCGCTGCCCCCGGCCTCGACCTGAAGCCCGTCGCCCGCAGCGGCCTTCGCGGCGTCCACGACGGCGCGCGGCTGGCTCGCCGGCAGGTCGTCGGCGGGCCGCTCGAAGGTGACGGTCGCGTACGCGGTGTGCCCGTCGGGGCTGATCTGGCGCGCTCCGTCGGGCCCGGCGTACGGGCTGCCGACGGCGGCCACCCCGGGCAGGTCGGCGATCCGGTCGAGGACGCCGGTCATCCGGGCCTCGACGGTGGCGGAGCGGACCGGTTCGCGGCCCGGGTCGGTGTGCCAGACGACGCGGTCGCCGTCGCCCGCCTGGTCCGGGAACGCCTTGGCCGCCAGCGCGGCGGCCCGCGCTGACTCGGTGCCCGGCACGTCGTAGTCGTTGGAGTACGCGGAACCCGCCACGGCGGCGGCCGAGGCCGCGCCCGCGAGGACGGCCAGCCACAGCACGATGACGACGAGGCGGCGCCTGAGGCACCACCGGGCGAGTGCGGCCATGGAGTGCTGGGTCGCTTCCGGATTGTGCACCGCCCACCACCGGTGGGTGCCGGAGCTGGGCAGCGTGCGCGGGGAACGGGTGGGCACGGGGCCCGCCGCCTGCCGACGAAGGAGCGGCGGGTCCCGCGCAGCACTCTGACAGCCCGCGGAGATCCTTTGACCGCTTTGTGGGTTACCCCACAACTGGGCCACGGTGACCGTTAACCGTGACCTTGACGGGATCTCTGGCGTTTTCGCCGCGGGGACTGAGGCGCGACCCGGCCTCAGCCCGTCACGGACTCCGCCCCGTTCTCGATGTGCCCCATCAGACGGCGGCGGAAGGTCTCGTCCTCCGCGACGGTGAGCGCCAGGTCGTACCAGCCGTGCGCGCCGCGCGTCGAAAACGGCAGGGTGCGCGTGCGGCCCGGGGCGAGGGTGACGGTGCGCGGCGCGGCGTCGGAGTAGGCCAGCGGCTTGAGGGTGAAGGTCAGCGGGGCGTCGCCGGCGTTCTCCAGGGACAGGTGCAGTTCGCGCCGGCGCTCGTCGATCCGGGTGCGGACCGCGACCCGCGCCGCGGCGCCGCGGGCGGTGCCGGCGAACTCGCGGCGGAAGCCGCCCGGCCCGGTGAGGGTGAAGCGGTACGCGCCGTTCTTGACCGGCACGTTCCACGCCTCGCCCCGCTCGTGCCGGCCCCGTCCCCGGCCGTGCCCGGCGGCCAGCGCCTCGTGCTCCGCGGCCCCGTGCTCCGTGTACGCGGCGGCTGCCCTGTCCACCCCGTGCTGGTGGCGTCCGGCGCCGGGCAGGTCGCGGTGCTGGGGCGTGGCGTACTCGTCGGCGTACGGGTACAGCGCCAGGTGCGCGCTGGCGCGGCCGGTGTTGCGCAGCGCGAGCCGGAAGACGGCCGCGTCCGCGTCCAGGCGGCCGTCCGCGTCCGGCCCGTACGGCAGCGGGCGGGCCGGCCGGGTGCCCGGCTCCTGCTTGGGCAGCCGCTGGTCGGTCGGCGGCTTGGGCCGCCAGCGCCCGTCGAAGGGCGGGATCGCGCCCGGCTGCTCCACCTCGGGCAACCGGCGGCGGCGCGAGAAGTCGAACGCGGACGTGAGGTCGCCGCAGACGGTGCGGCGCCACGCGCTGATGTTGGGCTCACGGACGCCCAGCCAGCGCTCCATGAACCGGACGATGGAGGTGTGGTCGAACACCTCCGAGCAGGCGTAGCCGCCCACCGTCCACGGCGAGATCACCACCATCGGCACCCGGATACCGAGGCCGGTCGGCTTGCCCTGCCAGAACTCGGTGTCCGTTCCCGCAGGCGGCACCGGCGGCGGCACGTGGTCGTAGAAGCCGTCGTTCTCGTCGTAGGTGAGGAAGAGCGCGGTGTGCCGCCACACGTCGGGGTTCTTGCCGAGCGCGTCGAGCACCTTGTAGACGAGGGTGGCGCTGGCGACCGGGGAGGAGGCTCCCGGGTGCTCGGAGTCGGCGGCGGACGGCACGATGTAGGACACCTTCGGCAGGGTCCCGGCGGCGACGTCGGCGGCGAACGCGGTGGCCGTCGTGCCCGGCTCGCCGCGCCGCAGCGCCCGCTCGAACAGGCTGCGCTCGCCCGCGCTCAGGTCGCGCACGCCCGCTTCGAGGAGATCCGTGAGCTGCTTGCGGCCGGCCGCGTCGGCGGCGGCGAGCCGGTCGTAGAAGGCGGTCATGTTCCGCACGCCCTCGACCCTGGCCAGCGCCTTCCGCGCGACGGCCTTGAAGCTCGCGTAGAACTCCAGGTTGTTGTCGGTGAAGTTGTCCCACTCCTGGTAGACCTGCCAGGAGTGGCCGGCCTTCTCCAGCCGCTCGGCGTAGGTGGGCCAGGCGTAACCGGGGTGCTTGTCCTCGGAGTACGCGTCATTGCCCACCGCGCGCGCCCCGCCGGGCTCGAAGCCCGTCCAGCCGCTCACGAGGTGGTTGCGGTTGGGGCTGGTCGAGGAGTGGATGGAGGAGTGGTACGCGTCGCAGACGGTGAACGTGTCGGCCAGTTCGTAGTGCAGCGGGATGTCGGACCGGTCGTAGTACGCCATCGTCGCGGCGGTCTTCGCGGTGACCCAGCGGTCCATCCAGCCGTCCCGCCACGCCTTCGCGCCACCCTGCCAACTGTGGTCGAGGTCCCCGATGTACTGGAGCTCCTTCTGCTGCGCCGCGGCGGCGGCGCGGACGCCGAACGGCAGCACGGTGCCGACGCCGAGCGGGCCGGGCTGCTCGAAGACGCTCCCACCGCGAGGAAGTTCGATGGCGTTGCGGTCACCGAAGCCCCGTACGCCGCGCAGCATGCCGAAGTAGTGGTCGAAGGATCGGTTCTCCTGCATCAGCACCACGACGTGCCGGATGTCGCGCAGCCCCCCGCCGTGGTGCCGCTCGTGGCCCCGCTCGGTCGCCTGGTGGGCCAGCGCCTGCTGGAGCGAGGGCGGCAGCAGCGAGCCCGCCGCGACGAGCCCCGCCCCGCCCGTCCCAAGTGCCAGTGCCCGCCTGCGAGATATCTCCGATGCCACGCTCTTTCCTCCTGGTCGGCAGCTAATGGTTCGGTCGCACACCATTGGTTACGTGTGGTGGGGACCGTACTGCAGCCGCATGGCACACGATAGGTACCAAAGTGGCGCATTGATGAACGAGGCCCGGCGCCGATCCCGCGCGGCCGTGCGGCTGACGCCCCGTCGGCGTCGGGGCGGGGCCCCGTGCGCCGTGCCCCGTGCTCCGTACGTCGGGCTCCGTGCCCCGTGCTCCGTGCCCCGTGCTCCGTACGTCAGGCCCCGTGCTCCGTGCTCCGTGCTCCGTGCTCCGTGCTCCGTGCTCCGTGCTCCGTGCTCCGTGCGTCGAGCTCCGTGCCCCGTGGCCTCGCGCTCCGTGCCCCGTGCTCCGTGCCCGGTCCGGGGGCGACCGCTTGACCTTCACATCCATGGCAACCCCTAGCCTCAGGCCGTACGTGATCTTGAGGAAGGGAGTCGAGCCATGTCCGGAGCGGTCGTCATCGGGGCGGGGCCGGGGATCGGTCAGGCCGTCGCGCGGCGGTTCGCGCGGGCGGGGATGCCGGTCGCGCTCGTCGCGCGGACCCGGCGGACGGTGGACGAGGTGGCGCGGGCGCTCGATGCCACCGGCGGCTCGTCCGAGACGGGCACGGGCACGGGAACGGGAACGGGAACGGAGCCCGGCGCGCGGGTGGCCGCGTTGACCGCGGACGTCACCGACGAGGCGGCGCTGCGGGCCGCGCTCGACGCTGCGGCCGACCGGTTCGGACCGCCCGACGTCGTGGTCTACAACGCGGCGATCGTCCGCCCGGACCGCGTCGGCGAACTCAGCGCGCAGGGCCACCTCGACGCCTGGGCGGTCAACGTGGTGGGCGCGCACACCGCCGCCGCACACGTGGCGCCGACGATGGCGCGGCGCGGCAGCGGCACGTTCCTCGTCACGAGCGGCATGCCACGGCCGGTACCGCGGTACGTCAGCCTCTCCCTCGGCAAGGCCGGCGTCCGCGCGCTGGTCTCGCTGCTGGACCAGGAGTACGGGCCCGCCGGCGTGCACGTGGCGGCGATCACCGTGGACGGTCCGGTCGCGCCGGGCACGGCCTTCGATCCGGACGCCATCGCCGAGCACTACTGGCGCCTGCACGCCCAGCCACGCGCGGAGTGGGAGCACGACGTCCTGTTCAGCGGGCGTACGGACGGCTGACGGGACGCCGCCGCCCCGACGCGGCCCTGGCCGGAACGCGGCGACGCCACGCCTCGGGCCGCGCTCCACCCTCCGGCACCGTCCCGATGGAGCACGGAGCACGGAGCACGGGGCACGAAGCACGGGGCACGGAGCGGACGGGGCAGCCCGCGCCCGCCCCGTCCGGCGCTCGGCCAGGCCCCGCGCCACCCCGTCAAGGCACCCCGTCACCGCCCCGTCAGGCACCCCGTCGCCGTGGCAGCAGCGCGAGGCCGGCGAACTGCAACAGGCCGCCCGCGAGCGGTATCGCCGCCGCGGACCCGTGCGCCAACAGCAGCCCGCCGAGCACGCCACCCAGCGACGCCCCGAGGAACAGGGCGCTGGTCTGCAACGCCAGCACCTCCATGCCGGCCCCCGGCGCCAGGGAGAGCAGCAGCATCTGGAGCGGTGGGGTGAGCGACCACGCGAAGAGGGCGACCAGCATCATGGCCGCGGCGAGCGCGGCGTACGGCATGTCGCCGACCCAGGCCAGGACGGCGACGGCCACCAGCGCGGCGCCGTGGCCGAGTTCGGCGGCCACCACCGTCGGGCGCGGGCCCCACTGGTCGGCCCCGCGCCCGCCGAGCCAGGCGGCGACGGCGCCCGCGCATCCCATCAGCGTGATGGTGAGGGCCACGTCGTCGTGGCCGATGCCGTGTCCGGCGGCGCGGAGCACCGGGAAGACGTAGGTCATCTGCATCATGCCGCCGGACGCGGCGACCACGATCATGAGCAGCACGCCGAGCACGGGCCGCTGCCGCAGCGGGGCCAGTCGCCCGCGCAGCCCCGCTCCCCTCTCCGTCGCGGCCTCCGCCGCCGCGCCGTCCGGCCCCGTGTCGGCGCCCGTCGCGGGCGCGCGGGGCACGGCCAGCGCCCCGCACCACGCGAGCGCGCCGAGCCCCGCGACGAAGAGCATCGTCGCCCGCCAACCATGGCCGCCGCCGATCCAGGTGCCCAGTGGCACACCCGCCACCAGCGAGACGGTGAGGCCGCCGATGACCAGGCCGAGGTACCTGCCGCGCCGGTGGTCGGGGGCCATGGTCGCGGCCATGGCCAGGGCCGCGGGCGTGATGGCGGCGGCGGCCACGGCCGCGAGCACGCGCAGCGCCAGCAGCGCCCCGTACGACGGCGCCAGGGAGGCCAGCAGGTTGAGCGCGACGAACGCGCCGAGCCCGCCGAGGAGTACGCCGCGCCGCGAGTACCGCGCGGTGAGCACGGCGACGACGGGCGTGCCGATGCCGTAGGTGAGGGCGAACGCGGTGACGAGCTGTCCCGCGTTCGCCTCGCTGACACGCAGGTCGGCGGCGATGTCCGGGAGTACGCCGGCGATGACCATGTCGTCGGTGCCGGCTGCGAAGGTGGCCAGCGCCAGGGGGAGGACGCGGCTGATCGGCGCGCCGGTGGACGACTGGCCGGCCCGCGCCGTGGTGTCGACCATCAGGGCCGCCCCTCGGACACCGACGCGGCCTGCCCGGCCTCCCCGGCCCGCACGGAGCGGGCGGAGCCGGCGGCCAGCGCGGTCGGCCGGGGCGGCTCGGCGGCGGAGCGGACTCCGTCGATGTGGTGGGCCAGCCGGTCGCGCAGGCCGTGCAGGGCCGCGATGCGTTCGTCCAGGGCCGCGAGCCGGTCGGTGGCCGTACGCAACGCGTCGGCGCACCCGGCGCGCTCCCGCAGCGGCACGTCGAGGCAGCCCTGTTCCAGGGCCGGCCGGATGTCCTCGACGGTCAGTCCGGCGCTCAGCAACTCCCGGATGTTCGCGGCCCGTACGCCGTCCAGCGCGCCGTACTCGCGGTACCCGTTGGCGGCCCGCTCGGGGGCGAGCAGGCCCTGTTGTTCGTAGTAGCACAGCGCGCGGGGGGTGACTCCGGTCCGCTGGGCCAGTTCCCCGATGCGCATCTCCGTCTCCTTCACCATGCGTGGACGCTAAAAGGTTGTCGTTAGCGTCAGGGTCAACCCCGGGGGGCGCCCCGCCGCTTCCCCGCGTGGCGCTCGCATCGGGTCGCCTAAGCCTCTTCCGTACCGAGTGATAGAAATAACTCCCGCAATTGCACTGCCAGTTGATCGATGAATAACGGGCGCCATTTCCGATTCGCTTCTTTTCCGGGGGATTTCAGTCCCGGAGCGCGGGGGAACGTGAACGGCTCGCCGGCGTCCGCAATGAGGAATTCCCATGACCCAGCCCCCTCCCCGGCCTCCGGGCCCGCCGCCACACCAGCCACCCCCGGGCGGCTACGGCTACCCGTCCCCGCCGCCACCGCCGCCAGGCGGCGGGCCGTCGGTGGCCGCGGGTGGCGGCGCGCCGCCGCCCTCTTCCGGTGACGACGCGCCCTTCGGACAGCCGGCGCCCGGCGGCCCGGGTGGGCCGGCCGGCCCCGGCGTTCCGCCCGCCGGCGGCCCTGCCACGGGGCTGGGGACGGGGCCGGGAACGGGCCCGTCCGCACGGCGCGGCGACCGGCGCCGGCGCGGGAACCGCACCCCGGCGCGCACCCCGGCAGTGGTCGCCGTGGTGGTCGTGGTGGCCATCGCACTGGCCGGCGGCGCCTGGCTCGTCACCTCGGGCGACGACTCGTCTGGCGGATCGGGCAAGAAGGAGCCGCCCGAGGCCCGCGTTCTCCACGAGATTCCGACGCCGAAGGTGGGAAAAGACCCGATCAACGTGGAGGGCATGTGGACGACCGACCGTAATTTCGTGAAGGCGGGCGTCGAGAAGGTCACCGGATATCCACTCGGCGGCGGTTCGGCGCAATGGGAAATACCCCTCGGCGGCGAGATTTGCTGGACAACTCCGCATATCAGCGCCGACGGCCTCACACCGGTGTTGTTTCGCGACGCGGACGCTGACAACCCGGTGTGCACCCAGGTCGGGCTGCTCGATCTCCGCAAGGGCGAGCTGCGTTGGCAGCACGAGGTCACCAACGAGTACGGGTCGCGGGTGATGTTCGACGAGGTGACCATGGGCGGCGGCACCATCGCGGCCGGCAGCTCCGACGGCGGCGCGGCCTGGTCGGTGGACGGCACACCGCTGTGGAAGCCGGAGGAGGACGCGGAGTGCCGCGACGTCGGCTACGGCGGCGGCGCCCGGCTCGTCGCGGTGCGGCACTGCGGTGACGTCTCAAGCCCCGCCGTCGACGTGCAGAGCGTCGATCCGAAGACGCGGAAGGCGACGTCGACGTACGAGCTGCCGGCTGGCATCGAGTACCTGCACGTGGTCTCGACCGACCCGCTCGTCATCGCCGTCGAGGACGAGAAGAAGCGGTCCACGGGCGTCACCGACCTGGTGGCCGTCGACGACAGCGCCGCCCGGGGTACCAGGCGCGGCGCGATCGAGGTGGGTGACGACACGTACACCCTGGACTGCCAGCCCTCGGTGGTGGAGAGCTGCACGGAACTGGCGGTCAGCAAGGAGCGCGACGCGGTCTTCCTCGGCACGGAGCAGAACGTGGACGCGGCGACGATGAACGAGATCGTCGCCCTCGACCTGGCCACCGGCAGGGAGGCCGGCCGCACACCCGGCTCCACGGACGCCAACCTGCGCGTCCTGGGCCTGGACGAGAAAGGCGCGGTGCTCGCGTACCAGGAGACGACGTTGGGCGGCGCCGGTGGTGCCGTGTGGCGTGTCGATCCGCGCACCCACGCCAAGACGCGGGTGCTGCGCGCCGGCGCGGCCGGCCGGGACACCGAGGCGTCCTTCGAGGCCGGTGGGCAGGTGCGCTACGCGCGTGGACACCTGTACCTGGGCCAGAAGCTGATCAGCGCGCCCGACGAACCGACGGAGAAGAACGGCCCGCTGGCGATCGTGATCGGCACGACGTAACCCGAGCGAGCGGGCGCCGGGACGCGGCGGGGCAGGCGCCAGGGCGTGGCGGGGCGGGCGCCGGCGCCCGGGGCCGGACGCGCGCGCCGCGCGCCGACCCGGCCCCGCCCGGCGGCCCGCTCGCCGACCGCCCCGCCGGCCCCACCGCCCCGCCGGCCCGGCCGCGCGCCGGCCAGCCCGCACACGCGTCGGCGGCGGGCCCCCACCGGGGACCCGCCGCCGTCGTCACCTCGGGCCGCGCGGCCCAAGGCCGCGCCGCTCGCGCCGATACCTACTCGGTGACGCCGAGCCGCTCCAGGATCAGCTCGCGCACCCGGGCCGCGTCGGCCTGGCCGCGGGTGGCCTTCATGACCGCGCCGACCAGCGCGCCCGCAGCGGCCACCTTGCCGCCGCGGATCTTGTCCGCGATGGCCGGGTTGCCGGCGATGGCCTCGTCCACGGCGGTGCCGAGCGCGCCCTCGTCCGAGACGACCTTCAGGCCGCGCTTGTCGACCACCGCGTCCGGGTCGCCCTCGCCCGCGAGGACGCCCTCGATGACCTGGCGGGCCAGCTTGTCGTTGAGCGCCCCCTCGGCGACCAGCGCCGCGACCCGCGCGACCTGGGCCGGGGTGATGGGCAGCGCGGTGGGGTCGATGCCCTCCTCGTTGGCGCGCCGGGCCAGCTCACCCATCCACCACTTGCGGGCCGACGCCGCGTCGGCGCCCGCCTCGATGGTGGCGGTGATCAGGTCGATGACGCCCGCGTTGAGGACCGACTGCATCTCGTGCTCGGAGATGCCCCACTCCTCGCGCAGCCGGTTGCGCCGCACCCGCGGCAGCTCCGGCAGCCCCGCGCGCAGCTCCTCGACCCACTCCCGGGACGGCGCCACCGGCACCAGGTCGGGCTCGGGGAAGTACCGGTAGTCCTCGGCCTCCTCCTTGATCCGGCCGGAGGTGGTGGAGCCGTCCTCCTCGTGGAAGTGCCGGGTCTCCTGGAGGATCGTGCCGCCCGCGCCGAGCACGGCCGCGTGCCGCTGGATCTCGAAGCGCGCGGCGCGCTCGACGGAGCGCAGCGAGTTGACGTTCTTCGTCTCCGAGCGCGTGCCGAACTTCTCGGCACCCTTCGGGCGCAGCGAGAGGTTGACGTCGCAGCGCATCTGGCCCATCTCCATGCGGGCCTCGGAGACGCCGAGCGCCTTGATCAGCTCGCGCAGCTCGGCGACGTACGCCTTGGCGACCTCCGGCGCGCGCTCCCCCGCCCCGACGATCGGCTTGGTGACGATCTCGATGAGCGGGATGCCGGCGCGGTTGTAGTCCAGGAGGGAGTGCGAGGCGCCGTGGATGCGACCGGTGGCGCCCCCCACGTGGGTGGACTTGCCGGTGTCCTCCTCCATGTGGGCGCGCTCGATCTCGACCCGGAAGACCTCCCCGTCCTCCAGTTGGACGTCCAGGTAGCCGTTGAAGGCGATGGGCTCGTCGTACTGCGAGGTCTGAAAGTTCTTCGGCATGTCCGGATAGAAGTAGTTCTTCCGGGCGAAACGGCACCACTCGGCGATCTCGCAGTGCAACGCGAGGCCGATCTTGACGGCGGACTCGACGCCGACGGCGTTGACCACCGGCAGCGAGCCGGGCATGCCGAGACAGGTGGGACAGGTCTGCGAGTTCGGCTCGGCGCCCAGGGCGGTCGAGCACCCGCAGAACATCTTGGTCTTGGTGCCGAGTTCCACGTGCACCTCAAGCCCCATGACGGGCTCGTAGGTGGCCAGCGCGTCCTCGTACGACACCAGTTCAGTGACGGTCACGGAAAACTAACCCTCTCAGCCCAGCAGAACGTCGTCGTCGCCGAGCCGCTTGAGCTCACGGAAGAGCAGAGCGACACCCGTGGCGATGGCCGCGGCGGACACCGCGGCGTCCAGGAGTTGCAACGTGTCGTTCTCGTAGCGGGCCTTCTTGCCCTGCTTGATGACGCTCACTACGCCAAACAGGGAGGTGCCGATGGAAAGGTAGAGGCCGGGCTTCGACTTCCTGAACCCCTTGGCCTTCTCAAGCTTGCCACTCACAGGCTGCTCCTCTTCGCTTCCTTACCCGCACGGTGCCGCGGGGCGGATGTCGTCGTCGGGTGCGACCCGGCGGCCGTACGCGTGACGCTCGTACAGACGGCGCTCACAGGGCCGGTGCCTCCTCCAGCAGGTGGTGGCCCCAGCGGTCGACGAACGCCGCCTCGACCGCGGCGCCTACCCGGTACAGCCGGTCGTCAGCCATGGCGGGGGCGATGATCTGCAGGCCCACCGGCAGCCCGTCCTCGGGGGCCAGTCCGCACGGCAGCGACATCGCCGCGTTCCCCGCCAGGTTGGAGGGGATGGTGCACAGGTCGGCAAGGTACATCGCCAGCGGGTCGTCCGCGCGCTCACCGATCGGGAAGGCCGTCGTCGGCGTGGTCGGCGAGATCAGCACGTCCACCGACGCGAAGGCCCGCTCGAAGTCGCGCGTGATGAGCGTGCGGACCTTCTGCGCGGAGCCGTAGTACGCGTCGTAGTACCCGGAGGACAGGGCGTACGTGCCGAGCATGATCCGCCGCTTGACCTCGTCGCCGAAGCCCGCCTCGCGGGTCAGCGCGGTGACGTCCTCGGCCGAACGGGTACCGTCGTCGCCGACGCGCAGCCCGTAACGCATGGCGTCGAAGCGGGCCAGGTTGGAGGAGCACTCGGACGGCGCGATCAGGTAGTACGCGGCCAGCGCCCGGTCGAAGGACGGGCAGGAGACCTCGACGACCTCGGCCCCCAGCTCGCGCAGCAGCTCGACGGACTCGTTGAACCGCTGCATCACGCCGGCCTGGTAGCCCTCGCCGCTGAACTCCTTGACGACGCCGATGCGCAGGCCCGCCACGTCGCCCTCGCGCGCCGCCGCCACCACCGACGGCACCGGCGCGTCGATCGAGGTGGAGTCGAGCGGGTCGTGCCCGGCGATGGCCTCGTGCAGCAGCGCCGCGTCGAGGACGGTACGGGCGCAGGGCCCGCCCTGGTCGAGCGAGGAGGAGAAGGCGACCATGCCGTAGCGCGAGACGGCGCCGTAGGTCGGCTTGACGCCCACCGTGCCGGTCACGGCGGCGGGCTGGCGGATCGAACCGCCGGTGTCCGTGCCGATCGCCAGCGGGGCCTGGTACGAGGCGAGCGCGGCCGACGAACCGCCGCCGGAGCCACCCGGGATGCGGGTCAGGTCCCACGGGTTGCCGGTCGGCCCGTACGCGCTGTTCTCGGTGGAGGAGCCCATGGCGAACTCGTCCATGTTGGTCTTGCCGAGGATGACGACGTCGGCGGCCTTCAGCCGCTGGGTGAGTGTCGCGTCGTACGGCGGGATCCACCCCTCGAGGATCTTGGAACCGACGGTGGTCGGCACGCCCTTGGTGGTGAAGATGTCCTTCAGCGCCAGCGGGACGCCCGCGAGGGGGCCCAGCTTCTCGCCACGGGCGCGCTTGTCGTCCACGGCGCGGGCCTGCGCGAGCGCGCCCTCGCGGTCGACGTGCAGGAAGGCGTGCACCTTCTCGTCGACAGCGGCGATCCGGTCGAGGTGGGCCTCGGTCACCTCGACCGCGGTCACCTCGCCGGAGGCGATCCGGGCGGCGGTCTCGGCCGCCGTGAGCTTGGTCAGGTCGGTGGTACCCGGCACGGTGGTCACTCCTCCCCCAGAATCTGCGGAACCTTGAAACGCTGCTGCTCCTGAGCCGGGGCGCCGGACAGCGCCTCCTGCGGGGTCAGCGACGGGCGGACCTCGTCCGGCCGCATGACGTTGGTCAGCGGCAGCGGGTGGGAGGTCGGGGGGACGTCCTCGGTGGCGACATCGGAAACGCGGGCGACCGCGCCGATGATCACGTCGAGCTGTTCGGCGAAGTGGTCGAGCTCTTCGTCCTTCAGCTCAAGACGCGACAGCCGAGCGAGGTGGGCGACCTCCTCGCGCGTGATGCCAGGCATGCAGCGATCCTCTGGGTTCTTGGCTTGGGTTCGGGCTGGATTCTGGGTGAACGGGCTGGGTTCCTGAGCGTGGACCCGGGCGCCGTGTGACCGGAGCCGGCCCGTGCGCCGGGTCGTGACGCGCGCCCAATCCTATGCGCCACGGACAGCACCCGACGAAGGGCTTTCCGACGGCCCCCCGCACAGCCACCCACCACCCCGCATCGGGCCACCACGCCCGCGGCCACGAGCGGGACCGCGGACGGCGCGGTGGAGCGGTCGTGGGGGCGTGTGGAGCGGTCGTGGGGCGGGGCGACCGTACGGGCGGGGCGGCGGTCCGGGGCTGGGGCGGGGGTACGGGGCCGGGCGACCGTACGGGCGGGGCAAGGGGGCAAGCACGGGGCGGCGATCGTCCGGGCGGGGCGAGCCTCGGGGCGAGGTGACGGTCCGGGGCTGGGGCGGCGACCCTGGGCGGCGGTCCGGAACCAGGGGGCGGGGCGTCGTCGGTGGACGGGGGACGTCGGTGGACGGGGTTTCGTCGCCGGGCCGCGCTCGCGCGGTTCCCTTCTGGTGCCCTGGTCACCAGAAAGTGCGTTCTTCCACGTCAGGGCCCTCCGTCCCTACGGTGTGCGAGGCGTCGGCCGGAGCCGACGGCCACCGCCCCTGCCCCCGCACGCGCCACCGCGGCTGAACCGCTGGGAGTCCCATGACCATCCTCAAGACGTACGCCCGCCTGTGGACCGACAGCCTCGACGGCGCGCTGCCGCTGCTGCGCGAGTTGACGGGGGCCGAGCCCGATCTGCGGCTGGGGTTCGAGGCCGTCGAGCTGGCGGCCATCGGCGACTTCCTCGTCATCGCCGGGCCGGCCGAGGAGCGGGCCAAGTACGCGCACGCCTCCGCCACCGTCGTCGTCGACGACCTCGACGCGTGCCAGGCCACGCTCACGGCCTCGGGCGCCACTCTCACCACGCCCCTGGCCGCGGGGCCGACCGGCCGCTTCCTCTACGCACGCCACGCCGACGGGGCCGAGGTGGAGTACGTCGAGTGGGTCCCGGAGCTGGTCCAGCGGATCATCCGCCCGTAACCGCTCCGCCCGCTCGCCTCCGCCCCCTCCCCGTGGCCGACTCGGCACGGCTCAGCTCGGCTGAGCCTGCCTGCCCGGCCCGGGCCGTTACGAGCCCGCCAGGCCCAGTCCGGCACGGTCCGGGGGCGCCCCGTCGGCGGCTTGCGGCAGGCCCGCTACCTCAGGCAAAACGTTGCGGCAGCCGGCCGATGCGGGGGCTATGTCACCGGCTGGTCCGCCTCCTTGCCCACCGACGCGGCCGGGGTCTTCTGTTCGGTCGACGCCGCCGGCACCGAGGGTTCCGCCGACGCTTGGAGGGCCTGGCCGCGCTCGATCTCCCGGTGCCAGCCGCTCTTGCCGCGGAGCTTGAGCCAGGCCGTCGTCTCCTCGGGCGGCATCGCCGCGGCGACGAGCCAGCCCTGCACCGCGTCGCAGCCCAGATCGCGCAGCCGCTCCCAGGTCTCGTCGTCCTCCACGCCCTCCGCGACGACCAGCAGCCCCAGCGAGTGCGCGAGGTCGAGGGTGCAACGGACGATCTCCGCGTCCTCGTTGTCCACGACCAGGCGGGCCACGAACGACCGGTCGATCTTCAGCTCGCTCACCGGCAGGCGACGCAGGTGCACCAGCGAGGAGTAGCCGGTGCCGAAGTCGTCCAGCGACATCTTGACGCCGTGCCCGGTCAGGCCCGCCATCGTGTCGGCGGCCCGCTGCGGGTCCTCCAGCAGGACGTGCTCGGTTATCTCCAGTTGCAGCGCGCCGGGCGGTACCCCGTGCCGGGCCAGGCGCGCGGCGACCGCGCCCGCGAAGCCGGGGGTGTGCACGTCGCGCGGCGAGACGTTCACGGCGACCGGCACGTCGAGGCCGGCGGCGCGCCACTGGGCGACCTGGCCGAGCGCCGTCTCCAACACGTACTCCGTCAGCTTGGGCATCAGGCCCGAGCTCTCGGCCATGGCGATGAACTCGTCCGGCGGCACCTTGCCCCGGTCCGGGTGCACCCAGCGCACCAGCGCCTCGAGGCCGGCGACGTGTCCGTCGAAGCCGACCTTGGGCTGGTAGTGCAGTTCCACGTCGCCCGCGTCCAGGGCGCGGCGCAGGTCGCCGAGGAGGCCGAGCCGGTCGGGCGTGTTGCCGTCCCGGCGCGCCTCGTAGACCTCGGTGCCGCTGCGGTCCCGCTTGGCCTGGTACATGGCGACGTCAGCCCGGCGCAACAGGCCCTCGGCGTCGATGGCGTGGTCGGGGAAGACGGCGACCCCGGCGCTGGCCTCCAGGACCAGCGTGAGCCCGTCGAGGTCGAGCGGCGAGCCGAGGGCGGCGATGAGCGAGCGGGCGGCGCGCTGAGCGCTGGTCAGGGAGTCGGCGGTGGGCAGCAGTACGGCGAACTCGTCGCCGCCGAGCCGGGCCACCTCGGCGCCGCGCGGCAGCGCCAGCCGCAGCCGCTCGGCGATCTGCAACAGCAGCCGGTCGCCGGCGAGGTGACCGAGGGTGTCGTTGACGGAGCGGAACCGGTCGAGGTCGATGAGGACGAGGGCCGAGCGGGTGCCGGCCCGCTCGGCCTCGTCCAGCGCCGACCAGGTGCGCTCCAGCAGCCACTGACGGTTGGGCAGCCCGGTCAGCGGGTCGCGGAGTTGCTCCTCGGCGCGGACCCGGGCGATCCACAGCGTGGAGTCGAGGGCTATCAGCGGCACCGCGAACAGCGGGAGCAGCATCGGGGTGTGCACGCCGACGACGACGATGAGCGGGGCGATGCCCAGCAGGGCGATGCCGACCAGTGCCTGGCGGACGATGGCGGTGCGCACGACGGTGCGCAGGCCGCCGCCGCGCGGCGCCATCGTGTACCAGAGCAGGGCCCGGGTCACCAGCAGGTAGGAGAAGGCGACCAGGGCGATGGGCGGGATGACGTACAGGTTCCAGGCGTCGGGCTGCCAGGGGTGCTCCACCGAGGGGATGGTGCCGAGTGCGGCGAGGGCCAGGCCCGCGGCGCCGATGCCGAGGATGTCCACGGCGCCGTGCAACAGGGCCTGGCGCCAGCGGTGTCGGCGGGCCGCGCCGACCAGCACGACCACGGCCAGGCTGATGACGACGGCGGGCAGCCAGCCGTACAGCAGCAGGGCGGCCAGGGTGAGGGCGGCGCCGGAGCCGGTGCCGCCCCACCAGCGGTCACGGCCGAGGGCCACCAGGTGGCCGACGATCGCCCCGGTCAGCACGGCCAGCGACCAGCCGACGGTGCCGCTCGGGAAGAGCGCGGTGTCGGTCCGCAGCACGCGGAAGACGCCCACGCCCAGGGCGACGGCGGCCAGCGCGACGACCACGACCGGTAAACCGGGGAGAGCGTTCCGGCACAACCGCGACACTGGGGCGGCGCTGTCGGTCGGTTTCATACCCGTCCCTCTCACAGCCGGCGGTGCCCGCGCCACGGCAGGCGCACATCTCAACAGTAGGCCGCACTAGGCTACGGGGAGCAGCGATCGACAGCGGTTGCCCGAATGCGCCCGCGCTCTCCGTAACCATCCGATATGCGCTATAAGAGTGATGCCCGCCGGCCACGGCCGGGCCACCCCCAGAGCGTCTGTGAACTATTCCGACCCGTCAGGTGGCGTGAGCGCAACCTCCCGGGCGGCATCGGGTCCCTGTTCCAACAGCACGCCCAGACCCTGATCGTCCAGTACGGGCACCTTCGCCTGCACGGCCTTGTCGTACTTGGAGCCGGGGTTGTCACCGACGACCACGAAATGCGTCTTCTTGGAAACCGACCCGGTCACCTTCGCTCCCTGGTTCTGCAGAGCCTCCTTCGCGCCGTCCCGCGTGTACGACTGGAGCGTTCCGGTGACGACGACGGTGAGCCCGGCGAGTGGTCTGGGACCCTCATCCTCGCCGGCCTCCTCCTCGAAGCGCACCCCCGCGGCCCGCCATTTCTCGACGATCTCGCGGTGCCACTCCTCGGCGAACCACTGCTTCACCGACGCGGCGATGATGCCGCCCACCCCCTCGACCGCCGCCAACTCCTCCTCGCTGGCCTCCGCGATGCGGTCCAGCGAGCGGAACTCGCGGGCCAGCGCCTCGGCGGCCACCGGGCCGACGTGCCGGATCGACAGGCCGGTGATGATGCGGGCCAGCGGCCGTTCCTTGGCGGCCTGGATGTTCTCCAGCATGGCCAGGGCGTTCTTCTTCGGCTCGCCCTTCTGGTTGGCGAAGAAGGTGACGGTCTTCTCCTCGCCGGTCTCCGGGTCGCGCTTGGGCAGGCCGCTGTCCGGGTCGAGGACGTGCGAGCGGATGGGGAGCAGGGCGTCGATGTCGAGGTCGAACAGGTCGCCCTCGTTGCGCAGCGGCGGCTCCTCGGGTTCGAGCGGCTGGGTCAGCGCGGCGGCGGCCACGTACCCCAGGTGCTCGATGTCCAGGCTCTTGCGGCCGGCGAGGTAGAAGACGCGCTCGCGGATCTGCGCGGGGCAGTACCGGGCGTTGGGGCAGCGCAGGTCGATGTCGCCCTCCTTCATCGGCTGGAGGGCGGTGCCGCAGTCCGGGCACTCGGCGGGCATGACGAACTCCCGCTCGCTGCCGTCCCGCAGGTCGGCCACCGGGCCGAGGATCTCCGGGATGACGTCGCCCGCCTTGCGGAGCACCACGGTGTCGCCGATGAGGACGCCCTTGGCCTTGACGACCTCCTGGTTGTGCAGCGTCGCGAACTCCACCTCGGAGCCGGCCACCGTCACGGGCTCGACCACCGCGTAGGGCGTCACCCGGCCGGTGCGGCCGACGCCGACCCGGATGTCCACCAGCTTGGTGTTGACCTCCTCCGGCGGGTACTTCCAGGCGATCGCCCAGCGCGGCGCCCGCGAGGTGGAGCCCAGCCGCCCCTGGAGCGGAATCTCGTCCAGCTTGACGACCACGCCGTCGATCTCGTGCTCCACCGAGTGGCGCCGCCTGGGGTCACCGAACCGGGCGATGAAGGCCCGTACGCCATCTGGTGTATCGACCACCTCGATGTGGCGTGAGGTCGGCAGGCCCCATTCGCGGAGCAGCGCGTACGCATGGGACTGACAGTCGATGTCGAAGCCCTCGCGGGCGCCGATGCCGTGCACCACCATGTGCAGCGGGCGGCTGGCGGTGACCTTGGGGTCCTTCTGCCGCAGCGACCCGGCCGCAGCGTTCCGCGGGTTGGCGAACGGCGGCTTGCCGGCCTCCACCAAGCCGGCGTTGAGCTCCTCGAACCGCTCCATCGGGATGAAGACCTCGCCCCGCACCTCGACCAGGGCGGGCACGCCCTCGCCGACCAGCCGGTCGGGGATCTCCGCGATGGTGCGCACGTTGGGCGTGATGTCCTCGCCCGTGCGGCCGTCGCCGCGGGTGGCGGCGCGGGTCAGCCGGCCGTGCTCGTAGGTGAGGTTGACCGCGAGGCCGTCCACCTTCAGCTCGCACAGGAAGTGGTACGAGGCGGCCTCGCCGAGGTCCTTGGCGATCCGGTCGGTCCAGGCGGCCAACTCCTCCTCGTCGAAGGCGTTGTCCAGGCTGAGCATCCGCTCGCGGTGCTCGACCTCGGTGAACTCCGTCTCGTACGACCCCGCCACCTTCTGGGTCGGCGAGTCGGGCGTGCGCAACTGCGGGTGCTCGGTCTCCAACGCCTCCAGCGCGCGCAGCAGTGTGTCGAACTCCGCGTCGCTGACGACCGGCGCGTCCTTCACGTAGTACCGGAAGCGGTGCTCCTCGACCTCCTCGGCCAGGCGCTGATGCCGCTCCCGGGCCTCGGACGGCACCTCGGACCGCGCCTCGGCGGGCAGCGCCGAGCGCTCCTCGTCCGCCGCGCCCTCGGACGCGCTCTCGCCTCCGGACACCGTTTCGCCAGCCACCGTCTCGACCTCCCGTTACCTCATCCGTCAACCGCCTCGCGGACACCACGCCGCGGGGCGGGCGCCATCACTCAGGGTTGTCCACGAGCGATGTCGCCGCCCGGACGCAGTGGTCCAGCGCGGCGCGCGCGTACCTCGCCGAGGCACCCGCGAGCCCGCAGGAGGGGGTGACCACCACGGACTCCGCGAGGGTCCCCGGCGACAGCCCCAACCTGCGCCACAGCGTCCTGACACCCATGACGCTACCCGCAGGGTCTGACAATGGCCCCGATTGCGGGTCCGTGCCCGGCAGCACACCGGCGAACAGCGTGAGGCCACCCTCGACCGCCTCGCCGATCGCTTCCTCCTCACGCTCCGTGACGAGTGAGAAGTCGAAGGAGACGCCCGCCACCCCGGAACGGTGCAGCAGCCCGAACGGGACGCCGGGCGCGCAGCAGTGCACGACCACGGGCCCGTCGTGCAGCGCGCACATCTCGCGCAGCGCGCCCTCGACCACCACCCGGTCGACGGCGGGGTGGGTGCGGTAGCCGCTGGCGGAGCGGACCCGGCCCTCGAGGACGGCGCGCAGCGAGGGCTCGTCGAGCTGGAGCACCACGCGGGCGCCCGGCACCCGGCGCCGCACGTCGGCCAGGTGCGCGCGCAACCCCTCGGCCAGCGATCCGACCAGGTCCCGGCAGGCGCCGGGGTCGCTGAGCATGGCCTCGCCGCCGCGCAGCTCCAGCGCCGCGGCCAGCGTCCAGGGCCCGACGGCGGACACCTTGAGCGTTCCGGTGTACCCCTGGGTGTACTCCTCCAGCGCGTCCAGGTCCTCGCCGAGCCAGGACCGCGCGCGCCGGGTGTCACGGCCGGGGTGGTCGCCGATCCGCCAGCCGCTGGGCTCCACGCGCGCGTACAGCTCCACGAGCATCCCGGCGGTGCGCCCGATCATGTCCGCGCCGGGGCCCCTCGCCGGCAGCTCCGGCAGGTACGGGAGCCGCTCCAGCGAACCGGTCACGGTCCTGGCGGCCTCCCGGGCGTCCTCGCCCGGCATGGAGCCGATGCCGGTCGCGGCGCCCGCGCCCCAGCCCATCTCGTCGTTCTCGCTCACACTCACGCAGGAAGCGTACGAGGCGCGGGGCGCGGCGCCGTCGCCCCCGTACCGCCACGGCGCCCGCCGTGACCACCGCCCGGCTCCGCGCACCCTCCCCTCCCGGGGCGCGCCCCGGCGACCCCGCGCCCCACGGGGCACGGGGCACGGAGCCACGGGGCCCGTACGGAGCCACGCGCCCGTACGGCGCGACGACGCGACGGTGCACGGGGCCACGGGGCGGGGGCAGCGACGGGGCGGGCTGGTCAGCGACGGGGCCCGTCCCGGGGGCGGGGCGCCAGCGGGCACGGGGCCACGGCGCCCGGGCCCGGGTGAGGTCAGGCGCGCGGGCCCGGGTGGGGTCAGGCGCGCGGGCGGACCGACAGGTCGGTGATCTCCGCGTCGCGCGGCAGGTCCAGGGCGGTGAGCAGGGTGGTGGCCACCGACTCCGGGGTCATCCAGCGCTCCGGGTCGTACTCCCTGCCCTCCTGCTGGTGCACCTTGACCTGCATGGGCGTGGCGGTGCGCCCCGGGTAGACGGTGGTGACCCGGATGCCGTTGCCGCTCTCCTCCCAGCGCAGCGCGTCGGCCAGCGCCTTGAGGCCGTGCTTGCTGGCCGCGTACGCGCTCCACTGGGCGTTGGCCCGCAGCCCCGCGCCCGAGTTCACGAACACCACGTGCCCCTTCGCCAGCCGGAGCTGGGGCAGCAGCAGGCGGGTGAGTTCGGCCGGCGAGACCAGGTTGGCGGCGAGTTGCTGGTTCCACGCCTTGGGGGTGAGGTCACCGACGTCGCCGAGTTCCACGACGCCGGCGATGTGCAGCAGCGAGTCGAGGCGGTCCGGCACCTGCTGGTGGCTGAGCGCCCAGGACAGTCGCTCGGGCTCCGCCAGGTCGCCGACGAGCGTGTTGGCCCCGGGGTACCGCTCCGCCAACTGCTTCGCCCGCCCGGCGTCGCGCGCCAGCAACCACAGCTCGTCGCCGCGTGCGCACAGTCGCTCCGCGACGACGGTGCCGATGCCCGAGCCTGCTCCGGTGATCAGATGCGTACCCATGCGGCGATCCTAACGACGGTTGCCGGGTGACCGGGGCGGCCGGGGGACGGGGCCGGTCGGCGCGGGGCGCGGGCTACGGCTGGACGCCCGCCTGCTCCTCCAGATAGGCCAGTGCGCCCACCCCGTCCTCGGCGAAGAAGACGAGATCGGTGAGCGGGATCGGCAGAAAGCCCTCCTGCTCCATCCGCTGGAGCTGCCGCTTGAGGCCGTCGTAGAAGCCGGCCGCGTTGAGCAGCACCACCGGCTTGGTGTGCAGGCCGTGCTTCTTGAGCTCCAGGATCTCGGTCGCCTCGTCCAGCGTGCCGGTGCCGCCCACCATGATCACGATCGCGTCGGCGCGCGCGAGGAGCTGCGCCTTGCGCTCGGCCAGGTCCCTGGTGATCAGCATCTCGTCGGCGTTCTGCCGCGCCTTGTCGCGGAGGAACTCCACCGAGACGCCGACCAGCCGCCCGCCGTGCTCCTGCACCCCGTCGGCCATGACCTTCATCAGGCCGGCCTCCGAGCCGCCCCACACCAGCGTGTGCCCGCCCTTGCCGAGCAACTCGGCGAACTCGCGGGCCGGTGTGACATAGCGCTCGTCGAGGTCGGCGGCGGAGCAGAAGACGCAGATGTTCATGCCCGCCACTGTACGAGAGCCCGTCCGCGCCAGCGTTCGAAGCCCGGCCGACCGTTCACCCCGCCCGACCGGCGGGTGCGGGCGGGTTCAGCCGGGCCCGGTCGGGTCCGGCAGCCGCCCCGTACGCCGCGCCGTGCGGCCGGTACGGGGCGAGGGGACGGGGCTCCGGAAGAGCCTGGGGTACGGGGCGGGGCAACGGGCCTCGGGGACGGCCGCTCAGGCCGCTGGGCCGGCGGTCGCCGTGGCCGCCGGTGTCGCGCGCTCCGTGTGGGCGATCGTCGCCGAGCCCACCACCCGCGTGCCGTCGTACAGCACGATCGCCTGGCCCGGCGCCACGCCCCGTACCGGCGCGTCGAACCGGACCTCCAGCACGTCGCCCACCAACTCCGCCGCGACCGGCGTTTCGCTGCCGTGCGCGCGGAGCTGGGCCGTGTACGTGCCGGGGCCGGTCGGCGGGGTGCCGCACCAGCGGGGCTTGATCGCGCTGAGCGCGGCGATGTCGAGGGCGCCGGCCGGTCCCACCGTGACGGTGTTGTTCACCGGGGAGATGTCGAGCACGTAGCGCGGCTTGCCGTCGGCGGCCGGGACGCCGAGGCGCAGGCCCTTGCGCTGGCCGATGGTGAAGCCGTACGCGCCCTCGTGCGTGCCCAGCTTCGTACCGTCCTCGTCCACGATGTCGCCCTCGGCCGTGCCGAGCCGCTTGGCCAGGAAGCCCTGCGTGTCGCCGTCGGCGATGAAGCAGATGTCGTGGCTGTCGGGCTTCTTCGCGACGGCGAGGCCGCGCCGCTCCGCCTCCGCGCGGATCTCGTCCTTGGTGGTGAGGGTGTCGCCGAGGGGGAACATCGCGTGCGCGAGCTGCCGGTCGTCGAGGACGCCGAGCACGTAGCTCTGGTCCTTCGCGAGGTCGGAGGCGCGGTGCAGCTCGCGGGAGCCGTCGTCGCGGGTGACGACGGTGGCGTAGTGGCCCGTGCACACGGCGTCGAAGCCGAGCGCGAGCGCCTTGTCGAGCAACGCCGCGAACTTGATCTTCTCGTTGCAGCGCAGGCAGGGGTTGGGCGTACGGCCCGCCGCGTACTCGGCGACGAAGTCCTCGACCACGTCCTCCCGGAACCGCTCGGCCAGGTCCCAGACGTAGAAGGGGATGCCGATGACGTCGGCGGCGCGGCGCGCGTCGCGCGAGTCCTCGATGGTGCAACAGCCGCGCGCACCGGTGCGGAACGACTGCGGGTTGGCGGAGAGCGCGAGGTGCACGCCGGTCACCTCGTGCCCGGCCTCGGCGGCCCGCGCGGCGGCGACGGCGGAGTCGACGCCGCCGGACATCGCGGCGAGCACACGGAGGCGACGGCCATCGCGCGGAGCGGAAGGATCGGGGGCGCCCGGGAAGTCAGTCATAGCCGTTCCAGGGTACGGGTGCGCCAGCCGGTACGTCGCCGCGATTCGGCCCCACCGCGCCCCGGACCCCCACACCCGCCCCACACCCGCCCCGCACCGCCCCGTAGCGGGGCGACGGGGCGACGGGGCGACGGGGCGACGGGGCGACGGGGCGACGGGGCGACGGGGCGACGGGGCGACGGGGCGACGGGGCGACGGGGCGACGGGGCAGGATGCCGGGTCGGGGCGCGCCGTCGCTAGCTGAGCCCGGCCGTGCGGGCGCGGGCGACCGCGGGGCCGATGGCCGCCGCCACCGCTTCCACGTCCGCCTTCGTGGAGGTGTGCCCGAGGGAGAACCGCAGCGTGCCGCGGGCCAGTTCCGGGGGCGAGCCGGTGGCGAGGACCACGTGGCTGGGCTGCGCGACGCCCGCGGTGCAGGCGGAGCCCGTCGAGCACTCGATGCCCTGCGCGTCCAGCAGCAGCAACAGGGAGTCGCCCTCGCACCCGGGGAAGGAGAAGTGCGCGTTGGCGGGCAGTCGGCCCGCCGGGTCCGGGTCGCCGCCCAGCACCGCGTCCGGGACGGCCTCCGTGACCGCCGCGACGAGCGCGTCCCGCAGCCCGCCGATCTCGTGCGCGAACTCCTCGCGGCGCGCGGCGGCCAGCTCGCCGGCCACCGCGAACGAGGCTATGGCGGGCACGTCCAGCGTGCCCGAGCGCACGTGCCGCTCCTGGCCGCCGCCGTGCAGCAGCGGCACGGGAGCGTACGAACGGCCGAGGAGCAGCGCCCCGATCCCGTACGGACCGCCGATCTTGTGGCCGGTGACCGTCATCGCGGCGAGGCCGGAGGCCGCGAAGTCCACCTCGACCTGGCCGAACGCCTGCACCGCGTCCGCGTGCAACGGAACGTCGAACTCGCGCGCCACCGCGGCCAGTTCGGCGACCGGCATGATCGTGCCGATCTCGTTGTTGGCCCACATCACGGTGGCCAGCGCCACGTCCGAGGGGTCGCGGGCGATGGCCTCGCGCAGCGCGTCCGGGCTGACCCTGCCGTACGCGTCGACCGGCAGCCACTCCACGCGCGCGCCCTCGTGCGTGGCGAGCCAGTCCACCGCGTCGAGCACGGCGTGGTGCTCGACGGGGCTGGCGAGCAGCCGGGTGCGGGCCGGGTCGGCGGCGCGGCGGGCCCAGTAGAGGCCCTTGACGGCGAGGTTGTCGGCCTCGGTGCCGCCCGCGGTGAACACCACCTCGCTGGGGCGGGCGCCCAGCGCGGCGGCGAGCGACTCGCGGGACTCCTCCACGGTGCGGCGCGCGCGCCGTCCCGCGGCGTGGAGGGAGGAGGCGTTGCCGGTGACGGCGAGCTGGTCGGTCATCGCCCGCACCGCCTCCGGGAGCATCGGAGTGGTGGCGGCGTGGTCGAGGTAGGCCATGATGCGTCGATTCTACGAGCCGGGGCGACGCGCACGAGAGGCGCGTGGGGGCGCACGGTTCCGGCCCGCGCGGGCGCGTCCGACGGCACGCGAAGTCGCTCCAGGTGAGGCCGGGCGACGGCGCATCTCCTCAGATGCGCCGCCCGCGCCCCGGAGCGCACACGTGGTCGCTCGCGCGGCCGGCGGCGCGGGGGGTGACCGGCCACGCCGGCGCCGCGTTGATCTCGACACCCGGTGTCAGGAGTGTCTAGCATTACGGTCATGACATGGGACCTGGACCGCACCTTCCACTCGTCCTCCGGCGCCGTGCGGTGGGCGGAGCTGGGCGACCCCGACGCGCCGCCGGTCGTACTGCTGCACGGCACGCCGTTCTCCTCGTACGTCTGGCGCGGGGTGGCACGCGCCCTGGCCGACCGGTACCGGGTGCTGGTCTGGGACATGCCGGGGTACGGCGCGTCCGAGCAGCGCGCGGGGCAGGACGTGTCCCTGGCGGCGCAGGCGGCCGTGTTCACGGAGTTGCTGACGCACTGGGGCCTGGCCGGCGGCGAGCGTGACGCGGCCGGCGCCGCCGCCCCGTCCCCCGCCCCGTACGTCGTCGCGCACGACTTCGGCGGCTGTGTCGCGCTCCGCGCCCATCTGCTGCACGGCGCCGCCTACCGGGCGCTGGCGCTCGTGGACGCCGTGGCGCTGGCGCCGTGGGGCACGCCCACGTACCGGCTCCTGGGCGAAAACACCGCGGTCTTCGAGCAGTTGCCGCCTGCTCTGCACCGGGCGATGGTCCGCGAGTACGTCGCCTCCGCCAGCGCGCCGGGGCTGCGTCCGGACGTCCTGGACCGCCTGGTCGCCCCGTGGTGCGGCGCGGCGGGACAGCCCGCCTTCTACCGGCAGATCGCCCAGAACGACCAGCGGTTCACCGACGAGATCCAGGGCCGGTACGGCGAGCTGCGGTTGCCGGTGCTGGTGTGTTGGGGCGCCGACGACGCGTGGATTCCGGTCGCCAAGGGGCACGAACTGGCCGCGCTCGTCCCCGGGGCGCGCCTTCGGCTCATCGAGGGCGCGGGCCACCTGGTCCAGGAGGACGCCCCCGCCGAGCTGACCACCGCGCTCACCGGGTTCCTCCGCGACCAGGACGCCTGACCTCTCCCCCTCGCCCGCGCCCCCGCACCCCGCGAGCCCGGCCCACCGAGCCCCCGGCCCGCCGAGCCCCCGGCCCGCGACGGGGCGACGGGGCGACGGGGCGACGGGGCGACGGGGCGACGGGGCGACGGGGCGACGGGGCGACGGGGCGACGGGGCGACGAGGCAGCGTACGGGGCGGGCCTACGGGGTGGCGAGGGTCGTGCAGAGGTCCTCGTACGGTCCGTACAGCGCCAGCAGCTTCTTCGCCGTGCCCGCCGTCCCCTCGTCGGCCGGGCTGATGCGCACCGACATGTAGCCGCGGCTGACGAGCCACCTGCCGGCCGGCTGGTCGTGCGCGTGGAAGCCCGTCGCCCAGTTGTCGCCGCTCATGACGTAGACGTCGGAGCGGGGGTAGGCGGGGTAGGTGATGGTCGCCGTTCCCGAGACCTCGCGCTCCACCGTCTTTCCGGTGTCCAGGTTGGTCGCGCGCAGCACCAGCGGTCCGTCCTCGACGGCGAACACGGGGCGCCCGGCGTCGTCGGTCCAGGTGCGCAGCCGCAGGTCGCTGACCGGGAACTCGGCGCGGGCCCGGAACGGGCAGACCTCGCCCGCCGGGTACTCGTAGGGCCTCGACTCCGGGTGCGTGACGACGGGGCCCTGGAGGCCGGCGGTCCGCGCGCCGTCCGGCGCGCCGTGGCGCGGCGTCCGGTCGGCGTCGGCGGCGCCCGCCGTACCTGCCGCTCCCGCCGTCAGCGCGGCGGCCAGGGCGACGGCGGCGGCCCCGTGGCCGCCGCGTCGGAACGCGTTCCTCATGGTGTCCTCTCGGTTTCCGTTCTCGGGTGGCCCGCTCTCCCGGCCTCGGTGGTCGTCCGTTCCTCGGGTCGGCTCGCGGCCCGCTGCGCGCGGGCCTAACGGTGCTCCCCGTCCCGTCATGCCGCGCGCCTACCGCGCGCTCCCGCGCCGGCGCGACGCCCGGTCCCCGGCGCCGTCCTGCGCGCCGTCCGCCGGCAGGTCGGCCAGTAGGTCGGCGACCGTGTCCGCCTCGCGGGCGCCCAGCGTGTGGTAGACGTCGAACGCCTGCATCCAGCAGGTCATGGCGCCACTGGACCGGCCCTGGCGCAGCATGGCCCGGCCGAGGATCACCAGGGCGTCCGCGCGGCGCCAGTCGCCGCCGTGCCGGTCGAAGGTGGCGACGGCCTGGTTGGCCAGCTCGACCGCCATGCTGGCGTCCCCGATGGCGAGCCGCGCCTCGGCCGCCCTGGCGCGGGTGCTGGCCTCGGCGACGTACCGGCCGGCGCCCGCGAAGAGGTCCAGCGCCCGCTGGAGCGCCGGCAGCGCGTCCGAGGGGCGCCCGATGGCGGTCAGCGCGCAGCCCAGGGCGTAGGAGGCGTGCGCGACCGCGAGGCCCGGCCCCGACGCGGGCGTGCCGGCCGCCGGGGCAGGTGCGCCGGAGGGGGCGCGGCCGGCCCGCTCCGCGACGTCCAGGGAGTGCTCGGCGAGTTCGCGCGCCTGGTCCGGCCGGCCGCGCGAGAGGAGGACGCGCGACCGGTCGGCCCATACCCGTGCCAGGCCGGCCAGGTTGTCGTCGCTCTCGTAGGCCCGCTCGGCCAGTTCCAGAAGCTTCTCGGCCTCGGCCAGGCGGCCCAGGCTGTACACGGCGGCGGCCCGCTCGTGCGGGGCCAGCGCCTGGACGACGAGGTCGGGCGGGCCCGCGGCGTTCGCGTACTGGTGCATCGCCTGCGCCGCCGCGCGCTCCGCCGCGGGGAAGCGGCCCGCCCTGTTGTGCGCGTGGGCCAGCGCCGCCAGCGCGCGCTGCCGCACGGCCTGCGTACGGGTTCCGCTGGCCGGCAGGGAGAGGGCCTCGACGCTCTCGGTGAAGTGCCGGGCGTACGCCTCGTCGTCGGCGAGCGCCCGGGCGGCCAGCGCCAGGTCGGCCAGGCGTTGGAGCAGGGCCGCCGAGACGCGGCCGGGCTGCGTCGCGCGGCGCAGCACGCGCAGCAGTCGGGGCGCCTCGTCGCGCAGCCACCGTGCCGGGGGTTCGACGTGGCGCGCCGCGGCCCGGTCGAGCCGGGCGTCGTGGGAGGCCAGGTGCCGGGGCAGGGTGTCGCCCGGGTCGAGGTGGCGGAGCGTGGCGGCGCCGGCGACCAGGTAGCGGTCGGCCAGGCGCAGCACGGCGGCGTCGCTCGCGCGCTGCGCCAGGTGCTTGCTCGGCGTGTCCGCCGCGCCGAAGCCGTGCTTGGCCAGCTCCTGCTGGGCGTAGAGCAGGGCCAGGGCGTTGAAGCGGTACCGGTCGCGGTCCTCGCGGTGCAGCAGGGACGCGGAGGCCAGCGCGTCCAGCAGGTCCTCGGCCACGAGTTGCGTACGGTCGAGGAGCGCCGCCGAGCTGAACCGGCTGACCTCCTCGTGGTCGAGCACGGACAGCAGGCAGAAGGCGCGCTGTCGCTCCGTGTTCAGCCGGCGGAAGGTCTGCTCGAAGCCGGCGGCGACCGAGAGGTCGCCGACGCGTAGCCCGGTCAGCCGGTGCGCGGGGGCCGCGAGTCGGTCGGCCAGCCGGGTCAGGGGCCAGGGGAAGCGCTGGTGCTGCCGGCGCACCAGTTCGCCGGCGATGCGCAGGGCCAGCGGCAACCCCCCGCAGTACCGGAACAACCGGTGCGCCCCGTTGGCGTCCTGGACCACCCGCGCGCGCCCGAGCACGCGCGCCAGGAAGTCCAGCCCCTCGCGCTGGCTGAACTCGCGCAGCGCGATCCACGGCACCCGCTCCGGCGCGGCGTGCGTACGGCGGCTGGTGACGATGGCGGCGCAGCCGGGGGCGTCCGGCAGCAGCGGCGCCGCCTGCGCCCAGCCGTGCGCCCGGTCGATGACCACGAGCACCCGCCGCCCTTCCAACATCGCCTGATAGCGCGCACGGCGCGCCTGCGTGCCGAACGGGATGTCGTCCGGCGCGGCGCCCAGGGCGAGCAGCAGGGCCTCCAGTACGCGGCCGATGGCGGGCCTGCCGCGTTCGCCGCCGTGCAGGTCCACGAAGAGCCGCCCGTCCGGGAAGACGGGGGCGAGTTCGTGCGCGGCAGCCAGGGCGAGCGTCGTCTTGCCGATGCCGCCCAGCCCGCCGACACCGCAGACCGGCGCCGTGGGCCCGGTCCCGCGCAGCGCGCTCCGCAGCTCGGCGAGGTCCGCCTCGCGGCCGACGAAGTGGGCCGGTGGCGGCGGGAGTCGGACGGTGACGCGGGACCCCGGGCCGCTGGGCGCGCGGGGGTCGGGCGCGGGCACGTGGGCGCCGCGCAGGATGCGCTCGTACAGGTCCTGTACCTCGGTCGTGGGCTCCATGCCGAGTTCGTCGGCGAGCAGCCGGTGACAGTTCCGGTAGGTGGCGATGGCCTCGGCCGTGCGCCCCGTGCGGTGCAGCGCCGTCATCAGCAGGTGGTACAGCGGCTCGCGCAGCGGGTGCCGCGCGACCAGGGCGGCGAGTTGGGGAACGGCCTGGTCGACGTGGCCCAGCGCGAGGTCCAGGCCCAGCGCGCGTTCCTGGAGTTCGAGCCGCCACTCGGCGAGCCGCGCGCGCTCGGCGGCGGCGAACGGGCCCGGCACCTGCGCCAGCGGCTCCCGGTCGCCCCGCCACCGCTCCAGCACCTCGCCGAGCAGGGCGCGCGCCGCGCGCCGGTCCCCGCGCCGCAGCGCCTCGTCCACCGCCGCCTCCCGGCGCTGGAACTCGCCGACGTCGGTGCGTACGTCACCGTCCAGTACGTAGCCGTCCCGGCCGGCGCCGCGCAGGACCTCCGCCCCCACGGTGCGGCGGAGCTGGGCCACGTAGCTGTGGATCACGGCCGGTGGCTGCGCCGGCTGTTGGACGCCCCAGAGCGCCGTCGCGGCCTCGTGCACGGTGACCGGGCGCCCCTTACGGAGCAGCAACAGGCACAGCAGCGACTGCTGACGGGGCCAACGGGGCGACACCTCGACCTCGTCGCGCCAGGCGCGCACGGGGCCGAGCAGTTCGAAGCGCAACTGGTCGGCCCGTACCGGCTCCGTGAGCGGCGGTGGCGGCTGGTCCGCCGCGTCCGGCAGCGGCCCGGCGGCGTCCTCCCCGTCCGGCAGCCCGGAGTCCGCCCCGTCCGACGGCTCGTCCGCCCCGTCCGGCAGCGGCTCGGAGTCCGCCCCGTCGGGCTGCGCCCGAGGCCCGACCGGGGGCCGGTCCCGGTCGGCTTCGGGGGCGGTCGGGGCTGGGGCGGGCGGGTCGGCGGGGCTCGCGTCGCGCGCCTCCCGCTCCGCCGCGTCCGACGGTGCTCCCCCGGCCACGAGGAGCGGGGGTTCAACGGGCGGGGGCACGGGGGAACGGTGCGCGCTGAGCACGGGCACGTCGGCCCCGGCGGCGCCCCCGGCGTGGGGCGAGGCGCCGGGCACGCCGCCCGGGAGGCCGAGCCGTTCACAAACCGGGCCCACCAGGACGGCGAACGCCCGGGCGGTGCCCTGGAGGCGCAACAGGCCCTCCGGGTCGGCCATCAGGGCGGGGAAGTCGGGCAGGCTGCCCAGGTACGGGGCCAGGGCGCGGCCCACCGCCTCGACGATCTCGATGGAGCGCTCGACGCCCAGGGCGCTGAAGAGGAGTTCGCGCACCCCGTCGGCGAAGTCGTACACGGGCTGGGCGGCGTCGGCCGGGGCCAGCCGTCGGGTCAGCGCCTCGATCTCCGGCACCCGCGCGGCGGCCGGCGAGGCCGGGGTGACCTGGGTGAGGAGGCCGCCGAGTTGCACCTCCGCCACCTGGGCGGCGGTCGCCTCGGGCAGCACGGCGGACCTGACCAGGTGCATCACGGGCGTGGTCAGCGGGCGGACCGCGGAGAGCCGGACCGCCAGCCGGTACGCCTCCGGCGAGAACGTGCTCCGAAACCTCTCGATCCGCTCCTCCGCGGACAGCCCCACCGCCCCGGAGCCGGGCCCGCCCCCTGACGACGCCTCGCGTGACGTGCGCCCGCGCGACGAGGCCCCGGGCGTCACGGCCCGCCCCGGCACGACCAACCCGCCACCGGCATCCGGCGCGAGGACCGCACCCGCCTCCGGCGCGACCAACGTCCCCGGGTACGCCGACAGGCCGAGCGGGACCTCGTCCGGAGAAGCCGGGCCCGGCCTCCCCGCCTCCGGCGCCGCCAGCCCCGGCGCGACCGGTGGCGGGCCGGCGGACGCGGCCCGGCGCGCCGCCGTGCCCGGCGCCCGCTCCGTCGGCACTAGCACCGTCTCAACGTGGCGCGGGGTGCCCGGCCGGGTCTGGAGGGCGACCCACGGGGCCAGCGCGGCCGGTGCCAGCCGCAACACCGGGAGCGCCACGTGGTGTTCGGCGGTCGGGTCACGCTCGCCGGTGAGCGGGTCGGCCACGCCGAGCCGGTGCGCCGGACTGAGCGGCGCCGCCGCGGTGAGCAGCCGCGGCTGGGCGTCGAGGCCGCTGCCCCGCCACAGCCGGCGCGGCAGCGCGTGCAACACGGCCACGGGGCCCCACCGGTGCTGCGCGAGGAGGGCGCGCAGGGTGCGCGGATCGCGCCAGGCCGGGTGCACGCCGTCGGTGAGGATGAGTACGACGGCGCCGGGCCCGTCGGCCATGGACGGGGCGCGCCGTCCCCGGGCCCCGGCCCGTGCCGGGTCGAACCGCTGCTGTCGTACGGACCGAAAGGCGCCGCTGCGCCGCAGCACCGCGCGTACCTCGGCGGCGATCGGATGCCACACCCGCATGGAGGGCGACCGGTCGACCCAGAGCACGGCCGTCAGGGCGCGTTCGGGGACCGCGGTGGTCACCAGGTCGAACAGCCCCGTCTCGGCGGTGAGCCGCACCGTGGCCTCGACGTCGGTGACCGTGCGCTGCGGGTGGTCGTGGTAGCGGGTCAGCGGGCGCAGCGCCCGCGCCAGCCGCTGTGCCTCGGGCAGCACCCGCCCGCCCGGCACCCTGCTCCCCCGCGCGCCCCGTCCGGCCCCGTCGCCGCCCGCGCTGCCGTGGCTGTACAGGGCGCGCCGTGGCGGTCGCTTCCCGGCCCCGCCGGACGGGGCGGCGGGGCCGGCCCCGGTCGCGTCCGGCGCCGACGGCGGGGCGCCGGTCGGCGGCGCGACCGGCTCGCCGGGCCCGGGCAGCGGGGCGGCGGCGCCCCGTGCGCCCGCTCCGTCGGGCCCCGGGGCCACGGCCCGCTCGGCCGGTACGCCGCGCGCGGGCCCCTCGGGGGCGCCGGCGGGGGCATCGGCGGGAGCGCCGCCAGGGCCGCCGTCGCGGCCGTCCCCGGGGACGTCGCCCGGCCGCGGCTCCGCGGCGTCGGCCGCGAGGACTGGGCCGACGGACGGGCCGGACGGGGCGGAACGGTCGGACGGAGCAGAGTCGCACGGAGCGGAGCCGGGGACGGAGCCGGGCGGTGGGGGCCCGGCCGGTGGGGCGGGGTCGGGCGCGGCCCGGCGCGCGTCGTTCCGCTCGGCGTCCGCGATCACCTGGGCCAGCCACAGCACGTCGAGCAGCTCGTCGGCGCCGGGTTCGTACCCCACGCCGACGAGCGCCTGCCGCAGCCGGTCGATCACGTCGGTAACGTCTCGTCGAGCCGGTGCATGACGGCCGCGAGGAGCTGGTCCCGGCTCATGTCGGCGCCCGCGAGGCGCAGATGGACCGCGGCCAGGAGCTGGTCGGTGGCCAGGGTCTCGGTGGCGGAGCGGCGCAAGAACGCGTCGATGAGGTCCTCCGCCTTCGCCAGCGCCGCCTCGCCCAGGCTGCCGCGGACGATGTCGCGCAGGCGGTCGGCGTCCGGGTCGGGCAGGTCGAGGCGGACGCAGCGGCGCAGGAACGCGGGGGAAAGTCGCGCTCCCCGTTGCTGGTCATCACCACGACGGGGAAGTGCGTACAGGCGACGACACCGCGCCGCACCCTGGCCCGCTCCCGTCCCCCGCTGACCAACACGTCCACATCGCGCTGCTGCTCGGGCAGCCGCGCCAGTTCGGGGATCTCGAACTCGCCCTCCTCCAGGACCACCAGCAGGTCGTTGGGCAGGTCGATGTCGGCCTTGTCGAGTTCGTCGATGAGCAGCACGCGCGGCCGGTGCGCGGCGGCCAGCGCCGTGCCGAGCGGGCCGAGGCGCAGGTACTGGCCGATGTCCGGTTCCGGGGCCGCGGCCCGGTAGCCCGAGGCCCGGCGGCCGGCGTGCAGGGCTCCGTGCGCGCTGCCCCGCGCGCTGCGGAGCGCGCGGGCGCCGGTGCCCTTGCCGCGCGGGCCGGCACCGCCGCGAATGCTGCCGCGTGCGGCGGCGGCCCCCATCGCGCGCTCGCGGCGCAGCGACGCCTCGCGCAGCCTGCCGACCGCGTCGTACCGGTAGAGGGCGTCCGCCAGGGTGGCGCGGCTGTTCACGGACCAGCGCAGCACCGGGCCGAGCCCCAGCTCGCGGGCTATGGCGTGGGCGAGTTCGGACTTGCCGGTGCCGGGCCGCCCGGTGACCAGCAGCGGGCGGTGCAGATGCAGGGCGGCGTTGACGATGGCGATCTCGTCACGGCCCATCAGGTACGGCGGAGTCGAGCCGGCGTTCCGGCTGGTGGCGAACCGGCGCCAGGGCGGCGGCTCCGGCAGCGCCGCCGGGCCCCGGAAGGCCCACCACGCCTCGCCCGGCGCCCCCGCCGCCCCGTCCCCCGCCGCCCCGTCGCCCGGGGAGCCGGCCCCCACGGACGGCCGATTGGGCTCCGTCGGCTCGTTCGCCTCGCTCGCCCCGTTCGGCTCGTTCACCTCGTGCGGACGACCTGCGCCCGGCTCGCTCTGGGCGCTGCCCGATCCGGCTGGTGGGGCCACGGCGTGCTCTCCTTGATCGGCGTGGGCGTGGGCGTCGGCAGAGACCGGAGCCAGGGCCTGGTGCCCCTTGGTCGGCGCGGAACCGCGCGGCCGTGCGCCGGGCGGGCGCGGCGGGCGGACGGGGCCCGGGCGGCGGACGGGGCCCGGGCGGCGCGGCAGCGCGCGGCGGGCGGCCGGCCAGGGGTGTGCGCCGGGGGCTGGCGGCGACCGGTCATGACGCCGGCTCCGCGAGGACCCAGGGTTCCGGGGCGAGCGGCGGGGGCCGGTGGTCGGGCGGATCGTGGAGCAGCGACAGTTGGCCGCCCCGGTGCGTCGGGATGCCGGGCTCGGCCATCGCCTTGGCCCGCTCCAACCGCACCGCCTCGGGCACCCCGCGCGGTTCGGTGCCCTCCAGCATGCCGGAGAGGTCGAGGCCGACCTGCTCCCCGTGGTCCGTACGGTGCCAGAGCACCGTGTGCACGCCGGCCTGTACGCACTGCCGCAGCAACTGGCCGTGCCGCGCCGGGTCGCAGCACAGCACGACGGTGCCCACGTCCGGGCGTACCTCCAGGTTGGCCCGTGCCACCTTGTGGTCGGCGTACTTCTCGCCGAAGACCAGGCGGCCTGCGCTGGCCAGGGCGGCCGTGCGGCGCTTCCACCCCGCGTAGCACTCCCGCGTCCTGGTCGTGGTGCGCACGACCAGGCGTCGGGTCAGCCCCGGTACGAACGCGCCACCCTCGTCACCCTCGTCGGACTCCCACGTGTCGATGGCGAGCCCCAGCCACTCGGGCGCGACGAAGAACTCCACGAGCGCCGTCTCGGGGTCCTCGCGCACCTCGGTGCGCAGCACCCGTCGGATGTCCTCGACCACCCGAGTGCTGGCGGCGTCGCGGTCCTGCACCACGACGAGCCTGGGCTGCGCACCGGCGTCCCAGGCCCATATCTGGTACGTGAAGAGTGTGCTGCCGCCGGTGGGCAACAGCTCGATTTGGACCCGGGGCACGGCCCGCCCCAGCCGCCCGGCCACGCCGCCCGCCCCGTCCACGGGCGGCGGCGGGGCGGACGGTGCCCGCGCCGCCGCGCGGCGGTCCGCCGCGTCCGCCTGGAACTGGCACACCGCGGCCCACGGCACGCCCATGCGGCGCGCGACCCGCTCCGCCCACGCCTGGAGGTCCTCGGTGAGCTGGTCCGCGGTCTGCCGCTCCGCGCCCGCCACCAGGACGACCGCCCGCAACAGTGGCGGCACGGGCTGGCGGTCCGTCGGCTCGTACGCCTCCAACACGTCGATGACGTCGGCCAGTCCGGACAGCGCCCGCGGCTCCGCGTCGTAGGGCAGTACGGCGGCGAGCAGGGCGTCCGGCGTCGCCTGGCGGCAGCGCGCGAGCAGCCCGGCCAGGTCGCGCCGTTGGTCGAGGGTCAGGCACTCGCTGGGGCTCACGATGCGCGCGGCCCTGCGCAGCCGCTCCCAGGGCTCCCCGGGCGTTCCGGCCGCGCCGCCGTCGGGTGCGGGGTGCTGCGCGAGGGTGGTGCGGGCGGCTTCGAGGAGTTCGGGCACGCCGCGCCGGCTGCCCACGGCCAGCCGTACCAGGCGCGCGTGATCGGTGCCGAGGTCGCGCGCGGGGAAGCCGAACCGCTCGGAGAGCCGCCGCTCGCACTGCGCCACCGACGCCTCCGTGGTGAGCACGCCCTCCAGCGCGGCCAGGAGTTGCTGCACGCCGCGCCGGGCGGCGGGCACCCGCAGCGGTGGCATGCGGGGCAGCTCCGACTCGATCGCCGGCAGGCTGATGCCGTACACGACGGCCGGCGACCGGTCCTGGTGCCCGCCGGCGCCGGCGCGCGCCCGGGCGGCCTGCGCGTCCTCGTGGACGGCCACCACGAGCCCGACCACCGCCTGGCGCGCGCGGTCCCACAGCGGGCCGCCGCTGTACCCGGCGCTCACGCCGACCCCGCCGACGACGTCCAGCGCGACCCACGGGGCGGCCACCACGCGCGGCCTGGCCCGGATCGTCGTCACCGGGTTCCCGCTGGCCCACAGCGCGACGACCTCGCGCTCGCAGTCGTGGAGCTGGAACGGCGCCGGCTCGGCGCCCGGCGGGGCGCTTCCCTCCAGCCGGAGCACCGCGAGGTCGCCGTGGTGCGCGAGCTGCCCGGATACCACCGGCGCGCAGCCGATGGCGTCCGCGCGCGGGGGCCGCCACCTTGCGGGCTCCACCCGGGCGCTCACCTCGCGCTCCCGGTCCACCAGCGGAAAGGCCAGCCGCAGCAGGGCGTCACGGGGCGGGGCCGCCTGGTCGAACTGGTCCCGGCCCAGCGCGCTGTTGACGACGTGTGCGCAGGTCAGCACCAGGTCGTCGGCGACCAACACGCCGGCGCCGACCGGCCCGGAGCCGCCGAGGACCGAGACGAACGCGGCGTGCAGCGCGGCGTCCTCCACGTCAGCGTGCATGTCGATCACGCTGCCTTACGCGGACGTCGAGCCGAGGTTCCAGGTGGCGGAGACCGAGAAGTTGGCCTCTCCCTTGCCGGTGAAGACACCGAGGCTGAGGTCGGTGCCGAGGGTGACGCCGAACTGCACCGTCACCTCGTCCGGGCGGCGCGGCGAGTCCGCGAGGGAGGTGTGGATGCTCTCCAACACCCCGCTCAGCGGGCGCAGCGCGTTCGCCAGCGCCTGCCCGCCCGCGGACAGGGCGCGCGCTGTCCTGCCGTCGACGCTGACCGCGCGGGCCCCGCCGAACCCCGTGGGCAGTTCGAGGTCAGGGCCGGGCGACTGGCCGTACGGGTCGTCGGGCGGGCCGCCACGGTCACCGGCACCGCCGTCGCCGTGGTCACCCCCGTCGGAACCGCCAGCGGAACCCGGCGCCCCGCCGCCGCTCGGCCCCGCCGCGCCGACGGGCGCTGGGCGCGCCCCGTCGGCGACCGGAGTGAGGCGCAGCCAGGCAACGGTGCCGTCGTCAAATGTCAGTGCAAGGTCCCCCATGGCGATCAGTGTGGCACGCGGAGCCGGGCGCCGGGAGCGTACGAACGCCTCGTTCCGCGTCCCCGCGCCCGCCGCGCGCACCCAGCCGAACCACCACGCCTCACACGCCTCACCAGCCCCAACTTCCGCCGGCGTGAAGGAAGGTGAACGCCCATCAGCCGATCGGGACTCACAGCCCCACCCCGGGGCGCGGTCGCCCCGTGCGGAGCACGGCCGCCGCTAGCCCAGCTTCACCCGGGCCAGTTGGCGGGCCTGCGCGACGAGTTGGTCCGCGCTGTCCCAGACCTGGACGTCCTCCTCTAGGAAGCCGCCGGCCAGGTTGCGAGTGGTGATGGCGACGCGCAGCCGGCCGGGGGCGGGGCGGCGGCGGACGTGCGCGGTCAGCTCCACCGTGGGCACCCAGCCGCTCAGCCCGAGGTCGAACGCCGTGGGCGGCAGCGCGTCCACGGCCAGCAGCAGTGACAGCGGATCGGGGTCCCTGCCGTCGGCGAGCCCGAACCAGGCCCGCATGTCGCCGACCCCGCTGGGCTGGCCGATCGCCCAGCCCGCGGTCGCCGGGTCGAGACGCATGTCGAACCGGTCCACTATCTCGGAGCTGTCGTTGAGCGGCACCTCACCGTCCGGGGCGTCGTCCGCGCCCAGGCAGTCTTCGTACGGGGGCATGGCCGGCGGCGTGGCGGCGGTGCGCACGTCGTTGGGCAGCGCGTCCAGGTGCCCGTAGGTGGCCAGCACGCGGATGCGCTCCACCTCGGCCCCGTCGTCGTCGAACTGGACGAGAGACGCCTGACCGGTGGAGAGGGTGCGGCCGGCACGCACCGTCTCGGTGCGGATCACGGCGGGGCCCGGCTGCGAGGCGGTCAGGTAGTGCGCCGTGATCGAGAACGGGTCCGGGTGCGGCAGGGTGTCGCCGAGGGCGCGGCCGAGCACGGCGAGCAGGTAGCCGCCGTTCAGCGCCTTGAGGATGCTCCAGCGCGCGGAGAGGTCGGCGTCGAAGGTCGCGGTGACCGCGGCGGAAGGAGCGCCGGATTCGGCGGCGGAGCCCGTCCCGGGGGCGCGGCGGGTCACCGTCGTGTCCCGGTCGAACTCGCTGTTACCGATGGTTGCCTGTGCCATGGAAAGCACCGTACACGGCAAGATTACCGACGGGTAGGTTCCCCCCGGCCCGGTTCGCCCTCCTCCCCCGACCCTGCGCACCGCGGCCCCGTGCCCCGTGGCCCCGCCTCGCACCCCGTGCCCCGGCTCCGTGCCCCGTGCTCCGTACTCCGTGGCTCCGCCCCGTGCTCCGTAGCTCCGGCCCCGTGCTCCGTGCTCCGTAGCTCCGCCCCGCGCTCCGGGCTCCGTGGCCCCGCCTCGTGCCCCGTGCCCCGTGGCCCGTACGCCACCGTCGCCCCACAGACGCCGCGCGCGCCCTCCACCACACACGCGCCCTCCGCCACGCACAGGGCGGGGGCCGGCGCGCGTCGGGGTGGGTGTCAGGTGCCCTCCGTCTCCTCGCGGGCCGTGCTGCGGCGGTTCCAGGCGCGGGGGGCGCGCCAGCCGAAGCGCATCGCGCACAGCCGGAGGGCGAAGGCCAGCAGGGCGGCGAGCGCGCTCGTGCCGCCGCTCAGCGCGTCGAAGTGCACCAGCAGGGCCACCACGGAGGAGCCGACCAGGGCCGGTACGGCGTAGATCTCGCGGTCCCAGCGCAGCAGCGAGGGCACCTCATTGGCCAGCACGTCGCGCAGTACGCCGCCGCCCGCCGCCGTGGCGACGCCCAGCGTCACCGAGGCGGTCAGGCTCAGCCCGTACTCGTACGCCTTGGTCGTGCCGGCCACGCAGAACAGGCCGAGGCCCGCCGCGTCGAATATGCCGACCGCCCCGTTGATCCGCTCCACCTCGGGGTGGAGGAAGAACACCAGGCTGGCGGCTATCAGCGGGGTCACGAAGTAGCCGAAGTCGGTGAAGGCAGCGGGTGGCACGGCCCCGATGATCAGGTCGCGGATCAGCCCGCCGCCCAGCGCGGTGACCTCGGCGAGCACGGCTATGCCGAAGACGTCGAAGTTCTTGCGTACGGCGAGGAGCGCGCCCGAGATCGCGAAGACGAAGATCCCGGCGAGGTCCAAGGAGCGCAGCACGGATGGCGTGAACAGATCGGTGAGCACCCGCTATTTTTACCCCGCGGGTCCGGGATGCCCGATCTGATCAACGGGGCCCGGGGTCGCCACCGGCTCGCCCCGGCCCCGCGCGCGGCCCGGCCGCGGGGCCCGTTCCTGGGCGTCGGACGTGCCCACATCGCCCCCGTCCGCGGCCACGGCCACCGCGCCGTCCGCGCCCGCCGCCCCGACCGTGATATCCGTCACCGCGCGCCCGAGGTCAGCCCTCGGCGGCCCCGGGCTCCTTCCGCACCGGCTTCTTCGCCGGCTCCGTCGGCGCCTTCCCCGCTGCCTCGCCCGAGGACGTCGCGGGCGCCTCCTCAGCGGCCCCCTCCGGGGCAGAGCCAGGCGTCGCCACCTCGGCCGTCGCCGTCTTCGCGGCCTTCGCGGGCGCCTTCTCCGCCGTCTTCTCCGCCGTCCTGGTCGACTCCGCCGCCGTCGTGGTCGACTGCGCCGCCGGCGCCGCGCTCGGTGCCTGCGTGCGGACGACCTTGCCGCCGTCTGCCGCGTCCTCGGCCAGCGCGGCGTCGCCCGGCTTGAGGTCCTCGTGGTTCTCGGGGTGGTGGCACGCCACCTGGTGGCCCGTCTTCAGCGCGAGCAGCGGCGGCTCCTCCACCGTGCACACCACCGTGGCCTTCCAGCACCGGGTGTGGAACCGGCAGCCGCTGGGCGGGGCGATGGGCGAGGGCACGTCGCCCCGGAGCAGGATGCGGTCGCGCTTGCCGCGGCGCCTCGGGTCGGGCACCGGGACCGCCGAGAGCAGCGCCCGGGTGTACGGGTGCATCGGCCGCTCGTACAGCGATTTCCGGTCAGTCAGCTCGACGATCTTGCCGAGGTACATCACCGCGATCCGGTCCGAGACGTGCCGGATGACCGACAGGTCGTGCGCGATGATCACGTACGTCAGGCCCAGCTCCTCCTGGAGGTCGTCCAGCAGGTTGACCACCTGGGCCTGGATCGACACGTCGAGGGCCGAGACCGGCTCGTCCGCGACGACCAGCTTCGGGTTCAGGGCCAGCGCGCGGGCGATGCCGATGCGCTGGCGCTGGCCGCCGGAGAACTCGTGCGGGTAGCGGTTGTAGTGCTCGGGGTTCAGGCCGACGCGGCCGAGGAGGCGCTGCACCTCCGCCTTGACGCCGCCCTCGGGGGTGATGCGCTGGAGCTTGAAGGGGGCGCTGACGATGGTGCCGACCGTGTGCCGCGGGTTCAGCGACGAGTACGGGTCCTGGAAGATCATCTGGACGTCGCGGCGCAGCGGGCGCATGCCGGCGACGTTCAGGTGGGTGATGTCCCGGCCCTCGAACTCCACCGTGCCGCCGGTGGGTTCGAGGAGGCGGGTGATCAGCCGCCCCATGGTGGACTTGCCGCAACCGGACTCGCCGACCACGCCCAGCGTCTCGCCCGACCTCACGTCGAAGCTCAGCCCGTCCACGGCCTGGACCGCGCCGACCTGTCGGCGCAGCAGCCCCTTGGTGATCGGGAAGTGCTTGACCAGGCCGGTCACCTTGAGCAGGGTCTCGCCCGCGGCTGGCCGCTGCTTCTGCAACGTCACGTTGTTCTCCGACACAGCTTGGTCCTTCACAGCTTGGGCGCAATCTCTTCGGTCCAGATCCGCGTCCGCTCCTCCTGCGTCATGTGGCACGCGGAGAAGTGACGGCTGCCGACCTCCCGCAGCTCCGGCCGCTCGGTGCGGGTGCGGTTGTCGGCCGGCACGTCCGCGTACGGGCAACGGGGGTTGAAGGCGCACCCCTGCGGCACGTTGATCAGGCTGGGCGGCGAACCGTGGACGGGGATCAGCCGGTCGGTCTGGTCCCGGTCGATGCGCGGCATCGAGCCCAACAGGCCCCAGGTGTAGGGATGTTGCGGCTCGTAGAAGACCTTCTCGGCCGGGCCGCGCTCCACGCACCGGCCGCCGTACATGACCAGGATGTCGTCGGCCAGTTCGGCGACGACGCCCAGGTCGTGGGTGATGATGATGACGGCGGAGCCGAACTCCGTCTGCAGGTCCCGGATCAGGTCGAGGATCTGCGCCTGCACGGTGACGTCCAGGGCGGTGGTGGGCTCGTCGGCAATGAGCAGTTCGGGGTTGTTGGCGAGCGCCATCGCGATCATGGCGCGCTGCCGCATGCCGCCGGAGAACTGGTGCGGGTAGTCGTCCACCCGGCGGTCGGGCTGCGGTATGCCGACCCGGTCCAACAGTTCGACCGCGCGCCGCCGCGCCTTCTTCTTGTCGACCTTGTGGTGGACCCGGTACGCCTCCACGATCTGCGCGCCGACGGTGAAGTACGGGTGCATCGCGGACAGCGGGTCCTGGAAGATCATCGCCATCTCGCGGCCCCGCAGCCGCCGCACCTCGTCCGGGTGGGCGGCCAGCAGGTCGGTGCCGTCGAACCAGATCTCGCCGGAGATCCGCGCCTTGCCCCGGCCGTACTGGCCGACGGTGTGCAGCCCCATGATGCCGAGCGAGGTGACCGACTTGCCCGAGCCCGACTCGCCGACGATGCCCAGCGTCTTGCCGCGCTCCAACTGGAACGAGAGCCCGTCGACGGACTTGACCAGGCCGTCGTCGGTCGGGAAGTGCACCTTGAGGTCGCGCACGTCCAGGAAGACGTCCGTGTCCGGGGTGCCGGCGGTCGTCGGCTCGCCCACGGCGCCGGCCCGCCGCGCGGGCCGGCGGCTCGTCTTGCTGACCGCCCCGGCGCTGGGCCCGCCGTCGGCCTTGCTGACCGCGCCCCCGGCCCCGGGGGTGGATTCCGTCGTCATGAGAGCCTCACTCGGGGGTCGATCACGGCGTACAAGAGGTCCACGATGAGGTTGGCGACGACGACGGCGCCCGCCGTGAGCAGCGTGACCCCCAGGATGACCGGCAGGTCGCGTTCGCCGATGGCCGCCACCGCCGCCTGGCCGAGGCCCGGGAGGCTGAACGTGGTCTCGGTGAGGATGGCCCCGCCGACCAGCGCGCCCAGGTCCATGCCGAGGATGGTGAGCACCGGCGTCATCGTGGAGCGCATCGCGTGCTTGCCGATGACGACCGGCTCGCGCAGTCCCTTGGCGCGCGCGGTGCGGATGTAGTCCTCGCCGAGCACTTCGAGCATGGTGGCGCGGGTGAGCCTGGCGTACATCGCCGCGTACAGGAAGGCGAGCGTGACCCAGGGCAGGATCATGCCGCTGAACCACAGCGCGGGATCGGTGCCGAACTCGGTGTACTCGTTGCTCACCCAGTCGAGCTGGTACGAGAAGATCGCCAGCGAGACGACGCCGGTGAAGTAGATGGGGAGCGAGACGCCCGCCAGGGCGACGGTCATGGCCGTGCGGTCCCAGATCGTGCCGCGCTTGAGCGCCGAGACGATGCCGGTGGCCACGCCGCCGATGACCCAGAGCAGGGCCGCGCCGCCGGCGAGGCCGAGGGTGACCGGCAGTCGGTCGGTCAGGACCGGCCAGATGGGCTGCTCGTTGCGGAAGGAGTACCCGAAGCAGGGAGCCGAGCAGTGCACGGTGTCGGCGCCGCTGGTGTAGTCACGCCCCATGAACAGGCCGCGCAGGAAGTCCCAGAACTGCACCACGATCGGGTCGTCAAGCCCGAGCTTCTGACGGATGGCCTCGATGGCCTGCGCGTCGGACTGCTTGCCGACGTACATCGTCGCCGGGTCGACGCCGGTCCACTTCGGGATGATGAAGAAGATGCCGAAGGTCACCAGGATGACGACCATCAGTGTCAGGACGACGGCGAACAGCCGCCGGATGAGGTATGCGAGCACTGCTTTCGGCCCGGCCGCGGCGGGGAACTACCGGAGTTCGTCCGGTGGTTCCCCGCCGCGGAACGCGGCCATCACCTGCCCTTCGTGCCTAGCGGCGGGTGCGCCGGGATGCGGCTGGCCTCACGCCAGACCTACGGATACGGGTGGTGGCGATCACTTGACGACGCCCAGCGCCTGGTAGTCGTAGCGGCCGTTGAAGGAGTCGGCCGTGTAGACGTTGGTGAGCCGGCTGCTGCGCCAGATGACGTTCTTCTCGAACACGAACGGCAGGTAGACGGCGTGCTCCGAGACCAGCTTGTTCATCTCGGCGTAGATCTTCGCCGCCTTGTCCTCGTCCAGCTCGGACTGCGCCTGCGTGAACTTGGCGTCGATCTCGGGGTCGTTGAGCATGCTGTAGTTGTTGTTGCCGTTGTCCAGGATGTACTTGCTGTGGACGAGCGGCTGCGAGAAGCCCTGGCCGGTCGGGAAGTCCGGGCCCCAGCCCATGATGATGATCCCGAAGTTGTGCTTCTTGACGTACTCCGGGTTGCCGATGATGCCGGTGGTCATCGAGCCGTCGTACTGCTCGATCTCGGCCTGGATGCCGATCTTCTTCAGCGACGCCTGGAGCGACTCGGCGGTGGCGACCTCGACCGGCTTGTTGTTACGCACCGCGATGGTGGTCTTGAAGCCGTTCGGGTGACCGCACTTCTTCAGGGCTTCCTTGGCCTTGGCGGTGTTCGGGGCGCCGCCGTTCTCCAGCGCGCCGTACGGGTCGTACTTCGGGTCCGAACCCTTGACGACCGGCGGCAGCATGTTGGTGGCGATGTCGCCACCGGCCTGCGGGCCACCGCGGGCGGTCTGCAGCGACTGCTTGTCGGCGCCGTAGATGACGGCCTTGCGGCACTCGATCTTGTCGAACGGCTTGACCGTCTGCGGGAAGACCGCGTACCGGATGAACCCGGTCATCGGGTTGTCGAGGTTGCCCTTGTGCTTGCGCAGGGCCTCCACGCGGCCGGCCTGGCCGATGCCCGTCGCGTTCAGGTCGATGTCGTAGTCGCCCTTGATGAGGCGCTTGTCCATCTCATCGGAGTTGGTGATGAGGGTCAGGGTGATCTTGTCCGGAAGGGCCTTGCGGACGGGGTCCGAGGACTTCTTCCAGTGGGGGTTGCGGGTCAGCACCATGGACTTCTTGGGCTCGTACGAGACCCACTGGTACGGGCCCGAGGAGAACGGCTTCTGGCCGTAGCGCGAGCCGGTGTCCTTGTCCTGGCGGGCCGGGGACGCGGCGGGCATGGCCAGCATCTGCTCGAAGTCGCTGTTGGGCTTGGGCAACTTGAAGATGATGGTCTTGTCGTCCGGCGTCTCGATGGCCTTCAGGCCCAGCTTCTCCGGGTGCTTGTCCTTGTACGGGCCCTTGTACTCGCCCTTGGGGTCGAGCGTGTCCTTGAGGTAGATCGGGCCGCCGGACAGCACGTCCTGGGCCCAGATCCGCTCGATGCCGTACTTGATGTCCTTGGACGTGATCGGCTTGCCGTCCTGCCAGGTCAGGTCGGGCCGCAGGGTGTACTCGTACCGCTTGCCGCCCTCGCTGATCTTGGCCTTGGCGGTGGCCATGTCCGGCACGAGTTCCTTGCTCTGCTCGCCAGGGGCCGGCTTGTAGGTGATCAACTGGCGGGTGTAGTAGCGGGCGTAGTCCCAGACGAAGCCGTAGTAGCCGCGCTGCGGGTCCCAGGAGTCGGCGTCCTGGGTCCCGATGAACTTGAGGGTGCCGCCCTTCTTGTCCGACGGGTTGGCGATCTTGTTCTGGGCGGCGTTGAAGCCCGGGCCACTGCCCTCGCTCTTCTTGCCACCGCCCCCACAGCCGGCGGTGGTCAACAGAGCCGCGACGACGACGGCCGACCCCGCGACCAGTCTGCGCTTCGATGTGCGATGGGTTGTCACGATCTCGCAACCTCCGTGGTGGTGACGTTTCTTTGGCTAGCGTGGTGGGACTGCCGATGGAACGGCATGGGCCTGCTGGGGTGTTGGGGTCAGCGGTTCCCCTTGGGGTCGAGGGCGTCTCGGACGCCGTCCCCCAGGAGGTTGAAGGCCAGCACGGTCACGAAGATGGCCAGCCCGGGGAAGATCAGGAACAGGGGCGCGATCTCGTACGTGCGCACCGCCGTTGACAGCATCTGCCCCCACGAGGCGGTGGGCGGCTTGACGCCCGCGCCCAGGAAGCTCAGCGCGGCCTCGGTGAGGATGTTGGTCGGGATCATCAGGGTCATGTAGACCGTGATCGGCGCGACCAGGTTGGGCAGCAGTTCCCGGAACAGGATGTAGCGGCGGCCGGCGCCGAGGCTCTGCGCCGCCTCCACGTACTCGCGCTCGCGCAGCGACAGCGTCTGGCCGCGCACGATGCGTCCCACGTAGGGCCAGCCGAAGAAGCCGATCACCACGACCAACACGCCCATGCGGACGCCCGAACCGCTCAGCCCCCACAGCTCGCTGGGCACCACCGAGACCAGCGCCAGGATGAACAGGAGCTGCGGGAAGGCGAGCAGCAGGTCCATGGTGCGGCTGATGATCGCGTCGACGACGCCGCCGAAGTAGCCGGCGATGATGCCGAAGACGGTGCCGAGCAGGACGGCGAATATCGCCGAGAGGAAGGCCACGATCAGCGAGATGCGGGTGCCGTAGACCACCCGGCTGAAGGTGTCGCGGCCGTTGGTCGGTTCGACGCCGAACAGGAAGTCCTTGCTTATGCCGCCCCAGTCGCCCACCGGTTGGCCACCGCCGTAGGCGTCGATCGTCTCCGGGCCGTCGTGGAACTCGTTGGGCGGATGGCCGAACCAGCTCACGATCAGCGGGGCGAAGATCGCCACGAGGATCAGGAACAGCACGATGCTGCCGCCGACGAACGCCAGCTTGTCCCGTTTCAGTCGCACCCAGGCGATCTGGGCGGGCGAACGGCCCGCGATCTCCTTGGCCGGGGCGTTGGCCGCGACGTCGACAGCCGCGGTCTCGGCCGCGCTCGTGTCGTGCAGTGGTGCCGTCATCGTGGTGGGGACCCCTCTCGGCCGGATGGTGACCGGCCCACGACCGCCGCAGTAGCGGCAGGTTCACATCAGTTGAAGCGAAAGCCGATAGAGCAAAAGCTGCTGAGCTGGTGCAAATGGGCTGAACTTGGCGTGTGGGTACCGCTGATGGTGCGAGAGCTACGAAGCGAGATCCGCCCTCGCGACCCTGAGTCAGGCCATCGCGCGAGAACGTTGACACGGGCTCGGCGCGAAGAGTGCGGACGGACCGGGAAGTTCACCCGCGGCGCGTCACCCGTTCGGGTCGTGTGACGCGCCACACGTCCCTTGGAGCGGGAGTCTTCAACGCTGCCGCGATCACCCGCCAGACCTCATCGGTAATGGATGCGCAACTGTGATGTGGCCAGGAAGGTTCCGTTATCCGAACAGTGGAGCCGGATGAGCGGGGCGGAGTCGGCCGATTACCCACCCACGAACAGGGGTTGCGGCCAGCGCTGGCCGCCCGCGCCCGGCGGAGGGACAAACTCCCTGGAGCGCGCCGGACGCACCGGCCGAGATTGGCGCCTTTCCGCCATCATGGCGCGTCCCCGCGAGAAGTCGCGGGCAACGGCGGGGCACCACGCGGTGTGCGTCGGGGTAGCGGGCGGGGCCCGGCGGGGCAGCGCGGGGAGGGCGAGGGGACGCGGCAGGACGCGGTGGGACGCGGTGGGGTACCGGGCGGGCGGCGCGACATATCGGGTGAACGCCGCGTCTCAGGCGGGCGGCGCCGGCGCGCCAGCGGGGAAAGGGGCGGCCCGGGTTCGGTCCGGCGGCGCCCGTCGCGAGCCCCGAAACGGGGGCTACGGGTGCGGGTGGGGGCTACGGGCGGTGGTGGCCGGGTGCGCTCAGTACGGCTGGGGCTGCGGCGGGTAGCCGTATCCGGCCGTGGGCGCGGGCGCGGCCCCGTAGAGGTCGCGGACGAAGAAGGGGCGGCTGTTGGCCTGCATCCACATCGCCACCGGGTCGTACGCGTCGGCCATCGCGACCGTGGAGACCGGCAGCCCGTCGGGCACCACACCGATGGCCTGACGCATCATCAACCGTACGGATTCCACGGCCTGTTGACTCGTGTCGTACAGCTCAAGGCCGATGGCCAGGTACGGGCTGCCCAGCGCGGGCTGCACCCAGGCGCGGCGCAGCGAGCGCACCGCGGGCGTGCGGTGCGCGTGCTGTCCGAGCAGGGCGTAGAACTGGTGCATCTCCACCGTGGGTTCGCTGAGCCGCAGCGGCCCCGCGGGCAGTCGGTCCAGGCCGCCCGCGACGCGCCGCAGGTCGGCCCAGGGAACGCCGACGCCGCCGCCGGGGGCGTGCGGGTTGAGCCACAGGCCCCAGCGTTCGGGGAAGAGCGCGGCGGCGACCTGCCGGCCGGTGACCACCTCGTGGGAGCGGTGCCAGCCGCTGGCGGCCAGCTCGTGCGCGGAGGTGACGCACGGCGCGTAGCCGAGGCCGTCGATGTCCATGTTTCCGTACTGGGCATCGGGCGATCCCGGCTGGCCGTGCCACAGGAGCATCCACACCTGGCCCTCGACGAGGGCGTGCAGGAGGCGCTCGTACGCGTCGAAGCGCCCCGGGGAGACCTGCCCCAGCGCCTCCTCGACCTGCCCGGCGGGCACACCCGCCCCGCCTCGCCCGCCACCGCCGAGATACGAGTCGCTGCGCACCCCCCTGTCCGCGCCCGCGCTCACCTGGTTACGCCCCTTCTGTCGGCCGATGTCCGGGGCGTCGTCGCACGCCCCGCCCGGTCATCCAACCAGCTTACGAGTCCCCCTCGACAGCTCCCGCACGACGTCACACGTCCCGGTCGAAGAACGGTCGCACCCGCCCCAGCATCCAGTCCGCCACCGGGTCCTGGGCGATGTCCAGCAGCACGAGCTGCACCGGCCAGGCCACCGGAACCGCGCCGAGCGCCCGGCCGAGCGCGTCCAGGACCAGGGCGCGCGCCTGCGGGTCGGGCCGGTCCACCTCGACGCCGACGAACAGGGCCGGGGGCTGCCCCTCGACGCTGGCCAGGGCCCGGCGCGCGGTCCGCACGCCGGGCGTCGCGGTGAACTCGATGCCGGCCGCGGCCAGGAAGTCGACCGGCTCGTCCTGCCAGTCGGGCTCGTAGAGCAGCACCCGGCCGCCCGACGCGGCCCCCTCCAGGGGCGTGCGCCCGGCGCGGCACAGTTCGGCGACGGCGGGCGTCGGGAGCGGGACGCCGACCGCGCCGCCCGGGTTCACGACGATGCCCACCTGCGGGGGCAGCCCGCGGGCGAACTCGACGGCGGGGGCGACGGTGAAGGACATCTGGCCGCCGACGAGCGCGTGGAACTGCGCCTCGGAGCTGAAGACCGGGGTGAACGCGGCGCCGTCCAGCTCGATGGTGGCGAGGTCCAACTCGGTGCTGTCCGGGCCACCGCCGCGCGGCAGCGGCACCCATATCAGGCTGCGCCCGAGTACCTCGACGACGCGGGCGCCCGCTCCCGCCTGCTGTTGTCCGTCCGGTCCCAGCGCGAGCGAGGCGGCCAGCACCTCTTCGAGCTCGTTGCACGGGAAACCGCCGACAGCCGGGGAGGTTTCGTATCGCTCAGGGATGCTCATCTCGTCCAACCACCGTCTCGTCCGACCTGCCTACGCACCCTAACGGCTGCGCCCACGCCCGCTCCCGCGGGCCACTGCCCGCCGGGCGCACGCCCCACGGCCCGGCGCGCCCGCGACCGCCGGCGCACGGAGCCCGTGCGACGGGTGAGCACCACGGGGGCAAGCGCCGGGGCACGCCGGGCACCGCTCGTTCTGCCGCGCTCCGCGCCGATCACCCGGTGCGGGCGTACGGGGCGCCGCCGCGTACGGGCACACCCGGCGGCGGCCCGCACGCGCGCCGCACTCACCACGCGGGCGCGGGCGCGGGCGCCGTCGCGGGTGCGGGCGCCGTCGCGGGTGCGGGCGTGGTCGCAGCCGCAGTCGCAGCCGCAGCCGCAGCCGCAGCCGGGTCTAGTCGAACCCGATGTCGGCCAGCGCCCCGGCCGCCGCGCGGTCCAGCAGGACCGCCGAGGCGCACCCGGGCGGCGGGGTCCCCGCGAGCGCCTCCGCGCGCAGCCGGCCGACCGCGGCGCGGTGGCGGCCGAACGCGTACGGGGAGACCCCGCGGCCCCGCGCCGCCTGCCCGGCCAGGGCCAGGCGCGGCGGCACGTCGAGCAGGACCAGGTGGAGGGCGACGCCGCGCCGGCGTGCGCTGCGGGCCAGCCAGCGGCGTACCCACGGCATGGTGCCGCAGTCGTGGACGACGACGCTGTCGCCGGAGCGCACAGCCCGGCGCAACCCCGCGTAGTGCGCCAGGCGCACCAGCGGCCGGTAGGCGGGGTAGGCCAGCCACGGTGGCATCCGGCGTTCCCAGCGGTCCCTGGCGTCCTGCGAGTCGACCCGCCGCACCGGCCGGCCCTGCGCGTCACGGGTCGGCACCACGCGACGGATCAGGGTGCTCTTGCCGCTGCCCGGCAGCCCGGAGACGACGACCAGGTCGCCGGCGACGTAGCGCAGCTCGCGCACCCTGGCCGGCGCCGCGACCGCCGGTGCCGCGACCGCCGGTTCGGCGACCGCCGTGGGCGGTGCTGACGGGGCCGGCGGGACGGCCGGGGCCGCCGGTCGCGGTGGGGCGCCGCCGGCGCGTGCCTGCGGGAGGTGGCCACGGCCGTCGGACGCGCGCGAGGCCGGGTCGCCGGCGGGCTCCGGGGGCGTGGGGCTACTGGCGGGCTCCTCACCGGGCGGGTCCCCGGCGCGCCGTGCGTCGCCCGGATGGTCGGCCGAGAGGTGCTCGGCGGTGGAGTGGTCGGCGGAGAGGTGCTCCCTCGCGAGACGGTCGGATAATTCCGTCGGCGTCGCGCCCAGCCGCGTGCGGGCCCGGTCCGCCGGCTGGGCGTGGACCCGCCCGCCCGCGCGCAGGTCGCGGACCCGGGGGCCGCGGCCCGGCCGCACCAACTCCCCCGCCGTCCGCGCCCGCTGCCTGGCCGGCGCGGGTGGCGTGGGCGGCGCAGGTGGCGCAGGTGGCGTGGGTGCAGCGGCTGGCGTGGGTGGAGCGGCTGGCGCGGTCACTTGAGGTGTTCCTGACTGTCCCGCCTGCGTGCCCTGACCCTGCAACGTGATCGTCCTCCCCGAGCTGACGGCGGCGGTCACCACGGTCCGTGTCCACCGAGTGTAAAGAAGAGGTAATACGCCCCACCGGAGATTTGGGTGCCGGACCGGGGGTCCATCGCTCGCCTGTCCGTGTCATGATGTGCGCGCAACTGCATACTGGCCGCTCGAATCCATGCGGGAGAGTTCCCGGACCAGCGATGATCCTCTCGATCAGCCGCCCGGGGCGCCGAAGGAGCAAGTCCTCCCTTGAATCTCTCAGGCCCCGATACCGCGTGGATGAGGCAGATCTGAAAAGCGAGCCGTTCGCGCGGCTCCACCCAAGGTGCAAGCCTGCCCCGCTCCGCGGGGGGTCAAGGCGAACCTCTCAGGTTCCGATGACAGATGGGGAGGATGTCTTCGCCAGCCCTGCCCACCCCTTGGGAGCCCGCACCGATGAGCAGCCTGCCCGATTCTCCGCGCCGCACCGCACTCGACGCGACCCATCGCGCGCTCGGCGCCACCATGACCGACTTCGCGGGCTGGGACATGCCGCTGCGGTACGGCAGTGAGCGCGAGGAGCACCTCGCCGTCCGCACCCGCGCCGGCCTGTTCGACCTCTCCCACATGGGCGAGATCACGCTGACCGGCCCGCAGGCCGCCGAGGCGCTCGACTTCGCCCTCGTCGGCAACCTGTCGTCGGTGGCCGTCGGCCGCGCCCGCTACACCATGATCTGCGACGCCGACGGCGGCATCCTGGACGACCTGATCGTCTACCGGCTGGCCGACCAGACGTACCTGGTGGTCGCCAACGCCTCCAACGCGCAGACCGTGCTCGACGCGCTGACCGAGCGCGCCGCCGGCTTCGACACCGCCGTCCGGGACGACCGCGACGACTACGCGCTGCTGGCCGTCCAGGGCCCCGAGTCCTCCGGCATCCTGAAGTCGCTGACCGACGCCGACCTGGACGGGCTCAAGTACTACGCGGGCCTGCCCGGCACCGTCGCCGGCGTGCAGGCGCTGATCGCCCGTACCGGGTACACCGGCGAGGACGGCTTCGAGCTGTTCGTCGCCCCGGGCGACGCCGAGACCCTGTGGCAGGCGCTGACCGAGGCAGGCGCCCCGGTCGGGCTGATCCCCTGCGGGCTCTCCTGCCGCGACACGCTGCGCCTTGAGGCGGGCATGCCGCTGTACGGCAACGAGCTGACCACCGCGACCACGCCCTTCGACGCCGGGCTCGGCCGCGTGGTGAAGTTCGAGAAGACGACCAACGGGGGCCGCTTCGTCGGCCGCGAGCCGCTGGAGGGGGCGGCCAAGCGGGCCGCCGAGGCCCCGCCGCGCAAGCTGGTCGGACTGGTCGCCACGGGCCGTCGGGTGCCGCGCGCCGGGTTCTCCGTCGTGGCCGCCGACGGCACGGTGATCGGCGAGGTGACCTCCGGCGCCCCGTCGCCCACCCTCGGCAAGCCGATCGCCATGGCCTACGTGGACGCGGAGCACGCCGCTCCGGGCACCGAGGGCGTGGCCGTGGACATCCGCGGGACGCACGAGCCGTACGAGGTCGTCGCGCTCCCCTTCTACAAGCGCGAGCGCTAGCCGCTCCACCAGCACGAGCGCCAGCCGCCGCTCCGGTCCCACCCGACCGAGGCGTCCGTTTGGTTCCCGTTCGGAACCTCGGCGGCGTTTGTCCGTTCCATCGTTTTCCCGCCCCCTTGCACGACCACGCCATCGCGTACAGGAGAATCAGGTCATGAGCAACCCCCAGCAGCTTCGCTACAGCAAGGAGCACGAGTGGCTGTCGGCCGCCGCGGACGGCGTGTCGACGGTCGGCATCACCGAGCACGCCGCGGGCGCGCTCGGCGATGTCGTCTTCGTCCAGCTCCCGGAGGTCGGCGCCGAGGTCACCGCGGGCGAACCCTGCGGTGAGCTGGAGTCGACCAAGTCGGTCAGCGACCTGTACGCGCCGGTAACCGGTGAGATCACCGAGGTCAACCAGGACGTCGTGGACGACCCGTCGCTGGTGAACACGGCCCCCTTCGAGGGCGGCTGGCTGTTCAAGGTGAAGATCTCGGACGAGCCGGACGACCTGCTCTCCGCCGACGAGTACACGGCCTTCACCGAAAGCTGAGCAATCTTCCACGTGACCCTGACGACTCTGATCTGATCGGGATGCCGATGTCGCCTTTCAACAGTTCCCTCCACGAGTTCGACCCGGACGTCGCCGCCGCCGTCGACGCCGAGCTCCACCGCCAGCAGTCCACCCTGGAGATGATCGCGTCGGAGAACTTCGCTCCGGTCGCCGTCCTGGAGGCCCAGGGCTCGGTCCTCACCAACAAGTACGCCGAGGGCTACCCGGGCCGCCGCTACTACGGCGGCTGCGAGCACGTGGACGTCATCGAGCAGATCGCCATCGACCGCATCAAGGCGCTGTTCGGCGCCGAGGCGGCCAACGTGCAGCCGCACTCGGGCGCCCAGGCCAACGCCGCCGCGATGTTCGCGCTGCTCAAGCCCGGCGACACGATCATGGGCCTGAACCTCGCGCACGGCGGGCACCTGACCCACGGCATGAAGATCAACTTCTCCGGCAAGCTCTACAACGTGGTCGCCTACCACGTGGACGAGCAGACCGGTCAGGTCGACATGGACGAGGTCCAGCGGCTGGCCAAGGAGCACCGCCCGAAGCTGATCGTGGCCGGCTGGTCCGCGTACCCGCGCCAGCTCGACTTCGCGGCCTTCCGCCGGGTGGCCGACGAGGTCGGCGCGTACCTGATGGTGGACATGGCGCACTTCGCCGGCCTGGTCGCCGCGGGTCTGCACCCCTCGCCGGTGCCGCACGCGCACGTGGTGACCACCACCACGCACAAGACGCTCGGCGGCCCGCGCGGCGGCGTGATCCTGTCCACGGCCGAACTCGCCAAGAAGATCAACTCGGCGGTCTTCCCCGGTCAGCAGGGTGGTCCGCTGGAGCACGTGATCGCGGCGAAGGCCGTCGCCTTCAAGATGGCGGCCTCGGAGGAGTTCAAGGAGCGCCAGCAGCGCACGCTTGAGGGCTCGCGCATCCTGGCCGAGCGGCTGTCCCAGGCCGATGTGGCCGAGGCGGGCGTGGCCGTGCTGTCCGGCGGCACGGACGTGCACCTGGTCCTGGTGGACCTGCGCAACTCCGAGCTGGACGGCCAGCAGGCGGAGGACCGGCTGCACGAGGTCGGCATCACCGTCAACCGCAACGCCATCCCGAACGACCCGCGCCCCCCGATGGTCACCTCGGGCCTGCGGATCGGCACCCCGGCGCTGGCCACCCGCGGCTTCACGACCGAGGACTTCCGCGAGGTCGCCGACGTCATCGCGCAGGCGCTCAAGCCGGTCTACGACGCCGAGGCGCTGCGCGGTCGGGTGAGCGCGCTGGCCGCGAAGCACCCGCTGTACTCCACGCTGTAACCCCTCGGCTGGGCGCCTTTCCCGGGGCACCGCGCACACTGGTAGTGGGCCGGTGCCCCGTCCCGCGCCCGGGCGGGGGTCGATCACCGTCCGGGCGTGGCCGGGCGCACCACCCGCCGGCCCGCCCGGCCCGTACCTCACGACAACCGCATCCGGCGCCGCACCGCGGCAGCCACCCCGCCCGCCCCACCCGGGGCCGGCGGCTCCCCCTCTCCCGTACCCACCCCCCAACGCCGCCCCGGGCCCCTCACTCCCAAGCCCCATGGGCGCGCAACCCCGGCCCGCACCGCCAGCCTCTCTCCCTTCGCACTCCGAACCGCCCACACCGAGCAGACAAAGGGGTCAGCCACCGTGGCCATCTCCGTATTCGATCTCTTCTCCATCGGCATCGGTCCCTCCAGCTCCCACACCGTCGGCCCGATGCGCGCCGCCCGCATGTTCGTGCGCCGACTGAAGAACGAGGGCCTGCTGGCCCACACCACCGCCGTACGGGCCGAACTCTTCGGCTCGCTGGGCGCCACCGGACACGGCCACGGCACGCCCAAGGCGGTGCTGCTCGGACTCGAGGGCTACTCGCCGAAGACCGTGGACGTGGAGCGCGCCGACGAGGAGGTCCAGCGCATCCGCCAGACGAAGCGGCTGCGGCTGCTCGGCGCGGAGATCGGCACCGACCACGAGATCGACTTCGACGAGCCGAACGAGCTGATCCTGCACCGCCGCCGCTCGCTGCCCTACCACGCCAACGGCATGACGCTCTTCGCATACGACGCGGAGGGGGTGCCGCTCCTGGAGAAGACGTACTACTCGGTCGGCGGCGGCTTCGTCGTGGACGAGGACGCGGTCGGCGAGGACCGGATCAAGCTGGACGACACGGTGCTCACGCACCCCTTCCGGACCGGCGACGAGTTGCTGCGGCTCTCCCGGGAGACGGGCCTGTCCATCTCGGGTCTCATGCTGGAGAACGAGAAGGCGTGGCGCACCGAGGAGGAGATCCGCGCGGGCCTGCTGGAGATCTGGCGGGTGATGCAGGCGTGCGTGGCGCGCGGCATGGCCCGCGAGGGCATCCTGCCCGGCGGCCTCAAGGTCCGCCGCCGGGCCGCGACGGCCGCCCGCGCGCTGCGCGCCGAGGGCGACCCGGCCGCGCACGCGATGGAGTGGGTCACGCTGTACGCGATGGCGGTCAACGAGGAGAACGCGGCCGGTGGCCGCGTGGTGACCGCCCCGACCAACGGCGCGGCCGGCATCATCCCCGCCGTCCTGCACTACTACGTCAACTTCGTGGCCAAGGACTCGACGGAGAGCGAGCAGGAGGACGGCATCGTCCGCTTCCTGCTCGCGGCCGGCGCGATCGGCATGCTGTTCAAGGAGAACGCGTCCATCTCCGGCGCCGAGGTCGGCTGCCAGGGCGAGGTGGGCTCGGCCTGCTCGATGGCGGCCGGCGGCCTGGCCGAGGTGCTCGGCGGCTCCACGGAGCAGGTGGAGAACGCGGCCGAGATCGGCATGGAGCACAACCTCGGCCTGACCTGCGACCCGGTCGGCGGCCTGGTGCAGATCCCGTGCATCGAGCGCAACGGCATGGCCTCGGTCAAGGCCGTCACCGCCGCCCGCATGTCGCTGCGCGGCGACGGCCGCCACCACGTCTCGCTCGACAAGGTCATCAAGACCATGAAGGAGACGGGCGCGGACATGAAGGTCAAGTACAAGGAGACGGCGCGGGGCGGGCTCGCGGTGAACGTCATCGAGTGCTGAGAGTGCTGAGGGGGTAGGCCCCGACCGGCGGTGTGCACCTTTCCCCGCGGTCGGGGCCTTCTCTGTTCGCACGGTCTCTGAAGCGGCCCCGGGCAGGTGTGACAGACCCCGGAAGCCCTTCGTGGCTCGGCGGACGACCCGGGGTTCGCCGTACCTGCTCGGCGTCAGCCCTTTCCCGGGCGCCGTGGGGAACGGTTCTGCCGGTGACCGGTCGCGGCCGAGGAGGAGGACATCCGCGTGATCACCAGCTCCGTCACGCTGGTCGAAGCCCGCGACCCCAAGGTCAACCAGGCCCGCTTCGACTACGCCGTCTCCCGCGTGAACATCGTCCCGCCCACCGAAGCCATCGCCCGCCACGCCAGCAAGCTCCTCGCCGCTGCCGGCCTGCACGGCCATACGTACGCACTCGACGCCATCGTGGCCGCCACCGCACTCGCCGCGCCCGCTCCCGTGACCGTACTCACGTCGGATCCCGAGGATCTCCGCGTGCTGTGCCGCCCCGACGTCCGCGTCGTCAAGGTCTGACCCTGCCGGGCCACGGAAGGTGCGTGGGAGACCTTGTCAGATCCGGGTCATGGTCGAGGTGTAGCCGCCCCCGCCGGGGTAGACCCAGTCGCCGGTCATGGTGGTGCCGTCGGCGGTGAAGGTGCCCCGGAAGTAGGCGGGGCTGCCCTTGGCGCCGGCCCAGATGGTGAGCTGGTCGCCGGTGAATTCGTAGACGTAGTCGAAGGTGTTGCCCTGCGAGTCGTAGTAGCGGGAGGCCACGTCCGCGCCGGTCGGCTCGCCGTAGGGGCGGAGGTTGCCGATGACCTCCATGCCGGTGACCGGCTCGCCGAACTGGACCAGGTCCACGTGCTGGACGAGGAAGAACCCGCCGGCCAGCCACTCGTAGCGGACGGTTCCCTCCACTCCGCCGGTCACCTTCCAGGTGCCGACCAGCGGCGCGAGGGCGCGGAGTTCGGCGGTCGGCTCGGCGGGCGGCTGGTTCGCGGGGGTGGTCTCGGTCGTGGTCGTGACGGCGGTGGCGTCGGTGGTCTCGGTCGTGGTCGTGACGGTCTTGGTCATCGGGCTCTCCCTCTTGGTGGTTACTCACCCGCTACCTCGTGGCCGGAGTCGGGTTCTCGACAGACTCATGACGTGATCCACGTCACACGGCGCGGGTGTCGAAGGTGGGTCCACGGCTACGAGGTTGCGGGCGGGGGCCGAGCCGGCCCGTCGCGGTCGCCCTCAGCACCCGGGCGACCGGACCTAACATCGTCGAACCGAGACCAGGGAGTGCCCCGTGAAGTACCTGTTGTTGGGTTACACACCGGCCGACGCGTGGGACGCGGCGACCGCCGACGCTCCGACCGAGGAGGCGCTGGCCGCCTTCGCGGTGTACCAGGAGTTCGAGAAGGAGCTGATCGCCTCCGGCGAACTGGTCAGTACCGAGGGGCTGGGCCACCCGGCGGTCAGCACGACGGTGCGCCCCACGCCCGAGGGTGTGGTGGCGACGGACGGGCCGTTCGCCGAGCTGAAGGAGGTGCTGGCCAGCTTCGCCGTCATCGACGTCGCCGACCGGGAGCGGGCCACGGAGATCGCCGCCCGGATCGTACGGGCGTTGGGCGAGCCGATCGAGATCCGGCCGGTCATGGGCGAGGACTTCGCACCGTGACCACCTGGCCATGCCGCCACCCCCGCCCCCGCCCGTACGACCGGGTGGGGGCGGCCCACCGGGGTGGGCGATGAACGAGGTCTTCGAGGGGGCCGACGGGACCAGCAAGGCCGACGGGACCAGCAGGGCCGACGGGAGCGACGGGGCGGGTCCGAGTGGCGGGGCCGGCGGGGCCGGTGACGTCAGGGAGGTCGAGCACCTGCTGCGCACCGAGGCGCCGCACGTGCTCGGCGCGCTGACGCGACGCTTCGGCCGCTTCGACATCGCCGAGGACGCCGTGCAGGAGGCGCTGCTCGCCGCGCACGCGGCCTGGACGGCCGAGGGTGTTCCCACCCAGCCGCGCGGCTGGCTGATCCGCGTCGGCTACCGGCGCATGGTGGACCTGCTCCGCTCCGAACAGGCCAGGCAGCGGCGCGAACGGGACGTCAGCCTGGCCGAACTCGCCTCCCGTACCTCGGAGCCCGTGCCCGCGACGGACGACAGCCTCACCCTGCTCCTGCTGTGCTGTCACCCCGAGTTGGCGCCCGCCTCCCAGGTCGCGCTCACCCTGCGCGCCGTCGGCGGGCTGACGACCGCCGAGATCGCGCACGCCCACGGCACGTCCGAGGCCACCATGGGCACCCGGATCAGCCGCGCCAAACAGCGGCTGGCCCGCGCCGGTGCCCGCTTCACCCCGCCGACCGGCGCCGACCGCGAGAGCCGGATGGCCGCCGTCATGCGGGTGCTCTACCTGGTCTTCAACGAGGGTTACACCGCCACCGCCGGAACCGCCCTCACCCGACTCGACCTCACCAGCGAGGCGATCCGGCTGGCCCGCATGCTGCACGCCGCCGCGCCCGAGGACGCCGAGGCGAGCGGGCTGCTGGCGCTCATGCTGCTCATCGAGTCCCGGCGGGCCGCCCGCACCGGCGCGGACGGCGGGCTCGTACCGCTGGACGAGCAGGACCGTACGCGGTGGAACCGCGACCTGATCCGCGAGGGAACCGCGCTGATCGACGGCGTCTGGGGCCGCCACGCGGCGGGCCCCTACCAGCTCCAGGCGGCCATCGCGGCCCTGCACGCGGCGGCCCCCTCCTCCGAGCGGACCGACTGGCCACAGATCGCGATGCTCTACCTGTGGTGGGAACGCCTCGCCCCGAGCGCCCCGGTCCGGCTCAGCCGCGTGGTCGCCGTCGCCCAAGCCTTCGGCCCTGTCCGCGGGCTCGCCCTCCTCGACGACCTCAACCGGCGCCACGGCCTGGACCGCCACACCCTCACCCGGCAGCGCGAACGCGCCGTCCGCGCCCACCTGACCCATCTGTCCGGCGACGCCGCCCGCGCCGCCACCCTGTACCGCGAGGCCGCGGACCTCACCGACAACGAGGTCGAACGCCGCTACCTGCTCGGCAAGGCCGACGGCGGGTGACCGGCTAGCGCTCTCGGCTGTCGGGCGCGGCGCGCTCGCCCCCGCCCCGTAGCCGGTCGGCCGCCGCGCGGGCGTGCCGGGCCGCGTCGGTGGTGGTCAGCTCGGCGCCACGGGCGAACGCCGCCGCGAACGCGGGAGCGCCCAGGATGGCGCGGGCCGCCGCCGTGCCCCGGTCGACGTCGGCGCGCTCGGCGGGCGGCAACGGGGCGCCCACGGAGCGCCGGGCCGCGTCGGCCGCGCCGAGCAGCAGGGCCGCGCTGGTGGCGGCGGGCTCGTCGGCGGAGCGGGCGAGCGCGCCCGCGAGGCCCTCCAGGGAGAGGGCGAGGGCGCGCGGCTCGTCCAGGGAACGGGCGATGTCCAGGCCGCGCAGGTGGTACGTGGCGGCCAGGGCCGCGTCACCGCGCAGTTCCGCGACGAAGCCCAGCTCGGCCAGGCGCAGGTGGTCGCCGGCCGGCGACGAGACCGCCGCGTAGCCGTCGCCGATGTGCCGCAGGTGCGCCTCGGCGGCGTCCAGGTCGTGCGCGCGGCGCGCGCCGAGTGCCAGGCCCATCTCGGAGTGGATGACGCCGTACGTGTAGCCCTGTTCGGCGGCGCCGCGCCGGGCCCGTTCATGCAGGTCGCGGGCCCGGTCCCAGTCGCGGGCCAGCAGCGCGAGGCGGCCGAGGCCGGAGAGCCGGGCGGAGACCTCCGCCGCGAGCCCCAGTTCCCGCGCCATGCGCAGCCCCTCGTGCTGGCGGCGCGCCGCTTCCTCGTACGCGCCCCTGATCTCGGCCAGCGCCGCCAGGGGCGTGACGGTCTGCAACTCTCCCCACCGGTCGCCGAGTTCGCGGAAGAGTTCGGCGCCGCGCAGCCCGTCGCGACCGAGCGCGGCCAGGTCGCCGCGGACCAGGGCGAGCATCGCCCGCAGCGCGAGGGCGGCGGCCGTGCCCCACCGGTCCCCCGTGGCGGTGCACAGGGCGAGGGTGTGGGCGTTCAGCTCGTCGCTTTCGGCGGTGGCGCCCGCGCTGAACAGGCCGTACGCGCACAACCACAGGGCGCGGGCGCGGCGCGCGGGGTCCGGGATCGCCTCGGCGGCGGACCCTTCGACGGCCACCGCGCGGTCGCCCGTGAGCAACGCGAACGCGGCGTGCAGCAGGGTGAGTTCGGCCGCCACGGGGTCGGCCCCGGCGGCCCCCACGGGGCGGGCGGCGCGGGCGGCCCGCAGGCCGCGCCGGCCCTCGGTGAGCCGGCCCCGGAGCAGCCACCACCAGGCCAGGGACGCGGCCAACCGCGCGGCGTCGTCGGCCGCGTCCGGCGCGGCGGCGGGCCCCGTCGCCTCGTCCAGCGCCCGGCGCAGGTTGTCGGCGTCGGCGTCCAGGCGGGCCAACCACGTCCGCTGCTCGGCGCCGTGCAGAAGGGGCGCGGCGCGTTCGGCGAGCGCGCGGTAGTGGCGCAGGTGGCGTTCGCGTACGGCGTCGAGGTCCGCCATGTCGGCCAGCCGCTCGCGCGCGTACGCGGCGACCGACTCCAGGAGCCGGTAGCGTCGTCCGGTCGGCGCGTCCACGACGGCCACCAGGGACCGGTCGACCAGCCGTGTCACCAGGTCGAGCACGTCGTCGTGGGCGACCCCGTCCCCCGCGCAGACCGCCTCGGCGGCCGGCAGGTCGCAGCCGCCGCCGAACGCGGCCAGCCGGCGCAGCACGATCCGCTCGGGCGCGCTGAGCAGTTCCCAGCTCCAGTCGATCACCGCCCGCAGCGTCTGCTGGCGGGCGGGCGCCCCGCGCTGACCAGAGGTCAGGACGCGGAACCGGTCGCCGAGCCGGTCGGCCAACTCCCGTACGCCCAGCGCGCGCACGCGCGTGGCCGCCAGCTCCAACGCGAGCGGGAGGCCGTCCAGGCGTCGGCAGATCTCCTCGACGGCCTCCCGGTCGTCGGGGTCGGCCGGGCCCGGGTCGGCCGGGAAGCCGGGGGCGCGGGCGGCGGCGCGCTCCCGGAAGAGTCGCACGGCGTCGGCGGTCGGCAGCGGCTCGACCAGGAACACGGACTCGCCGGTGCGGCCCAGCGGTTCCTGGCTGGTGGCCAGCACGCGCAGGCCGGGCGCGGTGTGCAGGAGGAGGGTCACGAGTTCGGCGGCGGCGTCCACGACGTGTTCGCAGTTGTCCAGGACGAGCAGGGCGCGGCGGTCGCGCAGGGCGGCGGCGAGACGGCGCGGCGGGGCGGGGGCGCGGGGGCCGCGCGGCGCCAGCGCGGCATCGTCCCGGATGCCGACGGCGGTGGCGACCGCCTGGGCCAGGTCCTCGACGGTCGCGGCGCGCAGGCCGGCGAACTCGACGAGCCAGACGCCGTCGGGGAACCGCTCGGCGTCGCCCGCCGCCTCCTCCGCCGCGGCCACGGCCAGCCGCGTCTTGCCCACTCCGCCCGGCCCGGTGAGCGTCACCAGGCGCGCGGAGTCGAGGAGTCGTCCGACCTCGGCGAGGTCCCGCCGGCGGCCGATCAGGGAGGTCAGGGGCGCGGGCAGCCGCGCTCCGGGGCCCACGAGGGGCGGCTCGACCACCTCGGCGGGCGAGCCCTCGGCCGAGCTTTCGGCCGGGCGGGGCGGTTGGCGCTGGTACGGCGCGGGCGCGGGTTGCGGGGCGGCGGAGCCCGCTGGCGGCGGGGCGGACGGGGCGGCGGGGCCCGGTGGTGACGGCACGGGGAGGAGGCGCGCGTCCTGCCGGAGCACCGCCTCGTGCAGCTCGCTCAGTTCGGGGCTCGGGTCGACCCCCAACTCCTCCGCGAGGCGGGCCCGCAACTCCTCGTACGAGGCGAGCACCTCGCTCTGCCGCCCCGCCCCGTACAGGGCCCGCATCTGGAGGGCGCGCAAGCGCTCGCGCAGCGGGTGCCGCCCCACGAGGTCGGTCAGCTCGTCGGCGACGGCCGCGTGGTCCCCCGCGGCCAGCCGCGCCTGCGCCTGCTCCTCCCACGCGGACAGCCGCTGCTCCGTGAGGCGCTGCGCGGCGGGCCGTACGAACTCCTCGTCGGCGAAGTCCGCGTAGGCGGGTCCTCGCCACAGGGCGAGCGCCTCGGCGAACCGCGCGGCCCGCGCCCCGGGTTCACGCACCTGACGCGCCTCGGCGACCAGGGCCTCGAACCGGGCGGCGTCCACCTCGTCGGCGGCGCCGGCCGAACCGTCGGGGCCCTCGGGGCCACGCAGCCGCAGCCCGTAACCCGGCGGCTGCCGCACCACCCGGTCCCGGCCGATGACCCGGCGCAACTGGGAGACCCGGGACTGTAGGGCGCCCGCCGGCCTGCTCGGCGGCTGGTCGCCCCACAGGTCGTCGATGAGGCGATCCGTCGCCACCGGACCCCCGTCGTGCGCGAGCAGATCCGCGAGCAGCGCCCGGACCTTCACCTCGGGGACCGTGACCGCCTGCCCCGCCTCGTCCCACACCACCAGTGGCCCCAGCACCCCAAACCGCATGCGCGTCACTGTATAGCCGCGTCTGAGCAGCGGGTCTGAGCGGTACGGGGCGGACGGGGCGGCGGTACGGGGTGACGCCGCGCGTGCGGTACGGGGCCGTCTCGTGGGAACGGGGCACGGGGCCATCTCGTAGCCACGGGGCACGGGGCACGGGGCGGCCCTCGCCGGAGGGACGGGGCACGGGGCACGGAGCGAGCGGGCAGCGGCTCGTGGGGGTGGGCCGCAGCCGATCCGAAGGTTTTCCGAAGCGGCCCCGTGCACAGTCCTTCTCGCCGGGCCACACCGCACACCCGGCGCGGACGACGGGTGCGGGACGGGAGTGGCGCACATGACCAGGTACGCGGGGACCGAGGCCGTGATCGTCGGAGCGGCGAGCGACATCGGACTGGCCATCGCCAAGCGCCTCGTGGAGGGCGGCGCCCGGGTCCTGCTGTCGGCCGGTACGCCACAGGAGCACGCCCGGCTCCGCCGCGAGTTGGGCCCCGCCGCCCAGGTGGTGGCCCCCGGCGCGGTCGACGCCCGACTCGCCCGCGCCGGCGGCGGCGTGGACCTGGTGTTCGCCGACACCGTGGCGGCCGTACGTTCCCTGGCCCCGTACCTGCGGGACGGCGGCGCGGCGGTGCTCACCGTGCCCGCCCCAGCCACCACCGTTCCGCGCCCCGTTGCCCCGTCCCCCACCGCCCCGTGTTCCGCCGCCGCGCTGCCCGACGCCGCGCACGCGCTCGCCGCCGAGCTGGTCGGCCGTGGCATCCGCGTCAACGCGGTGGCCGCGAGCTGTATCGCGGCGCCGAACGGCGCCGCCGTACCCCTCCCGCCGCTGGGTCGGCTCGGCGCCGCCGAGGAGGTGGCCCGCGCCGCGCTCTTCCTGGCGACGGAGGCGACCTTCACCACGGGCGCGCGGCTCCCCGTCGACGGCGGCCTCGGCCACGCGTGACCCACGCGCCGCCGCCCCACGGCCCCGTGCCCGGCACTTCGCGCTCCGTGCCCCGTGCTCCGTACGCCGCGTACCCCACGGCCCCGTGCCCCGTGCTCCGTACGCCGCGCGCAACCCACGCCCCACCACCCGCCACCCACACCAACCCCCAGACACACAGCCCTGGCCGCGGGCCCCGCGCGGCCCGGCCACGCATCCCACCAGAACCGGAGTTCCTCGCATGAGCACCGCATCAGACACCTCGCTCGGTTCCCCCGTCGGCACCGACGCCGACGCCGACGCCGGAGACGGCCCCCCACGGGGCGACGGGCAGGAACGGCAGCGGCTTCCGCTGCTCGCCCTGCTCGCGCTGGCCACCGCCGTCTTCATCACCAGCCTCACCGAGACGCTCCCGGCGGGTCTGTTGCCCGCGATGAGCCACGACCTCCGGGTCAGCGAGTCCGCGACCGGGCAGACGGTGACCATCTACGCGATCGGCACCGCCCTGACCGCCATCCCGCTGACCGCGGCCACAGCCGGCTGGCGCCGCAAGCGGCTGCTGCTGGCCGCCATGGGCGGCTTCGCCCTGGCCAACACCGTCACCGCCGTGTCGTCCCACTACGGGCTGACGATGGCGGCGCGCTTCGTCGCCGGCGTCGCGGCCGGTCTGGCCTGGGCGTTGCTCGCGGGGTACGCGCGGCGCATGGCGCCCGCCCACCTCCAGGGCAAGGCGATCGCCATCGCCATGGCGGGCATCCCGCTCGCGCTCTCGCTCGGCGTGCCCGCCGGCACGTTCCTCGGCAAGGTGACCGACTGGCGGGTGGCGTTCCTCGCCATGACGGCGCTGACGGTGGTGCTGCTGCTGTGGATCGTCGCGGCGGTGCCGGACCACCCCGGGCAGGGGCGCGGCGAGCGGCCGAGGATGCTGCGGGCACTGCGCGTCCCGGGCGTGGCCCCGGTCCTGTTCGTCACGCTCGTCTTCGTCCTGGCCCACACCATCCTGTACGCGTACATCGCTCCGTACCTCGACGACCTGGGCCTGGGCGACAGCGCCGAGCTGGTGCTCCTCGTCTTCGGCGTCGCCTCGCTGGCCAGCATCTGGGTCGTCGGCGCGCAGATCCACCACCGGCTGCGCGCCCTGACCATCGCCAGCACCCTGCTGGTCGCGGTCGCCGCCGCGCTGCTGGCCGTCCTCTCCGACCACGCCGCCCTCGTCTACGTCGCCGCCGTCCTGTGGGGCCTGGGCTGGGGCGGGGTGCCCACCCTGTTGCAGACCGCCGCCGCCGACGCGGGTGGGGAGGCCGCCGACGCCGCGCAGGCCATGCTCGTCACCCTGTGGAACGGCGCCATGGCGGGCGGCGGCGTACTCGGTGGCGTCCTGCTCGGCGGGCTCGGCAGCGACTCGTTCCCGTGGGCCGTCCTGCTGCTCCTCGCGCCGGTGCTCGCGGTCGTGCTCGCCGCCCGCCGGCACGGCTTCCCGGGCAGCCGGCCCATGGGCTGATACGACGACGCGGCGACGCGACCGGCCGCCGTGTTCATCGGTCCCGGACGCCCCGCGCTCCCGCCGCGCCCCCGGCCCCCCGGTCCCGTGCGAACGGGGCCGGGGCCGGCCGCGTCTCGCCATCCGGCCCCGAGCCGGGCGGGGTTGGCGGGCCTTGTGGGGCGACGCGGGGGGCGCCCCGGGCCGGCCTCCTGACGCACTCACCCCCGGCCGAGCCGCGACCCATCCGACGCCGAGCAACGGCGTGCCGCATTCCGCCCACTCCACTCAGGCAATTCCCCCATTCCGTTCCCCCTCCCCCACTCTCCGCGAAAAGCACTCCGCGCCGAGACCGCGACAGCCGAGACCACGACACCAGAGGCCAGCGCCAGATATCCGCCGTGCCGACCATCTCGAAAGGGCACGGAAAATGCGCTGGGGCCTATGAAATGGCATTTCCCAAAAGCATCTCGGCAGCCCTTTCGCGAGCGGGCCGCCGCCATTGGCGCGCCACTTGCCCAAGTGGGACTCCGGATGGCCGGCCCCGAATCCCGGGGGCCGCGAGTTCGATGGCCCGGACGAACGCGCCCGGGAGTTCGCGTTCGGGCGGCCACCGCAGGTGAAAGGCGGGCCGACCGGCATCCCCCGGGGGTTGAGGCTCGCCCGCGTCCGGGTGCGCGCCGTCGCGGAAAGCGAGCGTCCGTTCATGGCATACGGGGGTGCCGGCCCCGCATTGTTCACGCGCGGCAAGCGGCTTTGCTCACCATGTGGACCACAGTTCGCCCCGGCGCGGGCGGGCGCACCCCGACTCCCGGCACGCCGCGGCCCGTGCCCCGGGGCGCATTCCGACCGCGGAGACGATCACCGACCGCGCCCGCCCCGCCCCGTGCACCTCGCCGGCGGCGCGGCCTCCATGGCACGTCAGCCCGACGGTGCGGGGTCGTGGCGGTCGGGTGAGCCGGGCGCTACCGGCTCCCGTTCGCGGCCCTCGCGGGTCTCGCTATAAGTATCCGGCGCACGTACGGCAGCCGATATGTCAAGCCGGTGGCGATCAGTTCGATTGTGAAGCTTCGCCATCGGGTCGATATGTCCCCTTCGGTCGGGCATCCGCATGATAATCTGCTTAAGCGGTCACGTATTCGGTGACGTGCCGGGAATTCTCACGGCAGGGTCATTGACATGCGGGACGCGTGGACGACGTCTGATGCATGGGCACGTTGGCGGATCGACGAACCGCCCAGGGTCGGGGGGAAGGCTTATCTGGCATGCAGCGCAACGACGATCGATCATCCCCATTCCCGGATTGAGTGGCATCGCTGAGAGCAGTTCGCCGGCGAGTAAGCACCGACCGGTCGCTCGCACGGCGTTCCACGGAATCCATGGAAATCCCACGGAGGATGTTTCTGTGCACCGACATGGCAAGCACGAGAGTCGACTCCCGCACAGCCCGACGACGGCGTACGAGATCGTCCGGCGCCCCGTCGCCTAGGGTCGGCCCTCTTCCGGGAAACGCACGCCGGTATCACATCGCCCGCCCCTCCAGCGTCGTGCTTCACGCGGCGCCGGGACCGACCTTCGCCCCGTTCGCACGCACGGTCAGCGGCTGACGGCGGACCACGGGATTGCCCTCGATCACCAGCCCCCAGGACCCGACGAGTTCACGGCTCGTCACCGGGCGCCTGGGCGCGGAGTTCCGCGGCAGCCTCGCCGCCCCGGCCGCCTCGCACATTCCGAACCCCAGCAGAAAAGGTGTTGATGTGTCGCACAGCGGTGTCATGGACGAAGCAACCGAACTGCAACCGTTCGGGATTGTCCTCAACAAGCACGAGAGCGGCGCGGACCTGCGGTCCCTTCCGGTCGCGGAGCTCGACGAACTGACGCGGAAGCACCGGGTCGTCGTGTTGCGCGGCTTGGAGATGCTCCCGAAGGAGGAGCTCGTCGAGTACTGCCGCGAGTGGGGCAAGATCCTGGAATGGGATTTCGGCCCGGTGCTCGACCTCGAAATCAGGGACGAGCCGCAGAACTACCTCTTCGCCAAGGGCGATGTGCCCTTCCACTGGGACGGTGCGTTCGCCTCCGCCGTGCCGCGGTTCTTCCTCTTCCAGTGCATCACGGCGCCGCCCGCCGGCGGTGGCGGCGAGACCGTCTTCTCCGACACGGCCAGGGTCCTGCGGGAGGCGAGCCCCGAGGACATCGCGCTCTGGGAGAAGATGGAGATCACCTACCGGACGGACAAGGTCGAGCACTACGGCGGCCTGGTCACCACGCCGCTCCTCGGCGAGCACCCGGCGAGTGGCGAGCGCACGATTCGCTATGCCGAGCCGCTCGACCCCGAGCGGTATCTGAACCCGCTCTTCCTCGACGTGAAGGGCGTTCCGGCCGACCAGGGCAAGGCGGCCCTGGAAGACCTCAGCACGCGCCTGCACGACCCGGCTGTCTGCTATGCGCACGAATGGCGCGACAACGATATCGTGATCGTGGACAACCACGCGTTGCTGCACGGTCGCAACGCTTTCCGCGGTGACTCCACGCGCCATCTGCAGCGCATTCAGATCCTCTGATCCGACGAGTGAGTTAGCGCCAACACGGTCGCACTTCCGCGCCCAGGCACCTTTGCATTTCTGCACTTCTGCACTTCCGCACTTGCATAACGGGGGAATCATGATCGAAATCTTTGACGACGTCTCGTACGAACCCGGGCAGTTCTACACGGACCTCCAGAACCTGGCCGACAAGAGGTCCGTTCCGTTCGACGGCGCCATGGTGCGCAAGAGTCTCGACGTGTTCGCGAAGGAAATTGACCGTTCCGTCGTCCAGACGAAGACCACGACCAAGCCGGGAGACGGTCTCTACTACCGTTTCTTCTACAAGTGGGAAAACGATCTGGCCGACATCGCGCGTCGAAACGACCTGCTGCGGCATGGCACCGAACCGATCGACCGGCTTCAGCGCGAGGTGCTCGACACGTTTAGCAATGCCACGCAGGCTGGACTGGATTTCGAAGCGGGGCGCGGTCTGGCGAAGGTGTGGACGTTCACGGGAGTGCGACCGATCGAGGACCTTTTCGCGCTCTCGGCTATACCCGAATCGGTTCCCGCACACGCCGAGTTCTTCGCCCGGCACGGGCTGCGCAGGGCGTTCTTCGTCGCCTCCGACTTCCACGGTGAGACGATGAACCTCTATCCCGTCATCGAGCCCGAGTGCAGGAACGCGGAATGGCTGCGCAAGCTCGTGGACGAGACCAGCGGATCGCTCGCCGATACGCCGGACTACGGCAAGATGATGGGCTCCCTGGCCAGGACGGGATGCCTGGGCATGACGTTCAGTTGGCGCAGCCCCGAATTGCACCGCTGGGCGCTGTACAGCCTGAACGCCCCGACCGGTGACGGGTCCGATTTGCTGCCCGCACTGCCGGGGACGCTGGCCGAGTTCGACGACCAGGCGCCGACGCTCAACGCTGATCCGCAGCGGAACGTCGCCTGGTCGTTCGGCAAGGCGGGCTTCTACACCAAGTTGGAGAAGAGCTATGCGAAGGACGCGAACTACTTCCTGACCACCGAAATGGGCTGCGACCTCAGTCGCTGACCCCTCGGGCCACAGGGAGCGGACAGCGCCTTCGCCCCGCCTGGCCGAGCGTGTCGTGTCGTGTCGTGCCATGTGTGCGGAGCCGCCCCCGTCAGCCGGACGGGGGCGGCTCACTCGCGTCCGAGGAGCGGCAGTCTGCGCTCCGGGGCGTACGGGGGGCGCGCGAAACGTCCGGCCGCCGCCTCCGGGTGACGGCGCGCCAGAACGGGCGCGGGCCCGCACCACTCATCCCGTATCCGCCCTCTCCGTCTCCCCCGCTGCCTCCGCCGCCGTCTCCGCCGCCCGCGCGGCGCGCACCGCCCGGTACCGCGCCAGCTCATGGCGGGCCAGCACGGTGCCGGCGCACAGGGCGGCGCCGGCGAGGGAGGCGTACAGGCTCGGGTTGACCCAGCCCGGCACCGCGTCGAACGTGCCGTCGGTCCAACGGCACTCGGCCCGCAGCGGGAACGGCGTGACCTCGCGCGAGAGCACCGACGCGCCCTCGGGCACGCCGCTGGAGGAGCGTTCCGCCGCACACACCACGCGGGCGTCGCTGTCGATGGCGGTGGCCTCGCAGATGCCGTAGCCGTACGCGAGACTGGCGAGCAGCGCGCACAGCAGCGCTCCGTCGCCCCACCACCGCGCGTGGCGCGTCCACAACGACCCGACCCTCGCACGCGTGCTGATCGACGCGCACAGGCAGGTGCCCAACGTCAGGGCCACGACAAGCGTCGTCAGCGGCACCCACCCCGGCATCGTCCGCCCCTCTCCCCCGTGGAACCGCACGTCAGCGGCGTGCCGACCACCGTACTGGGCGGCACGCCGCCGCCCGCCGCCCCGTCACGCCGCGTCGCCGGCGTCGCGGCCCGCACGCCCGCCCCGGGCGGCCGGCCGCCCTCGGCCTCCCCCGCTCGACCGGATCGCGCCCCGTGAACTCCCCCTCAATCTCGTGCCGTTGCCGGTGAGAGAGCGGGGGGTGGCCCGTATGCTCGATCGTGGCCGCCACCCGGGCGGCCCCTCCCGTCGCATGCGGTCGCTGGAGGCACGGCGGATCGGTGCTGGCGTCCTCCCCAGGCACGCCCTGAGTGATCCCAACCGGAGGGCCCATGACGAGCAGCGGCGCGTCCTCACACGCCTTCGGCGCCCCGGGGCCCGGCGGCGCCGTCACCACCGCGGACCGGGCCTGGCTCGCGCTCGCCTGCCGACTGGCGCGGGCGAGTCCGCGCTCGGCGACGGCGTACAGCGTCGGGGCGGTCATCGTCGCCGCCGACGGCACGGAGCTGGCGCGCGGGTACGCGCGGGAGTTGGACCCGTACGACCACGCCGAGGAGGGCGCGTTGGGCAAGCTCGACGCGGACGATCCACGGGTGGCGACGGCCACGCTCTACGTCTCCCTGGAGCCCTGCTCCCACCGGACCTCCCGGCCTCGGTCGTGCGCGCGACTCCTCACGGCGGCCGGCATCGCGCGCGTGGTCACGGCCCGGCGCACGCCCGCGCCGGACGGGGCGGACCGGGCGGGGCCGCTGGCGGCGGCAGGTGTCACGGTCCTGGAGCTGTCCGAGTACGGGCCAGCCGCGATGGCGCCCAACCTGCATCTGCTCGGCTGAACGGACCGCGCGGCCGGGTGGACGGGCGGACGAGAAGCGGACGGGAAGGGGACGGGAAGGGGCTGGGGTGACCAGACTCGATCAGGGGCGTTCGGGATGCCCCCGCTCCTGGGCAGAGATGGACCGTTGAGTCGAGCTGGGTGAAGGAGTCGCCTCGTGCCGTCTGACGTAGCCGCCCCCGTACCACGCCAGGAACCGCCCCCCACGGCTGCCGGCACCACCCGGCCCGCGCCACGCCGCCCCGGCCGGCCGCGCCGGCACGGGACACGGGGCGCGCTGGCCGTCGTCGCGCTGGGCCTCGTCGCGACCTGCGTGCTGGGCTCAGCGCCCGCGACGGCCGCGGGCCCGGACGCCGCGCACCCGGCGACCGGTGGCACGGCGGCCGGCGGCACGGCCGGCACGGAGCCCCGCACGGGGCCGGCCGCGGCACCGGGCACGGGACGGCACACGGAGCAGGACACGGGACAGGACACGGAGCGGGGCCGCTCCGGTCGGGCCCACCACGACGTGCTGTTCATCGGGGCCCACCCGGACGACGAGCACGCGTCGCTGTCCACCTTCGGGCAGTGGCGGGAACGGGACGGGCTGTCCACCGGCGTCGTGACCATCACCCGTGGCGAGGGCGGCGGCAACGCCACCGGGCCGCAGGAGGGCGCCCCGCTCGGGCTGCTGCGGGAGCGCGAGGAGCGCGACGCGGTGCGCCACGCGGGCCTGCGCGACGTGTTCTACCTGGACAAGCCCGACTTCTGGTACACCCTCTCGGCGCCGCTCACCGCCCGCGTCTGGGACGGGCCGCCCCGCGCGGCGGACACGTTGGAGCGGCTCGTACGGCTGGTGCGCGCCACCACCCCGCGGACCATCGTGACGATGGACCCGCGCCCCTTCGACCAGCACGGCGCCCACCAACTCGCCGGCCGGCTGGCCGTCGAGGCGTTCCAACGCGCCGGCGACCCCACGGCCTTCCCGGACCAGATCACCCGCGAGGGGTACCGCCCCTGGCAGCCGTCGCGGCTGCTCGCGCAGAACTGGCGGCTGCGGGGGCCCACCGGGCCCGGCTGCGCCACGGCCGAGGTGCGCGACCCGGCGACGGGGCTGCCGCAGCAGGGGGTGTGGGAGGGCGCGTGGTCCTCCCGGCACCGCACCACCTGGGCGCAGCAGGAGCGCACGGCCGCGCGCGAGTACGTCTCGCAGGGTTTCGGCGCACTGCCCGAGAAGATCACCACCCCGCGCGAGAAGCTGGGCTGCGACTGGTTCTCGGTTCTGGCCGAGGACGGCGAGCCGGTGCGCGCGCCGGTGCGCCCGCAGCGGGACCCGCGCCCGGTGTTCGCCGAGTTCCGCGCCTGGACGGAGCGGGTCGGCATGCCGTGGCTGGCCAACGGGGCACAGCCGGCCTACCCGGCCGCCCCGAGCACCACCGTCCCGGCCGTTGCCACCCCTCCCACCGTGGACGGCGCCGCCGGACCCGGCGAGTACGGGGCCGGCGAGGAGTTGCCGCTCACGCACTGGCAGGGCGAGCGGTGCTCGCCCACGGACTGCGCGGCGACGGCCCGGTTCGTACGGCACGGGGACGACCTGTACGCCACGGTGCGGGTCGCCGACGACGTACGGGGCGCCGCGCTGGAGGCGAGCGACTGCAAGCGGCACTGGCGTACCGACGCGGTGGAGTTCGCGCTCGATCCGCGGGGGGCCTCCGACGACACCGCGACCACCTTCAAGGCCGCGGTGCTGCCCTTCACCGCCGACGGCGGCGCGTGCGCGGCCCGGGACGCCGACCAGCACCAGGGCCCGGCCGCGACGACGGCCCCCGGGATGGAGTGGGCGGCCCGGGTCAGCCAGGGGCCGTACACCGGCTACACCGTCGAGGTGAAGGTCCCGCTGCGCCTGCTGCCCGCCGCCGTCGACCCCGCGGCCCTGACGACCAACGTGCTGGTCTACGACTCCGACACGACGGACAGGACCGGCCAGAGCCGGCTGGCCTGGTCGGCGTACGGCAGCGCGCAGGCGGACCCGTACGTATGGGGCGCGGCGCGGCTGGCCGGGTACGCGCCGCCCGGTGGGCAGCCGGCACGCGAGCCGGTCATTCCGCTGGAGGCCGCGCGCAGCCGCGACTCGCTGCCGTCCGTCCTGCAGAGCCTGCGCACCGGCGTCCCGCTCGCCGCCGGCCCGCGCGTGCCGCGCTGAACCCCGGGGCGGTCATCGCCGAGCCGGCGGGGACCGCCCCGGGAGGCCGGACGGGGGACGGGACGTGGCGTGACTCCGTGCGGACCGTGAACTTCCGTAACGATGCCCCGTTGCATAGAGTCCGCCCATGGAACTGGAGTTCCGGCACTTGCGGGTGGTGCGGGCCATCGCGGACCACGGGACCCTGACGGCCGCGGCGGCCGAACTGGGCATGACCCAGCCGTCGGTGACCGAGGCCCTGCGGCGCGCCGAACGGATCACGGGCGCGCCCCTGTTCCGTCGCGACGCGCACGGCGCGGTGCCGACCCCGCTCGGCGAGTTGCTCGCCGCGCACGCGGGCACGGTGCTCACCGCGATGGACCGGCTGGCCGCCGCCACCGCCCGGCACCAGGCGGGCACCCTGCCGTCGTCGGTGCGGTTCGGCTGCACCCCGGGTCTGTTGGTGGCGCATCTGACGGTGCTGGCGCCGCAGGTGCTCGGCACCGAGGTCGAGGCGCGCACGGGGCCCGATCCGGCGGTGCAGCTCGCCCTGTTGGCCGACCGGCGCGTCGAGGCGGCTCTGATCGCGGGCAACCCGGGGCCTCGGGCGCCCGCGGGGACGGGCATCGAGTGCGCGGTGGTCTCCGTCGAGCCGTTGTTCGTCGCCGTGGCCAGTGGGCACCGGCTGGCCGGCGAGGTGGAGATCGAGTTGGCCGAGTTGGCCGGGGAGACCTGGTGCGTGGCCGACGGCCCGCGCAGCGAGGGCGTGCGCCACCTGGAGCAGTGCTGCCGGGAGGCCGGGTTCACGCCGTGCGTCCGGCAGGCCGACTACACCTCGGCGTTCCAGCTCGCCGAACTCGCCCAGGCGGTGCTGCCCATGATGCCGGGCAACCGGCCGCGCACGGGGCTGACCCTGGTGCCGCTGCGCGGCTCCCCGCTGTGGCAGCGCACCAGTCTGTTCTGGCACGCCGACGGGCCGCTGCGCAGGTCCCTGGTCGAGGGGGTATGGCGGGAGCTGGTGCGGGCGCAGCACGAGATCGTCGAGCGGACGCCGGTGTATCAGGCGTGGCTGGAGCGCCATCCGGAGTGGGGGACGACGCCCCCGCGGATGGTGGCGGAGTACGCGCCGGGGGCGTAGGGCACGGGCGGGTGACCCACGCAGGCGGGCCCGGCGGCCGGGGGCGACGCGCGGTGGTCCGCCGCCGGTGGCGGGTCGGGGGCCGGCCCCGGGGCCGCGTCGGGTGGCGGGGCGGACTCGGGCGAGCCGAGCCAGCCCGGGTTCCGGTCCCACCAGCCGGGGACGCGGCCCATGGGGCCGACCATGGAGCGGTAGGCGGCGGCGAGGCCGTCGCGGACGCGGCCGGCCACGGCGGCGTCGATCGGGCCGTCCTTCGACCACAGCAGGACGTGGCGCACCCGCACCGGGGCCCCGCGGACCGAGAGCACCGTGCCGATCAGCGGCAGGCCGGTGTCCAGGGCCTGCGCGGGCACGGCGACGGGGTCGCCACGGCGCAGCAACTGGCTGATGACCAGCGGCTCGTACGCCCGCACGGTGATGGGTCCGATGCCGGCCAGCTCGCACTGGTTGGCCAGGTGGCGGTCGAACTCGTCGTCGCCGTTGACCGCGAGCAGCCAGGTGGAGCCGGCGAGTTCGGACAGTTCCACCTCGTCCCGGCCGGCCAACGGGTGATCAGTCGCGAGCATGACAAACATGGGTTCGGGGCCGACGACCGTACGCTCGATGCCGGCCGGCAGGACGGGCTCCCGGCCGGGGAAGTCCACGTGCAGGGCCAGGTCGACGGTGCCGTCGGCGAGCGCGGCGAGCACCGTCGCCTGCCGGTCCACCACCGCCAGGTCCACCACGTCGTCGGGACACACCTCGCCGACGACGTCGCCGAGGCGGGCGGCCAGCGGCGTCTGGCGGACGGCGAGCCGCAGCGTGCGCGAGCCGGCGCGGTTGCGGAAGTGGCGTACGGCGCGGTCGAGTTCCTCCAGCGCGCCGAGCACGTCGCGCACGTGCGGCAGCAGTACGTCGCCGAGCGGCGTGGGCCGCGCGCCGTGCCGGCCGCGGTCGAAGAGGGTGCCGCCGACGGCGCTCTCGATCCGCCGCACCTGTGCCGTCAGCGCCGGCTGCGACACGCCCAGGTTCGCCGCCGCCTTGGTGACGCTGCCCGCCGCCTCGATCGCCGCGACGAACCGCAGGTGTCGCACCTCCAGGTCCATTCGGCAGAGTATGACCGACCGGATTCCCGAAGCCCAGACTCTCGACGGCGACCGTCACACACCCCGGGTCAGCGCCGGCCCACCGCCGGCCCACCACGCGCCACCCGCTCCCCGTTCCGGGCACGGGGCGGCGTCGGTGCACGGGGTGCGCGCCGGCGTACGGGACCCCGCCGGCGTACGGGGCCACGTCGGCATACCGGGCCCACGTCCGCGTACGGCGCCCTCGTCCGCGTGCGGCGCCCGCACCCGTCCCCCGCGCGCCCGCGCGGGAGACGGGTGCGGCCCCGTACCAGCGCACCCGGGCCCCGGCCCCGTGTTCGAGGCCGGGGCCCGGGGCGCCCTCGTCGCGGCGCCGACGCTAGGAGACCGCCCGCTGTGGCACGGCGGGGGCCTCCTGGTCCGCTCGGGCCGCCCGCGCCTCCTCGCCCGCGCGCCGCACGTCCGCCAACGACGCCAGGTAGCGCTCGGCGTCCAGGGCCGCGGCGCAGCCGGTGCCGGCCGCGGTGATGGCCTGCCGGTAGGTGTGGTCGACCACGTCGCCGGCGGCGAAGACGCCGGGCACGTTGGTCTGCGTGGAGGGCGCCAGGACGCGCAGGTAGCCGGCCGCGTCGCGGTCGAGTTGGCCGGCGAACAGGTCGCTGCGCGGATCGTGGCCGATCGCGATGAAGAGACCGGTCACCGCGAGCGGTCGGGTGGCGCCGGTGGGCCGGTCGCGCAGGGTCACGCCGCTCAGCCGCGCGTCGCCGTGCAGGGCGACCACCTCGCTGTCGTACGCGAAGCTGATCTTGTCGTCGGCGAACGCCCTGGCCTGCATCACCTTGGACGCGCGCAGCGTCTGCCGGCGGTGCACGACCGTGACGGAGCGGGCGTAGCGGGAGAGGAAGGTGGCCTCCTCGAGGGCGGTGTCGCCGCCGCCGACCACCGCGAGGTCCTGCCCCTTGAAGAAGAACCCGTCGCAGGTCGCGCACCAGGACACGCCCCGGCCCGCGAGCTGTTCCTCGCGCGGCAGGCCGAGCTTGCGGTAGCCGGAGCCGGTGGCGACGATCACGGTGCGGGCGCGGTGGGTGGCGCCCCGGTCGTCGGTGACCTCCTTGACGGGGCCGGCGAGGTCGACGGAGGCCACCTCCCGGTCCACGAGTTCGGCCCCGAACCGCGCGGCCTGGGCGCGCATGTCGGCCATCAGGTCGGGGCCCTGGACGCCCGCCGGGAAGCCGGGGTAGTTCTCCACCTCGGTGGTGGTCATCAGGGCGCCGCCGACGTAGAGCGCGCCGCAGAAGACCAGTGGTCGCAGGCTGGCGCGCGCGGTGTAGAGGGCGGCGGTGTAGCCGGCCGGGCCCGAGCCGATGACGATCGTGTCCCGCACGGGGCCGCCCATCACCGCTGCCCCGTCCGGGTCTCGGCCGCGCCGGCGCGGTCGGCGGGCGCGGGGCCGCGGCCGGTCGCGGCGTCGGTGGGTCCGACGTAGGCCAGCAGGTTCCGGGTGTCGGCGCCCGGGTCCTGGACGCGGTCCGGGGTCGCCGCGCGGGCCAGCGCGGCGTCGAGGTCGGTGGCCGAGGTGTCGGGGTGGTCGTGGAGGTAGGTGGCCGCGACGCCGGCGACCTGGGCCGCGCTGGCCGAGGTGCCGCTGAGCCGGGTGTAGTACCGGTCGCCGAGGCCGCTGGCGACGGGTATGCCGGCGCCCGGCGCGAAGAGGTGCACGCAGGAGCCGGTGTTGGCGGCGGCCATGCGGCGGTCGGCCTGGTCCGTCGCGGAGACCGTGAGCGCGGTGGTCTGGCGGCCCGGCGTCGCGTCGCAGGCGTCGATGGGCTGGCCGTCCGCGTCGCCGTTGCCGGCGGGCGCGGTGTAGGCGATGCCCTGGTCCGCCATCTCGTAGAGCTGGAGGTCGAGTACGGAGCCGGGTTCGCCGGAGAAGCCGAGGCTGGCCAGCGCGGGCTTGGGGGCGTGCGCGCTGATCCAGTCGACGGCCGAGACCAGGTGTTCCAGGCGCCCCGTGCCGTCGCAGCCCAGCGCGCGCACGGACGCGATCCGGGCCTGCTTCGCCACTCCGGTGCGCGCGCCCGCGACGAGCGACGCGGTGGCGGTGCCGTGGCCGTGGCAGTCGGTGGCCCATCCGCCGGCGCGGTCCCGGATCGCGTCGTAGGCGGCGGTGACCCGGCCGCGCAACTCCTCGTGGCTGCCGCGCACGCCGGTGTCCACGACGTACACGGGCACGTTCGGCGCGCTGTTGGGGGCGGTGTACGTGCCGTCCAGCGGCAGGTCGCGCTGGTCCATGCGGTCCAGGCCCCAGGGCGCGACCCGGCCGCGGTGCGGGCGGGTGTCGAGGGCGCCGGCGACGCGGTAGGCGCGGTCGCGGGTGACCGAGCCGACGCGGGTGTCCTTGAGGTACGCGCCCACCTGGGCCTCGGTCAGGGTGACCGAGAAGCCCTGGAGCGCGGCGTGGTACGTGCGGCGCAGTTGACCGCCGGCGTCGGCGACGAGCCGCTCGGCCGCCGCGCGGACCGCCTCCGGTGTCGCGTCGGTGCGCAGGAGGTGCACTACGTACACGCCGGTGTCACCGGCGCGCGCGGGCGTGTCGGCGCCGGCGGCGGGCGCCGGCCCGATCAGCGGCAGCACCAGGGCACAGGCGGCGGCTGCCATCACCGCCGAACGCGGGAGCGTCTTCTTCGTCATGGTGAACCTCTCGTCGCGCGGGGGGCTTTGGGGGGTTGGGGAACGGGGCCCGGCGCCGGTCGGGGCGGGCGCCGGGCCCCGGTCGTGGGCCCGGGCCCGCCCGCGTGGGGGCGCGGGCGGGCCCGGACCGGTCAGGGGCCGGGCCGTGCGGCACGGCGCGGGCCCGGTCGGGCCTGGAGTGGCGGTCTCAGGCCATGGGGTGGGGGAAGCGTCCGGGTTGTGCGCGCGGGGTGCCGGGCCGCCGGCGCGCGCGGCGGGGCGGCCCGGCACGTGGCGCCGTTACAGGTTGTTCAGCCAGGTGCGCAGGGCCTGCGGCCCGTCGTAGCCGACCATGCGGCTGCCGGCCTCCTGTCCGTTCTGGACGTTGATCAGCGTGGGGAGGCCCCGCACGCCGTACTTCTGCAGGATCGCGCGGTTGGCGTCCGCGTCCACCCGGGCCCACACCCAGGAACCGTTGTCCGCGGTGTTGTACTGCTGGAGGTAGGGCTTCATCTTCTGGCACCAGTGGCACCAGGACGCGGTGAAGTTGAGCACCACCGGGCGGGTGGCGGACATCCGCATGACCTGCTCGTAGTTGGCGGCCGTCACGTCGACGACGGAGGGCTCCGCCGTGACCTGCCGGGCGGCGCCGTGCGGGGCCGGGGACGCGGCGGCCGGCAGCGCGGCCCCCATCAGGAGCGCGGCCACGGCCGTCGCGATGACGGTTGACTTACGGAGCATGGGGTTCGTCCTCTCGTTGTGGTGCGGTGATGTGCCGTGTGAGCCGGGCGGGCCGGGCCTGGGGGTGCGCCGGCGGCGCCCGTCGTGCCGCCCCGCGGTGTCGCGATCGCGGATGGTGCGGTCGCGGCGCGGCGCGGCCGTGGCGAGGGCGTCGGTGCGGTGCGGCGCCCTCGCGCTGCCGCGTTGGCCGCGCTGCCGCGGGGCGCGGGGTCAGGCGGCGGCCGATTCCGTCGGCAGTTCGCCGCTGACCCAGTCCTCGATTCCCTCCCGGTACTTGCGCACGTTCGCGTAGCCGAGCTCCACGAGCCGGGCCCCCACGAGTTCGCTGTTGCGGCAGGGCACGTTCGCGCAGTAGACGACCAGCGGTACGCCGGGGTCCGGGAGCAGTCGCGGCGCGAGTTCCTCGGTGAATCGGGCGGCTTCCTCGTAGGGGAATCCGGGGATGTTGACCGCGCCGGGCAGGTGTTCGCGCGCGTAGTAGTCGGCGGGCATCGTGTCGATCACAACGACCGCATTGGCCGCGATTTCCTTGCGGAGCTGTTCCCTTGTGATCAGTGGCAGCACATCAACCTCCGGATTGTGTCGTGTTGACCTCGGCCAGCGGCGGCGGGGAATGGTCAACGGGGGGCGTGCGCCGGGGCGCGGTGAGCTTTCCGACGACGGAGTACAGAAGCAGTGCGGTGACGACCGCGTTGACGGCGGGAATTCCGCTCTCCAGGTATTCGCCGACCAGGGCGCCGGCCGCCCAGCACACCAGGGAGAGCGGCATCCAGTCGGCCCCGCCGGCGGGCAGCGTTCCGCTCTCGCGGGCCCGGTCGAGTTCGGCGCGGAAGCGGCGCACGACGAAGTACTCGGCGATGATGACGCCGGCCACCGGCGGTGCCAGGACGCCGATGGTTTCCAGGAAGTCGGTGAAGTTGTCCACGATGCCGACGGCGGACAGGGCGGTGCCGGCGGCCCCGATGACGAGCGTGACCGCGCGTCTGCTGACCCGTCGGCCGCACAGCACGTCGATGGAGTTCACCAGGCCGAGCGAGGACGAGTAGAGGTTCCAGTCGTTGATCTTCAGGATCGCGGTGGCCAGCACGAGCGTGCCGAGGACACCGGAGGACGAGGTGATGATGCCGACGATGTCCGAGGTCCTGGCGGCGTGCGCGAGGAGCACCGCGGTGAGCCCGATCAGGTACTCCCCCAGCGTCACGCTGATCAGCGTCTGCTTGACGACGTCCGAGGGGCGCCGGTTGAACCGCGTCATGTCCGGCGTCATGAGCGCGCCCAGGATGAAGGCGCCGGAGACCAACGTGGTGCCCTCCGCGAGCGACATGGCGGGCCCGGCCGGCGCGGAGGTCATGAGGTCGCCGACGGAGTGCTCGGAGAGCGCGTCGACGATGGAGTAGCCGGCCAGGACGAGGAAGGCGGGCACGGTCAGGTAGGCCGTCCAGGCCATCACGGTGAATCCGTACACCGTGATCGCCGTGATGACCGCGCCGCCGATCAGCGCCCACACCCATTCCGGAGTTCCGCCGGCGAGATCGTGCATTCCCTGGGCGAAGACCCCGTTCTGCACGCCGAACCAACCGGCGAGGCTCAACGCGATCAACAGGCCCACCAGTGCCGAGCCCTTGCGCCCGAATCCGGACCAGCGGGCGAGCAGCGAGACCGACAATCCCTCGCGTACGCCGGCTATGCCGAGCAGGATCGTGATGATCTCCAGCAGGACCGAGCCGACGGTGATGGCGATGACGGCGTCGGTGAAGTCCATTCCGAAACCGAGGACGGCGCCCACCAGAAACTGTTGGAAAGAGGAGACCTGACCGAATCGCTGGACCGCGACGGATATCCAGGAATGCCGGGCCTCGTCCGGCACGCGGGTCAGCGCGTAATCGTCGAGCCGGTCCGCTTCGGCGGCCATCAGCCGCCCACTCCGATAAGGGAGAGGTCCGGCGTGTTGTCGTCCTTTTCCCGTACGACGAGGAAACCCTGTCCCGGGGCGGGCCGCCAGGGCAGTTCTCCGGCGTAGAACTTCTCCAGGAACGCGACCCGCTGGTGGTAGACGAACAGCGAGGGCCCGGCGCCGCAGATTCCGCCGGAGTCGGCGAACAGCGGGAGTTCGGCGATGAAGTAGCGCACGGCGAGCAGCGACTGCTCGTCGGTGGGCGTGTCCCCGGGCGGCAGCTTGCGGTCGAGCACCCAGTGCGTGGCCTCCAGGCAGGCCGCCCGGAACGCGGCGTCCCGCTCGAAGAGCGTGCCCGCCTCCTCGACCAGTTCGCGGTAGCGCGGGTGTTCCGCCAGCCGCGCCATGCCCAGGATCAGCCGCTCCGGCTCCGGCACGTCGAGCGCGCGCAGCGCCGCGGCCACCTTGTTGTGCGCGTACTGGCCCTGCCGGCTGGCCTTGTGCCGGGCCCGGCCCGGGGAGTAGCCGAGGGCCTCCAGGGTGTACGCGGCGACCGCGTCCGGGATGAAGAAATGGCACTGTTCGAACCGAGTTAACGCCCATTTCGCCAGTGCCGTCAGCCGCTCCGTGTTGAAATAGCTATTGAAGGGGCTGACTCCGATACACACGTGCGAGACGGTCGGCAGCAGGGCGCCACACCGCTCGGTAAGTGGTTCAGAGTTGAACATGTCTCGACCTCGCCAACGACTCGTATGACCTGCTCCGCGCACGGCCACGGTGGGGCCGTTCCGGGATGAGACCGCCAGCAGGATCTTCACGCTTCACCGAATGCCCGGGTAGTGTCAGCGGGCTATGCCCTGCGCGCATACCTCGACGCGTCGATAAAATGCTGCGCGCGTAGCGCAAAAAGGTACGGACCAAAAACCGCAATGGGGCCACAGGTCGGAGCGCGACCGGCGGGCAAACGGCACAAACACCCGCTCCACGGCGCGCCGGGGAAGGCCGCGACAGAGGAAAGTCCGGCGTTCACGAATTGCCCTTCCTGACTCTGGCGTTCAGGACTCGCGCGGCATATCTTCGTGGCCATGGAGTTGCAGCTTCGCCATTTGCGCAATCTCTGTGCCGTAGCGACCGCGGGCAGCCTCAACAAAGCGGCGGCAGAACTCGGATTGCCACAGCCCGCACTCAGCCGACAGGTCCGCCGTCTGGAGAGCCTGCTCGGCGGCGCCCTGTTCCAACGCGACACCTACGGCGTCCGGCTCACCCCGCTCGGCGAGAGCGTGCTCGGCCACGCCGAGACCATCGTCCGGCGCTTCGACGAACTCGACGCCCAACTCCACGCCCACCGACAACACCAGCGGCGCACGCTGCGCGTCGGCTGGGACGCGGGCCCGCTGTCCGAGGCGCTGCTCAACTGCCTGTGGCAACTGCGCCCCGAGGGACAACTGCGCATCGTGACCGTCGACTCCTCGTCCGAGCTGAACGCCCTGCTGCGCGCGGGCGAGGTGGACATCGGGCTGTTCAGCATGAGCACCGAGGTCGAACAGCCCGCCACCGACGGGCTCGTGCTGGCCCCGGTGGCCGAGACCGCCGTCTTCCTCGCGCTGGCCGAGGACCACCCGCTGGCCCGCGTCCCGGCGCTGCGCATGGCCGACCTCGCCTCCGAGGAGTGGATCTCCGTACTCGGCCCGGACGGCTGCCAGGAGGCGCTGCGCAGGCTGTGCGGCCCCTTCGGCTTCGAGCCGCGGATCAGCTACGACGTGCCGGTGTCGGGCCCGCGCTGCGACGTCATCCGGCACCAGGGCTGCGTGGCCCTCACCCAGCAGATCCGCCCGGTCGCGCCGGGCACCGTCCACCGCCGGGTCATCGACCTGCCCTCGCGCATGCGGCACTGGCTCGCCACGCTGCCCGGCAACCCGGCGGCCGTCCTGCTGCCGCCGCTCGCACGTCTCCTGGCCGTGGCGCACGACGAGTTGGTGCGCGAGCGCGGCGCCAGTGGCCGCGGCGCCACCGTGCCCACCACACCGATCGGCCACCACGCCCCGATCGCCGCGCCCCGCACATCCTCAGGCCGCCCCGGCACGTCTGTTGGTCATGACGCTGGAAATCCATGACCTGCGCGTCCTGCGCGCCATCGCCACCGCGGGCAGCCTGGCCGGCGCGGCCCGCGCCCTCGGCACCCACCAGGCGAGCGTCAGCCGCAGGCTCCAGCGCATCGAACGCAGCGCCGGGGTCACGCTGTTCTGCCGCGGCCCGCGCGGGACGACGCCCACCGCGGCGGGGCGGCTCGTGCTCGGCGGCGCCGACACGCTGCTCCCGCTGGTCGACTGGCTGCTGGACGCCGCGGCCGAGCGCGCCACCCCCTGGCCGGGCCCGGGCGGCCCGGCCGACACGGTGCGCGTCGGCGCCGTCGGCCACCCCGCGCTGCCCGCCCTCGTGAGCGCCCTGTACGCGCTGCTGCCCGGCGCCCCGCTCGACGTGCGCACCGAGGAGTCCAGCGCCGCCCTCCTGGACCTGCTGCGCGCCCAGAAGGTGGAACTCGCCCTCGTACGGCACTTCCCCTGCCTGGACGGGCCGCCGCCCGCCGACGTCGAGAGCGCCGTCATCGCCCACGAGAGGCTGCTTGTCGGCCTCGGCGAGGGACACCCGCTCGCCGACCGGCGCTCGGTGACCCTGCGCGACCTCGCGCCCCACACGTGCGTCCTGGTCGACTCGCACCACGGCACGCTGCGCCGCCGGCTGCTGGGCGCCGTCGGGCACAGCGGCGTCGACCTGCGCCTGTCCCGCGCCACCGACGGGGCCGTGGCCGCGGCGATGGTGCGCGCCGCCAGCGCGGCGGTGCCCGCCTTCCCGGTCCCCGCGCCGCTGCCCGGCGTGGTCTTCCTGCCGCTGGACGACGACGCGGCGCGCTACACGCTCCTGCTGGCCTGGGCGCGCGGGGGCAAACTGGCCGCGCACGGGCGCCAACTGGCGGAGCGGGCGCGCCGCGCGTATCCGCCGGCTCCCACTCGCTGACCGCGCCCGCCGGGCAACCGCCACCATTGGACGTCCGTGAGCGGTTCCGTACCGTCCGTTACCGGGAACAAGAAGAACAAGCCACCCCCCACTTTCCCCCCCACGCCCCACCTCCTATCCCCCCATCACCTCGGGAGGCAGCACGATGCTGCGCGGAATCGACGTCAGCTCGCACCAGTCGAGCGATTTCAGCACCGAGGGGCTCTCGTTCGTCTTCGTCAAGGCGACCGAGGGCCGCTCCTACATCAACCCCAAGCAGTCGGCGCAGGCCAGCCGCGCCCGCAACGCCGGCTGCGTCGTCGGCTTCTACCACTTCCTGTGGCCGGGCAACCTCACCGCCCAGGCCGAGTACTTCGTCGAGAAGTGCGCGTCCAGGAAGGACGACCTGCTCGCCGTCGACTGGGAGAACACCAGCAAGGGCACGCACGCCAGCAACGCCGAGAAGGACAGGTTCATCCGCGAGGTCAAGCGGCTGCGCCCGGGCCACCGGGTGCTGCTGTACTGCAACCGCACGTTCTGGCTCAACCACGACACCACCTCGTACGCGGGCGACGGCCTGTGGATAGCCGACTACGTGACGGCCGGGAAGCCCCGCATCAAGGCCAGGTGGCGCATCCACCAGTACACCGACCGGCCGCTGGACAAGAACGTGGCCGACTTCGGGAGCGAGGCGGCCCTGCGCGACTGGGCCACCTCCTAGCCCCGACCTCGCCCACCGTCCCGGCGGCCTGACAGCCCGGTGATCCGGTGATCCGGCGGCCCGCGAGCCGGCCAGCCACGGCGAACGGCCAGGTCACGGGCGGTGTCCGCGGGCGTTGTCAGAGGGAGCGCTTAGGCTCCCCGTATGAGTTACGCAGATGTACGCGAGCTCCAGAGCGCGCTCACCACGGCTTCGGACATCGCCTTCTCGCTGGGATCGGAGCCGTCCGCCCTGGAGACCGACCAGCTCACGGACGCGCTGCGGCGCGCGCTGGCCGCGGCCGGCGCGCTCGGGGCCGGGCACGGCAGCACGGGCTGCGCGGAGCACCCGCGCGGCGCCACGGACCCGCTGTACGGGGACAAGGACGACCCGCTGCCGCCGGGTTGGGGCCGCTGCCTGCTGTGCAACGACCGACGCCGGCGCGCCAGCGCGCAACGGCGCGGCGGGCGCTGAGCCCCACCGCGCCGGGCCCGACCGCGCCGCGCTCCCCCGCGAGGTGGCGCGGGCGCGTCGGGCCCAGGACGCCGGAAGCCCCCGGGAGCGACGCGCGGGGCGCCGGTCCACGGGGGCTCCGGGCAGTTCGACAGGCCGTCAGCGGTTCTGGATCGCCCAGAACTCGTCGAAGGAGAGCTTGCCGTCCTGGTTGCCGTCGGCCGACTTGATGATGGCCTCCGCGACGGACTCCGTGACGAACGGGTCCCCCAGTTGGGCCATCACGCTCTTGTACTCGGACGCGGAGATGTATCCGTCCTTGTCCAGGTCGTACCGCTCAAACGCCGTGCGCGCCGCCTCGATGTCCGCCACCTGGGCCGCCCCTTTTCGTGTGGTTGCTTTTGACCAGCACACATTAGCGACCCCTCGGCGTGGCGCCGTAGCCAACCGGCACTCCTCAGCGCAGCGACGCCTTGACCAGCCTGAGGTAGCGCGCCCAGTCCCAGTGCCGGCCCGGGTCGGTGTGCGTCGCGCCGGGCACCTCGTTGTGTCCGATGATGTGCTGACGGTCCACCGGCAGCCCGTATCGGTCGCAGAGCGAGGCGGTCAGCGCGGCCGATGACCGGTAGAGCGCGTCGGTGAAGTACTCGGGCTTGTCCACCCAGCCCTCGTGCTCGATGCCGACGCTGCGCGTGTTGTAGTTCCAGTTCCCCGCGTGCCAGCCGATGTCCCGCTCCCGCACGCACTGCCCGACGAGGCCGTCCGCCGAACGCACCACGTAGTGCGCCGAGACCTGCTTCGCGGGGTTCTGGAAGATGTCGATGGTGTCCTTGAACGTCTCCTGCGTCACGTGGATCACGACGAAGTCGATCGGATACGCGTCGGGCCGGTTGGAGGCGGTGAAGTTCTCGCCGCTCGCGGGCGCCCAGCGGGCCCCCGGGTAGTCGACGTCACCGGCCCGCCAGTCCGGTCTGGCCGCGGCCAGCGGGGCGGCGGCGCTCACCAGCCCGAGGGCGGTGGCACCGAGCAGGGCGCCGCGCAACACGTTGCGGCGGGAGGCGTGGGGGGCGTGGTCTTCCATGGGGTCTCCCGAGTCCGTGGTTCGGTGGGGCACCGTCGGCGCGGGTTCGGCCGCCGGGGCGTGCGGTGCGCGCGTCCGTGCGTGGGGCGGACCACGCGCGCGGTGCGGGGGAATGACGTGCAACGGAAGGCAGGGACATGACACTTCCCCACATCGTGAAGGGTCGCGGGGACGCTGCCAAGACGACCGGCCGCACAGCCGACGTACGGCCGGCAAAGAAAGTTCCCGACGCCTTGTCCAGACCCTTGAAAGCATCTGAGGGTCGCATGTATTCCTTACATATTTTTGACATTCACCCGCTGCTTACAAGGCACGTGGCGCAGTTCACCTTAATTTGACATCTAAAATGTCGCATTTGTGCGCCTACACCCCTCATGCCGCTTTGAAAGCCTCGCACCCTGTCTGCGATAGTCGAAGCAGCGACCCCCATTGACCCGGGCCAGGTCGTCGAGCAACGCCACGGCCACACCCCCTCGCGCCGTGGCGACAGCGATACGAAGAGGCCCCCGCCCGTCCCAGGACGCGGCGGGGGCCTCTTCGCTGCGGGGGCCTCTTCGCCGCGGGACCTCCTCGCCGCCGTCCGAGGCCGCGCCGCTGCCGCCCGGTCCGCCGCCGAGGTGGGGTCACCGCTCGGGCGCGCGCATCTCGAACCACGTCGTCTTGCCGCACGGCAGCAGGTCCACGCCCCAGCGGTCGGAGAGCTTGTCCACGAGGAAGAGGCCGCGCCCGCTGACGTCCAGCTCGTGCACCGGCATCAGACACGGCAGCCCGCGCGAGGGGTCGCGGACCTCGACCCTGATCCAGCCGCGCCGGCGCAGCAGGCGCAGCCCGAAGGCGCGGGCGCCGGTGTGCCGCACGGCGTTGCCGACGAGTTCGGAGACGAGGAGCACCGCGTGCTCGGCCATCTGGGGGCCGAGGCCCCACTGACGGAGCACCACGTTCTGCGTCAGCCGGCGGGCGGCGGCGGCCGACTCGGGGCGGGAGAGCAGCCGCACCTCCGCCGCGGCGGGGTTGCCATAGAGGTCGAGCGCCTTCGTGGCGAGTTCATCGTCAATGGTCGTCACCCAGCGCGCGGGAGCGGATTCGGCTTCCCGGCGCGACTGGTCCATTCCCTCCAAGCCCGCCATGCCCCCATCATGGCCGCCGAGCGGGCGCCTCGGGGCGGAACCGTGGGATTCGGCGCGCCCGTACGCAACGCCACACAACTCCGCCACGACATATGCCAAAGGCACGTACAACCGTTCGATTGCGCACCTGACCTGCCGTGACGTCACGCATGCAGGTGATGACGTTGCGTGCGACGGCGCGTGCGCGCCAGCGCGGCCACACGCGCTCGCACGCCCATGATTCGCCCACACGGGGCACGGGGCCCGCCGTCGGCGGGCCCCGTGGACAACTCGCCCGGGATCAGCGGAACTTGGCCTTGCCCGGACCCTCCTCCACGAAGCTGCGCATGCCGATCTCCCGGTCCTCGGTCGCGAACAGCCCGGCGAACCAGCCGCGCTCGATGGTCAGGCCGGTGTCGATGTCGGTCTCCAGGCCGGCGTCCACCGACTCCTTGGCCGCGCGCAGCGCGATCGCCGGACCCTGCGCGAGCCGCGCCGCCCAGGCGTGCGCCTGCGCGTAGACCTCGTCGGCGGGCACGACCCGGTCGACGAGGCCGAGGGACAGCGCCTCGTCGGCCTTCACCATGCGGCCGGTGAAGATCAGGTCCTTGGCCTTGGACGGGCCGATCAGGCGCGGCAGCCGCTGGGTGCCGCCCGCGCCGGGGATCACGCCGAGCAGGATCTCGGGCTGGCCCAGCTTGGCGTTGTCGGCGGCGATGCGGTAGTCGGCGCAGAGCGCGAGCTCACAGCCGCCGCCGAGCGCGTACCCGGTCACGGCGGCCACCACGGGCTTGGGGATGCGGGCCACGGCCGTGAACGCGTCCTGCAGGCCGCGGGCCCGCGCCACCATCGCGGCGTGGTCCATGACCTGCATCTCCTTGATGTCCGCCCCCGCGGCGAACACCTTCTCGCCGCCCCACAGGACGACCGAGCGCACGTCCGCGCGGCCGGAGACCTCGGCGGCGAGCTCGCCCAGCCGGTCCTGCAGGGCGACGTCCAGCGCGTTCATCGGCGGGCGGTCCAGGCGGATGACGCCGACGCCGTCGGCGACCTCAAGGTGCACAGTCTCAGTCATGAGCGCAGGTTAGCGCCCGCTAACAGGGCGACGGGAGGCCACCCGGCGCAGATCACAGCCGGGTGGCCGGCCGGGCCCCGCGGCCGAGCACGGGGCCACGGGCGCTCACTGCTTGGCGGTCCACTCCGACCAGGGCATGTTCCAGCCGCTGAAGCCGTTGTCGGGCTTGATGGTCTCGTCCTGCGAGTTCTTGACCACGACCACGTCGCCGACCTGCGAGTTACGGAAGAACCAGGCGCCCGGCGTGGAGCTGTCACCGCCGCCGCGCTGGTCGAAGAGGCCGATGCAGCCGTGGCTCGCGTTGACCGAACCGAAGGTCGGCCGGCCGGACCAGTAGTTGCCGTGGATGAAGGTGCCCGAGGTCGACAGGCGCATCGCGTGCGGCACGTCCTTGATGTCGTACTCGCCCCCGAAACCGACCGTCTCGCCGTTCATCCGGGTCACGGTGTGCTTCTCGCTGACCACCATCGTGCCGTTGTACGTCTCGGTGCCCGGCGCTCCGGCGGTGATCGGGAGGGTCTTGATGACCTTGCCGTCCCGCTCGACCGTCATCTGCTTGGTCTTCGCGTCCACGGTGCTGACCTGGCTGCGCCCCACCGTGAACTTCACGGTCTTGGCCTGCGTGCCGTAGACCCCGCGGGTGCCCTCGACGCCGTCGAGCCGCAGGTTGAGCGTGACCCTGGTGCCCGCGGCCCAGTACTTCTCGGGGCGGAAGTCGAGGCGCTGGTTGCCGAACCAGTGGCCCTCGATCGGCACGGCCGGCTGCGCGGTGACGCTGATGGCGCGCTCCACGGCCGCCCGGTTGGTGATCGCGCGGCTGAAGTTGAGCGAGACCGGCATGCCGACGCCGACCGTGTCCCCGTTCTCGGGGGTGAAGTGGCCGACGAAGGTGTCCTTGGGGACCAGCGTGGTGAACGTCGCGTGCTTGGCCGACTCGCGGCCCTCGCCGTCCTTGGCGACGGCGTCCACCGTGTACTTGGTGGAGGCGCCCAGGTGGCCGGTCGGCCGCCAGCTCGCCCCGTTGTCGGTGATCTTGCCAGCGACAACGTTGCCCTTGCTGTCCGCCACCTTGACCGAGCTGAGCTTGCCCTTGTCGGCGGTGACCTTCAGGACGCCGCTGGTACCGACGTCGACGGCGCCGTCGCGCGGGGCGATGGAGACCACGGCCCGCGACGCCTTGTTGTCGCCGCCCTTGTCCTGGCCCTTGTCACCGTCGTCACCCGAGTCACCGCCACCGCACGCGGACACCAGCAGCACCGTCGTCCCCAGCAGCACCCCGAGCAACCCCCGGCGCCGTCGCGCCCCGGCTATGCCCCGCACGTTCACCACGGTCGTCTCCCCTCAAACGGCCGCGCCCCGCGGCTCCCCCATCGTGCGAACACCTGCACGCATGGCGATAGATAACCACAACGTATGGAAAGTGGACTGACTGCGAATGTCACCGTTCCGTTCCAAGTCAGACGGGGAACGCGGGCCCCGGCCAGCATGGCGAGCCGCCGGTCCACCAACGGTCACGGCGCTCGCGCGCCGCGCGGCGGGCAGGCCAACCGGCGTACGGGGGGACGGGGTTCCGGCGGCGTCAACACAGCGCGACGGGCCGGCCGCGGGTAGCGGCCGGCCCGTCGCGTGAGCGAGGTCACGGGCGTTCGTCTCCGCACGCGCGGGGACGACCCACTCCCGACGGACCCGCTACGGAAGGGGCCGGCCGGCGGGGCGGGGACGCGTGGGGAGGCGGCACCCGGGTGCGGCAGGGGAGCACGGCGCGCGAACGCGGGCCGAGCCGGTCGCCGGGGCCGGTGGTCACCGGGGCCGGGCGAGGGTGCTCGGGTACGCCCTCGCCCCGCGGGTTGGGATGCGGCCGGGGCGTTCGCTCGGCGCGCTTTCGGCCGGCACTCGGTGAGTGCCGGCCGCGTCAGTCGAGTTCGGCGACGGGGGCGGCCAGCGCCCGGCGGGCGCCGCCGCCGTCGCTCGTGCCGAGCTAGGCGGCGGTGGAACGCGCGGCGCGCGGGCCGGCGGCGGGTCGCTGCGCGTCCTCGTCCGGGGCGGTGTCGTCTTCCCCGAAGTCCGCGGCCTGGAAGGGGTTGGTCGCTGGAGACGGCGATGCTGTGGCGGAACGGCGGGGCTGCCCTTCCGGAGCGGAGAACAGCGGCGTCGGTTCGATGAGAGGTCTCCCTATGGGTTACAGGCCCCCTGCGGGGCCTGGCGTGCCGCGAGCGGGCACGGCGGTGCTACAGCTTGGTCATCTTGGCGTACGGGCTCAGGATCCGCATCTGCGCCGGACCGAAGTCCACGAGCACGGCGATTCCCTCCTCGACGCCGATGACCCGGCCGAGGCCGTACATGTCGTGGGTGACCTGGTCACCCACGGCGAAGTGCTTGGGCCCGGGGACGACCGGGGCTTTGAAGGGGCTGGTAGGCAAACGACGCTTCGGAGCAGCAGGCTTTGTCATTAACCTCAGTATGCGCCTCCGCGCGCCCCGTTCGCAGGGGTCGGCGGCACGGAACCGGGCGGCGGCCCCCCATTTCCGCGTTCGACACGCAGATCTTGGCGGTTCGTACCACTGCCCCGGGGCCCGCGCGCTGCTGACCGTGACGGTACGCCGACGCTGGGTGCCCCCGGCGTCGGCGGTCGGCCCCGCTCGGCCCCGTCGGCGGCGCGCGCTCCCTTCGTCCGTCGCGCGGGCGGCTCGTCGGCGCGCGGCCCGGTCGCCCACGGCTCGGGGCGGGCGCGCCGCGCGGGGGGTTGCGCGCCGGCGGCGCCGGCGGGGCGTCCCGCCGTTCGCGGTGCGCCCGTCGCGCCTCGGGGCGGATGGGGTGCCGGCGGATGCTCCCTGACCGCGGCGTGGGGTGTCGTACGAGGTCACGGGGGTGCGCGGGGCGCGGGTCCGGCGATGTAGGCCAAAAAATCCAGTGAGCGATGTCAGTGGTGAACCGTAGTCTCGCCCCTGATGGCTGCGACAGGTGAAGCGACGACGACGGAGCGGGAGTCGCCCTCCCCGGGGGGCGCCCGCGAGGACGCGGGACCGGCGAAGGGTCGGTCGACCGTGCGCTCGTTGCTGCGGCTGTGGCCGTACGTACGGCCGATCCGTGGGCGTCTGATCAGCGCGGCGCTGGTGGCGATCGTCGCCTCCTGTATGAGCCTGGTCATCCCGATCACGCTGAAGTGGATCGTGGACGGGCCGGTGGCCGACCGGGACCCGAGCGGCGCGTGGCTCGGCGGCGCGCTGCTGCTCGTGATCGGCGTGGCCGAGGCCGCGCTGTTCGGCATTCGGCGCTGGTTGGTGGCCCGGCCGCTGGCCTCGGTGGAGGCGGCGATGCGGGCCGACCTGTACCGGCACCTGCAGCGGCTGCCGGTCTCCTTCCACGACCGCTGGGCCTCGGGTCAGCTCCTGTCGCGGGCCACCACCGACCTGCAGCTCGTGCGCCTGTTCCTGGCCTTCCCGCTCACCTTCCTGGTGGTCAACGGCGCCACGATCCTGATCGGGTTCGCCATCCTGCTGGCGCAGGACTGGCACCTCGGGCTGGTCCTGATGGTGCCCGCGGTGCCGATGATGATCCTGTGCTCGTACTTCGAGAAGCGGTACTCGCTGGCGGCGCGCAAGGCCCAGGACCAGATCGGCGACCTGACCACGCTCGTGGAGGAGAGCGTCCTCGGCATCCGCATCGTCAAGGGCTTCGGGCAACACCGGGGCCAGGCGCGGGCGTTCCGCGCGCTGGGGATGCGGCTGCGGGAGACGGAGCTGCGCAAGGGCAGCCTGCTGGCCAGCCTGTGGGCGCTGATCATGACGCTGCCCGAGCTGGCGCTCGGCGCGGCCCTGGTGCTCGGCACGGTGCAGGTCGCCGACGGTGACCTCTCGGCGGGCACCCTGGTGGCGTTCCTGTCCATCGCCCTCGCGCTGCGCTGGCCGGTGGAGTCGATCGGCTTCCTGATCGCGGTGAGCAACGACACGGCGACGGCGACGGACCGCTACTTCGAGGTGATGGACGCGCCGGAGGCCGACGCCTCCCCCGCGGACGCCCCGTCGGAGGCCGCCGGGACGGCGCCGCGCGATCCGGTGGCCGCGGGCCCGCCCGCGGCGCCCGCCGCCGCGACGGGCGCGACGCCCGCGTCGGCGTCGGCTGACCACTCCGGGCGGGCGGACCCCGCCCATGACGGGCTGCGGTTCGTGGACGTCTCCTTCCGGTACCCCGACGCGCCCCCCGACTCCCCGCCGCTGCTGCGCGGCGTCAACCTGCACATCCGGTCCGGCGAGACGATGGCCCTGGTCGGGACGACCGGCAGCGGCAAGACGACGCTGACCGCGCTGGTGCCCCGGCTCCTGGAGCACACCGAGGGCCGCATCACCGTGGACGGCGTGGACATCACCACCCTGTCCCGGAGCGAGTTGCGCGCCCTGGTCGCCGTGGCGTTCGAGGAGCCGACGCTGTTCTCGGCGACGGCCGGCGAGAACGTGCTGATGGGGGCGGCCGACGCCGGGCCGCGCGAGTTGGAGCGGGCTCTGGAGGTGGCGCAGGCGGGGTTCGTCCACGCGCTGCCCCGGGGCGTCGACACGCAGGTCGGCGAGCAGGGGCTCAGCCTGTCGGGCGGCCAGCGGCAGCGGCTCGCGCTGGCCCGCGCCGTCGTCGGCAACCCGCGCTTCCTGATCCTGGACGACCCGCTCTCCGCGCTGGATGTGCACACCGAGGCGCTGGTGGAGGCGGCGCTGCGACAGGTTCTCGCCAAGACCACCGCCCTGGTCGTCGCGCACCGCCCCTCCACGGTGCTGCTCGCCGACCGGGTCGCCCTGCTGTCCCACGGCCGCGTCAGCGCCGTGGGCACCCACCACGAACTGCTGCGTACGAACGCCGAGTACGCGGCACTGATGTCCGGCGAGGGGAGCGACCAGTCATGACCACGAGCGTCTCCAGCGAGCCCGTCGCCAGCGGTCACACCGACGGCAGCGGTCCCGGTGACGGCCCCGGGCAGGGCGACGGGCCGTCCGGACCGGGCGGCGGGAGCGGCCGGGGCACCGGCGGCGACGGCGGTACGGGAGGCGGCGGTACGGGAGGTGACGGCGGCAGCGGCGACGGTGCGGGCCCGAGCACACCCGGCGCCGGGGACCCGTTCGACCGGGACGACCTGCCCACCCCCAAGGGCGCCTCGCGCACGCTGCTGCGCACCCTGCTCGCGCCGCTGCGTCGCCATGTGTGGCTGGCGGCCGTGCTGATCCTGCTCCAGCAGGCCACCGTGCAGGCCGGCCCGCTGCTGGTCGCGTACGCGATCGACACCGCCGTGCCCGCCTTCCGCTCCGACGACAACGGGCCGCTGATCGCCGTGGCCGTGGCGTACCTGGGCAGCGCGCTGCTGGCCGGCCTGTTGCAGTACGCGTTCGTGCGCGTGTCGGCCTACGTGAGCCAGGGCGTGCTGCTCGACCTGCGGGGCCGGATCTTCCGGCACGGGCAGGCGCTGAGCGTGGACTTCCACGAGCGCTACACCTCGGGTCGGCTGATCGCCCGCTCCACCTCCGACGTCGAGTCGCTGCGCGAGCTGCTCACCGAGGGTCTGGAGGAGCTGCTCGGTGTCTTCCTCTCCGTCATCTACATCTCCTTCCTCCTGCTCTACCTGGACTGGGGCCTGGGCGCCGCGGCCATCGCCTCGTTCGCCCCGCTGATCCTGCTCGTGCGGCTGTTCCAGCGGCGCTCCCGGCGCGTGTACGCCGAGCGCTCGACGGCGACGGCGGCGTTCATCGTCAAGTTCACCGAGACGATGAACGGCATCCGCCCGGTGCAGGCGTTCCGCCGCGAGCGGGCGAACGAGCGGGACTTCGGCAAGCTCAACGCGAGCCACGAGCGGGTCAACGGCACCGCCATGCTGGAGATGGCCCGGTACGTGGTCGGCTCGCGCCTGGTGGCGAACTTCGCGGTGGCCGCGATCGTGACGTGGGGCGCCTACCGGGTGGCCTCGGGCGGCCTTGAGCTGGGCGTGTTGGCGGCGGCGGCGCTCTATCTACGCCGGCTCTACGACCCGATCGACCGGCTCGGGATGTTCCTCAACGCCTACCAGTCCGCCGCCGCCTCGCTGGACAAGATCGCCGGGTTGCTGGCCCAGCGCCCGTCGGTGCCCGAGGCGGCGGACCCCAAGCCGCTGCCGGAGCGGCCGGCCGGGCGGCCCGGCCGGGAGGTCGTCTTCGACGGGGTGCGGTTCGCGTACCGCACGGGCGGCGAGGTGCTGCCGCGTTTCGACCTGACGCTGCCCGCCGGGCAGACGGTCGCGGTGGTCGGGGCGACCGGTGCCGGCAAGTCGACGCTGGCCAAGCTGCTGGCCCGGTTCTACGACCCGCCGCCGGTGCCGGCCGGCGAGCGCGACAACGGGCGTGTCCTGCTCGACGGCGTGGACCTGCGCGAGCTGGCCACGTCCGACCTGCGCCGGGGGGTGGTGATGGTCACACAGGAGGCGTTCCTGTTCTCCGGCACCGTGGCCGACAACATCGCCATCGGCCGGCCGGACGCCACCCGGGAGGACATCGAGCGGGCCGCCAAGGCCATCGGCGCGCACGACTTCATCGCCGCGCTGCCGGACGGGTACGACACGGATGTCCGCAAGCGGGGCGGGCGAATATCGGCCGGTCAGCGGCAACTCGTGGCCTTCGCCCGGGCGCTGCTCGCCGACCCCGGCGTGCTCATCCTGGACGAGGCGACCTCCTCGCTCGACATCCCGGGCGAGCGGGCCGTGCAGCGGGCGATGGACACGGTGCTGCGGGGTCGTACGGCCGTCGTCATCGCGCACCGGCTGTCCACGGTGGAGATCGCCGACCGGGTGCTGGTGATGGCCGGGGGCCGCATCGTCGAGGACGGCCCGCCGTCGGAGCTGATCGCCGGCCGGGGCCGCTTCGCCGACCTGCACCAGGCGTGGCGGGACAGCCTGGTCTAGGCCGGGCGCCGCCCGCCCCGGTCGGGGGTCGGGCGCGCTGGGGCACCGCCTCCTGGAGGTAATCTGACTCATCTCTTCAGGAGGTTGCGTCAGTGGAGTTCCGGCTGCTCGGAGCGGTTTCCGTGGCTACCGAGGCCGGCGAGTTGTCGGTCGGCCCGGCGAAGCGGCGCAGCCTGCTCACCGCCCTGCTGCTGCGGCCGAACCGGCCGGTGACGGTGGAGCACCTGATGGTCACCCTGTGGGACGACGAGCCGCCGCTGCGCGCCCGTACCGTCATCCAGGGCCACGTGTCGCGGCTGCGGGCGCTGCTCGCCGAGGCGGACGCCCGGGCGTTCGGGGTCGAGCTGGCCACCCAGGGCGCGGCGTACGTGCTGCGGATGCCGGAGAGCCTCCTGGACGCGCACCGCTTCGAGGAGTTGGTGACGCTCGCCGGCAGCCAGCGGGCCAGCGCCGACGCGGTGGCGCTGTACGAGGAGGCGCTGTCGCTGTGGCAGGGGCCGGCGCTGACCGGCGCGTACCCGAGCCCCACGGTGGTGGCCGCGGCCGAGGCGCTGGAGGAGCGGCGGCTGACCTCCGTCGAGCTGCTGGCCGCGGCGTACGCGCGGCTCGGCGAGCACGCCCGGGCCGCCGCCGTGCTGCGCGCGGAGGCCGCGGCCCATCCGCTGCGCGAGTCGCTGTCGGCCGCGCTGATGACGGCGCTCCAGCGGGCGGGACGGCGCTCGGAGGCGCTCGACTGGTACCACCGCACCCGGCGGCTGCTCGCCGACGAGTTGGGCGTGGACCCGGGGCCGGAGCTGGCGGACGCGTACGCGGTGGCGCTGCGCGGCGAGGGGGACGAGGCGCCGCCCGGCCCCGGCGCGGGTGCGCCACGGTTGCCCAGTGCGTCGCCGGGGGCGCCGCTGCCCGGCACGGTGGACCTGTTGCCGCGCATGCCGCGCGGGTTCCACGGGCGCGCGGCCGAGTTGGCCGCGCTGTCCCGGGCCACCGTCGGCACGGCCCCGCTGTGCCTGGTCACCGGGCCGGCCGGGGTGGGCAAGACGGCGCTGGTGGTGCGGTGGGCGCACCGCAACCGCGCCGGGTTCCCGGACGGGCTGCTCTACGCCGACCTGCGCGGCTTCAGCGACACCCGCGAGCCGGCGCACCTGGAGGTGTTGCGGGAGTTCCTGTTGGCGTTGCAGGTCGCGCCGCGGCAGGTGCCCGAGTCGGCGCAGGCCGCGTCGGCGCTGTTCCGCTGCCTGACCGCTGACCGCCAGCTCCTGGTGGTGCTGGACAACGCGCGCGACTCGGCGCAGGCCAGGGAGTTGCTGCCGGGCGGCGCGCGCTGCGTGACGGTGGTCACCAGCCGGAACCGGTTGCACGGCCTGATCGCCTCCGACGCGGCCCGCCCCGTCCCGGTGGACGTGCTGGAGCCGGCGGACAGTACGGCGCTGCTGGCCGCGGTGCTCGGGCCCGAGCGGGTGGCGGCCGAGGAGGCGGCGGCCCGGCGGCTGGCCGAACTGTGTGGGGGGCTGCCGCTGGCGCTGCGGGTGGCGGCGGCGCGCCTGGCGGACCAGCCGGGGTGGTCGCTGGAGGCGATGAGCGCCGAACTGTCGGACGAGTCGCGCCGGTTGCACCTGTTGGACGTGGAGGACACGGGGGTGCGGGCGGCGCTGCGGCTCACCGTGCGCGGGCTGCCCGACGGCGTGGCGCACCACTTCGCGCACCTCGGCCGCTACCCCGGCACCCATGTGGACCGGTACGCGGTGGCGGCGCTGGCCGGCACGGACCCGGAGACGGCCGAGGCCGCCATGGACCAGCTCGCCGCAGCCCACCTCGTCATCCGGACGGCGCCGAACCGTTGGACGCTGCACGACCTGGTGCGGCTGTACGCGCGCGGGCTCGACGCGGATCCCGAGGCCCTGGTGCGGGTGCTCGACCAGTGCGTGGCCACCGCCCTGGCCGCGGCCGGGGCGGCCGAGCCGGGCGAGGAGGAGTGCTTCGCGCTGCCGGTTGACTTCCGCCAGCCGCCGGCGATCCGGGCGTTCGCCGGCCGCGATCAGGCCATGGCCTGGTACGCGGCCGAGCGCGAGGACCTGGCGCTGCTCGCCGGCGCGGCGCACGCGGCCGGCTGGCACGGGCGGGCCTGGCGGATCGTGCTCGGCCTGTGGCCGCTGATGGTGTGGCGGGTGCGGGACAGTTGGGCCCCGCTGCTTGGCCTGGCCCTGGCGGCGGCGCGGGCCGACGCCGAGCCGCGCGGCGAGTCCCGGGTGTTGGCGCTCCTTGGGTGGGTGCTGATCGAGGAGGGCCGGCCACGGGAGGCGGTGGCGCACCTGGAGGCCGCGCCGGACCTGGCCCGCCGGGTCGGTGACCGGCGCGCGGAGGCGACCGCGCTGGTCAACCTGTCGCTGGCGCAGGCGGCGCTGGGCAGCCTCGACGAGGCGGAACAGGGGTGCGTACGGGCCGCGGAGTTGGCCCGCGCCGTCGGCGACCGGCACACCGAGCGGCTGGCTATGTACCACCTGGCCCGGCACCAACTGGACGCCCAGCGCCCACGGGAGGCCCTGGAGACGGCGCTGGCGGCGCTGGGCCTGGCGGGGCAGCCGGACATCTCGGTGGCCTCCCGGGTGCTGCTGCTCTCGGCCGCCGGCGAGGCGCTGCTCGACCTGGGAGAGCGGGACCAGGGCGTACGGCGCCTGGAGGACGCGGCGCGCGAGGCGGAGACGTGCGGTTACGACGACGGCGCGGTGCGGGCGCTCGGCGTGCTGCTGCGGGTGTCGGCGGACGCGGGGGTGCGGGCACGGTACGAGGCGGCCCGGCGGCGCTGCCGGTCGTGAGACGGGGCGGCGGTGAGGCGAGGCCGGCGGTGAGGCGGGCCCCGGCGCGGTCAGTCCGCGCGCGGCGGCTCGGTGGGCCAGGGGTACCGCACGCCGGTGAGCCGTTCCGAGCGGGCCCACAGCCGGTGGGCCGTGGCGGTGTCCTGGAGGGCGCGTTCCCGGGTGCGCAGGACGGGCTGGCCGCGGAGTTGGAGGACGCCGTCGGGCACCACGTAGCCGCCGCCGGGCACGTGGTGGGCGGTGGCGGCGTAGAGGGAGGTCATGGCGCCCGCTGGCGTGGGGCGGAAGGCGGCGCGCACGAGCAACCGGACCAGGAGCCGGTAGGCCCGTCCCCGGGTGTGGTGGGCGCCGCCGGTGAGGACGTTTGAGCGGGTGAGTCCGGGGGCGACCGCGATGCTGCGCAGCCGCAGCCCGCAGGCGTCGGCCCTGCGTTGGAGCTCCTTGGCGAAGTAGAGGTTGGCCCGCTTCGACTGCACGTAGGCGAAGGCCGCTCGGTAGTGGCGCTCGGCGTTGAGGTTGGTCATGTCGAAGCGGGCGAAGCGCTGGCCCTCGCTGCTGACCGTGACCACGCGCGGGTCGGCGGCCGCGAGCAGGTACGGCAGGAGGAGGCCGGTGAGCGCGAACGTGCCGAGGTGGTTGATGCCGAACTGGGACTCGAAGCCGTCGGCGGTCCGGGAGAGCGGCACCATGGCCACGCCGGCGTTGTTGACCAGGAGGTCGACCCGGTCGTGGGGCCAGGCCGTGCCGAAGTCGCGTACGGACGCCAGGTCAGCGAGGTCGAGCACGCGTAGTTCGGCGCGGGCGCCGGGGACCTCGGCGCGCAGTCGCTCCACCGCGGCGCGCCCCCGCTCGGGGTCGCGGCAGGCCAGCACGGTGTGGGCCCCGCTCCGGGCGAGTTCGCGGGCGGTGACGTAGCCGATGCCGCTGTTGGCGCCGGTGACCACGGCCAGTCGGCCCCTCTGGTCGGGGAGCGGGCTCGGCGCCCGGGTGGGGCGCGCGTCCGGGTGGCGGCGGGCGCGTGAGGCGGCGGTCGGCGGGTGGGCCGGGTGGTCGCGCGGCGCGGTGCGGGCTCTTGACGGGGAATGGCGGGACATGGGACCTCGATTCGCGAAGTAGGGAGGGCGGTCGCGCGACGACAGCGCGGCAGAGCAGGGCAACATGACGCGGCGGCGCACGGCACGGCACAGCACGGCGTGACAGGCACGGCACGGCCGCATTGCAACTCAAAGTTGCGATAGCCTGATCCTGCCGCACCGCCCGTCATCAACGCAACAGGGAGTTGCAATGGAGTCTGCCGCCACGCCCACCGGGCGCGCCCCCGCCGTCGGACGCGGCAGCAGGATGCGCGCCGCCGTGCTGCCGGCGACGCTCACCGAACTCGCGACGACCGGGTACGCGGGGCTGACCGTCGAGGGCGTGGCCCAGCGGGCCGGCGTGCACAAGACGACGATCTACCGGAACTGGAAAGACGCTCCCACCCTGGTCGCCGACGCGCTGACCAGCCACTTCGCCACCGATATCCCGATTCCCGACACCGGGACGGTGGCCGGCGACCTGCGCGCGCTGGCCCGGGCGCTCGTCGCCAGCGTGAGCACGCCGGCGGGGCGGGCCCTGATTACCACCGTGCTCGCGGAGGCCGCCCGCCTCCCGCAGCTCGCCGACGTCAAGCGCGCGCTCTTCGACGACCGGTTCCGACGGGCTGAGCCCGTGGTCACCCGCGCCGTGGAGCGCGGTGAACTCCCCGCGGAGACCGACCCCGCCGAACTCCTCAAGACCCTCGCCGCGCCGATCTACTTCCGGCTGGTGTGCACGGGCGAGCCGGTCGACGAGGGCACCGCGGACCGGGCCGCCCAGGTCGCGCTGGCCGCCGCGCGCGCCCGCGCGCTGCCGGCGGTGTGAGCGCCGGGCGCGTGCGAGCCGAAGACCGCCGCCCGGGGGCGTTAGCCGACCCGTTTCCCGCCTGAAGCAGCACGTCAGCGAGACGACAGCCGTGCGTAAGCGAAGCGGCAGCGGCCCCCGACACAGTGGTGTCAACAGCGGAGATGACCACCGCTGAATCCGAACCAGCACAACAGGGGGACCCCCGTCATGCGCACCTCTCGCATCCGCATCGCCGCCGTCGCCGGAGCCACCACCGCCCTCGCCCTCGGCTTCACCGCCTACGCCAACTCGGCCACCGACAGCGGCACCCGGACCCACACCGGCACCGTGGCCCACGCCGCGCCGTACACCAGCACCGGAAGCGTGGAGCAGGCGGCCGGCCAGGTCATCGCGAGCGAGGGCCACGCGCCGTCGGCCACCGGCCAGCAGGTCACCGTGGCGAGCGCCAAGAAGACCGTGACCAGCGCCAAGAAGACCGTCGCGGTCGCCAAGAAGAAGCCCGCGCCGCGGGCCACGAGCACCAGTGTCCGGCAGTGCTCGGGCGACGAGATCTCGTACGACGTGCTGCACCGGTTCCCCAAGCAGCTCGGTGAGCACCTGCTGGTGACGGCGATGAACGCCGACTCCACGTCCTGCTGGGTCACCGCGTCCCCCTCCGTCATGCTCGGCGACACGGTGAACGTGCTGCCGCACTCGAAGAAGGACGCCCCCGGCGGCACCGCCCGCATCACCCTGAAGCCCGGTGCCAAGGTCTACTCGGCCGTCAACCTCTTCGCCGACGGCAAGAAGAAGCGCACCTCCACGGAGCTGTCCCTCGCGCTGCGCGACCAGGGTGGCGACACCGGCCCGGCCGTCGAGCTGAACGCCTTCACCAGCAAGGGCGCGGTCTCGAAGTTCACCTGGTCCAGCGCGGACGTGACGAACTGGAACACCGCCAAGCCGTACGACTTCTAAGCGCGCCCCGCGCGGGCGCCGGTGGTGAGCGGGGGTGACCCCGCCCATCACGGCGCCGGCCGCCACGCGCCGCGCGTTCCGCGTCGAACCGGTACCCCCGAAACCGGCGGCGCGGCCAGCGCGCGGGAGCGGCGGTGCGCGGGGTAGGCGGCGGACCGTGACCGGCCAGCAGTGGGCTGGGGACCATCGGGATCGGGCCGCCGTGGACGGCGGGGTGTGAGTCGGATGCGGCCGGCTCACACCCCGCCGCTGTGTTGTTTCAGCCTCCGCCGTCGGTGTGCCCCGGCGCGCTCACTCGCCCGTGCGGCCGTCCGCCAACTCGCGGGCCACGTCGAGGTGGCCGAGGTGGCGGGCGTACTCCTGGAGGAGGTGGAAGAGGATCCAACCGAGCGTCGGCGCCTCCTCCTCCGTCGAGAACCGGCCACCGAGGCTCGCGCGGCGCTCGGCCGGCACGCCGGCGGCGATCTCGCGCGAGCGCGCCCACTGGCGGCGGTGCTCGGCCAGCACGTCGGCCGGGCTCTCGTCGTCGGCGACGTGCCAGCGGTCGTGTGGCCCGCGGTCCCCCCAGGCGCGCCCCTCGGTCATCGTCGTGCCGCAGAAGCCCCAGACCAGCCAGCGCAGTTCGACGTGGGTCAGGTGCTTGACCAGTTGCAGCGGCGTCCAGCCGGAGGGCAGCCGGCTGGTGCGCAGTTCCCGCTCGCTGAGGCCGTCCAGCTTGCGGTGCAGCGCGTCGCGGTAGGCGTCGAGGTAGCCGTCGAGGAGCGCGCGCTGATCGGTGAGGAACTTGGGCGGTTCGTCGAGTGCGTCAGCGGGGTTCGTCATCTCATGATCGTACGGAAACCGTCCCGGCCGCGGAGGGTCACTTCGCCCGGTTCGCGGTGCGCGGCGTGGCCCGGGTGGCGCGGGTGGTCGGGCGTGGCCTGGGTGCTGGGGCGTGGCCTGGGGTGCGCGCCCGGCTTGCCCGTGGCGGGCGTCGGTGCAACGGCTGTGAGCCCGCCGGCGCCCGCCCCGGCGCTGCCGCCGCCACCGCGCCGCGCGGGCCCGGCGTCGGCCCGGCGGCCCCAGGTGACGGCGTGCCCGGCGCGGTGCGCGGCGGGCGGGCGCCGCCCCGTCGCGCCGGGGCGCGGGGCGCGCCGGGACGCGGCGGCGGGCCACCGGGCGGGGGCCCGGACGGCCACGGCATCCGCTATACGGACGTCACCGTTTCGTCAACGGACGGTTTTTGGACAACTTTTCGACGGCCCCCTGACATGTACATCATTACGGTGGCACTCTTCCCCTCGTCCGCCACGCGGCTCCCCCACGGCACCTCGCCGCGCGTCGGTCGCTCCTCACGTGTCCGGCACATCGGGCCACGCGCTGTCCCCGCAGTCGTACGTCGCCACCGCGCCCCGCCCACGTCACCGCTCCCCGGGCGGCGCCAAGAGCGCCGTGCCAGCGCGCCCGGCCCCCCGTGTCGCACCGTCCCCCCACGCGCTGTCCAGCTCGCTTCGCTCTGCCCGGGCGACCACCCAGCCGCCCGGTCACCCTGGGCCGCCGCCACCGCGGCGGCAGTAGAAGGAGTTCCGCGTGAGACGCACCCCCCATCGACGAACGGCCGCCACCGGCGCGTTCGTCGCGGTAGCCGCCATGCTCGCCGTCGGCGTGCAGGCCGTCAGCGCCACCGCCGACACCGACGGCGCCACCGCCCCCGACGCCTCGGCCCCCATGTCCAGCGTGGCCAACCGCGGCGCGATGCCCGTCAGGCTCTCCCCCGCCGAGCGGGCCGAGCTGCTGCGCGACGCCGACGCCACCAAGGCCGAGACCGCCAGGACGCTGCGGCTCGGCGCGCAGGAGAAGCTGGTCGTCAAGGACGTGTCCAAGGACGCGGACGGCACCACGCACACCCGCTACGAGCGCACCTTCGCCGGCCTGCCGGTGCTCGGCGGCGACCTCGTGGTGCAGGAGACGAAGGCCGGCGCCTTCGAGTCGGTCGCCAAGGCCACCAAGTCCTCGGTGCGGGTGGCCTCGACCACCGCCAAGGTGCGGCCGGCCGTGGCCGAGGAGTCCGCCGAGCGGTTGGCGCGGGCCGACGACACCCGGAAGGCGGAGGCCAGCAAGGCCCCGCGGAAGGTGGTCTGGGCCGCGACGGGCAAGCCGGTGCTGGCGTACGAGACGGTCGTCGGCGGCGTACAGGCGGACGGCACGCCCAACGAGCTGCACGTCATCACCGACGCCACCACGGGCAAGAAGCTCTACGAGTACCAGGGAGTGCACAACGGCACGGGCAAGAGCCAGTACAGCGGCGAGGTGCCGCTGGGCACCGCGGGCAGCTCGGGCTCGTACAACCTGACCGACACCCAGCGCGGCAACCACAGGACGTACAACCTCAACCGGGGCACCTCGGGGCAGGGCACGCTGTTCACCGACGCCGACGACGTGTGGGGCGACGGGACCGGCAGCCACACCCAGACCGCGGCCGTCGACGCGCACTACGGCGCGGCCCTGACCTGGGACTACTACAAGTCCGTGCACGGCAGGTCGGGCATCAAGGGCGACGGCGTCGGGGCGTACTCACGCGTCCACTACGGCAACAACTACGTCAACGCCTTCTGGCAGGACTCCTGCTTCTGCATGACGTACGGCGACGGCTCGGGCAACACCCACCCGCTGACCTCGATCGACGTGGCCGCGCACGAGATGACGCACGGCGTCACCGCCAACACCGCCCGGCTGGTCTACAGCGGCGAGTCCGGCGGCCTGAACGAGGCCACCTCCGACATCTTCGCCGCGGCCGTGGAGTTCCACGCCGACAACCCCAACGACAAGGGCGACTACTGGGTCGGCGAAGAGATCGACATCAACGGCAACGGCACGCCGCTGCGGTACATGGACAAGCCGTCCAAGGACAGCCGGTCCAAGGACAACTGGTACGCGGGCATCGGCAGCATCGACGTCCACTACTCGTCCGGCGTGGCCAACCACTGGTTCTACCTGGCCTCCGAGGGCAGCGGCGCCAAGGTCATCAACGGCATCCCGCACGACAGCCCGACCTACGACAACCAGCCGGTGACGCCCATCGGCCGGGTCAACGCCGAGAAGGTGTGGTTCAAGGCGCTGTCGCAGCGGATGCAGTCCAACACGGACTACAAGGGCGCCCGGGACGCGACGCTGTGGGCGGCCGGCGAGCTGTTCGGCACGAACAGCGTCGAGTACGCGGGTGTCGCCAACGCCTGGGCCGCGGTCAACGTCGGGCAGCGGGTTCCCACGCCGGGCGGCGTGAGCGTCACCGCCCCCGGTGACCAGACCAGCGTCGTCAACCAGGCCGCGAGCCTGCAGATCAAGGCGACCAGCAGCAACACCGGGGCGCTGCGCTACGCCGCCACCGGGCTGCCCGCCGGCCTGACCATCGACGCGGCCAGCGGCCTGATCTCCGGCACGCCGACCACCGTGGGCACCAGCCAGGTGACCGTCACGGTCACGGACGCGGCCGGCAAGACCGGGACCGCGGCGTTCAAGTGGACCGTGAACGACGCGGACGGCGGCGTCTACGAGAACACCAACGACGTGCAGATCCCGGACGGCTACGACGCGGTCAACTCGCCGATCACCGTCAACCGGAGCGGCAACGGCAGCGCGGCCCTCAAGGTCAGCGTGGACATCGTGCACCCCTACCGCGGTGACCTGGTGGTCGACCTGGTGGCGCCGGGCGGCAAGACCTACCGGCTGAAGAACTCCAGCGCGTACGACTCGGCGGACAACGTGAACGAGACGTACACCGTGGACACCAGCGGCGTGGCGGCCAGCGGCACCTGGAACCTCAAGGTGCAGGACATCTACTCCACCGACCGCGGCTACATCAACAGTTGGAAGCTGACCTTCTGACGGACCGCGGCACGCCAGCCCCCGTCCCGTGACCGGCGGTGACGCGGGCCCCTCGACAGGCGCCGCCTGGGGAGAGCACGTTCCCCCAGGCGGCGCCTCTCACTTCTCCCGCTTCGTCCGTTATCCGGAGTTCATCGCACCAACAACGAACAAAATATCGACGCCAGAGCGATGACCCGATGACATGTTCGCGTCTCGTGTGACAGTCTGCCCACGCGCTTCACACCCGCACCTCTTGTGAGACCGGACGGTTCTCTCGCCGCCCGGTCCGACCCCCCACGGCAAGAAGGAGTTCGCGTGAGCACGTCTTCCGGCATACCCCGATCCACCCGCACCCGCCGTACGGCCGCCGCCGCCGGCGCGGTCGCCGCAGCCGCCGCGCTGCTGGCCACGGGCCTGACCACCGGCACGGCCGGCGCCGCCGACGCCGCCGACACGGCGGCCTCGGCCACCCCCGCCAAGCTGAGCCCCTCGCACCGCGCCGAGCTGCTGCGCGAGGCGAACGACACCACCGCCAGGACCGCCAGCACGCTGGGCCTGGGCGCCCAGGAGAAGCTGGTCGTCAAGGACGTCGTCAAGGACGGTGACGGCACCACGCACACCCGCTACGAGCGCACCTTCGCCGGCCTGCCGGTGCTCGGCGGCGACCTCATCACGCACGAGACCAAGGGCGGCAAGCTCAAGGGCGTCACCAAGGCGACGAAGGCCACCATCAAGGTCGCCTCCACCAAGGCGAAGCTGGCCCCGTCCACCGCCGAGCGGGCCGCGATCAAGGCCGCGCGGGCCGACGACGCCAAGCTGGCCAAGGCCGACAGGGCGCCCCGCAAGGTGATCTGGGCCGCCGACGGCAAGCCGACCCTGGCCTACGAGGCGGTCATCGGCGGCCTGCAGGCCGACGGCACGCCCAACGAGCTGCACGTCATCACCGACGCCAACACCGGCAAGGAACTCTTCACCTTCCAGGGCGTCAAGAACGGCACCGGCTCCAGCCAGTACAGCGGCGAGGTCGAGCTGGGCACCGCCAAGGAGGGCAGCGGCTACACGCTGACCGACGGCGAGCGCGGCGGCCACAAGACGCTGAACCTGAAGAACGGGCAGGGCAGCCAGGGCGAGGCGTTCACCGACGACGACGACAAGTGGGGCACCGGCAAGCCGGAGGACGCCCAGACCGCCGCCGTCGACGCGCACTACGGCGCCGCCCTGACCTGGGACTACTACAAGTCCGTGCACGGCCGCGACGGCATCAAGGGCGACGGCCAGGGCGCCACGTCCAACGTGCACTACGGCCAGAACTACTCCAACGCGTTCTGGCAGGACTCCTGCTTCTGCATGACCTACGGTGACGGCGAGGGCAACACCCACCCGCTGACCTCGATCGACGTCGCGGCCCACGAGATGACCCACGGCGTCACCTCGGCCACCGCCAACCTCACCTACAGCGGCGAGTCCGGCGGCCTGAACGAGGCCACCTCCGACATCTTCGCCACGGCCGTCGAGTTCAACGCCAAGAACGGCGAGGACGTCGGCGACTACCTCATCGGCGAGGAGATCGACATCCGCGGCGACGGCAGCCCGCTGCGGTACATGGACAAGCCCTCCAAGGACGGCAGCTCGCTCGACAACTGGGACGAGAACGCCGGCGACGTGGACGTCCACTACTCGTCCGGCATCGCCAACCACTGGTTCTACCTGGCCTCCGAGGGCAGCGGCGCCAAGGAGATCAACGGCGTCACGTACGACAGCCCGACCGTCGACGGCTCCAAGGTCGAGGGCATCGGCCGGGACAAGGCCGAGAAGATCTGGTTCAAGGCCCTGACCACCTACATGACCTCCAACACCGACTACGCCGCCGCGCGCGAGGCCACCCTCAAGGCGGCGACCGACCTGTACGGCGCGGACAGCGCCGAGGTCAAGGGCGTGGACGCGGCCTGGGCCGGCGTCGGCGTCAAGTAACGCACCCGGCACGCGAGGCGGCGGGCCCGGCAGGGCACCGCACCCGCGCGCACGGCGGGCCCGGGGATCACCTCCCCGGGCCCGCCGCACGTCGCCTCCGTTCGACCGCGCGCCGGCGGCTCAGCGCATCAGCAGCCCGGCCTCCTCGCCGGTGCGCTCCGTCGGCGCCGCCACCAGGCCCAACTCGGCCCTGCTGGCCAGGAGTTCGTGACAGGGCAGGATGCGGACGGTGTACCCGTAGGGTCCCGAGCGGTCGAGGGCGAGCGGGCCCGCGTACGACCAGTGCCCCTCCAGGCTCGGCCCGCCGACCGGCTTGAGCGGGACGGCGCGGGCGGCGCCGATCCGGTCGGCCTCGTCCACCGGGCCGGCCAGGGCCTGCACCTCGACGTCGTCCGGCGTCAGGTCGCCGAGCGAGACCCTGACCCGCAGCGTCAGCGTGGTGCCCAGCTCGACGGTGGCGCACTCCCCCTCGTTCGGCGCCCCGGCGTCGACCTCCTCCGGGGCGGGCCCGGGCGGCGCGCCGGGGGCGGTCGCCTCGGGTGGCTCGCTCTCGGCCTTGACGTGGTCCACCGCGACGCTCGGCCAGGCCGCCCGCACCCGGGCCTTCCACTGGGCGAGTTCCCGGGCGGCCACTCCGCTGGTCGCGCGGTGGGCCCGGGCGGCCGGCACGTACAGCTTCTCCACGTACTCGCGCACCATCCGCCCCGCCAGGACCTTGGGGCCCAGCGTCGTGAGGGTGCGGCGCACCATGGCGAGCCAGTGGTCGGGCAGGCCGCTGGCGCCGCGCTCGTAGAAGCGGGGGGTGATCTGGTGGGCCAGCAGGTCGTAGAGGGCCGCGGCCTCCAGCGCGTCGCGGCGGTCCTGGTCGGCCTCGGCGGACTCGCCGACGGCGGCCGAGGCGTCGGCGGTGGGGATGGCCCAGCCGAAGTCCGGGTCGTACCACTCGTCCCACCAGCCGTCCCGTACCGACAGGTTGAGGCAGCCGTTGAGGGCGGCCTTCATGCCGGAGGTGCCGCACGCCTCCAGTGGGCGCAGCGGGTTGTTGAGCCAGACGTCGCAGCCGGGGTACAGGCGCTGGGCCATGGCCATGCCATAGTCGGGCAGGAAGACAAGACGGTGCCGCACCCGCGGGTCGTCGGCGAACCGGACCAGCTCCTGGATCAGGCGCTTGCCGCCGTCGTCGGCCGGGTGCGCCTTGCCCGCGACGACGATCTGCACCGGCCGCTCGGGGTGCAGCAGCAGTTCCGTGAGCCGGTCCCGGTCGTGCAGCATCAGGGTGAGCCGCTTGTACGCCGGGACGCGGCGGGCGAAGCCGATGGTGAGCACGTCCGGGTCGAGGACGCCGTCGATCCAGCCGAGTTCGGCGCGGTCGGCGCCGCGCTGCCGCCAGGAGGCGGCGAGGCGTTCGCGCACCTCGACGACGAGGCGCTCGCGCAGCGTGCGGCGCAGCGCCCACAGGTCCGCGTCGGAGGTGTGCGCCGTCGCGTCCGCCGGTCGGGCGCCGGGGTCGGTCGCGGTGCGCTCGGCCACCCGCGCGCCGAGCCCGGCCACCTCGGGCGCGACCCAGGTCGGGGCGTGCACGCCGTTGGTGATGGCGGTGATGGGCACCTCGGTGGCGTCGAACCCGGGCCACAGGCCGGCGAACATCTCGCGGCTGACCTGGCCGTGCAGCGTGGAGACGCCGTTGGCGCGCTGGGCCAGCCGCAGCCCCATCACGGCCATGTTGAACAGGCCGTCCTCGCCGCCGGGGTAGGTCTCCTGGCCGAGCGCCAGGACGCGCTCGACGGGCAGCTCGGTCAGTTCGCCGCCGTCGCCGATGTGGCGGGCGATCAGCTCGCGGTCGAAGCGGTCGATGCCGGCGGGCACGGGGGTGTGGGTGGTGAAGACGGTGCCGGCGCGCACGGACTCCAGGGCGGTGTCGAAGTCGGCGCCGCCGGCGATGAGTTCGCGGATGCGCTCCAGGCCGAGGAAGCCGGCGTGCCCCTCGTTGGTGTGGAAGACCTCGGGCGCGGCGTGTCCGGTGCGCGCGCAGTACGCGCGCACGGCGCGCACCCCGCCGATGCCGAGCAGCATCTCCTGGAGCAGCCGGTGTTCGCTGCCGCCGCCGTAGAGCCGGTCGGTGACGTCCCGCTCGCGCTGCGCGTTCTCCTCCACGTCGGAGTCGAGCAGCAGCAGCGGCACCCGGCCCACGCTGGCCTGCCAGACGTGCGCGCGCAGCGAGCGCCCGCCCGGCAGCGCGAGGGTGATGTGCGTGGGGCGGCCGTCCACCTCGCGCAGCAGCGTGAGCGGCAGCTCGTTCGGGTCGAGCACGGGGTAGTGCTCCTGCTGCCAGCCGTCGCGGGAGAGGGTCTGCCGGAAGTAGCCGTGCCGGTAGAGCAGCCCGACGCCGATCAGCGGCACGCCGAGGTCGCTGGCGGACTTGAGGTGGTCGCCGGCGAGGATGCCGAGGCCGCCGGAGTACTGGGGCAGGGCGGCGGTGATGCCGAACTCGGGCGAGAAGTACGCGATGGCCCGCGGCAGCGCGCCCGGCGCGGGGTCGCCGCCGCCGGCGGTCTCGCCCTGGGCGGTCCCGCCGTCGGCCGACCGCCGCTCGACCTGCTGTTGGTACCAGCGGGGTCCGGTCAGGTAGGCGCGCAGCTCGTCGGCGGCGGCGGCGAGGCGGCGTACGAACTCGGGGTCGGCGGCGAGGCGGGCCAGCCGGTCGGCCGGGACCGAGCCGAGGAGCCGCACCGGGTCGCCGCCCGCGGCCCGCCAGCCGTCCGGGTCCAGTGCCTGGAACAGCTCGCGGGTCTCGGGGTGCCAGGACCAGCGCACGTTGCGCGCGAGGTCGCTGAGCGGTCTGAGGGAGTCCGGGAGGACGGGGCGCACGCTGAAACGACGAATGGCCTTCACGCTCCGACGGTAGCGGCGGCCACCCGGCCGATTCGCCCATATCCGCCAAATTTCTGCGTGTCTGTAGGCAGCCACGCTATTTATCCGTTCTGCGACTGCCTGAACGGGTGACCCCACCCCGCGCGGGGGCGCCCACGGGGGCGTGCGCCCGTTCGGCGTGTGCGGAAGCCCGGCCCGCCGCTGCCTGCCACTGGCAGGGGCAGGCAGCGAGGGCGGCGCTGACGGAGACTGGGGCGCATGGACACACCAGCCGAGTTGGGAAACTTCCTGCGCAGCCGCCGCGCCCGGCTCCAGCCCGCCGACGTCGGGCTGGTCTCCTACGGGGGCCAGCGCCGGGTGCCGGGGTTGCGCCGCGAGGAGCTGGCGCAGCTCGCGGGCGTGAGCGTGGCGTACTACACGCGGCTGGAACAGGGCCAGAGCGGCAACGCGTCGGACGGCGTCCTGGACGCGCTCGCCCGCGCGCTGCGCCTGACCCCGGACGAGCACGCGCACCTGCGCAACCTGGCCCGCCCCGGGCGCGCCGCGCGCCGCCCCGCCGCGCGCCCCGCCACGGCCCGCCCCGCCACCCGTCAGCTCATCGCGGCGATGGGCGCGGTGCCGGCGCTCGTGCTGGACGCGCGGTACGACGTGCTGGCCTGGAACCCACTGGGGCACGCGCTGCTCGCCGGGCACCTGGACGCGGGGGCGCCGGAGCGGCCCGCCGAGCGCCCGAACACGCAGCGGCTACTCTTCCTCGACCCGCACGTGCGCGAGCTGTACCCGGACTGGGAGTTCGAGGCGCGGCGCGCGGTCTCCTCGCTGCGCCTGGCCGCCGGCGAGCACCCCGACGATCGCCAACTGGCCGAACTGATCGGCGAGTTGACCATGAAGAGCCCCGAGTTCGCCGCGCTGTGGTCGCGGCACCCGGTGCGGGGCTGCACCAGCGGCGTGAAGGTGTTCCACCATCCGCTGGTGGGGCCGCTGGAGCTGGCGTTCCAGATGTTGCGGCTGCCCGACTCCGGTGGGCAGGGCGTGCTGGCCTTCAGCGCGGAGCCGGACTCGGCCTCGGACGCGGGCCTGCGGCTGCTGGCCGGGTCCGTGGCGACCGCGCCGAGCGCGTCGCCGGCAGCGGGCGCGTCGTCGACGTCGGGCGCGTCGTCGACGTCGGGCGCGTCGTCGGCAGCGGGCGCGTCGTCGGCGGACCGGGTGCCGGGCCCGGCTCCGGCCCGAGGCGGAGGTCGCCCCGCGCGCTAGCCGCGCCGCGCCCGCCCGTCACGGCGGGCGCGGGGGACACCGTTCGCGGGCGGCCCGCTCATCCGCTGAGGCGGACGCCGAACTCCGCGTCGATGACCCGGAAGAGGACGTCCCAGCTCTTCCACTCGGTGTTGGTCTGGAGGGAGAGGGTGTGCTCGCCGTCGGCGGTGGCCACCGTGTAGAAGAGGCATCCCCAGAAGCTGCCGCCCACGCCGCGCAGCGTCAGGCCGCCCGTGACCGCCCGGTCGAACTCGAACACGCCGAGGCCGTACCGGGTGTGCGGCGTCCAGTTGCCCCCCTCGGTGGAGACCGTGGTCCACATCGCGCGGTGCTGCTCCGGCGGCAGCAGGGTGCCGCCGGCCAGTGCGCCGACGAACCTGATCATGTCGCCGGTGGTGGAGACGACGTTGGCGGGCGCCCACGAGGTGTTGTACTCGGTCACGTCGAGGGGGTCGAGCCCGGGTTCCTCCATCACCGACTCCCAGTTCTCCGGGGTGACCGCGGCCGGGTCGGTGCCGTCCTTGTAGAACAGCGTGGAGTAGGCCCGCGGATGCGGATCGGGGTACCGCGCGTCGTGGGCGGAGCGTACGGAGGTGTCGGTCAGGCCGAGCGGCTGGATGACGCGGCGTTCGATCTCCTCGGCCAGACTGTTGCCGGTGACCTTCTCGATGAGGGCCTCGGCGACGTAGAAACCTCCGTTGGAGTACGCGAAGCGCTCACCGGGGGCGCCGACCGGCGGCTGTGACACCGTCATGGCGAGCAGTTGCTCGGTGGTGAACGCGTCGAAGCGGTGCTCCGCGAACGCGGCCCGGGTGGCGTACCGGCTGGTCAACTCCGGTGCCATGCCGGTGGAGAACAGGCCGCTGGTGTTGCTGAGCAGGTGCCTGATGGTGATCTTGTCGCCGTCGTAGCCGTTGTGGTCGAGCACGCCAGGCAGCCACGCGTTGACCGGGTCGTCGATGCTCAGCCTGGACTCGGCCGCCAGCGCCAGCAGCACGGTGGCGATGAACGCCTTGCCGCCGCTGCCGGTGTGCGCGTACTCGCCCGGTCGGCGCGGGGCGCCCGTCCGCAGGTCGGCCACGCCGGCGGCGCCGAACCACCTCCGGTCGCCGTCCCTGACGTCGGCGACGATGCCGGGTACACCCGCCTCGGCCACCGCCCAGTCCAACGCCCGCTGCACCTCGATGTCGCTCATGTTCGCTGCTCCCGCCCCGTTGAGGATCTTCACGACGCGGTGAAAATTACGTTGCGTACACGAACTCGTCAATCAACGACGAGCCCTCTTAACAGCGAACTAGCAGCTCAGAGCCGTGAAATCGTTGCACGCACCCTGTCTCTTAATGCAACGACCTCGTTGCATTACGCTCGTGTCTCCGCCGACCGACGAGGACACCGATGCCCGGAGAGAGACTCACCCGCCAGGACCGGCGGGAGATCGCCGCAGGACTGCGTGACGGACTCACGTACGCCGCCGTCGCCCGTCGGCTCGGGCGGTCGACCTCGACCGTCACGCGTGAGGTGATGCGCAACGGCGGGCCCACCGGCTACCACGCCGACCAGGCGCACCAGGCCAGCCAGCGCAGGACGCGCCGGGCCCCGGCCACCGTGACGAGCCCGGCCCCGGGCGGCGCCGAGCTCGGTGGCCGCGACCCCCGGGTCGTGGCGGAGGTGACCGCGCGCACCACGGAACTGTTCGTACGGACCGGGATGCGGCCGATGGCGGCCAGGGTCCTGGCCGCGCTCCTCACCACCGACAGCGGCAGCCTCTCCTCGGCCGAACTCGTGCGCCGCCTGCGGGTCAGCCCCGCCGCCGTCTCCAAGGCCGTCGGCGTCCTGGAGACGATGGGGGTCATCCAGCGGCAACGCGATCCCCACCGCCGCGCCGAGCGCTACGCCATCGGTGACGACGTGTGGTTCCGGGCCGTGATGGCCAGCACGCGCATCGACGCCGAGATCGCCGCCGCGTCCGCGCGCCACGCCCAGGCACTCGACCCCGCCACCCCGGCCGGCGCCCGCCTAGACAACCTGAGCCAGTTCCTCCACCACGTCAGCGAGGATCTCGTGCGCTCGGCCGAGCACTGGCGCCAGGTCTTCCTCGTCCGCCGGGCCGAGGAGTAGCCACCGCCCACGCCGGGGCGGGGGTTCGCGGACGGGCCGCCCGGCGGCGCGGGTCAGGCGAGCTTGAGGAGCAGCGCGCTGAGTTCGTCCGGCATGGTGATCATGCAGTCGTGGCCGGTCGGCAGCGTCCAGACCCGGGCCGGGGTGCCGTTGGGTTGGACCGGCGGGACGGGGCGGCGGGTGATGCCCTCCGGCGTGGCGCCGACGTTGTGGATGTGCGTGCGCGGCACCGCGCGGGCAGCCGGGTTGTCCAGGCGCACCGGCTGTCGCAGGCAGCGCACCGGCTGGTCGGAGAGCATGGCGCGCAGCCAGGCCACGTCCGCCGGGTCCGTGACGCCGAACAGGCCGAGGGGGGCGGGCTGTTCGGGCGGTGGCGGCACCCGCCAGCCGCTCTCGGACCGCTCGGCGGCCTCGATCAGGTGCCGGGTCACGGGCAGGACGTCGACGGCGGACTCGCCGTCCTCGGGGACCATCGCGTCGAGGTAGACCAGGTGCGCGACGCGCTCGGGTATCCGGTTGACGACGGCGGAGACCACCAGCCCCGCGTAGCTGTGGCCGACGAGTACGACGTCGGCCAGGCCCTGCTCGTCGATCAGATCGACCACGTCGTCGACGTGCGTGTCGAGCCCCACCTCGGGGCCGGCCAGGTGCGCCCTGTCGCCGTAGCCGGTCAGGGACGGCGCGAGCACCCGGTGCCCGGCGGCCTCAAGGAGCGGCACCACCCGCTCCCAGCACCGTCCGCTGTGCCAGGCACCGTGCACCAACAGGAATGTGGACATGGCAGGTCAACCCTTCGTCGTACGGGGAGCGGGGCACGGCCACGTCCAGGCCGCCGGCTCGCGGTCCTGGTGGTTACCTTTCGTGCCTCGGTACTGTTCGAGTACCGGGAAACATGCTGGTGCACGGGGTGCGCCACGGGCAATAAGGCACATCGAGGTGCCTCGGTTCTCTGGAGGTAACCGTGGACACGACGCCAGACGACCAGCCGCCGGCGACCGGGCCCGACGACGCGTGCCGCACCCGGGTGGTGCTCGACATCGTCGGGGACAAGTGGTCGCTGCTGGTCGTACGCCAGCTCAGGGACGGGCCGCGCCGCTTCACCGAACTCAAGCGGGCCATCGACGGGATCAGCCAGCGCGTGCTCACCGTGAAGCTGCGCAGCCTGGAGCGCGACGGGATCCTGACCCGCACCGTCCACAACGTGATGCCGCCACACGTCAGTTACGAGCTCACCGAGATGGGCGGCACCCTGCGCGAGGCCACGGCGCCGCTGCTGGAGTGGAGCGTCGCGCACCTGTCCCGGATCGACGAGGCCCGCGCCGCGTACGACGCCCGCGCGGACACCCCGAAGGCGCCGTAGCCACCTCGACCACGGCGACGGACAGTCACCACCACGGCGCCGGCGGCAGCCTGGCGGCGGGGCCCGTCGCGTCCGGCCAGCCGAGTGAACGCGGCGCACGGCGGCCCCGCGCGTGCCCCGGGAACGGCGTGCCCACCCGGTAGAAAGAACCAATGCCCCGCACGCCAGCGACGCCGTTAGGTGATCCCATGATCGGCCGTATCCCCGTGTTGGACATCCGCCCGCTCGTTGACTGCGGCAGGCGCCCGGCGAAGGCGGTGGTGGGCGAGACGTTCCAGGTCAGCGCCACTGTCTTCCGCGAGGGGCACGACGCGGTCGGGGCCAACGTGGTGCTGCGCGACCCGGCCGGGCGCTGCGGTCCGTGGACGCCGATGCGCGAGCTGGAGCCCGGCACGGACCGCTGGGGCGCGGACGTCACCCCCGACCGCGAGGGCCGCTGGACCTTCACCATCGAGGCGTGGAGCGACCCGATCGGCACCTGGCGCTCGCACGCCAGGGTCAAGGTGCCGGCCGGCATCGACGCCGAGTTGGTGCTCACCGAGGGTGCGCACCTGCACGAGCGCGCCGCCGCCGACGTGCCCAAGAACGCCGGCCGGGAGGCCGTGCTCAGCGCGGTCGACGCGCTGCTCGACGAGGGCCGCCCGGTGGCGGACCGGCTGGCCGCCGCGCTCGCGCCCGAGGTGGTCGCCGCGCTGGACGGGCACCCGCTGCGCGAGCTGGTGACCACCTCGCGCGCGGCGCCGCTCCAGGTGGAGCGGGAGCGCGCGCTGTTCGGTTCCTGGTACGAGATGTTCCCGCGCTCCGAGGGCGCCGTGCTGGCGGACGGGGCGCCGCCCGTCAGCGGCACCCTGCGCACCGCCGCCGAGCGGCTGCCGGCCATCGCCGCGATGGGCTTCGACGTGGTGTACCTGCCACCGATCCACCCCATCGGCACCTCGTTCCGCAAGGGTCCCGACAACGCGCTGACCGCCGGCCCGCACGACGTGGGCTCGCCGTGGGCGATCGGCTCCGCGGACGGCGGGCACGACGCGATCCATCCGGACCTGGGCACCCTGGAGGACTTCGACCACTTCGTCGCCAAGGCGCGCGAGCTGCGCCTTGAGGTGGCCCTCGACTTCGCGCTCCAGTGCTCGCCCGACCACCCGTGGGTGACCAGCCACCCGCAGTGGTTCCACCACCGCGCGGACGGGTCGATCGCGTACGCGGAGAACCCGCCGAAGAAGTACCAGGACATCTACCCCATCGCCTTCGACGCGGACTTCCCCGGCATCGTCCGCGAGACGCTGCGGGTGCTGCGCTGCTGGATGGCGCGCGGGGTGCGGATCTTCCGGGTGGACAACCCGCACACCAAGCCGGTGGTCTTCTGGGAGAAGGTGATCTCCGACATCAACCGCACCGACCCCGGGGTCGTCTTCCTCGCCGAGGCGTTCACCCGGCCGGCGATGATGCGCACCCTGGCGGCGGTCGGCTTCCAGCAGTCGTACACGTACTTCACCTGGCGCACCACCAAGCGGGAGCTGACCGACTACCTCACCGAGCTGACCGGGGACGCCGCCGCCTGCATGCGGCCCAACTTCTTCGTCAACACCCCCGACATCCTGCCCGCCTACCTCCAGGAGGGCGGCCGGTCCGCGTTCGAGATCCGCGCCGTCCTCGCGGCGACGCTCTCGCCGTCCTGGGGCATGTACGCCGGGTACGAGCTGTGCGAGGGCACGGCGCTACGCCCGGGCAGCGAGGAGTACCTGCACTCGGAGAAGTACGAACTGCGCCCGCGTGACTGGGCCGGCGCCGAGCGGGCCGGGGCCACCATCACCCCGCTGATCACCACGCTCAACCGGCTGCGCCGGCACCATCCGGCCCTGCGGCAGCTCCGTAACCTGCGCTTCCACCGCACCGACAACGACGCCGTGATCGCCTACTCCAAGCGAGTGCCCGAACGCAGGTCCGAGCCGCCGGCGCCGCGTCGGCCCGGGGTGCGGCCGGGCGACGAGGGGCGACGGCGGGCGGACGCGGCGGGCGCGCGCGGCGCGGGCGGGGACTGCGTGCTGACGGTGGTCAACCTCGACCCCCACCACACCCACGAGGCCACGGTGTCGTTGGACATGCCAGAACTCGGCCTCGACTGGCATGAGTCCCTGTCGGTGCGCGACGAGCTCACCGGCACCACCTACCACTGGGGCAGCGACAACTACGTGCGCCTAGAGCCGGGCAGCGGCATCGCGCCCGCGCACGTGTTCTCGCTGCGACCGTCCTCACCGATCGGAGGGTCACCCACACCATGATCGTCAACGAGCCCGTCCAGGACACCTTCGAGGACACGCCCGCCGGGGACCGCCACCCGGACTGGTTCAAACGGGCCGTGTTCTACGAGGTACTGGTCCGCTCCTTCCAGGACAGCAACGGGGACGGCATCGGCGACCTCAAGGGCCTCACCGCCAAGCTCGACTACCTGCAGTGGCTGGGTGTCGACTGCCTGTGGCTGCCGCCGTTCTTCGCCTCGCCGCTGCGCGACGGCGGCTACGACGTGTCCGACTACACCGCCGTGCTCCCCGACTTCGGGGACCTGGCCGACTTCGTCGAGTTCGTGGACGCCGCCCACCAGCGCGGCATGCGCGTGATCATCGACTTCGTGATGAACCACACCAGCGACCAGCACGAGTGGTTCCAACAGTCTCGCAAGGACCCGAACGGGCCCTACGGCGACTTCTACGTCTGGGCCGACGACGACAAGCGGTACCCGGACGCGCGCATCATCTTCGTGGACACCGAGGCGTCCAACTGGACCTTCGACCCGGTGCGCAAGCAGTACTACTGGCACCGCTTCTTCTCGCACCAGCCCGACCTCAACTTCGAGAACCCCGCCGTGCAGGAGGAGGTGATCGCGGCCCTGCGGTTCTGGCTCGACCTGGGCATCGACGGCTTCCGCCTGGACGCGGTGCCGTACCTGTACGCCGAGGAGGGCACCAACTGCGAGAACCTGCCGCGCACGCACGAGCTGCTCAAGCGGGTGCGGGCGGAGATCGACGCGCACTACCCGGACACGGTGCTGCTGGCCGAGGCCAACCAGTGGCCGGAGGACGTCGTGGACTACTTCGGCGACTTCCAGCGCGGCGGCGACGAGTGTCACATGGCGTTCCACTTCCCGGTGATGCCGCGCATCTTCATGGCGGTGCGCCGCGAGTCCCGCTACCCGGTCTCGGAGATCCTCGCCAAGACGCCGGCCATCCCCTCCGGCTGTCAGTGGGGCATCTTCCTGCGCAACCACGACGAACTGACGCTGGAGATGGTCACGGACGAGGAACGTGACTACATGTACGCGGAGTACGCCAAGGACCCGCGGATGCGGGCCAACATCGGCATCCGGCGCCGACTCGCCCCGCTGCTCGACAACGATCGCAACCAGATCGAGCTGTTCACCGCCCTGCTGCTGGCCCTGCCGGGGTCGCCGATCCTCTACTACGGCGACGAGATCGGCATGGGCGACAACATCTGGCTGGGCGACCGGGACGCCGTGCGCACGCCGATGCAGTGGACCCCGGACCGCAACGCGGGCTTCTCCTCGTGCGACCCGGGGCGGCTGTTCCTGCCCACGATCATGGACCCGGTCTACGGCTACCAGGTGACCAACGTCGAGGCGGCCATGAGCAGCCCGTCCTCGCTGCTGCACTGGACCCGGCGGATGATCGAGATCCGCAAGCAGAACCCGGCCTTCGGGCTCGGGTCCTTCACCGAACTCCCGTCGAGCAACCCGGCCGTCCTGGCGTTCCTGCGCGAGTACGGCGACGACCTGGTGCTGTGCGTGAACAACTTCTCGCGGTTCCCGCAGCCGACGGAGCTGGACCTCCAGGCGTTCAACGGCCGCCATCCGGTCGAGCTGATCGGCGGCGTGCGCTTCCCCGCCATCGGTGAGCTGCCCTACCTGCTCACGCTGGCCGGCCACGGCTTCTACTGGTTCCGGCTGCGGCCCGCCGACGGCGCCGACCGCGCGGACGCCCACGGCTCCCTCGACCAGGTGGCGGTGGGCTGAGCGACACCGTCGGTCCGGCGCCCCGCCCGTGACGCCGGACCGACGTCGCGCGTACTCCCCCCACGTACGGGCCCCTCTCCCCCTACGCGCGGGCCCCTCCTCGCCGCGCCCGGCGGGCTCGCTCCCCCGGGCCCGCGCCCGGCGCCCACCCCCCCTCCGGCGTCCGGCCCCCGCGCCCCCACGGACGGGCTCTCCCCCGCGTACGACACCGCGCGCGCCCGCAGCCCGGCGCCAGCGCCCCGCGCGTTCCCGCACCGCCACCCCGCACCGCCATCCCGCACCGTCGCGCCCGGGCGGCTCCCCGAGGTACGTCCACAGCGCGTCGCCGCCCAGAAATTGGAGCAATCCGGGACACTTCGTCCTATCTGTCGTGTGCCCCGGGGAAAGGACGCGACGTCATGTCGGACTCCTCCATGTCCCGGGGGTCACCCCCCACCCCCTCGCCGGCGACGGCGAGCGCCGCGCCGCCTCGCCCCACGGGGCGGGCCGCCGGCCCGCGCGGGGACGGCCCGCGTACCGGCGGCGCTGGCCAGGTCGCGGCGACGCCGGCCGCCGCCGGCGGCGGCGCCGATGACGGGCTGCTCGCCTCGCTCGCGCCGCTGCTGACCGAGTGGCTGCCACGGCAGCGCTGGTTCGCCGGCAAGGGCCGCCCGATCAGCGGCTTCACCCTGGTCTCGGCGACGGAGTTGCTCCCGTGCACGGCGCGCGACGGGGCTGCGGGCCTGCTGCACCTGCTGGTACGGGCCCACCAGGACCCGGACGAGGAGGCCGAGGTTGACGCCGGCGACGGGGCGGACGGCGCCCCGGGCGGCGACGCGAACGCGGACGCTGACGCGGACCCAGGCGACGGGGCGGCGGGGCGCGCCGACCGGGCCACGGCCGGGGCGGAACGCGCGGAACGCGCGGCGTTGGCGAAACCATCCTCCGCGTCCCGGGCGCGCCGGCGAGGCGCCCCCGAGCCGGCCGACTGCTACCAACTGCTGCTCGGCGTCCTGCCGCCGAACCCGCACGGCGCCGGGCCTCCGCCGGCGAACCGGGCCGCGCGGGCCGAGCCCGGGCCCGCCGCCGCGCACGCCGCTACGACAGCCGCCGCCGACGGGGCGGACGAACCGGCCGTGGCGCGGGAGGCGGCGGCGCCGCCACGGCTGGCGCACGCCCTCATCGGCCGGCCGGCCACCGGGCCGCTGACCGGGGCCCTGCTCTACGAGGCGCTCGCCGACCCGCGCCAGGCCGCCCTGCTCCTCGAACGCCTGCGGCTGCCCGGCACGCTCGGGCCGCTGCGCTTCCGCCGCGCCCCGGGCGCCACCATCGAGGCCGGCCTGACGCCCCGCCCGCTGACCGCCGAGCAGTCCAACTCCTCGGTGGTGTACGGCGACGCGTACATCCTCAAGGTCTTCCGCAGGATCGCGCCGGGCATCAACCCCGACCTGGAGGTGGCGCTCGCCCTCACCCGGACCGGCTGCCGCCGGGTGCCGCCGCCCACCGCGTGGTTCGAGGCGGCCGGGGCGGGCGCCCCGGCGACGCTCGGGCTGCTCCAGCCCTACCTCGCGGACTGCGCCGACGGCTGGCAGTACGCCCTGGACCAGTTGGCGCACGGCGCCGACTTCACCGCCGCCGCGCACGCGCTGGGGCAGGCCACCGCCGAGGTGCACCTCGCGCTGGCGCGCTCGCTGCCGACCGCCGAGATCGGCCCCCCGCAGATCGAGCACCTCACGGCCGCCATGTCGCGCCGGCTGGACGCGGCGGCGGGCGCGGTCCCCGCGCTCCGGCCCTTCCGCCGGGCGCTGCGCGGCGCCTACGCCGACCTGGCCGCGCTCGGCGACAGCGGGCGCGCCTGGCCGGCCCAGCGCATCCACGGCGACCTGCACCTCGGGCAGGCGCTGCGCAGCACACGGGACGGCCGGTGGAGCCTGATCGACTTCGAGGGCGAGCCCGCGAGCCCGCTGGCCGAGCGGCGCCGCCTGCAACCCGTGGTCCGCGACATCGCCGGCATGCTCCGGTCGTTCGACTACGCGGCGGCGGTAGGCGCCGGCGGCGCGCACGGCGGCCCGGAGAGCGCCGCCGGGCCGCGCGAGCCACGGGAGTGGGCGCGCCGGTCCCGGGCCGCGTACTGCGCCGGGTACGCCGCCGCCTGCGGCCACGACCCGCGCGCGGAACCGGAGTTGCTGCGCGCGTACGAGACCGACAAGGCCGTCTACGAAGTGCTCTACGAGGCCAGGCACCGGCCGGACTGGCTTCCCGTCCCCCTGTCCGCGATCCGGCGCCTCGCCGGGCCAGCCGCGCGGGACACGGCATGAGCCGGGTCCCGGACGTCCCCTCAGCTTTGGAGGCCCCCACGTGACCGCACGCCCGTCCCCCGAGCCCCCGTCCGCGCGCCCCGACGGCCCCCGCGACCGGCCCCCGGCCCGGGTGCTGGGGCAGCCACCGCCCCCCACGCAGCCGCTGCCCCACCCGAAGACGCCGCCCGCCGCTCCGCACGGGCGACCGGGGCCGGGCCCGGGCCCGGCCACGGCGCGGGACGAGGCGGCGCGCGGCGTGGTGCTGGCCGCCGCGCCGCTCGCGGGGGACGAGCGGCGGCGGCTGTTGGACGGCACGCACCACGACCCGCACGCGCTGCTCGGGGCGCACCCGGAGCCGGCCGGGGTGCGGTTCCGGGTGCTGCGGCCCTTCGCCCGCTCGGTCGCGGTGGTCGCCCCGGGGCTGCGGGCGCCGCTGCGCTCCGAGGGGGACGGCCTGTTCTCGGGCGTGCTGCCGCTGCGCGAGATCCCGGAGTACCGGCTGCTCGTCTCGTACGACACGGACGGCGACGCGGGGACTGGCGAGGACGGTGGGGGTGGCGGGGGTGGCGGGCGTGAGGTGCACGACCCGTACCGCTTCCTGCCCGCGCTCGGCGAGTTGGACCTGCACCTGATCGGCGAGGGGCGGCACGAGCGACTGTGGCAGGCGCTGGGCGCGTGGCCGATGGTCCACCAGGGGGTGACCGGGACCCGGTTCACGGTGTGGGCGCCGAACGCGCTCGGCGTGCGGGTGGTCGGGGACTTCTGCTGCTGGGACGGGACCGCGTTCCCGATGCGGTCGCTGGGGGCCAGCGGGGTGTGGGAGCTGTTCCTGCCGGGCGTCGGCGAGGGGGCGCTGTACAAGTTCGACATCGCCCGGCCCGACGGCTCGCACACGGTGCGCGCCGATCCGATGGCGCGGCGCACCGAGTGCCCGCCCGCCACGGCGTCGATCGTGCACGCCTCGCACCACCGCTGGCACGACCAGGCGTGGCTGGCGGGCCGGGCCGGGCGGGAGGTGACCGAGTCGCCGTTCTCGGTCTACGAGGTGCACCTCCCCTCGTGGCGCCCCGGGCTCGGCTACCGGGAGCTGGCCGAACAACTGCCCGCGTACGTCAGGGACCTCGGGTTCACGCACGTGGAGTTCATGCCGGTCGCCGAGCACCCCTTCGGCGGCTCGTGGGGCTACCAGGTGACCGGCTTCTACGCGCCCACGGCCAGGCTCGGCACCCCGGACGACTTCAAGCACCTGGTGGACGCGCTGCACCGGGCCGGCATCGGGGTGCTGGTGGACTGGGTGCCGGCGCACTTCCCGCGCGACGACTGGGCGCTCGCGGAGTTCGACGGCCGGCCGCTGTACGAGCACGGCGACCCGGCGCGGGCGGCGCACCCCGACTGGGGGACGCTGGTCTTCGACTACGGGCGGCGCGAGGTGCGCAACTTCCTGGTGGCCAACGCGGTGTACTGGTGCGAGGAGTTCCACGTCGACGGGTTGCGGGTGGACGCCGTGGCCTCGATGCTCTACCTCGACTACTCGCGGGACTCGGGCGCCTGGTCGCCGAACGCGTACGGCGGCCGGGAGGACCTGGACGCGGTGGCGTTCCTCCAGGAGATGAACGCCACGGTCTACCGCCGTTGCCCGGGCGTGGTGACCATCGCCGAGGAGTCCACCGCCTGGGACGGCGTGACGCGGGCGACCCACCACGTGGGCCCCGGCGGCTTCGGCGGGCTCGGGTTCGGGCTGAAGTGGAACATGGGCTGGATGCACGACTCGCTGGGGTACGTGGCGCACGACCCGGTGCACCGCAGGTACCACCACCACGAGATGACGTTCTCGATGGTGTACGCGTACTCGGAGAACTACGTGCTGCCCATCTCGCACGACGAGGTGGTGCACGGCAAGCGCGCGCTGGTCTCCAAGATGCCGGGCGACTGGTGGCAGCAGCGCGCCAACCACCGCGCCTACCTGGGCTTCATGTGGGCCCACCCGGGCAAGCAACTCCTTTTCATGGGGCAGGAGTTCGCGCAGGGAGCGGAGTGGTCGCAGGAGCACGGGCCCGACTGGTGGCTGCTCGACCCGTCGTACGAGGCCGAGCCCGACCACCGCGGCGTACGGGACCTGGTGCGCGACCTCAACACGGTCTACGCGGCCACGCCCGCGCTGTGGCAGCGGGACAGCGCGCCGGAGGGGTTCGCCTGGATCGACGGGGACGCGGCGCAGGACAACGTGTTCGCCTTCTCCCGGCACGCGGCGGACGGCACGCCGCTGGTGTGCGTCAGCAACATGTCGCCGGTGGTGCGGCACGAGTACCGGATCGGCGTATCGGACGAGGTGCCGGCCTGGGTCGAGGTGCTGAACACGGACGCGGAGCGGTACGGCGGCAGCGGCGTCGGCAACCCGGACCCGCTCAAGGCCGAGCCGTACGGCTGGCACGGCCGGCCGGCGTCCGTCGTGCCGGTGCTGCCCCCGCTGTCGACGATCTGGCTGCGGCCGGCGTAGCGCCACGCGGCCACCGGGGGTACGGGGCGCGCCGCCGGTGGCGCGCCCCGTACCCCCGGCAGAGCGCCGCCCCGTACCGGCAAAAGCGCCGCCCCGTCCCGGAGGAGCGGGACGGGGCGGCGGGTGGGGCGAGATGGGGTGAGGTCTCGCCCCGCGAAATGGCCTCCTGGTGTACGCCTGCCCCGCCAGCGGGCGTCCCAGTCCGACCGGTGACCGTGGGGATCTCCGGTCGGGCGGCCAGGCTCCTGGCGACCGGCCCGGCGGGCCTCAGACCTTGGCCGCCTCCTTGCCGTCCGCGTCGGCGGCGGCCGACCCGGCGGCGGCCTGCTTGGCCAGGGCGACCCGCTCGGCGGGCCCGTCGGCTGGCTCGTCGTCGGGCCCGTGGCCGTGGCCGTCGTTGAGCAGCGTGCGCTCGTCGAACGGGAGCCGCCCGTGCAGCACCTCGCGCATCCGGTCCCGGTCGATCTCCTTGGTCCAGGTGCCGACGAGCACGGTGGCCACCGCGTTCCCGGCGAAGTTCGTCAGCGCCCGCGCCTCGCTCATGAAGCGGTCGATGCCGACGATCAACCCGACGCCGTCCACCAGCTCCGGCCGGTGCGACTGGAGGCCACCGGCGAGCGTCGCGAGGCCGGCCCCGGTGACGCCCGCGGCCCCCTTGGACGCCACGATCATGAACAGCAGCAGCGAGATCTGCTGTCCGACGGAGAGCGGGTCGCCCATCGCCTCGGCGATGAACAGCGAGGCCATCGTCAGGTAGATGGCGGTGCCGTCGAGGTTGAAGGAGTAGCCGGTGGGGACGGTGATGCCGACCACCGGCTTGCTGACGCCGGCGTGCTCCATCTTCGCGATCAGCCGCGGCAGCGCCGACTCGGACGAGGAGGTGGACAGGATCAGCAGGAACTCCCGCGCCAGGTACTTCAGCAGCAGGAACAGGTTCACGCCCGCCACCAGGCGCAGGATCGTACCGAGCACGACGACCACGAAGATCAGGCAGGTGACGTAGAAGCCGACCATGATGACCGCCAGCGAGCGCAGCGCGTCGGTGCCGGTCTCGCCGATCACCGCCGCGATGGCGCCGAAGGCGCCCACCGGGGCCGCCCACATGATCATCGCGAGCACCCGGAAGACGAGCCGCTGCACGTGGCCGATGCCGCGCAGGACGGGCTCGCCCGCCTTGCCCATGGCCTGCAGGGCGAAGCCGACCAGCAGGGCGATCAGCAGGGTCTGGAGCACCTCGCCCTCGGTGAAGGCGGACAGCATGCTCGTCGGGATGATGCCGAGCAGGAACTCCTCGGTCGACTCGCTGGCGCCCTCGGCCTCGCCCTGGCCCGCCTTGGCCGCCTCGCTGGTCAGGTGCAGCCCGCTGCCGGGCTCCAGGATGTTGCCGACCAGCAGGCCGATGGCGAGGGCCACGGTGGACATCAGCAGGAAGTAGCCGAGCGCGAGGCCGCCGACCGCGCCGACCTTGGCGGCCTTGCGGACCGATCCCACGCCGAGCACGATCGTGCAGAAGATGATCGGCGAGATCATCATCTTGATCAGGTTCACGAAGCCGGTGCCGATCGGCTTGAGTTCCACGGCGAAGTCGGGCGCCGCGAAGCCCAGCGTGATGCCGAGGAGCACGGCCACGATCACGAAAAGGTAGAGATAGTGGGTCTTGTCCCGCTTCGCCGGCCCCGGTGTCCTCGGTCCCGACGCCTTCGTTCCCGGCGTCGTCCCGGGGCCTTCCCCGGTCGCCTGTCCCGCCCGTCGTGATGTCGAGCCGGAGTCGGGGGGCGTGTCTCCCGGCTCCGACGGCGAGGTCTGCGCAGCCACGGCTGCCTCCTTCGGTCGTGCATTGCTGCTCGGCAGGGCTGAGAGATGCGTGGGTACGGCCCAGCCACCGCTGCTGAGGGCATCCGGCCCGGCCGCGCCATGGGGTACGCGCGGCTCGCGTGCGGGATGTCCCGGCGACTATGCACCAGGCTGTGACGGCGGTCACCCTTACGTACATTACGTTCACGCCAGGGACAGCGTGCACACTGAGCCGATGCGCATCCCCCGTCCTCGCAGCCTCGCTGGCCAGCTCTTCGCCATGCAGGTCGTGCTGGTCGCCGCCGTGGTCGCCGGGTGCGCCGTCTTCACCTACGTCACGGCCAAGGGCGAGGCACAGGAGGCCGCGCGGCGCCAGGCGTTGACCGCGGCCACCACCATCGCCAACTCCCCCGCCGTCGTCGAGGCCGCCCGCTCGCCCGACCCGACGGCGGTGCTCCAGCCGTACGCGGAGCGGGTGCGGCTGGACTCCGGCGTCGCGTTCGTCACGATCATGAACCCGCGCGGCGTCCGCTGGACGCACCCCGAACCCGGCCGGATCGGCGAGAAGTTCCTCGGCCACACCGGGCCCGCGCTGCGCGGCGAGGTGTTCTCCGAGACGTACACCGGCACCCTGGGCCCCTCCGTGCGCGTCGTGGCCCCGGTGCGCGCGGGCGGCGGCACGGACGGTCCGGGGCCGGTGGTCGCGCTGGTCAGCGCCGGGATCACGATCAAGGAGATCACCGAGCAGGAGCGGCGCCAGGTGCTCGCCCTCACCGGCGTGGCGCTGGCCGCGCTGGTGCTCGGCGGGCTCGGTACCTACGTCATCAACGCGCGGCTGCGCCGGCACACGCACGGCATGAACGCGAACGAGCTGAGCCAGATGCACGACTACCACCAGGCCACGCTGCAAGCGGTGCGGGAGGGCCTGGTGATGCTCGACGGGCAGCGCCGGATCGCGCTCATCAACGACGGCGGGCGCGAACTCCTCGGCCTGCCCCGCCCCGACGCCGCCGCCACGACCGGCCGCTCCGAGGCCGCCCCCGCCCTCGACACGCGCGGCGGCCGGCGCGGCGCGCCGCCCGTCGGCCGGCACGTGGGCGAACTCGGCCTGCCCCCGCCGCTGACCGCCGCGCTGCTCGACCCCAGGCCCCGGGTGGACGAGCTGCATCTGACCGCCGACCGGGTCCTGATCGTCAACACCGCGCCGGTGAGCAGCAACGGCCGGCGCGGCTCCGTGGTGACCCTGCGCGACCACACCGAACTCCAGGCCCTCTCCGGCGAACTGGACTCGGTACGCGGCTTCGCCGAGGCGCTGCGCTCGCAGGCCCACGAGGCGGCCAACCGGCTGCACGCCGTGGTCTCCCTCATCGAACTCGGCCGGGCCGACGAGGCCGTCGAGTTCGCCACCGCGGAGCTGCGACTCGCCCAGGCGCTCACCGACCAGGTGGTGGGCGCGGTGGCCGAGCCGGTGCTCGCCGCGCTGCTGCTCGGCAAGGCGGCCCAGGCCAGCGAGCACGCGGTGGACTTCGAGCTGACGCCCGACAGCCACATCGACGACGGGCTGCTGCCGGCCAGCCTGCCGGCCCGGGACCTGGTGACCATCCTGGGCAACCTGGTGGACAACGCCATCGACGCGGCGGGCGGCCAGACCGCCCCGTCCGCGCGGGGCGGCTCGGGCCCCGGCCGCCGCTCCGGGGCGCCCGTGGACGGGCGACGGGGGCGGGTCACGGTGACGGTGCGGGCGTGGGACGACGAGCTGACGCTGCGGGTCGGGGACAACGGCCCCGGCGTGGGCCCGGGCGCGGCCGAGGAGATCTTCCAGCGGGGTTGGAGCACCAAGGCCGTGCCCGGCCACGGGCTCGGCCTGGCCATCGTGCGCCAGACGGTGCACCGCAACGGCGGCACCATCACGCTGGGTCGCTCCCCGCGGGGTGGCGCCGAGTTCACGGTCCGGCTGCCCCTGCGCCGCACGGACGAGGCCCCCGGCGACGCCGAGCCCCGGCCCGCCGACCCCGCGCCCGGCACGGACGGGCCCACCACCGACGGGCGCACCGCCGACGGGCCCACTGCCGACGGTCCCGGCGCGGCCCGGGCCGCGGCCGGTGACACGGCCGGTGACGAGCCCCGTGGCGGGGCCTCGTGAGCGCCATGGAGAACGGCCCCGCGCCGGCCGACGGGCCGATCCGCGTGCTCGTCGTGGAGGACGACGCCCTGGCGGCGGACGCGCACGCCCTCTACGTCGGCCGGGTGCCCGGCTTCACCGTCGTGGGCACCGTGCACTCCGCCGCGCAGGCGCGCCGCGCGCTGGAGCGCACCGCCGTGGACCTGCTGCTGCTCGACCTCTACCTGCCCGACGGGCACGGGCTGCGGCTGCTGCGCACGCTGCGGGCGACCGGGCACGGCGTGGACGTCATCGCGGTGACCTCGGCGCGCGACCTGGCCGTCGTGCGGGAGGGCGTCTCGCTCGGGGTGGTCCAGTACGTGCTGAAGCCGTTCACGTTCGCCACCCTGCGGGAGCGGCTGACCCGGTACGCGGCGTTCCGGGCGACGGTGACCGTGGGCGAGGCCAGCGGCCAGGCCGAGGTGGACCGGGCGCTCGCGGCGCTGCGCGCGCCGCAGGCGCCGGCCGAGCTGCCCAAGGGCCTCACGCTGGCGACCCTCCAGTCGGTCACCGAGGTGCTGCGCGCGGCCAGCGCCGGCATCTCGGCCAACGCCACGGCGGAGGCACTCGGCATCTCGCGGATCACCGCCCGGCGCTATCTGGAGCACCTGGTGGACACCGGTCGCGCGGCGCGCACCCCGCAGTACGGGGCCGTCGGCCGCCCCGAACTCTCCTACCGCTGGGTCTCCCCCGCCGCCCCGTGACGGCGTCGGCACCCCGCCACCCGGCGACGGCGGCATTCCGCCAGGGCCGGCGGCGGAGCCGGGCCCGGGGCGACGGGGCAAGGCCGCCGCGCCCGGCGCCTGACGTTCCGTTTCCCCCACCTGCGGCCGGTGAGCACACGAGAGCGCACGTGGCCGGGCCGGGAGGTAAACAGGAAGCTTTCCTAACCATCGTCTTGTGGCGCCCCGCGCCCGCTCGCTAGCGTTCGCCTCCCCAACTCCCGTCCCAGGATGGAGGCATGACGTGGCAATGGTGAGGAACCGTAGATCGCTCGCCCTGCTGACCGTCGCCGCCCTCGCCGGTGGCGGCGGATTCTGGCTCGCCGGCGTGCCCGGCAGTCAGGCCGCGGACGCCGCCCCCGCCCCGGCCGCCGCCCCCTCGGCGGCCTCTGTCGCCGACGGCCCGCGCGCTCGGGCCGCCGCCGCCATCCCGTTCGGCAGTCACTCCTTCTCGTACGCGGACGGCGCCCTCAAGCCCTCCGGCAGCCAGAAGGACAACGATGCCAAGGTGCTGGCCTTCTACCAGAAGTGGAAGGCCAACTTCATCAAGCAGAACTGCGGCAACGGCTGGTACCAGGTGTACTCGCCCGACGCCGACCACGACTACGTCGGCGAGGCGCAGGGCTACGGCATGGTCATCACCGCGACCATGGCCGGGGCCGACGCCGACGCGCGGAAGATCTTCGACGGCATCCTGAAGTACGTCCTCGACCACCCCTCGTCGATCAACAAGGACCTGCACGCCGCCGAGCAGAACGCGAGCTGTAAGAGCGTCAACGGCTCGGACTCGGCGACCGACGGCGACCTGGACATCGCCTACGGGCTGCTGCTCGCCGACCGGCAGTGGGGCAGCTCCGGCACGTACGACTACAAGGCGCTGGCCGTCAAGCGGATCAACGCCATCAAGAAGAGCGAGGTGCACAGCGGCACCAGGCTGACCAAACTCGGCGACTGGTCGTCCGGCGACTACGACCAGGTCTCCCGCACCTCGGACTGGATGCCGGGCCACTTCAAGGCGTTCAGGAAGGCGACCGGCGACGGCACCTGGGACGCGGTGCGGAACAAGACGCAGCAGGTCACCGCCGACCTCCAGGCCAAGCACGCGGCCAAGACCGGGCTGCTGCCGGACTTCGTGGAGAACACCACCTCCACGCCACGGCCCCCGGCCGAGCAGGTACTCGAGGACCCGCACGACGGGGACTACCACTGGAACGCCTGCCGCGACCCGTGGCGCCTTGGCACCGACGCCGCGCAGACCGGCGACGCGGCCTCCAAGAAGGCGGCGCTCAAGCTCAGTTCCTGGTCCAGGTCGAAGGCCGGCGGCAACGCGTCCAAGCTGGTCAACGGCTACCGGCTGAACGGCACGGCGTACGGCGACGGCAACGACGCCGCGTTCTTCGCGCCGTTCGCGGTCGCGGCGATGAACGACGCCGACGGCCAGGCGTGGCTCGACGCGCTGTGGAAGAAGATGGTCGCCACCGCGCCCGGCTCCGACGACTACTTCTCCGCCAGCATCCAGCTCCAGTCGATGCTGGTCGTCACGCACAACTTCTGGACCCCCTGACGTCCCGTCCGCGCTCCCACGGCCCGGCACCCCCCGCGGTGCCGGGCCGCTCGCGTGCCCGGGCGGCGCGCCGCACTGCGCCGTACCGGTGGTCCAGGGCATGAGGGGAGGTCGGAGTCATTGACCGACGCTCGGAGTTGATCGTACGGTCACCGGGCAGTCACAGCCGCGTCCCGTCGGCGCCTCCTGCGCGCCGCGGTGCGCTGTGCCCAAGGAGGCCGTGCCCGTGCGCCCCACCGCCCCGCTCATCCTCGCTGCCACCCTCGCCGTCGCGGCCACCTCGCTCACCGGCTGTGGCGCGTTCGGCACCGACCCCAACACCCTCAAGATCGTCTACCTGCGCAACACGGACAACAAGGTCCGGCACATGGACGCCTACCTGTCGCGGGTCAAGGACGAGTTCGAGCGCGCCCACCCGGGCAAGAAGGTCAAGCTCATCCCCATCCAGGCGGCGCAGCCCGACTACTGGGTGAAGGTCCAGCAGATGATGCGCTCGGCGAAGACCACGCCCGACGTGGTGTACGAGGACACGTTCATCATCAACTCCGACGTCGCCAGCGGCTACTTACGCCCCCTCGACCGCTACCTGGAACGCTGGCGCGACTGGGACCAGTTCCTCCCGCGGGCCAGGACCGCCGCCCGGGCCGAGGACGGCAGGACGTACGGGGTGCCGATGGGCACCGACACCCGGGCCCTGTGGTTCAACAAGAAGCTGTTCGCCAAGGCCGGGCTGCCCACCGACTGGCAGCCCCGGAGCTGGGACGAGCTGCTGAGCACGGCCCGCACGCTGAAGAAGAGGCTCCCCGGCGTCACCCCGCTCAACGTCTACACCGGCAAGGGCCCGGGCGAGGCGTCGGTGATGCAGGGCTTCGAGATGCTGCTCTACGGCACCGGCGCCGACCCCCTCTACGACCCGGCGGCCAGGAAGTGGGTCGCCGGCGGCCAGGGGTTCGAGGACGCGCTGACCTTCCTCGACACGGTCTACGGCGAGGGGCTTGGCCCGCACCCCTCGGACGCGGTGGACCCCAACGTCCCCACCCGGGTGGCCACCGAACTCCTCCCGGAGCGGAAGGTCGCCATCGCCCTGGACGGCTCCTGGATGGGCCAGTTCTGGATCAGGACCGGTGGCCGCCCCTGGCCCGCGTGGTCGAAGGAGCTGGGCCGGGCCCCGATGCCCACCCAGTACGGCCAGCCACCCGGCAAGGTCAGCATGTCCGGCGGCTGGACCTGGGCGATCCCCGCCAAGTCCCAGAAGCCCGACCTGGCGTGGAAGCTCGTCGAGACGCTCCAGAGCCAGCCGAACGCGGTCGAGTGGTCGCTGCGGGACGCGCAGATCGCCGTACGCGCCGACGTCGCGTCCGACCGCCGCTACCGCACCTCGATGCCCGGGATCGAGTTCTTCACCGGCCTGGTCCGGCACACCCACTACCGGCCCGCGCTCCCGGTCTACCCGCGGGTCTCCTCGGCCATCGGCGAGGCGATGGAGGCCGTCACCACCAGCGACACCTCGCCCGCCGCGGCGGCCAGGGACTACGACGAGGAGCTGGACTCGATCACCGACGGCAAGGTGGTGAACCGCGACCGATGACCACCACCCTCGCCCCGCGGCCCCCCGCCCCCAAGCCGGGCCAGCCACCCACCCGCGGCCGGCGGCGCCGCCCACTGCGCTGGCTGCCGCTCACCCCGGCCACCGCCCTGCTGCTGCTCTTCCTCGGCGGGCCCATCGTCTACTGCGTCGCCATCGCCTTCACCGACATGCAGTTGACCGGCTCGTCCTCGACGAGCTTCGTGGGCCTGGACAACTTCCAACACGCCTTCGAGGACGACGACTTCCGCAACGCCGTCGTCCTCACCCTCGTCTTCACCGTGCTGTCCTCGCTGGTCGGCCAGAACACGCTCGGCCTCGGCCTCGCCCTGCTGATGCGGCGCGCGTCCGGGCCGGTGCGCACGCTGGTCGGCTCGCTGACCATCGCGGCCTGGGTGGTCCCGGAGATCGTCGCCGGCTTCCTGCTGTACGCGTTCTTCCGCGACGAGGGCACCCTGAACGCCGTGCTCGACTGGGCCCACCTGCCCTCCCAGGACTGGCTGTACAGCGCGCCCATCATCGCCGTGTCGCTGGCCAACGTGTGGCGCGGCACGGCGTTCTCGATGCTCATCTACTCCGCCGCCCTCGCCGAGATCCCCCGCGAGATCACCGAGGCCGCCGAGGTGGACGGGGCCGGCGGCTGGCGACGCCTGTGGCACATCACGCTGCCGATGATCCGCCGCTCCATCGGCACCAACCTCATGCTCAACACGCTGCAGACGCTCTCGGTCTTCGGCCTGATCTGGGCCATGACGCGCGGCGGCCCCGGCAACCGCAGCCAGACGCTGCCGGTGTTCATGTACGACCAGGCGTTCCTGAAGGCCCTCATCGGCTACGGCACGGCCGTCGCCCTTCTGCTGCTGCTCATCGGGGCCCTGTTCGCCGCCGTCTACCTGCGCCTGCTCCGTACGGAGGTATGAGCACCGTGACGACGCCCAGCCCGCCCGCCCCGTCCGCGCCCGCCGCCGGTCAGGTGGCCGCGCCCCGCGCCCCGTCACCCCGCGCGGCCCGCCGCACCCCGACCGAACGGCGCCGGACGCGCCGGCGCGCCGGCGTCGACCTCGTGCTGCTCGCCGTCGCCGCGCTGTTCGCGCTGCCCCTGGTGTGGCTGCTGCTCGCCTCCGTCGACGCGGAGGCCGACCTGCGGGTCGGGGCGCCCTCGCCCGCGACGACGGAGAACTTCGAGGCGGTGTGGAACGAGGAGGTCACCTTCCGCCCGATGCTCAACAGCCTGCTGCTGTGCGGCGGGGCCACGCTGCTGACGGTGGTGTGCGCGGCGCTGGCCGCCTACCCGCTCTCCCGCTACCGCTCCCGGCTGGTCCGCCCGTACCTGCTGACCGTGCTGTTCACCACCTGCCTGCCGGTCACCGCGATCATGGTCCCGGTCTACGGCCTGTACGTGCAGGTCGAGCTGATCGACAGCCTCCTCGGCACGGCGCTCTTCCTGGCCGCCACCCAACTCCCGTTCGCCATCTGGCTGATGAAGAACTTCATGGACGGCGTGCCCATCGCCCTGGAGGAGGCCGCCTGGACGGACGGCGCCTCCTGGTACCAGGCGCTGGCGCGGATCATCCTGCCGCTGATGGGCCCGGGCCTGACGGTCGTGACGATCTACAGCTTCATCATGATGTGGGGGAACTTCTTCGTCCCCTTCATGCTGCTGCTCACCCCCGACCAACTCCCGGCCTCCGTCACCCTGTTCACCTTCTTCGGCAGCCGCGACTCCGTCGTCTACGGCCAGTTGGCCGCGTTCTCGCTGCTGTACTCGACGCCGGTGATCCTGCTGTACGTGCTGATCGCGCGCCGCCTCGGCGGCGGGTTCGCGCTCGGCGGGGCGGTCAAGGGGTAGGCCCGGACCGGGCGCGCACCGCCCCGCCGGGGCGGTGCCGGGCGGTGCCGGGCGGTGCCGGGCAGTGGTGTGCGGTGTCGCGTCGGTGTCGGGTCAGGCGCCCCGTCGGGCGGCGGCCCGGCGCTGCCGCTTGCCCAGCGGCGCCTGGGAGAGGTCCTCGGCCTGCGTCCTGAGGTTGCGGTAGCCGTAGCCGCGCTGGTCGAGCCAGGCCCGCGCGCGCTCCTCGGCGCGCTCGGTCGCCGCCAGGATGTCCTCCTCGGCCTCGCCGGTGTCCGCGAAGCGGAAGGTGAACGCGGACCGCGCGGCCAGGTCGTAGCTGAGGTGGCCCTCGGCGGTGAACGACGCCCGCAGGACGTCGTGCTCCGCGGCCCGCGCCAACAGCTCGGCCCGCTGCTCGTCGCTGAGCCCGTCGAAGACTCCACGGACCATGATGCGGAAGGTTCGAGTGGTCATCGCGCGAGCCTAACCAGTGGGCCGGCGCCGCTCCACCGGGATTCGCCTTGACTTGAACCTTAGGTGAAGTTCTACGTTCACCGAACCCGCTCTCCACGGCGGGTCGGCCCGCGCCGTGTGGCGGGGCCGGGCGGACCTCCCGAAGGGGCAGTGAGCAACCATGACGATTCTGGTGACCGGAGCGACCGGCAACGTGGGCCGCGCGGTGGTCGAGCAACTCATCGAGCGGGGACACCGGGTACGGGCGCTGAGCCGCGACCCCGGGCGGGCCGCGCTGCCGGCCGGCGTCGAGGTGGTGGGCGGCGACCTCGCCGCGCCCGGAACCCTGGACGCGGCGTTCGAGGGCCTGAGCGCGGTGCACCTCATGACGTACGACGCCGACCAGGGGGCGCTGACCACCGGGCCCGAACTCGCCAAGCTGGTGGAGCGGTCCGGGGCGCGGCGGGTCACGGTGCTGTGGAGCGGTTCCGAGGGCAGCGTGGAGCGGGCGCTTCAGGCCGGCCCCACGCCCTGGACCTTCATCCAGCCGGGCGAGTTCATGTCCAACGCGCTGACCTGGGCGGACTCCATCCGTACCGAGGGCGTGGTGCGCGAGCCGTTCGCGCGGGCGCGCAACGCCTCGGTCCACGAGGGCGACGTCGCGGCGGTGGCCGCGCACGCGCTCACCGAGGACGGCCACGCCGGCCGGCGCTACGTCCTCAGCGGCCCCGAGGCGCTGACCGTCCCACGGAAGGTCGCGGTGCTGGGCGCGGCGCTCGGGCGTGAACTGCGCTACGTCGAACTGACCGAGGAGCAGGCGCGCGAGCGGTGGCGGGAGTCGGGGGCGTCGCCGGAGGCCGTCGACATGCTGGCGGAGTGGCACCGCGACCCGCCGCCCGAGGGGTACACGGTGGTGCCGACGGTCCGGGAGGTCACCGGCCGCCCCGCGCGGAGCTTCGCCGACTGGGCGGCCGAGCGCGCTGACCGCTTCCGCTGACCGGCGCGCCGCGCCCGCGAGGCGGGTGGCGCGCGCCGGCGCCCGGCGCCCGGGCGCGAGCCACCCGCCGCTGGGCTCCCGCCGCGCCACCGGCCCGGCCCCGCGAACGCACCGGCGCGGGCCGGCACTTGCCGGCACTTGCCGAGCCGGGGTGCTCACCCGCACGCTCGGGGGCGCGAGTTCGCGCCACCGCAGCTCGCGCCATGTCGGCGACGCGTACGGGGGCACTCGTGATCACGGTTCGGGCTTTCGCGGAGACCGACCGCGCGGGGCTGGGCGAGCTCTTCGTCCGCGCGGGCGAGGGTTCGCCCACCGCCTCGCTGTGGGGGCACGCCGCGTCGGAGGCCGCCGTCTACCTGACCCCGTACCTGGACCACGAGCCCGCGTCGTGCTTCGTCGCCGAGCGGTCCGGGGTCCTGGTCGGCTACCTGGTGGGGTGCCTGGACGGGGCGGCGTTCCCGAGCGAGGACGAGCGCCTGGCGCGGGCCGTCCGCGCGCACCGGTTGCTGTTGCGGCCCGGGCCCGTGGCGTTCTTCGCCCGCAGCCTGGTGGACCTGGCGCGGGCGAAGGCCGGCCGGTCCGCCACGGCGGGCGAGCTGGTCGATCCCCGGTGGCCGGCGCACCTGCACCTCAACGTGGCGCGCGAGGCGCGCGGCACGGGCGCCGCCGACGAGCTGATGCGGCACTGGTTCGCGCGGCTCCGGGCGGCCGGCTCGCCCGGTTGCCACCTCCAGACGATGGTCGAGAACGCCCGCGCGGTGCGCTTCTTCACCCGCGTGGGTTGCGTCCCGCACGGGCCCACCCCGCCGGTGCCGGGCCTCCGCTACCAGGGCGGCCGGCTGCACCAGCGGACGATGGTCTGGAACCCGTGACGCCGCCCGCGGGCCCCCGCGCCCGGTCAGCCCCCCGGCCGGCGCGGCGCCCCGCCCGTACCGTCGACAGCGACAGCACCGTCGGCACCGTCAGCCCCGCCCGCGCCGACCGCGCCCGTAGCCGAACCGTCAGCCCCGCCCGCGCCGTCGGCCGTGGCGCGCGGGGGCCGTGCCATGCGGTACTGGATGCGGGAGGCCGGGTGGTCGGGTGACTGCTCGTCGAGCGGGACGATGCCGTACCGCGCCACGCAGTCGGGGCACGACCACACGGTGCCGCCGGGGCCGGAGTTGACCTCGATCACCGCCACCGCGATGGCCCGCTCGGTGGGGCCCCGATGGGTGTTGCACCAGCTCGATCGTGCGCTCATGATTCTCCTCGGCCGCGTTGTCCAGGAAGGAGGACGCGAAACCGGGCGCCCGGGTGCCAGCGCTACGGGCCCGGATGCGGAAGTCCGGGAACCCGTGGCACGCGGCTGCTACGCGGGCGCGTGCCGGAGCACGGACGGGTACTCGCGGTGCTGGTGGGGGAGTTCGCGCGTCACGGTGGACCGTGCCACGGGGGCGCCCGGCGGACCGATCGGCCGGCCGCCGACGACGACGTCCGCGAGGTCGAGGCTGGCGGGGCGTCAGTTCACCGCACCGGCGGACGCCGCGGCGCCGGGCTCGGGAGCGGCCTGCCGCTCGGCGGCGGGTGGCGTGCGGTAGGCGCGCAGGGGGGCGTTAGCCAGGGACACGGCGGCGACCGCCAGCGCGGCGGACACCCCGCCGATGACCAGGGAGCAGGGGGCGGAGCTGACCGACGCCACCAGGCCGGCGCGGAAGTTGCCGAGTTCGGGGCCCGCGACGCCGATGACGTGTTCCACCGACGAGACCCGCCCCCGGTACGCGTCCGGGGTCTCGCGCTGGATCAGGGCGCCACGGGTGACGACGGACACGGTGTCGGCCGCGCCCGCCACCGCCAGGCAGCCGAGCGCCAGCCACAGCGGCCCCGCCAGGCCGAAACAGGCCAGCGCCAGGCCCCAGAGGCCGGCCGCGGACAACTGCACCAGGCCGGCGCGGCGCCAGCGCGTCACCGTGCCGGAGAGCAGACCGGCGGCGATACCCCCGACCGCGACGGCCGAGAGGAACAGCCCGAGGGTCCGCGGGTCGCCCCCGAAGCGTGCCTCGTTGACCAGCGGGAAGAGCGCGACGGGCATGGCGAGCAGCGTCGCGGACAGGTCGGTGGCCAGCGCGCCCCACAGCGGCGGGCGCCGCAGCACGACCCGCCACCCACCGCGCTTCGCCCGCGGCCTGCCGCCGGCCGCGTCGGCGCCCTCGGGCCGGGTGACGGGCAGGTGGCGCGCCGCGAGCGCCGCGACCGCCATGGCCAGGGCCTGGGCGGCGTACGCGGCGGCGACGTCCCAGCGGGCGATGACCAGCCCGGCCAGCGCGGGCCCGGCCAACATCGCCACCTGGAAGGAGACGTTGGTCAGCGCGAGGCCGGCCGCGACCTGGTCGGCCGGCAGCAGCCGGACCGGGAACGCGCGCCGGGCGGGCGCGCCGAGCGCGCCGCAGCTCGCGCCCACGGCGACCAGGACGAGCAGCAGCACCACGCTCCGGTTGCCGGCCAGGGCCTGGGCGCACAACCCGGCGGCGGCCAGCAGTTGGCCCACGGTGGTGGCGCGCACCACCGCGCGGCGGTCGACGGTGTCGGCCAACACGCCGCCGAGCAGCCCGAACAGCACCAGCGGCAGGCCGGTGGCGAGTCCGATGGCGCCGGTGGCCACGGGGCTGCCGGTCAGGTCCCAGACCTGGGCCAGCACCGCCACGCTGGCCATCTGTCCGCCGAGTTGCGAGACCGAGGTGCCGATCCACAGGGCACGGAACGACCGACCGCTCCGCAGCGGTCGGGTGTCGAGCAGCCGGACGCGAACCCTCCGACTCACCGGGGTGGCTCGACGAGATGGTGGAGGACCCGCTGCCGCATCGACCGCCGCTCCAACGCCCGCCGCACCTCCTCGACCACGGCGGTCATCGCGTACGGCACCTCGCTGTCCAACTCCGCGACCGTCGCGTGGGTCGCGCGCCACTCCGCCTCCAGGAACGGCACCAGCGACCGGCCGCGCTCGGTCAGGTCGATCCGCCGGGTACGGGCGTCGGGCCCCGGCTCAGAGGTCACCAGCCCCCCCCTGCGCAGGGCGGCGACGGTCTGACTGACCGCCGAGTGCGAGCGGTCCAGGGAACGCGCCAGTTCCCGAATGGTCAGCGGCCCGGTGTGGGCGAGCCGGATCAGCGGATACGCGAACCGGGGCCGCACCCCCTCGATGCCGCGCTCGACGTAGACCTGCTCAATCTCGGCGTCCATGGCGGCCAACAGCTCGCGCAGCGCGTGCCAGGGATCGGGTACGGCGGTGGGGTCGGAAGATGTCACAGCGCTAATATAACAGCGCTGTGACAACTCAGGCCGCCCGCTCGGACAGCGACCACCGACGGCGGGAGCGTCGGCCGCGCCCGACGGCCGCGACACCGTTCCCGCGCCGGGAAGGCACCCCACCCACCGGGACTGACGGCCCTCAACGCGAGCCGCGCCCCGCCCCTCCCCAGCCCCAACGCCCTGACGCACCCCACCCGTTGGGCGCTACGGGACGACGCCGGCCACGGGTGCGGCGGGGCGGGCCCATAGGCAGGCCGTATGCAACGTTGGGATTGTTACGGAAGTGGCTTGGTGTCCCACAGTGAGTGGCGGCCGGGCTTGGCCCCGGCCTGGGAGGGCCGGCTCGCGCGTCTGGGCCGGTCGGAACGGACTCCTCCTCCCAGCGCTCCCCCCACCGTCTTTGGAGGACAGCACGCCATGAGACTCCGCACCCTGCTGCGCGCCGCGCTCGCCCCCGCGCTGATCGCCGCAGCCGTCCTGTCCGCGCAGAGCGCCAACGCCGCGGACGCCACGCCAGAACCCACCGCGCCCAGCACGAGGATCGTCGGCGGCGGCCCGGCCAGCGAGGCGTACTCGTTCATGGGCTCCATGCAGGTCAACGGCCGGCACGGCTGCGGCGCCTCGCTCATCAAGAGCGGGTGGATGGTCACCGCCGCGCACTGCGTGGCCGGCCAGCAACCGGGCAGCTTCCGGATACGCATCGGCTCGTCGGACCACCTCAGCGGCGGCACGGTCGCCTCGGTCTCGCAGATCATCCGCCACCCCCGGTACGGGCAGGTCGGCCCGTACGACATCGCGCTGCTGCGGCTGAGCCAGCCGGTGGCCAACCAGCCGATCAGCATCGCCAGCACCTCGCCCGTCGAGGGCACCGCCACCCGCCTGCTCGGCTGGGGTCAGACGTGCGGCTCACCCGGCTGCGGGCCCGCGCCGCGCGGTCTGAAGGAGCTCAACACGCGCATCAACCCGGACCGCATGTGCACCACCAACTTCAACAGCTCCGTCGAACTGTGCGTCTACGGCAGCCGGTCCGGCACCGCCTGTTACGGCGACTCCGGCGGCCCGGCCCTGGTGAAGGAGGGTGGCGCCTGGCGGCTGGCCGGCGCGACCAGCCGGGCGGGCGTGAACAACCAGATCTGTGGCACCGGTGACGCCACCGTCTACACCGACGTGACCGCCCACCAGCAGTGGATCGCCCAGCAGACGGGCGGCCTCCGCACCAGCTAGGCACCGCTCCGCTCCCAGACGGCCCCCGCAGCCGAGCCGCGTCCCCGCTGGCCGGCGCGGGGGCCGGCCCGCCCCGCGCGGCCCGCGCCGGCAGGGCCAGCCGGGCCGGCGCCAGCCCGGGGCGGATGACGGGTTCCGGTAGCCAGTCGGGGATGCCGGGCCCGGGCGGGCCGGGCGGTCGCGGCGGGGTCGCGCCCGCTCGGCCGGTACGGGCGGCGGCCGAAGCCGCGCGTTCGGTGGGAATCCGCGCGAGCCGGCCGCCGCCCCTCGCCGCCGCCACCGCGACCGGTCAGCCGGTCCGGCGGTGGGTGGGGCCGGGGGCCGAGCCGGTGGTCAGAAGACCGACTCCGCCTCGTCCATCCGGTCCGCCGGCACCCGCTTCAGCTCGGTGACCGCCTCGGCCAGCGGCACCAGCGTCACCTCCGTGCCGCGCAGCGCCGTCATCATGCCGAAGTCGCCGCGGTGCGCCGCCTCCACCGCGTGCCAGCCGAAGCGGGTGGCCAGGACGCGGTCGTACGCGGTGGGCGTACCGCCGCGCTGCACGTGGCCGAGGATGACCGGGCGGGCCTCCTTGCCGAGGCGGTTCTCCAGCTCGGCCGCCAGCCGGTTGCCGATGCCCGCGAAGCGCTCGTGGCCGTACTGGTCGATCTCGCCCTTCTGGTAGTCCATCGAGCCCGCGGCGGGGTGCGCGCCCTCGGCGACGCAGATCACGGCGAACTTCTTGCCCCGCGCGAACCGCTCCTCGACCATCTTCACCAGGTCGGCGACGTCGAACGGGCGCTCCGGCAGGCAGATGCCGTGCGCGCCGCCGGCCATGCCGGACTCCAGGGCGATCCAGCCCGCGTGCCGGCCCATGACCTCCACGACCATGACCCGCTGGTGCGACTCGGCGGTGGTCTTCAGCCGGTCGATCGCCTCGGTGGCCACGCCGACGGCCGTGTCGAAGCCGAAGGTGCGGTCGGTGGCCGAGATGTCGTTGTCGATGGTCTTCGGCACGCCGACGACGGGCATGCCCGCGTCCGCGAGCATCCGGGCCGCGGTCAGCGTGCCCTCGCCGCCGATCGGGATGAGCGCGTCGATGCCGTACGAGCGGGCCAGCTCCTCGCAGTTCTCGGCGGCTTCGCGCAGCCGGGCGCGCTCCAGGCGGGCCGAGCCGAGGATGGTCCCGCCGCGGGCGAGGATGCCGCTGACGGCGTCGAGGTCGAGCGGCCTGAACCGGCCGTCGAGGAGTCCCTTGAAGCCGTCCTCGAAGCCGATGACCTCGTCGTCGTGTCCGGCGACGGCGCGGTGCACGACCGACCGGATCACGGCGTTGAGACCGGGGCAGTCGCCCCCGGCGGTGAGCACTCCGATGCGCATCCTGGTCTTTCTCCTGCTCCTGGGGTTCCCCGTGGGCCGAGGCCGAGGGAGGTACATATGAGCTCGTCCGATTGTTTCACGGGCCCGAAGCTCCCGCGCACCCCACGGGTCATGCGCTATACCCACGGGCCCGGGTAGTGTCAAGAGGCAGTGGCCGGCCCGTGCGGGTGATTCGGGTGCTTCTTTGTTCTATGCGAACGGGGAGCACGACGCCCGTTTCGGGGCAGGCGATCGACGGTGGTGCCGGGCCCCGGCCAGGGTCGCAGCCGGGACCTGGTCGCGGCACCCTGGACGGCGGGGAGCGGCCGACCCCGCGCGGTGTGGGCCACACCGCGGACCAGCCGAGTAGCACCGGCCGAGCAAGAGCCGACGCAGCCGAAGGATCGGAGAGCACGCGTGACGCGCAGCGTGTATGTGACCGGGATCGACCGCGGCGACGGCCGCCAGGTCGTGGAGCTGGGAGTGATGGAGCTCCTGACCCGCCACGTGGACCGGGTGGGCGTCTTCCGACCCCTGATGCACGACGGGCCCGACCGGCTCTACGAGCTGCTGCGCGCCCGCTACCGGCTCACCCAGCCGTCGGAGTCGGTGTACGGCATCGGCTACGACGAGGCCGCGACCCTGCAGGCCGAGCGGGGCACCGACGAACTGGTCGCCGAGCTGGTCACCCGCTTCCACGCGGTGGCCAGGGACTACGAGTACGTGCTCGTGCTCGGCAGCGACTACGCGGCCACCAGCCTCCCGGACGAACTGCACCTGAACGCGCGGCTGGCCAACGAGTTCGGCGCCGCCGTCATCACCGTGGTCGGCGGGCAGGACCAGAGCGCCGAGTCGGTGCGCTCCGAGGCCCGCAACGCCTACCGCGCCTACCAGGCGCACGGTTGCGACGTGGTGGCCCTGGTGGTCAACCGGACCGACCCGGCCGACCGGGCGGAGATCGCCGGACCGCTGGCCGAGCAGTTGCCCGTGCCCTGCTACGCGCTGCCCGAGGACGGCTCGCTCTCGGCGCCCACCGTGCGCCAGGTGGTGCACGCGCTCGGCGCCGAGGTGCTGCTCGGCGACGACTCGGGGCTCGCCCGCGACGTGCGCGACTTCGTCTTCGGCGGCGCCATGCTGCCCACCTTCCTGCCCGCGCTGACCGAAGGGGCCCTGGTGGTCACGCCGGGCGACCGCGCGGACCTGATCATCGGCGCGCTGGCCGCGCACACCGCGGGCTCCCCGCCCATCGCGGGCGTGTTGCTGACGCTGGACGCCCGCCCGGGGCCCGACATCCTGGCCCTCGCCTCGCGCCTCGCCCCCGGCACGCCGGTCATCTCCGTACCCGGCGGCAGCTTCCCGACGGCGGCCGAACTCTTCGCCCTGGAGGGCAAGCTGAGCGCGACCGTCCCGCGCAAGGCGGAGACCGCGCTCGGCCTGTTCGAGCGGCACGTGGACACCGCCGAGCTGACCGACCGGATCTCGGTGGCCCGCTCCAGCCGGGTCACGCCGATGATGTTCGAGCACGAACTCCTTGAGCGCTCGCGCTCCCGGCGGCGCCGCGTCGTGCTGCCCGAGGGCACCGAGGAGCGCGTGCTGCGCGCCGCCGACGTGCTGCTGCGCCGCGACGTGTGCGACCTGACGCTGCTCGGCGACGAGGACGCGGTCCGCAAGCGCGCCACCGACCTGGGCATCGACCTGAGCGGCGCGCAGATCACCGACCCGCACACCTCGCCGCTGCGCGAGCGGTTCGCGGAGCTGTACGCGAAGCTGCGGGCGCACAAGGGCGTCTCGTACGAGCTGGCGTACGACATCGTGGCCGACGTGTCCTACTTCGGCACGCTGATGGTGCAGGAGGGCCTGGCCGACGGCATGGTCTCGGGCGCGGTGCACTCGACGGCGGCCACCATCCGGCCCGCCTTCGAGGTGATCAAGACGGCGCCCGGGGCGCAGATCGTCTCGTCCGTGTTCTTCATGTGCCTGGCCGACCGGGTGCTGGTCTACGGCGACTGCGCGGTCAACCCCGACCCGAACGCCGAACAGCTCGCGGACATCGCCATCCAGTCGGCGGCCACCGCCGCCAAGTTCGGCGTCGCGCCCAAGATCGCCATGTTGTCGTACTCCACCGGCACCTCCGGCTCGGGCGCGGACGTGGACAAGGTCCGCAGGGCCACCGAGCTGGTCCGCGAGCGGCGGCCCGACCTGCCGGTGGAGGGGCCGATCCAGTACGACGCGGCCGTGGACGCCGCCGTGGCCGCCACCAAGCTGCCCGATTCCCAGGTCGCCGGGCAGGCCACCGTGCTGATCTTCCCCGACCTGAACACGGGCAACAACACCTACAAGGCCGTCCAGCGCTCGGCCGGCGCCGTCGCCGTCGGCCCGGTCCTGCAGGGGCTGCGCAAGCCGGTCAACGACCTGTCGCGCGGCGCCCTCGTGCAGGACATCGTCAACACCGTCGCCATCACCGCCATCCAGGCCCAGGCCCGACCCGGCGCCCCGGCGGCGCCCGCAGAGAAAGCACCCAACGCGTGAACCACTCCCCCGACCAGACCCGAGTGCTGGTCCTCAACTCCGGCTCCTCCTCGGTCAAGTACCAGCTCCTCGACATGACCGACGGCGGCCGGCTGGCCGCGGGCATCGTGGAACGCGTCGGCGAGGGCGAGGTGCCCGACCACACGGCCGCGCTCGACCGGGTCTCCGGCGAACTGTCCGCCCAGGGGCTCGGCCTGGACTCGCCCGCGCTGGCCGCCGTGGGGCACCGGGTGGTGCACGGCGGCACCCGCTTCACCGAGCCGACGCTGATCACCGACGACGTGCTCGCCGAGATCGAGAAGCTGGTCCCGCTGGCCCCGCTGCACAACCCGGCCAACGTGACCGGCATCAAGGTGGCCCGCACCCTGCGCCCCGACCTGCCGCAGGTCGCCGTCTTCGACACCGCCTTCCACGCCACGATGCCGGAGTACGCGGCCCGGTACGCGATCGACGTGGACACCGCCGACCGGTACGGGGTGCGCCGCTACGGCTTCCACGGCACCTCGCACGCCTACGTCTCGCGGGCCGTGGCCGACCTGCTCGGCAAGGACGTCGCCGACCTCAACACGATCGTGCTGCACCTGGGCAACGGGGCCAGCGCCTCGGCGGTGGCCGGCGGCGTGTGCGTGGAGACCTCGATGGGGCTCACGCCACTGGAGGGGCTGGTCATGGGCACCCGGTCGGGCGACCTGGACCCCGCGGCCATCTTCCACCTGGCGCGGGTCGGCGGCATGTCCGTGGACGAGATCGACGCCCTGCTCAACAAGCACAGCGGCCTGATCGGGCTGTGCGGCGACAACGACATGCGCGAGATCGGCCGCCGGATGGGCGAGGGCGACGCGGACGCGCAGCTCGCCTTCGACGTCTACGTCCACCGGCTGCGCAAGTATGTGGGCGCGTACACCGCGGTACTCGGCCGGGTGGACGCGCTCGCCTTCACCGCCGGCGTCGGCGAGAACTCGGCCGCCGTCCGCGAGGCGACGCTGCGCGGGCTCGGCGGGCTCGGCATCGAGGTGGACACGGTCCGCAACGCGCTGCGCGGCAGCGGCGGGCGGCTGATCTCGACCGAGCGCAGCGCGGTGGCCGTCGCCGTGGTACCGACCGACGAGGAACTGGAGATCGCCACGCAGACGTACCGGCTGGTGAGCGCGGAGCGCTCCGGCACGTCAGAGCGGTAGACCAGCCCGATAAATTCCGCCCCGAAACAAAACGGATAGGATCTGCCTCATGCGCCGTTCCAAAATCGTCTGCACCCTGGGTCCCGCCGTCGACTCCTACGACCAGCTCAAGTCGCTGATCGAGTCCGGGATGAACGTGGCCCGCTTCAACATGAGCCACGGGTCCCACTCGGAGCACGAGGAGCGGTACCACCGGCTCCGCAAAGCGTCCGAGGAGACCGGCCGCGCGGTGGGCGTCCTCGCCGACCTCCAGGGCCCCAAGATCCGCCTGGAGACCTTCGCCGACGGGCCGGTGGAGCTGGTGCGCGGTGACGAGTTCACCATCACCACCGAGGACGTCGCGGGCGACCGGACCATCTGCGGCACCACGTACAAGGGCCTGCCCGGGGACGTCTCCAAGGGCGAGTCGATCCTCATCAACGACGGCAACGTCGCCCTCCAGGTGGTCGAGGTGGACGGGCCGCGGGTGCGCTCCATCGTCATCGAGGGCGGCGTGATCTCCGACCACAAGGGCATCAACCTGCCCGGCGTGGCCGTCAACGTGCCCGCGCTGTCCGAGAAGGACGTCGACGACCTGAAGTTCGCGCTGGAGCTGGGCTGCGACATGGTCGCGCTGTCCTTCGTGCGGGACGCGGCCGACGTGCGCGACGTGCACCGGGTGATGGACGAGGTCGGCCGGCGCGTGCCGGTGATCGCCAAGGTGGAGAAGCCGCAGGCGGTGGCCAACATGGAGGAGGTCGTCGCGGCCTTCGACGCGGTCATGGTGGCCCGCGGCGACCTGGCGGTGGAGTACCCGCTGGAGCAGGTCCCGATGGTGCAGAAGCGGCTCATCGAGATGTGCCGCCGCAACGCCAAGCCGGTGATCGTGGCGACCCAGATGATGGAGTCGATGATCACCAACTCCCGGCCGACCCGCGCCGAGGCGTCCGACGTCGCCAACGCGATCCTGGACGGCGCGGACGCGGTGATGCTCTCGGCCGAGTCCTCGGTCGGCGCGTACCCGCTGGAGACGGTCAAGACGATGTCGCGCATCGTCACCGCCGCCGAGGAGGAGTTGCTCTCGCGCGGCCTGCAGCCGCTGGTGCCGGGCAAGAAGCCGCGCACGCAGGGTGGTTCGGTGGCCCGCGCCGCCGCCGAGATCGCCGACTTCCTCGGCGCCAAGTCGCTGGTGGCCTTCACCAAGTCCGGTGACACGGCCCGCCGGCTCTCCCGCTACCGGGCCCAGCAGCCGATCCTGGCCTTCACCACCGACACCCTGACCCGCAACGTGCTGACGCTGAGCTGGGGCGTGGAGACGTTCGTGGTCCCGCACGTGGCCAACACCGACGCCATGGTGGACCTCGTCGACGCGGAGCTGCTCAAGCTGGGCCGCTACAACGAGGGCGACACCATGATCATCACGGCCGGCTCCCCGCCCGGCGTGCCCGGCACCACCAACATGGTGCGCGTCCACCACCTGGGCTCCTCCTGACCCACACGCGACGACCGTGGGCCGCGCCGCCACTGTGGTGGCGACGCGGCCCACGGCCTTGTGCGGCTCCCGGTGGTCCGGGGGCGGCCCCGTCGTGGGACCGCCGGGCGAGCGGCGGCGCGGACCCGGCGGGCGTCCCACCCGTCGGCCCCGGCCGAGCGCCGGTCAGCCCTCCGTCTGGTACAGGTGCATGCCGGGCACGGTGAGCGTCCCACCGAGCTGGCCCGCCTGGGTCACCCGCACATCGGTGAAGAACAGTTCGGGAAGGGTCAACGGCGGTGGCGCGTCGGGGCTGAAGGTGACCGGGATGAGGCCGAGCAGCTTGCCCTTCAGCTCCTCCGTGTACATCGTCACGGTGCCGTCGCGCATCGTCGAGTTGCTGCCTTTACGCGCGTCAACGTGCGTCTTCGTGCCGCCGGGGCCGACCACGGTCTGCCGCAGGTCGCGGATGTCGATGGAGCTGGCGGTGAACTTCAGGACCGCCTTCTCCCGGCCGCTGTACGTCTTCACCTTGACGATGCCGTCGTACTTGAGGCCGTGCAGGGCGAGCAGGCTGCTCTCCAGGATCCACGGATCCTCGGGCAGCAGCGGGACGCCCTCCTCCAACGTGGCGTTGCGCAGCGCCTCCTCGTCCTTGACGGGGCACGGGTAGGGCTGCGGGTCGTCGGCCGACGGCAGGGTCGGCTTCGCGGTCGGGTCGGCGTCGTCCTCGGCCCCCTCGGCCCCCTTGGCCCCCTTGGACTCTTCTCCCTTGTCCGCGTCCTCGGTGGCCCCCTCGGCCTCCTCGGTCGCGTTCGCCCGCTTCCGCTCGGCCTTCTCGGCGGCCTCCCGCTGCGCCTTCTCGATCCGCTCCCTGAGCTCCGCGGCCTTCTTCTCGGTCGCGGCGTCGTCGGCGTCGCCCGCGCCGTCACCTGACGGAGCGTCACTCTTGCCCGCCGGTACGTCCGTTGCGGCCCCGTCGGTGTCGCCCTTGTCCGCGTCCTTGTTCGCGTCCTTGTTCGCGTCCGTGTCCGTGCCCGTGTCCGCGCCCGGTCGGGGCGCGTCGTCGGTGGGCGCCGGGGTGGCCGGCTCGTCGCCCTTGTCGCCGTCGAGCAGGTCCTTGATCTTGTCGCCCAGGCCCAGCGGGTCGAGCGGGTTCCTCGGCTCGGTCTGGGACGGGCTCGGGGTGGTGCTGGGCTGCTTGGCCGCGTCCTCGGGGGCCGTGGTGTCCCCGGCCTCATCGGACCCGGACTTCGGGTCGTCCGTCGTGGAGGACGGCTTCGGGGGCGCCTGGGTGGCCTGGTCGCTCTCGGGTCGCGCGTCGGAGGTGGCGCCCGGCGCGGGCTCGCGGTCGTCGGCCGCCTCCCCGCCCGGCGAGGTCGAACTCCCGGGCGTGGTCGGCTCGTTGTCCCCACCGTTCGGCTTGTCGTCCTGCTTCTCGTCCCGCTGGTCCCGCTGCTTGGCGTCCTGCCGCGGGTCCCGCTTGTCCTTGCCGTCCCGCTCGTCCTCGCCGTCCTGCTGGTCCGACTGGGTCACGCAGGGGCCGGGCTTGAAGCGGTCCTTGGCCTGGGTCTCGGCCTGGGCGAGCTGCGGCGTGAGCCCCATGCCCATCAGCACGGCCGTCGGCATCGCGGCCAAGGCGATGGCCTTGCCCGCGGGCATCTGCAGCCGGTTCAGCATCGATTTCCTCGGGGCGGCGTGCCGCGGCCCCGTTCTGGCCCGGCGGCGAGTCTCGCCCTCCCGGCGGGTCTCGCCTTCCGGCGGCCCCTGTTCACCCCGCACGGTGCCTCCCATTCCTGGATTCCTGGTCCGTCGCGGTCCCGGCGTCCGCCGCCTCCCGGGCGTCGTCCACGCCCTCGTCCGGCTCGGGCCCAACGGCCTGCGCGTCCTTCGTCGATTTCGCGGCGAGCACCTCGCCGGGCGCCCACGAGACGCCCAGTGCGCCGCCGAACAGCGCCAGCAGGAAGCCCAGCAGGAAGCCGCCGAAGTTGGAGATCACCAGGGAGACCAGGCCGAGGAGGATCGCGGCGACCCCCGCGAAGACCCGCGTGGCGGACTGGAACCACATGGTCAGGCCGAGGACCACCAGCAGGACGCCGATGATCAGCGAACCGGAACCGGCGGTGGTGGACATCCGGATGGTCAACTGACCCATGGTGAGGTTGGCGTACGGGAAGTACGCGATGGGCAGTCCGCCGAGCAGCGTCAGCAGCCCCGCCCAGAACGGGCGCTGCCAGCGCCACACACGGAACGTCGTCCGCCACTGGCGGACCCGGTCACGCGCCCCGGGCGACTCGGCGCCCATCGAAACCCCCGGCGACTCGGCACTCATCGAAAACAGCTCCCTGGGGCTGGCGATCGCATCGTCGATCGCGGATGTTCACTGCGTGGGCACGGGGGTGAGGGGCCATGCCCCCCACCCGCCTCAGTGCCTCAGTAGCACTCGTGCTTGCCCTTTTTCACGTTCATGGACAGGCCCGAGAGCTTGAAGGTGCCCGCGCTGGTCGCCCAGGCGGTCTGCTTGACATCCTTCAACTGCGCCCTGTCGGCCTCCTGGGCGAACGAACCGGGGTCCGCCTGGTCGCCCTTCTTGATCCCAGGGCCGTACTTCGTGTCGCCCGCCGCCACGCCGATGTTGATGTCGGTGAACGTGGCATCGGCGTTCAACTGGTCGAGGTCGATGTACAGGTTCTTCGCCTCGACCGGCTTGCCCGCCTTCGTACCAGCCGACAGCTTCAGCGACACGTCGCCGAAGAGCGGGACCGGAACGACGACGGACTGGCACAGGTTCTTGATCGTGGCGCTGTCGAAGGCCGACACCGCGACGGGGACCTTCTTGCCCCCGTGCTGTGCGTCGATCGCGCCGTACTGGACGAACCCCTTGCCGTCGAGTTCGCCAGCGGTGACCTTGAACTGCTGGCCGGAGACGCTGAACGATGCCGCCAGCGCCCCCTGTGAGAGGGCCACACCGATGGCGGCCGTCGCAGCGACGCTGGGCACCATGACGACGGCGAACCGCTTCCATCTGGTCCCGCCACGAGCCAGGGACTCCATGACTTTCCTCCTTCTCGGACGTACATCTCCAGATCCGAGCCCTCCGCCGTGATCACGGCGACCCTGATCTGAGATGGGAGAAGTGCTACGTCCTCGGGAAGGAGAGCGCCCGCGCCGGGCAGGGTGCACCCGGATCACCGGCGATCACCCCCGAGCGACAACCACTGCCGCGCTGGGCGCGCGGCCTTGCCGGACAGGCCCTGCCACGTGGGCAGAGACCCCCCTGTCCTCAGACCGGCTCGACTGCCGCCGGCCCGCTCGGTGGGGACCCACGAACCCTCATCCCCGGCTGGCTGCCGCGGCGTTGGAATGGACCGAGCTTGGCCGATCGTGGTCCATCCACGGCTTCGACACAAGGGGTTCATTACTTGCGAGTAACGCCCGGATAACCGAAGCGGCGCTGGCCGATATCGGCCGCACACACAGGGTCGCCGGGCGGGCGCCGGAAAGTAACGGATAAGCCGTTAAAAACCAGACATATAGTCGACGTTCTCTTACTACGAGTAACAGCGGCCGCGATTACCAAGTTTTGGTAAAGCGCGACCGCTGCTTCGTTTGGATCAGTGTGTGTCGACGGTGTGAAAGAACGGCGTCAGAACAGTACGCGAGCGAGCGCGCCACGCGCGGTGACGACCCGCGGGTCGTCGGCGCCGATCACCTCGAAAAGCTCAAGCAACCGCAGTCGGGCACGCTCCCGGTCGTCACCCACCGTCCGCCTGACGAGGTCCACCAGCCGCCCGAAGGCGTCCTCCACGTGCCCGCCGACCAGGTCGAGGTCGGCCGCCGCGAGTTGCGCGTCCACGTCGGCCGGGCGGTCCGCCGCGTCCTTGCGCACCTGCTGCGCGTCCAGGCCCTGCACCCGCCCCAGCAACTGGGCCTGCGCGAGGCCCAGCCTGGCCTCCGCGTTGCCCGGGTCGTCGGCCAGCACGTTCTGGTACGCGCGCTCGGCGCCGCCCAAGTCGCCCGCGTCCAGGGCCTGGTGTGCGGCCGTGAGCGCCGCGTCGTGCGGGCCGGGGGGCTGCTCGGCGGCCTCGGGGGCGTCCGCGATCGCGTCCGGGTCCACCGGCGCGCCGACGATGCCGAACTGCTGCTCGGCGGCCTGGATGAGCTGGTCGAGCACCTGCCGGATCTGCGCCTCGGGGGCCGCGCCCTGGAACAGCGGCACCGGCTGACCGGCGACGACGGCGAAAACGGCCGGAATGCTCTGCACGCCGAACTGCTGGAACAGCGCCTGGTTGGCCTCGACGTCGATCTTCGCGAGGACGAACCGGCCCGCGTACTCCTGCGTGAGCCGCTCCAGGATCGGGCTGAGCTGCTTGCACGGCCCGCACCAGTCGGCCCAGAAGTCGATGACGACGGGGACCTCGGTGGAGCGTTGGAGGATCTCCTGCTGGAAGCCCGCCTCGTCGACATCGATCACCAGTCGTACGGAGCCGGGGGCCGCGCCCCCCTGGGCCGACCGCTGGGCCCGTGCCTGCTCCGCCTTCTGCTTGGCCTCCCCGGCCGCCTTCACAGCGGCGAGGTCGACTACTCCCATGGGCAAATTCCGTGGCTGCATGAGTACATCCTCCCCCCTCCGCGCGGCGATCGGAAAACACTTCGCGTCATGCGCGCACCGGGCCCCCGTCGACGCTCCGCCGGCGTGCGGAGCGAGGGAGCGGACCCAGCGATGAGGCCCCGAGGGACCCCGGGTGCGAGCACCGGGTCCCCACCCGGGCGCCGCACGCAGTGTTTGGCGTGGCTGCCACTCTTTCGCTACGAGTCGTAGCGTAACTGTCAGCCCCCAGCCGCCGACAAGGCGCTCGAACGATACGGTTCGTGATCTCGCTCACGACGCTCCACTCCACACTGGTTACCCGGGGGTAAGGTCGCCCGCATGCCGTGTCCCACGCACCGCCGCCGCACCGGCCGTACCGGTCGGCCTCGCAGCACGGAGGCCAACCGGGCGATCCTCGACGCGACCCGCGCCGCGCTGGTCGAGCTGGGCTGGGGGAAGCTCACGATGAGCGACGTCGCGGCCCGCGCCAAGGTCGCGAAGACCACCCTCTACCGCCGCTGGGCGGGCAAGAGCGAGCTGGTTGTGGACGCGGTGGCGGACCTGTTCGACGAACACCTGGAGCTGCCCGACCGGGGCAGCCTGCACGCCGACGTCGAGGGCGTGGTCCTCCAGTTCGCCGCGCTCCTGGAGCGCCCGGAGACCAAGACGGCCCTGATGGCCGTGGTCGCCGAGTCCACCAGGGACGAGGCGCTGCGCGACCGCATCCGGTCGGCCATCGTGGAGCGGCAGAAGCGGCTGGTCCTGCTCGGCCGCGAGCGCGCCCAGGCCAGGGGCGAACTCCCCTACGACGCCGACCCGTCGGTGGCCGCCAGCCAGGCCGACCTGATCTTCGACCTGATCGCCGGCACGGTCGTGCACCGGGCGCTGGTCAGCGCCGAACCGGTGGACGCCGAGTGGGCCGCCACCTTCAGCACCCTGGTGGTCAGCGGCGTCCAGGCCACCCTCGGCGCCACCGCCGTCGCGAACGGCGCCCCCACCGCGAACCCCTCGCCGCCCGCGCCCGCCGCGACGGACCCGCCCCGCGACCCGGCCGCGGCACCGCCCGGCTGACCGCCGAACGGCCGGATGACGCGTATGCCGCGGCGGCGGGACGGGGCACGCTCCCGGCATGACCCGACACCGTCCCGTACCGCCCCCGGCCGCCGCACCGGGGCACAGACCCCGCCGCGGCGCGACCACGGTCGCCGCCGCCCTGCTCGTCGCCGCCTGCGCCGCGCCCGCGCTGGCCAGCCCTCCCCCACCGCGCCCCGCTCCCCCGGCCCCGACAGCGACCCCGCTCGCGGCCAGCCAGGCCACCACCGACGCGGGCGTGAGCACCCACGTCCAGCACGGCCGTGGCGCCCTGCGCTCGGTCACCCCGCTGTCGCGCCTGTCCCGGGACGAGGTCGCCCGCGCCGTCGCCGAGCACGGCGTGGACGCCTCCTCCGTACGCCACGCCATCGCCACCTACCGGTTCGCGTACGCGACCATCACCCCCACCGGCGAGCCCACCACCGCGTCCGCCCTGCTCACCCTCCCCGACGGCGGCGGCCACGCGCTGTCCACCGTGGCCGAGTTGCACGGCACCGTCTCGCACCGCGACGAGGCGCCCTCCGTCGGCGACAACGTCACCCGGCTCGGCGCCTACCTGTACGCGGCCAGCGGCCGGGCCACCGTGGCCCCCGACTACCTGGGCCTGGGCACCAGCCCCGGCACCCACCCGTACATGGACACCGCCTCCTCCGTCTCCGCCTCGCTGGACGCGCTGCGCGCCGCCCGCACCGCCACCGCCCGCCTCGGCCGCGCGCTCACCGGCGAGGTGCACGTCACCGGCTTCTCGCAGGGCGGGCAGGTCGCCATGGGCCTCGGCCGCGCCCTCGCCCACGGCGCCGACCGGCACCTGCGGCTGCGCACGCTGACGCCCGTCAGCGGCCCCTACGACATCGCGGGGCAGGAGCTGCCCGCGATCTTCGACGGCCGCGTCGCCGACGGCTCGGCCGTCTACTACCTCGCGTACTTCCTGACCGCCCAGAACCGGCTGCACCACCTCTACGACGACCCGCGCGAGGTCTTCCGCCAGCCGTACGCGGACCGGATGGAGACGCTGTTCGACGGCGAGCACAGCGACGAGGACGTCGCGCGCGACCTGCCGGCCACCGTCGACGCCCTGCTCACCGAGGAGTGGGCCGCGCGGCTCCAGCACCCCACCGGCGCGCTCGCCGAGGTCATCGCGCGCGTCGACGGCGTCTGCGAGTGGCGGCCCCGGGTGCCCGTACGGCTGCACACCGCCGCCGGCGACCGCGACGTGCCGACCGGCAACACCGCCTCCTGCGCGAGCGAGCTGCGTCGGCGCGGCGCCCACCCGGAGGTCGTCCAGCACGGCGACGTGGACCACCTGCGCAGCTACCTCGGCGCGCTCTCCGACAACGCCCGCTGGCTCGCCCGGCAGGGGTAACGCCCCGGCGCGCACGTCCGGCTGGGGCACACACCACCACCCGTCGGTGGGAAACCCCCAACCGACACGGGGGTTAGCCCGATGGTGACGCGGCGCTCGGTGGTCAACGATCTGATCATGACCTTACGCAGCAGCCGCACCTCCCGCCCCGCCCTCGGGCTGACCGCCGTCGCCGCCACCGTGCTCGCCGCCGTGTGCGCGGCCCCGGCGCTGGCCGCCCCGCCGTCGGCGACCGCCGACCGGCCCGACACGACCCGCGCCGGGCAGGCGCACGGCGACCGGGCGCGCGGCACCCTGCTGTCGGTGACCCCGCTCCAGCAGGTGTCCCGGGAGGAGATCGCCCGGGTCGTCGAGGCCAACGGCACCGACGCGTCCACGGTGCGCCACGGCGTCTCGACGTACCGCCTCACCTACGCGACCATCACCCCGACCGGCGAGCCCACCACCGCGTCCGCGCTGTTCGCCCTCCCCGACGGCGGCGGCAAACGGCTGTCCACGGTGGCCGAGCACCACGGCACCATGGCCTACCGGGGCGGCGCCCCGTCCACCGGCGACGACTTCTCCACGCTGGCCGCGTGGCTGTACAGCGCGGGCGGACGGGCCACCGTCGCCCCCGACTACCTGGGGCTTGGCACCGGGCCCGGCACCCACCCGTACGTGGACACGGCCTCCTCCGTCTCGGCCTCCGTCGACGCGCTGCGGGCCGCGCGCCAGGCCGCCGCCCAGCACGGCCGCACGCTCACCCGCGACGTCCACGTGACCGGCTTCTCGCAGGGCGGCCAGGTCGCCATGGCGGTGGGCCGCGAGCTGAGCCGGGGCGTCGACCGACACCTGCGGGTGCGCTCGCTGGCCCCGGTGGCCGGCCCGTACGACATCGCGGGGCAGGAGCTGCCCGCGATCTTCGACGGCCGCATCGACGACAGCTCGGCCGTCTACTACCTCTCGTACTTCCTCACCGCCCAGAACCGGCTGCACCACCTCTACGACGACCCGCGCGAGGTCTACCGCGAGCCCTACGCCTCCACCGTGGAGGCGCTGTTCGACAACGACCACACGGAGGAGGAGATCGCCAGGGGGCTGGCGCCGAACATCAGGGCGCTGCTCACCGACGAGTGGACCGAGCGGCTCAAGCACCCGACCGGCAAGCTCGCCGAGGTCATCGAGCGCAACGACGGCGTCTGCGACTGGGCCCCCACCGCGCCGGTGCGGCTGCACACCTCCACCGGGGACCGTGACGTGCCCATCGGCAACACCACCTCCTGCGTCAGGTCGCTGGCCGAGCACGGGGTGCGGGCGAAGGTGACCCACCACGGCGACCGCGACCACGGCGACACCTACCTGCGGGCGATCGGGCAGAACGCGAACTGGTACGCGCGCCTGGGCTGAGCCGCCGGGGCGCCGGCCCGGGACACGCCGGAGGCGGCCCGCGCACCCCGTCGGGTGTGCGGACCGCCTCCGGTCCCGCTGTCGGTGGGCCGCCGGTCAGAAGCCGACGGGCTCCGTCCAGCCGCCCCACTCCTCGCGGAGCACGCCGCAGATCTCGCCCAGGGTGGCCTCGGCGCGGACGGCGGCGAGCATCGGCTCGATCATGTTGGAGCCGTCCCGCGCGGCGGCGAGCATCGCGTCGAGCGAGGCGCTGACCACGGCCTCGTCACGCTCGGCCTTGCGCCCGCCGAGCACCCGCACCTGCTCGCGCTCGACCTCGTGGCTGACCCGCAGGATCTCCAGGTCGCCGGTGACCGAGCCGTGGTGGCAGTTGACGCCGACGACGCGCTTCTCGCCCTTCTCCAGGGACTGCTGGTACTGGAAGGCGGACTCGGCGATCTCGCCGGTGAACCAGCCGTCCTCGATGCCGCGCAGGATGCCGGAGGTGATCGGCCCGATCGGGTGCTGCCCGTCGGGCACCGCGCGCCGGCCCCGCTCCTTGATCTGCTCGAAGATCTTCTCGGCGTCGGCCTCGATCCGGTCGGTCAGCGCCTCGACGTACCAGGAGCCGCCCAGCGGGTCGGCCACGTTGGCGACGCCGGTCTCCTCCATCAGCACCTGCTGGGTGCGCAGCGCGATCTCGGCGGCCTGCTCGCTGGGCAGCGCCAGGGTCTCGTCCAGCGCGTTGGTGTGCAGCGAGTTGGTGCCACCGAGCACGGCGGACAGGGCCTCGACGGCCGTGCGCACCACGTTGTTGTACGGCTGCTGCGCGGTCAGCGAGACGCCGGCGGTCTGGGTGTGGAAGCGCAGCCACTGCGCCTTCTCGGAGGTGGCGCCGTACACGTCGCGCATCCAGCGCGCCCAGATGCGGCGGGCCGCCCGGAACTTGGCGATCTCCTCGAAGAAGTCCAGGTGCGCGTCGAAGAAGAAGGACAGCCCCGGCGCGAAGGTGTTGACGTCCAGGCCGCGCGAGAGCCCCAGCTCCACGTACCCGAAGCCGTCGGCCAGCGTGTAGGCCAGCTCCTGCGCGGCCGTGGCCCCGGCCTCACGGATGTGGTAGCCGGAGACGGAGAGCGGCTTGTACGCCGGGATGTGCTGGGCGCAGTGCTCCATCAGGTCGCCGATGAGCCGCAGGTGCGGCTCCGGCTGGAACAGCCACTCCTTCTGGGCGATGTACTCCTTGAAGATGTCGGTCTGCAGGGTGCCGTTGAGCACGCGCGGATCGACACCCTGGCGCTCGGCGGCGACCAGGTACATGCAGAACACGGGCACGGCGGGCCCGCTGATCGTCATCGAGGTGGTCACGTCGCCGAGCGGGATGTCCTTGAACAGGATCTCCATGTCGGCGGCCGAGTCGATGGCCACGCCACAGTGCCCGACCTCGCCGAGCGAGCGCTCGTCGTCGGAGTCGCGGCCCATCAGGGTCGGCATGTCGAAGGCGACGGAGAGGCCGCCACCGCCCGCGTCCAGGATCATCTTGTAGCGCTCGTTGGTCTGCTCGGCGTTGCCGAAGCCGGCGAACTGGCGGATGGTCCAGGTCCGGCCCCGGTAGCCGGTGGGGTGCAGGCCACGGGTGAAGGGGAACTCACCGGGCCAGCCGATGCGTTCGAAACCCTCGACGGTGTCGCCTGGCGCCGGGCCGTACACCGGCTCGACGGGGTCTCCGGAGAGCGTGGTGAAGTCGGCGTCGCGCTTGCGTGCCGCGTCGAACCGGGCCTGCCAGCGACGGCGGCCCTCCTCAATGCCTTCGGCGTCCATGCCACAAATTTACTTGGACGTCCTAGTAATTGTCGATGGCGAACTGCGTCACGCCGCCGTTCGGCGCCCCACAGCGGGCGCCGAGGAGGGCATCGGCCCAGGTGGCGGCGGTTTCACAGGCGGGTGGACGGTTTTCCCGAGGGTCAGCCAGTGAGACGGCGACCGGGACGGCGGGGAGAAGCGGCGAGCGCTGCGGCCGGGCGCGCCGGCGCCCGCCACCGCCGGCGCCGGGCCTCACGCCTGGGCGGGCTCCGCCTCCGGGGCCTCGATCAGCGGCTCGACGTCCTGGGCGACCTTGCGCTCGACGAAGAACGCGGCCGTCGGGATCGTGCCGGACACCAGCACCCACAGCAGCCGGCCAAACGGCCACCTGGCCTTCTGCCCCAGGTCGAAGGCGAAGATCAGGTAGATGATGAACAGCACGCCGTGGATCTGCGAGATGACCAGGGTCGCGTCGGCGCCCTTGTCGAAGCCGTACTTGAAGATCATGGAGGTGCAGAGCACCAGCAGCATCACGGCGGTGATGTAGGCCATCACCCGGTAGCGGGTCAACACGCTTCGCTTCATGAGATCGAGCGTAACCGCCCGTACCGGACGGATCTTGGCCGGGCCGGGTCGGGGGCGCGGCGGTTCAGCGCGGCGTGCGAGCGGTGCCGTGGTGGGCGGTGTCGGGTGCGGTCGCGAGGGCAGCGTCGGGGCCGGTCGCGGGGGCGGCATCGGGGGCGGTCGCGGGGGCGGTGTCGGCCTCGTGGGTGGTGTCGGTCGCGGGGGGCCCGGCGGCCTCGGCGGCGAAGTCGCCGGACGCCACGCGCAGCGGCCGCAGCAGGGCGAAGATCTCCGCGCACTGCCGCGCGTCGTAGGCCCCGAGCCCGAACTCCATGTCCATCAGGTCCTTGGTGGCCGCCTCCACCACCTCGCGCCCCTTGTCGGTGATCGAGGCCAGGGTCCCCCGACCGTCGTTCGGGTTCGGGCGCTTGGCCACCAGGCCCGACTTCACCAGCCGGTCCACCGTGTTGGTGACCGAGGTCGGGTGGACCATCAGCCGCTCGCCGATCTTCGACATGGGCAGCTCACCGGCCTGGCTGAAGGTGAGCAGCACCAGCGCCTCGTAGCGCGCGAAGGTCAGGCCGTACGGCTTGACCACCGCGTCGACCTGGCCCAGCAGGATCTGCTGGGCGCGCATGATCGAGGTGATGGCGGCCATCGACGGCGTGGAGCCCCAGCGCTCCTGCCAGAGTTCGTCGGCCCGGGCGATGGGATCGAAGGCGAGACTGAGCGGTTTTGCCACGCCACCGACCCTACCGGCCGGTCATATGGCGGTCAGCCCCGTCTCAGACTTCGGGCGCCGCACCCCGCCCCGTCGGCCGGCGGGGCGGAGCGCCGCGCGTGGACCGGGCCGTGGCGGGGCGGGGCCCCGCCGGGCGGCGTCAGCCCTTGCGCTCGAAGACCACCTCCGGGTGGGCCGGGCTCTGTCCGTCGAGCAGCGGCTGCGGCACGCCGCGCAGGTGCTGCTCGAAGAAGGCGCCCACGTAGGCCCGGGTGATCTGCTGGGAGCGGGTCCCGGACAGCGGGGCCATCGGGTCCTGGTAGCCGAACTGCTGGGCCAGGACGGGCCAGTCGGTGAAGCTGAGGTGGCCGGCGTCGGTGACGGTCAGCCAGCGCTTCCAGCCGTCCAGGCGCTTCCAGCCGTCCTCCCAGGTGGTGTCCTCCGGGTTCGGCGGCGTCAGCTTCGGGTCGCTGCCGACCAGCATGAACGGCCGCCCGTCCAGGCCCTTGTCGGGAATCGGCGTGAAGAGGGTGCCGTCCAGGTTGACCCCGGCCCGCACCCGCGGGTCGGTGGCCATCGCCGCCGCGGTGCCCGCGCCGCCGATGGAGTGGCCGGCCATGCCGATGCGTCGGTCGTCGATCAGATCGGCGTGCCGCCAACTGGCCTTCGGCCCGGACAGCTCGTCCAGCAGGAAGGAGACGTCCTTGGCCCGGCCGTCGGAGACCAGGTGCACCTCCTCGGGCGGGTTCACCAGGTCACAGGAGACACAGTCGAGCAGCCGCCCGCCGGGGAAGCTGGAGCCGCCCGACTCGTACGCGTGGTCCACGGTGGCCACCACGTAACCACGGCTGGCCAGCTCCTCGGCCAGCACGGTGAGCGAGGAGCGCTGCATGGTGTACCCGGGCGAGAGCACCACCAGCGGATAGGGGCCGCCGGCGCGCAGCGGGCGGGCGTCCTCGCGGCCGTTGGTGCGGGTGGAGCTGAGTTCGCGGGGCGTGACGAGCTTGCCGATGTCCGGCTGGGCGTCGAGCACGGCCTTGGCCTCGGCATAGGTCCCGTAGCCGGCCCGGCTGCCGGTGCCGGGCTTGGCCGGGTAGTAGACCGAGGTCATCAGCTCGCGGTCGGCGGTCGGGACCCAGGGGTCCTTGCGGTGCTCGTCCACGAGGTGGAGGGTGTCGCGGCCGACGGCGTACCTGCCCGTGGGCCGCGGGAGCGCGAGGCGGACGCCCTTCTTCTGGTGCTTGGCGTCGCCGGTGGCGTGGGCTCCGGGCGCGACCTCGGCGAACGGGGCGGCCCGGTCGACGGCCGGCGCGCCGGAGGTCCGCTGGTCGGCCGAGGCCGTGCCGGTCAGGGTGGCCGGCACGGCGATGGCCATGGTCACGATCGCGGTCGCCAGACCGCGGGTGATCTTCTTCATGACCGTGACACTAGGTCAGGTAGGGGCGCCCTTACGTCATACCAGGGTCCGACGTTCCCGTACGACCTGAGGCCAGGCCGGGCCGTGTCGTCAGCCCTGGGTCAGGTGTCGCTCGACGGTCTCCACCTTGGAGGTGAGCCCGTCCACGACGCCGGGCCGGAGGTCGGCCTTGAGTACCAGGCTGACGCGCGGGGCGCGGGCCTCGACCGCCGCGACGGCCCGTCGGACGACGTCCATGACCTCGTCCCACTCCCCCTCGACGGAGGTGAACATCGCGTCGGTGTGGTTCGGCAGACCGGATTCGCGCACCACCCGCACGGCGTCGGCGACGTACTCACCGACGTCCGCGCCGACGCCGAGCGGGGTGACGGAGAAGGCGACGATCACGCGTTCACGATCCCTTCCTTGCGCGCCCGGGCCGCGATGACCCCGGCCTCGGCCTCGCGCTTGAGCTTGCGCTCGGCGAAGAAGCCGCCGGTGGGCAGCACGGAGAGCACGAAGTACAGGGCGGCGGTGCCCACCGGCCACTTGGTCCGGTTCCAGGCGTCGGCCCAGAAGATCACGTACAGCACGAACAGGATGCCGTGCACCGCGCCCATCACCGGCACCGCGTTGAAGTCGGTGGTGCGCTTGAGGACCGAGCACACGAGCAGGAGCAGGAAGGAGATGGCCTCCGGCGCGGAGACCAGGCGGAGCCGGCGCAGGGCGGAGGCGGTCTTGATGTCCACGGGGGCACCTTCAGTCACGAGGGCGGGACGGGCACCCCTTGTGCCCGCCTTCACAAGCCCTGCCATTGTGACAGTTACCCGGACGATCACTGCCCCGGGGTCCGGGCCGCACCGCGCCCACCAGCGGGCGACCGGCGGCCCGGTGGGACCTGTGCGGTGCCGGTCGCGAGCGATAGCGTCCCCTGTGTGGCTCACTTTCGGCTCCACGGGAGCAAGGTCCTCGCCGTCGACCTGACCGGTGACACCGTCAAGGCCAAGAAGGGCTCGATGGTGGCGTACGACGGCGAGATGACCTTCAAGAAGAAGACCGGCGGCGGGGAGGGTCTGCGGGGGATGGTCACCCGGCGGCTCACCGGCGAACAGATGGAGGTCATGGAGGTCAAGGGACACGGCACCTGCTACTTCGCCGACCGGGCCAGCGAGATCAACCTGGTCACGCTGCACGGCGAGAAGCTGTACGTCGAGGCGAGCAACCTGCTGTGCGCGGACGGCGCCCTGCGTACCGGCACCACGTTCACCGGGCTGCGCGGCGCCTCCCAGGGCAACGGCCTGTTCACCACGACCGTCGAGGGCAGCGGGCAGGCCGCGCTCGTCTCGGCCGGCGAGGCGGTCGTGCTGCGCGTGACGCCGGAGTACCCGCTGCGGGTGGACCCGGGCGCCTACGTCGCGCACACCGGCCGCCTCCAGCAGCACTTCCAGTCGGGCGTCAACTTCCGGACGTTGATAGGCGAGGGTTCCGGGGAGGCGTTCCAGATCCGCTTCGAGGGCGAGGGCCTGGTGTACGTACAGCCCAGCGAGCGCGACACGGTCGGCGGTGAGGTCTGATGCCGTTCACGATGGTCAACTCGCGGATCGTGGAGGCCGCGATCACGCCCGGGCAGACGATGTTCAGCCAGCGCGGGGCGATGCTCGCCTACCGGGGCGAGGTCGCGTTCACGCCGAGCATCACCGGCGGCCAGGGCGGCGTGATGTCGATGATCGGGCGCCGGGTGGCGAACGAGGCAACGCCGCTGATGACGGTGGAGGGCAACGGCACGGTGCTGTTCGGGCACGGCGGCCATTACGTGCAGGTGGTCGACCTGAGCGGGGACACGCTGTACGTGGAGGCGGACCGGCTGCTCGCCTTCGACGGCACGCTGCGCCAGGGCACGATGTTCATGGGCTCGCAGGGCGGCGTGATGGGCATGGTGCGCGGCCAGGTCTCCGGGCAGGGCCTGTTCACCACGACCCTGGAGGGGCACGGTTCGGTGGCGGTGATGGCGCACGGTGGCGTCATCGAGCTGCCGATCATCCCGGGCCGCGAGGTCCACGTGGACCCGCAGGCGTACGTCGCCCACCGCGGCAAGGTCCGCAACAAGCTCACCACCGCGATCGGCTGGCGCGAGCTGGTCGGCCGCGGTTCGGGCGAGGGGTTCCAGCTCGCCCTGTCAGGCACCGGCACGGTGTACGTCCAGGCGTCCGAGGAGAAGCTTTGACCAGCCCTGTCGTCTTCGACGCGCACTCGCTGCCGGCCAGCGACAACGTCAACGCGTACGCCTTCAGCGTGGCGCTCGACGGCCAGTGGTTCCTCCAGCGGGGCAAGATGATCGCGTACTACGGCGACATCGACTTCCACGGCGTGGGCCTCGGCCGGCTCGACCGGCTCATCGCCCGCAGCTTCCACTCCCCCCTGCACGCCGCCGACTGGGTGGTGGCCGAGGGGCGCGGGAAGATGGTCCTCGCGGACCGGGCCTTCGACGTCAACTCGTACGACCTCGACGACGGAAACCTGACGATCCGCTCCGGCAACCTGCTCGCCTTCCAGCCGTCCCTGTCGCTGAAGCAGTCGATCGTGCCCGGTTTCCTGACGCTGATCGGCACCGGCACGTTCGTCGCGGCGTCCAACGGGCCCGTGGTCTTCATGGAGCCGCCGCTGCGCGTCGACCCGCAGGCCCTGGTGGGCTGGGCCGACTGTCCCTCGCCCTGTCACCACTACGACCACCAGTACCTGCGGGGCTTCCTCGGTGGCGTGCGGGCGCATACCGGATTCGGCGGAACCTCCGGCGAGGAGCACCAGTTTGAGTTCGTGGGAGCGGGCACCGTGCTCCTGCAGTCAACGGAGCAACTCATGGCCGAGATCGCCACCGGCGCCTCCCCCGACCAGGCGGGGGTACCGGTTCGTGATCGGTAGCCTGCGGAGTGTAACGTCGAACGCGTGACCTCAAGCAGCCGCATACATCCATTGGTTCAGAATTCAACTTCTTTAGGTAGAATCAATCACATGGAGACCGAGACCGGCACCAACTGGCTCAACGACGAGGAACAGCGCGCCTGGCGCGCCCACCTGGACGTCAGCCGTCTGCTCATGCACCAGCTCGAACGGGACCTGCAACCGTTCGGCCTGACGAACAACGACTACGAGATCCTGGTGAACCTCTCGGAGTCCGAGGACCACCGGATGCGGATGAGCGACCTCGCCGCCGCGACCCTCCAGTCCAAGAGCCGCCTCTCCCACCAGATCACCAGGATGGAGAACGCGGGCCTGGTCCGCCGCGAGAACTGCGAGTCGGACCGGCGCGGGCTGTACGCGGTCCTCACCGACCGCGGCTGGGAGACGATGCGCGAGGTCGCCCCGCACCACGTCGCCTCGGTGCGGCAGCACTTCATCGACCTGCTCGGTGCCAGCGGGATCGACGCGCTCTACGGCTCCCTCGCGCCCGTCGCGGAGCACCTGCGCACCCGACGCAAGATCGGCTAGGACTTGCGATCGGTCCCGTCGGGCAGCCACGCGCCCGACGGGACCTCGCTCAACGGGCCGCCTCGAACAGCTCCCGCGCCTGACCGATCGCCCGGCTCAGCGCCGCCGGCTCCGGGCGCACCCCGGCCACCAGCGCGTCGACGGGCCGCAGCCCCGCCCGCTGGAGCAGCCGCTTCTCGTTGGTGATCCACTCGCCCCGGCCGGCGAGCACGGCGTGCGCGGTGTACGCGGCGGCGGTCGCCAGCGCCCCGGCCACCTCGGTGAGCTGTCCCCGCCGGGCGTGCGCGGCGTCGGCGTACGCCAGCGTGTGGGTCGCCCGCTCGCGCCAGACGGGCGGGGCCGCCGCGCGGAGCGCCGCCGGGTAGGCGGGGCGGGGCAGGGTGCCGCGCAGCACCCGGTTGTGGGCGAGTTCGGCGACCACCAGATAGCTGGGGACGCCCGCGAGGTGGAACATCAGCGGCTCCCAGCGGAACCGCCCCTGGCGGGCCTCGGCCACCTCGTGCTCGACGGCGTCCAGGTCCCGGTAGTGGACGTCCACGCGGCGCCCGTCCACGGTGAGCCAGGCGCCACCGTTGAAGACGCCGCCGCCCCAGTCGCCGATCCCCGAGACCTCGCCGGGCCAGCCGACGGCGCGCAGGTCGGCCGGGTCGAAGCCGCCGCGGTAGTACACGGCCAGGTCCCAGTCGCTGTCCGGGGTGTGCGAGCCGTCGGCGCGCGAGCCGCCCAGGGTGACGGCCCGCACGGCCGGCAGGGCCGCGAGCCGGTCGGCGACGTGGTCGAGGAAGGCCCGGTCGGTGGCGTCGAGGCCGGGGGCGTGGTGGTCGGGGGTGCCGTGGTCACGGGCTTCGTGGTCGGGGGTGTGGCTGTCAGGGGCGTCGTGGTCGGGGAGCGGGGCGTCGGTCATGGTCGTCCGATCGTCGAGGGCGCCGACGGGCGCGGAGGCGGGCGGAGGGGCGAGGGCGCGAGGGGGCGCGGAGGGGCGGGCGCTCCTCGCGGCAGCGCGGACACGTCGAGCGGGCGCCGGAGCAGGGCTCGTACGGCGCCGGGGCATCGAGGCGTCTCAACCGTCACTACACGGCGCAGAGGCTACCGGCCCGCCGCTCAGCCCTCGGCCCCGGCCCCCCGCGCGCCCGGTGTCCCGGCCGGGGCCGCGCCGGGCAGCCGCACCTCGAAGCAGGCGCCGCCCGCCGCGGCCTCGCGCACCGTCAGGGTGCCGCCGTGCCGCGCCACCACGTCGCGCGCGATGGCCAGGCCGAGCCCGGCGCCGCCGTCGTCGCGGCTGCGCGCGTCGTCGAGCCGTACGAAGCGCTCGAAGATCCGCTCCCGCTCGGCCTCCGGCACGCCGGCCCCGTCGTCGGCGACGGCCAGCACGGCCCACGCGCCCCGGGCGTCGCGCTCCCTCCGCACCGACACCTCGACCGCGTGCTCCGCGTGCCGCTGGGCGTTGTCCAGCAGGTTGCCCAGGACCCGGGCCAGTTGCCCGCGCGAGCCGCTGACGTCGATGTCGGCCAGCTCGTCGGCGCGTACGGCGACCCCGTCGCCCACCCGCCGCGCCACCTCCGCGCGCACCAGCTCCGCCAGCGCCACCCGGCCGCGCACCGGCCGCTCCCCCGCGTCCAGGCGGGCCAACAGCAGCAGGTCGGCCGCCAGGTGCTGGAGCCGCACCACGTCGGCGACCGCGCCCTCGGGGTCCAGCAGTTCCGGGTGGGCCACGCCCACCTCGAGCTGGGTGCGCAGGCTGGCGATCGGGCTGCGCAGTTCGTGCGAGGCGTCCGCGACGAAGCGGCGCTGCCGCTCGACCGAGCCCTCCAGCGCGGCCAGCGTCTCGTTGGTGGTCACCGCCAGGCGCGCCACCTCGTCCCTGGCCTGCGGCTCGGGCACCCGTCGGGACAGGTCGGCGCTGGCGGTGATGGCCGCCATCTCGCGCCGGATGCCCTCCACCGGGCGCAGCGCGCGCCGGGTGACCAGCCAGGTCACGGCCGCGACGACGGCGAGCAGCGCCGGGAGTCCGATCAGCATCGCGCGGCGCACGGTGCCCACCGCGTCCCGCTCCGTGGCCAGCGGGGCGCCGGCGTAGACGGTCAGGGACTCGTCCAGCGGGGTGGTCACGCGAACGGCGGCGAACCGGTACTCCCGCCGCTCCCCGTCCACCGTGGCCGACCCCTCGTGGTGGGTGGCCCCGTCGTGGATCTCGCCCTGCCCGGGCAGCGCCTGGTGCGGGCTCTCGCCGCGCTCGATGGCCTCGGCCGCCTCCTCCGCGGCGTCCTCGGCGGCCTCGTCGGCGGCCTCCCGGGCGGCGTCGTCCTCCGGATCGGCGTCCTCGTCGGGGTCCGCGCGGCCCTCCCCCTGCTCCGGGACCTCCCGCTCGTCCTGGCCGTCCCGCTCGTCGGGGTCGTCGTCGCGCTCCGGGGTGCGGCCGGGGGTGGGCCGGGCGGTGGGGGACGGGGCCGGGCGCTCGGGCGGGGCGACGGCGCGCACGCCGGCGTGGCCGGTGCCGGTGATGCGCGTGAGGTCCTCGCTCACGGCCCGTACCCGCCCGTCCTCGTCCACCACCTGCACCGGCGGGTCGTCGTCCAGTTCGAGGCGGGCGCCGGCCGCCAGCCGGGCCGCGACCTCCCGGGCCCGCACGTCCGCCTGGAGGGTGGTCTGCTCCCGCAGGTTGTCCCGGAGCACGCCGAGCACGACGATCCCGGCCAGCACGAGGGCCAGGGCGACCACCACGCTGGCGCCGATGGTCGCCCGCGCCCGGACCGACCCGAGCGCCCCGCGCACGCCCCTAGCCACGGTCCACCAGCCGGTAGCCGGCGCCGCGCACGGTCTCGATCAGCCCGGGGCCCAGCTTGCGGCGCAGCGCGCTGACGTAGACCTCCACGATGTTCGGGTCGCCCTCGTACGCGAAGTCCCACACGTGCTCCAGGATGTCCGCCTTGGAGACCACCTCGCCCGCGCGGACGGCCAGTTGTTCGAGGACCGCGAACTCCCGGGCGGTCAGCGCGATCTCGACGTCCGCGCGCCGCACCCGGTACGCGGCGCGGTCCACCGCCAACTCCCCCACCCGCAGCACCGGGGCCGCGCCGGCGCCGCGCCGGCGCAACAGCGCGCGCACCCGGGCGAGCAGCACGACGTACGAGAACGGCTTGGTCAGGTAGTCGTCGGCGCCGGTGTCCAGGCCCTCGGCCTCGTCGTACTCGCCGTCCTTGGCGGTCAGCATGAGGATCGGCACCTCGTTGCCGGCGGCGCGCAGCGCCGCGCAGACCGCGTAGCCGTTCATGCCCGGCAGCATGATGTCCAGCACGACCAGGTCGTACGTGCCCTCGCCGGCCCGGTGCAGCCCGCTGGTCCCGTCGTGCACCACGTCCACGGCGAAGCCCTCCGCGGTCAGCCCACGGGCCAGGGACAGGGCGAGCCGCTTCTCGTCCTCCACGATCAACAGGCGCATGCGCACAGCCTCGCAAACGGAACCTGAAGACGCCTTCAGCCGCCTTCAGCCTGCGTTCAGCATCGCCGCGCGAAGGTGGGAGACGTCAACGACCGGCCGAGCACCATCCGGGAGGAACCCTCATGAAGCGCAACCTCGCCATCGCCACCGCCGCGGCGGCGGTCCTCATCGGCGGCGGCACCGCGTCGGCGGTGGCCCTGGCCCACGACGGCGACGACGCGCCCGCCAGCCCGACCCGGGCCCACGCCACGGACCGCGACGACGCGGACCGGGACGACGCGGACCGGGCCCAGGACGGCACCGACGACGCGCGGGACGACCGGGACGCGCGGGACGACAGCGATGACCGAGACGACCGGGGTGACCAGGGTGGCCGGGACGCGGGTGACGACGGCGCCGCGAGCGATGCCGACGACGACAGCGACGGCGCCGACGACCGGGAGGACGTCGCCGAGGGGCGGGCGCTGCGCGGGGCGAAGGTCACCGCGCAGGAGGCCGTGGACGCCGCGCTCAAGGCCAGGCCCGGCACCGTGGTCGCGGCCGAGCTCGACGCGGACGACGGCGCCCGCGCGCTGTGGGACGTGGACATCCTCGGCTCGGACGGCCACTGGTACGAGCTGACGCTGGACGGCGACAGTGGCAAGGTCACGCACCAGGGGCGCGACGACGAGGACCACTCGACCGTGTCGCGGGAGGCGCTGCGCGGGGCGAAGGTCTCCGCGGCCGACGCGGCGCGCGGCGCGCTGCGGACCGCGCCCGGCACGGTGACCTCGGTGGAGCTCGGCGACGGCCCACGGCCGTCCTGGGAGGTGGACGTCCTGGCCAAGGGCGACGGTGACGACGAGCGCGAGCTGGCCGTGGACCTGGCGTCCGGCAAGGCCACCTGGCAGGCGGACGACGACGCTGACAACGCGGACGACCCTGACGACGCCGCCGACGCCGACGACCGCGACGGCTCGGATGGCTCCGACGACTCGGATGGTCCTGACGACTCCGACGCCTGACGGTCGTCCCACGGGCGCGACGCCGCCCGGCGCACGCCCCGCCCGCGCCGGCAACTTCGCTCCAGCGGGCCACTCGTGATGGCCCTTCAGAACCCCCAGGACCCCGCCCGTACCCCCGGGGCGGGGTCCTGGGCCGGCGCTCTCGTGCGGGCGTACGCCCCCCGTGCGAGCGTGCGCTTCAAGAGGGGGCCGCGCGGGGTGTCCGCCACCCCGCGACGGCCTCGGCGAGCCCCCGCGACGGCCCGTACGGCAGCCGCGCAGCGGCCGTCCAGCGACCCTACGGACGCCCCTCACGCCAGCCCCCGCGTCAGCCCCCCTGCGTCAGGCCCGCGATCAGTTCGTCCGCCGCGGCGTACGGGTCCAGTTCGCCGCGCACGATGCGGTCGGCCAGGGCGCTCAGCCGGCGGTCGCCGCGCAGGTCGCCGATCCGCTCGCGCAACGCCGTGACCGCGATCGTCTCGACCTCGCGGGCCGCGCGCCGGCTCCTGCGCTCGGCGAGGATGCCGCGCTCCTCCATCCACGCGCGGTGCTTCTCCAGCGCCTCCACGACCTCGTCCACGCCCTCGGCGCGGGCCGCCACCGTCTTCACGATGGGGGGCCGCCAGTCGCCGGCCGCGCGCGCCTCGCCCAGGCCGAGCATGTGGTTCAGCTCGCGCACGGTGGCGTCGGCGCCCTCGCGGTCGGCCTTGTTGACCACGTACACGTCGCCGATCTCCAGGATGCCGGCCTTCGCCGCCTGGATGCCGTCGCCCATGCCGGGCGCCAGGAGCACCACGCTGGTGTCGGCCTGCGAGGCGATCTCCACCTCCGACTGGCCGACGCCCACGGTCTCCACGAGGATCACCTCGCAGCCCGCGGCGTCCAGCACCCGGATCGCCTGCGGCGCCGACCAGGCCAGGCCGCCGAGGTGGCCGCGGGTGGCCATGGAGCGGATGTAGACGCCGGGGTCGGAGGCGTGGTCGCTCATCCGCACCCGGTCGCCGAGCAGCGCGCCGCCGGAGAACGGCGACGACGGGTCGACGGCCAACACGCCGACCCGCTTGCCGATCTTCCGGTACGCGGTGATCAGCGCCGAGGTCGAGGTGGACTTGCCGACGCCGGGCGAGCCGGTCAGGCCCACGACGTAGGCGTTCCCGGTCAGCGGGGCGAGCGCCGCCATCACCGCGCGCAGTTGCGGGGACGCCCCCTCCACCAGCGAGATCAGCCGGGCCACCGCGCGCGGCCTGCCCTGCCTCGCCTGTTCCACCAGGTCGGGGACGTCCACCATCGTGCCGTTCTCCTTGTCGCGTGTACGGACCGGGCTGCCGGCGCGCTGGTACGGGCCGGGCCGGCGGAGCGGGTGCGAGCGGGGGCGCCCGCTACTTCCTGGGCACCCGCACGATCAGGGCGTCACCCTGGCCGCCGCCGCCACACAGCGCCGCCGCGCCCACGCCGCCACCGCGCCGCTTGAGTTCGAGGGCCAGGTGCAGCACCAGGCGGGCGCCGGACATGCCGATCGGGTGGCCGAGGGCGATCGCGCCACCGTTGACGTTCACCTTTTCCGCCGAAACGCCGAGGTCCTTCATTGACTGGAAGGCGACGGAGGCGAACGCCTCGTTGATCTCGATCAGGTCGAGGTCGGAGACGGTGAGGCCCTCCTTGCCCAGGGCGTGGTTGATGGCGTTCGAGGGCTGCGACTGGAGCGAGTTGTCCGGCCCCGCGACGTTGCCGTGGGCGCCGATCTCGGCGATCCACTCCAGGCCCAGTTCCTCGGCCTTGGCGCGGCTCATCACGACGACGGCCGCGGCCCCGTCGGAGATCTGCGAGGAGCTGCCGGCGGTGATGGTGCCGGACTTGTCGAACGCCGGGCGCAGCTTGGCCAGGCCCTCGACGGTGGTGTCCGCGCGGATGCCCTCGTCCTGGCTGAAGACCACCGGCTCGCCCTTGCGCTGCGGGATCTCCACCGGCGTGATCTCGGCCTCGAACAGGCCGTTCTTCTGCGCGGCGGCGGCCCGCTGGTGGGAGCGGGCGGCGATCTCGTCCTGCTCGGGGCGGCCGATGCCCAGGCGCGTGTTGTGGTGCTCGGTGGAGGCGCCCATCGCGATGTCGTCGAAGGGGTCGGTGAGCCCGTCGTGCGCCATGGCGTCCAGCATCTGAACGGCGCCGTACTTGAATCCCTCGCGGGACTTCGGCAGCAGGTGCGGGGCGTTGGTCATCGACTCCTGGCCGCCGGCGACGATGATGTCGAACTCGCCGGCGCGGATGAGCTGGTCGGCGAGCGCGATCGCGTCGAGCCCGGAGAGGCAGACCTTGTTGACGGTGAGCGCGGGCACGCTCATCGGGATGCCGGCCTTGACGGCCGCCTGGCGGGCCGGGATCTGCCCGGCGCCGGCCTGCAGCACCTGGCCCATGATCACGTATTGCACCTGGTCACCGCCGATGCCGGCGCGGTCGAGCGCGGCCTTGATGGCGAAGCCGCCCAGGTCGGCTCCGGAGAAGGTGCGCAGCGAGCCGAGGAGGCGGCCCATGGGCGTGCGAGCGCCTGCGACGATCACAGAGGTAGTGCCGGTCGTTCCAGTCATGGTGCGGCCCCTTCGGAAGCGTCAGGGATGTTAACGAGGGTTATCCGTCAATGTACTGAGCGGTACGCGACAGGTCATCGGCGCGAGGATGTGATCGCGCGCACGTTGCGTAATCGACCGTGCCGGCGGTGCACTGGGGGAATGCTGACGAGAATCGACCACATCGGGATCGCCTGCTTCGACCTCGACAAGACCGTCGAGTTCTACCGTGCCACGTACGGCTTCGAGGTGTTCCACTCCGAGGTCAACGAGGAGCAGGGGGTACGCGAGGCCATGCTCAAGATCAACGAGACGTCCGACGGCGGCGCCTCCTACCTCCAGCTCCTCGAACCCACCCGCGAGGACTCCGCGGTCGGCAAGTGGCTGGCCAAGAACGGCGAGGGCGTGCACCACATCGCGTTCGGCACCGCCGACGTGGACGCGGACGCCGCGGACATCCGCGACAAGGGCGTGCGCGTCCTGTACGAGCAGCCGCGACGCGGCTCGATGGACTCGCGGATCACCTTCCTGCACCCCAAGGACTGCCACGGTGTGCTGACGGAACTGGTGACCTCCGCCTCCCCCGAGCAGACCGAACACTGACTCACCCCTCCCCAGGCCGGTAGAGTGCAAGCTCGGCCGGGGCGCGGGTTGGGGGCTCGGCCCATGCTACGCCGATGATCTGACACCATTTCTTCGGAAGGGCCAGCCCTGTGCACCACCCGGGACCCGGGGCGGGGCAGGCCACCGACGCGACCAGGGGACGGATGGGACCGCGCAGTGCGGGGCTACGACCGCTACGAGCCTGACGATCACCTTTCGCAGTTCGAAGCCGAGATGGAACGGCTGAAGACCGAGCGAGAGAAGGCCGTCCAGCACGCCGACGACCTCGGCTACCAGGTCGAAGTCCTGCGCGCCAAGCTGCACGAGGCGCGCCGCACCATCGCGTCCCGTCCCGCGTACGACAGCGCCGACCTGGGCTACCAGGCCGAGCAGCTCCTGCGGAACGCCCAGGCGCAGGCCGACCAGCTCCGCGCGGACGCCGAGCGGGAGCTGCGCGACGTGCGCGCGCAGACCCAGCGGCTGCTCCAGGAGCAGGCCGAGCGCCAGTCGCGCCTTGAGGCCGAGTTGCACGCCGAGGCCGTCGCCCGCCGCCAGCGCCTCGACGAGGAGTTGGCGGAGCGGCGCGCCACGGTCGAGTCGCACGTCAACGAGAACGTGGCCTGGGCCGAGCAACTGCGCGCCCGTACCGAGGCCCAGGCCAGGCGGCTGCTCGACGAGTCGCGGGCCGAGGCCGACCAGGCGCTCGCCGCCGCGCGCGCCGAGGCCCAGCGACTGGCGGAGCAGGCCAGGGAGCGGCTGAACGCGGAGGCGGAGAGCGCCCGCTCGGAAGCCGAAGCGATCCTGCGCCGGGCCCGCACCGACGCCGAGCGGCTGCTGACCGCGGCGTCCACGCAGGCCCAGGAGGCCACCGACCACGCCGAGCAGCTCCGCACGAGCACCACCACCGAGGCCGAGCAGGCCCGCCGGCAGGCCACCGAGCTGACCCGCGGCGCCGAGCAGCGCATGCAGGAGGCCGACGCGACGCTGCGCGAGGCGCGCAGCGAGGCCGAGAAGCTGCTGTCCGAGGCCAAGGAGGCGGCGGCGGCGCGGCTTTCGGCCGCCGAGTCGGACAACGAGCAGCGCACCCGTACGGCGAAGGCGGAGATCGCCCGGCTGGTCGGCGAGGCCACCAAGGAGGCCGAGGCGCTGCGGGCCGAGGCCGAGCAGCTTCGGGACGACGCCCGCGCCACGGCGGAGCGGTTGGTCGCCGAGGCGCAGGAGAAGGCGCGCGCCGAGGCGGCCGAGGACGCCGCGGCCCAGTTGGCCAAGGCGGCCCGCACCGCCGAGGAGATGCTCAGCAAGGCCGCCGAGGACGCCAAGGCCGCCACCAAGGCCGCCGCCGCGGAGGCCGAGCGGATCAGGACCGAGGCCGAGCGCGAGGCCGACCAACTGCGCGAGGCCGCGCACGACACGGCCGAGCAGCTCAAGGGCGCGGCCAAGGACGACACCAAGGAGTACCGCGCCAAGACCGTCGAACTCCAGGAGGAGGCCAGGCGGCTGCGCGGCGAGGCCGAGCAGTTGCGGGCCGACGCGGTCGCCGAGGGCGAGAAGATCCGTGGCGAGGCCCGCCGGGACGCGCTCCAGCAGATCGAGGAGGCGGCCAAGACCGCCGAGGAGCTGCTCACCAAGGCCAAGGCGGACGCCGCCGAGAGCCGGGCCAGCGCGAGCGCCGAGGGCGAGCGGGTGCGCACGGAGGCCATCGAGCGGGCCACGGCGCTGCGCAAGCAGTCCGAGGAGGCGTTGGAGCGCGCTCGTGGCGAGGCCGAGGACCTGGTGGCCGCCGCCGAGGAGGGCGCCGGCAAGATCAGGTCGGAGGCGGCCGAGGCGGCCCAGCGGCTGCGCGAGGAGGCGGAGCGCACCACCGCCGAGCGGCGCGCGGAGGCCGAGGCGGAGTGGGCGCGGCTGCACGGCGAGGCCGAGCAGCGGGTGGCCGCCGCCGAGGAGGCGCTGCGCGAGGCGCGGGCCGAGGCGGAGCGGCTGCGCCGGGAGACGACCGAGGAGACCGAGCGGCTGCGGGCCGAGTCGGCCGAGCGGCTGCGGGCCCTCCAGGAGCAGGCCGAGGCCGCGGCCCAGCGGCTGCGCGACGAGGCCACCGCGGACGCGTCCAACGCCCGCGCGGAGGGCGAGGCGGTCGCGGTCCGGCTGCGGAGCGAGGCCGCGACGGAGGCCGAGCGGCTGCGCGGCGAGGCGCAGGAGAAGGCCGACCGGGTGCGCGCGGAGGCCAAGGCCGCCGCCGAGCGGTTGGCCAGCGAGGCGGCCGAGGCGCTGGCCGCCGCCCAGGAGGAGGCGGCCCGGCGGCGCCGGGAGGCCGAGGAGCTGCTCGCCGACGCCCGTGGCGAGGCCGAGCGCGAGCGCGCGCGGGCCCAGGAGCAGAGCGAGGAGTTGCTGGCCTCGGCCCGTAAGCGGGTGGCGGAGGCGCAGGCCGAGGCGCAGCGGCTCGGCGACGAGGCCGAGCAGCGGGCGAGCGAGCTGGTCTCCACGGCCGAGCAGACCGCGCAGCAGGTACGGGACGCCGTCGCGGGGCTTCAGGAGCAGACCGAGGCGGAGGTCGCGGGGCTGCGTTCGGCGGCCGAGCACGCGGCCGAGCGGACCCGTACCGAGGCGCAGGGCGAGGCGGACCGGGTGCGCGCCGACGCGTACGCGGAGCGGGAGCGGGCCTCCAGCGACGCGGCGCGGGTGCGCCGGGAGGCACGCGAGGAGTCCGAGGCCGCCAAGGCGCTGGCGGAGCGCACGGTCACGGAGGCCATCGGCGAGTCGGAGCGGATGCGGGCCGACGCCCGCGAGGAGGCCGACCGGCTGCGGAGCACCGCGGCCCAGCAGGCCGACGCGCTGGTCGCCAAGGCCACGTCCGAGGCCGAGCGGATGGTGGCCGACGCGACCGCCAAGGGTCAGCGGCTGCGCACGGAGGCCGCGGACGCGCTGGCGGCGGCCGAGCAGGACGCCGCGCGGTCGCGCGCCGAGGCCCGTACGGACGCCAACCGGTTGCGCTCGGACGCCGCGCAGCAAGCCGACCGGCTCATCGCCGAGGCGACGAAGGAGGCCGAGAAGCTCGTCGCCGACGCCACCAAGGAGGCCGAGCGGCTGCGGGCCGAGGTGGCGGCCGAGGCCAAGCAGGCGCGCGCGGAGGCGGCGGAGGTCACGGCCGCCGCCCGGCAGGAGGCCGACCGTACGCTGGACGAGGTGCGCAAGGCCGCGGGCCAGCGCCGGACGGAGGCCGCCGCGCAGGCGGACCGGCTGGTGGCGGGGGCGGCCAAGGAGGCCGACAAGCTGCGGGCCGAGGCGGCGGCGACGGTCACCTCGGCGCAGGAGCACGCCACCCGGACCCGGGTCGCCGCGGAGAAGATCAAGTCGCAGGCGCAGGAGGAGTCCGACCGGCTGCTCGCCAAGGCCCAGGTCGAGGCGGAGCGTACGGTGGACGCGGCCCGCGCGGCGGCGGCCAAGCGCCGCGCCGAGGCGGCCGAGCAGGCGGACCAACTCATCGCCGGGGCCCAGGAGGAGGCGCTGCGGGCGGCGACGGCGGCCGAGGAGCAGGCCGACACCATGGTGGGCGCGGCCCGCAAGGAGGCCGAGCGGATCGTCGCCGAGGCCACCGCCGAGGGTAGCCAGCGGGTGGAGAAGGCGCGTACGGACGCCAACACGATGCTGACCGAGGCGCGCGGGGACGCGACGGCCATAAGGGAGCGGGCGGAGGAGTTGCGCACCCGGGTCGAGGGTGAGGTCGAGAAGCTCCACGACCGGGCCCGCCGGGAGTCCTCCGAGGCGCTCAAGTCCGCGGGCGAGCGGGCGGACAAGCTCGTCAAGGCCGCCGAGGAACAACTCGCGCAGGCCGAGAAGAAGGTCAAGCAACTGTTGTCGGACGCGAACAGCGAGGCGAGTAAGGTTCGGATCGCCGCGGTGAAGAAGGCCGACGGGTTGATCCGCGAGGCCGAGGCGAAGAAGACCGCGGCAGATCGCGACGCCGAACGGGTGCGCGCGGAGGCGGCCGACGAGGCGAAGAAAATGATCGATGACGGCAAGCGGGAACTCGAGTTGCTCGTGCGCCGCCGCAAAGACATCAACGCGGAGATTTCCCGCGTCCAGGACGTGTTGGAAGCCCTCGAATCCTTCGAGGCACCGACGTCGGGCAGTGGGAGTGGCAAGGACAACGGGGGCGCGAAAACAGTGGCGGGCGCGGGCGCAACTCGTTCAAGTGGCAAGCAGTCTGACGGCTAGCCACTCAAATGAGGGGTCATTCTCCAGATCAAACGGGCAATGACTCGAAGACACGCCGTCCGCACCCCTAGGATTCTCCCTATCACCTCACCGGTCTTCTTTCGACAGGAACCCCATGAGCGACACTTCCTCCCCCTTCGGCTTCGAGCTCGTGCGGCGTGGATACGACCGCGGTCAGGTGGACGACCGCATCAGCAAGCTCGTCGCCGACCGAGACAGCGCCCTGGCACGCATCACCTCCCTGGAGAAGCGCATCGAGGAGCTCCACCTCGAAACGCAGAACGCGCAGGCTCAGGTCAACGACTCCGAGCCGTCGTACGCGGGTCTCGGCGCGCGCGTGGAGAAGATCCTTCGCCTCGCCGAGGAGGAGGCGAAGGACCTGCGCGAGGAGGCCCGCCGGGCCGCCGAGCAGCACCGCGAGCTGGCCGAGTCCGCCGCGCAGCAGGTGCGCAACGACGCGGAGACCTTCGCGGCCGAGCGCAAGGCGAAGGCCGAGGACGACGGCGCGCGGATCGTCGAGAAGGCGAAGTCCGAGGCGAGCACGCTGCGCAGCGAGGCGCAGAAGGACGCGCAGTCCAAGCGTGAGGAGGCGGACTCCCTCTTCGAGGAGACCCGCGCCAAGGCCGCGCAGGCCGCCGCCGACTTCGAGACCAACCTCGCCAAGCGCCGCGAGCAGTCCGAGCGCGACCTGGCCTCGCGTCAGGCGAAGGCGGAGAAGCGGCTCGCGGAGATCGAGCACCGCGCCGAGCAGCTCCGCCTGGAGGCGGAGAAGCTGCGCACGGACGCGGAGCGGCGGGCCCGGCAGACCGTGGAGACCGCGCAGCGCCAGGCCGAGGACATCGTGGCCGACGCCAACGCCAAGGCCGACCGCGTGCGCAGCGAGTCCGAGCGCGAGCTCGCGGCCCTCACCAACCGCCGCGACAGCATCAACGCGCAGCTCACCAACGTCCGCGAGATGCTGGCCACGCTCACCGGCGCGGCCGTGGCCGCCGCCGGCGCCCCCGAGGACGACTCGGCGCAGCGCGGCGTTCCCGCGCAGCAGAGCCGCTGACCTCCGGCCGGGCCGCGGCGTCTCACGAGCCGCGGCCGGGCCCGTCCCGGCGGCGAGTGGTTCGTCGGCGGTCACCGTCCGGTGGGGACGTGGGTGGCCGCGACCGCGGGTGATCGTGGCTCTCGGGCCACGGGCCCGTGGGTCGGTCGGTAGCCGACAGGTGACCGGCGAGCGGTGCGTCCGCACCCTTGCGTGAACAGCGCCGCACACCGCGGAAAATGGTGTGCGGCGCTGCTTGCCGTGGGGTGGCGTGTACGCCTCACGGCCCTTAGCGTGGCCTGCATGATCGAGCTTGTGGGGTTGACGAAACGCTACGGCGACAAGCTCGCCGTGGACCGGTTGACGTTCACCGTGCGCCCCGGGATGGTCACCGGCTTCCTGGGCCCCAACGGTGCCGGCAAGTCCACGACCATGCGCATGATGCTCGACCTGGACAACCCGACGGCCGGGGACGTCCGCATCGACGGCAAGCACTACCGGCAGTTGCGCGATCCGCTCAAGCACATCGGCGCGCTGCTCGACGCGAAGGCCATGCACGGCGGGCGCAGCGCGTACAACCACCTGCTGTGTCTGGCGCAGAGCAACGGCATCCCGACGAGCCGGGTCAGCGAGGTGCTGGACACCGTCGGCCTCTCCTCGGTCGCGAAGAAGCGCTCCAAGGGCTTCTCGCTCGGCATGGGCCAGCGGCTCGGCGTCGCGGGGGCCCTGCTGGGCGACCCCGAGATCCTGATGTTCGACGAGCCGGTCAACGGGCTCGACCCCGAGGGCATCCACTGGATCCGCCACCTGATGAAGAACCTGGCCGGCCAGGGTCGTACGGTGTTCGTCTCCAGCCACCTGATGAGCGAGATGGCCCTGACCGCCGACCACTTGGTGGTCATCGGGCAGGGCAGGTTGATGGCGGACACCTCGATGGCGGAGTTCATCGCGCAGAACTCGCGCTCGTACGTGCGGGTGCGCACGCCCGACCACGAGCGGATGCGCGAGGCGCTGGCCTCGGCGGGGCACACGGCCGTGGTCGCCCCCGACGGGGCGCTTGAGGTGGACGGGGCGAACGCGGCGCAGCTCGGCGAGCTGGCCGCGCGGCACCAGGTGGTGCTGCACGAGCTGAGCCCCCAGCAGGCGTCGCTCGAAGAGGCGTTCATGCAGCTCACGGCCGAGTCGGTGGAGTACCACGCGCACGCGGGCCCGGCGGGCGCGCACCCGCTGGCCGCGGGCGCGCCGTACGGCGGGGCCGCGCCGGGCGCGGCCCCGGGCGCGGTGCCGCCGGGTGCCGTGCCGCCGGGTGCGGCCCCGGGTGCCATGCCGCCGGGTGCGGTGCCGCCGGGCGGCGGTGGGTATCCGCCGCAGGCCCAGCCGCCGCGGGCTTATCCGCCCCAGGGGCCACCGCCGGGACAGCAGGGCGGGTCCGGGCAGCAGGGACAGCCGGGCGGGTCCGGGCAGGCGGGCCAGCCGGGACAGGCTGGGCAGCCGGGGCAGCAGGGCGGCTGGGGAGCCGACTGGCAGCGGAAGAAGGGCTCCTGACGATGGCGGTCGCGACGCAGGTACTCAGGTCCGAATGGACCAAGATCAGGTCGGTGCAGTCCACCGGGTGGACCCTCGCGCTGGCGCTGGTGGTCACGGTGGCGCTGAGCATGCTGCTCAGCGCGCTGAGCAAGAAGGAGTACGGCGACATGTCGCCGCGCGAGAAGCTCGAGTTCGATCCGACGCTGATCAGCTTCGCCGGCATCGGCCTCGGCCAGCTCGCGCTGATCGTCTTCGGCGTGCTCGTGGTCTCCAACGAGTACAGCACCGGCATGATCCGCACCTCGCTGGCGGCCGTGCCGCAGCGCATGACGTTCCTGGCGAGCAAGATCACCGTCGCCACGCTGCTGGCCCTCGTGGCCGGCCTGGTGATCAGCTTCGCCAGCTTCTACGCGGGCCAGGCCATGCTCGGCGAGCACAAGGCGTCCATCGGTGACTCGGGCGTGCTGCGGGCGATGATCGGCAGCGCGCTGTACATGACCCTCATCACCATGTTCGCCATGGGCGTCACCGCGATGCTGCGCAGCCCGATGGTCTCGCTCGGCATCCTGATGCCGTTCTTCTTTCTGATCTCCAACATCCTGGGCAACGTGCCGGCCACCGAGAAGGTCGGGCGGTACCTGCCCGACCAGGCCGGTTCGCGGATCATGCAGGTGGTACGGACCGACGACGACGCCCCGTACGGGCCGTGGGGCGGGCTCGCGATCATGGCCGCCTGGGTCGCCGTGGCGCTGATCGGCGGCGCGCTGGCGCTGAAGAAGCGGGACGCCTGAGCGACGCCGCCCCCCCGGTTCCGGCGTCGGCACTCCGGCTCCGGCGCCCCCGGCGTCGGCTCACGGCGGGCGGCGTAGGCTCACGGCGCGCGACCACCGACGACGGGCGGGCGGACGACGACGACGCGGGAGAAAAGGCCGGCCCAGGCGGACGCGGCCGGACGTTTCGGCACGGGTCGCCCGGAAAGCGTGTCAATCGCGGCTCGAAGGGAACCGCCAGCTCCCGGTTATCCTCCTAACCCTCACGGGGGCGAGCCGGCAGGTGGCTGACGCCCCGACGACGGCGAGGGCGGAGATTTGATCGAGGCAGTCGGCCTGACAAAGCGCTACGGCGCCAAGACGGCCGTGCACAACCTGACCTTCCGGGTGCGGCCGGGGGCCGTCACCGGCTTCCTGGGCCCCAACGGCTCGGGCAAGTCCACGACCATGCGCATGATCCTGGGCCTGGACACGCCGACCTCGGGTCAGGTGACGGTGGGCGGTTATCCGTTCCGCCGGCTGCCGAACGCGCCCCGCCAGGTCGGCGCGCTCCTCGACGCCAAGGCCGTGCACGGTGGCCGCAGCGCGCGCCAGCACCTGCTGAGCCTGGCCCAGCTCTCCGGTATCCCGGCCCGCCGGGTGGACGAGGTGCTCGGCGTGGTCGGCCTCCAGGACGTGGCCAAGAAGCGGTCCAAGGGCTTCTCGCTCGGCATGGGCCAGCGCCTGGGCATCGCGGCGGCGCTGCTCGGCGACCCGCAGGTGCTGCTCTTCGACGAGCCGGTCAACGGCCTCGACCCGGAGGGCATCCTGTGGGTGCGCAACCTGATGAAGCAGCTCGCCGCCGAGGGCCGTACGGTCTTCGTCTCCAGCCACCTGATGAGCGAGATGGCGCTCACCGCTGACCATCTGATCGTCATCGGCCGTGGCCAGTTGCTCGCCGACATGAGCGTCACCGACTTCATATCGGCCAACTCCGCCGACTTCGCCCGGGTGCGCACGCCGGACACCGACCCGCAGCAGCGCGAGAAGCTGGTGGCCACGCTCACCGAGGCGGGCGGGCAGGTGCAGCCCGAGCAGGACGGCGCGCTGCGCGTCACCGGTCTCGGCCTGCCGCGCATCAGCGACCTCGCGCACGCGGCCGACATCCGGCTGTGGGAGCTGGCGCCGCACCGGGCGTCGCTGGAGGAGGCGTACATGCGTATGACGCAGGGCGCCGTGGACTACCGCTCGACGCACGACCCGCGCGCCGGGTTCCAGGCCGTCGCGCCTGGCCAGCCGCTGCCGCCCGGCGCCCCGCAGGGCTGGGGCCAGCCCGCGCCGCAGGCCCCCGGCATGGCCCCGGGCCAGCCGAACCCGTACGCGCCGGGCCAGCCCCACGCGCACGCGCCGGGTCAGCCCCATCCGTACGCCCCTGGCCAGCCGCCGTACGCGGCGCAGCCGCCCGCCGCCGCGCCGTCCGCCGGCCAGCCGCTGCCGCCGCAGGCCGGGCCCGCGCCGGCCGCCGCCTCGCCGCGCACCACGCAGTTGCGAGCCCTGCCGGACCAGCAGGCCGCCCCCGCGGCGCAGCCGCCCGCCACCCCCGCCACCCCCGCCGAACCGAACGAGCGCGACAGCGAGGACGCCCGATGACCACCCCTCAGCAGCCGCACCCGGCCCCCGCCGCCCCGCAGCAGCAGCCGGCCCCCCACCAGCAGGTCCAGACGCTCCAGGCGCCGCAGCCGCAGCAGGGCCAGCCGCAGGCGCCGGGCGGTGGTTTCGCGCACGCCGGCTACACCTCGCCGATCCCGATCCGGCCCACCCACATCGGGCACGCGCTCGCCTCCGAGTGGACCAAGATCAAGTCGGTGCGCTCGACGATGTGGACGCTCACCGTGATGGTGGCGCTCGTGGTCGGCATCGGGCTGCTGACCGCGGTCGGCATCGCCAGCGGCGACACGGACCTGGAGGGCGAGTCCCCGCTGGCCTTCGGCTTCTTCGGGATGCTGCTCGGTGTGCTGTGCGTGATCACGCTCGGCGTGCTGGCCGTGTCGTCGGAGTACAGCACCGGCATGATCCGCACCACCCTGACCGCGTGCCCGAGCCGTAGCCGGGTGCTGGCGGCCAAGGCGATCGTCTTCTTCGCCCTGACCTTCGTGGTGACGCTCGCCTGCACGGCCGTCGTCGGCTTCATCGGCGACAGCATGCTGAGCGACAACCCGGGCGCGGGAGAGACCGGCGGCTCGGCCTGGTTCAAGGCGACGGTGGGCGTCAGCCTGTACGTGGCGCTGCTCGGGCTGCTCGCGCTGAGCGTCGGCTCGATGCTGCGGCACTCCGCGGGCGCGATCACCATCATGATCGGCGTGGTGCTGCTGCCGCTGGTGCTGGCGCTGTTCATGCGCGGCGACGCGCTGGAGGACGTGCGCGAGGCGCTGTTCGAGTACTCGGTGCCCAGCCAGCTCGGCATCATGTTCAGCAACACGGTGGTGGACTCCGGGCCCTCCGGCTGGGACCCGCTGCTGATCATCCTGGTCGTCACGGGCGCGGCCCTGGCCGCCGCGTTCAGCGTGCTGGAGAAGCGGGACGTCTGACGCCCCGCCCGGGCCCCGGCGCCCCGGCCCCGGCCGCTCGGGCGGTCGCCGCGCGCGTCAGTAGCGCGGCGCGTTACGAGACCGCTGGAGCTTCGCGCTCCGGCGGTCTCGCGCGTTCCAGCAGCCCCGGTGCCAGTGCCGTCGGTCGTCCATGCCCGCGTAGCTCTGCCAGGCGACGAGGTGGCCGACGCCGGGCGGGATCTCCTGGTCGCAGCCGGGGCAGCGGTAGTACTTGCCGGCGGCGCTACCCACCACCGACCGCACCAGCCACTCCTCCCCCTGCCAACTCTCCGTCCGCTCCCCGCCCGTGGACATCCAGGGGGAGTGCTCTGCTGATTTCTCGCCGCCTCGGGGGCGGTTTCGGCGAGGGGACACGGGGCACCTCGTGGTTTCGGCGGGGACTACGGACCGTTACCAGCGTAAGGGTTGTCGTCACCGTCGCGGGAGCCGGCGACAGTCAGCACATCGCCACATCTCCTGATCATCATGAAAACTTCTTGCCAAGCCGTGCCCTTGGCACGTGACAGGCGTTAATGCCAGCGGGGGGCCGCGTCGGTCGCGAGGCTGCAAGAGGAGGCAGAGCGATGCGCGTTGGAGCATTCGTCCTGGCCGGACAGTTCCCGGGCCAGGGACAGGGGGAAGCACTTCACAGGGCGGTGCGGACCGCCGAGGTCGCGGAGGAGTCGGGGCTCGACGCGGTCTGGCTGGCCGAGCACCACTTCATTCCGTACGGCGTCTGTCCGTCCGCCACCACCCTCGCCGCGCTGGTGCTCGGGCGCACCCGCCGGATCGGCGTCGGCACCGCGGTGAGCGTCCTGTCCACGACCCATCCGGTCGCGCTGGGTGAGCAGGCGGCGCTGCTCCACCTCACCACCGGTGGCCGGTTCACGCTGGGCGTGGGGCGCGGCGGGCCCTGGGTCGACCTGGAGGTGTTCGGGACCGGCCTGGGGGCGTACGAGGAGGGCTTCCCCGAATCGCTGGACCTGCTGCTGCGCTGGTTGCGGGAGCCGTCCGTCGGCGCGGCCGGCGAGCGGTACGCCTTCCGGGAGGTGCCCGTCGTACCGCGGGCGGACGAGTTCCTGGACGGCGTGCCCGCGGACGGGCCTCCGGTGGTCGTCGCGTGCGTGTCGCCGCGCGGCGTCCGGCTGGCCGCCGAGCGGGGGTTGCCCATGCTGCTCGGGATGCACTGCGGGGACGACGAGAAGGCGGAGATGGTCGCGCTGTGGCGCGCGACGGCGCTCGCCGCCGGTCACCCGCCGGAGGCCGTCGCGGCGGCCCCGCACGTCTCCACCGGCGTGATGCAGATCGCCGACACCCGCGAGGACGCGGCGGAGTCGCTGCTCAAGGCGATGCCCGGCTGGCTGCGGCGGGGCCTTGGGGCGTACGTGACGGTGGACGGGCGACGGCGGGCCATGCGCGACCCGCGGGCCTACACGGAGCTGCTGTGCTCGCTGCACCCGGTGGGCCCGCCCGCGCTGTGCGCGGACCTGCTCGCGGCCAGCGCCGAGCGCACCGGCATCGAGCGGTTCGCCTTCCTGGTCGAGGGCTGTGGCGAGTTGACCGGCACGGAGGAGAACGTGCGGCGCCTCGGCGAGGAGGTGCTGCCGCGCTGTAGCTGACGGCCCGCCGCGCGGTGAGGAGAGGGGGATCGCCGCCCCGCACCGGTCGAGCACCGTGCGCCTGCGGGGCGGCTGCGACAGCGCGTCAGCAGTCGCGCAGCTCCGGGGACTGGTTCAGGAGCTGTCCCCGGATGGAGGTGAAGCGGGCGAGGCGGTCGTCGGCGGACGGGTCGAGCGGGAAGACCGCGACCCGGTGGCAGTTCTGGAACGCCAGCCGAACCCCGAAGTGCCGCTCCAGCGAGCCGCGTATCGCGTCGCTGGCGAGTGCGCGCAGCAGTTGCCCACGCGCCTGCTCGTCCGGCGGCGGCACCTGGTTGTCGGCGAACTCACCGCCGTCCACCTTGAGCTGGGCCACCAAAGAGCTGACCATCTCCCAGGCGTACGGCAGGGAGGTCCGGACGCAGTCGACGAATTCCGCTTCGTCGACCTCGCCTCGCTCGGCCTGTTCGAGCAGGGCCGGTGAGACGTCGAGCGACATGGGTTCTCCTCTCGTGACCCCGGAGTCGGGGCCTGGCGGATGAGGGGCGGGAGCCGCGACGCAGCGTACTCGTGCGGCGACCCCCTGCTTCAACGGTAGTTCGGGCCACCGTGCCCGCACCAGGACGTTGCACTCACTACCAGCCAACGGGGAAGGGGCCGGTCGGGGACGAATCGCGTGGACGGGGCGGCGTCGAGTAGCGTTGCCGACCATGCGTCTCGTCATTGCCCGCTGCTCCGTTGACTACGCGGGCCGGCTCACTGCTCACCTCCCCTCCGCGCTCCGGCTGATCCTGGTCAAGGCCGACGGCAGCGTGTCCATCCACGCGGATGACCGGGCCTACAAACCCCTCAACTGGATGTCTCCGCCCTGCACCCTCAAGGAGGGCGAGGACAACGTGTGGACCGTGGTGAACAAGGGGGGCGAGAAGCTCATCATCACCATGGAGGAGGTGGTGCACGACTCCTCGCACGAGCTGGGCGTGGACCCGGGGCTGATCAAGGACGGGGTCGAGGCGCACATCCAGGAGCTGCTGGCCGACCGCATCGAAACCCTCGGCAGCGGCTACACCCTGATTCGGCGCGAATACCCCACCGCCATCGGGCCCGTGGACATCCTGTGCCGGGACGGCGACGGCGGCACGGTCGCCGTGGAGATCAAGCGGCGCGGCGAGATCGACGGCGTCGAGCAGCTCACCCGCTACCTCGAACTCCTCAACCGCGACCCGCACCTGGCCCCGGTCAAGGGCATCTTCGCGGCCCAGGAGATCCGGCCGCAGGCCCGCGTGCTCGCCACCGACCGCGGCATCGGCTGCGTCATCCTCGACTACAACGCGCTGCGCGGCATCGAGGACGACAAGCTGCGCCTGTTCTAGGCACCCCGCGGACCGGCTCCGCCTCCCGTACCGCCCGAGCGGCCCGGCGCACCACGCGCGCCGGGCCGCTCGCGCGCGGGCCCGCGACCCGCTCCCCCGCTGGTCAGACCCGCGGGTTGGTCGCGTCGGTGGCCGGGGACGGCGAGCCGGGGTCGCTGGTGATCTGGGTCGGGGACTGCGGCGGGTCCACCGTGGTGGGGGCCGTGCTCGGCGGATCCGTCGGCCTGGTGGTGGGCGGGTTCGTCGGCTCGGTCGGCGGGTCCGTCGGCCTGGTGGTCGGCGGGCTGGTGGGGCGCGTCGGCGGGTCCGTCGGCCTGGTGGCGGGCGGGTTGGTGGGCCGGGTCGACGGGCCGGTGGGCGTGCCCTCCGTGGGGTCGTCCGTCGGTGACGGCCCGCCCGTGGTCGGGCCGCCGTCGGAGGGCTGGGTGCTCGGCGACTGGCCGGCGCCGGTGGAGGCCGACGGGTTCGGCGCCCCCGAGGTGCCAGGGCCGGTGGTCGCGCCGGGGCCGGTGGCGCCCGGGCCGGTGTCGCGGCGCGGCTCGTCGGCGGCGCGTTCCTCGTCCCCCTCGCCGCGCAGGGGCGTGCTGTGCCGTGGCGTGACGCGCTCCGGCGACCCGTCGCCGCCCGAGGTGGCGCCGAGCGTGACGACCGTGCCGAGGACGGCGACCAGGAGCACGCCGGCGCCGACGGCCGCCGCGTTCCGGCGCGCCCCGATCAGCAGGGGCAGCTTCCGTACCGAGGCCCGCCAGCCGCCGCGCGTGCCGCCCGTGCCGGCGCCGCCGCCGGCGGCTGGCACCACCGCCGGGCCCGGCAGCGTGTCGGTCGCGTCCTGGCGCGGGACGATCACGGTCGTGTCGGTCGGGCTCGCGCCACCGCCCGGCGCGGCGCCCTCGGCCGGCGCGTCGGCGCCGCCCTCGCCCCCCGTGAGTTCGCCGAGGGTGTCCAATCCGCCCGGCGCCGAGATCCCGGTGCGGTCCACGACCAGGGCCAGGGCCCGGCGGCCCGCGACGGCCCCGCGCCGGTCGGCGAGCACCCCGCGCAGCGAGATGGACGCCTCAAGCTCGGCGCGAGCCCGGTCCAGTTGGCCCGTGCACAGGGCGAGGACGCCCAACTCGTGGTGGAAGTACGCCTCCTCGGCCACCTCGCCGGCGAGCCTGGCGGCCTCCTGGCCGTACCGCAGACAGCGCTCCCAGGCGCCCCAGCCGAGCCCGGCCGCGAACGCCGGGGCCGCCGTCCGCGCCAGCAGCACGGCCGCGCTGAGCTGCCCCACGCGGGCCCCGCCACCGTCCCCGGCCGCCGACGGCGCCTGAGCCGGGCCCCGGGCGCCGGCGCGGGCGGCGACCAGCGCGCCGAGCGCGCCGAGGATGGCGTCGGCCTCCTCCGTCGCGCGGCTGGCGGCCACCGAGGGGTGGCCGGCCCACCAGGCGTAGTGCTGGGCCACGGTGAGGGCGCGGGCCGTCGGGTCGTCGGCGAAGCCGGCCGCCGTGAGCTGCGCGGCGACGCCGGTGACCAGCCGGTAGTGGTCGCCGGCGGGGGTGACGAGGCCGCAGCCGATGAGTTCGGCGATGGCGGCGTCGGCCCCCGGGTCGCCGATCAGCGCGGGCAGGTGGGACGGGTGCGGGCACTCCCCGCCCAGGGCCAGCGCGTACTGCAGGGTCTCCCGGGCCGGCGCGCTGACCAGGTCGGCCAGCAACGCCGCCGGGGCCACGCCCTCGGTGAGGGTGGGGACGCGCGGCGGGGCGGCGTCGGCGGTATCGGCAGGGTCCGCGTCGATGTCGGGGACGGCGTCCGGGGCGGCGTCCGCGCCCCCGTCCGTTCCCGCGGTGCCCGGCGCCGGCTCGGCGGTCGGGTCGGCCGCCGGCTCGGTGGTCCGGCCCGCCGCCTGGTCGCGGCCCCGCAGCAGCGCCGCGGCCTGTACGAACCGCAGCGGCAGCCCCTCGGACTCGAACCACAGGTCCGCCGCCCAGGCCGCCTCCTCGTCGGTGGGCGGCCGGCGCACGAGACGACCCAGCAACTCCATGCAGGCGGTCCGGCTGATGCCGCCGAGCGCGACCTCCTCCAGGTAGGCGCCCGGGGACGGGGCCGAGACCTCCGGCGTGGCCGCTATCAGGAAGGCGCACTCGGGCGTGGCGTCGAGGAAGTCGTCGAGCGTCGGCCCGTCGAACTCGATGTCGTCCACGATGACGACGGCCCCGATGTCCCGCGCCAGCTCCACCAGCTCGGCCCGGTCCGGGCGGTGCGTGGGCATCCGGAAGACGGCGGCGCACAGGGCGTGCAGCAGGTCGGTGGGGGTGCGGTGGTAGCCGGAGAGGCGGATCACGCCGTCCGGGGCGAGGTTGCCGCAGCCGTCGGCGACCGCGTCGAGCAGCGCGCTGCGTCCGGCGCCCGACGGGGCGGTCAGCCGTACGGAGCGACCGCGGGTCAACAGCCGTATCAGCCGGTCCCGTTCCTCCTCGCGGTCCAGCAGCGGCAGCTCGCGGTGGGCGGTGCCGGCGGCGATGGCGCCCGGTCCGGCGGTCACGGTGGAGCGCGCGACGGTCTGGGCGCGGCGGAGTTCGGCGCGCTCCTCGCGGGTGTGGCGGCGCGGCGCGGCCGATCGGTGCGGGCTGCCCGGTGGGCACTGCTCGATCTCGCTGCCGTCGATGGGGTTGACGGTCAGGAGGTAGTCGCCGCAGGTGAGCTGGGCGGTGCGGGCGATGCCGGGCGACGGCGTCGACGACGCCCCACCCCGGTCGCGGTCGTGGGGGCCGATGGCGGGCGGCTGCGGGCCGCGGTGTGGCGTGCGCCGCGAGCCGCCGGCGGCGTCGTCCGAAGCGTCGTGGCCGTGCTCGTGCGGCCCGCGGTGCGTCGGGTCCATGGTGAAAGCCCCCCAGAGCTGCGTGCCGTGTGGTCAGCGGGCTGGTCCGCGGCGTGCCGGATTCGGGCGGCCGGCGCGGCCGTCCGGTGTCCACCTGGCATGGTCAGCGGCGCTCGCCGAACGTGGACCTGTGCCCAGTATCGCTGACCCACCGGTGCCGCGCCGCCCCGGCGGGCGAGCCGGCGCGCACGGCCGCTCACCGCCGCGGCCCGAGGCGGGGCCTGGACCCGGAGCCCGGCCGCGCCGGGATGGCGACGCGGGCCCCGCGGCCTCACACCCGGGGCAGGGAGTCGACTTCCAGGCCGCCTTCGATGGCCAGGATGCGGTGCAGTCGGGTGGCGACCAGGAGGCGCTGCATCTGGGGTGGCACGCCGCGCAGCACCAGGCGTCGGCCGACGCGGCCGGCCCTGCGGTGGGCGCCCATGATGACGCCGAGCCCGGTGGCGTCCCAGGCGTCGAGTCCGGAGAGGTCGAGCACGAGGTCTCCACCACCGCCGTCCACGGCGGTGTGGAAGGCCGTACGGGCGTCCGCCGCGCTGCGGATGTCGAGTCGGCCCCCGACGACCAGCTCGGCGTGGTCGCCCTTGATGTGCATATGCGCTCCCCGATGGTGCGTCGTTGTGGTCGTATATCTACACAACTGACTGCCTCTCATACGGCAAAGTTGCCGCCCGTAAGCGAACCGATACCGAATTCACCCCATGGAGTAGGCCCATGGGGTGCGGGCCTGTCTGTGGTTGTCATGGCACGGCGGGCGCCGCTTCCCGGGGGCGCGGCGCCCGTGTACGTGGAGGGCCAACTGCCCGCCCGCGCACGGTTCGACACCTCGCACAGCGCGTCGGGACCGGCGCGCGGGCCGGCGGCGGGTCAGTCGTGCGGGTAGAAGCCCCGGCCGCTCTTGCGGCCGATGTCGCCCGCGTCGACCATGCGGCGCATGATCTCCGGCGGGGCGAACTTCTCGTCCTGCGACTCGGTGTAGATGTTGTCGGTGGCGTGCAGCAGGATGTCCACGCCGGTGAGGTCGGCGGTGGCCAGCGGTCCCATCGCGTGGCCGAAGCCGAGCTTGCAGGCGATGTCGATGTCCTCGGCGCTGGCCACGCCGGACTCGTACAGCTTGGCCGCCTCGACGACGAGCGCCGAGATGAGGCGGGTGGTGACGAAGCCGGCCACGTCGCGGTTGACGACCACGCAGGTCTTGCCGATGCCCTCGGCGAACTCGCGGGCCGCGGCGAGGGTTTCGTCGCTGGTCTTGTAGCCGCGTACGAGTTCGCACAGCGCCATCAGCGGGACCGGGGAGAAGAAGTGGGTGCCCACGACCCGCTCCGGGCGCGAGGTCGCCGACGCGATCTTGGTGATCGGGATGGCGGAGGTGTTGGAGGCGAGGATCGTCTCGTCCCCCACCAGGCCGTCGAGGGTCGCGAAGATCTCGCGCTTGACCTCGATCTTCTCGAAGACGGCCTCGACCACGATGTCCGCGTCGGCGGCGGCGTCCAGGTCGGTGGTGGTGGTGATGCGCGCCAGCGCCTGCTCGGCGTCCTCGGCCGTGAGCTTGCCCTTGGAGACGAACTTCGCGTACGACGCCTCGATGCCGTCCTTGCCGCGTGCCAGAGCGGCGTCCGTCACGTCGCGCAGGGCGACGTCCCAGCCCGCCTGGGCCGAGACCTGAGCGATACCGGACCCCATCAGTCCGGCCCCGATGACGGCGAGCTTCTTGGCCACTGCGTCTCCCTTACCTGCCGGGGGCCACGGCGCCCCCACCACACTGGTTTTTCGGCTTTGAGGCGGACCTTAGCGGGCGTCAGGGCCCCGGGGGCAGGGGAAGAGATGCGCGTCACGTCTCACATGACGGACCTCACACCGCCGGCGGTCACGGAGCGGGGCGCACCGCGTAGTTGAGGACGCGCTCGCTCAGCAGGTCCTCCATCTCGTCCAGCAGGACGAGCGCCTCGCGCGAGACCTCGGCGACCTCGCGGCCGGCCATCATCTGGCGGCCGACGAAGCCCATCAGAGTGCCCTGCACCCAGGCGAGCTGACCGCCCACCAGCGTCGGCAGCGGGTCGTCGGCGGCGGCGCCGGTCTCCTCGCGCAAGACGTTCTCCACCTGCTCGACCACCTCCTGCTGGAGGTACCACAGGCGCGCCTTGAGGGCGTGGGCGCCCTGGATGACCCGCATGAACCGGTCGTAGCCGGCGAACAGCCCGACGGTGGGCGAGACGGCCTCCACCTCGGCGGTGAACTGCCGCAGCACGCTGCGCGCGGCCGACTCCCCCACCTCGCGACCGCGCACGTAGCGCGGCAGCCGGTCCACCACGCCCGCGCTGCGGTCGAAGAACAGGTCCTCCTTGGCCGGGAAGTAGTTGTAGACGGTGTTGACCGACACGTCCGCCGCGTCGGCGATCTCCGCGATGGTCACCGCGTCGAAGCCGCGCTCCAGGAAGAGCCCGGTGGCCACGTCCGAGATGTGCTGCCGCGTCTGCCGCTTCTTCCGCTCCCTGAGTCCCTCTGCCATGCCCCCATCGTAAGCCTGGCTGGATGTTCACCAAACTTGGAGTGATTGCAAAATTTAAGAGACTCTGTTTTTCTGTGGGCATGGCAATCATCAGCACGGTCGGCCTCGCCCGGACGTTCACCACCCCCCAGGGCCCCGTGGCGGCCGTGCGGGGCATCGACCTGACCGTGAGGCCCGGCGAGGTCGTCGGCCTCCTCGGCCCCAACGGCGCGGGCAAGACCACCACGCTGCGCATGCTCACCACGCTCCTGCCGCCCACCGGCGGCGCCGCCACGGTCGCCGGCTGCGACCTGGTCCGCGACCCGGCCGGGGTACGGCGCGAGAGCGGTTACGTCGCCCAGTCGGGTGGCGTCGACCCGAACCTGACGGTCCGCGAGGAGCTGGTCACCCAAGGCCGGCTCTACCGGCTGCCCCGGGCCGAAGCGGTCGCGCGGGCCGCCGAGTTGGCCGCCGACCTGGGCCTCGCCGACCTGCTCGACCGCAAGGCCGGCGCCCTCTCCGGCGGGCAGCGGCGGCGCCTGGACATCGCGATGGGCCTCACCCACCGGCCGGCGGTGCTCTTCCTGGACGAGCCGACGACCGGCCTCGACCCCGGCAGCCGCGCCGACCTGTGGGAGCTGGTGCGCCGGGTGCGCACGGAACACGGCACCACCGTCGTCCTCACCACGCACTACCTGGACGAGGCCGACGCGCTCGCCGACCGGCTGGTGATCGTGGACCGTGGCGTGGTGGTGGCCGACGGCACCCCGCGCGACCTCAGGCAGCGCCACACGGGCTCGCCCGACGCCACGCTCCAGGACACCTTCCTGGCCATCACCGGGCACGGCATCGCCCCCGACCCGTCCGCCGAACCCGGCGGCCCCCTCGGCCCCACCGCATCGGCCCCCACCGCGGCCTGACCTGCCTGTCTCCTGACCTGCCTGTCTCCTGACCTGTCCGGTCTCCTGACCTGCCCGGTCTCCTGACCTGCCCGGCTCGCCCGGCCCGCCTGGCTGACCTGTCTGACCTGCCTGGCACGCCCGGCCTGCCTGGCTCGCCCGCCTGACCCGTCCGGCGCGGCCAGGCACCGACCCCGCACCACCACCGCCGCCCCGCGTGCCCGCCACCGCCGCTCACGCGTGCGCGCACCCGCGCCCCGGCGCGCCGCCGAGCGCGCCCGGGCCGCACCACCGACGAGGAGTGCCCACCATGGCCACCGCCGCCCTGTCCGCCCTGTGCTCGGACACCGCGCTGATCTTCAGCCGGTACGCCCGACAGACCCTGAGGTCCCGGTTCCAGATGCTCTTCGGCATCCTGATGCCGCTGCTCTACCTGCTCTTCTTCGGCCCGCTGCTCACCGACCTGCCGCTGGGCTCCAAGGGCGACTCCTGGCAGGTGCTCGTACCCGGGCTACTGCTCCAACTCGGCCTTTTCGGCGCCTCGTTCGCCGGCTTCGCGGTGCTCATCGAGAAGCAGGGCGGCGTGCTGGAGCGGATGCGGGTGACGCCGGTGAGCCGGCTCGCGCTGCTGCTCGGCCGGGTGCTGCGGGACGCGGCCGTGTTCGTCTTCCAGGCCGTGCTGCTGGTGCTCGCCGCGCTGGTGATGGGGCTGCGCGCGCCGGTCGGCGGCGTGCTGATCGGCCTGGCGTTCGTCGCCCTGCTCACCGTGTCGCTGGCCTCGCTGTCGTACGCGCTGGCCCTCAAGGTCAACACGCCGCAGGAGTTCGGGCCCACCATCAACGCGCTGACCATGCCGTCCATGCTGCTGTCCGGGCTGATGCTGCCGATGACGCTGGCCCCGGGCTGGCTGGACGTGCTCTCCCACCTCATACCGTTCCGCTATCTGGTGGACGCGGTGCGGGCGGCCTTCGTCGGCGACTTCGCCAGCGCGCACCTGCTCTACGGGACGCTGGTGGGCGCCGCCCTCTCGGTCGTCGCCGTGACCATCGGCACCCGGGTGTTCACCTCCGCCGGCGCGTGACCGGTGGTTAGGCTCGCCCCATGGTCAATCTGACGCGCATCTACACCCGCACCGGTGACAAGGGCACGACCGCGCTCGGCGACATGAGCCGCACCGCCAAGACCGACGTCCGCATCGCGGCCTACGCCGACGCCAACGAGGCCAACGCCGCCATCGGCGTGGCCATCGCCCTCGGCTCGCTCCCCGCCGAGTTGGTACGCGTACTCGTACGCGTCCAGAACGACCTCTTCGACGTGGGGGCCGACCTGTGCACGCCGGTCGTGGAGAACCCCGAGTTCCCGCCGCTGCGGGTCGAGCAGTCCTACATCGACCAGTTGGAGGCGGACTGCGACACCTTCCTGGCGGACCTCGACAAGCTGCGCAGCTTCATCCTGCCGGGCGGCACGCCGGGCGCCGCGCTGCTGCACCAGGCGTGCACGGTGGTGCGGCGCGCGGAGCGCTCCACCTGGGCGGCGCTCGAAGAGCACGGCGTCGCCGAGGAGGGCGGCAGCATGAACCCGCTCACCGCGACGTACCTCAACCGCCTCTCCGACCTGCTGTTCATCCTGGCCCGCACCGCGAACAAGGAGACCGGCGACGTGCTCTGGGTCCCCGGCGGCGAACGCTGACGGCCCCGGCCCCACGGCGCCGCGCCCGCCCCACGGGCCCGGGGTGGGCCGTGGGGCGGGGCGGGCGAGAGGGGCCGTACGGGGCGGGGCGGCTGACGGCTGCCGGGCGGCCGGCCGCTCAGCGGTCGCGGTGCGTCACACGCTCGACCGCCTGCTGCCAGGCGGGGCGCCGCTCGACACCGGACTCGGCGTCGACACCGTGACCGCCGCCGGCGGGACCTCCGAAGGCGTTGCCGGCGGGACCCGCGGGGTCCTTTTTCGGCCACAGCGTGTACGACAGCGCGACCAGCAGCCAGATGCCGACCACCATGCCCATCGGCGCCTGCATGTCGCGCAGGGACGCCGTGCGGTCCGGGTCGTCGACGAACCAGACGGCCAGTTGGAGCAGCCCGGCCGCGATGCCCGCGCCCAGCGCCGTACGCAGCCACATCTTCCACTCGTGCGCGGCCCGCGCCATCCCGTACTTCGGCGGCTTGGCCGGCTTCGGCCCGCCCGCGAAGCGGTAGGCGAAGTGCCGGTCGGCCCAGGCCATCGTGTAGTGGCCGTAGGCGACGGAGAAGCCGATGTACATGGCGGCCAGGCCGTGCCTGGTACTCGCGGTGGCGCCGTCGCGCAGGTCGATCACGGTGGCGACGAGCAGCGCGAGTTCGAGCACCGGCTCGCACATCAGGATCGCGGCCCCGGCGCGCGGTCGCCGCAGCAGGTAGCGCACGCTCAGGCCGCCGACCAGCAGCACCCAGAAGCCGACCTCGGCGACGACGATCATCGTGACGATCACGGCAGCGACCTCCTGTTCCAGCTCGGGGGCCCGGCGACGTGTTCCCGGGCCACTCCTCCAGGCTCCCCGCGCGCCGGGCCGCGCGCGTCGTCGCCGCTGACGAGAGGGCGCTGCATCCTTCGATGTACCCGCCCCGGCCGCACCCGCGACCGTCAGCGGACGCCGGGCCGGTGACCTGCGTGTTGTGATGGAGACATGCCCCGCAGCCGGTCCCCGTTCCGCCCGCACGAGCACGACGTGCTGTTCGGCGTCGGCGGGCTGCTCAGCGGGCTCCTGCTCTACGCGCTCGACCTGCACAACAGCCCCGCCGCCTTCGGGCTGCCGGGCTGGCTGTCGCTGGTGGCGCTGTTCGTGATGTCCGGGGCCGAGTTGCTGCGGCGTACGGCCCCGCAGCTCGGCCTCACCATCGCCACCTGCGCCCTCGCGCTCGACATCCTCAGCGGCACGCTGGTGACCACGGTGCTGATGTTCTCGGACCTGGTGTACGCGGCCGTGCTGTACGGCTCGCCACAGGCGGCCCGCCGTATCCCGCGCGACTGCTACCTGATCACGGCGCTGATCACGGTCGGCACCCTCGTCGGCTTCCAGGACTCGGCCGCCCTGCTGCTCGGCTTCGCCACCGCGATGATCACCATCGTCCCCGCGTGGACCGGCGCGATCATCCGCACGCACCGCGAGGCCGCCCAGGCGGCCCGCCTCGAAGCCGAGCGCACCGCGCTCCTCGCCGAGCTCGACCGCCGGGAGGCCGTCGCCGCCGAGCGCGCCCGGATGGCCCGCGAGCTGCACGACATGGTCGCCGGCCACCTGTCGGCCATCGCCATCCACTCCACGGCCGCCCTCTCGCTCGGCGACCCGAAGGCGACCCACGAGGCGCTCGGCGTGATCCGCGAGAACAGCGTGCAGGGCCTGGCCGAAATGCGTCGGCTGATCGGACTGCTGCGCGACGCCAGCGGCGACGCGGAACCCACCGCCGTACCCACCCTCGACGGCCTGTCGGCGCTGCTCACCCGGGCCGAGCGGATCGGCGCGGACAACGGCCTGTCGTTCGCGCTCCACGACGAACGCGGGGCGGCCCCGACGCGACCCGACCAGGCGCGCGCCGCCGACCCCGACGCGGCCCGCCCCACGACCGCCGACCTCCCTCCCGCAGCCGGGCCCCCTCCGGCCGCCGGTCCACCTTCGGCCGCCGACCTCCCTGCGACCGCCGCCGAGCGCACCGGGTCGAGCGCCGCCCCGAGCCTCGCCCCGAACGCCGGGCCGGACGCCGCGCCAGCCGCCGGCGCGGACGCGCACGCCCTGCCCGCGCCGGTCGAGCTGGCCGCGTACCGCATCGTGCAGGAGGCGCTGACGAACGCGCTCAAGCACGCCGGTCCCGGGCAGGTGCGCGTGCGGCTGGGCCGCGCGGAGGACGGGGCGCTGCGCGTCGAGGTGGTCAGCCCGCTCGGCGACCGCGACGGCCCCCGCGCGCCGGGCTCCGGCGCCGGGTTGGTCGGCATGCGCGAGCGCGCGACGCTGCTCGGCGGCGAGTTCGAGGCGGGCCCGGAGACGGCCGGCCGGGACAGGATCTGGCGAGTACGGGCCGTACTGCCGGTGGACGAGGAGACACGCCCATGACCCACCCCAGCGACGCACGCGCCACGACGGCGCCGACGCACCCGACGGACCCCACGGAGGCGACCGGCCGGCCAGCCCCGACGGGCACCCCGGGGTCCACCGCCGGCTCGGACTCCGACGCCGGCGCCGCCGCAGGCACCGGAGCGACGACCGCCACGAGCACGCACCCGACGACCGCCGCGAGCACCGGAGCGGCGACCGCCGCGGATGCCGACGCGGCTGCCGCCGCGCCCGTCCGGGTGCTGGTGGCAGAGGACCAGACCTCCGTACGCGCCGGCCTGGTGCTGATCCTGCGGTCCGCGCCCGACCTCCGGGTCGTCGGCGAGGCGGCCGACGGCGAGCAGGCCGTGGCGCTGGCCCGCGAGTTGCGCCCCGACGTGGTCCTGATGGACGTGCAGATGCCGCGCCTGGACGGCGTGTCGGCCACCGGTCAGATCGTCGCCGACGGCCTGGCCGACGTGCTCGTACTGACCACCTTCGACCTGGACGAGTACGTGTTCGGCGCGCTGCGCGCGGGCGCGGCGGGCTTCCTCCTCAAGGACAGCGAGGCGACCGAACTCCTGGCGGCGGTACGCACGGTGGCCCGCGGCGAGGGGCTGATCGCTCCGTCGGTGACCCGCCGGCTGATCCGCGAGTTCGGCCGGGTGCAGCCGCCCGGGCTGGCGAGCGGGCCCGACACCGCCCTCCTGGACACGCTGACCCCACGGGAGCGCGAGGTGCTGGGCGCGCTCGGCGAGGGGTTGTCGAACGCGGAGATCGCTACCCGCCTGACGATGGCGGAGGCTACGGTGAAGACGCACGTGAGCCGGCTGCTGGCCAAACTGGAGCTGCGCAGCCGGGTGCAGGCCGCGGTACTGGCGCAGGAGTGGGGCGTGAGCGCTCCCCCGCGACGGCCGTAACCGGAATCCCTCAATCTCACTTTGGTCCAGACCTATTGACCCAGTGGTCCAGACCTCCTTACGCTCCCTTCACATCTTTGGTGAGCGTGTCATGACAATGACGGCTTACCGGGCGGCGCACGTTTCGCGAAGATCTCAGCCCGATATCCGGACGACCCCCCATCCGGACCCGAGTATCCAGGAGCCCCTGCAGTGAGATCAGGAATCGTCAGACGCATCCGGCATACCCGGCACAGAACCACTGCGGCGCTCGTCGCGCTCGCACTCCCCTTCGCCGCGCTCGTCGGCCTGGCCTCTCCCGCCCAGGCCGCCGAGTCCGCCACCGCCACCTACGTGAAGGCGGCCGACTGGGGCAGCGGCTACGAGGGCCGCTGGACCGTCAAGAACACCGGCGACACCACGCTGAACAGTTGGACCGTCGAGTGGGACGTCCCCTCCGGCACCACCGTCGGCTCCGGCTGGGACGCCACCATCACCGGCTCCGGCAACCACTACACCGCCAAGAACCTGAGCTGGAACGGCACCCTGGCGCCCGGCGCCAGCGTCACCTTCGGCTTCAACGGCACCGGCGGCGGCGCGCCGACCGGCTGTAAGCTCAACGGCGGCTCCTGTGACGGCAGCACGCAGCCCGGCGACACCCCGCCGAGCGCTCCTGGCATCCCCTCCGCCAGCGAGATCACCAACACCTCGGTGAAGCTGAGCTGGACCGCCGCCACCGACGACAAGGGCGTCAAGAACTACGACGTCCTGCGCGGCGGCACCACGATCGCCACCGTCACCGGCACCAGCTACACCGACTCCGGCCTGACCGCCGGTACGGACTACTCGTACACCGTCAAGGCCCGCGACACCGCCGACCAGCTCGGCGCGGCGAGCGGCGCGCGCACCGTGCGTACCACCGGTGGCGACGGCGGCGAGCCGCCGGTCGGCGACGCCGTGAAGCTGGGTTACTTCACCAACTGGGGCGTCTACCAGCGCAACTACCACGTCAAGAACCTGGTGACCTCGGGCTCCGCCGAGAAGATCACGCACATCAACTACGCCTTCGGCAACGTCCAGGGCGGCAAGTGCACCATCGGTGACGGCTACGCCGACTACGAGAAGGCGTACACCGCCGACCAGAGCGTCGACGGCAAGGCCGACACGTGGGACCAGCCGCTGCGCGGCAACTTCAACCAGCTCCGCAAGCTGAAGGCCAAGTACCCGAACATCAAGGTGCTGTGGTCGTTCGGTGGTTGGACCTGGTCCGGCGGCTTCGGTGACGCGGTCAAGAACCCGGCCGCCTTCGCCGACTCCTGCTACAAGCTGGTCGAGGACCCGCGTTGGGCCGATGTCTTCGACGGCATCGACCTGGACTGGGAGTACCCGAACGCCTGCGGCCTGACCTGCGACACCAGCGGCCCGAACTCCATGACCGCCATGATGAAGGCGATGCGGGACAAGTTCGGCGCCAACAACCTGGTCACCGCCGCGATCTCCGCTGACGGCTCCAACGGCGGCAAGCTCGACGTCGCGGACTACGCCGGCGCCGCCCAGTACGCCGACTGGTACAACGTCATGACGTACGACTTCTTCGGCGCCTGGGACGCGAAGGGCCCGACGGCCCCGCACTCCCCGCTCACCTCCTACCCGGGCATCCCGAAGGAGGGCTTCAACTCCGACGCGGCCATTCAGAAGCTCAAGGGCAAGGGCATCCCGGCGAAGAAGCTGCTGCTCGGCATCGGCTTCTACGGCCGCGGCTGGACCGGCGTCACCCAGAAGGAGCCGGGCGGCACCGCCACCGGCGCCGGCCCGGGCAAGTACGAGGCGGGCATCGAGGACTACAAGGACCTCAAGGACCGCTGCCCCGCCAACGGCACCGTGGGCGGCACCGCGTACGCCCACTGCGGCACCCAGTGGTGGAGCTACGACACCCCGGCCACGATCACCGGGAAGATGTCGTACGTGAAGGACCAGAAGCTCGGCGGCTCGTTCTTCTGGGAGTTCAGCGGTGACACCGCCAACGGCGAACTGATGTCGGCCATCAACAGCGGCCTGCGCTAGTCGCACGACGCGGGGCCGCGAGAGCGCGGCCCCGCCCGTCGGCCGGCCCCGCCGGGCCGGTGAGCACCACAGCGTGGGTCCAGCACGAACCGGACCGGGAAGGCAGGCACCGCCCGCCGCCTTCCCGGTCCTCCGCCATGCCCGGGCCATGCGGGCCCGCACGAGCCGCCCGGCCCGGGAATCACCGCCGGGGCCGAGGCGTTGCCACCACAGCCGCTCGCCCCTGCCTCGCCCGGGAGAAACCCGCACATGTCGCAGCCCCAGATCGACGCGCTCGTCTTCGACGTACTCGGCACGCTCGTCGACGAACCCCGCGGCCTCCGGGCCGGCCTGCGCCGCCTCGCCCCCACGCGGGACGACGCCGAGATCGAACGGCTTCTGACCCTGTGGCAGCACCACATCGAACGCGAACAGCGCCGCATGGTCGACGGCGCGCGCCCCTACGCGCCCAGTGACGCCCTCGACCAGGAAGCCGCCCACCTCGTCGCCGACGCCGCGGGCGTCACCGACCCGGCCGCCATCGCCGCCCTGGCCCACTCGGCCCGCGACCTCCCGCCCTGGCCCGACACGGTCACCGGACTCGCCCGGCTCGCCGAACGGTTCCCGCTGATCGGCCTCTCCAACGCGAGTCGTACGGCGCTGCTGGGCATCAACGCCCACGCCGGGCTGCGCTGGCACCAGGCCCTGTCCGCCGAGGACGCCCGTACGTACAAGCCGGACCCCGCGGTCTACGAGCTGGCCACCACCGTCGCGGGACGGCCGCCGGAGCGCCTCCTGATGGTGGCCGCCCACGCCTGGGACCTCCGCGCGGCCCAGGCCGTCGGCCTCCGCACCGCCTACGTGGCCCGCCCCGTCGGCGACCCACCCACCCCCACGGACACCTTCGACCTGCACGCCGAGAACCTGACCGACCTGGCCGACCAACTCACCGCTGGGTGAGGGGGAAGCCACCGTCAGGGGGAGCGGCACCTTTTATCTGCGCCACATTGACGCTCCCCCAGCTACCGCTGGGAGGTACCCCCAACCAACGCGGGTCCTCTATCTAAGCCACATTGACGCGTTGGCCCGGGGGGGCTGCTTCGAGCCAGGCCAGGAAGCCGGTGAGGGCGTCTTCGCTCATCGCGAGTTCGAGGCGGGTGCCCCGGTGGCGGCAGGCCAGGACCACGGCGTCGGAGAGGAGGGCGAGCTCTTCCTCGCCCTGCGGGGTGCGGCGGGCGATGACCTCGATGGCCGAGCGTTCGAGCAGTCGGCGCGGGCGGGGCGCGTACGAGAAGACGCGGAACCACTCCACCCGGTCGCCGCTGTAGCGCGCGACCCCGTACACCCAGCCCTTGCCGCTTGGCTCCCCCGCGTCGGTGCGCGGTACCTGGGCGCCGTCGGCGCCGGCCACGGCGGCGGCGGTGTCCGCTCGCGGCGGCACATCCCAGCGCAGGCTGCAGTCGAACGTTCCGCCGGATCGCTGGATCAGTCGTCTCCGCAGCCCGAAGACGAAGAGCCCCAGCAGCACGAGTACGACGACCGCGCCGCTGACAAGCAGAGCGAGGACCATCTTCACCGACCTCCTCGCGTCATCCAGAAATCCCGCACCTGCATCGCCTCAGCCGCGGGCCGCTGGATCGAGGTCCAGCGGTGCCCGCGGCTGAGGATCGTACGTATCTGTGGCTGGCTCAGTGCGCGCCCGCCACCGCGCGCAGTCGGACCTCGGCGCGCCGCTCGGCGGCGTCGTCCGCCTCCGACTTGGCACGCTCCAGCGCCCGCTCGGCACGCTGTACATCAATCTCGTCAGACAGCTCCGCGATCTCCGCGAGCACCGACAGCTTGTCGTCGGCGAACGAGATGAACCCGCCGTGCACCGCGGCGATCACCGTCCCGCCGTCGCTCGTACGAATGGTCACCGGGCCCGACTCCAGCACACCGAGCAGCGGCTGGTGGCCGGGCATGACGCCGATGTCACCCGATGTGGTGCGCGCGATGACCAAGGTGGCCGCGCCGGACCAGACACTCCGGTCCGCAGCGACCAGCTCGACGTGCAGCTCAGCAGCCAACGTGGCTCCTCGGGTCTCCACCCGGCGGGTGCGCCGGATGTTGGGTCGAATTCTAGTGGGCGTGGCGGGAGGGACGGGACCACACCCGTCCCTCCCACTACGTCAGGCGTCAGGCGACGCCGAGCTCCTTGGCCTTGGCCTTGAGGTCGTCCAGGCCACCGCACATGAAGAACGCCTGCTCGGGGAAGTGGTCGAACTCACCGTCGGCGATCGAGTTGAACGCGCTGATCGACTCGTCCAGCGAGACGTCCGAGCCGTCGAGACCGGTGAACTGCTTCGCCGCGTGGGTGTTCTGCGACAGGAAGCGCTCGATACGACGGGCGCGGTGGACGGTGAGCTTGTCCTCCTCGCCGAGCTCGTCGATGCCGAGGATCGCGATGATGTCCTGCAGGTCCTTGTACTTCTGCAGGATCCCCTTGACGCGGGAGGCGCAGTCGTAGTGCTCCTGCGAGATGTACCGCGGGTCCAGGATGCGGGACGTCGAGTCCAGCGGGTCCACCGCCGGGTAGATGCCCTTCTCCGAGATCGGCCGGGAGAGCACCGTCGTCGCGTCGAGGTGCGCGAAGGTGGTCGCCGGGGCCGGGTCGGTGAGGTCGTCGGCGGGGACGTAGATCGCCTGCATCGAGGTGATGGAGTGACCACGGGTCGAGGTGATGCGCTCCTGGAGGAGGCCCATCTCGTCCGCCAGGTTCGGCTGGTAACCCACCGCGGAGGGCATGCGGCCGAGCAGCGTGGAGACCTCGGAGCCGGCCTGCGTGAAGCGGAAGATGTTGTCGATGAAGAACAGCACGTCCTGCTTCTGGACGTCGCGGAAGTACTCGGCCATGGTGAGGCCGGCCAGCGCGACGCGCAGACGGGTGCCCGGGGGCTCGTCCATCTGGCCGAAGACCAGCGCGGTCTTGTCCAGCACGCCCGAGTCGGTCATCTCGTCGATGAGGTCGTTGCCCTCACGGGTGCGCTCGCCGACACCGGCGAACACGGAAACGCCCTCGTGCAGCTTGGCCACACGCATGATCATTTCCTGGATGAGGACGGTCTTGCCGACGCCGGCGCCGCCGAACAGACCGATCTTGCCGCCCTTGACGTACGGGGTCAGCAGGTCGACGACCTTCAGGCCGGTCTCGAACATCTCGGTCTTCGACTCGAGCTGGTCGAAGTCCGGCGCCTTGCGGTGGATGGGCCAGCGCTCGGTGACGTCCTTCTCGGCCTCGGGCTCGTTGAGGATCTGGCCGAGGGTGTTGAACACCTTGCCCTTGGTGATGTCACCGACGGGCACCGTGATGCCGTTGCCGGTGTTGGTCACCGCGGCCTGACGGACCAGGCCGTCGGTCGGCTGCATCGAGATGGCGCGGATGACGCCCTCACCCAGGTGCTGGGCGACCTCGAGGGTCAGCGTCTTGAGCTTGCCGTCCTCGGCCGGGTCGGCGACCTCGACGGTCAGCGCGTTGTAGATCTCCGGCATCGCGTCGACGGGGAACTCCACGTCGACGACCGGGCCGATGACCCGCGCGACGCGGCCAGTGGCCACGCCGGCAGGAGCGGTCGGCTCAACAGTGGTGGTCATATCAGTCACTCCCCGCGGTCGCGTCGGCCAGGGCGCTCGCGCCACCGACGATCTCGCTGATTTCCTGGGTGATGTCGGCCTGGCGGGCCGCATTGGCAAGCCGCGTGAGCGACTTGATGAGTTCTTCCGCGTTGTCGGTCGCCGACTTCATCGCACGGCGCGTGGCGGCGTGCTTGGAGGCGGCCGACTGGAGCAGCGCGTTGTAGATCCGGCTCTCGACGTACCGCGGCAGCAGCGCGTCGAGAACCTCTTCGGCCGACGGCTCGAAGTCGAACAGCGGCAGGATCTGGTCCTTGCCGGCGCCCGCCTTCTCCGCGTGCTCGGTGGCCTCGTCGATGCTCAGCGGCAGCAGCCGGACGTCGACCGGCGTCTGCGTCATCATCGACACGAACTCGGTGAAGATGATGTGCAGCTCATCGACACCGCCCTCGGCCGTCTCGGTGGTCACGGCCTCGATCAGCGGGCCCGCGACCGTCTTGGCGTCCGCGTACGTCGGGTTGTCCGTGAAGCCCGTCCACGACTTCGTGACCGCACGGCCACGGAAGCTGTAGTAGGCCACACCCTTGCGACCGACGATGTACGGCAGCACCTCCTTGCCCTCGGCGGTGAGCCGCTCGGTGAGCTGCTCGGCCGCCTTGATGGCGTTGGAGGAGTAGCCGCCGGCCAGACCGCGGTCGCTCGTGATGAGCAGCACGGCGGCCCGCGTCGGGCGCTCCACCTCGGTGGTCAGCGGGTGCCGGGTGTTGGAACCGGTGGCAACCGCCGTCACGGCGCGGGTGAGCTCGTTCGCGTACGGCGTGGAGGCGTCGACCTGACGCTGTGCCTTCACGATCCGTGACGCGGAGATCATCTCCATCGCCTTGGTGATCTTCTTGGTGGCGGTGACGGACTTGATGCGGCGCTTGTATACCCGTACCTGGGCGCCCATGCTCAGCCCTCACCCAGCAGCTTGCCGTCCGAGGTCTCGAACTGCCGCTTGAAGGAGGCGATGGCCTCGGCAACCGCCTGGAGCGTGTCGTCCGACATCTTGCCGCCCTCGCGGATCGACGTCAGCAGGTCCTTGTGCTCCCGGTGCAGGTAGTCAAGCAGCTCGCGCTCGAAGCGACGGATGTCCGCGACCGGCACGTCGTCCATCTTGCCGGAGGTACCGGCCCAGATCGAGACGACCTGGTCCTCGGTGGAGTACGGCGCGTACTGGCCCTGCTTGAGCAGCTCGACCATGCGCTTACCGCGCTCCAGCGACGCCTTCGAGGCCGCGTCCAGGTCGGAACCGAAGGCGGCGAACGCCTCCAGCTCGCGGAACTGGGCGAGGTCCACGCGGAGGCGACCCGAGACCTGGCGCATGGCCTTGTGCTGGGCCGAGCCACCGACTCGGGAGACCGAGATACCGACGTTCAGCGCCGGCCGCTGGCCCGCGTTGAACAGGTCGGACTCCAAGAAGCACTGGCCGTCGGTGATGGAGATGACGTTGGTCGGGATGAACGCCGACACGTCGTTGGCCTTCGTCTCGACGATCGGCAGACCCGTCATCGAGCCGGCACCCAGCTCGTCCGAGAGCTTGGCGCAACGCTCCAGGAGCCGCGAGTGCAGGTAGAAGACGTCACCCGGGTAGGCCTCGCGGCCCGGCGGGCGACGCAGCAGCAGGGACACGGCGCGGTAGGCGTCGGCCTGCTTCGAGAGGTCGTCGAAGACGATCAGGACGTGCTTGCCCTGGTACATCCAGTGCTGGCCGATGGCCGAGCCGGTGTACGGGGCGAGGTACTTGAAGCCCGCCGGGTCCGAGGCCGGAGCCGCGACGATCGTCGTGTACTCCAGCGCGCCCGCCTCCTCCAGCGCGCCGCGCACGCCGGCGATGGTGGAGCCCTTCTGGCCGATGGCGACGTAGATGCAGCGGACCTGCTTCTTGGGGTCGCCGGTGCGCCAGTTGTCCCGCTGGTTGATGATCGTGTCGACGGCCAGGGCGGTCTTGCCGGTCTGGCGGTCACCGATGATGAGCTGGCGCTGGCCGCGGCCGATCGGGGTCATCGCGTCGACGGCCTTGAGGCCGGTCTGCATCGGCTCGTGCACCGACTTACGCACCATGACGCCGGGAGCCTGCAGCTCCAGGGCGCGACGGCTTTCGGTCTCGATCTCGCCGAGGCCGTCGATCGGGTTGCCGAGCGGGTCGACGACGCGACCCAGGTAGCCCTCGCCGACGGCTACCGAGAGGACCTCGCCGGTACGCGTGACCGGCTGGCCCTCTTCAATGCCGTTGAACTCGCCGAGGACGACCGCGCCGATCTCGCGCTCCTCGAGGTTGAGGGCGAGACCAAGGGTGCCGTCCTCGAACTTCAGCAGCTCGTTCGCCATGGCCGAGGGCAGCCCCTCGACCTTTGCGATGCCGTCGCCGGCAACGCTGACCGTACCGACCTCCTCGCGCGAGGCCGCGTCCGGCGTGTACGCCTGGACAAAGTTCTCCAGTGCGTCCCGGATCTCCTCCGGCCGGATCGTGAGCTCCGCCATCTGGGTTCCCTGCTCTCCTTGTTGGGCCCGAAGTTTTTCTGGGGGGTCTGGGGGCTACCCCCCAGAGGACATCAGTCGGCCCAACTCGGGCCGCTAGCAATGCTTGTTGAGTTGGTGGCTGATCAGCCGGCCATCCGACGGGCCGCCTCGTCGAGACGGTCCGCGATGCTGCCGTTGATCACCTCGTCGCCGATGCGCACCGTCACCCCGCCGAGGACGCTCGGGTCCACGTCGAGGTTGAGGTGCACCGCACGCCCGTAGATCCGGGCGAGCGCACCGCTCAGGCGCTGCTTCTGCTGGTCAGAGAGCGGCACCGCGGAGGTGACGACGGCGACCACGCGGCTGCGACGGTCCGCGGCCAGCTTGGAGAGGGCTTCAAGACCCGCTTCCAGGCTACGTCCCCGAGGCTGGGTGACAAGACGGATCACCAGCCGCTCGGTGACGGGGTTGGCCCGACCGCCGAGCAGCGAGCGCAGCAGTTCGGCCTGAGCCGCCCTGGCGCCCTGGTGAGCGGCCTTCGCGGTCAGCGCGGCCCGCAGTTCGGCGGAGGAGGAGACGATCCGGCCGAACCGGAACACCTCGTCCTCCACGTCGTCGAGCGCGCCGGCGCGCTGCGCGGCGATGAGGTCGGCGCTGGCCGCCAGCTCCTCGATCGCGTCCACCAGGTCACGCGAGCGCGACCAGCGGGAGCGGACCATGCCGGAGACCAGGTCCAGGGACTCGCCGCCGAGCTGGCCGCCGACGAGCCGGCGCACCAGGTCGGCCTTGGCCTCGCCGGACTGCGCCGGGTCGGTCAGTGCCCGGCGCAGTGACACCTCGCGGTCGAGCAGCGTGGTGACGGCGGCCAGCTCCTCGGCGAGCTTCGCCGCGTCGACGGACGTGTTGTCCGTCAGCGCGTCGAGTCGCTCGCGTGCGGAGGCCAGCGCCTCGCGGCTCGCTCCGTTCATCGCGTGGCCTCGGCCTTCGTCGCGCTGTCCTCGAGTCCGTCGAGGAAGCGGTCGATGGTGCGGCTCTGCCGGGCGTTGTCCTCAAGGGCCTCGCCCACGAGCTTGCCGGCCAGTTCGGTGGCGAGCTTGCCCACGTCCTGGCGCAGCGAGAGCGCGGCCTGCTTGCGGTCGGCCTCGATCTGGGCGTGACCGGCGGCGATGATGTCCTCACGCTGCCGCTGGCCTTCCGCGCGCATCTCGGCGATGAGCGCGGCGCCCTGCTCCTGCGCCTCCTGGCGCAGGCGCGCGGCCTCGTGGCGGGCGTCAGCGAGCTGGGCCCGGTAGTCATCGAGAACCTGCTGCGCCTCGGCCTGGGTGGCCTCGGCCTTCTCCATGCCGCCTTCGATCGACGCCCGGCGCTCTTCCAGAACCTTGTTGATGTTCGGGAGGAGCTTCTTGGCGAGGAAGAGGAAGACGATTGCGAAGGCGATCAGGCCGATGACGAGCTCTGGGATCGGCGGGACGAGGGGGTTCTCGGCCTCCTCGGACGCCATCTGTACCAGGGCGTTCACATCAGTGCCTTTCGTCGAATCGACTGGGCTTTACGCCGTGATCAGCTGGTCGGGTAGACGAACGGCATGACCAGACCGATCAGGGCGAGCGCCTCACAGAAGGCGAAGCCGAGGATCTGGTTGGCGCGGATCAGGCCGGCAGCCTCGGGCTGACGGGCGAGGGCCTGGGTGCCGTTACCGAAGATGATGCCGACGCCGACGCCGGGGCCGATGGCCGCGAGGCCGTAACCGATCGAGCCGAGGTTGCCCTTGAGTTCGACACCAGCAGCAATGGTCTGGAGAGCGGACATGCCGGTTCTTCCTTCTCTTTCACGGACCGGTGGGGGTTGGCCACCGGACGTCTATTGGACTGGGGGAGGCGGGTGCTCAGTGGTGCTCGGCGAGAGCGCCCTGCACATAGGTGGCGGCCAGCAGCACGAAGACGTACGCCTGGACGGCCTGGATGAAGAGCTCGAAGGCGGTCATCACGATGGTCAGCACGAACGAGACGCCCGCGTAGGCGATGCCGATCCCGTTCAGCAGGTACCAGCTGGCGATCGTGAACATCAGCAGCAGCAGGTGACCGGCGAACATGTTCGCGAAGAGCCGGACCGCGTGCGTGAACGGCCGCACGAGGACGTTGGACATGAACTCCAGGAACATGACCAGCGGCAGGACCCCGCCAAGGGACTTGTCGTAGCCGGTGATGTTCTTCATGCCGCCGACGAAGCCGTGCTTGCTGAAGGTGAGGTACATCCACAGCACGTACACGATGAGCGCCAGCGCGGCGGGGAAGGCGATGATCGAGGTCACCGGGAACTGGGCCACCGGGACGATCGACCAAAGGTTCATGATCCATACGAAGAAGAACAGCGAGACCATCAGGGGGACGTACTTCTCGCCCTCCTTCTTGCCGAGGGTCTCGTAGACGATGCCCTTGCGGACGAAGTCGTATCCCGCCTCGCCAATCATCTGCAGCTTGCCCGGGACGACCTTGGCCTTTCCGAAGGCCGCCCAGAAGAACCAGACGATGGCTACCGTTCCGAGCAGCGCCAACAGCATCGGCTTGTTGAACTCAAAGCTGCCGACGGTGAAGATCGGGTCGAAGGTGAACGAGTGAAGCCCTGGGGCCGGGAAGCCGCACCCGTCCTTCTCAAAGATGTGGCAATCGGTCTCGAAGGCGAGCATCTGGTCAGAACTCACCGCGAGCTCCTTCAGCGTGGCGCATGGGTACGGCAACCTCGTTGTGTCGGCGCGGCACGGAGCCACGGAACGGCACTGGACTGGTCTTACGGATTAGGGGGCAGCTGGTCGGCGCTGGGCCGGGGCGGATCGCTGGCACCTGCCGCGATGGCCGCTGGTTGCGTCCCGGGAGATACGGGAGTTCAGCCGCCGGCGCCAGCTGTGCCGCAGATGGCACCGGACGATAGCAGGCGCTCGCGCGGACATTTATTCCGCCCCTACGTGTCACGTCGTGGACCCTGCGGTCTCTGACTTCGGGGCCTCGGGGGCCGCCGGATCGACGTAGAAGATCTTGGCTTTCATGTGCGCGCGAGCCTGGGCGCCGATCCACACGACGGTGGCGACGACCAACGTGATGGCGAACGCCCGGGGATTGAAGAACGTGGCGTTCTTGAAGACGGCGACAAAGACCACCATCAGCAGAAGCTGGACCACGTACAACACGAGTCCAATGCCCTGAAAGAGCAGCGGAAGGGATTTGGCGACCCACTGCAGGACACCCAGTCCCATTCCCATGAGCAGAATCACCAGCACGACGCCGAAGACAGCACCGATCGCCCCCTTGCCGCCCGCGAACACGGCGCTGGCCGCCACGGCGAGGGCGCCGACGGCAGCGGTGGGTGCGGCGGTATGGAGGAGGATTCGGGCGTCATTCGACTGCATGGCGGCAGCTCCGGCTGGGCGAGAGGGCGGGCGTCGTCATGGACGAGCGTAGCCCGGGGCAAGGGATGACCTGGGACCCAAAGGACCTTCGCACTGGGGTCCTTGAGATCTCCGCATGGGATCTGTGCACCGGGTTTCGTGAACGGTATCACAAACTATTTGATGAGGTCTTTACCTACAAAGTGTGCCGGCCGTCACACGAAAGAGTTACTTACGTCACGTCCAACTGACGTCAGCGAGCAAGTCTGGTATGTGAGCGACACCCCGGGTCACCAGGCACGATGCGGGCGGACCCACGCGGGGCACCCACACCATGCCGTGCGCATCCTCGCATTCCGTACCGCGCGGGCACCCACGCGGCCCCCGGAGCGCGCGGCTCCGGATCAGCGGTGCGTGCTGATCTTGCGCCGCTGCGGCAGCCGCGAACGGTCGCCGACGGCGGTCGCGCCGTGGAACCCGCTGGGCACCGGCTCCCGCTCCTCGCCCCCGTCGTCCCCGGCCTCCGACCGGGCCGCGGGGTCGCCCTCCGGGGCCTGGTTCACGGCGTGCGCGCCACGGCGCCGGCCGCGCCGGTAGCGGGGCGGGAACAGGCTCTCCGCCCAGCGCGGCGCGTGCGGCGTGAACCGCGGCAGCAGCAGGAGCACCAGGCCGACACCGCTCAGCGCGGCGATCGCCAGGACCACCCACACGCTCGCGGAGTTGACCGAGTAGGCCACGGCGCCGAAGGCGATCAGCGCGGACCAGAAGTACATGATGAGCACCGCGCGGCTGTGCGAGTGGCCGATCTCCAGGAGCCGGTGGTGCAGGTGCCCGCGGTCGGCGGCGAACGGCGACTGGCCGTTCCAGGTGCGTCGCACGATGGCCAGCACCAGGTCGGCGATGGGCACCGCGATCACCGTCAGCGGCAGCAGCAGCGGGATGTAGACCGGCACCATCGCGTGCACCGCGGCCCGCTCCGAGCCCGCCGACGAGTTGAGCAGGTCCGGGTCGACCTGGCCGGTGATCGAGATCGCGCCCGCGGCCATGACCAGGCCGATCAGCATCGAGCCCGAGTCGCCCATGAAGATGCGCGCCGGGTGCATGTTGTGCGGCAGGAACCCGAGGCACATGCCCATCAGGATCACCGCGAACAGCGTCGCCGGGGCCGCGGCCTCCACGCCGTAGCCGAACCACATCCGGTAGGCGTACATGAAGAACGCCGTGGCCGCGATGCAGACCATGCCGGATGCCAGGCCGTCGAGTCCGTCGACGAAGTTGACGGCGTTGATGGTGATGACCACGAGCGCCACCGTCAGCAGCGTGCCCTGCATGGGGGTGAGCGAGACGGTGCCGACGCCGGGCACCGGAATCCACAGGATGGTCAGGCCCTGGAGGACCATCACGCCGGCGGCGATCATCTGGCCGCCCAGCTTGACCAGCGCGTCCACGCCCCACTTGTCGTCCAGCACGCCCAGCAGCCAGATCAGCCCGGCGCCCGAGAGCAGCGCGCGCGGCTCGTTGGAGATCTCGTAGACGCTCTTGAGGTTGGTCAGGTGCGCGGCGACGAGCAGACCCGCGCACAGCCCGCCGAACATCGCGATCCCGCCAAGTCGCGGGGTGGGTTCGCGGTGTACGTCCCGGGCGCGGATCTCGGGCATCGCCCCGGCCGCGATGGCGAACTTCCGCACCGGGCCGGTGAGCAGATAGGTGACCGCAGCCGTGACACACAGCGTCAGCAGGTATTCACGCACGGGCTGCCCCAGAGGTTTCGCTGGCCATCACAGCCCCACACCCTATGCGCGTCCGACCTTGTTCTGTGAACTTCAAGACAGACGCACGGCGGGCGTCAGTGGTTCCCGTCGCCGATCCGGGGTTCGGTCGCGGCCGGGTAGGGGGGAAAGCTCCCGGCCAGTTCCGCGACCTCCGCGCGGACCGCCCCGTCCTCCCGCAGGGCCGCCCCGATCAGCTCCCCGACCCGCTCCATCTCGGCCTCCGCCATGCCCTGCGTGGTGACCGCGGCGGTGCCCAGCCGCAGGCCCTTCACGTACCCGGCCGCCTGCCCGGGCTGGGGCAGCGCGCAGGTGTCGAGCACGATGCCGGCGGCGGCGAGCCGGCCGCGCGCGGTGCGCCCGTCGAGGCCGAGACCCGTGACGTCGGCGCTGATCAGATGGGTGTCGGTGCCCCCGGTCAGCAGGCCGAGCCCGAGGCCGTCCAGCGCCCAGGCCAGCACGCGCGCGTTGTCGACGACGCGGTGCGCGTACGCGACGAAGTCGGCCGTCGCGGCCTCCGCGAAGGCGACCGCCTTGGCGGCCACGGTGTGCATCTGCGCGCCGCCCTGGGTGAACGGGAAGACCGCCCGGTCGATGCGTTCGGCCAGCGCGGCGTTGCACAAGATCAAGCCACCGCGCGGCCCGCGCAACACCTTGTGGGTGGTGGCGCAGACCACATCCGCGTACGGCACCGGATTGGGCGCCGCGCCGCCGGCCACCAGGCCGATGGGGTGGGCCGCGTCGGCGATGAGGTAGGCACCCGTCTCGTCGGCGATCTCCCGGAAGGCGGCGTAGTCCGGGTGCCGGGGGTAGGAGATCGAGCCGCAGACGATGGCCTTGGGACGGTGGGCCAGGGCCAGGGCGCGGACCTGGTCGTAGTCGATGAGGCCGGTGGCGCGATCCAGTCCGTAGCCGACGAAGTCGAACCAGCGGCCGGAGAAGTTCGCCGACGAGCCGTGCGTGAGGTGCCCGCCGTGCGGCAGGCCCATCGCCAGGACCGTGTCGCCCGGGCGCAGCAGCGCGGCGTACGCGGCCAGTACGGCGGAGGACCCGGAGTGCGGCTGGACGTTGGCGTGCTCGGCGCCGAACAGCGCCTTGGCCCGGTCGATGGCGATCCGCTCGGCGAGGTCCACCAGCTCGCAGCCGCCGTGGTGGCGGGCGCCGGGGTAGCCCTCGGCGTACTTGTTGGCCAGCGGCGAGCCGAGCGCGGCCAGCACGGCGCGGGAGGTGAAGTTCTCGGCCGCGATGAGTTGCAGCCCGTCGGACTGCCGCTCGACCTCGCCGAGCAGCACCCCGGCGATCTCCGGATCGACCCGGCGCAGCGCGTCGAGGTCGTTTCCCCAGGGGGTCTGTGGCAAGGACGTGGCGCTGACCGGCATGGCGAACCTTCCGGGCGAGAGGGGCGTAAGGCCCAATGTAGGGCCGCCGTGCCGCGACTGCCCGGTGTGTGCGCCGCCCGGGGTGGTTCGCCGCCACGGGAGCGGACCGGCGCGCGCCCCGCGGGCGGTGGGCGCCCGGGCCGCTGTGCGCTGCCGTATCGCCCGTACGGGGCGAGGGGTGCCCCGGTTGTCCCGGCCGGCGCTCGCGCGGCGGCACGCGCCCGCACACCCCCGCGCGGCGGCGCGGGGCCGCCGGCGGGGGCGGCCATGCCCGCGGCCCGAGCGGTGTCGGCCCGAGCGGCGCGGCCCGGACGGGCGGGCCCGGACGGCGGGTCGCCCTGGGCGCGGGCTAGGCGGGGGCCGGCACCCCGGTCAGGGCCGTGACCACCGGGTCGAGGGCCTGGTTGATCTCGTCGCCGATGCTGCGGAAGAACGTGATGGGCGCCCCGTACGGGTCGTGCACCTCGTCCGCCTCCTCGTTCGGGGCCAGCAGCCAGCCGCGCAGCGCGGCGGCGGCCCGCACCAGGGCGCGGGCGCGCTCGACCACGCCGCCGGCCTGCTCGGGGTCGGGCAGCGTCGCGGGGTCTATGGCTCGCACCAGCCGGGTGAACTCCTTGAGCGTGAAGGTGCGCAGGCCGGCTGAGTGCCCCATGGAGATGACCTGGGCCCGGTGGTCGCGGGTGGCGGTCAGGACCAGGTCGGCGCGGATGACGTGCTCGTCGAGGAGTTCGCGGCCGAGGAAGCCGTCCGGGTCCGCGCCGAAGTCGGCCAGCACGGTGGCGGCGTGCGCCTCCATCGGCGCGCCCTCGTGGCCCCAGGTGCCCGCGCTCTCCACGACGAGGCCGCCGATGTACGGGTCGCCGAGCCGGTGCGCCAGGGCGTGCCGGTTCAGCCGCTCGGTGATGGGCGAGCGGCACACGTTGCCGGTGCTGACGTGGAGGATGCGAAAGGCGCCCGCGCCGTGGCCCTGGCCACCGTCGCGGGGGAGGTCACCGTCCGCTATGCCACGCCCGTGGGGGGACGTCAATTGGCCACCTCAAGATCGGGCACGACCTCGCGCAGTTGGTCAGCGCTGAGGGCGCCCGCGCGCAGCAGCACCGGCACCTTGCCGGTCACGTCCACGATGGAGGACGGCACGGCGGCCGGCGTCGGCCCGGCGTCGAGGTAGACCGAGATGGAGTCGCCGAGCATGTCCTGGGCCGCGTCGCAGTCCTGCGGCGAGGGGTGACCGGTCAGGTTGGCGCTGGAGACGGCCATCGGCCCGAACTCGGTCAGCAGCTCGATCGCCACCGGGTGCAGCGGCATCCGCACCGCGACCGTGCCCCGGGTCTCCCCCAGGTCCCAGGTCAGCGACGGCTGGTGGCGGGCCACCAGCGTGAGCGCGCCCGGCCAGAACGCGTCCACCAGTTCCCACGCCTGCTCGGAGAAGTCCGTGACCAGGCCGTGCAGCGTGTTCGGGGACCCCACGAGGACGGGTGAGGGCATGCCGCGCCCGCGGCCCTTGGCCGCCAGCAGATCGGCCACGGCCTCCGCGCTGAAGGCGTCGGCCCCGACCCCGTACACGGTGTCGGTGGGCAGCACGACCAGTTCACCGCGGCGGATCGCGGACGCGGCCTCGCGCAGGCCGGTCTTGCGGTCGGTCGCGTCACCGCAGTCGTATCGCCGAGCCATTTAACGGACCTCCTCGTAACGGACCAATGTCTGCCGCGCCCTCGCGCGGCGCGCCGCGGCTGCGCTGCGCGGGCACTCGCTCGCCATGACACCCGTCATGGCATGGCCCGGCGCGCCGTGGCGAATCGGGGACGGTTGTTCAGGTCGGGGTGGTCCGCGGCGTCCGCCCACCCCCGCTCCTCGGTGAAGATCCACGGCACCTGGCCGCCCTGGGTGTCGGCGTGCTCCACGACGACGACGCCGCCCGGGCGCAGCAGCCGGTGTGCGGTGCGCTCGATGCCGCGGATGGTGTCAAGGCCGTCCTCGCCGGAGAACAGCGCGAGCGAGGGGTCGTGGTCGCGGGCCTCGGGGGCGACGTACTCCCACTCGGTGAGCGGGACGTACGGCGGGTTGCTGATCACCAGGTCGACCTGGCCGTCGAGTTCGGGGAGCGCGGTGAGGGCGTCCCCGTGGTGCAGGACGACGCGGGAGCCCTCGACGTTCTTGCGGGCCCACTGGAGCGCGCCCTCGTCCAGCTCCACGGCGTGCACGCGGGAGCGCGGCACCTCCTGGGCGAGGGCGAGGGCGATGGCCCCGGAGCCCGTGCACAGGTCGACGATGAGCGGCTCGACGACGTCCATGGCACGGACCGCGTCTATGGCCCAGCCGACCACCGACTCGGTCTCCGGCCGGGGCACGAACACGCCGGGCCCCACGTGGAGTTCGAGGTAGCGGAAGAAGGCGCGCCCGGTGATGTGCTGGAGCGGCTCGCGCGCCTCGCGGCGGGCGACGGCCTCCCAGTACCGGGCGTCGAAGTCCGCGTCGGCGACGGCGTGCAGCTCGCCCCGCTTGACGCCGTGCACGAACGCGGCGAGTTCCTCCGCGTCGAAGCGCGGCGATGGCACACCCGCGTCGGCCAGTCGCTGGGTGGCCTGCGCCACCTCAGCGAGCAGCACGGACCGCGGATTCGGGGGGCGCCCCCCGGGTGACTGCTGCACGGGCCCTCCTACTGGGCGGCGGCCAGCTTGGCCGCGGAGTCGGCGTCGACACACGCCTGGATGACCGCGTCCAGTTCGCCGTCGAGCACCTGGTCCAAGTTGTACGCCTTGAAGCCGACACGGTGGTCGGAGATCCGGTTTTCCGGGAAGTTGTACGTGCGGATGCGCTCGGACCGGTCCACCGTACGGACCTGGCTGCGGCGCGCGTCGGACGCCTCGCGCTCGGCTTCCTCCTGCGCCGCGGCCAGAAGCCGTGAGCGCAGGATACGCAGTGCCTGCTCCTTGTTCTGGAGCTGGCTCTTCTCGTTCTGGCACGAGACCACGATGCCGGTGGGCAGGTGGGTGATGCGCACCGCGGAGTCGGTGGTGTTGACGGACTGGCCGCCGGGGCCGGACGAGCGGTACACGTCGATGCGCAGGTCGTTCGGCCCGATCTCGACCTCGACCTCCTCGGCCTCGGGGGTGACGAGCACGCCGGCGGCCGAGGTGTGGATGCGGCCCTGCGACTCGGTGGCGGGCACGCGCTGCACGCGGTGCACCCCGCCCTCGTACTTCAGTCGCGCCCACACGCCCTGGCCGGGCTCGGTGGCACCGCCGCCGCCCTTGGTCTTGACGGCCACCTGGACGTCCTTGTAGCCGCCGAGGTCGGACTCGTTGGCCTCGATGATCTCGGTCTTCCAGCCGACGCGCTCGGCGTAGCGCAGGTACATGCGCAGCAGGTCGCCGGCGAACAGCGCGGACTCCTCGCCGCCCTCGCCCGCCTTGACCTCCAGGATGACGTCCTTGTCGTCGCTCGGGTCGCGGGGCACGAGCAGCAGTCGCAGCTTCTCGGTGAGCCGCTCGCGGAGCTGCTCCTGCTCCTTGACCTCGTCGGCGAAGTCCGGGTCGTCGGCGGCCAGTTCGCGGGCGGCCTCGATGTCGTCGCCGGCGCGCTTCCAGTCGCGGTACGTGGCGATGATCGGGGTCAGCTCCGCGTACCGCTTGTTCAGCCGCATCGCTTCCCGCTGGTCGCCGTGGACCGCGGGGTCGGCGAGCCGCTTCTCGAGGTCGGCGTGTTCGCCGATCAGTTCCTCGACCGCCTCGAACATCGGGACTCGTTTCTCCGCAAGGGGTGCTGGGTGGGGGTGGGGCAGGCCGGGCGCCGGCGGGCGCGGGCTGGGTAGCGAGGTGGCCGCTACGACAGAACGCCGGTCCTCGGCCACCCCGGTCGGGGCGGCCGGGAACCGGCGCCGGTTGGGTCGCTACTTCTTGGCGGACCCGGCGTTCTTGCCGAAGCGGGCCTCGAAGCGGGCCACGCGGCCACCCGTGTCGAGGATCTTCTGCTTGCCCGTGTAGAACGGGTGGCACTCGGAGCAGATGTCAGCACGGATGCTGCCACCGGTCATGGTGCTGCGAGTGGTGAACGACGCGCCACAGGTGCAGCTCACCTGGGTCTCGACGTACTCGGGGTGGATGTCGCGCTTCAAGGGAATCTCCTAGTTTTCGGGAGGGCACCGGGTCGCTGGGCCCCTTCGACCCGATGGGCGGGTCGGAGGGAGGGCTGCCTGACGTGAACCGGAGCCGACGGACCAGTCTGCCAGCACTGGCCGTATCTCCCAAAACGAGACCGACCCGCCAGGTATTCCGCCCACCCCGCGCGGGCACGGACAAGCCCCCGCGAGCGGGTTGCGGAGGCGTACGGAGCGGGGCCGGGGAGGGCCCGTGGGGGCCGCGCGGGGTGGGCCGGCGGGGGTGGGCCGACCGCTGTCCCTCGTGCTCAGCCCTGGGCGATGGCCCTGGTCAGCGACGGGGTCGGCGTCGCGCTGGAGCGCGGCTCGGCGGAGCCGTCGCCCGGATCGGCGTCGCCCTTGTCGCCGCCGACGACCTTGCCCGCGTCCGGCGGGTCGCCGACCGAGCCCTTCGTCGCCGACTTGGGGATCGGCTTGTCGGCCAGCAGCGCCTGCCACACCTGGTTCGCCTGCTCGGTCAGCGGCACCACGCGGTTGATGTCGATCGTGTCGTAGACCACGGGCAGCGTCACCATCGTCATGTGCTTGGAGTCGATGCCCTTGAGGCCGCGGGAGAAGCCCAGCAGCTTGTCGACCGAGGCCAGCTCGGAGTCGGTGGTCAGCGCCTTGGTGGAGGTGTCGGCCAGGTCGTAGAGCTTCTTCGGGTTGCCGAAGACGTTGACGTCCTTGATCTGGTCGATCAGGGCCTTGACGAACGCCTGCTGGAGCGCGATCCGCCCCAGGTCCGTGCCGTCGCCGACGCCGTGCCGGGTGCGGACCAGGCCGAGCGACTGTTCGCCGTCCAGGGTGTGGTCGCCCGGCTCCAGGTCGAGGTGGCTCTTCTTGTCCTTGATGGGCTTGGTGGTGGTGATGTCCACGCCGCCGAGCCGGTCTATGAGGTCCTTGAAGCCGGAGAAGTCGACCTCGAGGTAGTGGTCCATGCGGATGCTGGTGATCGACTCGACCGTCTTGACGGCACACGCCGGGCCGCCGACCTCGTACGCGGTGTTGAACATCACCCGCTTCGCCGCCGGCGTCTCCTCGCCGTCCTTGGTGCACGAGGGCCGCTCGATGAGGGTGTCGCGCGGGATGCTGACGACGCTGGCCTTCTTCCGGCCCTCGTGGACGTGCACGATCATCGCGGTGTCGGAGCGGGCGCCGCCCTCGTCCTTGCCGTACTTGTCGTTCTTGCCGGCCCGCGAGTCCGAGCCGAGGACGAGGATGTCCATCGAGCCGTTGTCGACGTCCTCGGGGCGTTCGGTGCCCAGGGCGGCGTTGATGTCGACGCCCGTCAGGTTGCCGTTGAGCTTGTAGTAGAGGTATCCGAGCGTCCCACCGCCGAACAGCACGAGGGCCGCGGCGACCCACGCGGTGGCCACCAGGGCCCGGCGTCGCTTGCTCGGCGCCTTGCGGCGTCGACCGGTGGCCTTTCGGCCATGGCGGCGCCGACCCGCCGACACGCTGTTGCTCTCGTCCGCCATGGGCTCCTCAGTCCTCGGTGGTTCCGCTACCCCCTGCCCGCCATGCTTCTGGCGCGCCCCGTCGTGACTAGTCAGACGAGGGCTCGGGCGCCAGGGTTGCATAGCGTCGCCCTCGGGAATTTCGGCCGTCGTTCGGCTCCCGAGCCCGCTTCCACGCCGGCCAGGACCCCGTTCACCTGCTGTTTCGTGAGCCTCAGCGCGACGGTTGCCCGCCGGATGGCCGGGAATCGCTGTGCTCCACGTCTCAGCGGATCGGCGAATCGACCCGGTCACCGATGTTTGACGCCCGGTGACGTGGTGTGGCGATATCCCGTGCCCGACGGCGTACGCGGCGCCGCCGGCGTGCGCCCGGCACGCGGAAGGGCCCCTTCCGTACCGCGTGCGGTACGCAAGGGGCCCGAAGCCCGTGGGCGCCGCTCTCCGGTGCCGGCTGGCCGGCGGGAGGGCTGGGGCGCCCGGTCGCGCCGCGTGAGCGGCGCGCGGTGGACGACTGGGTGGAGCGTCAGTCGTTGCCGTTGCCCGGTGCGGGCGTGGTCTTGGCGATCTGCATGAGGAACTCGGCGTTGGACTTGGTCTGCTTCATCTTGTCCAACAGCAGCTCGATGGCCTGCTGCGAGTCCAGCGCGTGCAGCACCCGGCGCAGCTTCCAGACGATCGCCAGCTCCTCGCTGCCGAGCAGGATCTCCTCCTTACGCGTGGAGGACGCGTCCACGTCCACCGCCGGGAAGATCCGCTTGTCGGAGAGCTTGCGGTCGAGCTTGAGCTCCATGTTGCCGGTGCCCTTGAACTCCTCGAAGATCACCTCGTCCATGCGCGAGCCGGTGTCGACCAGCGCGGTGGCCAGGATGGTCAGCGAGCCGCCGTCCTCGATGTTCCGCGCGGCGCCGAAGAACTTCTTCGGCGGGTAGAGCGCGGTGGAGTCCACACCACCGGACAGGATGCGCCCGGAGGCCGGCGCCGCGAGGTTGTAGGCACGGCCCAGACGCGTGATGGAGTCGAGCAGCACCACGACGTCGTGCCCCAGCTCCACCAGCCGCTTCGCCCGCTCGATGGCCAGCTCGGCGACGGTGGTGTGGTCCTCGGCCGGGCGGTCGAAGGTCGAGGAGATGACCTCGCCCTTGACCGACCGCTGCATGTCGGTGACCTCTTCGGGCCGCTCGTCCACGAGGACGACCATGAGGTGGCACTCGGGGCTGTTGTGCGTGATCGCGTTGGCGATCGCCTGCATGATCATGGTCTTGCCGGTCTTCGGCGGGGCCACGATCAGGCCACGCTGGCCCTTGCCGATCGGCGTCACCAGGTCGATGATCCGCGTGGTCAGCGCGCCGGACTCGGTCTCGAGGCGCAGCCGGTCCTGCGGGTACAGCGGGGTGAGCTTGCCGAACTCGGGACGGCCGCGGCCGGTCTCGGGCGCCATGCCGTTGACCGAGTCGAGCCGCACCAGCGCGTTGAACTTCTCGCGCCGCTCGCCCTCGCGCGGCTGCCGCACGGCGCCGGTGACGTGGTCGCCCTTGCGCAGGCCGTTCTTACGGACCTGGGCCAGCGAGACGTACACGTCGTTCGGGCCCGGCAGGTAGCCGGAGGTACGGATGAACGCGTAGTTGTCGAGGATGTCCAGGATGCCCGCGACCGGGATCAGTACGTCGTCCTCGGCGACCTGCGGCTCGTTGCCGAAGTCCTCGCGACCGCGGCGCCCGCGCCGGTCGCGGTAGCGCCCGCGCCGACCGCGCCGGCCGCCCTCGAAGTCCTCGCCGTCGTCGTCAGCGCGCTGCTGGCTCTGGCCACGGCCCTCGCGCTGCTGGCGGCCACCCTGGCCGCCGTCGTCGTTCTTGCCGCGCCGGCCCTCGCGCTCGCCGCGCTCGCCACGGTCACCGCGTTCGCCACGGTCACCGCGCTCGCCGCGGTCGCGCTGGTTGCCGCGCTCCCGACGGTCGCCCTTCTGGCCGCGCTCGCCACGGTCGCCTCGCTCGCCCTTGGCGGGCTTGCCGTCGCCGCCGTCGGCGTGGCCCGCCTCGCCCTTGGCTTCGGAGCGGGTGTCCTGCTTGGCGTCGGACTTGCCCTGGGCCTGGCCGTCGGGCTGCGTGTCAGCGGCCTGCTCGGCGCCGTCCGGGCTGCCCGCCTGGGAGGTGGCGCGGCGCCGGCGGCGCTCGCTGACCGGGGCCTCGTCGCTGACCGGCTGGCCGGGGATGTCGATCTGCTGCTGAGCGGGGGCCTGCTCGGCCGCCTTCTCGGGCTGCTTGTCGGCTCCCTCGCCCGTACGGGCCTTGGAGGTCGTGCGGCGCTTCGGCTTGGCCGGCGCCTCGGCGGCGGGCGTGGTCTCGGTGCTCTTGGCGGCACCGGAACTGGCCTGCTTCTCCTTGATGACCTCGATCAACTGGCTCTTCCGCATCCGCGCGGTGCCCTTGATGCCGAGGCTGGAGGCGAGCTGCTGGAGCTCCGCCAGGACCATGGCGTCAAGGCCGGTACCGGAACGGCGCCGCCGGGGGGCACTAGCAGTGGCACCGGTGGCAGGCGCGGCGGGAGCGTCCGTGGCGGGCGCGGCGGCATTGCCGACGGAGTTGTCGGTGTTGCCGGAGGCGTTCACGCCCATCAGATCGGTGGTGTCGCTCACGAAGGGTCCTTCCCTGGAGCGGGCGTCGGCCTGTCTGGCTCGGCGACCGGTTGTGCTGTCCGGCTGTGGTCCGTACCACGTGGACTGGGCCGGGGCGGTGGTCCGCCAGGACGGCGGAAAGATCGGTGCTGGGTCCGGCGCACGGTAGAGACGTATCACTCAGATCCGCCACGCCGATTCCGGAGCGTGCTCAAAACTGCTCAGGCAGGCTGCTCAGGCAGTTGGGGAGGCTCCCGGAAGAAGGGTGGTCCCGAATGGGGACGGTGAGCACTGCGCCTTTGCAACAGTCCAAAAGGCTGCAGGTGCAGACTTGAGGTTAACACTACCGGCTCCAACAAACATTCCCCCTCTCCAAGTCCGGCAATCGCATTTCAGCCAGGCCCGGGGTGGCCCCCCGGCCCCGTGTGTCAGGCGAGCGGCAGGACGCTCGCACCCCCCGCGTCGAGGGCCAGCCGGTTGGCCGCCCACCCCTCGCCCGCCAGGCGTGCGACCTTGTCGGCCGCACCGCTCTCGGCCAGTGCGAGCACCGTGGGGCCCGCACCGGAGATGACCGCGGGGACGCCGTCGGCGCGCAACCGGTTGACCAGGGTCACGCTCTCCGGCATGGCCGGCGCGCGGTACTCCTGGTGCAGCCGGTCCTCGGTCGCGGTCAGCAGCAGCTCGGGGCGCCTGGTCAGCGCCTCGACCAGCAGCGCGGCGCGTCCCGCGTTGGCCGCGGCGTCCACGTGCGGGACGGTGCGCGGCAGCAGCCCGCGGGCGGTTTCCGTCGATACGGCGCGAGCGGGCACGAAGACCACCGGAACGATGGAATCCGCCGGCGTCATGCGGATGGCCCGCGCTACGCCGCCGTCCATCCACGACAGCGTGAAACCGCCGTACAGGCAGGCCGCGACGTTGTCCGGGTGGCCTTCGAGCTCGGTCGCGAGCTCAAGGAGGGCCTCGTCGCCGAGCCGCTCGGCGCCGCCTATCGTCACCGCGCGCGCGGCCACGATGCCCGCGCAGATCGCCGCGGCGGACGAGCCGAGCCCGCGGCCGTGCGGAATGCGGTTGGCGCACACCAGCTCCAGGCCCCGGGGCTGGCCGCCGAGCAGGTCGAACGCGGCCCGCAGGGAGCGTACGAGCAGGTGGTTCTCGTCGCGCGGCACGGTCTCCGCGCCCTCCCCCGCGATGTCGATGTGCAGCCCGGCGTCGGCGACCCGGACGACCACGTCGTCGTACAGACCCAGGGCCAGGCCGAGGGCGTCGAAGCCGGGGCCGAGATTGGCGCTGGTGGCAGGGGTGCGCACCCGGACGGCGGCGGCACGGAACGCTGGACCGGCCATCGCTCGATGACTCTCCTTGTGTGACTGCGGATGTGTGACGACAAGTGTGTGCGGGCTGCGGTGTGCGGGCTGCGGTTTATCGAAGAAGTACGGAACACCGCGAGGGCCGTTTCGGCAATGCCGCACCGAGCCGATTGCTCAGCGGCGGGTGCTCTGCGACGGGGCGGATTCAGTACAGCCTATCGAAGGAAGGTTCTGTGGCGACATAGGGCGCACGGGAGGCGCACGATGCGTGTCGTGAGCCGTCCCGTGCTCCGTTATCCCCGCTTATCACTGTCCAGCGGGATAAAACCAAGGGAATTAACGGGTATTCCGCAAGACCGTCGCCCAGCCCGCGGCCACCGCTTACCCAAGGTTACGCCAGGTTCCGGCCAGGCGTCAGGCCAGCCCGAGGCTGCCGGCCGCGGCGTCCGCGTCCACCGCCACGGTGACCGGCTGCGGCGCGCCCGCCACCGCCCAGTCCGGGTCCTTGAGGCCGTTGCCGGTGACCGTGCAGACGATGCGCTGCCCCGGATCGACCTTGCCCTGCTCGGCGGCCTTGAGCAGCCCGGCCACGCTGGCGGCCGACGCGGGCTCCACGAAGACGCCCTCCTGCGCGGCCAGCAGCCGGTAGGCGGCCAGGATTTGACGGTCGGTCACCTCGTCGATGAAGCCGCCCGACTGGTCGCGGGCCCGCTCGGCCTGCTCCCAGGAGGCCGGGTTCCCGATGCGGATCGCGGTGGCGATGGTGTGCGGGTCCTTGACCGGCTCACCCCGCACGATCGGCGCCGAGCCGGACGCCTGGAAGCCCCACATGCGCGGCGTACGGGAGGAGACGGCCGCGTGACCCTGCGGGGACGCGGCGGCGTACTCCTGGTAGCCCTTCCAGTACGCGGTGATGTTGCCCGCGTTGCCGACCGGCAGCACGTGGATGTCGGGGGCGTCCCCGAGCGCGTCGACCACCTCGAACGCGGCGGTCTTCTGGCCCTCGATACGCGCCGGATTGACCGAATTCACCAGTGCCACCGGGTACTTCTCGGACAGTTCGCGCGCCAGCGTGAGGCAGTCGTCGAAGTTGCCGTCCACCTGCAGGATGCGCGAGCCGTGCACCAGGGCCTGGCCCATCTTGCCGAGCGCGATCTTGCCCTGCGGCACCAGGACAGCGCACACCATCCCGGCGCGCACCGCGTACGCCGCGGCCGAGGCGGAGGTGTTGCCCGTGGAGGCGCAGATGACGGCCTTGGCGCCGGCCTCCTTGGCCTGGGTGATGGCCATCGTCATGCCGCGGTCCTTGAAGGACCCGGTCGGGTTCGCACCCTCGACCTTGAGATGAACCTCACACCCGGTGCGCTCGGAGAGCACCTGCGCGGGGACCAGCGGCGTGCCGCCCTCGCGCAGTGTCACCACCGGCGTGTGCTCGCCGACCGGGAGCCGGTCCCGGTACTCCTCGATGACCCCGCGCCACTGATGGGTGCCCTGCCGAGCGCTGATGTTTGCGGACATTGCTTTCGTTACTCCCCTTCAACCCGCATGATGCTCGCGACGCCGCGTACCGTGTCGAGCTGCCGAAGCGTCTCCACGGTGGCCGAAAGCGCCGCGTCCGGCGCCCGGTGCGTCACCACGACCAGTGACGCCTCACCGTCCTTGCCCTGCTGGCGGACGGTGTCGATGGAGACGCCGTGCTCGGCGAAGACCTGGGCGACCTGAGCGAGGACACCCGGCTTGTCGGCGACGTCGAGACTGATGTGGTAGCGCGTGACCACCTCGCCCATGGGGCTGACGGGAAGCCGCGTGTACGCGGACTCGCCGGGGCCCGTGGTGTCGGCCAGTCGGTTGCGACAGGCGGCGACCAGGTCGCCGAGGACCGCCGACGCGGTGGGCGCGCCGCCGGCCCCGGGCCCGTAGAACATCAACTGTCCCGCGGCCTCGGCCTCCACGAAGACCGCGTTGTACGCCTCGCGGACGGAGGCCAGCGGGTGGCTGAGCGGGATCATCGCCGGGTGCACCCGCGCGGTGACCGAGCGGCCGTCGCCGGCCCGCTCGCAGATCGCGAGCAGCTTCACGGTGCACCCCATCCGCTTCGCGGACGCGATGTCCGCGGCCGTCACCTCGGTGAGGCCCTCGCGGTGCACGTCATCCAGGCGTACCCGGGTGTGGAAGGCGATACCGGCCAGGATCGCGGCCTTGGCGGCGGCGTCGAATCCCTCGACGTCGGCCGTCGGGTCGGCCTCCGCGTAGCCGAGCGCGGTGGCCTCGTCGAGCGCCTCGGAATACCCGGCGCCGCTCGTGTCCATCTTGTCGAGGATGAAGTTGGTGGTGCCGTTGACGATGCCGAGCACCCGGTTCACGGTGTCCCCGGCCAGCGACTCGCGCAGCGGGCGGACCAGCGGGATGGCGCCGGCGACGGCCGCCTCGTAGTAGAGGTCGGCGCCCCGCTCCTCGGCCGCGGCGTGCAGCGCGGCTCCGTCCTCGGCGAGCAGCGCCTTGTTGGCCGACACGACGCTGGCGCCGTGCTCGAAGGCGGTGGTGATGAGGGTGCGGGCCGGCTCGATGCCGCCGATGACCTCGATGACCACATCGATGTCACCGCGTTTGACCAGCGCCGTCGCGTCGGTGGTGATCAGCTCGGCGGGCACGCCGGCGCGCACCCGGCCCGGGCGGCGCACCGCAATGCCGGCCAACTCCACCGGGGCCCCGATGCGCGCCGTGAGGTCGTCCGCGTGCGTCGTCATGATGCGCGCCACCTCTGAGCCGACCACACCGCAGCCCAGCAGCGCCACCTTCAACGGACGCGTACGCATCATCCGACCTCGTTTCCTCTGCTTTTACCGCACATACGTCGGCACCAGTCTCACTCACTGGACGGGAGTTCCCGTCACCCGTCCAGTATCCGAGATGTCTATTTCGTCTGTCGGCATACCGCGCTTCCGCGCACGGGGCTGACCCGCTGCCGCCCCTCAATTGTCACCCGACGTCGAGCCTCATCAGGTCCTCCTCGGTCTCCCGCCGCACGATGACCCGGGCCGCCCCGTCGTTCACGGCGACCACCGGGGGCCGCAGCGCGTGGTTGTAGTTGCTGGCCATCGAGCGGCAGTAGGCGCCGGTGGCGGGCACCGCGATCAGATCGCCGGGCGCGACGTCGGCGGGCAGGAACGCGTCACGTACGACGATGTCGCCGGACTCACAGTGCTTGCCGACCACCCGGACCAACATCGGCTCAGCGTCGGAAGCGCGCGAAACGAGCGAAACCGAGTACTCGGCGTCGTAGAGCGCCGTACGGATGTTGTCCGACATGCCGCCGTCGACGCTGACATACGTACGCAGGCCCTCCAGCACCTTGACCGTGCCGACCTCGTACAGCGTGAACGCCGTCGGCCCCACGATGGCCCGCCCCGGCTCGACCGAGATCCGCGGCACCGCGAGCCCCGCGGCCTGGCACTCGCGCGTGACGATGCTGGTCAGCGAGGCCGCGATCTCGTGCGGCTCGCGCGGGTCGTCGTCCGAGGTGTACGCGATGCCGAGGCCGCCGCCGAGGTCGATCTCGGGCAGCTCGACGCCGTGCTCGTCGCGGATGTCGGCGAGCAGTTGCACGACGCGGCGCGCGGAGACCTCGAAACCGGCCATGTCGAAGATCTGCGAGCCGATGTGCGAGTGGATGCCGATCAGCTCGAGGCCGTCCAGCTTGAGCGCCCGACGCACCGCCTCGGCCGCCTGGCCGCCGGCCAGCGCGATGCCGAACTTCTGGTCCTCGTGCGCGGTCGCGATGAACTCGTGGGTGTGCGCCTCGACGCCGACGGTGACCCGGATCTGCACGCGCTGGCGCTTGCCGAGCCGCTCGGCGATGTGCGCGACGCGCACGATCTCCTGGAACGAGTCCAGCACGATCCGCCCGACGCCCGCCTCGACGGCCCGCCGGATCTCCTCGGTGGACTTGTTGTTGCCGTGCAGCGCGATGCGCTCGGCGGGCATCCCCGCGGCCAGCGCCGTGGCCAGCTCGCCGGCGGAACACACGTCGAGGTTGAGCCCCTCCTCGTGCAGCCACCGCACGACGGCCCGGGAGAGGAACGCCTTGCCCGCGTAGAACACGTCGGCCTCGCCCCCGAACGCCTGGTGCCAGGCCCGGCAGCGGGCCCGGAAGTCGCTCTCGTCCAGGACGTACGCCGGCGTGCCGAACTCCTCGGCGAGCGCCCGCACATCGAGCCCACCCACGCTGACCGCGCCGGTGTCGGTACGGGTCACCGTGCGGGCCCACACCTTGGGGTCGAGGGCGTTGAGGTCGGCGGGCGGCGCGAAGTAGTGGCCCTCGGGCAGCACGTCGGCGTGCCGGGGCCCGGCGGGGTGAGCGGATCGACTCATGGTTCTCAGGTCTCCTACAGCGACTCAGTCGGCTCAGAGGTGGGCGGGAGCGGAGATGCCGAGCAGGTTCAGGCCGTTTGCCAGCACCGTTCCGGCGGCTTCGGCGGTGGCCAGCCGGGCGCGGTGCGCGGCCGAGGGTTTCTCCTCGCCGCGCGGCAGCGGGGCGCAGCCGTCGTGGAAGCGGAAGAAGGCGTCGGCGACGGCCGTCAGCTCCCGCGCCAACCGATCCGGAGCATGCCGCCGCGCGGCGGCCTCGACCACCCGCGGATAGTCGGCCAGCAGGGCGAGCAGGGCCCCACGGGCGCGGGCGGCCGGGTCGTCGACGGCATGGGTAGCGGCGTCGGCGTTGGCGTCGGCGGGACCGTCGGGGTCGAAGGGACCGTCGGGGTCGGGCTCGACGCCCAGGTCGCGGCCGTTGCGCAGCAGCGCGCGGACCCGCGCGTGGGCGTACCGCACGCGGAACAACGGGTTGCTCTCCCGCTGCGCCAGCACCTCGCTCGGATCGCAGTGCGGAGCGTCATGCGCGGCGGCGCTCAGCAATGCCCACCGCGCACCGTCCCGCCCCAGCGACTCCACGAGCTGGTCCAGCGTGCTCCCCGGCTCGCGCACGGAGAGGAGGACGGTCTCGGTGGAGGGCCCGGCGCCGCTGGCGGGGGTGGAAGTGGCGGCGAGGGAGGCGGCCCCTCCGCCGCTGGGCAGCACATCGACCTCGCCCCCACACGCGGTGACCAACCGCGCGATGACCTCGGCGAACAGCGCGCCCCGCGGCCCGTCCTGGTACCGCAGCCGCAGCCTCGTCCCGACGAGCCCGTCGCCCTGCCCGTACGCCGCTCCCTGCGCGAGCACCTCCCGTACGAGCCCGGCGTGCGCCCCGGCGGCCACGGTGATGTTCACGAAGCCGGGCCCGGCGACCTCGACCCGCTCGATCCCGGGCTGCTCGGCCAGCCGGCGCCGCAACACCTCCGCGACGTCCCGGGGCGCCAGCCCGGAGGCGGCGGCGAGCCGCAGGGCGACATGCGAGGCGAAGTCCCCACAACCGGGCCGGGGCGGCACCCGTACGATCCCCCGCCGCGCGCCACCGTCGGCTCCCCCGGCCTCGGCGACCAGCGCCGCGAGGGCGTTATCCGGCAGGGACAGCTCACCAGCCTGAACGGCGGAACGCACGACGTGCACCACGGTGCGAGAGAGCTGTGCGGGGGTCACGGGGCAAGCGTATGGGAGAAGGGGGGAGGCTTAGCGAACGGGTTTCCCGACGCGCCTTCGCCATCGGGGCCGGGGGCGGCCTGCTCGGCGAGCGGTACTACACAGGTGAGGCGGCAGGGGTTCAAGTGATCACGGACACGTTCAGCCGCGCTCCGCGCACGGCAGCCGCCGCACACCGTCACGGTCACGCAACCCGACGGCTGGGGCAGTAACGGTTCAACCACCGGGCCGAACGACGGGCTCAAGACCTTCAGACGGCCCAGATCCGGGGCCGCCGTCGTCGTCACCTTCCTCCCCCGCCTCATGACCGGCGGCCTGTCGCACGAGTTGTCGTACGAGCCGCACCAGCTCGGCGGGCTCGAAGGGTTTCGCGAGGAACGCATCAACACCGGCAGACTGCCCGCTGTCGACATCCGACTGCGTGCAAGCGCTGACGATGGCGAGGGGAAGGTGTCGAGTACGCACGTCATCCCGCAGTCGAGCAGCGGTGAGCAACCCGTTGAGACGGGGCATCACCACGTCGAGGGTGACCACGTCGGGCCTTACGCGATGCACGATCTCCAGGCACTCGACACCATCAGCCGCGGTCACGACCTCGAACCCCTCTAGCTCAAGGTTGACCCTGATTAGCTGCCGGATGACCTTGTTGTCGTCGACAACAAGGACCCGGCCGGACACGCCAGGCACAACTCGAAGCCTAGGCGTGCGACTCCGACTGCGTCCGGGTTTTGCCCACTTCCGCCACGTGCGGGGGACCTTTCAGCGAGGCTCCCCACGATCCGCGACGAATGCGCTACAAGCGCGGGCCCCTCGTTCCACTTCCCCCCGGCGCACCCTCCGCGGCCCTCCGGACCCTGCGCTCGGAGCGCCGGCTCGCTCCCCTCCCCCACCGTCCGTGGGGCCCTGCGGAGGGCGCACGAAAGGCGTTCATGGCCACCCCTCATGAGCTGGTAGTGTTCTCTCCGTCGCCACGCAAGACGGCGGACACGCCCCCGTAGCTCAGGGGATAGAGCAACGGCCTCCGGAGCCGTGTGCGCAGGTTCGAATCCTGCCGGGGGCACAGTGTGTAACTGTAGCTGTGCAAGTGTGACGAAGACCCCGTCGCCAGCGGAAACGCTGGCGACGGGGTCTTTGCGTTGATGGGTTGGCCGGCAGCGGGCTGCTCCGTCAGGCGGTGGTCTCGCCACGTCGGTGTCGCAGTCCCGTGAGGGAGCCACGCGCCGGGACGGAAGCCGGACGGGGTGGAAGCCGGAGGGGTAGAGGCATCCCCGACGGCCCTTCGCCGCCATGTGGTCCCGCTGACGTGTCGTGGAGACTCTGCCCCGTCGAGGCGCCGTCGCTCGGCAACCGGGCGGATACGGACGGGCACGAGCCGTGGTGTTGTCTGATCAACCAGCCTCGCTTACGCTACGCAACAGTACGAACACCTCGCTGCGACCGACCCTGTCGGCGTGGCACCTCCTATGGCCGTCGCCCGGGTTTTCGGGGTCGGCCATAGCTGTTTCTGTGCTTGGGGGCTCGTTCTTGTATCTGTGCTACGTCGATGAGTCGGGCACCGCTCAGGTTCTCAACCCTGAGGTGCCCGACTCGGTTCCCGTGATGGTCATCGGCGGGTTCACTGTCCCGGAGGAGCGCCTTACGGCGCTCGCCTCGAACTTCATCGAGTTGAAGAAGCGGTTCCGACCGGAGCTGCGCACTCGGCCCACCTTGCGGGACGTCGTGCACCACGAGGTCAAGGGCGAGACCCTCCGTAAGTCCTTCCGCCGCACCGGTCGCAAGCAGCGTCGTGCGGCGCACGGCTTCCTCGACCACCTGCTCAACCTGCTCGAGCAACACCGCTGCACGGTGTTGGCTCGCATCTGGGTGAAGCAGAATAGCGTCGTCTATGACGAAGAAGCCCTGTACGCGTCTTCAGTCGGCGTGCTGTGCACGAGCTTTGAGAACTACCTCGCTGAACGGGCGGCCAGCGGCATCGTCGTACTCGACAGCCGGAACCCGTCGGACAACGCAGGCAGTGTGCACGGCATCACCGCACGCAAGTTCAGCAAAGACGGTGATCAGCTACCGCACCTTCCCGAGTCCCCCGTCTTCGGACACAGCAACACCCACCTTGGCCTGCAGATCGCCGACCTTCTGGTGTCCGCGATCCTGGCGCCCGCGGCTGCCGCCACGTACGCCGCGGACCTGGTCGGCAACGTGCACTGTGATCCTCGATTCGCCGAGGTACGAGAGCGACACTGTCCGCGGCTCGGGAAGCTTCAGTACCGCTACCAGGACGGCCAGGGGAAGTGGACCGGCGGCATCGTGGTGTCGGACGCTCGGGGGCAGCAGTCGGCCCGCAGGCTGTTCGAGCCAGCCCCGCATGCGGTGGGGCAGTCGCTTCACGACATCCAACGGCACGCGTCGACCCGCGATCTGGCCACCGTGGCCTCGTTCCCGGAGTCGGCGGCGCCCGCCCCGTGACGGGGCGGATGGAATGAGTCCGCCGCAGCCCGCACGGTTCGCACGGGTTCGTCTCCGGCTGCGCAGGGCGAGAGACGGTTGGCGAGCAATCACGGCTGTGCGGTTTGTGGTGTCACTGCCGCTCTATACGATCAGAGGTGAAGCTTCTTGCTCATCCTCGGTCCGAGTCGTAGGGTCTCGTCCGAACAATTTCGATCACGACGGACTCCCACCGGGAAAGTCCCCCACCTCGAAATGGAGGGCCTCCGTGCCTTCGTTTTTCCCTTGCGCCTCGCGAGCGCGCACCGCTGGCCATCTGCCGCCAAGGTCCTCCACCGCGAGCCCGTCGCACGTGGCGCGGCCTCTCGCCGAACTGACACCTCACACGCCGCCCACTCTTTAGTTGTTGTCACGGTGATCATCGCCGGCTAGGGGCAGCACCACGCAGAAACGTTTTCCTTTCCGATGCCCGAGCCCTGGGCGTCTCGGGAGAACCACTCGTCCCTGCTCCTCGCCTCGCGCCTTACTCGCCAACTCCTCGGCCGGGATAAGCGAGTTCCGCACATGCGCGACGACCACCTTGGCATGCGTCCGAGCGTCTACCGAGCGGCGAACACGCCTCGGCCGCTCATGTCTTGACCCGGTCGCGTGCCAAGCCTTTACCAGTACAACCTGCAGGGCGAGGGGGCCGCGAGGCCCCCTCGGTCTGTGCAGAAACTGACCGCTCGTGCGCAGTTAGAGTGGTTGTCCCTTCATCAAGCGGCCCGCCGGGCTTCCCTTCCCCACTGGCGATATGTCCAGCGGCTTGAGGGACACGCCCCCACCCGCTCCAGTCGCATGCGTTGCCTGGGGGTTCGCCTTGCTCATTCGTGATTCCGTGTCTTCGGTCGCCGCCCGACTTCTCGAGGGCTCACTCGAGTTGCATCTGATCGAGCAGTTCGTGCACCGCCACGGCTACCGTCCCGGCGAGTCCGAGGTCCGGTCGTGGAACCGCAGCCTCCCGGCGCTCACCAGCGCACTGCTCGACGCGGGGCTGGGTCAGGTGGAAATGCTCGTCGAATACGGCCTGCCGCTGACCAGCAAGCGTGCCGACGTCGTGCTCGCGGGGGTTCATCCGAGGACCGGCGAACCCTCCTATGTGGTCGTGGAACTCAAGCAGTGGAGCGAGGCGCATCCCGACGAGGATGACGACCTCGTGCTGTGTCGGGTGGATGCCTATTCACGGCCCGTTTTGAATCCGATCGAGCAGGTCCGCAGGTACTGCGACTACCTGGTGTCGTTCAACGGAGCACTGGCCAACCACCCGAAGCGCATGTGCGGGGTCGCTTTTCTCCACAACGCCACCGACTTCGGGGTGGCCGGGTTGGACGCGGCCGAAACGGACGAACGTGTTCGCATGTTCACCGCTGAGCGGCGGGGTAAGTTCCTCGCGTTCCTGAGATCGAGGCTCGCCCCCGAATCGGGTGCCGAGGCCGCCGATGTCTTCCTGGCAGGCAAGATCCAACCGTCGAAGCAGTTGATGGCGGTAGCCGCCGAGGAGGTGCGAGACCGCGAGCAGTTCGTGCTGCTGGACGAGCAACAGGTCGCGTACGAACTCGTGCTCCGCGCAGTGCGGGACGCGCACCGGTCCCATCACAAGCAGGTGCTGGTGGTGACGGGGGGGCCGGGCACGGGCAAGAGTGTCATCGCGCTCTCCGTGCTGGGTGAGATGTACCGGCGGGGCGTCTCGGCGCTGCACGCCACGGGGTCGCAGTCCTTCACCAAGACGATGCGTAAGGTCGCTGGCGCGCGGAAGCGTGAGGTCCAGGATCTGTTCAAGTACTTCAACAGCTTCATGACCGCCGAGCCCAACACCATCGACGTCCTGCTCTGCGACGAGGCGCACCGTATCCGCGAGACGTCCGCCAACCGCTACACGCGTGCCGAGCACCGTACGGGCAAGCCGCAGGTCAGGGAACTGATCGACGTGGCTCGCGTGCCGGTCTTCCTGCTCGACCAACACCAGGTCGTACGACCTGGGGAGATGGGGACCGTCGCGGAGATCGAGGCCGCCGCGGCCGCCATGGGCTTGACGTGCCGCGTCGTATCGCTGGACAGCCAGTACCGGTGCGGTGGCAGTGACGCCTACCTGCGATGGGTGGTGCGACTCCTCGGGATCGAGGGGGGCGGCCCCGAGGAGTGGGAGCCGGACGGACGCATGGAGCTGGAGGTCGCCGACTCGCCAGCGGCCATGGAGGAGTTCCTGCAGACGAAGCGGGCGCAAGGGTACGGAGCACGCATGTCGGCCGGTTACTGCTGGAAGTGGTCGGACGCCAAGCCCGGCCAGGAACTGCCCGCCGACGTGGTGATCGGTGACTGGCAGCGTCCCTGGAACCTCAAGGGTGACCGCTCGGTGATGGGCGCTCCTCCGTCGGCGCTGTGGGCCACGGACCCGGCCGGGTTCGGCCAGGTGGGGTGCGTCTACACCGCTCAGGGCTTCGAGTACGACTGGAGCGGGGTGATCCTCGGGCCCGACCTGGTGTGGCGAACCGACCGTTGGGAGGCGCGCCGCGCCGCCTCCAAGGACCCGGTGTTCAAGCGGACCGTTTCGGATGAGGATGTGGAAAGGCTCGTTCGCAACACGTACAAGGTGCTGCTGACGCGCGGCATGGTCGGGACCATTCTGTACTCGACCGACGCGGAGACGCAGGAGAAGCTCCGAGAACTGGTTACTCGATCGGCGTCACCGGTGACGGCGTAGCGGCGCTCGCTCCCTGGTAGGAGACGCTGGCTGGTCATGGAGTGTGGCCCGGTGGGAGCACCGGGCCGCGAGCCCGCGCCCGGCGGGGCGGGCACGGTGCGCCATTTCCCGTGTGCTCAGGGGATGAGGGCGCGGAGGAACTCCCGTGTGGCCGGGTCGGTCGAATACAGCACGGTGCCCTTCATTCCTCGGGTGAGGAGCACTTTGTAGGTGTTGCGGATCAGTCGGTGGAATTCGTGCGGGGGCGCGTTGTCGAGAACCTTGTCCTCGCTGGCTGAAGGAACCGACTGCCAACCCTGGTCTCGCCACACCAGGTCGTCGCCGATGATGACGCCGCTCCAGTCGTACTCGAAGCCCTGGGCGGTGTAAATGCAGCCGACCTGCCCGAAACCCGCTGGATCTGTCGCCCACAGGTCCGATGAGGGCAGACCACCCACTCCGCTCGAGCCCTTGATGTTCCAGGGGCGCTCCCAGGAACCGATCTTCACGTCGTTCACCAGCGAACCGTCCTTGTTCGGGTCGCTCCACGGCCAGCAGAATCCCGCCGTGATACGTCCGTCCTCGCCGCTCGAACGCTTTTGGCGCAGGAAGTCCTCGAGTTCCTCGGGGCTTTCGGCGAGGTGTACGGCGTAGCGACCCTCGTCCCCCTCCCACTCGAGGGGGCCACCGGGCTCGATGTTCAACAGGCGCAGCACCCATGTTTCGTAGGCACGGCTGCCGCCGGCGCGGAACTGGCCGTCGAGGTCGACGTGTCGCACCGTGAGTCCGCGCTTGGCCGCCACTTCCTCGATCATCTGGAGGGAGCCCGTCTCGCCGGGTCGCACCACCTGGTGCTGGTCGAGCAGGAAGACCGGGACCAGAGCGGCGTCTATCAGTTCGTCGATCTGCCGCCTGACCCCCCACTTGCTGCCGAGCGGTGCTCCGTTGGAGGTCTCACGCAGGCGGTGCGCCTCGTCAAGTATGAGGACGTCGAGTCCGCTGGACCTGTCGCCGGTGAAGCTGTTGAAGTACGTGAACAGGCTGCCGCTGTCCCTGTCGTTGTTCGAAATCCGTTGTTTCAGGGTCTGGGTGAAACTCCTCGAGCCCGTGGCGTGCGCCACCGGATAACCGTCACGCAACAGGCTTCCCATCAGGGAAAGGGCGATCACGCTCTTACCCGACCCCGGGCCGCCGGCGACGACCACCAACTCCTTGGTGCCGGAGGGTCGCTCATGGGCCATTCTGAGGGTGCGCATCACGAGGGAGAAGGCCGTGTGCTGCTCACCGATGAGCGTGAAATGGCTACGGTGGAGCACTTCGTCGGCAGCGACCTTCATCAGCGCCTCGCTCGGAGCGAAGCGGCTCGCGAGCAGTTCCTCACCGACCTGGTTGCTGTCGTCGAAACAGATGGTTTCCCGCAGGAACCGGACGAAGTCGTCCTCGGTGGTTCGGGTGAACAACCTGTTGCCGGCACCCGGTGTGGTGAGGAGTTCCGCGATCCCTTCGCTCTCGGCGTTGTGCAGGTAGGCCACTCCGGTGACGCGTTCCCCATGCCCTTCGAGCACCAGGGCATAGTTTCTGAGGTACTCGCAGTACCGGGTCACCTGGGCGATCGGGTGCAGCGTGGCTCGCCGGGGCAGGCCGATGACCTCGCAGAGTTCGTCGGAGCCCGGGATCAGCCGTGCCCTACTCCACTGTTTGAGTTCAACCACTACATAGGCCGGATCACCTGTTTTCGGGTCTCGCCCCGCGAGCACCACGTCGGCGCGGAGGCTGCACATCGGCAGCGCGAATTCGACCAGCATCTCTACATCTCCGAGGCCGGCCGTGACGAGCACGCGGGCCAGCGCATCCAGGCTATGTCCCCAGGAATTGACCTCTGCGGCGGAGGGAGGCTGCTGGTACGTCATCCGGTACCTGTCACTCAGTTCGTTGACATAGGGGCGCTGCCCGAAAGCGGATTCGGCGAGCAGCTTTCGGGCGGAGGTTTGCTTGAAGGCCACAGGTCCCCCAGGAAGACAGAGTCGTCGCGCGGGGGGCGTGTCCTCGTCGGAAGCCCGTCGGATGCGGCACGTAACGCCCGAACTTTACCGAACGGGCGTTTGCCCTAGTAAGCACCTCTCACCACCGGATGCGGGGGCAACTCAGTGGAAGTCGCTGTCCAACGGCATCGTGCGCAGCGTCAGCCCCGCATTGGCTGCCGCTTCCCGCAGTACGGCGGCGAACGCATCCGGTTCCCGATCCACTCCGGGAAGGCCAGTCGACAGGATGAAAACAGGCACCTGCGCGGCGGCGAACAAGCGCCGCACGTATGAACCCAACGCCTCGCGCCCGGCGCGCTCTTTCGCGCGGCTCAACGCCTGCTCAAGCACTGCTTCCCCGCACAACAACATGTCGCACCGAGGCGGCTCATGCGCATCCTCCGGCGTGAGGATCCGGGCCCGGTACCCGGCGCGACGGAGTAACTCCGCGTTCGTAATGGCCAGTTGCGACGCCTCGAGTCGCGACAAGCCCGTCACCAGCACTACCGACTTCCGGTCTGCCGTGAACGTCGCGCGTAGCACGGTGGTCACCCAGTGCGTCGCTCCGTCCCAGTCGTTCCTGATACGAAATTCCGGGTGAACCCGGTTTTGGCCACGTGCCTGGTCCGCCACGTACTTACCGAAAAGCGTGCTGTCGGCCAGCAGCTCGGCGGACTCGCGTCCAGGTGACGTCCCCAGTCTGCGGCGCAGGAACCTCTTCAGCGCGCCGCGAGAATCGCGAGTGAACACGTAGGCCAACCTGTTGCGTGGCGCCGCCAGCAAGTCCGTCACCTGGTGATCAGCGGCGTTGTGGAGATAGGCCATGCCCACCAAGCGGTCGTGGGGCTCGGAGAAGAGGTCATGGGAAGCCAGGAGGGCTCGGCACATCCTGGCTGTTTGTTCGGCAGGGTGATGCTTCTTGCTGCCGATCATGTTGGCGACGATGAAGCGACGGTCGTCGCCTGGGGCGGCCGTCACTCGTTGCCACTGCTTCAATTCGGTGACGACGTAGGAGTGATCACCGGTGTCCGGGTGTCGGCCGGCCAGGATGACGTCCGCTTCCCCCTGCACACCGGGCAACGCGCATTCGACCATGAGGTCTACCGCTCCGAGCCCCATTTCCACGAGGTCCCCGGCGATGACGGGCAGACTGCGAGCCCAGGCATCTTTCTCACCGCTACTCGCCGGCCTGCGCCCCAGCGTCTTCTCGGCCTCAGCCAACACGGACCTCAGGGTCCCCCGCGCGTGCAGTTCGTACGTTTCAGCGGCTGACAGGCACACCAGATACACAACGCCCCCCGACACGCGACAACTCGCGCGGAAGGGGCGTGTCCCCACAGGGGAAGCCCGTCGAACCGCCTAATCAACCCTCACCTTACGGCCGACGCGAACGCCCACCTACGTCACCCGCCCCCCTCCACACGGCCGCCCGACCGCACCGCCAGGACCTGTCCGCAGCCCGCCCCTCACCCCTCCCCCACCACCCCCTCCTCCCCCGACTCATTCGCCGACCCCCCGCGCGACCACGTCAGCCCCTCCATCCGTTCGATGCTCTGGTTGAACTCGATGAGGAGGCTGACGAACTGCTCGGTTCTCGCTTCCGACCAGCCCGTGACCTCGATGAGGCGGGTGGTGCCGGCGCGGCTGATGGCGCGGTCGGCCTCCAGGCGTTCGAGGCCCAGGGGGGTGGGGCGGAATTTGCGGGCCATGCCGCCGGCGGGGTCGGGGATGCGTTCGACCAGGCCGTTTTTGAGCATGGCGCTGACCTGGCGGTTGATGGTGGAGACGTCGACGTGGAAGGTCTGCGCCAGTTCCTTGAGGGTGAGCGGGTCGCCGGCTTCGAGGCGGGTCAGGAGGACGTAGGCGGAGCGGTCCAGGCTCTGGCCGGTGCGGGGGCCGCGTGAGGCGATGAAGTGGCGGGAGAGCAGGGTCATCTCCCGCTCCAGGTCGCTCAGCCGTTGCTCTTGGTCGCTCATGACCTCGGTTGCCCTCTGTTTCGTCCCGGTTCGGTGCGCTCACCTCATCATCGCTGATGGGCTCACGGTTTCGGGGGCGCCATTGACCATCGTTGTGCATTATGCACATCGTGTGTACTGTGCATATTGACGGTTGCGTGTGCGGTACCGGGCGGGCCTGTCGTGTGTGTGTCCGGCGGCCGTGGCTCGGACTCGATGCGCGGGCCCGGCTCCGTGGCCGAACCCGTAACCGAGAACCCCTCTCCCACCCATCAGCGCGCCCAGGGCGGCGCCCCTCCGTGCAAGGAGTTCCAACGTTGTCAGCCACCTCTCCCCGTACGGTGGGGCCGGGCGTCGTGACGGGCGTGATCGCGTTGAGCGGTGTCGTCGTGTCGCTCATGCAGACGCTCGTCGTGCCGATCATTCCGCAGCTCCCGCGCCTCCTGGACGCCGAGCCGTCCGACGCGTCCTGGGTGATCACCGCCACGTTGCTCGCGGCGGCCGTGGTCACGCCGATCGCGGGGCGGCTTGGTGACATGTACGGCAAGCGCAAGGTGCTCGTCGGCAGTCTCGTCTCGCTGGTCGCGGGCTCCGTGTTGTGTGCCGTGTCCGACGCGCTGATACCGGTGATCGTCGGGCGGGTGTTGCAGGGGCTGGCCACCGGGGTGATTCCGGTGGGCATCAGCATGTTGCGGGACGTGCTGCCCGCGGAGCGGGTCGGCGGGGCCGTGGCGTTGGTCAGTGCCAGCCTGGGGGTCGGCGGGGCCATCGGGCTGCCGCTGTCCGCCGCCCTCGTCGAGAACGCCGACTGGCACGTGTTGTTCTGGCTGGCCGCGGGGCTGGGGGCGGCGTGCCTCGCGCTGGTGGTCGCGCTGTTGCCGGCGCCGCCGAGTCGGGCGGCCGAGCGGTTCGACACCGTGGGGGCGATCGGGCTCGCGGCAGGGTTGGTGCTGCTGTTGCTGCCGGTGACCAAGGGGGGCGACTGGGGGTGGACGAGCGGTAGCACGCTCGGGTTGTTCGCGGGTGGCGTCGTGGTGCTGGTGTTGTGGGCGGCGTACGAGGTGCGGGTGGCGCAGCCGTTGGTGGATCTGCGGGTCACCGTGCGTCGGCCCGTGTTGTTCACCAACCTGGCCTCGATCCTGGTCGGCTTCGCCATGTACGCGATGTCGCTGACCCTGCCGCAGTTGCTCCAGTCGCCGGAGGCCACGGGGTACGGGCTCGGGCAGTCCACGCTCATGGCGGGGCTCGCGCTGGCGCCCGGTGGGCTGGTGATGATGGCCCTGTCGCCGGTCTCCACCCGGATCACCGCCCGGCACGGGGCCCGTACCTCGCTGCTGATCGGCGTGGCCGTCATCGGCCTCGGGTACGCGGTGGGGCTCTTCCTGATGGCCGAGGTGTGGCAGATCGTCGTGACGGCGGTGATCGTCAGTGGCGGTGTCGGCATCGCGTACGCCGCGATGCCCGCGCTGATCATGGACGCCGTGCCGGTGACCGAGACGGCGTCGGCCAACGGGGTCAACGCGCTCATGCGCTCGATCGGCACCTCCACCTCCAGTGCGGTGATGGCCGCGATCCTGGCGAACATGACGCTGCGCCTCGGGCCGGTCGAGGTGCCGACCGAGGACGGGTTCCGGGTCACGTACGCCGTCGCCATGGTCGCCGCGGCGGTCGGGCTGCTGCTCACCCTGGCCATCCCGCGCGCCGTCCGCGCCACCGGTGCCACTGGCGCCACCGCCACCGCCACCGCCCCGCAGGCTCCGGGTTCGGCCCCGGCCGACCTCCCGAGCGCCCCGAACACCACCCCTACCGAGACCCGCTGACCCGCCCCGTACGAGAGAAGGATCGTTACGCGTCATGGAACATCTCAAGGACAAGGACAACGAGAACCCCACCGGCGAGGGCCGGTTGGCCGGCAAGGTCGCGGTCGTCACCGGGGCGGGGAGCGGGATCGGGCGGGCCGCCGCCGTGTTGATGAGCCGGCAGGGGGCCCGGGTCGTGGTCGCCGACTACGACGGGCGCGGTGCGCGGGAGACGGCGGAACTCGTGGCGGCGGCGGGTGGGCGGGCGTTGCCGGTCACCGTGGACGTGACCGACGAGGGCTCCGTCGCCGCCATGGTGGACGCGGCCGTCGGCGAGTTCGGGGCGCTGCACGTGCTCTGCAACCACGTCGGCGGGACCGATCCGCGCAAGGATCTGGACCTGTTGCGCATGGACATGGACGAGTTCGGTCGCGCCGTTGACCGTAACGTGCGCAGCACGCTGTGGGGAGCGCGGTACGCCGTGCCGCACATGATCCGCGCCGGCGGCGGCTCCATCATCAACACCGCCTCGGTGGCGGCGCTGGTGGGCGACGTGTTGCAGACCTCGTACGGCGCCGTGAAGGCGGCGGTGGTCAGCATCACGAAGTCGATCGCCGTCCAGTACGGGCCGCACAACGTGCGCTGCAACGCGATCGCTCCGGGCGCCGTCATGACCCCCGCCCTTGAGCAGAACCTGCCCGTGGACGTCATCGACTCCCTGAAGCGGGGCAACGCGCTGCCGTACCTGGGCGCTCCGGAGGACATCGGACACACCATGGTGTTCCTCGCCTCCGACGAGTCCCGCTATCTGACCGGTCAACTCCTGGTCGTGGACGGCGGCATGACCATGCAGTCCTCCGCCGCGCCGGGGCGGCGCGCCATGCTGCCCGGGTAGCGGGAGAGGAGGGGCGGCGAGGGCTCCGGGGGCGGTGGAAGTGGCGTACGGAGTCGTCACCCGGCGGCGTACGGGGCGGTGGGCCGGCGGCGTACCGGGCGGTGGGGCGGGCGACTGCGGACCGCTGCGGGTGCCTACGTAGAGTAGGGCTCATGTCCGAGGACACTCCCCTGATACAGAGCATGCGCGCGGCCGTGCAGGCCACGCCCGGTGATGTCGCGCTGCGGCTGCACCTCGCCGAGTTGTTGCTCGAAGCCGGGCAGGCGGCCGGTGCCGTGGCCGAGGTCGCCGTGGCCTTGCAACACGCGCCGGATCACGCGCAGGCGCGCGAACTCATGGCCCGCGCCATCGCTCCGCCGCCCGCCGCCCAGGCGCCCGCTCCGTCACCCGCTCCGCCGCAGGTCGCCACTACGGCCCCGGCACAGGCACCGGCCGGGACCGGTGCCGGGCCGGCCCAGGGGGCGCAGTGGTCCGCCACGGAAGCGGGTACGCACGCGGGCGCGGGCGCGAGCCCCACCACCGGCGCGCACCCCGCCACGGGCTCGGGCACGACCGCCGGCGCAAGCCCCACCCCGGACACGGTTCAGGCCGCGAACACCGATACCGCCGGCCCGCGCGCCCCGCGCGGCGGGTTCGACTGGCAGGCGGCCGAGAACGAGGTCGGCGACGTCGTACCGCCGCGCTTCGTGGAGGCGCCGCTGACCGTGGACGGCAGCGGGGACCCGGGCGACGCCGACGCGTGGGAGGTGGCCGCGCCCGGGACGGTGCGGCTGGCCGACGTCGGCGGGATGCAGGACGTGAAGGAGCGGCTTGAGGCCGCGTTCCTGGCCCCGTTGCGCAACCCGGAGCTGCGCAAGCTGTACGGGAAGAGCCTGCGCGGCGGGCTGTTGTTGTACGGGCCGCCCGGGTGCGGCAAGACGTTCATCGCGCGGGCCGTCGCCGGGGAGCTGGGGGCCAACTTCCTGTCGGTCTCGGTCAACGACGTGCTGGACATGTGGATCGGCAACTCCGAGCGCAACATGCACGAGATCTTCCAGACGGCGCGCCGGCAGGCGCCGTGCGTGGTGTTCCTGGACGAGTTGGACGCGCTCGGCGGCAAGCGGAGCCGTACGCAGCACTCCGGGATGCGGAACACGGTCAACCAGTTGCTGACCGAGTTGGACGGGGTGGACGCCACCGCGAACGAGGGCGTGTTCGTGCTCGCCGCCACCAACGTGCCCTGGGACGTGGACATCGCGCTGCGCCGGCCCGGGCGCCTGGACCGTACGCTCCTCGTGCTGCCGCCCGACGCGCCGGCGCGCGAGGCCATCCTGCGCTACCACCTCAAGGACCGGCCCATCGAGTCCGTCGACCTGGGCAAGCTCGTCAAGATCACGGACGGCCTGTCCGGAGCCGACCTGGCCCACGTGTGCGAGGCGGCGGCCGAGCACGCGCTGCTCGACTCGGCCCGTACCGGCACCGTGCGCCTGATCAACATGGCGGACCTGCTGCGCGCGGCCAAGGCCGTGGCGCCCTCGACGGAGCCGTGGTTCGCGACGGCGCGCAACGTGGCGATGTACGCCAATGAGGGCGGGACGTACGACGACCTGGTCGCCTACCTGAAGCGGAAGCGCAAGCTGTGACGACCGAGCATCCGTTGACGGCACAGGCCGGCGCCCTCATCGAACTCGATCGGTACGACGACGCCAAGGCGTTGCTGGCGCGACGGCTCGCTGAGGACCCCACCGACGTACGGGCCTGGACCCGGCTCGGCCGATGCCACCAGCTCACGAAGGACCACGCGGAGGCGCTGCGGGCGACGGACGAGGCGCTGGCCATCGCCCCCGAGGACTACAACGCGATGCTGCTGCGGGCGTACGTGCTGCGCAGCCTGCACCGGTGGGAGGAGGCACAGCAGGCGGCGCGGGCGGCGATCGGCCTCAACTCCGAGTACTTCGCCGCCTACTCGCTGCTGGCCGAGCTGCTGTTCCTCCCGCCGCGCCAGGAGACCTGGCAGGAGGCCGTTGACCTGGCCAGGGAGGCGGTGCGGCGGGGGCCCGAGGAGGTCGGCGCGTACATGACGCTGTGGAAGCTCGCCGGCGTCGCGCAGGACACGGCCTGGATGGACCAGATCGAGCGACAGATCCTGCAGATCGACCCGACGAACGCGTTCGCTCTGGAGTACCAGACGGTGAAGGCGGCGAAGGCCCCCGGCGTACGGGCGGCCGACGCCGCCGAGATGTACGCCGGCGCACTGGCGACCGCGCCCACCTCGTACTCACTGACCCGCGGGCTCGACCAGGCAACGTACCGGTTGCTGCGCGGCACCCGGTGGCTCGCGCTGATCTGTCTGGTGTGCGCGGGCGCGATGGTCAACCTGTTCCCGGAGGAGGGCGAGGCGCCGGAGTTGCCGGTGCCGATCGGTACCCGGCTGTGGGTGCTGGTGGTGATGGCGGCCATCTGGGCGTTCGGGGCCTTCCGGCGCTACCGGCGGTTGCGCGCCGGCGTGCAGCTCAACGTGCGCTCCGTGTTGCGGCGCGGCACCTGGTCCCGGATCGTCCTCGCGCAGGCGGCGCTGGCGCTGCTGTGCGGGTTGCTGATCGCGGAGGTGCCGTGGACGGAGCGTACGGTGCCGCAGATGTTGTTCTGGGTGGGCCTCGCGCCGACGGCCGCCACGATCTGGTTCGACCGGAAGAAGGCGAAGTGAGGAGCCGCCGCGCTGGCCGGGCGGGGCTGCGGGAGGCTGGCCCGCTTCGGGTGGCCGGACGCCGCTAGCCATCCCGCCCCTCGCGCGCGAGGGGCATGCCCTCCACCAGTACGGCGGGTTCGACGGCAAGGAGTCGCGTACGGAGGGCGTGCACCAGGGCCACCCGGCCGAGGTCCTCGACGGGCGTCCAGGTGACGCCGTGCCGCGCGCAGGGTGGAGCGGCGAAGGCGTCGGCGGCCACGCGCCCGCCGTCCACGAAGAGGGCCAACTCTTCGGCCTGACCGGCCGCGGTGGCGGGTTGCTGGTCCACGGCGAGGAGGCGGAGCGGTGGCGGGGGCAGCGCGATGCCGAGGGCGGCGCCGGTGCGTTCGGCGGCGCGCTGGATCGACTCCCCGGGGCGCAGGACGACGCCCGGCGGGTACGGCACGCCGTCCCTGACCACCTGGAGCACGCGCGGCCACAGGCGGGCGGAGTCGAGCGGGTTACGGGTGTCGGCGGGGCAGTGGACCAGCAGGAACACCCACACCTGGCGGCCTGTCATGCGACCCGGACCCCCTCGATCCCCGCCAGCCCGGCGCACTCGCCGGGGCTGCGGTCGTCAAAGGTGATCAGCCCGGACGCCGCGCTTCCGTCCGACCAGAACCAACCCTCGACGGTGTTGTACTCCACGCGCCGCCGGTTGGGGCACAGCACGTCGTACCGGAGGGCGACGGGGTCGAACATCGACTGTTCGTAGGCGGCGTGGAACTCGGTGTCGGTGGCCGGCACCCACCCGCCGTCCACGTACAGGAAGAACCGCAGGGCGACGCCGCGAACGATGACCCGGTGAGTGCCTTCCGACGTCATACGGCGCCCCCGGCGATGTTCGCGGATGCGGCTGCGGGCGCGGGTGCGGACGTGTGCTGGCGGCGGTGCATCGGGCACCGGCACGGGGGCCAGGCCGAGGTCGCGGCCCAGAGGTAGTCGTCCCGCCACACCCGCTCGCTGTCGACAGCGGTCACGCTGACGACGGCGGAGCCCGGATCGGGCGGGCCGACCTCGCCGGGGCGTCGCCGGTACACGCGCAGCGTCATCAGGTGTTCCATGGCCTGGTCTCCCCACGAGGGTGGCTCGTAACTTCCCTCCCTTGGCCAAGACTTGACCCTTCATCGGGACATCGCCTAGGTAAGGGAGTAGCCCGGTCGCGCAACGTGACCAGGCACTCACAGCATCGGCCCGGTGGAGCGGACCCGCTAGCAGTCGCGCCTTAAAACCGCAAGTGTTAAAGCGGGCAGAGGGAAGAGGGAGTGGCAACGTTGGTCATGGAGACGGACAACGGGGCGCCGGCATCGCTGGCGGGGTTCCTCGGTAGACAGCTTCGCAAGCTCCGCACCGAACGAGGCTGGTCACAGACCGAGTTGGCCACGAAGGCGCACACCACCGGCGCCATGATCAGCTACGTGGAGAACGCGAAGCGAGTGCTCGCGCCTGACCTGGCTCGCGATCTCGACGCGACGTTCGGCATCGACTTCTTCGAGGAGTTGTCGCCGCTGGTCCTCGCGTACGCGTACCCGTCCTGGTTCCTGCCGATTGTCGAACTGGAACGAGAGGCGAAATCAATCCGCTCATTCCAGAGCCAGATCGTGCCAGGGCTGCTGCAGACGGAGGAGTACGCAAGGGTCACGCTCGCATCGTGGCGACCGGATAATCTGGATGACCTCGTAGCTGCCCGGCTGACGCGTCAAGCCCTGTTCGACCGCGACGAGCCACCGCACACGTGGTTCATCCTGGACGAACAAGTACTTCGTCGCAGGATCGGCGGACCGGCCATGATGTGCAGCCAGCTTGAGCGTCTGCTGTCCGCCGGGCAGCATCCGCGGTGTGTAATCCAGGTGGTCCCGGAAGAGGTGACCGCTCATCCGGGGTTGGCAGGCCCGTTCACGCTACTGAGCGGCTTTGATCAGCAAGATGGGAAGAAGCCGCCGCACGACGTACTGCACGTGGACGGCTTCTCTCGGGGACGAACCGCGCTCGACCCAGCCGAGGTGGATGAGGGCGCCCGCGCCTATGATCTGCTGAGGAGCTACGCCCTGTCGCCGGAGGAGTCGGCCGACCGCATCGGCGCATATCTGGAAGGACTGACGAAGCGATGAGCAACACAAGCACATGGCCCGTCCGCTGGCGCAAATCCAGCCACAGCAGCCCCAACGGCGGTGACTGCGTGGAGGTCGGATTCGGTATGCCGAGCACCGTCCCGGTCCGCGACAGCAAGGACCCGCATGGTCCGGCCCTCGCCTTCGACGCCGCCGCTTGGACCGCGTTCGTGGCGAGCGTGAAGACCGGCGACTTCGACGCCTGATCCCCCACGTACGACGGAGCCCTCGACCGTAGAGCGATGGTCGGGGGCTTTGCCATGCCGAAGGTGGATGACGTGGGGGCCATCAGGCGTACTGGCCGAGTCGGCACTCTGGACCAACCGAGCGGCCTTACAACAGGGTTGAGGCACCCAAGGCCGAAGGGTTGTAAGCAATGACCGAGACGTGGATCAAGTCCAGCTACAGCTCGCCCAACGGCGGCGAATGCATCGAGTGGGCCCCCAGCACAGCCCCCACAACCGGCACCGTCCCCGTCCGCGACAGCAAAGACCCCCACGGCCCCACCCTCACCTTCGACACCGCCGCCTGGACCGCTTCGTCACGAGCGTGAAGAACGGCGACTTCGACGCCTGATCCCCCACGCGCGGCGGAGCCTCGCCGCGATCCGGCTATGGACCCGATGAGGACTGCCCACGGTTCTAGCCCGTGAGGGCGGCGAGGCGGGCAAACTCCCAGGGATCGTGTGCGCTGAAAACGGTGACCTCATCCGCGTGATCGCGGCGGAGGCCGCGCAGCCGTTCGAGGGTCACGACGCGAGCTGCGGCATCGGTCTGCGATCCCTGCTGGACCGGCTGGAGAACGGGGTGGGTAAGAGGCGGGGTGTAATCGAGCTCGCCGTGATACATGTACGCGTCGCCCGCATGCAGCAGCCATCGTCCGTCGCCGTCGCGCACGGCGACGCCCGCGTGTCCCGCCGAGTGGCCGGGCAGCGGCACCAGCAGCAGTTCGCATGTCAGCCCCTGCGGCCGCGCCGCGCCTGGAAAGCCGAACCACTCTGTGCTCTTGTCCACCGATGCGGGTGTGAGCAGTGGGTGGTGCGCCCGGTGTGTCGGCATGAAGCGGTCGAGGGTGTGCCGGTGGTGCGCTGCCGCGGGGTCGGTGACGGCCCAGTACTCGTCGGGGTGCAGATGCACCCGTGCGTCGGGGAAGTCCGGCAGTCCTCCCGTGTGGTCGCGATGGAGGTGGGTGAGCACGATGTGCTGCACGTCCTGGGGCGCGTACCCGAGGCGGACGACCTGGCGCAGCGCGCTCTCCTCGGGGTTCAGCGCGGGCTGGGCGTAGGCGACCCAGTCCGCGCCCAGCGACCGGTCAGGGTGCTGTAGGTCGGCGGTGCCGAGGCCGGTGTCGACCAGGATCAGCCCGTCCGAGTCGGTCTCTATGAGCAGGCAATGGCAGGCAACGGCCCGTTCGCGGTTCACGGCGCCGGCCGTCAGTTCCGCGCCGAGTGGTGGAATCTTCCGGAGCGAACCGCAGTTGAGATGGTGGATACGCACAAGGCCCCCTGGAGGCAAGCTGGCGGGGTGTTCTCGACGGACGTTAGGAGGGGCCTTCGTGACTCACCAAACGGTTGGACACACGCCGGCGGGTGATCGGAACGGCCCGCTGGCGGACTGTCCGGACAGCGCCCTCGTTCCGCCGGGCCACGAACCGCGATGCCCTGTGGACATCACCCTCGCCGCGCTAGGTGGCCGGTGGACGCCGCTCGTAGTCCGCGAGTTCCTACGCCGCGGTCAGGCCACATACTCCGAACTGTCCGCCGCCCTGCCCGCCCTCTCGGACAAGGTCCTCTCGGACCGGCTGGCCCAGTTGACCAGTGCGGGCGTCATCGAACGTCACCGCACCCCGGGCTGGCCTCCCCGCGTCCGCTACGTTCTGACCAGCCAGGGCCGGGCGCTGGAGCCAGTGGTGCGGAGCATGTGGGAGTGGGGCACGGCGCGACAGGACGGGACGGGACGGGATGCCCTTAACTGATCACCAGACCCGTCGGACACGGCCTGGTCTCGACTGGACGGGCGCGGAACCTGTAAGCCCAACAGCCCGATAGCGCACACAAGTTCACGGCGCCGATCTGGAAGGTTGCGACCCATGACCCATAAGTGGATCAAGTCCTCGTACAGCTCGACCAACGGTGGCGAATGCATCGAGTGGGCCCCCATCACCACACCCACAACCGGCACCGTCCCCGTCCGCGACAGCAAGGACCCCCACGGCCCCACCCTCACCTTCGACACCGCCGCCTGGACCGCGTTCGTCACGGGCGTGAAGAACGGTGACTTCGACGCCTAAGCGGTCGGCCTGCCCCGTGCACCCCGCGGGGATTGATCAGGCTGCCTCGTGGTGGACGGAGTCAAGGGTGGCGAGTTCTTCCGGTGACAGGCGCAGGGAGCCGGTGGCCACGTTCTGGGTGAGGTGGTCGGGGTCGCCGGTGCCGGGGATGGCCAGGACGTGGGGGCCCTGGTGCAGGGTCCACGCCAGGCGGATCTGGGCTGTGCTCACGCCGCGAGCGCGGGCGATGGCGTGCACCTCCGGGTCGTGGTCAGTGGTCGCGCCGGCGGCGCGTCCGGTGCCGGCGATCGAGTAGAACGGCACGAACGCGATGCCTTGTTCACCGCAGACGCGCAGAAACTCCCGCTGCTCGGACGACGCGCCGATGCCGTACATGTTCTGGACGCAGACCACCGGCGCGATGCCCTGAGCCTCGGCGAGGTGGTGGGGGTGGACGTTGGACAGGCCGAGGTGACGGATGAGTCCGGCCTGGCGCAGTTCGGCGAGTGCGCCGAAGCGTTCGGCGAGGGAATCGGTGCCGACGATGCGCAGGTTCACCACGTCGAGGTGGTCGCGGCCGAGCTGGCGCAGGTTCTCCTCGACCTGGCCGCGCAGTTGCTCGGGGGTGGCATGCGGCAGCCACTGGCCGGAAGGGTCGCGGCCGGGGCCGACCTTGGTGGCGATGACGAGGTCGTCCCGGTAGGGGGCCAGGGCGCGGTTGATCAGTTCGTTGGCGGAGCGGAGCGGCGAGAAGTAGAACGCGGCGGTGTCGATGTGGTTCACGCCGAGCTCGACGGCGCGGCGCAGCACACCCATCGCCTGGTCGCGGTCGCGCGGGACGGCGTCGGCGGCGAACGCCTCACCGTGCTGTGGCAGGCGCATCGCGCCGAACCCGATCCGGTTGACCGTCAGGTCGCCGAGCTTCCAGGTGCCCGATGCCGCCGCGGTGGTCGTCTGTGAGGTCATGGCGTGATGATCTGCCCACGGTAGGGTGACCCGCCACTGATTCACGTATGCCTGAATCCGTTGAGGGGTGGTTGTCCTGGCCGAGCTGGCGTTCTCGACGAGCGATCTGGCGCAGGTGCGGTTCGCCGTCTCACCGATGTGGGAGGTCGCTCCCAGCTTCCGGCTGCTGAGGGCCGGCGCCACGCATCCGGTCCACCGGCCCTGGGCCGACCAGGTACGCCCGCGCCTGTTGGCCTCCGGGCTGGACCGGGGCTGGCTCCGCGAGCTGATCCCACCCACGGGCGGCTACGTCCCCGACTTCCTCAACCCGGACCCCACCGGGCTGGCTCCCACTCCGGCGGCGGAGTGGAACGCGATCCGGGCATCGCCCGCCGACCGGGTACGCCAGGACCTCGACCACCTGGCCCGCCACGAGGGCGGCCTCGGCCCCCGGCTGCGAGCCCTACGCAACGACCCGCGGGGCCTCCTGCCCAGGGTCGCGGAGGAGCTCGAAACGTACTGGGAGCTGGCACTCGCCCCCTACTGGGCACGCGTCCGGGCAGTACTGGACGCGGACATCCGCTACCGGGCCCGCCTGGCCGCCGAACACGGCACCGGCCACCTCCTCAACGGCCTGCACACGTCGCTGAGCTGGGACGGCACCGCGCTGCGGATGACCCGGCGAAAGCAGCCTCTGACCCGCACGACAGCGGGAACGGGACTGCTGCTGATCCCCTCGGTCTTCACCGGGCCGGGACCGCGCACCCGAACGACACTGCCGGACCCGCCTCAACTCGCCTATCCAGCACGCGGTGTCGGCACACTGTGGGAACCGCGCTCCGTCACCCGGACCGACGCCCTCTCCGCCGTACTGGGCCGCTCCCGGACCCTGCTCCTGACCGAGTTGGAGATCCCGGACTCCACCACCCAGCTCGCCCACCGCACCGGACTCTCCCCCGCCGGGGTGTCCCAGTGCCTCACCGCGCTACGCGACGCGGGCCTGGTCAGTGCTCACCGAGCCGGCCGCTCCGTCCTCTACGCCCGCACCGCCGCGGCCGAAGCCCTCCTCCAGGCCGCCTCCGCCTGACCTCGTGTCGACCCGCCACTGGTGGACCGCCCCGGCTCGCTCAGGACGAGACGGTCTCGTTGTGGTGGGTGTGGGCGCGGCGTGCGGCCCATTCACCGATCCGCCTGCCGAACTCCGCCCATGCCCCTGCTTCACTTGCCCCTGACATCGATGTGAGTGTTTAGGTTGACGCCATGCTGAAGCTCATCTTCATGATCAACCGTGCCGAGGGCATGTCGTACGAGCGTTTCGTCGACCACCACCGCAACCGGCACGCACCGCTGTTCACCTCCATCCCGGAGGCTGAGCGCTACGTGCGCAGATACGCCGTATCGCACCCGGTCCCCGCCGAGAACTACCCGCCTCGGGCCTATGACGGCCTGACGGAGATCTGGTTCGAGGACTGGGAGGACCACGACGCCTTCTTCGCCTCCGACAACTACCGGACGCTGGTCAACCCCGACGAGGCACGCTTCATCGACATGGGCTCAGTGGCCGTGATGGTCACCGAGGAGAAGGAGGTCATCTGACGGGCCGGTCCGACGGGCGGACATACGAACGCAACTGCCCAGCCCTCTACCGGACCACGCCTAGACAGCGTCGTCGTCGCCGTCCGCCCGGACCCAGGTCAGCTGCGTATCTGGGTCACCGGCTCCTGCTTGTTGAGCCGAGGGATGGGGCGGGGATCGCGCCACAGCAGTCGTGGAGGAAGCACGCCCCCCATCCCGCACCGGGGCCGGCCCGCCCCTTTGGGGTGCCGGTCGTTGTGCCGGTCCTCGTGCGGCGTCAACGGCGGGAGTCGCAGCGAGTGGGCCCCGGTTGGACCGCGTTCGTAAACGCGTGTGAGGACGGCGACTTCGAAGCCTGACCACCGCCCTACACGCTGAGATGTGGGCGCTCGTTCGCCCACGCCTGCGCGGCGCGGAGGTTCTCGGCGATTCCTGCGGGGACATAGGCGAAGCCGTCCCACGCCTCCAGGGCCCTGGGCTCGTCGGGGTGGAGGTGGCTGGCTCCGGCGTGCAGCGGGCGGTGGCGGCGGTAGACGTCCATGGGGGCCCGGCGCCGTTTCTGGTACGCGGCGAGCGGATCGTTGGCGTCTGCGGGTGAGGCGGCGCGCGAGGGCTGGTTCGGGGGGCCGGGTCGGCGGTGCTTGCCCATGCGCTCGATGGTCTCAGAGCCGCGATGGTGGTCCCGCACACGGCGGCGTGTTCTCATGATCGCTTAGAGTGCCCAACGAAGGCTTACCTAAGGGCAAGGGGAGGGGCACCATGTTCGGTTCTTCCGTGCGGGTTCGGCGGGTGCTGGCCGGGGTGACCGCGGCGGCGGCCGTGGGCGCGGTGGCGGTGGCGGGGTCGCCCGGGGCGTTCGCCGTCGGAAGCGGGGAGCGGGCGCCGGCGCGAGCCGCCGCGCATCAGGCCACGCAGGACGCGTTGGACGGGCTGGTGGAGGCCGGGATGCCCGGCGTGGCCGCGACGACGAAGACGGCGGACGGGAAGCGGTGGTTCGGGTCGGCGGGGTACGCCGACACCGAGACGGGGCGCGAGCGGAGCGCGGCCGACCACTTCCGGGCCGGCAGCATCACCAAGACGTTCATGGCCACCGTGCTGCTCCAGTTGGAGGCCGAGGGCGAGATCGACCTCGACGACTCGGTCGAGAAGTGGCTGCCCGGCGTGGTCAGGGGCGACGGGTACGACGCCAGCCGGATCAGCGTGCGGCAGATGCTCAACCACACCAGCGGCATCCACGACAGCGTGGAGACGCCGGAGTGGCAGCAGACCATGAACGGGCCCGGCTTCTTCACGCACCGGTTCGACGTGAAGAAGCCCGAGGAGATCGTGGCCATGGCCCTGAAGTACCCGCCGTACTTCACGCCGGGCGACGGCTGGCACTACTCCAACACCAACTACGTGCTCGCCGGCATGGTCATCGAGGCGGTGACCGGCGACAGTTACGCGCACCAGGCCGAGCAGCGGATCATCAAGCCGCTCGGCCTGCGGCACACCTCGTTCCCCGGCACGCGGACCACGCTGCCCACTCCGCACTCCGTCGGGTACTCCAAGCTCTACGCGCCGAACCCGGGACCGGAGATCCACGACGCCACCGAGTACAGCCCCACCTGGTCCGGCGCGACCGGCGAGATGATCAGCACCGGCGCGGACCTGAACACGTACTTCCGCGCCCTCACCCGGGGCAGGCTGCTGCCGAAGCAGCAAACGAAGGAGATGTTCACGACCGTGGAGACCGGTCAGCACTTCCGGTACGGGCTCGGGCTCATCGCGCGCGACCTGTCTTGTGGCGAGACGGTCTGGGGCCACGACGGCATCGTCTGGGGCTCGTTGACCAGTTCCGCCACGACGCGCGACGGCGCGCACTCGCTGACGTTCCAGATCAACGGCGACTGGCTGGCCGACGGCGCCCCGTACGAGCGGGTCTTCGAGGCCGAGTTCTGCGCCCCGGGGCAGACGATGCGGAAGTGACGGCGGGTTTCGTGGGTTGTTCGCGGATCGACCGTGGGTCGTTCGTGACGCGTTCGTAGGGCGCGGGCCCCGGTCGGGCTGTTCGCTCGGCGCGGGGCACGTGGCCCTTGCGTACAACCGCCGCGCCCCGTCAGAGAGTCGCGTGGCGGTGAGGTGTGGGGGCGGGCGGGGCCCCTGGCCACGGGGGAAGCTCTTGGGGCCCCGCCCTGTCGGTGCGGTCGCCACGGCGGGCGACCGGCGCCGGCCGCCCCGGGGGGAAGGTGGCCGGCGCGGTGGTCAGGTCTCGTCCGCCTCCTCGCGGGCGGGCGCGTCCGTGCCCGTACCCGCGCCCGCACCCGTGCCCGGCCTGGGGCCCACGCTGGCGAGGCCGGCGATGGCCACCCGAGCGGCGCGGCTGAGGGCGAGGCGGAGTTCGTCGGCGGAGGCGTCGCGGGCCAGGCAGATCAGGGCCGTGTTCACCAGGGCACCGACGAGGGCGCCCACCGCTGCCGCCGCCTCCGGCTCGGTCAGCTCGTCGCCGTACGCCTCCAACAGGGCGCCGGTGAGCTGGCGTTGGGCCTCGAAGAGCCAGTGCAGCGCGCGGGCCTGGAGCGCGGGGGACGAGAGGATGAGCCGTACGCGCAGCGAGGGCACCTCGCCGGTGAGGTCGGCCGCGGCGTCGGGTGAGACGACGGAGCCCTCCAGGGCGCGCAGCAGCAGGTGGGCAACGGTCTCTTGGGGGCGGCGGTCGGCGACCGCGCGCACCAGGGCGTCGACGCGCTGCTGGCTGTCGGCGAAGAGGACGTCGTCCTTGCCGGGGAAGTAGCTGAAAAAGGTGCGGGTCGAGACGTCGGCCGACGCGGCGATCTGGGCCACCGTCGTCTCCTCGTACCCCTGTTCCGCCACCAGGCGCACGGCCGCCTCTATCAGCGCGCGCCGCGTGCGCAGCTTCTTGCGCTCGCGGAGCCCCATGGGCTCCGGCGGGACAGCCGTCGTCTCGATCATGCGCACAGCCTACCCAACTTTCGGCAGCACATGCATTTTTGCATGCCTTGCAGTTTTTCTCTGACTGAGCTTTTATCAAAACATGGAGCGCTTACTACATTCCCTTGGTCGAATGTGTGCTGTCCGCCCCTGGCGCACGATCGGTGCCTGGTTGGTCGCGGCGGTCGCCCTGCTCGTCGTCGGGCAGGCGGCGGGCGGCACCTTCGTGAACGACTTCCGGGTGCCGGGCGTGGAGTCGCAGGAGGCCACGGACACCGCGCGGGACCACTTCCCCGCCTTCGGCGCCGTGGACTCGCAGATCGTGTGGCGGGCGCCGGACGGCACGCTGGACGATCCCGAGCGCTCCGCCGCCGTGCGGCGGATGCTGGCCGACATCGAGAAGCAGCCCGACGTCAGCAAGGTGGACCAGCCGCTGCCGAGCCCGAACGGCAGGGCCGCCACCACGACCGTCAGCTACGACCAGGAACTGGGCGACCTGGACAAGTCGCACTACGAGCGGCTTGACGAGGCCGCCGAGGGGGCCCGGGCGGCCGGGCTCGACGTCGAGTTCCGCGGCATGGTCATCGACCTGGGCACCGAGCCCACCACCAGCGCGGCCGAACTCGTCGGCGTCGGCGCCGCGTTGATCGTGCTCATCATCGCCTTCGGCTCGCTGGTCGCGGCCGGCCTGCCGCTCGTCGTCGCCGCCATCGGCATCGTGGCCGGCACGGCGCTCGTACTGCTGGTCGGCGCCGTCATCGACATCCCGACCTCGGCGCCGATCATCGCCGTGATGCTGGGGCTCGGCGCGGGCATCGACTACGCGCTGTTCATCCTGAGCCGGTTCCGGGCCCAGCTCGCCGCGGGCGACGCGCCCGCCGACGCGGCCGGGCACGCCTCGGCCGTCGCGGGGCACGCCGTCGTCTTCGCGGGCGGCACCGTGGTCGTGGCCATCCTCGGGCTGAGCTTCGCCGGCATCCCGTTCGTCGGTGCCATGGGCATCGCGGGCGCGATCACGGTCGGCGTGATGATGGTCGCCGCGCTGACCCTGCTGCCCGCGCTGCTCGGCCTGCTCGGGCACCGGGTCAACGCGCTGCCGCTGCCGAAGTTGCGGCGTACGGGGCGGGGACGCGGCAAGACGGCGGGCGCCGCTACCGCCGACGGCGACGGCGGGTCCGAGGGGCAGGGCGGGGGCGCGGACCTCACGCTCGACGCGCACGGGGTCGCCGCGCCGCCGACCGACTCGCGCGCCGCGCGCTGGGGCGACCACGTGCACCGGCACCGACTGGTGTACGCCTGCGGCGCCACGGCCGTGCTCATCGCGCTCACCGCTCCCCTGCTGTCGCTGCGGCTCGGCAACCCGGACGACGGCATCCAGCCGCCCGACCTGACCCAGCGGCAGGCGTACGACCACATCGCCGACAACTTCGGGCCCGGGTGGAACGCGCCGCTGGTCATCACCGTCACCGACGCCGAGCGGGGCGGCGCCGAGGCGCTGGCCGCCGAGCTGAAGCGGGACCCCGAGGTCGCGCGGGTGACGGAGCCCGAGCGCAGCGACGACGGGGCGGCCTCGCTGGTGACCGTGGTCCCCCGGCACGCGCCGCAGGACAAGGAGGTCAGCGACCTCGTCCACCGCATCCGCGACGACCTCGCCCCGGAGGCGCTGGCCGACTCCGGGGGCCGGGCGCTGGTGGGCGGCTCCACGGCGCTTCAGATCGACATGGCCGACGTGGTCGGCGAGCGACTGCCGTGGGTGGTGCTCGCGGTGGTGGGCGCCGGCACGCTGCTGCTGGTCGGCATGTTCCGGGCGCCGGTGGTCGCGCTCAAGGCGGCCGTGATGACGCTGCTGTCCATCGGGGTGTCCTTCGGCGTCATCACCGCGATGTTCCAGTGGGGTTGGGGCCTGGACCTGGTCGGCGTGGACAAGACCGTGCCGATCATGTCGGCGGTGCCGATGCTGCTGTTCGCCGTGTTGTTCGGCCTGTCGATGGACTACGAGGTGTTCCTGCTCTCGGCCATCCGCGAGTCGTACGAGAAGACGGGCGACCCGCGCCGCGCCGTCATCGCCGGCCTCTCCTCCACGGCGGGCGTGATCACGGCCGCCGCCATCATCATGGCCTGCGTGTTCCTGAGCTTCGTCTCGGTGCCGGAGACCCTCATCAAGATCATCGGCATTGGCCTGGCCACCGCCGTCGTCATCGACGCGACGCTGATCCGGATGGTGCTGGTGCCAGCCGTGATGGGGTTGCTGGGCGACGCGGCCTGGTGGCGCCCGGGGCGTCGGAAGGAGGACGCCGCGGCGGTCGCCTCTGGTGGCGGCGGTGACGGTGGCCCCGGCGGGTCCGGGGGCGAGCGGGCCCCGGTCGGGAGGTGACGGGTGCGCCCCGCCCATCGGTACGGAGCGGCGGGCGGGGCGCGGGCGCGGGCGGCGGGGCTGGCGGGCGACGGCGGGCGGCGGCGTAATCCGCGCGCGGGGAGCGCGGGGGTACGGAACGATGGCGGCGGGCCGGCCGCCCGGGGGCGTGTGCGGGCAGCGCCGGCGCACCCGTACCGCACGTGAGGATGCAGCCTGATGGATGTTCTTGCCGCGCACCGTCGCCTGTTGGGACGGTTGCTGCCCGCCGACGAGCCGGGCGACCTCGTCGTCCACGAGGGGCAGTTCCACCGGGTGGTGGTCGGCGCGGAGCGCGTCGTGTGCCTGCCGCGCAGCGACGCGGCGGCGGCCCGGCTACCCGAGCGGGCGGCCGTGCTGGGCACGTTGGCCGGGCTCGACCTCGGCTTCCGTACGCCCGTGCCGCTGCTCGCGGGCGAGCCGGGCCCCGACGGGCCGGGGTTCCTGGTGCTGAGCCGGGTGCCCGGGGCGCCGTTGGACGCGGCTGAGGTGGTGGGGCCGGGGGTGGCGCGGGCCGTGGCCGACGCCGTGGCGGAGCAGTACGCGGCGCTGCTGACCAGGCTGGCCGAGGCCGGCGCGGACGCGGCGGTGCGCGCGGCGGTGCCGGCGGCCGAGGAGGACCGGTGGCGGCGGTTCGCGGAGCGGGGGCGCGCGGAGTTGTACGGCCTCATGTCGGAGGCGGGACGGCGCCGGGCGGAGCGGGAACTGGCCGCGCTCGACGGCCTGCCGCACCGCGCCGACGCGGTGGTGCACGGCGACCTGGGGGCCGAGAACGTGCTGTGGACCCGCGCCGATGACGGGCTGCCCCGGCTGAGCGGCGTGGTGGACTGGGACGAGGTCGTCATCGGCGACCCGGCCGAGGACCTCGCGGCCATCGACGCCAGCTACGGGCCGGAGTTCGCGGGGCGGGTACGCGCGTACGGCGGCTGGACGCGGCCGGAGTGGGACGCCCGTATCGACGCGATCCGGGGCACGTTCGCCCTGCAACAGGCCCTGGCCGCGCACCAGGACGGTGACGCGGAGGAGTTGGCCGACGGGCTCGCCGGCTACCGCTGACGCGGGCGGGGCGGGCCCGCGCTCGCGAGCCCGCCCCGTGTTACCGCACCGTGCGGAGCGCGGGGATCACTCCGCGACGTAGGTGCGGCCCTCCCAGTCGAAGACGCGCAGCACCGCTCCGTGCTGCGAGACGGTCTCCTGGGTGGCGCGGAAGTGCTCGTAGCAGTTGCCCATGGAGAGCTTCAGGTGCGACTGCCGTTCGTCGACGTGCCGGGTGCGGGCCTCGTCCGCCAGGTGCACGGGGCCGCCGCGCAGCAGCGCGTTCGGTGTGGTGGTCGTCGTCGTGGTCATGGTCGTGGTCGTGGCCATGGGCGCTCCCTTGTCCTTTCGTGGGTGGGTGTGAGGGGTGTGGGGGGCGGCGGCTAGGCGGACGCGGCGCCGGCCACCAGGGCCTCGACGGGCAGGCGGAGCCAGTAACTGCCGCGCTGGAACGGGTAGGTGGGCAACTCCACCAGGCGCCCGCCGAGCCCCGCGTAGGACTGTCGCCAGTCCACCGGCACCCCGGCGGCGTGCAGGTGGGCCAGCGCGGACAGCAGCCCGGCCCGGCTGCCGGTCGCGTCCAGGGCGCTGGCCGGCCACACGCCGTCCGCGACGCCTGTGGCGCCCGTCGTCCAGCCGGCGGCCAGGCCGTCGGGCGCGGGGCCGAGCAGGAGCGAGCCGCCGGCCGGGCGGGAGGGCGCGGCCAACTCCTTGGCGGCCCAGTTGCGCTCCCAGTGCTCCGGGGTGCGGAGCACGTCCGGGGCGACCGGCTCGCCGGTGGTGGCGGACAGCAGCGGGATGGTGGGCGAGCGCAGCTCCAGGCCGTCCAGCGTGGCGCGGAGCGCGGCCGTGTCGTCGGTGGCGGCGGTACCGGCCTCGCTGGCGTCCGGGGCGTCGTCGGTACGGGCCAGGGCAAGCAGGAGTTCGACCGCGTCCTCGGAACGCAGCACCTCGGCGGCGTACGCGGCGGCCAGGGCGCCCGGGCCCGCCCCGATGACCGAGGCCGGCGGCACGCCCCAGCCCTGGAGCAGCGTGAACAGCGCGCAGCCGACGGCGAAGGAGGCCGCGTGCGCCGTGGTGGGCGAGGGCGGCCACGCGCTGGTGTCAGTGCGCAGCGCCCAGTCCCGCGCCGCGTGCTCAAGCCGGGTGTCCAGGTGGGCGCAGACGGCGTCGAGGGCGTCGGCGAAGGCCGGGTAGGCGTCGTACAGCTCGCGTACGCCGGGCAGGCCGGCGCCCGTGCCGGGCGGCAGGGCGGGGAAGCCGAACACGGCGGTGCTCTCGGTGGCCGCCGCGACGCCCCGGATGACGGTGCCGGAACCGTCCCGCGGCGTGCCGTCGGCCACCAGCCGCGCGAGGCCGGCCAGCAGGCCCGGCCGGTCGTCGGCGAGGACCACGGCGCGGTGCTCGAAGACGGCGCGGGACGCGGCCAGCGACCAGCCGACGTCCGTGGGCGTCAGCTCGGGTTCGTCGGCGAGGTGGGCCCGCAGCCGCTCGGCCTGGGCCCGCAGGGCGGGCGCGGAGCGGGCGGAGAGCGGGAAGGCCAGCACGCCGGGGGCCGAGGCGGCCGGCTGGGACGCGGTGGCGGGTACGACGGGTTCGACGAATTCGACAGGTTCAGCCGGGGGTTCCTCCACGATGATGTGCACCTTGGTGCCGCTGGCGCCGAACGAGGAGACGCCGGCGCGGCGCGGGCGCCCCGTCTCCGGCCACGGCACCGTCTCGGTCAGCAGCCGCACCGTGCCCGACGACTGGTCGATGTGCGGCGACGGCTCCTCCGAGTGCAGCGACCTGGGCAGCACGCCGTGCCGCATGGCCAGCACGGTCTTGATCAGGCCGAGCACGCCGGATGCGGCCTGCGGGTGGCCGGTGTTGGACTTGTACGAGCCCAGCCACAGCGGCTGCTCCGGGTCGCGGCCCTCGCCGTAGGTGGTCAGCAATGCCTGGGCCTCGATCGGGTCGCCGAGCGGCGTGCCGGTGCCGTGGCCCTCGACGGCGTCCACCTGGTGGGCGGTGAGCCCGGCGTCCGCCAGGGCCTGGCGGATGACGCGCTGCTGGGAGGAGCCGTTGGGCGCGCCGAGGCCGTTGCTGACGCCGTTGTGGTTGACGGCGGAGCCACGGATGACGGCGAGCACCCGGTGGCCGCTGGCCCGGGCCGTGGACAGCTTCTCGACGAGCAGCATGCCCGCGCCCTCGCCCCAGCCGGTGCCGTCGGCGGCGGCCGAGAAGGACTTGCAGCGGCCGTCGGGGGCCGCGCCGACGCCCATGTCGGGCGAGACGGCGGGGTTGGCCAGCACCGAGGCGCCGCCGGCCAGGGCCATGACGCACTCGCCCTGGCGTACCGCCTGGGCGGCCAGGTGCAGCGCGACCGAGGAGGACGAGCAGCCGGTGTCGACGGTCAGGACGGGGCCCTCGAAGCCGAAGGTGTAGGCGATGCGGCCGGTGGCGACGGCGGGCGAGATGCCGCCGCTGAGGAAGGAGCGCGCCTCGTCGGGCACCTGTTGCAGGCCGGTCCAGTAGCCCTGCGAGAAGGTGCCGGCGAACACGCCGACCCGGCTGCCGCGCAGCGTGTGCGGGGAAAGCCCGGCGCGCTCGAACGCCTCCCAGGACATCTCCAGGAGCAGCCGGTGCTGCGGGTCCATGGCGATGGCCTCCGGCTCGCTGATGCCGAAGAACTCCGCGTCGAACGAGGCCGCTTCGGCGAGGAAGCCGCCCTCGCGCACGTACCGCATGCCGGGCACGTCCACGCCGGCGCCCTCCAGGGCCGCCACGTCCCAACCACGGTCGGTGGGCAGCGGGCCGACGGCGTCGCGCTCGTCGGCGAGCAACTGCCAGAGCTGCTCGGGGGTCTCCACTCCCCCGGGCGCCCGGCAGGCCATGCCGACGATGACGATCGGGTCGTCGTCCGGTGCGGCGACCTCCTCAACGGTGCGTTTCTGGAGCGCCGTTGCCGGCTCGGTGGGGTCGGGGGCGTCGGTGAGGTGGCCGACGAGTTGTTCGCGTAGCTCGCGGGCGAGCGCGGTGGGGGTCGGGTGGTCGAAGACGACGGTGGCGGGCAGCGTGAGCCCGGTGGCGGTGCCGATGCGGTTACGCAGCTCCACCGAGGTCAGCGAGTCGAAGCCGAGGTCGCGGAACGGTTTGCCGGGCTCGACGCCGTCCGGGCTGGCGTGCCCGAGGACGGCGGCGACGTGGCCGCGTACGAGGTCGAGCGCGACCCGGTCGCGGTCGGAGGCGGGGGCGGCGGCCAGTGTCTGGGCGAACGCGCCGCGCTCGCCGTCGGCCGCCGCGCCGTGCGCGGGGCCGGTGGCGGGACCGGACTTGGCGGCGCTCAGCAGTTCCCTGAGGTCGGCGAGGTCGCGCAACTGGGGGCGGGGGCGGGCGTCGAAGCCGCCACCGCGCTCGGCGATCTCCTCCCATTCGATGAGGGCCATCGCCACGCACGTCTCGTCGTGGTCGAGGACCTGGCGCAGCGCGCGCAGCGCAAGGTCCGGCTCGATCTCGGAACCGCCCCGGCGGCGCAACTGCGCCTCGGCCTCGCCGGAGGCGATGCCGCCGCCGGCCCAGTGGCCCCAGGCGATGGCGGTGGCGGGGCGGCCCTGGGCGCGGCGGTGCCGGGCCAGGGCGTCGAGGTAGGCGTTGCCGGGCGCGTAGTTGCCCTGCCCCGGCACGCCGAACGTGCCGGCGAACGACGAGAACAGCACGAACGCCGACAGGTCCGCGTCCCGGGTCAGCTCGTGCAGGTTCTCCGCGCCGCGCACCTTGACCCGCAGCACCCGGTCGAGCTGGTCGAGGGTGAGCGAGTCGAGCACCGCGTCGTCCAGGACGGCGGCGGTGTGTACGACGGCGCCCAGCGGGCGGTCGGCGGGGATGGCGGCGAGCAGCGCGGCCAGTTCGGCGCGGTCGGTGATGTCGCACGCGGCGACGGTCACCTCGGCGCCCGCGGCGCGGAGTTCGCCCGCGAGGGCGTCCGCGCCGGGGGCGGCGGGCCCGCGGCGGCTGACGAGCAGCAGGTGCTCGGCCCCGTTGTGGGCCAGCCAGCGGGCGACGTGGCCGCCGAGCGCACCGGTGCCGCCGGTGATCAGCACGGTGCCGCGGGGCGCCCAGGCGGGGTCCCGCGCCGGCTCGTTCCACGGGGCGCGCACCAGGCGGTTGGCGAAGACGCCGGCGGGGCGCACGGCCACCTGGTCCTCGCCGTCGAGCCCGGCGAGCACGTCGGCGAGCCGGCCACGGGAGCGCCGGTCCGCCGCCTGGGGCAGGTCGACGAGGCCGCCCCAACGCTCGGGCACCTCCTCGGCCGCGACCCGGCCCAGGCCCCAGACCTGGGCCTGGAGCGGGCTGGTGAGCGGGTCGGAGGGACCGGTGGACACGGCGCCACGGGTCGCGCACCACAGCGGCGCCGTGATGGCAGCGTCGCCGAGCGCCTGGAGCAGCGTCTGCGTGGCGGCGAAGCCGCGCGGGGTGGCGGGGTAACGGGCGTGCGCCGACTCGTCCAACGGCAGCAGCGACAGCACGCCGGCCAGCTCGCCCGCGCCGTCGGCGGCCCGGCGCACCACGGCGGCCAGGGCGGCCCGGTCAGCGCCGTCGGTGTCGGGGTCGACGTCGAGGCGTACGAGGCCGGCGCCGCGCTCGGTGAGGGCGGCGGTGGCGGCGTCGGCCCACGGGTCGCTCGCGTGGGCGGCGGGCACGACCAGCAGCCAGGTGCCGGTCAGCGCGCCGGCCGGGTGGGTGACCGGGCGCCAACTGGTCACGTACCGCCAGGAGTCGATGGTGTCCTGCTCGCGCTGGCCACGCCGCCAGTCGGCCAGGGCGGGCACCAGCGCCTTGAGGGGTTCGCCGGAGACGCCGAGTTCGGCGGCGAGCCCGTCGAGGTCGGCGTTCTCGACGGCGGACCAGAACCGCTCGTCGGCGCCGCTTGCCGCCGCGCCGCCGGGACGCTGGGCCCCGTGGTCGGCGGGCGGCGCCTCCAGCCAGTACCGCTCGCGCTGGAAGGCGTACGTCGGCAGGTCGACGGTGCGGGCCCCGGGGAACTGCGGCGCCCAGTCGATCCGCGCCCCGGCCACGTGCGCCTCGGCCAGCGAGGTCAGGAACCGCCGCGCTCCGCCGTCGTCGCGCCGCAGCGACCCGACGGTGGTCACCGGCGCGTCCGCGCCCGCCGTCTCCTGAATGCTCATCGACAGCACGGGGTGCGCCGCGCACTCCACGAAGAAGCCGAAGCCGTCCGCGATCAACCGCTCCACGGCCGGCCCGAACCGCACCTCCTGCCGCAGGTTGCGCACCCAGTACGCCGCGTCGAGCCCGGCGGTGTCCACCGGCTCCGCCTCGACGGTGGAGTACAGCGGGATGTCGGCGGTGCGCGGCGCCACGCCGTCCAGGACACGCAACAGCTCGTCCCGGATCGACTCGACCTGCGGGGTATGCGAGGCGTAGTCCACGGGGATGCGCTTGGCCCGCACCTCGTCCGCCTCACAACCAGCGATCAACTCATCGAGGGCGGCGGGCTCACCGGCGACGACCGTAGAAGCCGCGCCGTTCACCGCCGCGACCGTGATCCGCGCACCGTACGGGGCGATCCGCTCCTCCGCATCGGAGCGCGGCAGGCCGAGCGAGACCATGCCGCCCTCGCCCGCGAGCCGCTGGCCGATCACCTTCGAGCGCAGCGCCACGACCCGCGCCCCGTCCTCGTACGACAGCGCGCCCGCGACGACGGCCGCAGCGATCTCACCCTGCGAGTGACCCACCACAGCGGCCGGCTCCACCCCGTACGAACGCCACAACTCGGCGAGGGAGACCATCACCGCCCACGAGACGGGCTGGACCACATCCACCCGCTCCAGCGAACCATCCACCTCGGCCGCGAAGTCCCAGTCGATGAACGGCGCAAGGGCCTCACCGCACCGCGCCATCGACTCCGCGAACACCGGAGCCGAGGCCATCAACTCCCGCGCCATACCCACCCACTGGGCACCCTGCCCCGGGAAGACGAAGACGGGGCGGGCCGTGCCGTCGGCGGTGCCGCGGATGAGGTGGGGTGACTCGGCGCCCTCGGCGAGGAGGGTGAGGTGGTGCAGCAGGTTGTCCCGGTCGGCGCCGACGAGCGCCGCGCGGTGCGGGTGGGCGGTGCGGGTGGTGGCGAGGGAGAGGGCGAGGTCGGCGGCGGTCTGGGTCGGGTTGCGGCGCGCGTGGTCGAGCAGCCGGGTGGCCTGGTCGCGCAGCGCGGCGGGGCTCTTCGCGGACAGGAGCCAGGGCAGCGCCCCGGCGAGGCCCGCCGCCCCGTGCTCCGTGCCCCGCTCGGCCGGCTCCGTGCCCCGTGCTCCGTGCCCCGTGGCCGCCGCCCCGTGCCCCGTGCTCCGTGGTGCCGGCTCCGGGGCCTGTTCCAGGATGAGGTGGGCGTTGGTGCCGCTCATGCCGAACGAGGAGACGGCGGCCCGGCGCGGGCGCCCCGTCTCGGGCCAGGGGCGGGCCTCGGTGAGGAGTTCGACGGCGCCGGCGGACCAGTCGATGTGCGGCGACGGCTCGTCCACGTGCAGCGTCTTGGGCAGCAGGCCGCCGCGCAGGGCCATCACCATCTTGATGACGCCGCCGATACCGGCCGCCGCCTGCGCGTGGCCGAGGTTGGACTTGATGGAGCCGAGCCACAGCGGGTGCGGCGTCTGCTCCGGGGTGCGCCTGCCGTACGTGGCGAGCAGCGCCTCCGCCTCGATGGGGTCGCCGAGCCGGGTGCCGGTGCCGTGCGCCTCGACGGCGTCCACCTCGTGCACGCCGAGCCGGGCGTCGTCCAGGGCCTGGCGGATGACGCGGCGCTGGGACGGGCCGTTGGGGGCGGTGAGGCCGTTGCTGGCGCCGTCCTGGTTGACGGCGGAGCCGCGCAGGACGGCCAGGACCTGGTGTCCGTTGCGTACGGCGTCCGACAGGCGCTCCACGAGCAGCACGCCGACGCCCTCGGACCAGCCGGTGCCGTCGGCGCTGGCCGCGAACGCCTTGCAGCGGCCGTCGGGGGCGAGCCCGCGCTGCCGGCTGAACTCCTGGAACACGCCGGGGCTCGACATGATCGTCGCGCCGCCCGCGAGGGCCAGGGTGCACTCGCCCCGGCGCAGCGCCTGTGCCGCCAGGTGCAGGGCGACCAGCGAGGACGAGCAGGCGGTGTCCACGGTGACGGCGGGGCCCTCAAGGCCCAGGGTGTAGGCGACGCGGCCCGAGACGACGCTGGTGGCGGTGCCGGTGAGGGTGTAGCCCTGTACGTCCTCGGGGAGTTCGTCCAGGTCGGTGCCGTAGGCGGGGGCGCCGGCGCCGACGTAGACGCCGGTCTTGCTGCCGCGCAGGGTCTCGGGCCTGATGCCGGACCGCTCCAGGGTCTCCCAGGCGGTCTCCAGGAGCAGTCGCTGCTGCGGGTCCATGGCCAGCGCCTCGCGGGGCGAGATGCCGAAGAACGCCGCGTCGAACTCGGTGGCGTCGTGGACGAAGCCGCCGTCGCTGACGTAGCTCGTGCCGTGCGTGGACAGCTCGGGGTCGGTCAGCGCGGCCAGGTCCCAGCCACGGTCGGTGGGCAGCGGGGACAGCGCGTCGGCGCCGTCCACGACGAGTTGCCACAGGTCCTCGGGGGTGGCAACGCCGCCGGGGAAGCGGCAGGCCATGCCGACGATGGCGATCGGCTCGCGCTGGGCGGCGAGGAGTTCCTCGTTGTGCTGGCGCAGCCGTTCGGCCTCGGTGACCGAGGCCCGGAGCGCTTCGACGATGGTTTCCGTTGAGGTGGCGGATCGTTGGGTGGTCATGTACGCACTCAGCTCCGGGGTCGCTTCAGGATTCGTTCTTGCGCAGCGCCATCTGGACGAGGTCGCCGACGTCCATGGCCGCGATGGACGCGGCGTCGGCCTTCTCGTCGCCATCGGCGGAGCCGTGGTCGAGGCCGGTGATGCGCAGCAGGGTGTCCATGACGCCCGCGTCGCGGAGCGTGGACAGGGGCAGGGCGGCCAGCGCCTGGCGGAACGCGGCCTCCTGCGGGTCGCCGTCGGCGCCCGCGCCGGGCGCGGTCTCGTCGCCGGTGGCGAGTTCGTCCGCCAGGTGGGTGGCGAGCACGAGCGGCGTCGGGTGGTCGAAGACCACGGCCGCGGCCAGCTTGAGGCCGGTGGCCGCGCCGAGCCGGTTGCGCAGTTCGACGGCGGTGAGCGAGTCGAACCCCACGTCCCGGAAAGGCCGTTCGGCCTCGATGCCCTGGGCGTGGGAGTGGCCGAGGACGGTGGCCGCGTGGGTGCGTACGAGGTCGAGCAGGACGCGTTCGCGCTCGGCGCGCGGGGCGCGGGCCAGTCGCTGGGCCAGCGCGGCGGCGCCCGAGGTGTCGACGGCCGCGCTCGCGGCCCGCCGCTGCGGGGCGCGGACCAGGCCACGGAGCAGCGCCGGCACCTCCTCGGTGGCGGCCTTGGCGCGCCACATGCCGAGGTTGAACCTGGCCGGCAGCAGCATCGCGGCGTCCGCGCCCAGGGCCGCGTCGAACAGCGCGAGGCCCTGTTCGTTGCTGAGCGCCTGGACGCCGGAGCGGCTGACCCGGGCCAGATCCTCGCGGCCCAGCTTGCCGGTCATGCCGCTGGCCTCCTCCCACAGGCCCCAGGCCAGCGAGAGCGCGGGCAGCCCGTGCTCCCTGCGGCGCGCGGCGAGGGCGTCCAGGTAGGAGTTGGCCGCCGCGTAGTTGCCCTGGCCGGCGCCGCCGAGCACGCCGCCCATGGAGGAGAAGAGGACGAACGCGGCCAGGTCGTGGCCCGCGGTCAGCTCGTGCAGGTTACGGGCCGCGTCCACCTTGGGCCGCAGCACCCGCTCGACCTGCTCGTCCGTGAGCGAGCCGATGACGCCGTCGTCCACGACGCCGGCGACGTGCACCACCGCCGTCAGCGGACGGTCCGCCGGAACGGCCGCGAGGGTCGCGGCCAGCGCGTCCCGGTCGGCCGCGTCACAGGCCACCAACTCCGGCTCCGCGCCCGCCTTGCGCAACTCGGCGAGCAGTTCGTCCGCCCCGTCGGCGGCCGGGCCACGCCGGCTGGTCAGCAGCAGGTGCCGTACGCCGTGCTCGGTGGCCAGGTGTCGGGCGACCAGGCCGCCGAGGGTGCCGGTGGCGCCGGTGACCAGCACCGTGCCGGCGCGGTCCCAGGCGGCCGGGACGGTGAGGACCACCTTGCCGACGTGCTTGGCCTGGCTGACGTGCCGGAACGCCTCCGGCGCGCGGCGCACATCCCAGGAGCGCACCGGCAGCGGGGTCAGCTCGCCGCGTGCCAGCAGGCCCACGACCTCGGTGAGCATGGCGCCGATCCGGTCCGGGCCGCTGGTGATCAGGTCGAAGGCGTTGTACGTGACGCCCTCGTGTCGGGCGGCGACGTCGGCGGGTTCGCGGATGTCGGTCTTGCCCATCTCCAGGAAGTGCCCACCGCGCGGGAGGAGGGCCAGCGAGGCGTCCACGTACTCCCCCGCCAGCGAGTTCAGCACCACGTCCACACCACGACCCCCGGTCGCGGCCAGGAACCGGTCCCGGAACTCCAGCGAACGCGAGGACGCGATGTGGTCATCGGCCACACCAAGTCCGCGCAGTACGTCCCACTTGGGCTCACTCGCCGTCGCGAACACCTCGGCCCCGCGCAGCTTGGCCAACTGCACCGCCGCCATGCCCACGCCACCGGCCGCCGCGTGGACGAGTACGGCATCGCCCGGGCCGACGCCGGCCAGGTCCACCAGCCCCATCCACGCCGTCAGGAACACCACGGGGACCGAGGCGGCCTGTTCGTAGGACCAGCCGGCGGGCAGCGGGGCAAGCAGGCGCTGGTCGGTGACGGCGTACGGGCCCATGGCGTCGGGCAGCAGGCCGAGGACGCGGTCGCCGGGGGCGAACCCGGTGACGTCGGGGCCGGTCTCCAGGACGATGCCGGAGCCCTCGTTGCCGAGCGGCGGGGCGTCGCCCGGGTACATGCCGAGCGCGATGAGCACGTCGCGGAAGTTGAGCCCGGTGGCCCGTACGGCGACGCGTACCTCGCCGGCCGCCAGCGGCCGGCTCGCGTCCGGGTTGGCGGCCAGTTCCAGGTCGTCCAGGGTGCCGGAGCCGCCCCGTACGGCCAGGTGCCAGGGGCCGTCGGCCGGGGGCAGCAGCGCGCCGTCGCCGGTGGCGCGGGCGAGGCGGGGCACGAGCACCGCGTCGCCCTGGACCCGCGTGTGGGGTTCGCCGCAGGCCAGCGCCGCGGCGAGGCCGGCGGCCGGCAGCGGGGCGAGCGCGGCGGGGTCGCCGTCGAGGGACGGGGCGGCGGCGTCGGCCGCGACCTGTTGGGCCGTGCCCTCGGCGTCCGACTCCTCGGCCACCTCGACGAGCAGCAGGCGGCCCGGGTTCTCCGACTGGGCGGAGCGGACCAGGCCGGCCGCCGCGGCGTGCGCGAGCAGGCCGTGCCGGGTGACGACGGCCAGCGTGGCGTCGGCGAACCGGTCGTCGGCCAGCCAACCGCGCACCAGGTCGAGGGTGCCGGTCACGGCGGCCCGTGCGTCCTCGGTGGGCGGCACCTGCGCGACCACCACGTCGGGCAGGTCGGCGGGCAGTTCGGCGAGGCTCGGCGCGTCCTGGCCGAGGATGGCGACCCGGCCCAGTTCGCGCGCGGGCCCGGTCTCCGGCGCCGGCACCCAGTCCACGCGGAACAGCGCGTCGCGCACCTCGGCGTGCGCCTCGCGCAGCGCGCCCGCCGACACGGGGCGCAGCACGAGCGAGTCGACGGTGGCCACCGGGGCGCCGGTGGCGTCCGCGACGGTCACGCTCACGGCGTCGGCCCCGGACGGCGTGAGCCGTACCCGCACCGTCGCGGCGCCCGCCGCGTACAGCTCGACGCCGCTCCACGCGAACGGCAACACCGACTGGCCGCTGGTGCGCAGCAGTCCGCCCAGGCCGATCGGGTGCAGCGCGGCGTCCAGGACGGCCGGGTGCAGCCCGAAGCCGGCCGCCTCGTCCGCCGCGTCGAGCGCGACCTCGGCGAACACCTCCTCGCCCCGCCGCCACGCGGCCCGCAGGCCCTGGAAGGCGGGGCCGTAGAGCGAGCCTGCCTCGGCGAGCCGAGCGTAGAAGTCGGTCAGGTCGACCGGCTCGGCGTCCTGCGGGGGCCAGGCGGTCAGCGCGTGCGGGGTGGCGGACTCGGCCGGGGACAGTTCGCCGACCGCGTGGCAGGACCACTCGCCCTCGGCGCCGTCGGCGCCGTCGGGGCCGTCGGGGCGGGAGTGGATCCGCACGGGGCGGGCGCCGGACTCGGTGGGCTCGCCGACGGTGACCTGGAGCTGCACGCCGCCCCGCGCGGGCAGCAACAGGGGCGCCTGGAGGGTCAACTCCTCGACGCGCCCGCAGCCGACCTCGTCGCCGGCGCGGATGGCCAGCTCCACGAAGGCCGTGCCGGGCAGCAGCACCGCGCCGGCCACGCGGTGGTCCGCGAGCCAGGGGTGGGTGTGCGTGGAGAGCCGACCGGTGAGCAGCACGCCACCGCCGTCGGCGAGCGGGACGGCCGCGCCGAGCAGCGGGTGCTGAGGCGAGGCGAGCCCGATGGCGGTGGCGTCGCCCCGGCTGGCGGAGGGGCGCAGCCAGTAGTGCTCGCGCTGGAAGGCGTACGTGGGCAGGTCCACGGTCGCGGCGGCCGGGAAGAGCGCCGACCAGTCCACGGCGACGCCGTTCGCGTGCGCGCGGGCCAACGCCTCGACGGCGGTGCGCGGCTCGGCCTTGTCCTTGCGCAGCAGCGGCACCAGCGTCGCGTCGGACGCGTCGGCCAGGCACTCCTGGGCCATGCCGGTCAGCGTCCCGTCGGCGCCGACCTCAAGGAGGACGGTGGCTCCGTCGGCGTGGAGTTGGCGTACGGCGTCGTGGAACCGTACGGGCTCGCTGACGTGCCGTACCCAGTACTCCGGATCGCTCCAGTCACCGTCGACCCGACCACCGGTGGTCACCACGCCAAGCTCCGGCTTGCCGAAGGCGAGCCCGGAGACCACCGCACGGAACTCGTCCACCATCGGCGCCATCAACGGCGAGTGGAACGCATGGCTCACCCGCAACCGCTTCACCCGACGCCCCAGCCCCCGGAACCGCTCCTCCAGCTCCGCGACCGCCGCCTCCGCGCCCGAGACCACCACCGACGACGGCCCGTTGGCCGCCGCGACGCTCACCTGGTTGGCGTGATCGGCCAGCGCCTCGGCGACCTCCGCCTCGGACGCCTGAACCGCCAACATCGCCCCACCAGCCGGCAACGCCTGCATCAACCGACCGCGAGAGAAGACCAGTTGGCACGCGTCGACCAACGACAACACCCCGGCAACGTGGGCCGCCGCGATCTCGCCGACCGAGTGGCCGGCGACCTGGGCCGGCCTGACGCCCCAGGACTCCAGGAGTCGGAACAGGGCCACCTCAAGGGCGAACAGGGCCGGCTGGGCGTACTCGGTACGCTCCAACACCGCCGGGTCATCGCCCCACACCACCTCGCCCAACGGACGCGGCAGCGCACCGTCCAACTCGGCGGCGACGGCGTCCCACGCCTCGGCGAACACCGGGAACGCGGCGTGCAGGTCGCGCCCCATACCCAGGCGCTGGCTCCCCTGCCCACCGAACAGCAGGGCAGTACGGCCGGCGGTCGCCTGGCCGGTGACGGCGTCGGGGGTGGGGGTGTCGTCGGCGAGGTGGGCGAGGGCGGCGAGGAGTTCGGCGCGGGTCTCGCCCAGCGCCACGGCGCGGTGGCTGAGGTCCGCGCGGGAGGCGGCCAACGAGGCGCCGACGGCCGCCAGCGGCAGTTCGGGGTTCGCCTCCAGGTGGGCCAGCAGGCGCGCGGCCTGGGCGCGCAGCGCCGCCGTGCCACGGGCCGACAGCGGCCACGGCGTCACCGGCAGGGGCGCCGGGGCCCGGGCGGGCTCGGGGGCCGTGGGGGCCTCGGCCGGCGGGGCCTGCTCGATGATCACGTGGGCGTTGGTGCCGCTGACGCCGAACGAGGAGACGGCGGCGCGGCGCACGGAGCCGGGCGCGCTCTCCCACGGGCGGTCCTCGGTGAGCAGCGCCACGGCGCCCGACGCCCAGTCGACCTCGGCCGTCGGCTCGTCCACGTGCAGCGTCTTGGGCAGCGTGCCCGCGCGCATCGCCAGCACCATCTTGATGATGCCGGCGACGCCGGCCGCGGCCTGGGTGTGCCCGAGGTTGGACTTGACGGAGCCGAGCCACAGCGGCTGGTCGGCGCCGCGCTCCTTGCCGTACGTGGCGAGCAGGGCCTGCGCCTCGATGGGGTCGCCCAGCGGGGTGCCGGTGCCGTGCGCCTCGACGGCGTCCACGTCGGCCGCGCTCAGCCCGGCGTTGGCGAGGGCGGCCTCGATGACGCGTCGCTGGGACGGGCCGTTGGGGGCGGTGAGGCCGTTGCTGGCGCCGTCCTGGTTGATGGCCGAGCCTCGGACGACGGCGAGGACCTGGTGGCCGTTCTTCCGCGCGTCGGACAGCCGCTCCACGAGGAGTACGCCCACGCCCTCGGACCAGCCGGTGCCGTCGGCGCCCGCCGCGAACGCCTTGCAGCGGCCGTCGGGGGCGAGCCCGCGCTGGCGGCTGAACTCGACGAAGACCTCGGCGCCCGGCATCACGGCGACGCCGCCCGCCAGGGCCATGGTGCACTCGCCGCTACGCAGCGCCTGCACGGCCATGTGCAGGGCGACCAGCGAGGACGAGCAGGCGGTGTCGACGGTGACGGCCGGGCCCTCGAAGCCGAAGGTGTACGAGATGCGGCCGGAGAGCACGCTGGAGGCGTTGCCCGTCATGAGGTAGCCCTCGGCGCCCTCGGGCAGGTCCTGGAGGCCGGTGACGTAGCCGCGGTGGCCGGCGCCGACGAACACGCCGGTGGGCGTGGACTCCAGGCTGGCCGGGGCGATGCCGGCGCGCTCCAGGGCCTCCCAGGAGGTCTCCAGGAGCAGCCGCTGCTGCGGGTCCATGGCCAGGGCCTCGCGCGGCGAGATGCCGAAGAAGGCCGCGTCGAACTCGGCCGCGTCGTACAGGAACCCGCCCTCGCGGACGTACGTCTTGCCGGCGGCGTCCGGGTCCGGGTCGTACATCCCCTCCACGTCCCAGCCACGGTCGGTGGGGAAGCCGGCGATGGCGTCGCCGCCGGTCGCGAGCAACTCCCACAGCTCCTCGGGCGAGCGCACCCCGCCGGGCATCCGGCAGGCCATGCCGACGATGGCGATGGGCTCGTCGGACGCGGCGGCCGTGGCGCGCGCGGCGGGGGCCGCGTCGGCGGGGGCCGGGGTGCCGACGAGGGCGCCGCGCAGGTGGCGGGCGAGGGCCTGCGGGGTGGGGTGGTCGAAGACCAGGGTGGCGGGCAGCTTGAGCCCGGTCGCGGTGTTCAGTCGGTTGCGCAGGTCCACGGCGATCAGCGAGTCCACGCCGAGGTCCTTGAACGCCCGGTCCGGGTCGACGCCCTGCGGGTCGGGGTGGCCGAGCGCGGCGCCGGCGTGCGTACGGACCAGGGTGAGCAGTTCGCGGTCCTGGTCGGCCGCCGGGAGCGGGGCCAGGCGCTGGGCCAGCTCCGTCGCGCCCCCGGCGGCGGACGGGCCACCGGCCGACGGGGCCGCGGCGGCCTCGATGGCGGCGCGGGCCTCGGGGACGCCGGTGATCAGCGGGTAGGGGCGCACGGCGGTGGCGTTGGGGGCGATGGTGGCCCAGTCGATGTCCACGACGCCGAGGACGGTGTCGCCCGAGGCGATGGCGCGCTCCAGGGAGGCGACGGCGCGTTCGGGGTCCATGGGCGGCACGCCGTCGGCGCGCAGCCGCTCCCCCACCTCGCCGTCGGCGAGCCCGCCGCCGCCCCACGAGCCCCACATCACGGAGGTCGCCGGCAGGCCCTGGGCCCGCCGGTGGGCGGCGAGGGCGTCCAGGTAGGTGTTGGCCGCCGCGTAGTTGGCCTGCCCGATGCTCGGGAAGACGCTGGCGAACGAGGAGAACAGCACGAAAGCCGTCAGGTCGTGCCCGGCGGTCAGCTCGTGCAGGTGGCGGGCGGCGGTGGCCTTGGGGCGTACGACGCCGGCGACGCGCTCGGGCGTGAGGGAGTCCACGATGGTGTCGTCGAGGACGCCGGCCGCGTGGAAGACGGCCGTCAGGGGCCGGTCGGCGGGGAGGGCGTCGAGGGTGGCGGCGAGCGCGTCGCGGTCGGCGGCGTCGCACGCGGCGAGAGTGACGGCCGCGCCGAGCGCGGTCAGTTCCCGCTCCAGTGCGGCGGCGCCGGGCGCGTCCGGGCCCCGACGGCTGGTGAGCAGCAGGTGCTGGGCGCCGGCGCGGGCCAGCCAGCGGGCGACGTGCGCGCCGAGCGCGCCGGTGCCGCCGGTGATGAGGACGGTGCCGGGGCCCGGGCGCCAGGCGCCGGTCACGGGGCGGTCGGCACCGCCCGCGCGCACCAGGCGGGCGGCGAACAGGCCGGCCGGGCGCACCGCGACCTGGTCCTCGCCCGCGCCGCCGGCCAGCGCGGCGGCCAGGGCGCGTTGGGCCCGCTCGCCGGCGTCGGCGGGCAGGTCCACGACGCCGCCCCAGCGCTGCGGGTACTCCAGCGCGGCCACCCGGCCGACGCCCCAGACGGGGGCGCTGGCGGGGTGCGTGACGGGGTCGGCCTCGCCGGTGGAGACGGCGCCCCGGGTGGCGCACCACAGCGGGGCGTCCAGGCCGACGTCGCCCATCGCCTGGAGCAGGGCCAGGGTGCCGAGGGTGCCTGCGGTGAGTTCGGGGTGCGCGGCGTGCGGGGTGGTGTCCAGGGCCAGCAGGGAGAGCACGCCGGCGACGGTCCCGTGCCCCGTGGTGGCCGCCTGCTCCGCGTCGGCTCCGTGTCCAGCGTCGGCCCCGTGTCCGGCACCGGCTCCGTGTCCGGCGTCGGCCAGGACGGTGCGCAGGGTGCCGGCCAACTCCGCGCGGGGGGCCCGCGGGTCCACGCGGACCCGCAGGACGTGCGCGCCGGCGCCGGTCAGCGCCCGGGCGGACGCGGCCAGCCAGGCCGCCCCGTCCGCACCATCCGCTCCGTTCGCCCCGTCGTCGGCCGCTCCGTCGTCGGCCGCTCCGTCGTCGCCCGCGCCGGGCAGTTCCGGGGCGAGCAGCAGCCAGGTGCCGGGCAGTGTGCCGGTGGCCGGGGTGGGCAGCGGCTGCCAGTCGAGCCGGTAGCGCCAGGAGTCGAGCACCGAGCGCTCGCGCTCCCGGCGCCGCCAGGCGGACAGCGCCGGCAGCACGTCCGCCAGCGGCTGGTCGGCGCCGACGGCCAGCGCGTCCGTCAGGTCGGCCAGGTCCTCGCGCTCGACGGCGTCCCAGAACCGGTCCTCGTGCGCGTCCCGCCCACCGCCGGTGGCCACCGCGTCGCGCGCCTCCAGCCAGTACCGGTCGCGCTGGAAGGCGTACGTGGGCAACTCCACCGTGCGCGCGCCGGCGAGCAGCGGCGACCAGTCCACGGCGACGCCGCGCGCGTACGCCTCGGCGAGCGAGCGTACGAAGCGGTCCAACCCGCCCTCGTCGCGGCGCAGCGACCCGACGGCGGCCACCTCCGCCACCCCCGCCTGCTCGGCGGTCTCGCCGACCGCCATCGCGAGCACCGGGTGCGAGCTGGACTCGATGAACGTGCGGTGCCCCAGGTCGATCAGGTCCGCGATGACCTGCTGGAACTCGACGGTCTGGCGCAGGTTGCGCACCCAGTACGCGGCGTCGAGCCCGGCCGTGTCGAGCAGCGCCCCGTCCACCGTGGAGTAGAACGGCACGGCGGCCGGGCGCGGCGCGACGCCGTCCAGGACGCGCAGCAACTCGTCGCGGACGGAGTCCACCTGCGGCGAGTGCGAGGCGTAGTCCACGGGGATGCGCTTGGCGCGTACGTCGTCGGCCTCGCACCCGGCCACCAACTCGTCCAGCGCGGCGGGTTCGCCGGCCACCACCGTGGACGAGGCCCCGTTGACCGCGGCGACGGTGACCCGGCCGGCGTACGGGGCGATGCGGGCCTCGGCCTCGGCGCGCGGCAGGCCGAGCGAGACCATGCCGCCCTTGCCGGCGAGGCGTTCGCCGATCACCTTCGAACGGAGCGCGACGACCCGCGCCCCGTCCTCGTACGACAGCGCCCCGGCGACGACCGCCGCAGCGATCTCACCCTGCGAGTGACCCACCACCGCTGCCGGCTCCACGCCGTACGCACGCCACAACTCCGCCAGCGAGACCATCACCGCCCACGACAGCGGCTGCACCACGTCAACCCGCTCCAGCGAACCGTCCAGCTCGGCCGCGAAGTCCCAGTCGATGAACGGGGCCAACGCCTCACCACACCGCCCCATCGACTCCGCGAACACCGGAGCCGAGGCCATCAACTCCCGCGCCATCCCCACCCACTGGGCGCCCTGCCCCGGGAAGACGAAGACGGCCTTGCCGCCCTGCTGGGCCACCCCGACGGCGGCCGTCGGGGTGGCCTCCTCGCGGGCGACGGCGGCCAGCCCGGCCAGCAGCTCCGTACGGTCGGCTCCGACGACGACGGCGCGGTGCTCCAGTGCGGCCCGGGTGCGGACCAGCGAGGCGGCCACGTCACGGGGCGCCCACTCGGGGCGCTCGGTGAGGAAGGCGTGCAGCCGCAGCGCCTGCGCGCGCAGCGCGGCGGGACTCTTGCCCGCGACGACCCACGGCAGCACGCCAGCGTCGGACGGGGCGGCGCCCTGTGTGACGGGCACCTGCGGTGCGGAGCCAGCGTCGGCCGCCCCGGACTCAGCTCCGGCCTCGGACTCCGGCTCGGGGGCCTGCTCCAGGATCACGTGCGCGTTGGTGCCACTGATCCCGAACGAGGAGACACCAGCCCGCCACGGCTCCGCCTTCTCCGGCCACGGCCGCGCCTGGGTCAACAACGACACCGCACCCGCCGACCAGTCGATGTGCGGCGACGCCTCCTCCGCATGCAACGTCCGCGGCAGCACGCCTTCTCGCAACGACATGACGGTCTTGATCACACCAGCCACACCGGCCGCCGCCTGCGCGTGCCCGATGTTGGACTTGAACGAGCCGAGCCACAGCGGGCGGTCGGCGGGGCGGCCCTGGCCGTACGTGGCGAGCAGGGCCTGCGCCTCGATCGGGTCGCCGAGTGGCGTGCCCGTGCCGTGCGCCTCCACGGCGTCCACCTGGCCGGCGTTCAGCTTGGCGTTGATGAGCGCCTGCCGGATGACGCGCTCCTGCGCGGGGCCGCTCGGGGCGCTCAGCCCGTTGCTGGCGCCGTCCTGGTTGACGGCCGAACCGCGCACCACCGCGAGCACCTGGTGCCCGTTCTTCCGCGCGTCCGAGAGCCGCTCGACCAGGAGGACGCCGACGCCCTCGGCCAGGCCGAGGCCGTCGGCGCCGGCGCCGAACGCCTTGCAGCGGCCGTCGCGGGACATGCCGCGCTGCCGGCTGAAGGCGACGAAGCCGCCGGGGCTGGAGAGCACGGCGACGCCGCCGGCCAGTGCCATCGAGCAGTCGCCCTGTCGCAGCGCGGTGCAGGCCAGGTGCAGCGCGACCAGCGAGGACGAGCAGGCGGTGTCCAGGGTGACGGCCGGGCCCTCCAGGCCGAAGGTGTAGGCGATGCGGCCGGAGACGACGCTCGCGTTGGAGCCGGTCAGCAGGTGCCCCTCCAGGCCCTCGGGGGCGCTGGCGATGTCGGTGAAGTAGTCGGGGCGGTTGGAGCCGATGAACGTGCCGATACGGCTGCCGCGCACGCTGCCCGGGTCGATGCCGCTGCGCTCGAAGACCTCCCAGGTGGTCTCCAGGAGCAGCCGCTGCTGCGGGTCCATCGCGACGGCCTCGCGGGGCGAGATGCCGAACACGTCCGGGTCGAACTCGGCGGCCTCGTAGAGGAACCCGCCGTCCTTGACGTAGCTCTTGCCGGGCGCGTCCGGGTCCGGGTCGTACAGCTCCTCCAGGTCCCAGCCGCGGTCCGTGGGGAACCCCGAGACGGCGTCGGCGCCCTCGTCGACCATCTGCCACAGGTCCTCGGGCGAGGCCACGCCGCCGGGGAAGCGGCAGGCCATGCCGACGATGGCGATGGGCTCGCCGGCGGCCTCCTCCACGCTGCGCAGGCGCTGCCTGGTCTCGTGCAGATCGGTCGTTACCCACTTGAGGTAGTCGCGGAGCGTCTCTTCTTTACTGGCCACTGGGTTCCCCTACGGAATTGTTCATGAAAGTGGGTAAGTCGAGGTGTCCCGCCCTTTCCGCTGCCCCTCGGATTTCCCCGTGCTTTTCTCGAACCGGCGCGCTGCCTGCTGTCGTTCGGCGGGCGCCGCGCGGTGCTGTGGCGCGGCGCTGCTCGCGTGCTGGTCGGTGCGGGCCGGCGCCGTTACGGGGCGCTGGCCAGCGGCCCGGGGCCGTCGGGCCCGCGGGGATGCCGTACGGGGCCCGCCACGGGGCGCGCCGCTTGGTGCGGGGCGCGCCCCGGGCGGGGCGGTGCTGGAAAGGACCGGTTGGTGGTGCGGGGCGGGTTATTCCGCGGCACTTCTCATGCGCGTCCCAATTCGTCGCGGATGAAGGCGAACATTTCGTCGTCGGATGCCGTCTCCAGTCGGTCGGCGACGGATTCGCCGGCCTCGGTCTCGTCGCCGCCGGTGACCTGGACCTGGCTGCCGGTCCACTGGGCGAGCAGGGCCCGCAGCCGTTCGGTGATGGCCTCGCGGCCCAGGTCGTCCACGTCGAGGTCGGTGAGGGCCGCGGCCATCCGGTCGATGTCGGTGTGCACGGACTCCGCGGTGGTGGCGCTCTCCTGGAGGAGTTCGGCCCGCAACAGCCCCACCAGGGCCTGCGGCGTGGGGTGGTCGAAGGCCAGGGTCGCCGGCAGCTTCAACCCGGTGGCCCGGCCCAGCCGGTTGCGCAGTTCCACCGAGGTGAGCGAGTCGAAGCCCAGGTCGCGGAACGGGTGTCCGGGCTTGACCTCGTCGGTGGTGGGGTGGCCGAGTACGGCCGCGGCGTGCGTGCGGACCAGGTCGAGCAGGATGCGCCCGCGCTCCTCGTCGGGCAGCGGCGCCAGGCGCTGGCGCAGTTCGGCCGCCGCCGCGGTGGTGCCGGCCGGTTCCGCCTCGGCCGCCTCGCGCAACTGCCGCATGACGCGGGTCGCCTCCGGCAGCGCGTCCAGCAACCGGGTGGGGCGGGCCATGGTGAACAGGGCGACGAACTGCTCCCAGTCGATGTTGGCCAGGGCGATGAACGTGTCGTCGTTGTCCAGGGACTGCTTGAGCGCCGCGATGCCCAGGTCGGGTTCGAGGAACGGCAGGCCCTGCGCCTGGGCGCGCTCGCTGATGGCCATCCGCTCGGCGGCGTAGCTCTCCTTGATGTCCACCGGCCGCCACACGCCCCAGGCCATCGAGGTGGCGGCGAGGCCACGGGCGCGCCGCTGGTAGGCCATGGCGTCCAGGTGGGCGTTGGCCGCCGCGTACGCGCCGTGGTAGCCGCTGCCCCAGAACGCGGCGATCGAGGAGTAAAGCACGAACGCGTCCAGGGTGTCCTGGTCGAAGAGGCGGTCCAGGTGTTCGGCGCCCTCGACCTTGGCCGCGAACGCGTCGGCGAAGTCGGCGGGCCTGGCCTCGTCCAGCGGGCCCAGGTCGATGTGGGCGGCGGTGTGCACGACCGCGCGGATCGGCGGCCCTTCGGCCTCCACGCGGCGTACCAGGTCGGCGAGTTCGTCGTAGTTGGCGATGTCGCAGGCGGCGATGGTGACCCTGGCGCCGAGCGCGGTCAGCTCCCGCTCCAGTTCGGCGGCGCCGGGCGCGTCGAGCCCGCGGCGGCTGGTGAGGACCAGGTGCGCGGCCCCCTGCTGGGCGCACCAGCGGGCCAGCAGGGTGCCGAGCGCGCCGGTCCCGCCGGTGATCAGCACGGTGTCGCGGGGTTGCCAGTCGCGCACCGGTTCGCCGCCGCCGAGGAGGTCGCGCACCATGCGGCGGGCGAGCATGCCGGTGCGGCGCACGGCCACCTGGTCCTCGCCGTCGAGCCCGCCGAGGACCGCCACGAGGCGGTTCAGCGCCCGCTCGTCGGCGTCGGCCGGCAGGTCGACGAGGCCGCCCCAGCGCGCGGCCTGCTCCAGCGCGGCGACCCGGCCGAGGCCCCACACCTGGGCCTGGACGCGGCTGGGGCGCGGGTCGGCGTCGTCCACGGCGACGCCGCCCCGGGTCACGCACCACAGCGGCGCGGCCAACCCCGCGTCGCCGATGGCCTGGAGCAGCGCGAGGGAGCCCATCACGCCGGCGGACAGGGCGGCGTGGTCGGGGTGCGGCGAGGCGTCGTCCAGCGGCCACAGCGACAGCACGCCGGTCAGGCCGGCGCCGTCGCCGACGACCTCGCCGAGCCGGGCGGTCAGCTTGGCCCGGTCCGCGTCGGCGGCCTCCACGTCGAGGCGTACGACGTCGGCCCCGTGCCGCTCCAGGGCGGCCAGCGTGCCCCGTACAGCGGGGTCGTCGGCGCGCTCCGTGGGCACGACGGCCAGCCAACCGCCGCGCAGCGCGGGGGCCGGGGCGTCGGGGACCGGGTGCCAGGCGATGGTGTAGCGCCAGGAGTCCACCTCGGACCGTTCCTGGTTGCGCCGCCGCCAGGCGGACAGCGCGGGCAGCACGGAGCGCAGCGGCTGCTCCGGGTCGACCTGGAGGGTCTCGGTCAGCCGGGCCAGGTCCGCGTCGTCCACGGCGTCCCAGAACGCGGCCTCGGCGGGGTCGCGGCGCGCGGCCTCGGGTCGTACGTCGCCGTCGGACTCGATCCAGTACCGCTGGTGCTGGAAGGCGTACGTCGGTAGCTCCACGGTGCGGGCGCCGGCGAGCAGCGGCGCCCAGGTGACGGCCACGCCGCCGGCGTACGCCTCGGCGAGCGAGGCGAGGAAGCGGCGCTGCCCGCCCTCGTCGCGGCGCAGCGAGCCGACGGCGACGATCTCGGCGGCCGGGCCGTCGGCTGCCCCGGCGTGCTCGGCGGTCTCGCCGATGGCCATGGTCAGCACCGGGTGCGCGCTGCACTCGACGAAGACGCCGTACCCGTGGTCGAGCAGGGCCCCCGTGGTGCGCTCGAACTCGACGCTCTGCCGTAGGTTGCGCACCCAGTACGCGGCGTCGAGCCCCGCCGTGTCCACGGGTTCGGCCTCGACCGTGGAGTAGAACGGCACCTCGGCCGAGCGCGGCGCCACGCCGTCCAGGACCCGCAGCAACTCGTCGCGGATCGACTCGACCTGCGGCGTGTGCGAGGCGTAGTCCACCGGGATGCGCTTGGCCCGCACCTCGTCGGCCTCGCAGCCGGCGATCAGCTCGTCCAGCGCGGCGGGTTCGCCCGCCACCACCGTGGCCGACGGCCCGTTGACGGCGGCGACGGTGATCCGCTCCCCGTACCCGGCGATCCGCTCCTCGGCCGCCGCGCGCGGCAGCCCGAGCGAGACCATCCCGCCCTTGCCGGCGAGCCGCTCGCCGATCACCTTCGAACGGAGCGCGACGACCCGCGCCCCGTCCTCGTACGACAGCGCCCCGGCGACGACCGCCGCCGCGATCTCACCCTGCGAGTGACCGACCACGGCAGCCGGCTCCACGCCGTACGCACGCCACAGCTCGGCAAGCGAGACCATCACCGCCCACGAGATCGGCTGCACGACGTCCACGCGCTCCAGCGAACCGTCCAGCTCGGCCGCGAAGTCCCAGTCGATGAACGGGGCCAACGCCTCACCACACCGCGCCATCGACTCCGCGAACACCGGAGCCGACGCCGTCAACTTCCGCGCCATCCCCACCCACTGGGCACCCTGCCCCGGGAAGACGAAGACGGGGCGGTCGGCGGCGGGGGTGACGGTGCCGCGAACGACGTGGGCGCCGTCGGGGCCGCCGGCGCCGTCGGTGCCTCGGGCGAGCTGGTCGAGGCCGGCGAGGAGTTCCGTACGGTCCGCTCCGACGACGACGGCGCGGTGTTCCAGGGCGGCCCGGCCGCCGACCAGGGTGCCCGCCACGTCCAGCGGGCGCAGCTCCGGGTGGCGCTCCAGGTGGTCGCGGAGCCGCGCCGCCTGGGCGGTCAGCGCCCGCTCCGTCTTGCCGGCCACCACCCACGGCAGCGCCCCGTGCTCCGTGCCCCGCGCGCCGGCGTCGTCGGCCGGCGCGGGCTCGGCGTGCTCGGGCTCGGCGTGCGCGGCGTGTGCAGCGTGTGCAGCGTGTTCAGTGTCTGCCTGTTCCACGATCACGTGGGCGTTGGTGCCGCCCATGCCGAAGGCGGAGACGCCGGCGCGGCGCGGGCGGCCGGTCTCCGGCCACGGCCGGGCGGTGGACAGCAACGACACGGCGCCCGCCGACCAGTCGACCTCGGGCGTCGGCTCGTCGGCGTGCAGCGTCGCGGGGAGCACACCGGCGCGCAGCGCGAGCACCGACTTGATGACGCCGCCGACGCCGGCGGCGGCCTGCGCGTGCCCGATGTTGGACTTGAGCGAGCCGATCCACAGCGGCTCGTCACCGTCCCGGCTACGCCCGTACGTCGCGAGCAGGGCCTGCGCCTCAATCGGGTCGCCGAGCGTGGTGCCGGTGCCGTGCGTCTCGACGGCGTCGACGTGCGCGGCCGACAGCCGGGCGTCGGCCAGGGCCGCCTCGATGACCCGCTGCTGGGAGGGGCCGCTGGGGGCGGTGAGGCCGTTGCTGGCGCCGTCCTGGTTCACGGCGGAGCCCCGTACCACCGCGAGCACCTGGTGTCCGTTGCGCACGGCGTCCGACAGGCGCTCCACGAGCAGCAGGCCGACGCCCTCGCCGAGGCCCATGCCGTCGGCGCCGGCGCCGAACGCCTTGCACCGGCCGTCGGCGGCCAGGCCGCGCTGCCGGCTGAAGCCGACGAACTCGGCGGGCGTGGACATCACCGCGACGCCGCCGGCGACGGCCAGTTCGCACTCCCCGTCACGCAGCGCCCGCACCGCCAGGTGCAGCGCGACAAGCGAGGACGAGCAGGCGGTGTCCAGGGTGATGGCTGGGCCCTCGAAGCCGAAGCTGTAGGCGACGCGGCCGGAGACGACGCTGGCGGCGGCACCGGTCAGCAGGTGGCCCTCGAAGCCGTCGGGGACCTGCTCGATGCCGGAGCGGTAGTCGAGCGGGTTGGCGCCGATGAAGGTGCCCACGCCCGCGCCGCGCAGCGACAGCGGGTCGATCCCGGCCCGCTCCAGCGCCTCCCAGGTCAGTTCGAGCACCAGCCGCTGCTGCGGGTCCATGGCCAACGCCTCGCGGGGCGAGATGCCGAAGAGGCCGGCGTCGAACCGGTCGGCGTCCTCCAGGAACCCGCCCTCGGTGACGTAGCTGGTGCCCTCCCGGTCCGGGTCGGCGTCGTAGAGGGTGGCCAGGTCCCACCCACGGTTGGTGGGCAGGCCGGAGATGGCGTCGCCGCCGTCGGTGAGCAACTGCCACAGCTCCTCCGGGGAGCGCACCCCGCCGGGGAAGCGGCAGGCCATCGAGACGATGGCGATCGGCTCCTGGCTGCGCGACTCGACGCTGCGCAGCCGGCTCTGGGTCTGCTGGAGTTCGGTGGTGACGCGCTTGAGGTAGTCGAGGAGCTTCTGTTCGGTGTCTCCGCCGGGCACGGCCGACCGGGGCGCGCCGCCCGGTGCGGGCGCGGCCTGTGGGGTGTCGGCGGCGGGCTGGGTGTCGGCGGCCGGCTGGGGCGGGGTGGGCGTGGGCTCGTGGCTGGGCATGGTGGGTTTCTCCCGGGGAGGTCGATGTCGGGCCTGACGGTGGGGGGCGTTCCGGAATCCGGCGTTTCGGAATCAGGTCGTACCGAGCTCCCGGTCGATCAGGGCGAACATCTCGTCGGCGGTGGCCGATGCGACGTGCGTGGCCTCGTGGTCGGGGACGGCCGCCGGTGCCGGCCGCGCGGTGGCGCCGGGCGCGGCCTCGGTCCACTTCCACAGCAGGTCCTGGAGCCGCTTGGCGATCGTGTCGTGGGTGGCGCCGTCGGCGGCGAGACCGGTCAGGGTCTCCTCAAGCCGGTCCAGCTCGCCGAGGACGGGGCGCGCGGCCCCGTCGCCGTCCGCGGCCTCCGGCAGCAGCTCGGCGCGCAGCCTGCGGGCCAACGCGAGCGGCGTGGGGAAGTCGAAGACGAGCGTGGCGGGCAGCTTCAACCCGGTGGCCGCGCCGAGCCGGTTGCGCAGTTCGACGGCGGTGAGCGAGTCGAAGCCCAGCTCGCGGAAGGCGCGGTGGGCATCGATGGCCGCACCGCCGTCCGCGTGCCCGAGCACGGCCGCGGCCTGAGTACGCACCAACTCCTGGAGCGCGTGGTCCTGTTCGCCACGGCTCCTGCCGGCGAGGCCGGCGAGCAGCGGCGTCGCGTCGGCGTCGGCCGCGCCGTCCGCGCCGTCCGCCGACTCGGCGGCGGCCAGCACCCGGCGCGCCTCGGGCACCTCGTCGATGAGGCGGCTGGGCCTGGCCATGGTGAACAGCGGCACGAACCGGTCCCACTCCACGTCGGCGACGGCCACGAACGTCTCGTCGTGGTCGAGCACCTGTCGCAACGCGGTGAACGCCAGGTCCTTGTCGAGCAGCGGCAGGCCGTGCCGGCTGGAGCGTTCGTTCTTCAGGGTGCGCAGCTCCGTGTTGCGCTCGTCCCAGTCGTTGGCCGCGTCCCAGATGCCCCAGGAGACGGCCGTGCCGGGCAGGCCGCGCGCCCTGCGGTCCTCGGCGAGCGCGTCGAGGTGGGCGTTGGCCGCCGCGTACGCGCCGTGCTCGCCGCTGCCCCAGAACCCGGCGATCGAGGAGAACAGCACGAACGCGTCCAGCGTGTCCGTGGCGAACAGGGCGTCCAGGTGGTCGGCGCCGAGCGTCTTGGCCCGGCACACCTCCGCGTACCGCTCGGCGGTCGTCTCCGCGATGGTGCCCAGCTCGATGTGGGCCGCGATGTGTACGACGGCGCGTACGGGACTGCCGTCGCGCGCCAGCCCGTCCACGAGGGCGGCCAGCGCGTCCCGGTCGGACACGTCACAAGCGGCGATGGTCACCCGCGCGCCGCGCCCCCGCAGGTCGGCCTCCAACTCGGCGGCGCCCACCGCGTCCCGGCCCTTGCGGCTGGTCAGCACCAGGTGCTCGGCGCCACGGTCGGCCAGCCAGCGCGCCAGGTGGCCACCGATGCCACCGGTGCCGCCGGTGACGAGCACGGTGCCGCGCGGCTGCCAGGCGCGCGGGGCGCTCCGGTCGGCCAGCGGCGCACGCACCATGCGGCGCGCGAGCGGGCCGGCGGCGCGCAGCGCGAGCTGGTCCTCGCCGGCACCGTCGCCGGCCAGCACCGCGCACAGCAGCCGCAGCGTCTTCTCGTCCACCGCCGCGTCCCCGGCCGCCGTACCGTCAGCCGTCGCGCCGTCGGCCGCCGTGTGGCCCGTCGCTGTCGCGTCGTCGGCCGCCGCGGGCAGGTCGACGAGTCCGCCCCACAGTCGGGGCTGCTCCAGCGCGGCGACCCGGCCGAGGCCCCACACCTGTGCCTGGAGCGCGCTCACGGAGCGGTCGGTCGCGGTCGCGGCGACCGCGCCCCGGGTCACGCACCACAGCCGCGCGCCGGCCCCGAGCCCACCGGCCCGGCCGGCCCCGTCCGCCGCGCCGCCGCCGGCACCGTCAACCGCCCCGTCGGGGGCGCCGTCGGTCGCTCCGTCGCTGGCTCCGTGGGTGGCGCCGCACCCCGTGGTCAGGTCGCCCAGTGCCTGGAGCAGGGCGAGCGTGCCGACGGCGCCCGCCGAGGTGCCCGCGTGCTCCGGGTGCGGGGCCTCGTCCAGCGCCCACAGGGAGACCACGCCGGCCAGTTCGGCGGCGTCCCCGGCGGCCTCGGCGATCCGCGCGGCGAGCTTCTCGCGCTGCGCGTCGGCGGCGTCCACCACCAGCCGCAGCGGCTCCGCCCCCCGCTCGCCCATGGCGCGCAGCACCCCGGCCGCCAGCGGGTCGGCGGCGTACGGGGCGGGCAACACCACGAGCCAGGTGCCCGCCAGCGTGGCCGGGAGCTTCGCCAGTTCGGTCTGCTGCCGCCAGGCGGCCCGGTAGCGCCAGGAGTCGATGACGGAGCGCTCACGGCGCTGCCGCCGCCACGCCGACAGCGCGGGCAACACCGCGCCCAACTCCTCCTGGCCCCCGTCCGCGCCCAGCGTCGCCGTCAGCTCCACCAGGTCCTCGCGCTCGACGGCCGCCCAGAACCGCTCCTCCACCGCGTCCTGCGGCGCACCGGTCGCCGCCCCGTCCGCGACCTGGCTCTCCAGCCAGTAGTGACGACGCTGGAAGGCGTACGTCGGCAACTCCACCGACCGCGCCCCGGCCAGCAACGGCGTCCAGTCCACCCGTACGCCCGCCACGTGCGCCTCGGCCAGCGAGGCCACGTACCGCTCCAGCCCACCGTCATCACGCCGCAGCGAGCCCACGGTGGTCACCGCCGCGTCCGCACCCGCCGTCTCCTGAACGCTCATCGACAACACCGGATGCGCCGCGCACTCCACGAACACCCCGAAACCATCCGCGATCAACCGCTCCACAGCCGGCCCGAACCGCACCTCCTGCCGCAGGTTCCGCACCCAGTACGCGGCGTCCAACCCCGCCGTGTCCACCGGCTCCGCCTCCACCGTCGAGTACAGCGGGATCTCGGCGGTACGCGGTGCCACGCCGTCCAGCACCCGCAGCAACTCGTCCCGGATCGACTCGACCTGCGGGGTGTGCGAGGCATAGTCCACGGGGATGCGCTTGGCCCGCACCTCGTCCGCCTCACAGCCAGCGATCAGCTCATCGAGGGCGGCGGGCTCACCGGCGACGACCGTAGAAGCCGCACCGTTCACCGCCGCGACCGCGATCCGCGCACCGTACGAGGCGATCCGCTCCTCCGCCTCCGCACGCGGCAACCCCAGCGAAACCATCCCGCCCTTGCCGGCAAGACGCTCGCCGATCACCTTGGAACGGAGCGCCACCACGCGCGCGCCGTCCTCGTACGACAGCGCCCCGGCCACCACGGCCGCAGCGATCTCACCCTGCGAGTGACCCACCACAGCGGCCGGCTCCACCCCGTACGAACGCCACAACTCCGCCAGCGAGACCATCACCGCCCACGAGACGGGCTGCACCACATCCACCCGCTCCAGCGAACCATCCACCTCAGCCGCGAAGTCCCAGTCAACGAACGGGGCCAACGCCTCACCGCACCGCGCCATCGACTCCGCGAACACCGGAGCCGAGGCCATCAACTTCCGCGCCATACCTACCCACTGCGCGCCCTGCCCCGGGAAGACGAAGGTGGTCTTGCCGTGGGCGGTGGCCTGGCCCTGTACGAGGTAGGGGGCGGGCTGCTGGTGGGCGAGGGCGGTCAGGGCGGCGGTGAGGGTGGCCCGGTCGGTGCCGATGACGGCGGCGCGGTGCGCGAAGTGGGCCCGCTCCGTGGCGAGCGAGTGGGCCACGTCGGCGGCGGCCAGGTCGGGGCGGGCCGCCAGCGCCTCGTGGAGGCGCTCGGCCTGGCCGCGCAGGGCTGCGGGGCTCTTGGCGGACAGCAACCAGGGCAGCGGCGTCCCCTCGGGCGCCGGCGCCAGCGCCGGGGCGGGCGCGGCGGGCGCGTCCGGGGCCTGCTCCAGTACGACGTGGGCGTTGGTGCCGCTCAGGCCGAAGGAGGAGACGGCGGCGCGGCGCGGGCGGTCGGTGGCCGGCCAGTCGGTGTGGTCGGTGAGCAGGGCGACGGCGCCGGTGGACCAGTCCACCTCGGGCGTCGCCTGCGCGACGTGCAGCGTCTTGGGCAGCAGCCCGTGCCGTAGCGCCTGCACCATCTTGATCACTCCGGCCGCTCCGGCGGCGGCCTGCGCGTGCCCGATGTTGGACTTCACCGAGCCGAGCCACAGCGGCTGGTCCGCGTCCCGGCCACGCCCGTACGTCGCGAGCAGGGCCTGGGCCTCGATCGGGTCGCCGAGCGTGGTGCCGGTGCCGTGTGCCTCCACCGCGTCGACCTCGTGGGCGTCCAGGCCCGCGTTGGCCAACGCCTGGCGGATGACGCGCTGTTGCGAGGGGCCGTTGGGGGCGGTGAGGCCGTTGCTGGCGCCGTCCTGGTTGATGGCCGAGCCACGGACGACCGCGAGTACCCGGTGGCCGTTGCGGCGGGCGTCCGAGAGCCGCTCGACGAGGAGCACGCCCACGCCCTCGGCGAGCCCGAAGCCGTCCGCGTCGGCGGCGAACGCCCGGCAGCGGCCGTCGGCCGACAGCCCGCGCTGCCGGCTGAACTCGGTGAACGCCGCGGGCGTCGACATGACCGTGACACCGCCGGCGAGCGCGAGAGCGCACTCGCCGTTGCGCAGCGCCTGCGCGGCCAGGTGCAGCGCCACCAGGGACGACGAGCAGGCCGTGTCCAGGGTGACGGCGGGGCCTTCGAGGCCGAGCGTGTAGGCGATGCGACCGGAGGCGACGCTGGCGGTGTTGCCGGTCATCCGGTAGCCCTCGGCGCCGTCGCCCGCTCCGTCGCCGTACGCGTAGTGGGTCAGGCCGGTGAACACCCCGGTGTGGGTGCCGCGCAGGGTGTCGGGGTCGATGCCCGCGCGCTCCAGCGCCTCCCAGGAGGTCTCCAGGAGCAGCCGCTGCTGCGGGTCCATGGCCAGCGCCTCGCGGGGCGAGATGCCGAAGAACTCCGCGTCGAACTCGGCGGCTTCGTGCAGGAACCCGCCCTCGCGCACGTACGTCCTGCCGGGTGCCTCCGGGTTCGGGTCGTACAGGCCCTCCACGTCCCAGCCGCGCCCGCCGGGCAGCGGCGAGATGGCGTCGCCGCCGGCGGCGACCAGGTCCCACAGGTCGTCGGGCGAGCTGATGCCGCCGGGGAAGCGGCAGGCCATGCCGACGATGGCGATCGGATCGTCATCGGTGCCGCCGGTGCCGGAGCCGGCGCGGGCGCCGGGGGCCGGGAGCGCGCCGGGGGCCTGCTCGCCGGCGAGTTCGGCGGCGAGGTGCGCGGCGAGCGCGGCCGGGTTCGGGTAGTCGAAGACCAGCGTGGCGGGCAGCTTGAGGCCGGTGCGGGTGATCAGGCGGTTGCGCAATTCGACGGCGGTCAGCGAGTCGAAGCCGATCTGCCGGAAGGCGCGGCCGGGTTCGACGGCGGCGGGCGTGCCGTGGCCGAGTACGGCGGCGGCGTCGGCCCGGACCAGGTCGGTCAGCTCACGCTCGGCGTCGGCCCGGGGCAGGGCGGCGACGCGGGCGGCGAGCCCGCCGGGCGCCCCGTCGGCCTCGGCCGCCGGGGCGGTGGCCGCCGACGCGAGGGCGGCGAGCGCGGCGCGAGCCTCCGGCACGCCCTCCAGGAGGCGGCTGGGCCGCTCCGTGGTGAAGACGACGGCGAACCGGTCCCAGCGCATGTCGATGACGACGGCGTTGGTCTCGCCACCGTCCAGGGCCCCCTGGAGCGCGGTGGTGGCCGCCTCCGGGTCCATGGCGAACACGCCGTGCCGGCGCGCCCGCTCCCCCACCTCGCCCTCGGCCATGCCGGAGCCGGCCCAGGTGCCCCAGGCGACGGCGGTCGCGGGCAGGCCCTGGGCGCGGCGCACCTCGGCGAGCGCGTCCAGGTGGGCGTTGCCCGGGGCGTAGTTGCCCAGGCCGGGGGTGCCGAGGACGGCGGTGAAGGACGAGAAGAGGACGAACGCCGACAGGTCGAGGTCGCGGGTCAGCTCGTGCAGGTTCTCCGCGCCGCGCGCCTTGACCCGCAGTACGCGCTCCACGCGCGCGTCGGTGAGCCCGTCGACCATGCCGTCGTCCAGGACGGCGGCGGTGTGTACGACGGAGGTCAGCGGGTGCTCGGCGGGCACGTGGGCCAGCAGCGCGGCCAGTTCGTCCCGCTCGGCGATGTCGCAGGCCGCGAGGGTGACGCGGGCGCCGAGCCCGGTCAGCTCGCGCTCCAGTTCGGCGGCGCCGGGCGCGTCGGCGCCCCGTCGGCTGACGAGGAGCAGGTGCTCGGCCCCGTTGCGGGCGAGCCAGCGGGCGACGTGCGCGCCGAGCGCGCCGGTGCCGCCGGTCACGAGGGTGGTGCCGCGCGGGGCCCAGCCCGCCTCGGTGCGCTCCGGGGCAGACGCGGCGGCGCGTACGAGTCGGCGCGCCCGCACGCCGCCCGGGCGGACGGCCAGTTGGTCCTCGCCGTCGATGCCGGTCAGGCAGGCGGCCAGCGCGGTCTGGGCGCGCTCGTCCACGGCGGCGGGCAGGTCGACGAGGCCGCCCCAGGTACGGGACTGCTCCAGGGCGACCACCCGACCGAGGCCCCAGACCTGAGCCTGGGCCGCGCCCCGTACACGCTCCCGCTCGTCGGTGGCCATCGCGGACTCGGTGGCGCACCACAGGGGCGCGTCGAACCCGCCGTCGCCGAGGGCCTGTACGAGGCGCAGGGTGGCGGCGTGGCCTCGGGTGAGGGCGGTGTGGCCGGGCAGCGGGCGCTCGTCCACGGCGGTCAGCGCGAGGACTCCGGCCAGGTCGGTGACGTCCGCGCAGGCGGCCCGGAGGGCGTCGGCGAGCGCGGCGCGGTCGGTGGTCGCCGGGTCAACGGTCAGCGTGACGGCGCGCGCCCCGGCCCGCTCCAGGGCGTGCGCGGCGCCGGTGGCCCAGCCGCCGCGCGACCCCTCGGGCCAGGCGTACGCCGCGTCGGCTGCTCCCGGCGCGGGCTCGGCCGGCGCGTCGCCGGTGCCGGCGGCCGGGAGCACCAGCAGCCAGGTGCCGGACAGGACGGGCGCGTCCGGAGTGGCGAGGGGCTGCCAGGTGACGCGGTAGCGCCAGGAGTCGATGACGGAGCGCTCGCGGCGCTGCCGCCGCCAGGTGGCGAGGGCCGGCAGTACCGAACCGAGCCCGTCGGGCCCGCTCTCGACGCCCAGCGTCGCCGCCAACTCCTCCAGGTCCTCACGCTCGACGGCCGCCCAGAACCGCTCCTCCACCTCGTCCCGGGGCAGCGCCGCCGCGTTCGCCGTGGCCTCGGCGTCGGTCGCGTCGAGCCAGTACCGCTCACGCTGGAAGGCGTACGTCGGCAGCTCGACGGCGCGGGCCCCGGCCAGCAGCGGCGTCCAGTCCACCCGTACGCCCGCCACGTGCGCCTCGGCCAGCGAGGCCACGTACCGCTCCAGCCCACCGTCATCACGCCGCAACGACCCCACGGTGGTCACCGACGCGTCCGCACCCGCCGTCTCCTGAACGCTCATCGACAACACCGGATGCGCCGCACACTCCACGAACACCCCGAAGCCATCCGCGATCAACCGCTCCACAGCCGACCCGAACCGCACCTCCTGGCGCAGGTTCCGCACCCAGTACGCGGCGTCGAGCCCCGCCGTGTCCACGGGTTCGGCCTCCACCGTGGAGTAGAACGGCACCTCGGCCGAGCGCGGCGCCACGCCGTCCAGCACCCGCAGCAACTCGTCCCGGATCGACTCGACCTGCGGGGTATGCGAGGCGTAGTCCACGGGGATGCGCTTGGCCCGCACCTCATCGGCCTCGCAGCCGGCGATCAGCTCGTCCAGCGCGGCGGGCTCGCCGGCGACGACCGTAGAAGCCGCACCGTTCACCGCCGCGACCGCGATGCGCGCACCGTACGGGGCGATCCGCTCCTCCGCCTCGGAGCGGGACAAGCCCAGCGAGACCATCCCGCCCTTGCCCGCAAGCCGCTCGCCGATCACCTTGGAACGGAGCGCGACGACCCGCGCCCCGTCCTCCAGCGACAACGCACCGGCGACCACCGCCGCAGCGATCTCACCCTGCGAGTGACCCACCACCGCTGCCGGCTCCACCCCGTACGAGCGCCACAGCTCAGCGAGGGAGACCATCACCGCCCACGAGACGGGCTGCACCACATCCACCCGCTCCAGCGAACCATCCACCTCAGCCGCGAAGTCCCAGTCGATGAACGGCGCAAGGGCCTCACCACACCGTGCCATCGACTCCGCGAACACCGGGGCCGAGGCCATCAACTCCCGCGCCATCCCCACCCACTGCGCCCCCTGCCCCGGGAAGACGAAGACCTGGTTGCGGGCGCCGCCGGTGGTTTCGCCGGTGGTGACGTGGGGGGCGGGGCGGCCCTGGGCGAGGGCGGTGAGGCCGTCGAGGAGCGCGGCGCGGTCGTCCGCGACCACCACGGCGCGGTGTTCCAGGTCGGCGCGCGTGGTCGCCAGGGAGAGGGCGACGTCGCGGGCGTCGACCTCGGGGCGGTCGGTGAGGTAGGCGCGGAGCCGGCCCGCCTGCGCGCGGAGCGCGACCGGGTTCTTGCCGGAGACGGGCCACGGTACGGGCCCGGTGGCCGGCGTGGTGGCGGGCGTGGTGGTCCGGCCCGGGGTGGTCGCTTCGGCGGCGTCCGGGGTGGTGGCGCCGGCCTCTGCCGGGGCACCGGACGACGGCGGCTCCTCGAGGATGACGTGGGCGTTGGTGCCGCTGACGCCGAACGAGGAGACGGCGGCCCGGCGCGGGGCATCGGACCGGGGCCAGTCGCGGGCCTCGGTGAGGAGTTCGACGGCGCCCGACGTCCAGTCCACGTGCGGCGTCGGCGCGTCCACGTGCAGCGTCTTCGGCAGCAGCGCGTGCCGCATGGCCAGCACCATCTTGATGACGCCGCCGACGCCGGCCGCGGCCTGGGTGTGCCCGATGTTGGACTTGAGGGAGCCGAGTCGGAGCGGGTCGGCGCCGGGCGCGCGCTGCCCGTACGTGGCGAGCAGGGCGTGCGCCTCGATGGGGTCGCCGAGCCGGGTGCCGGTGCCGTGCGCCTCCACGGCGTCCACGTCACCGACGCCGAGCCGCGCGTCGGCCAACGCCTGCCGGATGACGCGCTCCTGCGAGGGCCCGTTGGGCGCGGTGAGGCCGTTGCTGGCCCCGTCCTGGTTCACGGCCGAGCCCCGTACCACCGCCAGCACCTGGTGACCGTTCCTGCGCGCGTCGGACAGCCGCTCCACGAGCAGCACGCCCACGCCCTCGGACCACCCGGTGCCGTCGGCCGCAGCGGCGAACGACTTGCACCGACCGTCGGCCGCCAGGCCGCGCTGCCGGCTGAACTCGACGAACAGCTCCGGCGTGGGCATCACCGTCACGCCGCCCGCGAGGGCGAACGAGCACTCGCCCTTGCGCAGCGCCTGCACGGCCAGGTGCAGGGCCACCAGCGACGAGGAACACGCGGTGTCCACGGTGACGGCCGGGCCCTCAAGGCCGAGGGTGTACGAGACCCGGCCCGAGATGACGCTCGCGGCCTTGCCGGTCATCCCGTAGCCCTCGATGATCTCCGGCGCGGTGCGGCCGAAGACGCCGTACCCGGGGTGGCCGGCGCCCATGAAGACGCCGCCGTCGCTGCCCGCCACCGACGACGGGTCGATCCCGGCCCGCTCCAGCACCTCCCAGGACGTCTCCAGGAGCAACCGCTGCTGCGGGTCCATGGCAAGGGCCTCGCGCGGTGAGATGCCGAAGAACTCCGCGTCGAACTCGGCCGCGTCGTGCAGGAACCCGCCCTCGCGCACGTAGCTGGTGCCCGGCGTGGACAGCTCCGGGTCGTACAGGGCGTCGGTGTCCCAACCCCGGTCCTCGGGGAACGGCGTGATCGCCGTCGCGCCCGCGTCGCCCCCCGTGGCCCCGTCCTCGCTCCGTACGGCCCCGTCGCCGCCCCGTACGGCCCGGTCGCCCGGCTCGGCGACGTCGGTGATCAGGTGCCACATGTCCTCGGGCGAGCGCACGCCGCCCGGGTAGCGGCAGGCCATGCCGACGATCGCGATGGGCTCCTGGTCGCGCTGCTCCATCTCCGCGATGCGGCGACGGGCGGTGCGGAGGTCGGTGGTGGCTCGCTTCAGATAATCGCGGAGTTTGTCTTCGTTGTTCACCGGGTTGTCACACCTATCCGAGTATCCGAAACGGCTTCAGGGGGTTTCGAGTTCGTTGTCGAGCAGGTCGAAGAGTTCGTCGTCGCTGGCCTCCCGCACGCTGGCGCCGTCCGGCCCGTCGTCGGGCTCGCCGCCACCCTGACCGCCCCAGCGGGCGAGCAGCGTGTGCAGGCGGGCGGTGACCTCGCCGCGCAGCGTCTCCTCGGCGGCGAGGGCAGCGAGGATGGCCTCCGCCTTGTCCAGCTCGCCCAGCGCGTCCCGGGTGGACACCGTGGTGGCCTCGCCGAGCTGCCCGGCCAGGTGGCCGGCGAGCGCGAGCGGCGTGGGGTGGTCGAAGACCACGGCGGCTGGCAGCCGCAGCCCGGTGGCGGCGCCGATCCGGTTGCGCAGTTCGACGGCTGTCAGGGAGTCGAAGCCCACGTCGCGGAAGGCCCGTTCGGGCTCCACGGCCTGCGCCGAGGCGTGCCCGAGCACGGTCGCGGCGTGCGTGCGGACCAGGTCCAGCAGCAGCCGTTCGCGCTCGGCGCGCGGCGCGCCGGACAGCTTCCGCAGCAGGGCGCCCGCGCCGTTCGCCTGCTCGGCGGCGGCGCCGGCCGCGCTCCGGCGGGCCGGGGCGCGCACCAGGCCGCGCAGCAGCGGCGGTACGTCACCGCCGCCGGCCGCCCGCGAGGCCAGGCCCGCCAGGTCGAGCCGGATCGGCACCAGCAGCGGCTCGTCGGCGGCGAGCGCCGCGTCGAACAGCCGCAGGCCGTCGGCCGGTGCGAGGGCCAGCGCCCCGGAGCGCCCGACGCGGGCCAGGTCGGCCTGGTCCAGGTGCTCGGTCATGGCGCTGGCCTGGTCCCACAGGCCCCAGGCCAACGAGGCGGCGGGCAGCCCCAGGTCGTTCCCGCGGTGCCGGGCGAGCGCGTCCAGGTAGGCGTTGGCCGCCGCGTAGTTGGCCTGCCCGGGGGTGCCGAAGAGGCCGGAGGCGGAGGAGAAGAGGACGAACGCGGCCAGGTCGTGGCCCGCGGTCAGCTCGTGCAGGTTACGGGCCGCGTCCACCTTGGGCCGCAACACGCGCTCCACCTGCTCGTCCGTGAGCGAGGCGGCCAGCGCGTCGTCCACCACGCCGGCCACGTGCACGACGGCGGTCAGCGGCCGGTCGGCCGGGATCGCGTCGATGACGGCGGCCAGCGCGTCCCGGTCGGCCGCGTCACAGGCCACCAACTCGGGCTCCGCGCCAGCCGTACGCAGTTCGGCGAGCAGTTCGTCCGCCCCGTCGGCGGCCGGACCGCGCCGGCTGGTCAGCAGCAGGTGCCGTACGCCGTGTTCCGTCGCCAGGTGCCGGGCGACCAGGCGGCCCAGGCCGCCGGTGGCGCCGGTGAGCAGCACCGTGCCGGGCTCGTCCCAGCGACGGGGCATGGTCAGCGCGACCTTGCCGACGTGCTTGGCCTGGCTGACGAAGCGGAACGCCTCCGGCGCGCGGCGCACGTCCCACGAGCGCACCGGCAGCGGCGACAGCTCGCCGTGCGCCAGCAGGCCCACGACCTCGGTGAGCATGGCACCCAGGCGGTCCGGGCCGGCCTCGATGACGTCGAACGTCTGGTAGCGCACGCCAGGGTGCCCGGCGGCGACATCGGCGGACTCGCGGATGTCGGTCTTGCCCATCTCCAGGAAGTGCCCACCACGCGGCAGCAACGCCAACGAGGCGTCCACGTACTCCCCCGCCAACGAGTTCAACACCACATCCACGCCACGACCCCCGGTCGCGGCCAGGAACCGGTCCCGGAACTCCAACGAACGCGAGGACGCGAGGTGGTCATCGGCCACCCCGAGCCCGCGCAACACCTCCCACTTGGGCTCACTCGCCGTCGCGAACACCTCGGCCCCGCGCAACTTCGCCAACTGCACCGCCGCCATGCCCACACCACCGGCCGCCGCGTGGACGAGCACGGCGTCACCCGGGCCGATCCCGGCCAGGTCCACCAGCCCCATCCACGCCGTCAGGAACACCACCGGCACGGTGGCCCCCTGCTCGTACGACCAGCCGGCGGGCAGCGGGGCCAACAGGCGGTGGTCGGTGACGGCCTGCGGGCCGAAAGCGCGCGGCACGATGCCCAGCACCCGGTCGCCGGGCGCGACGTCGCGTACGCCGTCGCCCACGGCGAGCACGACGCCGGCCGCCTCGTCGCCGAGGAAGGGCGTGGCCTCGCCCGGGTACATGCCGAGCGCGATCAGCGCGTCCCGGAAGTTCATGCCGGCGGCGCGCACGGCGATCCGTACCTGTCCGGGCGCGAGCGGTTCGGCCACCTCGGGGCGCGGCAGCAGGGCCAGGTTCTCCAGGGTGCCGGCCGCCGTGAAGTCGAGGTGCCAGGGCCCGTCGGCGGGCGGGGTGAGCCGCCCGTCAGCGCCGGCCCGGGCCAGCCGGGGCACCCACACCTCGCCGCCACGCACCCGCACGTGCGGCTCGGCGCCGCTGAGCGCGGCCTCGGGCAGGGCGGGTTCGAGCGCGTCCGCCGCGGCGGCGCCGCGCGCCCCGTCGGCCTCGGCCCCGTGCCCCGCCGCCCCGCGCTCCGTGGCTCCTTGCTCCGTCGCCCCGTGCCCCGTGGCCCCGTCGGGCAGCGGCTCCAGCTCGACCAGGAGGAAGCGGTCCGGATGCTCGGACTGTACGGAGCGGACCAGGCCCGCGACGGCGGCGTGGGCGAGGTGGTCGGCGCGGACCACGAAGGCGAGCCGGACGGCGGCCAGCCGCTCGTCGGCCAGCCAGGCCCGCACCAGCTCCAGGGCCCCGGTCACCTGGGCCCGTACGTCCTCGGAGTCCGGCGCCCGCCAGAGCGCCACGTCGGGCAGGTCGTCGCCGAGCCCGGCCAGCGCGGCGAGCGCGCCGCGCGCCCCGTCGCCCGCGCCGTCGCCCAGCGGGGCCACCCGGACCGCGCCGGGGGCGGGCGGGTCGAAGGGCGCCGGGACCCACTCCACGCGGAACAGGGCGTCCCGGGTGGTGTCGGGCGCGGCGGCCCGCAGTTGCTCGGGGGTGACGGGGCGGGTGGCCAGCGTTCGGACGGCGGCCAGCGGCGCACCGGCGGCGTCCGCCAGCTCCACGCCGAGCGCGCCCTCGCCCACGGGCGTCAGCCGCACCCGCGCGGCGCCGGCCCCGGAGGCGTACAGCTCGACGCCCGACCAGGCGAACGGCAGCCGCAGCGTCGCGCCGGGCCCGTCCAGCGTGTCGACCAGCGCCCCGTGCAGGGCGGAGTCGAGCAGCGCCGGGTGCAGCCCGAAGCGCTCGGGCTCGTCGCCGCCGCCGTCCGGCAGGGCGACCTCCGCGAACACCTCGTCGCCCCGCCGCCAGGCGGCCCGCAGCCCCTGGAACGGCGGCTCGTACGTCGAGCCGATGGTCGCCAACCGGTCGTAGAAGCCCGTCAGGTCCACCGGCTCCGCGCCGGGCGGCGGCCACGCGGCGAGGTCGAACGCGGCGGCGCCCGTGGCGGGAGCGGCGGTCAGCGTGCCGCTGGCGTGGCAGGTCCACGGGGCGTCGGCGCCCGCCCCGTCGGCGCGGGAGTAGATCCGTACGGAGCGCGCCCCGTCGTCCGTCGGCTCGCCGACGGCGACCTGGATCCGCACGCCGCCGTGTTCCGGCAGCACGAGCGGGGCCTGGAGCGTCAACTCCTCGACGCGACCGCAGCCCACCTCGTCGCCGGCGCGGACGGCCAGCTCCACGAAGGCCGTGCCGGGCAGCAACACCGCGCCGCCCACCGCGTGGCCGGCCAGCCAGCCGTGCGTGTGCAGCGAGATCCGCCCCGTCAGCAACACCCCGCCGCCGTCGGCGAGTTCGACCGTGGCGCCCAGCAGCGGGTGCTCGGCCGAGCCCTGGCCCAGTGCCGTGGTGTCGGCCGGCGCGCCGGCCGACGGCAGCCAGTAGCGCTCGTGCTGGAAGGCGTAGGTGGGCAGCTCGACGGTGCGCGCCGGCCCGACGAGCGCGTCCCACCGCACCCGTACGCCGTTGACGTGGGCCCGGCCCAGGGCCTCCACGGCGCACTGCGCCTCGGGTCGCTCCCGGTGTAGGAGGGCCGCGCAGCGCACCGGCGCGCCGTCCTCGGCCTCGTCCAGGCACTCCTGGGCCAGGGCCGTCAGCGTCCCGTCGGCTCCCACCTCAAGGAGGAAGTCCAGATCGTCGGCGACGAGTCGGCGTACGGCGTCGTGGAAGCGTACGGGCTCGCTGACATGCCGCACCCAGTACTCCGGATCGCTCCAGTCACCGTCGACCCGACCACCGGTGGTCACCACGCCAAGCTCCGGCTTGCCGAAGGCCAGCCCGGAGACCACCGCGCGGAAGTCCGCCACCATCGGCGCCATCAACGGCGAGTGGAACGCGTGACTCACGCGCAGCCGCTTCACCCGTCGGCCCAGGGCCCGGAACCGCTCCTCCAGCTCCGCGACCGCCGCCTCCGCGCCCGAGACCACCACCGACGACGGCCCGTTGACCGCCGCCACGCTCACCTCGTCGGCGTGATCGGCCAGCGCCTCCGCCACCTCCGCCTCGGACGCCTGAACCGCCAACATCGCCCCACCAGCCGGCAACGCCTGCATCAACCGACCACGCGCGGCCACCAGTTCGCACGCGTCGGCCAAGGACAGCACCCCGGCCACATGCGCCGCCGCGATCTCGCCGACCGAGTGGCCGGCGACGCACTCCGGGGCCACGCCCCACGACTCCACCAGTCGGAACAGCGCCACCTCGAAGGCGAACAGGGCCGGCTGGGCGTACTCGGTACGCTCCAACACCGCAGCGTCCCCGCCCCACACCACCTCGCCCAACGGACGCGGCAGCACCCCGTCCAACTCCGCCACCACCGCGTCCCACGCCTCGGCGAACACCGGGAACGCCGCGTACAATTCACGCCCCATGCCCAGGCGCTGGCTGCCCTGCCCACCGAACAGCAGCGCGGTGCGGCGGGCGCCGCCGGCTCGAACGGCGCCGCGCACGGCGCCGGGGGCCTCGGTGTCGGCGGCGAGCGCCGCCAGGGCGTCGAGCAGTCCCGTGCGGTCACCGGCGACGACGACGGCGCGGTGGTCGAAGCGGGTGCGGGTGTGCAGCAGCGAGGCGGCGATGTCGACGTCCGCGAGGTCGGGGCGGGCCGCGGCGAACTCGCGCAGCCGCTCCGCCTGGCCGCGCAGCGCCCGCGGGCTACGCGCCGAGATGACCCACGGGACGACGGGGGACGGCGCGCCACCGGCCGCGCCGGGCGCGCGCTCCGTGCCCGGCTCCGTGCCCGGTTCAGCGCTGGCCGGCGCCGTGCTGCCCGGCTGGGCGTCCGCCTCCGTGGGGGCCTCGATGATCACGTGGGTGTTGGTGCCGCTGACGCCGAACGAGGAGACGGCGGCCCGGCGCGGCGCGCCGGTGTGCGGCCACTCGCGCGCCTCGGTGAGCAGTTCCAGGCCGCCCTGGGCCCAGTCCACCTTCGGGGTCGGCTCGTCGACGTGCAGCGTCTTGGGCAGCAGCCCGTGCCGCATCGCCTGCACCATCTTGATGACGCCGCCGACGCCGGCCGCGGCCTGCGCGTGCCCGATGTTGGACTTGAGCGAACCGAGCCACAGCGGGCGCTCGGGGGCGCGGTCCCTGCCGTACGTGGCCAGCAGGGCCTGTGCCTCGATCGGGTCGCCGAGGGTGGTGCCCGTGCCGTGCGCCTCCACGGCGTCCACGTCCGCCGCCGCGAGCCCGGCGTCCGCCAGGGCCTGGCGGATGACGCGCTGTTGCGCCGGGCCGTTGGGGGCGGTCAGGCCGCTGGAGGCGCCGTCCTGGTTGACGGCGGTGCCACGGATGACGGCCAGCACGCGGCGGCCGTTGCGCCGCGCGTCGGAGAGCCGCTCCAGGAGCAGCATGCCCGAGCCCTCGGACCAGCCGGTGCCGTCGGCCGCCGCGGCGAAGGACTTGCACCGCCCGTCGTGCGACAGCCCGCGCTGGCGGCTGAACTCGACGTACACCTCGGGCGTCGCGAGCACCGTCACGCCGCCCGCGAGCGCCAGCGAGCACTCGCCACGGCGCAGCGACTGGGCCGCGAGGTGCACGGCCACCAGCGACGAGGAGCAGGCGGTGTCCAGCGTCACGGCCGGGCCTTCGAGGCCGAGGGTGTAGGCGATGCGGCCGGAGAGCACGCTGCCCGCGTTGCCGATGCCGACGAACCCCTCGACGTCCCGGGGCACTTCGCCGATGGCCGCCCCGTAGTCGTGGTACATGATCCCGGCGTAGACGCCGGTTGGGGTGCCGGCCAGCGTCGTGGGGTCGATGCCGCCGCGCTCGACGGCCTCCCACGCGGTCTCCAGGAGCACTCGCTGCTGCGGGTCCATGGCCAGGGCCTCGCGCGGCGAGATGCCGAAGAAGCCGGCGTCGAACTGGTCGGCCCCGTCCAGGAAGCCGCCCTCGTTGACGTAGCTCTTGCCGCTGGCGTCCGGGTCCTGGTCGAACAGCTTCTCCAGGTCCCAGCCACGGTCGGTGGGGAAGGCCGACACGGCGTCGGTGCCGCCGGCGACGAGGTCCCACAGGTCCTCCGGGCCGCGCACGCCGCCCGGGTAGCGGCAGGCCATGCCGACGATCGCGATGGGCTCGGTGGCGCGCGCGGCGGCCTCCGCCTTCTCGCGGCGCAGCCGCTCGACCTCCTTGAGCGAGCTGCGCAGGGCACCGACGAGTTCGTCCGTGGACGTCTTGTTACTCACAGTTCGTTCTCCTGGGCCTTGCGGAGGAGGGCCTCCACGTCCATGTCGTCGATGTCGCCCGCCGCGTCGTCGGACTCGACGGCGGCGCCGGCACTGTCCGCGCCGGTGGCGGGCGCGGTGCCGTGCTCGGCGAGGCCGGCGAGCCGGAGCAGGTCGTCCACGACGCCGAGTTCGCTCAGCCGCTCCAGCGGGATGGTGGCCAGCGCCCGCCGCACCTGGTCCTCGGCGATCCCCTCGGGCAGGCCGCCGGTCGGGGTGGCGGCGCCGTCCGGGGCCAGCTCGGCGAGGGTGTACCGGGCCAGGGCGGTCGGCGTCGGGTAGTCGAAGACGAGCGTGGCCGGCAGCCGCAGGCCGAGTTCGGCGGTGAGCCGGTTGCGCAGTTCGACCGCCATCAGCGAGTCCAGGCCCTGCTCCAGGAAGCCGGTGTCGGCCTCGACGGCGCGCGGCGTGCCGTGCCCGAGGACGGTGGCCACGTGCTCGCGCACCAGGTCGAGCAGGAGTTGCTCGCGCTCGTCGGCCGGGGTCCGGGCGATCCGCCGCGACCACGGCTCGGCCGCGCCGGCCGCGCCGCCGCTCGCGCCGCCCGGCTGGGCGTCGCGCCGGGCGGGCGCCCGCACCAGGCCGCGCAGCAGCGGTGGCACCGGCTCCGTCGCGGCCCGCGACCGCAGCCCGGCCAGGTCCAGCCGTACGGGCGCGAGCAGCGCCTCGTCGGTGGCCAGGGCCGCGTCAAGGAGAGCCAGGCTCTGGTCGGTGGGCATGGCCACGACGCCGGCCCGGCTGCCCCGTGCCAGGTCGCCACGGCCCAGGCCGCCGGTCATGCCGCTGGCCTGCTCCCACAGGCCCCAGGCCAGTGAGACGGCGTGCTCGCCGGTGGCGCGACGGTGGTGGGCGAGGGCGTCCAGGAAGGTGTTGGCCGCCGCGTAGTTGGCCTGCCCGGCGCCGCCGATGAGGCCGCTGACCGAGGAGAAGACCACGAACGCGGCCAACCCGGAGCCCGCCGTGAGCCGGTGCAGGTGCTCGGCCGCGTCCGCCTTCGGGCGCAGTACGCGGGCGAGTTGGTCGGCGGAGAGCGAGGTGAGGACGCCGTCCTCGATGACGCCCGCGGTGTGGATCACGGCGGTCAGCGGGTGCTGGGCCGGGATGCTGTCCAGCACCGTGGCCAGCGCCCCGCCGTCGGCGGTGTCGCAGGCGATCAGGGCGACGTCGGCGCCTGCCTCGCGCAGCTCAGCGGCCAGCTCCATGGCCCCGTCGGCGGCCGGGCCGCGCCGGCTGACCAGGGCGAGGTGGCGCACACCGTGCGCGGCCACCAGGTGCCGGGCGACCAGGGCGCCGAGGGTGCCGGTGCCGCCGGTGACGAGCACCGTGCCGTTCGGGTCGAGCCGCCTCGGCGCGGCCCCGTCGGGCCCCGTGGCCGCGTCCGCCGTGGCGGTGGCCTCCCGTGCCTGGGGCGCCGCCGGGTGCCGGGTCAGGCGCGGGGTGAGGACCTGGCCGTCGCGCAGGGCGAGTTGGGGCTCGCCGCAGCCGACGGCCGCGGGCAGCGCGGCCCGGGAGGCAGCGCTGTCGTCCAGGTCCACCAGGGCGAACCGGCCCGGGTGCTCGGTCTGCGCCGCGCGCAGCAGGCCCCACAGCGGGGCCGCCGCCAGGTCGGCGGGGTGCTCGACGCCGGCCGCGACGGCGCCCGAGGTGACCAGGACCAGGCGCGAGTCGGCCCAGTTGTCGTCGGCCAGCCACGCCTGCGCGTCGGCCAGGACCCGGGCGGTCAACCGGTGCGCGGCGGCGGCCCGCGGCGCGCCGTCCGCGCCCCGTGCCCCGTTCGGCGCGGGCTGCGTCGCGTTCGCGCCCCGTGCCCCGTGCTCCGCCTCGGCCAGGGCCCGTTCGCCCGTCACGCCCAGCACGACCGTGTCCGGCACGGCGCCGCCGTCCGCGACGGTCGCCCGCAGGGCGGCCAGGTCGGCGTAGCCGCACGGGTCGACGCCGGCCTCGGTCAGGGCCCGGGTCAGGCCCAGGTCGTCGGCGCCGAGGACGGCCCACTGCTTGGCGGGCACGGCGCCGGGCAGGGCGCTCGTACGGGCCCACTCGACCCGGTAGAGCGCGTCGCCCGCGCCGCCGCGCGCCGCGCTGAGCTGGGCCACGGACACGGGCCGGGTGGCCAGCGCCGCCACCGAGGCGACCGGGCGGCCGGCGCCGTCGGCCAGCTCCACGGCGAGCGTGTCGCCCGCGCCCGGCGCGAGCCGTACCCGCACCGTGCTGGCGCCCGGCGCGTGCAGCCGCACGCCGCTCCAGGCGAACGGCAGTCGCACCTGGTCCGAGCCGCCGTCGAGCAAGCCGAGCAGGGCGCTGTGCAGCGCGGCGTCGAGGAGCGCGGGGTGCAGGCCGTAGCCGCCCGGGGCGCCGTCGGCGTCCTCGGGGAGGGTGACCTCGGCGTAGACCTCGGTGCCGCGCCGCCAGGCGGCGCGCAGGCCCTGGAAGGCGGGCCCGTAGTCGTAGCCGGCGTCGGCGAGCCAGGCGTAGAACCCGGAGACGTCCACCACGTCGGCGCCGGGCGGCGGCCAGGCCGCCGGGGTGCCGTCCTGGTCGGCGCGGAAGCCCGCGTCCTGGCCGGCGGCGTCGGCCGGGGTGAGGGCGCCGGTCGCGTGGCAGGTCCAGGGCGCGTCGGCGGCGTCGGCGGGGCGGGAGTAGACGCGTACGGGCCGCGTGCCCGCCCCGTCCGGCTCCTCGACCACGACCTGCGTGCGCACCGTCGCGTCGGCGGGCAGCGGCAGGGGCTCGTGCAGGGTCAGTTCGTCGAGCTGGCCGCAGCCGACCTCGTCGCCGGCGCGCAGCGCCAGCTCCACGAAGGCCGTGCCGGGCAGCAGCACCGTGCCACCCACCGCGTGGTCGGCCAGCCAGGGGTGGCTGGCCAGTGACAGGCTGCCCGTGCACACCAGGCCCCGCCCGTCGGCGAGCGGCACGGCCGCGCCGAGCAGCGGGTGGTCGGCCGCCGCGATGCCGGCCGCGGCGAGGTCCGCCCGGCCGCCGGCGGCCGAGCGCAGCCAGTAGTGCTCGCGCTGGAAGGCGTACGTGGGCAGGGACACGGCGTCGCCCGCGGGCAGCAGCCGGGTCCACGGCACGGCCGCCCCGTACGCGTGCAGGTGGGCCAGGGCCGCCGCGGCGGCGTGCGGTTCGGGCCGGTCCTTGCGCAGCGTGGGCACCAGGGCCACGTCGGACGCGTCGGCCAGGCACTCCTGCGCCAGGGCCGTGAGCGTGCCGTCCGCGCCGACCTCCAGGACGCGCGCCACGCCGAGGTCCGCCAACTCCCGCACCGCGTCCGCGAAGCGCACGGGCTCGCGGACGTGCCGCACCCAGTACTCCGGGTCGCTCCAGTCGCCGTCGCTCCGGCCGCCCGTCGTGACCACGCCGAGGGTGGGCGCGGCGTACGACAGCTCGGCCAGGGCGGCGCGGAAGTCCGCCACCATCGGCTCCATGAGCGGCGAGTGGAAGGCGTGGCTGACCCGCAGCCGCCTGACCCGCCGGCCGGCGGCCCGGAAGTGCTCCGCGACCGCGTCGAGCGCCGCCTCGGCGCCGGAGATCACCACCGACGTGGGGCCGTTGACGGCGGCGACGCTCGCCTGTTCGGCGTGGTCGGCCAGCGCCTCGGCGGCCTCGGCCTCGGTCGCCCGGACGGCCAGCATCGCGCCGCCGGTGGGCAGCGCCTGCATCAGGCGGCCCCGGGCCGCGACCAGTCGGCACGCGTCGGCGAGTGAGAGCACGCCGGCCACGTGCGCCGCCGCGATCTCGCCGACCGAGTGGCCGATCACGTGGTCGGGCACCACGCCCCAGGACTCCAGCAGCCGGAACAGCGCCACCTCCAGGGCGAACAGTGCCGGCTGCGCGTACTCGGTGCGCTCCAGCTCGGCCGCGTCCTCGCCCCAGACCACGTCGCCGAGCGGGCGCGGCAGCGCCCCGTCCAGTTCGGCGGCGACCGCGTCCCAGGCGGCGGCGAAGGCGGGGAAGGCGGCGTGCAGCGCGCGCCCCATGCCGAGCCGCTGGCTGCCCTGGCCGCCGAAGGCGACGGCGGTGCGGCCCGTGGTGGCCTGTCCGGTGAGCGCGGCGGGGGACGCCGTGCCGGTGGCGAGGTCGGTCAGCGCGGCGGTCAGCTCCGCGCGGGTCGCGCCGAGCACCACCGCGCGGTGGTCGAAGGTGGCGCGACCGCGCACCAGGGACGCGGCGATGTCGGCGTCCGCGAGGTCGGGGTGGGCCGCGACGAAGTCGCGCAACCGCTCCGCCTGCCCGCGCAGCGCCCGGGGGCTACGCGCCGAGAGCACCCACGGGACGAGCTCGCCCAGGGCCTGCCCGCCGGGCTCCGGGGTGGCGGCCGGCTCCGTGCCGGTCGGCGCCTCGGCTTCCGGCCGTACGGGGGCCGTCTCGGGTGCCGCCTCTTCGAGGATCAGGTGCGCGTTGGTGCCGCTGATGCCGAAGGCGGAGACGGCGGCCCGGCGCGGGGCGCCGGTCCGTGGCCACGGGCGGGCCTGGTTGAGCAGGCGTACGGCGCCCGCGTCCCAGTCCACCTCGGGGCTGGGCTCGTCCGCGTGCAACGTCCTGGGCAGCACGCCCTCGCGCAGGGCGAGGACCGTCTTGATGACGCCGGCGATGCCGGCCGCGGCCTGGGTGTGCCCGATGTTCGACTTGAGCGAACTCAGCCACAGCGGCTCGTCGCCCGACCGCTGCTGCCCGTACGTGGCGAGCAGCGCCTGCGCCTCGATCGGGTCACCCAGGGTGGTGCCCGTGCCGTGCGCCTCCACCGCGTCCACGTCGCGGGCCGCGAGACCCGCGTTGGCCAGCGCCTGCCGGATGACGCGCTCCTGGGACGGGCCGTTGGGGGCGCTGAGGCCGTTGCTGGCGCCGTCCTGGTTGGTGGCGGAGCCACGGATGACGGCGAGCACGGGGTGGCCGTTGCGGCGGGCGTCGGAGAGCCGCTCGACGAGGACCATGCCGGCGCCCTCGGACATCCCGATGCCGGCCGCGTCGGCGGCGAACGCCCGGCAGCGGCCGTCGCGGGCCAGGCCGCGCTGGCGGCTGAAGCCGATCAGCGGCTGCGGCGTCGACATCACGGTGACGCCGCCCGCCAGGGCCATGGCGCACTCGCCGTTCCGCACCGCCGCCGCTGCCAGGTGCAGCGCCACCAGCGAGGAGGAGCAGGCGGTGTCCACGGTGACGGCCGGGCCCTCAAGACCGAAGGTGTAGGCGACACGACCGGAGACGACGCTGTTGTGGTTGCCGGTCAGCAGGTGGCCCTCGTAGCCGTCGGGGACGCGGCCCACGCCGGCCCGGTAGTCGGACGGGTTGGCGCCGACGAACGTGCCGGTCATGGAGCCCTTGAGGGCGTGCGGGTCGATGCCCGCCCGCTCCATGGCCTCCCACGCGGTCTCCAGCATCAGCCGCTGCTGCGGGTCCATGGCGCGCGCCTCACGCGGCGACACGCCGAAGAAGCCGGCGTCGAACTCGGCGGCCTCGTACAGGAACCCGCCCTCGCGGGCGTAGACGGTGCCCTCCCGCGCGGGGTCCGGGTCGTACAGGTTGGCCAGGTCCCAGCCCCGGTCGGTGGGGAAGCCCGAGATGGCGTCCACCTCGTCGCTCACCAACCGCCACAACTCCTCGGGCGAGTTGGCGCCGCCCGGGTAGCGGCAGGCCATCGAGACGATGACGACCGGGTCGTCGTCGGCGGCGGAGGCCGCGGCGGGCACGGGGGCCGGCGCGGTCGCGGTGGGCGCGGCGGCCGGCGCCTCGGCGGCCTCGTCGGCGAACAGCCGGGTGGCCAGGTAGCCGGCCAGGTCGAGCGGCGACGGGTAGTCGAAGATCACGGTGGCGGGCAGCCGCAGCCCGGTGGCCGCGTTCAGCCGGTTGCGCAGGTCCACGGCGGTGAGCGAGTCGAAGCCGATGTCGCGGAAGGCGCGGCCGGGTTCGATGCGCGCCCCCGACGCGTGCCCGAGCACGGCCGCGGCCTGCGCGCGCACCACCTCGGCCAGCTCCGCGACCCGCTCGTCCTCGCCCAGCTCCGCCAGCTTGCGGTGCAGCGCCGAGGTGTCGGCGTCGCCCGTCTCCCGCGCGGCGGCCTCCAACTGGCGGCGCGCCTCCGGGATCTCGCCGAGCAGCCTGCTGGGCCGGTAGGAGGTGAAGATGGTGGTGAAGCGTTCCCAGTCGATGTCCGCGATGGCGACGAACGTCTCGTCGTGCTCCAGCGCCTGCCGCAGCGCGTCGCAGGCCGTGTCCGGCTCCAGCATCGGCAGGCCCTGGGCGCCGACCCGGTCGCTCAGCTCCTTGCGCTGCTCGGCCGCGCGCTCGTCCCAGTCGTGGAAGGCGTCCCAGATGCCCCAGGCCACCGAGGTGGCGGGCAGCCCCTGGGCGCGCCGCTGCTCGGCGAGCGCGTCCTGGTGGGCGTTGGCGGCGGCGTACGCGGCGTGGTCGCCGCTGCCCCAGAAGCCGGCGATGGAGGAGAAGAACACGAACGCGTCCAGGTCCTCGCCGGCGAGCAGCTCGTGCAGGTGCTCGGAGCCACCGACCTTGGCCGCGTACACGTCGTGGAAGTGCGCGGGGCTGGCCGACTCGATGGGGCTGAGGTCGGCGACGACGGCGGCGTGCATGACGGAGCGGATCGGCCGGCCCTCGGCCCTGAGCCGCTCGATGAGGGCGGCGACCGCGTCCCGGTCGGCGATGTCGCAGCCGACGACGGTGCCGCGCGCGCCCAGCTCGGCCAGCTCGGCCTCCAACTCGGCCGCGCCGGGCGCCTGCCGGCCACGGCGGCTGGTGAGCACCAGGTCCTTGGCCCCGTTACGGGCCAGCCAGCGGGCGAAGCACGCGCCGAGCGCGCCGGTGCCGCCGGTGATGAGCACGGTGCCGGCGTCGGGGCGCCAGGTACGGGTGGGTCGCGCGGCGCCGAGCGGGGCGCGCACCATGCGGCGGGCGAGGGTGCCGGTGGCGCGCAGCGCGAGCTGGTCCTCGCCGGCGGGGTCCGCCAGGATGCCGGCCAGCCTGCGCAGCGTCCGCTCGTCCACGGCCGGCACGGGTACGGGCCGCGCGGACCCGGCCCGCGACGGGGCGGCCTGCCCGGGGGTCGCCGGTGGCGTGTCGGGGGGCGTGGGCAGGTCCACCAGGCCGCCCCAGCGGCGCGGGTACTCAAGGGCCGCGACCCGGCCGAGGCCCCAGATCTGGGACTGCGCCAGGCTGGCCGGTGCGTCGGCGGGCCCGGTGGACACGCCGCCCTGCGTCAGGCACCACACCGGGGCCGCCAGGTCCAGCGTGCCGAGCGCCTGGAGCAGCGCGAGCGTGCCGGCGACGCCGTTCGGCAGCGACGGGTAGGTGGCGTGCGGGCTCTCGTCGAAGGCCCACAGGGACAGCACACCGCCGGGCGCCGGGTGCTCGGCCAGCAGCGCGCGCACCCGCTCCGTCAGCCGCTCGGGCTCGGCGTCGGCGCTGGTCACGGTCAACGGGGCGACGCGGGCGCCGCGTTCGGTCAGGAAGCGGGTCAGCGACTCGGTCAGCTCGGTGTCGGCGTACGCGGCCGGGACCACGAGCAGCCAGGTACCGGACAGGACGGGCACGGCGGTGCCGGACACCGGCTGCCAGTCGATGCGGTACCGCCAGGAGTCGATGACGGAGCGCTCGCGGCGCTGCCGCCGCCACGAGGACAGGGCGGGCAGCACCGCGCCCAACTCGTCGCCGTCGCCGGCCACGCCGAGCGTCGCCGTCAGCTCCGCCAGGTCCTCGCGCTCGACGGCGGCCCAGAACGCCGCCTCCACCTCGTCGCCGGCCGCCCCGGCCGCCCCGTCCCTCTCGTCCGCGTCCGGCGCGGCGTCCTGGAGCCAGTAGCGCTCGCGCTGGAAGGCGTAGGTGGGCAGGTCCACCACGCGGGCGCCCGGGAACGCCGGGGCCCAGTCGATCGTCGCGCCGGCCACCTGGGCCTCGGCGAGCGAGGCCAGGAACCGGCCCGGGCCGCCCTCGCCGCGCCGCAGCGAGCCGACGGCCACGACCTCGGCGCCGTCGGCGCCGGCGCGCTCGGCGGTCTCGCCGACGGCCATGGTCAGCACCGGGTGCGCGCTGCACTCCACGAACAGGCGGTGCCCGTCCGCGATGAGCACGCCCGTGGTGCGCTCGAACTCGACGCTCCGGCTCAGGTTGCGCACCCAGTACGCGGCGTCGAGCCCGGCCGTGTCCAGCGGCGCCCCGTTCACGGTCGAGTAGAACGGCACCTCGGCCGAGCGCGGCGCCACGCCGTCCAGGACGCGCAGCAACTCGTCCCGGACCGACTCGACCTGCGGCGTGTGCGAGGCGTAGTCCACGGGGACGCGCTTGACCCGTACGTCATCGGCCTCGCACGCCGCCACCAGCTCGTCCAACGCCGCCGGCTCGCCCGCCACCACCGTGGCCGACGGGCCGTTGACCACGGCGACGGTGACCCGCTCGCCGTACGCCGCGACGCGGGCCTCGGCCTCGGCGCGCGGCAGCCCGAGCGAGACCATCCCGCCCTTGCCCGCCAACTCCTGGCGGATCACCCGGGACCGCAGCGCCACCACGCGCGCCCCGTCCTCCAACGTCAGCCCACCGGCGACGACGGCCGCCGCGATCTCACCCTGCGAGTGGCCGACCACGGCTGCCGGCTCCACGCCGTACGAGCGCCACAGCTCGGCGAGGGAGACCATCACCGCCCACGAGACGGGCTGGACGACGTCCACCCGCTCCAGCGAACCGTCCAGCTCGGCGGCGAAGTCCCAGTCGATGAACGGGGCCAACGCCTCGCCACACCGTGCCATCGACTCCGCGAACACCGGGGCCGAGGCCATCAACTTCCGCGCCATGCCCACCCACTGGGCGCCCTGGCCCGGGAAGACGAAGACGGGGCGCGGGGCGTCCTCGGCGGCCTGGCCACGGACGACGGTGGCCGTGCCGGGTTCGGCGGCGGCCCCGTCGAGGGTGTCGCGCTCCAGGGCGGCGAGACCCCGGACGAGCGCGGCCCGGTCGTGGCCGATGACGGCGGCGCGGTGTTCGAGTCCCCAGCGGGTGGTGGCCAGGGACCAGCCGACGTCGGCGGGGCTGAGCGCCGGGTCGGCCTCGACGAACTGGCGCAGGCGCGCGGCCTGGGCGCGCAGCGCCTCGGGCGTCCTGGCCGACACCAGCCACGGCACCGGCCGCTCGCCCGCGGCCTCGGACGGGGCCACGGCGGGCCGGTCCACGGCGGACGGGGCGGGCGGGGCGGCCTGTTCGAGCACCACGTGGGCGTTGGTGCCGCTCACGCCGAAGGAGGAGACGGCGGCCCGGCGCGGGCGGTCCGGAGCGGGCCAGGGGCGCGCCTCGGTGAGCAGTTCGACGGCGCCGGCCGACCAGTCGATGTGCGGCGACGGCTCGTCCACGTGCAGCGTCTTGGGCAGCGTGCCGTCGCGCATCGCCATCACCATCTTGATGACGCCGCCGACACCGGCCGCAGCCTGGGAGTGGCCGATGTTGGACTTGAACGAGCCCAGCCACAGCGGCTCGTCCCCCGCCCGCTGCTGCCCGTACGTGGCGAGCAGCGCGTGGGCCTCGATCGGGTCGCCCAGGGTCGTACCGGTGCCGTGCGCCTCGACGGCGTCCACGTCGGCGGCGGAGACCCCGGCGTTGGCCAACGCCTGCCGGATGACGCGCTCCTGCGAGGGTCCGTTGGGCGCGGTGAGGCCGTTGCTGGCCCCGTCCTGGTTCACGGCCGAGCCCCGTACCACCGCCAGCACCTGGTGCCCGTTCTTCCGCGCGTCGGAAAGCCGCTCCACGAGCAACACGCCCACGCCCTCGGACCACCCGGTGCCGTCGGCCGCAGCGGCGAACGACTTGCACCGACCGTCGGCCGCAAGGCCCTGCTGCCGGCTGAACTCGGTGAACACGCTCGGCGTGGACAGCACCGTGACGCCGCCGGCGAGCGCCAGTTCACACTCGCCCCGGCGCAGCGACTCGACCGCCAGGTGCAGCGCGACCAGCGACGAGGAACACGCGGTGTCCACGGTGACGGCCGGGCCTTCGAGCCCGTAGGTGTAGGCGAGCCGGCCGGTGACGACGCTGCCCGCGGTGCCGGTGGTCAGATAGCCCTCGACGCCCTCCGGGTAGCGCGCGACGCGGCTGGCGTAGTCGTGGTACATCACGCCGGCGAAGACGCCCGTGCGGCTGCCGCGCAGCGTGGCCGGGTCGATGCCGGCGCGCTCGAAGACCTCCCAGGAGGTCTCCAGGAGCAGGCGCTGCTGCGGGTCCATGGCAAGCGCCTCGCGCGGCGAGATGCCGAAGAACGCCGCGTCGAACTCGGCCGCGTCGTAGAGGAACCCGCCCTCGCCGACGTACGTGGTGCCCGCGCGCTGGCCCTCCGGGTCGACCAGGCTCGCCACGTCCCAGCCACGGTCGGCGGGGAAGCCGGCGATGGCGTCGGTGCCCTCGGTGACCAGGCGCCACAGGTCCTCGGGCGAGCGGATGTCACCGGGGTAGCGGCAGGCCATGGCGACGATGGCGATCGGCTCGTCGGAGGCGGCGGCCGACGCCGTCTCGGCGCGCTCGGAGGCTCGGGCGCGGCCCGCGTCGCCGTCGAGCTTGCCGCGCAGGAAGCGGGCCAGCTCGGCGGGGGTCGGGTAGTCGAAGACGACGGTGGCGGGCAGCTTGACGCCGCTGGCGGCGCCGAGCCTGTTGCGCAGTTCGACGGCGGCCAGCGAGTCGAAGCCGTGCTCGCGGAAGGAGCGGGAGACGCTGATCGCGCCGGCCGACACGTGGCCGAGGACGGCGCCCGCGTGCTCGCGCACCAGGTCCGTCAGAAGCCGCTGCGCGTCCCCCTCGGAGAGCCCGGCCAACCGGCCGGCGAGCGCCGAACCACCGGCCGAACCGGCGACCGCACCGCTCGCGGCGTTGCGCGCGGCCCGCCGCTGCGGCACCCGCACCAGGCCGCGCAGCAGCGCCGGCACGTCGTGACCGGCCGCCAGGAGTTCGCGCGGGGCGAGGCGGGCGGGGACCAGGAGCGCGCTGCCGGCGCCGGTGTCCTCGGCGTCGGCTCCGGCGGGGTCGGCGGGCTCGGCGGAGAGCGCGAGGGCGGCGTCGAAGAGGGCGAGCCCGTCGGCGGAGGAGAGCTGGCCGACGCCGGTACGGGCCAGGCGGCGCACGTCGCCGCCGTCCAGGTGCCCCGTCATGCCGCTGGCCTCGGCCCAGAAGCCCCAGGCGAGCGAGGTCGCGGCGAGGCCGGCCGCGCGGCGGCGGGCGGCGAGCGCGTCCAGGTAGGCGTTGGCGGCGGCGTAGTTGGCCTGACCCGCGGTGCCGAGGACGCCGGCGACGGAGGAGAACAGCACGAACGCGGCCAGGTCGAGCCCCGCCGTCAGCTCGTGCAGGTGCAGCGCGGCGTCCGCCTTGGGGCGCAGCACGTTCTCCAGTCGCTCCTCGCTCAGGGCCGCGACGATGCCGTCGTCCAGCACGCCGGCGGTGTGCAGCACGGCGGTCAGCGGGTGCGCGGCGGGCACGCCGGCCAGCAGCGCGGCCAGCGCGTCCCGGTCGGCCACGTCGCAGGCCACCACGGTGGCCGTGGCGCCCCGTTCGGCCAGCTCGGCCACGAGTTCGGCCGCGCCGGCGGCGTCCGGGCCACGACGGCTGGTCAGCAGCAGGTGGCGGACGCCGTGCTCGGCGACCAGGTGGCGGGCGAACAGCGCGCCGAGCGTGCCGGTGCCACCGGTGATCAGCACGGTGCCCTCGGGGTCCAGCGGCCGGGCCGCCGGGGCGGGCGCGGAGCTGACCCGGACCAACCGGGGCACGGCGAACGTGTCGCCCCGTACGGCGAGTTGGGGCTCGCCGGTGGCGAGCGCGGCGGCCAGCGCGGCGCGCACCGGGCCCGTGGCGGCGGTGGCCGCCAGCCCGGTCGCGGTCGCGTCCCCGGCGAACCAGTCCTCGTCCGCCTCGATGAGCACGAACCGCCCGGGGTGCTCCGTCTGCGCGGAGCGCACCAGGCCCCACACCGCCGCGTGGGCGGCGTTGCCGGCGCGGGTGACCAGGGCCAGCCGGGAGTCGGCGAACCGCTCGTCGGCGAGCCAGGCCCGGATCAGGCCAAGGGCCTCGTCGAGCGCGGCGCGCAGCTCGTCGCCGGAGCGCAGCACGGCCACCACGGCGGACGGCGCCTCGCCCGGCGCGCCGTCCGGCGCGGGCCTGGCGGCGACGGCCGCCAGGTCGGGGGCGTCCGCGCCCAGCACCACGAGCCCGTCCGGGGCCCGCGTCTCCCCCGCGCCGGTGGCCACGGCCTCGCCGGCCGGCAGCGGCGTCCAGGCCACCCGGTACAGCGCGTCCTGCCCGGCCGCCGGCGGGCCCCCCAGCGCCTCGGGGGCGACGGGGCGCAGCGTCAGCGACTCGACGGTGGCCACCGGGGCGCCCGCGGCGTCGGCGAGGTGCAGGGCCACCGTGTTCGGGCCGGTGGCCGTCATCCGTACCCGCGCCGTCGCGGCGCCGGTGGCGTGCAACGTCACCCCGCTCCAGGCGAACGGCAGCCGCACCGGCTGGTCCGGGGCGCCGATGGCGTCGAGCAGCGCGGTGTGCACGGCGGCGTCGAGGAGCGCCGGGTGCAGCCCGAACTGGTCGGCCCCGTCGGCGGACTCCAACTCCACCTCGGCGTACAGGTCCGTGCCCCGCCGCCAGGCGGCGCGCAGCCCCTGGAAGGCCGGGCCGTAGGCGTAGCCGAGCCCGGCGAGCCCGGCGTACGTCGCGTCCAGGGCCACCGGTTCGGCGCCCGGCGGCGGCCAGGTGGCGAGTTCCTGGCCCGCGCCGGGGGCCAGCGGCGCCAGCACACCGGTGGCGTGCCGGGTCCACGCCCCGTCGGCGCCGTCCGCCCCGTCGGCACCGTCAGTCTCGCCGTGGGCGCGCGCGGCGCCGTGCGGCGTGGTCGCGGGCTCCGGCCGCGCGTACAGGTGCAGCGGGCGGTGGCCGTCGCCGTCCGCGTCGCCGACCACCACCTGGACCTGCACGCCGCCGCGCGTGGGCAGCGGCAGCGGGGCCTCCAGGGTCAGTTCCTCGATCCGGCCGCAGCCCACCTCGTCGCCCGCCCGTACGGCGAGTTCGACGAAGGCCGTGCCCGGCAGCAGCACCGTGCCCGCGACGGCGTGGTCGGCCAGCCACGGGTGGCTGGAGAGCGCGATCCGGCCGGTGAGCAGCGCGCCGCCGCCGTCGGCCAGGCTGACCGCCGCGCCGAGCAGCGGGTGCCCGGCCGCGGCGAGCCCGATGGCCGCCGCGTCGCCGCGACCCGGCGAGCGCCGCAGCCAGTAGCGGCGGCGCTGGAAGGCGTAGGTGGGCAGCTCCACGGTGCGCGCGTCACCCAGCAGCGCGGACCAGTCGATGCCCGCGCCCGCCGCGTACGCCTCGGCCGCCGACAGCAGGAACCGGTCGGGCCCGCCCTCGTCGCGGCGCAGCGACCCGACGGCCACCGCGTCGGCGCCGGCGTCCTCAGCGGTCTCGCCGAGCGCCATCGCGAGCACCGGGTGCGCGCTGCACTCGATGAACAGGCCGTGCCCGTCGGCCAGCAGGCGCCGGGTGACCTGCTCGAACTCGACGGTCTGGCGCAGGTTGCGCACCCAGTACGCGGCGTCGAGCCCGGCCGTGTCCACCGGTTCGGCGGCCACGGTCGAGTAGAACGGCACCGTCGCGGAGCGCGGCGCGAGCCCCGCCAGGGCGGCCAGCAACTCGTCACGGATCGAGTCCACCTGCGGCGAGTGCGAGGCGTAGTCCACCGGGATGCGCTTGGCCCGTACGTCGTCGGCCTCGCACCCGGCCACCAACTCGTACAGCGCGGCGGGTTCGCCAGCCACCACCGTGGACGAGGCCCCGTTGACCGCGGCCACGGCCACCCGGCCCGCGTACGGGGCGATGCGCTCCTCAGCCTGGGCACGGGGCAGGCCCAGCGAGACCATGCCGCCCTGCCCGGCGAGGCGCTCACCGATCACCTTCGAACGGAGCGCGACGACGCGTGCCCCGTCCTCGTGGGACAGCGCCCCGGCCACCACGGCGGCGGCGATCTCACCCTGCGAGTGGCCGACCACGGCCGACGGCCGCACGCCGTACGCGCGCCACAGCGCCGCGAGGGAGACCATCACCGCCCACGACACCGGCTGCACCACGTCGACGCGGTCGAGCCCGGGGGCGCCGGCCTCGCCACGGACGACCGCGCGCAGCGACCAGTCGGTGTGCGGGGCGAGCGCCCGCGCGCAGCGCTCCATCGACTCCGCGAAGACCGGCGAGGACTCCCAGAGTTCACGGGCCATGCCGGCCCACTGGGCGCCCTGCCCCGGGAAGACGAAGACCGTCCGCACGCCCTTGCGGGCGGCGCCGGTGGCGACGACGGGCGACGCCTGGCCGTGGCCGGCCGCGGCCAGGCCGTCGAGGAGCGCCTGCCGGTCGGCCGCGACGACCACGGCCCGCTGGTCCAGCTCGGCCCGGGTGCGAACCAGCGAGGCGGCCACGTCCCGGGGCGCCCATTCGGGGCGCTCGGTGAGGAAGGCGTGCAGCCGCAGCGCCTGCGCGCGCAGCGCGTCCGGGTTGCTGCCGGAGACCACCCAGGGCACCGCGCCGGCGGTGGTGCCGACGCCGCTGTCCCCGTGCTCCGTGGCCCCGTCGCGCTCCGTGGCTTCGTCGCGCTCCGTGGCTTCGTCGCGCTCCGTGGCTTCGTGCGGCGTGGGTTCGGAGTCCGCCGGCTCGGGCTCGGGGGCCTGCTCCAGGATCACGTGCGCGTTGGTGCCGCTGATCCCGAACGAGGAGACACCAGCCCGCCACGGCTCCGCCTTCTCCGGCCACGGCCGCGCCTGGGTCAGCAACGACACCGCACCCGCCGACCAGTCGATGTGCGGCGACGCCTGTTCCGCGTGCAACGTCCGGGGCAACACACCCGCCCGCAGCGACATCACCGTCTTGATCACACCAGCCACACCGGCCGCCGCCTGCGCGTGCCCGATGTTGGACTTCAGCGAGCCGAGCCAGACCGGTTCCGCGCCCGGCTGCCGCTGGCCGTAGGTGGCCATCAGGGCGTGCGTCTCGATGGGGTCGCCGAGCCGGGTGCCGGTGCCGTGCGCCTCGACGGCGTCCACGTCGCGGGCCTCAAGCCGGGCGTCGGCCAGCGCCTGCCGGATGACGCGCTCCTGCGCGAGGTCGTTGGGGGCGGTGAGGCCGTTGCTGGCGCCGTCCTGGTTGACCGCCGAACCACGCACCACCGCGAGCACCCGGTGCCCGTTCCTCCGCGCGTCGGAAAGCCGCTCCACGACGAGGACGGCCACGCCCTCGCCGACGCCGAACCCGTCCGCGTCGGCGGAGAACGCCTTGCTGCGGCCGTCGGCCGCCAGGCCGCGCTGCCGACTGAGGTCGACGACCCAGTTGGGGCTGGCCATCACGGTGACGCCGCCGGCCAGGGCCATGGAGCACTCGCCACGGCGCAGCGACCGCACGGCCAGGTGCAGGGCGACAAGGGACGAGGAGCAGGCGGTGTCCACGGTGACGGCCGGGCCCTCAAGGCCGAGCGTGTAGGCCACCCGCCCGGACATGACGCTGGTGGTGGTGCCGACCATGAGGTAGCCCTCCAGGTCGGCCGCCTCCGGGTCGCCCACGCGCGGCGCGTAGTCCTGCGGGATCGCGCCGACGAAGACGCCGGTGTCCGCGCCGCGCAGGGACGCCGGGTTGATCCCGGCCCGCTCGAACGCCTCCCAGGAGGTCTCCAGGAGCAGCCGCTGCTGCGGATCCATGGCCAACGCCTCGCGCGGCGAGATGCCGAAGAACTCCGCGTCGAACTCGCCCGCGCCGCTGAGGAACCCGCCCGCGCGCACGTAGCTGGTGCCCGGGCCGCCCATGTCCGGGTCGTAGAGCGCCTCCAGGTCCCAGTCCCGGTCGGCGGGCAGCGGCTGGATCGCGTCCCCGCCGTCGGCGACCAGCTTCCACAGGTCCTCGGGCGACGCGATGCCGCCGGGGAAGCGACAGGCCATCCCGACGATGGCGATCGGCTCGTGGTCGCGGCCCTCGATGCCCTGCAGGCGCTGCTTGGTCTGGCGCAGGTCGGCGGTGACGAGCTTGAGGTAGTCGCGGAGCTTGTCTTCGTTGGAGGTCATGGAGGTTGGGCTCCCGGCGCGAAGAATGAGGGTGGCGGCAAGGGCGGAGGATCGGGCGGAACGGGCTGTTCAGCCGATTCCGAGTTCCTTGTTGATGAGCGCGAACATCTCGTCGTCGGACGCGGACGCGAGTCCGTCACCCACGGCGGGAGCCGCGGCGGGCTCCCCGTCGCTCGGGCCGGTCGCGTCGATCTTCCACAGCAGGTTGCGGAGTCGCTCCGAGACCCGGGCGCGGTCGGCGTCGCCGATCGCGCCGGCGGCGAGGCGGCGCTCCAGGCTCTCCACGTCCGCCCACAGGGCGGGGAGTTCGGAGGCGGCGGACGGCGCCTGGTGGGGAAAGAGGTCGGTGTGCAGTTGGCGGGCCAGCTCCTGCGGCGTGGGGTGCCGGTACAGGACCGTGCTGGGCAGGCGCAGCCCGGTGGCCTCGCCGAGGACGTCCCGGAACTCCACCGCGGACATCGAGGTCAGCCCGGCGTCGCGGAACGACTTGTCCGGCTCGATGTCGCCGGCCGTGCCGTGGCCGAGCACGGCCGCCGCGTGCTCGCGTACGAGGTCGAGCAGCGCGGCCTCGCGCTCGGGGGCGGGCGCGGCGGCCAACCGGGCGAGCGGCGGGTCCGGTTGCCCCGGCTGCCGGTCGTCACCCGGCGCCCCGTGTGGCGCGGGCGCCGCTGGCGCTCCGTGCCCCGTGCCCCGTGCGGCGGGGTCGGCGGCCCCGTGCTCCGTGTCCGGCGCGGCGCCGTCGACCCCGTGCGGGGCCTCGTGCGCGGCGGCGGACCGGTCCGCGTCGGCCGGGTGGCCGGTGGCGGGCGTGGCCCAGTGGGAGGTGCGTTGGAAGGCGTAGGTGGGCAGGTCCACGGGGCGGGCGCCGGGGAAGGCCGGGCTCCAGTCCACGGGGACGCCGGCGGCGAACGCGGCGGCCACCGAGCGCAGGAAGCGCTCTGGCCCGCCCTCGTCGCGGCGCAGCGACCCGACGACCGCGACCCGACCCGCGCCGCCCGCTCCGGCGCGCCCCGCCGCCTTGGCCGTCTCCTCGGCGACCGCCTCGGCCGTCTCCTCGATGCCCATGATCAGTACGGGATGGCTGCTCACCTCGATGAAGACGGTGTGCCCGTCGGCGAGCAACCGCCGGGTGATCCGCTCGAAGTCGACGACCTCGCGCTCGTTGCGCAGCCAGTACGCGGCGTCCAGCGGCTCCGTGTCCGGCCGTACCCGGCCCTCGACGGTGGAGTAGAACGGCACCCGGGGAGCGCGCGGGGCGAGGTCCGCGAGGCCGGCGAGGAGTTCGTCGCCGATGGCGGCGACGCCGGGCCCGTGCGAGGCGTAGTCCATCGGCAGCCGCTTGGTGCGGACGCCGTCCTTCGCGCAGCCGGCGGCGAGCGCGTCGAGCGCGGCCACCTCACCGCCCACCACGCTGGACAGCGGCCCGTTGACGACGGTCACCGCGGCCCGGTCCGCGTACGGGGCGACACGCGCCCGCGCCTGCGCGCGGGGCAGCTCGACGGCGAGCATGCCGCCGTGGCCCGACAGGTGCGCGCCGATCAGCCTGGACCGCAGGGCCACCACGCGCGCCCCGTCCTCCAGCGTGAGGGCGCCCGCGACGACGGCCGCCGCGATCTCCCCCTGGGAGTGGCCGACCACGGCGGCGGGCTCCACGCCGTACGAGCGCCACAGCTCCGCCAGCGACACGGTCACCGCCCACAGCAGCGGCTGCACCACGTCGACGCGGTCCAGCGGGCCGTTCACGGCCGCCGCGAAGTCCCAGTCGACGTGCGGCGCCAGGGCCGCGCCGCAGCGGGCCATCCGCTCCGCGAACACCGGCGAGGTGGCCAGCAACTCCCGTGCCATGCCCACCCACTGCGCGCCCTGCCCGGGGAAGACGAGCACGGGCCGCTCGGTGTCGCGCGCCACGCCCCGTACCAGGCCGGCGTCGCGCTCGCCGGCGGCGAGCGCCGTGAGGCCGGCCACGAGGGCGTCCCGGTCCGTACCGACGAGGACGGCGCGGTGCTCGAAGGCGGTGCGGGTGGTGGCCAGCGCGTGCCCGATGTCCCGGTGGTCGTCCGCTGGGTGGGCCGCGACGTGCGCGCGCAGCCGCTCGGCCTGCGCGCGCAGCGCCGCGCCGCCACGGGCGGTCAGCACCCAGGGCACGGGGCCGTCGGCGCGGGCGCCGGGGTCCGCCACCGCCGCCGCGCCCGTCTCGCCCACCGCGTCGGCCGTCCCCCGCGCGGCGCCGTCCTCGGCCCCGTCCTCGGCGCCGTGTTCGGACTCCGCGCCGGGCGGCTGGGCGAGGACCACGTGGCAGTTGGTGCCGCCCATGCCGAACGCGCTGACGCCGGCCAGCAACGGCCGCTCGGGGTGCGGCCAGGGGCCGCGCTCGGCCTGTACGCGCAGGCCCAGGCGGGCCAGCGGGATGTCGGGGTGCTCCCGGGTGAAGTGCGGGCTGGGGGGCAGCTCGCGGTGGTGGAGGCTGAGCACCGTCTTGATCAGCCCGACGAGGCCGGCCGCCGCCTCCAGGTGGCCGACGTTGCTCTTGGCCGAGCCGACCCGCAGCGGGTCGCCCGCCGGGCGGCCGGCGCCGTAGACCGCGCCGAGCGCGGACGCCTCGACCGGGTCGCCGACGGCCGTGCCGGTGCCGTGCAGTTCGACGTACTGCACCCGCGCCGGGTCGGTGCCGGCCCGCTCGTGGGCCAGCCGCAGCACCTCCTCCTGGGCGGCGCGGCGCGGCGCGGTCAGGCTGTCGCCGCCGCCGTCGTTGTTGACCGCGCTGCCGAGCAGCAGGCCGTGCACCACGTCGCCGTCGGCGCGCGCCGCGGCCAGCGGCTTGAGCACCACGACGGCGCCGCCCTCGCCCCGTACGTAACCGTCGGCGCCGGCGTCGAAGGGGCGGCAGTGGCCGTCGGCCGACAGCGCGCCCATGGCCCGCGCGCCCGCGGTGGTCCCGGGCGCCACGATCAGGTTCACGCCGCCGACCAGCGCGGCGGTGGTCTCGCCGCGCCGCAGGCTCTCGCACGCCAGGTGGACGGCCACCAGCGACGAGGACTGGCCGGCGTCGACGTTGAGGCTGGGCCCGGTCAGCCCCATGGCGTACGAGACGCGGCCGGCGAGAACGCCCCGCTGGGCGCCGGCGAAGGCGTACGGGTCCGCCGTCCCGTGGCGCAGGGTGAGGTGGGCGTACTCGTCCCACATGGCGGCGGTGAACACGCCGGTGCGGCCGGCGCGCAGGCCGTCGGGGTGGGTACGGGAGTGCTCGGTGGCCTCCCAGCACAGTTCGAGCATGAGGCGCTGGTGCGGGTCCATGGCGGCGGCCTCGCGGGGCGAGATGCCGAAGAACTCCGCGTCGAAGGTGTCGACGCGCTCCAGGTAGCCGGCCCGCTCCGGGTGGCCGGCCGCGTCACCGCCCTGGTGCGCCCAGCGCCCCGCCGGCGCCGGGCCGACCGCGTCGCGCCCCGCGCCCAGGAGGTCCCAGAACGCGCCGGGCCCGGCGGCGCCGGGTAGCCGGCAGGCCATGCCCACCACGGCGATGGGCGCGACGTTCTCGTACGTCCTCATGCGAATCCCCCGATGACGAAGTACCTGGTCGCGCGCCGGCCACGGGACGGCGGCCCTGTCGTGGCCGCCGTCACCGCCGCCACTGCCGCGTGCGACTCCCTTCCGGCCGGCCCACGGCTACGTGCGCCAGTTGCGCGGAAGGTTGGTGTTTTTGCCTTTCATTGGCCGAGCCATACGCAAAATTGATCAGTCCGTACGACGATCCATGCATGGCCTTGACCGACCCATGGGCATGATTCTGGGGTGAGGTGTGGGCGCGAAACCCTGGGGCGCGCCCCCAGCATCCACCCCAGCATCACGGCCACGGCGTGGACTTCTGGGGTCAGGCCCCGTCGACGGGCGCCACGTCGGTCGCCCCCCAGTAGGCGCGCATCTCCTCGATGAGCCCGCTGGCGTCGAACCGGAACACCGAGGTCACGTTGACCGCGAGCCGGCCGCCGGCGGGGTCCTGCGGGTTGCGGATGGTGGCCCGCAGGCCGACCGCGACGTGCTGGTCGTCCTGCGATCCGGTGAGCGTGCCCGGGGTGTCCTGGGTGCCGAACTCCTCGACCACGCGCTGGAAGTAGGCGCGGATGGCCTCCTCGCCCACCACGGGGCCGGTGCCGACCGGGTCCTCGACCCTGGCCCGCGGGGCGAACATCTTGCAGATGCCGTCCACGTCGCCGGCGTTGACCCGCTCGAAGTAGTCGAGCACCAGCCGCTTGCGCTCGGTCTCGTCAGCCATGAGGTTCCTCCTGGTGTGGTGCGGTGGGTGTGCCGCGGTGGGTGTGGTGGGTGCGACGCGCGCGCGGTCCTCGCCGCACGGCGGACCCGCGTGCCGGAACCGGAACCGGCCCCGGGCCCTGGGGACCGCTGGGACCCGCGAGCCGACGCGGCGACCGGTGAGGGCGCGCGCCGCGCCCCGGCCGCCCGGGGCCGCGCCGGGAGCGGGGCGTGCGTCACCGCGCCGCGGACAGCGGCGCGCGCGGCGCCCCGTTCTGGTGACGGCGCCCCGTGCCCCGTGTTCCGGCTCGGCGCCCCGTGCCCCGTGCACGGCGCCGCGGTGGGCCGGCCCGGCCTCGCGCCCCGGGGGTGCCCCGGGGCGCTCGCCGTGCCGGCCGCGCACCCTTCCGGGGCCCGGGGACCGACACGGGGCGCGGCGCGAAGGGGGGCACCGCCCGTGCGCCGCTCGCGGGCGGCGTGGACCGGGCGCCGTGGCGCGTGGGCGCGCGTGCGGCACGGCCCCCGACTCGGGCGGGGGCCATGCAGCGATTCTGCGGGCCAACCACCCCGGAGAACCTCGGGTAACGCCCCAGCAGCAACCCCAGCCTTTGCGACCCTCACACCCTGGCCAGGGCGTCCCGCAACTCCCCCCGGGAGGCGATGCCGAGCTTGCGGTACGCCTGCCCCAGGTGCCACTCGACCGTCTTGACCGTGACGAAGAGCATGTGCGCGATCTCCTGGTTGCGCTTGCCCTCGGCCGCGAGGACGGAGACCGAACGCTCCCTGGGGGTCAGCCCCGACACCCCGGTGCGGGTGGGCACCCGGGCCCGTACGCCCATGGCCGCCAGCTCCATCCGCACCCGCTTGCCGAGCGCCGCCGCCCCGGTGGCGTCGGCGATCTCCGCGGCCTTCCGCAGCAGCGCCCTGGCCTGGTCGGTCTGTTCGTGTTCGCGCAGCGCGGCACCGCACTCGACCAGGGCCAGGCAGCGCTCCAACAGCGCGGGGCTGTCCTGCAACAGGGTCACCGCCTCCTCCAACTGCCGCAGCCCGGCCCGGCCGCCCGTGGCCAGGCCGCTGGCGACGAGGGCGCCGGCGACGGTGCGCGGGGTGCCGAAGCGGCGCGCGGCGGCCAGGCAGTCGGCCGCCAGCCGCCGCGCCTCCTCGGTGCGGCCGATGCGGGCCAGCGCGGCGGCGGCCTCGGCCGCCGGGCTCAGCGCCGGGCAGTCGGTGCCCCAGTCGCGCAGCGCGTCGGCGGCCCGCAGCAGGTCGCCGACGCCCGCCTCGGTCTCGCCCTGCGCGATCCGCAGCCGGCCACGGGCCATGACCAGCGGGAGGTAGGGCGGTTGGCGGGAGATGTCGGCGCCGAGGCCGCACCGGTCGATGACGCGCATGGCGATCCGGGTCTGCCCCTGGGCCACCAGCGCGTCGATGAGCGCGCCGGCCGCGAACGGCATGCCCATCGGCGGCACCCCGGCCTCGTCCGTGGACCCGAGCGCCAGCGAGCCGTCCGTCTCCGCCTCGGCCAGCATGCCGCGCTGGAACCGCACCCAGGCGTGCAGGGCCCGCAGGTCCACGGTGGCCAGGTGCATGCCCCGCTCCTCGGACTCGCGTAGCGCGTCCTCCAACAGCCGGTCGGCCTCCAGGAGCCGGTCGCAGCAGGCGAAGGCCAGCGCGATCAGCCAGCCCGCCTGCGCGCCGCCGTCCGGCGGGTCGATCAGCGGGCCCTGCAACAGCGCCCGTTCGCCGCTGGCCACCACCGCGTCGGCGGTGCCGCCGCTGATCAACGCCTCGAACGTCTGCTGGGCGCCGACCAGCGCGGCGGTCGCCCCGGCCTCGCCGACCACGGTGCGGTCGAGGCGGCTCAGCTCGCGCATGGCCAGGGGGCGGGTACGCGGGGTGAGTTGGGCGACCTTGACGATCTCCGAATGGAGCCGCAGCTCCACGTCCCGGTCCAGGCCCCGCACCTCGTTGTGCACCTGCTGGAGCAGGGCTAAGGCGTCCTCGTAACGCGCCGCGGCGATCAGCGCGGCACTCATGTCGACAACGATGCCGGCCCGGCTCACCGGGTCGTCCGTCAGCTCCAGCGCCTCCCCGAGGTGGCCCAGCGCCTCCGGGTCGCGCAGCCGCAGTTCGGCGCCGCCGAGCTGGGCGAGGAGCGCGGGCAGCGCGCCGGTGGGCGCCGGCTCGTTGAGCGCGCGGCGCAGCAGCGGCGCGGCGGCGGCCGGGTCGCCCGCCGCCAGGGCCTCGCGCCCGGCCGCGGCGATGACGCCGGCGGTCCAGGCGTCGCCGGACGGCGGCAGCGGCAGCAGCAGCGGGACGACCTGGGAGCTGGGGGCGCCGGCCGCGTGCAGGGCCTTGGCCGCGCGGGCGTGCGCCCGGTGCCGGTAGGGCAGCGGCAGGTGCTCGTAGATGGCGGTGCGCACGATGGGTTGGGCGAAGCGCAGCGGGGCCTGGTCGTGCACGATGCCGAGGTCCATCAGCGTGCTGATGGCGTCGGCGGCCTCGGCCGCGTCGAGTTCGGCGACCTGGGCGACGTGGGCCGCGTGCGGCGCGGCGGGCTCGCCGGGCGAGTCGAGCACGGCCAGTGCGCGGGCGAGCCGGGTGGCGTGCTCGGCCAGTGGCTCGGGCAGTTGCTGGAGCCGGCGCAGCACGACGCGGGCGATGTTGCGCGGCCCGGTGCGGGCGATGGACCGAGGGTCGCCGAGCGCGCCGGCCCCGGCGGCGGCGAGGAGTTCGCGCAGGAAGAACGGGTTACCGCCGGTGGCCGTGTAACAGGCGCGGACGAACGCGTCGTCGGGCCCCGGCACCGCCAACGTGCCGGAGACGAAGGCCCGTACGCCCTCCTCGCTGAGCGCGCTCACCGGCATCAGGTGAGCCGAGGTGGAGGACAGCAACGCCTGGTTGATGTCGGCGCGCTGGCCGCCGTCCACCGACTCGGTGGCCGCGCACACCACGATAGCGTGCCCCTCCAGGCGGCCCTCCATGTAGTGCAGGAACTGGAGCGAGGAGACGTCGGCCCAGTGCAGGTCGTCCAGGAGCAGCAACAACGGCGCGCGGCGGGCGAGGTGGACGCACATCCAGTACAGCCCGTGCAGCACAGCCTGCCGCTGCTCGGGCCCGGCGCCGGTGGCGACGCCGCCGCTGCCGTACTCGAAGAGGGGAGCCGCCAGGCGCGCGGGCCCCGAGAGCACCGCGTCCCGCTCCTCCTGGCTGGCGGCGGCCAGCCAGGGTTCGAAGAGCTGCCGCACGATGCCGTACGGGAAACCGGCCTCGAAGTCGCTCCCGCGCGCGAACAGCAGCACGAAACCCGCGTCCAGGGCCCGCTTCTTGGCCTCGTTGAGCAGGGCCGTTTTGCCGAGGCCCAGGGCGCCCTCAAATATCAGGAGCTGCCCGTCCCCGGCGTGACAGTTCTTGATCGCCGTATCGATTGCCTCGGATTCGCCATGCCGCTCAACAAAAGGACCGCGCTCAAGCCGCATTACGGTGCTCCCTCCACCCTTTCACAAAGAGATGGCCGCTCCGCAGATATGAATATCCCGCTTCAACTGCTTTTCGAAAACTAGATAGGGGAAGTCAGGAGTCACTTGCCAGCCGCGCGCAGGATGCAACACCGGCGCGCTGGCACGAAATTCGCCGAATGCGAATCGAACTGCGGCCACGAAAAATAGGCGTAGCGTTGGAGCAAAACCGTCAAATCCCCCGTTGTCCCGCGCATTACCATACGCCCGGCAGGGTCGTGGCGGCGCTGCGCATTACTGATCCGACACGGCCATCGTAACCCACGCGGCACAGCGGGCGAAGTATTAAGCCCGTCTGACCGAGACTTCCGAAGGGTCGTTCTTTGTCGCCTTCGCGAGGGAATAAGCGCCACCCCCATCACCCCCGCCAGACGTGGAGTTACACCGCGTAACGCGGAAAGCCGTGCGGGGCCCGGCGGGCCGTCCGCTTTCCGTACGCAGCGTCGCCTCCGCCGGCTGACGGAGGGGCGGGTACGCGTCCGGCCCTAAGCCCCGCGGAGTAGGCCGGGTCCCCCGCCGGCCCGACGCCGACGCGAGCTGGTCGAACTAGCGTCAATGACGTCAGCGCCGGGATTTCACGGCCCCTACCCGAGGAGTTGTCCATGCCCGCCACCCACGGCACGAGTGAACTGGATCTCACCGCCTATCTGGCGCGGATTCAGTGGTCGGGTGAACGCGTGGCGAACGCCCGGACGTTGCGCTCATTGCACCGCGCGCACGTGCTCCACATCCCCTTTGAGAACACCGAGGCGGTGAGCGGTTCGGCGCCCTCACTGGCCCTGCCCGACCTGGAGCGCAAACTCGTCCGCTCGGCCCGCGGCGGCTACTGCTACGAACACAACACACTGCTCGCGGCGGCGCTGCGCGCCTTCGGGTTCGAGGTGACCTACCTCGCCACCCGGGTACGGGCGAGCGTACGCGGGGAAACCCCGACAAGACCGCGTACGCATATGGCGCTCATGGTACGCGTACCGGATGCGGAAACGCCTTATCTCGCCGATGTCGGATTCGGCACCACGGGGTTGTTGGAGGCCGTTCCGCTGGTGGCCGACACCGCCGTGGAGCGCGGCGCGTGGCGGGTGCGTCTGGTGCACGAGCCGCACGCGGGGCGCCAGGACCTGTGGGTGCTGCAACTGGCGCCGAACGGGGGCGGCTGGAACGATCTCTACGAGTTCACCGAGGAACCCTTCGAAGGCCCCGACTTCGAGGTCGCCAACTGGTTCGTGGCCACCTACCCGCGCTCCCCGTTCCGGCACCGGTTCTTCGCGCAACGCCCCGGCGTCGATTCCCATCTGGCGCTCTTCGACCGGCAACTCGTGCGCACGCACGGCGACGGCACCGTGCACGAGCGCGCGTTGCGCGACAACGCGGAGGTACTGCGCACCCTGGCCACCGACTTCGGCATCGAACTGCCGGCGGGCACGGAACTGCCCGGCTGAGCCGTTCCGCCCGGCTCGGCGACCGACCACGGGAGCGGACGGAGCCCGGAGCCGGGCACACACCCTCGGTGACGGCAGCGGTACGGGCCCAAACGTCTCCCTTCCGTCCGACGCGTCTTCGCCTGTCCGCCGCGCGCCGGCCACCCCACGCGCCCACGCTCTCCCCGGATCCCGCACCCCCGCCTGGGAGAGACACATGAGTGCTGCACCCCCTTCGTCCAACGGCCTGGATCGGCGCCTGTTCCTGCAAGCGGCCGGCGTCGGCGTCGGCGCGCTGCTCGCCGGTGCCGGGCTGGCCGGCCAGGCCGAGGCGGCGGGGGGCGCTCCGCGGCTGCGCGACGACCCGTTCCGGCTCGGCGTGGCCAGCGGCGAGCCGGCCTCCGACGGCATCGTGCTGTGGACCCGGCTGGCGCCGCGGCCGTTGGCCGACGACGGGCACGGCGGCATGGCCCGCGCGGGCTACGACGTGCGCTGGCAGGTCGCCGAGGACGAGCGGTTCCGCCGCGTCGTACGCGCCGGCACCGCGCTGGCCCTGCCCGAGCTGGGCCACTCCGTGCACCCGCAGGTGCGCGGCCTGCGCCCGGGGCGCCAGTACTTCTACCGGTTCCAGGCCCAGGGCCACACCAGCCCCGTCGGCCGGTTCCGCACCGCGCCGGGCGCCCACTCGCGCGCCGCGTTCAGCTTCGCCACCGCCTCCTGCCAGGCGTGGTACCACGGCCACTTCTCCGCCTACCGCGGCCTGGTGGCCCGCGACCCCGACGTGGTCTTCTTCCTCGGCGACTACGTCTACGAGTACGGCATCACCGCCGCCAACATGTGGCGCGCCGCCCCGGCGCCCGGCCCCCGGCACGAGCTGGAGACCAACACCCTCGCCGACTACCGGGTGCGCTACTCCCTGTTCAAGACCGACCCGGACCTCCAGGCGGCGCACGCGGCGGCGCCCTGGATACTCACCCCGGACGACCACGAGGTGCAGAACGACTACGCCGACGAGAAGTCGTACTACGGCCTGAGCGAGGAGGACTTCCTCCTCCGCCGGGCGGTGGCCTACCGCGCGTACTACGAGAACTGCCCGCTGCCGCCGCTCGCGCTGGCGCAGGGCCCGGACGCGCGCCTGCACCGCCGGCTGCGCTACGGCGGGCTCGCCACGCTGCACGTGCTCGACGGCCGCCAGTACCGCGACCCCAAGCCGGCGAACACCGAGGAGCAGTACGCGCCCGGCCGCTCCATGCTCGGGGCCGCGCAGGAACAGTGGCTCTACCGCGGCCTGCGCACCGCCGACACCCGCTGGAACCTGCTGCTCCAGCAGGTCGGCATGGTCAAGGTGACCGAGAACCGCGTCGACCAGTGGGACGGCTACCCGGCCGCCCGGCAGCGGCTGCTCGACGTGCTCGGCGAGCGGGGCGTCGCGCCCTCCGTCGTCTTCACCGGCGACTGCCACCGCTCCATCGCCGGCGACCTGCTCGCCGACTTCGCCGACCCCGACTCCGCCGTCGTGAGCAGCGAGTTCCTCGGCACCTCGATCGCCTCCGACGGTGACGGCGCGCCGAGCGACAACTACGCCAAGGACTGGATGCAGCACCCCTGGATGTCGTTCTACGACGGCCGCCGCGGCTACGTCCTGGGCCACGCCGACGCGGGCGCGATCACCGCCGAGTACCGCGCCGTCCCCTACGTCCGCGCCGACAACCAGGCGGCCGGCTTCTCCCTCGACCGCTTCCGCGTCGAGCACGGCCGCCCCGGCATGCAGAAGGTGAGCTGACCATGACCGACACGACCGACCCGGCCACGACCGCCGCCAGCGCCACCCGCGCGGGGCGCGGGCGCTGGGACCACACCCCGGGCGCCGTCTCCGGCCTCACCGCCACCGGCGGGCTCGCCACCGTCGAACTGACCTGGCACTCCTACCGCCCGCGGCGCGGGCAACTCGTGGACCACTACGAGGTGTACGTCTCCGAGCGCGCCGACCGGGGCGGCGACCTCGCCCACTCGGCGACGCTGCTCGGACGCACCCTCTACCCGCACCTGACCCACCGGGTGGGCCCCGAGCCGCGGAAGCGGCACTACACCGTCGTCGCCGTCGTCTCCTCCGGCGCCCGCACCCGGCCGGCGCGCCCCGTGTCGGCCGTCAACGCGCGCTCCGTCGCCGCCGGCCGAGCGGTGGCGCGGGTCGGTGACTTCGACCACAAGGGCCTGGAGTTCGCCCTGTCGCCGGACCAGAGCGCGCGCTACCGCACCGCCTTCCCGGCCGGCGTCGACTACCGGTACGGCACCTCCACGCCGGGCCGCGACTGGAGCTACCTCCACCCGGGGCCGAGCGACGCGTGGGGCGGGCGCAAGGAGCACACCTTCACGCTCCGCTTCGACCTGGCCGCCGCCCCGAAGGCCGACCTGGCCTGCGCCCTGTGGCTGATCGACGCGCACGCGACCGCCGCCGGCGCCGCCGAGGTCACCCTCAACGGCCGCCCGGTGCGCACCCTCCAGTTCCAGGGCGGCGCCACCCGTGGCTCGCTCGAGGGCGACGCCACCCGCGTGGGCAGCGCGCTCAAGCCCTCGTACTACGAGTTCCCGCTGGCCGCCGACCTGTTCACGGCCGGCGAGAACGTGCTGCGGCTGCGCAAGACCAGCGGCTCCTGGATCGCGTACGACGCGCTGGGGGTCTTCGCCGCCCAGTGAGCGCCGGCCGGACCCCGGCCCCTCCGCGCACCGGCTCACCGGCCCGGGCTCGCCACACCCGGGCCGGTGCCGCGCTCTCGTCAGCCCCGACACTCAGGGGCGCCGCGCCGGGCGACGGGGCGACGGGGCGCCGGGCCGCCGTGCCCGGCGCTACGCCCGCCGGGGCATCACGCGCCGGCCGAACACCCACAGGTTCGCCAGGGCCAGCGCGGCGAGCGCGCCGCCGCACCACAACACGCTGGACAGGGCCACCCCGTCGGCGGCCCGCCCGCCGAGCAGCGCGCCCAGCGAGATCGCCAGGTTGAACACCGACACGAACAACGCCGACCCCACCTCGCGCGCCTGCGGAGCGGCCCGCAGCATCCACGCCTGCGCGCTGACGGAGACGCCCCCGTACGCCAGCCCCCACACCACGAGCAGCACCGCCGCGCCGGGCGTGGACGCGCCGACGAGCGCGATCAGCACGACGGCGGTGGCCAACAGCGCCGAGAGGGTCATCAGCGCACCACGCGGATCGCGCTGGGCGCGCGCGCCGGCCAGGAAGTTCCCGGCGACGCCGGCCACCCCGTACACCAGCAGCAGCGTGCTGACCAGTCCCGAGCCGACGCCGGACACCTCCTCCAGGACCGGGCGCACGTAGGTGTACGCGGCGAAGTGCCCGGTGACAAGCAGCGCCGTGGCGACGAGGCCGATCCGCAGGGTGGGCTCGCGCAGCAGCGCGGGCAGCTCACGCGGCCGGACCGACCGCGTCGCCGGCAGCGGCGGCAGCAGTACGGCCATCGCCACCAGCACCGCCAGCGCCAGCGCGCCCATCACCCAGAACGCGGCCCGCCAGGTGGCCAGGTCGCCGATGAGCGTGCCGGCCGGCACGCCGAGCACCGAGGCCACCGCGATCCCGCCGAAGATCACCGAGGTGGCGGTGGCGACGGCCCGCGCCGGCACCAGCCGCACCGCGAGCCCCGCGGCGATGGCCCACACGCCGCCGATGCTCAGGCCCACCAGCACCCGCGCGGTGAGCAGTACGGGAAAGCTGGTCGCGAGGGCGGAGACCAGGTTCGCCCCGGCGAGCAGCGCCATCAGGGCGATCAGCACCCGTTTGCGGTCCAGCCTCCCGACGAACACGGCGAGCAGCGGCGCGGCGACGGCGGCCACCAGCCCCGGCAGCGTCATCGCCAGCCCCGCCGTGCCGTCGCTGACGTCCAGCGACGAGCCGATCGAGGTCAGCAGGCCGACCGGCAGCAACTCGGTGGTCACCACGGCGAAGATGCCGACCGCCACCGACAGCACGGCCAGCCACTCCCGCGCCCCGGGGCCTGGGGTGGTCGGGCCGGTGGCGGCGCTTGTGGCGGGCGTCGTGGGCGCGGATTCGGGGGCGGCCGGGGAGGGGGCTGCGCCCGTCGCGGGCGCGGGCTTGCGGTTCTCGGACATGGCTCAAGCCTTGGCCCGGGCATCGACCGGGAACAACGCCGAACCCCTCATCCTTGAATGAGCCAGGCTCATCGACGGGCCCGCGGGCACCGGCTCGCGGTGCGGGCCGGCGCCGGGCGCGCCGCGCACGGACGGGAGGACGGGCGGCACGGGCCCGCGCGAGGAGGGCTTGGCATGAGCGGCGTGGAGATCCGGGAGCTGGAGTGCTTCCTGGTGCTGAGCGAGGAGCTGCACTTCGGCCGGGCCGCCGAGCGGCTGTACGTCTCGCAGAGCCGGGTCAGTCAGTTGCTCGGCGCCCTGGAACGGCGGATCGGGGGGCGCCTGTTGGAGCGCACCAGCCGCCGGGTGTCCCTCACCCCGCTCGGCGAGGGCTTCCTGTCCGAGCTGCGGCCCACCTACGAGGCGCTGCGCGCCACGGTGGAGCGGGCCCGCGCCAGCGCCCGGGGCGGCCTTGAGGGCACGCTGCGGGTGGGCTTCCTCGGCTCGGCCGACGAGCGCGTGATGGGGGCGCTCAGCGCCTTCCGCGAGCGCCACCCGCACTGTGAGGTGGCGCCGGTGGAGATACCGCTGGCCGACCCGTTCGGCGCCGTGCGGCGCGGCGACGTGGACGCCGCGATCGTCTGCCTGCCGGTGGCCGAGCCCGACCTCGTGATCGGGTCCGTCTTCTCGCGACAGCCGCAGTTGCTCGCCGTCCCGCTGGGCCACCCGCTGGCCGGGCGTGCCACGCTCGGCGCGGAGGAGCTGGCCGACTGCCGCCTGATCGGCCTGCGCGGCCCGGCCCCCCGCTACTGGCGGGAGTTCATGGCCCCGACCACCACCCCGAGCGGGCGGCCCGTCGCGCCGGGCCCTCAGGTACGCACCCTCCAGGAGGGGCTGACCGCCGTGGCGGCCGGACTCGGCACCATGCTGCTCTGCGCCCCCACCGCCACCCACCAGAACCGTCGCGACGTCGCCTTCGTCCCGGTCACCGACCTGCCGCCGTCGGCGCTCGCGCTGATCTGGCCGCACTCGCGGGAGAGCGCCCGACACCGCGCCCTGAGCCAGCTCATGACCGACCAACTCGTCACCCCCGTCGGCGCGTAGCGTCGCGGACGTAGCGTCTCGGCACGTACGTACCGCCTCGGGGCGCCCCCGGGGTCCGCCCGCCCCGAGACCGGCCCGTGAGGGGTTGGCCGGATGACGTCCAGCCGCCCCGTCCGGTCCCGGCCACCGGCGCGCGGCGTGAAACCGCCGTACCGTCGCGGGGCGGCGCGCGCGGCGGCACGGCGGCGACCGGTGGCGGTCGGCGGCCGGCCAATTCACGCGATGAGGGGTCCAGTTGAGATACGCGCTGTACCCGCACGGCGACGTGGCGCGATTATGGCAAGGCGCGGCCGACCGCCTTCACGGTCCGAATTGCCGGAATTCCGGAGACCCGCCGAATTAGTTCGCCGATCAACCGCCCATTCCGCGGTATGGAACAACTTGCACCGGAGGTATTTGGGGTGCACACTGTTCCAAAGATTCGGAGCAACCTGCACCAGACTTCTCACCATGAGGAGGCAGCTCTTGAGCGCCATAGCGGGAACTCGCGACCAGTGCCGGCCCGATCTGACGCTAACGTACGCGGTACACAATGCCTTCCGGCGCGACGCGGCCCTGCTGATGTCTGCCTCCTACAGCGAAGACGTGCGCGACGGCGCGTCCATTCGCGCGGGCTGGCAGACATTCAAGCGGCATATGGCGATGCAGCGCTCCGCCAAGGACTCGGTGTTGTGGCCCGCGCTGCGCGCGCGACTGGCCGGCCGGCCCCGGGAGCTGGAACTCCTGGAGTCCATGGAGGCCGAGAACGCCGAGATGGACCCGCTGATCAGGAAGATCGACGCGGCCCTCTCGCACGACCGCCGCTTTCGACTGCGCGAGTACGCCGAGGACTTCTCCACCTCGCTCCTGCGCCACCTCGACCACGAGGAGGCGGAGGCGATTCCGCTCCTGCAAAGCGTGCTCAGCCAGCAGGAATGGCGTGCCTACTGCGACGAACAGCGCCGCCAGGTCGGCTATAAGGGCGCCCCATCCTTCTTCCCCTGGCTGCTCGACGGCGCGCCGGACAGCACCCGGAGCCAGATCCTGGACCTGCTCTCGCCGCCGCTGCGCTTCCTGTGCCGCACCGTGTGGCAGCCGCGTTACGAGCGCGTCCCGCACTGGGAGCTGACCAGCGCCGCGTAAGGCGAACCCGCGAGACGGGGACGCGCGAATCGGCCACGCCGTTCCGCGGGTCACGCGCCGCACAACTCCCGTCACGCATAAGGGGGTTAGCGCCCCGCTCCGTTCACCTCTTGAATACAAGCAGAACCCCCGACGCCCCCTCCGGCGCCGGGGGTTCTCGCGTCTCACGGCATTGCGGATCGCCCCGCACACCACCACCATCGACCGGGTACGCTGATCAACTCCGCATCTGGCCTAGACCAGCGGGCCAAGGTGGTCGGCGGTCGGGCGAATTAGGCAGTGGGATGACCATCCGCCGCAGAGCTGGAAGGACCATAGGTGCTCGGCTCAAAGCGGGTTACTATCTGGATCGTTCGAAGACCGAAGGCGCCCCATCATGCGGAACTATCGACTCACTGGTGAACTGTTGAACGACCGACTTGAGGTGACATAGACTGCCTGCTGGCTCCAGATTTGCTCGACTTTCAGCCACGGGGGGATGAACAGGCGACGCAGCAAGGCCATACGGAAACAGGCACGACGGAACAGCGACGGACGCCCGTCCCCCAGCGGAGCGGCCCACACGGGGACCAGCGGCAAGGCGAATCCCGGTGCTGTCATGGCGTCTTGCCTGCGTGGCCTCTCCACGCGTCCCTCTCATCGAGCCTCTCGTCACACTCTTCTGGAAGGTGAACGAGAACGTCATGGAATTTGCCATATTGGGCCCGCTTCGCATGAACGAGCAGGGGCGTTCTTATACCCCAACCGCACCAAAGCAACGGCAGCTTCTGGCCCTGCTGCTCCTCAACGCCAATCAGGTCGTTTCCACCAGCACCTGCATAGATGAACTGTGGGAAACGTCGCCACCCAACACGGCGCTGTCCACCCTGCAGTCCTATATCCTCCAACTGCGGCGCACACTGCGCAGAGTCCCGCGCATCGGCAGTTTACAAGCTGCGCGTCGCGTTCTGGAGACCCGCGATGGCGGCTATTTGCTCGCGGTCCGCAACGATGAACTCGACGTCAATATCTTCACGTCGCTGGTGCGCGAAGGCCGCGCCCAACTGCACCGCGACGACCACGCCGCGTCCGCGCTCCTGACCCGTGCGCTGACCATGTGGCAGGGTTCCGCGCTCTCCGACGTCCAGGCGGGTCCGGTGCTCCGAGCCCACCTGGTGGGCCTGGAAGAGGACCGGATCAGCGTCCACGAACAGCGCATCGACGCGGACCTGCGACTAGGCCGGCACCACGAACTCCTCGGCGAACTCAGCGCGTTGGTCACCAAGTACCCCACGCACGAGAACCTGCACGCGCAGCTCATGCTGGCCCTCTACCGCTCAGGGCGGCGCGCGCAGTCCCTCGAAGTCGTGAAGCGTTTGCGCCAGGTGCTGCACGACGAACTCGGCCTGGAACCGTCGCCGCGGATGCGCAATCTGCACCAGGCGGTGCTGGCCTGCGACCCGGTCATCGACAGCCCCGCGGGCACCGACTCCGTCCTGGCGCTCGACCTCGCGCGCTACTCGTCGTCGCCCACCCTGCCCAGCCAGCCCTCGCCCGCCCTTCACACCTCCCATCCCGCATCGGTGCACGCGCACGCGCACGGCAAGTAACTCCGTGGCGTAATCGTTTCCGCACACGCGGCGGATGGTCCGAACTCTCCCTCGGCCCGTCCGGGTCGTACGGGTGTTACGCGCGTTCCCACCGAGCGCGCGTACGCTCCAGCTCACGCGCACCGCTGCCCGGTGTCCCTCTCATCGGGCAGCACGCCGGACAGGCCACCGCCGTGACGGCCGGGCGAGTTGAGCGGCCAGACCGACGGCGGTGTGTGCTGGGTTCAGTGGGTGACGGTCCAGGTGTCGTTGCCGGCGAGGAGGGTGGCGAGGTCGCCCTTGCCCTGGGCCTCGATGGCCTGGTCGAGTTGGTCGCTCATCAACGTGTCGTAGACCGGGCGTTCCACGCTCCGCAACACGCCGATGGGGGTGTGGTGGAGGGTGTCGGCGTCCGCGAGTCGGGTCAGCGCGAACGCGGTGGTCGGGGACGCGGCCCGGGCGTCGTGAACCAACACCCCGTCCGTGCCTTCCTCCCGCACGTCCACCACCCGCAGGTCTCCACTGGCCTGGTCGCGGACCACGCCCTTGGAGCCCAGTCCGTCTTCGGCGGGTGCGCCGAAGCGGATCGGCTGGCCGTGCTCCAGTCGGATCACGGCCTCCAGCGCGCGGTCCTTGTCTTTTAGGACCTCGAAGGCGCCGTCGTTGAAGATGTTGCAGTTCTGGTAGATCTCCACCAACGCCGTGCCCGGATGGGCTGCCGCCGCCCGCAACACGCTCGTCAGGTGCTGGCGGTCTGAGTCCACCGTCCGCGCCACGAACGAAGCCTCGGCGCCCAACGCGAGTGAGAGCGGGTTGAAGGGGGCGTCCAGGGAACCCATCGGGGTCGACTTCGTGATCTTCCCGACCTCCGAGGTCGGGGAGTACTGGCCCTTGGTCAGCCCGTAGATCCGGTTGTTGAACAACAGGATCTTCAGGTTCACGTTGCGTCGCAACGCGTGGATGAGGTGGTTCCCGCCGATCGAGAGCGCGTCCCCATCACCGGTGACCACCCAGACCGACAGGTCCCGTCGTGAGGTCGCCAACCCCGTCGCGATCGCCGGCGCCCGCCCGTGGATGGAGTGCATGCCGTAGGTGTTCATGTAGTACGGGAAACGGCTGGAACACCCGATCCCGGACACGAACACGATGTTCTCCCGCGCCAGGCCCAACTCCGGCATGAAGCCCTGCACGGCCGCCAACACCGCGTAGTCCCCACACCCCGGACACCACCGCACTTCCTGATCGGACTTGAAGTCCTTCATCGACTGCTTACCCTCAGCCCGCGGCACCAACGACAACAACCCCCGCCCCCCACCCTGCGAACCAGCAGGAGAAACGGCAGGCGTGGTGGCAGTAGCGGACGCGGCAGCACCGGGCGTGGTAGCACTGGTGGGTGTGGTGGGGTTAGGCATTGATGGCCTCCTTCAACGCGTTGGCCAACTCCTCGGCCTTGAACGGCATTCCGTTGACCTGGGTGTGGGACCGGGCATCGATCGCGTACTTCGCGCGGATCAACGTCGCGAGCTGTCCCAGATTCATCTCCGGGATCACCACCCGCTCATACGAGGCAAGCACCTCGCCCAGATTCGCCGGGAAGGGATTGAGATGCCGCAAGTGGGCCTGCGCCAACGCCACACCCTCGCCCCGCAACCGCCGCACCGCCGCAGCGATCGGCCCATACGTCGAGCCCCACCCCAACACCAACACCCGCGCCCCACCCGGGTCATCCACCCGTACGTCCTCGACCGCAATACCATCGATCTTGGCCTGACGGGTGTGGACCATCAGCTCGTGATTAGCCGGATCGTAGGAGATGTTCCCACTGCCATCCTGCTTCTCAATCCCGCCGATCCGGTGCTCCAACCCCGCCGTGCCCGGCACCGCCCACGGCCGCGCCAACGTCACCGCGTCCCGCTTGTAGGGCCAAAACACCCGCGACCCATCCGCCAACTCATGATTGGGTTCTGAGGCGAACCGCACCCGCAAATCCGGCAACCCCGCCACATCCGGCACCCGCCACGGCTCCGAACCATTGGCCAAATACCCATCCGAGAGCAGGAACACCGGCGTGCGATACACCAACGCGATCCGCGCCGCCTCCAACGCCGCATCAAAACAGTCCGCCGGCGTCGACGGCGCCACGATCGGTACCGGAGCCTCACCGTTACGGCCATACATGGCCTGCAACAAGTCCGCCTGCTCCGTCTTGGTCGGCAACCCCGTCGAGGGCCCACCCCGCTGAATATCCACCACCACCAGGGGAAGTTCCAGCGAGACCGCCAACCCGATCGTCTCCGACTTGAGCGCCACCCCAGGCCCCGAGGTCGTCGTCACCGCCAACGACCCACCAAAGGCCGCCCCCAACGCCGCCCCGATCCCCGCGATCTCATCCTCAGCCTGGAACGAACGCACCCCGAAATTCTTGTGCCGCGACAGCTCGTGCAAAATATCCGACGCCGGAGTGATCGGGTAAGAGCCCAGGAACAGGGGCAACTCCGCCTGCACGGACGCGGCGACCAGACCGTAGGCCAACGCCAGGTTCCCCGAGATGTTGCGATACACCCCCGCGGTGAACGCGGACGAGGCCGGAGCCACCTCATAGGAGACCGCGAAGTCCTCCGTGGTCTCCCCGAAGTTCCACCCCGCCCGGAACGCGGTCACGTTCGCCTGCGCCAACTGCGGCTTCTTCGCGAACTTCTTCCGCAAATACGCCTCAGTACCCTCCGTCGGACGGTGATACATCCACGACAACAGGCCAAGCGCGAACATGTTCTTACTCCGCTCAGCCTCCTTACGACTGAGACCGAACTCCTTCAGCGCCTCGACCGTCAACGTCGTCAACGGCACCCCATGCACCTGGAACGCTTCCAGCGACCCGTCCTCCAACGGACTGGTCGCATACCCCACCTTCGCCATCGGACGCTTCGTGAACTCATCCGTGTTCACGATCAACACCGCACCCGCCGGCAGATCCCCCACGTTCGCCTTCAACGCCGCCGGATTCATCGCGACCAACACATCCGGAGCATCCCCCGGCGTCAGAATGTCATGATCCGCGAAATGCAACTGGAACGATGACACACCCGGCAACGTCCCAGCCGGCGACCGAATCTCCGCCGGGAAATTCGGCAACGTCGACAAGTCATTCCCAAACGACGCCGTCTCCGAAGTAAACCGATCACCCGTCAACTGCATACCATCACCCGAATCACCCGCAAAACGGATAATGACTCGGTGCAGGGTCTCGGTCGCCTTCTCGGGCGGCGATCCGGCGGTGGACGGTGCCGCGCCCACGATGGGCTCCGCGGTGGGCTCGGTGGCGGGGGCGGGCGCGGGGTGACCTGGGGCGGCCGGGCTCATAGCGACTCGATGTCCTTCGAGAGCGGCAGACGGTGTCGGCAGTCGAATATGTAGCGGGCCGATGCGGCGATGGCCTCGTAGTCGAACTCGTCGTGGTCGGTGACGATCAGGACGGCGTGCGCCCGGGAGACCTCCTCCGGGTCCGGCTTCACCTGCGTGAGCCCGGGTATGCCGGGCTCCTCGGTGACGTGCGGGTCGGCGAAGCGCACCGTGGCGCCGGCCTCGATCAGCAGCTTGGCGATGGGCAGCGCGGGCGACTCGCGGATGTCGCCGGTGCCCGGCTTGTAGGCCAGGCCGAGCATCAGGATGCGCGCGCCGGTCACCGTCTGGTGCCGCCGGTCCAGGCCGCGGGTCAGCTTGCGGACGACGTACTCCGGCATGGCGTTGTTCAGCTCGTCGGCCAGCTCCACCAGGCGGAACCGCTTGCTGGACGCGCGCTCGACCTTCCACGACAGGTACAGCGGGTCCACCGGCAGGCAGTGGCCGCCGACGCCGGGGCCCGGAGTGAAGCGCATGAAGCCGAACGGCTTGGTCGCGGCGACCTCCAGGGCGTCCCACACGTCGACGCCGATGCCCTCGGCGTGCGTGGCCAACTCGTTGACCAGCGCGATGTTGACGTGCCGGAAGGTGTTCTCCATGACCTTCGCCAGCTCGGCGACGCGCGGGGCCTTCGCCAACACCACCTCGTGCACGATGTCCGCGTAGAAGGCCCGCACCCGCTCCAGCGAGGCCGCGTCGATGCCCGAGACGACCTTGGGCGTGGTCTCGAAGGTCCACTCCGGGTTACCGGGGTCGATGCGCTCGGGGCTGTACCCGAGGTGGAAGTCCGCGCCGGGCTCCAGTCCCGAGCCGTCGCGCAGGATCGGCGCGAGCACCTCCTCGGTGGTGCCCGGGTAGCTGGTCGACTCCAGGATGACGGTGGCGCCCGGCCGCAGCCGGGCGGCCAGCGCCCTGCCCGCCGCCTCGATGTAGGACAGGTCCGGCACGCCCTCGTGCAGCGGGGTGGGAACGGTGATGACCGCGATGTCGAAGGCGTCCAGGTCCTCGGTGTCGATGCTCGCCCGGTAGGTGCCCCGGTCGATGACGGCGCCCAGGCGCCGCGAGGTGACGTCCCCGACGAACGAGTCGCCCACGGCCAGCTTCTTCACGCGGGACTCGTCGGTGTCGTAGCCGACGACCTGGTATCCGTGCTCGGCCGCGGCCACGGCCAACGGCAGGCCGACGTACCCCTGCCCCACTACGACCAGTTTCGTGGTCAAAGGACGCTCCCTAGTCGAAGAATTCACAGACCGAGTCGGCGATGTATTCCACCTGACTGTCGGAGAGGTGGGGCCAGATGGGGATGGCCAGGTTCTGGTCGCTGGCGCGCTGCGCGCCGGGCCACTGGACGCCCTCGGGCGCGAACCGCGCGAACGCGGGCTGGAGGGGCAGCGGCACCGGGTAGTAGACGTGCGTGCCGATGTCCTTCTCGCTCAGCCAGGCGCGCAGGTCCGCGCGCCGCTCCACGAGCAGCGAGTAGACGTAGTAGCAGCGGCCGTTGCGCCCCGCCGGCGGCGCGAGCACGCCCCGGCCGGCCAGCGGCTCGAAGCGCTCCGTGTAGTAGTCGGCGATGCGGGCCCGGCGCTCCAGGCGGTCCTCGAAGCCGGCGTGCCGGTGGAGCTGGAAGGCCGCGATGATCTCGTCGAACCGGCTGTTCTGGCCGATCTTGTGGTGCAGGAAGCGGGTGATGCCGTCCTGCCCGTGGTTGCGCAGCATCCGTACGGTGCGGCCCAGCTCCGGGTCGTCGGTGAGCACCGCGCCGCCCTCGCCGGCCGTGCCGAACGCCTTGACCTGGAAGAAGGAGAAGACGCCGAGGTCGCCCCAGCGGCCGGACGGCACGCCGTCGAGCACCGCGCCCTGGGCCACCGCCGCGTCCTCGATGACCTTCAGGCCCCGGTCGTGGGCGATCTTGTTGATGCGGGGCATGTCGGCCATGATCGAGAAGACGTGGGCGGGCATCACCGCGCGCGTCCGGCTCGTGATGAGCGCCTCGACGGAGTCCGGGTCGATCACCATCGTGTGCGGGTCGACGTCCGCGAAGACGGGCGTGGCGCCGAAGTTGGCGACCGAGCTGGCCACCGGCTGGCAGCAGAACGCGGGCACGATGACCTCGTCGCCGGGCCCGATGTCCAGGGCCTGCACGGCGAGGTTGAGGCCGCCGGTGCCGCTGGAGCAGGCGATGACGTGCTCCGCCTCGGTCGTGCGGCGCAGTTCCTCCTCCAGCTCGGCGGTGCGCCGGCCGAGGATGAACTTCTGCTCGGCGTCCGTGCCCACCTCGAAGAGCAGGTCCTTGAACGCCTGCCGGTCCGTCTCGAAGAGGTCCGGGGGGAAGAAGGGAATGGTGGCCATGTCATCGCCTTCCGGCGTAGAAGTCCGAGATGGCGGCGCAGACCGTCTCCAACTGCGCCTCGGTCAGGTCCGGGTACAGCGGCAGCGCCAGCGTCCGCTCGCAGGCCGCCTCGGCGTTGGGCAGGCTGCCGGGGCGCAGCCCGACGTCCGTGCCGGCGAAGCAGGGCTGGGTGTGCAGCGGGCGCGGGTAGTACGTCTCGGTGCCGATGCCGCGGGCCGTGAGGTGGGCCACCAGCTCGTCCCGGGCCTCGACCTCCACCTGGTAGACGTAGAAGACCGGCTCACTTTCCACGGAGCGCGGCAGGACGCGCGGCACGGCGAGCACGCCGTCGGCGTCGCGCAGCCGCTCGGAGTAGGCCGCCGCCAGTTCGGCGCGGCGGGCGATGTCGCGTTCCAGGCGGGTCATCTTGGCGAGCAGGATGGCCGCCTGCACGTCGTCCATCTTGCTGTTGGTGCCGGAGACGCCGGAGAGGTTGGAGATGCCGGCGATGTGGTCGATGGTCTTGCCCATCCGACCGTGGTGGCGCAGCACGGCCGCCTGCTCGGCCAGCTCCTCGTCGTTGGTGAGGATCATGCCGGCGTCGCCGAGGGCGCCGAGCGTCTTGGTCGGGAAGAAGGAGAGCACGCCGCCGCGGCCGATGAGCCCGGCGTGGGTGCCGTCCCAGCGCATGCCGATCGCCTCGGCGCTGTCTTCGAGGAGCATGACGTCGTGCCGGCGGGCGACGTCTGACAGCGCTGTCAGGTCAACCAGTTGATGGAAGAGGTGGGCCGGCATGATGGCCTTGGTCCGCTCGGTGATCAGCTCCTCGACCGAGGCGGCGTCCATCCCGTAGTCACCGTCGTTGGTGATGTCCGCGAACACCGGCGTGGCGCCGGCGAGGCTGACGGCCGAGGCCGAGGCGAAGAAGGAGAAGGCCGGGACGATGACCTCGTCGCCGGGCTCGATGCCGGCGGCGCGGAGCAGGATCACCAGGGCGTCGGTGCCGCTGTTGACGGCGATGGCCCGTCGGGCACCTGTGTAGTCGGCGATGGCCCGCTCAAGCTCCGCCACCTTGCGGCCGTGGGAGAACTTGCCCCGGTCGAACACATCATCCGTATGTCGGGTGATGAGCGGCCATAGCTCCTTGAAGGACTCCGCCTGAGTGAAGAACGGAACCGGCGCGGCGGGAGCATCGGTAAGCGTGGACACCATGGGAGTGACGCTATGGAGCGGTTCTGTGACGTCGCTACGGACAAGAACTTGCCGGTAGCAGTCATTCCTGGCCAGCCGGCCCGAGCTGGGCGCCCCGTCGGCAAACCTGTCATACACAGGTGCCCAGGCCGGCGATACGGCAAGATCTTGCCAGTCACCAGGGGCTTCCCCGTCCCGGTGCGACCCCTCGCGCGCGCCGCCCACACCTGGCGTGCACGCGCGGCTTCACTCCGTATTCAAGCTTCCACACGCCGTCCTGTACACCCCGTGTCGGATGTCCCACTCCCGCGGTCCACCCACCGGGACCGACCGGGCCGGCGCCGCTGGTCGTGCGCCCAGCATGGCGTAATCCCGCGCGTGTCGCCGCACGGCACGCGCGCGGGCGCGCGGCAGAGGCGGAATCCGTCGGCCGGGCCGGCGGGCGGCCCGCGCGCCAAGCGGAGCTTGACCTCAACCGCGCTTGAGGCCCGAGGGTGGCCGCATGACGATCTCAGCGACGGACCGGGCAGTGGTGGGCGAGTGGATCAGGGGCGCGGCGCATCCCCTGCGCACGGCGGACCCGTTGGCGCCCCTGGACGACCTGCGACCGCTGCTCGCCATGGTCGGTGAGCGGACGGCCGTGGCGGGGTTCGGCGCCGGTACCCGGGGCGCGCGCGAACTCCTCGCCCTCCAGGCGCGCATCGCCCGGCTGCTGTTCGCCGAGGCCGACTTCCGGGTGCTCGCCCTGGACCAGGACGCGGCGCTCGGCGCCGCGCTCGACGCGTACGTACGCACCGGCGCCGGGGACGTCGCGGCGCTGCTCCGGGCCGCCGAGCCGTTCTCCCGTACCGGGGAGACGCTCGGCCTCCTCCGCTGGCTGCGTGCCCTGCGCCGGGCCCGGCCGGAGGCCGCGCCGCGCGTCGTCGGGGTCAGCCCACGGGAGACGGGGGCGGCGGCGTACGACGCGGTGACCGCGTACGTGCGCCGGGCCGCGCCCGAGCGGCTGGCGGAGCTGGCCTCCCACTACGCCGAACTCCGCCCGCCCGGCGCGGTCCCCGACCACACCCGCCGCTACCAGGCCCTGCCCGACCGGCGGCCCTGGCGGGAGCACGCGCGGGCGGCCCACGACCTGGTGGCGGCGGCGCCGGGGCACGAGGGTCACGCCTGGGCGCGCTACCAGGCGCGGCTGATCGTCCAGTACCACGCGCTCCACGACCACGGCCACGACCCGCTGGACCCGCACAACATGGCCCACTACGAGCGGTCGTTCGCCGAGAACGTGCTGTGGTGGCACCGGCACACCGGGCACCGGGTGCTGTTCTGGTCCTCCAGCTCGCACACGGCCAGGGCGCCCGGACGCGTCGTCAGCTTCCCGCCTCACCCGCCGGGGCTCTCCCCGAACGCCGGCGGCCACCTCCACGCGGACCTCGGGGACCGGTACCTGTCGATCGGCCTCACCTTCGGCGCCGGCGAACTGGCCCCGTACACCGGGGCGCCGCACCACCGGGTGCCCGCTCCCGTGCCACCGCTGGTGGAGTCGGTCCTCGACGGCGCGGGGGCGGGCGACTTCCTCCTCGACCTGCGCCAGCGGGCGCCACGGCGGGTCGCCGAGTGGCTGGCCCGGGACGTCACGACGCGGCTCGTCGGCCCGCGCCACGACCCACGGCGCGACCCGGACCACCACATGACGGGCGGCTCGCTGGCCGAGTGGTTCGACGTCCTCGTCCACCGGCGGCGCGTGACGCCGGCCCGCCCGCTCGGCCCGGCCACGCCGGAGGCGGCCGGCTGACCGCCGCCGCCGCCCGTGGCGTGGCCGGGCATCCCCTCGCACGGGCCGGGGGTCAGGAGCTGGGCTGGTCAGGGGTCGGGGTTGGTCAGGAGGCGCCGCGCAGGGACGGCTGGTCGTCCGGGGTCAGCACGTCTTCGACGGTCTCCGCGATGCAGTGGGCGGTCAGGCCGGCCTCGGCCAGCACCTCGTCGCGGCTGCCGTGCTCGCAGAAGCGTTGTAACAGGCCGAAGTCGCGGAGGGGCGTGGTCACTCCCGCGTCGCGGAGGGCTTGGGTGATGGCGGAGCCGACGCCGCCGACGCGGCCGTTGTCCTCCACCGTGGCCACCAGCTCGTGCTCGGCCGCCAACCCCACCAACGCCGAGTTCACCGGCTTCACCCACCGCGGGTCGACCACCGTCACCCCCACCCCACGCTCCGCCAACAACGCCGCCGCCTCCAACGACACCTGGGCCATCGCCCCCACCGACACCAACAACACCCGCGACACACCCCGCGCCCGCGTCAGCACATCCAACCCACCCACCGACGCCACCGGCTCGATGTCCGCACCCACCGCACCCTTGGGATAACGCACCACCGTCGGCGCGTCCTCCACCTCCACCGCCTCCCGCAACAACGCCCGCAACCGCGCACCATCCCGCGGCGCCGCCACCCGCAACCCCGGCACCACCTGCAAAATCGACATGTCCCACATGCCGTTGTGCGACGGCCCGTCGTTGCCCGTCGCACCCGCGCGATCCAACGCGAACGTCACCCCACACCCATGCAGGGCCACGTCCATCAGCACCTGGTCGAAGGCCCGGTTCAGGAACGTCGCGTACACCGCCACCACCGGATGCACCCCGCCAAGGGCCAGCCCCGCGGCCGACGTCACCGCGTGCTGCTCCGCGATCCCCACATCGAAGACCCGCTTCGGATACGCCTTGGCGAACGCCTCCAACCCCACCGGTCGCGCCATCGCCGCCGTGACGCCGACGATGTCCTCCCGCTCACCACCGAGCCTGACCATCTCCTCCGAGAACACCGACGTCCACGAAGGACCGGCGGCCGGTTCGGCCGGCCGGGGGCCGCGGACGGTGCCGGGGGGCTGGGCGGCGGGCCCGGGGTCCGGGTCGCCACGGGTGACGCAGTGCACGACGGCGGGCCCGCCGAGCGCCTTGGCCCGGCGTAACGCCACCTCTAACGCCACCGTGTCCTGACCGTCCAGCGGGCCGAAGTAGCCGAAGCCCAGGTCGTCGAAGAGGCTACGGGGCGTCGGCCGGGGCCGCTCCGTGGCCTGGGCCCGCTCCGGCGGCGCCTGGACCAGCGTGATGCCGCCACCGGCGCCGGCGGCGCTGCCCGGCAGGGCGTCGCCGGCCGGCTCCGCGAGGCGGTCGGGCGCGACCCGGTCGGGGGCGGGGCGCAGCAGCAGCCGGCGGTCGGTGAGCCCGTCGGCGGCGGGCGCGGCGGTCGGGATGGCCTCGTGGATGACGATCACCAGCGGCAGGTCGCGGCTGGCGGCCAGGTTGTTCAGCGCCTCCCAGGCCATGCCGCAGGCCAGCGCGTCCCAGTCGACCACCGCGACCACGTGCCGGTCGTGCAGGCCGAGCAGTTGGTGCGCCTTGGCGAAGCCGTCCGCGTAGGAGAGGGCGGTGGCCGTGCGCGCGTTCTCCACGGCCCCGTGCGGGGCCGCGTACCAGGTCGGTTCGGAGCGGCGGCGGCGCCGGGTGAAGTCCCGGCGGCCGGTGAGCAGTTCGTGGACGTACGCCTGGCGGCCGGTGTCCCACACCAGGCGGTCGCGGGGCGAGTCGAAGACCCGGTGTAGTGCGAGCGTCAGCTCCACCACGCCCAGATCGGGCCCGAGGTGCCCGGCCTGGCGCGGCACCGCCCGCCCGATGAACTCCCTGATCTCCGCGGCCAGCCCGGGGAGCCGGGACGCGGGGACGGCCCGCAGGGTGTCGGGGCCGGAGAGGGTGTCGAGCAGCGGTGCCACGGCCGGACGCGGCCCGTCAGGGCGCAGGGTCAAAGCGCACCTCCATCTCGGGCTGTAGCCCGAGATCCGGCCCCGACGCCGTCTTGTCGACGTTGATCAGGATGTTGTAGTGGTTCGGGTAGTGGCAGGAGTCGAAGCCGAGCACGGTGCCGACCAGGTGGCCGTTGATGCGCACCTCGTCGCCCCGGTCGATGACGCCGCCACGGGCCAGCTCCACGAAGCCGAGGAAGCCGACCCGGTCGATGACGGCGCCGGTGCTGGTGTCGTCGTGGTCGGTGGTGACCAGTTCGTGCACCTCCTCGCGGCGCACGCAGCGGCTGGCGAACTCGGTCAGCTCCATGCCCCGGTCGTCCCGCTTGTGCGTGAGGATCTTGACCAGTTCGCCGGTCACGGGGCGCTTGGCGCCGTCTTCCGCGGGGTTCATCGGGCGCCTCCCCCGGCGTGCTGGCCAGCGGTGCCGCCGGCGCCGGCCGCCTCGGCCTCGCGCCGGTAGACGTCGGCCACCAGTTCCAGGGCGGCCAGGCCGCCGTGGCCGCGGTCCTCGCCCGCGCGCACGGCGGAGGCGAAGTCGCGCAGCACGCCCACGTACTCGTGCCACAGCGAGGTCTTGAAGCCGTCGTGGCCGCCGAGCATGTCGGCGACGAGCACGGTGCCGTCGGCCAGGGTGAGTTCGACGTCCTTGGTCTCGCCCGGGTAGGCCCAGTCGAGCAGCACCCGTGCCGTGGCGCCGGATTCGGCGCGCAGTTCGACGGTGGCCTGCCGGTCGGTGCCCTGCGCGTCCCGTACGACCTTGGAGTCGGTGACCGTGACCTCGCCGACGATCTGCCGGACGGTGTCGAAGGCGTTGGGCCCGTTGTCGGCCACGCATCCGCCGCCGCAGCGCTCCGGGTCCAGGTACCAGTGGTCGTCGCCGGCGTGCTCCTCGATCATCTCCAGGTAGCGCACGGTCACGTGCCGGAGTTCGGCGCCGGCCGGGACGCGGGCGATGAGGTCCAGGACGTTGTCGTTGTAGCGGCGGTGGAAGGAGGTGAAGAGGACCACGCCCTTCTCGCGGGCCGCGCGGACCAGTTCGCGGCCGTCCTCGACCCGGGTGGCCAGCGGCTTCTCCACGCACACCGGCAGCCCGGCGGCGACGAGGTCGCCGCAGACCAGGGCGTGTACGTCGTTGGGCACGTTGACCACGACGGCGTCCAGGCCACCGGCGGCGATCATCTCCCGGTAGTCGGCGAAGGTGGGCACCTTCCCCTCGAACGGGGCCAGCGCGTCGGCCCGCAGGTCGCACACGGCCGCCAGCTCCACGTCGGGCAGCTCGTCGAACGCCTTCACGTAGAAGCGCGAGATGACGCCGAGTCCGACGATTCCCACGCGCAGCGCGCCACTCATGCGTCCACTCCAACCGGGACCTCAAGGCCCCATCGCTCGGCGACCTCGCGCAGTTCCTCGTGGAGCGCGGGCGTGATCGGTACGCCGCCGGACCGGGCCTCGGCGGCGGTGGCGGCCTCGCGGGCGCCGGGGTAGCTCACGGGCTGGGCCGGGTCGATCGGCGGGCAGTCGAGCAGGGACTGGAAGAGGCCGCCCGCCTGGGAGAGGAAGCCCTCCACCGGGCGCAGCGCGCCCGGCGCGACCACGATGGCCAGGATGCCGATGTCGTCGTCGCGCCCCGAGGGGCCGCCGCTGCCCTCGTACGCCTCGGGCGCGGGGCCGAGCCCGGCGCCGGGGACGAGCGCGGCCAACACCTCGACCAGCAGGGCCAGGCCGTACCCCTTGTACGCGCCGGTCTCCGGGCGCCCGCCGAGCCAGGTCGGGAAGCCGTCGCCGCGGTCGAGCGCGTGCGGGTCGGTGACCGGCTGGCCCTGCGCGTCGGTGAGCCAGCCCTCGGGTATGGACTGGCCCGCGCGCGCCGCCTGGCGGATCTTGCCGGTGGGCACGGCCGTGGTGGACATGTCCAGGCAGTACGGGGGCAGGTCGGGGCCGGCCGGCGACGCGATGCTCATGGGGTTGGTGCCGAGCATGGCGACCTTGCCGCCCGGCGGCCTGGCGATGCGCTGGCCGCCGCAGTTGGAGGCCAGGATGCCGACCATGTCGCGCTCGGCGGCGCGCAGCGTGTGGTGCCCGGCGCAGCCGAAGTGGGTGGCGTCGCGCACCGAGACCAGGCCGATGCCGTACTCGGCGGCCCGCTCGGCGGCCAGGTCGATCGCCTCGCTGGCCAGCCACAGGCCGAGGCCCTTCTTGCCGTCCAGGAGCACGGAGGCGCCCTTGTCGGCGAGCACCTCGGGCTCGGCGTCGGGCTCGACCCGCTTGTCGTCGAAGAGCGGCAGGTAGAGCCGGGTCAGGTTGGTGAGGCCGTGGGAGCGCATGCCGGCCAGGTCCCCGTAGACCAGGGCCTCGGCGGCGGTGCGGGCGCGGCCGGTGGGCACGCCGCGGGCGGCGAAGACGTCGGCGGCGAAGCCGACCAGGTCCTCGTACGGGACGCGCGGTGCGCTCTCCTCGGCTCCTTGGGGCGACGCAGGTGTCATGACCTTCCGTTCCTGGCTAGGCGGTGCGGCTGGTGCTGCCGGCGGGGGTGGTGGCGCCCGCGGGCTGGTCGGGCGTGGTGGCGACCGGGGCGGGCGGCTGGCCGGCCTCGCTGGCCCGGGCGAAGGAGGTGAGCAGCGCGCGGACGCCGGTGGCGAAGGACTCCAGGTCCGCGAGGTCGGCGTGTTCGCCGTCCGCGTGCGCGCCGTTGGCGTCGAGGTCGCCGGGCCCGTAGACGACGGTGTACGCGCCGGGTACGTCGTGCGTCCAGATGGCGTCGCAGGTGAACGCGTCGGCGTCGGCCGGCGCGTAGCGCAGTCCGGCGCCCTCGGTGAGCAGGCGTTCGGCCCACGGGTCGGAGCTGGCCAGCGCGGGCAGGCCGCGCTTGAGCCAGTCGAGCCGGGTGACCTGGGCCGCCTCGCGGGCGGTGAGGGCGAAGTCGGGCAGGTCGGCGAAGGTCTCGGTGAAGCTGGCGAGAGCGGCGCGCAGTTCGTCTTCGAGCGCCTGTTGCAGGGCGAGCCCGGCCTCCGTGGTCGGGTAGGCGAGGTTGAGCAGCAGGTGGCCGCTGCCGTACACCTTGTTGTGCAGGGTGCCGGTGTGCAGGCCCGCGACGCAGACCCGGCCGCCGGCCACCCGCCCGGGCAGGTGCCGGGCCAGGTGCTGGGCGAGGTGACCGAGGAGGACGGTGGCGTTGTGGCCGCCGCCTGGCCGGTCGTCGATGGAGTCCTGGCCCGCGACGGATATGCGGGCGGTGGCCGCCGCCGTCGAGCGCGGCAGCAGGAGCTGGCGGGTGGGCTCGCAGAAGACGTTGAGCCGCCCGGTGTAGCCGGCCGCGACCAGCGGGCGGGTGCCGAAGACGCCCATGGCGCCGCCCTCCTCGCCGGCGACGAGCTGGATGAGCACGCCGACGCGCTCGCCGAGCGCGGGCACCGCGGCGCGGGCCGCGCGCAACCCGGCGAGCAGGGCGACGGCCGGGCCCTTGGCGTCGATGGCGCCGCGGCCGTGGAAGCGGCCGTCGGCGTAGCGGGGCGGCTCGAAGCCCGCGACGGTGTCCAGGTGGACGTTGAACATCACGGTCCGCTCGGCCGGCAGCTCGGGTCCCAGTCGCAGCACCATGCTGGGCTGGCACTCCAGGAAGTCGGGCATGGCCGCCGCGGCCTCCCGCACGGTGACGGGCACGCCGTCGAGTTCGAGCACGGCCGGGTCGGCGGCGGCGTGGTGCACGACGGTGAAGCCGTGTTCGGCCGCGGCATCGGCGTACGCGCGCTGGGCCGCCCACAGCTCGGGGCGCGGTCCGTCCCGGCCCACCTCCAGCGGGCCGGCGGTGGGCAGCCCGATCAGGCGCAGCAGCAGTTCGCGCTCGGCCACCGACAGGGTGACGCTGTCAGGGGTCTCGCCGGCGCGTTCGGTGGCGGGTGCGGTGGGGCGTTCGGTGAGCGGGTCCCGCGCCGGGGCGTCGGTCACGCGCGCTCCCCCGCGAGCCGTGCGACCATCCGCTCCAGGGCCCGGCCGTACTCCACGAACGCGTCCACGCCGTCCTTGCCCTCGGTGGCCAGCGACTCGTGCGGGCGGACGTTGATGTGCGGCTCGATGGACCACACGCCGGTGTAGCCCTGGTCGAGGAGGTAGCGCAGCGAGTCCTCGACGCGGCAGCGCCCGTCGCCCGGCAGCAGGTAGCTGGCGTCCTCCGGGGTGCCGACGGCGTCCTTGATGTGCACGTGCTCGACGTACGGGGCGATCGTCGGCAGCAGGTCGTACGCCTCGTAGTCGTAGGCCACGCCGTTGCCGACGTCGAAGAGCAGGCGCAGCGCGGGGCTGTCGACCTCGGTCAGCAGCTCGCGCATGCGGGCGGCCTCGGTGCCGGCCCAGCCGGCGCAGTTCTCGTGCAGCAGGACGAGGCCGGCCTCCTCGGCGCGGGCGGCGAGCTTGCCCATCCGGGTGAGCACCTCCTGCCGCCAGTCGGCCTCGGAGAGCCCGTCGTTGGGGTAGGACATGACGCGCACGTAGCGGGTGCCCAGGCGGTGGCAGCGCTCGCCGAGGGCGTCGAGTTCCCGCAGGTCGGCGTCGAAGTCGGCGGTGATGGGCCGGCCCCAGTTGGCGATCCGGGAGTCCACGCAGGTCACCGCGAGGTCGGCGGCGGCCAACCGGTCGACCAGGCGCTCGAAGGCGGCCTCGTCCAGGTCGGCCACCGCGGTGCCGTCCACGTTGCGCAGCTCGATGTGGCCCCAACCGAGCGTGGTGAGCGCGCTGATCTGTTCGTCGAGCGAGGCGCCCGCCTCGTCGCCGATCCCGCACAGCGCGATCCCCGGCGGCAACGCGGTGCCCGCGCTGGTCCCGGTGGCGTCAACCGACATGGATGCTCCCGTTCTTCGTGGACGTGACCTGCTCCCCGGCCGCGGCCGGGCGTTCGTGCGCCGCCGCCGGGCCGGCCGCGGTCGGCGCGGCGCCGGGTTCGGCCGCGGCGGCGTGTTGCTTGGCGCTCTCCAGGAGCCGCACGACCTGGGCCTGGAGCTCGAAGTCGGCCGTGAAGTCGGTGTGCGCGGCGAACCCCCGGTAGGTGTCGAGGATGCAGGCGTCCAGGGCGTCGTCCTGGAAGACCTCGTACTCCTCGGGCAGCCCGATGGGGGTCACCCGCAGATGGGCGAAGTTGTCCTCGCCGCTGACCGGGTAGTGGCCGATCGCCCGGCCCGCGTCGAAGTCGAGCACCATGCTGCGCTCGCGCACCGGGGAGACCAGGTCGGAGACGATACGCGTGGTGGCGCCCGCGTCGTGCGCCAACGTCAGTTCGGCGGTGCCCATCCGGGGCACGACGCGGTCGCCGCAGGTGGCGTCGGACCAGGCGGCGTCGGTGACGGTACCGCCGCCGGCCAGCCGCAGGGCGACGCCGACCGAGTGCGGCAGCTCCACGTCGAAGGCGGTGGGGTGGCTCGGGGTGGACAGCGAGCGGCGCAGCCGGGGCTTGTGCTGGCGCACGGTGATGCGGCGCAGCGCGCCGAGCCGCCCGGAGCGCACGGTCTCGCTCAGCCGCGCGGTCAGCGTGCTGTGCAACCAGGGCGCGACGACGGCGAGCCGCAGGCCGTACGCGTCCCGCACGGCGCGGGTCTCGGCGACGGCTTCGCCGTCGACCCCGAGCGGCTTCTCGACCAGGAACCGGGTGAAGCCCAGCTCGGCGAGGTCGCGCAGCACCTCGGCGCGGTGTCCCGGGGGCGTGCACAGGTGGACGACGGTGGTCCTGGGGTCGAGCCGGGCGCGCGCCTCGGCGAGCGTGTCCACGGTGACCAGTCCGGGCGTCGCCTGGCCGGCCGGCAGGGGCGCCAGGTCGAAGCCGAGCGGCGGGGCGGCGGCGAAGACGGTGGACGCGTTGTCACAGCCAGCGTTGTCACAGCCGGCACCGGCGTCCTGTCGCAGACGGCGGAGCACCGGCAGATGCAGCTCTCGTCCTGACCGTCCCAGCCCGACGAGCAGTGTGTGCAGCACCGCGAACTCCTCATGGATGCGCGTAGCGGGGCGACCACCGTACGCGAGGCGTGACCTGCGGGTCCTTAGCAGATAACTGCCTGGATTACCCCTTGGCCCGCACTCTCTTGCCATGGCAGGGACTTGCCCGGCTTCCTAGCCTGAGCCCCACACAAGCTGGGCGTGGGCGGCAGCGGAACGAGGTCCACGGAGGATACGAGGTCCACGGAGGGCGAAGAACGATATGAGCGTGACCGACCAGGCGTCCCAGGAATCCCAGGCGTCTCAGGAGTCTAAGGACTCCAAGGAGTACGTCTTCGACCCCACCTGGGACCAGGAGACGGAGCGGCTGCGCGCCAACGAGGCCATCTGGGACCCGGGCACCATCGAGCGCCTGGAGCGGCTCGGCGTGGCCCCCGGCTGGCACGCCCTGGAGGTGGGCGCCGGTTCCGGGTCCATCGCCGGCTGGCTCGGCGAGCGGGTCGGGCCCACCGGGCGGGTGCTCGCCGCCGACCTGGAGACGGGGCGGCTCGAAGCGCTGCGGGCGCCGCACGTGGAGGTGGCCCGGATCGACATCCGTACCGAGGAGCTGCCGGCCGAGTCCTTCGACCTCGTGCACTCGCGGATGGTGGTCCAGCACCTGGAGGACCGCCCGGCCGCGGTGGCCAACATGGTCCGGGCGCTCAAGCCGGGCGGCTGGCTGTTCCTTGAGGACACCGACTCGCTGCCGCTGTTCCGCAGCGCCACCTCGGAGGACTTCCTCCAGGACGTGCGGGCGGCCGGATACGGGCTGATGCGCCGCTCGGGCCACGAGCCGCGCGGCGGCCACTTCGACCTCGAGGCGATGCTGGCCACCGAGCTGGAGGAGGTGTCGGCCGAGGGCCGGGCCGTCATGGTGCGGGGCGGCTCCTTCCAGGCCCGGCACTACCAGTTGTGGCTGGAGTTCATGAAGCCGCGCATCGTCGCCGAGGGCGAGGTGTCGGCGGAGCGGGTGGACGAGGCGCTGGCCGAGATGGGCGACCCGGCCCACCACTGGCTGACCCAGGTGCTCATCTCCAGCTTCGGCCGCAAGCCCAGGTAGGACGCACGGCCGGGTGAGGCGCCGGTGGCGGGCGCGAGCGCGCCACCGCGCGGCGCCGGGGCCCGGCGCGTACCCGTGCGGTGCGTGGCCACGGCGCCGCGACCGCGCACCGCGCGGGCGGCACACCACCGTCGGCGCGCCACGGCACCTTGCCGTGCCCACCGCGCGCCGGTCCGGGGCGCACGCCGCGCTCCGCCTCCGCACCACCGCGTGCGCCCCAGCGCGTTCCCGGTCGGGCCCGTAGGACCCGTCCGGCTCGGTAAGACTCCGCACCACTCGTAGGACTGTCGGACGACAGGCCCGGGGCGGGGCATCGCGGCGCCCCACCCGCGCCGACCGACGTCCCGCGCCGCTGACAGGCACCGATTCCCGCCGGCGTGCCCCGCACGCTCCGAGCACACCGGGAAGACACACCCACCACAACGCGAAGAAACCATCACAGAAGGCAGCAACCGTATGTCGCTGAACACCGCCGCATCGCCGGTCGCCAAGGACCGCTTGAGCGCGTTCGTCAAGCTCGGCAAGCTCTCGTTCTACGACTACTACCTGAGCGCCTTCATCGTGTGGGCCGCGCTGCCCGGTGCGCTGACGTGGGACGGCACGACCTTCGCCGTGATCCTGCTCTACATAGCCGGCTACGTCGGGGTGGTCGCCGCCACCGTCGCGCTGGACGACGTCACCGGCATCCGGGACGGCAGCGACGCGCGGAACTACTCGCCGGAGTCCGGCGCGCTGCGCGACCTGTCCCGCAAGCCGCTGCTGAGCGGTGCGCTGACGGTGCGGCAGGCCGAGCTGTTCGGCTGGGGGGCGATGGCCTGGGGCGCGGTGATGTGGTCCCTGGTCTTCGTCATCGCGCCGGAGAACTCGCTGTGGGTCGGGCTCCTGATGGTGGCGGTGCTGGTCTCGAACGTGCAGTACTCGTACGGCCTGAAGATCAGCTACAACTTCGGCCAGGAGATCATCCTGGTCAGCCCGGGCCTGGCCATCCTGATCCCCTACGTGCTGCTCACCGGCGAGGCGACGGGCCTGGTCATCCTGGAGTCGGCGCTGTTCGGCCTGTGGAGCCTGCTGGTCTCCATCTACTCCAACATGAACGACGTGGAGGGCGACCGGCTGGCCGGCCGGCGCAACCTCGCCACCCTCACCACCGCCTCGACCTACCGGAAGATCATCGTCGGGGCACACCTGCTGGAGCCGCTCGCGGTGGCGGTGGCCATCGCCGTGGGCGCCGTGCCGGTGTGGTTCGTGGCGCTGATGGTGCCGCTGTGGGCGATGCGGGTCTCCCAGGCCCGCTCGGGCGTCGGCCAGGGCAACCTGCTCCAGGCCCGCATGCTCGGCATCAAGCTGCACCGCTGGGGCGTCCCGGTGCTGCTGCTGGCGAACGTGCTGGAACTGCACGTGTGACCCGCGCGCGGCACCGCCCGGAAGCGGGCCGCGCCCAGCGCCTGTGAGCGTCACGACCGCCCCGCCTCCCCCGCGGAGGCGGGGCGGTCGCCGCCCGACCCGCGCCCCGCCCGTGGCCGCCCCTCTCGCGTCCCGTGTCGACGTCCACCGGCTGTGGCCCCGTCAGGCCCGGTCGGCCGTACGGCCGGTCGCGCGGCGGGCCCCGCCGTCGCGGTCAACGCCCGTACGGGAGGCCGCGGGGTGACCGGCCGGCACGATGTGGATCACGTTCCGGTGACATTCGGCAGTGGGTCAGGCATGGAACTGGCCACGTGGGGGAGGGTGTTCGGCGACCAGCGCCGAGCCTCGAACCGGACATGCCACTGATGTCCGGATCACCAAGCCGGGCTGGTCCCCACCGTGCCCGGGAAGTGACCCGGCGATCTATGGAACGACTTGCACCGGAGCCAGCGAGAGGTGCAGACTGTTCCATAGGTCTAGTGCAATTTGTTCCACAAGTCCTCGCACGGTGCTCCCCTCTCTCGCGCCGCCCGTCAGGAGATTCCGAAAATGCTCGACAGACTAGCGAGTCTGATCCTCCCCAGGCCAAAGAAAGTGCTGTTGGCCGTGCTGATCATCGCGCTCGCCGTCGGTGGTGCATCGATGGGTCTGACGGACCGGCTGACGATGGGTGGTTACGAGAACACCGACACCGAATCGCACGAGACCGAGGAACTCCTGGAGAAGGAGTTCAAGCAGGGCACCCCCAACCTCTCCATCGTGGTGAGCGACCCGCGCGGCGTCGACGACCCCGCGGTGACCGCCGCTGGCCTGAAACTGACGAAGGGCCTCCAGGACCACGAGCACGTGGCGAACGTCGCCTCGTACTGGTCCATGGACCGGGCCCCCTCCCTCAAGGGCGAGTCGGGCAAGCAGGCGCTCGTCAGCGGTCGCATCCTCGGCGACTTCGACGAGGTCAACGACCGGGTGCAGGACCTCAAGAAGGAGTACTCGGGCAAGGTCGAGGGGCTCGACGTCGAACTGGGCGGCATCGCCCTGATGAACTTCGAGAACGTCGACCAGTCCGCCAAGGACGCCGCCACCGCGGAGACCCTGGTCTTCCCGCTGGTCCTGATCGTGCTGGTGGTCATCTTCGGCTCGCTCGTCGCGGCGGCCCTCCCACTGGCCGTCGCCCTGGCGACCATGCTCCTCGTCTTCGGGCTGCTGTACCTGATCACCTTCGGGTTCGACGCCAACAACCTGCTGACCAACGTCACCACGCTGCTCGGCCTCGGCCTCGCGATCGACTACAGCCTGCTGTTCATCACGCGCTACCGCGAGGAACTCCAGCGCGGCCAGGACACCGAGCCCGCCATCCGCGCCACCATGCGCCAGGTGGGCCGCACGGTCATCTTCTCCGCCGTGACGCTGGCCATCGCCTGTATGGCGCTGATGGTCATGCCGTTCGGCATGTTCCAGTCGATCGCCATCGGCGGCGCGGCCACCGCGCTGATGGCGGCGCTCGCCACGCTGGTCATCGTGCCCGCGCTGCTGGCCTGGGCCGGCCCCCGCATCGACAAGCTGCGCCTGATCCGCCGCAAGCCGCGCCCGGTGACCGCGTCGCACGAGGGCGGCTGGCACCGGCTGGCCCTGTTCGTGATGCGCAAGCCCGTGCCCCTGGTGGTCGCGGTGCTCGCCCTGATGGCGCTGCTCGGCTCCCCCGTCCGCGACCTGAACCTGCGCCTGCCGGACGAGCAGATCCTGCCCAAGTCGGCCCAGTCGGCCGAGGTCGCCCAGACGGTCCGCGAGGACTTCAACAACCGCGAGGCGCAGGCCATGCAGGTCGTCGCCGTGGACATCGGCAAGACGGCCGACCGCACGAGCGACATCGCCGCCTACGCCACGCAGCTCTCCGCGCTGCCCAACGTCGCCCGCGTGGACGCCCTCACCGGCAGCTACGCCGGCGGCAAGGAAGTCGCCCCGGCCACCCGGTTCTCGCAGCAGTACGGCACGGACTCGGCCACGTACCTCAGCGTGGTGCCCGCCGTGGACGGCCTCTCCCCCAAGGGCGAGGACATCGTCCGCGACATCCGGGACGCCAAGGCCCCGTTCCCGGTCAAGGTCGGCGGCCACCCGGCCATCTCCGTGGACACCTTCGACGTCTTCGCCGACAACCTGCCGCTCGCCCTCGGCATCATGGCGATCGGCACCTACATCCTGCTCTTCCTGCTCACCGGCAGCCTGTTGCTCCCGCTGATGGCGATGCTGCTGAGTGTGCTGAGCCTGAGCGCCACCTTCGGCTCGCTGGTCTTCGTCTTCCAGGACGGCCACCTGCAGTGGCTCGTCGGCGACTTCATCAACACCGGCGCCATCAACTGGACGGTCCCCGTCCTCGTCGGCACCCTGGGCTTCGGCCTCTCGATGGACTACGCGGTGTTCATCCTCTCCCGCGTCAAGGAGGAGTACGACCGCACGGGCGACAACGAACTCGCCGTCGCCACCGGCCTGGAGCGCGTCGGCAAGGTCGTCACCTACGCGGCGATCATCCTGTCGCTGGTCTTCATCGTCATGCTGACCTCCGGCATCAGCTACATGAAGGCCATGGGCCTCGGCGTGCCGCTCGCGATCCTGCTGGACGCCACGCTGATCCGCGGCATCCTGCTCCCCGCGTCGATGCGTCTGCTCGGTACCAAGAGCTGGTGGGCCCCGGGCCCGATGCGCAAGCTGCACGACCGGTTCGGCATCAGCGAGGGCGGCGAGCCCGCGCCGGCGGCGCCCGGCGCGAGCAGCGGCAGCGGCGGCGGCGACGTCACACCGGAGCGCACCGTGGACCGCGTCTAACAGACCCGCCGCGCGACCGACCCCCGTGGACGCGCGGCTTCCCAGCAGAGCCCCGCCCGCCGTTCGCCCGGCGCGCGGGGCTCTGCCACGTCACGGGCGCCTCAGCGCCCGACCGACCCCGCACCCGACCGGAGCCGCACCCGGCCCGGCGACCGCACATCCGGCGTGGCCCGTCCGGCCGACCGCGCGCCCCGCGTGGCCCGCCCGTCCTGGCGGGCCACGCCGGGATCGCGCTAGCGGGTCCCGCCGGAGTGCTCCCCCGCCCCCGCCGCCGTGGTCGCCTCGGGCACGGCGAGCGGGGGCGACGGTGCCGTGGGCGGCGCGGGTACGGCGGTGTCGGGGGGCCCGGTGGGCCGCCAGGCCGTGGTCATCTCCCGGATGTGGGCGAAGAGGCGGTGCGGGTAGTGGGCGCTGGTGATGGGGCGGTGGGCGAGGAACGACTCCGGCAGGTCGAAGGCCGCGACCAGGGTCGGCCCGTGGTCGGCCAGCCGGTCGATCGACTGCTCCGGCAGGGCGACCAGATCGCCGGCCTGGTCGGCGGTCAGTTCGCCGGAGGCGACGAGCAGGGCGCTGTGCTGGCCGATCCGCCGCAGGGTGAACAGTCGGTGCAGGTCGAGCAGGAGATCGCGGGCCCGTGGCGCTTCGGCCGCGGCCACCCAGTCCAGCAGGGCCGCCGCCGCGTCGTGCTCGGCCCGCGCCGTCACGGCGGCCAGCGCGTCCGGGGCGACGGCGTTCCACCGCCGCAGGCGGTCGCCGGCCGGGGAGGTACGCAACCGGGCGCGGGCCCGGGCCAGGTGCAGCCGTACGACCGAGGCCAACAGGGCCTGTCGGGCCGCCGGGTCGGTCAGGGAACCCACGGGCACCTCCCCGTCGGGCCGGCCGGCCCCGTCCGGGGTCGCCGGGTGGCCGTCCACGGGAGTCGCCGGCGCGGACGGTTCGGCCAACAGCAGTTCGGCGCCGGCCTTGGCCCACAGTGCGAGGTTGTCGCCCTCGGCGGTGATGGCGCCCTCCACGTCGCCGAGCAGGGCCACCAACCCGTTGACCGGGAGCAGGCCCTGAGCGCCGCAGCGCTCACGGCTCTCGATCATCAGGTCCCGGGCCCGCCAGGTGATCCACCCCTTGGCGATGGCCACCTGGCGCTCGGCCGCGTCGGCGTCGGCCGGGGTGCGGTCGACCCAGCGGGTCAGGGTGGCCCGGTGCAGCGCGGTCATCGCGTACAGGGTGGCCAGACCTTCGAGCAGCGGCCCGTGGTGCGTGCGGTACGCCCACAGCGGGGTGCGGTCGCCGGGGCGCGCGCCGGTGACGTGGCGGTGGTGGGCGTAGCGGACGGCGGTGGCCAGCGCGGTGCGGGCGCCACCGACCGCGCTGGCCGCCATGCACAGCTTGCCCACCCCCACCCGGCCGATGGCGGCCAGGAACCGCTTGCGTCTGCTGCCGAACGCGCTGGCGAAGGCGGCGTCGTCGGCCAGCCGCCCGTGCTCGCCGGTCAGCAGCGCCGAGTGCGGCAGTACGACGGAGTCGAACGAGGTGAGGCAGTGGTCCACCGGGCTGCCGGGGCGTAGCGGCAGGGGCTGGACCGTGACCCCGGGCAGCGGGCCGGCGGCGTCGGTGAGCGGGACCAGGAACAGGAAGACGCCCTGGTCCCGGCCCTCGACCAGCAGCCGCGCCGCGACCAGGCCGGACTTGGCCCCGCCGACGGAACCGGTGTTGGGCATGAACTTGCGCGCCCCCGGGTGGGGCGTGTGCAGGGTGAAGGTGCGCTGGGCCGGGTCGTAGGCGGCGACCGTCTCCAGGGCGGCGGCGTCGTTGCCGTGGGCCAGTTCGGTGCAGAGGAAGGTGCCGACGCGGCGCATCCGGAGGAAGTCGTCCAACGGGCGGTCGGGGTGCTGGTCGTGGTCGTGGAGGCTGCCGAGGAAGAGGTTGTAGTGGATGCCGGCCAGCACCGCGAGCGCGCCGTCGGCCGGGGCCAGCCACTCGTGCAGGGCCGTCAGGTGGTACGGGTCGGTGGCCACCGCGGTGGGGTCGGTGGCCGCGCCGACGCGGCGTAACCTGCGGTAGGAATCGGCTAACTGGTCGGGTATCGCGGCATCGGTGCGCCGTTGCATGTCGGGGTCGGCGGCCAGCGTCCGCCAGGGCCGGTGAACCCGGTCGCGGTCGGGGCCGTAGAACAGTCGGGTCAGTTCGGTGGTCGTCGCCGACGGGGCCGCCGGGTCGTGCGGGGTGTCCGTGGGCGGGGCGAGCGGCTGTGGGTCGACAGCGGCAGCGGGGTGTGTGGTCATGCCCCTAGTCATTGACCGCAGGTGATGCCCGCACCGCTGTATGTGATCAACGCCACCGGGCCGGTCGCCACACCACCGCCCTCCGGCGGGCCCTCCCCCACCCGTACGTCGGAGCCGCCCCTGCGGCCCTTGAGTTGAACCGTGGTTCAGGTTCTACGGTCCTCGTATGACCAAGATCCTGGTGACCGGGGCGACCGGCACGGTAGGCAGGCACATCGTCGCCGGGCTGGCGCGGGCGGACGTGGACGTACGGGCGCTGGTGCGGGACCCGGGGGCGGCGGGGCTGCCGGGTGGGGTGGAGGCGGTGCGGGGGAACCTGGGCGACCCGGACTCGCTGGCGGCGGCGGTGCGCGGGGTGGAGCGGGTGTACCTGATGTGGCCAGGGCTGCCGGTGGACCCACGGGTGCTTGAGGTGATCACCGACCAGGCCCGGCAGGTGGTCTACCTCTCGACGGACGTGGCCGACCTCGCGGACGGCGAGGAGCCCACGTCGTACCACCAGGCCATCGAGCGCCAGCTCAGGCGGTCCGGGGTCACCTGGACCTTCCTGCGGGCCATCGACTTCGCGGCCAACACGCTGCGCTGGGCGGACCAGATACGGCGGGGCACGGTGCGCTACCCGTACGGGCGGGCCGCCAGATCGCTCATCCACGAGCGGGACATCGCCGAGGTCGCCGTGCGGGCGCTCACCGCCGACGGGGCCGAGCGGCGGCGGCACGACGGGGTGGCCCACCTGCTCACCGGGCCGGCCGCGCTCACCCATGTCGAGCAGGTGCGGATCATCGGCGAGGTGATCGGGCGGGAGGTGCGCTGGGAGGAGATGTCGGCGGAGGTGGCCCAGGAGGAGTTCGCCGCGGCGTGGGGGAACGCGGAGTTCGTGGCGGGCCGGCTGCGGGCCTGGAAGTCCTTCGTGGACACGCCGGAGCGGGTCACCGACACGGTGCAGCGGCTGCTCGGGCGCCCCGCGCTGACCTTCCGCGAGTGGGTCACCGACCACGCGGACGCCTTCCGCTAAACCATGAGCAGGCGATGGTGAGCCGAAGGCCCCGACCGCTGGCCGCGCGGGGCCGGCGGGCGGGGCCTGTCGGTCGAGCCGCACGCGGGAGGGCGGGCCGCCGGGGGGGGCGGCCCGCCCGTGGGTCAGCGCTGGCCCGAGAGCCAGGCGTGCACCCGGTCCACCGCGAGCTTCGACGAGGCGATGGCCGCCTCGCTGCTCGGGCGCAGGTAGAGCCAGTCGCCCGCGTACTCGATGGGCCGCGGCGAGCGGCGGACGAAGCGGCCCCGCAGCCGGAGCGCGGCCGGCGGGGCGGCGGGCAGACCGTTGGGCCAGCGGACGATGTGGTGTCCGACGTACGCCGAGCGCAGGCCGTCGATGAAGTGGGTGCTCTCGTCCAACGCCCGCTCCAGCACCTCCTCGTCCGGCAGGTCGTACACCTCGTGCACGCGGCGCGGCGAGATCAGCAGGGTGACCAGGCCGCGGCCGGCCGGCACCCGGTCGGGGCACTTGTTGTGCTCGATGGTGCAGCCGGAGAAGAGCGAGTTCTCGTTCGGGCCGAGGACGACCGCGTACGAGCGCGGGTTGCTCGGGTCGCGGCGCGGCTCCAGCGGGCGGTCGAGGCGGACCGCGACGCGCATCATGGTGGTGAAGGTGGACGCCTCGATGAACGGCCGCTCGTCGTCCGGGAGTCCGGGGTGGACCGAGGGGATCTCCGGCGACGGCTGGGTGAGGACCGCGGCGCGCGCCGTCAGGTCGGTGCCGTCGGCGAAGTGGACGCGCACCTCCTCGCCCTCGCGCACCACGCGCTCCACCGAGCGCGACAGGTGCACCTTGACCCGGCTGGCCAGCGTGCGGGCCATGGTGTCCTGGCCGTCGCGGTAGGTCTGCCAGCGGAAGATGCCCTTGGTGCCCTGCATGATGGCCAGCAGCGGCGCCACCGCGCTGACCTCGGGCTGCCAGCCGAAGGCGGTGTGCGCGATCGGGGCGAGGCTGCGCTCGACCATCTCCTGGCCGTACCGGGCGCCGAACTCGGCCAGCGTCATGTTCCCGTACTTGGAGTTCTCCGGCCATTCCGGGTCGACCTGGCCCGAGCGACGCATGCCGCCCAGCATCGAGCGGAAGGACTGGACGCGCCCGCTGACGGACATGCCCGCGCCGAGGACCATGCCCTTGGGGTGCCCCACCCACGGGTGGTTGCGGCCCTGGTCCCACAGGCCGACCGGGTGCTCGATCTGGTGGATCTGGTTGCCCCGGTCCAGGCCGAGTTCCCGGATGAACTCCCAGGTGGCCGGGTAGCCGTACGGGGAGATCGTCTCCGCGCCACGGTCGGTGGTGTAGCCGTCGACGCGGCTGGAGCGCATCCGCCCACCGGGCGCGTCCTCGGACTCGAACACCTCCACCCGGTGGCCCTCTTGTGTCAACCGGTACGCGGTGGTCAGGCCGGCGATGCCGGCGCCGATCACCGCTATGTCGATGTCAGCCACTCCTGCTCCTCATACGCGTTGCTCCCGCGGGTGCCCGGCCCCGGGTGCGCGGTGCGGGCGGCGTCGTGCCGCCCGCGTGCTCGCGCGGGCCGGTCCCGTCGGATGGTGGTTCCTCGGTGGTTCGTCGTCTGCTGCCGGGCGTCGCCGCGCGGCCACGGTGGCCGCGCCGCCCGTCCCCCGCCGGCCGGCCGCGAGCGGGCCGGTGGCGGCGTCCGGCGCGGGGTCTGGCCCCGCGCCGGACGGGAGGTCCCGTCAGGTCCAGCGGCCGGAGCCGATGGCCTCCTTGCTGCCCAGCACCTGCTCGCGCAGGTCGAGCCGGCGCACCTTCCAGGTCGCGGTGCGCGGCACCTCGTCCCAGGGCACGAGCTTCGGCTCGGCCATCGGGGGCAGCCCGGCGGTCGCGGCGGCCCACTCCTGCGGGTCGAGCTTGTCGTCCACCATGGACAGCACGGGCACGGGCAGTTCGCCCGGCACGCCGAGCACGGTCACGTCGGAGGCGCGGGGCAGCCGGTCGAGCAGGATGCTCTCCAGCTCGATGCCGCTGGTGCCGGGGATGATGTCCACCTCGCGGTCGACCAGCTTGAGGCGGCCGAGCGCGTCCATCTCGCCGACGTCTCCGGTGTTCCACCACTGGCCGTCGACCTTCTCCGCGTGCCGGTCGCTCTCGCCGACGTAGTCCAGGCACTGGGCCTTGGTGGAGACCATCATCAGCCCGGGCTCGCCCTTGGCGACCTTGCGGCCGGTCTCGATGTCGACGACCTTGACCTTGTTGAAGCCGGGCGAGGGCCAGCCGATGTCGCTGGTGACCGACGCGTCGTCGGAGATGTTCTTCATCCGGCCCCGGGTGAAGAGCGTGAAGCAGACCGGGCCGACCTCGCTCTGGCCCCAGCCCTGGAGCCACACCGGGAAGCGCCGCTTGGAGACGTTCAGGAAGGTGCGCACCGTGCGCGGGTGGATGGCGTCGAAGGTGCCGACGAACAGCCGCACCTGACGGAAGATCTCCGGCCGCTGGTAGGCCAACTCCTCCCAGCGCTGGAAGATGTTCGGGCACGCCTCCAGGGAGGTGGGCCGGTGCTCCTCGATCATCCGCTCGGCGACCTCGGGGTCGTGCTGGGAGATGATCACGATCTTCTTCGGGGCGAGCACGAACTGCCCCATCACCCAGGACACGATCCGGCCGTGCGCGAACGAGACGGAGGTGGCGGCCACGTCGCGGTGCTTGCTGGCCAGGACGGGGAAGCGGATGCGCTCCATCCGGGCCACGCCGCCGAGCAGCGAGTTGCCGGAGTGGACGACGAGCTTGGGCACGCCGGTGGTGCCGGAGCTGTGCATGATCAGCATGGACTCGTGCGGGGCGCGCAGCCGGGTCGGCGGGGCGTCGGCGCCGTCGAGGTCGCTCAGCGTCAGCGCGTCCTTGGGGGCGCCGTCGCCCAGTTCGCCGAGGACGATCACCTTGGTGCCCGGGTCGCTCAGTTCGATGCCCGCCCGGGCGGCGGCGGCCAGCGCGGTGGGCGAGACCACCAGGACCGAGGGCTTCAGCTTGGCGATCATCGCGCGGTGGTTCTCCGGGGTGTTGGCCCCGGCGATCGTCGCGGGTATCGCCCCGAAGCGCGCCGCCGCCGCGGCGGCCAGCGTCATGTCCAGGTGATTGTCTTTGACAATGGCCACCCGATCGCCCGCGCGGGCCCCCGCGGCATAAAGCCGGGCGGAGAAGTCCCGCACCGTGTGGGCGAGTTGTCCGGCGTCAAAACGCGTGCCCTGATCGGGGGCTATGTCAAAGGGCCGGTCCAGGTAAGCGACGGTCTGCTGCTTGGCCTGCGCGTGCCATTCAAACAGCTCAGCGATGTTCAGCGGGTGTTTCCGATAGGACATTCCAGCTCTCCCCACCTAGGAACGGGATTACCTTCACGACGGGCCGCGCGGGTGGCCGCGCAGCGTGCGTGCAGGCGCTGGTCGCCCGGGGTTATGAAGGCTAGAAGTTGTCACAAAGTAGGCTCCGACCTGCACGAATGGCCATAGCAAGCCGCATGGCAAGCTCCACCATGTCAGATAGCAAGAACTAGCCGCTACCGTGCGCGAGTACTTTCCCCAAGACTCGGGGGCCAGTTCGCTCAGGACGGGCCGATCCGCTCGGCGACACGTCGTACAGGGAATGGAGAGCGGCATGGCCAGCACGCGCCTCGATGTCTGCATCATCGGGGTGGGCCCACGCGGTCTCTCCGTCCTGGAACGGCTCTGTGCCAATGCCCGGCGTTTTCCGGCACTCGGGGCGCTGACCGTGCACGTGGTCGATCCGCACGTACCGGGCCCCGGGCAGGTATGGCGGACCGACCAGTCCCGGCACCTGCTGATGAATACCGTGGCCTGCCAGGTGACCGTCTTCACCGACGACAGCGTGGACATGGCGGGCCCGCTGGCCCCGGGCCCCAGCCTCTACGAATGGGCCCGCGCGCTCGGCGCGCGGAACGCGGCGCCCTCCGGGGGCGTGCCCCCACAACCGGGCGCACGACGGGCGCACGAGGCACCCGCCAGCGCCACCCGGCAGCCGCCCGGCACGTCCGCTGAGGCGCACCCGCGGGTCCCGCGAACGGTGGCGTCCGACGCCTACGGCCTCCCGGGCCCTGGCGACCCGCCCTGCGACGCCGCCACCCTGGCCGAGGCCGCCGCACTGGGCCCGGACACCTATCCGACCCGCGCGCTGTACGGCAGCTACCTCGCCTGGGCCTTCGGGCGCGTCGTCGCCGGCGCCCCCGCGCGGGTCACCGTCCGCGTGCACGCCGGGCGGGCCGTGGCGTTGGACGACGGGGCGGCGGGCACCCAGACCGTGACGCTGGAGGACGGCGGCCGGCTCGAAGGGTTGGACGCGGTCGTGCTGGCCCAGGGCCACCTCCCCGTCGAACCGTCGCCGGCGCAGGCGCGGCTGGCCGACTTCGCCGCCGGGCACGGCCTGGTGTACGTACCGCCGGCCAACCCGGCCGACGCCGACCTCTCGGGTATCGCACCCGGCGACACCGTGCTGTTGCGCGGGCTGGGGCTCAACTTCTTCGACCACATGGCCCTGTTGACGCAGGGCCGCGGCGGCCGGTACGAGCGCCGCGCGGGCCGCCTGGTCTACCTGCCGTCGGGCCGGGAGCCTCGGTTGTACGCCGGCTCGCGCCGAGGCATGCCGTACCACGCGCGGGGCGAGAACGAGAAGGGCGTCGAGGGCCGCCACGAGCCGTTCCTGCTCACCCCGGAGCTGATAGCCAAGCTGCGCGCGCAGGCGGCCGGCACCCCCGGGCTCGCCTTCCGCGAGGCACTGTGGCCGCTGGTGGCCCGCGAGGTGGAGACCGTCTACTACTGCGCGTTGCTGACCGCGCGCGGCGAGGCGGAGCGGGTCGCCGCGTTCCGGGAGCGCTACCTCGCGCACGCGGCGGACGGCGCGGCGCCGGCGTACGACACCGCCCGCCCCGACGCCGCCGACACCGACACCGATACCCCCCACCCCGACGTCGCCCGTGGCGCGTCCGCCGCCGCGAGCCACTCGGCGGACCCGGCCGACCCCGCCTCCGCCCATCCGCCGATCAGCGCCGCCGACGCGGAGTTGCTGACCGCGTTCGACATCCCAGCGGCCGAGTGGTGGGACTGGTCGGCCATCGAGCAGCCCTACGCGGAGCGCGAGTTCAGTGGCCCGGACGACTTCCGGGACTGGCTGCTCGACCAGTTGCGGAGCGACCTGGAGGCCGCCCGCGCGGGCAACGTCAGCGGCCCGCTCAAGGCCGCCCTCGACGTCCTGCGCGACCTGCGCAACGAGCTGCGGCTCGCGGTCGACCACGGCGGGCTGAGCGGCGATTCCTACCGCGCCGACCTGGACCGCTGGTACACCCCGCTCAACGCCTACCTGTCGATCGGCCCGCCCGCCCGGCGCATCGAGGAGCTGCTGGCGCTGATCGAGGCGGGCACGCTGCGCGTCGCCGGGCCCGCCCTGCGGATCGTGGCCGACGCCGAAGCTGGCGCGTTCGTCGCCGAGTCGCCGGCCGTGCCCGGCTCGCGGGTCAGCGCCCGCGTGCTGATCGAGGCCCGGCTGCCGGAGATCGACCTGCGCCGCACGGCCGATCCGCTGCTGCGCCACCTGCTCGCCACCGGCCAGTGCGCCCCGTACCGGCTGCCGGCCACGGACGGCACGGCGTACGAGACCGGCGGGCTGGCCGTCACCGAGCGCCCCTACCGGCTGCTGGACGCGCACGGCGCGCCGCACCTGCGGCGGTTCGCGTACGGCGTGCCCACCGAGGCCGTGCACTGGGTGACCGCGGCCGGCATCCGGCCCGGCGTGGGCTCGGTGATCCTCAGCGACTCGGACGCCATCGCGCGGGCCGTGCTCGGTGACGACCCGACCCGCGCGCCGGACGCGCCGGCCCCGGCGCTCGCGGCAACGGCGGCCGACCGGTGAGCACGGGAGGGACGCGCGGTGACGAGTTCGCCGACGCGGGGCTGCTCTCGCCGGTGCGCGCCGGCACGCCCGTGGAGGCGGCCGTGGCCGACCACGCCTGGCTCCAGGCGATGCTGGACGCGGAGGCCGCGCTGGCCCGGGCGCAGGCCCGGCTCGGCACGGTGCCGGCCACGGCGGCCCGGGCCATCAGCGACGCGGCGCGGGCCGCGCACCTGGACCTGTTCGCGCTGGCCCGAAGCGCCCGCGAGGCGGCGAACCCGGTGGTCGGCCTCGTGCGGGAGTTCACCTCGGTGGTCGCCGCGCGGGACGCGGCGGCGGCCGAGTACGTCCACCGGGGCTCGACCAGCCAGGACATCTTCGACACCGGCGCGATGCTGGTCGCCGACCGGGCCCTGGGCCTGGTCATCCCCGACCTCGACCGGACCGCCGAGGCGCTGGCCGGCCTCGCCGAGCGGCACCGGGACACGGCTATGGCCGGCCGCACCCTGACCCTGCACGCCGTGCCCACCACCTTCGGGCTCAAGGCCGCCGGCTGGATGTGGCTCGTGCTCGACGCGGCGGGGCGGCTGCGCCGGGTGCGCGAACAGCTCCCGGTCCAACTCGGCGGCGCGGCCGGCACACTGGCCGGCTACCTGGAGTACGCCGGGCACGGGCACGGCTCGCCGGGCGTGGCCTCGTACGCGTACGAGCTGACCGCCGCCTTCGCCGCCGAGACCGGGCTGGCCCAACCGGTGCTGCCCTGGCACGCGCTGCGCACCCCGATGGCCGATCTGGCCGCCGCGCTCGCCTTCACCTCGGGCGCGCTCGGCAAGATCGCCGTGGACGTGCAGTCGCTGACCCGGACCGAGGTCGGCGAGGTGCACGAGGGCGCGGTCGCCGGGCGCGGCGCCTCGTCGGCGATGCCGCACAAGCGCAACCCGGTGCTGGCCACCGTGATCCGCTCCGCCGCGCTCCAGGTGCCGCAGCTCGCGGCCACGGTGACCGGCGCGATGGCCGTCGAGGACGAGCGGTCGGCCGGCGGCTGGCACGCCGAGTGGGAGCCGCTGCGCGCCTGCCTACGGCTGACGGGCGGCGCGGCGGCGCACGCCGTGGAGCTGGCCGAGAACCTGTCCGTCGCCCCCGAGCGGATGCGCGCCAACCTCGACCTGACCGGCGGCCAGCTCGTCTCCGAGCGGATCGCGGCGGCGCTGGCGCCGTTGCTCGGCAAGGCCGTCGCCCGGCAGGTGCTCAGCCGGGCGTCCGCCGACGCGGCGGCCTCCGGACGCACCCTGGAGGCCGTGCTCGGCGAACTGCCCGAGGTGACCCGGCTCCTGTCGGCCGCGCGCCTGGCCGACCTGGTCGAGCCGACGCACTACACCGGCGCCGCCGGCGCGCTGGTGGACCGCGCGCTGACCAGGCCGCGCCCCGGCCGCTGGCAGGACGTTGTCATGGCCCCCAGCAGCCCAGAACCGCAGGATTGACCCATGAGCTGGGATGGGCAGGCGAAGGCGACCGTGGCGCCGGCGCGTTGGCGCGCCGCGGCGGCCACGTCGCGCTGCCCGGGCGGCCGACCGGCCGCCGCCGGTGCGCGGCACCGTGCCGCGCTGCCCGACCTCACCGCCGCTCCCAGCGACCACGGAGACGACCGCGACCGCACCACCGCGCACGCCGGGCGCTCGCAGCGCGCACAGGCTCGTACGCACCGCCCGCACGCCCCGGCCGGCCCGGCCGCCGGGACGGGCCCGGGCGGCGCCGTACCGGGCCGCTCCGCGCGGCAAACGCCCCGGCCGGCCCGGGTCCGCATCCCGCACGGCCCGGGCGACGGGGCCACCGCCGTGCCCCGCCCCAGACGCGCCCCCGGCGCCCCACCCTGGCTCCCGCCCGCCACGGAGCAGACACCGCCACCGGGCAGCCACCTGAGATCCTTGCCGAACCGCCAGACCGCCTAGCACGCCCAGATCACCCAGAACACCGTCGACGCGCCAGGCCGCGACCCGGGTGAGCCGGACGCGACAGCGCGACACCGTCGGCCACGGCGCCGACACCCGCACGACCACCACCGAGGACTCTGTCTTCCTCCATGCCGGGGAGCTTGTTGTGACATCCATCGAGGCGACGACCACCGTGGCCAACACCGACGCCAGTCGGGGCACACCAGCCAGTCAGGGCACACCACGGGAGCTGCGCGACCGCATGCTGGCCCGGGTCGAGGAGCGGCTGGCGGCGCTGCTCGCGCAGGAGCGGGCGTACTGGAGCGAGCAGAACCCGGACGCGCTGGAGCTGGTGGACTGCGTCGGCGCCATGGTCGCCAGCGGCGGCAAGCGGCTGCGGCCGGCGTTCTGTATCGCGGCCTACCTCGCCGCCGGCGGCGACCCCGAGTCCGAGGTGGCCGTGGACGCCGCCGCCGCGTTGGAGTTGATGCACACCTCGGCGCTGCTCCACGACGACGTGCTGGACGAGTCGGAGCTGCGGCGCGGCGGGCCCACCGCGCACGTGCTGCACGCCACGCTGCACCGCGAGCGCGACTGGCACGGCGACGCCCGGCACTACGGGCAGAGCGTGGCGATGCTCGCCGGCAACCTCGCCATCGTCTACGCCGAGCGGCTGCTCGCCCACTGCCCGCCGGCCGCGCGCTCGGTATGGGGCGAGCTGTCGACGGAGCTGATGGTGGGGCAGTTCCTCGACGTGCGGGCCGCCGCCAGGTTCCAGCCGGACATCCCGCTGGCCCGCTGGATAGCGCTGTTCAAGTCCGGCCGCTACACCGTCTACCGGCCGCTGGCGGTGGGCGCGATGCTGGCCGGCGGCTCGCCCGAGCTGCTGACCCCGTTCGAGGAGTACGGGCTCGCGCTCGGCGAGGCGTTCCAGTTGCGCGACGACCTGCTGGACGCGTTCGGCGACACGGACATCACGGGCAAGCCGGCCCGTCTCGACTTCAAGCAGCACAAGATGACGCTGCTGATGTCCTTCGCCCTCCAGGACGAGCCCGAGGTCAAGGCCCTGGTCGGCGACGACCTGCCGAACACGGACCCCGAGGAGTTGCACGCGCTGCTCCTGAAGACGGGTATGAAGGACCGCGTCGAGTCGGTCATCGAGGAGCGGCTGAAGGTCGCCAACGACGCGGTGAGCGCGGCGCTCCCGGCCGAGTGGGCCGCCGAGCTGCACGCGATGGCGCGGGCGGCGGCGTACCGGGAGAAGTGAGCCGGTCCCGGCTCCGCCCCGTGCGCCGGGTGCGCGCGGGGCGGGCGGGACAAGGCGGCCCGTCAGGGCCAGTCGCGGCCGGCCAGGACCGGTCGGGGTCAGGCAGAGCTGATCGGAGTCAGGCAGGACCGGCCCGGGTCAGTCGGGGTCAGGCAGAGCTGGTCAGGGTCATTCGGGGGCAGACAAAAGAGCCGGGCCCGGCACCGTCGGGTGCGCCGGGCCCGGCAGGGTGGTGCGTGGTGCTATCCCGCGGCCGTCTGCTGCACGATGCGGGTGACGTGCACGCGGGAGGGGCACTCCAGCTTGTTCATCACCTGGCGCAGATGGTTGACGACCGTCCACTCCGACAGTTCGAGCGAGCGGGCGATCTGGCGGTTGGTCATGCCCTCGGCGACCAGCTCCGCGATCTGGTGCTGCCGGGGGGTGAGCCCGGCCAGCCTGGCGTCGGTCCCCGGGCCCGCGACGGGCTTGGGTACCGGTGCCGACAGCGCGGTGGCCAGCGCCGAGTAGAGCGTGGGCGTGTCCACCGCGGTGGCGGTCCGACCGCTGTCACCGTCGGCCGCGTCCCCCGTGGCCTCCCGCAACTGGTCGGCCAGCGACCGCAACGCGGCCCCGTCCACGCTCGGCGGCAGCTCGTGCTGCTCCCGCAGTGCCTTGGCCAGCCCCAACAACCGTAGGACGTGCGCTCGCTCCGTGCCGCCTCCGCTCGGCGCCGAGCGAGCCGCTGTCTCCAGCGCGAGCACCACATCGGCCGGGCCGCCGACGTACCGGGTGAGGATCTCCATGGCCTCGCGGACCGTGGTGTACGCCTCCGCCGACCGGCCGGTGGCCAGCCGCACCCGGGCCAGGTGGATCAGCGCGACGGCCCGGGCGTACGGCTCCTCCAGGGACCGCAACTCCTCCAGGGCCCGCACCAGCGGGGCCTCCGCGTCCGGCTTGCCGCTCCCGGCGCGTACCAGGGACAGCAACCGCCGTGCGGTGGCCGCGTTCCTGACGTCGCCGATCGCGTCCAGCTCGGCCACGGCGAACTCGGCCTGCCGCTCGGCCGCCTCCGCGTCCCCCGCGCGCCGCAGCAGCTCCCCCTGGAGCGTGGCCACGCGGGCCCGCCCACCGGGGTCCCCCGTGCCGCGGTAGAGCTCGGCGGCCCGGGTCAGCAACGCCCGGGCGCACGGCAACTCCTCGCCCGCCATCGCCCACCGACCCGCCGTCTCCAACGCGTCGGCCAGCAGCGCCGCGTCCCGCGCGTCCCGTACGTCGGCCGCCTCCAGGGCGGTGACGGAGCGGGACAGTATCCCCGCGGACTCACGGAGCACGTTGTGCACGACCCACGCCTCTTCGAGGGCGAGCAGGGTACGGACCGCGGTGGCGTGCTCCCCCTTGGCCTGGAGCCGCCGGATCGCGGTGCGGATGTCGGCCAGCCGGGTCTGCGCGAGCGCGAGCCAGTGGGCCCGCTCCTCCGCGATGCGCAGCCCGCGTTCGGCGGCGACGGCGAACTTCGCGTAGTGCTCGGCGTGCCGGTTCCGCGCCTCGGCCTGTTCCTCGGGGTCCTGCGCGAGCCGCTTGCGGTAGTAGTTACGGGTCGCGGTGAGCATCCGGAACTCCGGCTCGCCCCCCTCCCGCTTCGCGCTCACCAACAGGCTCTTGTGCACCAGCGAATCCAACCTGCGCGCCGCCTGCATCAGCGACAGGTTGCCCAGTCGCTGCGCGGTGGGCAGGTCGATGGAGGTCTCGCACACCGCGAGCCGCTGGAGCAGCGCCCGCTCCTCGGCGGAGAGCGCCTGGTCGCCCCAGGACAGCGCCCCGGGTACCGACTGGTGACGGGTCGGCACGTCGAGGAGGCGGCTGTTGTACGGGTGGGCGCCGCGCCGCAGTTGTTCGAGCAGCGCCCGTGGGCTGAGCGTGCCCACAGCCCGCGCGGTCACCTCGATGGCCAGCGGCACGCCGTCGAGGAGTTCGCAGATCTCGGCGATGTTGTGCAGTTCGCCGCCGTGCAACACGTCGCTGCGGTAATGCGCCCGCACCCGGTCGATGAACAGTTGCACCGCCACCGAGCTGTACGGAGTCTGCCCACCGGAGCCCACGGGGAAAGGCGCCACGGGGAACAGGTGCTCGGCGTACACCTCAAGGGAGATGCGACTGGTCAGCAATACGCGTAGCGCCGGGCAACCGCGCAGCAGCGCCGCTATGTCGGTGGACAGCAGCGGTGCCACGAGGTCGCAGTTGTCCAGGACGAGCAGCAGCTCGCGATCGCCGATCTCGGAGCCGACCAGCTCCGGGAGGGCGAGCGCCGCCGCGTCGCCGCCGATGCCGAGCGCCGCCGCCACCTGCCGCCAGGCGATGGTGCGGCTGCCCGTCGACGCGAGGTCGGCCTTGATGATGCCGTCGGCGGCATAGGGCACCGACGTGGCGAGCACGGCGTTCGCCAGTGCGCTCTTCCCCACGCCGGCGGGTCCGGTGATGGTCAGTAGCCGGATTCCGGGATCGTGCAGCATTCCGCAGAGTTCGGCGATTTCCCCTTCCCTTCCGAATAAACGGGCAGAACGGGGTTGGTGCATTTTCTCACGGTTCGTTACGGACAATATGGGAATTGCCTCGCAGACACCGCTATCCATGAGCTGGTTCACGAAATCACTCCCGCCATGACTTCAGGCCACGTCGCCTCCGGCCAAGGGCAGCAACACGAGCACACTCATCAGTCCTGTGACACTGGGCTCGCCAGACCCCCCGATGAGCGCCTCCGTTCGCTCTCCCCCGTGCGCGGTACAAGATGTTTCATAGAGCAGACTTCACCAGGGTCTGCGGCACGAATAGAGCGCCGCTGGAGTCTCACTGAAACATCTGGCCGTCGAGCATAGCGGGCTTTGCTTGTGCGTCGCGCCCGGACCCGGGCGCGCGAGGTCAGTCCGTGCCCCGGACCTGCGGAAGCGCGTAGGTGGCGAGGAAGCGGTCCGCGAGATCGGTTACATAGCCGTCATCGAACGTTCCGTTGAAAAACAGCCTCTTGAAGAGCATCGGGCCGGCCAGCTTGTCGATCGCGGCGTCCGTGGGCAGGTCCGGCGACAGCTCGCCCCGAACCTTCGCCGCCTCGACAATTTCCCGTATGAGTTCCGTACCTTTGCGGTGGCAATCTTCCAGGATGATGGCGCTGGCCCGGTCGGCGGCGGCCCGTTCGATCATCACTCGCAGCGCACGCTCGGCCACAGAATCGAGCAGCATGCTGCGAAACGCCTGCAATTCAGAGATCAAATCGGCCCGCAAGTCGCCCGTCGGTGCGCAATGTTCGACCTCGAAGGAGCGGGCGAGTACGTCGCGGATCAACATGGCCGACTCCGGCCAGTGCCGGTAAAGCGTCGTCCGGCCGACTCCGCTGCGCGCCGCCACGGCGACGTGCGTCACCGCGGCCCAACCGTCCTCGATCAGCAGTTGCTGCGCCGCCGTGAGCGCCGCGGCCCGGCTGCGCTCCGCACGCGGATCGGGCCCCCGGTGCGTCACACCGACCGCCGCGCCGTCCGTCTTCGCCATGCATCACGCTCCACGCTGAACTGACTAATGTGGAGCAGTTTGCACCAGACCCCTACTGGGCGCCTACCTCGCCGGCCCTCACGAGGGCTTTTTGGGCCTGGTCAAACCCCTATCGCGGCGCGAATTGAGCGCTGAGCGCGACCGGGGAGACGCACCGCGCGACGGCCCCGTGCCACCGGCGGACCGCCCCGCGCGGAGACGACGCGGGGCGGCCGAGCCCGGTTCTTCCCGGGGTCGGCCCACCGCCGCTCGCGGATCAGTACGCGGCGCCCGCCACGGGCTCGGCCCGCCGCTCGGGGGTCAGCTCGCGCTGCGACTCCGGCGGCACCTCCACCGCGTACGCCCGCAGGAAGCCGTCGACCAGCTCGGTCACGTAGTCGCGCTCGAAGCCGCTGTTGGCGACCAGCCGGCGGAAGAACATGGGCCCGAGCAGCAGCCCGATGGCCTCCTCCGTGCCGAGCCGCGCCGGCAGGTCGCCCTGCTCGCGGCCGTGCTCGATGATCGCCGTCAGCACTTCGGCACCCTTGTGCCGGCACTGCTCAAGGACCTCGGCGTACTCCGCGTCGATCGACGCCTGGTCGATGATCACGCGCAGCGCGCGGTCGCCGGTCGGGTTCTCCAGCAGGAGTTGGAAGGCCCGCAGCTCGCAGATCAGGTCCTCGCGCAGGTCGCCCGTGCGGGAGGAGTGGTCGATCTGGAACAACTGGGCGAGCAACTGGCGGATGAGCATCGCCGAGTCGGGCCAGTGCCGGTAGAGGGTGGTGCGGCCGACGCCGCTACGGGCCGCGACGGCAACATGGGTGACCGCCGCCCAGCCCTCTTCGATCAGTAGTTCCTGGGCAGCGGCGAGCGCCGCGGCCCGGCTCCGTTCCGCGCGCGGATCGGGCCCCCGGCCCGTCACGCCGACCGTCATACCGTCTTTGTCCACTGGCCTACACGCTCCCCGTGAGGGCTTCACCGCCGTGGAACGTCCGCACCACAGCCACGCTTAGCCCCCCGAGGATAGCAACGATCGACCATACGATCAGTTCCACGGACCGGACGTAAACCGACCGCACGCCCGGCCGACCCCGCCGCCGCGGCTCCCACGGGCCCGGATCGGCCCGCCCGGCGCCGGGCGGTCAGCGCTCGCGCAGCATGCACACCCGGGGCCAGCGGTCCAGACCGAGCTCCGCCTCCCGGCGCCGGATCTCCCGCAACCCGGGCGTCACCTCGGCGTCGGCCAGCACCCGGAACCCGCAGCGCCGCGCGTAGTACGGGGCGTTCCACGGCACGTCCGCGAAGGTCGTGAGCGTCACCCCGGGCAGCCCCTCGGCCTCGGCGCGCTCGGCGAGGTGGTCGATGAGGCCGCGGCCGACGCCCCGCCGGGCCGCGTCCGGGTGCACCGAGACCTGCTCGATGTGCAACCGCCCGTCCACGGGGTCGGTCAGCCCGTACGCGACCGGCCAGTCCCCGTCGTCCGCGACGACCCAGCAGCGGCCGGCCCGCTGGTAGTGGGTGAGCTCGGGGAGCGAGGGCGGTTCGTCGTCGGCGATCTCCGGCATGCCGATCGCCCGGAAGCACTCCCCCGCCGCCCGCTCGATGTCCCGTAGCACCGGTAGCTCGTCCCGGCGCGCCAACCTGTTGATCATGCGCCCATTCTGCGGCGACGGGTGGGGGCCGGGAAAGCGCGTTTCGCGCGCCCGGCTCCCGCGCACGCCGAGCCGGGCCCGCACCCTGGCCCGTCAGCCGGCCCGCGCCGGGGCCTGCTCCGGGGCCTGCTCCGGGTCGCCGTAGAACTGCCGGGCCCAGCGCCGGAACGGCATGATCGGGCCGTCCCCCTGCGCGAGCCGCGGCTGGTCCTGGTACCTGCTGTGGGCCCAGATGGCGGCGTCGCGGCGGATGTCCACGGCGGCGGCCGGGGCGAAGACGTACGGTGCCACGGCGGCCAGCAGCGAGGCGAGCGGCCGGCGGCCGGAGCCCGTCGGCCGCAGGGCGACGGAGACCCGCATGTCGCTCCGGTCGGCCTCCACGGGCGTGACGGACATCCGGGCCCGCAGTTCGAAGCCGAACTTCATGGCGTCGGCCTCCACCCGGACGCTGCCGATCCCCTCCAGCGTCACGTGGATCGCGGGCAGGGTCGCGTACCGCTTGGCGCCCGCGCGCTCGCCACCGGGGCGGATCTGGTACTGGAACCGCATCAGGTGCCCGTCGATCTCCTGGTCTCCCAGCGGGGCCATGCTGACCTTGTGCAGCGTGCCGAAGTGCCCGAAGTCGACGAAGTTCTCGGCGACGTCCTGCGGGTGGGCCGCCAGCGGGAACCGGGTGCACCGCGGCGTGCGGAACCCCGCCCCCATGATGCCCTCGACCTCCCACTGGGGCGCCTTCCCCTCGGCGTGGGACCAGACGAAGACGAGGTCGTCGACCTCGCGGAAGTCCAGGGTGGCCAGCCGGGCCTTGGGCGGCGGGGTGCCGTAGGCCGTCTTGACGCAGGTCCCCTCCGGGTCGAACTGGAACTGGTGGAAGGGGCAGACGAGGTGGTCGCCGCGTACCGTTCCGCCGTGGCCCAGGTGGGCCCCCAGATGCGGGCAGAACGGCCGCACCACCCTCAGCCGACCGCTCGTGGTGCGGTAGAGGACCACGTCCTCGCCCTTGAGCCGTCGGGTGAGCACCGTGCCGGGGCGCACCTCACCGCTGGTGGCCACGGCGAACCAGCCGTCCGGGTACGGGAGTCCGGGTTGTTCGTTCGGCGAGGACGCGCGGGCCGTGTCCCGCGGCTCCCGCTCGCGCCGTTTCCACCTGCTCATGGTGCACCCCTTGTCACGCTCGTCGTCTGCGTCTGCGTCGTGCCGTGCCGCTCGCTGGCGGCGTGGTGTGGTGGCGGCCCGGACGCCTCGGCCGCGCTCCGCGCCGCGCGCGCTATGCGGTGGGCCCCTCGGCGGCCGGCGGGTCGGCGGCGTCGGCCGCCCCCGCCCGCGCGTCGGCGCTCCCCTCGGCGCTGTAGAACTGCTCCGACCAGCGCCGGAACTTGACGACCGGACCGTCCCCCTTGGCCAGCCGCGGCTGCTGGGCGTACCTGCGGTGCTCCCAGATCGGGAAGTCCTTGCGCGTGTCGAACCAGAACAGCCAGGTCAGAGCCCTGGCGGCGAGTTCGGCCGGCAGTCCGGCCGCGCCGCGCGGGCCGAGCCGGGCGCAGCGGGCGCTGGTGGTCATGCGCAGATCGACATGGGCCGCGTCCACGGGCGTGGCGGCGAACCGGGTGCGCATCTGGAGGCCGAGTTGGGCCACCTCGATCTCCGTGTACCCGACGCCGATGCCCTGCACGACCACCTTGACCTGGGGCGCGACGGAGGACACCCGTGCGGCGTCGGCGCCCTTGGCCGGGTGGAAGCGGTACGTGGTGCCCATCCGGTGGCCGTCGAACCAGGGCTCCTCGACCACCTCGTGCCGGATGCCGTGGATCGGCACGAAGTGTCCGTAGTCCACGATGTTCTCGATGACGTCCTGCGGATACTCCACCAGCGCCCGGACCGTGGGGTACGGGCGGGAGAACCCCGCGCCCGAGCGGACGTCGAGTTCCCACTGCGGCGGCTTGCCCAGCGCGTGCCGCCACACGAACACCAGGCCCTCGACCTCGCGGCAGTCCAGGGTGGCCAGCCGGGCCTTGGCGGGCGGCGGCGTGCCGTAGCCGGTGCGCACGCACGTCCCGTCCGGACCGAACTGGAAGTGGTGGAACGGGCAGACGATGTTCTCGCCGCGGACGGTGCCGCCGTAGCCGAGGTGAGCGCCCATGTGCGGGCAGTGCGCCCGCGTCGCGCGGACCCTCCCGCTGGCCGACCGGTAGAGCACGACGTCCTCGTCCATCAGGCGTCGGGTCAGCACCTGCCCCCGCCGCAACTCGCCGCTGGCGGCCAAGGGGAACCAGCCGTCCGCGTAGGGCCCCCTGGGGCTGAGTCGCGCCATCGAGGGTGGCAGGCCCGCCTCGCCCCGGTCGTACCAACCCGTCTTCCTGACCCGCATGCCGCCCCTTTCCGCGCTGCCGACCCGGCTCGTCGACGGTGCGTCACTGCCCCGCCCGCGGCCTGTTGCAGCCCTTCCCGACCGGGCGCTCGCGGCAACCGGTGGGACCGGAGCGGGCGGGGGCACGTAGGGGGCACGCGGAGCGGGCCCACGGCGGGGCGGCGCGGCACGCCACTCCCCCGGGGGAGGACAGTGACGGGCGTGGGGGTGGTGAGGGGAGCGCGCGGCGGGTGGCGGTCGTCCGCGCGGGGTAGGTCAGCGCGTCAGCCGCGCCACCGTCTCGCGCAGACCTGACCAGCCGGCCTCGGTGTCCGACGTGCGCTCGTGCGGCCCGCGGAACCAGGTCAGGTACTCGGTCACGTCCCGCAGGTCCCAGCGCAGCGCGTACAGGGCCAGCGCGGCGGGGTCCGGGGTGTGCCCGCTGGCCCGCGCGTACCGGTCCAGGTCGGCGGGGCCGGTGGCCACCAGCCACAGGTCGCGCTCGGGGTGGGCGAGCCGCACCGTGTCCCAGTCCACGAGCAGCGGCCGGTCGCCCGCGTGGCCCGCGCCGGCGCGCCGCAGCACGTTGCCCGGGTGCGGCTCGCCGTGGGTGACCACGCGCCGCGCGCCCCGCCCGGCCACCTCGGCCACCAACTCGTCGTAGGCGGCCAGCCACTCGCGCAGCGCGGCGGCGGCGTCGGCCACCACCTCCCGCGCCGGCTCGGCGAACGGGCCGCCGCGCCACGGGCGCCCGCACTCCGCCAGCGCCCGCCGCAGCACGTCGCTCGTGGACGACTGGGGCGAGAGCCCGGCGAGGGGTTCGGGTACCGCGCTGCGGTGCAGGGTCGCCAGCAGGTCGAGCAGCGCACCGCGCTCGGCCTCCGACAACTCCTGCCCGAACGCCCCCGCCTCGCCGCTCTCGTACGGGAAGACGCTGACCGCGAACCGGGGGCCGAGGCGTCGGATGGCGACGCCGTCCCGGGTGGTCAGCGGGGCCACGACGAAGTCGCGCCCCGGCTGGGCGCGCAGCGCGACGGCCGTCTCCATCGCCGCGCGCAACCCGGCGAAGGCGGCATCCGTGTCGCCGCCCCCCTGGTCCTTGTGCGTGAGGTCGGCGACGGTGACGAAGGCGCGGCGGCCGGCGCCGGTCTCGGCGATCCAGTGGTAGTCGCCGAAGCCGACGGGCGCGTAGGTGAGGCGCGCGTCGCCCAACTCCCACGCGTCCACGGCCTGTCGGAGTACGCGCTCATCGAGATCGGGTCGGTCCTGCATGCCGCGACCGTAGTGGCGCCACCCTCCCCCGCGCACGCCAGTTCCGCCAGCCGAGCGCCCTCCCGTACGCCCCGACGCGCCTCAGCCGGCACCGCGCGCGGGCCGACGGCGGCGCGTGGACGGCGGCGCGCGGACGGCCCGGGGCGGTCGGGTTCGGTGACGGCGTCCAGGCGGTGGCGAGGGTGGCGGCGGGGGCGGCGGGAACGGCGCGTGGGCAGTGCGGGAGCGCGTGTGGGTGCGCGCCGGTGCACGGGGCGGGTCCGCGCTGCGTACGGGAGGCGCGACGCGCTTTGACATCCGACCAGCATGGGTAACTTACGTGCGTTTCGCCACTGTTCACCCCGCGAGACCCCTCACGGGCTACTTCGGAGGAAGTGCACCAGAAGCTATGGACCTCCACCTCACCGGTAAGAAGGCTCTCGTCACCGGCGCCAGCCGCGGCACCGGTCTCGCCATCGCCAAGGCCCTGCTGGCGGAGGGCGTGCGCGTGGCCGGCTGCGCGCGCACCCTCACGCCCGCGCTGAAGGAATCCGGCGCCGTGCCGATCGCGTGCGACGTCACCGCGCCCGACGGGCCGCGCGACCTGGTCGCGGAGGCCGCGGACACGCTCGACGGCCTCGACTTCCTCGTCAACAACGTGGGTGGCAAGGACACCTACAACTCGGGCGGGTTCCTCGCTCTGGACGACGCCGAATGGCGACGGACGATGGACCTCAACTTCACCAGCGCCGTGCGCGTCACCCGGGCCGCCCTGCCGCACCTGCTGCGCCAGGGCGGCGTCATCGTCAACATCTCCTCGACGGCGGCCCGCGTCCCGGCGGCCACGACGGTGGACTACGGGGCGGCCAAGGCGGCGCTGAACGCGCTGACCAAGGCGCTGAACGAGGAGTTCGGGCCGCAGGGCGTGCGGGCCCTGACCGTCTCGCCCGGTCCGATCAACATCGAGCGCTGGTCCGACCCGGACGGCCCGGCGGCCATCCTGGCCGCCGCGTTCGGCGTCCCGCAGGACGAGTTGGTGGCCCACCTGCCGCAGCGCTTCGGGCTGACGACCGGGCACATCGCGGAGCCGGCCCACATCGGCTCGCTCGTCGCCTTCCTGCTCTCCGGTCAGGCGGCCAGCGTCGCCGGGGCCGACGTCCGGGTGGACGACGGGCTGGTCAAGGCCGTCTGACAGTCGCCCCCGCCTGCCGCCGCGCCCCGCCCCACCGCCGCCGCGACCCGGTCCCGCCGGGTCGCGGCGGTCGCGGTGGTGGCGGGGCGCGGGCGTCAGGCCCCCACGGTGCCGTCGACGCCCTCGCGCAGGAAGTCGGCGTGCCCGTTGTGCCGGGCGTACTCGTGGATCAGGTGCAGCATGACCAGGCGCAGCGACACGTCCGTGCCCCAGCGGGGTTGGTGGCCGGTCACCTCCAGGGACGGGGCCGCCCGCTCGACGCGCCGAGCGTGCTCGACCTCGGCGCGCCACGCGGCGAACGCCTCCGGCGCGGAGGCCGAGCGCGCGTCGTACGCCTCCTGGTAGTCGCCGTCGGCGGACCAGACGAGCGGGACGTCCTCGCCGGCCATCACCCGGCGGAACCAGGTGCGCTCCACCTCGGCCATGTGACGTACCAGGCCGAGCAGGGACAGCGTGGACGGCGGCATGGAGCGCTCGCGCAACTCCTCCTCGGTCAGACCCGCGCACTTCATGGCGAGCGTGGCGCGGTGGAAGTCGAGGTAGGCGCGGAGCGTCTCGCGCTCGCCCCCGGTCATCGGCGGGTCGGTCCGCTGGCTCCAGTCGGGTGGGACGAGGGGGTCACTGGTCACGGCGGCACTCCGGCGGGGCGAGGGGCTCGGGTACGGCTGGCCCGAGCGCTCGCGGACGCCGGGGCGCTCGGCCCGGCCACGGGCGGGCGGCCAGCACGCGGGGAGCGTACGCGAGGCCGCCGCCGGCTCCCCCACCGGGCGTGACGCCCCCGAGTCGCGGAACCCGGACCTGCGCGAAGGTGGGCCCCGCCCAGTTGTTACCGCACGGTCAACAAGTTGCGCCCAAGGGATTGACTGCCTTGCTGACACGCAGTCTCATAAGAGCGTGACCGCGGGTAACCCATCAGCGAGGTGTCCTCAGCCATGACTGCGACGATGAACGAGATCGAGATGCTCCGGGACGCCCTCGGACTGCTCAAGGACCGCGAGCAGGTGGCCGAGCGCCTCCTCGACTCCTCCGCCAAGCACTCCTTCGACCCGGACAAGGAGTTGGACTGGGACGCGCCCTTCGAGGAGGGCAAGTGGTTCTGGCCGCCGGAGCTGGTCTCGCTCTACGACACCCCGATGTGGCAGCGGATGTCGGAGGAGCAGCGAATACAGCTCTCCCGCCACGAGTCCGCGGCCCTGGCCTCGCTCGGCATCTGGTTCGAGATCATCCTGATGCAGCTCCTGATCCGGCACATCTACGACCGCCCGACCACCAGCGCGCACGTGCGGTACGCGCTGACCGAGATCGCCGACGAGTGCCGTCACTCGATGATGTTCGCGCGGCTCATCCAGAAGTCCGACGTCCCCGCGTACCCGGTCACGCGGCTGCACCACAACCTCGGCCGCCTCTTCAAGACCATCTCCACCACGCCGGGTTCGTTCACCGCCACCCTGCTGGGCGAGGAGATACTCGACTGGATGCAGCGGCTCACCTTCCCGGACGAGCGCATCCAGCCGCTGGTGCGCGGCGTCACCCGCATCCACGTCGTGGAGGAGGCCCGCCACGTGCGCTACGCGCGCGAGGAGCTGCGCCGCCAGATGGTGACCGCGCCGCGCTGGGAGGCCGAGTACACCCGGCTGGTCTCCGGCGAGTTCGCCCGCATCTTCTCCGTCGCCTTCATCAACCCGAAGGTCTACTCGGACGTCGGGCTCGACCGCCGGGAGGCCGTGGCCCAGGTCAAGGCCAGCGGCCACCGCCGCGAGGTGATGCAGACCGGCGCGAAGCGGCTGACGGACTTCCTGGACGACATCGGCGTGCTGCGCGGCGTGGGCCGCAAGCTGTGGCAGAGCAGCGGGCTGCTGGCCTGACGCCGCCCCCGCCGGCGGGGCGCCGGCCACCTCGCGCGGGTGGCCGGTCGCGGGGCCTCCCGTGGGTCCCGACCCATCGCCGCACCCGCCGGATAGGCTGCTCGTATGAGAGGCAGCCCTTCATGACCAGCGGCGGGAGTGCCCCCGCGGCCACGACCCGGCCCGCGCCCCGTGGCGCCTACCGCAGGCTCAGCGTCGAGGAGCGCCGCGCCGAACTGCTCGCCGCGGCGCTCGGACTCTTCGCCCACCGCCCGCCGGAGGACGTCTCGTTGGACGACGTCGCGGCGGCGGCCGGCGCCTCCCGGCCCCTGGTCTACCGCTACTTCCCCGGCGGCAAGCAGCAGTTGTACGAGGCGGCCATCGGCAGCGCGGCCGAGCAGTTGCGGGACTGCTTCACCGAGCCGCAGACCGGGCCACCCACCCAGCGGCTGAGCCGGGTCCTGACCCGCTACCTCGCCTTCGTGGACGAGCACGACGCGGGGTTCTCCGCGCTGCTCCAGGGCGGCAGCGTCGCCGAGACCTCCCGGACCAACGCCATCGTGGACGGCGTGCGCCGCGCCGCCGCCGAGCAGATCCTCATCCACCTCGGCACGCCCGAACCCGGCCCGCGACTGCGGATGATGGTGCGGGTGTGGATCACCGCGGTGGAGGCGGCGTCGCTGATCTGGCTGGACGAGGGGAAGCAGCCGCCGCTGGACGAGCTGCGCACCTGGCTGGTGGACCACTTCGTGGCGCTGCTGACGGCGACCGCCGCGCGCGACGAGGAGACCGCGCGGGTGGCGCGGGCGACCCTCGCGCTGGAGGGTTCGGAGGGCGCCGTCGCCGATCTGACCCGCCGCATCCTGCCCCTGGTCGACGACGCCGCGCACCTGCTCTGACCAGGGCGCCCACCCCACGCCGGCAGCCCGCGAGCGCCTGCGGCCAGCACACCGCCACGGCTGCGGGCGGCGTCATCGATGTGACACTGGGGAGCGTGAGAAGCGTAGAGACGCCCTTCGTCGGCGGGCCGCTGGACGGTCGCGTACTGCCGGTGCTGACCGGCGCGACCGGGCAGCCGCCCAAGACGTACGAGGTGCCGGTCCCCAACGACGACGGCACCCCGCCGACGGTGTACGTCTACGTCCGCGTCCCCGTCGCCCTCTCCCGCCGCCTCGGCGTGCCCCGTGGCTGGCAGTACGAGTACGCCCCGGAGGGCAGGCCGCGCGAGGGCCTCAAATGGCCCTGGTCCCGCCCGAACCGCTGACCCGCCGCGCCACCGAAGGCCGCCGCGCCCCCGGCACGGCCCGCCGGCCGCCCGCACCGCCGCCGCCGCCGCCCGCACCGTCCACGCGGCGGTGCGGGCGGCTGTCTGACGGCGCGGTGGCCCGGCCGCACGCCCCGGGACCAGCGGGTCCGGGGGCCGCACCCGCGCTTCAGTTTTGGTCCGGACCATTGACACTTCTGGTCTAGTCCTTGTTTGCTGCTTGCGCGGAGAGAGCCGCTTCCGCGCCTCCCTGGCCGTCCCCCACCCCACGGAAGCGCCTCTCCGCCTCGACCCCGTACGCCCCACCCGTACCGCTGTCGAAGCCCCCAAGGAGCCCCCATGCGCTCGCACCCCCGTCCCCGTCCGCGCAGCCGCGGGAGATCGCTCGGCGTACTGCTCGCCGCGGCGAGCGCCGTCGCCGCCACCGCGCTCACCCTCCCGGCCCCGGCGACGGCCGCCCCCGCCCCAGCCGCCACGGCGCGGCCGGCACCGGCGCCCGCGCCCGCCCCCGCGCCGACCGCGCTCCCGGAACACGCCCTGGTCGGCTACCTGCACGCCAGCTTCGCCAACGGCTCCGGCTACACGCGGATGGCCGACGTCCCCGACAGTTGGGACATCATCGACCTGGCCTTCGGCGAGCCGACCTCCACCACCTCCGGCGACATCCGGTTCAGCCTCTGCCCGAAGAGCGAGTGCCCGAACGTCGAGACCGAGGACGAGTTCAAGGCCGCCATCAAGGCGAAGCAGGCTGCCGGCAAGAAGGTGCTCATCTCCATCGGCGGCCAGAACGGCCAGGTCCGCCTGGAGTCGACCGGCGCCCGCGACAAGTTCGTCTCCTCGGTGGGCGCCATCATCGACCGCTACGGACTCGACGGCCTCGACATCGACTTCGAGGGCCACTCGCTGTCGCTGAACACCGGCGACACCGACTTCAAGAACCCGAAGACCCCCGCCATCGTGAACCTGATCTCGGCGGTCAAGACCCTGAAGGCCAAGTACGGGCCGGACTTCACGCTCACCATGGCGCCGGAGACGTTCTTCGTGCAGCTCGGCTACCAGTTCTACGGCTCCGGCCCCTGGGGCGGCCAGGACCCGCGCGCCGGGGCGTACCTGCCGGTCATCCACGCGCTGCGGGACGACCTGACGCTGCTGCACGTACAGGACTACAACTCGGGCCCGATCATGGGCCTGGACAACCAGTACCACTTCATGGGCGGCGCCGACTTCCACATCGCGATGACGGACATGCTGCTCACCGGCTTCCCCGTGGCCGGCAACAAGAACAACGTCTTCCCCGCGCTCAAGCCCTCCCAGGTCGCCATCGGCATGCCGGCGAGCACCCACGCGGGCAACGGGCACACCGCGCCCGGCGAGGTCACCAAGGCCCTGAACTGCCTCACCAGGAAGACGGACTGCGGCAGCTACCAGACCCACGGCACCTGGCCCGCCCTGCGCGGCCTGATGACCTGGTCCATCAACTGGGACAACTTCAACCAGCGGGAGTTCTCGAAGAACTTCGACGCCTACTACGGGCGCCGCTAGCCAGCCCGCGGGGCGAGACACCCCGGCGCCGGTGAGCGGCGGGACGCCGACCGCCGCGCCACCCACCAGGCGCCTCGCCCCGGCCGCGCCGCCGACGACGGCCCCCACCGCGTCGCCGGCGCGGCCCCCGGCCGGGCCCGCACCCGCCGGCCCGCCGCACAGGCGCGCCCGGTACGCCGAGCAGGTGACCGGGCGGACCCACCCCTCGCAAATATCCGGTTTATACGACTAACCGTGTCACGATCCGATGACCGGGCCACCGCGCCCGGGACCGTCGAGGCCGTGGAGGTGAGTCGTGCCGCAACGCCACGTACGGGGCGCGTGCGCCCTCGCGCTGGCCGCGAGCGCCGGGCTCGCGCTGCCCGCGCCGGACGCCGTCGGCGCGCCACCCCCGCCTCCCGCGCCCCACCACGGGCCCGACCGCGCCACCGAACCCCCGCGCGCGCCGGGCTCCCTCGCCGGCCCCCGCGGCCCCCAGCGCGCGCCGGCACGCACGGCCGCGCCCGGGGGCGTACCGGTCAGCGTGCTGCTGGCCCAGCTCAAGACGCACTACCGGGCGACCGACGAGGCCAGCGCGCGCTACCGGGCCATCGAGCGCCAGCTCAACCGCCAACGGCGCACCACCCAGCGGCTGATGGCGCGGCTCGCCGAGGCCCGCACCGGGCTCGCCGCCGCCCGCGAGAGCGCCGGGCGGCTGGCCCGACAGCAGTACCGGTACAGCCTCGGCTTCTCGCCGGCCGTCCGGCTGCTGCTCAGCGACAACCCGGGCCGGGTGCTGGACGAGGAGCACGAGCTGCGCCGTGCGGCCGGCCGCACGGCCGCCGTCGCGGCCCGGCTCGCCGACGCCGAGATCACCACGGACTACTACGCCACCCGCGCCCGCCGGGCGCTGGACCGCAGGCAGACACTGGCCGACCGGCACAAGCGCCAGCGCGACCTCGTGCGCGCCCGACTCGCCACCGTCGAACGCCTCCTGGCGTCCCTGACCGCCGACCAACTCGCCGCGCTCCAGCGGCTTGAGACGTACGGCGCATACGGCGCCCCCGGCACCGCAGCGGCGCGCGACCCCGCTGCCGCCGGGGGCGCTCCGGCCACGGACGGCCGGGGCCCCGCGAGCACCCCGCCGGCGGCCCCGCCCCGCGCCGCCGCGCGGCCGGCGGAACCGGCCGGGCCGGCGGCCGGCGCCGCGCCCGGCACGCCGCCCGCCGCGAACCGCCCGCGCGGCCGATAGCCCGCGCGAGGCGCCGGGGCCGGGCGCGGCCCGCTCGCTACGCCGGCACCTCGGGCGCCGCCTCGCCGACCCGCGCGAGGTAGGCGGCGGCCAGGTCCGGGTCGTAGAAGTAGTGCTCGAAGTCCTCGGGGTCGTTGAAGCCGTTCGCGAAGCGGTCGGCGACCGGCTGGAGGCCGCCCGCCGCGCCGAACAGGTTCAGCACGTGCTCCGGCGGCGGGGCCAGCATGGCGTTGGTCCACTTGGTGACGTACTGCGCCGTCTGCCAGTACCGGTCGAACGTCGCCCGCATCCACGCGGCGTCGAACGGCTCGTCGCCGCGCTCCAGGATGGAGGCGAGGTAGGAGGCGGCGCACTTGCTCGCGGAGTTGGAGCCCTGGCCGGTGATCGGGTCGTTCGCGACCACGACGTCGGCGACGCCGAGCACCACGCCGCCCGACGGCAGGTGCCCCACCGGCTGCCGCACGGTCGGCGCGTACCGGCCGGCGAGCGTGCCGCGCGCGTCCGTCAGCTCGACGGCGGTGGAGCGCGCGTACTCCCACGGCGTGAACCGCTTCAGCAGCTCCAGCGTCAGGGCCAGGTGCTCGTTCGGGTCCTTGATCCCCTGGAAGGCGTCGAGCGGACCGCCGGGGATGCCCTCCCAGAAGAGGATGTCGGCGCGGCCCGAGAGCGTCAGCGTCGGCATCACGAACAGTTCGCCGACGCCGGGCACCACGTTGCAGCGCACCGCGTCGAACTCGGGGTGCTCGGGGCGCGGGCCCATGCCGTGCACGTACGCGACGGACAGCGCCCGCTGCGGGGTCTCGTACGGCGAGCGACTGGCGTCCCGGCCGAACATCGAGACCAGCTCGCCCTTGCCCGCGGCGACCATCACCAGGTCGTAGGCGCGGGAGAAGTAGTCGAGGTCCGAGACGGCCGCGCCGTGCACCACGAGCTGGCCGCCGCGCTCCGCGAACGTCTCCATCCAGCCGGCCATCTTCACCCGCTGGTCAACGGACTGGGCGATGCCGTCCAGCCTGCCGACCCAGTCGATCAGCCGGGTGGAGGAGCCGGTCGACTCGTCGGGCGGCCCCGCGACCGACACCCCGAGCCCCTCGATGCGCGGCGCCTGGTCCTCCCAGAAGTTCAGCCGCAGATCGCGCTCGTGCTGCAGGGCCGTGTGGAACATGCACTGCGTGGACATCACCCGCCCGGTGCGTATCTCGTCAGCCGTGCGGTTGGACATCAGGGTGACCTCGTACCCGTGGGACTGCAGGCCGAGGGCGAGTTGCAGGCCGGACTGGCCGGCACCGACGATGAGGATCTTCCGCATGACAGCTCTCTCTCACACAGCGCGACCCGACGCCCCGCCGCCCGCCCCGCCCCCGGCGTGAGCCGACGGGCGGGCGAGCGCGGATCGCCGAGTCGACGACACGTACAACAACAAAAAGGGAGGGATTCCCACGCGGCGGCACAGGGCGCGGGAGGCGGCGGGGCCGGATCGGCCGTGCCCGCTCGCGCGGGGCCACGTCACTCCGGCGTGCGGTCCAGCGCGTAGCCGACCAGCGCGAGCAGCGTCTCCACCACCGTGTCCCGCCGCCGCGCGTCCATGATCACGATGGGCACGTGCGGCGGCACGGACAGCGCGTCGCGCACGTCGTCGGCGGTGTACTCCTCGGTCCCCTCGAAGTGGTTGACGGCCACGACGTAGGGCAGCCCGCCGCTCTCGAAGTAGTCGAGGGCGGGCCAGGAGTCCTCCAGGCGGCGGGTGTCGACCAGGACGATCGCGCCGATCGCGCCCCGCACCAGGTCGTCCCACATGAACCAGAACCGCTGCTGGCCCGGCGTTCCGAACAGGTAGAGGACCAGGTCGGACGCGAGGGTGAGGCGCCCGAAGTCCATCGCGACGGTGGTCGTGGTCTTGTGCGGAGTGGCCTCGATGTCGTCCACGTCCACGCTGGCCTGCGTCATCAGCGCCTCGGTCTGGAGCGGGGTGATCTCCGAGACCGAGCCGACGAACGTCGTCTTGCCCACCCCGAACCCGCCGGCCACCACGATCTTCGTCGCCGTGGGCGCGCGGGTGCGGTCGAACTGCCAATCCTGCAGGCCCTCCTCGGCGGCGAGCAGCCTGGCCACCTCGTCGGCCGCCGCGCGCTCGTCGAGGCCGACCACGCCGGCGTGCCCCACGATGTCGATGCTGCCGTCGATGCTCTCCTGTGTGCCGTCGTCGGGGCCGACCAGGGCCCGCGCGCCAACCGGCGCCACGCTGCCGACGACGGGGCCGGGAGCGGGGCCGTCCGCGGCGGCGGGGAGACCTGTGGCGGGCAGGTCGGCGGCGGGGTCGCTCGTCGGGGCCCGGTCCGACGGCGGATCCGCGACGGCGGGTATCGCCGTCACCGTTTCAGAGCCTGCGGAGTCCACCGAGCACCCTTTCCAGCAGCGCGCGGTCCGGCTGCCCAGGCTCCCGCCCGGCGCCGTAGACGCGAATCCTTCCCTGGTCGGCGAGGTCGCTGAGCAACACCCGCACGACGCCGAGCGGCATCTTCAGGAGCGCGGCCACCTCCGCCACCGAACGCATCCGGCGACACAGCGCGACGATGGCCCTGATCTCCGGCAACACCCGGCTGTTCAGGCCGCCGGAGGTCAGCTCCCGCCGTTCCTCGGGCGCCTCCAACGCGGCCACGAACGTCTCCACCAGCAACACGTGCCCACACCGCGTCCGCCCGCCCGTCAGGCTGTACGGGCGCACGCGCGACGGTCGCCGTCTCGGCAACTGGGAGGTCGCGCTCATCGCGCCGACTCCACCGACTTGCGCAGCTCGCTGCGCAGTTCCGGCGTGAGCACGTGTCCGGCCCGGCCGACGAACAGGGCCATGTGGTAGGCCACCACGGTCATGTCGCAGTCGGGCGTCGCGTGCACGCCCAACAGCGAGCCGTCGCTGATCGACATCACGAACAGGCTGCCCTGGTCCATCGCGACCATCGTCTGCTTGACGCTCCCACCGTCCATGAGCTGCGCCGCACCCAGCGTGAGGCTGCCGAGCCCGGAGACGATGGTGGCCAGGTCGGCGCTCGAACCCTTCGGCCCGTCCTGCCCCTGCGCCGGCTTGGCCGGCCTGGCCGCCGCAGCGGTCTCCTCCGGATCGGAGGAGAGCAACAACAGGCCGTCGGAGGAGACCACGGCCACCGACATGACCCCGGGCACTTCCTCCACCAGATTGGTCAGCAACCAGTGCAGGTTGCGGGCCTCGTTGCTCAGCCCGTACGCGTGCGGCCTGGCCGGAGCCTCGGTCGGCGTCTCGGGGGGCGCCCCCCGGAACATTGCGGTCAACTGCGTGCCTCCTCGACAGTTTCACCCTCGTCCAGCGCCCCCGCTTGGTGTTGCGTGTGCCGTTGTCGTGCGTGCCGCTGTCGCGGCTGTCGATCCTCTGGCTGCCGACCGGTCGGCGGCTGGTCAGGCCGCTCCTGGTCGTACGGCGATTGATGATGCTGCTCCTGGTCGTACGTGGGTTGGTCGGACTGCCCCTGGCCCCGGCCCTCGACGTGGCCCTGGCCCTGGCCGGGTTGTGCGCACCGGCTCTGCCCGGGTCCGCTTCCATGCCCCGGCGCGGGGGCGTGGCTACCGGGTCCCGGTGTGGGGATGTGGGGTGCGGGGGTGTGCGGCGTGGAGGCGCGGGCCGGCTGGTCGAGCGCCGGCGGTCCCTCGGGGTGCGGGGCGGGGGACGGTTCCTGCGCCCGGTCGGGTCGCGGCCGGTCGCCCCGCTGGTCCCACGGCGCGGGGCCGCGCTGCGCGGCCACGCGCTCCGCGATCTCCGCCTCGGCGTCCCGGCGGCCGTCCCGCGCGCCCTGCTGGAACCCCCCGAGCCGCCGCCGCAACGCCTCCGCGTCGACCTTGCGCCGCTCACCCGCCAGGGGCTTGCGCGGCGCCACCACCCGCGGAGTCCGCTTGGGGAGCCCCTTGTCGGTGCGGAGCCCGTCGGCGCGGGCGGCGTCGGCGTACGCCTCGTCCGGCAGCGGGGCGCCGCCTGGAGGCTCCGTGGTGTCGAGCGGGCCGCATACGTCCGGGCTCGCCGGACGCGGGTCCGCCGAACGCGGGGCGGGCGGGGTCCACAGGGTCCGCGCGGGCTCCGGCGGGGCCTCGGGTCTGGCGTCGGGTTCCTGGCGCGCCGAGCGTTCGATGGCCCGCTCGGCCGCGGCCACCAGCGGGTCACGGTGCGCCGCGGGCGCGGCGTGGACGCCGGTCCGCGACGCGGCGCCCGTCCCTGCCGAGGCCCCGGCCCCCGCGTCGGCCGGGGCGGGACCGCCCGCGGCGCTCCGCGCCCTGGCCCGCAGCGGCGTCTCCGGCCACGGGTCGGACGGTTCGGCGTCCCCGCGACCGCCGGCGGGCGCCCCGTCAGGGCGCGGGCTCGGGGTCGCCTGCTGGCCCTCGCGCGGCCCCGGCACCAGCGGCTCGCCGTCCAGCGGCTCCGCCTCGTCGGGGCCGGTCCCCCACGGCTCGCCCGTCCACGGCATGGGCCGGGCCTCGCCGGGTCGGTACTGCTCGGGGTGTTCGCGGCCACCGAGCGGGGCGTGCGGCTCGGGGTGCGTGCGCCGCGCGCGCCGCCGCCCCGTCGGCTGGTCCGCCACCGACGGGTCATCGCCACCGGGTGCGACATCGGGCGCGGAGGCGACGCCGGACACGCGCGTGGCGGTCCCGGCGCCCGAGAAGGTCGCTCCCCGGGGCACGGCGTCCTCGTCTCCGGGGGCGGTGGGGGCGACATGGGGAGCGGGAGCCGCCTGCGCGGCGGGGGGCGCGTGCTCGGCGCCCGGGTCACCGCCGGCGGCGCGCGCCCCGCCGTCGTGCGCCGCCGAACCGTGCGCGGCCGAGCCGTACGCGGCGGGCTCGTACGCGACGGAGTCGTGCGAGACCGGGTCGTGGGCCGTGCGGGAGGCGGCCGGATCGTACGCGTCGGGCTGCTCCAGAGCGGCGGCCTCGGACCCGGGCGCCTGACTCGCCGGCACGGGCGCGGCGTTCGGCACGGGTGTGGTGTGCGGCACGGGCGCACTGTTCGGTGTCGCCTCGCCGAGCTGCGCCGGTGCGTCACCGGCGATGCCGGTGGGGTCCGTGCGCAGGGCCACCGAACGCACGCTTCCCGCCGCTGGCAGCGGCTGCGGAAGGATCTGCCGCGGCAGCACGACGACCGCGGTGACCCCGCCCTGCTTCTGCTCGCGCAACTGCACCCGCACCCCGTGCCGGGCCGCGAGCCGGGTGACCACGTACAGCCCGAGCCCCAACGGGTCCTCCGGCTGCGGGCCCTGGCAGTAGTCCGGGACGGGGTCGGCGAGCCGGGCGTTCAGCTCGTCGAAGCGCTCCGGCGTCATGCTGATGCCCTCGTCCTGCACGGAGAGCATCACCTCGCCGCTCTCCATCAACCAGCCGGAGACGTGCACCTCGGTGCCGGGCGGGGAGAACACGGTGGCGTTCTCCAGCAGCTCCGCGATCAGGTGGCTGATGCTGTCGGCCGCGAACCCGGCGACCTGCGCCTGCGGCGGCAGCGCCTGGATACGGATGCGCTGGTACCGCTCCACCTCGCTGATCGCGGCGCGCAGCACGTCCAACAGCGGCACCGGCCCCGGGTGGTTGGACTGGCGCTCGGAACCCGCGATGACGAGCAGGTTCTCGCTGTACCGGCGTATCCCGGTAGCGAGGTGGTCGAGCGTGAAGAGGGTGTCGAGCCGCTCCGGGTCCTGCTCGCTCTCCTCCATCGTCTCGATGACGGTCAACTGCCGCTCCACCAGCCCCAGGGTGCGCAGGGCCAGGTTGACGAAGCTGCTGTGCACCCGCTCGCGGAGGCCGTCGAGCCGGGCCTGCACCTCGTCCTTGAGCCGGCGCAGTTCCTCGCACTCCTGCCGGATCTCGGCGATCTGCGCCGCGAGGTGCTGGCGCTCCTCGATCAGGTGCCCGCGCTCGGCGGCGAGCTTGGCGACCCGGGCGCGCTGGCTGCCCAGGTTCTCGTGAAGCTGGTTGACGGACTGTACGAGCCCGGCGAACTCGTCCCCACGGGCCGCGTCCCGACGCCCGAGGGCCACCGGTTCCGCGCCGGTCGGGTCCTCGACCAGCCGCCGGGCTCCAGCGCGCAGCGCGACGAGCGGACGCGTCACCGAACGGGTCGTGCGCACGCTCACGGCGATCGCGAGCAGCAGGCACCCGAGCAGCAACGCGGCCCGCAGCTCCAGCGCGGTGATCTCGTCGTCGCGCGTGCGCTCCGCGCGCGTCAGTCCGTCGGCGGCCAGCGCGGTCTCGACGCCACGCAGCCGGTCGATACGGGCGGTGAGCGCCGCGTCGACCCGCTCCCGGTCGAGCGCGAGGTCGGCGGCGGTCAGGCGGGGGGCGTCGGTGAGCTGGGCGAGATAGCGCTCGGCAGCGGTGACGTCGCGGCCGGTGGCGGCGCGCTCCGCGCGCTCGCGGGCGGGTTTCGGAGCGAGCTGGGCGAAGTCGGCGAGCGCCGCCTCCTCGCGCAGTCGGGTGCGCTGCGCCGCGGCGGTGAGATCCGGTTGGCGCCCGCCGGAGGCCAGGGCCCCGAGCAACAGCGCCCGGCTGCCGGACGCCTGTTCCACGGCGCGGCCGAGCGGGCCGAGGGAGTTGGGTTCGGCCACGCCGGCGGCGCGGTGCAGGGCCCGCACCGCGCCGGTGTACGCGTCGAAGGTCTCGACAGCCGAACCGGGCCCCGACCGCGCCCGCTGCCGGACCTTCGGCAGCTCGCCGAGCCGCTTGGTGGCGTCGGCGAACGTCACGGAGGCGTCGCTCGCGCTGTCGCGCAGCTCCCCGATCCGCCGGTCCACCCGGGCGCGCACGGCCTTCGTCGCGCCCCCGCCGAGGGCGGCGGAGCGCCCGGTCGCCACGTGCTCCGTCATCGCGTCGCGTTCGTCGGCCAGTGAGTGGGCGAGGGAGACGGCCGCCACGGCGGCCTCGGCGCGATCGACGCGGCGCTGGGCGTCCTGGAGGTCATCGGTCGCCGTGATGAGGACGGGGGCTCCGGCCGCGATCACCGCGGCGGCGACCACGGTCACGGACACGACGAGTCGGTTGCGCACCCGTGCCCGATGCTCCGGCACAGGATTGCGCTCGCCTGGACTGCCCTTGCTGCCCCGAAGCCGTCTCTTCCGCACCGGTGCCCACATTCTTCTCTCGCCCGACCCGCCGTGGTTCCAGGAGGTGACGACAGCTCCGCAGTTGCTCTGGGACCGTGCGCTCGACCGTGTGACCTCACGCTCGTACCCACTCCTGGTACGGAAACCGACCTTTCCAGTACCGCCGTGCGGCGGGCACGCATCGACAGCCCGGCCACTCGAACGAGTGAACATCAATCGGAAGTTGGCCATCAACTTGCACCACGGTCCGCACACGCGCGCTGACTCGCCCAAGTGGAAAACACCACGGTGTCCTGACAGGATGCCCGCCCGCAGCCCTTCGGGGGCCGGTTCCGCGCGAATTAACCTCACCGAAACCCGCGAGAGGCCCTTGGTATGGGCCAACATCCGAACCTCTTTCGCCTCTCGGTGGGAGCGGGTGACGGTCCGGCAGACTTGCGCCATGCGTCTCGACCTGGCCACCGTTCCCGGGGATCCCCAACGCCCCAACGAGGACTACGCGTCCATAGCTCTCCCAGCGTCCGGGCAGGGTGGAGCGCTGGTGCTCCTCGACGGCGTCACACCACCGCCGGACCCGTATGGGTGTAGCCACTCAGTCCCCTGGTTCACCGCCCGACTCGGCGGCGCCCTGCTCGAACTGTCCGGTTCGCGGCGGGATATGCCCCTCGCCGACTGCCTGGCGGCGGCGATTACCCGCACCGCCGACGCCCATCGCGACACGTGTGACCTTTCTCATGTTCGTACGCCCCAGGCAACCGTGGTCGTCGTCCGCTGGGACGCCGACCGCGTGGAGCATCTGGTGCTCTCCGACTCCTCCCTGCTGATCGAGGCGCCCGACGGCACGGTGACGCCGGTGCTCGACTCCCGGCTCGACGAGCTGCCGCACAGCGTGCGCGCCCTTCGCGCCGCCGCCCGGGCGCTCCCGCACGGCTCGGCCGAGCGTCGCGCGGCGGGCGCCGAGTACGGGCGGGCCGTGGAGGCCCTGCGCAACGCCGAGGGCGGCTTCTTCACCGCCGCCGCCGACCCCGACGTCGCCCGCCGGGCCGTCACCGGCACCACCCCGCGCACCGCGGTCCGGGCCCTCGCGGCGCTCAGCGACGGGGCCACGCGCTGGGTCGAGATCTTCCGCGAGGGCGACTGGACGGAGAGCTTCGCCCTGCTTCGCAAGGAGGGCACGCAGGCCCTGCTCGACCGGGTACGGGCCGCGGAGGACGCCGACCCGGACGGCGTCACCTTCCCCCGCGGCAAGCTCCACGACGACGCGACGGCGATCTACGCCGAGCTGTGACCGGGCGCCCCACGGTCCCCCGCCGAGCCCCACCGGGCGAGCTCGGAGGCGGCGTGGAGACCGTCGACCCGTGAGGGCGGGCGGAGGCCGTTGGTCCGTGAGGGCGGGCCGGAGGGTCTGGACTCCGTCGCGGAGTGGGCCGGGCCCTCGGGGCGACGGGAGCGGCGGGGGTCGGCGGCGAACGGCGCACGCCGGCCCGGTCGCACGCCGCGCGCGCCCGGCCGAGCAGCCCTTTGACTACCGCTCGGACGTGGTGGACTCGTGGCCCGACTCCGTGGGCGGCTCCAGTCCCGGCGCGGGCGGCTCCGTCTCGTGGCCGGCGTTGAGGCGGTGCAGCAGCCGGGCCAGCTCGGCCACCTCCGCGCGGTCCCAGCCCTCCAGGCGCTGGGCATAGCGGGCGCGCAGGCCGCCGCGCACCCGGGTGAACCTGGCCCTCCCCTCCTCCGTCAGATGGACCAACCACGCCCGCCCGTCGTCCGGGTCGGGGGCCCGCCCGATGAGCCCGAGCCGCTCCAGCGCGCGCAGTTGGCGGCTCATGGTCGCCTTGCCGACGCCGAAGTACGCGGCCAGGTCCGTGGCCCGCATCTGCCCCGCCTCACCCAACCGGGCCAACAGCCCGTACGCGGCGGGTTCCAGGTCGGGATGCACCTCTCGCGCCATCTCGCCCAGGTTCGCGCGAGCCCGCCGGAGAAAGACCGACAACTCACGCTCAAGAGCCAGAAAGGCGCCGTCGACCCCCGCTCGACCCTCGCCGTCGCCAGCTCCCCCGACCCCGGTGTTGTGCACGTCAGCGCCTCTCCGGCTTTTCAGCACGTGAAAGTCTCGTCGCGCCGCGACGCGTTGCCGCAGCTCCGCCAGTATTTTGCAGGAATACACCGCGACTCCACCCGGGACCTCTTCCCATTCCCCCATCTACGCCCGTAGAGTGGAGACATGACATGGTCATTACAAAGCCATGTCGCATGTCCCCCACCGAGGCCATCGGAGGCATACCCATGCCCACGCACAGACCCGGTTCCCCCCGCCGCTCTCTCACCGCAGTGGTCGGGTTTCTCGCAACGTTCCTCGCCATGACGTTGGCGTTGACGCTGCCCGGCGCGGCTTCCGCTGACGACCAGCCCATTCCCCACCCGGAAAAGGACTGGATGGGCTCCACCATCCTGGAACGGGAGGGCGGCAACCCCGACAATCAGCCCCCCTCCTCGCGCGCCGCCTCCGTCGAGGGCGTCGACGTCAGTAGCCATCAGGGCAGCGTCAACTGGTCCTCGCTGTGGAACAGCGGAGTGCGCTGGGCGTACGTCAAGGCCACCGAGGGCATGACGTACGAGAACCCGGACTTCGCCCAGCAGTACAACGGCTCGTACAACGTTGGCATGATCCGTGGTGCCTACCACTTCGCGCTGCCCAACGTCTCCAGCGGTGCCCAGCAGGCGAACTACTTCGCCAGCAATGGCGGGGGCTGGTCGCGCGACGGCAAGACGCTTCCGGGCGCCCTCGACCTGGAATACAACCCGTATGGCGCCACGTGTTACGGGCTGAGCCAGAGCGCGATGGTCAACTGGGTGCGGGACTTCTTCAACACCTACAAGGCACGCACGGGTCGCGACGCCGTCATCTACACGTCCACCAGTTGGTGGAAGACCTGCACGGGCAATTACGCGGGCTTCGGCAACACCAATCCCCTGTGGGTTCCGCGTTATGGCTCGTCGGTGGGCGAACTTCCTGCTGGATGGGGCTTCCACACCATGTGGCAGTACACCTCCTCGGGGCCGATCGTTGGCGATCACAATCGCTTCAACGGCGCGTACGACCGCCTCAAGGCACTTGCCAACGGCTGACCGGTCTCGCCGACATACCGGCGACATGTACGGGACGCTGCAATGCGACTCCCGTCGCATCGTTCTTCCGTGATTGCGTGAGATCACTTTCGAACGCCCTCTCCCGGTGTTCGTGAGTGCGCCGCGGTCCCGACACCGTGCGGCCCCTCTCGCCCTCCGCGAGAGGGGCCGCACCCGTCTCCGCGCCCCCCGCCTCGACTCCCTCGGCTCCCCGCGCTCTCTTCGACCCCATGTCGGTGGGCTCCACTACAGCCATACGGACAGGTCTGTCTGTATCCTGAAGAGCGTTGGCGTAGGCTCCGGGCGCGCACCTGACGCGGCACCGAGCCGGCGCCCGAACCAGGCACCCACCTCTTGGAGCGTGACGCATGGCTGACAAGCGGTCTCCCGCTCGGAGTCGGATTCTGGATACCGCGACGGAGTTGTTCAACGCCCACGGCGTGCGTGGCGTCGGCGTGGACCGCATCATTGCCGAATCCGGCGTCGCCAAGGCGACTCTCTACTCTCACTTCCGCTCCAAGGACGATCTCGTCATCGCGTATCTCCACGGCGCCGACGGGCTCTGGCGCGGCGCCCTGCGGGAGGCCGCGACCAACGCCGGTTCCGACCCCCGCGAGCAGATACTCGGGCTGTTCGACGCGCTGCGCACCGCGACCATCTGCGACGGGTTCCGCGGCTGCGCCTTCATCAACACCGCGAGCGAGACGGAGCCCGGCACCGCCCCGCACGCCACCAGCGTCGAACACAAGCAAGCCGTGCGCGCCTGGCTGAGGGAACTCACCGTCGCCGCGGGCGCCGACGACCCGGTCCTGTTGGCCCAGCAGCTCAGCGTGTTGATAGACGGCGTCATGTCGGCCGCGGCCCTGGAGCCGACGCCGGAGTTCACGGAGGCCGCGCGCGCGGCGGCCCGCACCCTCATCTCCGTGGCCTGCCCGGACCCCGCCATGGCGTGAGGACCCTTCTCGGCCAGCTCCTCGCCCCACCGCGATGACCTCAATCGGGCAGCGCGGGCGGGTGGCGGTGGGCCCGTCAGTGGACGGCGCCGGGGCGGCGCGCCGTCGTGTCGCGCGCGTGGCGTATGTGCCGGCCGAGGGGTGACCAGGCTCGGTCGCCCAGTCTGGTCAGGAGAACCGGGGTGACCACAAGGACCAGGAACGTCTCGATCAGGACGGCGGTGGCCAGGCCCAGGCCGAACTGCTTCATGATGCGGTCGGGCGAGAGGGTGAAGGCCCCGAAGACCGCCGCCATGATCAAAGCCGCGGCGAGGACGACCCTCCCCGAGGAGCGCAGGCCCTCGGCGACGGCTTCGCGGGCATCGCGTCCGCCGTCGTACGCCTCTCGGACGCGGGAGAGGACGAACACCTGGTAGTCCATGCTCAGGCCGAACAACAGCGCCATCAGGGTCATCGGCATGTAGCTCTCCAGCGGGCCGGTGCTTCCCGCGCCGACCAGACCGGCGCCCCAACCCCACTGGAAGACGGCCGTGAGGAGTCCGTACGAGGCTCCGAGCGCGAGCAGTGTCAGAGCGATCGCCTGGAGGGGGACGAGCAGGGAGCGGAACATCGTCGCGAGCAGGATCAGCGAGATCACGACCACGGCCAGGACGAAGACGAGGAGCTTGTCGGCCATGCGCTCGGTGAGATCGACGGACGTGGCCGTCAGCCCGCCGACGTGCAGGCGCAGTCGCGTGCCGGCGGTGGATCTCGGGAGCACCTCTGTGCGCAGGGTGCGTACGAGGCGTGGCGTGGCCTCGTCCTGGGCCGCGGTCTGCGGGGTGACGGTGACGAGGGCGGCCTTGCCGTCGCGGCTCACGGCGGGCGGGGCGACCCGGTCCACTCCGGAGGTGCGGCGCAGCCGATCCGTCAGGGCGCCCAGGGTGCCGGGGTCGGTACCGCGCAGGTCGGCGACGACCGACAGCGGGGCGGTCGAACCGGCGCCGAACGCCTGCCGCTTGAGGTCGTAGGCACGTCGCGTGGTCTCCGAGGTGGCGGCGTTCTTGGCGTCCGCCGCGCCCAGGCGCATCGACAGGGCGGGGGAACACAGCACGAGCAGGGCGACGACTCCGACGCAGGCGATCTTGCCGGCGTGCCGGGTGGTCAGGCTGGAGGGCGACCGCGTCGTGCGGGTCGTGCGCCGCTCCAGGCGGCCGGGTCGCGTGAGCCACCGATCGCACAGGCCGAGCAGCGCCGGCACGAGGGTGAGGCCGAGGGCGAGGGTGGCGAGCACGCCGAGCGCGCAGCTCGCGGCGAGGCCGTAGATGAAGGGGATGCCCATGAACAGCATGCCGCCCAGGGACACGATCACCGTCGTGCCGGCGAACAGTACGGCTCGCCCGGAGGTCGCCGCCGCTGTGGCCACGGCCTCAGCGGGAGGCTGCCCCTCCTGGCGTGCGGAGCGGTAGCGGGTGGCGATGAAGAGGGCGTAGTCCACGCCCACACCCAGAACGATCATGACGGCCACGGACATGCTGAAGTTGGGCACGGTCATGACCTTCGAGAGCAGCATGACCAGGCCCATGCTGGTGAAGAGGCCGGTCAGCGCGACCACGATCGGCAGCCCGGCCAGGGCCAGCGAACCGAAGAGCAGCAAGAGGATCGCGACGGCGGCGGCCAGGCCCACGGTCTCGCTCACACCGGTGCCGGGCACCGGGGCGAACATCGAGCCCGACAGCTCCACCTGGAGTCTGTCGGTGCTCATCGCCGTCAGGCGCTGCTTGATGTTCTTGGCGTCGGCCTTCGGCACCTCGGTGCGTGGCGCGGCGAAGACCAGCACCGCGACTCCGGTGGTGGCGTCGGCGTTGACGCGTCCGCCCCGACGGGTGTCGTCGTGGGGGATGACGCTCTTCACGGCGCCCGCCTGCCGGGCCGCCGCAAGCACCTTGCCCACGTCCGCCCGCGTCTGGGGGTTGGTCAGACCCCCGGGGGCGTGCAGTACGACCTCGCCCCGGCCGGTGGCCTGTTCGGGGAAGTGCTTCTCCAGGAGGGAGTACGCGCTTTGGGAATCGGTGTCCGGCAGGGCGTACTCCGCGTCGAACGCGGGCTTCGCCATGCCGCCGGCACTGACCAGGACCAGGGAGGCCAGTACCCAGGTGATGAGGGTGGCCCAGCGGTGCCGGTGGCAGGCGCGGGCGAGGCGGCTCAACATGTCATGTCACGACCCATCCATCTCTGTTCTACGTCACGTAGAACAACGTGCCGGAGCACCGTAGCAGGCTCCGCGAGGGATGTTCTACGTCCGGTAGAATGAGGCGCCACGCACCACCCGCGACCCGCGGCCTGCCACGTGGCGGGGCCACCGCGGCCAGGCCGGAAGGGACCCACATGCGCCGCTCGGGCGAACTGGAACGCGCCGTCATGGACGCCCTGTGGGAAGCCCAGGATCCCCGCACGGCCAAGGAGGTGCTGGCCACCCTGGCCGAGGAGAAGCTCGCGCACACCACGGTCATCACCGTCCTCGACCGGCTCACTCGCAAAGGGCTCGCCCGCCGCGAGCGTGTGGGCCGTTCCTGGCGTTACGCCCCAGCCGCAAGCCGCGAGTCCTACGTCAGCAGCCTCATGATCGACGCACTGGGGCGGGCCACCGATCGAGAAGCCGTCCTCGTCCACTTCGCCCACTCGATGTCCGGGTCGGAGGCCGACGCGCTGCGTTCGGCGCTCGCCACCGCGGACGATGCGGACGAAGGCGACCAGAGCGGAGAAGCCGGCCAGGGCCGGCACCGAGCATGAGTCACCTGCTGCACTTCGCCGTCCTGATCGTCTGCTGCGTCGCGGCCGTGCGTCCGCTGGCCCGCGCCCACTGGGTGCAGCGCATGCCCCGCACCGCCCTCGCCCTGTGGCAGGCGATCGGTCTCACACTCGAACTCTCCCTGATCGGGCTCCTGTTCTCCGCCCTCTTCGCACCGGCCAACCAGGGTCTCCTGCCCGGCCTCGCGCGTCTCGTCACCGACCCGGCCGGAACCGATCTCGTGGGGCGGCTCGCCGCCACCCTTGGCGGACTCCTCATCGCAGCGCGCCTCATCACCCTGATCATGACCTGCGCGACCACAGCCCGGGCACGCCGCAAGCACCGGGACCTGCTACGCCTGATCGCCCGCGCCGACCCCGCACTGCCCGGCGTCGCGATCCTCGACCACCCCGCCGCTGCGGCCTACTGCCTGCCCGGCCGGGACAGCTCCATCGTGATCAGCACAGGCGCTCTGGGCATGCTGCAGCCCGCACACGTGCGAGCCGTCGTTGCGCATGAGCAGGCCCACCTGCGCCAGCGTCACGACCTGTTCCTGCTGCCGCTCCTGGCGTGGCGGCGGCTCACGCCGCGTAGCACAACGCTGAGCGAGGCGATCGGTGCCGTACGTCTACTCCTGGAGATGTTGGCCGACGACACCTGCTGCCGCACCCGCTCACGCCACGACCTCGCTGACGCACTGGCCCGCTTCTCCCGCGACTCCGGCCAACTCGCCACCCCCTTGGGCGGATTCGCCGCCGCCGACACCGGGCTCGCCGCCCGTACCGCACGGCTTCGGGCCCCCGAACCAGCGCACTCGGCGGCCAGGAGCCTCGCCGTGTTCACTCTCGCCGCCACCCTGCTGGCGACGCCCCTCAGCCTGTTCGTGCTGCCGATTTAGATCAGGGCGTCGGGCGCTCGGGCGTTCCGGGGGGGAACACAGAAGCGTGGCCCACCGGCCCGCGACGCGAAAGAACCTGGCACGGCGAGGACGCCGTGCCGGGACCCAGGCGGGGATGGCGACACCGCGCGGGTGTCGCCGTGCGCTCAGGCGGCCAGACTCGACTCCTCGGCGGCTGCCGGCGCTATTCGCGCGGTCTCGGACGTACCACTGCTGGTCCGCAGGACGGCCCGGTAGGCGTCCTGCTGGGCCGTCAGCCCCGACTCGTCCATCCGGCGCGTCCCGTAGGCGACGAACGGCTCCTCGTACCGCATGCCGGTCACCCCTGCCGTGACGTCGAAGGGGCGCAGCAGGTCGGAGACGGAGAAGCGGTTCGCCCCGCCGGGCCCGTAGGCGTCGCTGGGGCCGCCCACGGTGGTCGCCACCCGCAGCGTCTTGCCGTGCAGGGCGGAGCCATCGGTGCCGTAGGCGAACCCGTAGACGAAGACCTCGTCGAGCCACTGCTTGAGCAACGGGGTCGCCGCGTACCAGTAGAAGGGGAACTGGAGCACGATCCGGTCGTGCGCCCGGAGCAGGCCCTGCTCGCGCGCGATGTCGATGCGCCCGTCGGGGTACGTGGCGTACAGGTCGTGGACCGTGACGCCGGCAACGCTCCTGGCGGCATCGACGAGGGCCGTGTTGACGCGCGAGGTGGCCAACTGCGGATGAGCGAGGACAACCAGGGTGCGGGGCTCGGATGCCACGGAAGTCTCCTGTTCGGAGGCGATGCGTACGACCGGTGCGTGCGGCGAGGCCGCACGGGCGAGTTCATTAGCGAACAGACAGGTCTGTCTGACACTCCAAAATTAACAGACAGACCTGTCTGCCTGTCAAGGTCACCGAGAGAGCCAACGACTCGTTCACCCTTTCGAGTTGAGTGGCTGTCACACGCACCCGGCGTACCGGAGCGCGTGGCCGTTCAACCTCCCCGGCGTTTCGCGTTGTCGAAGGTCAGGGGCCTTGCGCACGCGCCCATGACCCCCTCGTACGCCCCCGAGTCGTTGACCCCGCGGACGCCTCATCGCGGCCCGTAACGCGCGGACTCCTGGGGCTGACGCGCCGAGGCCGGCGCTCCCCGCTCCACCACAGGTGAAGGGGGAACGCCGGCCTCGGCATCGCCGCTCGGGCGCGGCCCGGGTCAGCTCACGCGGCGACCTGCGTCCGGCTGTCCGCGCCGGCCACCAGGTCCGCGTCCGTGGCGGGGCTCAGCGCCAGCTCCAGTACCTGGCGCACGTCCGACACGGCGTGCACGTCCAGTCGGTCGAGCACCTCGGCCGGGACGTCGTCCAGGTCGGGCTCGTTCCGCTTGGGGATGACCACGGTCGTGATCCCCGCGCGGTGGGCGGCCAGCAGCTTCTGCTTGACCCCGCCGATCGGCAGCACCCGCCCGGTCAGCGACACCTCGCCGGTCATCGCCACGTCCGGGCGCACCTGGCGGCCCGAGAGCAGCGAGGCGAGGGCGGTGGTCATCGTGATGCCCGCGCTCGGCCCGTCCTTGGGCACCGCCCCGGCGGGGACGTGCAGGTGGACGCCGCGCTCCTTGAGGTCCGCGACCGGCAGTTCCAGTTCGGCCCCGTGCGAGCGCAGGAAGGAGAGCGCGATCTGCGCGGACTCCTTCATGACGTCGCCGAGCTGCCCCGTCAACGTGAGCCCCGCGCCGCCCGTCTCGGGGTCGGCCAGCGACGCCTCGACGTAGAGCACGTCGCCGCCGGCGCCGGTGACGGCCAGTCCGGTGACCACGCCGGGGACGGCGGTGCGCCGCTCGGCCGGGTCCTGGGCGGCCTCGGGGGTGTGGTGCGGTCGGCCGATGAGCGGTCGCAGCTCGTCCGGGCCGATGGTGAAGGGCAGCTCCCGCTCGCCGAGCGCGTGCTGGGCCGCGACCTTGCGCAGCAGCCGTGCCACGGACCGCTCCAGGTTGCGGACGCCCGCCTCACGCGTGTACTCGCCCGCCAGCTTGCGCAGCGCCGCGTCCTCCAGCGTGACCTCGCCCGGTTCGAGGCCCGCCCGCTCCAACTGGCGCGGCAGCAGGTGGTCGCGGGCGATGGTGACCTTCTCGTCCTCCGTGTAGCCGTCCAGTCGCACCACGTCCATCCGGTCGAGCAGCGCCTCGGGGATGGCTTCGAGCACGTTGGCGGTGGCCAGGAACACCACGTCGGACAGGTCCAGTTCGACCTCCAGGTAGTGGTCCCGGAAGGTGTGGTTCTGCGCCGGGTCGAGCACCTCGAGGAGGGCGGCGGCAGGGTCGCCCCGGAAGTCGGAGCCGACCTTGTCGATCTCGTCCAGCAGGATCACCGGGTTCATCGAACCGGCCTCCTTGACGGCCCGTACGATCCGGCCCGGCAGGGCGCCCACGTAGGTGCGCCGGTGGCCGCGGATCTCGGCCTCGTCCCGCACGCCGCCGAGCGCGACCCGCACGAACTCGCGCCCCATGGCACGGGCCACCGACTCGCCGAGCGAGGTCTTGCCGACGCCGGGAGGACCGACAAGCGCGAGTACGGCGCCGCCTCGACGGCCGCCCACGACACCCAGGCCACGGTCCGCGCGCCGCTTGCGCACCGCGAGGTACTCGGTGATGCGCTCCTTCACGTCCGCCAGTCCGGCGTGGTCGGCGTCCAGCACCTCCTTGGCGCCCCTGATGTCGTACGCGTCCTCGGTCCGGTGGTTCCACGGCAGTTCGAGAACGGTGTCCAGCCAGGTCCTGATCCAGCCACTCTCGGGGCTCTGGTCGGAAGCCCGCTCCAGCTTGTCGACCTCCTTGAGCGCCGCCTCACGCACCTTCTCCGGCAGGTCAGCGGCCTCGATGCGGGTCCGGTAGTCCCCGGACTCGTCCTCGCTGCCACCGTCGAGCTCGGCGAGTTCCTTGCGGACGGCCTCCAACTGACGGCGCAGCAGGAACTCGCGCTGCTGCTTGTCGACGCCGTCCTGTACGTCCTTGGCGATGGACTCGGCCACGTCCTGCTCGGCCAGGTGCTCCCGGAGCCAACCCATGGCGAGCTTGAGGCGCGCCACGGGGTCGAGGGTCTCCAGGAGTTCCAGGCGCTGGGCGACGGTGAGGAACGGGAAGTAGCCGGAGTTGTCGGCGAGCTGCGCGACGTCGTCGATCTGCTGCACCCGGTCCACGACCTGCCAGGCGCCGCGCTTGCGCAGCCAGCTCGTGGCCAGCGCCTTGTACTCCTTCATCAGCTCGGCCTGCGAGCCTGGCGAGATCTCGGTGGCGTCCGGGCCGGTCTCCTCGACCGGGGTGCCCTCGATCCACAGCGCCGCCCCGGGCCCGGTGGTGCCGGCGCCGACGCGCACCCGGTGCACGCCACGGATGAGCGCGCCGGGGTCGCCGTCCGAGAGGCGGCCCACCTGCTCGACGGTGCCGAGCGTGCCCACCCCCGCGTACGTTCCCTCGATCCTCGGCACGAGCAGCACCTGCGGCTTGCCCGCGCTTCCGGTGCCGCTCCCGCTGGACCTCGCGGCGGCTTGGGCCGCTTCCACGGCGGCCCGTACGTCCGTGTCCGTCAGATCGAGCGGCACCACCATGCCGGGCAGCACCACCTCGTCGTCGAGCGGCAGCACAGGCAGGGTGAGCGGTGTAGACAGCGAAGCCATGATCTCCCCTTCGGCAGGCAAGTTGAGCTACACACACTCAATGCATATGAGGCTCCTCGTGTTCCCTCACCTGTGTTCGCTGTGAGCGATCAGACGCCGCGGCGGCTCTGTTGCCGGGTGCTCTGTGGGGAGAAACCACTCGGCCGGCGGCTTTACTCCGCACCTGGTCCCGCGTTGAGCAGGCGTTTTCGCTGGGCGGTGTGGTGGGGGCTGCGGACGGGGGTGTGCTGGCTGGCGTGACCGGTGCCGGCGGGAATCCGGGACGGGCTGTGGCGAGGTGGTGTCCGGCGGTCGGCCTGGCCGCGTCGTCGGCCCGCCGGATCGCCGGATCGTCGGATCGTTGGTCCGTGTGGATTGGTCCGTGTGGAGGGGCGGGACGCCACACGTGACGCGGGCTGGGCGGCTGGGCGCTGTGTACGGTTCGTGGCCGAGCGTGGGTCCCCGGTGGGGCTGATACGCCCTCCGGGACAGCGGTGGTCGGTACGCGCTGGCGCGGGCGGTGGCGGGTGGCTCGGAACGGTGGCGCCCCGGACACCTACTGCGTTTTCAGTAGATGGTCGTGTGGTTTCAGTAGGCCGCGGTGTCCGTAGCGGCATGACGACGGGGCGGGCCCTCCCCCACGAGCCTTGAGAGGTCATCGCTTGTGGATAGGGAGACCCTGACGTGGCGACTTTTCTGTACCGGCTCGGACGCGGCGCCTTTCGGCGACGCGGCAGGGTCGTCCTGATATGGCTGGGCGTGCTGGTGGCGGTAGTGGTGGGCGCCGCGGGGGCGTCGGGACCCTCGGACGAGGAGTTCTCGATGCCGGGGATCGAATCGCAGAAGGCGTTCGATCTCATGGAGGAGCGGTTTCCCGGAACCGCCGCGGACGGCGCCACCGCCCAGGTCGTCTTCGTCGCCCCGGACGGGCAGAAGGTGACCGCGGGTGACACGCGGAGGGCCGTCGAGAACGCGGTGGGCTCGCTGGGCGGCGGCCCGCAGGTGGCCGACGTCGAGGACCCGTTCGCGTCGGAGGCGGTCAGCGAGGACGGTGCGACCGCGTATGCGACCGTCACCTACAAGGTGGAGCCCTCCAAGGTCACCGACGCCAGCCGAACCGCGGTGGACAAGGCGGCGGACCAGGCGCGGGCGGCGGGCCTGACGGTGGAGACCGGCGGGTCGGCGATGGACAGCGGCGGCGAGCCCGGCGGAACCGCGGAGATCGTGGGCCTCGCGGCGGCGGCGGTCGTGCTGCTGTTCACCTTCGGATCGTTGGCTGCCGCCGGGCTGCCGCTGCTGACCGCGGTCGTGGGCGTCGCGGTGAGCCTGTTCGGAATCGTGCTGCTGGCGGGCCCGTTGGGGCTCTCGGCGGACACGCTCACCCTCGGGATGATGCTGGGCCTGGCGGTGGGCATCGACTACGCCCTGTTCGTGGTGTCCCGCTACCGGGAGGAGCGCGGGCGCGGCCTGGCGCCGCAGGAGGCGGCCGGGGTGGCGGTGGGTACCGCCGGATCGGCGGTCGTGTTCGCCGGGGTCACCGTGGTGATCGCGCTGGCGGGCCTGTCGGTCGTCGGCATTCCCACGCTCACGAAGATGGGCCTGGCCGCCGCGGGGGCGGTCACGGTCGCCGTGCTGGTGGCCCTGACGGTCGTTCCGGCGCTGCTCGGCTTCTGGCCGAACGCGGTGCTGTCGCGCGGGGTACGCAAGGCCGGCACCACCACCCCCCGTGACCGTGGCGCGGGCGGGCGCGGCAACCTGGGCGCGCGCTGGGCCCGTTTCGTACTGCGCCGCCCGGTAGCGGTACTGGTCCTCGGCGTGGCGGGCCTGGGCGCGCTGGCCGTGCCGATGACGTCGCTGCAACTGGGCATGCCGGGTGACGAGGCCAAGTCCACGGCCACCACCGAACGGCGGGCCTACGACGCGCTCGCCGAGGGCTTCGGTCCGGGCTTCAACGGCCCGCTCACCATCGTCGTGGACGCGAGGGAGGCGGCCGACCCGCAGGCCGCGGTGCGCACCATCAGCGACCGGATCAGCGATACGGACGGCATCGTGTCGGTCTCGCAGGCCGGCTTCAACGAGGCCGACGACACCGCCGTCTTCCGGGCCACGCCGTCGACCAGCCCCACGGACGAGAAGACCAAGGACCTGGTGGAGACGATCCGCCACGACCGGCCAGCGGTGGAGGAGCAGGCGTCGGCGACGTTCGAGGTCACCGGCACGACCGCGCTGAACATCGACATCGCGGCGAAGGTGCAGTCCGCGCTGGTGCCGTACCTGGTCGTGGTGGGCGGTCTGGCGGTGGTCCTGCTGCTGGTGATCTTCCGATCCGTGCTGGTACCGGTCAAGGCGGCCCTGGGCTTCGTCCTCTCGGTGCTGGCGGCGCTGGGCGTGCTGGTACTGGTCTTCCAGGAGGGTCATGCCGCGGACCTCTTCGGAGTGGAGCAGACCGGACCGATCATGAGCCTGATGCCGATCTTCATGATGGGTATCGTCTTCGGGCTGGCCATGGATTACGAGGTCTTCCTGGTCTCTCGCGTGCGGGAGGCGTACACCCGTGGGGAGACCGCCGGTCAGGCGGTCGTGTCCGGGTTCCAGCACAGCGCCCGGGTGGTGACGGCCGCCGCGCTGATCATGATCGCGGTCTTCTCGGGGTTCATCGGGGAGGACGGGTCGCTGATCAAGATGCTCGGGTTCAGCCTGGCCGCCGCGGTGCTCTTCGACGCCTTCGTGGTCCGCATGGCGATCGTGCCCGCCGTCCTGGCCCTGCTCGGCGACCGGGCCTGGTGGCTGCCAACGTGGCTGGGCCGCCTGCTGCCCCGCGTCGACGTGGAGGGCGAGGGGCTCGGCGATGCGCGGCCCGACAGCCCGGGCCCACACCCGGACGGGTCGGTCGAAGCACGCGTGTGACCAACTCCGCCCGCGAGACCGCCCGAGCGCGCTGCCTCGGGCGGTCCGCGCGCCCGTCGTCGTCATCAGCGACCATGGACCACGGCACGTCCCTTACGGAGACCACGATGATCAACCTCCTTGAACGGTACGCGGAACGCCACGCCCGGGCCGCCGACGTGGTGACGGCGGTGGCGTTGTGCGTGTGCACCCTCTTCGGGGCCCAGATCAGCACCTCCGAGTCCTCACCTCCAAACGCCCTGTGGCCCGCCTGGATTCTCGTCGTCTCCAGCGCGGCCGTCCTTGCCTGCCGCAGCCGCCCGCGCGCCACCCTCGCGGTCACCGCCACGGCGGCGGCCGTGCTGACGGCCCTGGGCTACCTGCCAAGTCCCTTGCTGCTGGCCCCCGTCATGACCGCCCTGTACTGGCTCGCCGCGCTCACCGATTCGCGGACCACCGCCCTCTACGGCTCGGCGACCATGGCCGTGCTGGTCGCCACCTCGCTCGCCGCCGCCCCGCTCGGTGATGACTTCATCCTCAGGACCGTGGGTACGGTGCTGTGGCTGCTGCTGCCGGTGTCCCTGGGCGGCAGCAGCCGCTTCCGTCGCGCCTACCTCGAGTCCGTCAAGGCCCGCGCCGCCCACGCCGAACGCACCCGCGAAGAGGAGGCCCGACTCCGCGTCACCGAGGAACGCATGCGCATCGCCCGCGAACTCCACGACGCCGTCGCCCACCACATGGCCGTCGCCCACGCCCAGGCCGGCACCGCCGCCCACCTCGCCGACACCCACCCGGAACAGACCCGGGGCATCCTGACCGACCTGGTCGGAACCACCTCCTCCGCTCTCCTGGAACTACGCGCCACGGTGGGCGTCCTACGTCAGACCGCCGACCCGGACACCGATCCGCTGGAGCCCACCCCGGGCCTGGACCGCCTCCCCGCTCTGGTCGCCGGCTGCGAATCGGCCGGCCTGTCGGTCACGGTCAGCACCGAGGGGGAGGCTCAACCCCTGTCCCCGGGGGTGGACCTGACCGCCTACCGGATCATCCAGGAAGCCCTGACCAACGCCACGAAACACGCGTCCGACCACGCGGCCCGGGTGCGGCTCCGCTACGAGGACGCACGCCTACTCATCACCGTCACCAACGACGGCACAGCCAACGGTGGGGCCGTCCCACCGGTGCCCGGCGGCGGGTACGGGCTGATGGGCATGCGCGAACGCGCCCACTCCGTCGGCGGCGACCTGTGCGCCGGCCCCCGCCCCGAAGGCGGCTTCGAAGTCGCCGCCACTCTCCCCTTCCAGCCCCGCACCCTGGCGAAAGCCCCGGCGGACCCTCCGCCGGACGCCCCAGCCGGACCACGACACGAGGAAACCCGTTGACCATCCGCGTGCTGCTCGCTGACGACCAGGCCCTGCTGCGCGGCACCTTCCGGCTCCTGATCGACTCCTGCGACGACATGGAGGTCGTCGGCGAGGCCGCCGACGGCCATCAAGCGGTGGAACTCGCCCGCTCGCACCGGCCCGACATCGTCCTCATGGATATCCGTATGCCCGGCGCCGACGGCCTCGCCGCCACCGCCACCATCTGCGAGGACCCCGACCTCGCCAGCACCCGCGTCCTGATCCTGACCATGTTCGAGACCGAGGAGTACGTCGCCCAGGCGCTGCGCGTCGGCGCCAGCGGCTTCCTCGGCAAGTACGTCACCACGGACGCGCTACTGAACGGCATCCGCACCGTCGCCGCCGGCGAAGCCCTCCTGTCGCCAGGAGCCACCCAGGCCCTGATCACCCGCTTCCTCACCCTTCCCACCTCCGGTCCTCCCCTCGCCCCGGCCGAACGCCTCGCCGACCTCACCCCCCGCGAACAAGAAGTCACCGTCCTGGCGGCCCACGGCAAATCCAACGACCAGATCGCCCAGGAACTCTTCTTGAGCGTGCTGACCGTCCGCACCCACATCCAACGCGCCATGACCAAACTCGGCGCGCGTGACCGTGCTCAACTCGTCGTCATCGCCTACCAGAACGGCCTCGTACGCCCCGCGCCACCCCGCTCCTGACGCTCGCGGCGTCCGCTCTCAACACGCCCGTGGGCAGGGCGGTGGCGGGCCCGAGGGCACGGCGCTCGGCGGCCTGAGCGTCCCTGCCCGGGAGGAATACCGACTGTCGCTCGCGGCGCGTCCCTGCCGCTTCGGCCCGCACCCCCGTAGCGCGCCGGCGCCAGACAACGGCAGTCGGGCTTTCGCGGAGCCGGTTGACACGCGCCAGTCGCACGCCGGCCATACCAACCGGGATCGCGCACCCGCACCGTGCCGTCACCCCTGCGGGCTTGCTCGGAGGGTCACGCCTGCGCGGCGTACATCAGCTCCCAGACATGGCCGTCCAGGTCCTGGAAGCTGCCCCCGTACATCGGCCCCTCCTGGAGCGCCGGCTTCCACGGCTTGCCGCCAGCCGCTATGGCCCGAGCGACCGTGTCGTCCACTTCCTCCTTGGACTCCGCGGACAGACAGGTGATGACCTCGGTGGTCCTCTTGGCGTCGGCGATGTCGCCGTTGATGAAGTCCTTGAAGCGGTCCTCTTCGAGGAGCATGACGAAGATGTTCTGCTCGACGATCATGCAGGACGTCTTCTCGTCGGAGAACTCGGCGTTGAACTCGAACCCCAACTGGCCGAAGAACTCGACGGATCGCTTGACGTCACTGACCGGCAGGTTGATGAAGGCCATACGCATCGCGGTGACTCCTCTGATCGATGACGACCCTGACCACGCCGGCCAGGCGCCGTGTCGCACCTCGGCATCCCCGCAGCCGCTCCAGGGGCCGTGGAGACAACATAGCAAGCCTTACTCCTAAAAAACAAGTGGGTACTTTCTTTTCAGGAGTTGCTCGCGTAGGATGACGTCATGGCCACGAAGCGGAGTTACCACGACGCATGCGGCACGGCGCATGCCCTCGATCTCGTTGGAGAGCGCTGGGCCCTCCTGGTGGTGCGCGAACTCCTCCTGGGACCCAAGCGATACGGCGACCTGCGCGCCGACCTGCCCGGCATCAGCACCAACGTCCTCTCGCACCGGCTCGACGAGTTGGAGGAGGCGGGTGTCGTGTACCGCCGCACGCTCCCGCCACCGGCCAACGCCCGGGTGTACGAGCTCACCGAGTGGGGCCTTGAGCTGGAGCCGATCATTCGCGCCCTCGGCCGCTGGGGCGCCCGTTCTCCCGCTCATCAGCGCGACGCGAGCATCAGCCCGACCTCGTTCGTCCTCTCTCTCAGGACGAACTTCGACCCCGAAGCGGCCAGCGGCGTCCAAGCGGTGTACGAACTGCACTTGGGCCAGCACAGCTTCCATGCCAGGGTCGCGGACGGCGTGTTCGAGATCGACAGAGGTACGACGTCGGCGCCCGACGCGACGATAGAGGGGCCCCCTGACGCGCTGGCCTCCGTCATATACGGGGGGCGTGACATGACGGAGGCGACGCATGCGAGCGACCTGGCCATAGAAGGTGACCTGACCGCGGTCGAACGCTTCCTCTCCCTTTTCTCACTCCCCGAGCCCGCAGCCCAACCCGTTCAGGAGTAGCGCTCCCGCCGGTGGAGCCGTACGCCGGCCACGGCTCCACCCGCCTGCTTCATCAACCACCCGGCGGGCCGTCAGCGCTACCTCACCATCACCACTGTTCTGGCCGGGTCACGGTCACCCCACCTGCGTCAGCGCTGCCCTGGGTGCGGCGTAGATCGACTACGCAACGGCAACCAGCAGGCCAGCCCAATGAGCACGGCGAGCACGTGGCCCCAGTTCGTGAGGGGGTCAGCGAGCTCGATCAGATCCAACGCGAGCACCGCCCCCAGGCTCACCAGAATCGCCCACCGAACCCCTCGCACGAGGAGGCCAGCCAGCGCCGCCAGACTCGCCAACAGCCCATAACTGATCCCGTAGTCGAGCCGGTCAAGAGAGCTGGGCGGTAGGTGACCGGAAGCCACGGCCGCGGCGACCGGCAACTCCGTGAACAGCGTGGCCAGCACATGCCCGAGCGCGAACACCGCGGCCGTGCGCCAAGCGCCCACCCGGCGCTCTAGCGCGCCCAACACGAAAGGGAAGAGTGCGATGGACGGCGACGTGAGTCCGCCCGCTACCCAGATACCACTGGTGACCAGCGCAAACAGCGGCCGATGCGCCAGGTTCGAGGCATCGGAACTGGAGCCCTCCAGCGCACCGTGCACCGCTCCCGGATCGCCCCACAGGATGAACAGGCCCGTGGCCAGCAGCACGACGGCGTAGCAGAACGTGAAGGGTGTACGGGCGGGCGTCGGCAGGGCGGATGCCAGCCGCGCACCCCACTCTCGCCTGACACGCCAGGCGAGGGCTCGGGACCGTCCAGTGCCCGGGGTCGTCCGCCGACGTCCGGGCCGCGTCGCCGACTCTGGGCAAGAGCATGGCCCGTTCCGTACCGCGTCGGGCACGGTGCGGCGCGAGGCCGCAGGGAGGCGGGGTGTGTTCGCCGTCGGCACCGTCGCCGCCTGCGGCGTGGCGCTCACGTTCTCGAACGGCGCAGTGTGAGGGGCGATCGCATCCGACGCGGCGAGGCACGAGGCGGTGGGCTCCAGGGCGACGAGGGATGTGGCGGGCTCGCGGTGAGTGGGCCTCGCGGCCACAAGGCGAGTGGTGGGCCGCTCGACCGCGGGCCGGGCGGCGTCGGCCCGGGGTCGGGGAGCGAGGAAGCGCGAGGTCTCGGGTCTGGCGGTCGCAGCGGCCCACGCGGCAGGGGGCCGTGGCGTGGCAGGTCGAGCAGGGAGAGGCGAGTCGAATGAGCCGGCCGGGCCCTCCGAGCCGGTGGCCACGGGCGCCGGGTCCATCGGTCCGGATGAGGAGGCCGGGCCGGGCACGTCGACGGCGAGCGCGTGGGAGGCGTGCCCGCGAGGGGTGGCCGCGTGGGACGTAGGCACGTGGGACGTGGGTGCGTCAGACGGGGGCGGGCCAGACGGGCGCGGGTGGGATGCGGACGCATCGGACGTGAGCGCGTGGGGCGCGCGTGCGTCGCGGGCTGGGGCGGCGGTGGCGGGTGTGGGGATGTGGCGCGCGGAGCGGCCCGACCGGGGCTCGTCGCAGGTGTCGCCGTACGGGAGAAGGAGGTGATCGGGCGTGGGGTTCGGAGAAGCGATCGCCCGGCCCCAGGCCGTGCGGGGACTGACGGAGCGGGACCAGGCTGAATGGGACCGGGTGAGGCGAGACCAGGCAGACCGAGACCAGGTGAGGCGAGGCCAGGCGGTAGGGAGCCAAGCGGTGCCGCGCGGTGCGTCGCCGGCCGGCTCAGCGGGTGTCTTCGACCAGGTCACCGCCCTTGAAGCCTCTCTCACGGATGGTGCGGCCACGCGCCGCAAGGCTCCACCCTCTGCGATACGGGAACCACATGCCCCAGGAAAGGAGTGTGATGATCACCACTGTAGACAACCCGGTGGGGCTCATTTTCATCGCCCGCTTTTTCATCGCCCACTGGGTGGCAGGCTTACGGGCACGCGCCGCGTTGGTCCGGCTACGCATTCCTATCGCGTTGGACCGCCTCGCCCGGCGGTGGCGAAAATGGCCCGGTTCCGCCCGTCTGCCTTGTGCCGCAACACCTTCGGAGGTCAGCGCCATGTCCGCCGCGCCGTTCGAGTCCGCGCCGTACCAGTCTGTGCCGTATGACACCGATGACCGGCCGGTGACCGTCGAGCGTCGCGAGGGCCCCTACGGGGAGGTGGTGCTGCGGCGGCGCGGGCAGGGCGCGGAAGCGGTGTGGGAGATCATCGCCAACGGCTGCTTCCTGATGGACACCTCCGATGGTCGGTCCGAGCGGTTGCTGATTCGTGCCGCGCTGAACGCCCTCACGGGGGGTGCGAACTCGGGTTCCGGCTCTGGCCCTGGCTCGGACTCCGTTGACGAGGCCAGTGCCGTCTCAACCGCGACCGGCGCGCCGTCTCCGGCCACCACGTCGTCCGTGCCGGAGGCGAGCGATGAGTTGGCGTCTGTGCGGGGCGCGGAGACGCGGTGCCCGATGCACAGCGGGACGTGGGGTGGCGACTCGGTCGACGGTTCGGCGGCGCCTGGTACGAGCGGCACCGAAGATGCCAGCCGACCCGATTCCGGAAGGCGGCCCACGGGAGACGGTGGTTCCGACAGTGGCCTGGACGGCGGTCGCGCGGCGAGCACCTCGTCCGTGCGGCGAAGCTCTCAGGGCGTGGATTTTCGGCCCGCGGTGCTGATCGGCGGGCTGGGGGTCGGGTTCTCACTGGTCGAGGCGGTGGCGGAGCCGCGATGGGGGCGCATCGTCGTCGCCGAGCGGGAGCAGGCGGTCATCGACTGGCACCTGCGCGGGCCGCTCGCCGAACTCACCGGGCCCGCTCTTGCCGACCCCCGGACCGAGATCCTGCACACGGACCTGGTGGCCTACCTGCGCGGGCCGGACCACGACGATGCCGACCGCGTCGCCGCACCGAGCGGCCAGCCCGACGCCGACGAGCACGGTTTCGCCTCGCGGAGTGAGGAACCACCCGCGCCCACGGGCGTCGGGGAGGCGATAGCGGCGAACGATTCCCGCACCTGCGACGCAAGGCAGAGGGGCGCAGGGCGGAGGGACTCAGGGCGGAGGAACGCAGGGCAAAGGTACGACGCGCTGTGTCTGGATATCGACAATGGCCCGGACTGGACGGTGACCGAGGACAACGGCGGTCTGTACTCTCCCGCGGGGCTCGCGGCCTGCCGGGAGCGGCTCAACCCCGGCGGAGTGCTCGCGATCTGGTCCGCGCAGCCGTCGACAGCGTTTGAGGAGGCGTTGCGGAATGCCGGTTTCACGTCTGTACGGACGGAAGAGATCACGGTTGCCCGAGGCGTCCCCGACGTGGTTCACCTCGCGATTCGCGGTGCGTAGCCGAGCCAAGCACACTGCGTTTACGCTGCTTGCCAGCGAATGCTGCCTGGGTAGCCAGGGATGACCAACCCCGGCGCGCCAGGCAAGGGACAACGCAGGGGCGGGCAGATGGAGCAGACACACAACGGCCTGGGCGGCACAGCGGCAGCTGCCAACGGGGCCAATGGGGCGCAGCGCCGGGTGCTCGTCGTAGAGGACGATCCCACGATCGTCGACGCCATAGCGGCTCGGCTCCGAGCCGAGGGATTTCAGGTGCGTACGGCCGGGGACGGGCCGGCCGCCGTGGACACGGCCGAGGCGTGGCAGCCCGATCTGCTGGTGCTCGATGTGATGCTGCCGGGGTTCGACGGACTTGAGGTGTGTCGTCGGGTCCAGGCACAGCGACCGGTGCCGGTGCTCATGCTGACCGCGCGCGACGACGAGACCGACATGCTGGTGGGCCTCGGGGTCGGTGCCGACGACTACATGACGAAGCCGTTCTCGATGCGCGAACTGGCGGCACGGGTTCACGTGCTGCTGCGTCGGGTGGAACGGGCGGCGCTCGCCGCGCACACGCCCCGTACGGGCATCCTGCGGCTCGGCGAGTTGGAGATCGATCACGCGCAGCGGCGGGTGCGGGTGCGGGGTTCGGACGTGCATCTCACGCCGACGGAGTTCGACCTGTTGGTCTGCCTGGCGAACACGCCCCGCGCGGTCCTCTCACGAGAGCAGTTGTTGGCCGAGGTGTGGGACTGGGCCGATGCGTCGGGCACTCGCACGGTGGACAGCCACATCAAGGCGTTGCGGCGCAAGATCGGCGCGGAGCGTATCCGTACGGTGCACGGCGTCGGGTACGCCCTGGAGACGCCGGCCGCATGAGTGGTGAGCGCCGGGTCGGCTTGGTGAACCCGGCAGCGCGCGCCGCGCGCCTGGCGCCGTCCGCGCGCCGGGTCGCCGTTATCGATTCGGGCACTCCTGCCGGGTCGCGGCCGACCGGTCCTGCACGGCCCGTCGCCCTTGCCCGGCAGGCCGCCCGTATCCGGCCATGGTCGGCCATCCGCACCTGGCCGGTTGGCGCTGTCCGGTCGGTCGGCTCCGTCAGGCCGGTCGGCGTCGTCGGGCCGGCGGTCGCGAGCGGTGCGGTTGCCCCTGTCGGACCGGCCGTTCCCGTCGGATCGGCTCTCTCTGCCGGGTCGGTCGTCCGTGGCGCGGGGGCCTACGGCATCGGGGCGGTTGTCGCTGCGGTGTCCGTACGGGCGGATGTCTTTGGCCAGGGGTTCGGCTCTGGCCGGTCGATCGCCTCCGGCTGGACGACTGGTTGGGCCGGCCACGGGGTTGGCCGCGCCCGTGCCGATGACCATGCGCACTCCCCCGCACCATGCGGGCTGACCAGCGAACGGGATCAGGCACCACATGAATGTCATCCGCTCGGCCGCCCATCCATGCACCGGTTCGGGGAGCACCGCGAGGGGCCGAACTGTTCTGACCGGATCGGTCCGGCAAACGGTCGCTTCGGCCAGCCTCGCCGCGGGCGCTGCGGCGAGGCCCGACGCCGCGGCCTCGCCAGCCAGCGCCTCGCCGACCTTCATCGCCGCTGGCGTCCGGCGCGAAGGGGTGGGCGAGTACGTCGCCTGGGGCGTGGGCGGCGGCGCGTGGTTGGCCGGGTTGGCCGCCGGGGCTTCGTGTGTGGGGCGTTCTGCCGCGCGGTCGGCCTGGCGTGACTCGGCGGACGTCGCCCCGGGTGCGTGTGTCGTTCGTCTCACTGCTCGAACTGTCCGGGCGGTGATCACCGCCGGTGTGGCGGCGCGTACCGGGAGCGGGGGCGGGGGCGGCACGGCTGGTGTCGTGTTCGGTTCCGGGGGCTGCCCAGTGCCGGCGGCCTGTCCGCTCACCGTCGTCCGCGAGGCCAGCGCCGAGCGGGGCCGGGTAGGGGCGGCGCTGGGGGCCGGCGCGGGGTGCGCGCGGCAGGGAGTGACCGGTGGCTGTTCGTCTGCGGATGCTGGGGACGTCCTGGGCTCGTCGGCATCGAGGGCCGACATCCAGCCGTCAGCTCTCGCGCGGCGCTCGTGCCGCAGTTCGGGCGCGGCCCGTCGGTCGGGGGTACGGGTGCGCGCGATGACGGCAACAGGTTCTCGGCCCGCGACACGCGCGAAGGGTGCGCCCGAGCAGCGGGGCGCGCCGCGTCCGGCGAACGGGGCAGGCGTGACACGCACGGCAGGTGCGACGAGCCCGGGGCCCATGGCGGACGCCGCGTACACCGCATACACCGCGCCCCTGGCGAACCCGGCGAGCGCGGGACTCAGACAACAGGGCGCGGCCCCCACGACCAGCCCCGCACGCGCGGTGTCGGCACCGGGCCGCACAGCACACCCGACTCTCCCGGCCCGCTCGGCTCACCCAGCGAGCTCCGCGTACTCGGCTCCCCTGGCGAGCCCGGTGTCGGCCACCATCCCCATGCCCGCGACCAGCGACCACGCCCGTACCCCAGCACGCACGGCGCGCCCCATACCCCCGGAGGCCACAACGCCCACGCCGCCCACACCACCCGCGACCCCCAAGGCACCTCCTGCCTTCGCAGCACCCACCCCTCCCCCGAAACCCGCTTCACCCTCCCCAGCCCCCGCGAGAGATGCCGCCCCCATGAGAGGCACCACCTCCACGAGGCGCCCCACCCCCGCGAGAGATGCCACCCTCACCAGCGACACCACCCCCACAAGGCGCACCGCCCCCACCAGGGACACCACCTTCACGAGAGACACCGCTCCCCTGCGGAACACCTCCCCCACCAGAGCCACCACCCCCGCACGCCACCTGAGGCACCCGTGAGGGCCCCGGGAGCGGGCCGGGCGGGCGTCGGCGGGGGCGAGGGGCGGTCGACGCGGGGGCAGTCGGCGCGGGAGCGGTCGGCGCGGGAGCGGTCGGCGCGGGAGCGGTCGGCGCGGGAGCGGTGGGGGGAGTGGCAGGAGTGGCGTAGGGAGCGACGTACGGAACGGCGGGAGCGACGCGTGGACGAGCGAGGGTGGCGGATGCCAGTGCGAGGGTGGCGGATGCCGGTGCGGGGGCGGTGGGTGACGGAGTCGGTGGAGCGGGCGGGGCGGGGGTGGCGGTCCCCGCGTGCCCGCAAGCGGGTCGCGGCGGCGGTGAGCTGGTTGTGGGAGGCGCTGCGCCCGCTCGATCCGTACCGTTCGGTGAAGGCCGCGCTGGGTGCGTTGGTGATCGTCTCGGTGATCATCACGACGCTGCTGGTGTTCGTGGCGGTGCGGTCGGAGACCGAGCTGCGGATCATCACGATCTTCTCGATCATCGCCTCGCTCCTGGTCACCCAGTTCGTGGCGCACGGCCTGACCGCGCCGCTGGACGAGATGACCGAGGTCACCCAGGCGATGGCGCACGGGAACTACACGCGGCGGGTGCGGGCGGCCGGCCGGCGGGACGAGTTCGGTGCCCTCGCGGCGTCGTTCAACCGTATGGCCGCCGACCTGGAGGCCGTCGACAGGCACCGTAAGGAACTGGTCGCCAACGTCTCGCACGAGTTGCGCACGCCGATCGCGGCGTTGCGCGCGGTGCTGGAGAACGTGGTGGACGGGGTTTCGGACGCCGATCCGGAGACGATGCGTACGGCGCTCAAGCAGACGGAGCGGCTGGGCCGGCTCGTGGAGCAGTTGCTCGACCTGTCGCGCCTGGACAACGGCGTGGTGCCGCTGCACGCGCGCTCCTTCGAGGTGTGGCCGTATCTGGCGGGCATCCTCAAGGAGGCCAGCATGGCCAGCGGGGCGCGCGCCGCGACGGCCGGCTCGTCCGGGGTACACGCGCGCGGGGACGTGCACCTGCACCTGGACGTCTCGCCCCTCGACCTCACCGCGACGGCGGACACCGAGCGGCTGCACCAGGTGGTGGCCAACCTGATCGACAACGCGATCAAGCACAGCCCGCGGCGCGGCCGGGTCACGGTGCGGGCGCGCGGCGACGAGATGCCGCAGAGCCTGGTGCTGGAGGTGCTGGACGAGGGGCCCGGGATTCCCGAGGCCGAGCGGCACCGCGTCTTCGAGCGTTTCAACCGGGGCGGACCCGAGCACAAGGGTCCCGGCAGCGATGGCGGCACCGGGCTCGGCCTCGCCATCGCGCGCTGGGCCGTGGATCTCCACGGAGGTCGGATCGGAGTGGCCGAATCCCCCCGGGGATGCCGTATCCAGGTCACTCTTCCGGGCAACGTGCGGGAGGCACGTTGACGTATGGTCGGTGACGGAAGCACGCATTCGACCGAGTGCGGGCGCGGCGCGCCCTTGCCCGGTACGGGTGTCATGCGGGGAACCCCGTGTGTTTCCCGCCAAGCCATGCCTCGAAACCCGTCGATCAATGTGATGTACGCGACGCATAGCCCGTGCGGCCTGCACCAAACGTCCCAACAGGCGTAGCCTTTATTTCCGCTGTCCACCACCTTAGGAAGCGGAAGAGGGCGGTTGCCGCCGTGTCGCCACAGTCCCCCAACACTTCGAGCATCTCGACCGACCCCGACGGGCAGGGGAAGACCCCGCCCGCCGAGTTCGGACCCAATGAGTGGCTCGTCGACGAGATCTACCAGCAGTACCTCCAGGACCCGAACTCGGTAGACCGAGCCTGGTGGGACTTCTTCGCCGACTACAAGCCGGGCAAGGACGGGGCGTCGGCCCCGGCAGCGGCGGGGGGAGTAGCAGCTCCGCCGGGCCCGGGAACCGGGGCCGCACCGAACGCTTCCGCCCCGGCCGCGCCGCAGGCGCCCGCGAGCGCCCCCAAGGCCGCCGCGCCACCCGCGGCCAGCGCCCCGGCGCCCGCCACAGCGCCACCCGCGCCGGCGCAACCCGCGCCCGCCAAGGAGGCACCGGCCGCCAAGGCCGCGCCCGCCAAGGCCACCCCCGCCGACCGGCCGGCCCCCAAGGCCGCCGCGAAGCAGGAGACGCCGAGCGCCGGGCCGGAGCTGGTGACGTTGCGCGGCCCGTCGGCCGCGGTCGCGAAGAACATGAACGCCTCGCTTGAGCTGCCGACGGCCACGTCCGTGCGCGCGGTGCCGGTGAAGCTGCTGTTCGACAACCGCATCGTCATCAACAACCACCTCAAGCGCGCCCGCGGCGGCAAGGTGTCCTTCACGCACCTGATCGGCTACGCCATGGTGCAGGCGCTGAAGGCCATGCCGTCGATGAACTACTCCTTCACGGAGAAGGACGGCAAGCCGACCCTGGTCAAGCCGGAGCACATCAACCTCGGCCTCGCCATCGACCTGGTCAAGCCCAACGGTGACCGGCAGCTCGTCGTCGCGGCGATCAAGAAGGCCGAGACGCTCAACTTCTTCGAGTTCTGGCAGGCGTACGAGGACATCGTCCGCCGGGCCCGGGACAACAAGCTGACGATGGAGGACTTCACCGGAGTCACCGCGTCGCTGACCAACCCGGGCGGCATCGGCACCGTGCACTCGGTGCCGCGGCTCATGCCCGGCCAGGGCCTGATCATCGGCGTCGGCGCGATGGACTACCCGGCGGAGTTCCAGGGCACCTCGCAGGACACCCTGAACCGCCTCGGTGTCGCCAAGGTCATGACGCTGACCAGCACCTACGACCACCGCGTGATCCAGGGCGCCGCCTCCGGCGAGTTCCTGCGCGTGATGAACCAGTTGCTGCTGGGCGAGAACGAGTTCTTCGACGACATCTTCAAGTCGCTGCGCATCCCGTACGAGCCGATCCGTTGGCTGCGGGACATCGACGCCTCGCACGACGACGATGTCACCAAGGCCGCCCGCGTCTTCGAGCTGATCCACTCCTACCGGGTCCGCGGCCACGTCATGGCCGACACCGACCCGCTGGAGTACCGCCAGCGCAAGCACCCCGACCTGGACATCACCGAGCACGGGCTCACGCTGTGGGACCTGGAGCGCGAGTTCGCGGTCGGCGGCTTCTCCGGCAAGTCGATGATGAAGCTGCGCGACATCCTCGGCGTGCTGCGTGACTCGTACTGCCGCACCACCGGCATCGAGTTCATGCACATCCAGGACCCGAAGCAGCGCAAGTGGATCCAGGACCGGGTGGAGCGCCCGCACTCCAAGCCGGAGCGCGAGGAGCAGCTGCGCATCCTGCGCCGCCTGAACGCGGCCGAGGCGTTCGAGACGTTCCTGCAGACCAAGTACGTCGGCCAGAAGCGGTTCTCGCTGGAGGGCGGCGAGTCCGTCATCCCGCTGCTCGACGCCGTGATCGACTCGGCCGCCGAGTCGCGCCTGGACGAGGTCGTCATCGGCATGGCCCACCGCGGCCGGCTGAACGTGCTGGCCAACATCGTCGGCAAGTCGTACGCGCAGATCTTCCGGGAGTTCGAGGGCAACCTCGACCCGAAGTCGATGCACGGCTCCGGCGACGTGAAGTACCACCTGGGCGCCGAGGGCACCTTCACGGGCCTGGACGGCGAGCAGATCCAGGTCTCGCTGACGGCCAACCCCTCCCACCTGGAGGCGGTGGACCCGGTCGTCGAGGGTGTCGCGCGCGCCAAGCAGGACATCATCGGCAAGGGCGGCACGGACTTCACCGTGCTGCCGGTGGCGCTGCACGGCGACGCGGCCTTCGCGGGCCAGGGCGTCGTCGCGGAGACGCTGAACATGTCGCAGCTGCGCGGCTACCGCACCGGCGGCACCGTGCACATCGTCATCAACAACCAGGTCGGCTTCACCGCCGCCCCGGCCGCGTCCCGCTCCTCGATGTACGCCACCGACGTGGCCCGCATGATCGAGGCGCCGATCTTCCACGTGAACGGCGACGACCCGGAGGCCGTGGTCCGCGTCGCGCGGCTGGCCTTCGAGTTCCGCCAGGCGTTCAACAAGGACGTGGTCATCGACCTCATCTGCTACCGCCGCCGCGGCCACAACGAGACCGACAACCCCGGTTTCACCCAGCCGCTGATGTACGACCTGATCGACAAGAAGCGCTCGGTCCGCAAGCTCTACACCGAGTCGCTGATCGGCCGGGGCGACATCACGCTGGAGGAGGCCGAGCAGGCGCTGCAGGACTTCCAGGGCCAGCTGGAGAAGGTCTTCACCGAGGTCCGGGACGCCACGTCGGCGCCCGCCCCGGCGGAGGTGCCGCAGCCGCAGCCCGAGTTCCCGGTGCACGTGGAGACCGCGGTCTCCCGGGAGGTCATCAAGCGGATCGCCGAGTCGCAGGTCAACGTGCCCGACCGGGTCACGGTCCACCCGCGGCTGCTGCCGCAGCTCCAGCGCCGGATGGCGATGATCGAGGACGACACGATCGACTGGGGCATGGGCGAGACCCTGGCCATCGGCTCGCTGCTGATGGAGGGCACGCCGGTGCGGCTGGCCGGCCAGGACTCGCGGCGCGGCACGTTCGGCCAGCGGCACGCGGTGCTGGTGGACCGGGAGACCGGCGAGGACTACACCCCGCTGCTCTACCTCTCGGAGGACCAGGCCCGGTACAACGTCTACGACTCGCTGCTGAGCGAGTACGCGGCGATGGGCTTCGAGTACGGCTACTCGCTGGCCCGGCCGGAGTCGCTGGTCATGTGGGAGGCGCAGTTCGGTGACTTCGTCAACGGCGCGCAGACCGTCGTGGACGAGTTCATCTCCTCCTCCGAGCAGAAGTGGGGCCAGACCTCCGGCGTCACGCTGCTGCTGCCGCACGGCTACGAGGGCCAGGGCCCGGACCACTCATCGGCCCGCCCCGAGCGCTTCCTGCAACTGTGCGCGCAGAACAACATGACCGTCGCCATGCCGACGCTGCCGTCGAACTACTTCCACCTGCTGCGCTGGCAGGTGCACAACCCGCACCACAAGCCGCTGATCATCTTCACGCCGAAGATGCTGCTGCGGCTGAAGGCGGCGGCCTCCAAGACGGAGGAGTTCACCACCGGCGGCTTCCGCCCGGTGATCGGCGACCCGGTGGCCGAGGCCAACGCGGCGAACGTGCGCAAGGTCGTCTTCTGCTCCGGCAAGGTCTACTACGACCTGGCCGCCGAGCGGGACAAGCGGGGCGCGAACGACACGGCGCTGGTCCGTATCGAGCGGCTGTACCCGCTGCCCGGCAAGGAGCTCCAGGCCGAGATGGCCAAGTACCCGGGCGTGCAGCAGTACGTCTGGGCGCAGGAGGAGCCCGGCAACCAGGGCGCCTGGCCGTTCATCGCGCTGAACCTGATCGACCACCTGGACCTGGGCGTGGGCGCCGACCTGCCGCCGGCCGAGCGACTGCGCCGGGTCTCCCGGCCGCACTCCTCGTCCCCGGCCGTCGGCTCCAACAAGCGGCACCAGGCCGAGCAGCAGGCGCTGGTCAACGAGGTGTTCGACCTCTAGCGGCGGCGTGCGGCCGGCGCCCGCCGAAGGCGTGAGCCGGCCGCACGGACCGTTGGAGCGGTACGAAGCAAGGGCCCGGCCCCCGTTTCCGAACGGGGCCGGGCCTTCGCGCGTGCCGGGAGGAGGCTCCGAGGGGGCAGGTCCGGGGGCGCGGCGAGGCTCAAAGCAGGGCACGGGGGCGCCGGCCACCAGGGCGGGCGGCTCCGGCTCGGGCGTCAGGTGGCGCGGGCGCGTAGCCGGCGGAGCATGCGGGCGTCCTCGAAGCCCACGTCCCGCGCGGCGGCCTCGACCGTCGCGCCGTGGCTGATCAGGTGCGCGGCGCGCTCCCGGCGCAGCGTCTGCTGGTAGCGCAGCGGGGTCAGGCCGCCGGTGGCGCGGCCGAACAGCCGGGTCAGGGTGCGCTGGCTGACGCCGGCGTGGTCGGCCAGCCGGGCGAGCGTCAGGGGCTCGGTGAAGCGGGCGTCGATGAGGTCCTGGACGCGGTGGACGGTGTCGTCCAGGTGCGCGCGGTGTCGCAGCATGGCGCTGGTCTGCGGCTCGTGGCCGTTGCGGCGGGCGTAGACGACCATGCCGCGCGCGACCCGGGCGGCCAGCGCCGGGCCGTGTCGTACGGAGAGCAGGTGCAGCGCCAGGTCGATGCCGCTGGCGATGCCCGCCGAGGTCACCACCCGGTCGTCGGAGGTGAACAGCACGTCGCGGACGACGGTGGCCCGCGGGTAGCGGGCGGCCAGCTCGTCCTGGTGCGCGTGGTGGGTGGTGCAGCGGCGGCCGTCCAGGAGGCCGGCCTGGCCCAGCGCCTCCGCCCCGGCGCACACGCTGGCGACGGTGCCGCCGGCGGCGTGGTGCGCGCGCATCCGCTCCAGGAGCGCGGGGCCGGGGCCCGGGCCCGCGCACAGCGTGGTCGTCTGCCAGCCGGGGACGACGACGAGGTCGCTCGGGCCCAGCGTCGGCCACCGGGTCCGGGCGGTCAGCGGCAACCCCTGGGCGCTGGGGACGTCTTCGTGCTCGGCCACGTAACTGAGCCGGTAGGGCTGCCCGCAGCTCACCGCCGTGCCGAAGACCTGGGCCGGGCCGGCGACATCGAGCAGGTGGACCTGGGGCAGCAGGACGAAGACGACGTGGCTCACCCGGTCGATGATCCCTGTTCGGCGGCCAGCTCCGCCACCGTGGCGATGCGGGCGAACCGGTCGCGCAGGGCCACCTCGGTGCGCTCGATGATCTCCTGGACGCTGAGGCCGCCGAGCGGGTTGGTGGTGGTGGCGTCGGTGACGAGGACGGCCGCGTACCCCAGGTCGCTGGCGAGCCGGGTGGTGGTCTCCACGCACTGTTCGGTGCGGATGCCGCACACCCACACCTCGCCCACGCCCGCGCGGGTCAGCAGGTGCTGGAGGTTGGTGGTGGTGAAGGCGTTGTGCACCGTCTTGCGCAGCACGGGCTCGTCGGGGGCCGGCTCGTCCAGCTCCGCGAGGAACCGGACGTGTCCCGAGTCGGGGTCGAAGGGGGTGTCGCTGCCGGGCGCCGTGTGCAGCACCCACACCACGAGGTCGCCGCCCGCGCGGGCGAGGCGGACCAGTCGGTTGACCTGCTCGGCGATCTTCGGGTTGCCGATCTGCTCCCACGAGGGGAGGGCGCGGAAGGATTCCTGGACATCGATGACGATGAGTGCTCGCTTCATGTCACCCATGGTGGCCAGCGCGTACGGGCCGCCGACAGGCCCGATCCAGGCTGGCGGCGGACCGATCTGGTCAGCCCATCACTGGCCGGGCCGGCGACGGTGTCAGCGACACGGGCTGGCGACAGTGACGGCGGCACGGGCCGCCGCCACGCCCACCGACCACGGCGTCGGTGGGCGGGGCGGCGGGTGGCCCGGGGTCGGTCCGGGACGGTCCGGGTCGGTTCAGGACGGTCGGGTCGAGCGGGCGTGGCTAGTGCGCGTGGTTCTCGAAGTCCCAGAACGGCCTGGCCCGGGAGCGGGCCGAGATGGTGTGCACGTGCTGGGAGCCGAGGGTGTCGGAGAGCGCGCTCAGCGCCGCCTCCTCCACCTTCTCGGCCTGCTGCCGGTCGCGCATCACGCGCAGGTCGGCCGCGAGCGCCACCTGGCAGGAGAGCGCCAGCGGGTGCTGGGGACCCAGCACCTCGGCGGCCAGGTGGCTGGTCCTGCGGCTCAGCTCGGCGGCGCCCTCCGGGTCGCCCATCAGGTTGCGGGTCGCGGTGGCGTTGAGGGCGATGCCCAGCGTCCACGGGTGCCGCTCGCCGACCGCGGCGGTCATGGTGGCCAGCGCCTCCTCGATCAGCATCGCCGACGGCTGGCGCTCCCCCGCCGCGCGCAGCACCAGCGCGTGGTTGACGGAGCTGCCGACGGCGTACGGGTGGCGGGGGCCGAGCATCTCGCGGTAGCGGCCGAGCACCCGCTCCCCCAGCCCCCGGGCCAGGTCCAGGTCGCCGTGCTCGCGCTGCATGCAGCCGTAGCTGGAGGCGGCCATCAGCGTGAGCGGGTCGGTGTCGCCCAGCACCCGCTCGCAGCGCTCCAACACGTCGCCGAGCAGGGTGATGCCGCGGGTGCGGTCCCCCTGTCGGTACAGGCACATCGCCAGGTTGTGTTCGGCGCGCAGCGTCTGCGGGTTGTCGGGCCCCATCACGTCCCGGTGCACTTCGACGCTCGGCTCCTGGATGGAGATGGCCTCCTCGTAGCGGCCGAGCAGGCGCAGGTCCCAGGCGTAGTTGATCTCGGAGAACAGGGTCCAGTTGTGCCGGGGGCGCAGGTGCTCGCGGCGGGCCTCCAGGGCGCGCCGGTCCATCTCCAGGGCCTCCGTGTACCGGCCGAGGACGCGGTAGGAGACGGCGAGGTTGTTCAGCGCGCCCAGCGTGCGCGAGTCCTGTTCGCCGACGAGTTCGGTGTACTCGCGCAGCACCGACTGCTGGAGGTCGAGCGCCTCGTCGTAGCGGGCGAGGGCGCGCAGGTCGGCGGCGAGCCCGGTGACCGCGCGCAGCAGGTCGAGGTCGTGTTCGCCGCGCTCGGCGCGCAGGTGGTCGGCGGCGGCCCGGTCGAGCTGCTCGGCCTCGGCGTACCGGCCGACCGAGCGCAGCAGGTTGACGTGGTGGTAGGCGAGGTCCCAGACGCGCGGGTGGGTGGGGCCGAGCAGCTCGTGCCACTTCGGGGTGACTCGCTCGGCGATCTGGAGCCCGGTGCGGTACTCGCCGCTGAGGAAGAGGTAGCGCAGGCAGTTGAGGACCAGGCGCTGCACGGCGCCGTGGGTGCTGACGTAGGAGCCGGACGCCTCCAGGTGCGGGACGAGTTCCGCGTACCGGGGCCACAGCCGGGTGTCGGTGGGACGGCCCGGGTCGGAGTTGGCCAGCGCCCGGCGGGCGACCCGGGAGTACTCGGCGCGGTCCTCCTCGGGCATGCCGGCCCGCACGGTCTGGTGGACCATGCGGTGCAGGTGCAGCACCTCGGTGCCGGCGGTGGGCTCGTCGGTGCCGTCCTCGGGGTTCTCGGTGCGCACCACCGAGTACTGCACGAGCTTGCTGATCGAGGACGTCCAGCGCAGCGGGTCGTCCATCAGGCCGCGCAACTGCTCGGGCAGGTCGCGCGCCGGCAGCTCGCGCAGCAGCCCGAGCGGGACCGGGCCCGGGGCGAAGAAGGAGCACAGCCGCAGCAGGTCGACCGCCTCGGGCACGGACTCCCGCAGCCGGTTGAGCAGTATCGAGAAGGCCGTGTAGTACGTCATGGGGAAGTCGGCCGCGACCTTGAGGCCCACCTCGATGTCGGCGCCGTCGCGCAGCAGTTCGATGTACTCCTCGACCGGCATGGTCGAGTCGTTGAGCGAGCCGGCGGTCTGGTCGAGGGCGAGCGGCAGGTCGCCCAGCGCGTCGGAGAGCAGGTCGGCCTCGTGGGCGGAGATGCGTCGCGCGCGGCGGCGGACGAAGGCCACGCTCTCCTCGCGGTCGTAGACGGGGATCTCGACCAGCGAGGTGTTGTGCTCGTCCCAGTCCCGGTTCTGCGAGGTGATCAACACGTGGCCGGGGCCGCTGGGCAGCAGGTCGGCGACGGTCTCGGGGTCGTCGGCGCCGTCGAGGACGAGCAGCCAGCGGCTGTGGGGGGTGCCGCGGCGCAGCGCGTCGTGCACGGCGCGCAGCCGCTCGCCGTACTCGGGGCCGGCGCTCAGGCCGAGCGCGGGGGCGAGTTCGGCCAGCCGTTGGCGCAGCGTGCCGCGCTGGTCGGCGGGGACCCACCAGACCATGTCGTACTCGGAGCCGAAGCGGTACACGTACTCGGCGGCGGTCTGGGTCTTGCCGACGCCGGACATGCCGAGCAGCGTGACCACCGCGGCGCTGGCCTCGGCGCCGTTGAGCTGGTGGTAGATCTCGCTCAGCGCGCCCTCGCGACCGGTGAAGCGGATGTTGCGGCGCGGCACGCCGCCCCAGACGCGCGGTTGGTCGCGGGGGAAGCGAGGGCCCGTGGGCTCGGCGGCGGTGGCGGGGGCCGCGCTGTACGGGGTGCCGAGGCGGGCCAGGAGCCTGCGCTCGGCCTCGCGGGGACCGGCGACGCCGAGTTCGGTGACGTTGAGGGCCGCGGTCGCGGTGGGCATGGCGGCGTCGGTGACGGTGACGGCCGCGAACCGGTCGGTGTTGGGCGCGACGACGGCGCGCAGCGCCTGGTTCCACTGGTCGTGGGTGCGCGGGCCGAGTTGGAAGTACCAGTCGCTCAGCAGGAGCAGGACGCGCCCCTCGGCGAGCAGCAGGTCGCGCAGCGCGTCCTCGAGCGGCGTCTCGACCGGCGGGTCCCAGCGTTGGAAGGCCACCCGGTGGCCGTGGCGTTCGAGCCGGTCACCGATCCAGGCGGCCCAGGCGCGGTTGAAGCCGGCGTAGCTGATGGTGACGGGCTGCCGCTCGGCGGCAGCAGGGGACTTGCGCACTACGGCCATCCGACCGTCTCCCTCGTGTTGCTCCATGCGATGTGAACAGCGCACGGGTCATCCGATGACCCGTCAGCCACTGTGTGGGGAACATACACCCGCGTTTCACCCCTGGGCAGTTCATCGTGTGTGCTGCCTCCGCCAGGTGAGACGGGCCGTTTCCACGTAGGCCGCCGCACGCGCCAGGTACCTCGCCGGCGGGGGCGTGCCCTTCATCCTCGTGTGCAGCGCGACCAGCTCTGCCAGTAACACCCTGCCAGCCGAGGTGAGTTGGCGCGAGCCCGACAGGGTGGGCAGGATCGCCCCCACCTGCTCGCGGCAGCGCGCGTGCTCGGCCCAGGCCAGGTCGCGCAGTTCCGCGTCGACCGGGGCGAGCGCCACCCGCTGCCAGTAGTCGGCCAGCGCCAGATGGGCGTACGCCCCCTGCAACAGGCCGTCGAAGGGGCGGGCGTCGGGTCGCCAGGGGGCCCAGTAGCGGCGCGGGGAGCCGGCGGTGTGCAGCGGGGTGAGGTCGCTGACCGCGGACAGCTTGGCGTGGTGGAGTTCGTGCACCAGCGTGGCGGCCAGGGTGGCGGGCCCGCTGGGCGCGCTGGCCAGCACGGCGCCGAACGCCTCGCGGCGGGTGCCGCTGGAGTGCGCGGCGCCCTCGGCGCGCCGGGCGGCACCGGGCGGCCGGGTCATGGGGATGACGCAGCTCAACAGGCCGGCGTCCACGAGGGGGCGCTGCCCGGCCAGGGTCAGCAGGGGCAGCGCGGCGCGCCAGGTCGCGCGCCACCGCTCGCGCTGGCCAGCGGTGAGCGTGCCGAAGGCGAACAGGCCGTGCTGCCGGGCCTCGTCGTCCACCGCGCGGTAGGGGTCGGCGTCGTCGAGGAGTATGCGTACGGGGCCGTCCGCCAGCGCGTGCACCGGCCGCCAGCGCGGGTCGTCCGAGCGCCACCCGCCGTGCCCGTCGGGCCGCAGCACGGCCGGCGTGATGCCGGCTCCGGACACGGTCAGCACGCCGTCCGTGCCCTGGACCCACACGGTGTTCCCGGCGGCGGCGTACGGGCCGGGGCGGGCGGCGTGCGGTGCGGGCGTGCCACGGCGGCCGGCGGCCGGGGGCGCGTCGCGGGGCGGGGCGGCGCTCGGGGCGGCGGGGCGCACCCGCAGGGCGCCGAGCGCGGGCAGCGTGACCTGGCCCGCCCGCACGGCCAGGCGGGTACGGAAGGTACGGCCGCCGCGCGCCGCCGCGGCCACGGCGAACCCCCCGAGGTGGGCGAGGTCGGCGGCGACGGCCGGCTGCCCGGGGCGGCCGGCGCCCGCCGGTGGCGGCGGCTGCGGCTCGGGCGACGACGACGGCGGTGGCGGCCCGGTCAGGCCGCGTACGCAGCGCTCGGCCCAGGGGCCGGCCAGCGGGTAGTACAGGGCCGCGCGGGCCGCTTCGGGGGCCGCGCGGTCGACGTCTTCGAGGAGCGTCCAGTGCTCGTGGGCGAGCGCGGCGGCGGCGGGCGGGAGCACGGCGGCCGGCGCCGTGCGCACGGCGTCCAGGAGCAGCCGCAACAGCAGGAGCCGGCGGGCGTGTTGGCCGTCGATGAGGGTGCCCAGGGTCCGGGCTCCGCCGTCGGCCCGGCCGAGTTCGCGGAGCATCCACGCGGGGACCGGCTCGTTCACGCGCTCGCCGCCTCGGTGACGCGGCCCGCGATGTGCTCGATGAGGTGACGCAGGTCCGCGCAGTACACGGACGGGTGACGGAAGCCGGCGCCGGCGTCGTACCGGTGCGCGTAGTGGCCGCCGCCGCAGACCCGCACCACGGGGCAGCGCAGGCAGTCGGCGGCGAGCGCGGCGGTGCCGGCCTGTCGGGCGGCGACGCCGGGGTGGGCCAGGGCGTCGTCGAAGGAGTGCCGGAAGACGTCGAGGCCGGTGGCGGCGGCGCCCTCGTACGCGGACTTCAGCGCGTCGCTCTGCTCGATGGTGCCGTCGGTCTCCACCACCGCCGCCGCGAACGGCTGGAGGCCGAGCGACTCGGTCGCGGCTGGCAGTCCGAGCAGCAGCGCCAGGCACTCCTCGAACAGCCGCACCCGCACCCGACGCCGGTCCGCGCGCCACCACTGGTCGAAGACGGCACCCAGCCACTGCCCGTACGGGGCCGCGCGGGCGGCGGACGAAGGGGCGCGGCCCAGGCCGGCGGCGGTCAGTCCGGGCGGTGGGGCGCTCCAGTTGCCGTGCGGGAGCAGGAAGTCCAGCATCGGCGGGTCGAAGGCGAGCAGCGACGCGTACACCTCGGCCGGGTCGCCGGCCACGTCCACGACGCACAGCACGCCGGCGTACGCGTCCGGGTGCCCGGCCAGCAGGCGCAGGCCGCGGGTCGCGGCCGTCCAGGACGGGCGGCCGGCGTGGTCGACCCGCTCCCGGTTGTGCCGCTCCAGGCCGCCGTCCAGGCTCACGCCGACACGGACGCCGGCGGCGCGCAGGGTGCGCAGGCCGGCCTCGGTGAGCAGGGTGCCGTTGGTCTGGATGACGGCGTGCACCGCGCAGTTCGCGGGCACGGCCGCGCGCACCCGCTCGACGGTGGCGGCCAGCGCGTCGGCCCCGGCGAGCAGCGGCTCACCGCCGTGCAGGACGAGGGAGATCTCGCTCAGGTCGTGCGCGCTGGCGTGCTCGGCGATGCGGTGGGCGGTTCGCGCGCGCACGGCGTCGCTGGCACCGGCCGGTCGGTGGCGCCAGCCGCTGTCCGGGCCCGCGTACAGGTAGCAGTAGCGGCAGTTGAGGTTGCACCGGCCGTTGACCTTGAGGATGAACTGCCGGAAGGGGACCCGCAGCGCCCCGGCGGCAGCGGGCCCGGCGCGGGCGTCGGGGGCCGGGGACCGGTCGGTGGCGGGGGGCTGGGCGGGGGCGCGCGGGGCGGGGGCGCGCGGAGCGGGCACGGGGGTGGCCGCTGGGTGTGGGGCCGTGGCCGCGGTCGATACGGGCCGCCGCTCCCCCGCCGCTCCCTGCACTGCTCCTCATCCCCCTCACCGTCCCGCTGGGCGCTCCGGCGCCACCCCACCGCCACCTCGACCGCGCACCGACCACACCCCACACACCCACCGAGCACGGCCCGCGCCGCGGTGCGCCGCGCGCACGCCGCGCCAGCCCCGCGGCCGTCCCCGGCCCCACCGGCGCCGCCTGGACGGCGCTCCGACTCGGCCGCGCACGCCGCCCGTTGGCCCGCGCGCGGTGGGCGCCGCCCCCGGCGACACCCCTTTGTCCACTACCCCGCGCGGCCGGGCCGAAAGCATGCCCGGGGGCGGCCGGGCGGCGCCGCGCGACGAACGCGGCTGGTCACAGGCGTACGCCGGGGCACGCGGCGGCGCCACGGAGCGCGGCCGGGTCCGGCTCGGGCGCCGGTCGCGGTCCGGTGCGCCCGGGCGCGGAAAGCGCGCCGGCGCTCGGGATCGCCGGGCGAGTGCGCCGGCCGGGCGCCCCCGTCGCGGCGTAGATCAGTAGGCGCGTCAGCAGGCTCATCAGCAGGCGCTGTTGAACGCCCACAGCATTTCGCGGGGTTGGGCCACCCGGTCGCGCAGGTCGCCGAGCACCTCGTCGAGGACGGGATGCTCCAGCGTGCGCAGCGTCGCCAGATCGAGGCCGAGAACGTCCGGCAGCGGCCCCGCCGATCCCTCGGCCCCGACCCCGGCCCCGGCCCGGTCCGCCTGGTCCGTGTGCTGTGCGGTTCCCTCGTGTGCAGCGCTGTCCCGGCTCATGTCAGCCTCACCCTCCCCGCGTCACGGCCCACCGGGCATTCCCCGACGGGTGGTGCTGGAAACACCCGCGTCTACGGCAGGGGTTGCTATCGGCCGCGGGCGAGGTCCGCCAGGCGCTCGGCCGTGCGCCGGCCCAGCGCGCCGCCACCGTCCGGGAGCGCGCGCCACTGCGCGAGGGCCGACTCGTACGCGGTGCGCGCGGCCCGGGGGCGCTGGCCCGTCTCGTAGACGACGCCGCGCCAGTGGTGCGCCGTGGCCGCCAGCCGGGCCGCCTCGGGGTTGACGGGGGCGCCCTCCGCGCCGGCCGGGCCCTGGCCCGGGCCGGCCGCGCTCGCGGCCTCCGCGGCCCGCCGGTACGCGTCGGCCGCCTGGTCGAGCCGCTCCGCGCGCCGGGTGTGCCGGTAGGTGCTGCGGTGGGCCTCGCCCAACTGGAGCCAGCAGCGGGCGCGCAGCAGCGGATCCTCGGCGCCGTGCGCGGCGAGCCCGAACAGGTGCTCCGCCTCGCGCAGGTCCACCAGGTCCTCGGCCTCGCGGTAGCGGATGGCCAGGGCCCGCCCGAGCATCATCAGCCGCTCCGGCAACCGGGGATCGCCGGCCGGGGTCTCCATGCGGCAGTCCCGGAGCACCCGCACCGCCTCGAAGACGTAGGCGTCGCCGCCGGGCCGCTCGGCGCGCTCGATGAGCACCGTGCCCCACTCGGCGATCAGGTCGCTGTAGCCGGCGCGGTCGCGGGTGAGCAGCCGGCTGGCCTCGGCGAACCGCTCGGCCGCCGCGTCCAGTTCGGCGACGTCGCCGCGCCCGGCGCCGGCCGCCTCGTACCGCCGCACGCACAGCCGCGCGTCGCGGGCCAGGACCTCCGCGCGCAGCGGCCGGTCCGGCGCCAAGGCCAGCGCCTCGGCCACCAGCGCGGCGGCCTGCTCCGGTCCGTCCTCCGCGACCAGCAGCGCGTCCACCACGTCGAGCGCGGCCCGGGCGCGCACCTCGGCCGGCGCGCCCTCGGCTTCCAGCCCGGCGCGCCCGAGGTCCAGCGAGGTCGCGGCCTGCCGGGCGTAGGTGCGGGCGCGCTCGCGGTCGGGGGCCGCGCCGGCCAGCCGCAGCAGCGCCCGGCCGCGCGCCAGGGAGAGCCCACTGGGCTGCGGCAGGCTCGCCGGCCACGCGTCGGCGAACGCCTCCAGCATGCCGACGCTCTCCTCAAGGAGCCCGCTGTCGCCGCCCAGTTGCCACTGCTCCTCCAGAACCCGCACCCGGTCCAGGGTGACCGCGAGCGCCTCGCCGGGGGCGAGCCCGACCGTGGCGCACACCGCGGTGAACTCGCGGTCCGCGCGGCGCAACAGGTCGAGCGCCGCCCGTGGGTCGCCGGCCGCGCCGCGGTCGCTGGCGGCGGCGTGCAGCACCCGGGCCAGCACCGTGCGGGCGCGCACCGAGCCCGGGTAGGAGGCGGCGGTCTGCGCGGCGTCCTGGGCCTCGCGCAGCAGGTCGGCGCCGCCGCGCAGCCGCCACAGGCGCAGCAGGTCCTGTGCGAGGTCGCTCCACAGCTCGGGGTCGATGCCCTGGGCGAGGGCGCGCTGTTGGGCGGCGGCGCGGCGCAGCAACTGGACGGCGTCCACCAGGCTCTGCACCAGGCCGTCGGCCTCGAAGCGCTCGATGAGCAGCGCCGCCCGGCGCACCGCGAGCGAGCGGGGGGCCTCCTCGCGGGCGAGCGAGACGCCCTGGGCCGGGGTGTCCGGCATGAAGCGCTCCAGGACGCGGGCCGCGACCTCGGCGAAGGGCTGCGCCGGCCGGGCCGGGCCCGCCCCGTCCGCGTCGTCGGGGGTGGCGGGCGCGGCCCCCGGCGCCTGCCCGTCGACGGAGAGTTGGGCGATGGCGAGGGCGGGGAAGTTGGGCCCGCCCTTGCCGAACCGCTGCTCGACGTATTCCGAGCAGTGTTTGAGCACGAGCAGCGCCTCGTCGCGGCCGAGGGAGGCGAGGAGTTCGTCGTGCACGCCGTCGGCGAACTCGTACCAGCGGCCGTCGCCGCCCGGCTCCCGTTCGCGGCGCCGCAGCAGCCCGCCGAGCAGCACCTCGGAGAGTTCGGCGGGGCCGGAGTCCGGCAGCATCGTGCGCTGGACGAGTTGCATGACGGGCAGGAACAGCGGGGCGGCGGCCAGGTAGACGGCGAGTTGGCCGGCGCCGGGCGACGCGGTGGCGCGGAACCGACTGACGAGTTGGGTCGGCGACAGCGGCCCGCGCGGCCTGGCCGGCGCGGCGGCCACCTGGTCGGCCCGCACCCAGCCGACGGCGGCCTCCACGGGGCCGGCCCCGGTGCCGGTCAGCAGCCGGGCCCAGGCGCCGAGGGCGGCCGGCGCCGGGGGCAACACGGGCACCGGCGCGGCGCCCGCGCGCCGCTGCTCCTCGCGGCCCAGTCCGTAGCCGGCGGCTCCGGCGTCGGGGACGAAGTGCAGCGGCGCCGAGGACGTCGGGCCCTGGCCACGGACCAGGGCGCCGAAGGAGGCGGGCAGCCGGGTGCGGGCCCACAGGCGCTGGGGCAGGGGTTGCAGGACCGCGACCGGGGCGTGCCGCAGCAGCCGGTACGCCAGTCGGTGGGCGGCGCCGCTGCGCCACAGCGGGCCCGCGCAGTCGCTGACCAGGACGGTGACCAGGCGCCCGGTCGGGTCGGTGAGCTGGTCGGCGGAGCGCAGCGGGGCCGCTCCCGGGTCGAAGTGGCGGCTGACGGCGGGCGTGCCGTCGGGACCGTCGTGCAGGTACTGCACCGCGACGTCCCGGAAGGCGCCCAACTGGCCGAAAACCTGTTGCAGTTCGCGCAGCAGGCGCTGCCACACGTACATGGACGACGAGGCGTCCATGAGGAGTTGGAGCGAGGCGTCGCCGCGCAGTACGGGGCGGAACACGGGCAGCACCAGGCCGCCGGCGCGGGCGCTGTGGTCGGCCGTGGCCGCCTCGTCCAGGGTGCGGCGCAGCGGGGGCGCGGCGGCGCGGTAGCGCTGGAGGGGGCGCAGGGCGCGCTGGAGCTCCAGGGGCCGGGGCAGGGCCGCGGCCTCGGGCACGCCGATGGGTACGCCGCCGGTCGGGGGCTTGGCGCCGGTCGGCCGCGGCCCGCCGGGCCGGGGCGTGCTGTCCGGGTAGAGGTGGATGCGGCTGGGGCGCGGGTCGGCCCGGCCGGGTTCGGGGTGGCCCGCCTCGGACGTCGGCGTCTCGGCGGGGGCGGGGCCCGCGGGGTCGGGGCCGCCGGTCCGGGCCGCGCGGTCGGCGTCGGCCGCGAGGGGCCTGGTCAGGGGGTCGGCGGCGTGTGTGATGGTGGACTGGGGCCCTTGGCCCGGCCGCGCGTAGCGGGCGAGCCAGAGCGCGTCGGCTAGTTCGCCGTGCGCCGGGTCCAGGCCGGCGCCGCGCAGCACCTCGATGAGGTCCGCGAGCGGGCTTGCTGCGGCGCGGCGGGGCCGCGGGGCCGAGTCCTGCATGACATCACCTGGGCCGGTCGAGGCGTTGGATGAGCATGTCGGCGAGCCGGTTGCGGGTGGGTGGGGCGGCGTGGTGCGTGAGGTAGATGGCGTTCAGGAGTTGGTCGGTGGCCAGGAGTTCGCTGCGCGAGCGCTCCAGGAAGCGGAGCACGAGGTCGTCGCCGACGCGCGCCAACTCCTCGCCCAGGTGCGCGCGCACGACGGTGGCCAGGCGTTCGTGGTCGGGCTGGCCGAGTTCGAGGTGGATGCAGCGGCGCAGCAGCGGGGCGGGGAAGTCACGCTCGCCGTTGCTGGTGAGGACGACGAACGGGAAGGCCCGGCAGCGCACCCGGCCGTCCCTGATGGTGACCTTGGCGCCGTCGTCGGTGAGCACGTCCACCTCGGGCTCGCGCTCGGCCAGCCGCTGGAGTTCCGGTATCTCGAACTCGCCCTCTTCCAGGACGTTCAGCAGGTCGTTGGGGAGGTCGATGTCGCTCTTGTCCAGCTCGTCGACGAGCAGCACGCGCGGCCCGGCGGTGGGTAGCAGCGCGGTGCCGAGCGGGCCGAGCCGGATGTAGCTGCCGATGCCGCCGGGCACGCTGACCGGTCCGGTGCCGGCCGCGCGGCTGCTGGCGGCGATCTGGGTGTCCTGGAGGCGGGCGATGGCGTCGTACCGGTAGAGCCCGTCGTCCACCAGCGTGCTGCGGCTGACGATGGGCCAGCGCAGCACGCGGCCCAGGCCCAGTTCGTACGCGACGGCGTGGGCGAGGGTGGACTTGCCGGTGCCGGGGCTGCCGGTGACCAGGAGGGGGCGGCGCAGGTACAGCGCCGCGTTGATGATCTCCAACTCCTCGCCGCTGGGCCGGTGCAGGGCGGCCATGTGGCGGTAGGCGCCGAGTCTGCGGGTGGAGGCGCTGTCGGTGCCGGGGCCCGGCTCGACCAGCGGGGCGCCGTCGAAGTCGCGCCAGGGCGGTGGTTTGGGCAGCGCGGAGATGCCGGGGTGTGGCTCCCCGGTGCCCCGGTAGATCAGCCACTCGCTCGGGGCGCCGCGGCCACCACCGCCGCCACCGGCCTCGGGCGGCTCGGCGGCGTCGGGGCCGGGGTCCGGATTGCTGTCAGGCACAGTCACAGCTTGCTCCTCGTCGCTCGGTTGTCGATGGCGGGAGCGCCGACCTCGACTCGACGGTATCGCTCAAACGCGTCGAGCGTGGCGGGGACGCCCAAGGCGGGGTGCGGCCGGTCGTCACGGTGCCTCCAGCGGTTGGTCGGTTCCCGGCAGCGGGCGCGTGGGGTCGTCGTACAGGAGGGCGACGCCCTCGGCCCAGTACGCCTCGGGGACGCCGTCCTCCAGGTCGGCGCGCAGGTGCCAGACGGTGCTGGGCAGTCGGTCGGCCTGCCCCGCGTGGGCGACCGTGCCGGTCGCGCCCCGGTGGAAGTCCGCGCACACCCCGTCCCGGCCCACCGGTTCGCGTCGCCACAGCACCACGTCGTGCCCGCCGTCCATCACCTGGCGTAGGGCGCCCGGATCGGCGCCCGGGTCGGCGGACCGGCACAGCACCGGGAGCAGGAAGCTGTCCCAGGCCAGCAGCTCGGCGACGGTGGGCACCGGCTCGGGCCGCCCGCCGTCGCAGTCGAGCACGAAGGGGCGCATGGGCCCCACGTGCGCCCGCTTCCACCGGGACTGGCGCGGCGTGCTCACCTCACCGGCCTCACCCCCCACCTCCGCGTCGTACGGCCCGGCGCCCCTGTCCATGCCCACCGGGCCCGCCGGCTCGCGGTCGGCGCAGCGCACCACGACGGGTCGCACGCTCCCCAGCGGCCGGTCCTCCAACGGCGGCACCCGCCACTGGTCCACGGGGAAGCCCAACAGCGCGTACGGCAGGGCGACTTGCAGCGTCACCGGGCGGCTCGGCTCGTCGCCGCGCCGAAAGGACTCGGCCAGCGCCGCGCGCAGCCGCTCGGGCGGCGCGTCCAGGCCCCGGATGCCGAAGTCCTCGTCCACCGAGACGAGTTCCCCCGACGGGCGCGCCACACACACCCGCCAGTCGTAGCTGCCGCGCTCCCAGCCGCGCGGGATGATCTCCAACAGGGTGTGCGAACGCGCGACGGTCTCCGAGGTCACCGGCGCCCGGCCGACCGCGGCCACCTCGCGCGGGCGCGCGCCCAGCGTGTCGAAGGCGTGCGGGCCCGGCCGGGAGTGGGTGACCTCGGCGGACGCCGCGTCCCGGCGCAGCCGCAGCCGCGCGGCCCGCTCGCCGCTGAGCGCGTTGCGGAAGGCGCGCGGCAACTCGGCGTCGGCGGCGGCCCGAGCCGCCCAGTCGCCCAGCGCGCGCTCGGTGCCGGGCGCCGCGGGGTAGGGCCGGTCGGCGGTCGCCACGTGCACCGCGTAGCGCAGCAGGGCCTCCAGTTCGTTGCGGCCCTGCCGCAGGTCGTACAGGAGGCCGAGGCCGTCGCGCCAGCCGCGCGGCGCGGGCAGCCGCCCCTCGTAGGACTGCCCGCGCAGGCCGGTCACCAGCTCGTCCAGGCTGCGGGCGCTCACCGGGGGCGGCAACTCGGCGATCAGGCCGAGGAGTTCGGCCCGCTGTCCCGGGGTGAGCGCGCGGCTCGCGGTGGCCCGCAGTTCGCTGAGGCCGTCGGTCCAGGTGGCGCGGCCGACGTGGTCGTTGCGGTGTTGGTCCGCGTGGTAGCGGTCGTGCGCGTGCATCACGCGCTGGTAGAGGTCGTGGCGCTCGTCGAGCACCGGCCCGGCCGGGGACGGCAGTCGGCGCAGTTGGACGACGGAGATCGCCAGGCCACCGTCCCGGCCGTTGCCGCGCCGGGCCTTGAGCACGCCGATGACCTCGCCCCGGTCGAGGTCCACCAGCGGGCCGCCGGAGCAGCCCTCGGGGATCTCGTCCTCGTTGCCGAGCTTGAGCCGGCCGTCGGTGCCCAGCTCGCCCCTGATGGTGCAGCGCCCGCTGATGTCCTCGATCTCGCCGTCCTCCTCGGTGCAGCCGAAGAAGGCGACTTCCTTACGGGTGAAGACCTTCGCGGTCCGCTCGGAGAGCCAGACGCAGCCGTGTGGCGCCGGCTCCAGCATGCGGATCAGGGCCAGGTCGGGCGCGGGCCACAGGCCGCCGGCCGGGTTCGTCTCCGGCTGCGCCCACTCGACGACGCCGGGCACGGTGCGCCCGCCGAAGCTCAGCCCCACCTCGCGCCCGCCTCCCCTTCCGCGCATGGCCACGTGGGCGCAGGTGAGCACCCAGTTCGGGGCGATGAAGAAGCCGCTGCCCCAGGGCCGCGGAGCGGGCCCGTCCGGGGCATACCCGGGGCCCGGCGCGTGGATGCGTACCGTCGCCGCGGCGATGAGGGGGGCCAGGGTCTCGAAGGGGTCCACGTCGGCGTCGTGTGCGCCCCCGGTGCTCACCCTCCTCACCCGCCCGAGCCGAGGTCGGCCGGCGGCCCGCCCTCCCAGGTCAGGGACACGGTGATCGCCCCCTTGGCCTCGCCGTCCGCGAGCAGCCCCACGACCTTGCCGGCGCGGCCGGTGAGTTCGATACCGAAGGACACCGTGACCTGGTCGGGCCGCGCCTCGCGCAGCGCGTCGGCGAGCGACCGCGAGACGCCGGTGATCAGCGCGTCCAGGCTCTCCATCCGCGCCAACACCCGATCGGCGATCCCGGTGTCCGCATAACTTCCCCGTGCGCCCCCCGTGAGCTCCTCCGCGCCTGAAATGCGCGCCCATACCGGTGTGCCATCCGGTAGTTCGACACGGGTGATGTCGTCGCTCATGTCGCCCCCGCTCCCCAGCCGTTGGAAAAGGCTAGCCGCCTGGTGGGTGCGGCGCGAGGGGCCGGACGCACGGCATCCGGACGGGGGGCGGGCCCGACTCCGACGGGCGCCGGCGCAAGCCGGGCGCGGGGACGGAGCGGGGGCCGAGTGGGGACGGGAAGCCCCGGGGCGCGGGGGCGGGGCAGCCGGGGCGGGTGGCCGGGGTCGGTCACCGCGACCGGGCGGCCGGGGCGGGGCGCGGGCCGGCACGCGCGGTGCCGGGCGGGCCGGGAGCTCGGTGGGGGCGAGGGCGGGGCGGGAGGCCCGGGGCGGGGGCGGGGCCCGGGGGCGGTGCGGGGCAGCGCCTATCCTGGAGGGCGACGGTCGGACCCGTACCAGCGGGGCGGCCGGGTCCCATCGCCCCCTCTCGTCTCTTGCGGAGCACGCCTTGTACTTCACCGACCGCGGCATCGAGGAACTGGAGAAGCGGCGCGGCGAGGAGGAGGTCACCTTCGAGTGGCTCGCCGAGCGGCTGCGCGAGTTCGTCGACCTCAACCCGGACTTCGAGATCCCGGTGGAGCGGCTGGCGACCTGGTTGGCCCGACTGGACGACGAGGACGACGAGTAGCCCCCGGCCCGCCGGCGCGGGCGGGCGACGCCCGCGGGGGCGAGGCGGCTAGCGAGGCGCGGCGTACGTGTCCCGGGCGGCGCCCGGCGTACGCCCCCACGCCCCACACGGCGCGCTCCACCGCCACGGCGGTCACACCCGTCACGAAATTCGAACATCTCCCGCACAACCTTTCGACCCCCTCGGCCCGTCTTGGATGCGGGGCGCACGCCGGTGCGCCGATGAGACGCCGTGGGCGGCGCCCAGCGCGCCGCTGCCAGTGGGGGGACCACCATGCCGCACGACCGAATACGCCGTACGTCCCGCACGTCCGTTCCGGCCCTGGGCGCCCTCGCGGCGGCGCTGGCCGCGGGCGTGCTCGTACCACCGGCCACCGGCGCCGGGTCGGCCGCCGCGGCGGCGCCGAAGACCGTGTGCACCTCGAAGAAGGCGGGGCTCGCGGCCAAGCTGGCCAAGGACGTCGACGCGGCGCTGAAGGGCCGGCGCACGACGGCCGCGGTGGCGTTGAGCGACCCGAGCACGGGCACGGTGTGCACGCTGCGCGCCGACCAGAAGTACGACTCGGCCAGCGTGGTGAAGGTGACCGTGCTCGGCACCCTCCTGTGGGACGCCCAGAAGTCCAGGCGTTCGCTCACCCAGCGCGAGACCAAGCTCGCCACCGCCATGATCACCAAGTCGGACAACGACGCCACCACGGCGTTGTGGAAGCAACTCGGCGTCACCCGGGTGAAGAACTTCCTGCGCGCGGCCGGCATGACCAAGACGGTGCCGGGCAGCGGCGGCTACTGGGGGCTCACCCAGATCACGGCGCGCGACGAGCAGCGGCTGCTGCACCTGGTCATGACCAAGAACACGGTGCTCACCGACGCTTCACGGTCCTACGTCCGCAAGCTGATGAACCAGGTGGTCGCCGCGCAGCGCTGGGGCACCCCCGCGGGCGCGCCGAGCGGCACCAAGATCCACGTGAAGAACGGCTGGCTCTCCCGCGCCACGCACGGCTGGCGGGTGCACAGCATCGGCGCGTTCAGCAAGGGCGGCAAGGACTACACGATCACCGTGCTCAGCCACGACAACCGCACCATGCAGGACGGCGTGAACACCATTCAGGCGGTGGCCAGGGCCGTCCACAAGGACCTGCGCCCGAGCACGGCGGGCGCGCGGTACGCGCCGACCCTGACCCCGCAGGAGACCATCCCGCTGGTGCCGCGCTGACCGGCGCCGGCAGCCCGTCCCGCCCCGACCGGGCCGGCGCCAGCCCGGTCGGGGCGGGACGGTCGGCATGACGCGGTCGGCATGACGCGGTCGGCGTGACGCGGCCGGCGTGATCCGGCCGGCGCGGGCCCGCGCGGCGTCACCCGTCGCGCGGGCCGCCCCGCGCCAGGCCGGCCGCGCCGTCCGCCGTCAGCAGCGCGCCCAGCAGCGCCCAGCCCGGTCGGCCACGGCGCAGGCCCCAGGCCGCGAGCGGGAGGCCGACGGCGAGTTGGGCCGCGCACACCGCCCGGGCCCGTGGGCCGCGCGGCCAGGACCCACGGGACCCGGCGTCCAGGTTGTCCAGTTCGGCCCGTACGGCGTCTCGCCAGCCGCGCCAGACCAGGGTCTCGGCGCCGGGGGCGGCCTGCGCGGCGGCGCGCAGTTCAGGTTCGGGCGCCCCGGGGGTGAGCCCGGGCGGCAGCCGTAGGCCCGCCCGGGAGACCACCGCGACGAGCCCGATCAGCCGCCGCGTGGCCGCCGCGACAGGTTCCTCGTCCGGGTCGGCGTGCGCCGCGTCGGCCGGCGCGGGGCTCGGGCCGTGGTGCGCCGGCGCCGCCCCGGTCAGCTCGTCCATGGCCGCGCCGTCGAGGACCGGGTCGAGGCCGAGCCGGGAGACCAGGGCGCGGGCGGCCTCGGCGTCGCCGGTCGGGGCGCCGTCCGCCGGCCAGACGAAGGTCAGCGGGCGCCGGAAGCCGGACGCGACCGTGAACCCGGCCCCCTCGGCGCCCCACCACACCCCGAGCACCGGCCAGGGCTCGCCGGCGGCGACCGTACGGGCCAGGTCGGCGAGGTCGGTGGAGTCCGCGACCACCGGCCGCCGCTCCACCCCGCCGCGCCCGGTGGCCCGGGCCACCGCCCCGGAACTGGCCGCGGAGACCACGCCCCGCCCCGCCCGGCTGAGCGCGGCGACCCCGGGCCCCACCCGGGGCCGGGCCCGCGCCGGGGCCGGGCCGGCCGTCGCCGCGCCCGGTTCGACGGTCGGTCCGTCGGGCTCCGCGGGCAGCAGTACGCTCCAGCCCGCGCCGGCCGGGGCGAGCAGCAGCGGCGTAGGCAGCAGGCTGGCCGACGGGCGTACGTCGTCCGGGTCGGCCCGACACAGCAGCAGCGCGCCGCTGACGGGCCGGGGCCGCGGTGCGCCGGGGCGGGAGGGAGAGGCATCAGGCATGTTCACCACGCTATGAGGGTTCATCCGGAAACAGGCCACTCGTCCGCATGTACCCCGAAACAGGCGGAGTCCTCCCCGAACAGGCTCCCCCTCTTATGCCCCGGCCCCCCGAGTCAAGCCCGATATGCCCGCACGCGTTACGCCCGATAGGCCCGCACGAACAGCTCCGCCGCCTCGTCGCACAGCGCCGCCGCCTCCTCCTCGGCCAGCGGCTGGGTCCCGTACGTCGAGGCGTGCAGCCCGCGCTGCACCAGCAGGGCCACCAGTTGTCGCGCGGCCCCGGTCGGGTCGGGGACGGCCAGTTCGCCGGTCTCGGTGCGCCGCCGCAGCAGGTCGGCGCCCGCGGTGACGAGCGACTCCGGCTCGCCGTGCGCGCAGGCCGGCCGCAGCGACGGGTAGCGCCCGGCCTCGGCGATGATCAGCCGGCGCAGCGCGGAGGCCCGCTCTTCGAGCAGCACGGCCAGCACCTGCCGGCCGTAGGAGGCGAGCGCGGCGCGGGCGTCCCCCGGCGCGGGCCGCGCGCCCCCGGCCGCCGGCGCGGGCGGCGGTCCCTCGCCGCCGGGCGACCCACCCGGCGGCTCGGCCCCGGCTCGCACCCCGGCGGGCGCGGTCGGTGGCGGGGACGCGAACCGCGTGGCCACGCGGTTGCGCTCGCCCTCGACCGCCGCGAGGAACAGGCGCTCCTTGCCGCCGAAGTGGTTGTAGATGGTCTGCTTGGAGACGCCCGCCTCCTCCGCGATGGCGTCCACGCTCGCGCGGTCGTACCCCTCGCGCAGGAAGATCGCCACCGCCGCCTGGAGAATGGCCTCCCGCTTGGCCGCCAGTCGCCCTGCCGGCCGGCCGACCGCGCCGCCTCGGCGCCCCTCGCGCGGCCCGTGCACCCGTTGCCCACTCACGCCCGTCCTCCCCCGTCCGGGCGGGCACCCTCGGCCCCCGCCCGTACGTCGTCGCGTACCGGAGCCCGCCACGCGACCGCCCGGGGCGCACGCCCGCGCGCCCCGGCCGTACAGCGACCGCGGCCCCCGAACGCGCACGCGCCCACCGTGCGTGACCGGCCTTGCCCTCGTGTGACCGCCGACTCTAGCCTTCACTCCGAGCGCGAACTAGACAGCGCAGTCCATGAAATGCGTGCCGGTCTTCCGAACGTCCCCGGGGCGCCCGCTGGCTTCCTTCCCGCTCCCCGACTCCTCCTCTCCCGTCCGCCACCGTCAGGAGACGCCTTCATGACCGCACCGGTACACAGCGACGCCAGCACGCATCTCACGCTCGGCCAGGAGGCCCAGGACCAGTTGTTCCGGGCCGCTCGCACCGCGAACACCTTCACGGACGAGCCGGTCACCGACGAACAGGTCGCCGCTATCTACGAGTTGGTCAAGTACGGACCGACCTCGATGAACCAGCAGCCGCTGCGCGTGGTCCTGGTCCGCTCGGCCGAGGCGCGCGAGCGGCTGGTGCCGCACATGGCCCGCGGCAACCAGGCGAAGACCTCCACGGCGCCGCTGGTGGCGGTGCTCGCGGCCGACCTCGACTTCCACGAGGAGCTGCCCCGCCTGGTGCCGACCATGGACAACCCGCAGAAGATCTTCGCCGACCCGGCCGTCCGGGCCGCCTCCGCGCGCTTCAACGCGGGCCTGCAGATCGGCTACTTCATCCTCGGCGTGCGGGCCGCCGGGCTGGCCGCGGGTCCCATGTCGGGCTTCGACCCGGAGGGCGTCACCGCGGAGTTCTTCCCCGACGGCCGGCACCAGGCGCTGCTCGTGGTCAACATCGGCCGCCCGGGCCCCGACGCCTGGCGGGACCGGCTCCCCCGGCTCGGGTACGAGGAGGTCGTGCGCTCCGTCTGAGGAGACGCGCCCCGGCGCACGCCGGCTCGGCCCGCGTGCGCCGGGCGGTGACCGTCCAGGGGTGGTGACCGTCCAGGGGGGCGACCGTCCGGGGTCGTGCGCGGCGGGGCGCCGTGGCGGCCGGTTCGCCCGGCCGCCACGGCGCCCGGCTCAGCTCTCGATCAGGCGGTGGAAGGCCACCGTGTCGAAGATGTCCTCCATCCGGGCCGCCCTGCCGTCGCGCATCGTCCACGAGTGCACGAAGTCCAACTCGGCCGTGGTGCCCCGGCGCGAGGTGACCTCGCGGGTACCGAAGACGACCACCCGGTCCCCGGCCTCGACGAACTCCCGTGGGTCGAGCCGCATCCCGCCCAGCACGGCGGGCACCCGGGCCAGGAACTCCCGGATGCCCGCGTGCCCCCGCTTCGTGCCGCCGAGCCCGTAGTCGGCCATCCCGTCGGGGTGGACCCACTCCACGTCGGGCCGCATGACCGCGAGCACGGCCTCGATGTCACGGCTGGCGAAGCCCGCGTACGCCGCGCGGATCGCCTGGATGTTCTGGGACGTCACCGGTGAACTCCTCGATGATGTGGGTCGGTTGTGTCGCGATGATGGTGCGTGCCGCTCGTGCCGCCGCGTGGCGTGTCGCTTCGCGTGCCGCCACGTGTCGCGTCGCGTGCTGCCGTGTGGTGCCAGCTCGTGTCGCGTCGGCTCATGTCGCGTCGGCTCGGTCGCCGTGGCGCGTCCGCCGGCCGGGCGCGCCCCTACGCGCCCGTGTCGGCCAGCAGCCGCTCCGGGTGGTGCGCCGCCAGCGTGCGGCGCAGGCCCTCGCGCCAGCCGACCACGCAGTCGCCGATGAGGCGGCGCCGCACCGTCGGGTCGAAGGCGTACGTCTCGCGGGTGACCTCGCTGGGGACCAGGCGCGGGGCGACGCCGGTCAACTCCTCCAGGTAGCGCAGGCAGTCGGTGATGCCGACCCGTTCGTCGCCGCCCCAGTTGACGACCGTGGCACCGGTGGTGGCCACCTCCCACAGCAGCGGCACCTGGCGGACCAGGTCGTCGGTGTACAGCGGGGAGCACCAGTTCTGGCCCTGGAGGGGCACCGCGATGGGCTCGCCGGCAAGCATGCGCCGGAAGTAGAGCATCGGGACGCCGCCGTAACCCCCGGGGCCGTACGCGATGTTGAGCCGCGCGATGGTCGTCGGCAGGCCGAGGACCCGCGCGAAGGCGCGCGCGGCGCCCTCGGCGGCGATCTTGGCCACGGGGTAGGCGGGCAGCCAGTCGGCGACGCCGCCCAGCGGGTCGCTCTCGCGGTAGGCGTGGTCGAGGGTCTGCCGCGCGTACAGGGCGCCCGTGGAGACGTACAGGAACGCCTCGGCGCTCGCGCAGTGCGCCATGAGGCGGCCGGTGGAGACGGCGTTGGCGGTCACGGCCGCGTCGAAGTCGCCGTCCTCGCCGCGCCGCACGGCGCTGTGCAGCACGTGGGTGAAGTCCGTGGGCAGGCCGTCGAGGGCCGCCGGCGAGGTGTCGTTCATGTCCCAGTACCGGGTGGTGATGGAGCGCTCGGCGAGGGCGCGCGCCACGCCCGGGGTGCCGAAGCGGCCCAGGCACCACACCTCGTTGCGCTCGGCCAGCGCCTCGGCCACCGGCCGTGCCACCTGCCCGGTACCGCCTGTGACCAGGATCTTCTTGCCTTCCACCGGTTCTCCTCGGGTTGTTTCGGGTTGTCGTGCGCGACCGGCCACGGCCCCGGGTCGGGGCCGCCGGGGCACGCGCGGGGGCGCGGCCGTCTCACGGGCTCCCCTCGCCGAGCGCGCGGTCGAGTTCGCGGCGCAGGATGGCCTGGAAGGTGGCGACGTGGCGCGGGCCGAGCATCGTGTAGTGCTCGCCGGGCACCTCGATGTAACGATTCTGCGAGCGGGTGTGCTCGTCCCAGCGGCGTAGCTCGCGCGCCAACCAGTCCTCCTTGGTGCCACGCAGCGGTACGGCGTAGAAGACCGTCATGGACCGCGCCGTCCCGCTCGGCCGGTACGCGCGGCCGAGCGCGGTCAGGCCGCTGGCCAGGCGCGCCCACGCGGTGAACTTCGGCAGGTCGAGGTCGAGGTCGCGCAGCCGGCGCGGCGGGGCGAGGTCCAGCAGGCGGGCCAGGCGCTCGTCGGCGGGCAGGGCGCGCAGCTCGGCGGGGAGTTCGAGCGCGCGTCGCCGGTCGACGAGGTCGAGGAAGAGGGCCAGGTTGGTGGCGGTCTCCACGAAGTCCAGCTCGTCCATCCGGTACTTGATGTGCGGCGGCAGGTTGAGGCTGCCCACGAAGCCCACCCGCTCCCCCAGCGCCTCCAGCCTCTTGGCGATCTCGAAGGCCACGGCCCCGCCGTACGAGTAGCCGGCGATGGCGTACGGGCCGCGCGGCTGCCGGGCGCGGATGGCGCGCACGTACGTCTCGACCATCTCCGCGAAGCTGCCGAACGGCCGCTCCCCCGCGTTGAAGCCCCGCGCCCGCAGCGCGAAGAAGGGTCGGTCGCCGGCGAAGTAGCGGGCGAGGTTGACGAAGACCAGCACCTCGCCGACGCCCGGGTGCACGCAGAACAGCGGGGTCTTGTCGCCGCCGGTCTGCAACGGCACCACCGGGTCGTACGCGGCCGGGCCGGTCGCCGCGGGCGGGCCGGCATCCAGCCGCGCGGCGAGTTGGCGCACCGTGGGGGCGGTCAACACGGTGATCACCGGCAGCTCGGCGACCGCGAGTCGGGTCGCGACCAGGCGGCGGAGCCGGAGGATGTCGAGCGAGGTGCCGCCGAGGTCGAAGAAGCTGGCGGTGGCGCTGACGCGGGCCGGCTCGCGCTCGAAGAGTTCGGCGTAGATGTCGGCGAGCGCCCGCTCGGTCGCCCCCTCGGGCGCGACGTGGCCGCCGAGGTGGTGCTCGGACTCCGCGGCGACCTCGGCGATCACCGCGTCGTACGCCCCCGCCTCCAGCCGCTCGCGCATCCGCTGCCGCAGCGTCTTGCCGAGGCTGGTCCTCGGAAACGCGGACGCGGGCAGCGGCAGCACGTGGGCCGGCCGGAAGCCCCAGTGCGCCACGACGGTGGCGCGCACGGTGGTCAGCAGCCGGTGCAGCGCGGCCCCGCTCGCCGCGGCCGGCTCCGGACGCAGGGCCACCACCAACTGCTCGGTGTCGTGCCCTGGTTGGCGGGTGGGGAAGGCCGCCACGTGGCCGGTGGCGACGCCGTCCAGGCGCTCGACGGCCGCCTCGATGTCGGGGCTGAAGTAGTTGACGCCGTTGACGATGACGCTGTCCTTGGCCCGGCCCACCAGGACGAGGTGCCCCGTCCCCACCTCGCCGCCCACGAGTTGGCTGGGCGCGTCGTCGCCGAGCCCGTCGATCCGGCCCAGGTCGCCGCTGCGGAACCAGCCGTCGGGGGTGTGCGCGCGGGCCGTGGCGGCCGGGTCGCGGTGGTAGCCGTCGGTGATCATCGGCCCGCGGAGTTGCAGCTCGCCCACCTCACCGGCCGGGCACACGCGCCCCCGGGCGTCGGCGACGCGGATGCGCAGCCCGCGCACGGGCTGCCCGAGCGAGGCGAACTCGCGGCCCGCGTCCACCTGCGGGAAGCCACGCGAGTAGACGCTGCCGGCGCAGGTCTCGGTCATGCCGAAGGCGGGCCACAGGGCGTCGCCGCGCAGCCCGTACGGGGCGTAGCGGGCGAGGAACGCCTCTCCGGTGGCCCGCACGTTGGCCTCGCCGCCGCTGACGATGTGCCGCAGCGAACGCAGGTCGAGCCGCTCGCCGCCGGGTTCGTACGCCCCGGTCGCGGCCTCGGTCTCGGTCCCGACCCGCGCCTGGCCGGCCGCACCCCGGCTGGCGGCGTGCTCACCGACCGCACTGGCACCGGCCGCGGGCGCGTCGGCTGCGCTGGTTGTGGGCACACCGACCGCGGGCGCGTCGGCCGCGTTGAGTAGCCCGAGGAGGAAGTTCGGCGTGAAGGTCATCGTGACGCGGTGGCGGGAGATCAGCCGGAGGAACTCCATCGGGTCGCCGAGCACGCGCGCGCTCGACACGTGGAACTGCTCGGCGCCCACCGCGAGCGGCAGCAGATGCGCCTCAAGCAGCGCGGCCACGTGGTCGAACGCGATCCAGTTCAGGGTGCGGTCGGCGCCGGTCAGCCGCTGCCGCTCGGCCTTGGCCGCCATCGAGGCCAGCAGGTTGGCGTGGGTGAGGCGCACCGCCTTGGGCCGCCCGGTGGAGCCCGAGGTGAGCACGAGCAGCGCGAGGCCGTCGGGGGCGACGGGGGTGACGGCCGGCGGCGCGGCGGCGTCCCGCGCGGGCCCCGGCTCGGCCTCGGTCTCGGCCTCGGCCTCGGCGTGGAGCTGGCCGATGGGGACCATCCGCACCCGGGCGTCCCGTGGCGCCGCGCCGGCCACCGGCTCGGTGGTCAGCAGCAGCGGGCCGTCGAGGAGTTCGCCGAGGTGGGCGAGGTGTTCCCGGGCGCGGTCCGCGTCGTCGGGCAGGGGCGGCAGCGGGCAGGGCACGAACCCGCCGAGCACGCAGCCCCAGAAGGCCGGGATCACGTCCCGTGGCCGGTCGAGCAGCAGCCCCACCGGGTCGCCCGGGGTCAGACCGCGACGGGCGAGGCCGGCCGCGAGCCGCTCGGCGGCGGCGAGCAGGAACGGATACGGCTGAAAGGCACTCTCTCCCATCGGATCGTCTGGGAGGTAACGCATGCCGGCATCGGGGTGGCTCCGCGCTGCCTTCCGCAGCAGTTGGGCGACGGATTCGGGCTCCGTCGCCGCGTCGGGTGTCACGACCGCGCGCGGTGGGACCTCCGTCGATCCCACCGATCCCTCGCTCCGGTTCATCTCCGGCTCCCCTCCGGAACTCCCCTGCCACCGCAGGGGTACTGCGCCGCTTCAAGAGACAGTTCGTGACAGCCCGTCACCTCTCCTACGCGGGCCGCCACATGGGGAGAAGAACGTAGCAGTGGCGAAGATTCGTGAGCCATCCGTCGGACACGGCTCTCCCCGCGCCCACACCGCCCCCTCATCCCCCACCGAGCGGGACCCCACCTCGGGGTGAGCCGGCCCCCAGCCGCCGCGCAAGACGCCGTGCCACGCGTGCCACGCCACGCCGTGCCGCGCCGTGCCGCGCCGTGCCCGCGCCGTGGTGGCGCTTGACTTCCCTTATCCGCGATATATCGTGTTGGCAGTAGACGCGATATGTTGCGTCCATGCTCCAGCTGGGGAGGCCCCACATGTCAGACCGGTCCGAGTGGTCGCTCAGCGCGCCACGCAAGCTCACGTTCGACGCGCCGGTCACCGCGCTCCACGTGCGCGTCGTCGGCGGCACCGTCAACGTCGTCGGCACCGACACCGGCCCCGCCAGCCTGCACCTCTCCGAGATCGAGGGCCCACCGCTGGCGGTCAGCCTGCACAACGGCGTGCTGAGCATCGCGTACGAGGACCTGCCCTGGCAGGGCTTCCTCAAGCTGCTGGACCGCAAGGGCTGGCAGCGCACGGCGCACATCACCCTGACCGTGCCCACCGAGACCCGGGCCGAGGTGGGCACGGTGCACGCGGCGGCCGTCGTCTCCGGGCTCAGCGGGCGCACCGAGGTGCGGGGCATCTCGGGCGACAGCACCCTGGTAGGGCTCACCGGCGAGGTGCGGGCCGACACCGTGTCGGGCAGCGTGGAGGCGCAGTCCCTCGGCGGGCGGCTGCGCTTCAACTCCGTGTCGGGCGAGCTCACCGTCATCGACGGCACCAGCCCGGCCGTCAAGGCCGACTCGATCAGCGGGAACATGGTGCTGGACATCGCCCCCACGGCCACCCCCGCCGACCTGCACCTGAACACCGTCTCCGGCGGGATCGCCATCCGCCTGCCGGACCCGGCGAACGTGGCCGTGGACGCCCAGACCACCAGCGGCCAACTCTCCAACGCCTTCGACGACCTCACGGTGGACGGCAGCCCCTGGAGCGGGCCGTGGGGCGCGTGGGCCTGTCCCGGTGGCACCGGCGGCAAGATCACGGGGACGCTGGGCACGGTGTGCGGGCGACTGAAGGCCACCAGCATCTCGGGCGCCATCGCCGTCCTGCGCCGCCCCTCGACGGAGGAGGGCGCGCCCCCCGGCGGGCCCACGGCGCCCCCGGGCCCGGACGGCCCGCCCGAGCCGGCCGTACCCCGGCACCACGAACCCACCGACCCTCCCCAGGCTAGCCCGTCCGACAAGAAGGTCCTCTGATGCCCCCCGTCTTCGCCCACGGCCGCCTGCGCCTGTACCTGCTCAAGTTGTTGGACGAGGCGCCGCGCCACGGCTACGAGGTCATTCGGCTGCTCGAAGAGCGCTTCCACGGCCTGTACGCGCCGTCCGCCGGCACCGTCTACCCGCGACTGGCCAAGCTGGAGGCCGAGGGCCTGGTCACGCACGCCACCGAGGGCGGGCGCAAGGTCTACTCGCTCACCGACGCCGGCCGCGCCGAACTCTCCGACCGCGGCGGCGAACTGGCCGACCTGGAGCTGGAGATCCGCGAGTCGGTGGCGGAGTTGGCCGCCGAGATCCGCGAGGACGTACGGGGCTCCGCCAGCGACCTGCGCCGCCAGATGCGCGAGGCCGCCAGCCAGGCCCGGGCGACGGGCGGAGCGCCCTCCGCGGCCGACGGCGGGCCGGGACACCGCGACGACCAGCGAACCGGGCGGGAGGCCCCGCACGGTCCGGGTGGCCGGGGCCGCCCGGCGGGCGCGGCCGGCGAGGCGGGGCGCGCGGCCGGCGGCAAGGGCGGCGGGGCCCCGTGGGAGAGCGGCCCGTGGGCCGATCCGGAGGCATGGCGGCAGGCGAAGGAGGAGTTGCGGCGGGCCAAGGAGGAGTGGAAGGAACAGGCGCGCCGGGCCAAGGAGGAGAGCCGCCGGGCCAAGCAGGACGCCCAGCGCGCCCGCAGGGAGGCCAAGGACGCCCGGGACTTCGCGCGCGAGGAGGTCGAGCGGATCGCCCACCGGGTGCAGGAGCAGACCCAGGCGCACCTACGGGCCGGGGACTGGCAGGGCGCGCTGCGCGAGGGCCTGTCCGAGGTCACCCGGGCCATGACCCGCATGGGCCAGGCCGGCCCCGGGCCGGCCACCCCGGACCCGTTCCAGCAGGCCGCCGACCAGGCCCGCGCCGACGCCCGCACCGACGCCGACCCCACGGCCGAGCGCGCGCCCGACCCGTACGGGGCGGCCGACAAGGCCACGGCCGCGACGGCCGGTGCCGGGGCGACCGGTACCGGGGCTGGCGACGCCGGGGCCGCCGGCGCCGCGGTGGGGCCGCTGCCCGACTGGGCCGTGGCCGACGACGCCGACTCCACCGACCCGGCCCGGGACCTGGAGCGGCTGCTCGACCGGTTCCGCGACGGCGTCCGTGACGCCGCCCGCGACCACGGCGTCACGGCCGGCCAACTCGCCGCCGTACGCGCCCAGTTGGCGCACGCCGCGGCCCGCGTGGACGGCGTACTGCGCGCCCGCCCCACGCGGTGAGGGCGGCCGGGCCCGCGACCGAGCGCCGGGGAGCGTGCGGTCGTGGGCCCGGCGGTGACACGGTAGCCGGGGGCCGCGTGGCGGGACGGGGAGGTGGCCGGGCGGCGGGGCCTCGGGGCGGCGTTGACTTCAACCAAGGTTGAAGTACCAGAGTCGGGGACGCGGGCGATCGACGGGCCCGCGCCGTACGACTCACCAAGGAGCACACCATGGTTTCCCCGTCCCACCTCGCCACCCTTCCCGACATCGCCCGCCCCGACGCGGGAACCATCCTGGCCAGCCGCTGGGTGGTGAGCGACCCCGCACACCAGCGGCCAGCCGCCGACTCCGTGGTGGACTCCTGGGAGCGGTTGGACCGCCCCGACGCGATGCTGACGTTGACGACGTTCCTCAGCACCGACGGCGGACACGTCCTCAACTACGCGCAGTGGACCAACGACGAAGACCACCACACCTTCGTCCGCACCCAACGCCCGGCCCTGGTCCGCGCCGTCCACGCGGAGTTGCCGGGCATCGAACGCCCCGGCCTCACCCGCTACCGACTCCACGACAGCTACCGCGCCCCGGCCACGGACAGCGCCGGCCAGGACACCGGGCCCGCCGAGGAGGTCGGCGCCGTCGTGACGGTGGGGTTCGAGACGGACGGGCCGGACGCCCAGCGCCGCCTCGCCGACGAGGTGATCGCCGGCCTGCGCGAACACCCGGTGCCCGGCCTCCTCGCGGCCCACTTCCACCTCAGCACCGACGGCACCGAGGTGCTGAACTACGCGGAGTGGACGACGCTGGACGCCTGGCGCGCGTTCACCCAGGGCAGCACGTCGCAGGCGCTGGCCAAGACCGTCGCCGCGCTCCCCGGCGTCCGGCCGCTCGGGCCCACGCCGTACCTCCCGTACCGCGGCGTGGTGAACGTACCCGCGCCGTGAAACACCGCGCGCCGCACGCCAGGCCCCGTGCCCGAGCGGGTTGGACGAGGTGCGGCGGCCCGATATGCCGGCGGGCGGGACGGCGTTGACCTGAACCAGGGTTCAGGTACCAGAGTCGGCGGTGCGGGCGATCGACGGGCCCGCGTCGCGCTACTCGTCAAGGAGCACGCCATGGCTACGCCGTCCCACCCCGTGACCCTCCCCGACGTCACCCGCCCCGACGCGGGAACCATCCTGACCAGCCGCTGGGTAGTCAGCGACCCCGCCCACCAGCGGCCAGCCGCCGACTCCGTAGTGGACTCCTGGCAGCAACTGGGCCGCCCCGACGCGATGCTGACCCTGACCACCTTCCTCAGCACCGACGGCGGACACGTCCTCAACTACGCGCAATGGACCAACGACGCAGACCACCACACCTTCGTCCGCACCCAACGCCCAGCCCTGGTCCGCGCCATCGACGAAGAACTGCCCGGCATCGAACGCCCCGGCCTCACCCGCTACCGACTCCACGACAGCTACCACGCCCCGACCACGGACAGCGCCGGCCAGGACACCGGGCCCGCCGAGGAGGTCGGCGCCGTCGTCACCGGGGAGTTCGAGACCGACGGGCCCGATGCCCAGCGCCGCTTGGCTGACGAGGTGATCGCCGGCCTGCGCGAGCACCCCGTGCCCGGCCTCGTCGCCGCTCACTTCCACCTCAGCACCGACGGCACCGGAGTGCTGAACTACGCGGAGTGGACGACGCTCGACGCCTGGCACGCCTTCACGCAGGGCAGCACGCTGCGGGGGCTGGCCGAGATCGTCGAGTCGCTGCCCGGCGTCCGCCCGCTCGGCTCCACGACCTACCTCCCGTACCGGGGCGTGGTGAACGTACCGGCGCCGTGAGGCACCGCGCGCCGCGCGCTGGCGTCGGCGCGGAGCGGGCCGTCAGGAGCGGGCCATGCCGCCGGGCACCGGGGCCGGCTTCATGAGGACGGCGGCCCGCTGGTCGCGCCGATACACGACCCAGAAGGTCCCGGCCACGCCGACGCACGCCGTGCACAGCCCCACCGGAATCCACACCTGGAGGCTCAGCCGGGTCCGCGAGGCGTACGCCCAGCCCCGGCCGGCGAACACCGTGTCACCCTTGGCCACCTCCGGGCCCTGGATGTCGCCCATGCTGGTGCGCCCGTCGGCGAACTGCCACTCCCCCTCGCAGTGCGCGGGCTCCGTGCCGGGGCCGCCGCCCTCCGCGCAGCGCGCGACCGCCCGCACGGTGGCGTCCTCGCCGGTGGCCAGTTGCTGGGCCTGCCGCCCGACGAAGAGGCCGACGACGCAGACGACGGCGAGCAGCAGCCCGATCGCGGACAGCAGCCCCCGCACGCCGCCACGCTCCGCCGGCCTGGCGTGAGTTGGCCGCTCCGCGTCCGGCGACGTACGCCTCACCCATCTCCGTGACTCGCTCAACACCGCGCACCCCCCTACGTACCGTACCCGCGGCCCCCATGCCCGGCGAGAGTCGGCGAACACGCCGACGGCGCCGGACGGCGCCGCCGCCGGGCCGGTGGCCGGTCACCCGACGCGCGCGCCCCGGCGCGCGGCGGGCGGCGAACCGGGCCGGACCACTCACTCCGCCGCGCGCAGCGCGTCCGAGGTGACCACGCGCAGGAACACCGGGACGGTGGCCGCGACGGTCGCGGCGAAGACGAGGAACGCCCACCGCACGCCGCACCACTCGGCGAGCACGCCCATCAACCCGGCCCCCACCGGCAGCGCGCCCCAGCTCAGCAGCCTGGCCACGCCGCTGTAGCGGCCCATCATCGCCTCGGGCACCAGGTTCTGCGCGATGAGACGGGCGTTGACGGTCCACAGCGTGCCCCCCATCCCGCCGACGAACGCGGAGAGGGCGACGGCCCACAACTGCGTGGTGAGAGCGGGTACGGCCATCATCGCGAGGGTGCCGAGCAGGTCGGCGAACATCGCCCAGCGGCGGCCGAGCAGCCGGTTCACCCAGGTCGCGGCCACCGCCCCGGTGAGCCCGCCCACGCCGAGCGCGCTCAGCACGATGCCGTACTCGTCGGCCGACAGGCCCATGGTGCGCGTCGCGACCAGCGGCATCAGCGCCAGCCAGGCGCCCCAACTCGCGCACAGCACGGTGAGGATCAGCGCCATGGTGCGCAACAGGCGCTGGCCCCACAGGTGTCGCAGCCCCTCGGCGATCTGCGCGTGCGCGGCGGCGGCCGGCGCCTGGGGCCGGGCGTCGCCGTCCAGCGGCTCGGCCGTCGGGACGGTGGCGTTGGAGGCGCCGGGCGTGGGCGCGCCGGGGGTGGGCGCGCCGGGGGCGGACGCGCCGGGGGTGGGCGCGCCGGGGGTGGGCGCGCCGGCGTGCGCGGCCGCCCCGGGCGCGTCCCGCGCGGCCCGGAAGCGGCCGGTGAGCAGCAGCAGGACCAGGCTGGCCGCGAGGTAGGTGACCCAGGTGGCGCCGAGCGCCACGCCGGTGCCCGCAGCGACGAGCAGGCCGCCCACGAAGGGGCCGCAGAACTCGTTGGCGACCGTCTCCGTGCCGGTGATCAGCGCGTTGGCGCGCTCGCGCGCCGGGCGCGGCACCACGGCCGGTATCAGGGCCGCCGCCGAGGTCAGCGCGATCACCTCGGCGACCCCGAGCACCAGGCCGGCCAGCGCCAGCCCCCAGAGCGTGATGCCGCCCGCCGCGAGGGCCAGCAGCAGCCCACCGACGGCCAGCATCCGCATGCCGTCCGCCAGCCACAGCAGCCGGCGGCGGTCGGCCCGGTCGACCAGCACCCCGACGTGCAGCGCCACCAGCAGCCACGGCGCCGTCAGGGTGAGCGAGACGAGCGAGATTCGCGCCGGTGACGTGGTGAGGTGGGCCGCCATCAGCGGCAGCGCGATCTTCGTGACCCCGTCCGCCAGGTTGGTGATCGCGGTGAAGACCAGCAGCACCGCGGTGTTCCGCGAGCGAGGCCGCGCGGCCTCGGCCGCCTCGGCCGCCCGTGGCCCAGCGGCAGTCGCGGACGCGGACGCCGTCGCGGCGTCCCCGCTCACGGTCGCGGCGTCAGCACTCATCGAGCCGTCCCCCTTCATCACGTTTCCCTCGCCGGCGGCGTGCCGGCGGGCCGGTAGGCCGCCGGGGACATGCCGAGGGCCCAGCAGCCCCGGCGTAACCGGCTATCGCCTTTGACTGGTTAATGAGGGGAGCCTGGCACGACCCATGAGCGCCGTCAACCGGTCAAGCGCTTGACCGGTTAGCCTTGGCGGGCGAGGGTTGGGCGAGACAGGCAACGGGGCGCGACGGGTGGCGGCGCGCGGGTGGCGCACGAGGGAGGTGGCACGTGTACGAGGAACCGGCGACGGCCCGGCTCGTGGAGGCGTTCGCGAACACGGTCGACGTGGAGCTCGGCACCGACGGTCTGAGCACCCCGGAGCAGCTCACCGACTGGCTGGTCGGGCAGCACCTGCTGGCCCGCCCGCACCGGGCCGACGCCGACGACCTCGCGCTCGCCCTGCGGCTGCGCGGCGGGCTGCGCGAACGGCTCGGCGTACCGGTGGGCGACCAGCCCGCCGCCGCGCTGCTCGCCGAAGCGGACTCGGCCCTGCGCGAGCTGCCCCTGCTCGCCACCGTGGGCGGGGCGCCCCCGGCCAACCAGCCCGCCGCGCCCGCCGACGCCGGGCCGACGGAGGGCGCCGAGCCAGCGCGGGGCGCCGGCCTCGACGCCACGGACGGCGCGGGCGCCGGGCCCGCCACACCGGAGGCGGCGCCGGTCGGCGGCGCGGGCCTGGTGCTGGTTCCCGCTCCCGGGCTGCCGCCGGTCCGGCGGGGGTTGGCCGGCGTGGCCGTCGCCTGGAGCGAGTTGGTGCTCGCCGGCGACGCCGCGCGCCTCAAGCGCTGCGCGGAGCACGAGTGCGCGTGGGTGTTCTGGGACGTGTCGAAGAACCGCAGCCGACGCTGGTGTTCCATGCGCGTCTGCGGCAACCGCAACAAGGCCCGCCGCTTCGCCGCCAAGCGCGCCGTCGCCCCCGCGCCCACGACACGCCCGAACTGACCGCGACTCAGCCGAATGTGACGGCCACTCACCTCGCCGCGTCGGCCCGCGCCATACTCCCCGCGGAGTAGGTACATGACGTGGCCGGCCGCGCCTCTTTCACAACCTCCTTCGCTTAACCGCCCGCGCCCCGCCCCGCCACCACCGCGGACCCACCCCACGACCGACGACGGCCCCGGCCGTGGCCCCGCGCCCGACGGCTGACCTGCGGTTACGGGCGACCGAGCGACACGGCCGGACCCCGGCCGACCGGCGCCGGCCCGGGCCCGGCACCCCGTGGAGGGACGGCGTCCGGTGGGCCCGGCCGGGCCGGCACGCGCGTACCCCGGGCGGCCGGTTCGCCCTCCGCCCGCCGCGGGACCCGCCGTGCGCTCCGCAGGGCTGACTACGCCCCCCTTACGGAGGAGGCGTATCTCCGCCCTGGGCGGGTCGTGCACGCGTCGCCCGTGAGATGTACTGGGAGGTCTACTGGCCGTGCCGCATCGTGCGGCGCGCACGACGCGGAAGAGGGAACCGTATGTCCTTGCCCGCCGCCATCACGGTGGAATTCGACTCCGCCGCCGGCGCCGACGAGTTGCTCGCGCAGGAGCTGGCCGACCTCGTGGACCCGCACCGCAGCGAGGAGTGGCCACCGGCCTCCACGACGGCGCGACGACCGGCCGAGGCGGAGTCCCCACCGGCGATCGCGCGGGCGGACTCGGCCCGGGCCGACACGTTCGCCTGCCGGGGCGTCGTGATCGTCCGGAGCGGACGCGAACTCCTGGGCTGGGGAAGGCTGTTGCAGCCACCGGGCGAGTCGGCAGCGGTCGTCTTCGACCACACCCTGGCCACCGGAGTGCGCAGACGGCCACCCACCGGGCGCCACGCTACGCGCGAGGACACCCCGGAACCCCCCTGTGAGGTCGAGCTGTTGACGCTGCTGTTGCGGCACGCCGCGGCCCACGCCAAGGAGTTGGGCTTCGCCACCATCAACTGGAGCGGCCCCGACACCAGCCCCGTCGGGCGCGCCGCCGACGCGCTGGGGGCCCGCGTCGACGGAGAGCTGGGCCGGCACTGGACGGTGCCCGACCTCAAGGCGTGGGCCCCACCGCCCGGCCTGCCGCCGGTCCTCCTGCGCGAGACCCCGCGCCCCTTTCCGCCGGGCCCGCACCCGGCCGTCGAGCGTTACGTCCGCCTGTACAACACCGTGCACGCCCAGCACGACCGCCGGGCCGGCGGGGCCCCCCGCGACCTCGTCGACGCCCTCCCGGAGTGCGACGAGGCCGGCACGGCGGCGGCGCGGTCCTGTCCCGGCGATCACGCGGTGCCCGAGCCACCCTGGGACGCCGCCGGCGTCGACGCGTACCTGGCGCACCGCGCGCCGCAGGGCCACGTACTCGACCTGCTCGGCGCCGACGGCTCGCTCACCGCCCAACTCGCCGCCGACCTCGTCGACGGCCGGGCCCTGCTGGAGGTCGCCGCGCCGCTCGACACGCCGCCGACCGAACTCGCCGCCGGCATCGCCGGGCTGATAGCCCACCTGCGCACCGTCAGCGCGGACACGGCCGACCTCGACATCCGGGAGATAGCCGACCCGCCGCTGCGCCGCGCCGCGGAACTGCTCGGGGCGCGCATCACCAGCCGCTGGCAGGCGTACGCGCTGACGCTCTGAGAACAGGACACGGGTGGCCCCGGGGCCGCGCACCGCTCGGGCGGCCCCCACTCCCCCGCCCCGGCCGGCCCGTACGGGCGCTCCGGAGAAGGCCGCACCAGGCTCCGTACGATGCCGCGCGCGGCGGCGGGCAGGGGCCCCGGGCGTCAGGTCATGTCACGCCGACACGCCCACGACGCGACACCCCGGCACCCCGGCACCCCGACACGTCATGTCACGTCACGCACGTCACACCGTCAGGACGACCTTGCCGAACAGGTCGCCCTCCGCCATCTTCGCGAAGCCCTCGCGGGCCCGGTCCAGCGGGAGCACGGTGTCGATCACCGGGCGCACGCCGGTGGCCGCGCAGAAGTTCAGCAACCCTTCCAACTCGTCCTTGGTGCCCATGGTCGAGCCGACCACCTTCAGCTCCAGGAAGAAGATGCGGTTCAGCTCCGCGGTCTTCGGGCTCGGGCCCGAGGTGGCGCCGGAGATGACCAGGGTGCCGCCCGGCCGCAGGGACTTGACCGAGTGCGACCAGGTCGCCGCGCCCACCGTCTCGATCACCGCGTCCACCCGCTGCGGCAGCCGGGCGCCCGGCTCGACGGCCGCCACCGCCCCCAGCTCCATCGCCCGCGCGCGCTTGGCCTCGTCCCGGCTCGTCGCGTACACCCGCAGCCCGGCGGCCTTCGCCAGCACGATCGCCGCGGTCGCCACGCCCCCGCCGGCACCCTGCACCAACACGGAGTCGCCGGGGCGCACGCCGGCGTTGGTGAACAACATGCGGTACGCGGTGAGCCACGCCGTCGGCAGGCAGGCGGCCTCCTCGAAGGAGAGTTCCTTCGGCTTGCGCAGCACGTTCCACTCCGGCACGGCGACGCGCTCGGCGAAGGTGCCCTGGTAGCGCTCGGTGAGGATGGAGCGGGGCTCGTCCGCGCCGACGCCGTGTCCGCTCTGGCCGATGACCGAGTGCAGCACGACCTCGTTGCCCTCGGCGTCGATGCCGGCCGCGTCACAGCCGAGGATCATCGGCAGGCTCTCCTCGCCGAGCCCCACGCCGCGCAGCGACCACAGGTCGTGGTGGTTCAGCGACGCGGCCTTGACGCTGACGGTGGTCCAGCCAGCCCGGTCGGCGGGCTCGGGGCGGTCCCCCAACTCCAGTCCGGACAGCGGCTGGTCAGGGTCGATGCGAGCGGCGTAGGCAGCGAACATGCCCCCGACCCTAGGCGCGCGCCGGGCCCGAACGGAACCGGGCGACGGTGTGACGCTGCCCCCACCCCTCGCACGGCCCACACCCGCCCACGCCGGGTTGGCCTGGGCCAACGCCGCGCCGGCCCGCCTCCCCCGGCCACGCGGGGCCGCGCCCCCCCGCGCTGCCCGGCGCCCCGCGACCGCCCGGTACGCGCGCCGCGGCGTCGGCCCCCGCGCCACCGAGCGGCGCGCCCCGGCGTACGCCCTCACGTACGAGGGCGGGCCCACCCCCGGCCAGGGAGTGGGCCCGCCCCGCGGTCCGCGTACGGCTCGCGCGCGCCGCGCCTAGCGGCGGGCGACGCCCTCCGCCCGCGCGGCGGCGGCCACGGCCGCGGTGACGGCGGGGGCGACCCGCTCGTCGAAGGGTGAGGGGATCACGCGGTCGGCGCTCAACTCGTCGGCGACCACGGCGGCCAGTGCCTCGGCCGCCGCCAGCTTCATGCCCTCGGTGATCCGGGAGGCCCGGACCTGGAGGGCGCCGGCGAAGATGCCGGGGAAGGCCAGGACGTTGTTGATCTGGTTCGGGAAGTCGCTGCGGCCCGTGGCCACGACCGCGGCGTACTTGTGCGCCACGTCGGGGTGGATCTCCGGGTTCGGGTTGGCCATCGCGAAGATCATCGCGTCCTTGGCCATCGTCGCCACCGCGGACTCGGGGACCGTGCCGCCCGAGACGCCGATGAAGACGTCCGCGCCGTCCAGCGCCTGCTCAAGGGTGCCGGTCAGGCCCGCCTTGTTGGTGAAGCCGGCCAGGTCGCGCTTGACGTCGGTGAGGTCGGTGCGCTCGGCCGAGACGATGCCCTTGCGGTCGCAGACGGCGACGTCGCCGATGCCGGCCTCGACGAGGATCTTGGCGATGGCGACGCCGGCGGCGCCCGCGCCCGAGATGACGGCCCGCAGCCCGCCGATCGGCCGGCCGGTGAGCTGCGCGGCGTTGCGCAGCGCGGCCAGCGTGACGACGGCGGTGCCGTGCTGGTCGTCGTGGAAGATGGGGATGTCGACGCGCTCCTGCAGCCGGCGCTCGATCTCGAAGCACCGCGGCGCGGAGATGTCCTCCAGGTTGATGCCGCCGAAGGAGGGCGCGAGCCGGGCGACGGTGTCGACGATCTCGTCGACGTCCCGGCAGTCGAGCGCGATCGGCACCGCGTCGACGCCGCCGAACTGCTTGAAGAGGATGGCCTTGCCCTCCATGACCGGGAGGGACGCCTCCGGGCCGATGTCGCCAAGTCCGAGCACCGCGCTGCCGTCCGTCACCACGGCCACCACCTGGGACTTCCAGGTGTAGTCGTGGACGAGCTCGGGCTGTTCGGCGATCGCGCTGCACACCTTGGCGACACCGGGCGTGTACGCGAGGGACAGGTCGTCCCGGTCGCGCATCGGCACGGTCGCCTGGACGGCCATCTTGCCGCCCCGGTGCAACGCGAAGGCCGGGTCGAAGAGTTCTTCGTCCGTCGTACCGTCGCTGTCGCTGCGAGGATTCACGATCTCCGCTGCCACTTTCTTGACCCCTTTGTCGTATATCTGGTGAGGGTAGCCGCCCCCTGTGTTGCGGAGCGGGCGGGCACCGCGTCCGCCTTCCGCCCCGCGGATAACCGCGGCGGAGGTGGACGAACGCCGGGCACGCCGCACACGTGCCCTGAGCCCCGGGTGAGGGGTGTAACCGTCTTTTCTACCGGAGAAGCGCACTCCCGAACGAGTGAGTTCCGTCGCGGTGCAGCGCGGCAACCGCGCGTTAACACCGAAAGCAGGTCAATCGCTACCGAATATCCATGTACCGCGACACCGCGGCCACGCGTCGGTAGCCATTCCGTCACCCGGGCGTTTCCCGGTGCGCCGCCGAGACGTCATGTCCGACGTCGTTCGGGCACCGCACCGCGTGAGCTGCCCGTTATCCGATTTTGACCTCGCCGGCCCCCCATATGCGCTGGCCCGGATGGCAAGATGCCCCAATCACACACGGCCGCGACACCCGAAGGTGTGTGCAGGCCCCGTCGGCGCTTCCCTCATCCGCAGGAGGAACCAGTATGACCGCCAGCCGCTCTCGTCGGCCGGGCATGGCCACCCCTCGGACACCCAGGTCGGTCGCCGTCGCCGCCTTCGCGGTCACCGGCGCCCTTCTGCTGTCCGGCTGCGGCGATCAGCGGGACAAGGTGGACGGCTCCGCTTCCGGAAAGGGCCTCTTCAACAAGCTGCCAAAAAATGTCCAGAATGCGGGCGTGATCAAGGTCGGGTCGGATATCGCCTTCCCGCCGGTGGAATTCAAGAAGAGCGGACGGACCGTCGGCATCGACCCCGACCTCGCCGACGCGCTCGGCAAGGAGTTGGGCGTCCGCTTCCAGTTCGCCAACGGCACCTTCGACACCCTCCTCACCGGTCTGCGCTCCAAGCGGTACGACATCGCCATGTCGGCCATGACCGACACCAAGGAGCGCCAGGAGGGCATCGACCCCGAAAAGGGCAAGAAGGTCAGCGAGGGCGTCGACTTCGTCGACTACTTCCAGGCCGGCGTCTCGATCTACACGCGTAAGGGCAAGAACCAGTCCATCGAGACCTGGGACGACCTGTGCGGCAAGAAGATCGTCGTGCAGCGCGGCACCGTCTCCCACGACCTGGCCAAGGACCAGGCCAAGACGTGCGAGGACAAGGGCAGGGGGAAGATCGCCATCGAGGCGTTCGACAACGACGTGCAGGCCCAGACCCGCCTGCGGGCCGGCGGCGCCGACGCCGCCGCGAGCGACTTCCCGGTCGCCGCGTACGCCGTGCAGACCTCGGGCGGCGGCGACGACTTCGAGATCGTCGGCGAGCAGGTCGAGGCCGCCCCGTACGGCGTGGCGATCAGCAAGGACAACACCCAGCTCCGGGACGCCCTCAAGGCCGCCTTCGACGAGATCATCAAGAACGGCGCGTACGAGAAGGTCCTCAAGAAGTGGGGCGTCGAGGCCGGCGCCGTCACCGAGGCGAAGATCAACGGCGGCTCCTGACCGCCCCGTTCGTGACGGTTCATGCTGAAAGGCAGCACCTGTGACTGTTGACATCGACAAGGTGACGGGGCCCTCGGGCACCCCGGCTCCTGCCCCCGAGGCGATCAAGGCCATCCCGGTCCGGCACTACGGCCGCTGGATCTCGGCGGTGATCGCGCTCGGCCTGCTCGGCCTGCTCGTCAACGCCTTCGCGCAAGGCAAGGTGAACTGGGGCGCCGTCCCCGACTACTTCTTCGACAAGGACATCCTCAAGGGCGTCCGCAACACGATCTGGCTCACGATCGTCGCGATGGCGCTCGGCGTGGCCCTCGGCGTCGTGCTCGCCGTGATGCGGCTGTCGAAGAACCCGGTCACCGCGTCCATCGCCTGGGCCTACATCTGGTTCTTCCGCGGTACCCCGGTCTACGTCCAGCTCCTCCTGTGGTTCAACCTCGGCCTGGTCTTCGAGTACATCAACCTCGGACCCATCTACCAGGACGAGTGGGCGGACTTCATGACGCCGTTCCTGGCGGCGCTGCTCGGCCTCGGCCTCAACGAGGCCGCCTACATGGCGGAGATCTGCCGGGCCGGCATCCAGTCGGTGGACGAGGGGCAGACCGAGGCGTCGCACGCGTTGGGCATGAGCCAGGCCAAGACGCTGCGCCGGGTGGTGCTGCCGCAGGCGATGCGGGTGATCGTGCCGCCGACCGGCAACGAGTTCATCAACCTGCTCAAGACCACCTCACTGGTGATCGCGGTGCAGTACTACGACCTGCTCCAGGCGGCCACCAACGTCGGCCAGACCTCGGGCGGCACGGTCGAGATGCTCTTCCTGGCGGCGATCTGGTACCTGGTGGTCACCAGCGTGCTGAGCGTCGGCCAGTTCTACCTGGAGCGGCGGTTCGCCCGCGGCTCGCTGCGTCAACTGCCGCCCACGCCGTGGCAGAAGGTCAAGGCCAACGTGGGCTCGCTGAGCACCCGCGGTACGAAGGGGGGTGGCGGCGCGTGACCGCCATGGTCAAGGCCGAGGGCGTGCACAAGTCCTTCGGGCCCGTCGAGGTACTCAAGGGCATCGACCTGGAGGTCGCCCCGCGCGAGGTGTTCTGCCTCATCGGCCCCTCGGGTTCCGGCAAGTCCACGTTCCTGCGTTGCATCAACCACCTGGAGAAGATCAACGCCGGGCGGCTGTACGTCGACGGCGACCTGGTCGGCTACCGGCAGCAGGGCAACAAGCTCTACGAGCTGCGCGACCGCGAGGTCGCCGCGCAGCGCCGCGACATCGGCATGGTCTTCCAGCGCTTCAACCTCTTCCCGCACATGACCGCGGTGGAGAACGTCATGGAGGCGCCGGTCCAGGTCAAGCGGGAGTCCAGGGCGGTCGCGCGGGAGCGCGCGCTGAGGCTGCTCGACCGGGTGGGCCTGGCCGACAAGGCGGGCAACTACCCGGCCCAGCTCTCCGGCGGGCAGCAGCAGCGGGTGGCCATCGCCCGGGCGCTGGCCATGGAGCCCAAGCTGATGCTCTTCGACGAGCCGACCTCCGCGCTCGACCCGGAGCTGGTGGGCGACGTGCTCGACGTGATGCGCGACCTCGCCGAGTCCGGCATGACGATGATCGTCGTCACCCACGAGATGGGCTTCGCCCGCGAGGTCGGCGACGCGCTGGTCTTCATGGACGACGGCGCGGTGGTCGAGACCGGTCACCCGCGCGAGGTGCTGACCAACCCGCAGCACGAGCGCACGAAGTCGTTCCTGTCCAAGGTGCTGTGAGCGAAGGTGCTGTGAGCGGCCGGCGCCCGACCCGGTTACCGGCCTCCCGGAGCCCGGCGCCCGGTGCCCGGCCGGCGGCCGGGGCGGGGCGGCGCCGCGTGCGGATGAGGAGACGGACGAGACGGCGGCACGGGCCCACGCGGCCCGTGCCGCTCCCGCACGCCCACCCGTCGCACGCCCGCCCGCCGCGCGGCGTCCCCGGCTCCGGGGCGGCCGGCCACCCGCCGCGCCGCCGGCGCGGCGGGCGCCGAAATCACCGGAGTCTCCGGGCCTACTTGAGGCCGAGCACCAGGGCGTCGGTGGCCGAGCACCACACCGGGCGGGCCTCGTCGAACCCGGCCGCGCGCAGCGCCGCCACGTGCCAGTCCACCGACTCGTCGTTGCCGTCGTGGTCGTTGCTGACCTCGGTGGGGTTGTTGAAGATCTTGAACCGCTCGGCCGCGGGCCCGCCCAGCACCTCGTCGGCGGCGACCGCCCGCCACCAGTCGGCCCAGTCCTGCACGCCCTCGGCCCGCTCGCGCTCCTGCCGCGCCTTGCGGAACCGGCGCTCGGCGGCATTGATCCGGGGCGTGGACGGGACGGGCATATGGTCGGCGTTCATGAACACCCCGCCCTCCCGCACCAGCTCCGCGACCTGCCCGTACAGCGTGCTCAGCGCGTCGCTGTTCAGCCAGTGCAGCGCGGTCGCGGTGAGCACCGCGTCGTACGAGGCGTGCGGCAGCCTGCTCCGCCACTCGGGGTCCCGCAGGTCGGCGGTGACGAACTCGACGCGGCGCTCGTCCGCGAAGTACCCGCGCGCGATGGTCAGCAGCGCCGGGTCGAGGTCGACGCCGGTGCTGGTGGCCTCGGGGAAGCGGGCCAGCACGCGGTCGCTGATGCTGCCGGTGCCGCAGGCCAGGTCGAGCACGCGCGGCGCCGGGCCGACCGTCGCCTCGACCATGTCGAGCATGGCCCGGAACCGCTCCTCGCGGTCCGGCATGTACCACTCCTGCTGCCGGTCCCAACTGGCCTGCCAGGCTCGCCAGTCAGCGCCCGCAGCCGTGATCGTCTCCGTCATCGCGACCCTCCCATGACCTCTACGTAATACCCTGATAGCCACAGCAGTCATTACCCCACTGCACCGACGACCATAGACCGCCTCCGTAAGGACTACAAGTGGAACTGGCCTATTACTCGGATCTCGCCGTCCAGCTCGTCAACAGCGAGGAGCCCGAGCGCGGCACCGACGGGCTCACCTCGGTCGAGGCCGTACGGGACCTGTTCGGCCCGAGCCAGCAGGTCGCGCGGCGGGCCACCGAGGCCGACGTGACCCGGCTGCGCGGGGTGCGGGGACGACTGCGCGCCGTCTTCGAGGCGGCCGACCGAGGCGACGAGGTGCTGGCCGTCGACCTGCTCAACGCGCTGCTGCTTGAGTTCCCGGTGAGCCCGCAGATCTCGGGGCACGAGGTACGGGACGAGGACGGCCGGCCCAAGTGGCACATGCACATCGCGGACTACGCCGCCAACGCGGGCGCCAGCTACGCGGCCACCGCCTCCATGGGGCTCGCGTTCCACCTCACGGAGCTGGGCGCCGACCGGCTCGGCATCTGCGAGGCGTCGCCGTGCCGCAACGCCTACCTCGACACGTCGACGAACCGTTCGCGACGCTACTGCTCCGACCGCTGCGCCACGCGCGCGAACGTCGCCGCCTACCGGGCCCGCAAGCGCCTGGAGAGCGAGCGCTCCGGGCGCCCGGAGCGGCCGGAGCGGCCGGAGCGGCCTGCCAGCCGGCCGAGCGGCCCCCGCCCCGAGCCCACCGGCCGCACCGCCGAGGCTGCCCACGACAGCAGCCCCGCCACCGAGCGCTGACCGGCCCCCGGCGGCGGACGCAGCCGGGCCAGCGCCCGCGCCACCACCAGCTCGTCCGGGACGGCGCCGAACTCGCGACTGTCGTTGTGGACGTACGGGTTGTCCCCCTCGACCCACCAACCACCGGGCCGTCGCCCCACGACGCGCTTGACGATCAGCAGGTCCTGCGCGAACGGGTGGCGCAGCACGACCACGTCGCCGACCCGCACGCCCGCCCCGTACTGCACGACGAGCTGGTCACCCGGGCGCAGCGTGGGCACCATCGACGGGTTGTACACCTCGGCGAGACCGATCCGCAGCAGCCCGTGGCGCTCGCCGTCTTCCCCCTGCCCACGCTCGCGGCCACGCTCCTGCGTCCGCTCCGGCATCACGGCACCTCCCGGTCCGTCGCTCCATCAGTCCCGGTCCGACACCGGACTTTTGTCCTAAGCCCCCCGGGCCACCCGAGAAAAGCCTTCCCTCACGGAGTAATCTCGCACCTGAGAAGACGATCACGAGGAAGGACAGCTCTATGCTTTCCCGCCTGTTCGCCCCCAAGGTAAAGGTCAGCGCCCACTGCGACCTTCCCTGCGGCGTGTACGACCCGGCCCAGGCCCGCATCGAGGCCGAGTCGGTCAAGGCAGTCCAGGAGAAGTACCAGGCCAACGAGGACGAGCACTTCCGCGCCCGCGCCACCATCATCAAGGAGCAGCGCGCGGAGCTGGCCAAGCACCACATCTCCGTGCTGTGGAGCGACTACTTCAAGCCCCCGCACTTCGAGAAGTACCCGGAGCTGCACCAGCTCATCAACGACACCCTCAAGGCCCTGAGCGCGGCCAAGGGCTCCACCGACCCGGCCACGGGTCAGAAGGCCCTGGACTACATCGCCCAGGTGGACAAGATCTTCTGGGAGACCAAGAAGGCCTGAGCCGCCCGCCGGCTTCTTTCAGCCTCTTTTCGGCGAGCCCCCCACCAGGCGCCCGCCCACGGCTCTTCCTCGCACCCGGTTCGCCCGCTGTCATCCGTGACGGGGGGTGGGCCGGGTGCGGTCGTTCAGCGACCGGTCGCGGGCGCGCGCGTGCGCCCCGTCGCCCACACCGCCCCCGCCAGCGCGCCGGCGCTGACCGCCGACGTCGCCGCCACCGTCCGCACCGCCCGCGGTACGTCACGCACCGCCCTGCGCTCCCCGTCGGCCAGGACACACACCGTGCGCAGGGTGTGGAACTGGACCTCGTAGTCCACCGCCCCCGTCAACTGGGCCCGGCACGGGTGGTTATAGGGGAACGGGGCGGAGTCGGCCCCGCCGTCCTGTGCCACCGAGACGGTCAGCATGAGGTTCACGGCCCCCAGCGCGTAGGCGGCCGTGGCCGTCGCGGCACAGGCGAAGGCGGCGGCGGCAGCGGCGCGCCGCCAGCCGGTCCAGCGTCCGCCGCCCGGCAGAGCGGCGCGAAGACACTGGAGTACGAGGAAGACGACCACGGCGCATGCGGCGAGCAGCACCACCGGTACGAGGAAGATCACGAGTTCCCTTCGGCCGGCGCTCCACCGGCGCGGTCGTCGACCGCGACGGCGGTCGCCGTGCCACACAGCGGGCGAGGGGCGGGCTGTCCAGAAGACCATGCCGCTGGCCGAGGTCGTCACCCGGCCCGTACCACCCCTGACCGCACCGCGCGACCGCGACGAGGAGGACAGTCCGTCGCCGAAGCCGGCGGACCACGAGCCCTCCCCCGTCAGTCCTCCTCCGCCCGCCGCGGCACCACCGTGATCGTCGTCGTCTCCGAGCCGAGCGACCCGCCGCCGCTGCGCTCCACCGAGTAGGCGACGGCCACCGCCGTCTTCGCCGCCGCGAGCACCTCGGTGGGGACGACGAAGGCCATCTCGCGGCCGACCCAGGAGGTGGAGACGGGCGAGACGTCCGTGTAGAGGTCGCCGAAGGTGACCGTGATGACGTCGCCCTTGGCCATGCCCGCGTACGGCGCGACCCTGACCGTCGCCCCGTACGGCGCGTCCGTCGCCGCGAGGGCTCCGTCGACCACGTCGTCCACCTCGGGGGCGGGCAGGTGGACGCTGCTGCCGTCAGCCGCTGATAGCTCGCTCATGGCGGGGCCCTCTCCGGGAAGCCGACGATGCGGTGGCGGGCGACGACGTCGGCGTGCGCCGCCGCTCTTCGGGGTGATCTTTCCGATGCTCGGCCGCTTCGACAAGGGGGCGAGAGCGGCCTGTTGGGCTCCGCCCGATTCGTCCCGGGGAGCGGACCGGCGCGCGGGAGGCGGCTGCCCGCCGGCCATCTGGTGGCCACCGGGAGGTCGCCCGCCGCGCGCCCGCCGGGTGTCGGTCACCACGTCGCCCGGGCGTGGCGGGGCGCCGCACGGAGCCGCCCGGGCGCCGCCGCGCCGCCCCGTGGCAACCGGCACCCGGCATACTGAGCGCTCCCTCACCTCGCAGGAGCCGCCGTGTCGATGATCCGCACCCTTCGGACCGCGGTCCGCATCGGGCGGCGGCGCCCGCGCGGCGTCGACCTCAGTCATCCGGCCCGCTCGCCGCTGGGCAGCGCCGTGGTCAACTGCGCGGTCTACCGCGACGGCCAGCGCCAGCAGGGCGACCTCCCCGCCGCCGACGCCATCCGGCGGGTCCGCGAGGGCCGGCCCACCGTCCCCGCGCAGGGCGCGGGCGGGCGGAGTCGGCCACCCGGGTTCGTCTGGATCGGGCTGCACGAGCCGGCGTACGAGGAGTTCGCGGACGTCGCGGAGTTGTTCGGGCTGCACCCGTTGGCCGTGGCCAACGCCCTCCAGGCCCACCAGCGCCCGAAGGTGGAACGGTACGCGGCGGACACGCTGTTCGCCGTGTTCAAGACGGTGCGGTACGTGGGGAACGACCGGTCCACCGCGACCAGCGAGATCGTGGAGACCGGCGAGATCATGGCCTTCGTCGGGCCCGACTTCGTCATCACCATCCGGCACGGCGGACACGGCTCGCTCGGCCCGGTCCGCGAGGAGCTGGAGGCGCGGGCCGAGCTGCTGACCCACGGTCCTGCCGCCGTGCTGTACGCGATCGCCGACCACGTGGTGGACGACTACCTCGCCGTCACGGACGCCGTCCAGGACGACATCGACGCCGTGGAGAGCGAGGTGTTCGCGCCGGCGCCGCAGGGCCGCGCGCCGCGCCGCTTCGGCCGCGCCGACCGCTCCGACCCGTCCGTCAGCTCCGCCCCGTCCGACGGCTTTGACCGCTCCGTTCGCTCCGCCCGGCCCGGACACACCGGCCGCACCAGCCACACCCGCCGCACCGATGAAGTGGAGCGGATCTACCAACTCAAGCGCGAACTCCTGGAACTCAAGCGCGCCGTGGCCCCGCTCGAACGCCCGCTGCACGCCCTGGCCACCCAGCCGTCCCGGCTCGTCGACGAGGACGTACGGGCGTACCTGCGACACGTGGCCGACCGGCTGACGCGCGTGGCGGAGCAGGTCACCTCGTTCGACGACCTGCTGAACTCGATCCTGCAGGCCGGCCTCGCCCAGGTGACCGTCGCGCAGAACGAGGACCTGCGCCGGATCAGCGCCTGGGTGGCGATCATCGCCGTACCCACCATGGTCTGCGGCCTGTACGGCATGAACTTCGACCACATGCCGGAGCTCGGCTGGAGCTTCGGCTACCCGACCGCGCTGGCCTCCCTCGTCGCCCTCTGCCTCCTGCTGCACCGCGCCTTCCGCCGCAGCGGCTGGCTCTGACCCGCGCGACCCCGGCCACGGGGCCGAGCCGCCGGGCCTGATCCCGGACCCCGCCGGGCCCCAGACCGTTCACCTCCGGCCACGCCCGCGCCACCCCGCGTCCACCGGCGGCCCTGAACATGCGTACGAGGAACGCCGTGCCGCGACGGCCCGTACGGCACCGTGCCGCCGTCCGCGCCCCGCTCGGCAGGCGCCCGCAGTGCCACCCCGCCCCAGCCGCGCCCCACGCGAGACGAGAGAACCACCGATGGCCTTACACCGCCGCATCGGGCGGCTCGGCCCCGCCGCCGTCACCCTGGCGGCGCTGGCCGGGCTCTCCGGCACCATCGCCCTCACCGCCACCGCCGCCCCGCCCGCCGGCACGGGCCGTCACCTGCCGACCGACGACCGCACCGGCGCACACACCGACGTACACACCGGCGACGCGCCCACCGCCTCGGGCGGCGGCACGCACGCGGGCGGCCACCGCGGGGCGCCCCATCGGGTGGCCCCCTCCGGCGGGCCCGTCGGCGCCGCTTCCTCCCGGGCCGCGAGCGCGCCGTAGTCGGCCGTCACCCCCGCCACGCCAGGCTCAGGGGGACGACTCACCGACGGTCGAGAGACATCTGGCCGAACGCGGCACCACATCCAAAGGGCACGCACCACCATTCATGACTGCCGAAGACTCCATATCTCGCCCCGGAACATTGGCGGATCGCACGCCTACGCCTCGGCACGCGGCCCGCAGACTGGTAGGCACTGCAACGGTGGGACGACGCCACTGACGTCCCCCTGCGTCCCGCCGCCAGCTCGGAGAAAGGGGCGCGTCCGCATGTCCGGCTCACGCGTACTGGCCCTCGGCCATTACCAGCCCACCAGGGTGCTCACCAACGACGACCTGGCGAGGATGGTGGACACCAGCGACGAGTGGATTCGCAGCAGGGTCGGCATCCGGACCCGCCACATCATCGGCCCCGACGAGAGCGTCGACATGATGGCGGCACAGGCGGCGGCCAAGGCACTGGCGAGCAGCGGCCTCGCGCCCGCCGAGATCGACCTGGTGCTGGTCGCCACCTGCACGGCGGAAGGCCGCAGCCCCAACACGGCCGCCCGGGTCGCCGCCCGGCTCGGGCTCGGCTCGCCGGCCCTGATGGACATCAACGTCGTGTGCGCCGGCTTCACCCACGCCCTGGCCACCGCCGATCACGCGCTGCGCGCCGGATCCGCGACGAAGGCGCTGGTCATCGGGGCCGAGGCGTTCACGTCGGTCGCCGACTGGACCGACCGCTCGACGTGCGTGCTCGTCGGGGACGGCGCGGGCGCCGCCGTGGTCGTGGCCTCCGAGGAACCGGGCATCGGCCCGGTGCTGTGGGGCTCGATGCCACGGATGAGCGACGCCGTACGGATCGAGGGCAGCCCCACCCGGTTCTCCCAGGAGGGCCAGAGCGTCTACCGCTGGGCCACCACGCAACTGCCGCCGCTGGCCAGGGCCGCCTGCCAGCGGGCCGGCATCGAGCCCGAGGACCTCGGGGCCGTGGTGCTCCACCAGGCGAACCTGCGGATCATCGAGCCGGTGGCGCGCAAGCTCGGCGCCGTCAACGCCGTGATCGCCCGGGACGTCGTGGACTCCGGCAACACCTCGGCGGCCAGCATCCCGCTGGCCCTGTCCAAGCTGGTCGAGCGCCGCGAGATCCCACCGGGCGCGCCGACGCTGCTGTTCGGCTTCGGCGGCAACCTCTCGTACGCCGGCCAGGTCATCGCCTGCCCCTGACGCCGGGCCCCGGCCACGGGGCCTGACCGGGCCGACCCGTCCCCGCTGAGGTCCGGGCCCGGGCCGGGCCGCCGGCCGGCGCGGGGCCCGCGTCAGCGCGCGGGGCGCGGGGCGCGGGCTCGCCGTACGGGACAGAGGCTGAGCTCTGGGGGTGCGGGCTCAGCGCCCGGGCCAGCGGGTGAGCGCGCGGGGCGCGCGGGCTCAGAACACCGACCAGCCCGTGAGCGTGGTGAAGTGGTCGAGGGCGGCGACCCCGGCCACCGAGTTGCCGCGCTCGTCCAGGCCGGGACTCCACACGCACAGCGTGCACCGCCCGGGGATGACCGCGACGATGCCGCCCCCGACGCCGCTCTTGCCCGGTAGCCCGACCCGGTAGGCGAAGTTGCCCGCCGCGTCGTAGGTGCCGCAGGTCAGCATGACCGCGTTGACCTGCTTGGCCTCGCGCCGCGACAGCAGCCTGCCGCCGTCGGCGCGCAGCCCGTGGCGGGCCAGGAAACCGCCGGCCAGTGCGAGGTCACGGCAGCTCATCCGGATCGAGCACTGCCAGAAGTAGTGCTGCAACACCGTGGGCACGGGATTCTCCAGGTTGCCGTAGCTGGCCATGAAGTGCGCCAGGGCGGCGTTGCGGTCGCCGTGCTCGGTTTCGGAGAGCGCGACGGCCGGGTCGAAGGCCAGGTCCGGGTTGTCGCTCTCGGCCCGCAGGAAGTCCAGGAGCGTGGTGCTCGCGTCGTCGGTGAGGGTCTGCAACCGGTCGGTGACGACCAGCGCCCCGGCGTTGATGAACGGGTTGCGCGGCACGCCGTTCTCGTATTCGAGCTGCACCAGCGAGTTGAACGCGTTGCCGGACGGCTCCCTGCCGACCCGCTGCCAGATCGCCTCGCCGTCCCGCGCCAGGACCAGCGCCAGGCTGAAGGTCTTGGAGATGGACTGGACGGAGAACGGTTCCTCCCAGTCCCCCACCCCGTAGACGTCGCCGTTCATGTCGGCGACCGCCATCCCGAACTGCCCGGCGTCGACTGCGGCGAGGGCCGGTATGTACTGCGCCACCTGCCCCTGGCCCACCTGCGACCGGACCGCGGCGGCCACCACTTCCAACGCTCCCTGGTAGTCCACGTGCCCCCCGTGCTGTCGTGCGTACTGTCGTGTCCGTGCTCGCGGTGGCACCGCGGTGCGGGCGCGCCCCGGGCGGGCTCGCCGCGGGACGTCGGCGCCATCATGCACTGCGTGGCACCACCCACCACACCGGCGTACGCCCCTGGGGCACACGCCCCCCGATCCACCCATCCGCCAACGGACAGCACCCCGCCCACCTGGGCCGGAGCCCACCGCGCACCGGGCCCGGCGGCCAAAACGGTTCGCACTGCCTCCGAACGGCTAGTCCGACGCCGAACGTTCCGGTACAAGCAGGTCATAGAGGCGGTTCGCGATCGGCGACCGCCGCGCACCGAACGGAGGCGGCCATGTCCCCACCCATGTCCGCGCGGGACTTCATCAACGCGCTGCGCGACGAGGGCCTACGGGTCAGGGAAGTCGGCGACTGGGAACACCACAACCGCGACCACAAGGGCCCCTGGGGCCCGGTGCACGGCGTCATGATCCACCACACCGTCACCTCGGGGGCCGAGGAGACGGTCGACCTGTGCCGCGACGGCCATCCGAGCCTGCCCGGCCCGCTGTGCCACGGCGTGATCACCAAGGACGGCACGGTGCACCTGGTCGGCTACGGCCGCGCCAACCACGCGGGGTCCGGCGACGACGACGTCCTGCGGGCCGTGATCGCCGAGAAGCGCCTCCCGCCCGACAACGAGAGCAACACCGACGGCAACCGCCACTTCTACGGCTTCGAGTGCGAGAACCTGGGCGACGGCGAGGACCCCTGGCCTGCGGCGCAACTGGAGGCCATCGAGCGCGCCGCCGCGGCCGTGTGCCGCCAGCACGGATGGACCGAGCGATCGGTCATCGGCCACCTCGAATGGCAGCCCGGCAAGGTGGACCCCAAGGGCTTCACCATGGACGAGATGCGGGAACGCGTCGGGGAACGACTGAAGTAGCGCACCGGGCACAGCACCGCCGCGCCCCCACCACCCCGGCGCTGTGCCCACCCGAGCACCCCGCCCCGGCGGCCCCGCCACGGCGGCCCCCGCCACGGACCCCGGTGCCCCCGCCACGGACCGGCCGGACGCGCGGCGGCGGGCCACCCGGACGCCTGGCAGCGGGCCGGGCCGGGCCCGACCGACAATGGGACGGTGAGCAACGCCTCCGGCCGGCCCCAGCCGCCCCCGCACCCCGACCACGCCCCTGGCTCGCGCCCCGCCGCCGACCGTGCCGGTGCGCGGATCGACGCGCTGCGGCCCGCGCTGCCGTCGCCGCTCCAGGCCGTGGCCGACGCGCGGTTCGCCCGCCGTGGCGTGCGTCTGCTGCTCAAGCGGGACGACCTGATCCACCCGGACCTGCCCGGCAACAAGTGGCGCAAGCTGGAGCTGAACCTGCGCGCCGCCGCCGCGACCGGCCCGCGCCCCCTGCTGACGTTCGGCGGCGCCTACTCCAACCACCTGCGCGCGACGGCCGCCGCCGGCCGCCTCCTGGGCCTGGCCACCATCGGCGTCGTACGCGGCGACGAGCTGGCCGACCGGCCGCTCAACCCGGTCCTCGCGCGGTGCGTCGCCGACGGCATGCGCCTGCACTTCCTCACCCGGTCCGCCTACCGGCGCAAGGCCGAGCCCGAGGTGCGCGAGGCCCTGCGCGCGCGGTTCGGCGACTGCTACGTCATACCCGAGGGCGGCAGCAACGCCCTGGCCGCCACCGGCTGCCGGACGCTCGGCCGCGAGCTGCGCGCGGCCCTCGACCCGGCCGACGGCCCGCACGTCGTCGGCGTCGCCTGCGGCACCGGCGGCACCCTGGCCGGCCTCGCCGCCGGTCTCGCCGACCACCCCCCGCCGGCCGATCCCGCGACCGGCCCCACGGTCGATCCCCCGGTCGAGCAGGCCACCGACCAGACCACCGAGCAGGCCGCCGAGCGCGCCGCCGACAGCGCCACCGACCGCGCCACCGAACGGGCCGCCGGCTCCGGGCCACGTCCGCGGGCCATCGGGTTTCCCGTGCTCAGGGGCGACTTCCTGGCGGCGGAGATCCTCGCGCTCCAGACCGAGGCGTTCGGCGCCCGGGTCGGCGACTGGGAGCTGGACGGCCGGTTCCACTGCGGCGGGTACGCGCGGACGACGCCGGAACTCGACGCGTTCGCCGCGGACTTCGCCGACCGACACGGCCTGGTTCTGGACCGCGTCTACGTCGCCAAGCTGCTCTACGGCCTGACCTCCCTGGTCGAAGCGGGCGCCATCGCCGGCGGCAGCACCGTCACCGCGGTCATCACGGGCCCGGCCCCCGCGCCGTAGACCGACGCCCCCCCGTGCCCGGGGCGGTGCTACTCGCCCTCCCCCTCGCGGTAGGCAGCCGCCTCCTCCAGGTCCAACCGGCGCAGCAGCGTCCGCAGCATCTCGTCGTCGATGCGCCGCTCGTCCCGCAGCCGCACGAACACCTTCCGCTCCGTCTCGATGACCTCGCGCGAGAGCCGCCGGTAGGTCTCGTCCGCCGACTCGCCCGTCGCTTCGCTCACCGTGCCGAGCCGCTCCCAGACGGCGTTGCGGCGCCGTTCCACGACCGTGCGCAGCCGGTCGGCCAGCGGCTGCGGCAACTGGTTGCGCTCGTCGGCCAGCAACTCCGCCAGCCGCTCCTCGGCCGCCTGGGACGCCGCGCTCTGCGCCTGCGCCTCGGCCAGCGTCTCGGCCTGTACGTCGCGCCCGGGCAGCCGCAGCGCGCGGATCAGTGCCGGGAGCGTCAGCCCCTGTACGACCAGGGTGGCGATCACCGTGCTGAAGGTGAGCAGCAGTACGAGGTCACGGGCCGGGAAGTGGTCCCCGCCGTGCGCGGCGGTGGGGATGGAGAACGCGATGGCCAGCGACACGACGCCGCGCATCCCGGCCCAGCCCACGATGGTCGGCGCGGTCCAGTTCACGTCGGGCTCGCGCCGCCTGATCCGCGCCGAGAGCAGGCGGGGCACGAAGGTGGCCGGGAAGACCCAGAGGTAGCGCACCACCACCACGGCCAGGAACACCGCCAGGGCGTACCAGAGCAGCTCGCCGGCCCCGTACCCGTCGAGCCCCCGCAGCACGACCGGTAGTTGCAGCCCGATCAGCGCGAAGACCGCCGACTCCAGGACGAAGGAGACCATCGCCCACACCGCGCGCTCCTGCAACCTGGTCGCGAAGTCCACCTGCCAGAGCTGGTGCCCCAGGTGCAGCGCCACGACCACCACGGCCAGCACCCCCGACGCCTCGACCTGCTCGGCGACCGCGTACGCCACGAACGGGATGAGCAGCGAGAGCGTGTTCTGCAACAGCGGCTCGGTGAGCCGGGTACGCAGCCAGTGCAGCGGCACCATCAGCACCACCCCGACGCCGACCCCGCCCACCGCGGCGACCAGGAACTCCCGCAGGCCCGAGCCCCACGTGGCGCCCGTGCCGACCGCTGCGGCCAGCGCGACCTTGTACGCCGTGATCGCGGTCGCGTCATTGACCAGCGACTCGCCCTGCAGGATCGTCGTGATCCGGGAGGGCAACCCCGCCTTGCGCGCGATGGCGGTCGCGGCCACCGCGTCCGGCGGCGCGATCACCGCGCCGAGCACCAGCGCCGAGGTCAGCGGCAGGTCCGGCACCACGAGGTAGGCGATCCAGCCGACGGCCAGCGTCGCGAACAGCACGTAGCCGACCGAGAGCAGCGCGACCGACCGCGCGTTGGCGCGCAGGTCCAGGTAGGAGCTGTCCAGCGCGGCCGTGTGCAGCAGGGGCGGCAGCAGCAGCGGCAGCACGACGTGCGGATCGAGCACGTACGCGGGCACGCCGGGCACGTACGAGGCCACCAGTCCGGCCGCGACCAGCAGCAGCGGCCCCGGCACGGAGGTGCGCCGCGCCGCGCCGGCGATCGCCGCGCTGCCCGCGATCAGCATCAACAGGGGAACGACGTCCATCGGCCCAGGCCCCTCCCATCTCGCGACCCGTACGTCCCGCACGGCTCTGACGGCCCATGCATCCCCCACGTCACGCGGCTGCACCCGCCCCGCGCGCCCGAACAGCCGCGAACACTCCGCCCCTTTCCAGCCACCCCGGCCACGCCCACGCCACACCTGCCGGCGCCCGCGGGGTTCCCGCCCCGGCGCCGTCACCGCCCCCGGCCGCCCGACCACCGGCTGGTCGGGGCGTGTACCGCCGCACCGCCGGCGACCGCGCACGCCCGGCGCCCCACGCCGCCCGGCCACGCCGCCGCCCGCCCTCACCCGACGAAGCGACCTAATCTGGCCACCATGAGCGAATGCGCCCACGTCACCGAGCTGCCGCACCCCGAGCCCGCCGCGCAGAGCGAGACCTGCCCGGAGTGCGTCGCGGCCGGCACCCACCCCGTCCACCTGCGACTCTGCCTGACCTGCGGCCACGTCGGCTGTTGCGATTCCTCCCCGCGCAGGCACGCGTCGGCCCACCACGCGGCCACTGGCCACCCCGTCATGCGCTCCTTCGAACCGAACGAGGACTGGCGCTGGTGCTTCGTCGACCAGACCCTCGTCTGAACCCCTCGCCCGCCCCGAACGGCCCCCACGAGGCACCGCACGACGCACCCCCGGCCGGCCCGTGACCTGGCCCGACCCGCCGACTGTCAGAGGCTCCCGCTACCTTTGGCCGCATGATCCGACCTGCAACGCCCGCCGACGTCCCCGTGATCCACGCGATGATCCGCGAGCTCGCGGAGTACGAGCGCGAGCCGGACGCGGCCAAGGCCACCGAGGAGCAGCTTCACGACGCGCTGTTCGGCGCGCATCCGGCGGTCTTCGGGCTGATAGCCGAGCAGCCCACCGAGCCGGCGGCCGGCGCGGCGGGCCCCGGCGCGAGCGAGCCGGTCGGCTTCGCCCTGTGGTTCCGCAACTTCTCCACCTGGACCGGCACCCACGGCGTCTACCTGGAGGACCTGTACGTCCGCCCGGAGGCGCGCGGTGGCGGCCACGGCAAGGCGCTGCTGGCCGAGCTGGCGCGGATCTGCGTGGAGCGCGGATACGAGCGCTGCGAATGGTCGGTCCTCGACTGGAACGCGCCGTCGATCGCGTTCTACGAGTCCATCGGCGCGAAGGCGATGGACGAGTGGACGGTGCGACGACTGACCGGCGCCCCGCTGCGGGAGCTCGCGGCGTTCGCCGAGAAGAACGGCTGACCTCTCCCGCCACCCCGCGCTGACCAGGCACGATGCCGTTGAGGCCCGGCGCGGACGGCGGGCGGGGTGAGCAACGCGACGCCATCTCTTTCGATTTGAGGCCGCCAACCCCTAGCCACTGTGCGTACTCATATGCTTACCATGAGTGACAGTCGCGTGCCTCTGGCCCCGTACTCACCCTGGGCGAGCCATGCTCCGTCCGGGCGACACGAGGCCACAGATCGCGATAGCGTCGCAGGCGAACCGTGTGCCGCGCCGGATCGTCCCCCTCCACCATAAGGGCTGACGGCCGGCGTTCATATCAGCTCAACCAGCTTGTGTCACCTTGGAGGTGAGGGTGTCCCAGATCGCAGGCGAGCCCGGGACCCAGGACTTCGTGGAAGTCCGGTTGCCCGCTGAGGGTGCCTACCTGTCGGTGCTGCGTACGGCCACAGCCGGCCTAGCGGCCCGTTTGGACTTCACCCTCGACGAGATCGAGGACCTGCGCATCGCCGTAGACGAAGCGTGCGCGATCCTCCTGCAACAAGCGGTTCCCGGCAGCGTCCTCAGTTGTGTTTTCCGATTGGTCGGCGACGCGCTACGGGTGACCGTCTCAGCGCCCACCACCGACGGCCGCGCTCCCGAGCGCGACACCTTCGCCTGGACGGTGCTCTCCGCGCTGGCCGGCGAGGTCGACTCGACGGTCGCCGAGGACCGGACGGTCAGCATCAGCCTGCACAAGAAGCGCGGCGCCGGGCCCGGGCAGCCGTAACGGAAAGGGGGGCTCCGTGAGTACTGCATCATCGCGGGGGGTGCGCGCCCCGGCCATCCCGCAGCAGCCGGACGGGCCGCATCCCGCGGACCCGGAGCCGACCGGCGACGGACCAGAGCGGGCGGACCACATGGATCAGCACCAGCACGAGCAGCGGACCCACGATCCACAGGACCGAAGCGGCGCGCGAGCGATGTTCATAGAGCTGCGCGAGCTCCCCGACGGTTCTCCTGAGCGTGCCGAACTCCGCAACAGCCTCGTGCGCATGCACCTCCCCTTGGTAGAGCACCTCGCGCGCCGCTTCCGCAACCGCGGGGAGCCCCTCGACGACCTCACCCAGGTCGCCACCATCGGACTGATCAAGTCGGTCGACCGGTTCGACCCCGACCGTGGCGTGGAGTTCTCCACGTACGCGACGCCCACGGTCGTCGGCGAGATCAAGCGCCACTTCCGTGACAAGGGCTGGGCCGTGCGCGTGCCGCGGCGGCTCCAGGAGCTGCGGCTGGCCCTGACCACGGCGACCGCGGAGCTGTCCCAGCGACACGGCCGCGCCCCCACCGTGCACGAGCTGGCCGAGCACCTCGGCATCTCGGAGGAGGAGGTCCTGGAGGGGTTGGAGTCCGCCAACGCCTACAGCACCCTCTCGCTCGACGTCCCCGACACGGACGACGAGTCCCCCGCCGTGGCCGACACCCTCGGCGCCGAGGACGAGGCCCTGGAGGGCGTGGAGTACCGGGAGTCCCTCAAGCCGCTGCTTGAGGACCTGCCGCCGCGCGAGAAGAAGATCCTGCTGCTGCGCTTCTTCGGCAACATGACCCAGTCGCAGATCGCCCAGGAGGTCGGCATCTCCCAGATGCACGTCTCCCGACTCCTCGCGCGCACCCTCGCCCAGCTTCGGGAGAAGCTGCTCGTCGAGGAGTAGACGCGCCGCGTCCGGCGACCGGCGGCCCTGCCCAGCAGGGACGCCGGAGCCGCGGCCCGCGCGCCACTGACGGGCGCGCCAGCGGTGTCCGGCGGTGACGTGCGGCCAGGCGGTTCGTCACGCGTCCCGTGGCCCGATGCCGAGCGCCTCGGTCGCCGTGGGGTTGACGAGCAGCACGAGGGCCGCGAGGGCCACCACGCCGATGGCGATCCCGCCCGCGATCAGCGCGCCACCTGAGTTGATCAGCGTCCAGGCCACGGGCAACGCCATGATCTGCGTGATCATCGCCGGCCCCCGACTCCAGCGCCTGCGCAGCCACAGCCCGCGCGCGGCCACCAGCGGCAGCGCCGCCAGCGCGAAGAAGACCACCGCGAGGATCTCCGTCTGCTTCGGGCTGTCCGGATCGCCGGCCAGGCCCATCACCATCAGGTAGACCCCGTACGCGGCGAGCAGCGCGCCCTCGGCTGCGGTGATGACCGCGGCGCCGGTGAGCCGGGCCGGTCGCGGCCCGGACGGCGCCTGCGGCGCGGCCGACGCCCCCTGCGCGGCCGATGCGCCCGGCTCCCCGCCTTGCCCCGCCGCACGCCCGCCCGCCGGGTCGCCGGCCCGGGCGGGTGTGACCGAGGACTCGTCCTGCGCGGCCGGCTGGGGCGCGGCCTGGCTCGCGGCGGCCTTCTTGGCCGGTCGCGTCTTCCCGGCCGCTGCCGCGGGCTTCCTGCCGCGCTGCGCGGGGCGGCGGTTCTGCTTGCTGCTCACCCCAGCAGGGTAGTGCGTCGGCGACCTCCCACCACGGGGCCGCCGGGGGCCGGCCCGTGCCGGCCCGCGGCCGTGCAACCACACCCAGGGGGTGGGGGCGGTATGAGCAGGTAGGTAGTCTGCATCGCATGCGCGCGCTCCTCGTGGTCAACCCGGCAGCAACCACCACCAGTGCCCGCACCCGTGATGTGCTGATCCACGCACTCGCCAGCGACCTCAAGCTGGAGGTCGCGAACACGGAGTACCGGGGGCACGCCCGCGATCTGGCCCGCCGGGCGGCCGAGAGCGGCACGTACGACGTGGTGGTGGCCCTCGGCGGCGACGGCACGGTCAACGAGGTGGTCAACGGGTTGCTGCACCACGGGCCTGCGCCGAGCGACCTGCCGCGGCTGGCCGTGGTCCCGGGCGGCTCCACCAACGTCTTCGCGCGGGCGCTGGGCCTGCCCAACCACGTCGTGGAGGCGACCGGCGCCCTGCTCGCCGCGCTCCGCGAAGGCAGCGAACGCACGGTGGGCCTCGGTCTCGCGGCCGGCACCCCCGGCACCGCGGACGAGGCCGTGCCGGCGCGCTGGTTCACCTTCTGCGCGGGCTTCGGGTTCGACGCCGGGGTCATCGGCCGGGTCGAGCAGCAACGCGAGCGCGGCAAACGCTCGACCCACGCGCTGTACGTGCGGCAGGCGCTGCGGCAGTTCTTCGGCGAGCCACACCGCCGGCAGGGCACCATCACGATCGAACGGCCGGGCGAGGACCCCATCACCGACCTGGCACTGTCGATAGTCTGCAACACCTCACCGTGGACCTTCTTCGGCAACCGCCCGATCTACGCGTCGCCCAAGGCGTCCTTCGACACCGGCCTCGACGTGCTCGGACTGACCAAGCTGACGACCCCGGCGGTGACGCGTTACGCGACCCACCTGCTGACGTCAACGCCCGAGCGCGGACCGCACGGCAAGCACGCGGTGTCACTGCACGACCTCGCCGACTTCACCTTGCAATCACAGGCGCCGCTCCCCCTCCAGATGGACGGTGACCACCTGGGACTGCGTACGAGCGTGACGTTCACAGGCGTACGGCATGCACTGCGTGTGATTGTGTGAGTGGCAGGGCCAAAACTCCTTCCACTCGAACGTTTAGCCTGGCTTCCACCCTGTGGAAGTACGGCTGTGACTGAGGCGACACCGTGGATTCAAAAAAAACTTTCCGGAAGGGGTTGTATCCGCCGCCGAGGTTTGCGAGTCTCTTCATGGCGATCGGGACGGCCGCACCAGGCCCCCTTGAGAGCCCGAATCCCCCTCCTTATGACTTCAGGTCCGCACCGGGCAACTGGGCGGCGGCCCTTCCGTTGCGGGGGGATTCGTGAAAGCGTTCACATTCACAAGCAATGAACCCGCAATACGAGGAGATGGAGCAGCCATGGACTGGCGTCACAACGCCGTTTGCCGCGAGGAAGACCCCGAGCTGTTCTTCCCCATCGGCAACACCGGTCCTGCGCTGCTGCAGATCGAGGAAGCCAAGGCCGTCTGCCGTCGCTGCCCCGTCATGGAGCAGTGCCTGCAGTGGGCGCTGGAGTCCGGCCAGGACTCCGGCGTCTGGGGTGGCCTCAGCGAGGACGAGCGCCGCGCGATGAAGCGCCGCGCCGCTCGCAACCGGGCGCGCAACGCCAGCGCCTGACCCGCAGCCCCTCGGCCCCCGAGCCGCAGCGCGCAGTACCCCCGATGCTCTGCCAGGCTCCGCCCCCGGTCCCAGGACCGGGAGGTGCCAAGGGCGGTGCCCCCACAGCAACGTGAGCTTTGAGCCCCGGACCAGATGGGTCCGGGGCTCAGTGCTGTGCGCACTCACCCTGCCCCACGGGCCCGCCGCGCGTGCCCTCCGCCGCCGCCGCGCGGCGCGCCACACCGCGCGAACCGCCGGATGCGGGGTCAGATTCCGTACGCCGGAGCACGTGGCGACCGTCGTACCGCTGACGTGATGTCCGGACAGCGGCGCCGCGCGACGGCCCGCGCACGGTTAGGACGGCGTTGGCGTAGGCAACGGTCCGATATCGATCGGCGGTGCGTCCGCACGCGAACCCGGCGGGCGACCGCCGCGCGCACCCGCCGATCGGCCATCCGGGGCCCCGCGCGGCGCCGCCGCCCATAACGAATGGGCGACTTTGCCTGACGCGTCGTCAACTTCGCGTGTCGCTCTCGCTCCCGCGTACATCCATAGGCCACACGAACACCATTCGGCCGCGCGTGCGCCGCTCATGCCCGCGAACACCGTTGCCGAGGCGTGCCGCGCGCGTTCGAGGCGCGCGGCACGGGTCGGCCTCCCGCCGGCCGCGGTACCAGGCGAGCCGAGGCGTGGACGGGGGCCGGCCCCCGGTGCCCAGCGCCGCTGGCGTCAGTTCTTCTCCGCGCGCACCGGCAGGTCGAGGACGACCCGGGCGCCGCCCGTGGGGGCCGGGACCATGGTGAAGGTGCCGCCCAACTCCCCTTCCACCAGGGTCCGTACGATCTGGAGGCCGAGGTTCCCCGCCTCGCGGGGGTCGAAGCCCTCGGGCAGGCCGCGCCCGTCGTCCTGCACGGTGACCAGCAGGCGGCCTTCGGTCCGGGTGCCGCCGCGGACCGCGCCGACCTCGACCGTGCCGTGCTCGCCCGGGCCGAAGCCGTGCTCAAGGGCGTTCTGCAGCACCTCGGTGAGGACCATCGCGAGGGGCGTGGCGACCTCGGCGTCGAGGATGCCGAACCGTCCGGTGCGCCGGCCGGCGACGGTGCCGGGCGCGATCTCCGCGACCATCGCCAGCACCCGGTCGGCGATCTCGTCGAACTCGACGCGCTCGTCCAGGTTCTGCGACAGCGTCTCGTGCACGATCGCGATCGAACCCACCCTGCGCACCGCCTCGTTGAGCGCTTCGCGCCCCTGTTCCGAGTCCATCCGCCGGGCTTGGAGGCGCAGCAGGGCGGCCACGGTCTGCAGGTTGTTCTTCACCCGGTGGTGGATCTCGCGGATCGTGGCGTCCTTGGTGATCAGCTCCCGCTCCCTGCGCCGCAGTTCGGTGACGTCGCGCAGCAGCACGAGCGAGCCGATGTGGGAGCCCTTGGGCTTGAGCGGGATGGCTCGCACCTGGATGACGCCCTCGTCGCCCTCCACCTCGAACTCGCGCGGTGCCCAGCCGCTCGCCAACTTGACCAGCGCCTCGTCCACCGGGCCACGGGCGGGGGCGAGTTCGGCGGTGGTGCGGCCGAGGTGGTGCCCGACCAGGTCGGCGGCGAGGCCGAGCCGGTGGTAGGCGGAGAGGGCGTTGGGGCTCGCGTACTGCACGAGGCCCTCCGCGTCGAGCCGGATCAGCCCGTCTCCCGCGCGCGGCGAGGCGTCCATGTCCACCTGCTGGCCGGGGAACGGGAAGGCGCCGGCGGCGATCATCTGGGCGAGGTCGGAGGCGCTCTGCAGGTACGTGAGCTCCAGCCGGCTCGGGGTCCGCACGGTGAGCAGGTTGGTGTTGCGGGCGATGACGCCGAGCACCCGGCCGTCGCGGCGGACCGGGATCGACTCCACCCGCACCGGTACCTCCTCGCGCCACTCCGGGTCCCCCTCGCGCACGATCCGCCCCTCGTCGAGCGCGGCGTCCAGCATCGGCCGGCGTCCGCGCGGGACGAGGTGTCCCACCATGTCGTCCTGGTACGAGGTCGGCCCGGTGTTGGGCCGCATCTGGGCGACCGAGACGTACCGCGTCCCGTCCCGGGTGGGCACCCAGAGCACGAGGTCGGCGAAGGACAGGTCGGAGAGCAGTTGCCACTCCGAAACCAGCAGGTGGAGCCACTCGAGGTCGGAGTCGTCCAGAGCGGTGTGCTGGCGTACGAGATCGTTCATGGAGGGCACCCGGCGAGCCTACCCGGGCCCTCCCACGAGCCAGTCCGCGCACAGCCGTAGACAGCGGAGAATGGTCTAGTCCACAATGGGCCGTACACGACCTCCACTCTCCCCGCACAGGAGAGTGGACCGAGGCTCACGGCGCTCTCTGCCCTGACCGCGCCGAAGCCTCAGGTCGGCCGAACCGGCCGATGCAACTCCGGGCTGCGGTGCCGGGCGGGTTGAGGGTCCCGCCCTGGCGCCGCGGCCCGCGGGTCTTCTCCGAGGCCGCCGGCCTGTCTCGCGGGCGCGCTGACCCGCCTCTTCACTCCCCTACGCGACGTCCGCGGGCTTCGCCGCGTCCCGTCCGCCCGCGCCGGTCCGCGCCGACGCTCAGCCGGGTATGTCGCCCGTCTCCGCCGGCCAGGCCGCCATCGCCGTGTGGGCCACGGTCTCCAGCGTCGCCCGGTCGACGCCGTCCCTGGCCTGCTGGGCCATGCCGTGCAGCACGACCGTGCAGTAGACGGCGAGGGCGTGCGCGTCGGTGCCGCTCGGCAGTATGCCGGCCTCGATGTCGGCGGCGATCCGCCGCTCGACCGCCGCGATCCCGTCGTTCCGACGCTCGACCAGGCCCTGGGCGATCTCGTTGGACTGCGGGGTGCAGTTGGTCGCGGCGCTGATCAGCATGCACCCGCGCGGATACCCCGGCAACGTCTGCCAGGACGCGGCCTCGTGCAACATGCGCGCCACGGCGCGGCGCGCGGTCGGCTCCTCCTCCAGGGCGCGGTCGATGAAGCCGCCGAACTCGCGCACATAGGACTCGATGGCCTCCTCGAAGAGCGTCTTCTTGTCCCCGAAGGCCGCGTAGAGACTCGGCGCCTTGACGCCCATCGCCCGCGTCAGGTCGGCGATGGAGACCGCCTCGAAGCCGCGGTCCCAGAACTCCATGGTCGCGGCCCGCAGCGCCGCGTCCCGGTCGAAGGAGCGGGGCCTCCCCCGCCTCACCGTCCCCTCAGATCCCTCGTTCGTGGTAGCCATGCCGCCATTCTATAGCGCCCACTAGATAATGTGCTACGGTCTTTATGTATCGACTCCTAAAGAAAAAGGGGGGCGTGACCATGGGCGCGCTCAAGGGCAAGACGGCGCTGGTCACCGGCGGCAGTCGAGGCATCGGGCGGGAGATCGCCGAGCGACTGGCGCGGGACGGCGCCAGGGTCGCGGTGCACTACGGGAGCAATGACGAGGCGGCCAAGGAGACGGTGACGGCCATCGAGGGGGCGGGCGGACAGGCGTTCGCGCTGCGGGCCGAGCTGGGCGTGCCGGGAGACGCGCAGGCCCTGTGGGCCGCCTTCGACGAGCAGGCGGACGGCCTCGACATCCTGGTGAACAACGCGGGGATCGTCGAGGCCGGCAAGCCGATCGCCGCCGTGACACCCGAATCGTTCGACCACGTCTTCGCGGTCAACGCCAAGGCACCGTTCTTCATCACCCAACTGGGTCTCCCGCGCCTGCGGGACGGGGGGCGGATCGTCAACATCTCCACGGGGCTGACGCGCGGCGCCGCGACACCCGAGCTGATCTCCTACTCGATGACCAAGGGCGCCATCGACGTGCTGACCCTGACCCTGGCCAAGGAGCTGGGCCCGCGTGGGATAACGGTGAACGCGGTGGCGCCGGGTGTGGTCGACACCGACATGAACGCGGCCTGGCTGCGCGGCGATGCCGAGACGTGGAAGGCCGTCGCCGCGCAGTCCCCGTTCAACCGGGTGGCGAAGGGCGACGACGTGGCCGACATCGTCGCCTTCCTCGCCTCCTCCGACAGCCGCTGGGTGACCGGCCAGTGGATCGACGCGACGGGAGGTGCCCTGCTGTAGCCCACACGCCTCGGCCCCCGATGCGGCGCTCCCCTACGGTCCGGTGTCGCCTACGGGGTGACGCGGTGTCTGGGTGGGTGGCCTGGTGGTGCCTGCGCCGCGTGGTCGCTGGCGTGGTGTGGCGGCGCTCGCTGGGTGGTCTGGTGGCGCCCGCACGGTCTGGTGGTGCTCGCGCGATCCGACTGGGCGAGTGCGCGCCCGGGCTTCACGTGCTCTGGGTGGGCCGCGGGTCGGGGCGGCGCACCAGTTCACTGACGCGTGCGTCACCGAGGAGGCACGGGGCCGGCGTGCTGGTGGTACGGGGCGTGCAGCGTGGGGGGCGTGAGGGCCGGGCGTGACGGCGAGGCGTGAGGACGCTGTGCCTCGTCGTGGGGTTCGCCCTGGCCGCGCGCTCGTTCGACGCTGGCGGGGTGCCGGGGGCCGTGCGATTGCCGTTGCCGAGTGCCGGCTGCCGTCTGCGGGTGCGGTGCGGCTGCGACTGCGCTTGCGTGGGGCCCACAGCGGAGACCGCTTTCAGGGGCGGCCCGCTTTCGGGGACGGCCCAGGCAGGCGTACCCGTGGAGGGGCTGTTCCGGCAGTCGGGCGTGGAACGGGAACGTAAACCGGCGGTTGGGCGGTGAGCGGTGGGCGCACTCGCCGGAGGCTCTGCCGGCACGCAGATGGGCCGGTCTGCACGGGGGCCGGCCTGCACGGGGGCCGGCTTGGCCAGCGGGTCTTGCACGGTGAGCCGGCCGATGGCCCCGGACTCCGGATCCCGGGGTCGAGGTTGAGGGGCCGGGGCCACCAAGGTGGCGGAGCGGCGCCGCGGGCCGCCGTGGCGGGAGCCAGGGCGGCCCGGCCCGGCTGGGACTGCCCCAGGGCGGCCCGGCCCGGCCCGGCTGGGCTGAGCCAGGCGGGCTGTCGGGGCCGCAGGGGGCGGGGAGGGTGGGCGAGGGGGAGGGGGGGAGAGCCCCCACCCCTCGTCCCACCCCCACCGCTATCCCCCCGTGATGACCTCGGCGGCGGCCCGGCCGCAGACGCGGGCGGCGCCGTGGGTGGCGATGTGGAGGGCGCCGACGGGGGCGGCCTGGGGGACGCCCATCTCGACCACGATCGTGTCGGGTCGCGCGGCGACCAGGGCGGCGAGGGCCTCGGTCATCCAGGTGTGGCGGTGGACGTCGCGTACGACCGCGACGATGGGGCGCTCCCCCGCTTTCGCGCACACCTGCGCGATGGTGTCGGGTACGCCGTGCTCGGTGACCCGCGCGTTGTTGAGGGCCTCGGTCTCGGTGCCGGGGAGGAGGCGGGCCAGTTCGGCCGCGACGCCCCACGGGGTGTCGTCGCCGACCGCGATGCTCGCCATCGGGGTGAAGGCGGCGACGTAGGCGGGCCGCGTGAGGGGGGCGGTGGCGCGCGGGCCGGCGGTCACGCGGACCGCGCGGCGGGCGGCGGCGAGCCCCACCTCGGGGGCGGCGGCTACGGACGGGGCCGAGCCCTCGGCCGATCCCGCGCCCCGGGTGTCCAGGCGGGCCCAGTCGGCCAGGGCGCGGACCCGAGCCGCCGCGTCGGCGAGCCGCTCCTCCTTCAGCTCGCCGGCGCGGACGGCCTGGACGAGGGCGTCGCGCAGGCGTCGCACGGTCTCCTCGTCGGCCAGCCCGCCGCCGACGCAGATGGCGTCCACTCCGGCGGCGAGGGCCAGTACGGTGCCGCGTTCCACGCCGTACGCGGCGGAGATGGCCTTCATCTCGATGGCGTCGCTGATGATCAGCCCGTCGAAGCCGAAGCCGCCGTCGGCCACGGGGCGGCGCAGCAGTCCGTGCAGCGCCTCCGGGCTGAGGGTGGCGGGCCGGTTCGGGTCCAACGCGGGCACCAGGATGTGGGCGCTCATGACGGCCTTGGTGCCGGCGGCCACGGCGGCCCGGAAGGGCACCAGGTCGCGGTCGGCCAGGACGTTCAGGTCGGCGTCGATGCGCGGGAGGTCGTGGTGGGAGTCCACGGCGGTGTCGCCGTGCCCGGGGAAGTGCTTGACGCTGGTGGCCACGCCGGCCGCCTGCATGCCTTCGACGTAGGCGGCGGTGTGCCGGGCGACCAGCTTCGGGTCGGCGCCGAAGGAGCGGACGCCGATGACCGGGTTGTCGGGGTTGGCGTTGACGTCGGCGGACGGCGCCCAGTCGAGGTTGACGCCGACCTCGGCGAGGCGGCGGCCGATCTCCTGGGCGACGGCCCGGGTGAGGTCCGGGTCGTCCACGGCGCCGAGGGCCAGGTTGCCGGGGAAGGAGGAGCCCTCGTTCACCTCGAGGCGGGTGACGTCGCCGCCCTCCTCGTCGATGGCTACCAGGAGGTCTCCGCGTTCCGCCCGCAGTTGCCCGGTGAGCGCGGCGACCTGTTCGGGCCGCTCGATGTTGCGGCCGAACAGGGCGACGGACGCGAGCCCCTCGTCGATCCTGCGGAGCAGCCAGTCGGGGGCGGTGGTGGTGCCCCGGAAGCCTGGCTGGAGGACGGCGAGGGCGTCGCGGCTCAGGGAGTCGGTGCGGGCGGAGGCGGAGGTGGTGCTCATCGTGCGGTGTGTCCCTTGCGGTTAAGGCGCGTTGTCCCGTTATCCCTTGACGGCGCCGGAGGTCAGGCCGCCGACGGCCCGGCGCTGCAGGAAGAGGAAGAGGATCAGGATCGGGAGGGCGAACAGGGAGGCGGCGGCCATGGTGGCGCCCCAGTCGTTGCCGAAGGTGCTCTGGAAGCTGTAGAGCCACACGGGCAGCGTCTGGGCCTGGTCCTCCTTGTTGAGGATCAGCACCATCGGGAACTCGTTCCAGGCGGTGATGAAGCCGAAGAGGGAGGTGGCCATCAGCCCGGGGGCGAGCAGCGGGAAGATCACCTTGCGGAACGCCTGGACGCGGGAGCAGCCGTCGACCATGGCGGACTCCTCCAGTTCCTTGGGCACCGCCGCGATGTAGTTCCGCAGCGTCAGGATGGTCAGGGGTAGCACCATGACCGTGTAGAAGAGGGTGAGGGGGATCAGGCTGTTGAGCATGTCAGCATCGCGCACCAGCATGTAGATCGCGATGACCATGACCTCCCAGGGGGCCATCTGGGCGATCATGAAGACCAGGATGACGCCCCGGCGGCCCTTGAACCGCATGCGGGCGATGGCGAACGAGGCGCCCAGCGCGACCAGCAGCGACAGGCCCACGGCCAGCAGCGTGACGGTGAGGGAGTTACGTACCAGCGTCCAGAAGTTGTCCGCGTTGACCGCTGTCTCGAAGTGTTCGAACGTCAACGAGGACGGGAACCAGACCGGGTCCTCGCTGAGGATGTCGCCGGTCGGCTTCAGGGCCGTGTTGAACATCCAGTACACGGGGAAGACGAACCCGATGAACAGGACGATCGCCGTCGCGTTGGGCCAGATGCGGCCGAGGCGTGAACGCTTCACAGCTCGTCCCTCTCTTGCTTCAAGACAATGCGGAGGTAGTACGACGTGAGGCCCAGCAGCACCAGGATGGTGAGCAGCGAGATGGCGGCACCCATGCCGTAGTGCTGGTTTCCGACGCCCTCGACGAAGGCGTAGACCGGGAGGGTCTCGGTGAGCCGGTCGGGTCCGCCCTCGCTGAGCGCGAAGATCTGGGGCAGTGCCTTGAAGACCCAGATGACCTCGAGGAAGGTCGTGGCGAAGAGGAACGGCTTGATGAACGGGAAGGTCACCGTGGTGAAGCTCTTCCAGGCGCCGGCGCCGTCGAGGGACGCGGCCTCGTACAGCTCGTTCGGGATGGTGGTGGTCGCGGCGTACAGGCTCAGGGCCACGAAGGGTATGGACTGCCAGACGATCAGCAGGGTGATGACGAAGAAGGCGGAGAACTGGGAGCCGATCCAGTTGTAGTCGGCCATGGAGTGCCAGCCCAGCTTGTCCAGGACCCAGTTCACGACGCCGAAGCGCTGGGCGAACAGCCACTGGTACACGGTGGTGGCGGCGATGATGGGCATGGCCCACGCGAGCACCAGGCCGATCTGGAGCGTCAGCCGCATCTTCTTGCCGAGCCGGGCGAGCAGCAGGCCGACGAGGGTGCTGATCACCATGATCAGGATGACGTTGACGCCGGTGAAGACGATCGAGCGACCGACGACGCGCCAGAACTCTTCGCTCTTGAGGGTCGCTTCGTAGTTGTCGAACCCGGTCCACTCGGTGAGCCGGCGGATCAACTGTCGTCGGTTGATGTTCTGCAGGGACAGCGTGGCGTTCTTGACCATCGGCCAGCCGAGGAACACCAGGGTCGTGGCTAGCGCGGGGAGAAGCAGCACGTACGGCAGGAGATTGCCGCTGATCCCCTTCCGTTTCGCGTGTGGTCCGCCCTTGGGCGGTCCTCCGCTCTTGCGGACGGCAGTTCCCGGTGCCGTCTTCGCACGTTCGGTCTGCACAGACATGCTCGTCTTCTCTTCCTGGGCCGGACGTGGTCGGTGCGCTGCCGGGGGTGGCATCTCCCAACCCCCGGCAGCGTGCGCGTGTGAGCCTGCGGCTAGAGGTCCTGGCTCAGCCGCTTGTTGAGCTCACCCTCGACCGACTTGGCGGCTTCCTCATGCGACTTGCCGTTGAGAACGGCGGTCATGTAGGTCTTGATCGGGTTCGGGGTGTTCTCGACCGCGGCCCATTCGGGGATCAGCGGGGTGGTGCCACCCACGGTCGCCGGCGCCATGGCCTCGGCGGCCTTGTTGCCCTTGAGCTGGCTCTGCAGCGACTGCTTGTTCGGGATCACGCCGCCTTCCTTGGCGAGCTGGCCCTCGAACTTGTCGGAAAGCGCGATCTTCAGGAATTCCTTCGCCAGTTCCTGCTTGTCGCTGCCCTCGGCCACGGCGAGGTTGGAACCGCCGAGGAAGACGCCCTCGGGCTTGTCCGCCGTCTCACCCGGGACGGTGAAGTAGCCGATGTCCTTTTCAATCTTCGGGTTGGCCTTGATGGCGGTGGCGGCTTCCCAGCCCATGCCGATGAAGGCGCCGGTCTTGCCCTCGGCGAAGACCTCGGCCTGCTGCGGAGTGGCCTCGTCCTTGTCCTTGGGGGCCTCGCTGAAGGCGGCGTACTGCTTGTAGATGTCCATGGCCTTGCCGACCTTGGGGTCGGAGAGGTTGGAGACGTACTTGTCGCCGTCCTTCTTTACCAGCTCGGCACCGGTGCCAATGGTGAGGCCGTCGAAGAAGTACCAGTTCTGGCCGGGCATGTAGATGGGCTCGGCGTCGGTCTTCTTGTCGATGGTGTCGAGCGCCTTGAAGAACTCGGTACGCGTCTTCGGCAGTTCCTTGATGCCGGCTTCGTCCCAGATCTTCTTGTTGTAGAGGACGACGCGGCTGACCGCGAACCACGGGGCCGCGTACTGCTTGTCCTCGTAGACGGAGGACTTGTTGATGTTCTCCGTCCAGTCGGCGCCGATCTCCTTCTTGAGGTCGGACAGGTCGGCCAGGCCACCGGTGTGTGCGTAGGCCGGCGTCTGCGTGTTGCCGAGCTCGATGACGTCCGGCGGATTCGACTCAGAGAGTGCCGTGGTTATCTTCTGCTGAATTCCGTTCCACTGCTGAACTTCAAACTTCAGCTTGGCTCCGGTCTTCTTTTCGAAGGCAGCCGTCACATCTTTGGTCCACCCGTCAGGCGTGGAACCGTCCATGGCCCAGACGGTCAGGGTCTCACCCTTCCAGCCGTCTTTGCCGGAGCCTTTGTTGTCGTCGCTGTCAGACCCACAGGCCGCGACGCTCACCAACATGGCCGCGACACCCGTCGCCGCTATGAGCCCACGCTTCACAGCACTCTCCTCAAAGAACCGGAATTGGTCTTTAATGGTTTAGACCAGTTCCCGCAGCTTGGCCTAGACCTTTAGGGGTGTCAAGGGTGTATAAGAGTCGCTGTCAGGTCCGTTATCGGACCGACACCTGGGGCCCGCCAGCACGTTGATGAGGGTGCCCCGGGGCCCACCCATGCCACGATGTGAGCCGCGCTGCGTTGTCCGGGGAGACCCCCCGTACCTCCAGCCGAAGTAACGGAGGAGCCGGTGACGGCAACAGGATCGGAGTCGGGGCGTCACGCCATGGGGAGCGACGGGGGCACCGCCCAGAGCGCCGGCGGCGCACTGGGCAACGGGAACGGAACGGCTGCGAGCGGCACGCGCACCGCGCGCGTCCCCAAGTATTACCGACTCAAGCGCCACTTGCTGGAAATGACCGAAACCATGCCCCCGGGCACGCCGGTCCCTCCCGAGCGCACCTTGGCCGCCGAGTTCGACACCTCCCGTACGACGGTGCGCCAGGCGTTGCAGGAGCTGGTCGTCGAGGGGCGGCTCGAGCGCATCCAGGGCAAGGGCACCTTCGTCGCCAAGCCCAAGGTCTCCCAGGCGCTGCAACTGACCTCCTACACCGAGGACATGAAGGCCCAGGGACTGGAACCCACGTCCCAACTCCTGGACATCGGCTACGTCACGGCCGACGACCGGCTCGCCGGGCTGCTGGACATCACCACCGGCGGCCGGGTGCTGCGCATCGAGCGGCTGCGGCTGGCCAGCGGCGAGCCGATGGCCATCGAGACGACGCACCTGTCCGCCAAGCGCTTCCCGGCGCTGCGCCGCAGCCTGGTCAAGTACGCGTCGCTGTACACGGCGCTGGCCGAGGTCTACGACGTCCGCCTGGCCGAGGCCGAGGAGACCATCGAGACCTCGCTGGCCACCCCGCGCGAGGCGGGGTTGCTCGGCACGGACGTCGGGCTGCCGATGCTGATGCTCTCCCGGCACTCGCTGGACGCCAACGGCGAGCCGGTGGAGTGGGTGCGCTCGGTCTACCGCGGCGACCGGTACAAGTTCGTCGCCCGCCTGCGCCGCCCGACGGACTGACCCACCCCGCCCGGGCCCGCTCGCCGGGCCCGGGCGCGTGGGCGAGGCGGGCGCCCCGCGTCGGGGCGCCCGTCGTGTGCCCGGCCGCCGGCCCGCCACCGCGCGCCCCCACCTACGCGGCGGGCGCCGCGTGCGGTTCCAGGGCCCACACCCGCTCGGTGCGCAGCGGCCCCGTACGGTGCAGGAACAGGCCGTGGCCGAGCGCGCCGAGCGGGGCGAGCTGCGAGCCGTAGCACTGCACGGCCAGGCGCTTGCTGGCCCACTCCGCGTCGTCGAGGCGCACCTCCCAGCGCGGGGTCAGCCGGAAGCGCTCCGCCAGGCTCCGGTAGGACTCCCCGCGTTCGGCGTCGGCCGCGAGCGCCTGCTCGGCCCCGTCGGTGTGCCAGCCCGGGGTGTGGCCGGTGTACGGCAGGTCGGCGTAGATCAGCGGCGGCGGCGCGCCCTGCTGGGCGCGGGTCAGCAGCACCTGTTCGCGGACCAGGGCGTGGTGCTCCTGGCGGGTGCCCATCGGGGCGAGCACCTCGGTGTCGGCGGGCAGTTCGCGCAACCACTGGTCGAGGTGGCCGAGTTGGTCGGGGTTGCCGTACGGGCCGTCGGGGTGCGGCAGCGCGATCTGGGCCACCCCGAGCAGGCCGAGGGCCTGGGCGTCCTCGACCACGCGGGCCGCGTGGGCCTCGTGGGGCGTGGTGAAGCCGCACATCTCGTCCCATTCGGAGACGGCTGCCCCGGGTTCCGGTGCCCCGCCGTAGGCGGTGACGACGGCGACCGGGCCGCGCAGCCTGGGGAGCACGGCCGCCAGCGACAGCACGGCGTCGTCGAAGTGTGGCGAGATGACGACGGTTCCCCACGGTGGCGTGCCGGGTTGGGTGGTGGTGGGCGTCGCTGCGGACGGGGTCGTCTCGGTCATGGACGTGCGGTCCTTTCTCAAGGGGAGCGCGCCGCGGGCGGCGGCTTTGGTGGGCCGCGCCGCGGTGCTGGACACCGTGATACGCCACGCGTCGTGGCGGTGGAACGGCGGGTCCACCCTGTGGACCGGTGCGGCCCCGGGTGGTGTGTGCGGCGTGGCGCTGATCAGGGGGTCGGCGGCGCGGGGTGGGGCGTCGGACCTGGCAAAGCCTTGGTCAAACGCGGTCGGGCCGTTCCGCGCGGATTCCGGCCGCGCTGGTGGCTGGTAAGCCGGCGCGGCTGGCACGCGTCGCCCAGGCGGGGCAAGGCCGCGCGGCCGTGGCCGCCGCTTTTCGGCCAGGTCTCGCGCGGTCTCGTGGGGTGGCCGGCGCGGGGCGTCGGGCGCGGGGGCGCGGGGTGCCGGCCCGGGAGTCGTGACCGGCGGAGGCTTCCCTTCCCCTGGTCACCCGCGCGAGGATTTCCGCCTGCCGCCCGGCGTGGGTGGCGCCGAGGGGCGGCCCATCGAGCGGTCCACCGGCCAGATCGACGAACGGAGCGGACGGATCGGCGGGTTCCAGATGAGGCGCGAGCCGGGCCCGCGCTGCCAGGGCTGGTACGCGCGTGACGTGTGAGGTCGAAGGGAAGGATGACCCGGTGTCGGCGAGGGCGAGGGGCGTCTTCGCGTTCCGGTTGTGGACGTGATGGACGCCACGAGGCACGCCCTGGGCCCGCAGTACCACCACGATGTCGAGCACGTTCAGGTCCCATCGCAGGCGTGGGGAAGCGGAGTTGAACCAGATGAAGGCGATCGTACGAGCCCTCGGGCAATTGGTCCAGACCACACCAGACGAGGAGTCAGCCGGGCGCACCGCGCCCGCGCATTCCCCTCGTCGGCCTCTGACCTGGGCTGTCGCGGCGAGCTGTGCCGCTGTGGCACCGGCCCGGATCGACGGAGGGTGTGCCCGGTGAGCACTCCCAGCCCACGGAACATCTCCCCGCGCACCGTCCTCGTCTGGACCGCCGTCGCCCTCGTCGGCGCCCTCGGCTGGGCCATGCTCGCCCTCTCCCGGGGCGAGGAGGTCTCCGCCGCCTGGATGGTGGCGGCGGCGCTGGGCTCGTACGCCATCGCGTACCGCTTCTACTCGCGTTTCATCGTCACCAGGGTGCTGCGCGCCGACAAGACGCGGGCCACTCCGGCCGAGCGGCGCAACGACGGCGTCGACTTCCACCCGACCGACCGCCGCGTGCTGCTCGGCCACCACTTCGCGGCCATCGCGGGCGCGGGGCCGCTGGTCGGCCCGGTGTTGGCCGCGCAGATGGGCTATCTGCCGGGCACCATATGGATCGTCGTCGGCGTGATCTTCGCGGGCGCCGTGCAGGACATGGTGACGCTCTTCTTCTCCACCCGGCGAGACGGCAAGTCGCTCGGCCAGATGGCGCGCGAGGAGATCGGCCCGATCGGCGGCGCCGCAGCGCTGCTCTCGGTGTTCATCATCATGATCATCCTGCTCGCGGTGTTGGCGCTGATCGTCGTCAACGCGCTGGCCGAGTCCCCCTGGGGCACCTTCTCCATCGCGATGACCATCCCGATCGCCCTCGGCATGGGCTTCTACCTGCGCGTGCTGCGGCCCGGCCGGGTCACCGAGGTCTCGCTCATCGGCCTCGTTCTGCTGCTGCTGTCCATCGTGGGCGGCAACTGGGTGGCCGAGTCTTCCTGGGCCGACACCTTCACGCTGGACCACAGCACGCTGGTGCTGTGGATGGTGGCGTACGGGTTCATCGCCTCCGTGCTGCCGGTGTGGATGCTGCTGGCGCCGCGCGACTACCTGTCGACCTTCATGAAGATCGGCACCATCGGGCTGCTGGCCGTCGGGGTCGTCTTCACGCTGCCCACCCTCAAGATGGACGCCGTCACCGACTTCGCGGGCCGCGGCGACGGACCGGTCTTCGCCGGGTCGCTGTTCCCCTTCGTGTTCATCACCATCGCCTGCGGCGCGCTCTCCGGCTTCCACGCGCTCATCGCCTCCGGCACCACGCCGAAGATGATCGAGAAGGAGACGCAGGTACGGATGATCGGCTACGGCGCCATGCTGATGGAGTCGTTCGTGGCCGTCATGGCGATGGTGGCCGCGTCCATCATCGACCCGGGCCTGTTCTTCGCGATGAACGCGCCGGCGGGCGTGGTCGGGGACACCGTCCAGTCCGCGTCGGAGGCGGTCGCCGGGCTCGGCTACTCCATCTCGCCCGAACAACTCGCCGCGGCGGCCAAGGCCGTGGAGGAGAGTTCGCTGCTCTCGCGCACCGGGGGCGCTCCCACACTGGCCGTGGGCGTATCGGAGATCTTCTCCGACGTGATCGGCGGCGACAGCATGCGGGCGTTCTGGTACCACTTCGCGATCATGTTTGAGGCGTTGTTCATCCTCACCGCCCTGGACGCGGGCACCCGCGTCGGCCGGTTCATGCTCCAGGACATGCTGGGCAACGTCTACAAGCCGTTCCGCGACGTGGGCTGGAAGCCCGGCATCTGGATCTGCAGCGCCATCGTGGTCGCCCTGTGGGGGTACTTCCTGTGGGTCGGCGTGCACGACCCGCTGGGCGGCGTCAACCAGCTCTTCCCGATCTTCGGCATCGCCAACCAGTTGCTGGCCGCCGTCGCGCTCGCGGTGTGCACCACGCTCCTGGTGAAGTCCGGGCGGCTCAAGTGGGCCTGGGTGACGGCCGTCCCGCTGGTCTGGGACGTGGTGGTGACGCTGACCGCGAGCTGGCAGAAGATCTTCTCGGGCGATCCGCGGGTGGGCTTCTTCAGCCAGCGCGACCGCTACCAGGACGCCATCGACGCGGACAAGGTGCTCCCGCCCGCCAAGAACATGGACGAGATGCACACGGTCGTCACCAACTCGACCGTGGACGGGGTGCTCTCCGCGCTGCTCGCCGTCCTCGTGATCGTCGTCATCGCGGACGCGGCCCGCACCTGCGTCCGGGCCATCCGCGACCCGGAGGCCGCCCGGCTGCACGAGACGCCGTACGTCGAGTCGCGGATCGTCGCGCCGGCCGGACTCGTGGCCACCCCCGAGGAGAAGCGGGAGCTGGCCGAGGCCGCCGCGGCGGCCGGCCGGCCCGAACGCGTCACCCAGGGCGACCCCTCCGCCTGACCGCGTCCGCGCGGCGGGCGAAACCGGCGCCGCCCCGGCGCCCGGCCCGCCGCGCGGATGTCGCCCGCGCCACGCACCACCCCGCTGGCCCCGCCGCGCGGGCACCGCACACGCCACCCGGTGCTCCACCGAAGCCGCTGGCCCGCCCCCCTGCCCCACGGCCGCGCGAGGCCGCACCATGGGCAGGGGGCCGGGCCCGCGCACCCCGCGGGCACCACCCGCCAGCGTCCGCACCCGACAAGGAGCCGATCGCGATGACCAACACCGCCGCGCGCCGGGCCGCGCACTGGGGCCGCCGAGTGCGCTGGTACGTACGCGAGTTCACCGGCGAGGGGACGTACGACCGGTACGTCGCGCACACCCGCCGGCAGCACCCCGGCACCGAGCCGGCCAGTCGCGCCGAGTTCGAGCGGCGACGGATGGACGAGCGCGAGGCGGACCCCCGCAACGGCTTCCGCTGCTGCTGACGCCGCCCCGCCCGCACACCAGACGCCCGCCGGCCGACCGCCCCCGCGCCCCGCGAGCCACGCACCCCGCGTGGCGCGCGGGGCGCCGCCGCGCCTCCCCCCGCGCTCGCCGCGCCCTGTCCCGCGCCCGGCGCACGCCGCCGCGCGCCATGAACGGCGTCGGCGTCGACTTCGGCGTCGACTTCGGCTTCGGCTTCGGCTTCGGCTTCGGCGGTGCGGGCTGTCGCCCTGTCACGTCCCCACCGCCGCCGCGCGCGCCGCGCGGGCCGCATCCCATTCCCCCCTCTTCGGCCAGTGATGTCCGCGCCGACGGTGACCGGCGCGCGCCGCGTCCCGCTCCGCGCCGAGTGGGCCGCCAACACGCCGGGGACTGTGGCAAGCCACCAATCGACGGGGCCGCGGTCGAACCGTTCGGGCCCTTCATGACGGGCCCGACGGGCACTCAGACCCCTGGATCGGTTAGCACATCCGTACGGGATTCACCGCGCCGCGACACAAGATGTGGGGGCACACGCCATCGCCGACACAAGATGTATGCTCGTGCTCGCTGTCGCCGCAGGGGAATCCGGTGCGAATCCGGAACTGTCCCGCAACGGTGTACGTGTGCCGTTTTGCGCGCCGTGAGTCCGAGGACCTGCCGACAGCGCGCCCATGGCCGGACACGCTTGCCGGCCCCGGGCGTCGCATACGTCCGGGCCCCGTGGGTTGGGCCGGTGGACGCCGCGTGGCATGCCCGACCACAGGTCGTGGCCCGCCCGTGCGCGCCTTCCGTCCCTCCCGCGCGGCCCCCTGCCGAGCGAGGGAGAGCCACCCGTGACCATCGCGCCAGCGGACCCCGTTTCACGTGAGTCCGTCTCAGAGTCAGCGGTCGAAGGAGCCGGCACCGCGCTGTTGCGCGTACTGACCGACCTCACCGCCGACCTGCCCGCCACCGACCCGGGAAAGGTGGCCGCCGCCGCGCTGCGCGGACGCCATCCAGGTTCGGACGAGGCGGAGTTGCGGTCGCTCGCGACCGAGGCGGCGGCCGGTCTGATCGCCGAGGAGCCGCAGTACTCGCGGCTCGCCGCGCGGCTGCTGACCCGGGCCATCGCGGAGGAGGCCGCCGGGCAGGGCGCGGTGTCCTTCTCCGCCTCGGTCGCCGTCGGCCACCGCGAGGGGCTGATCGCGGACGCGACGGCGGACTTCGTCCGCACCCACGCCGCGGCCCTGGACGCGCTGGTGGAGGAGACCAACGCGGCGGGAGCCGGGCACGGCGTGGGCCGGGCCGACGACCGCTTCGGCTACTTCGGCCTGCGTACGCTGCACAGCCGCTACCTGCTGCGGCACCCGATCACCCGGCAGGTCGTCGAGACCCCGCAGCACTTCCTGCTGCGGGTCGCCTGCGGCCTGGCCGAGGAGGGCTCCGCGCGGGCGCTGGCCGACGTCAGCGAGCTGTACCGGCTCACCAGCTCGCTGGCGTACCTGCCCAGCTCCCCCACGCTCTTCAACTCCGGCACCCGGCACCCGCAGATGTCCTCCTGCTACCTGCTGGACTCGCCGCTGGACGAGCTGGACTCGATCTACGACCGGTACCACCAGGTCGCGCGGCTGTCGAAGCACGCGGGCGGCATCGGCCTGTCGTACTCGCGCATCCGCTCCCGGGGTTCGCTGATCCGCGGCACCAACGGGCACTCCAACGGCATCGTGCCGTTCCTGCGCACGCTCGACGCCTCGGTCGCCGCCGTCAACCAGGGCGGCCGGCGCAAGGGCGCGGCCTGCGTCTACCTGGAGACCTGGCACGCGGACATCGAGGAGTTCCTCGAACTGCGGGACAACACCGGCGAGGAGGCGCGGCGCACGCACAACCTCAACCTCGCGCACTGGATCCCGGACGAGTTCATGCGCCGGGTCGAGGCCGACGAGGACTGGTCGCTGTTCTCCCCCGCCGACGCGCCGGACCTGGTGGACCTGTGGGGCGATGAGTTCGACGCCGCCTACCGCGCCGCCGAGGCCGCGGGCAAGGCCAGCAAGACGGTGCCCGCCCGGACGCTGTACGCGCGGATGATGCGCACCCTCGCGCAGACCGGCAACGGCTGGATGACGTTCAAGGACGCCGCCAACCGCACCGCCAACCAGACCGCCGAGCCCGGCGCGGTGATCCACTCGTCCAACCTGTGCACCGAGATCCTCGAGGTCACGAACGACGGCGAGACCGCGGTCTGCAACCTCGGCTCGGTCAACCTCGCCGCACACCTGCGCACGGACGTGGACCTGGCCTCCGTCGCCGACCCGCTCGACGCCGTCGACTGGGCGAAACTGGACCAGACGGTGCACGTCGCGGTCACCTTCCTGGACCGCGTGGTGGACATCAACTTCTACCCGACCGAGCAGGCCGGCGCCTCCAACTCCCGCTGGCGCCCGGTGGGCCTCGGCGTGATGGGCCTGCAGGACGTCTTCTTCCAACTGCGGCTGCCCTTCGACTCGCCGCGGGCCAGGGAGCTGTCCACGCGGCTCGCCGAGCGGATCATGCTCGCGGCCTACGAGGCATCCGCCGACCTCGCCGAGCGCCCCCGGGCCGGCTCCGACGCGCAGACCCCCGCCGGCCCGCACCCGGCCTGGGCCGCCACCCGCACCGCGCGCGGCGTGCTGCACCCGGACCACTACCCGACCGCCACCGCGCACTGGCCCGCGCGCTGGGAGGCGCTGCGCGCGCGGATCGCCAGGACCGGCATGCGCAACTCGCTGCTGCTGGCCATCGCGCCGACCGCGACGATCGCCTCCATCGCGGGCGTGTACGAGTGCATCGAGCCGCAGGTCTCCAACCTGTTCAAGCGCGAGACGCTCAGCGGCGAGTTCCTCCAGGTCAACGCCTACCTGGTGGAGGACCTGAAGAAGCTCGGGGTGTGGGACGCGCAGTCCCGCGACGCGCTGCGCGAGGCCAACGGGTCGATCCAGGACTTCGGCTGGGTCCCGCAGGAGGTGCGCGACCTGTACCGCACCGCCTGGGAGGTCCCGCAGCGCGCCCTGATCGACATGGCCGCCGACCGCACCCCGTACCTGGACCAGAGCCAGTCGCTCAACCTCTTCATGGCCCAGCCCACCATCGGCAAGCTCAGCTCGATGTACGCGTACGCCTGGAAGCGCGGCATCAAGACCACGTACTACCTGCGCTCGCGCCCGGCCACCCGGATCGCGCACTCCGCGCGCGGCGGCGAGGCGACGGCCAGCGTCCCCGTACCCGCCCAGCAGACGCCCGTCGAAGCCGACGCGGTCGCCTGCTCCCTCGAAAACCCCGAATCCTGCGAGGCATGCCAGTGACCAGCCCGGCCACCCCTCCGGCCACCATCGACACCACCCACGCCACCGGCGAGGCGGTCACGGTGCGCAAGAACCTGCTCGACCCGGGCTTCGAGCTGACCCTGCGGCCGATGCGCTACCCCGAGTTCTACGACCGCTACCGCGACGCGATCAAGAACACCTGGACCGTCGAGGAGGTGGACCTCCACTCCGACGTCGCCGACCTGGCCAAGCTCTCGCCGGGCGAGCAGCACATGATCGGCCGCCTGGTCGCGTTCTTCGCCACGGGCGACTCCATCGTGGCCAACAACCTCGTGCTGACGCTGTACAAGCACATCAACTCGCCCGAGGCGCGGCTGTACCTGTCGCGGCAGTTGTTCGAGGAGGCCGTGCACGTCCAGTTCTACCTGACGCTGCTCGACACCTACCTGCCCGACCCGGACGACCGCGCCGCGGCGTTCGACGCCGTGGAGAACATCCCCTCCATCCGCGAGAAGGCGCAGTTCTGCTTCAAGTGGATCAACGAGGTGGAGAAGCTCGACCGGTTGGAGTCCAAGGCCGACCGGCGCCGCTTCCTGCTCAACCTGATCTGCTTCGCCGCCTGCATCGAGGGCCTCTTCTTCTACGGGGCGTTCGCCTACGTGTACTGGTTCCGCTCCCGCGGCCTGCTGCACGGCCTGGCGACCGGCACCAACTGGGTCTTCCGCGACGAGTCCATGCACATGGAGTTCGCGTTCTCGGTCGTGGACACGGTCCGCGCGGAGGAGCCCGACCTCTTCGACGAGGAGATGGGCCGCGAGGTCACGGCGATGCTGGAGGAGGCCGTCGAGGCCGAGCTGCAGTTCGCGCGCGACCTGTGCGGCGAGGGGCTGCCCGGCATGAACACCGAGTCGATGCGCGCCTACCTGGAGTGCGTCGCCGACCAGCGGCTGCTGCGGCTCGGTCTGCCGGTCCGGTACGGCACGGAGAACCCCTTCTCCTTCATGGAGTTGCAGAACGTCCAGGAGCTGACGAACTTCTTCGAGCGGCGGGCCTCGGCCTACCAGGTCGCCGTGGAGGGCTCGGTCTCCTTCGACGACGAGTTCTAGGCACGGCTCGCGACCGGCTCCCGGCGCCGGTTCCGACACCGGCGCCGGGGCCGCCTACCGCGCGGGGCGCGCACCTCTTCGGGGCGCGCCCCGCGCGGCGCGTCACGTTGCTGCCAGGCACCGTCCTGCCAGGGCGGGACGGGCCGAGTGGGCCCACGGGGACGTGACGCCTCGCTAGCGTGTGGCCCATGCATGGTTCCCAGCCTCCCGGCCAGTCCCCTGTCCCGGGCCCCGGCCCCACCCCCGGGTCGCACCCGGCCCCGCCGCACGGCTACCCGCTGCCCCAGTTCCCGCCGGGGTCTGGTGCCCCGTCCGCGGCGCACCAGATGCCCGGGGTCGTACGGACCGCCCAGGTGCTGTTGTTCGTGGGGGCCGGGTTCTTCCTGTTCCTCGCCGTCGTGACGGGCCTCGCCGATGGCTCCCGGTCGGCGGGCCAGGCGATCGGGACCGGGTTGTTCTGGTTCGTCGGGGCGGGCTGCGCCTTCCGGTTCGGTACAGGCGAGCACGCGACGCGGGTCACCGCGATCGTCGTCGCGTCGGTCGCCATCGCCACCGGCCTCGGCTCCATGCGGGAGCAGCCCACCGGCCCGACGGCCATCCTCGCGATCATCGTCGTGGTCCTGCTGTCCCAGCGCACCACCGGCGACTGGTTCCGCCGCCCGCGCTGATCACCGCCGACTCGACTCACCGCGCCGACAGCCGGGGTGGCTACCGTCCACGGCGGCCCGGCGCCGCAGGACGAGGCGGCCCGGCCCCGCAGGCCAACGGGCCGCCGCCGACCGGCGTTCCGGTCGACGGCGGCCCGTTGGCAGCACCCGCAAGGGGGCGACTCAGGCGTTGGGCACCGTCTCGTAGCGCGGCGTGCCCTCCTCCATCTGGCGCAGGGCGTCCTTGCGGTCCCGCTTGGAGAGCCGGTCGATGTACAGGTAGCCGTACAGGTGGTCCGTCTCGTGCTGGAGGCAGCGCGCGAAGTAGCCCGTGCCCCGCACCTTGATCGGCTTGCCCTGGGCGTCCTGGCCGCGCACCTCGGCGTAGTCAGGGCGGGCCAGCGAGGCGTACGCGGTGGGCACCGAGAGGCAGCCCTCGTTGGAGTCGTCCAGGTTGCGGCGCTCGGCGGGCAGCTCGATCAGGACCGGGTTGCAGACGACGCCGACGTGCCGTACGCCCTCGTCGTCCATGCAGTCGTAGACGAAGACCTTGCGGTCCACGCCGATCTGGTTGGCGGCCAGGCCGACGCCCTCGGCCGCCCGCTGGCTGGCGAACATGTCGTCGATCAGCGCGGCCAGCTCGTCGTCGAAGGCGGTGACGTCCTGGCATTCCTTGTGCAGCACCGGATTGCCCACGACGGTGATCGGGCGGGCCGTGCCGCGCTCGCGGTGCGCCTGCTCCCGCTCCGCGCAGTCCTGGGTGTCGATGACGAACCCGTCCTCCCCCTCCGGCAGTGAGGACCCCTCGTTCACCTGCTGGTCGGTCTCTTGCTGCGCCATGGTCCGCCGTAAGCCTTCCTGGAATCCCTGCTTCGTCGCCCTACAGGGTACGGGCATCGCCGGGCCCCCGGCCCGCGCTCGCCCGGTCCGGGCCACCACGGGGCCCCGGGCACCCGCGCCGCGCGGGCCGCCGGCCGGCCGCCGTGGGCCGCCTGGGTTCAGCAGACCTCTTCCAGGTCCCGCCATTCGCGGGTGTCCGGGCTGTCCGCGACCCAGCCGTCGAGCAGGCCGCGCACCAGGCCGGCCGGGGCCGCGATGCCGCACTCGCGCTCCGGGACCCACAGCGAGCCGGAGCCCGCCGTGCGGTGCCCGAGCGGGCCGGGGTGGCCGGGTTCGCTGTGGTCGTGCGGGTCCAGGTGCTCGCCGTCGCCCTCGTCGCTCGGCATCCGGCTCTCGGAGCAGGAGCGGCACAGCAGCCGCACCGACGACGACCAGTCCTCGGCCGCGAAGCCGGCGTCCGCCGCCAGCCGCTCCAGGGCGTCCCGGTCGGCCTCGCGGGCCGCCTCGATCAGGACGACCCAGGTCGGGACGGGTGAGGGCGCCCACAGCTCGATCTCGTCGAAGACGGGGTAGGACGGGCCGGCGGCGGTGGTGCGCTCCCCGTGCGGGACCCCGTCGTGCAGCACGACCTCGCCCCAGCGCCGGCCCGAGGACGGCAGCGGGATGCTCAGCACCTCGATCCGGGCCGGGTCGAGGCGGCGGCCCCACACGACCTCGGCCTCGCCCTCGGGCGAGAGCCGCACCGCCGCGCTGCCCAGGTCCATGTCCACCGGGGCGCTGCCGGGACCCGAGGTGGCCGCCTGGTCACCGCGCGTCTTGAGGCCGTACGCCTGCCAGGCCCGGCGGGCCAGCGGCCAGTCCTGGAGCGCGGTGGCCGCGATGCCCACGTTCCACCAGTCGGGGGCCCCGGAGTCCCGGTCGAGGAGCGCGACGGCGCGCAGCCCGGCGGCGCGCGCCTGCTCCCAGTCGTGCCGGAACTTGTGCAGCAGGGCCAGGTTGAACCAGGACTCGGAGAGCCAGGGCTCCAGATCGACGGCGCGCGTCAGCAGCGCGCCCGCGTCCTCGTACCGGCCGTCGCCGATGAGCGTGAACGCGCGGTCGGTGGCCTGCCGCCAGGAGGCGGATGGCCGGCGCCGCACCTTGCCGAAGATCCTCACGATTCCCGCCTGCCGATTGCTGCGTCATTCCGCGCCGGTGCCCTTGCGGGCGGCGTCGCCCTCCCTGACGACAACCTGCCACATCTTCACGGACATCTCAGCCCGGCCCCTGCGATTGCGTCGGAGCAGCCTGTGCGCTACTGCTCTCCTTGCCGCTGGCCTGGGCCGCGACACCCCCTTCTCCGCATCCAACCATGCCCATTCCGGGCCCCGCTCATTACCCACGGGTTGTGACAAGGGCCTGCCAGATGAGCGGCCACCACGCCATTCGGCGGGCCACCTCTCGGAGCGCATCCGTTTCGCGGAAGGTGAGTTTCGCAGGGCGGTATCAGGCGTCGGCGTCGCGGCGCACCACCCGGGCCAGCGCGGCCACCACCTCCGGGTCGTACTCCCGCTCCGTTCCCTCCCACAGCCGCCCCAGCGCCCACGGCGACCCACCCGCCGCCGCGCGACCCTCGCCCCCATCGCGCCCCGCGCGCCCGCCGGCGCGCTCCCCTGTGCCGCACACCCCGGTCGGCTCCCGGCGCGAGGGCGCGCCAGGATCACCCGTGAGATCCGCGTACGCGTTGACCACCCGGATGACGCGCGCCGGCAGCGGCTGTTCGCGGTACGGGGCGGCCTGCCGTTCGACCGCGTCGGCGACCTCGGCGGGCATGCCCGTCTGGCGCACGACGGCGCCCCCGAGTCGGGCTATGCGCCGCGCCTCCGATGCGGGCAGCGGCTCGGTGGCGCCGGCCGGGTACGGGTCGACCAGGGAGAGTTGGCCCACGTCGTGCAGGAGTGCCGCGTCCTCGATGACGGCGAGCGCGCGGCCGGAGAGGCCCAACTCCCGGCCGACCGCCCGGCCGAGCCGGGCCACCCGCCGCGCGTGGCCGGGCGGCGTGTAGCCGGCGATCTCCGTGGCGCGGGCCAGCGAGGCGACGGTCTGCCGGTCGGCCTCACGCCCCGCCGCGCGCCGGCGCACCGCCAACTGCGCGAGCAGCAACGGCACACCGCAGAGCGGCAGCGCCCACTCCCCCGCCGTGGCCACCGCGAGCGCCAGCACCACCGCCGCGGCGCACACCGCCGCCCCCACCACGCGCCGGGCCCGCAACTCCGCACCCAGCAGGTCCGCGTACGGACCGCCGCCGCGCGCCCACGCGAACAGCGCGGCCAGCGCCGCCTCGCTCAGCAGGGCGAGCCCGAAGAGCGCGAGCAGGCAGGGCACGACGAGCGACTCGACGCCCGTAGTCAAGCCCAACGGCGTTCCGGCGTCCAGGAATTGACAGCCCAGGGCAGCGCAGGCGACCGCGAGCACCCGGCGCGCGACGCGCTCCGGGTGGGCCGACTGGCCGAGCGCGACGGGCGGCACGAGGCCGGCCAGGCTGGCGGCGACGACGACCGCGACGGCCTGCGCCCATCCGAACGGCCCGGTCACCTGGGCCACTTCACCGCCCGCGCCCGCCACCTCCCCGAGCGCCACGTAGCCGAGCGCGCCGGTCGTCGCCAACGGGGCCGGCTCCCGACACCGGGCCGGCGCGACCCGGCAGCGGACCGCCTCCCCGACGGCGATCAGCGCGCCGAAGGCGAGCGCCGTACCCGGTGCCTCCACGCCGCGCCGGGCCGTCAGGCAAAGCGCCGCGACGGAGAGCGCGAGGGCGGCGCCGTAGGCGGCGAAGACGAGGACGGGGGTGGAGACCGGAGCGGACGCGGGGACGGTGGCGGGGGCGCCACCGGGGTGTTGGGGCTCGGCCGTGTGCGCCGGGCGCCGCTCGTGTCGTGACCCTCGCTCCCCGCGCCCGTCGGCCGCGCCCGGCGCGGTGTGGCGCGCCGGCTGGTCCGGCGCGGACGCGTCAGCCCTGGCCATCGGTTCGCGGGGCTCGGCGCGCCGCGTGCACGGGGGCGGCCACCGACCGCAGGGCGCCGGCGCGCGGGAACGAGAGATCGCCGGACAGCTCGGGAACGCCGCGCGCGCCCGCCGGACCGGGGGCCGCGCCCCCGCCCGCCGCCGGCCCGCTCCGCTCATCGGCCACCCCGGGGAACGCCTCCCGCTCCGCGTCCGTCGGCCATAACTCGCTCGATTCGGCGCCCAGTTCGCGCCCGGGCCAGGCTCGCTCGGCGGCGTCCTCCGCGTCACACTCGGCGTGGTGCGCGGCGCCGTAGGCACTGGCGTACGCACCGCCGTACGCGGCACCCGGGTAGGCCGCACCCGCGCTCGCACCCGCGCTCGCGCGGTCGTGTGACGCATCGACGTCGAGCGACGCGCCGGCACCGTCCCGGTCGTCCGCCGCCGCCCGCGCGTTGCCGCCGTCGCCCGCTCCCTCGCGAGCGCCGGCGCTCGCGGCGTCGGGCGCGACCTCGGACGCGGCACCGCGCACGGGGACCGCGTCGCGCGCCGGGGCCGCGTCCGGCACGGCGCACGCCGCTCCCGTCGCCCCGTCACACTCGCCCGTTCCGGCGGCGGCGTGCGCGCCGTCCGCCCCGCTCGCCCCGGCCACTTCCGGGGCGACGGCCTCGGGCTGCCAACCGTGCCGGTCCAGCGCGCGGGCGAGGGCGCGCACCATACGGGGGTCGAACTGCGAGCCGGCGCAGCGCCGGAGCTCCTCCACGGCCACGGACACCGGGCGCGCGCGGCGGTAGCTGCGGGTCGAGGTCATGGCGTCGAAGGCGTCGGCCACCGCCACCACCCGGGCCACCTCGGGGATGTCGCGCCCGGCGAGGCCGTGTGGGTATCCGCTGCCGTCCAGCCGTTCGTGGTGGTGCAGGATCGCCGACCGGGCCTCCGCCAGGCACGCGATGTCGCGCACCATCGCGTCCCCGTGCTCCGGGTGCAGCTCGATGACGCACCGTTCCTGCGGGGTCAACGGGCCGTTCTTGCGCAGCAGTCGGGTCGGCACGCCCAGTTTGCCGACGTCGTGCAGCACCCCGGCCACCCGTAGCACCTCAAGGCGCTCCGCCGCCATTCCCAGCTCGCGGGCGATCAACACCGAGGCCGCGCCCACGCGTTCGCCGTGCCCGCGCGTGTAGCGGTCCTTGAGGTCGACGGCCTGCACCAGGGCGCGCACGGCCGCGTGGTGCGTAGCGCGCTCGGGCGCCCGGGGACCGAAGGCCCAGCCGGCGACGGAGACCGGCACCAGTACGAGGAGCGCGGCCGGCGGCCCGTAGGGGCTGTCCCACAGCAGCGCCATCACCAGCCCCACCAGCCCGTGCACGGCGTACGGGGCGCAGGAGCCGCACAGGTCGCGCGGGCGCCCCCACCCCGCGCCGCGGCCACCGACAGCGGCCCGCGCCCCACGGTCAAGGCCCGCCTGGAGCAGCCCGTACGCGAGGGCCGCCCCGGTCGCGGGCAGGAGGGCGCGCGGCAGGTCGGCGGCGGCGAGGGCGGCCGGGCCGCCGAGCGCGGCGAAGGCCGCGGCGCTCCCGTACGTGGCGAGCGCGAGCCGGGCGGCGCGCCAGCCACGGCTGGCGGTGGCCGGCCCGCCGCCCGGTTCGGCGGGCGCGGCCCGGCCGACGAGGGCGCCGGGGACGGGGACGAGCGCCGCGGCGGCGGGCGGCAACAAAAAGGCCCCGGCCAGGAGCGCGGGGCTGCACCAGTCGAAGGGCGGGCGGCTCGCCGGGGCGGTGGTGCCGTGCGGGGAGCGGCGGAGCGCGGCCCGACAGCCCGCGTACCCGAGCGCCAGCAGCGCCATCGGGAACCAGGCGTCGGCCCCGACGCCGCCGGGACCCGTGAACGGCTCCGCGATGTCGGCGCCCAGCGCCACGGACGGGGCGGTGACCAGGGCCGGAGCGGCACAGAAGGCCGCCGCGCACACGGCACCGACGATGTAGAGGCGCGCGGTTTGCGGGAGCGTCCGCACGGTCCCCTCCTCCCCCCAGTCGCACGGGCTTCGACGTCAGGTTGGGGAGAATAGGACGACCGCGTGGGAAAAACGTCCACTCAGGTGGAATCAGTCGCCCGGCGGGAACAGATACACACCTTCGGGTGACAGTCAGATGGCGCGGCGGTGGCGCACGGCCCGATGCCCGCCCACGCGTTCGACACCCACTCGGATGCCATCCCGCCGCGGGCCCCACCGAGCGCCGACGCGTCTCCACCGGCTCGCACCAGCGCGTCATCGGCCCCGCCACCCCGACGCGCCCTGGTCCGCCAACACCTTTGCAAAACAGGGCAGTTGGCCTGAGCGCCTGCGGGCCCGGCCCCGGGACGAAGCTGGCGGTCGGCCGTCGGCACGCGTACGTCCGCCCCGTGCACCGAGGGCATGGGCATGCCGACGGCGTACGGGGCGGACGTGTGAAAGGGATCGAAACGCCGGGCGATGCGGCCCTGGACCGGGCCGCGCCCGGGTGCGTCAGTCGCGGGTGGCGCTCTCCGGGCCACCGCGATCGACCGAACCGCTGCTCGGCGCGGCCTGCAGCGGCTGCGCCGCGGCGGCCTGGGTCGACGCGGCGGCCGAGGCCGCGCCCGTGACCGGCGTGGAGTCGGCGGCCGGGGCGGAGCCGACGGCCGACGCGGAGTCCGCGGAACCCGGCTCACGGCCGGCGACCTCGGGGCCACTGACGCGGTGCAGCGGCCGGCTCGGGTCGGTCTCCAGCAACGCCTGGTCGGGCACGGTCTCGCCGGCCCTTATCAACTCGATCCGGCCCATCACCTTGGAGCGGAGGTCGGCCGGTACGTCGTCCTGGCCGCAGCAGCGCTTGACGAGCTTCTTCACCGCCTGCTCCAGGCCGTACTTCTCCAGACACGGCGAGCACGCGTCGATGTGCACCTCGAACTTGGCGCAGTCACCGTCGGGCATCTCGTGGTCGAGAAACTCATACAGGTGGTCGAGGACCTCAGAGCAGTCCGTCTCTCGCGGGTCACCGCAGCTCATGAGCCCGAGCCTTTCCGATCGTGCGACTCTTCCCCTGACGATGCCGGGGAGACCCCACTCGACACAGCCCCCGCGCCCGCCGGCACCAGCCCGCGACCACGGGCGTAGTCCTCCAGCAGACCGCGCAGTTGGCGGCGCCCACGGTGCAGTCGAGACATCACCGTACCGATGGGTGTACCCATGATGTCCGCGATCTCCTTGTAGGCAAAGCCCTCAACGTCGGCGAGATACACCGCGATGCGGAATTCCTCGGGGATCGCCTGCAGAGCCGACTTCACGTCGGAGTCCGGCAGGTGGTCGAGGGCCTGGGACTCGGCGGAGCGCAGGCCGGTCGACATGTGCGACTCGGCGCGCGCGAGCTGCCAGTCCTCGATCTCCTCGGCGGCACTGCGCTGCGGTTCGCGCTGCTTCTTGCGGTAGGAGTTGATGAACGTGTTGGTGAGGATGCGGTACAGCCACGCCTTGAGGTTGGTGCCCTCGCGGAACTGGTGGAAGGACGCGTACGCCTTGGCGTAGGTCTCCTGCACCAGGTCCTCGGCGTCGGCCGGGTTACGCGTCATCCGCAGCGCGGCCGAATACATCTGGTCAAGGAAGGTGAGGGCATCCCGCTCGAAACGGGCGTTCCGCTCGGCCGCGGTCTCGCTCCCGCTCCCGGCCGCTTCGGCCTGGGCGGTCTCGTTCTCAGCGTGGCTGACCTGGGCGGCGGCCTCCTGCTGCCCCGCGCCGGTCGAGCCCTGCGTCGTGCCGTCGGTCCCCGCGTCCGTCCCAGTGACCGGACCCACCTCCTCCAACACCGTAGCGAGACCGGATGCGGACCCGCTTGAATCGGAGAATAGACGACGATCCGGTCCGCCCGCCGCTCCAGCCAGCGTCGACTGGTCGACCCGAAGCTGCGACCACGCCAGGTCGGCGGTCTGCGGACGGGACGGGCAAGCAAGCGAACCCATGCGGGAAACTCCCATTCCTCGTGCTGATGCCGCTACGTTTCGATCCTTACGTCGGGCACAACATCCGCACGGCGGTTCGCATTCCCCGACTCAGTGAGCGATCCGATCCAGCCACTTCGCTACGGCATCCGTGAGCAGCGTCAGCGTCTCCTCCTGCGTACGGGCCGCCTTCTTCGGAACGGCGAAGCCGTGATCGGCCTCCGGAACCTCCACGATCTCCGTGCCGTCGGGGAACTCCTCGGGTCGGCCGAACGGGTCGCGTCCCCCCTGCACCACGAGCGTGGGCAGCCCCGCCTCCAGCAGTTCGGCGGCCCGGGACGACGCCGGCTTGCCGGGCGGGTGCAGCGGGAACGAGAGGGCGAGCACGGCCCGGGCGCCCAGCTCCCGCCCCGTACGGCAGGCCACCCGGGCCCCGGCGCTGCGCCCGCCGGCGACCACCGGCAGCCCGGGCCCGGTCAGCGCCGGCCACACCGCCCGCCAGCCGACGTCCAGCGTCTTCGGCGCGGGGGCGACCTTCTTCCCCGCGACCCGCCAGGGCTGCTCCACCAGGGCGACGCTCACGCCGCGCGGCGGCAGGGTCGCGGCCAGCGCCGCGAGGTCGCGCGCCTCGATGCCGCCGCCCGCCCCGTGCCCGAGGGCCAGCACGGCGCGGGCGTCCGGCGCCCGGTGCCAGGTGATCCGCGCGTCACCAGCGGGGGTCGGCACGGTCTCGGTCTGGGGGGCGGGGCCGGCCCCGCCCGTCCCGTTCGCTGTCGTCCGCATCCGCCCATCCTGCCCCGGGCCCCACCGCGGCCCTACGCCACCCGCCGACGGGCACCCGATCCGGCCCGGGCGGGGCGCCTCGCGGGCGACGGGCCCCTCGGGCGGCAGGCGACAAGCGACAGGCGACAGGCGACAGGCGACGCTAGAACAGCGTCTCCTCCTCCGGTGCCGGGAGTTCCTTCAGCAGCTCCGGGCCGTTGTTGCGGACGTTGCTCACGTCCGTGGTGACCGGGTAGGCGCGCAGCAGCCCGCCCGGCGGCGGCGCGAGCAGCGCGCGCAGGGACTCCTCGTCGGTGCGGGCCGGATCGAGCCAGGCCGCCCAGCGGTCCGGGGTCAGCATGAGCGGCATGCGCGGGTGGATCTCCGCGAGCGAGGCCGGCCCGTCCGTACCCGCCTCCCGGCCCGCCAGCGGCGTCGTCTCCGCCTCGGTCGTGATCACGGTGCACGTCGCCCACCACGCCTGCGGGTGGTCGTCGGGCAGCGTGCGGTCCCGCCAGAACTCGTAGAGGCCGGCCAGCGCCATCACCGAGCCGTCGGCCGGCGTGACGAAGTAGGGCTGCTTGCGCGTCCGCTTCTTGCGGCCCCGCTCCTCCAGTTGCCGCTCGTCGGCGCTGGTCACCCACTCGTAGTAGCCGTCCGCCGGCACCAGGCAGCGGCGCGCCTCGAAGGCGCGGCGGAACGAGGGCTTCTCGTGCACGGTCTCGGCGCGCGCGTTGATCATCTTCGCGGCCCCCTCCGGCGACTTCGCCCAGGAGGGCACGAGCCCCCAGCGCAGCGGTCGGAGCTGGCGAACCGGCGTGCGGTCGGCGGACTGCTTGAGGGGCCGCTCCAGGACGGCGTAGACGTTCTTGGTGGGCGCCACGTTCCAGTCCGGGGCCAGCGCCTCGGTCGGCTCCCACTTGCCCACGTCGAACAGGTTGGCCAGGTCCTCTGGTTTCCGGCTCGCCGCGTACCGTCCGCACATCTCGTGACAACCCCTCCGACCGCACCGTTGCTCCATCCATGCTGCCGCACCCGGCCCCCGTTCGGTGCGCCGAGGGATGGTGGGGCCGGCCACCGCCCGGGGCGGGCTCGCCCCGATCCCGGAGCAACCCCCGCATTCCGGCCGGGGCGCCGACGGAACCGGGGCCGGCGCGCCCGCGTTTTTCCTACCGTCTGCCCGGAGGTGCCAGACTGCGGCACCACCGCGGCCGGGCCCCGGCCCGGCCGCCGGCCAGGTCAGCCACCACCGACCCACCGCGTACCGCCGTACGGGCAGTGCTCGCTCCCCGCCCCAGCCCGACCAGCAGCACCCCCTGTCCACCAGCACCACCCAGCACACCCGGCACCACACCAGCATCACCCGGCACCACCCAGCACCGACGAGAACCACCCAGCGCCGAACAGCGCCGATCGGGACCAAGGAGTCGCCCCCGCATGGACAGCACCAGCGCAACCGAGCTGTGGGACCGCGTCTTCGGCACCCAACCCGACCCCTCACAGTGGCTGGTGGCGATCACCGGCCTGATCGCGCTCGCCGTCGTCACCTCGCGCCTGACCTGGCGGCTGGCCCGCAACGCCATCACCATCGCCCACGAGGGCGGGCACGGGGTCGTGGCGCTGCTCAGCGGGCGTCGCCTGGACGGCATACGGCTGCACTCCGACACCTCGGGGCTGACCGTCTCGCGCGGCAAGCCGACCGGTCTCGGCATGATCCTGACCGCGGCGGCCGGCTACACCGCCCCGTCGCTGCTCGGCCTCGGCGGCGCCTGGCTGCTCGCCGCCGGCCACATCACGGCGCTGCTGTGGGGCGCGACGGCGCTCCTGGTGGCCATGCTGGTGATGATCCGCAACGCGTACGGGGCGCTGTCGGTGGTGGTCACCGGCGCGACCTTCCTGCTCGTGTCCTGGCTGACGGAGCCGGAGGTGCAGGCGGCGTTCGCGTACGGGGTGGTGTGGTTCCTGCTGCTCGGCGGGGTCAGGCCGCCGTTCGAGTTGCAGCGCAAGCGCCGGTTCGGGCAGGCCGGGGACTCCGACCCGGACCAGCTCGCCCGCCTCACGAACGTGCCGGCGGCGCTGTGGATGTTCCTCTTCCACGCCGTCTCGCTGTGCTCGCTGATCGGCGGCGGGCGCTGGCTGCTCGACCTGTGAACGACCTTGACGTCGGCCCCTCCTATCAGTGCCGTGTTACGGAGGGGTTTCACCGTTTTTGATCGAGAATCGTCGTTCGGCGGAGCCACTAAAGTAAGGCTCATGACCGGCACTGAGACATCCCCGGATGACGCCCTCGCGCTTTGGCCCGCTCCGCTCGCGCACGGAGCGGTCGACGCGACCGTCACCGTGCCCGGTTCCAAGTCCGTCACCAACCGCGGCCTGGTCCTCGCCGCACTCGCCGCCGAGCCCGGGTGGCTGCGCCGCCCGCTGCGCTCCCGCGACACCCTGCTGATGGCCGAGGCGCTGCGCGCCATGGGCGTCGGCATCGAGGAGACCATCGCGTCGAACTCCGCCGCCCCGGGCGAGCCCGGCGCCCCCGCCACCGGCGAGGCGTGGCGGGTCATCCCCGCGGGGCTGCACGGCCCGGCCACCGTGGACGTGGGCAACGCCGGTACGGTCATGCGCTTCCTGCCGCCGGTCGCCGCGCTCGCCGACGGGCCGGTCCGCTTCGACGGTGACGCCCGCTCCCACGAGCGCCCGCTGCACGGCGTGATCGACGCGCTGCGCGCCCTCGGCGCCCGCATCGACGACGACGGGCGCGGCGCGCTCCCGCTGACCGTGCACGGCAACGGCAGCATCGACGGCGGCCCGGTCCGCATCGACGCCTCCTCGTCCTCGCAGTTCGTCAGCGCGCTGCTGCTCTCCGGCGCGCGTTTCAACCAGGGCGTCGAGGTGCGGCACATCGGCTCCACGCTGCCCTCCATGCCACACATCCGGATGACCGTGGACATGCTGCGCAGCGCGGGCGCGGCCGTGGACACCCCGGAGGCGGGCGGCGAGCCCGACGTGTGGCGGGTGGCGCCGAGCGCGCTGCTCGGCCGCGACCTGGTGGTCGAGCCCGACCTGTCCAACGCGGCCCCCTTCCTGGCCGCCGCGCTGGTCACCGGCGGCCGGGTGACCATCCCCGACTGGCCCGAGCACACCACCCAGCCCGGTGACGCGCTGCGCGAGATCTTCACCGAGATGGGCGGCTCCTGCGAGCTGGTCACCACCGCCGACGGCACCGCGCTGACCTTCACCGGCACCGGTCGCGTCCGCGGCATCGACGTCGACCTGCACGAGGTGGGCGAGCTGAGCCCGGTGATCGCCGCGGTCGCCGCGCTCGCCGACTCGGAGTCGGTGCTGCGGGGCATCGCCCACCTGCGGCTGCACGAGACCGACCGGCTCGCGGCGCTGGCCAAGGAGCTGAACGACCTCGGTGGCGACGTCACCGAGACGGCGGACGGGCTGCGCATCCGCCCGCGCCCGCTGCACGGCGGCATCTTCCACACCTACGAGGACCACCGGCTGGCCACCGCCGCTGCCGTGCTGGGCCTGACCGTCGACGGCGTCCAGGTGGAGAACGTGGCCACCACCGCCAAGACCCTGCCCGATTTCCCCGGTCTGTGGACGGGGATGCTCGAAGCCACACCCGGGGCGGCCCCGATGCCGAGAGGCTGAGGCCGCGACGATGCGCCGCTACGGAAAGCACACCGACGAGGACGACGTACGCGTCCGTCCGGGCCGCCGGGGCAGCCGCCCCCGCTCCAGCATCCGGCCCAAGCACGAGGACGCCGCGCCGGGCTTCGTCCTCACCGTGGACCGGGGCCGGATCACCTGCCTGGTCGACGGCCGCACCATCCACGCCATGAAGGCCCGCGAACTCGGCCGCAAGGGCGTCGTGGTCGGCGACCAGGTGGCCGTGGTCGGTGACCTGTCCGGCGCCAAGGACACCCTGGCCCGCATCGTGCGGGTCGAGCCGCGCAGTTCCGTACTGCGCAGGACGGCCGACGACGACGATCCGTACGAGCGCGTGGTGGTCGCCAACGCCGACCAGCTCGCCATCGTGACCGCGCTGGCCGACCCCGAGCCCCGGCCCCGGCTCATCGACCGCTGCCTGGTGGCCGCCTTCGACGCGGGCCTGGAACCGCTGCTCGTGCTCACCAAGTCGGACCTGGCGCCGGCCGAGACGCTGCTGGCCACCTACGAGCTGCTCGACGTGCCGCACGTGGTGACCAACCGCGACGAGTTGACCGACGGGGCCGCCGCCGACCGGGTCAGGGAGTACCTCACGGGGCGGGTCACCGCGTTCGTCGGGCACTCCGGGGTCGGCAAGACGACGCTGGTCAACGCGCTGGTCCCGGAGCGCAAGCGGGCGGTGGGGCACGTCAACGCGGTGACCGGGCGGGGACGGCACACCACCACCTCCGCGCTCGCGCTGCCGCTGCCGACCGGCAGCGGCTGGGTGATCGACACCCCGGGCGTGCGCTCCTTCGGGCTGCACCACGTGGACCCGTCCCGCGTCATCCACGCCTTCCCCGACCTCGCGGCCGGTACGGAGAACTGCCCGCGCGCGTGCGGCCACGACGAGCCGGACTGCGCGCTGGACGCCTGGGTCGCGGACGGCCACGCCGACGCGGACCGGCTCTACTCGCTGCGCCGACTGCTCGCCACCCGCGAGCGGCGCGAGGGCGACTGAGCGGACGCGGAGGCCACGGCCTGCGGGTGCGGGGGCCACGGCCGGCGGGCGCGGGGGTCACGCCGGTGGGAGCGGGGCGGGCACGCCGGCGAGTGCTGACCAGGTCGGCGGGGCTGGCGAGGTCCGAAATCCGTGCCGGGAACGGCCGGGAACACGGGCGCGACGTTTGCCCGTTGATCTCCGAGGTAGATGCATAATCGCACGCAGGCCGAACACGGGAGGCAATCTGATGGCGTGGCTGCTCGTCGTGGTCGCCGGTCTCCTGGAAACCGGCTTCGCCGTCTGCCTCAAGCTCTCGCACGGCTTCACCCGGCTGTGGCCGACCATCGCCTTCTGCGTCTTCGCGCTCGGCAGCTTCGGCCTGCTCACGCTCGCGCTCAAGAAACTGGACGTGGGCCCGGCGTACGCGGTGTGGACCGGGATCGGCGCGGCAGGCACCGCCATCTACGGCATGGTCTTCCTGGGCGACCTGGTCTCCACCCTCAAGATCGTGTCGATCTCGCTGGTCATCGTGGGCGTCATCGGCCTCCAGCTCTCCGGCTCGGCGCACTGAGACGCGGCGCACCGCAGCCCGCCGGGGCGCGCCGTACGCACCACGGGAGCCCGGCGCACCACGCCCCACCTGGAGCGCGCCCCTCGCCCCGGTGGTAGTGCGTCGCTCACGAGCGCGGTTCAGTGCCGGGCGGGCCCGGCCTGCTGGCCCGCCGCCCAGCGCGGCGCCAGCACCCGCCGGACCAGCGCCGCCGCCTCGTCGGGCGCTCCGGGGACGCTGACGTACGAGATGGCCAGTCGCGCCGCGGCCTCGCACGCCCAGGTCAACTCCGCCGTCGCGAGGGCGGGCCGGTCGGCGCACAGGGCCGCCAGGCAACGGTCGCCGACCTGGCGCATCAGCTCACCGGGGCTGGGCAGCGCCTCGCCGAGCCCCGGCGCGCCGGCCCGCGCGCCACCTCCCGCCCACGCGCCCTCGCCGCCCCACCCACTACCCGTCATCTCTCGCCCCGGCAGCCCCCAGTGGCCCGCCTGGCCCGACAGCCCCGAGGGGCGTGACCGCCCCCGTTGACCCGGCTGACCCGGCTGGCTCAGTGGGCCCGGCGGTGCCGGCTCGCCCGACTGCTCCACCGTGGCAGCGCCGATCGGGTGTCGTTGGGCGGGCAGCGCGCGGGGCCCGAAGGCGGCGGCCGGCAGCCGGTCGTTCCAGCAGCCGGTCAGCGCCGCGCGCACCAGCGCGTTGCCCCGGGCCACCCGTACGGTCCACGCCGCGGCGGCGGCCAGCCGGTCGGCGGGGTCGCGCGCGTCCTCGCCGGGCGCCAACGCCTGTTCCACGCCCCGTAGGTACGCCTCGGTCTCACGCCGTACCAGGGCCCTGGCCAGGCCGTCCTTGTTGCCGAACTCGTTGTAGAGGGTCTGCCGGGACACCCCGGCCGCGGCGGCCACGTCCACCATGCGCACCGTGCCCCACGGCCGGCGCCCCACGGCGCGGAACGCCGCGTTCAGTAAGGCTTCACGCGCTGTAGGCACCCTTGCCTCCCAGGCTCGGACAGCTCATCCGGCTGCCGTGCGGCACAGAATTGACGCACCGACAGACGCTGTCAATAGCCCCCGCGAGCGCCGAATCGTCCCGCTTCGCCAAGGTAGTGTGCGAGCATGCCCGACTACCACGATGATCTGCGGCTCGCACAGGTGCTGGCGGACGCGGCCGACTCCGCGACCATGGAGCGGTTCAAGGCTCTGGACCTCAAGGTCGAGACCAAACCCGATATGACGCCCGTCAGCGAGGCCGACAAGGCCGCCGAGGAGCTGATCCGCTCCTCGCTCCAACGCGCCCGGCCGCGCGACGCGGTGCTCGGCGAGGAGTTCGGCAGCGAGGGCTCGGGCCCGCGCCGCTGGGTCATCGACCCCATCGACGGCACGAAGAACTACGTGCGCGGGGTGCCGGTGTGGGCCACCCTGATCGCGCTGATGGAGCGCGGCGAGGGCGGCGACCGACCGGTGGTCGGCATGGTGTCGGCCCCCGCGCTCGGGCGCCGCTGGTGGGCGGCCGAGGGGCTCGGCGCGTACACCGGTCGCAACCTCTCGTCGGCCTCCCGGATCTCGGTGTCGAAGGTGAACACCCTCTCCGACGCCTCGTTCGGGTACGCGTCGCTCGGTGGCTGGGAGGAGCGCGGCAAGCTGAACGGCTTCCTCGACCTGACCCGCGCCTGCTGGCGCACCCGCGGCTACGGCGACTTCTGGCCGTACATGATGGTGGCCGAGGGCGCGATCGACCTGTGCGCCGAGCCGGAGCTGTCCCTGTGGGACATGGCCGCCAACGCGGTCATCGTGCAGGAGGCGGGCGGCCGGTTCACCGGCCTCGACGGCAAGCCCGGCCCGCACAGCGGCGACGCCGCCGCCTCCAACGGCCTGCTCCACGACGAACTCCTCAAGCACCTCCAGTAGCCCCCGCGCGCCACCCGCTGCTCGCGGACGCTTCCCCCGCGCCCGCCCGGGCGCTCCATGTGCTCCCGCCCGATCCCTTGTCGCGCCCGCCACCTCATGTGAACATGAGAATCCGCCCGCTTGTGCGCTTGTGAAGCCCTTCTCGTTGCACCCTCCCGTGCCCTCGGCCGAGCGGGCCCCTAGGAGGTGGCTCCATGCCCACGCTCGTCCGCGACGCCATGACCACGGTGGTCCTCACCATCGGCCCCGCCCACACCCTCCGTCAGGCCGCCCAGTTGATGGCGGCCCGCCGCGTCGGCGCCGCCGTCGTGCTCGACACCGACACCAGCGGGCTCGGCATCCTCACCGAGCGCGACATCCTCGTCTCGGTCGGCGCCGGCCAGGACCCCGACCGCGAGACCGCCCACGCGCACACCACGACCGACGTGGTCTTCGCCGCCCCCGGCTGGACCCTGACCGAGGCCGCCCAGGCCATGACGCACGGCGGCTTCCGCCATCTGATCGTGCTCGACGAGCGCGAACCGGTCGGGCTCGTCTCCGTCCGCGACATCATCCGCTGTTGGTCCCGCGCCGAGGAGGCCACCAGCGCGCTCGCCGGCTGACCCCACGCGGCCCGCGCCGCCCACACGCCGTGGCCCGACGCCGACGCCGCTCCCCCACCCACGACCGGCGACGCGGCCGGGTACGCGTAGAGGTACGCCGGGAAGTCCGAGTACGCGGGGAGGTCCGGGTACGCGAAGAGGCCGGAGCCCCATGGCGTCCGGCCTCTTCGGTTGTTACGGCAAGCGACTGTTCAGTCGCCCGCGCGGGGGACCACCGCCCACGGGGGTGGGGCGGCGGGCCCGCCGCGCGGACGGCTCAGCCGCGGAGGGCCTGGACCGCGGCCTCCAGCCGCTTGCCGTAGTCCGCGTCCGCCTTGCGGAAGTTGGCGATGGCGCGCTCGATGATGTCCTCGCGCGACACCCCGGAGAGGGCGCCCGCCAGGTTGGCGATCAGGCGCTCCTTCTCGTCCTCGGTCATCAGCCGGTAGAGGTTGCCGGCCTGCACGAAGTCGTTGTCCTCGGCGTGCGAGGGCGTGGCCTCCTCGCCCGTGAGGCCGCTGACCGCGATCGGCTGCCACAGCGGGACGTTGGTCTGGGCCGGCCCGCCGAAGCTGTTGGGCTCGTAGTTCTTCGAGCCGCCGTGCCGCCCGTCGTAGGCGAAGCCGTCACGGCTGTACGTGCGCGCCTCGGTGGCGTGCGGCCGGTTGACCGGCAGGTTGTCGGCGTTGATGCCCACCCGGTAGCGGTGCGCGTCGCCGTAGCCGAACAGGCGGCCCTGGAGCATCTTGTCCGGGGACGGGCCGATACCGGGCACGAAGTGCGCCGGCGAGAAGATCGACTGCTCGACCTCGGCGAAGATGTTCTCCGGGTTGCGGTTGAGCTCCAGCTTGCCGAACTCGACCAGCGGGTAGTCCGCGTGCGGCCAGACCTTGGTCAGGTCGAACGGGTTGAAGCGGTAGGTCGCCGCCTCGGCCGCGGGCATGATCTGCACGTACACGGTCCAGCTCGGGAACTCGCCGCGCTCGATGGCCTCCCGCAGGTCCCGCTGGTGGCTGTCGGGGTCCTTACCGGCGAGCACCGCGGCCTCCTCGGCCGTCAGGTTCTTGATGCCCTGGTCGGTCTTGAAGTGGTACTTGACCCAGAAGACCTCGCCCGCCTCGTTGTTCCACTGGAAGGTGTGCGAGCCGAAGCCGTCCATGTGGCGGTACGAGGCCGGGATGCCACGGTCGCCGAAGAGCCACGTCACCTGGTGCGTGGACTCGGGCGACAGCCCCCAGAAGTCGAAGACGTTGTCCGGCTCCTGCGAGCCGGTGTACGGGTCGCGCTTCTGGGTGTGGATGAAGTCGGGGAACTTGATGGCGTCCCTGATGAAGAACACCGGGGTGTTGTTGCCGACGAGGTCGTAGTTGCCCTCTTCGGTGTAGAACTTCAGCGCGAAGCCGCGCGGGTCCCGGACCGCGTCCGGCGCGCCCAGGTTGCCGGCCACGGTGGAGAAGCGCAGGAAGGTCTCGGTCTGCTTGCCGACCTCGGAGAGGAACTTCGCGCGGGTGTACCGGGTCACGTCCGCGGTCACCGTGAAGGTGCCGTACGCGCCGGCCCCCCGGGCGTGCACCACACGCTCCGGAATGCGCTCCCGGTTGAAGTGCGCCAGCTTCTCCAGCAGCAACTGGTCCTGCACCAGCACCGGGCCGCCGACGCCCGCGGTCTCGCTGTTCTGGTTGTCGGCGACCGGTGCGCCGGCCTCCGTGGTCAGCGGCCCCGCCGACTGAGCCGTCTCGCCCTGAACCGTCACGTGCGCCTCCTGCGTATTCGTCCTGTCCCTTGGCCTGAGCCGTAACCGATCCTACATTGGACTTTGTCTAAGTCAAGAAGAAGTGGAGAGACGTACAAAGTCTGTTCATGGACGCACACTGCTACTCTGGTTCCTATCTGACTGATAGGTGAATGGCATGAGTGACCTGCTAGAACGACTCCGGGGGCGCGGCTGGCGACTCACCGCCCAGCGTCGCGTCGTGGCCGAGGTGCTCGACGGGGACCATGTGCACTACACCGCCGACGAGGTGCACGCCCGCGCATCGGAGCGCCTGCCCGAGATCTCCCGGGCGACCGTCTACAACACCCTCGGCGAGCTGGTGTCCCTTGGCGAGATCCTGGAGGTGAGCACGGACGGCCGCGCCAAGCGGTACGACCCCAACGCCCACCACGACCACCACCACCTGGTGTGCAGCCGCTGCGGCACCATCCGCGACGTGCGCCCCGCCGGCGATCCGCTCAGCGACCTGCCGGTGGTGGAGCGCTTCGGCTTCACGGTCACCGGCGTGGAAGTCACCTACCGAGGCACCTGCCCCTCCTGCACGGACGCCTGACCCGACCGGCCGCCGTTCGCGCGCGCCGCGCCGGCCACGCCCGGCCGCGTTCATCACAGCGGCTCGCTGGAGAACTGGTGGGCCCAGCGGCGGAACCTGGTGATTCCCGACCCGGCGGCAGCCCCCGAGCGTGCCGCCAGACGAAGACCAGTCCGTCGGTCTCCGGTGCTCAATTCGACCCGGCCGTGCCCTGGGCGGCGCGGTGCCGTATCCGGTCCGGACGCAGGCGCCCTCCGGGTCGAACCGGAAGTGGTGGCAGGGACAGACGAGGTTCTCCCCGCGCACCGTCCCGCCGTGCCCCGGGTGCGCCCCGAGGTGCGGGCAGTACGGGCGTAAACGACGAAGGCCCGAATCCCTGATCAGGATTCGGGCCTCGTCTTGCGAGTAGCGGGGACAGGATTTGAACCTGCGACCTCTGGGTTATGAGCCCAGCGAGCTACCGAGCTGCTCCACCCCGCGTCGTTGTGTACTTACTGTAACCCCACCCCGACGACCAGGGCAAATCGCGGTCCCGCCGCCCCTCGCCGCCCCGCCTTCCCACCGCCTCCGCCGCGCGCCAGGCCCGGCGTGCGGCGGGGCCCGACGCCCGCCGGCGGCGTGCGCGGAGCGCGTGCCTACGCGGTCTGCTCCTGCTGGAGCGCGTCCGCGAGCCGGGCCGCGCGCTCCGCGACCTGGGCGGGCCCCAGCTCGACCGCGCGGGCGCACCAGCGCTGGCCCTCGGTCAGCGCCCCGCGCCGGGCCGCGAGCAGCGCGAGCCGCAGCGCGGCGCGGCCGTGGCCGGCGTTGGCGGCCCGGGTCCACCACAGCGCCGCCTCCGGCTCGCTGCCCTCGCGGGCCAGGAGCAGGCCCAGGTTGAAGGCGCCGTTGCGGCTGCCGGCCTTGGCGGCGGTGCGGTACCAGTGCGCGGCCTTCACCACGTCCCCGCGAGCGGACGCGAGCATGCCAACTCGAACCTGTGCGCGACGGTGGCCCTGGCGGGCCGCCCGCTCGTACCACTCCTCGCACTCCGGCCGCTCCGGCTCGCTGTCCGTACCGTTCCCGAGGCTCGCGCTCGGGTCGACGACGGCCGGCCGGTCGAGGAGCGCGCCGAGCCGGAAGGCGGCCTCGGCGCTGCCGCCCTCGGCCGCGCAGCGCAGATGCTTTTCGGCCGCCTCCTCGTCGCCCTCGCGCAGCAGCACGATCGCCACCTGGAGGGCGGCCTCGGTGTGCCCACCGGCGGCGGCGCGTACGTACCACTCGTGCGCCGTGCGCTCCGCGCCCCGCCCCGCGTGCAGGATGCCGAGGTTGAACGCGGCGTCCACGCTGCCGGCCTCGGCGGCCTTGGAGAACCACGGCTCGGCCCCGGCCGCGTCCGAGCGCTGGAGCAGCAGCACGGCCAGCGCGTTCGCGGCCTCGCGGTGTCCCGCGTACGCCGCGCGCCGGTACCACTGCTCGGCCTGCGCGGTGCGCCCCTGGCTGGCGCAGAGCAGGCCGAGGTTGTACGCGCCGTTGATGTCGCCCGCGTCCAGCGCCGCGCGGTACCAGCGCTCCGCGGTCTGCGGCTCGCCCCGGTCGGCGTGGAGCGCGCCCAGCGCGTTGGCCGCGTTGCCGTCGCCGTCCTGGGCGGCCCGGTGCCACCACACGGCCGCGCTGTCCAGGTCGCCGGCGTCGCGCAGCAGGAACGCGAGCGCGCAGGCGGCCCGCGGCTCGCCGTCCTCGGCCGACATCAGGTACCAGCGGCCGGCCTCCTTCGTCTCACCGCGCTCCTCAAGCAGCGTGCCGAGGTGCAGCGCCGCGCGCCGGTGCCCGCGCGCGGCGGCCTGCCGGTACCAGCGCTCGGCCTCGCTCTGCTCGCCGTCGGCCCGCGCGCTCTTACCCCGGCCGTCGGGGTGGTGCTGCTCGCGCTCGCGTCTGTGCAGGATCTGCGCGAGTCGGTACGCGGCCTCGCGGTGGCCGTGCTCGGCGGCGGCGCGAAACCATCGCTCGGCGCCCACGTCGCTGCGGTGCTCAAGCAGGTCGGCCAGGGCGTACGCGCCGAGCGCGTGTCCCGACTCGGCGGACTGCCGCAGCCAGTACTCGGCGGCCGGCTCGTCGCCGCGCTCGCGGTGGTGCCGGCCGAGGGCGTGGGCGGCGGCGGCCGAGCCGGCGACGGCGGCGGTCCGCCACCAGCCGGCCGCCTCGTCGGCGTAGCCGCGCTGGTGCAGGAGGACGCCCAGGTTGTTGGCGGCGGCGCGGTCGCCGGCGACGCTGGCGGCACGGAGGTGTGGTTCGGCCCGGTCGAGGTCGCCGCGGCGCAGCAGCAGGGCACCGAGGACGCTCATGGCGGCCGGGTCCCCGGCCTCGGCGGCCCGGCGGTGCACTGTCTCGAATTCGACGTCGGCGCCGTACGCGCTGCCCGCGATGTCCGCGGTGACGGCGTCCACTTCGCCCGCGCCGTCCAGCGCGAGTCCCGGCATGCTTTCGGCGCGCCCGTCGTCGGGCGCCGGCACAAGCCGCTCCTTCTCCAACAACCTTGCCCTGTCCCCCATGCGTTCCATCGTTGCACCACCCACAACCGGCGTACACCTGGTATACCGCAGGGGCGAGGTCAATTCGACGTTTTGTCGACTTCCCGACAGAACGACTTCTGAAACCGCAGTTGGAGCCAGTTCCGCGCGCTGTCCTCGGCGCGTCGCGCCGCTCGTCGTGTCGCTCGTCCCGCCACGTGGAGACCGTGCGACACACCTGCCCTGGCAGGTGTGTCGTACGCCGGGGCGGGCCGTACGGCCGGGCAGAGCGGGCCGTAGACACGACAAGGCCCGAATCCCTGATCAGGATTCGGGCCTTGTCTTTCAAGTAGCGGGGACAGGATTTGAACCTGCGACCTCTGGGTTATGAGCCCAGCGAGCTACCGAGCTGCTCCACCCCGCGTCGGTGTTCCCTTAAGGTATCACGACGCGGGGTGGGCTCCTTCACCCGTCTGCTCTGTCCGGCGTCCGCTCCGGCTTGTCGGCTGGCTGGCCTCCGGTGTCGGCGGACGCCTGCTCGGCCCCGCCGCCCTTGTCGCCGTCGGCTCCGTCCTTGGCGCCGTCGTTCTTCCCGTCGCCCTTGCCGTCGCCCTTGGCCTTGTCCGCCGCGTCCTTCTCCGCCTTGGCGGCCCGGTCCAGCGCGTCCTTCAGGTCCTTCTGGGCCTTGCCGAACGCCTCCCAGTCCTGGGGCTCCTTCTGGAGCGCTTCCTGGCCCGCGGTGATGGCGTCCTGCGCGTCCTTCAGGGCCTCGCGCACCGTCGGGTCGCCCGATGGCTCGTCAGGTTCCTGGCCGTCGCCCGGTGGCTTCGTCGGATCGGTGGGCTTCTGTTCGCCGAAGACGACGTCGAGCGCCTTGTCCAGCGAGTCCTCGAAGGCCGTCTGGTCGCCGTAGGTCACCAGGACCTTCTTGAGCAGCGGATAGTTCGTCCCCGCGCCCCGGACGTAGACCGGCTCCACGTACAACAGGCCGTCGTCGAGCGGGACCGTCAGCAGGTTGCCGTACTCGACCGTCGAGTCGCCGCCCTTGAGGAGTCTGATGCTCTCGGCGATCTTCGGATCGGAGTTGAACTTGCTCTGCACCTGTTGTGGTCCGGAGACCGGGTTGTTCGGTCGCAGCTTCAGGATTCTGATCTTGCCGTAGCCCTCGCTCTGGGCGTCGGCGTCGACCGCCATGAACGCGCTCAGGTTGTCCCGGTCGTTCGGCGTGAACGTGGTGGTCAGGGAGAACTTCTTCTCCTTCTGATCCGGCATCTGCATGCTGAGGTAGTACGGCGGCACCGAGTTGACCTTGTTGGTCGGGTCGTCGGGAACCTGCCAGACCTCACTGCCGCTGTAGAACTGCTCCGGGTCCTCGACGTGGTAGCGGGTCAGCAACTGGCGCTGCACCTTGAACAGGTCCTGCGGGTACCGCAGGTGGTCCATCAGGTCCTTGCTGATCTGGTCGCGGTCCTTGACCGTGCCCGGGAACGCCTTGCGCCACGTCTTGAGGACCGGGTCCTCGGTGTCCCACTCGTACAGCTTCACGGACCCGTCGTACGCGTCGACCGTGGCCTTGACCGAGTTGCGGATGTAGTTGACCTTGTTCTCCTGCGCGACGACCTCGCGCTGGCCGTCGGTCAGCGAGTCCTCCGTCGTGTCACCGAGGGTGGTGCGCGACGCGTACGGATAGCCGTTGGTCGTGGTGTACGCGTCCACGATCCACTGGATGCGGCCCTTGATGATCGCCGGGTAGGCGTCGCCGTCGATCGTCAGCCACGGGGCGACGGCCTCGACCCGCTCCTTCGGCGTGCGGTTGTACAGGATGCGCGAGCCCTCGCCGATGGCCCCCGAGTAGAGGATCTGCGGCTCGTTGAAGGAGACCGCGTACGCCGCCCGGCTGAGCGGGTTGGAGAGCTTGACGCCACTGTCGCCCTTGTACGTGGTCGTCTTCTCCTCGCCCTTGTCGCCGGAGTAGTCCAGCTCCTCCTGCGGGCCGCCCACGATCGAGTACTGCGTCGTCTTCTCGCCGTAGTAGATGCGCTGTTCGTAGTCGCCGAACTGGCCCTCCGACGGGAGGTTGCGCTCCATGAACGCCGGGGCGCCGGTCTTGGTGGTGTCGGTGCCCTTGGCCGTCACGGCGCCGTAGCCGTGGGTGTACTTGAAGTGGTCGTTGATCCAGTTGCGCTCGGGGATGCCCTTGGTGTTGATCTCGCGCAGACCGATGACGGTGTCCTGGTCCTGGCCGTCCTTGGTCTTGTACCGGTCCACGTCCAGGGTCTGCGGGAACTGGTAGTAGCCGCGGACCTGCTGGAGCTGCTGGACGGTGGGCGAGACCACGTTCGGGTCGAGCAGGCGCAGGCTGGCCGTGGAGTCCACCTTGGCGCGCAGCGTCTTCGGGTCCTTGCTGCTCTCGCCCTGGTAGTCCTTCACGTCCGTGTTGTCGATGCCGTACGCCTTGCGCGTGGCCTCGATGTTCTTCTTGATGTACGGCGCTTCCTTGGCCTGCTCGTTCGGCTGGACCTGGAACTTCTGCACGATCGCCGGGTAGAGCCCGCCGATCAGGATGGCCGAGAGCACCATCAGGCCGAAGCCGATCACCGGGAGCTGCCAGGTGCGCCGCCACAGCGTTGCGAAGAACAGCAACGCGCAGATCACCGCGATGCAGAACAGGATGGTCTTCGCCGGCAGGTACGCGTTGGCGTCGACGTACTTCAGACCGGTCCAGTTACCGGTCTCCTTCAGGTCGCTCGACTTCACCGCCAGGCCGTACCGGTCCAGCCAGTACGCGACGGCCTTGAGCGCGACGAAGATGCCGAGCAGCACCGACAGGTGGCCGGTGGCCGCCGCCGTGGCGCGCGCGCCGGGGCTGGTGATGCGCAGCCCGCCGTACAGGTAGTGCACCAGCGTGGCGGCGATCAGCGAGAGGACGGTGGCCGCGAACCCGAAGCTCAGCAGGAAGCGGTACCAGGGCAGGTCGAACGCGTAGAACGACACGTCCTTGTGGAACTGCGCGTCCTTCTGGCCGAACGACACCCCGTTGACCCACAGCAGCCAGGTGCGCCACTGGCCCGATGCGGAGGCCCCGGAGATCAGGCCGACCAGCGCCGTGACGCCGATCAGCAGCCACTTCTTGTACGGGTCGATGCCCATCCGGTACCGGTCGAGGGACTGCTGCTCCAGCGACATCGCGCTCAGCGGCGGGCGCAGCCGGTGGGCCAGCCAGATGTTCACCCCAACGGCCACGGCCATGAGCAGCCCGAAGACGAGGAAGAGGCCGATCTTGGTCACCAGCGTCGTCCTGAAGACGGACGAGTAGTGCACCGAGCGATACCACAGCCAGTCCGTCCAGAACCCCGCGAACATGACGAAGCCCATGGCCAACACGGCCAGGACGCCCAGCGTCATGAGCAGGGTCCGGACCCGCCGGGACGGTCGGCCGACTCTGATCCGTGGCCCGGTCGGGCCTCCGCCGCGGTCCGGCATCTGGAAAGCCAAGGTGCGCACCTCGAAGTTCGGTGTCGATGAAGCTGGGTGAAGCGGCCCCGAGATACTAGGGCCCACTGATGCAACTTACTCAGGCTTTACTCAGTTCCCGTTTTGGGGTCCGTTCAAGGCACGATATTGACCATGTCCAACCTTCCCCCGGATTCCACGCCCGCGCCCCCCATGGCCGCGAGCCCGCTCACCCGTGCCGTACTGGAGCTCGACGAGTACGCGGCCGGCCTCGGCTGGGACCAGCCGGCCCGGCTGTTCGCCCTGGTCGACACGGCCCGACTGCGCGCCGACGAGCCGCAGCTCGCCGCGCAGCTCGGCCTCGAAGCCGACGGCCCTGCCGGCTCCCTGACCCCCATTGAGCAGGACGAGCTGCCGGCGGGCGCCGCGCTGGACGAGTTCCTGGCCACCATCGCCTGGCCCGACGCCGTGGCCGGCTGCGCCCTGGTCGTGGAGCGGCTGATGCTGCCGGCGACGTCCGAGACCAGCGTGCCGGAGGGGCTGGACGAGCGGCAGTTGGCGAGCTGGGTCGCGAAGCAGCCCGGCCGCCAGGAGGTCCGCATGACGGTCGCGGTGCTGCGGGACGGCGCGCGCGAGTCGGCGTTGCGGCTGCGGGAGAAGGACTCCCCGACCGAGGTGCTGACCGGGGCCGACCTGGTGCCCGGGCTCGCGGAGGCGTTGGCCGCCACGTTCGAGGACTGACGGCCGGGCACGCCCGGCGGCGAGCGATCGAATAGCCCCGTACGGCTGTCACCCGGCCGGACGGGGCTCGGGCTCCGCCGCGGCGACGGCCGGTCGGGCGGGGCCGGTCGGGCGGCGTCGGTCAGCGGGGCGGTGGGGCGCGGCCCGTGGGGCGGTCCGGTCGGGCGCGGACCGACGGTCAGTTTTTGGGGCAGCTCGGCAGTTGGTCCGTCTTCTTCTCGCGGATCTTGTGCAGCGCGTCCATCGCGTCGTCCAGGTCGCCCACCTTGATGAGGGTGAGCCCGTCCGGAATGTCCCGGGAGGCGGTGGCGCAGTTGGCTTCCGGGGTCAGGAAGTACGTCGCGCCCTTGTTCCGCGCGCCGACGGTCTTCATCGCGATGCCGCCGATGGGGCCGACCTTGCCCGTCTCGTCGATGGTCCCGGTGCCCGCGACGAACTCGCCGCCGTTCAGGTCGCCGGGGGTCAGCTTGTCGATGATGCCGAGCGAGAACATCAGCCCGGCGCTGGGCCCGCCGACGTGTTCGACCCTGATGTCGATGTCGAAGGGGAACGTGTAGTCGACGGCCGCCTCGATGCCGATGATCGCCCGCTCCTCCTGGGGGGCCTTCATCGTGGCGAGGGTGACGTTCTTGGCGCCCTTGGGCTCCTTGCCCTGCTTCTCGGCCGCCGCCACCCGCTGCGCGGGGATCACCGTGAAGACCGTCTTCTCGCCCGGCTTGTGCTGGCTGACGAGCTTGGCCACGTCGGACGGGTTGTGCACCGCCTTGCCGTCCACCGCCTTGATCGCGTCGCCGGCGTGCAGGTTGCCCTCGGCCGGGCCGCCCTTGACGACGCTGCCCACCACGATGTGCGAGCCGAGCTTGACGTCCAGCAGCTTGCGCTTCTTCAACTGGCGCAACGCGGCGACCTTGGCGGCCTCCTGGGACTGGCTGAACTCCTCGGCGTTCTCCTGGTTGACCTCGTCCGCGGACTTGTCGTCCGGGTAGAGCATCTTGCGCGGCACCACCAGCCGGTCGTGCGAGAGCCAGCCGTACATCGACTCGAAGAGGTTCATCTTGTACTCCGAGTTGGTGACCTGCACCGTGGTCATGTTCAGGTGACCACTGGTGGGATAGGTCTTCTCGCCGTCGATCTGCAGCACCGTCTCGCCCTCGTGCTTCCCGAGCGTGTTGACCGTCAGGCCAGGGCTCATCTCCGCGTAGGGCACGGGTATCAGCACTCCCGCGCAGAGCAACGCGATGAGCGTCAGGAGCGAGGCGAGCAGCGTGGCGGTGCGGCGTGGCATGGAACGACAGTACGGGACGGGCCTGTGAGTTCACCTCCGGGCCCGCCCGCCGACAGGCCCGTACGGGGGGTCGCTGGCGGTGCGGGAGGCGGGCGGGTCTCGGCGGCTTCGCGGTGGCGTGGCGCCCAGGTGGGCGCGGGGTCGGTCACCCCGCGCCCGGTGGCGGGCCGGTGCGCGACCGTGCGATCACGATCGCGAACGGTGGGCCAGCCGAGTGGCCGGGTCAGGCGGAGCCGGAACCGGAATGGGAGCGCTGCATCGCTTCGCGGAACCGCTCGTACCCCGCGACCTCGGCGGCGTCCCCGGCCTTGCGGTCACGGGCGGCCCAGGTGGTGTAGACGACGGCAGCGCCAGTGGCGATGAGCGGAATGATCAACCACACGAGGACACCCACAGCGGAATTCCAATCCCCTTACACACCCGCAACTGGCAGATGAGCAGATTAATCGTCTGCCAGGACAACGCTCACGGCAGGGGTCGGGTTACGCAACCGCACGAGCCTTCGTGCCTCGTCCGCGCCCCTGGAGCGCCTTCACCCCCCAAGACGCGCCCCGGGCCCGGAAGGATGCCTCAGACGCCGACCCATTCCTCCGTACCGTCGCCGAACGTCTGGTGCTTCCAGATCGGGACCTCGGCCTTGAGGTCGTCGATCAGCCGGCGGCAGGCGGCGAACGCCTCCGCGCGGTGCGGGCAGGAGACGGCGACCACCACGGCCAGGTCGCCGACCGCGAGGTCGCCGACACGGTGCACGGCGGCCAGCGCGCGGACCGGGAAGTCGGCGACGACCTTCTCCGCCACCCGCCGCAGCTCCGCCGCGGCGCTGGGGTGGGCCGCGTACCCGAGGCCGGTGACCTGCGCGTCGCCCGGCCCGTCGTGGTCGCGTACGGTGCCGACGAAGAGCGCCGTGCCGCCCGCCGAGGCGTCGCCGACCGCGGCGAAGACCTCGTCCACCGAGAGCGGCGTCTCCCGGATGGCCAGCAGCCTGATGGGGTCGACCGCCGCGCGCTCCCCCGCCTGTGATGCGTCCGTGTGTGCCATGGCGCCCATCGTGCCCCACCCCGCGCCGGCCGCGACGTCGACCCGGGCCCCTCACCCCGGCCGACCCGCGCGGAGCCGGCGCGCCGCCGCGCCCCCGTCGCTAGAGGCGTCGGCGGGCCTTGCGCGCGCGGCGTACCAGCGCGGCGGTGCCCACCAGGGCGACCGTGGCGCCGGCGGCGCCGAGCGTCGTCGCGTCCTTGCGGCCCAGCCTGCGGCCGGCCACCGTGCGCCGCCCCGCGACCTCCTCGAGGAGTTCGGCCAGCACCTCCTCGTTGGTCCACCGGGGCCGCCAGCCGGCGTCGTGCAGCCGGCTGCCGCTGACCACCCAGGGGTGCATGGTGTACGCGAGGTCGCCCGCCGGGGACGGGGTGAGGCCGAGCCGGTGCAGCCGGGACGCGGCGCCGAGGGCCACCGCCGACGGCAGCTCCATGCGTCGGATGCCGGTCAGCTCCTCGACCTCCTCCTGTTCCAGCCAGCCGTCGCAGCCGACGGCCAGCTCGCCCTCGGCCTTTTCAAGCACCGCGTACTCCAGGGCGCTGACCAGGTCATCGACGTGGCAGAACTGCCAGGTGGGGCGCGATCCGGCGACCACGAGCAGCCGGGGCGACTCGAAGTAGCGGGTGAGGGCGGTGTCGGTGCCGCCGACCAGCAGCGCGGGGCGTACGACGGTGACGTTGAGGCCGGGGTGCGCGCGGGGCGCGCGCTTGGCGAGCTGTTCGATCTCCAGCAGGTCGCCGACGCCGGTGGCCTCGGCCGTGGCGCGGAGCTCGGCGTCCTCCGAGAGGGGTACGTCGTTGTCGGGCAGCGCGCCGTAGACCATGGCGGAGGTGCACAGCACCACGCGGCGCACCCCGGCCGCCGCCGCCGCGGTCAGCACGGTCTGGGTGCCGCGCACGTTGTACGCCGTTCTGGCCTCGGCGTCGGTCTCCAGGTCCAGGTCGGTGGCGAGGTGCACGACGACGTCGGCGCCGCGCAGTTTGTCGGCGATGATGGGATCGCGCACGTCGAGGACGTGCCAGCGTGCCTCGCCGACCTCGCCCCGGCGTTCGTCGATGGCCAGCACCCGCTTGACCTCGTCGGACTCGGTGAGCCTGCGGGTCAGCAGCGCGCCGACGCCCGACGCGGCGCCCGTGACGGCCACGACGGGGCGCCGCAGGGGCGCGGAGGGCGGCTCCTGGCGGGCCGAATGCTCGGGGGGCGGATCGTTTCGCGCTGCGCGAACGGTCGGATCTGGGGAACTCACCGGGCGGCTCCAGCGGTTGTCTTCTGTACGTAAGAGAACTGACGCGTACGTACCAGGCGCTGTCCATCCTGCCGCAGGCATCCGGTCGGCGAAGCACCGAGCCCTGATAGCGGCTGGGTGTCTACGCTGGTGGTGTTGTCGGGCAGTCGCTGTCGGCCCCGAGCCGATGGCCCTACGAGCCGAGGAAACCCGTGAGTGACACCCCATTTGGATTTGGCCTTCCGCCGGAGGAGCCGGAGGACGGCGACGACGGCAAGAAGAAGGACAGCCAGGGCGGTGGCCCGGGACCCGCGAATCCGTTCGGCTTCGGCGGGGGCAGCGGCGCGGACAACCCGTTCGCCGCGATGTTCGGTTCGCTGAACCCGAACGACCTGGGCGCCGCCTTCCAGCAGCTCGGCCAGATGCTCTCGTACGAGGGTGGCCCGGTGAACTGGGACATGGCCAAGGACATCGCCCGGCAGACCGTGGCGCAGGGCGGCGCGGCCGGTCAGGGCGAGGGCCAGAGCAAGGACGTGAGCGTCGGGCCCAAGGAGCGGGCGGCGGTCGAGGAGGCCGTGCGCCTGGCGGACCTGTGGCTGGACGGCGTGACCTCCCTGCCGTCGGGGGCCGCGTCGGCGGTGGCCTGGAGCCGGGCCGAGTGGATCGAGGCGACCCTGCCGGTCTGGAAGGACCTGGTGGACCCGGTCGCCGAGCAGGTCGGCTCGGCGATGGGCAACGTCCTGCCGGAGGAGATGCAGGCCATGGCTGGGCCGCTGCTCGGCATGATGCGCTCCATGGGCGGCGCGATGTTCGGCACCCAGATCGGGCAGGCCCTCGGCGTGCTCGCCGGCGAGGTCGTCGGTTCCACCGACATCGGGCTGCCGCTCGGGCCCGCGGGCAAGGCGGCGCTGCTGCCGACGAACGTCGAGGCGTTCGGCGCGGGGCTCGGCGTGCGGCAGGAGGAGGTGCGCCTGTACCTGGCGCTGCGCGAGGCGGCCCACCAGCGTCTCTTCGCCCACGTGCCGTGGCTGCGCTCGCACCTGTTCGGCGCCGTCGAGGGGTACGCGCGCGGCATCAAGGTGGACACCGCCAAGCTGGAGGACGCGGTCGGACAGCTCGACCCGACCCACCCCGAGCAGCTTCAGGAAGCGCTCCAGCAGGGCATGTTCCAGCCCGAGGACACCCCGGAGCAGAAGGCGGCACTGGCCCGGCTCGAGACCGCGTTGGCGCTGGTCGAGGGCTGGGTGGACGCGGTCGTGCACGCCGCGGCGGCGCCCCACCTGCCGTCCGCCGACGCGCTGCGCGAGACGCTGCGCCGCCGCCGCGCCAGCGGTGGGCCCGCCGAGCAGACCTTCGCCACGCTGATCGGCCTGGAGCTGCGGCCCCGGCGGCTGCGGGACGCGGCCCGGCTGTGGGCCTCGCTCACCGACGCCCGCGGCCTGGACGGCCGGGACGCGCTGTGGGAGCACCCGGACATGCTGCCCACCGCCGCCGACCTGGACGACCCGGACGGGTTCGTCCACCGCGAGCAGCTCGACTTCTCCGAGCTGGACAAGATGCTCGGCGAGGCGGCGAGCGGCCCGAACCTCAGCAAGGGCGACGCGTCCCCCGGCGACACGGCCGCCGACCAGCGGGACGGCGACCGTGAGGGCGAGCGGGGCGACGAGGGCGACGGCGGCGGCGAGCGCGACCGGTGACGGCGTCGACGACGCTGCACGCGGCGGCCACCCGCGCGCTGCGCGAGTGGCCGGCGCCCGACGGGGAGCAGGAGCGGCTGCGGACGGCGTACGCGGAGCACCTGGCCGCGCACCCGGACGGGATGTGGAAGGCGTGCCGGGACGGGCATCTGACGGCCAGTGCGCTGGTCATCGACCCGCCCCGGGGGCGGGTGCTGCTCACGCTCCACCGCAAGCTGCGGATGTGGCTCCAGATGGGCGGCCACTGCGAGCCACGGGACGCCACCCTCGCGGAGGCGGCCCTGCGCGAGGCGACCGAGGAGTCCGGCATCGCCGGGCTGACGCTGCTGCCGGGCGGCCCGGTGCGCCTGGACAAGCACCACACGCCCTGCGCCTGGCACCTGGACGTGCAGTACGCGGCGCTCGCGCCCGCCGACGCGCGGGTCATGGTGAGCGAGGAGTCCCTCGACGTGCGCTGGTTCGACTACGACCAGGTGGCCGCGGTGGCCGACGACTCGGTGGTACGCCTGGTGGAGCGCACCCGCGCGCTGCTGTGAGCGACGGCGCGCGCCCCGGGGCCCGACGGCACGGGCCGGGGCGCGGCCGTACGCCGGGCGACGGGGCCGCGGCGCGCGCGAGGGGCTGACCCGGCCGGTCGCGCGCCCGCTGCCCGCGCTGACGCGCGACCAGCAGTGACACGACGCCCGCGGCCCCTGGGCAGAGGACGAGGCGAGCCGGCGGCGCCGTGGCCGGGCCGGCTCGCCTCGGGGGCGCGCGGGGTCAGCGGTTGTTCGTCCAGACGTTGCCCTGGTTCTGACCTCGGGCGCCCTGCTGCCCCATGCCGAACTGGGCCGCGGCGCCCTGCCCCACCACCGCGTTCTGCGGCGGCAGCAGTTCGCTGGGCTGGACGAGGGCGTACCCCTGGCCGAGGAAGCTGAGTTCCCAGCCCTCGCCGGTGTTGCCCCGGCGCCGCCACACGCCCGACGAGTGGGTCTGGGCCTGCATCTGGACGCGCAGCGAACTGGACCAGGCCACGATGGCGTCGGCGTCGGCGTTGACGTACTTGTCCGGCGTCACCTGGAGCACCAGCGGCTGCCCCGAGGTCATCAGCGCGACCTTGCCCTGGCCCGAGATGTTGAGGTTGTACTTGCCCGAGCCGGAGACGCCGAACTGGCCGTCCACCGCGATGGTCTCCCAGTGCAGCCCGGAGTCGAGCGCGAGGACGTACGCGCTGTCCACCGTGAGCCCCTCGTGGTCGACGTCCACGACGTGCACGTACTGCGCGAGGTTCGCGAAGTAGACGACGCCCTGTCCCGAGCAGCGCATCAGGTCCAGGCCCTCGCCGGTCTGGGCGCGCGCGCGACGCTGGCCCTGCGTCTGGTACTCGCCGTCGAACTCGATGAGCCCCTGGTAGGCGACCATCGCCCCCTTGCGGGCGAGGACGTCGTCGTGGCCGGTCAGGGAGACCCGCAGCAGTTGCGGGTTCTGCATCGCGTAGCGGTCCTGCGACTGGGTCTCGGTGTGGCCGAAGAGCGGACTCTGCATGTGTTCTTCCCCCTCAGCCCCGCGCCCGGAGCCGGTCAGTGCTGTCCTCGCTGGGCTGGACCACGACGAAGCCCTGGCCGGAGAAGCCGAGCTGGTACGCCTCGCCGCTGCCCCGGCCGATCATCGAGGAAGCCTTGAAGCTGCGCTTCCCCTTCATCTTGAGGTTGGTCGACCAGGCGACCAGGGCGTCCGGGTCGACGTACGTCTCGTCCTCGCCACGCCCGCAGTCCACCACGATCGGCGTGCCACGCGAGGTCAGGGCGACCCAACCGGTGCCCGAGATGCCGACGTTGAACAGGCCCTGACCGGCGAACTTGGCCATGCCCTTGACGCGCTGCACCCCCCACTGGAGGTGCGCGTCGAAGGCGAGCAGGTTGGTGCCGTTGACCGAGAGCGAGTCGCCGGCCAGGTTGACGCAGACGACGTCCGCGCCGTAGTCGGCGAGGTAGAGCAACCCGTCGCCGCTGCACTTCATCAGGGGCGCGCCCTCGCCGGTGAGCCACTGGGAGGCCATCTGGCGTACGGCGGGCGGGTTCGGCTCGTACTGGACGAAGCCCTCGTAGGCCACCATCGAGCCGGTGCGGGCGAACAGGTCCTGGCCGCTCTGCATGGCGACCTTGAGCATGCTGTTGCCGTGGTTCTCCATCCGCGCGGTGACGGGGGTCGGGGCGTAGCCCGCGAGTAGTTGCTGGTTCATGACGGGCTCCCTCAGACCTCGTAGGGCTGGACGACGATGAAGTTGCCGGGCGCGCCCCGGAACTGGAGGTTCACGGCCTCCCCGCTGTGGCCGGGGAAGGCGTTGCGGCGCAGCCGCACCTGGCTGGAGATGATCACCTGCGCGGCGGCCGACCAGGCGACGATGGCGTTGCTGTCGGCGAACGTCGTGGGCGTCACGGGCAGCACCACGGGCGTGCCCTGGGTCTTGACGATCACGGTCCCGGTGCCCTGGAACTGCATGGTGAACAGGGCGCCGCCGGGGATGCCGTGCCCCTCGATGCGGCGGACCTCATGCTGGAGCGACTCGTCGAAGGCGAGCACGTTCTCGGCGGAGACGCAGATCGCGTCGCCCTGCAGCTCGATGGGGTGCACCTCGGCCGCGTTCTCCGCGAAGAACACCTGCCCCTGCCCCGTGCAGCGCATGAGCTGCATCTCCTGGCCGGTCGCGTTGCCGACGACGCGACCCCGGAACCCGGCGCCCTTGTAGCTGAAGTCGACCTTGCCCTGGTACAGCACCATCGTGCCCTGCTTGGCGAGCACGGGCTGCCCGCCGACGCCGAGGTCGACCCTGACCAGGCGCGGGTTCTGCGGCGTCCACCGCTGACCGGTCGGCGCCTCGCGGTACTTGGCGAGCGCGGCCTGCACGCCGGCGCCCGTCGGAGCACCGGGCGCGCCGCCCTGTCCCGGGTAACCCTGCGGCTGACCCGGCTGCGGCTGACCGTACGGAGCGGGCGCGGGCTGCCCCGGGTAGCCCTGGACGCCGGGCTGGCCGGGTCCTGGCTGGCCGGGGAAGGGCGCCGGTTGGCCCTGCGGCTGACCGTACGGGGCCTGCGGCGGCGCGGGCTGGCCCGGCGCGAACTGTCCGGGCGCGGGCTGGCCACCGCCGGGCGCGCCGTACGGCGCCGGCTGGCCGGGGTAGCCCGGCGGCGGGCCGGGCTGGCTCGGGGGTGGCACGGCGCCGCCGGGGGGCGCGAGGGGCGCGACCATGGTCGGGGCCGAGTGCATCGGCGCCTGCGGCTGCGCGGGGGCCGACGGCTGCGGGGCGGGGGCCTGCGGCTGGGGCGCCGGGGGCACGGGAGCCTGCGGCGGGCTGGCGGCGGGGGCGCCGAAGCTGGGCGCGGGGGCGGGTGTGGGCGCGGCGGGGGCGGCCTGGCCGCCGGGGGGCGCGAAGCCGGGGGTGGCGCCTTGCGCCGGCGCGGGTGCCGGGGCGGGCTCCTCCTCGGCGACCTCGCCGCCGAAGTTCTTGAGCAGCGCTTCGAGCCCGCCGTCGAAGCCCTGGCCGACGGCGGCGAACCGCCAGACGTCCTTGAGATAGAAGTCGCCGAGCATCACCGCCCGCTCGGTGCTGAACTCCGCGCCGGTGAACGCGTACCGCGCCACCTCTTCCCCACCGGCGACGATGCGGATGTAACCGGGCCCGACCTGCGACATCTGGCCGGCGCCGTCGATGGTCGCGGTGAACGAGAGCTTCTGGATCCGCGGCGGAATGCTGTCGAGCGTCACCCGGAAGGACTCGGTGTCCCCGGCCTGCGGGCCGAGCTGCTGGATCGCCTCCTCGGGCGACTTGGGCTGGTTGAAGAAGATGAAGTAACGGTCGTCGGAGAGTCGCTCATCGCCGTCGAGGCCGAAGCAACTGATGTCGAAGGAGAGCCCGGGTCCGGCGATCTGCACGCCGACGTACAGGTCCCTCCCCGCCGTCAGATCGCTGATCTTGGCCTTGTGGCCGCGCTGGAATTCCCTGGCCATACGTAACGACCGTCCCCCATCCCGAAACCGTGTGTGCGTTGCGCGTCAGGCTAACCGCTGACGACACGGACGGGGGATACCGGGGCGACCGGGCCCGCTGGGGCGCGGCCTCCCCGTCGCGCGCCCCACGACCTCGGGGACATCCCCCGAAAACCAGGGAGAAAGCCCCCGCGAACGGAGCGGCGACGCCCGTGTCCGGCGACAGTGACCCGAGAGACGAGCCCCCCGGGCCCGGTGGTTCCACCCAGCCGGCACCGGCGTGCTCCGGGGGTGCGTCGACACGGCCTGGCCGGGCCGGCGGAACGCGCTCCGGCACCGAGCGAGCGGCGGGAACCCCGCCACGGGGCCGGGGTGGAAGTCGCGGGGCCGGGGTGGAAGTGAAGAGCGCGCGATGGACGGCGGGGGCGCGCTACTCGCTGCGTGCTTCGGGCAGGTGCGGCAACCGCCCCGCCGCCACGACGCCCTCCAGGTAACCCCGCGCCCGCTCCGTACGGGGATAGGCGTCGAGGAGCCGCCAGAACGAGGGCCCGTGGCCGGGCACCAGGAGGTGGGCCAGCTCGTGCAACAGCACGTAGTCGAGGACGTACTCCGGCATGCCCTGCAACCGGTGCGAGAGCCGGATGCTGCCCTCGGCGGGGGTGCAGGAGCCCCAGCGGGTGTTCTGGTTGGTGACCCAGCGCACCGTGTTCGGCGTGGCCCGCCCCGCCAGGTACTGCTCGGAGAGGAGTTCCGCGCGGGCCGCCAGGTCGGCGTCGCCCAGCATCCGCTTGCTCTCCTGCGCGGCGAGCTTGTCGAGCATCACGCCCACCCAGCGCTGCTCCTCCGCCTCCGACATGCGGGCCGGCAGCAACACGATGGTGCGGTCGCCCTCGCGATAGGCGGAGACCGTCCGGCGCCGCCGGCTGCTCCGCCTGATCTCGACGGCGCTCGTCTGCGGGTCGCGTCGCTGGGGGCCGGGAGGGAGGCGCTTGGCTCTGGGAACGCTCTGCAACGGGGTTTCCCCGGCGGCACTCCCCCAGCTCGCGCTGGAGGAACCCTCACCCGGGCGGGCTCTCGAAGAAAAGCGAGGGGATGGGTCGGCGGGCACGCCTCGACGTTACCCGGTAGCGGTACGCGAAGTCCCGCCCCGCACGCGGATGGCGATCGAACCACCCGCCCGTCCGAGCAGCTTGTACGACTATCGCGGCCCCCTGTGGATAACTTCCGGCGGCCACCGTACGAAGTGTCCATGCTGGGCCCACGGAGATCACCACGGCGATCACACGACAAGACGCCCGGACGCCCACCGCGCCCCGCCCGAAGACCAGGAAAGAGGGGGACCACCATGCGCTCCACACACCCGACTCCGCCCCGCGCCGCCGCCTCGCGACCCGCTCCTCCTCCGGGACAGCCGCCCCGGAGGAGGAGCGCGCCGAAGGCGGCTCCGTCCACGGCCCCGCCGCCGGGTCCACGGTCGGGCCGGCCGGCGCGAGGGGGCACCGGCTGGTCGCCCTCCGACATGACAACGCCGACCAGTGAGGCGGCGCCGCTCCCCTCCCATCCGCGGCTCAAGCCGGCGCTGCGCCGGGCCTGGCGCAGCCGGGACACCGTGCAACTCGGGATCACGCGTTCGCATGCCGTGGTGGTCGGCCCCCTGGACACGGCGACCACCAGCTTCATCGGCCTGCTCGACGGCACCCGGGGGCTGCCCCTGCTGCGCCAGGAGGCGCGGGCGATGGGCCTGCCGGAGGGGAGGGCCGACGCCGTCGTGGCCCGCCTCGTCGCGGCCGGGGTGATCGACGACCCGTGGGCGAGCGCGGGCCCGGCCGCCCTCGTCCGGGACGACCCGGGGGCGATGGAGCGCCTGCGGGCCGACCTCGCGGCCCTGTCGGTACGACACCCGGAGCCGGACGCCGGGCTGCGGCTGCTGGGAGCCAGGCGCGCCGCGCGTGTCCAGGTCCGAGGTGCCGGCCGCGTCGGGGCGGCGGTGGCGGCCTTGCTGTCGGCCGCCGGCGTCGGACAGGTGGACGTGCAGGACGGCGGCTGCGTCGAGCCGTGGGATGTGCTGCCGGCGGGGACCGCGCCGGATCAGGTCGGGGAGCGCCGGGACGCCGCGGCCCGCCGCCTGGTGCGGAGCGCGGCCGTCGCGCGCCGCTCGCCGCGCGCCCCGGCCGAGCCCCGTGGCCTGAGCCTGGTGGTGCTGGCCCCGCGCGACGGCCTGGCGGTGTACGCCCCGGAGCCGGACACCGCCGAGCCGCTGATCACCACGGGGACCCCGCATCTGTACGCCGGGGTCCTGGAGGGCACGGGAGTGGTGGGCCCCCTCGTGGTGCCGGGCGCGACCTGCTGCGCGGCGTGCATGGCCATCCGGCGCGCGGAGCGGGAGCCCGGCTGGCCTCGGCTGTTGGCCCAGTGGCAGTCGGGCCGCCGGGCGCCCGCCCCGGCCTGCGACGCGGCGCTGGCGACCACGGTGGCCGGGCTGGCGGCGGCGCAGGCCCTGGCCTTCCTCGACGGTGGGGCGCCGCCCAGCGTGGGGGCCCGGTTGGAGCTCACACTGCCGGGACTAGCCTGGGACCTGCGGCCCATCGCGCCGCACCCGGACTGCGCATGCGCCACGATGACCGCTTCGGTTGCGGAATATTCATCGAACAGTGAAGGGTCGCAGGCGACAATGTCCGGGTAGACCGGCGTCCGCTGGGTGGACGACGGGGGCCCGGGGTCCGCCCCGGGGGAACTCAGTTGGAGTTGGAGGGGCGCATGTCTGATCTACCCCGCAAGGCGGTCACCCGCACCGCCAAGCTGGCCGCACTACCACTGGGTTTCGCAGGCCGGGCCACCTGGGGCCTTGGCAAGCGCATCGGTGGCCGGCCGGCGGAGATCGTCGCACGGGAGCTGCAACAGCGCACGGCCGAGCAGTTGTTCAAGGTGCTCGGTGAGCTCAAGGGCGGCGCCATGAAGCTCGGACAGGCGATGTCGGTCTTCGAGTCCGCGCTTCCCGAGGAGATCGCCAAGCCCTATCGGGCCGCGCTGACGAAGCTCCAGGAAGCCGCGCCCCCGATGCCCACCCGCTCGGTGCACGCGGCGCTGGCGAGCCGCCTCGGGGACGACTGGCGCGACCTGTTCCTGGAGTTCGACGACAAGCCGGCCGCGGCTGCCTCCATCGGCCAGGTGCACCGGGCCACCTGGCACGACGGGCGCTCCGTCGCGGTCAAGGTGCAGTACCCGGGCGCGGGCGAGGCGCTGCTCTCCGACCTCACCCAACTCGGCCGCCTCTCCCGGCTGCTCGGCCCCCTGGTGCCGGGCATCGAGGTCAAGCCGCTGATCGCCGAGTTGCGCGACCGGGTGTCCGAGGAGTTGGACTACGAGCTGGAGGCGCAGGCCCAGCGGACCTACGCGGAGGAGTTCGAGGGCGACCCGGACTTCACCGTCCCCGGCGTGGTCCACCAGTCCGACCAGGTGCTGGTCACCGAGTGGATGGAGGGCATACCGCTCTCCGAGGTGATCGCGAACGGCACGCGGGAGCAGCGCGACCGGGCGGGTCAACTGCTGACCCTGTTCCTGTTCTCGGGCGTCGCGCGCACCGGACTGCTCCACGCCGACCCGCACCCGGGCAACTTCCGCCTGGTCGTGGGGGACGCGGAGGACGGGCCGCCGGAGCTGTGGAAGCTGGGCGTCATGGACTTCGGCACGGTGGACCGGCTGCCCGACGGCCTGCCGCCGCACATCGGCGTCACGCTGCGGATGCTGCTGGACGGCGAGGGCGACGAGGTCCAGGAGTTGCTGCGAGAGCAGGGGTTCATCAAGCCGGACCTCCAGCTCGACTCGGAGGCGCTCATGGACTACCTGCTCCCGATCATCGAGCCGGCCCAGCAGGAGGAGTTCACGTTCACCCGGGAGTGGATACGGGGCCAGGCGACCACCCTGGCCGACCGCCGCTCGCCCGCCTACGACCTGGGCCGACAGCTCAACCTGCCGCCCTCCTACCTGCTGATCCACCGTGTGAGCATGAGCACCATCGGGGTGCTGTCCCAGCTCGGCGCCACGGTGCGGATGCGGGACGAGATCGAGGCGTGGGTGCCCGGGTTCGCGGTCGCGGACGAGGCAGCCACGGACGAGTTGGCGGCCCCGGCACCCGAGGACGCCCCGGCAGCGCTGGAGCACGATGTCGCGGAGGAGACCTCGGCCTGACCGGCCCAGGCTCAGGCCCGGGCCCCCGCCCCGGGCCGGACGGCCGACCACCTGACCGCCTCGGCCAGGCGCTGCCTCGGCCACGCCCGCCTCGGCCACGCCCGCTCAGCCAGGCGCTACCTCAGCCATGCGCCGCCTCAGCCACGCGCCGCCTCACCGACCCTGGCGCGGAAGACCACGGCCCCGACGCCCGAGCGTGACGGGACAGCGCGGCCCGCGCCGAAACCCAACGCCCCCGCTCCCGCCAGCCCTTCGCCTTCGCACACCGCGAGCCGAACGGCTCCGGCTGGACGGCCCCGGCCTCGCCGCCGCCCCGGCCGGGTCCCGCGACCCTGTCGAGCCACCGGGGCAGCACTCCGACGACTCTCAGCCCGCTGAACCCCGCGCCGTTCCGCGCCACCCCGCGGCACTCCGAGGTGCCTCGGTGGGCTTCGGGGCGATCCGGGCTACCACCAAGCCGAGTCGAGTCGCCCCTCGATGGCTCTGATGTTCTCGCGGGCACATGCTTCGCAGAAGTAATGGCGCACGCCGTTCTCGACGGAGCAACTCCAGGTCATGGGCGTGCCGGAAGCGACGGCGCCGCAGTGGGCGCAGCGGACGGATTCGCCGTCGGGAGGCATCGGTTCACGTGACGTCTGGTCCACTCGCTGACGATAACTCCGCCCGTGGCGAGTGGCGGGACCAACGCGCCCCCTGATGAGCCGAGTGGGAAACGCGCTGGGGGCGGGTCCTCTCGGACCCGCCCCCAGAAATTCGGCACTATTCGTTGTTGTTGCGGGTGGGCGATCGCTCGTCCTCGGTCGTGGTGCGGCGTCGGAGGGTTCTCCCTCCGGCCGAGGCCACGGTCGATCGCCTCGGACTACCGACCGTTCACCGGCCGACAGCCCTTCAGTTCATGACCGCCATGGCCAGGGCACGGCGGGCGCGCAGCGACGCGCGCTCGGCCCGACGCTGCATGCGGCGGGCGGTGGCAAGGCGCACGGCCCTGCGTTCGGACTCGGCCTCGTGCAGGCGCTCGTGCATATGGGCACGAGCCAAGGCTTCTGGGATGAGTTGCATTTCGCGGGTCCTGTTCTGTCGCGCCTCGGGCGCGTCGGTGGTGTGGCGCGGGGGGTGAACCAGGGTGGGTTCGTCGGTGGTTGGCATCGTCGGGTCCTGCTTCTTGGGGTCGTGCGTCGCGGGGCGGTCGATGGTTCCCGGGGTGTTCATGCCACGACCGGGTTCTTGCGCGGGCGGCCACGGGGCCGCTTCCGAGCTACGACAACGCCCTGCACGAAGAGCTCGCCACCCCAGACGCCCCAGGGCTCGCGCCGGTCCTTCGCCCCGGCGAGGCACGCCTCACGCAGCGGGCAGGTCTGGCACAGCGACTTGGCGTACTCGACGTCGGCGGGCGACTCGGCGAAGAAGACCTCCGGGTCGTACGAACGACAGGGCACGGCTTCACCGAGGCTCTCGATGGCGTCATCCAACTCGGTCAGAGCGGTGAGCGGGGCCGGGGTCAAGGAGTCCTCCGAGGGGTCTGGCGGGGGGATCAGGTCGGTCGCGACGGACGGGGTGTGCGCCTTGAGTTGCACGGTGGTGACTTCCTCGTCTGTGTTGGCCCGGCTGGTGGCCGGGCTCTGCGTCTCCCCCCTGGGCGGCCAGGAGGGCAAATCAAAAGGGCCGCGAAACCCGGTGTGGGTTTCGCGGCCCTGGAAGGTGCCGACCTGATCGCCGATCAGGTTGGATCACTCCAGGGTTCAAGCCCGCGAGAGGCCCACATCTGGTGGTGCTTCGTCTGGTTTTCGGCACCATTAGCCGCTGCCATGGCGTAGGTCTCGGCCTGCGCCACTGCTGCCACTGCGGGTGCCTGGATCGGTCGCTCGATACCGAGCTCCCGAACTGGGAGGGTCGCCAGGGAGTCCATGCGCACGGCGGAGGTGCCAAAGCTGGCCAGGCCGAGGCTGGGCACGCCGACGGACACACCGGTGCCCTGCAGGGAGAAGCCGAGCGGGCAGGCGGCGACGACCGAGCGATCGGTCAATTTGGTGGTGGCAATCGAAATGATCATTTGGTCTTCGCCTCCTCTCGGCGTCTCGGGGCTCGTCCGGCAGGACCAGCCCAGGAAGGTCAGTACAACACGAATCCATCGGATCTCGGAAGGCCCGCTGTCTCCGTGTTCGGAAGGCTATGGGTACGCCCTCCGCACGCGCAAACTATTTTTTCGACGAGTTTTTCTCGGGCTCGTCCCGGCCCACGAGATCCTCTCCGGCGCAGAGTGCGAGCACGTCAGAGCCGTACTTACGGAGCTTACGCGCCACGACTCCGGGGATGGCGGAGAGCTGGGCCTCGGAGTCGGGGACCGCCTCGGCGATGGCGAGCAGGGTCTTGTCGGTGAAGACGCAGAACGCGGGCTGGCCCAGTTGGGCCGCCTGCTCGGCCCGCCACTCGATGAGCCGGTCGTAGAGCCCCTCGTCAAGCTCGGAGGGGCAGTCCTCGCACCGCATCAGTTTCATCTCGCCCGGGTCCGTCAGTGACCGACCGCACACCCGGCAGCGCACCGGGCCCCGTGGCCGGCGGCGCGGGCTGGCGCCCCGCTCCACGCTGCCGGCGGCAGCGGTGCCCTGGGCCGCCGAGCGGCGCGGGGCGGCGCTGCCGGAGCCGGGGCGCAGGCCGTCCAGGAAGCGGCTGGGCCGGCGGGACGGGCGGCCCCCGGGCGAGCGGGACAGCGCCCAGGAGAGGGTGAGGTGGCGGCGGGCCCGGGTGACGCCCACGTACAGCAGGCGGCGCTCCTCCTCGATCTGCTCGTCGCTCCGGGCGTGGTTGATCGGCATCATGCCCTCGGTGAGCCCCACCAGGAACACCGCGTCCCACTCCAGGCCCTTGGCGGCGTGCAGTGAGGCCAAGGTCACGCCCTCGACGGTGGGGGCGTGCTGGGCGGCGGCCCGCTCGTCCAGCTCGACCACGAAGTCGCGCAGGGTCGCCTGGGGCCGGGCCCGTACGAACTCCTCCGCGAGCCGCACCAGGGCCGCCAGCGACTCCCAGCGGTCCCGGACCGCGCCCGAGCCCGCCGGGGGCTGTGGCGCCCAGCCTCGGGTGCCCAGCACGGCGCGCACCTGGGAGGCTATGTCGGCGTCCTCCAGGCCCGGCGCGGCGCCGCCCGCGCGGGCCGCGCCCCGCAGGAGCAGCCCCGCCTCGCGCACCTCGGCGCGCTCGAAGAACCGCTCGGCGCCGCGCAACTGGTAGGCGATGCCCTGGTCGGCGAGCGCCTGCTCGTAGACCTCGGACTGGGCGTTGATGCGGTAGAGCACGGCGATCTCGCTGGCGGGGACGCCCGCGTCGAGGAGTTCGCTGATGCGGCGGGCGGTGCCCTCGGCCTCGGCGGGCTCGTCCGCGTACTCCGCGTAGCCCGGCTCGGGGCCCGGGTCGCGCTGGGAGATCAACTCCAGGCGGTGCTCGGCGGCGCGCCCGCGCGCGCTGGCGAGCAGGCCGTTGGCCAGGTGGACGACCTGGGGCGTGGAGCGGTAGTCGCGGACCAGCTTGACGACGGTGGCCGTCGGGTGGCGGGTGCGGAAGTGGAGCAGGTGGTCGGGGGTGGCGCCGGTGAAGGAGTAGATCGTCTGGCTGGCGTCGCCGACGACGCACAGGCTGTCCCGGTCGCCGAGCCACAGGTCGAGCAGGCGCTGCTGGAGCGGGCTCACGTCCTGGTACTCGTCCACCACGAAGTGTTGGTACTGGCCGCGCACCTGATCGGCGATGTCGAGCCGGTCCTGGAGGACGCCGACGGTGAGCAGCAGCACGTCCTCGAAGTCGATCACTCCGCGGTCCCGCTTGAGCTGCTCGTACATCGCGTAGATCCGGCTGGTCTCGGCCGGGTCGCGGGGGGCCTCGCGCGGGGACTTGGCGATGGCGGCCGGGTACTCCTCGGGGACGGTCTGGGTGACCTTGGACCACTCGATCTCGCTGGTGACGTCCCGCAGCTCGTTGCGGTCGAGGCGGATGGAGCAGCGCGCGCCGGCCTCGGCAACGAGCTGGGCCTTGCGCTCCACCAGCCGGGGCATCTCGCCGCCGATCGCCTTCGGCCAGAAGTAGTGGAGCTGGCGCAGCGCCGCCGAGTGGAACGTGCGCGCCTGCACGCCGCCCGCGCCGAGCTGGCGCAGCCGGCCGCGCATCTCGCCCGCCGCGCGGTTGGTGAAGGTCACGGCGAGGACGCTGGCGGGCTGGAGGATGCCCGCACGCACCCCGTACGCGATCCGGTGGGTGATCGCGCGGGTCTTGCCCGTGCCCGCGCCCGCGAGGACGCACACCGGGCCGTGCAGGGCCATGGCGACCTCGCGCTGCTCGGCGTCCAGGCCGTCGAGCACCGCGTCGGCGGAGTCCGGGGCGCTCGGGAAGAGCGCGGTGGGCTGTCCGCCGCCGGAAGCGAGGGGTGCGTTGCTTGCTGTCACCCCGCCATGCTGCCAGGTGTGGGGACGGGGTCGTCCCGGTTGTCCACAGCCCGAGGGTTGCGGTCGTATGAACCGATGATGGCGGCGCGGGCACCGCGAGGCGGTCGGTGAGCGCGCCGTGCCGGTCGGTGCGCGCCCGAGTGCCCCCGAGTTCTCCCGAGTTCCCCCGGTCCCCACAGAGCCCCACCAGCGGCGGGCAGGCGCTGCCGGCGGCCGGGGCGGCAGCGGGGCGAGGCGGGTCGGGCGGGCGGGAATGGCGGAGGGTGAGTGCGCGTTGTACGACCGTAATCACGCGACGCCAAGCCGAAGGAGCGCGAGGACCGATGTCGGGCACCGTGACGATGTACAGCACCTCCTGGTGCGGCTACTGCCGCCGTTTGAAGGGCCAGATGGACCGCGAGGGAATTGCGTACACCGAGATCAACATCGAGCAAGACCCGGAGTCGGCGAAGTTCGTCGAGCAGGTGAACAACGGCAACCAGCTCGTTCCGACCGTGCTGTTCCCGGACGGCTCGGCCCTCGCCAACCCCTCGTTGGCGCAGGTGAAGCAGAAGATCGGCGCCTGATAGCGCGCTCGTAGCCGGCCCGGTTCGACGGAGTGCCGGCGCGCGTGCCCGGATCGCCGGGGTGCCCCCACGGGGGTGCCCCGGCGATCTGCGTTCAGCGCGGCGGAAGAGGCCCGGGCCGGCCGGAACGGCCGGCCGGAGCGGCCGGTCAGCAGCAGGTCAGGGGGTGAGCGGCTTGCCGTACCAGAGTTCGATCAGGCGGCCGGCGATGGAGATGCCGTACGGCGGGAGCATCTCGCCCGACTCGTAGGCCGCGCGCAGCTCGTCGCGGGAGAACCAGCGGGCCTCGTGGATCTCCTCGCCGTCCACCTGGATCTGTGAGGTGGTGGCGCGGGCCATGAAGCCGAGCATCAGGCTGGACGGGAAGGGCCAGGGCTGGCTGCCGACGTACTCGACGTCGCCGACCGTGACGCCGACCTCCTCCGCCACCTCGCGGACGACGGCCTGCTCGATGGACTCGCCCGGTTCGACGAAGCCGGCCAGCGTGGAGAAGCGGCCCTCGGGCCAGTGCACCTGGCGGCCGAGGAGCGCGCGGTCCTGGTCGTCGGTGACCAGCATGATCACCGCGGGGTCGGTGCGCGGGTAGTGCTCGGCGCCGCAGGCCGGGCAGCGGCGGATGTGGCCGGCCGCGGCGATGACGGTCCGCTCGCCGCAGCGCGAACAGAAGCGGTGCAGCCGCTGCCAGTTCTCCAGCGCGACGGCGTGCACCAGAAGACCCGCGTCCCGCTCGGAGAGGAGCGCGCCCGCCTCGCGCAGCCCGGCCGGGCGCGCCGACTGGTCGATGCGGCCGGGCAGGGCGTCCTTCTGGAGCGCGAAGTAGCGCACGCCGTCGGCGTCGGTGCCCAGGAAGTAGCGGTGGGTCTCGGTGACGGGGGCCTCGAAGGCCGGGGTCATCACCAGCTCCGTGCGGCCGTCGGGGGTGTCGTCCACCAGGGCCTGGCCACCGGAGACCACGAAGACACGGGTGGTGGGGTGGCTCCAGGCGGCGGCCAGCCACGCCTCGTCCAGCCGGTGGTGGGCCGCGCGGTCCACGCCGCTCGGGGTCGTGAGCGGGATCGAGTGGCCGTTGGTTCGTTCGGTCCAGGTGGTCACGTTACTTCCAACTCCCCCTATGTGAACGGTTCATGGCTGTGCTCTCTTCCCGGCTCGGCGAAACGTTCTGGCGCGGCGGGCGCGCGCGGCCCGGGCCGCCCCGGCCCCGGCCCACACCGGCCGCGCGCCCGGCCCTGGCCGGGCCCCGGTCCCGGCCCGGCCGCGCGGCCCGCGCGCGTGCCGTGGCCCCGCGCGCCGGGCGGCGCCCCCGGCCCCGCCGGGCCCCGCGCCCCGTGCGACCGGGCGCCGGCCCGCTACCCGGCCACCGGCACCTTCCAGTGTTCGGCGAGGTCGGCCCAGAGGTACGCGGCGCTCTCGACGCCCTTCATCAGGAGGTCGAGTTCGACCTTCTCGTTCGGGGCGTGCCAGCCGTCGGACGGCACCGAGATGCCCAGGAACAGCACGGGCGCGCCCAGCACGTCGCGCAGGTCGGCCGCCGGGCCCGAGCCGCCCTCGCGGGTGAAGCGCACGGGCTTGTCGAAGGCGCGGCCCATGGCCCGTACGACCGAGCGCAGCGCCGGGTGGTCGAGCGGGGTCAGGCAGGGGCGGGTCGCGCCCCAGAAGGTGATCTCGTGCCGGATGCCGGCGGGCAGCCGCTTCGCCACCCACTCCCGCACCGCCTGCTGGATCTTCTCCGCGTCCTGCCCCTCCACCAGCCGGAAGGACAGCTTGAGCTGGGCGCTGGCGGGGACGATGGTCTTGCCGCCCGGCCCCTGGTAGCCGCCGCCGATGCCGTTGACCTCGGCGGTCGGCCGGGCCCAGACGCGTTCCAGGGTGGTGAAACCGGTCTCGCCGAGGGTGGCGTGCGAGTGCGCCGTGCGCAGCCACCGCGCCTCGTCGAACGGCAGCTCGGCGAAGAGTTCACGCTCGCGGTCGGTCAGCTCCACCACTCCGTCGTAGAAGCCGGGGATCGCCACCCGCAGGTCCGCGTCGTGCAGCCCCGCGGCGAGCCGGGCGGCCTCCATGGCCGGGTTGGGCACGGCGCCGCCGAAGGAACCGGAGTGGATGTCCTGGTCAGGCCCGTACAGATCGATCTGGCAGTCGGCCAGGCCGCGCATCCCGGTGCAGACCGTCGGGGTGTCGGCGGACCACATGCCGGTGTCGGAGACGATCACCGCGTCGCAGCGCAGCCGGTCGGCGCGGGAGCGGATGAGGTCGGGGAAGTGCGGCGACCCGGACTCCTCCTCGCCCTCGATGAGCAGCTTGAGGTTGACGGCGGGCGCGGTGCGGCCGGTCGCGGCGAGGTGCGCGCGGACGCCGAGCGTGTGGAAGAGCACCTGACCCTTGTCGTCGGCCGCGCCCCGCGCGTACAGCTTGCCGTCGTGGAACCGCGGCTCGAACGGCTCGCTGTGCCAGCCGTCCTCCAGCGCGGCGGGCTGGACGTCGTGGTGGCCGTAGACCAGCACGGTGGGCGCCTCGGGGTCCCCGGACGGCCACTCGGCGAAGACGGCGGGAGCGCCCTCGGTCTCCCAGACCTCCGCCGTCACGAAACCCGTGGCCAGCAGCTTGTCCACCAGCCACTGGGCGCTGCGCCGGACGTCGCCGGCGCGGCCGGGGTCGGCCGATACGGAGGGGATGCGCAGCCATGCGGCGAGGTCGTCGAGGAACGCGGCACGGTGGGCTTCGACATAGGCGCGGACAGCGTCGTCCGGGGTGGTGCTCATGATGACGAGCCTATCCGCCCCGGACGACCCGTCTCGCCACGGTTCCGGGCCCCCGCGCGCGGCCCTGCTCACCCTCCGCGCCCGCCCGTTTCCGCCCCGTTTCGTCCCCCGGTGGCTCGCTCCCGGCGGCCGGTGGCTCCGCGCGTGCCGGCCGTGACCGGCGGTCACGCGTCGGGGCGCGGGCCGCGGGGCGGGGTGGGCTCGTCGCCGAGCAGGACGCGTTCGATCTCGGCCCGGCCGGGGAGCGGGTGCGGCCGGACGATGTCGCCGGTGCGGACGTAGAGGAAGGTGGCCGTGACGGCGGACAGCGGCAGGCCGTGCTGTTCGGCCCAGGCCAGCCGGTAGACGGCGAGCTGGAGCGGGTCGGCGTCCTGCGCCCGGTTCGTCTTCCAGTCGACGATCTCGTACGTGTACGGGTGCGCTGCCGCGTCGTGCGGTGCCTCGTCGCGAGCGGGCTCGTCGTGCGGGGGCTCGTCGCGCGGGGGCTCGTCGGGCGCGACCGGCTCGGGGGTGGCGTCGGTGCCGGTCCGTGGGGCGGCGGGGGCGCGGTAGCGGTAGACCGCGTCGATCCGGCCGCGGACCACTCGGCCGGCGAGCGTGAGCTGGAACGGCGCCTCGACGCGGTACGGCGTGCGCCGGGCGTACGGGGTGCGGTTGAACGCCTCCTTGAGCGCCTCCAGGTCTCCCCCGTCGTCGTCCGGTTCGCCGTACTCGTCCGCGCCCGGCAGGTCGTCCGGGCCGAGCAGGGGCAGCGGCAGGGCCTCGAACCGCGACTCGACCCAGGCGTGGAAGCGGGTGCCCCGGCGCGCCGCGCGCCGGGGCGGGCGCGGCATGGGGCGGGCCAGCTCGCGGGCGAAGCCGTCCGGGTCGGCGGCGAGCCGGAGCAGTTGGGTGGCGCTCAGCGCGCTGGGGACCAGCACGTCGCGCACGGTCGCGCGGGCCCGGCGCAGTTCACCGGCGAGCGCGTCGAGGTCCCGGTCCCAGGACGCGGCGAGCCGGGCCTCCTCTGGCGACAGCCGCTCGCCCACCGGCTCCCCGGGCCGGCCGGCGGCTGTGTTGTCGTACGGGTCGGCGTCATACGGATCGGCGTCGTACGGATCGGCGGGGGCGGCCGGCGCGTCCGCGCCCCGGCCCGGCGCCGGGGCCTGGGCGGCGGGGTGCCGCGCGTCGTGGCCGGACGGGGCCTCCGGGGCGGGGCCGGGGGCCGCCTCAGCGTGCGTCGGGGCGGCCTGTCGTACGAGGTGGGCGCGGACGGCGTCGGCCGCGCGGCGGCGGCGGGCCAGCGCCGTCGGGTCGAGCGGCAGCGGCCAGGTCCGGTCGGCGCGCGCCGTCGGGTCCTGGTCGTGGTCCGGGTCCGGGTCGCGCAGCGCCGGGTTCTCCTCGCCCGGCTCCGGCGCGGGCGCCCAGGACTCGATCTCGCCGTCGCCCGCCTCGCAGTGCTCCCGCAGCGCCTCCAGGAAGGCGGACGGGCCGCGCGGCTTCTTCTGCGACGGGCCCCACCAGTGGCCGGAGCCGAGCAGCAGGGAGCGGGGGCGGGTGAAGGTCACGTAGCCGAGGCGCAGTTCCTCGGTGCGCTGGTGCTCCTTCATCGCGGCCTTGAACGCGTTCAGCCCCCTGGCGTCCCAGCTCCCCACCGTGGGCAGGGTGTCGGCGTCGCCGCGCAGCGCGTGCGGCAGCACCCTGGCACTGGCCGTCCAGGACTCGCGGGACTGCTCGCTCGGGAACGTCTTCGTCACCAGGCCCGGCACCGCGACCACGTCCCACTCCAGCCCCTTGGACTTGTGCGCGGTGAGCACCTTCACGGTGTTCTCGCCGCCCGGGAGCGCGTTGTCCAGGCCCTTCTCGTACTGGGCCGCCGTGCGGAGGAAGCCGAGGAACGCCAGCAGCGTGGGCTCGCCCTCCAGCGCGGACGCGCCGCCCTGGCGGGTGGCGAACCCGGCGGCGACGTCCAGGAAGTTGCCGAGCGTCTCGCGGCGCCGGGCGGCCAGCGCGTGCGGCGACGCGGACAGCTCCACCTCAAGGCCGGTCACCGCGAGGATGCGGTGCAGCACGTCCATGAGCGGGTCGCCGAGGGAGCGGCGCAGCTCGCGCAGTTCGGTGGCGAGCCGGGCGAAGCGGACGCGGGCCTGCGGCGAGAACGGCAGGTCGTGCGCCGCGTCGGCCGGCGCCCGGTCCGGGCCCGGGTCCTGGCTGTGACCCGGGTCCTGGGTGTGGCCCGGGTCCTGGGTTCGGGCATCGTCGTGGCCGTGGCCCTGATGGTGGTCGTGGCCCTGGTCGGGGTGGGCCGTGGCCGGGGTGTCGAGGACGAAGGTGTCGAGGGCGTCGGCCAGCGAGATGGCCTCGGCCGGGTCCACGCCCTCGACGGCCTCGGCCAGCCGGCGGTCGGCGTCCTGGTCCGGGCTCTCGTGGTCGCGCCGTACGAGAGCGCGCGCGCGGCGGCCGAGCAGCGCCAGGTCGCGCGCCCCGATGCGCCAGCGCGGGCCGGTGAGCAGCCGCACCAGGGCCGCGTTGGCCGTCGGGTCCTGGAGCACCTCGCACACGGCGACCAGGTCGGCGACCTCGGGCAGGTGCAGCAGCCCGGACAGGCCCACCACCTCGACCGGCACGTCCCGGCTCACCAGCGCGGACTGGATCTCGGCGAAGTCCACGGCCGTACGGCACAGCACCGCGATCTCCCCCGGTTCGGTGCCCGTACGCACCAGGTGGGCTATGGAGTCCGCGAGCCAGGCCATCTCGTCGGCGTGCGTGGGCAACAGCGCGCAGCGCACCAGCCCGTCGCGCTCGGCGCCGGGCGCCGGGCGCAGCGCCTCCACGCCCGCGTGCCGGGCGCGCAACGGCGCGGCCAGCCGGTTGGCGAGCGCGAGCAGCCGGCCGCCGCTGCGTCGGTTCTCGCTGAGCGCGAACCGCTCGGCCGGGCCGCCCCGTACGGCGGCGGGTTCGGTGACGGGGGCGGGAGCGTTGATGGGCGAAGACGGGCCGTCCGCGTGTGCGGGGCGGGTGGCCGCGCGGGGGAAGTGCTCAGGGAAGTCGTCCAGGTTGGCCACGGAGGCGCCGCGCCAGCCGTAGATCGCCTGGCAGGGGTCGCCCACGGCGGTCACGGCGTGCCCCACGCCCTCGCCGACTCCCCCCGCGCCCGGCGTGCCGTCGCCCGGCGACGTCCGCTCACCCGGCGCCCGCTCACCGGGCGGCGCCTGCTCGCCCGCGCCGAACAGGCTCGACAGCAGGAGCCGCTGGGCCACCGACGTGTCCTGGTACTCGTCGAGGAGGACGACGGCGAACTCCGCGCGCAGCGCCCGGCCGACCTCCGGGTGGTGGCGCGCCAGGGTCGCCGACAGGGCGATCTGGTCGCCGAAGTCGAGCAGGTCGAGGCGGCGCTTCTCGGCGCGGTAGCGGCCGACGAGGTCGAGCAGTTCGAGCCGGGCCCGGGCCGCGTCGGGCACCTTGCGCAGGTCGTCGTTGCTGAGCTTGACGGCGTCGAGGGCGGCGAGCAGCTCCGTGTCGTACTCCCGAAGTCGCTCGACCGGGACCAGGTGCTCGGCCAGTTCGCCGTCCAGCGCGAGCAGGTCGGTCACCAGGTCGGCGAAGGAGCGGGTGAGCGCCGGATAGGGGCCGGGCGCGGTGCGCAGCACGCGGGCGGCGAGCTGGAACCGGGTGGCGTCGGCGAGCAGCCGCGCGCCGGGCTCGACCCCGATCCGCAACCCGTGGTCCTTCAGCAACTGCCCCGCGAACGCGTGGTACGTGGAGATCCGCGGCTCACCCGGAACCTCGTCCTCCGCGCCGGCCTGACTCACGGGCCCGGCCGGGGCTCCCCCGGCGCCGCCCGGCTCGCCGACGCCGGCCCGCAGCAGCGCCCTGCGCACCCGCTCGGCCAGCTCGCCGGCCGCCTTGTTGGTGAAGGTCAGCCCCAGCACCTGCTCCGGCGCGACCTGGCCGGTGCCGACCAGCCAGACCACGCGCGCGGCCATCACCGTCGTCTTGCCGGACCCGGCACCGGCCACGATCACCTGGGGAGCCAGCGGCGCGGTGATACAGGCCAACTGCTCCGGAGTGAACGGGATGCCGAGCAACTCCTTGAGCTGCTCGGGGTCGGTGAGGTGTGCTGACACCCCAGTGAGGCTAATGCCCCGCACTGACAGACCCCGCCGTCGCGCACCCCGCGCGGAACCGGCCGCCGCCCCGCTCCGCCCCCGCATCGGCCGGCCCCACGAGCGCGCCCCCGCCCAGCGCTCGGGCGGCCTGCCGCGCCCCACCCTCACCCCGGCGCACCGACCCCCGCGCCGCGCGCCCGGGCGCCGCCGGAGTGACCAGAACCACCCTCAGTGCCCGGGCCAGGGCCAGAGCCGTACGCCCGCGCCGAACCAGAGCGCCCGCCCGCGCCGAGGAGACGCACGCCCGCGCCGAACCAGGGCCGCACCCACCCCCCGGGGGCCGCGCGCCAGGGCGTACCGTCGCGCGGTCACTCGACCACGTGGCGGCCCTCCGGGCGGGCGCCGCAGGAGGCGCGGAAGGCGCAGCGGTTGCAGTGCTCGCCGGTGGTCGGGGCGAAGCGTTCGTCGAGGACGCGGCCCGCCGCCGTGGCGAGCAGTTCGCCCACCCAGTCCCCGGCGCCGTCGCCCGCCGGGTCGGTCGGCGCGGCCGGCGCCGGGAGCGACTCCTGTGCCTGCACCTTCGGCAGCGCGTCGCCGCCCTCCTTGCGGGGCGCGGCCTGGCGCAACTGGACCAGTTCCGCGCCGCCGGGCTCCGGGCGGGCGCCGTCGAACAGGTCGTCCACCGCGCCCGCGCGCACCGCGAGCTGGTAGACGGCGAGCTGCGGGTGGTGGGCCACGGCGTCGCGGGTGACGGTCTGCTTGCCGGTCTTGAAGTCCACCACGTACGCGCGGCCCTCCGCGTCCGTCTCCACCCGGTCCATGGAGCCGCGGATGCGTACCTGGTACGCCGCCACGTCGAGGGTCACGTCGAAGGCGTGCTCGCTGCCGACGACGGTGCGCCCGCCGCGCTCCATCACGTGCCAGCGCAGGAAGCGTTCCAGCGCGGCGCGCGCGTTCTCCTTCTCCTGCCGCGACTTCCACGGGGCGTCGAAGGCGAGCGCGTCCCACACCGAGTCGAGCCGTTCCATCAGCACCGCGAGGTCGGCTGGGGTGCGGCCGGAGGCCACCTCGTCCGCGAGTACGTGCACGACGTTGCCGAAGCCCTGCGCCGCGGTGGACGGCGGCTCCGCCTTCACCTCCCGACCCAGGAACCACTGGAGGGAACAGGTGTTGACCAACTGGTCGAGCGCGCTGCCCGACAGGGTCACCGGCGCGTCCCGGTCGCGCAGCGGCACCTCGGCGCGCGTGCGCTCCTCCAAGCCCCACCAGCGGTACGGGTGCGCCGCGGGCACCAGCGGGTGGCCCTCCTCGTCGCGCAGCGCCGCGAGCCGGGCCAGCCGCTGGGCGGCGGCGTCCCGCAGCGCCTCGGACGCGGTCGGATCGACGGTCGTGGCGCGCAACTCCGCGACGAGCGCGGACACCGACAGCGGGCGGCGCGGGCGGTGCAGCACGTCCACCGGCTCCACGCCCAGCTCGGTCAGGAACCGCGACGGCTGGTCACCGTCGTCGGCGGGGGCCCGCACGGCGGTCACCACCAGCCGCTCGCTGGCCCGCGTCGCGGCCACGTAGAACAGCCGCCGCTCCTCGGCCAGCAGCGCGCCCGGCGGCATCGGCTCGGCGATGCCGTCCCGGCCGATCCGGTCCGCCTCCAGGAGCGAACCCCGGCGCCGCAGGTCGGGCCACAGGCCCTCCTGTACGCCCGCGACGACCACCAGGCGCCACCGCAGGCCCTTGGAGCGGTGCGCGGTCAGCAGCCGCACGGCGTCGGGGCGCACCGCGCGGCGGGTCAGGGTGTCGGCGGCGATGTCCTGGGCGTCCAGCTCTTCGAGGAAGTTGAGCGCGCCCCGGCCGCCGGTGCGCTCCTCCGCGCGCGCGGCCGTCTCGAACAGGGCGCACACCGCGTCCAGGTCCCGGTCCGCGTTGCGCCCCGCGGCCCCGCCGCGCCAGGCGGCGCGCTCCAGGCGCTGCGGCCACGGCGTGCCGTCCCACAGGCACCACAGCGCCTCCTCCGCGGTGCCGCCGCCGGCGAGCAGCTCGCGCGCCTTGCGCAGCAGCAGACCGAGCCGCTGCGCGCCCCGCGCGTACGCCGGGTCGTGCGCCACGAGGCGCTCCGGCTCGGCCAGCGCCTCGGCGATCAGCACGTCGGACGGGCGGGGCACGGCGCGCCCCGCGGCCCGTTCCTCGTCGCGCAGCGCCCGGCCGAGGCGGCGCAGGTCGGCCGCGTCCATGCCGCCCAGCGGCGAGCCGAGCAGCGTGAGCGCGGTCTCCACGGAGAGCCAGCCGGTGCCGGGGGTTGTCTCCGGGGCCTCGGACTCGGGGTCGGGGTCGGGGTCGGACTCGGAGTCGGGGTCGGCTTCGGGGGCGGCGCCGGTGCGCGCGGGGGGCGTCGGCTCCCCACCCGAACGGGCCTCGCCCGGCTCGGACACCGGCTCCGGCGCCGGTGCGGGCGCCTGTGCGGGCGCCGGGCGTTGGCGCGGCAGGTGCGGGCCCTGGCCGGGGCGCTGGGCCAGGACCGCCGTCGCCGCCGCGCGCAACGCGGTGAGCAGCGGCGCGACGGCCGGTTCGGTGCGCAGCGGGATGTCGTCGCCGTCGACCTCCACCGGCACCCCGGCGGTGGTCAGCGCGCGCCGCACGCCCGGCAGCCCCCGCGCGCCGGCGCGCACGAGCACGGCCATCTCGCTCCACGGCACCCCGTCCTCCAGGTGCGCGCGGCGCAGGATGTCGGCGACGTTGTCCAGCTCGGCGTTGGCGGTGGGGTAGGTGTACGCCTCCACCCGGCCGCCGTCCCTGGCGGCCGTCAGCCCCCGGTGGGCGCGGGCGACGGCGGCCGGCAGCCGGGACAGCGGCATCCGGGCGGCCAGCGCCCTGGTCGCGGCCAGCAGTCGCTCGCGCGTCTGGTGGCAGGTGGCGAGCACGGCGACGTCGGCGGGCCGCCCGTCGGGGCGCGGGAAGGTGGCCGGGAAGTCGAGGATGCCGCCGACGTCCGCACCGCGGAAGGCGTAGATCGACTGGTCGGGGTCGCCGAACACGACCAGCGCGGTGCCGCCCGCCGTGCCCTTCGCCGCGTTCTCCCCGGCGCGGCGCGGCGCACCGCCCCTCTCGCCACCGCGCGGTCCGCCCCGCACACCGCCCCGGGCGGCGTGGCCGCGGGCGACCACGCCGCCGGCCAGCGCGCGCAGCAGCCGCACCTGGGCGACGTCCGTGTCCTGGTACTCGTCCACGTAGATCGCGTCGTAGGTGCCCGCCAGTTCGGTCGCCACCTCGGGCCGCTCGGCCAGCAGCACGGCGCGGTGCACCAGTTCCGCGTAGTCGAGCACGCCCTGCGCGTCGAGGACGTCCAGGTACTCGGCGAGGAAGTCGGCGGCGGCGCCCCAGTCGGGCCGGCCGGTGCGGGCGGCGAACGCGCCGAGGGCCTTGGGCCCCAGGCCCAGTTCGCGGCTGCGGGCCAGCACCGCCCGCACCTCGTCGGCGAAGCCGCGGGTGGTCAGGCAGGCGCGCAGCTCGTCGGGCCAGCGCACCGCGGCCCGGCCCGCGCCCTCCAGCTCGGCCTGGCCGGCCAGCAGGTCGCGCACCACCACGTCCTGCTCGGGGCCGGACAGCAGGCGCAGCGGGTCGGCGAACAGGTCGGCGTCCTGGTGGGCGCGGACCAGCGCGTAACAGAACGAGTGGAAGGTCGTCGCCCACGGCACCGCCACGCCGCCCACGCGCACGGCGAGGCGGTCGCGCAGGGCCACCGCCGCCTTCCGGCTGAAGGTCAGCACGAGGATGCGCTCCGGGTCGGTGCCCCGGCGTACGCGGGCGGCCACGGCCTCCACGAGCGTGGTCGTCTTCCCGGTACCGGGCCCCGCCAGCACGAGCAACGGCCCGCCCGCGTGGTCAACCACGGCGCGCTGCCGGGCGTCCAGCACAGGAGGGGTGGCCGCCCCGGGCGGCGTCCGCACCAGTCGGTAGCCGCCGGGGCTGGACGCGCCGGGCGGCTCGAACGGTCCGGGGGCGTACGGCGCGTACCCGCGGGTCGCGGTGGCGGCGGGCGCCCCGGGCGCCGCGCCGGCCGACCGGGTCGCGGCGGGGGGCGCCGGCGCCTCGTGGGCGGGGTGCGGGGCGGGTGAGTCCATGGGCGACCCCGACCGCGGCCCCGGGGACGAGCGTCGCGCTGGCGACGCCGGCCCGCGCCGGGGATGGGACGAGGAGGAGGAGCTCACGTGGATCGCCGGTCCTGGTGGTTGTGCTGGGTGCCTTGCGGCCGTACGACGGATGGGGTCATGCCGGGTCGGGTCGCCGCCCGGGTGGGCCGGGCCCCGGCCCGACCGCGCCCGGCCCCGGTCGGGGCACGCCGCGTGCTGGCCGGGGCGCGTCGGGCGGGGGCCGGGTGGTGAGGGCCGCCCCAGACGCTACGCCAGTGCCCGCGCGGGGCGCAGCGCCCGGCGTGCGGCGCGACCTCGCCCCGCGGCCTCCCGGCGTCCACCCGCCCGTCACGCGCGGGACGCCTGACCCGCCGGTCACGCGCCGCCCGTCGGCCCGACGCGGGGCGGCTGACCGGGCCACACCGCGCGCCGCCGGCCGGGCCCCCGGGCCCGCCGCGCCGACCGCCGGGCCCGCGCCACGGGCCGCGCCCGCGGGTGACGGAAGTGACGAACGTGACGCAACCGACACCACCGCGAGCTCCGCCGTCACGGGAACGCGCACGGTCGCGGTCGCGGGCGCGGCTGCCCCGCGCGCGCTCGCGGCGCCGCTCGGGCGGGGCGGGCCGGGCGCACCGGTGCCGGGCTTGCGGGCCCTTGTCACGGACTCGCCCACGATGCCGCGTACGGGCACGCCGCCCGATGCCCCGGGCCGGTGGCGGCGCACGCCGCGCGCCGTGGGTGGCGCCGGCCTCGCCCCGGAGTTCTCACGCCTGGTCGCCGGAGGATGGCGGATTGCCGTCCCAGCGGGCCCGGCGCATGTCGAGGCGGGGCAGCGCGCCACCGGAGCGCGCCGCTCCGCGGCCCCGACCAGCGCCGCGACGGGCCGCGCCCGGCCCGTCGGGCTGCTCGGCGTCGGGGGCGGGCCTGGCGCGCGCCGCCTCGCGCAGCGGCGTGCCCTCCGCCCGGTACTGCGCCAGCGCGCGCCGCTCGTGGCCCGGCAGCAGCGCGCCGTCCGCGCGCACCACGCGCCACCACGGCACCGCCGACCCGTACAGCGCCATCACGCGGCCGACCTGGCGCGGGCCGCCCACGCCACGGCCGCCGCCACCGGGCACCGGCGGCGCCTGCGGGTCCAGCTCCTCGGCCAGCCACTCGGCGACGTCGCCGTAGGTCATCACCCGGCCGGGCGGGATCCGCTCCGCGACCGCCAACACCCGTTCGGCGTAGTCGGGGAGCTCGTCCGGTTCGGTTCGTTCCTCGCTCTCGCGGCTCATCCGCCTCATCCTGCCGCACCCCACCGACAGCCGACCCCCGGTATCACGCACTGTGCACGGTCGTGCTACGGGGCGTACGATCCGTATCTCGCGACCTCGAAGTACCCCCTGATGCCGTCCCCGGCCCAGCGGCCATGCCACCATCTTCCGGGCGGTGACAGGTGATACGAGATCAAGAAGAGACGACTGAGATGCAGGGTGCGCAGCCTCCGGAAGAGGACAGCGCCCCCGCCGCGCTGCCTCGCCCCGACGACTCCGACGACGCCGACACGGCCGAGAACCCCGACCGCGAGCGCTCCACGGGGGCGTCCGCCGCCGCCGAAGGCGCCCACCCCGACCAGTCCGCCCCCGACGCGGCGGCGCCCGCCGGCGCGCACCGCTGCGAGGACGGCGACCGGCACGCGGACCAGGTGTCCGGCGACGAACCGCTGCTGCCCGCCCGCGTGCACCGCCCCTCCGACCTGGTCAAGCTGGTGCTCGGGGTGCTCGGCATCGCGCTCGTGCTGGCCGCCGCCGCCTTCGCCCACGGCACCACCGCGGGCCTGGAGAAGGACATCGGCAAGGGCGCCCGGCAGGCGCCCGACCTGCTGATCGAGTTCGCCGGCCTGGCGTCGAGCGTCGCCGTGCTCATCCTCCCCGTGGCCTTCGCCATGGAGCGGCTGATCAAACGCGACGGGCTGCGGATCGCCGACGGCGTGCTCGCCGCCGTACTCGCCCACGGCGTGTCGCTGGCCACCGACCTGTGGGTGGCCCGCTCGGCCCCCGACTCGGTGCGCGAGACGCTGACGCAGCAGTCCCCGGGCGGCGCGTTCTCCGACCCCGTGCACGGCTACCTCGCCCCCGTCATCGCGTACATGACGGCCGTCGGCATGGCCCGCCGGCCGCGCTGGCGCGTGGCCATGTGGGTGGTGCTGTTCCTCGACGCCTTCGCCGTCCTCGTCGGCCGCTACACGACGCCCTTCTCCATCCTGGTCACGGTCCTGATCGGCTGGACCGTCGCGTACGGGACGCTGTACGCGGTCGGCTCGCCCAACGTGCGGCCCACCGGGCAGCACCTGCTGCTCGGCCTGCGCCGGGTCGGGTTCAGCCCGGTCAGCGCGCTGCGCTGGGACGAGGGCGCCAGCGGCGAGCAGCCGTCCAACACCGACCGGGGCCGCCGCTACCTGGTCACCCTGGAGGACGGCCCACCGCTCGACGTCACCGTCGTGGACCGCGAACAACAGGCCCAGGGCTTCTTCTACCGCACCTGGCAACGGCTCGCGCTGCGCTCCATCACCCAGCGCCGCGGCCTCCAGTCGCTGCGCCAGGCCCTCGAACAGGAGGCGCTGCTCGCGTACGCGGCCATCGCCGCCGGGGCCAACGCGCCCAAGCTCATCGCCACCTCCGAACTCGGGCCCGACGCGGTGATGCTGGTCTACGAGCACACCGGGGGCCGGACCCTCAACGCGCTGCCCGACGAGCGGATCACCGACGAGCTGCTGGAGGGCGCCTGGCGCCAGGTGCGGGCGCTCCAGTCGCGGCGGATCGCGCACCGCAGGCTGGAGGGCGACGCCATCCTGGTGGATCGTTCCGGCCGGGTGATCGTCTCCGACCTGCGCGGCGGCGAGATCGCCGCCGGCGACGTGGTGCTGCGGATGGACATCGCGCAGTTGCTCACCACCCTCGCGCTGCGGGTCGGCGCCGAGCGGTCGGTGGCCGCCGCGGTCGACGTCATCGGCCCGGACGCCGTCGCCGACAGCCTGCCGCTGCTCCAGCCGCTGGCCCTCAACCGCGTCACCCGGGCCACCCTGCGCCACCTCGGGCGCGAGCGAGCCAACCGCGAGCGCGAGGCCGTACTCGCCGCGGCCCGCACCGAGAAGGAGGCGCGCGAGGCGGAGGCCGCCGCGCTCCGGGAGCAGGTCGACGCCCAGCCGCTGGACCGCAGGGCGCGCAAGGCGCTCAAGGCGGAGAAGCACGCCGAGAAGCAGGCCGAGAAGCGCGCCATCGACGAGGCGCTCGAAGAGGCCCGCGAGGAGGACCTGCTCTCGCAGATCCGGCAGCAGGTGCTACTGGTGCGCCCGCAGGCGCCGATAGAGCCGGTCCGGCTGGAACGCATCAAGCCGCGCACCCTGGTCAGCTTCTGCGCGGGCGCCTTCGCCGCGTACTTCCTGCTCTCCCAGTTCACCCACATCAAGCTGGGCCAGGTGGTCGGCGAGGCGAACTGGGCGTGGGTGGCGATCGCCCTGTTCTTCTCCGGCCTGACCTACGTCTGCGCGGCGATCAGCCTGCTCGGCTTCGTGCCGGAGAAGGTGCCGTTCGGGCGCACCGTGTTGGCGCAGGTCGCGGCGTCGTTCGCGAAGCTGGTCGCCCCGGCGGCCGTCGGCGGCGTGGCCCTGAACACGCGCTTCCTGCAACGCGCCGGGGTGCGCCCCGGGCAGGCGGTCGCCAGCGTCGGCGCCTCGCAGCTCTTCGGCCTCGCCAGCCACGTGATCCTGCTCGGCACCTTCGGCTACATCACCGGCACCGAGCGCACCCCGACCCTCTCGCCGTCCCGTACGGTCATCGCCGGGCTGCTGACGGCGGCGGTGCTCGCGCTGGTGGTGACGGCCGTTCCGGCGCTGCGCAGGTTCGTCTCCACGCGGGTGCGGTCGCTGTTCGCCGGGGTCGTCCCGCGCATGCTGGACCTGCTCCAGCGCCCGCAGAAGCTGTTCGCCGGCGTCGGCGGGATGCTGCTGCTCACGGCCGCGTTCGTGATGTGCCTGGACTCCTCGATCCGGGCGTTCGACGGCGACCTCAGCTACGCGAGCATCGCCGTCGTCTTCCTCGCCGGCAACGCCCTGGGCTCCGCGGCGCCCACCCCCGGCGGCGTCGGCGCGGTCGAGGCGGCGCTCATCGCCGGCCTGACCTTCGCCGGCCTCCCGTACGACACGGCGGCCCCCGCGGTCCTGCTGTTCCGGCTGATGACCTTCTGGCTGCCGGTCCTCCCCGGCTGGCTCTCCTTCTCCTACCTGACCCGCAAGGAAGCCCTGTAGGCGACGGCGTGCCCCCGGCCGCGCACGCCGCCGGCCGGGGGCGTGGCCGCGCGCGTCAGGCCGCGGGGCGCAGGTGCTCGTGCGCCCACGCGTCGAGGGTGGTCAGGGGGATGCCCAGTGCCCGGGCGAACTCCGGGCGCGCGGGCTGCGGGTGGTCGTTGAGGATGGCCTGTCCGAACCCGGTGTCGGGCATCCCGGCCCCGGTCGCCTCCTCCTCGGTCATGTCGGGCGCCGCCAACTCGACGCCGAGGCGCCGGGAGAGGACCCGGGCGATCTCCGCCATCGTGCGCCGGTCGCTGGCCAGCTCCAGTTCGACCCCGGCGAACCGTTCCGGCGCGGCCACGGCCGCGGCGGCTGCCGCGCCGATGTCCGCGACCGCGACCAGGGCCACCCGGGTCGCGGGCCGCAGCAGGGTCACGAGGCCGCCCTCGGCCCCGTGGGGGAAGAGCATCCCCGCGGCCGGGAGCAGGTTCTCCATGAAGAAGCAGGGCTTGACGAGCGTCCAGTGCGCGAAGCCCGCCGCGCGCACCCGGTCCTGGATGCCGGCCTTGGCCGAGTAGTAGGGCTCCATCCAGGCCCAGCGGCCCGCCAGCCAGGCGGCGTGCTGGCCGGCCCCGGAGACGGAGGTGTGCACGAACTGCGGCACGCCCGCGGCCCGCGCGCCCTCGATCAGGTTGACCGCGTGCTCCACCTCGCCGGCGAAGCCGCGCCCGGCCAGGTCGGGCAGTTGGACGGAGAAGACGGCGCGGGCTCCCTCGGCTGCCCTGGCCACCGAGTCGCGGTCGCCGAGGTCGCCGGTGACGAGTTCGGCGCCGAGCGCCCGGACGGCCCGCGCCCGCTCGCTCGCGGGGTCGCGGACCAGCGCTCGGACGGGGACGCCGGCGGCCAGCAGGGCGCGGGCGGTGGCGCCGCCCTGTCGGCCCGTGGTGCCGGTGACCAGGACGGGGGTGGGATCAGCGGACATGACGCTCCTCGGTAAGGGCAACAGTTAAATGGCGGGGCCCGCCATTTATGCTTCGGTACGATACGGAGGGCCCCACCACTTAGCAATCTCGGAGATGACGCCATGACCGGCCAGCGCGCGGACGCCCGGCGCAACTACGCGCGGATCCTCGCCGTGGCCGAGCAGGAGGTCGCCGCGCACGGCGCCGACGCCTCCCTGGAGCGGATCGCGCGCATCGCGGGGGTCGGCTCGGCCACCGTGCGCCGGCACTTCCCCGGCCGGCGCGCGCTGTTGGAGGCCGTGTTCGGCGAGCGGATCGCGGCCCTGGGGGCCCGGGCAGCGGAGCTGGCCGAGGCGGCCGACGCGCGGGCCGCGCTGCTTGAGTGGCTGAGCGCGCTCACGACGTACGCGGCCTCCGCCCGGGGCCTGGCCGACGCGCTGGTCCAGGACGGGCTGACCGGCCCGGAGCAGGTGGAGGACTGCTCGGCCAAGCTCGCCACGGCGGTCGAGCCGCTGGTGCGGCGGGCCGTCGCGGCCGGCGCCCTGGCGGCGGACGTGACGGCGGCCGACCTGCTCACGCTCGTCACGGGCATCGCCCTGGCCACCGAACACCACCCCGACCCGGTCGCCGAGGCGCGGCGGCTGCTCGACCTCGTGGTGGCCGGGGTCAGCCCCGCGCGCTGACGCCGGGCCCGCCGCGCTCGGCCCCGCGCCCCGGCCGCCGGGGCGCCCCGTCCGCTCGCCCCGCCACCCCGCTCACCCGTCCGGCGCGCTGTGCGGGCAGCGGCCGGCGCCAGTGCGGACGATGGGCAACAGCCGCACCGCCGCCCGGTGCGCCCACGCGAGAGGACGGCCATGCCCCGAGCGACCCGACCGGGCCCCCGCAGCGCACCCGCCGGGGCCGCGCGGCCGGCGCCCGCGACGGCGCGGCACCGGCGCGGCGGCCGGCTCGCGGGCCGGGCGGAGCGTGCGGAGCGACAGGGTCAGGCGGGGCGGACGGGCCGGGTAAGCCCGGTGAGCCCGGTGAGCTGGTCGGGCCACGGCCGGTCGGCCTGGCCCCTGGCCCTGGCCCTGCTCCTGGTCAGCGGGGCTCTCGCCGGCTGCGGGGACGACGGGGGCGACGCGCGGCCGACGTCCCTGGCGCGGCAGAAGCTCACCTGGGGGCGGTGCCCGGAGCCGGACGAGGGCGAGGAGGGCGCGGGCACCCCGGCCCCTGGCCCGCCCTGGGAGTGCGCCACGCTGCGCGCGCCGCTGGACCACGCCAAGCCGCGCGGCGAGACCATCGACATCGCCCTCATCCGCGCCCCGGCCACCGACCGCGCGCGCCGGATCGGCTCGCTGATCTACAACTTCGGCGGCCCCGGCGGCTCCGGCGTCAACGGCCTGCCGGCCTTCGCCGACGACTACCGCGACCTGCGCACCCGCTACGACCTGGTCAGCTTCGACCCGCGCGGGGTCGGCCGCAGCAGCGGGGTGCGCTGCCTGAGCGACGAGGACCTGGACGCGTACCACGCCGCCGACACCACCCCGGACGACGCCCGCGAGACCCGCGCCCTCGACGCCCGCAAGCGCGAGTACGCCGCGGGCTGCCAGAAGCGCTCCGGGAAGGTGCTCGCGCACGTCGGCACCGTCAACGCGGCCCGCGACCTCGACCTGATGCGGCGCGTGCTCGGCGACGCCAGGCTGCACTACTTCGGCGTCTCGTACGGCACCGAACTCGGCGGCGTCTACGCCCACCTGTACCCGCGCCGGGTCGGCCGGGCCGTGTTCGACGCCGTCGTGGACCCGGGCCAGGACCCGGTGCGCGGCGCCCTGGGGCAGGCCAGGGGGTTCCAGCGGGCGTTGGAGAACTACCTGCGCGCCTGCCCCGCCGACGCGGACGACTGCCTGACCGGCGAGGAGATCACCGCGCTGCTCCGGCGGCTCGACCGGAAGGCGCTGCCCGGCGCCGGCGGCCGGTCGCTGACCCAGTCGCTGGCCAGCGACGGCATCGCGCAGGCGCTGTACACCAAGGACTTCTGGGAGTACCTCACGCAGGGGTTGCGCGACGCGGCCGACGGGGACGGCAAGGTGCTGCTCGCCCTCGGCGACCTGATGAACGGGCGCGGTGAACAGGGCCACTACAGCACCCTGCAGTCCGCCCTGACCGCCATCACCTGCGCCGACTACCGACAGCGCTACACGGCGGCGGACGTGCGGGCGCGGCTGCCGGAGTTCCGCAGGGCGTCCCCGGTCTTCGGGGAGTACCTGGCCTGGGGCCTGCTCCAGTGCCGGCACTGGCCCACGGCCGGCGCCTGGCGCACCCCGGACGTGCGCGCCCCCGGTGCCGCCCCGATCCTGGTCGTCGGCACCACCGGCGACCCGGCGACGCCGTACGAGGGGGCCCGGCGGATGGCCCGCGCGCTGGGCCCGGGCGTGGGCGTCGAGGTGACGTACCAGGGCGAGGGGCACGGCGCGTACGGCGGTGGCAACCGGTGCGTGCGGCGGACCGTGGACGCGTACCTGCTGGCGGGGACGGTGCCGGCCAGCGGGACGACGTGCTCGTGAGGTGCGGGGGACGGCGTGGCGGCACGGGGACGTCAGCGGCGCGTGGAGGGGCGCTTAGGATCGCTTTCCATGTCACGCCATATACGGAGCACGGCCCTGACCTCAGCCGCTCTCATGATCGTGGTGGGCGCCACGGTGGCCGGGTGCGGGGGCGGTGACGAGGGGGCGAGCGGTGACCGGCGCGAGTCCCCCACCGCCACGCCGTTGCCCCGCGTACCGGTCGACCCCGACCTGCCGGAACACCTCACCGGGCAGCAGGTGAAGTGGGAGGCGTGCGCGGCGCCGACGGTGCTCCAGGGCGGGGGCGAGAAACCCGGCGACGCCTGGCAGTGCGGCACGCTCAGGGCCCCGCTGGACTACGCCAAGCCGCGGGGCGAGACCATCGACCTCGCCCTCATCCGCAAGCCGGCCACCGAGGCCGACCGGCGCATCGGCTCGCTCGTCTTCAACTTCGGCGGCCCCGGCGGCTCCGGGGTCGCCACCCTGCCCGACTTCGCCGAGGACTACGCGCGCCTGGGCGAGCGCTACGACCTGGTGAGCTTCGACCCGCGCGGGGTCGGCGAGAGCGCCGGCGTCACCTGCACCAACGACGCGGAGCGGGACGCGTCGGCCGAGGTGGACGGCACGCCCGACGACGCCGCGGAGCTGGAGCGGGGCCTGGCCGACTCGCGCGCGTACGCGGCGGCCTGTCAGCGCGCGTCGGGCAAGGTGCTGGCGCACGTGGACACCGAGAACGCCGCCCGCGACCTGGACCTGATGCGGCAGGTGCTGCGCGACCGCAAGCTGCACTACTTCGGCATCTCCTACGGCACCGAACTCGGCGGCACCTACGCCCACCTGTTCCCGAAGAACGTCGGCCGGGCCGTGCTCGACGCGGTCGTCGACCCGACCAGCGACACCAGGGGAGGTGCGCTCGCCCACGCGCGGGGCTTCCAACGCGCCCTGGACAACTACCTGAAGGACTGCGCCGGCAAGGGCGCGAAGTGCCCGGTGGGCGACGACCCGGCCGAGGGGCGCGAGCTGATCGCGGCGCTGCTCGGGGCGTTGGACGAGGAGCCGCTGCCGACCGACGACGGCGACCGCGTGCTCACCGAGAGCCAGGCCCTCGGCGGCATCGCCACCGCGCTGTACAGCGAGGAGAGCTGGAAGTACCTCTCGCTCGGCCTCCAGGAGGCCATCGAGACGGAGCGGGGCACGATACTGCTGGCGCTGGCCGACTCCATGGCGGGCCGCGACGACAGTGGCCGCTACGACAACGGCCAGCCCGCCAACTCCGCCATCACCTGCCGGGACACCCGCCAGCGCTTCACCCCGGAGCAGGTACGCGCCGAGCTGCCGGCCTTCCGTGAGGTCTCCCCGATCTTCGGCGAGTTCATGGCCTGGGGCATGCTCGGCTGCACCGACTGGCCGGTGCCGGGGCTGCGCGAACACCCCGAGGTCAGCGCCCCGGGCGCGGCCCCGATCCTGGTCATCGGCACCACCGGCGACCCGGCGACGCCGTACGAGGGCGCGCGCACCATGGCCCGCGAACTCGGCGAGGGCGTCGGCGTCGAGCTGACGTACCGCGGCGAGGGCCACGGGGCGTACAACAGCGGCGACGACTGCACGGTGCGCGCCGTGAACGACTACCTCATCGACGGCACCGTGCCGCCGAGCGGCACCACCTGCGGCTAGCTCCCGACCGCCGCCAGCCCACCCAGCGCCGCGGGCAGTTCGCCCGTGTGCAGCACCCCGAGGCGCTGGGTGGCGCGGGTCAGCGCCACGTAGAGGTCGCTGACCGGGTACCCGGCCGGCTCCACGACGAGGACCGTGTCGAACTCCAGGCCCTTGGCCTGCCGCGGGCCGAGCAGCACCACCTCGCGGGTCAGGTCGGGCGTGGGCCCGTGGCCCACGTCCGGCAGCTCCGCGAGCAGCCCGGCGTGCAGCTCGGCCGGGGCGATCACCGCGACCCGGCCGCCGTCCCGGGCCACCGCCGCCTGGCGCGCGACGGCCACGGCCAGCTCCGCCGGCTCGGCGCGCAGCGCCCAGGGCCGCACCCCGGTGGAGCGCACCGAGCCCGGCGCCCGGAACGCGGGGTCGTGCGCCCGCAGGAACGCGGCGGCCACCTCCATGATCTCGGCGGGCGTGCGGTAGTTGACGCCCAGCCGCACGTGCTCCCAGCGGTCGCCCACGTACGGCGTGAGGATGCGCTCCCAGGAGCCGAGCCCCGCGGCGTCCGCGGTCTGGGCCGGGTCGCCGACCAGCGTCATGGAACGCGTCGGCACCCGCCGCATCAGCAGCCGCCAGGCCATCGCCGACAACTCCTGCGCCTCGTCCACGACGATGTGGCCGAACGCCCAGGTCCGGTCGGCCGCCGCGCGCTCGGCCGCGCTGCGGTGGTCGGCCTCCTCGTGCCGCTCGGCCATCCGCTCGGCGTCGATGATGTCGTGCGCCGCGAGCACCTCGGACTCCTCGTCCTCGAACTCGTACGTCTCCGAGCCCGCCGACAGCTCCAACACGCCCTGCGCGTACGCGATCCGCTCCTGGCGCGCGGCCTCGGCCGCGACGCGGGCCGCGCTGTCGTCCTCGCCGAGCAGTTCGGCCGCCTCGTCCAGCAGGGGCACGTCGGCCTCGGTCCAGGCCCCGCCCGCGCGTCGGATCAGCGCGGCCGAGGTCTCGTCCAGGTGGGTCGGCTCGGCCAGGAAGTCGGCGACGAACTCCTGCGGGGTGAGCCGCGGCCACAGCTCGTCGATGGCCGCGTGCACCTCGTGGCTCGTCGCGATCTCCTTGCCCATCTGCGCCAGGTCGTCGGGCCCGAGCAGGTTGGGCCCGCCGAACGGGTCGGCGCCGATCCGCTCGGCCAGTTGCGCGGTGAGCGCGTCGATGACGTGGAAGGCGAAGGTGGGCCGGGCCAGGTTGTGCGGCAGTCCGCTCTCGCGGGCCCGCCAGCGCGCGTCCTCGGCCATGGCCCGGTCCAACTGGAGCGTCCCGTACCCCTCGTGGTCGATCTCCCGGGCCCGCTCCGGCACGGTCTGCCGCTCCCGCAACGCCTTGGCCAGCACGTCGGCCATCGTGGCCCGCCCCTTGACCTCGGCGGCGGCCGGGCTGTCGGTGCCGGTGGCGCGCACGCCTGGGAAGAGTTCGCCCAGGGTGGCCAGCAGCACGCCGGTCTCGCCGAGCGAGGGCAACACGTCGCCGATGTAGCTGAGGAAGGCCGGGTTCGGCCCGACGATCAGCACGGCGCGGCGGGCCAGCAGCTCGCGGTGCTCGTACAGCAGGTACGCCGCCCGGTGCAGCGCGACGACGGTCTTGCCGGTGCCGGGGCCGCCCTCGACGACCAGGACGCCCTGGTGCGGCGCCCGGATGATGCGGTCCTGCTCGGCCTGGATGGTGCGGACGATGTCGTGCATCCGCCCGGTGCGCGCCGCGTCCAGCGCGGCCAACAGCACCTCGTCGGCGTCGGTGCCCTCGTGGCCGGTACGGGTCGGGTCCGCCAGGTCCATCAGCTCGTCGTGCAGCGCGGTGACGGTGCGCCCCTCGGTGCTGATGTGCCGCCGGCGCCGCAGGCCCATCGGGGAATGCCCGGTGGCCAGATAGAAGGGCCGCGCGACATCCGCCCGCCAGTCGATTACCAGGGGCGTACGGGACGCGTCGTCCCGGCGAATTCCGATGCGCCCGATGTGATGACTCTGGCCGTCCCGGAAGTCAAGGCGACCGAAACAGAGCCCGTTCTCCCCCGCATTGATCGCACTGAGCAGCCCGGCCTGCTCCGCCACCTGCACATCCCGCTCAAGCCTGGCCTGGAAACCGTTCCCCACCTGCACGAGCGCGGCCCGCATCGCCTCCTCGGCCTGCTCCCTGAGCTGATCGAGCCGGGCATAGAGGCCGGTGATGAATTGCTGTTCCTGCCGCATTTCCTCGGTTGACAATTCCACTCCCGACGCGTTAAGCTTCCCGCAGATGACTTGATTCCGTGTTTTCTTCCAACGAAGACACGAAGGATCAAATATACGCAGAGATAAGCCCCGGATGTCAATTCATCCAGGGCTTATCTCTTTTCGCATGCGCCGCCTGACACGCGGCGGCGGTGGCGGTACGTGGGCGGCGCGGGCGGCGGCCGGCGCGGGCAACGGGCGGCGCGGCCCGTGGCCGGGCACGCGCGGGGCCGGGGCCACCGCTGACTGACGGTGGACCCGGCCCCTGCGCTCGTGCTCCTGGCCGCGCGGCGCAGCCACCGCGGGTCGCGGGGCGCGCCGTGGCGGTCAGTAGACCGGCTTCTCCGGCTCGATCTGGTGGACCCAGCCGATCACGCCGCCGCCCACGTGCACCGCGTCCGCGAAGCCCGCGGACTTGAGCACGGCGAGCACCTCGGCCGACCGGACGCCCGTCTTGCAGTGCAAGACGATCTTCTTGTCCTGCGGAAGGCCCTGCAGGGCGTCGCCCATCAGGAACTCGTTCTTCGGGATCAGCCGGGCGCCGGGGATGGAGACGATCTCGTACTCGTTCGGCTCGCGGACGTCGATGATCTCGATGCCCTCGCCGTCGTCGATCCACTGCTTGAGCTGCTTGGGCGTGATGGTCGAACCCTGCGCCGCCTCCTGGGCCTCCTCCGAGACCACGCCGCAGAACGCCTCGTAGTCGATCAGCTCGGTGACCGTCGCGTTCGGACCGCAGACCGCGCAGTCGGGGTCCTTGCGGACCTTGACCTGGCGGTAGGTCATCTCCAGGGCGTCGTAGATCATCAGGCGGCCGACCAGCGGCTCACCGATGCCGGCGAGCAGCTTGATGGCCTCGTTGACCTGGATGGAGCCGATCGAGGCGCACAGCACCCCGAGCACGCCGCCCTCGGCGCAGGAGGGCACCATGCCCGGCGGCGGGGGCTCCGGGTACAGGCAGCGGTAGCACGGGCCGTGCTCGCTCCAGAACACGGACGCCTGGCCGTCGAAGCGGTAGATCGAACCCCACACGTACGGCTTGTTCAACAGCACGCACGCGTCGTTGACCAGGTAACGCGTGGCGAAGTTGTCCGTGCCGTCCACGATCAGGTCGTACTGGGAGAAGATCTCCATCACGTTCTCCGCCTCAAGGCGGTCCTCGTGCAGCACGACGTTCACGTACGGGTTGATGCCGAGGACGGTGTCGCGCGCGGACTCCGCCTTGGAGCGGCCGATGTCGGCCTGGCTGTGGATGATCTGGCGCTGCAGGTTCGACTCGTCGACCTCGTCGAACTCCACGATGCCGAGCGTGCCGACGCCGGCAGCCGCCATGTACATCAGGGCGGGCGAGCCGAGGCCGCCCGCGCCCACACAGAGCACCTTGGCGTTCTTCAGTCGCTTCTGCCCGTCCATTCCCACATCGGGAATGATCAGGTGACGCGAGTACCTGCGGACCTCGTCCACGGTGAGCTCGGCAGCCGGCTCGACCAGGGGTGGCAGCGACACGGGGAACTCCGTAGTTGATGGGAGCAGCGTTGTTCTTCTGGTAACACTGCCACGCGCTGTCTCATTCCGTGACACCTGGTCCGATGCGCGAGACGATTTCGTCCCAGTAGCCGGGCAGCGTCTCCCACGCGTCGGCCTGGCCGTGGCCCTGCCGGTCGGTGAAGTAGATCGTGCCCGCTCCCTGCCAGCGCGCGATGCGCAGCGCCTCGTCCAGATGCGTGCGGGGCACGCCGTGCACCAGGTGGCAGAACCGCTCGGGCGGGTAGTCGGCCGTCCACGCGGCGGCCTGCGACCACCGGTAGTCGGCCCACTGCCCGGAGAAGGTCACCAACTGGTCGGCGCTCTCCACGTAGCTCGGATGCGGGTGCGCGCCGTGCGCGAACACCAGGTACGCCGGCGCGCGCAGGGCGCGCAGGGTGGTCGCGATCCGGCGCACCTCGGCGAGGCCCGGCCGCTCGGTGGGACATCGGTCGAGGTAGAAGCCGTCCACCTGGTACCACTCCAGGAAGCGGTGCGCGTCCGAGAGCAGTTCGCCGAACGGGCGGGTGCCGAACCGCACGTCGAGGTGGCCGAGCACCCGGCCGCGCGCCTCGTGCAGCCGGACCGCCGCCGCCAGGCAGTGCGGATCGGGGCGGGCGCCGGGGCCGCGCGCCACGTTGAGCACCGCCCAGTGCAACGGGGTGTAAGGGCGCGCCAGTTCGGCCCACTCGGCCGGCGCCACCAGCGGGTGCGCGCAGCCGGGCACCCCGAAGCCGAGCCGGCCCGCCACCGCACCCGTGCGCCGGGTACCGGTGGAGGTCACATACGGCATGCCGCCTCCATCCAGATGTCGGCCAGGGATTCCTCCAGGCCGATCCGCGTCCGCCAGCCCAGCCGGTCGCGTGCGGTGCGCACGTCCGCCTGCTGCCAACTGCCGCAACCGTCCGGGTACACGTGCCCGACCGGCCCCGTCGGGTGGTCGGGCCCGTGCTCGCCCCGGCCGTGCCCGGGTCCGTGGCCTGACCCGCCCGCCGGGCCGTGCCCGGCGCCGAGCGGCAGCCCGTGTCCGCCGGCGTGCGCCAGGCCGGGGGGCTGGGCGGGGTGCGGCACGGAGCGCAGCGGGTGCGATCCGCCCTCCATGTCGTGCAGCGCGCCACCGAAGCCCGCCACCCGGGCCAGCACGGCGGCGGCGTCCCGCATCCGCACGGCCCGGCCGGTGCCGATGTTCACCACGCCCTGGGCGGCCGACAACGATGCCGCGTGGACGGCCCGCGCCACGTCCCGTACGTCGACGAAATCGCGCTGCGCGCCGAGCCCGGGGAACTTCAGCTCGTTGTCGCCCGCCTGCATCGCGCGCCGCATGGTGTCGGCGAGCCGACCGAGCGGCGAGCCGGGCGGGGTGCCGGGCCCGACCGGCGAGAACACGCGCAGCACGATGGCGTCGAGCCCGGAGCCGAGGACCAGCTCCGTCGCGGCCAGCTTGCTCACCCCGTACGGGCCGCCCGGGCGCGGGATGGCGTCCTCCGCGGTGGACGAGCCGGGCTGCGAGGGCCCGTACTCCGCGGAGCAGCCGAGCTGCACCAGGCGGGCGCCGCAGCCGCTGCGCCGCAGCGACTCGCAGATGGTGGCGACCGCCACCGTGTTGTGCCGGGTCAGCTCCCTGGCTCCGCCACGGGTGGTGCCCGCGCAGTTGATCACCACGCCGGGGTGGACGGCGTCCAGGAACCGGGTCAGCGCCCCGGGGCTGCCGGTGGACAGGTCGAACCGGACGTCGGCGGCGTCGCCCCGGCCGAGCTCGGTGAGCTGCACCGCCGGGTCGGCGAGCAGATGGTCGGCGACGTAGCGCCCGATGTAACCACTGGAGCCGAGCAGAAGAACGCGCATCAGCCACGCCCCCGTTCCGCGGTGCCGCTGACGAGCGGGGCGCCGGCGGCGCGACGGCACTGGTGACGGGCTGCCCCGGCGAGCCGGGCGGCCCCGGGCGTCCCGGCCGCACGGCGGGCGGGGCGGTCGACGGAATGGTTGGTCATCTCGCTTGCTCCTTGTGAGGGTTGCGCCGCCCCGGCCCAGTGGACCGGGAGGTGCGGCGGCAGAGGTCGTGGGTCGTGCGCCGGCTTGCGCGGCGCACGCGGTGCCGGCGGCGGTGCGCCCTACGGGGACACGGCCGGGCCACGGGATCGCCGCGCCCAGCCCTCGCACGGCGCGGGGCTGCCCGCGCCGATCTCCCGTGGCACCGCGCCGCGACGGCGGGTGCCGTCGGTCGCCGTACGCGTGGACGTGGCGTCCCGCACCGGGGTGCGGTGCGCGCCGGTGTCGGGGGCGGCGGGGTGACCGCCCCGGGTGGCCGGACCCGTGTCGTACGCGCGCGGGCGCGCGCCGGCCGGCGGGTGGGCGTCGGTGGCGTGCGCCCAGGGGCGGGCGAGCGCGCCGAGCGCGTAGGCGCCCAGCACCAGCGCGCCGGTGGCGCAGGCGAGCGTGGTCACGGCCGCGGGCCCGCCGACCGCGACCAGGCGCTCGACCAGTCGGGCCAGCCCCGCGCACCGGGGCGCTTCGGCGGCCAGCGCGACGGCCACCGCCGCCGCCTCGATCCCGCAGGCCAGCGCGAGCCCGCGGCGCGCGGCGCGGCGGAACCCGTGCGCGGCCAGCAGGCGCGCGACGAACAGCAGCAGGCCGAGCGCGCCGGTGGCGAGCGCGGCCCCGGGCCCGAAGCCGGGTCGCGGTCCGAACCCGTGCCACGACAGGGCGCACCAGGCGGCGGCGAGCAGCGCGCCGAGCGCGCACCCGAACAGCGCCAGCGCACCCGCGAACGCCCTGCGCGCCTCCGTCGCGAACGCCGCCAACTCCCGGCTCGTCCACAGCGCACGGCGGGCGCGCGCGGCGAACCACCGCGCGCACCAGGCGGCGGGCGGCCACGCGCCGATGAGCGCCGCCACGCCCACCGCGCCGGGCGCGACCCGTCGCCAGCCGTCGGACTCCCGCCACGCGTGGACGTCGGGCCACCCCTGGCGATCGAACCAGCCGTGCGGGTCGGGCCACCCGCCGAGGCCCGGGAGGCTCGGGTACGGCGGCTGCCCGGTGCGCCAGCCGGCACCGAGCGCGCCCGCCAGCGCCTCGGTGAGCAGCCAGTTCCCACCCAGCAGGAAACCGAACAGCCAGCACCACCACACCGGCCCGAGCCCCCACCGCCACGGCAGGCGACGAGACCGGCGCGCGGAGGCCGAAGCCGACTCCCAGCGCGCCGCGCCACGCCCCGGCGCACCGTCGCACGCCGCACCGCCCGCGCGCGGGGTGCTCGCGCGGGAACAGGCGAACGGGGCACCGGCAGGGGGTCGCGCCGGCGAGCCGTACGGCGGGGCTTCGGGTGCGGTGTGCCCGCACGGGGTGTGCTCGAACGGGGCGTACGCGTACGGGGGGTAGGCGTACGCGGGGTACGCGTCGGGTGCGTACGAGTACGGGGCGTACTCATCCGCGTGGGGGGCGGGGTACGGGTACGGGTGCGGGTACGCCGAGGCGACGGGCGGGGTGGCGGGGCCGTACGGGCTGGCGGCGGGTGCGCCGGAGTGGTCGGCCCCGGCGGCCGACCGTGGTGCCGTGTCGTCCGCCAGTGCGCCGGCGCGTGGCGTTCTGGCGTACAACTCCTCGGCCAGCGAGAACACGTCGCGGTGCCGGTAGCGCGCGGCGGAGCGGTCGCCGACCCCGCGCGCCTCGAGCCCCGCGGCGATCTCCCACGGGTCGACGGCCCGCTCGCACAGCTCGCGGTGCTGGTGCAGCAACTGCCGCACCGGATCGACGTACCTCCCGCGCCGCCGCTCCCCCGGCCGCGCCCGCCCGGCACCCGGGCCCGACGAGCCAGCGCCGGCCGACCGCGTGGGGGCGGGTCCCTCGTCGTCCGACGGCAACTCGTCCGACGGCGCTTCGTCTGACGGCGCCTCGATCCACGGCGTCTCGTCGGACGGCGCGCCATCCGACGAGGCGGCCTCCGCACGACCAACGGCCGTGGGGGCAGCCGGAGTCGAGGCAGCCGCCGACGGGGTGGGCGTCATCGAGACGGGCGGGCCATCGTCGGTCGGGTCGGCGGGGTGGGGCCGTGAGCCGAGGGGGGCCGGGTGGCGGGGCGCGGATGCGGACGGTTCCGCATCGGCCGGCCCGCCTCGCCTGCCGGGGGCGCGCGCCACCCGCGTGGTCTCGGCCGTCGCGCGAGGTTCCGTAACGCCGGCCAGCGGGGCGGGACCGGCGCTGTGCGGGGGGCGCGGGTCGCGCTCGGGCGCGGTCGGGGCGGCGGGCGTCGGGCCGGTGGCGGCGCTGGCCGGGGGCGGGGGTGGGGTGTCGGGGGCCCGCTCGGGCGGCGTCATGCCTCGGCCCCCTTTCGCTTTCTCGATCGGCCCCGCGGCGCCTCAGCCACCTCGGTACGGGGCGCGCCCGCGCACGCCGTCAGCGGCGGGGCGGCGTCGGGTCGCCTCGCCCAGCCCGGCGCGGCGCGGCCCGCTGCCTCGCGCGCCGGCGCGCGACCCGCGTGGTCCGGCGCCGTCCAGCGGCCCGGCACGTGTGCCTCCGCTGGGTGGGCGAACGGCAACGGGCCGCCGTCGGCGCTCACTTCCGCGTCGGCGCGGCGCACCGGGGCGTGCGACATCAGCTCCAGGTAGAGGCCGCGGAACGCCGCGGCGTTGTGCTCGGCGTCGAAGAGTTCCAGCGCCCGGGACCGGGCCGCGGCGCCGAGACGCTCCCGGCGCACGCCGTCGCGCAGCAGCGTCAGACACGCCGCCGCCAGCGCGCGCGGGTTGCGCGGCGGCACCAGCAGCCCGGTGTCCCCCACCACCTCGGCCACCGCGCCGACGTCCGTCGACACCGTGGCCCGCCCGCGGAGCATCGCCTCGATCAGCCCGACCGGGTCCCCGTCGGCCAGGCTCGACCGCACGACGACGCTGGCGGCGGCGTACGTCTCCGGCAGGTTCGGCGCGTCCCAGTCGCCCAGCGTCTCGAAGGTGACCGGGCTCCGCCCCGCCGCGTGCGCGTGCGGCGCCTCGTCGGGGAAGAGTTGCGCGGCGAGCGCGGCGAGCTGCGCCCGGTAGGCCGCCGCACCGAGCGGCCCGGCGCCGGTCCGGGGCCCGTGACCGTCGGTCCCGGACCACGGCCCGCGACCGTCAGAGCCGGCCCCGGGAACGCCGGACCACGGCACCACGACGGCGCGCCGGGCGCACCCGCCGGCGCCGTGGCGCGCACCGGCGCGCGCCGCGCGGCGCCAGGCGCGGCGCGACACGCCCTCCCGGCGCTCCCGCACCGCACCGCCGCCGGCCGCCGCCGCACATCCGAGGCCGTTCCGCCCGGCCGTCGCGCAGCCTCCGCCGCGCGCCACCACGGCGGCGCAGCTCACGGGCGCCGCGTCACCCCGCCCCGGCGGGGCCGCCGCGACCACCCCGTACGCCGGCACCCCGTACCCCGGCGATCCGCAGGTCACCGGTCCGCAGGTCACCGGTCCGCACGCCAACCCCTCGTAGCCGAGCGGCCCGTGCGCCGCCGCGTCGCAGGCCGCTCGCCCGTACGCCAGGGCCAGCGGTGCGGCGGCGTCGAGGTGGGCCGTGTCGGGCGGGCAGGTGGCGAGGGCGCCCGGCGCGCCGGGGGCGTACGGTCCGGTGTCCACGATCCGCAGCCGGGCGCCGGGCTCCTCGCGGCGCACCTCGGCGAACGCGTGCAGCAGGCCGATCAGGTCCCGCGTGGGCTCGACGCGGCCGACCCACAGCAGCGTGCGGCCGTCGTCGGCGTCGGCCGCACAGGCGCCGCCCGCGCCGTCGTCGCCCACGGCGGCGAACCGGCGCGCGTCCAGACCCGGGTAGACCGTCCGCACCCGCGCCGGGTCGGCGCCGCAGCGCTCCTGCCAGCGCCGGGTGTGCGCGCCGCCGGCCGTGACGAGGTCGGCCCGCGCGTAGACCTCGGCGGTCAACTGGCGGTGGAAGGAGGCGATCAGGGCGCGCACCGGCGCGGAGTGGGAGGCGTGGCCCGGCGGCGACACCGGGTCGGTCGGGTCGGGGACAAGGGGGGTGAGGTAGTGCTCGCGCAGTCGCGAGCCGTGCTCGGTGACCAACAACGGCGTGCCGAAGAAGCGCTTGGCCAACAGCCCCGGCAGCGCGGCGAGGCCGCCCGACGTGGCGTGGCACAGGTCCACGCCGGCCAGGCCGCGCCCCGACCGCTGGCCCCCGGCCGGGTCGGGGCCGCGCTCGGCCCCGTACCAGTCGAGCGAGAGCGGGCGCAGCGCGCGCTCCAGGTAGCGCAGGACGGTGAGCAGGTCGGCGACGCTCGCGCGGTGCGCGTCGCCCGTGGCGCCCGGCGCGCGACAGGCGGCCTCCAACAGCCGGGCCGCCGCGTCGGAGCGGATCGCCGAGGCCAACCCGCCGCGCTCCCGGGCCAGCTCGGCCAACCCGTAGAGGCCGTCGGCGAAGGTGTGGGAGGGGACGGCGTACCCGCCGGGGCGCTCGGGCGGCGCGTCGGACCCGGTCGGACGTGGGGCGTCGTGCCCCACAGTGGCGAAACGGTCCGCCTGACGCGCGCGGCGCGCCGCCCCCGCACGACCCCGCACCGACCCCGCCGACCCGGCCCGCACGCCCCCGCCCGCGTCGGTCTCCGGATCGGCGCTCGCCCCGGCCTCCGCACCGGGCTGCGTACCCGCCTGCGTACGGGCGCCGCCGCCCGCGCCACGCGTTAAGGCGTCCGCCCCGACGCCCGACGCCCCGCCGCCCGGCATGTCGACGCTCGGCATGTCGACGGCCGGCGATTCGATGGCCGCCGCGCTGATGGCCCGCGCGAGGCGCTCGAAGTGCTGGGCGAACAGCGCGCGCTCCCGGCGTCGGTAGGGGCGCGCGGGGCCCGGCATCGACGCGTACGGAGGCTCGCCCCACAGCGGCGCGGTGCGCACCCGGCGCACCTGGCTCGGCAGCGGCAGCCAGCCGGCGGACTCCTGGCCGGCGCTACGGCTGAGCACGCAGACCTCGAACTCGTGCTGGGCCAGCTCGCGCACGAGCCGGTCACACCACCGCCGTTCCGCACCGTTCGCGTACGGATAACCACCTTCGGTCAGCAGTCCCACGCGCACGTTCGCACCCCGATCTCCCTGGTAGGCAGCCGCCGTGAGGCAGCGGCAGCACGCTATGCGCGGGGCGGGGCGGCGCGACGGACGGTTGTCCGTCGCGCCACCAGAAGGGGTGAACAGCCGTAACTTTTACGGCCTGTCGGCGTTGCGAGGCGCTATACGACGGCCTCCACCCGCTCGCTCGCCACGGCCTCCACCGGCCGCTCGGCCCCTGCCAGCAGGGGCACCGCCGCCAGCAGGGAGCGGGTGTAGGGGTGGTGCGGATCGTCGTACACGGCGTCCGTCTCGCCCTCCTCGACGATCCGGCCACCGCGCATGACGGCGACCCGGTCGCTGACCTGTCGTACGACGGCCAGGTCGTGGGCGATGAAGATCAGCGCGAGGCCCAGCTCGCGCTGCAGGTCGCCGAGCAGCCGCACGATCTGGGCCTGCGTCGTGACGTCGAGCGCGGAGACCGGCTCGTCACAGACGATGAGCCGGGGCTCCGGCGCCAGCGCCCGCGCGATGCCGACCCGTTGCCGCTGGCCGCCGCTGAACTCGTGCGGGTAGCGGTGGTACCAGTCGGGGTCGAGGCCGACCCGTTCCAGCAGCCCGCGCACCCGCGCGACGATCTCCGGCCCGGTCAGCCTCCCCGCGGCGCGCAGCGGGTCGGCGATGGACTCGCCGATGCTGCGGCGCGGGTTCAGGGACGCCACCGGGTCCTGGAAGACCATCTGCAACTCGCTGCGGAACGGCCGCAGTTGGCGCTCGCGCAGCCCGCCGATCTCGCGGCCCCGGTAGCGCAGCGAACCGCCGGACGGCTCCAGGAGGCGGACGATCATCCGGCCCAGGGTCGTCTTGCCGCTGCCGGACTCGCCGACGACGCCCAGCGTCTCGCCGGCGCGCAGCGTCAGCGATACGTCGTCCACCGCTACCGTGCGGGCCCGCCGCTTGCCGAACTCCCGGCGCAGCCCGTCCACCTCCAACAGCAGTTCGGGCTCCGCCGCTCCGCTCGCCTCCCGGTCCGCGGCGGCGGCCGTGGTCGGCGCGGGGCCAGCGAGGACCGTGCCCGCAGTGTCCGACGCCGCGGCCTTCGGCTCGCCAGCGGGGGCGGCCTCGGCGGCGGCTCCGGCGGCGGGCTCGGGCGCCGTCTCGGCGGTGGTCCCCTCCTCGCTCCGGCTCTCCGCCGGCGCGGGAACCAGAGCCGGGGCCCGGTCGCCGCGCGCCTGCTCGACGCGTGGCACCGCCGCCAGCAGGGCGCGGGTGTACGGCTCGCGCGGGGCGCTGAGCACCGCGTGGACCGGGCCGCGCTCGACCGCCCGGCCCGCGCGCATGACCAGCAGGTCGTCCACGCTGGAGGCGGCGACCCCGAGGTCGTGCGTGACCAGGAGCAGGCCCATGCCCGTCTCGGCCCGCAGTTCGGCCAGCAGCGCGAGGATCTGGGCCTGCACGGTGACGTCGAGCGCCGTGGTGGGCTCGTCGGCGATCAGCAGGCGCGGCTCGCACGAGAGCGCCATGGCGATCAGCGCGCGCTGCCGCATGCCGCCGCTGAACTCGTGCGGCCGGGACCGGGAGCGGCGCGCCGCGTCCGGGATGCCGACGCGGTCGAGCACCTCGACGGCGCGGGCGCGTGCCGCGCGCCGGGACGCGCCCCGGTGGTGCACCCGGTACACCTCGGCGATCTGGTCGCCGATCGCCAGGTACGGGTCGAGCGAGGACAGCGGGTCCTGGAAGACCATGGCCGCCACCCCGCCGCGTATCCGGCGCAGCGTGGCGTCGTCGGCCGTGAGCACGTCCCGCCCCGCGACCCGTACGACGCCGCTGACCTGGGCGCCGGTGCCGCGGTGCAGGTCGAGCAGGGCGAACGCCACGGTGCTCTTGCCCGATCCGGACTCCCCGACGATGCCGAGCGCGGCGCCCGGCTCCAGCGTGAAGGACAGCCCGTCCACGGCCCGTACGGGCGCCGTCCCGGCGCCGGGACCGGAGGCCGCGGCGCCGCCGTCCGCCGCCGGGAAGCCGACGCTGAGGTTCTCGACCCGCACCAACGGCTCCGGCGCCGGCGCCTGCTCGGGCCCGGTCGCGGCCTCGGTCGCGTTCTGCCCGGGCCCGGGCCCGGACCCGGGCCCGCGCCCGACCGCGATCGCGTTCCGCTCGGTCGTGACACCGTCCGATTCCCACCGTTGTGCGCTCATGTCAGGGTCACCCTCCGATCGGTTGCCGCATAGAGAAGGTCGGCGACGATGTTGGCGATGACCACGGCCGCGCCGGTGACCAGCACGACGGCGACCACGACCGGCAGGTCGATGGTCCGCACCGAGTGCACCAGCAACTGGCCGAGCCCCGGCAGTCCGAAGAGCGTCTCGGTGAGCATCGCGCTGCCGAACAGCGACCCGAGGTCGAGCGCGGTCAGCGCGATCACCGGTGGCAGCGCCCCGCGCAGGGCGTGCCGCCCCACGATGGCGCGCTCGGAGACCCCGTAGGCGCGGAAGGTGCGGATGTGGTCGTCGGCCAGCGTCTCCAGCAGGGAGCTGCGGGTCAGCCGCGCGTACTTGGCCGACTCGATGAGCGCGAGCGCGGTCCATGGCAGCAGCATGTTCCACGCCCACTGCTCGGGGTTCTCGGTCAGCGGCACGTACGACGGGAAGGGCAGCCAGCGCAGTTGGGCGCAGAAGACCATGAGCAGCAGCAGCCCGATGATGAACACCGGCGTCGCCGTCCCGGCCAGCGTGAACCAGGTCAGCAGCCGCTCGGTGATCCCGCCCCGGCGCAGCGCCGAGAGCAGCCCGGTGCCGACGCCGAGGAGCAGCCACAGCACCATGGCGCCCAGGGCCAGCGACGCGGTGACGGGCAGCCGCTGCGAGATCAGCTCGGTGACCTGCTGGTCGTTCTGGTACGAGAGGCCGAAGCAGGGGGCGTCGCAGTGCAGGACCGCGGTGCCGGTGGAGAAGTCCTGCCCGACGAAGAGGCCCTGGAGGAAGTGCCAGTAGCGCACCGGAAGCGGGTCGTCGAGGCGGAGTTGGTCGCGGACCTGGGCCAGTTGCTCCGGGTTGCAGCGCGGGCCGCAGGCCAGCTTGGCCGGGTCGCCGGGCACGGCGTAGAACATCGCGTACACGACGATCGACAGCACGAACAGCACCAGGACGGCGCCGGCCACCCGGCGCAGCAGATACGGGATCATGCCGGGCCTCCCTTCTGGGTCGTGCTGGCCGCGTCAGGCGTGCCGGCGGCGCCGGCCCCGCTGACCTGGCCGGACCCGCTCGTCCCGTCGGCCTTGTCAGTCTTGCCGGCCTTGTCAGCGTTGTCGGCGTTGTCGGCTTTACGGGTACGCCGCCTGCCGACGCCGAGCCGGGACGCCTCGCGCGGGTCGAGCGCCACCCGCAGGGCGTCGCCGAGCACCGTGAACGCGAGCACGGTGAGGAACAGCAGGCCGGCCGGGAGCAGCACGTAGGCCGGGTCGGCCCGGAACCAGGTCGTCGCCGTCGAGAGCATCTGCCCCCAGGACGGCGTGGGCGGCCGGATGCCGACGCCGAGGAAGGACAGCGCGGCCTCGGCCACGATGTTGCTCGGCAGCAGGATCGCCGAGTAGGTGATGACGGGCGCGGCGAGCGAGGGCAGCAGTTCGCGGCGGGCGACCCGGAAGGGCCCCGAGCCGCCGAGCCGCGCCGCGGCGACGAAGTCGAGCTTCTTGAGCGACAGTGTCTGGGCCCGCACCACGCGGGCCGTGCCGGCCCAGCCGAACAGCGCGATGACCAGGACGAGCAGCAGCGGGCGCGGGAAGTCCGCGGGCACCACGGCCGTCAGCGCGATCACGAACGCCAGCATGGGCAGCGCGATGAACACGTCGCTGACGTGGCTGAGCAGCCCGTCCACGAACCGGCTGCCGAACCCGGCCGCGATGCCGACGATCACACCGATCAGCACCTGGAGCAGGGTGGCGCCGACGGCCACCACGAGCGAGATACGGGCCCCGTGGACGAGGCGGATGAACAGGTCGCGCCCGGTGCCCGGCTCGACGCCGAGCCAGTGTTCGGCGCTGATGCCGCCCCAGGTGCCGGTGGGCACGCCGCCACGGGCCGAGTCCACCAGGTCGTCGTGGTACGTGTTGGGGTCCTGGCCGGTGAGCGCCGACAGCAGCGGCGCGGCCAGGGCGAGCAGGACGAGCAGGGTCAGCCCGGCGCCGGCCACCACGGCGGCCTTGCGCGCCCGCAGCCGCCGCCACACCTGGCGGGCCCCCGAGGCGGGGGCCGGGGCCCCCGCCTGGGTCGTGGCCAACACCTCGCTGGTCACGGGGTCTCCTCGCGGGCCGCGCGGGGCGCGGCCCAGGCGATGGTCGTGCGCACCCGGATCACCGGACCGCGACCTGCGAGACGTCGAGCACGCCGGTCCAGTCGCTGATCACGATGTTCTTGACGTCCTTGCCGTAGAGCCGCTTGTAGACCGGGTGGAACAGCGGCACGGACAGCGCCTGCTCGCCGATCTTCTTGTCCAGCGCGCCCCACCGCTTGGCCGCGGCCTTCAGGTCGGTCAGCTTGTTGATGGCGTCGATCTCGGCGTTGACGGCCTTGTCGTCGAGCTGCGCGTGGTTGTAGTTGGAGCCGTCCCTGACGATCTGGCGGCCGTCGTAGATCGGCGCCAGGAACGGGCCGCCGGCGGGCCAGTCGGCGCCCCAGGCGGAGAGGAAGAAGCCGGGCGCGTCCTTCACGCTCTTGGTCTTCTCGCTGTAGTCGTTGTCCTCCAGGCCCTGGAGCTTGACCGTGATGCCGGCCTTCTTCAGCCCCTCCTGTACGGCGGTGGCCACCTCGGGGCTGGTCGCGAAGTCCTTGACGGTGGAGTGGGTGAGGGTGATCGTCAGCCCGTCCTCGTAACCCGCCTCGGCCAGCAGCTTCCTCGCCTTGGCCGGGTCGCCGGTGGCGCCCGCGGGGAAGTGGTCGTAGGGGGTGTGGCCGAAGAACTCGCGCTCGGGCAGGAAGGTGGTGGCCGGCTCGGCGAGCGAGGAGCCGCCCGCGGCGTTGACCACGCTGGTGCGGTTGATGGCGTGGCTGATGGCCTGTCGCACCTTGGGGTTGTCGAACGGCTTGACCTTCGGGTTGAACGCCAGGTAGTTGGTGTACCCGAAGTGCCCGGTGCCGACCCGGCCCGCCAGTTCCTTGTCGCCGCTGACCTGCGCCAGCTCGGCCGGGCCCAGGTTGGTGTCGGTGGTCACCGCGGCGGCGTCGGCCCCGGAGCCGGTGGACAGCCGCTGGTTGATGACGGCCGAGTCGAGCCCGGCCGTGATCTCCACCCTGTCCGGGTAGGCGTGCCGCTCCGCGTCGGTCTTCTCCGACCAGTGCGGGTTGCGCTCCAGCGTCATCCGCTCGCCGTCGCCGACGTTCTTGACGACCTTGTACGGGCCGGAGGAGATCGGGTGGTTCTCGTACGCGGTGCCCTTGTCCTTGTCCCGCGGCACCGGCGCGAACTGGGTCTGCGTCGCCACGAACGGGAAGTCGCCCTCGGGCTTGCGCAGGTGGAAGACGATGGTCTTCTCGTCGGGCGTCTCGATCGAGTCGAGCCCCTTCTTGTCCTTGTACGGGCCCTGGTAGGTGTCGCCGCCGATCAGCCAGTCGCGCAGGTAGGGCGCGCCGCCGGACAGCTCGGCCGCGAACGAGCGCTCGATGCCGTACTTGATGTCCGCCGTGGTGATCTTGCTGCCGTCCTCGTACGTGAGGTCGTCCTTGAGCGTGTACGTCCACACGGTGGCGTTCTTGCTCGGCCTGCCGGTGTCGGTGGCCAGGTCGGGCACGACCTTGGCGCCGGCCGCGCCGTCCTCGCGGTTGCGGGTGGTCAGGGTGCGGAAGACGAGCCCGGGGATGTTGCCGCCGCCCGAGGTGTAGAGCCGGGCCGGGTCGAAGTCCGACTGCGGCTGGGAGTTGAGGATGGTGAGCGTGCCGCCCTTCCGTGGCGCGTCGCTCCCGCCCCCCGCGCCCTTGCTGTCACTGTCCTCGGGTCCGCAGGCGGCCACGCCGCCGAGCAGAACGACGCTGACGGCCGCCGCGGCCACGCGGCGGGATATGAGGGGCAGTTGACGCATGACGAAGTACGCCTTTCGCAGCAGGAGGCATCCGGTGCGCGGCGGGCGGAGGCAGGCCCGTCAGTCGACGGGCAGGACCGCCACCGGGCGGATGCGGAATGAGGGAGACGGCGGTGAGGCCGTGAGACGCGCGATGCGGTGCGCGGGCGGGGCGGGCCGGTCCTGAGTCCGCGTCAGGCGGAGGTCAGGTGACGCTGGCCCTGGCGACAGTGGATGTCGGCGACGGCGTGTCCGGTCACGCCAATGAGCGCCAGCTCGAAGCTGGCGATCTCGATGGCAGGACGACGCGACATGCGCAGAAGACTGAACGATTTTTCGCCCCCTGGCAAAGATGTCTCATATAAGGAGACGATGAGTATCGCCATACGGGACGCTCACCCGCCCGGCCAACGCCGCCCCACCTCCCGCGCAACGCGACGCGTCGGCGAGCGAAACCCCTGGTGACGGGCGTGGCGGCGGCTTCCCCGACGCCGGGCACGGCCGACGGAGGCCGTTCCGCCGCGCCACGCCGAGCGCTCGCGGCGCGACCCGCCGGCCCGGTTCGGCGGCCGGTTGGCCGGCCCGGTTCGGCGGCCGGAAGCATGATCCGCCGCCTCCCCCGTAGCGCCCCGGGCACGGCGCCTCCGCGACGCCCCGGGCACGGCGCCTCCGCGCGGCGAGCGCCGCGCCCCCCTACCGGCCGCGCTCGTCCTTCGCGCCGTCCGGATACGGCCAGGCGTTCACCCGACAGGTGGCGTCGCCCGTGTGCAGCAGCTTGGTCTGCTGCATCATCACCGGCGCCAGCGCCCCGTCGCTCGGGCAGCCCTCGTGGTCCCGGCCGAGCCGGTGCCCCACCTCGTGGTTGATGAGCATCTGCCGGTAGATCGTCGTCTGGTCGTCGCGGAACGTCTTCGCGCCCTGGGCCCACCGGTAGGCGTTGATCATGATGCGTTCGGTGGCCGCCGAGTCACACGAGACGTTGTCCTGTGTGATGTCCAGGCCGGACTTGGCGCACCAGGTGGCCGTCGTCCCGGGGCTGGCCAGGCTGATCACGAAGCGCGCCGACCCGGAGGAGACCCGCTCGAAGGTGCGCTGACCACCTCGGCCCCAACTGCGCTCGTCGTTCAGCGTCTTGTGTACGGCCTTCGCGAACAGCTCGGCGTCCAGCGGCAGTTCGCCCTCCACGTCCACCCGGTAGCGCACCACCTCACCCCGGCCCGGCGCCTTGTCACGCCCCGGCACGGTGGTGAACTTGCCGGGCCCCTTCAGCTTCGGGTCCAACGGGTACTTGGTCGCCAACTTCTCCTCGTACGAGGGCGGGGGCGGCGGCGGGGCCGGCGTGGGGCGCCCGTCCGAGCGTGACGCCTCGCCGCTCTCGGCGCGCTCCGTGGCGCCGCTGGGCTGGGTCGCGTCGCTGTCCTGCGAGTCGGCGGTCACCTGGCCGGCCACCACCACCGCGAGCACGGTGGTCACCGCCGCGGCGGCGATCCCGGTGAACGTGCGGCCCTTGCCACCGGCCGGCGGCGCGGCGCGCCCGGCCCGTCCACGGCCGGGCCGCCCCGTGTCGTCGCCACGGCCCGCCGAACCGCCGGCGGCCGGCTCCGTACTCGCCTCGTCGTCTCGTGCGCGGGCCGGCGCGCCCGCCTCCTGGCCGTCCCCGGCCGGAGGCACGGCCTGTCTGGCCGAGGGCACGGCCGCGGCCGGACCGCGCCGGCGCCGCGCCGCTCCCGCGTCACCGGCCTCGCCGGCGCCGGGCCCGTCGAACGCCTCCAGGTACTCCCGGCGCGGCCCGGGAATGCCGCCGCGCACCGGCGCGCGCCCCGTGCCCGCCGGGTCGGCGCCGGCCGCCCCGCGACCGGCCGCGCTCCGACCGTCAGCGCCGCGCCCGGCCCGCCGCCGAGCAGAGCCGCCCAGCGCGCCCCAGCCGCCACCGGGCTCGCGCTGCTCGGGATGGCCACCGGGACCACCGCCGACCGGGGCACCCTCGTGCTGCGGGGTGCCGTGCGGCGGGGTGGCGGCCGGCTGGCCCGGGCCCTGCGGGCCAGGAGCGCCGACGCGCGGCACGCCACGGGCCGGGGTGCCGTCGCCGAACGGGGTGCCGTGGGCCGGCGTGCCGTCGACGTACGGGACGCCGTGCGCCGGGGTGTCCGCGGGGGCCGGCGCGCTGCGCGGCGCGCCCTCGCCGGTCGCGGGGGCCACGGCGGCCCGCGGGAACGTCTCTCCGTACCCCCCGGGCGCGGCCGGGCGCGGGCCGGGTTCGCCGGTGCCGCTGCCGCCGGAGCGCCCGTCGCGGGGGCGCGGGCCGCGTGCGCTGTGCCTACCCACGCGCCGCAGCGCCCCTGCTCGCGCCCTGCTCCGCGGCGGGCCCGGTGGGCCGCGCCGGGCGCCGGCCCGGGGCACCCTCGGCTTCGTCAGACTCCACGGGCTCCACCTTTGCGCGCAGTTCGAGGTCGTTCAGCAGTTCACGGAAGGCTCGCGCCACCGTTTCGGGGTACTCCATCATCGCGACGTGCCCCGCGTCGAGGAGGGTCAGCAGCCGGGCGTCCCGGAAGGCGGCCTGCGCGCGCCGGGCCATCCGCAGCGAGATGAGCTGGTCCCGCATGCCGTACACCAGCAGCGTCGGCGCGAGTACCCGCTCCGCCTGCCGCCACAGCGAGTGCTGGCCACCCAGGGTGTACGAGTCGACCACGCCCCGCGCGGAGCGCGCCAGCACGTCCCAGAAGTACGGCAGGGCCAGCCGCCGCTCGAACTCGGCGACGGCGGCGGCCAGGTGTTGCGGGTCCACCCGCGTGGGATCGCCGTAACACAGCGCCAACAGCTCGTGGGTGCGCCGCTCGGCCGTCCAGTCCCTGGTCAGGCGGCGGAAGAGGCGGGTGACGCCCGGCACCGCGAGCAGCGCGGTGGGCAGCGCCGTGCGCTGCGGCGGCACCTCGGGCAGCGCGGGCGAGACGAGGGTGACCGTGCGCACCAGGTCGGGCCGCGCGGCGGCGACCCGGGTGACGACCGCGCCGCCCATCGAGTTGCCGAACAGGTGCACCGGACCGCGCCCGCCCGCCTCGATGAGGCGGACCACGGCCCGGGCGTGGCTCGCCAGCGAGTACGCGCCGTCCTCGGGTGGCGGCGAGAAGCCGAACCCGGGCAGGTCCACGGCCTCGCCGTCCACCAGGTCCGTCAACTGGGCCATCAGCAGCGACCAGTTGTCGGAGGAGCCGCCGAGGCCGTGCACGAACAGGGCCGGCGGCAGGTCCGCGCGGTCGGGCGCCCGGGAGCGCACCGCCAGCGTGTACCCGGCCAGCCGCACCTCGCGCAGCCGCTCTCCGGCACGGGCCGGCTCGCCCGGCACCGACGCGGGCACACTGCACGGCCTTGGCGAGTCGGTGGAAGACATGGAGCAATGTTACGAGACGATCACGTGGCACGTTCGTGTGTTCGCCATCACGGGTACGAACGACCGCGTCATCCGCCATTTCCCTTACTTCCCCTTACTCCGGCCTATCTCCTTCTCCGGCCCCATCCGCCTGACCCGTCCCGCACGCCCCTCCCGTACCGCTCCGCACCCCGTGCGGGCGCCGCGATCCGGGAGCTTCGCCGTGGGAGTGCGCCGGGCCGCGTGCGCGGTCGCGGCGCATAGCGCGCGGCAGCGACCCCTCGTAGGCTCGTATAGAGGGCGCTCGCCCTGGAAAGGGGAGCCATATGCCCATCGAGCCCATTGATCCGACCGATCTGACCGAGCCCATCGATCCCACCGATCCGGAGCACTTTCCCGACGAGGAGCCCACCACGGACACCGACGGCGACCGCAGCGTCGAGGCACCCGAGGCGGACAGCGCGGAGCAGCGCGCCGCCCTCGCACCCGACCGGGACGAGCAGCCCATCGACCTCGACCCGACGACGGCGAACCCCGCCGACGTCGCCGAGCAGCACCGGATCGTGGAGACCGACGAAGAGGACTACCGATGATCCATCCCTTTTGTCGGCTTCCCCCGGTGCCCGGTCCGTGAAATTCTCCGCACGGGCCGCGCGCGCCTCGGTTACCCAAAAGTACGATGGCGGGCGCGGTGAACACCGTGCACGGAACGACCCACCTGGGAGGCGGCGTGACAGCCATCGAGCAGACCGAGGCGCGCCCACGAGGCACGCGCCTGCCGCGCCGAGCCCGACGTCATCAGCTCCTGGGCGCCGCCCAGGAGGTCTTCGTCGCGCAGGGCTACCACGCCGCGGCGATGGACGACATCGCCGAGCGCGCCGGGGTCAGCAAGCCGGTGCTCTACCAGCACTTCCCTGGCAAGCTCGACCTCTACCTGGCCCTGCTGGACCAGCACTGTGAGGCGCTGCTGCAGGCGGTGCGCACCGCGCTGGCCTCGACGACCGACAACAAGCTGCGCGTCACGGCGACGATGGACGCGTACTTCGCCTACGTCGAGGCCGAGGGCGGCGCCTTCCGCCTCGTCTTCGAGTCCGACCTGACCAACGAGCCCGCGGTGCGCGAGCGCGTGGACCGGGTCTCGCTCCAGTGCGCCGAGGCGATCTCCGAGGTGATCGCCGAGGACACCGGGCTGCCGTCCGAGCAGTCCATGCTGCTGGCCGTCGCGCTCGGCGGCGTCTCGCAGGTCGTCGCGCGCTACTGGCTCTCCAGCGAGAGCGACATCCCGCGCGACACCGCGGTGCAGCTCGTGACCTCGCTGGCCTGGCGGGGCATCGCGGGCTTCCCGCTGCACGGCGCGGACGGCCAGGGCCCGGAAGCGGACTAGCCCCACCGTCCCGCGGGCCCGCCGGCCCGGCCGGTGGGCCTGCCTCACCGTCGCGCCAGACGCCCGCCCGGCCCGCCGTCACCGGCGGCCGGGCGGGCGTCGCGCACGCGCCGGGCCGCCCGCGCGCCCGCGCGCGACGGTGATCGTCCACGGACCCCCGGACCCGCCGCGCGTTGCGGCTAATGTGTCCGTACGGCGCGGGAACCGCGCACCTCCCCTGGCCGGTGGCCAGGGGTAACCCGGACCGTCGGAGGGACATGGCCGTGGAGGTCAAGATCGGCGTGCAGCACGCGCCTCGCGAGATCGTCTTGGAGAGCGAGCAGTCTGCCGAGGAGGTGGAGCGCGCCGTTGCGGACGCGCTCGGTGGCAAGGCGCAGTTGCTGAGCCTGGTGGACGAGCACGGCCGCAAGGTCCTGGTTCCGGCCGACCGGCTCGCCTACGTGGAGATCGGTGAGCAGTCGACCCGCAAGGTCGGTTTCAGCGCGCTCTGAGACTCGGGCTCTGCTCTTCCGGCCTTCGGGCCGCGGCAGACGACGGCGGGGTCGGTGGATCAGTCCACCGACCCCGCCGTCGATGTGTCGACAAAGATTGTCGCCGGCGCGCGCAGGGTAGTACGGCTAGGACCGATTTGCGACTGCTCTACGGCACGCGCGGGAGGAAAAGCACATGATCCTGGAAGCGCTCGGTTCGGTACTGATCGGCCTCGCCGTCGCCGTCGCGGCGCTCCGCTGGTTGCCGCGACAACTGCCGGCGACCCCGCTGGTCCTGTCCACCGGTCCCGGCGCCGCGCTGTTCGGCGCCCTGCTCGGACACTCGGTGCTCGGCGACGGTCACCCCACGGCGACCCTGACGACCTCACTGATCATGGCCGTCGCCCTGCTGTCGCTCCTCGTCCGCCGCCCCCGCAGGCGGCTGCACCGCTCCGCGGCGGCCTGAGGAGCCGGCGGCGCCAGAGCCCGACGGGCCAGCCCGCCGCCCCGACCCGACACCCACGTCGCGCGCCCCGGCCCCACGGCCGGGGCGCGCCGCCGCGTGCGGTCGGGCCGCCTCAGGCGGAGAGGCCGAGCGCGGCCATCCGCTTGGTGTGCGCCTCGGTGATCCGCGAGAACATCCGGCCGACCTCGGCCAGGTCGAAGCCGTCGGCCACGCCGCCCACCAGCATCGTGGACAGCGCGTCCCGGTCGGCGACCACCCGCTGCGCCTGCGAGAGCGCCTCGCCCATCAGCCGCCGCGCCCACAGCGCCAGCCGCCCGCCGACCCGCGGGTCGGCCTTGATGGCGGCGCGCACCTTCTCCACCGCGAAGGAGGCGTGCCCGGTGTCGTCCAACACCTGGAGCACCAGGTCGCGGGTGTCGGTGTCGAGGCGGGTGGCCACCTCGCGGTAGAAGTCGCTGGCGATCGAGTCGCCGACGTACGCCTTGACCAGGCCCTCGAGCCAGTCCGAGGGCGCCGTCTGGCGGTGGAACTCGTCCAGCGCGGCGGCGAAGGGCTCCATGGCCTCGTTCGGCTCCGCCTCGATCGCCGAGATCCGGTTCCGCAACCGCTCGAAGTGGTGGAACTCGGCCGACGCCATCTTCGCCAGCTCCGCCTTGTCGTCGATGGTCGGCGCGAGCTTGGCGTCCTCCGCGAGCCGTTCGAAGGCGGCCAGCTCGCCGTAGGCGAGGGCGCCGAGCAGGTCGATGACCGCGGCCCGGTACTGCGGCTCAGCGGACGCCTGCGCCCAGTCCTGGGCGGCGATTCCGGTGTTCTCGGGGGCGTCGTCGGGCGTGCTGTCAGCGGCGTTGGGCGTCTCCATGACGCGCACAATAGTCCGCCTGGGGGCACGCGGAAGCCCCTGGTCAGCCCCGGCGGTCCCGGGCGGTCCCGAGTGTGTTCATCGTCGCACTCAAACAAGCCTCCGGATGGAGCGCCGTATCCGGGGTACAGTGGTAAGGAGCCCGCCCATTATCGGCGGGTCGTTCCACGCATGCGGATGCCCGGTCGGTGGCCCGATCGGCTCCAAATCGACCGCCCTCCACGCGGCGCGTATGAGACATACGTACGGCGAGAGGGAACCGCTCGCGGTGTGCGCGCCTGAGCGGAGGCAGTGGTCCCGCGCCATCCGGCCCGTCCCCGGTCGGCCAAGTACCCGGTGCGGTACGACCCCCTTCGCCGCCTCGCGCCGCGTCTCACAGAAGAGGCAAGCATCCTGTCTACGTTTAGAGAACTCGGGATTCTCCCCGAGACCGCCGAGGCCCTTGAGGCCGTCGGCATCACGTCCCCCTTCCCCATCCAGGAGATGACGCTCCCGGTGGCCCTCAGCGGCTCCGACGTCATCGGCCAGGCCAAGACCGGCACCGGCAAGACGCTCGGCTTCGGTCTCCCCCTGTTGGAGCGGGTCACCGTGCCCGCCGACGTCGAGGCCGGCCGGGCCACGCCCGACCAGCTCTCCGACGCCCCGCAGGCGCTCGTGGTCGTCCCCACCCGCGAGCTGTGCCAGCAGGTCACCAACGACCTGCTGACCGCCGGCAAGGTACGGAACGTGCGCGTCCTGTCGATCTACGGCGGCCGGGCCTACGAGCCCCAGGTCGAGGCGCTCAGGAAGGGCGTCGACGTGATCGTCGGCACCCCGGGCCGCCTGCTCGACCTCGCGGGCCAGAAGAAGCTGGATCTCTCCAAGATCCGCGGCCTGGTCCTCGACGAGGCCGACGAGATGCTGGACCTGGGCTTCCTGCCCGACGTGGAGAAGATCATCCAGTTCCTGCCGGCACGCCGGCAGACCATGCTGTTCTCGGCGACCATGCCGGGCGCGGTCATCTCGCTCGCGCGCCGTTACATGTCGCAGCCCACGCACATCAGCGCCACCTCGCCGGACGACGCGGGCCAGACCGTCGCCAACATCACCCAGCACGTCTTCCGCGCCCACTCCATGGACAAGCCGGAGCTGGTCTCGCGCATCCTGCAGGCCGACGGCCGCGGCCTGGCGATGATCTTCTGCCGTACCAAGCGCACCGCCGCCGACATCGCCGACCAGCTCGCGCGCCGGGGCTTCGCCTCCGGCGCCGTCCACGGCGACCTCGGCCAGGGCGCGCGCGAGCAGGCGCTGCGCGCCTTCCGCAACGGCAAGGTCGACGTCCTGGTCTGCACCGACGTCGCGGCCCGCGGCATCGACGTCGAGGGCGTGACCCACGTCATCAACTACCAGTCCCCCGAGGACGAGAAGACCTACCTGCACCGCATCGGCCGCACCGGCCGCGCGGGCAACTCGGGCATCGCGATCACCCTGGTGGACTGGGACGACATCCCCCGCTGGAAGCTGATCAACAAGGCGCTCGACCTGCCGTTCGACGAGCCCGAGGAGACGTACTCCACCTCGGAGCACCTCTACGAGCTGCTGTCCATCCCGGCCGGTACCAAGGGCATACTGCCGCGAGCCGAGCGCACCAGGGCCGGCCTTGCCGCCGAGGAGGTCGAGGACCTCGGCGAGACCGGCGGCCGGGCCGCGCGGGGTCGCAAGCCCGCCGCCGCCCCGGTGGAGCGCGAGCGCCCGGCGCGCACCCGCCCGCCGCGCCAGCGCCGGCGCACCCGTGGCGGTCAGGACCTGGACGGCACGGCCGACGCCACGACGACCACCACCGAGGCCACGACCACGGCCAAGGCCAGTGACGCGCTGGACGCGGCCGACGGCACCGCCGCCACCGCCGAGCCGGGCGTCGCGCGCCAGCCGCGCCGCCGCCGGCGTACCCGCTCCGGGGCCGCCGAGGCCAAGCCGGTGACGGACGTCGCGTCCGAGGCCGGCGCGCCCGCCAGCGCCGCTGACGCCGAGGCCAGCGCCCCGGCGAAGCGGTCGCGCCCGGCACGTAAGACCGCCGCGACCCGTACCGCCGCGGTCGCCACCGGCGAGGCCGGCGCGCACGAGGCGGGTGGCGCCGAGGCCGGCGAGGCCCCGGCCAAGCCGCGCCGCCGCCGTACCCGCAGCCGCGCCGCGGCCGGCTCCGAGGCCACTCAGGAGAGCTGACCCGCGCCGCCCAGCACGGCACCGAGGCCGAGGGCCCGACGACGCATCCAGCGTCTCGGGCCCTCGGCCTTCGCGCTGCCCGCGCGCCCACCCACGCCCGGCCGGCCGTCCCGCCCCGGCGCCGCGCCCCGGGCGCGCGGGGAACGGCGGGCGCCGGGGCGCCCGCGGCGGGTCGAACGCCTGGCGACGAGCCCGTTGCCGGCCGGCCGACGTCGCCGCCTCGGGTTAGCCTCGACCGCATGAGCAGGCCGCCCCACCTCGACCTCCCGCCACGCGCCCAGGCGTACGCCCTCTCCACCGAGCGGGGCGCCTTCGCCGTGCACGACGCGCTCCCCGAGGGGGCCACGGTCGGGACCGCGCTGCTGTTGCCGGGCTTCACCGGCAGCAAGGAGGACTTCATCACGCTGCTCGCGCCGCTGAGCGAGGCCGGGTTCCGGGTGGTGGCCGTGGACGGCCGCGGGCAGCACGAGAGCGACGGCCCGGCCGACGAGTCGGCGTACGCGCGCGCGGAGTTGGTCCGGGACGTCCTCGCGCAGGCCGCGGCGGTCGGCGACGGCCGCCCCGTACACCTGCTCGGACACTCGCTGGGCGGCCTCATCGCCCGCTCCGCGGTGCTGCGCGAACCGGCCGCGTTCGCCTCGCTCACGCTGATGAGCGCGGGCCCCGGCGCGGTGGCCGAGAGCCAGCAGGCCAGGTTGCGACTGCTGACCGAGGCGCTGGCGGCGTGGGAGATGCCCGAGGTGTGGCGGGCGATGCGGCAGCTCGACCCGCCGGAGGCCGCCGACGCGAGCGAGCCGCCGGTCGTACGGGAGTTCCTCCAGCGCCGCTGGCTGGCCACGTGCCGGGAGCAACTGACGTGCACCGCACGGCAGTTGATGACCGAGGAGGACCGCGTGGCGGAGCTGGCCGAGGTGGCGTTGCCGATGCACGTGCTGTCCGGTGCCGTCGACCACGTCTGGCCCGTGCCGCGGATGGACGCGATGGCGGCCAGGCTCGGCGCCCACCGCACCGTGATCGCCGGCGCGGAGCACTCCCCCGCGGTGGACCGGCCGGCCGAGACGGCCCGCGCCCTGATCGCCTTCTGGCGCGCGGCGGGCCCGCGCCCCGGCGACCGCGCGCCGGGCGCCGCCCGTCCGAACCCGCGCACGCCCGCGCCCTGAGCGCCCGCGCCCCGACTGCCAATCCGCCAATATTCCCACTCTGACCAGCGGAAATCCGTCGCCACCAGGGCCTGACCGCGACGGTTGCGGACGGCGGTCCCGGCAGGTCACGCTTCATGACGCTCCGTGTACCGCGGGGTTACAGGACTCGTCGTCCCCGATGACCCGGTAGAAAGCGAGAGGTCCCGATGCGGGCAGCGTTCATGTACGAGGCCGGAGACCTGCGTGTCCTGGACGCGCCGGACCCGGTGATCGAGCAGCCGACCGACGCGGTCGTGCGCATCCTGCGCTCCTGCGTGTGCGGCACCGACCTGCACCCCTACCACTCCATGACCACCGACGAGGCGCCCCGGGCGATGGGTCACGAGTTCATCGGCGTCGTCGAGGAACTCGGCTCCGAGGTCTCCGGCTTCCGCCGCGGCGACCTGGTGGTCTCCCCGTTCTTCTTCGCCGACAACACCTGCGCGTACTGCCGCGCCGGCCTGCACACCGCCTGCCCGAACGGCGGCTGGTACAGCGCGGACGGCATGGGCGGCGCCCAGGCCGAGGCCGTGCGCGTCCCGCAGGCCCAGGGCACGCTGGTGAGGCTGCCGGCCGACGCGGACGACGCGCTGCTCTCGTCGCTGCTCACCCTCGCCGACGTGTACGGCACCGGCTACCACGCCGCCAAGCAGGCCGGCGTGCGCCCCGGCGACGCGGTCACGGTGATCGGCGACGGCGCGGTCGGCCTGCTCGCCGTCCTGTCGGCCAGACAACTCGGCGCGGAGCGGATCATCCTGATGGGCCGCCACAAGGACCGCACCGACATCGGCCGCCTCTTCGGCGCCACCGACGTCGTCCCCGAGCGCGGCGAGGAGGGCATCGCCACGGTCCGCGAGCTGACCGGCGGCCACGGGACGCGCGCCGTCCTGGAGGCCGTCGGACACCTGCCGGCGTACGAGATGGCCGTCGGCGCCGTGCGCGCCGGCGGCGTGATCAGCCGGGTCGGCGTGCCGCAGTACGAGCAGGCGCCGATCGGCTTCGGCAGCCTGTTCGGCGCGAACGTCACGCTGACCGGCGGGCCGGCGCCGGTGCGCGCCTACATCGACGCGCTGCTGCCGGGCGTGCTGGACGGCACGGTCGACCCCGGCCGCGTCTTCGACCGCACCCTGTCGCTTGAGGAGACCCCCGAGGGGTACCGGGCGATGGATCGGCGCGAGGCGCTGAAGGTCATGATCACCCTGTGAGCCACCGGCGCGGGCGCCGGCGCGCGGCGGCCCGCCGTGCCCACCGCGCGCGGCGACGGGCGCCGCACGCGCGGCGCCCGTCCAGCGGGTCAGTACTGCGCCTGGAGGTGGTCCCAGAACCCGTCCCGTACCGCCCGGCGCAGGTCGGCATGGGCCCGCAGCGAGAGCTGGAGCAGCGCCTCGGCCTCGATGAGCAGTTCCTGGTCGACCGCGCCCGGCAGGTAGGGGTGGCCGGGCAGCAGGTCGGCGAGGGCGCCCCGGCCACGGCTGGCCAGCCACTGCGCGGCCACCTGCGCCCCGACGAAGCGCACGTCCTCGCGGCTGGGCAGGTGGCCGGGCCCCGCCTCGCCGGTAAGGTCCGTGACCACGGCCCGACGCATCACGTACGGCTTGCAGAACTCCAGGTCGAAGGTGCGCTGGCTGTCGACCTCCCAGAGCAGCGGTTCGGCCTGGTTGCGGCCGGTGGCCGCCTCGATGCCCCACAGGTGGACGCGCGCCCCGTAGCCCTGGGCCGCCTCCACCGCCGAGACCAGGTCCTCGTCGCCGCCGACGAGCACGGCGTCGCCGATCGCCCGGTGTCGGGCGAGGGACTCCAGGTCGGTGCGGATCAGCGAGTCGACGCCCTTCTGCTGGTTGTTGGCGTTGAGGTTGCCGAGCCTGACCTTGACGTCGGGCAGCTCGGCGATGCGCTGCTGCTCGGTGGTGTGGATGCGCCGGCGCGCCCCGTCGTACCAGTACACCCGCAGCAGCCGGCTGTCCGGGAAGATCGTGCGGGCCCGGTCGATGTACGCCTCGATCAGCCCCTCGGTGTCCAGCTCGAAGGCCCTGCGGTCCTCGGTGCCGGTGACCAGCCGGCCGGCCGCCGCGTACACGTACCCGGCGTCCACGAAGATCGCGTGGGTGGAGGGTGTCGTGGCGACCTCGGCCAGCACCCGCTGGAGCAGTTCGTTGGTGCGCTCGATCCCCGCGGCGATCGCAGCCAGGTCGGCCCCGCCCGGGGGCTCGACGTCATGCATGGCGGCCCCTTCCGGGCCATGACGCAGCAAACACAACCACTCCTGTTACGTGCCAGTAATTAGCATGTCGAAAAATTTCCTTAGCGTAGGGAATGTTTGCTCGGGGCAACTCGTTGTTCCCATAGAACGCCTCGCAGGGTGGCGAGGCGTTCGACTACTCACAGTTCTCCTCAGGAGGATCAGACGAAGGGAGAAGCCTTGCGCTTCGAGATCATGCGCCTTGACGACATCGACGGCACCGCCGTGGAGAGCACTGTCGTGGACGCCGCCTCCGTCAACCGGATCGTGCAGCAGGCCGCCTCTGTCGGCCAGCGCATCTACATCCGTCCAGCCGACTCCGCCGCCCGGTAACACGACCGGTCGCCGCGCGACGACGCAGCCCATACCCGAGGCGCCCCCGTACCACCACACGGTACGGGGGCGCCTCGCGTCGTCGTACGCCAGCCGTCACACACGGCTCCCCCGCCACTCCCCCGCATCCGGCGCGTGCCTGCGCTCCCCCGGCGCGTACGCCCGCGCATCGAGGCGCGGGGCGGGCGCTCGGCCCCTGCGAACCCCCGTCCGAACGACGACCGCGCCCCGACCCCGGGGACACGGGATCGGGGCGCGGCGGTACGGCGGCGGGCCGTGGGCGTCAGGCCGCCTGGATGAACTGGGTGATCCCGTTCGCGATCTGCTGGACGGCGATGGCCGAGAGCATCATTCCGGCCAGCCGGGTCACCAGCACCACGCCGCCGTCCTTGATGACCCGGATGATCAGCAGCGAATAGCGCATGACCAGCCAGAGCACCACGTGCATGGCCACGATCGCGGACCACACCGAGAGCTGGCCGCCGAACCCGTCGGCGTGCTGCACCGCCAGGATCACCGAGACGATCGCGCCCGGCCCGGCGAGCAGCGGCATGCCCAGCGGCACGAGCGCCACGTTGACGTCCTTGGTCTGGGTCGGCTCCTCGGACTTGCCGGTCAGCAGGTCGAGGGCGATGAGCAGCAGGAGCAGCCCGCCCGCGACCATCAGCGCCGGCACCGACACGTGCAGGTAGTCCAGGATCTGCTGGCCGCAGATGCCGAAGAGGGTGATGACGCTGAACGCCACGGTCGCCGCCTGCCACGCCATCTTGCGCTGCACCTTCAGGGGGCGCCCGGAGGTCAGCCCGAGGAAGATCGGCGTGATGCCAGGGGGGTCCATGATGACGAAGAGGGTGAGGAAGAGGGAGCCGAAGAGGGCGAAGTCGAACACGATGTGCCTTGCGAGGAGAGAGCCGGGGCCTGGGACAGGCCAGGGGGCGGAGCGGATGGGACAGGGGGCCGGACGAAGCGAACGGCAGGGGGACGAGCGCAGGGAGGAAGTGGGGGCGGGGAGCGGCGGAAGAGGCGCCCGGCGGCGGCCGTAGCGCGCCGCCGGCGGGGGCGCGGCCCCGCACACGCCGGCGGACGCGACCGCACCCGGCTCCACGGCGCGCACCGGACCGCACGCGGTCGAGCGGGGGCGTGACGTGGCGCGGGAGGCGCGTCAGGGGGCGTGCGGCGGCCTGGGCCGGCCGGGAAGGCGGGGACGCACCCGGCCGAAGCGCGGGTGCCGAGCGGCGGCTACGGGGCGCGGACGGGCTCAGCCACCGGTGCCCGGCACCGGGAAGGCGCCGGTCGCACGGCGGATGATCTCGCCGTAGACCTCCGGGTCGGTGGTGTACTCGCCGAGGCGACAGGTCTTGCGGCTGCCGTGGTAGTCGCTGGAGCCGGTGGCGAGCAGCCCGAGGTCGGCGGCGAGGCCGCGCAACTGGGCCCGGGTCGGCTCGTCGTGGTCCATGTGGTCGACCTCGATGCCGTCCAGGCCCGCCGATGCCAGCTCGGCTATCGCGCTCTCGGGCACGCACTGGCCCCGCTTGAGCGCCAGCGGATGGGCGCAGACGGTGACCCCGCCGGCGGCCTTGACCAGGCGGATCGCGTCGAAGGGGTCCAGCTCGTGCTTCTCGACGTACGCCCGCCCGTCGTTGGCGAGCCACTGCGGGGTGAAGGCGTCGGAGACGCTGGGCACGATGCCCAGCTCGACCATGGCCGCGGCCACGTGCGGCCGGCCGACCGCGCCGTCGCCGGCGATCCGGGCGACCTGCTCCCAGGTCACGGGCGCACCGAGGGCGCGCAGCTTGTCCACCATGGCTCGGGCGCGCGGCACCCGGTCGTCGCGGACCAGCTCGCGCTCGCGGGCCAGCTCGGGCTCGTGCGGGTCGAAGAGGTAGGCCAGCAGGTGCAGGCTGACGCTGTCGGGCGCGTCGCCGCCGTCCGCGGCGGGCCCGGGCAGCCGCAGCCGGCAGGAGAGTTCGGCGCCGGTGACCAGGGTGAGCCCGGCCGGCAGCGCCTGTCGCGCCTCGGCGTACCCGGCCACGGTGTCGTGGTCGGTCAGCGCGACGACGTCAAGACCGCTGGCCGCGGCGTTGCGTACCAGCTCAGCGGGGGTGTCCGTGCCGTCGGACGCGGTGGAGTGGGTGTGCAGGTCGATGCGCACGACGCGGACTCCAGGGCGGTCTCGGGGGGACGACGGGGACGTCTTCACTGTACCGGGGCATAGCGGCGCCTCCGCCCACACAGTCGTACGAGACGAGCATTCGCGCCCGCGGCCCGCCCCACGGGCGCACGACGCGTACGGGCCGCGCACCCGCCACGCCCTCGGGGCCGACGCGCTGTCGGCTCCCCGTCACAGGGGCCCAGGGCGCGCCAGGCGCTTCCCGTCGGGCCCCGGCCGAGCGTTCCGGAGGGCTCGTTCAGGACAGCAGGCGCGGCGACAGCGCGCCGCACGGCAGCAGGTCCACCTCGGCGCCGGCGTCCCGCAGGTCGGTGAGGACGAACTCGTCGTAGAGCAGCACGCCGGCCTGCTCGGGCCAGACGACCACCCACAGCCACAGGCCGCGGGCCTCGCCGGCGAAGACGGCGCGGTCGTCGGGCGTGCCGCTCACGTGCCACAGCGGGGTGGGCCGGCCGGCGGCGTGCACCTTGGTGTGCGGGGGTTTGTCGACGCACATCAGGGGGCCCGGGTCGAGGCCGTCGATCCCCGCGTACCGGGCGCCGAGGCCGACCCCGAGTTCCTCCGCGACCAGCAGCATCTCGCCCGCGCCGCCCAGTGGGCCCGGGCCCGAGCAGGCCACGGCGGTGGCCCGGCCGCCGCTGCGGTCGTCGCCGGCGGAGACGACGCCGGTGAACAGCCAGCCGACCGGCAGCGGCCACGGCATCCAGACCGGCACCTGGGCGCGGTTGACCACGACGGCGAGCGCCTCGACGCTCGGCGGCACGACCGGCTGGAGGGGGTGCACGGTTCCGTGCACACCGCACTGCCAGGAGTCGGCGAACAGACCGGGCGCCCGCACCCGGCCACCGCACTTCGGGCAACTGGGTTCGCCCCTCATAGTCGTCAACGGTCCTCCCCCCTCGCCGCCGCGTCAAGGACGATCACCCGTCCGGCGCGACTCATCAGGGAAAACTAGGTGCAGCTTGCACTAGTTAGCACGGCTAACTTAATATGTGTAATTACCAACGATCCCTGTTCGACGCGAGACCCAAGGAGAAGGGCATGCACAGCGCGCGTGACGACGCCGACGAGGACCCCTTCGACGCCGGCAGCGGCCGGGGCCGGGGCGTCCTGCGCCAGCCGATGGCGGTCTGGGCCACCGCCGGCGCCTCGGTCGTGGCCTTCATGGGCATCGGCCTGGTCGATCCGATCCTGCCGTCGATCGCGGGCGGCCTGAACGCCTCGCCGAGCCAGGTGTCCCTGCTGTTCACCTCGTACTTCCTGATCACCGCCGTGGCGATGCTGGTCACCGGCTACGTCTCCAGCCGCATCGGGGGCCGCAGGACGCTGCTCGTCGGGCTCGCGCTGGTGGTCGTCTTCGCGGCGCTCTCGGGCACCGCGACCTCGGTGGACCAACTCGTCGGCTTCCGCGCCGGCTGGGGCCTGGGCAACGCGCTCTTCGTCTCCACGGCGCTCGCCGTCATCGTGGGCGCGGCGCACCCCGTGGGCCCGCGCGGCGCGGACGGGAAGCAGGCCAGCGGCAGCGCGACGGCGATCCTGCTGTACGAGTCGGCGCTCGGGCTCGGCATGGCGTGCGGGCCGCTGCTCGGCGCGGTCCTCGGCGACATGAAGTGGCGCTACCCGTTCTTCGGCACCGCCGTGTTGATGGCGGTCGGCTTCCTGGCCATCAGCGTCTTCCTGCGCGAACAGCCCGTGCCGGCCCGCAAGACAGCGCTGCTCGACCCCTTGCGGGCGCTCGGGCACGGCGGGCTCGCCTCGGCCGCCGCCTCGGCCTTCTTCTACAACTACGCGTTCTTCACCGTGCTGGCCTTCACGCCGTTCGTGCTGGACATGTCGCCGTACCGCTCGGGCGCGGTGTTCTTCGCCTGGGGCGCGCTGCTCGCCGTCTTCTCGGTGCTGGTCGCGCCCCGGCTCCAGGAGCGGTACGGCTCGCTGCGGGTGCTCGCGGCCTCGCTGGTGCTGATGGGTGCCGACCTGGTGGTGCTCGGCTACGGCGATCACACCACCGCCGTCGTCTGCACCATCGCGTCGGGCGCGTTCATCGGCGTCAACAACACGGTCTACACGGAACTCGCGCTCGGCGTGTCGGACGCGCCACGCCCGGTGGCCAGCGCGGGTTACAACTTCGTCCGCTGGTTCGCCGCCGCGGCGGCGCCCTACCTGGCGCCCAAGATCGAGGAGTGGAGCGACCCGCACACGCCGTTCGTGGTCGCCGCCGCGGCGGCCCTGGTCGGCGCCGGCATCGTGGCGGCCCGCCGCTCGGCCCTCACGCTGCGCGCAGAGGAGCTCGAACCGGCGCACGCGACGCGGGACGGCGTCGGCGTGTTCGCCGAGCAGCCGCCGCACCCGGCGCCGGCGGCCGAGTAACACTCCAACCGAGCTTCGCCGGGGCTCCCGTTGGGCCCTGCGGGCCGGCCGCCGCGCCGACGCCCGGCGTGTGCTTGCTCACCATCGCGCGCCCCGCGCCGGGGCGACGGCGCTGCCGGTACGGGGAAGTTGACCCGCCGTCAGTCCTCCAGCGAGACCGAGCGGCGCAGCGGGTCGCGCAGGTCGGTGCCGCGCGCCAGCCAGCGGGCCTCCAGGGCGCCCGCGCCGTGCACCCGCTTCCACGCCGCCTCGTTCGCCGTCATCGGCAACAGCGGCAGGAAGCGCACCGGGTCCATGGGCGCCGGCAGCTCCAGGTCCTCCACCAGGCCGCCGGGCTCGGCCACCAGGACGGAGCTGAACGGCGCCCCCGGCCACAGCGGCTCCCCCACCTCCAGCGAGCCGCCCGGCGCCACGATCACGCCCTCGACCTGCGGCGACGCGGCCAGTACGGCCAGCGGGCGAAGCGCCTTGTCGGTGTCGGCCCGCCGCGCCCGCACGGTGAGCAGCAGCTCGGCGCGGGGCCCGCGCACCGGGTCGGCGAGCGGGTCCGCGGGGTCCGCCATGGGCTGGGCCGACATGCCGAGGGTGGCGTAGCGCACGACGTCGGCCCCGCCACGGTCGCCGGCGGCGTCACCCGTGAAGCGCAGCACCTCGATGCGGTCGGTGCCGACGAAGGTGATGGCGGCGCGGGCGTCCGGCTCGCCCAGCGCCATCCGCAACCGGGCTTCTACCAGCTCAAGAACATTCGCCATGCGGCGAGCATAGAACCCGTATCGAAGCGGCAAAGCGGCACGCCGGGGCCATGCACCCCTGGTAGCCTTGGCGCCTGATCAGGGACTTACGTCGTCCCCTACGGGGGACCGGCCGGAGGAGGTGGGGCTGCGGTGGATCCTAGTCGACCGTGCAGTACCGACTGTTCTCCCGTCCTCTCGCTCGGGACGCGCCCCTTCTCTCGGTGATCTGCTGCCTTCCGTACCCGGCTGCCACGGGGTGAAACCCCGCGCCGGCAAGGAAGTTGAGGAGTCTTTCGCGCCCGCGCCTTTCGCACGGAAGAGCATGCCCTACCGCTTCATTCCGTCTTTCCGTGTTCCGCCACCCGTGGAACACGTCAGCGCCCAGCTCATGGAGTGCCATCCGCTTTGCGGACGTACGGCTCGATGACGCACCGTACGTCCACCTTCCGGATCGCGCTGCGCCCCGCGCTCTGCCGCTGACGACCGGCCCGCTGAGGAGTCCGTATGTCGATGATTCGTGACCTGCGCGCAGCCGTCCGCCCCGCCCTTCGGCGAGGGCATTCCGTAAACGAGTACGACGCCACCCGCGATCCGTCCGTCACCAGCGCCGTCGTGGACTGCGGCGTCTACCGCGACGGCCGGCGGGTCAGCGACCACGTCAGTCCGACCGAGGCGATGGCCCGGGTGCGCGCCGACGGCGGCTTCGCCTGGATCGGGCTGCACGAGCCCACCGAGCGCGAATTCTCCGGCATCGCGCAGGAGTTCGGGCTGCACCCGCTGGCCGTCGAGGACGCCGTCCACGCCCACCAGCGGCCCAAGCTGGAGCGGTACGACGACACGTTGTTCACCGTCTTCAAGACCATCCACTACGTCGAGCACGCGGAACTCACCGCCACCAGCGAGATCGTCGAGACCGGTGAGGTGATGTGCTTCACCGGCCGGGACTTCATCGTCACCGTCCGACACGGCGGCCAGGGCTCGCTGCGCGCCCTGCGCCACCGCCTCCAGGACGACCCCGACCTGCTGGCCAAGGGCCCGTCGGCGGTGCTGCACGCCATCGCCGACCAGGTGGTGGACGGGTACATCGCGGTGGCCGACGCCGTGCAGGACGACATCGACGAGGTGGAGATCGACGTCTTCTCCGCCACGAACGGCGCCACCAAGGGCGGTCGTGCCTCCGCGCGCGGAGGCGACGCCGGCCGGATCTACCAGCTCAAGCGCGAGGTGCTGGAGTTCAAGCGGGCCGTCTCACCGCTGCTGCGGCCGATGCAGTTGCTGAGCGAGCGCCCGATGCGGCTGGTGGACCCGGACATCCAGAAGTACTTCCGGGACGTGGCCGACCACCTGGCCCGGGTCAACGAGCAGGTGCTCTCCTTCGACGACCTGCTCAACTCGATCCTGCAGGCCAACCTGGCGCAGGCGACCGTCGCGCAGAACGAGGACATGCGCAAGATCACCGCGTGGGCGGCCATCATCGCCGTGCCCACGATGATCTGCGGCGTGTACGGCATGAACTTCGACCACATGCCGGAGCTGCGCTGGAAGTACGGCTACCCGGCGGTGCTCACCCTCATCGCCGGCATCTGTTTCACCATCCACCGCGGCTTCAAGCGCAACGGCTGGCTGTAGCCGTCGCGTACCGGCCGGCCCGGGGCCCGCGCGGGCCGGCCGGCGAGAGGGTGGGTCGGCCCGGGCCACCGCCCCGCCGGCTCGCTCCGGCGGGCCGGCCCACGCGGACCTCGGCGGTGGGCCGGCCGGGCTCAGCCGCCGCGTCTGCCGCGGCCGTCCAGGACGACCAGGGCCAGGCCGAGCAGGATGATGCCGAGCGCGGGGTAGGCGGCGGCCGGCGGGTGCTGGCCGAGCCACAGGGCCGCGATCAGCGCCGCGCCCGGCGTCTCCAGGAGGATGCCGGTCGAGGTGACGGCCGGGCCCAGGCCCTGCACCACGCGGTTCAACAGCGAGTGGCCGAGCAACTGGGCGGTCAGCGTCAACACGGCCAGCTTCAGCCAGGTCTCCCCGCTGTAGCCGCCGAGCCGCACGCCGGCGATGAGGCACACCACCAGGAGCGCGGCGGCGGCGGTGGCGTAACAGACGCAGGTGTACGCGGTGGTGCTCACCGTCCGCCGGACCTCGGAGCCGACCAGCATGTAGCCGGCGCCTGCCATGCCGCCGGCCAGGGCCAGGGCGTCGCCCGCGAGGGCGCGCGGCGACAGCGAGAGGTCCACGCCGGTGAGCAGGAGCACGCCGAGGAAGGCGACCGTGATGCCGGCCCACACCAGGCCCGACGAGCGGTGGCCGCGCAGCCGGAGCAGCACGGTGGTCCAGATCGGCGTGGTGGTGGCCAGGGCGATCGAGGAGGAGACCGACGTCATGTGCAGGCTCGGCAGCCAGAGCCCGAAGTGCAGGGCCAGCAGCACGCCCGCGGCGGCCGACAGGCCCACCTCGCGCGCGCCCGTCGCGCGCAGCTCGGCGCGGTGGCGCAGCAGCGCGACCGGCGTCAGCACGCCCACGGCCAGCACGTTCCGCCACAGCGCGACGGCCAGCGCGGGGGCCGCGGTCGCCGCGATGAGCGGGGCCGACAGCGAGATGCCGGCGATGGCGACGCCGAGCAGGGTGAGGTCCAGCGACACCGGTCCGCCGCCCGTGCCGGCGGCGGCACCGGTCGCGGAGCGCGGGGCGAGGCCGCCTGGTTTGGCCGATCGAAGGCGCACGGCCACAGAGTAAGGCGTGCCGGGGTGGGACGGTACTGGCACCGCCTCGCGCGTGCGACCGGTTCCGGCCCGCGCCCCGTGGCCCGGCCCGTGCGGCGCGTGGGTCCGGAGGGTGGCCGGGCGCGGTACGGAAGCCCTGGTGGGGGCCGGGCAGGCGGCGTACGGCGGGCGTACGGCCCGCTGGCACCGCCGTGGGCACCCCATAAGCTGGGTTCATGACGCACAGCGTGGAGCAGGCCCTCACGGATCGGGCGCTGATCGAAGAGGCGACGAAGAAGTCCGGCCTGATCTGGGTGCTGGGCGACGCCGGTGCCACCCGGAGCGCGCCGCGCGCGCTGTGGCACGTGTGGCACGAGGGCGCCGCCACGCTCGTCGGCTCGCGCGGCCCCGACGCCGGCTCCGCCGACGCGCGCGACGGCGCCCCGTCGCGCGGCATGGGGCTCATGGAGCAGCCGCTGGACGGCCTCGGGCTGGCCGACGGCGGCACCGCGGCGGTGACGGTACGGAGCAAGGACAAGGGCGGGCGCCTGGTGGGCTGGACGGCCCGGGTGGTGGAGCTCGCGCCGCGCAGCGAGGCGTGGGAGGCCGCCGTGGCCGAGCTCAAGCCGAAGCGGCTCAACGCCCCGGACTCGGCGCGGGTCGTCGAGCGCTGGGCGCGCGAGTGCCGGGTGCTGCGCCTGGAGCCGGCCCCGGCCCCGCTGGCCGCGCTGCCGGACGGCGCGCTGGCCGCGACCCCGGCGCCCACCCCGGCCACCACCCGCAAGCCGATGCCCGAGGCGCTGCCCAGGTTGCTGCGCCGCCGCGCCCGCAAGAGCGCCCGCGAGAACCCGCGCTGAGCGGTGCGCCCCCGCGGGCGCGGTCGGGTCGAGGTCAGGGTCGGAGCCGGGGTCGAGGTCGGGGTCAGGAACGTAGGCCGCCGTCGACCCGGAGCACCGTCCCGGTCACGTACGAGGAGCGGTCGCTGAGCAGCCAGGCGGCGGCCTCGGCGATCTCGACGGGGTCGGCCGCGCGGCGCAGCGGGGTCTGGGCGTTGAGGCGTTCGATGGTGCCGGGGGACGCGACGTCCCAGTCGTACATCATCTCGGTCAGCGTGGTGCCCGGGGCGATGGCGTTGACGCGGATGCCCTCGGGGCCGTAGGTGATGGCGGCGGATTCGGTGAGGCTGTTGACGGCCCGCTTCATCGCGGCGTAGGCGGCCAGTTCGGGGTTGCCCATCAGGCTGCCGACGCTGGAGGTGTTGACGATGGCGCCCGATCCCGAGGTGGCCCGGATCGCGGCGACCTCGGCGGCCATGGCCTGCCAGGTGCCCTTGAGGTTGACGGCGTAGACGCGGTCGAGTTCGGCCACGGGCACCTGGTCCAGTGGGCCGGGCGGGGCGCCTGTGGCGCCGTTGTTGAAGGCCACGTCGAGCCGGCCGTACAGCTCGACGGCGCGTTCCACGGCGGTGTGCACGCTGTCGCCGTCGGCCAGGTCGCATGGCGTGTACTCGGCGATGCCGCCGGCGGATCTGATGTCCTCGGTCACCGTCTTGAGTTCGTGCTGCGCCCGGGACGCGAGCAGGACGTGGGCGCCCTCGCGGGCGAACAGGCGTGCCGCGGCGGCGCCGATGCCGCGGCCCGCGCCGATGACTAACGCGACCTTGTCGGCCAGCAGGTCCGCGGGCTTCTGCTCCCGGCGCAGCGGGGCGGTCGTGGCGGAGGTGGTGGACGTGATGGGTGCGGTGGCTGTGGTGTTCATGGTGGCAAGGCTATGTAAATCGGCCACTCCCAACCAGGGCGCCGCCGACCTGACGAACCCCTAAAAGACCGCACACCGGGTGCGCGGACGGACGAGAGTTGGCCACAGTCGCCGCCCGTCGGGTGCCGCGTGCGGTCAGCCGTCGCTCTGCGGCAACTGCTGGCCGTAGTCGACCAGTTCGCCCTTCGCGGGCGCGGTGAGGGGGAAGTCCTTGTTCCAGTCGGCGAGCTGGATGACGCCCGCGCCGCCCGCGCGCTGGAGGCGCAGCGGGTAGGGGGTGCCGCGCAGCGAGACGTCCAGCGTGCCGCCGTTGCCCCGGTCGCCGGTGACCCGGATGGTGGGCACGCCGGCCACGTTGGCCCGCTCGCCGCTGGTGATCTCGCCGTGCAGCCCGAGCAGCCCGTCGAGCAGCATGGCCTTGTCGGTGAAGCCGCTGAGCTGCTCGTACGCGGGGTCGCCGGCCGGGACCTTCACGTACTTGCCGTCCAGCTTCCTGGCCGCCGCCCGGTCCGCCGCCGAGCCGCCGTCCTTGCCGGAGCCGGCCGTGGGGGTCGCGTCGCCGCCCTGCTCGTGGACCCAGAAGTCGGCGCCGGCCTTGAGGTAGAGCTCCTTGTCGATGCGCAGCAGTTGGAAGGTGCTGCCCTTGGTGGAGACCTGGCCGGTGCCGCCGTCGCCCTTGAGTCGCATGTCGAGGGTGTACGTACGGCCCTTGCTGACGACGTTGCCGGTCAGGTGGACCGCGCCGGCGCGCTCGGCGGCCTGGCGTGCCCTGGCCTCGATCTTGTCGGCGGGAAGCTTGCCGACGCCGTTGGTGCCCGCGTCGGGGTCCTTCTTCTCGCCGTCGCCGCCGCAGCCGGCGAGCGTCGCGACGGCCAGTCCCGCGCAGGTCGCCGCAGCGAGAGCCGTCTTCCAGGTGCGCACGTCCGCTCTGCCTCCTGATGCCGGTGCACGGGCAGCGTACCGGTGCCGTGTGAGCACGATGACAGCGCACCGTGAGGGAAGGTGGGGCTTTCGGGAACCCGGTCGCTCGAAGTGCCGCACGCCAGAGCGAAACGGAAGTTCCGTCACATATCAGATATCGACCGCGATCGCCCGGGCCCGCCCGGGCCACCGCGTAAGGCGCTACGGGCTATCAACTGATATTCGTGGATTCCTGGATACAAGGAGGTATACAGAGGTACCCGAGGAGGCCGGACCCCGCGCCGTCGACAGGTGACGGCCACCTCGGGTCCGTCCGTGAAAGGAGGCGCGTGGCATGGGAGCGGCAGCCCCGCGCGTGTTCGTCTCGCACCTGGCCGGTGTCGCCGTGTTCGACCCGAACGGGGACCCGGTGGGCCGGGTGCGGGACCTGGTGGCGATGCTGGGGTTGAGCGGCCGGCCGCCGCGCGTCCTCGGCCTGGTCGTCGAGGTGGTCAGCCGGCGCCGGATCTTCCTGCCGATGACCCGGGTCACCGGCGTGGAGTCGGGCCAGGTGATCACCACGGGCGTGGTCAACATGCGCCGCTTCGAGCAGCGCCCCACCGAGACCCTGGTCCTCGGCGAACTGCTCGACCGCAGGGTCACGCTGGTGGAGACCGGCGAGGAGGTGACCGTCCTCGACGTGGCCGTGGCCCAGTTGCCGGCGCGCCGCGACTGGGAGATCGACAAGGTCTTCGTACGACGCGGCAAGGCCCCCACGCTGCGCGACAGGTGGCCCGGGGGCGGCCGGCGGTCCGGGGAGGCGCTGACCGTCGAGTGGTCGGCGGTGACGGGCTTCTCGCTGGAGGAGCCGGGGCAGGGCGCCGAGAGCCTGCTGGCCACCTTCGAGCAGTTGCGCCCCGCCGACCTGGCCAGCGTGCTGCACCACCTGACGGCCAAGCGGCGGGCCGAGGTGGCCGCCGCGCTCGACGACGACCGGCTCGCGGACGTCCTGGAGGAGCTGCCCGACGACGACAAGGTGGAGATCCTGGGCAAGCTCCAGGAGGAGCGCGCGGCCGACGTGCTGGAGGCGATGGACCCCGACGACGCCGCCGACCTGCTCTCCGAGCTTCCCGAGGACGACAAGGAGCGGCTGCTCACGCTGATGCGCCCACGGGACGCCGCGGACATGCGCCGGCTGCTGTCGTACGAGGAGCGCACGGCGGGCGGGCTCATGACCACCGAACCGATCGTGCTGCTGCCGGACGCGACGGTGGCCGACGCGCTGGCCCGGGTCCGCAACCCGGACCTGTCCCCCGCGCTGGCCGCGCAGGTGTACGTGTGCCGGGCGCCGGACGAGACGCCCACCGGCAAGTACCTGGGCACGGTGCACTTCCAGCGGCTGCTGCGGGACCCGCCGTTCACGCTGGTCAGCTCGCTCGTGGACAGCGACCTGAACCCGCTGCCGCCGGACACCGGGCTGCCGGAGGTGACCAGCTACCTCGCCGCGTACAACATGGTCGCCGCGCCCGTCGTGGACGCCAGCGGGGCGCTGCTCGGCGCGGTGACCGTGGACGACGTCCTCGACCACCTGCTGCCCGACGACTGGCGCGAGCGCGAACTGCACGGCGCGAGCGTCCCCGACCTGCCGGAGGTGGCCGATGGCCGGTGAGCGCATCCGCCTGGACCAACCCCGCGAGCCACGGCGCAGCCTGCTGCCGCGCTGGGACCCGGAGGCGTTCGGCCGCGTCTCCGAGCGCACGGCGCGCTTCCTGGGCACCGGCCGGTTCATCGTCTGGATGTCGGTGGTCATCGTGCTGTGGGTGGTGTGGAATACCAGCGCCCCGGCCGACCTGCGCTTCGACAACTACCCCTTCATCTTCCTGACCCTCGCGCTCTCCCTCCAGGCGTCGTACGCGGCCCCGCTGATCCTGCTCGCGCAGAACCGGCAGGACGACCGGGACCGGGTCAACCTCGAACAGGACCGCAAGCAGAACGAACGCAGCATCGCCGACACCGAGTACCTGACCCGGGAGATCGCCGCGCTGCGGCTGGGCCTCGGCGAGGTGGCGACCCGGGACTGGATCCGCTCGGAGTTCGAGGACCTGGTGCGGGAGCTGGAACGGCAGCGCACCGCCACCGCGGACCACCCGGCGCAGCGGCACGGCGGCCACCGCGAGCACGCCCGGGCCGACGAACGGGCCACCGAGCACGGCCCGAACGCCGCCGACGCGACCCACGAGCAGGCACCCCGGGGCGGCGCGGCCCGCGGCCGGGGCAGGCCGCCGCGCGAGGGCCCACCGCGCGAGTCGGGCGGGCCACGGGGGCCCGGCGGCGCCGGGCGCTGAGCCGGCCCACGGGGCTGAAGCGGACCCCCGGGGGCTGAGCCGGCGCCGGGCGCTCGGGCGGGACATCCGCGGGGCAGCCCGGCTATTCCCGGCAGACGACGCCCGCGGGCGTGAGGAAAGCGACCGTCCACAGGCTTTCCCGCGCACCGGGCGCGCGCCGTACCATCGGGGCATGGCTACCGAAACGACCGGCCCGCACGGCGCCGCTCCCGCCGAAGAGGCGGTCCGCGACGCGCTCGCGACGGTGAACGACCCGGAGATCCACCGCCCGATCACCGAACTCGGGATGGTCAAATCGGTGGAGATCGCCCCGGACGGGGCGGTGGCGGTCGCGGTCTATCTCACGGTCGCCGGCTGCCCGATGCGGGACACCATCACCAGTTCGGTGCGCGAGGCGGTGGCCCGGGTTCCCGGCGTGACCGACGTCAGCGTCGAGCTGGACGTGATGAGCGACGAACAGCGCAAGGAGCTGGCCAGCTCGCTGCGCGGCGGACAGACCGAGCGCGAGGTGCCGTTCGCCAAGCCGGGCTCGCTGACCCGGGTGTACGCGGTGGCCTCCGGCAAGGGCGGCGTCGGCAAGTCGTCCGTGACGGTCAACCTGGCGGCGGCGATGGCCGCTGACGGCCTGAAGGTCGGCGTCGTGGACGCGGACATCTACGGCCACTCGGTGCCCCGCATGCTCGGCGCCTCCGGCCGGCCGACCCAGGTCGAGAACATGATCATGCCGCCGTCGGCGCACGGCGTGAAGGTCATCTCCATCGGCATGTTCACGCCGGGCAACGCCCCGGTGGTATGGCGCGGGCCGATGCTGCACCGAGCACTCCAGCAGTTCCTCGCGGACGTCTTCTGGGGCGACCTGGACGTGCTGCTGCTCGACCTGCCGCCGGGCACCGGCGACATCGCCATCTCGGTGGCCCAGTTGGTGCCCAACGCGGAGATCCTGGTGGTCACGACGCCGCAGCAGGCCGCGGCCGAGGTCGCCGAGCGCGCCGGGTCCATCGCCGTGCAGACCCACCAGAAGATCGTCGGCGTGGTCGAGAACATGTCCGGGCTGCCGTGCCCGCACTGCGACGAGATGGTCGACGTCTTCGGCACGGGCGGCGGTCAGACCGTCGCCGACGGCCTGACCCGCACGACCGGCGCGACGGTGCCGGTGCTCGGCGCCATCCCCATCGACGTGCGGCTGCGCGAGGGCGGCGACGAGGGCAAGCCCGTCGTCCTGACCGACCCCGAGTCCCCGGCGGGCGCCGCGCTGCGCTCCATCGCGGGCAAGCTCGGTGGCCGCCAGCGCGGCCTGGCCGGCCTGTCGCTGGGCATCACCCCGCGCAACAAGTTCTAGTTCGTACGGGGGCGGCTGCCCCGGGCGCACCCCGCCCCGGAGCAGCCGCCGCGTCCGGCCCCGCCCGCCCCCGGATCACACCGACGACGGGCCAGCCGTTCCCTCGGAACGCGTAGGCGCCGTACGCCGTGTGCCGGAGCGATTCCCACGGGCACGTAGCCACCGCCGGCCGGCGCGGCCGGGCTCACGCAGCCCGTCCAGTCCGCCCGGCCCAGCCCTGCCCGAGTCCGCGCCCTCGGCGCGCGCGGAGCCGCGTCCGGTACCGGCGTGTCGGGGCGGGGCGGCAGCGGGCCGGCACGGAACCACGTCGGAGCCGGGCGTGATGACCGCGTTCCCGTGGCCGGGGCGAGGGCCCTACGCGTACGTCGTGATGTCCTTGACCACGGAGAACCCGAGCCCGTAGGCGCTCATCCCGCGCCCGTACGCGCCGACGTGGACGCCCTCGCGGGCCGAGCCGGCGAGGACCCAGCCGTACTCGGACTCGCGGTAGTGGAAGTCGGTCGGCACGCCGTCCACGGGCAGCGTGAGCTGCGACCACGCGGAGCCGCCGAGGTCGTCCGCCAGCTCCCAGGCGATCGCGGTCTGCTGGTCGAGCCAGTCCTGCCGCAGCGCCCGCTCCATCTGGGACGGCCAGGTGCACGAGAGCAACCCGGAGCCCGCCAGCCAGGCGGCCGACGACACGGAGGTCGCCTCCAACATCCCGGTGCCGTCGGCGCTGCGCCGCACCGGACGGCTGGCCACCGTCACGACGACGGCGAAGCGCTGCTTGGCCCGGCTCTCCGCGGTGGTCTCCACCTTCAGCGAGGGCTCCTCGCCGTGCCCGGTCGCGCCGTGCTCCACGGTGCCGTCGGCCGCCGCGCCCACCTGCATCAACCAGCGGGGCCCGGCGAACGCCTCGTCGAGGCCGTACCAGGGGAAGGCGGCCATGAGGTAGCCGTCGACCGTCCTGCGCACCGCTGCCGGCATGCCCTGCCCGGCCGCCGCGACGTCCTCCCCGGGCACGCCCGGAGTCGCCGCCGCGTCCTGCACGTCTGCCCGACTCGTCGTCTCCATCTGCGCGGAGCCTCCTCGTTGCCCTACGTCGTGGCGGCCCGCCCCCCTTCAGGCGACCTCACCTGGACACAGGGAGGATAGCCATACAGGTCGGCCCGAATGGGATCAGGTGGCGTCCGAGTCGAAGGGTGGCCGGTCGTCGCGCTCCGGCTTGTCGCGCTTGCGCAGCAGGTCGGAGCCGCTGGAGGAGGGGGCGGAGTCGACTCCGCCAGTGGTGTCGCGCGCCTGCGTCACGTCGCCGACCTCGGCCATCTCCTTGCTGAAGTCGAATCCGTTGCGGATCTCCTTCAGGCCGAGCTCGTCCTTGTCGAGCAGGTGCTTGCGCGCGAACGTCTTGGGATTCAGGTCCTCGAACTCGAAGTCCTTGAAGTCCGGACCCAACTCTGTCCGGATGTCTTCCTTCGCGCTGTCCGAGAACTCCCGGACCTTACGGATGAAACGGGCGGCATCCTGGATCACCTTGGGCAGCTTGTCCGGGCCGAAGATGAGCACCGCAAGGATGATGAGAGCGATCAGCTCTAGGGGTCCTATGTCGAAGAACACCTTGCAGCTCCTTGATGCGTCCGTGGCCAACGGTCCAGGCCATCCAACACGGTACCTGCCTCACGGTGTGGTACGGGAGACGGCCAGACCAACATCAGACCACGCGCCGCGCACCGCCGAAGCCGGCCGAACCGGCCCCTCGCGCGGCGCGCTCCCCGCCTCCCGCCGCCCCGCGACCCCGGAATCACCGCCCCGGCGCCCCCGGCGCACGCCGTGCGCCGCCGGGCCGTTCTTCTCCCGCACAGCAAACTCCGGGTGACGTCCGGCGCACAACCCCGCCTCTGTCGCCACCGCGCTGTCACAGACGCCACACCCGCCACCGCGCGGCGCGGGGAGTCGCCCCGTCGGTCAGCGGTCCATGTCGCTCGCGGAGCCCAGTTCCAGTTCGACGGTGCGCTCGTCGCCGTCCCGCTCCAGGGTCAGCTTCAGCCGGTCGCCGGGGCGGTGGCTGCGGATCTTGACGATCAGTTCCTGGCCGCTCTGCACCGGCACGCCGTCCACCTTGGTGATCACGTCGCCCGACCGGATGCCCGCCTTGTCGCCGGGCCCGCCCTCGGTCACCGCGGGACCGTCGCTGCCGGACTCGGCGACCCGGGCGCCCTCGCCCCGGAACTTCATGTCGAGCGTGACGCCGATCACCGGGTGCGTCGCCTTGCCGGTGTTGATCAGCTCCTCCGCGACCCGCTTGCCCTGGTTGATCGGGATCGCGAAGCCCAGGCCGATGCTGCCGCCCTGACCGCCGCCGAGCCCACCGTCGTTCGCGGCGCGGATCACGCTGTTGATGCCGATCACCTGCGCGTCGGCGTTCACCAGCGGACCACCGGAGTTGCCGGGGTTGATCGGCGCGTCGGTCTGCAACGCGTCCACGTACGAGATGTCGCTGCCGTCGACCTTCTCGCCGCCCGCCGTGATCGGGCGCCCCTTGGCGCTGATGATCCCGGAGGTGACCGTGCCCGCCAGGTCGTACGGGGCGCCGATGGCCACCACCGGGTCGCCGACCCGCACGGAGTCGGAGTTGCCAAGGGCCAGCGGCTTGAGCCCGGTGACGCCCTGGACGCGAATGACCGCCAGGTCGTACCCGGCGTCCCGACCGACGATCTTGGCCCGCGCGGTCTGGCCGCCGTTGAACGTCACCGATATGGCCGCGTCCGAGTCGCCCTGGTCGGCCGGCTCCACGACGTGGTTGTTGGTCAGGATGTTGCCGCGCTTGTCGAGCACGAAGCCGGTCCCCGTGCCCCGCTCGCCGGCGCCCTTGACGTGGATGGTCACCACGCTGGGCAACGCCCGGGCCGCGATGCCCGCGATGCTGTCCGGGTCCCTGGCCTGCTGGGTGTCGGACGGCGCCTGCGGCAGGTGGATCTGCTCGGTGTCGCCGGTCTCCCGCTCCAGGTAGACCCCGATGCCCCCGCCGATGCCACCGGCCAGCAGCGCGAGCACCAGCGCGCCGACCACCAGCGGGCCGCGCCGCCGCGCCGCGCGCGCCGGACCGGGCTGCCCGGCGCCGGCCACCGGCGCGCGCCACGGGTCGTAGTGCTGCCACTGCGCGCCGGGCTGGTTCTCGCGCCCGGCCTGCGCGGCGTACACCCCCGGCGCCTGCGACGGGGCCGGCTGCCCGGCAGCGGGCTGGGGGTGCTGGTGCGCGGGGTACGGCTGGGGGCCGGGCGTCGGGTGCGCCGGCATCGTGGTGCCGTGCGCGGGCGTCATCCCGGGGTGCGGCGGGTTCGCGTGGTGCGGGGGTACGTGGGTGCCGTGCGCCGGCGTGGCCACCGGGTGCTGCACGGGCGGCGCCGGAGCCCACGGGCCCGGCTCGCCGTAGGGCGGCGTGCTGTACGGATCGGGCTCGTGCCGGGGCCGGGGCCGCTCCGCCGACGCGCCCTCGTCCGCCGCCCCGGCGGCGGGCTCGGCGCCCCCGGTGGCCGACGCTTCCGCCGGGCGTACGCCGGCGCCTTCCACGGCGTCCCCGGCCGTCGCGGCACCGGAGGCCGCGGCACCAGCGTCAGCGCCACCGGGGACGGCGTCACCGCTAGAACCGGCAGGACCGTCCGACATCGCGTCACCGCCCCGGCCGCCAGGGCCGTCGGAGGTCGCGTCGCCGGCAACGGCCGCGTCGCCAGCAGGGGTACCGTCCGTGGCCGCGTCGCCGGTGGCGGCGCCGTCGGAGGTCGCGGACGCTGGGCGTACGTCCGGCTCAGGGGTCTGGTCCGCCGGTCGGGGGGCGTCGCTCGGCGCCGCCTTGGCCAGCACGAAGTCGGTGCCCGGGGCGTCGGGCGCCGCGGGCGCGGCGCCGGCCGTGGCGTCCCGCGCGTCGGCCGCCTCGGGGCCGGCCGCGTCAGGCCCCACGGCGGCGTCGGCCGCCTCGGTACGCGGCGGGGCCTGGTCCGCGGGCTGCTCGGGCGTGGCCTCGTCCGCCGCGTGTGGCGCTTGGTCCGCCGCGTGCGGCTGTCCCGCGAAGCCCATGTGCGGACGGCTCCACCACTTCGGCTTCGGCCTCGGGGTCTTCCCGTCGTTCATGCTCTCCCCACAGTTCGCCCGCGGTCCGGCGCGGGCCGCGCTCCCGGCGGGCGTGCTTCACCACACCCGCTCGGCGCGACCCACTGGCGATTCAATCAGGTCTGCCCGAACCCGCGCAGTGGGCCGGTCAGGCCGCGCCGCGGGTCGGCCCCGACCGGCGGGACCGACCCGCGGCGCGTCGTGCTCTCGCGCCCGTCCTCGTCGGCGGTCAGCGGGGGCTGCCGCCCAGGTCCGCCCCGGCGCCGGTCAGCGGCGTCGGCTGGCTGGCCGGGTGCGAGGGGACGTCCATCTGGGTGGGCGCCGGGGCCGCCTGCCGCTCGCGCGCCTCGGGCTGGCCGCCCGGCGACCGGGCCGCCACCGACAGCACCGGGTGGAGCAGCGGCGGCAGCGCGCTGCCCATCGAGTGCAACGGCGCCTCGTGCGAGCGCGGTCGCACGCCGGGGTGGGTGGTCGCGGTGGGTGGCTGCGTGAGCGGCATGCCGGTCCGCGGGTCGAGCTGCGCCGAGCGCTCACCGCTGACCGAGAAGAACCCCATCGACCGGCGGGCGTTCTCCTGCGCCCCGGCCCAGGTGCGGTCCCCGCCGTCCGTACGCAGTGGCGTGGTCGCGGTGCCGTTGCCCTCCCCCCGGCCACCGGGCGAATCCACCGCGGCGTCCAGGGGCAGCGCGCCACCGAGCGCGACGGCGGCCAGCGACACGGCGCCGGCCGCGGCGAAGGCGAACCGCCTGCTGCGGGGCAGCGCGCGGTCCACCTCGTGTATCCGGAAGCCGCGCTCACGGGGGGCCGAGGCGCCCGCTGGCAGGAACGCGAACGTTTCCTCGCGCAGGTCAAAAGGGTCCCGGTCGCGCGCCGGGCCGTCGAGCGGGGAACGCTCGTCGTCGCCGGTGAGCGCGCCAGCGGGCAGGTTCTGGAGCCGCGCGAGGAACCCCTCCGACGGAGGGGGCGGCGCCGCCTGGGCGAACACGTTCTTCAGTCGTCGCTGTTCGTCAGCCTCTGCCTTGCAGCGAGGACACGTCGCCAGGTGCGCGAGCACCCGCTCGCGCGCATCATGTCCCAACTCGCCGTCGACCAGAGCCGCGAGGCGGTCGCCGAGGTGCTGCTCGGCGGGGGACTGACCGCCTGATCCGGTCACGCGATCCCTACCTCCCCGCTGAGCCCCGGCGCGGCCGGGGACACCGAGGCGACCGCGCGCTGCTCGGCGCGGGCCGATGGGGAGCGGTGCTGGAGGGCCTTGCGCAGGTGCGACCGGCCGCGGTGAATGCGGCTGCGCACCGTGCCGAGCTTCACGCCGAGCGTCGCGGCGATCTCCTCGTACGAAAGGCCCTCGATGTCGCAGAGCACCACGGCGGCCCGGAACTCCGGCGCGAGGGTGTCCAGCGCCTGCTGGACGTCGGCGTCGAAGTGGGTGTCGTTGAAGTGCTGCTGCGGGGACGGCTCGCGGCTGGGGAGCCGCTCGGCCGCGTCGTCGCCGAGCGCGTCGAAGCGGATGCGCTGCCGGCGGCGGACCATGTCCAGGAAGAGATTGGTCGTAATGCGGTGCAGCCAGCCCTCGAAGGTGCCCGGCGTGTACGTCGACAGGGAACGGAAAACCCGGACGAACACTTCCTGGGTCAGGTCTTCGGCGTCGTGCTGGTTACCAGTGAGACGGTAAGCGAGGCGATAGACCCGTGCGCTGTGGGTGCTGACGATCTCCTCCCAGGTGGGAGGGGTCCACGCCTGCGAATCCGCATCGGTGGCGAAAGTCGCGGTAGCTGCGGATTCGGTAGTGCGGAAACGGTCAGCAGTGTTTGTCACGGATTTCGGCTCGTCCGTCGGCCCGCGAAAGCGCCGCAGCACTCTTCGGCCACCGGTCGCAGCCGCACCTCCCCTGTCGGCTCTGGTGGTCTCCAGTAGAGCCCCTACCATATCCACCTCGCCCGTTAGCTCCGGATAAGCAATATTGACCTGCATTTGGACTTGATCGCTCGGTGCTCGCGCGGTCTGTCCGCCCCCTTTCAACGCCCGGTCCCATCTGCGGGTTCCCGAGCGCAGCGGATACAGTCACCGTTGCGTCAACTACGGGGACAGGAGAGGGCCATTACCGGCAACCGGCAGACGAGCTGGGCGTTCGCCGAGGCGTACGGCGTCGAGCACATCGACGACACAGCGCTGCGCTGGGCTCGTGAGCGGGCCCGGGAGGCGGGGCTGCGTTCGGTGTCCTCGGGCACGGGCGCCGCGCTGCGCCTGCTCGCCGCCACCGCCGACGCCAAGGCCGTGGCCGAGATCGGCACCGGCACCGGCGTCTCCGGCATCCACCTCCTGCACGGCATGCGGCCCGACGGCGTCCTGACGACGGTGGACCTGGAGCCCGAGCGGCAGCAGTTCGCCCGGCAGGCGTTCCGCGCGGCGGGCTTCGCCGGGAACCGGGCCCGCTTCATCCCCGGCCGCGCGCTCGACGTGCTGCCCCGGCTCGCCGACGGCGGGTACGACCTCGTCTTCTGTGACGCGGATCGCGCCGAGTGCCTCGACTACCTCGCCGAATCGTTGCGCCTGCTGCGCCCCGGCGGGCTGGTCTGCTTCGAGGGCGTGTTCGCCGACGGCCGCACGGTGGAGTCGGCCGCCCAGCCGACGGAGGTGCTGCGGCTGCGCGAGCTGCTGCGCGCCGTGCGCGAGTCGACGGTGCTCCAGCCGTCCCTGCTCCCGGTGGGCGACGGCCTGCTGTGCGCGGTCAAGCGCGGCTGACCGGTCACCCCCCTCTATAGGGGGCTCTCTCCGCGCCTTCCCATGCCGACCGCCACGGGGCGCGCGCCTGCCCGTACGCCGCGCGAAACCGTGCCGGCGCTCCGCTCGCTCCCCGCGCCGCGAATGGCGCGGAAGCGCCCCGGTGCCGGAACTTCCGGGCCGCGCAATCAGCCATCGGGGCACGGTGACAGCGGCCGGAGCGGCCGGCTCGAATCCGCTCAAGCCACGCGAATCCCCCGCCTCGCCGGCAGAGACGAAGGTCACGCCGCGTGGCGGCCCTCCGGCGTCGCGGCGGGCCCGGAACGGGCGCGGACGGCGGCCTGGGGCAGGGAAAGCGGAAGGCGGCGCGTACCGGTCCCGCGACCCGGCGCGGTCCCGGCGGCGGGCGGGGTCGGACGCGGCGGGCGTGAGCGCGGCGCGACGGGCTCGGGGCGGGCGTGGGTCGGGGCCGGGCGCGGGTCGGGGCGGGTCGGAGCCGGCATGGGCCGGGGCCGGCGTGGGCCGAGGCGGGGAGTGGGCCCCGGCAGGCGGCGGGAACGCCGCTGCCCCGGCTCCTGGTTCTCACCAGTGACCGGGGCAGTGCGCATGATTCCTGTGGCCCGCTGCTAGCCGACGACCTTCTTCAGTGCGTCGCCCAGCGCGTCGGCCTCGTCCGGTGTCAGCTCGACGACGAGTCGACCGCCGCCTTCGAGCGGAACGCGCATGACGATGCCCCGCCCCTCCTTGGTCACCTCGAGCGGGCCGTCGCCCGTCCGCGGCTTCATGGCCGCCATGCTCGTTCCCCTTCCTGAAACCAGCTCATCGCAGCCGACAACCTAGGCGTCACCGGCATCGAACACATTGCTTCCCCGCCATTATCCCGCATGCCATGACCCGATGACCAACGGCGGCGGTCATCGCCTCCACACCCGACTCCCCCAAAACCACTCAATTCGGCGATCGGGCCGCGATCCCGCACGACGGCTCGGCCCGAACGGTAGGTCGGTTCTTTGACGCAGGTCACATGACGGGCGCGCGGATCTCCGGCATGCTGATCGCGGACCGCGGGAGCGTACACCGACCTCCGCGCCCGGACCGGCCGGCATATCCACGGGCTGATCGGAACGCGGCGGTCCGCGGCCGGGCCGCGGCGGTGGTCGTGGCCGGCCGTGGCGGCTCCGTACGGGCCGCGCGGGCCGTACGGCACCCCGCCGCGTGGCACCGTGGTCCCCGCGCGGCGTCCCCGACCGGGGCGGGCCGCGGCGCGGCGCACCGTGGCCCCGGACGACGCCGCCCGCACGTCCCGCGGGCCCGCGGACCGCGGGCGCGACGGACCCACGGACCCATACGGAGGGGACCCACCCATGGCCGACACCGTGCTCTACGACGTGACCGAGGGACTCGCGACGATCACCCTCAACCGTCCCGACGCCATGAACGCGCTCAACACCGAGCTGAAGGTGGCGCTGCGCGACACCCTTCGGCAGGCCGCGGACGACCCGGCCGTACGCGCCGTGCTGCTGACCGGCAGCGGGCGCGCCTTCTGCGTCGGACAGGACCTCAAGGAGCACATCGAGCGGCTGCACGACGACACGGTGCGCGCCTCGGGCGCCACCATGGACACCGTCAAGGAGCACTACAACCCCATCGTCGCGGCCATCGCCGAGATGCCGAAGCCGGTCGTCGCCGGGGTCAACGGCGTCGCGGCGGGCGCCGGCGCGGGCTTCGCCTTCGCCGCGGACTACCGCGTCGTCGCCGACACCGCCTCCTTCAACACCTCCTTCGCCGGGGTCGCCCTCAGCGCGGACTCGGGCGTCTCCTGGACGCTGCCCCGGCTCATCGGCCACGGCAGGGCGGCCGAACTCATGCTCTTCCCCCGCTCCGTCAAGGCCGAGGAGGCCGCCGGCCTCGGCATCGCCAACACGGTGGTCCCGGCCGCCGAACTCGCCGCCGAGGCCACGAAGATCGCCCGCCGGCTCGCCGAAGGACCCACCGTCGCCTACGCCGCGATCAAGGAGTCACTCGCCTACGCGGCCGGCCACGGGCTGCTCGACACGCTGGCCAAGGAGGACGAACTCCAGGCCAGGGCGGGCGCGTCGGAGGACCACCGGATCGCCGTGGACGCCTTCGTGAAGAAGGAGAAGCCGACCTTCCTGGGCCGCTGACCCCGCGCTCGCGCCGCCCACGCCCCCGTGGCTGCCCGGGCCCCGCACACGCCCGGAGCGCGGCGGCGCCCTGAGCACGGCCCCCGCTGAGCACGGCGCGCCCCGCGCCCGGCGACACACCGCGCCCGTCCCGCGTCCGCCCCAAGCGGCCCGTGGGGCGGGCGCGGTGTGCTAACCGCCCTGGCCGGCCCGCCGCACGTGGCAGTCGGCCAGGTGGTCGTTGACCAGGCCGCACGCCTGCATGAGGGCGTAGGCCGTGGTCGGGCCGACGAAGCGGAAGCCGCGCTTCTTCAGGTCGCGGGCGAGGGCGGTGGACTCCGGCGTTATCGGGGGCACCTCCTGCGCGGTGCGCGGCGCCGGGCGGTCGGCGTGGTCCGGCGCGTACGACCAGATCAGCTCGTCCAGTTCGCCCTCGGCCAGTTCGGCGGCGACCGTGGCGTTGTGGATGACCGCCGTGATCTTGGATCGGTTGCGGATGATGCCGGGGTCGGCGAGGAGCCGCCGCACGTCCTCGTCCGTGAACTGCGCCACCGCCTTGATCCGGAAGCCCGCGAACGCCGCCCGGAAGCCCTCGCGCCGGCGCAGGACGGTGATCCACGACAGGCCGGACTGGAAGGCTTCCAGGCTCAGCCGCTCGTAGAGCGCGTCGTCCCCGTGCACCGGGCGGCCCCACTCGTGGTCGTGGTAGGCGCGGTAGTCCGCCATCGACTCCGCCTGGAGTCCCCACGCACACCGCAGCAGGCCGTCGGGCCCCGCCTCGGCCCCCACCGAGGTCTCCGTCTCGCTCACGACCGCTCCTCCTCTTCCTCGCCCCGGCCCGCGCGGCCAGACCCGGGCTCGGCCGCCCGACGCCCGGGCTCGCCACCGTCGCCCGCGGCGGACTCGGCTTCCTCCTCGGGCTCGGCTCCCCCGTCGGGCTCGTCGCCCCCGGCGGGCGCGGCAACGTCCCCCTCGGGCGCGGCAGCGTCCCCCGCAGGGTCGGCCCGGTCCGCCACGGCCGGCGCGCTCTCGGCGGGAGCGGGCGGCGCACTCCCCGCGCCGCTGCCTCCGCCGGCCACCACGCTGGCGCCACCGGCCACCACGCTGGCGCCGCCGGCGCCCGGCCCGGGGGCTTCGCCGGCGCGCGCGGCGCCCAGGTCGCCTATCAGCCCGGGGCCCCCGTACGCCCCGGCCTCGGTGCCGGCGACGACGGCCTCCAACTCGGCGATCCGGGCGTCCCGCTCGGCGAGTTCGGCGCCGAGCCGGCCGAGGGCGTCGTCCACCTCCGCCATCCGGTATCCCCGCAGGGCCAGCGGCAGCCGCAGCGCATCGATGTCCGCGCGGTCCACCGGCCGGTCTTCGGGCAGCGGGTCGAGGAGCCGATCCGGCTGGGCCTCGGGCAGCGCGGCGCCGTCGCCACCGCCGACCACGACGAGCGTCACCGCCCCGACGACCGCGACGAGCGCGATGAGCAAGAACCAGAACACGACGACTCCCCGAGGTGCATCCGCGATTCAACAGCCTCGATCGTGCCATGCCCCACTGACACCGTCTCCGTACGCCGCAGCGGTTAGGGTCGCTGCCGGACCACGGACGAGGGAGTGAGGCAATGTTGCGGCTGGGACGGCGCCAGTTCGACACGCACGAGTCGGTGATCATGGCGATCGTGAACCGTACGCCGGACTCCTTCTACGACCAGGGGGCGACCTTCCGGGACGAGCCCGCGCTGGACCGTGTCGAGCAGGCGGTGTCGGAGGGGGCCGCCATCATCGACATCGGTGGGGTCAAGGCGGGCCCCGGCGAGGAGGTGAGCGCGGCGGAGGAGGTGCGGCGCACGGTCGGGTTCGTCGCCGAGGTGCGCCGGCGCCACCCCGACGTGGTGATCAGCGTCGACACCTGGCGGCACGAGGTGGGCGAGGCGGTCTGCGAGGCCGGCGCCGACCTGCTCAACGACGCGTGGGGCGGCGTCGACCCGAAGCTGGCCGAGGTCGCCGCCCGGTACGACGTGGGCCTGGTGTGCACGCACGCCGGCGGCGCCGAGCCCAGGACCCGGCCGCACCGGATCGCCTACGACGACGTGATGGCCGACATCCTGCGGGTCACGCTCGGCCTCGCCGAGCGCGCCGCAGCGCTCGGCGTGCGCCGCGACGCCATCCTGATCGACCCCGGGCACGACTTCGGCAAGAACACCCGGCACTCGCTGGAGGCCACCCGCCGGCTGGACGAGATGACCGCGACCGGCTGGCCGGTGCTCGTCTCGCTCTCCAACAAGGACTTCGTCGGCGAGACGCTCGACAAGCCGGTCAGGGAGCGGGTCATCGGCACCCTGGCCACCACGGCCGTCTCGGCCTGGCTCGGCGCGCGGGTCTACCGGGTGCACGAGGTGGCCGAGACCCGGCAGGTGCTGGACATGGTGGCCACCATCGCGGGCCACCGGGCCCCGGCCGTGGCCCGTCGCGGCCTGGCCTGACGAGCCGCCCGCCGCGACCGGCTCCGCGCCCCGCCGCGCGGCTCGCCGCCCGCCCGGGGCGCGGAGCCGCCGGCAGGGGCGGTCAGCGGGCGCTCAGACGCCCGTCTCCTTGCTGACCAGCGCGACCGCCTCGTCCACGTCGTCCGAGACGTGGAACAGGTCCAGGTCCCTGGGGGACGCCTTGCCCTGGGCGATCAGCGTGTTCTTCATCCAGTCCACCAGCCCCTCCCAGTAGGCGGAGCCGAACAGGACGATCGGGAAGCGGGTCACCTTGCGGGTCTGGACCAGGGTGAGCGCCTCGAACAGCTCGTCCAGCGTGCCGAGCCCGCCCGGCAGCACCACGAAGCCCTGCGCGTACTTCACGAACATCGTCTTGCGGACGAAGAAGTACCGGAAGTTCACCCCGATGTCGACGTAACGGTTCAGGCCCTGCTCAAACGGCAGCTCGATGCCGAGTCCGACCGAGACGCCACCGGCCTCGTACGCCCCCCGGTTCGCGGCCTCCATCGCGCCGGGGCCGCCGCCGGTGATCACCGCGAAGCCCGCGTCCACGAGCGCCCGCCCGATCCGCACCCCCGACTCGTACTCGGGCGAGTCCGGGGACGTGCGCGCCGAACCGAACACGCTGACCGCCGGGCCGAGTTCGGCCAGGGCACCGAAGCCCTCCACGAACTCCGACTGGATGCGCAGCACTCGGAACGGGTCCTCGTGCACCCAGCCGCTGCCGCCGTGGGTGTCGAGGAGGTGTTGGTCCGTCGTACCCGACTGCATCTGGCCCCGGCGGCGCACCACTGGCCCAAGTCGCTGCTCCCGCTGCGGGGCCTGCTCCCCCGGCGTACGTCCGGTCTCGGCAGGCGTACGCCCGTCCTCGGCATTGGCCATATGCGCTCCCTTCGCGTGCACCTCCCCCCGCGGGGCGGGGGGAGGACCTGTGCGCTTCAGCGTATGCCTCCGGCACGGCCGACCAGCGGGGTTTCACACGAGCAAGGCCAGCGGTACGCGTACGGGACGGGCACCAGCCACCGCGTGTTCAGGCCAACCACGCGGCCACCCGCGCCCCGGTCGGCACGCCGGTGGCGCGGGTCGAACGGCCGGCTCAGGCGGTCAGCCAGGCGCGCAGCCGCTCCTCGGCGCGCAGGATGGCGCTGACCGAAACGTGCTCCTCGCGGGTGTGGGCCAGCTTCGGGTCGCCCGGGCCGTAGTTGACCGCGGGCACCCCGAGCGCGGAGAAGCGGGCGACGTCGGTCCAGCCGTACTTGGGGCCGACCTCGGCGCCGACCGCGGCGACGAACGCGGCGGCGGCCGGGTGCTCCAGGCCCGGCAGCGCGCCGGGCGAGCTGTCGGTGAGGACCACGTCGTACCCGTCGAAGACCTCGCGCACGTGCGCGAGGGCCTCCTCCTCCGAGCGGTCCGGGGCGAAGCGGAAGTTGACGGTCACGGCGCACGCGTCGGGGATCACGTTGCCGGCGTGGCCGCCCTCGATCCGTACCGCGTTCAGGCCCTCGCGGTAGGTGAGTCCGTCGATGGCCACGCTGCGCGGCTCGTACCGGGACAGCCGGTCCAGGATCGGCGCCGCGTGGTGGATGGCATTGTCGCCGAGCCAGCTCCGCGCCGAGTGGGCGCGCCTGCCGGTCGTCTCGACGCGCACCCGCAGCGTGCCCTGGCAACCGCCCTCGACCTGGCCCTCGGTGCCTTCGAGCAGCACCGCGAAGTCGCCCGCCAGCCAGTCCCGGTGCCGCTCGGCCAGCCGCCGCAGGCCGTTCAGCTCGGCGGCGACCTCCTCGTTGTCGTAGAAGACGAACGTCAGGTCGCGGTTGGGCTCGGGCACCGTGGCCGCGATCCGCAACTGCACGGCCACGCCCGACTTCATGTCGGAGCTGCCGCAGCCCCAGAGCAGCTTCTCGCCGTCGGCGGTCTCGGTCAGGCGCGAGGGCACGTTGTCGGCGATCGGCACGGTGTCGATGTGGCCGGCGAGCACGACGCGCTCGGCGCGGCCGAGGTCGGTCCGCGCGACCATGGCGTTCCCGTCCCGGTCCACCCGCAGGTGCGGCAGGTCGCGCAGCGCGCGCTCGATGGCGTCGGCCAGCGGCTTCTCCTCGCCGCTCACCGAGGCGAAGTCGACGAGGCGGGCGGTCAGCTCGGCGGCGTCCACGGACAGGTCAAGTACGGGGTGCTCATGCTCCATGAGTGTGACCCTACGGGGTGCCGCGCCGGCCGGCCCAGCGCGCCCATGCCCCGCGATCCGGCCCCCGCTCGCGTGCGCGCGCCCGTGCGCGACAGGGGGAAACGGGGAGCGGCCGGCGGTCTGCCGGGCCCGTGGCCCCTCCCGTGGCGGGCGCACGCACTCCAGTACGGTGTGACGCGTGTCCCTCCCCTTCCTCCGCAACCGCGCCCGGCGGGCGCGCGCCGGGGTGGCGTGCGCGGTCCTCCTCGCGCTGGTCGGGTACGCGACGGCGCACGTGCTGACCGGTGGCGGCGGCCCACCCCGCTGCGTCGTACGGGCCGACGGCCAGCGGCTCGAACTCGATCCGGAGCAGTCGCGCCACGCGGCCACCATCGCGGCCGTCGCCGCGTCGCGCGGTCTGCCCGACCGGGCGGTGACCATCGCGCTCGCCACCGCCATGCAGGAGTCGGGGCTGCACAACATCCGCCGCGGCGACCGCGATTCGCTGGGCCTCTTCCAGCAGCGCCCCTCGCAGGGCTGGGGCACCACGCGGCAGATCCTCGACCCGGTCTACGCGTCGGGCAAGTTCTTCGACGACCTGGTGAAGGTGCCCGGCTACTCGCGGCTGCCGCTGACCGTCGCGGCGCAGCGCGTGCAGTTCAGCGGCTTCCCGCAGGCGTACGCGAAGCACGAGGCGAAGGCCCGGCTGCTGACCGCGTCGCTGACCGGCCACCTCGCGGCCTCCTTCCGCTGCCCGGCGCTGCCGGACGACGGGGAGCCCGGCGACCCGCGTCGGCTGCGGGCGCTGGTCGCGCGGGAGTTCGGGCCGGTGGTGGGCGGGCCGGGCGGCGGCGACGAGGCGCGGCGCGGCGGGAACGCCGCCACCGAGCTGGGCGGCATCGGCGAGCCGGACACCGGCGCCGCCCGCGAGGAGTCGGCCGACGGCGGTGCCTCCCCCACGCCGGCCGAGGGCGCGGCGGGCCCGCCGGGACCGAGCGCGCGGCCGGGCACGGACGAGGGGGACGCGGGCGGTTTTGAGGTACGCGTCCCGGTGCGGGCGACGGCGCCGGGCGGCGATCCGCGGCAGCGCGGCTGGGAGTTGGCGCACTGGGCGCTGGCGCACGCCGGCGAACTGCGCATCGCGCGCATCTCCTTCGACGGCCGGGAATGGTCGGCGAGCGCGTCGGAAAAGGGTTGGCGAACGGTTTCCCGAAAGGGCGCCCATTCCGGGGATTCGGTCGCGGGGAATTCCCGGACGGAGGTACGCATCGAACTCGCCCGGTGAATCCGGCCCGCGCGGTGATTTCGACGATCCTTCGCGAGCCGCTCCCCGCTCTCGCCCCCCCCGCTCAGCGACCGTTCCCTCCGAGGGCCCGGGCGGGCGCGGCGCGCCGGACGCCCACGGAGGACCGCGCGCCCACCCTCCCGTTCGGCGACGACCGCCCCTTGGCGCCACTCACCGCCCGACCCCGGTACGCCGTCACGCGGAGCCCTCCCGCGTCGGGGCCGGGCATCACGAAGCCCGTCGGCACGTGCCGTGGGGCCTTTGCGGGTGGGGCACCGGTAATTGGCGTGCTCCAACTGGCGCGATAATGCGACACATTAACAATTCATTACCTTGCGGAACCGCAACTTTCCGAGTCCTCACGCGGTAGTCACTACGTCCACGCGCTGGACATCCACATCAGGCGTCGCACATTCCGATGTCGCGCACCAGACGTTTTCGCATGACACCGTCGAAGGAGCACTATGTCCCTCCCCCTAAAGCGTCGGATCGCCCGGGCCGCGCTGTTGGTCGCCGCGGGCGCGGCTCCCCTGGTCGGCGCCGGGGTGGCGCAGGCGGCCCCCGCGCCGTCCCCGAACGAAATGACCGGCCCCCCGCTGGGCCAGGCGGTGGACGACGTCTCGCGGGAGACCACGCGAACCGCGGGCGAGGTCGGCGGCGGACTCGTCGAGAAGGCCGGGCCCGCGGCGGGCAGGGTCGTGGGCCCGCTCGGCAAGAAGGCGGTCCGGCCGGCCGAGGAGGCGCAACAGCTCGCGAGCAAGGCGCTCCCCCAGGCCCCGTACCAGCAGAGCGGTCCGTCGCCCATGGGCGGTCTGCTGGACGGTGGGTTCTCGCCCGACAACCTCACCGGCACCGACCTGCCGATCGGCTGACACCACGCGCCGCCGTCGCGGGCGCCCCTCTTATGGCGGGGCCCGCGACGGCTCCCGGCGCGGGCGACGGGCCCGGCGAGCGCCTCCCTGGTGGAGCGCTCGCCGGGCCCGTTTCACGTGCCCGTACATCGGCGCGGCGCCGGGCGCCGGTGGTTCTCGGCGGGGCTCGCCAGGGCCCGGCCCCGGCGTTCCGTGCTGACCGGCGGGCGTCAGTCCTTGAGGCGGGCGACCGCCGCCGCGACCCGCTCGTCCGTCGCCGTCACGGCGACCCGTACGAAGCGCTCCCCCGCCGGCCCGTAGAAGTCACCCGGGGCCACCAGGATGCCGCGCCCGGCCAGGTCGCCCACGGTCTCCCAGCACGGCTCGTCGCGCGTGGCCCACAGGTAGAGCGACGCCTCGCTGTGCTCGATGCGGAAGCCGTACGCCTCCAGCGCGCCGCGCAGCGCCGCGCGCCGGCGGGCGTACCGCTCCCGCTGCTCGGCGACGTGCGTGTCGTCGCCCAGCGCCACGACGGTGGCCGCCTGCACCGGCGCGGGCGTCATCAGCCCGCTGTGCTTGCGGATCACGAGGAGTTCGCCGAGCACGGCCGCGTCGCCGGCGAGGAAGGCCGCGCGGTAGCCAGCCAGGTTGGAGCGCTTGGAGAGCGAGTGGACGGCGACGAGGCCGTCGAAGGAGCCGCCGCACACGTCCTCGCGCAGCACCGAGACCGGCTCGGCGTCCCAGCCGAGCTCCAGGTAGCACTCGTCGCTGACCAGCAGCACCCCGTGCCGCCTGGCCCACGCGACGGCCCGGCGCAGCTCGTCGGCGCTCATGACGCGGCCGGTCGGGTTGGACGGCGAGTTCAGCCACAGCAGCCTCAGCCCGGCCGGGTCGAACGCGGCCAGCTTGGCGTCGTCGGCGAAGAGGTCCTCGTCGTACGCGACGGGTTCGGCCCGCGCGAGCCGCGCGCCGACCTCGTACGTCGGGTAGGCCAGGCGGGGGAAGGCGACCCGGTCGCCGGGGCCGAGCCCGAGCTGCGTCGGCAGGGCGGCCACCAGTTCCTTCGACCCGACGACCGGCAGCACCTGCGCGTGGGCCACCTCGCGGGCGCCGAGCCGGCGCTCGACCCAGCCGGCGATGGCGTCGCGGAGCGCGACGGTCCCCCACACGGTGGGGTAGCCGGGGCTGTCGGCCGCGTCGGTCAGGGCGCGCTGGATCGCGGCGGGGACCGGGTCCACCGGGGTACCGACCGAGAGGTCCACGATGCCGTCCGGGTGGCTGGTCGCGGTGGCCTTGTACGGCTCGAGCCGGTCCCAGGGGAAGACGGGAAGGCGGTCGGTGACGGGGGACACGGTGCCTCGTTTCCTGTGGTGCCTGTGATGTCTGTGGTGCCTGTGTGACGCGCTGTCGCGGGCCGCGTCCGTGGCGCGGACCGCGCCGGTCACGCGGTCCCTACGGCCGGGCCGTGCGCGGCGGCCCGGAAAACGTCTCGGCCCCGTGCGGCCCGTCGCGCGCGCCACGGGGGCGGGGAGGGCCGTACGGGACCGAGACCGCGCTCGTCGCGCGGAGCCTGGCGGGACCGGACGAGGTCAGCGGTCACTCGTCCGGCCGCGGATCACTCGTCGTGGCTCTGCGGCGGGAGCGCTGCGATGAAGGGGTGGTCCCGCTCGATCAGGCCGAGCTTCGAGGCCCCACCGGGCGAGCCGAGCTCGTCGAAGAACTCCACGTTCGCCTTGTAGTAGTCCTTCCACTCCTCGGGAGTGTCATCCTCGTAGAAGATGGCCTCGACCGGGCAGACCGGCTCACACGCACCGCAGTCGACGCATTCGTCAGGATGGATGTACAAGGACCGCGAGCCCTCGTAAATGCAGTCGACGGGGCATTCCTCGATGCAGGCCTTGTCCTTCAGGTCAACACAAGGCTCCGCGATGACGTAGGTCACGCTGTCGTTCCTCCTCGGTAGGGCTGGCGGGACCGGTGTTTGTGTGGCCCCGCCGCGTGGCGCGCGGGAGCGCGGCGTCGTCGATGCCCACACCTAGTATCTCCGTTCCGGGGCAGGAGACGAACATGAGGGGCGGACAGAGCTGTGGAGTTCACCACGGGCGGACGACTTGAAGTCCGAATTTCCCCCGCTGACGTGGGAAAACGCGTGTCGGTGCGGCGCCTGAACGATCCGGGGGGTGGGCCTCAGAAGTTCACTGACACGGTAGGGGTCCTTGCATCCTGGACTGGGGGTGTGGTGCGGATCACGCGCAAGACCGGCGAGGTTGTCCGCATCGCGGAAAACACGCTCGTGGCGGGCAAGGTCATCCCGTCCCTGCCCGGCGCCCGCCCCGGTGCACCGCCCGCCCGCCGGCGCGGCCCGGCCGCCGACGCCTTGGAGATCGACCGGATCGCCGCCCGCTCCTGGCCCCCGGCCGAGCGGGCCCGGCTGGCGCCCGCCGGCGCCGACCCCGACGCGGGGCTGGCCTCGGGCTCGGGCTGGGAGCTGCGCGCGGCCGGTGGCTTCACCCGGCGCGCCAACTCCGTGTTCCCGCTGAGCGACCCCGGGCTGCCGCTCGACGAGGCGTTGCGCCGGGTGCGGGCATGGTACGCCGAGCGCGGACTCCCCGCGTACATCCACGTCAGCGAGGGCGCCACGGCCGAGCAGGACGCGCTGGTGACCGAGCTGGCCCGGCGCGGCTGGACGAACGAGGGCACGGCCGAGGTGTGGACCTCGGCCCTGGCACCGCTGGCCGACCGGGACCCGGCGCCGTTCCCGGGCGGCGACACGCCGGGCCACCAGGTCGAGAGCGGGTCGAGCGCGCCGGAGTTGCGGGGCGAGCTGTCGCGCACGCTCAGCGACGCCTGGCTGGCCCGCTACCAGCGGTTCGGGACGCCCGCGCCGGAGAGCCTCGCGGTGCTCTCGGGCGGCCCCTCGGTGTGGTTCGCCACCGTCTGGGCCGGTCAGGAGGCCGCGGCGATCGGGCGGTGCGTGGTGGACGGGCGCTGGGCCGGGTTCGCCGCGGTCGAGGTGGCGCCGGCGTACCGGCGCCGGGGCCTGGCCACCGCCGTGATGGCCGCCCTGTCCCGCACGGCGCTGGCCGAGGGCGCCTCGGCGGCCTACCTCCAGGTCGAGACGGACAACGCGCGCGCCCACGCGCTCTACGACGGGCTCGGCTTCCGCCCACACCACCCCTACCACTACTTCCGCGCCCCACGGGACGACGCCCGCTGAGCGGGTACGCGGCAGGGTACGAGGCACGTATGTACGACACCACGGACCGACGGCGACGATTCGCCGAAGCGGCGCGCGAGGAGCGTCCCGACCTCGCGCTGCTGTGCCTCCTGGTGGGCACGGAGGCCGACGCGGAGCTGGGCGAGGCGGGCGTGGACGCGGCCCAGATCGAGCTGGACCGGCTGGCCGGGCTGCTGCCCTTCGCGCCGGGCGGCCCGCAGGCGTGGGCCAGCGCCACCGCCGCCCTGCTGGGCGAGGAGTGCGGCTTCCACGGCACCCCGGCCGACTACCGGCGCCTGGACTCCTCGCTCCTGCACGAGGTGCTGCGCCGCCGCCGGGGGCTGCCCATCCTGCTGTCCGTGGTCTGGCTTGAGGTGGCCAGGCGGGCGGGTGCGCCGGTGTACGGGGTCGCCCTGCCGGGCCACTTCGTGGTCGGGTTCGGCGACCCGGCCGGGGCGCACGCGCTGGTGGACCCGTTCGACGGCGGCCGACCGCTGACGGACGAGGACGCGGGGCTGCTGGTGGCGGGCGCCACGGGTGCGCCGCTGTCGCCCGCGCTGCTCGCCCCGGCCGAGCCGCTGGAGATCGTCCTGCGGGTGCTGAACAACATCCGCGCCTGGGCCGCCGCCCGCCCCGAGCGCACCGACGTCCAGCTCTGGGCGGTCGAGCTGTCCCTGCTGCTGCCGAGCCATCCGGCGCGACTGCGTTACGAACGGGGCCAGCTCCTGGTCCAGCGCGGCGACTTCCGGGGCGGGGCCGCGGAGATGGAGCGGTACGCGGACGTCGTCGCGGCCATGGAGCCCAGCTCCGCCGAGACGGTACGCCGCCAGGCCCGCGCGGCCCGGGCCCTGCTCAACTAGCGGCCCCGCCCCGCCCCGGCCGGCGGCCCGACGCGGCCCGCCCAGCGGCCCCAGCGGCTCGGTCAGCGACGCCGCGCACACGTCGACGGGGCCCCGGGCAACCGGCCCGGGGCCCCGTCGACTGGGCCGGCGCGTCAGGAGACGGCGCGTCAGCCCAGGGTCGTGTTCGGGATGGCCACCGTGCGCTCGGTCACCGTCTTGCCGGTGAGCGCCCGACCCATGGCGCCCGCCACGTCCGTCGGGCTGACCGGGGTCTTGGAACCGTCACCCCGCTCGACCAGCACGCCGTCGAAGGTGCTGCCGTAGAGCTGCTTTATGGCGTCCAGGTCGTAGTGCTCGACCAGCTTGCCGTCGACCACCCGCATGGACAGGATCTGCGGCAGCGAGCGGTCCGGGCCGAACTGGATCTCCTGGCCGCCCGCCTGAACGGTGATCAGGCCCGACATCGCGGGCTCGGCGAACGTCTTCATCTTGCGGTCGACCTCGGCGTTGGAGACCTTGGGCTGCCTGGTCGTGCTCGGCAGCGCCACCGCCCGGTTCTCGCCGGACTCGGCCCGCTCCCGGTACGCCTGGGCCACCGCGTCCACCGACTTGTCGGCGTCGAGGCCCTTGCCGGCCTTGCCGTAGACCGGCACCGCCCGGCCGGGCTCGAAGGTGATGGTGCCCTCGCGCGCCGAACCCGAGCCCTCGCCCGCGAGCCGCCCGAGGGCGTCCCGCAGCTTCTCCTCGTCGACCTTGACCTTGGCCTCCGCCTCCCGGGTGCCGCCGAAGAGCGAACCGATGACGGTGACCGGGTTGTAGTCGCGGCCGGCGGTGTCCCGCACGGTGGCCTCGGTGTCGATCGACAGGCCCGCGACGGACGGCTTGAGCTCCAGTTGCTCGCCGTCAACGGAGACCTTCATCGGCGCGGTGGTGCGGTTGCCGAGCTGGGTGTCCAGCTTCTCGACCGCCTCCTCCTTCGAGGTCCCGCCGATGTCGATGCCGAGCACGGTGGTCCCGTTGGGCACGTCCGCGTGGCCGAGCACCAGCCCCGCCCCGTACGCCACGCACACCACGCCGACGATGCCCACGCCCGCCATGACCAGCTTGGACCGGCCCTTCTTCTTGGGCTTGCTCCCGCCGCCGCTGGGGGCGGGAGCCGGGGCGGGCGGCTTCGGGGGCTCCTGGCTCGCGGGCGGCTCGCTCGCGCCGCCGGGCGCCGTCGCGGGCACGCCGCTGACCACCGTGTTCCCGGAGACCGGCGGGCCGCTCGGGCGCTTGCCCGCGGCGAGCGCGTCCAGCGCCGCCTTGGCCTCGCGCTCGCTCTCGGTCAGCTCGGGCTCGCCGGGCAGCCGGTTCGCGGCCTGCCCGCCGCGCGTGGTCGCGCCCAGGCCGCCGGACGCGCCGGCGCCCGGGCCGGGGGGCGCGCCGGCGCCCGTGGTGGGCGCGGCCGGTGCCTTCTTCGCCTTCGTGCGGGGCTGCTGCGGCGTGAGGCGGGTCGTGTCGCCGGCCGCGCCACCCGCCGCGGGCCGCTCGACGTCGTGCTGGCTCGGCCCGCCGGAACCGCCCGGGCCGTCGAACGGTCCGCCGGGCGTGTCGAAGCCGGGCCCGGCAGGTCCGCCGGGGCCGCTCCCCAGCGTGCCGGGCGCGTCGAAGGGGCCGCCACCGGCCGGGGGCGGGCCGGGCGGTCCGCCTGGCGTGCCGAAGCCGTCGTAGCGGCCGGACTCGTCGTAGCGGCCGGGCCCGTCGAAGGGGCCGAGGGCGTCGCCGCCCGGGGCGCCGGGCGGCGCGTCGAAGGACGCTCCCGGCGCGTCGGGGCCGGGTGCCACACCCGTGGACGGGCCGGGCCCGGACGCGAAGTCGGGCGGCGAGACGGGCATGTCGCCGGTGGTGGGCCCACCGGTCACGCCGGCGGGGCCGGCCTGGTCAGCGGCGTCCTGGCCGCCGAGCCAGGGGCTGGCGAAGCCGTCCGCCGGCGTGTCGGTGCGCACCGGCCAGTCGTCGTACGGGAGGTCGCTGCGGTCGCGAGGCCGCAGGGGGCCCGCGTCAGCGCCGTCGACGCCACCGGGCTCGGGCTCGGAGCCGGGGAAGGTGCCCAGCGGGTCGGTGAGCGGATCGGGCAGCGGGTCGGTGAGGGGGTCCGGCAGCGGGTCGGTGAGCGGGTCGCCCTGCCCGCCGCCGGGACCGCCGGGGCCCGCGCCGTGCTGGCCGTCGGCGTAGTCCGGGTAGTACGGCTGCCCGCCGCCCGGGCCGGGCCCGCCCGCGCCGAACGGGTCGGACCCCGCGAAGTCGGCGTGCCCGCCGGGGGCGGCCTGGTCCGGGTAGCCGCCCTGGCCGGCGGGGTCCTTCGGGCCGGTGTGCCCCGCGTACCCGTCGTCGTACGCGCCGTCGCCCGGCAGGCCGTCCGCGCCGAAGGCGGGGAAGGGCTGCGTGGTCTCCTGGGTGGTCTCCGGCGTCGGGGCGCTCGGCGCGGCCGGCGCCGGGGGCGAGGCCCCGGCCTGCGAGTTCTTGGGCTTCCTGGGGGCGAACCAGTCGCTGGTCCGCTCGCTCGTCCTGCGCTCGCCCTCACCCGGGGCCGGGTCGCCCGGGCCGGCGAGGGAGCCGGAGCCGGAGGCGGTGCCGCCGGTCGGGCCCACGGGCGACGCGGGGGAGCCGGGAGACGCCGGGGAGGGAGCCGAACCGGAGCCGGGAGCGGAACCGCCGGGGCGACCGGCGCCGCGCGCCTGGCCGCCGGGGCGCGCGCCGCCCGATCCGCCGGCCTTCGCGCCGCCCGGGCGCTGCCCACCGCGATCGGACTCGCGCGCCGCGCCGGAAGCGGAGCCGCTGCCGGAGCCCGCCGAGTCGTCGTCGCCGACCGGCTTCCGCACCACGACCGGGGGGATCGGCCGCGAACCCGGGATGTTGATCCGGATGCGGGTGGTCAGCGTCGTCTCGGTCTTCGGCTCCTCGGGCGCGCGCGGCGGCCGGGGGCCGTCCGCGTCGGCGTTGTCGTACGGGGCCTCCTGGGTCGGGTGCGGCGACGGATACTGGCGCGATCCGTACGGCGGGGTACCCGAGGGGTACGCGGCGTCGCCGCGCCCCTGGGGCCCGGAGGACGAACTGTCAGATTCACGGCTCAAAGCAGGTTCTCCCAGTTAGCTCCGCCGCCCCCCATCTCGCGCTGGGGTTCCCCATGCCGTAGGCCAGGGGAGGCTCGGCGGCGCGCACCACCATACTGGGCACGGCCGACCGACACCTGTCGGCCGCCGTTTCCCCACTCCAGCGGGTTCGCGGCGGCGCGCCCAGCGTCATCTGTACGTCACACCCAAAAGGTGACGTCATTTCCCAAGTCGGGTCGCCGAGGCCGGCGGTTGCGGAACCTTCGGCACCGTGGCACACATCACACCCGCGAACATCCCACCCAGCAGGAAGAGATACGAGCCGACGCCCGACCCGAACACGAAGTCACCCTCGGGCCGGGTCGCGGTCAGGAACAGCACCACCATCAGCCAACCACCGGCGGGCGACCACGCGCCGGCGCGTGCCCGGGTGGCGTACAGACCGCCGTAGCAAAGCGCCGCGAGACCGAGCAGGGCCAGCAGCAACCCGCCCGGGAACCACGCCGATTGGACCAGCGCGCCGGCGATGCCGACGACCGCGCCGACGACGACCAGCAGGGCGTACGCCGCGATCCGCAGCGGGCGCAGCGGCTTGGCCAGCCAGGCGCCGCCACCGCTCGCCCCGCCCCCGACGCCCGCCCCCGCGCCGGAGCCCGCGCCCGCCCGGACAGCGCTGCGCGCGGGCGTACGACCGGCGCCACCGCCCGCACCGGTCCCGTTCGCCGACCCCTTGGCCGCGCCCTGAGACGTTCCCCTGGCCGGGCTGCCGCCCTTGGCTGTTCCCTTGGCCGCGCCCTTGGCCGTCCCCTTGGTTGGGTTGGTCGAGCCCTTGGCCGCGCCCTTCGCCACGCTCGCGCCCTTGCCCGCGCTCGCTCCCGCGCCCGCGCTCATGTGGCCACCCCCGCGAACAGGTCGTCCTCGCGGCCCGGCCACGCGGTGTCGCCGTCCGCGACGGCGCGGCCCGGGCCGCGTCGTCCCTGGACGAGGCGGTAGAACTCCGTGGTCAGCAGCGGCTGGCCGAGGTCGTTCGAGAGGGCGAAGAAGTCGCCGCGCACGGTGATCTGCGTGGCGTGGGCCCGCATCGCCGCCGCCTTGGCCGCCGCGTGGGCCGATCCGTCGATCACCGTCGTCACCTCGTCGTCCTCGACCACGCCCGGCAGGTCGGCCAGCGCGGCGGTGCCGGCGAACGGGGCGCCGCCCGGCGTGTCGGCCAGCTTGTGCGCGCGCAGCAGGCCCAGTTCGGCCACCGAGCGGGGGACGCAGTTCCAGTAGATCTTGCCGATCTCGTGCGGATCGCCCAGGTCGCGGCGGTACCCGCGCTCCGCGGCCAGCTCCGCGGCGCGCATCGCCACCCGGTGCGCCTTGATGTGGTCGGGGTGGCCGTAGCCGCCGTGCGGGTCGTAGGTGACGAGCACCTGCGGCCTGACCTCGCGGACGACCTCGACCAGGTGGGCTGCCGCCTCGTCCGTGTCGGCCTGCCAGAACGCTCCGGGGAGCCGGTTGTGCGGCATGCCCATCATTCCCGAGTCGCGGTACCGGCCGGCGCCGCCGAGCAGTCGGTGGTCGCTGACCCCGAGCGCGGCCATCGCCGCGGTCAGCTCGCCCGCCCGGTGGGCGCCGAGCGCGCTGGCGGGTCTGGGGTCCCGCGCGTCGACGGAGGCCGGGTCGGCGGCGAGGTGGGCCAGGTCGGCGGGGATGACCTCGCCCTCCTCGCCGAGGGTGCAGGTCACCAGCGTCACGTGCGCGCCAGCGGACGCGTACGCGGCCATCGTGGCGCCGTTGTTGATCGACTCGTCGTCCGGGTGCGCGTGCACCAGGAGCAGACGACGAGCGGGAAGGACGGTCATGGGAACAGCCTACGAGTCCGCCTCCCGGCACGGGCCCCCGGCGGCCCCCGGGGACGCGCCCCGATGTCCGCCCCCGGCCCGCGCCCGAGCGCGCGACGGCGCGCGGCTGCGCCGAGCCCGCTCCGAGCGGCACCCGGACCGCGATGCCGCGCGGGACGCGATGCCGCGCGGGACGGTGGGACCCGAGCGACCGGTGCTCCGCCGGAGCGGGGTGGCTCCGCCGGAGCGGTGGCCCGGTCAGGGCGCGTACGAGGGCGGTCGGCCCTGACGGTGAGAATCCGCTGGAACCCGCGGCTAGAACCTGATGTCGCCGATGACGTCGGCGACGCTGGTGCCGAGTTCGTCGATCGTGGGCGCCATGGACGAGCCGGCGAGATAGAAGCCCAGCATCACGCAGACCACGGCGTGTCCCGCTTTGAGGCCGTTCTTCTTGACCAGCAGGACCGTGATGACGCCGAGCAGCAGCACCGCCGAAACTGACAGCACCACGGCGGCTCACCTCCAGATTCATCCGTCGACGACTACTGGCCGCCGTTCCCTAGTGTTTCCCGACAAGGACCTCGCGGCCGAACCTCCGCCGCGCCCCGCGTTACCCCGCGCGCGACCCGGCGAACGCCCGCCCCTCCTACGCTCCGTGCGCTGCACCGCACCAGGAGCTACCCCGCTCCCCACCCGTTCATCCACGCCACCACCGCTCCACGCTCCCCACGGCCAACACCACCGCCGCGGGCCACCCGGCACCACGGGTCCCCACAACACCGGGGCCCGCGGACCAACTTGAGTCCTACCCACCATGCGGTCGGGATCATAACTTTCCACCGACCCGCACATCACGGTGTGTGGGGGCATGACAGGGGCGCATGCTTGTTCGCATGTGCCACCTCACCGGTGCCGTCCAGCCATCGGACGGGAACGGCCCCGCACCGAGCCGCCCGCCACCCCGTCCACGCGCCCCATCGCACCACCTCGGCGCGCCGCGGCCCGGCCGACCCGCCCGCACCCCTACACGGTGGGGTGAGACCCCGGCGTACTCCGGCGCGCGACGGCCGCTCCCCGTCGCCCACCCGGCATTCGGACGCGACCCCGGGCAGCGGGCCGCCCCGGCGCGGGGGTGGCCCGTAGGCTCGGCCCCATGACCGGACACCTCTCGTTTCCTCGACAGCACGCGCGGACGCAGCGCTTCACCCTCGGGGCGCCGCGCGCGTTCAGCGTGTCGCCGGACGGCGCACGCGTCGTCTTCCTGCGCTCGCGGCACGGCACCGACCGGGCGAACCTGCTCTGGGTGCTGGACGTGGCGCAGGGACGGGAGTACCCGGCCGCCGATCCGGCCGCGCTGCTCGGCGGCGCCGGCGAGGAGTTGTCGGCCGAGGAGCGGGCGCGGCGCGAGCGCAGCCGCGAGGGCGCGGCCGGCGTCGTCGGCTACGCGACCGACGGGGCCGTCGAGTTGGCGGCCTTCGCCCTGTCGGGCCGACTCTTCGTCGCCGAGTTGCGCGCGGGCACCACGCGGGAGTTGTCGCCGGCCGCCGGGCACGGGCCGGTGGTGGACCCGCGTCCGTCCCCCGACGGGCGGCACGTGGCCTACGCGGCGGGCGGCGCGCTGTACGTGATCGGCAGCGACGGCGAGGCCGACCGGGCGCTGGCCGAGCCGGAGGGCCGGGACGTCACGTACGGCCTCGCGGAGTTCATCGCGGCCGAGGAGATGGACCGCTCGCGCGGCTTCTGGTGGTCGCCGAACAGCGACGCGCTGCTGGTCGCGCGGGTGGACGAGTCGCCCGTGCGGCGCTGGTGGATCGCCGACCCGGCCAACCCGGACCGGGAGCCGACCGAGGTGGCCTACCCGGCGGCCGGCACTCCCAACGCCGTCGTGACGCTCGCCCTGATCGGCCTGGACGGCACGCGCACCGAGGTGACCTGGGACCACGGGCGGTTCCCGTACCTGGCCCGGGTGCACTGGTCGGCCGACGGCCCGCCGCTGCTCCTGGTGCAGGCGCGCGACCAGCGCACCCAGCGCTACCTGACGGTCGACACCGCCACCGGCGAGACGCGCACCGTGCACGCGGACGAGGACGACGCGTGGCTCGACCTCTTCCCCGGGGTGCCCGCCTGGACCCCGGACGGGCAGTTGGTACGGATCGCCGACGAGGCCGGCGCGCGCGTGCTGATGGTCGGTGACCAGCGGCTCACCTCGGACTCCCTGCACGTCAGGGCGGTGCTCGGGATCGGCGAACGGGACGTGCTGTTCTCCGCCGCGCCCGGCGAGGGCGCCGGCCTGCCGCGGGTGCCCGGCGAGATCGGCGTCTACCGGGCCTGGTTCCGCGCCGGCGGCGACGGGCCCGGCGGCGCCGGCCCGCTGCCCAACGTGCCCGGCGGCTGCGAGCCGATCGCGCTCTCCCCCGACCCCGCCGTGACCTCCGCGGTGCGCGGCGGCGACGTGCTGGTGCTGCCCTCGCTGGGGCTGGCCGAACCGGGCGTGCGGGTCGCGGTCGTACGGGCCGACGACGAGCGGGCGCCGGCCGACTGGGAGCGCCTGACCGAGATCGCCAGCCACGCGGAACGCCCGGTGCTGACCGCCGCCCCGCGCCTGGTCTTCGCCGGCGAGCGGAACATCCCCTGCGCCGTGCTGCTGCCCACCGGGTACGCGACCGGGGACGGCCCGCTGCCGGTCCTGATGGACCCGTACGGCGGGCCGCACGGGCAGCGGGTGCTCGCGGCGCACAACGCGTACCTGACCTCGCAGTGGTTCGCCGACCAGGGCTTCGCGGTGATCGTGGCGGACGGCCGGGGCACCCCGGGCCGCTCCCCCGGCTGGGAGAAGGCGATCCGGCACGAGGTGGCGGCGGTGACGTTGCAGGACCAGGTGGACGCGCTGCACGGGCTCGCCGACCGGTTCCCGCTCGACCTCGGGCGGGTCGCCATCCGTGGCTGGTCGTACGGCGGACTGCTCGCCGGCCTGGCCGGGCTGCGCCGCCCGGACGTCTTCCACGCGGCGATCGTCGGCGCTCCGGTCACCGACCAGCGGCTGTACGACACGCACTACACGGAGCGCTACCTGGGCCACCCGGACGAGCAGCCCGCGGTGTACGCGCGCAACTCGCTGGTCACCGACGAGGGCCTGGTCGAGGCGGCGGAGCCGGCCCGCCCGATGATGATCATCCACGGCCTCGCGGACGACAACGTGGTGGTGGCCCACACGCTGCGACTGTCCTCCGCCCTGCTCGCGGCCGGCCGCCCGCACGAGGTGGTGCCGCTGTCCGGGGTCACCCACATGACGCCGCAGGAACAGGTGGCGGAGAACCTGCTGCTGCTCCAGGTGGACTTCCTGCGCCGCTCGCTGGGGCTGCCCGGCGGCGAAGCCGACGCGGCGGACGGCGCGGCGGGCGGCGCGGCCTAGCCGCCTGGCGCGCCGCCCGAGCCACCGCGCGGGCGGCGCGCGCCCGCCGCGCGATCAGTCGGGCCGCCCGCCTACCAGGAGCCGGGCGGATTCGCGGGCGGTGGACCCGCCGGGGGCGGAGGCAGGGGCGGCGGGCTCGCCGGAGGCGGGGGCGGGGCGCCGTAACCGCCCTGGTAGCCCCCTTGTTGGTCACCCTGGTAACCGCCCTGGTAGCCACCCTGATAGCCGCCGCCCTGCTGGCCGCCCGGATAGCCGTCCTGGTAGCCGCCGCCCTGGTAGCCGCCGGCCGGCGGGTAGTTGCGGGGTGTGGGGCCCGGGCCGTAGCCGTCGGGGGTGGCGTAGCCGTCGCCGCCGTAGCCCGGTGTGGGCTGGGGGCCCCAGCCGGGCGGCGGGCCCGTGACGTGCTCGGGTCCTCGCGGAGCGAGCGCGAGGATGGCCACCAGGCCGGCGACGATCTGTACGAAGGACGACCACACGAACAGCTTGCCGCTGGTGGGCAGGTCGTCCATGTGGTCGAAGAGTTCGAGCTTGAGGATGGCCGACACGTCGCTGGCCGAGTAGGCGACCACCAGGAGGGCGGCGACCATGCCGAGCGGCCGGACGTACGGGGTCTGGCGCAGCGCGAGGGCGCCGGCCACGACCGCGAGGAGCGCGACGAACCAGGCGACCCAGGCGCCGGGTTGGCCGAGGAGCGTCAGCAGGTAGCGCTCCCCGGTGAGTTGCCGCTTGTAGACCTCCCAGCCCCGCTCCTGGGCGAAGTAGAACTGCCAGGAGATCAGCACCAGGCCGATGCCGCCCAGAAAGGCGAAGGCCGCCCCCGCCCCGCCGGGCGTGGGCTCGGTGAGCCGCGCGGGCGGGGCCGCACCGTACCGCTGCTGGTCGTTCGCCGGGGGTCGCTGCCGGGCCGCGGAGCGCGCTGCGGCGACCGCCATCAGCACCGCCGCGCTGAGCAACACCGCAGACCAGCAGGTGAGTTGAGCGCGGGTGGCCATGCCGCTGGACATGCCGTCCATCCAGTCGGCGTGCAGGTTCCACAGGCTGGGCAACCGCAGCGCGATGGTGGTCACCGCGACGGCGACCAGGGCACTGCCGGCGACCGCGGAGCGCATGACGATCAGGCCGGTCGCGACGTAGAGCACGAGCAGGACCAGGTCGTAGTAGGAGGAGACGACCAGGCCGCTGTCGTACGGATCACCCGCCAGGCCCACCCAGGACCACCACACCGAGGACGGTGTGTCGACGTCGTTCAGGTCCCGGATGATCCAGGCCAGCGAGATGGCCGCGAACGCGGCGCAGTACAGCGCGCCGAAGATCCGTACCTCACGCCCGATGGTCTGTTGCTCGCTCACGTTGGCCGCCCCCCTGACTGCCCCGCTCGGGCAGCGACACCGCCCGGCACGACAGGTCTACCCAGCGTGCGCGCGGTCAAGTGCGCCGGCGGCGACGAGGTCAGAAAAATCGTCGCCGGCCCCGGGATCTCCCGCTTTCCGTGGCCGTACGCTCCTGGCGGTGATGCGCTCCCATTTCGCCGTGATCGCGTGCGATGGCGCGTACTGGCGGCGAAACGGCCCGATAATCAACGGGTTTAAAGAGATTTTAGGGGCGTCTGTCGCCTTTCCGCGCGGCCTGTCAAGCACGCGCCCACCTCAATCTGCACAACCTTCGCTCAAGAAGGTCGCACCCGCGCGGTATCCGTTCCACGCCCCCTTGACCGAGCTGGGAATTCATTGCGACAGTCCCGCTCATCCGGCGGCGCGTGGTGGCGTCCGCGGGGAGTCCACGAGCACGGCACACCCAGTGAGAAGTGCGGGGGCGCTACGCGATGACGAGTCCATTCCAGGCCGCTGCCGCAGGGGCCGAACCCGCCGCAGGCGGCGTGCCGCCGGGCCCGGGACGGGTGACGAAAGCGAGCGGTCCGAGCGAGCCGCTGGTGGCCGCGGAGTTGGTCGGCCGCTCGCCCCGGCAGTTGATGTGGCGCCGCTTCCGGCGCGACCGGGCGGGCGTGGTCGCCGCCCTGGTGGTGTTGTTCTTCTTCGCCGTCGCGCTGTTGGCGCCGGTGATCTCGTGGCTGTACGGAAAGGACGCGTACACCACCTACGGCCTGGACCGGCCGGAACTCCTCGACCCGGTCAGCGGCTATCCGATGAAACCCAACGGTGGGATCGATGGCGAGTTCTGGTTCGGAATTGAACCGAAACTCGGCCGCGACGTGCTGATGCAGCTCGTCTACGGCATTCGCACCTCGTTGCTCATCGGTCTCGCCGCCACCGTGCTCTCCACGATCACCGGCATCGTCATCGGAGTGGCCGCCGGATATCTCGGCGGGCGCACCGACTACTTCCTGGGCCGGCTCATCGATCTGCTGCTCTCCTTTCCGCAGCAGTTGTTCTTCGTGGCCTTCATGCCGGTGGTCACCGCGCTTTTCGTGAGCCCCGAGAAGGAAACTCCCACCTATTTACGGGTGACGGCGCTGGTCCTGGTGTTGTGGTTGCTCGGCTGGATGCAGTTGGCCCGGCTGCTGCGCGGGCAGGTGCTCTCGCTGCGGGAGCGGGAGTTCATCGAGGCGGCCCGGGTCACCGGGGCGTCCCCGTGGCGGATCATCCGCAGGGAGTTGTTGCCCAATCTGGGCACGCCGATCCTGGTGCAGTCCACGCTGATGCTCCCCATGTTCGTGACCGCCGAGGCCGGCCTCTCCTTCCTCGGCGTCGGGGTCGTGGAGCCGACCCCGGACTGGGGCCGGATGTTCGCCAAGGGGGCCGAGTTCTACGAGGGCGACATCACCTACATGTTCTTCCCCGGCGTCGCGATGGTGGTCTTCGTCGTGGCCTTCAACCTGCTCGGGGACTCCGTCCGGGACGCCATGGACCCGAAGACCACCCGATGAGCCGGCCGCCGGAGCGACGCCGAGGAAGCCGCGGACCGGCCCGCTCGGCCCCGTAGCCCGGCGGTGCCAGCCAGCGCCCGACGGTGACCGGCGGTACCAGGCAACACCAGGCAGACAGTGCGCAGCAGTGTTCGTCCGACGAGGCAGGTGGATGCACAGCCATGACGGTCAACCGCACATCGAAAGTCAGAACCCGCGCGATCGCGCTGGCCACCGGGGTCCTGGTGCTCACGGCGTGCAGCGAGGGCGGCGGGTCCGGCAGCGACCGCTCGACGGAGCCGACGATGGAGGCCCACGGCATCACCCTGGGCAGCGCGGCCGACTCCACCGGCCCCGCGAAGGAGGTGCCCGGCGCGAAGAAGGGCGGCACGGTACGGGTCCTGCAACGTGACGCGTACGAGTACCTGGACCCCGGGCAGATCTACGTCACCGACGAGTTGATCATGCAGACCGTCTACAACCGGACGCTGACCAACTACCAGGTGGACGACAAGACGGGGAAGACGAAGCTGGTCGGCGACCTCGCGACCGACATCGGCAGGTCGTCGGACGGCGGCCGGACCTGGACGTACACGCTCAAGGACGGGCTGAAGTTCGAGGACGGCACGCCCATCACCTCGCGGGACGTGCGGCACTCCATCGAGCGGCTGTACGCGAAGTACCAGACCAACGGGCCCCTCTACCTCCAGCAGTGGCTCTCGGGCGAGGGGCAGACCTTCCGCGAGGCGCTGCCGGACGGCCCGTACGGCGGGGACCACCTGCCGGCGTCGGTGCTCGACACGCCGGACGACAAGACCATCGTCTTCCACTTCGACCAGCCGCGCGCCGAGGTGCCGTTCGCGGTGGCCATGCCGAACATCGGCGCGGTGCCGCCGGGCAAGGACAAGAAGGAGGGGTACAACAAGGCGCCGGTCGCCTCGGGCCCGTACAAGGTCGCCGACTTCAAGCCGGGCAAGGGCATCACGTTCGTACGCAACGAGCACTGGGACCCGAAGACCGACCCGATCCGGCACCAGTACGTGGACCGCTTCGAGGTGTCCTTCGGCCACCAGTGGATGGACTCCACGCGCCGCCTCCTCGCCGACCAGGGCGCCGACAAGCGGGCCATGACCTGGAACAACGCGGTGGACCCGGCGCAGATCTCCACCGTGTTGAAGGACCGGGAGGCGATGGCGCGCTCGCTGACCCGCACCCAGCCGTACGTGGACGTCGTCAGCATCAACACCAGCCGGGTGAAGAACAAGAAGGTCCGCGAGGCGCTGGCCTGGGCGTTCCCGGGCGGCCAGTACCTCCAGCAGTACGGCGGGCCCAAGGCCGGCGAGATCGCCGGATCGCTGGTCGGGCCCACCCTCAAGGGCCACAACCGCGACTTCGACCCGTTCCAGAAGCGGAAGTACCCCGGCGGCAACATCAAGAAGGCGAAGGAGTTGCTGAAGGAGGCGGGCGAGGAGGGCTACCGAATCGTCTACGCGTACGGCAACGACAAGCCCGCGCAGGACGCGTCGGTCGTCGTGGAACGGGCCCTGGAGGCGGCCGGCTTCACGGTGGAGAAGAAGGAGCTGGACCGCGGCACGTACTACACGCAGATCGGCAGGGTGAACAACACCTACGACCTGTACCGGTCCTCGTGGAGCGCCGACTGGCCCTCGGGCTCGACGGTCGTCCCGCCGGTCTACAGCGGCAAGAACGTCTACGACAGCTCGCCCAACTACTCCCACCTCAACTCCCCCACGATCAACAAGGAGATCGAGCGGATCGAGCGGATCGAGGACCTGAACAAGGCCGCCCCCGAGTGGGTCAAGCTGGCCGAACGCGTGCTGACCGAGGAGATCCCGCAGGTCCCGGTCTTCTACAACCGGCTGTTCACGCTGTGGGGTTCGGGTATCGGCGGGGTCAAGTTCCACGAGCCGTACGGCGCGGTCGACCCGACGGCCGTGTTCGTGAAGTGACGGCCCCCGCGCGCGGGGGACGGCCGCACTCGCGCAGCGTCGGCCGTCCACCGCGAGCGGGCAACGTGACCGTGTACTGACCGCGCACGCCCGGGGCCCGCGCCCCCGACCCGGAGACCCGCGATGCCATGCTGAGATTCCTCATCCGCCGCTCCCTCGGCGCGGTCGTGATCCTCGTCCTGATCAGCGCGATCACGTTCTTCCTCTTCTTCGCGCTGCCCGCCGACCCCGCCAGGCTGGCCTGCGGGAAGAACTGCGACCCGGCGTCCCTCGCCCTCATCAACGAGAACCTCGGCCTCGACAAGCCGATCCCCGTCCAGTACGGGGAGTTCATGGTCGGCATCGTCGCGGGCCGGGACTTCCCCGTCGGGCACTGCGACGCGCCGTGCTTCGGCTACTCCTTCGTCAACCAGGAGCCGGTGTGGCCTACCATCGTGGACCGCTTCCCCACCACGCTCTCGCTGGCGCTCGGCGCGGCCGTGGTCTTCCTGGTGGCGGGCGTGGGACTCGGCATGATCGCCGCGTGGCGGCGCGGCACCTGGGTCGACAAGTTCTTCAGCTCGCTCTCGCTGCTCGGCCAGTCCCTCCAGGTCTACTTCGTGGGCGTGCTGTGCCTGGCCTGGTTCGTCAGCGGGCTGTCGATCGTGGAGCAGCCGGCGTACCACCCGATCACCGAGAATCCCGCCAGGTGGTTCAGCGGCATGCTGCTGCCCTGGCTGGTGCTTTCGCTGATCTTCATGGCCAACTACAGCCGGATGACCCGCTCGCAGTTGGTCGAGCAGTTACACGAGGACCACGTGCGCACCGCCCGCGCCAAGGGCCTGTCCGGGCGCACGGTCTTCTTCCGGTACGCCTGGCGCGGGGCGATCGCGCCCATCGTGACCATCTTCGGCATGGACCTGGGCTCGCTGCTCGGCGGCGCCATGATCACCGAGTACACGTTCACGCTGCACGGCGTCGGCCGGCTGGCGGTGGACTCGGTCCGCCTCACGGACCTGCCCATGCTGATGGGCGTGATGCTGATCAGCTCGGCGGCGATCGTCGTGTTCACCATCGTCGTGGACGCCCTGTACGCCGTCATCGACCCGCGCGTGCGCCTCGCCTAGGAGGGCTGAGCAGATGACCACCGCCACCCACGGCGCGCCGGCGCCCGCGCCGGGCGCGGCCGGCGGCTACCTGTCCGTACGCGACCTCCGGGTGCGCTTCGCTACCGAGGACGGCACCGTCAGGGCCGTGGACGGGCTCTCCTTCGACCTGGAGCGGGGCCGCACGCTCGGCATCGTCGGCGAGTCCGGCTCGGGCAAGTCCGTCACCAACCTCACCGTGCTCGGCCTGCACGACCCGCGCACCACCACCGTGGAGGGCCAGATCCTGCTGGACGGCCAGGAGTTGACCGGCGCCGGCGAACGCGCGCTGGAACGCCTGCGCGGCAACAAGATGGCGATGATCTTCCAGGACCCGCTGACCGCGCTCTCCCCGTACTACACGGTCGGCCGGCAGATCGCCGAGCCGTACCGCAAGCACACCGGCGCCACCAAGCGAGCGGCGCGGCAGCGCGCCATCGAGATGCTGGCCAAGGTCGGCATCCCGCACGCGCGGCGGCGCGTGGACGACTACCCGCACCAGTTCTCCGGCGGCATGCGCCAGCGCGCGATGATCGCCATGGCGCTGATCTGCGACCCCGACCTCCTGATCGCCGACGAGCCGACCACCGCCCTCGACGTCACCGTCCAGGCCCAGATCCTCGACCTGCTCGGCGACCTCCAGCAGGAGTTCGGCTCGGCGATCATCCTGATCACCCACGACCTGGGCGTGGTGGCCAACGCGGCCGACGACCTGCTGGTGATGTACGCGGGCCGCGCGGTGGAACGCGGAACCGTACGCGAGGTCCTGTCCGCGCCCCAACACCCGTACACGTGGGGCCTGTTGGACTCCATGCCCACCCTGGCCGGTTCCGTGGACGCCCCACTGACCCCCATCCCCGGCGCCCCACCCAGCCTGCTCGCCCCACCCTCCGGCTGCCCCTTCCACCCGCGCTGCGCATACGCCGCCGTGGTGGGCGGCGACCGCTGCGCGACGGAGCGCCCGGCGCTGCCGGCGGGGCGCGGGGCCGCGTGCCACCTGGGCGCGGAGCGCGCGGGCGCCGTGCGGCGGGGTGGGCCGGGCGCCGTCCGGCGAGGTGGCGGCGGGACCGCGGGCGCCGGCCCGGCGGGGGCGACACGTACGGACGACGGTCCGGCGCCTACGGACGATCCGGCGCCTACGAACGGTCCGGCGCCTGCGGACGATCCGGCCGGCGGAGGCCCGGTCAACAAGGAGCCGGGTGGCGTCCCGGGCCAGGGAGGGGACCGATGACGCGGGACACGGCCACGGGGTGGACCGTGGAGCAGAGCGCGGGGAACGAGCCCGCGCCCGGGGAACCGCTGCTCGTGGCCGAGCGGCTGACCAAGCACTTCCCGATCATGGGCGGCTTCCCGTTCCAGCGGAAGGTCGGCGCCGTGCAGGCGGTGGACGGCGTCGACCTGGCGGTGCACGCGGGCGAGAGCTTCGGCCTGGTCGGCGAGTCGGGGTGCGGCAAGTCCACCACCGGACGGCTGCTGACCCGCCTGCTCGAACCGACGGCCGGCCGCATCAGCTACCGAGGCCAGGACATCACGCACGCCGACCGCAAGGCCCTCGCCCCGATCCGCTCCGAGATCCAGATGATCTTCCAGGACCCGTACTCGTCCCTCAACCCCCGCCAGACGGTCGGCGCGATCATCTCCGGCCCGATGGAGATCAACCGCATCCGCCCACCCGGCGGCCGGGAGGCCCGGGTGCGCGAACTCCTGGAGACGGTGGGCCTCAGCCCCGAGCACTACAACCGCTTCCCGCACGAGTTCTCCGGCGGCCAACGCCAACGCATCGGCGTGGCCCGCGCCCTCGCCCTCAATCCCCGCCTCATCGTCGCCGACGAGCCCGTCTCCGCCCTCGACGTCTCCATCCAGGCCCAGGTCATCAACCTGCTCCAGCGCCTGCGCGCCGAACTCGGCATCGCCTTCGTCTTCATTGCCCACGACCTGGCGGTGGTCCGGCACTTCTCGCAGCGGGTGGCGGTGATGTACCTCGGCAAGATCGTCGAGGTGGGCGACCGCGAGTCCATCTACGCCCACCCCCGCCACCCGTACACCCACGCCCTGCTGTCGGCGGTCCCGGACGCGACGGAGTTCCTCGCGGAGAGCGGACCGGCGACGGGGTTCCTCGCGGAGAGCCGACCGGCGGCGGACTCCCCCGCCGACGACCCCTCGCACGGCTCTGCCCGCCCGGCCCGCCCCGCAGGCGGCGGACGCATCCGCCTCGCCGGCGACGTCCCCTCACCCATCCGCCCGCCATCGGGCTGCCGCTTCCGCACCCGCTGCTGGAAGGCGCGCGACCGCTGCGCGTCGGAGGAACCACCCCTGACCCACATCCCGGGCAACCGGCCGGGCCACCTCACGGCCTGCCACTTCCCGGAGGACCCGACGACCGAGCGCGGCGAGGAGGTGATCCTGGACCCGGCGTTGCGGGGTGGGGATGTGGCGAAGGCTCGTGGTGTGGAGGGGTGAGGAAATTCTGTCGCCATCGCCCGCCCGACCCGCACCTGCCGTGCGGAAGGTCGTTCGCTCTACGGTGCGTTCAACCTCACCGTCAACCGCACGGCTAGCGAAAGGCCCCGGTACGTGAGCACTTCGACCCAGCTCCGCGAGACGTTGGCGGACAGCCTCACCGAGACGGGCGCCCTCACGGACCCCGAGTGGCGGAGCGCCGTCAGGGCGGTGCCGCGTGAGTTGTTCGCGGGGGCCTACTTCAGGCCGATGCCGGGCACCGTACCGACCAGCTATCGGCCTGTCCGCGAGGGCGATCCCGGGTGGCTGGAGGGGATCTACTCCGACGCGACGCTGATCACCCAACTGGACGGGCGGACCCGGCCCAACGATGTGGCGGAGGGGACCGCGACCGGCTCCCCCTCCTCCTCGTCCACCCTGCCGTCTCTGGTGCTGCGCATGTGGCAACAGCTCGGCGTCGAAGCCGGTCACCGGGTGTTGGAGATCGGCACCGGCACCGGATACTCGACCGCTCTCGGCGCGCACCACCTCGGGGACGCCAATATCACCAGCATCGAATACGACCCTGTGGTCGGCGGTGCCGCCGCTGTGGCGCTCAAAGCGGCCGGCTTCGCGCCACGGCTGATCATCGGTGACGGGCTGCGCGGCGATCCGGACGGAGGCCCGTACGACCGACTGATCGCCACGTGTTCGGTCCGGTACGTTCCGCTGCCGTGGCTGCACCAGGTCCGGCCGAGCGGGAAGATCCTCGTCACTCTCTCTGGTTGGAGTCTCGCCAACGCCCTCGCCTTGCTGGATGTGACCGGCCCCGGGGAGGCAACCGGTCGGTTCCTGCCCGGCTACACCAGCTTCATGATCGCCCGGCCGCACGACCGCCCGCCCCGACCGGCGCTGGCGCTGCTGCCGGGAGACGAGCGCCCGAGCGAGATCGACCCGACGAAGCTCGATGGCTGGACCGGTGGCTGGGTCGCGCAGCTCGCGGCACCCTCCGCCGAACGCCTGGGGACGGGCACGCAACAGATCCTCTGGGACGTGTCCACCGGCTCACAGGCCCGGACAGCTCCCAGCCCCGGCGGCGGCTGGACCGTCGTGCAGCGCGGCCCCGTCCGCCTGTGGGACCAGGTCGAGCGGGCCGTACGGCAGTGGCAGGCCGCCGGCGAACCGCACCAAGAAGGGTTCGGCATCACGATCTCGCCCGTCGGTCAGCGGGTGTGGCTCGGCACCGAGGCCGGCCCCGGGTGGGACCTGCCGATGTGACGCGCTCCCGACCCGGGCCCACGGCAACGTCAACAAGCACAGGTTACGACCGTCCCCGGCGACGCCGCCGGACCGGAGCCGCCACCCGGCTGCCCTAGCAGAGTCACCTCGCTCAGCCGTCGGAGGTGGGTGTGGCGGAGAAATCAGGGTCGCGGAAACAGCGGGAGTAGACCGCGAAGGAAATCAGGGGCTCGTGACCGTCCAGACCCTTGCGCCAGGTGATCTCCGCCTGGGTACGACTTTCGAGGTGTACGGCGAGGATCTCCAGATTGCGGTTCCGGCTGGAGTCGGTTCCCTGCTTGACGATCTTCCATCCACGCTTCGGAAGCCCGTCCGCGAGATCGCGCATGGCTCGTTCCAGGACCTTGTTGTCCACGCCGTAGAGCGACCAGGGATGCCGAACGCTCCGATACGAGTCGGCCCCGCCTCCCTCCACCCGACACGGGCTCGCCATGGGTCCGGGCTTCGTGACCTTCCCCCTGACCCGGAGGACATCGAGGAGTTCACTGGATAGGGAACCGACCTCGCCCTCCACTTCCGCGCTCCGTCGATCTCTCGGTTGGTAGTCCACATCACTCGCCTTATCTCGCGCGTGGGAGCATCCCGTGACCAACAAGAGCGCCAGACAGAGGCCAACTCCCCACCGGGCACCCTCGCGACGACGCCAGTTCACCAACTTGCTTCCCGCTTCAACGCGACGTCCCCGTACCTTCCGACAATCACGTTCGCCTGGTTCCTGAGACTCAGCGAAGCCACGCCGTCCTCCTCGTCCCAGAATTCTCCGTGCCCCTCGGCATCACTCTCCATGATGTTGGCCCCGAATTCGGGGTCGGTGGGAATGACGCCGTCACCGCCGAGACCCGCATATCTACCGCCCTCACGCACCCACTTGTCGTCGCCCCCGCCTCCCATGGCCCACATGTGCCCGAACTCGAAGCCGAGGTCGGCCGCGTGCCTGGCCTGCATACCCGGGCTGCCAACGGCCACGACGTCATCGACCGGTAGCGGATCGCTGATGGAGAAGGGTCGGTACTCACTGGTGTGCTTCGCCGTGTCACCGATGAGAGTGCTGCCGTAGCTGTGCCCGATGAGAGTCGCGTGCGCGCTTTCGCCGGTGGCGATCCGGTGAGCCGCTTCACTGCCATCGAGAAAGCTTCGCAGTTGAGGCGCGCCCCGCCTCGCGTAGTCATCGGACTGGGCTTCGGGCAAAATGTCCCCTTCAACGAAGGGCTTCGCCGTCCGCGGCGCATCGTAGTCGAACCAGGTGATGGTGGAAACGGACTGGCTCGGAGCCAGACTGGAGCTCTCCCGCCAGAGCGCCTCCCCCTTCGAGGTCTCGTCCTCGATGCTTTCCAGGTCGGTCTTCGTACCCGGTACGTAGATGGCTGTGTGATCGGCCGTGTCCGGATTTCCGTTCGCGATGATGACCCGGCCGTCCTTGTTGGCCTCCGCGTCGAAACCGAGCAGGTACGCCTCGGGTAACCCGTCCTGGCCAACCCGGTCGAATCGACTCTGGATTGTCGCCATACCGTCCAGTCGTCCCTTGAGGTGCTCGTACCGCTTCTCGTGCTTGTCGTCCCAGTCCTTCCGCTCGTCACCCCCGGCCGGCCGGGCTGGAATCGCCTGCAACTCCGTCTCGTATCGGCCCCGCGTTTCGACCAACACCGCCCGGTTGGCCTCGTCACGGACCTCGGCGGGGAGGCCGTCCAAGGCTCCTACGCTGGCGGGGTTCAGGGCGACATAGGCCGCTTTCTCATCGCGCGAAAGCCCCTTCCACCACTCGGCGTTTCCCTCCGGGTCCCCGTTCTTGGGCGGGGCGTCGATCCCCTGGACGTATTCCGTGGCCGCCCCCTGGGCGCCTTCTCTATCCCGTCCGGCATCGGCCCAGTCCGCATGCGAGACGTGCAGGTCGTCATCGGCCTTGAGACGCCTGATCTGTGGGGCCCACCGCTCGTCGGCCTCGGTGGCATCGGCGACCGCTTGGGCGATACGGTCCGCGTACTCCTGCGCGCGGCCGTAGTACGGGTTCGGGTGCTGGTTCGCCGCCTGGTCACGCAGGGCGCTGGCGGTGTCGTTCGTGTCGTCTGCGAGGTCGATCGGCGCCGAAGAACCCTGGGCCGACGCGCTGCCGCGCACCGTGCCGCCCGCCGGAATCTCGGCGTCCACCTTGTCGCCGCCCGGTGGGTAGCGCACCGAGCCGTCGGGGTTGACCGAGCAGCCACCGGCCCTAGCCGCCTCCAGAGCCGCAGCCAGCTTCTTCTGCGCAGCACGCAGCTCGCCTGCGAGCGTGGTCAGAGACGTGACCATCAGCCCGCATTCGACCTGCACATAGTGAAAGCTCTCGGAGAGTTTCTGGAGTTGCTTCACGGCCGCTTCGACGGCTTCACCGCGCAGCGCGGTCCGCATTCCGCCCGGGACCTGGCCGTTCAGGGTGTCCTTAGCCGTGCTGGCCATGTCGCGGCTAGCCCGGTAGCCGTCCGCCGCGTCCTCGAAGTCGGCGGGGCGCAGAGTCTTGAGTGTCGCGAAGTCCATGGCGCGCGGCTCACCGCCCCCGACCCTGGCCGCCCACGGTCGGGGTGTCCACGTACTGGTCATTCATGCCATCGAACGCGCCTCGCGTGGCACGGTCGTTCGCGTGCTGGACGGCACCCGCCTTCTTCAGCTGGCTCTGCACAGCCTCGCAACGCTCGCCCACGGCCTTGAGGTACCGCTGCCAGGAGACGTATGCCTCGTGCTGGGCCTGTGCGCTTGCCACGCCGTGCGCGCCGGAGCGCTGCGCGCCGCCTTGTCCGTGCTCCAGCGCCGTCAGGGCCTTCGCGACGTTGGACCGCAGAGCCCCGACGCTGCCGCCTGCCGCGTTCCAGGCAGCGCGGTCCGACTTCACGCCGTCCTGGCCACCGCCGCTCCACTCGTCCGACGCCTCGGCACTGGCCAGTCGCATATCCGCCGCACCCGCCGACGGCCCCCGCCGGATGCTGGCCCACTCCTCGTCAAACGTACTCACCCGTGTGTTCCCCGCCCCTCGGTGGCCACTTACGCGATAGCGATCACTCTACGGAGGTTGCCCGCGCGGTGTGCATGAGTAGTCATACTCAGACACCGCCGCGAGCGCCCTGGCGTCAACGGAGCGGCCTCGGTGTCCCGTTCGTCGGGTCGCGCAGCTCGCGGCACCCTCCGCCGAACGCCTGGGGACGGGCACGCAAAAGATCCTCTGGGACGTGTCCACCGGCTCACAGGCCCGGACAGCTCCCAGCCCCGACGGCGGCTGGACCGTCGTGCAGCGCGGCCCCGTCCGCCTGTGGGACCAGGTCGAGCGGGCCGTACAGCAGTGGCAGGCCGCCGGCGAACCGCACCAAGAAGGGTTCGGCATCACGATCTCGCCCGCCGGTCAGCGGGTGTGGCTCGGCACCGAAGCCGGCCCCGGGTGGGACCTGCCGATGTGACGCGCTCCCGGCCCGGGCCACCCCTGGCAACCCCCACAGGCGGTACGCAGGCGCCCGCCACGACGGCGCCCCGGAATCCCGCCCGCGAAATGGCCGAACAGCCGGGGACGTTGGTCACGGCGTAATTCGACAACCCTCGCCACCGTCAGGCGCGGTGCTCACCCCGCCTCACCACCATAACTGGACGGTGTGCTACCGCATTTGATGCAGATCAGGCGGCGGAATCGGGAACTCCGACCGCTGCGCAGCCATGGAAAGGAGTGAGGGGCCGCCGGGCCCCTTCGACCGGGTCGCGCCGTGTGCGGTGTGGCGGGCAGCCCGGGCGAGATGCTCGTCGAGAGGACGTACGGTGAGTTTGCTCAGCACGGATTCTGGTGCCGCCGGCCGATTGCGGGCCGGCCTGGTCGTCAGCGCGGCCCTGGCCGTCACAGCAGTCACGGCCACCGCGGCACCAGCGGTCGCGGCCTCCCCGGGCGGGGGCTCGGCCGAGGGCCGGGCGGCGGCCCAGGAAGGGCTTGCCCACCCGTCGGCCACGCTCGGCGCCGGCCCGATCAGCCGCACCGCGACCGGCCACCACGCGTTCGAGCCCGGGCGCGCCGGCCGCCCCGCCGGGACCCCGCACGCCGCCCCCGCCCACCCGTCCGCCGGCCCGGCGTCGCGCGTCGCCGGCTGGCAGGAGAGAACGGTGGCCGAGCCGGATGCCACGGGCATCCGCCTGACGCGCGTGGACGCGCACGTCACGTGGGCGTCGGGGATGCGCTTCGACTGGTACGGGGACAACTTCGCCTTCGTACCCACGCTGTGGGAGCGCGACGACCGCAAGGGCACCGGGTGGAAGGAGCGGGCGACCATACCCGGGCCGAACGGGTACAACGAGCGGTGGAACGACGTGGACGCCTCGTCCAGCCGCAGTGCGGTGCTGGTCGGCGACTACCACGAGCCGTCCGGCGGCGTGGTCAACCAGAGCTGGAACGGCCGGGCGTGGAAGAACTCGGTGGCCCCGGTACCGAAGGACACGATCGGTGCGGGCTTCCTGGCCGTCGACGCGCGCACCGCGACCGACGCCTGGGCGACGGGCTGGGTCCAGGTTCCCACCAGCGACTCGAACGACAGCAGGAACGTGGGCCTGCTCAGCCACTGGAACGGCACCCGCTGGACCGCGGCGAAGCTGCCCGCCATCGGCGGTGACCGGGACGGCTGGCACCTGGTCACGGTGACCGCGCTGGCCGCCAACGACGTGTGGGCGGCGGGCTCGGTGTACGGCGACGCGGGCACCCGGCCGCTCCTCCTGCACTTCGACGGCAAGAGCTGGAGCGAGGTGCGGGTGCCGGACCTCGGCGACGTACAGGCCCAGTTCGACGCGCTCGCGCCCGGCCCGGGCGGCGTGGTGTGGGCCGGCGGTACGACCAAGGCGGCGGACGGCACCCGGGGCGGTTTCGCCCTGCGGTACGCGAACGGCACCTGGACCCGCAAGCCGCTGCCGGCCGGCACAGCGCCGGTGTCCGCGGTCACCGTCAACGGGGACGCGCCGGTGTTCGTGGTCGTCGTGGGCGAGGAGCGGACCGACGTGGTGCAGGGCAACGCCGCGGGCACCCGCTGGACCTCGCTCGGCCTGGCCGACGCCGCCGCGCCGCCGCTGAACGGCTTTGACGTACTGGCCTCAGGCAAGACCATCGACGTGCTGGGACACCGCCCGCCCTCGGACGGCACCGGACGCATCGGCTACCCGGTCGTCCTGACCAAGACCGCTACGCCCTGACGAGACCGGCGGACCGGCGGACCGGCGGACCGGCGGCTGGGAACGGGCCCCGCGGCGGCCTGAGGGCCGGGGTGGTCTCAGCGAGCAGCCAACCTCGTACGGCGTGACGGCCATTCCACCGGCCTGGTCATGGAAGAACCCCCAACCGTCTGGTTGGGGGTTCTTCGGGTGTCGGCGGGTAACGGGCTACGCGCCGAAGTCGCCCACCTTCACGCCCGCCACGAAGGCGCTCCACGCGGCCGGCTCGAAGGCCAGGGCCGGGCCCTGCGGGTCCTTGCTGTCGCGTACGGGGACGACGCCGGTTGTGGCCGCGTGCGCGGGGGCCCACTCGATGCATTCGCCGCCGTTCGATGCGCTGTAGCTGGACTTGATCCAGTTCTCGGTCATGTGTCGCCACCTCGAAGGGTTAAGTGGTCAGCTCACCTCCGGTGACGGGCGAGCCGGGCAGAACCTTGATCAGGTCACACGGGCGATGTCATTCCGACACCATTCAGCTCTACGAAGGTGTATCCCCGAGCAGCCGACCCGCATTCACGCCATGAAGCCCTTCGCAACGACGGTGGACCGAAGGGCACGCCACCGGGCCTTGTGCCAACAGCAGAAGAGCCCCCCGACCTTCCGGCCAGGGGCTCCCCCGTCGAGCGGCAGCGAGCACATCTCCGATTACGCGCCGAAGTCGCCAGCCTTGACGCCCGCGACGAACGCGTCCCACGCCGCCGGCTCGAAGGCCAGAGCCGGGCCGTACGGGTCCTTACTGTCACGGACTGGGACGGCGTTCGGCACGCCGGTGCCGACCTCAACGCAGTCACCGTTGCTCGCACCGCTGTAACTGGACTTCCGCCAACTCACCACGCGCAGGTCTTCATCCTTCATCGCTGAACTCCTCCGCTACTCGCTCAAGCATGACGAGAGACTCTTCTGCCGATAGGGCATCCCCCAAGGCCAGAGCATATGCGGCCTGACAGTCATCGACCATGGCCGGCTCGTCCAGCAACCGTCCCGTCCGTAGACCTTCGACGTACGCGACACCGGGGTCATCTGGGAAGTCCATGAGAACCACCATGCTTTCGAGCAATGCGTGCGCGCCTCGGTCGAAGGGGAGCACGTGAACCCGTACGCGTCCGCGTCGCCCTAAGCCCGAGACATGCCGGAGCTGTTCCGCCATAACTGCTCCGCCCCCGACTCGTCGACGGATCACGGCCTCATCCAGGATGGCCCATACCACCGGCCCATCTGCCCCACTGATCAGGTTGGCACGCTTTATCCGTTCGTCCACGAGTTGTTCGATCTCCTGATCGTCGGGGTTGGCACGTCCTGCACGAAACACTGCACGGGCGTACTTCGGCGTTTGGAGCAGCCCGGGCACTAGCGTCACACCGTGGAGCCTGATAACGCTGGCTTCGGCTTCCAGCTCGGCCGCCGCGTTGAAGTGGTCCGCGAAACGCGCCTCAACCAGATCGCGACGCATGCGGAAGAAGAGTCCGTCAGTTCCCAGCACCTCATCCAGGCGCCGCGCATCAACCGCTCGCGGGCGTCGTCGCCCTGCCTCCCAATGGGCGACCATCTGCGGCGAGATGAGGAGGCGGCCCGCCAGCTTCTCCTGCGTGAGCCCTTTCGCCTCGCGACGTCGAGCCAACTCCCTACCGTAGAACTCCTGCGGAGATAGCCCCTCATCGGCCGCCGCCACCATCGCTGAGCTCACGCGAACCCCTCTCTACAACGCCCCTTGGAGAGCCCAACCTCCTCGCATCAGCTCAAGATACGGGCAACCGTGTAGGCAATCGATCACAACCGGTGATCGCCAGCTCTACAGGGAATTCGACCTTGGAACACAAGATGACCTTGCGGGTCTACCGAGCGCGCGGCGGGGAAGAGTCCGCCCCCGACGGTCCGCCGTCTGTCGTCACCGTCGACTCCGACGCCGTCGTCCGGGACGACTTCGCGTACGCCGCCACCGCCGCCTGGCCCCCGTGCCGCTGCCCGCTCCACCGCGCCGGGGCGGTGCCCCGCCGCGTGGAGGCGGCTCCCCAGCACGCGCAAGCGGCGCCCCTGCTCCCGGAGGTGACCCCGTGATCCGTCCCCGCGACTGGCGCCCGCGCCAAGCATCCCGTTGCCAGGTCTGCCGTGAACTCATGGTGCGTCGACAGCGCGCCCGCGCTCGCCGTGACGACGACGCGTACGTGCAGGCGAGTGCCGAACTCGACCAGCACGTCAGGGAGCGTCACGCTCCCCCACGGCACCCGGGTGGTGCGGTGTGATCGACGCGCTTCTGACGCCTCGGCAGACGTGGGTGCACCTGCTCGTCTGGTGTCCCGCCGACACCTCCAACCCGCGCGAGGAGGATCAGTTGTGGCCGCGCGTCCTCCAGGTCGCGCGGGGTGACGAGGCGGGGCCGCCCGGGGTCGTACTCCGGCCCGGGGAGTCGGTGCAGCACGCCGCCGAGCGGGTCGCCGGCGCGCTGGGCCTCACGCTCCCGCCCCCGCCGCTCCGGCTGCTCGCCGTGGACCAACAGCCCGCCGAGCCCGGCTCCCTCGAACAGCTCGGCCTGGTGCTCGACGGTGGCCGTCTGGCCGCCGACGCCATCCCCTCGTGTGACTGCGAGGGCGCCCACGAACTGGTGTGGACGCCCGTGGGCGAGCTGGGCCGCGTGGCGCTGGTCCACGCGCTGCGTACGCTCCTGCTGGACGTACGGCCCGCCGTGCTGTGGCAGGGGCTACCCGCCGCCCGTGGGAGCCACCAGGGCACCGGCGGCGCGCGGTGAGCGGCGGCCGTACGCCCGGACGGCAGGGGCGGCCACACGAGCCCGACCTGGGGGAAGGGCTCAGTTCTGGCTGCGCAGGACGGTCCGGGCGATCTGTCGGATCTCGCTCACGATGGGGCGGTCGCGGTTCGCGGCGAACCAGGTGAGGGCCATGCTGCACGGCGACAGGTCCACCACGTCGCGGTAGACGACGCCCGGGCGCGGATAGAAGTCGCGGGCGGAGGCGGGCAGGAAGCCGATCGCCTGCCCACGGGCGATGGCGTGCAGCACACCCTCGACGTCGAAGGTGAGCGGCCCGTACTTCACGGGCACGTTGTCGGGGCGCGGGCTGGCGGTCCAGAAGTCGCGCCAGACCTGCGGTGATTCCGGCGACATGGTCACCATGGTGCGGTCCGAGAGGTGCGCGAGGGTGAGGGTGTCCTCGGCGGCCAGCGGGTCGTTGGCCGGGAGGCAGACGACCCGGGGCTCCTCCATCAGGTGCAGGCTCTGGATGTGATCGGGCGCGGGCGGGCGGAGAAAGGCCACGTCCACGTCGCCGCAGGAAAGCGCCTGGTACTGGTTGATGAAGTTGAGGCTGCGCATCTCGATGACGAGTTCGGGGTGGCGCTTGTGGAGTTCGTCGAGGATGGCGTTGGTGTGCGGCATGGCGGGCTCGGCGCTGACCGTACCGATGACGACCCGCCCGGCTGTCTCCCGCGACCGCGACCGCGCCACCTGCCGCAGGCTTGCCATGGCCTCCGCCACGGCCCGCGCCTCGGGCAACAGGGCCCGCCCGGACGAGGTCAGGTCCACGACCCGACTGGTGCGGTCGACCAACTGGAGCCCCAACCGCTCCTCCAGCGCGCGGATCTGCTTGCTGAACGCCGGCTGCGACATGAAGAGCCTGGCGGCGGCGCGGCCGAAGTGCAGTTCCTCCGCCAGCACCAGGAACAGCCGGAGTTGATGGACGCTCGGGTCCGATGCCCCTTTCACCGTGCGCTGGAGAGGGAGGTCCCTGTCGTCGTCTGCGGTCATGGGGGAAAACTACTGAATCGCCAGACGAACCCGGGTGCGTGACCGGAGGCGCCCGGCCGTTCCAAGTCGCCGGCCAGGCCCGCTCAGCAGGCAGCCAGGGCGCGCCGTAACGCCTCCCGGTGTTCCCACGTCCAGGGCGCGTCCCGCAGCTCCGGAGGCAGCCCGGCGAGCCCTGCCGTGATGTGGTCCACCGCGTCCGCGTGACGGCCCAGCCCCAGATGCGCGAGGCCCATGTTGAGGCGGTTGAACTCCGGGGTGAGCCAGTAGGCCGTTGCCGGTGGGGGGAGGGCGGCTGCGGCATCCGTCAGCCGTTCCGCGTTCTCGACCATCCGCAGGGCGTCGTCGCGCTCACCCAGCTCCGCCATTCCGGCGGCGGCCTGCAACATGTCACCGAGCCGCTGGGCGGGGTGGGCGCCCGGCGTGTGTGCCGCGGCGGCGTACCAGCGGGCGACACCGTCGGGCCGGCCTTGCTGGCGGGCCAGGTAGCCCCTGAAGTTGAGGGCTTGCGCGGCCAGGGTCCCGTCTCCGATCTCGTCCGCCAACTCCACCGCCGTGGTGAGGAACCTGATCGCGCGGGCGTCCTGCCGGTCCTGGGCGAGCACCCACCCGCCGAACTGGACGAACTCCGACGCCACTGCCGTGAGCCGGTCGCGGTGCGGGCCCCGGGCGCCCTTGAGCGTGCGGGTGACCACCCGTATCCGCACCAGGGTTGCCGGGATGATCGACTCGGGGCGCATCGCGTCGTCAAGCCGTCGGTAGGCGGCGAGCACCCCGGCCAGCGCCTCCACCGTCCCGGCGTCCAGCCGCGAGGGGTTCGCCAGGCCGCGAGACGCCCGGGAGTCGCCGTCAGGGTCCAGCAACGTGTCCGCCAGCGCCCCACCGGTCGACAGGAGATCGTCCAGCGCTTCGGCGAGCTTGCGCGACGGCCGCTGCTTCCCGCCGAGGACGCGGGACAGATAGGACGGGTCGTAGTGGGTGGCGCGGGCGGCGGCCTTTATCGAGTAGCCGTTGTCGTGGAGAAGGCGGCGGGCGAGATCAGCGAAGTCGTCACGCATCGTGCCTCATCATGGGGAGGGTGACCGGTGGTCCAAGCGTAGTCACCGTTGTTCAACTGCCGCGTGGCGTACGGCCCGTTGAGCGGGAGGAGGGGGAGGAGGGGAGGACGTACGAACTCCGGCTCCCTCAGAGTTTGCCTTCCACGAGAACCGTGCGATGTCCCCCGAGCGCGCGGGAGAGCCCTTCGAGGAACCCGGGGTTGAAGTCGGGCCAGTCCCAGAACTCGAAACCGAGATACCCGAAGGCGAAGTAGCCGTCCGACCAGGTCCACGCGGTCAGGTCAGCGGGGCGTTGGCAACGCGGGCAGGCGACTGCCGCGCTGCCTGTGTCGCTCCAGTCGCTGATGGCCTCACCGAAGGGTTCCCACGCGCCCTCGATCTCCTCCAGCCGGTCGGTGGAGAAATCCGCCCGCCCGGCACAGTGAGGGCACACCGCGAACCTGGGTTCGCCCTGACCGCAGTTGAAGACCGTGCGGCTGGTCTCGATCCGGAGTCCGTCGCTGGGCTCCCAGTCCTCCTGGGCGACCGCCTTGGCCCAGGAGGGGCCGGGCGCATGCCCCAACGGCGCCCCGAGCACACAGTCGGTCAGCTCGGCCCGGACTATCCCCTCCCTGACCAGCCAGTCGAGTCCGCTGGCCGCCAGGGTGTGGGCGTCCGCGTGCGTGGCGTCGAGGTCGACGACGGTCTGAAAGTAGTTCCCCATGGGGCACCACAGTAGGAGCAGCCACCGACAGCGCGTCACCGAGCCCGTTCCTGGGTTCCGGCAGCACAAGGTGCCCTGCTACCAGCCCGTCGACTGACATGCTCGGTCACACGGCCGCTGTCCCGCCGACAGCCGAACCGCAGGACTCACGCGAGGAGTTGGCCATGGACCACAGCACCTCACACAACGGTGGCGGCGACGGAGGCGACGGTCTGCCGGGGCAGCCGTGGCCCGGTCCGCCCGCCCCGCCCACGCCGGACGGCGGGCCCGGCGTCCCCAATCCCCCCAAGAAGGCGGCGGACACGCCGTGACCGCGCACACCCATCGCGAGCGTTCCGGCCACGCCGAACTCGGACGCCGCCTGGCCGCGGCGGGTGTCCTTGCCCCGGACTGGGCTCCCGCCTTCGCGGCCGTGCCCCGGGCGGCGTTTCTACCCGAGGTGATGTGGCCCTTCGACATGGCGGCGGGCACCAGCGTGGCCGTCTCCCGGGCGGACGATCCGGATGCCTGGCAGGCGTACGCGGACGCGGACGTGCCCGTGGTCACCCAGTGGGACGACGGGGCGCACAGCGGCCGGGAGCCCGGGCGGGTGTCCACGTCGTCGGCGTCGATGCCGAGCGTGGTCTTCCGGATGCTGGCGGACCTGGACGTACGCCCGGGCGACCGGGTGTTGGAGGTCGGCACCGGGACCGGGTGGAACGCGGCGCTGCTCGCGCACCGGGCCGGCGCGGGGAACGTCGTCAGCGTGGAGGTGGACGGCGCGGTGGCCGCGCGGGCGCGGGGCGCCCTGGAACGGTTCGGGGCGGGGGTGCGGGTGGTGCACGGGGACGGCTACGAGGGGCATCGCGAGGGCGCGCCGTACGACCGGGTCATCGTCACCGCCGGGGTGCGGCGGGTCCCGTTCGCATGGGTGCGGCAGACCCGGCCGGGCGGGCTGGTCGTCCTCCCCTGGGGGACCGACTACGGCAACGGTGACGGGATCGCCCGCCTCACGGTCGCGCGGGACGGGCGGAGCGCGGCGGGGTTCTTCACCGGGCCCGTGGAGTTCATGAAGCTCCGGGCCCAGCGGCTGGCGCCCGTCGTGCACGGCGACTACGTGACGGGCGGACCGGAGGAACGGGACGCCTCGGCCACGGAGTTGACGGAGGACGCGTTGCTCGGGGAGCGGTTCGCGCCGCAGCGGTTCGCCGTCGGGCTGAGGGTGCCGCGCTGTCATCACGTCGTCGCGGAGCGGCGGGACGGGTCGCGGCCGGTGTGGTTCTACGGGCTCGACGATCGCTCGTGGGCGTGCGTGCTGTTCCGGGACGGTGCCAGCGCCCGGGTCTGGCAGTCGGGGCCGCGCCGGCTCTGGGACGAGGTCGAGGCCGCCTACCGGTGGTGGGAGGGCGAGGGCGGGCCGGGGCACGAGCGGTTCGGGCTGACCGTCACGGCGGACGGGCAGGCCGCCTGGCTGGACGCCCCGGACCGCTCCTGGCCCGTGTGAGTCCAAAGGCGCCGAGGTCGCCCCGCCTCCGGTCCCGGCGCCCGCACCCAGGCGGCCGAAGCTACGCCCCCGCCCCCCGCTCGGGTGGCGCCTCCCCCGTCCCCGCCCCCGGCTCGGGCGGCTGCGGCCCGGGCACCTCGCCCGAGTCACCCGACCCGCCCGGCCCGGCCGGCTCACCCGGCTCACCCGGCTCACCCGGCTCCCCCGACCCCGCCGGCCGCGTGGGCCCCGCGCTCGGGATCACGTCGCGTTCCTCCGCGAAGTGGCAGGCCGAGTCGTGGGCCACCGGGCCTGGGAGGTCGCGGAACTCGGCGGGGACGGCGAGCAGGGGGACTTCCAGGGCGCAGCGTTCCCGGGCCTTCCAGCAGCGGGTGCGGAAGCGGCAGCCGGAGGGTGGGTTGGCCGGGGACGGGACCTCGCCGGTGAGCAGGATGCGGGTGCGGTGTTCGCGGGCCTCGGGGTTGGGGACGGGGACGGCGGAGAGCAGGGCCTGGGTGTACGGGTGGGTGGGGTGGTCGTAGATCTCGGTCTCGGTGCCGACCTCGACCAGTCGGCCGAGGTACATCACCGCGACCCGGTCGGAGATGTGCCGGACCACCGACAGGTCGTGCGCGATGAAGACGTAGCTGAGGTCGAACTCCGCCTGGAGCTTCTCCAGCAGGTTGACGACCTGGGCCTGGACCGAGACGTCGAGGGCCGAGACGGGTTCGTCGGCGACGATGATCTCCGGGCGCAGGGCGAGGCCGCGGGCGATGCCGATGCGCTGGCGCTGGCCGCCGGAGAACTGGTGCGGGTAGCGGTTGATGTACTCCGGGTTGAGGCCGACGACGTCCAGCAACTCCTGGACCTTGCGCCGGCGTTCGCCCTTGGGCGCGACCTCGGGGTGGATGTCGTACGGCTCGCCGATGATGTCGCCGACCGTCATGCGCGGGTTGAGCGAGGTGTACGGGTCCTGGAAGACCATCTGGATGTTGCGGCGTACGGCCTTCAGGGCGCGGCCCGACAGGCGGCTGATGTCCTCGCCGCGGTAGAAGATCCTGCCCCGGGTGGGGCGTTCGAGGTGGACCAGGAGTTTGGCGACGGTGGACTTGCCGCAGCCCGACTCGCCGACGATGCCCAGCGTCTCGCCGGGGGCGAGGTCGAAGCTGACCCCGTCGACCGCCTTGACCGCGCCGATCTGCCGCTTGATGACGATGCCCTGGGTGAGCGGGTAGTGCTTGACGAGGTCGCGTACCTCCAGGATCGGCTCACTCGTCATTCAACGTCTCCTCCCAGAAGTGGCACGCGCTGGTCCGGCCGCCCCCGCCGACGGTGCCCGCGCCGGCGCCATCCGCGTCGGTCGCGCTGCCCGGGTCGGCCACCTCGTACAGCGGTGGGCGGTCCACGCGGCACACGTCCCGCGCGCGCGGGCAGCGCGGGTGGAAGGGGCAGCCGGGTGGGATGTGCATGAGGTTGGGTGGCAGGCCCTTGATGGCGTACAGCTCCTGACCCTTCTGGTCCAGGCGCGGGATGGAGTCGAGCAGGCCGCGGGTGTACGGGTGGGCCGGGGCGCGGTAGAGGTCGTGGACGGGCGCGTTCTCCACGATGCGGCCGGCGTACATCACCGCGATGGTGTCGGCGACGTCGGCGACCACGCCCAGGTCGTGGGTGATGAGGATCAGGCCCATGTCCAGTTCGCGGCGCAGTTCCGCGAGCAACTCCATGACCTGGGCCTGCACGGTCACGTCGAGCGCGGTGGTGGGCTCGTCCGCGATGATCAGGGCGGGTTCGAGGGCCATCGCCATGGCGATCATGATGCGTTGGCGCATGCCGCCGGAGAACTGGTGCGGGTAGTCGCCCACGCGCTGCGCGGCGGCCGGGATGCGTACCCGGTCCATCAGCTCGATCGCGCGCTGGCGGGCCGCCTTGCGGGACAGGCCCCGGTGCACCTCGAACATCTCGCCGAGTTGGGCGCCGACCGAGACGACCGGGTTGAGCGCGGACAGCGCGTCCTGGAAGATCATCGCCATCTGCGCGCCGCGCACCCTGCGCCGCTCCTCGCGGCCGAGGGCGAGCAGGTCGCGACCCTGGAAGCGGACCTGGCCGGCGGTGACGTAGCCGGGCGGCGAGTCGAGGATGCCCATGATGGCCTGGGCCGTGACCGACTTGCCCGAGCCCGACTCGCCGAGCACAGCGAGCGTCTCGCCGGCCCGGACGGCGTAGCTGACGCCGTTGACGGCCTGCGAGACGCCGTCCCGCAGCCGGAACTCGACGTGTAGGTCGCGTACGTCGAGCAGGGGTTCGGCGGGTGCTTCGGTGGCGGTCCTGGGGCTGGGCTCGTTGACGACGGTCACCTGCGGGGCTCCTCAGCGCAGCTTGGGGTCGAGGGCGTCGCGCACCGCGTCGCCGAGCATGATGAAGGCCAGCACGGTGATGCTGAGCGCGCCGGCCGGCCACAGCAGCATGTGCGGGGCGTTGCGGATGTGCGTGGAGGCGGCCGAGATGTCGATCCCCCAGGAGACGGTGGGGGGTTTGAGGCCCACGCCGAGGTAGGAGAGCGTGGCCTCCAGGGAGATGTAGGTGCCGAGCGCGATGGTGGCCACGACGATGACCGGGGCCACCGCGTTGGGCGCGATGTGGCGCAGCAGCAGCCGCCCGTTGCTGGCGCCGAGCGCCCGGGCGGCCTGGACGTAGTCGTTCTGCTTGACGGTGACGACCGAGCCGCGCGCGATGCGGGAGATCTGGGGCCAGCCGAGCAGCACGATGAAGCCGACCACCGGCCACACCGAGCCGCTGGTGATCACGGACAGGAAGACCAGGCCGCCGAGGACGATCGGGATGCCGAAGAAGATGTCGGCGACCCGGGAGAGCACCGCGTCCCCCCAGCCGCCGAAGAACCCGGCGAGCCCGCCGAGCAGGCTGCCGAGCAGGGCCGCGCCGGCGGTGGCGCACACGCCGACGACGATGGAGGCGCGGGCCCCGTAGACGACCCGGGTGTACAGGTCGCGGCCCTGCACGTCGTAGCCGAACGGGTGCCCCGGCTCGGCGCCCTCCTGGGCCTTGGCCAGGTCGGCCTTGTACGGGCTGCCGCTGGCGATGAGCGAGGGCCAGATCGCGATGACGATCAGGAACAGGATGATCAGCGCGGAGATGATGAAGACCGGGTTGCGCCGCAGGTCGCGCCAGGCGTCCGACCACAGGCTGCCCACCCGGGCCTCGGGTCCTGGCCCGCCCGGTGGCTGTCCGCCCTCCAGGGTCTGGGCCTCGCTGCTGGCCAGGTCGAGGGCGGGTCCGCCGGTGGGGGCGACGGCGGTGTGCGGGTCGGGCGGCAGGCCGTGGGCGGGGCCCTGGCCCGGCCCGTGCGGGGGTTCAGGCATAGCGAATCCTCGGGTCGAGCACGGCGTAGAGGAGGTCGACGAGCAGGTTGGCGACCAGGAAGACCAGCACGAGGACGGTGACGAAGCCGACGACGGTGGGCGAGTTCTGCCGCAGGACGCCCTGGTAGAGCTGGTAGCCGACGCCGTGGATGTTGAAGATCCGCTCGGTGACCAGGGCGCCGCCCATCAGGCCGCCGATGTCGGTGCCGATGAAGGTGACCACCGGGATCAGCGAGTTGCGCAGCAGGTGCCGGGTGATGATGCGGCGCCGTGGCAGGCCCTTGGCCAGGGCGGTGCGCACGTAGTCGGCGCGCACGTTCTCGGCGATCGAGGTGCGGGTCAGGCGGGTGACGTAGGCGAGCGAGACCAGGCCGACGACGACGCCGGGCAGCAGGAGTTCGTTCAGTGGGGCGTCGGGCGAGACGGTGGGGCTGACGGTGTTCCACTTGATGCCGCACAGGTACTGGAGGACGTAGCCGCTGACGAACGTCGGGATGGAGATGACGATGAGGCTCAGCAGCAGCACGGTGGTGTCGATGGCCCGGCCGCGGCGCAGGCCGCTGAGGACGCCGAGGGTGATGCCGATGAGGATCTCGAAGGCGATGGCCACCAGCGTCAGGCGCACCGTCACCGGCCAGGCGTCCGCCATGAGTTCGGTGACGGGCTGGCCGTTGAAGGCGGTGCCGAAGTCACCCTGGAAGATCTGCCCCATGTAGTGCAGGTACTGCTTCCACAGCGGTTCATCGAGGTAGAGGTCCTTGCGGATCTGCGCGGCGGTGGCGGGGTCGGGCGCCCGGTCGCCGAAGAGCGCGGCCACCGGGTCGCCGAGCGCGTACACCATGAAGAAGATCAGGAACGTGCTGCCGATGAACACCGGGATCATCTGGAGCAGCCGCCGGATCACATAGCGTCCCATGGGGGCTCCGGGGGGTTGGTGCGGCGGGTGGGGCCGGGGGCCGGGCGGGCGGCGGCCCGGCGCGCGGGCCCGGGCGCTCCGGCCGGGGCGTGGGCGCGCCGAGCCGGGCGCTAGCCGACCTTGATCTCGTTGTAGACCGGCACGCTGAACGCGTTCAGGCGTACGTCGCTGAGCCGGTCCGAGTAGCCCGCGTTGCCGTTCTGGTACCAGAGCGGGATGCCGGGCATGTCCCTGGCCAGCACCTTCTCGGCGTCCTGGAAGAGGCTGACGGCCTTGGCGCTGTCCGACTCGGCGTTGGCCCGGTCCACCAGGCCGTCGAACTCGTCGCTGCTGTACCCGCCGTCGTTGGACGAGGCGTTGGTGTAGAACATCGGCTGCAGGAAGTTCTGGATCAGCGGGTAGTCCATCTGCCAGCCGGCGCGGAACGGGCCGCGCATCTGCCGGTCGGTGATCTTGTTGCGGAAGTCGGCGAAGGTGCCGATGGAGGCGCCGACGCAGGCGTTCTCCTTGTCCAGCGCGTTGTTGATGCTGTTGCACACCGCGTCCACCCAGTCCTTGTGGGAGCCGGTGTCGGCGTTGTACGTGATCGTCATCTTGCCGCCGGGCAGGCCGCCGCCCTCCTCGATGAGCTGCTTGGCCTTCTTCGGGTCGTACTCGCACGCGTCACCGCACAGCCCCGCCTTGTAGCCGCCGTCGGCGCCGAGCACCGGTGAGGTCCAGTCGGTGGCCGGGGTGCGGGTCTTCTCGAAGATCCGCTCGGTGATCTGCTCGCGGTCGATGGCCATCGACAGGCCGCGCCGCACCTTCTCGGAGTCCGCCGTGTTCCACCGCTTGTCGTACATCGGGAAGGTGAGGGTCTGGATGATGCCGGCCGGCTGGTTGATGTACCGGTCGCCCAGGTCCTGCTTCACGTTCTTGAGCTGCGCGGCGGGGATGTCGTCGGCCAGGTCGAGGTTGCCGCCCTGCAGGTCGGTGTACGCGGTGCCGACGTCGGTGTAGACCCGCAGCTCCACGCCCCCGTTCTGGGCCTTGTCCGGCCCGCCGTACTTCTCCCACTTCTTGAGCCGCATGGACGTGCCCTTCTTGTACGAGTCCACGCGGTACGGGCCGTTGCCGACGGGCTTGCTCACCCAGGCGTCGTGGTTCTCGAAGAAGGCCCGGGGCAGCGGCGCGAACGCGGCGTAACCCAGCGTCTCGGGCCAGGTCGAGAACTTCTGGGTGAGCTGGACGGTGAAGGTGGTGTCGTTCTTCACCCGGAGCCCGGACAGCGTCTTGGCGCTGGCCTTGCCCGAGGTGGGGTGGACCTTGTCGTACCCCTTGATGTACTCGAAGAAGTAGGCGTTCTTCTGCTTGTTGTCGAGCAGCGCGCCGTAGTTCCAGGCGTCCACGAAGGACTTGGCGGTGACCTTCTCGCCGTTCTGGAAGGTCCACCCCTTCTTGATGGTGACGGTGTAGTTCTGCGAGTCCCTGGTCTCGATCTTCTGGGCCAGCATGTCCTGGGCCTTGCCGGTCTTCGGGTCGTACCGCTTGAGCCCGCGGAAGATCATGTCCAGGACCTTGCCGCCCTGCACCTCGTTGGTGTTCGCGGGCTCCAGCGGGTTCTGCGGGTCCCCCCACGAGGACCGCACGGTGCCCGTCCCGTCGCCGCCTCCGCCGCCGCTGTCCCCGCCTCCGCCGCCACAGCCGGCGGCCACCATCGCGGCGGCCAGCCCACAGACGGCCCACTTGGCGCGCCTGACTCCGCGCATGGAGCCTCCTCAAGGTCCCGAAGCACACTTAGGACCCGATATCACCCCGCGCGATCTTGCCCCGCACGCCGAGCGCGGCTATCCGGGTCGCGGACTGGGCCGGGTGGGGGTGCGCTGCCGCGCGGGGGGGGCGGAGTGGGAGTGCGCTGCCGCGCGGAGGTCGGGGTGCGGGGTGCGCTGCCGCGCGGGGCGGCCACGTAAACGCGTGGACGGCGCGACCGCCGTCCCGTTACGCTGCGGCACCATGTCCAGCCCCGAGGCGTCCAGACGCTAGCCACCGGTCATCCGGTGGCTTCCCGCGTTGCCGCACCGTAGCCCCGCCCTGACCGGGCCCGGGCTCCGTCGGCCGTGGTGGACGCGTCACCCGCCCCGCGCGTGCGAGGCCGGGCCGCGCTCGCCGTAGCGGGCTGCCTCCTCGTACGCGGCGTCGCGCACGGCACGCCATCGGATCACCGCGTTACGGGCTGTTTCCCCTCACCCCAGCCGTCGGCACGTCCGGTGCCCACGGCGGTGGGTCGTTCGCGCGGTAGCCGCGCGCCTCCCGGTCGGGTCGTCGAGCCGATGCGCTCGCGCCCTGCCGTGGCGGCGCCGCGGCCCGCCGCCGTGCCGCCGACCGCCGCCGCCACCGGCACCGGCCTTCCGACGGCTCCGATCCGATCGATGCTTCGGAGTCTCGCCGTGCCCTTTTCGCTCTACATGCTGGGCCTCGCGGTATTCGCCCAGGGAACCTCTGAGTTCATGTTGTCCGGCCTGTTGCCGGACATCGCCCGTGACCTCGACGTGTCCGTCTCCACCGCGGGGGCGCTGACCTCGGCGTTCGCCGTGGGAATGATGATCGGCGCGCCGTTGATGGCGCTGGCCAGCATGCGCTGGTCGCGCCGGCGCGCGCTGTTGGTGTTCCTGAGCGCGTTCCTGGTCCTGCACGTGATCGGCGCCGTGACCACGAGCTTCCCGGTGCTGCTCGGCACCCGGGTGCTCGCGGCGCTGGCCAACGCCGGCTTCCTCGCGGTGGCGCTGGCCACCGCGACCAGCCTGGCCCCGCCGAACGCCAAGGCCCGCGCCACCTCCGTGCTGCTCGGCGGGGTCACCGTGGCCTGCGTCGCGGGCGTGCCCGGCGGCGCGCTGCTCGGCCAACTCTGGGGCTGGCGGGCCGCGTTCTGGGCCGTGGCCGCGGTCTCGGCGCCGGCCGTGTTCGCCATCGTGCGGGCCGTGCCCGCGACGGCGGGCGCGGCGGCGGGCCCGGTCAGCGCGCGCCGGGAACTGCGTGCCCTGCGCGCGCCGCGGCTCTCCGTCCTCCTGCTGCTCGGCGCGTTGGTCAACGGGGCGACGTTCTGCGCGCTGACCTACCTCGCCTCGGTGGCCACCGAGGTCACCGGCCTCGGCGAGGGGTGGTTGCCGGTGCTGCTCGCGCTGTTCGGCGTGGGCTCGTTCCTCGGCGTGACCCTCAGCGGCCGGGTGGCCGACAGCCACCCGGTGCCGCTCCTGCTGGCCGGTGGCGCGGCGCTGCTCGTCGGCTGGGCCACGTTCGCGCTGACGGCCGGCAACGCGGTGGCCACCGTCACGTTCGTGCTGGTCCAGGGCACGCTGTCGTTCGCCGTCGGCTCCACGCTGATCGCGCGGGCGCTGTACGCGGCGGGCGCGGCCCCCACCCTCGGGGGCAGCTTCGCCACGGCCGCGTTCAACGTGGGCGCCGCGGTCGGCCCCGCGGCCGGCGCCCTGGCCATCGGCGCGGGCGCCGGCTACCGCGCGCCCCTGTGGGTCAGCGCCCTGCTCGTCACCCTCGCGTTCGCCGTGGCCGGCGTGGCCACGGCCGTAAGCCGCCGCTCGGCGGGCGAGCGCGGTGAGGAGGCACCGGCGCCGACCGCGTGAGCCCGAGGAGGCGGTCGTCCCCGGTCGGGACGGCCGCCCGTGGGCCGGCGCGATGTGCTGCGCGTCGCCGCCGGCCGACCACGCCGCCGTCAGTCACCGGATGCGTCCGCGTTCCCGGAGAACGGGCCGGGGGCGGCCCGGGGGCTGGTTCACCGCTCGGGCGGCGCGGCGAGGAAGTCCGTGAGGGAGGAGGCGAGGGCCCACGGCGCCTCCTCGGCCACGTGGTGCCCGGAGTCGATGCCGTGGCCCCGTACGTCCGGTGCCCATTGCCTCCAGATCCGCAACGGGTCCCCGTACAGGTCCTCCAGGTCGTCCCGCAGCGACCACAGGGCCAGTGCCGGGCACCGGATGCGCCTCCCGGCGGCGCGGTCCTCCTCCTCGTGTCGCCGGTCGACGGTGAGGCCGGCCCGGTAGTCCTCCAGCATGGCCCGCACCACGTCGGGGTTCCGCGTGGCCGCGCGCCACTCGTCGTGGTTCTCCTGGCCCATGCTGTGCGGATCGCCGTGGTACCAGCGGTCCGGGTCGGCGTTGATGACCCGCTCGGGGATGTCCGGCTGGGCGAAGAAGAACCAGTGCCACCACTGCGTGGCGAACTCGGCCGTGATGCGGGACAGGTGCTCGCTGACGGGAAGACAGTCGATCAGCGCCACCCGCGAGACCGTGTCGGGATGGTCGAGCGCGAGGCGCAGCGCGACAGCGCCCCCGCGGTCGTGTCCGGCGAGCGCGAACCGGGTGTGGCCCAGGGAGCGCATCACCTCGACCACGTCACCGGCGACGGCCCGCTTGGAATACCCGGTGTGGTCCGGGGTGGGCGCCGGGCCGGTGGACCGGCCATAACCCCGGAGGTCGGGGCAGACCACGGTGAAGCCGGCCTGGACGAGGAGCGGGGCGACCCGGTGCCAGGTCGCGGAGGTCCGTGGGTGGCCGTGCAGCAGTACCACCGGCGGCCCCTGGCCGCCGTACCGCACGAAGATCGACGCTTCGCCGACCCGGATCCGCCTGGCCTCGAAGTCCTCGAACAAGGCTCACACCTCCGCCCTCGTTGCCCCACCGTTCGCCGCCGCTGTCGGCCGGAAGCGACCCCGCCACGGGGACCACCGGGACCATCGGGGCCACCGGGATCACCGGGATCACCGGGATCACCGGGACTACCGGGACCACCGACAGCCTGGGCCGGCCTCCTCGTCGGCGGGTGCTGGACCGACACAGCCTCCCTCCTGCCCCCGACGGCGCCGTGGACACACCCGCCTCGTCGCGGCGCGACGCCGGAGGCCACCGAGGCCGTCACCTGCCGGCGGGAAACGGGGCCCGCCCACCCGCTCGGCCCGGGTTCGTCTCACCGCTGCACGCGTGGTTCGCGTGCGGCCGGGTACCCGGGCCGCCGTGTTCCGCTTCGACCTCGCTCCCACCCCCGACCGCCGCGCGGGTCCACCGCGCTGCCGGTCGGGTGACTCCGCACGCATCCGGCGCCCGCCCGGTCCGGCGCCCGCGACCACCCACCGACCGGCCACGCCACGGCCCTGTCCGGCTCCGGCGCGTCCACCGCGACGCACCCGCCAGTCGGGCTCGGGCACACCACCGGGCGAGAGCGCCGGGCCCGCGTCGGGTCCGCGCTCCCGCAGCCGGCGGGGGCCACACGCTCGTCCGGGCGCGCGCCGCCTGGCTGAACTCGCCGGGCGCTCTCGTTTGTCGACCGGTCCCCACGGTCAAGGCTGTGACGTTGCCGCTCTCGGTACCGCACGACACCGTCCCCCAGGCACGGAGGAATGATGGGCAAGTCCAATCCGATCAAGGCAGCGGCCGAGAAGCTGGCCGACGCGCTGCGCGACGTCCCCGGCCCGGCCGACGGCATCCCGGGCAAGCCGGGGCCCGAGACGCCGCCGGTCGACGAGCCGACCGAGCCCCGCGACCCGCTGCCGCCCAAGCCCGACCAGGGCTCCCCCGCCACCGTCTCCCCCACCGGGCAGCCGACCGGCGCCGACCCCGGGGACATGGCGCAGGCCGGTTCGTACCTGACGACCGCGCAGGGCACGCGGCTGTACGAGACGGACAAGTCGCTGAAGGCCGGCCCGCGCGGCCCGGTGCTGCTCCAGGACCACCACCTGCGCGAGAAGATCACCCACTTCGACCACGAGCGCATCCCGGAGCGCGTGGTGCACGCGCGTGGCGCGGCGGCGCACGGCGTCTTCCACGGCTACGGCACGGCCAGCCAGGTGACCAAGGCCGCGTTCCTGGCCAAGGACGTGGCGACGCCGGTGTTCGTGCGCTTCTCCACCGTGCTGGGCTCGCGCGGCTCGGCCGACACCGTGCGCGACACCCGCGGCTTCGCCACGAAGTTCTACACCACCGAGGGTGTGTGGGACCTGGTCGGCAACAACATCCCGGTGTTCTTCATCCAGGACGCGATCAAGTTCCCCGACATCATCCACGCCGGCAAGCCGCACCCGGACCGGGAGATCCCGCAGGCGCAGAGCGCGCACGACACGTTCTGGGACTTCGTCTCGCTGCACACCGAGGCCACTTTCCACGCCCTGTGGAACATGTCCGACCGTGGCATCCCGCGCTCCTACCGCATGATGGAGGGGTTCGGCGTCCACACCTTCCGGCTGGTCAACGCCGAGGGGAAGACGACGCTGGTCAAGTTCCACTGGAAGCCGAAGCTGGGCGTCCACTCCATGGTCTGGGAGGAGGCGCAGATCGCGAACGGCGTCGACCCCGACTTCCACCGCCGCGACCTCGCCGACGCGATCGAGGCGGGCGCGTACCCGCAGTGGGAACTGGGCATCCAGACCTTCCCCGACACTCCGGAGCAGATGTACGAGGGCATCGACCTGCTCGACCCGACCAAGATCGTCCCGGAGGAGATCGCGCCCGTGCAGCCGATCGGGCTGCTGACGCTGAACGCCAACCCGACCAACTTCTTCGCCGAGACCGAACAGGTCGCCTTCCACCCCGGGCACCTGGTGCCCGGCATCGACATCACGGACGACCCGCTGCTCGCCGGGCGACTGTTCTCGTACCTGGACACCCAGATCACCCGGCTCGCCGGCCCCAACTTCGGTCAGATCCCGATCAACCGCACGCACGCGCCGGTCAACGACATGCTGCGGGACGGCTTCCACCAGGACGCGGTGCACCGAGGCGTCGCCCCGTACCGGCCCAACTCGCTCGACGGCGGCTGCCCGTTCCTGGCCGGCGCGGACACCGGCGCGTACGTCGAGGTGCCGGTCGAGGTACCGGCGGCCCGCAAGGTACGGGAATCGCCGGCCACCTTCGAGGACCACTTCAGCCAGCCGAGGCTGTTCTGGCAGAGCATGACGGACGTGGAGCGCGAGCACATCATTGCCGCGTACACCTTCGAACTGGGCAAGTGCTACGAGAACGCGGTCAAGGAACGGCAGCTCAAGGTGCTGGCCAACATCGACCCGGAGCTGTGCGAACAGGTCGCCACCGGCCTCGGCCTGCCGGTGCCCGAGCCCACCGTGGAACCCACCCCGGTCCGGCCGAGCCCGGCCCTGTCCCAACTGGGCCAGAGCTGGCCGCTGGACGGCCGGATCATCGGCATCGTCACGGGTGGCGGCGGCGACCTGGACGGGGTGCGCGCGGTACGCCAGGCGGTGCTGGACGCGGGCATGGTGCCGCTGGTCGTGGCGCCGTCGGGCGGCCAGCTCGGCCCGGACGCCGACCCGATCACCATCCAGCGCTCGTTCGCCACCGCCCGCTCCATCGAGTTCGACGCCCTCCTGCTGGCCGGCGTGCCCGGCCCGGGCGCGGACGCGTACGGGGCGCGGGACGCCAAGGCCGGCGACGAGTCGGCGCGCGCCGCCGCCGCGACCGACCCGCGGGTGCTGCTGATGCTCTCCGAGGCGTACCGGCACGGGAAGGCGATCGGCGGCTGGGCCGACGCCGACACGGTGCTGGCCGCGGCCGGCATCCCGGCCGACGCGCCGGGCGTCATCGTGGCCGAGTCCGGCGACGCCGCCCTCGACCGCCTCACGGAGTTGCTGCGCAACCACCGGGTCTGGGAGCGGTTCGCCCCCGCGATCTGATCCCCTCCGCCCACGACACGGGGCCCGCGGCCGACCCGGCCCGGGCCCCGTGCCTTGCTGTGCCGTGCCGCGCCGTGCCGTGTCGCGCCGTGCCGTGTCGCGCCGTGCCGTGCCGCGTCGCGTTGTGCCGTTCCCGGCAGCCGGTGCCACTCCCGACACGAGATCGTTGGGCCGCGATATCGAAAGGAGTACGCCGTGGGTGCCCCGGGTACCCGAGGAGCGGACGTCGATCGTCCCCAAGCGAAAGGAGACGCACGTGTTGATGGCCCACCCCGCGGTCCTGCAACGGCTCGTCGAGCAGTACGAGGCACTGCGCACCCTCCACGCGGAGGCTGGAGACGAGGCAGCCCGACAGCGCATGGACGATGTGGCCTACACGCTGTGTGTCTCGACCGGCACCCGCGACGTGGACACCGCGCTGATCACCGCCCGCTACCAGCTCCCCGGCGCCCGCGTGCAGGACGACTCCCTGCTCGCCAGCGACGGCGACGCGGAACCGGCACAGCCGGTCCCGGGCGGCGTGTAACGGCCGCCGCACCCTCGGTAACCCCAGCGCCCGCGTGCCACGGCACGCGGGCGCTGGGTTGTTTCATCGGCTCACGGGGCGTGCTTGGGCAGGGGGCTACGCGTCCTCGTCGCCCCCGCCCGGCTGCGGCTCCCGGGGAGCCTCAGGCGGCATGGGCCCGCCGTCGTGCTTGCCCCCGTCGCCCTGGGCGACGGCCCCCAGGTCCCTGGGGTGCCGGAAGGGGACCCCGCGCCACCCTTCCGCATCGGGTGTGCGGTTCTCGTACGTCTCGACGGTCGCACCGCTCATCCACCAACCTCCTCTTTCGCCAGCGACCACGCCGCCGTACCGTCGATGGCATGGCCCGTCGGGCCACAGGGGCTTCCCTGTGGCGGGTCCCCCGCTCCGGCGCTCGACCTGTCCAGGGCTCCACCGCCGGGGCGGGGCCTTCCTGTTGACGACGTTAGGGGTGCTCGGCGCGCGACTCCCAGCCGATTGCGAGTGATTGCGGCGCTGTCATCCGAGTGAGTCCATGGCGGAGGCGATCAGTACCCGCACCCGAGCCCCGTAGACAGCATGGCCCGCCAGCTCGGCGAACGTCTCGGCGTACATGGCCACTTCGCTGGGCTGGGGCGATCGGCAAGGAGTTGCCGGGCTTGCTGAACACTTGACGACGCTGACTGGGGCATGGTGCGTTAGACCGGCTTGTACTCCTCGTGCGGCGTGGCCCGATCCCACACCAACTCGAAGGCGGACGAGACCAGTCGTACGACCTCCGGCTCCGTCCGCCACTCCCGGTCCACGACTTCCCCGACGCCGGAGAAGTACGTGAACAGCACCGACTCGCCGTCGAACATCCACAGGTCGGTGCCGGGCAACGGAATGTCGGCGGCCTTCCGCCGGGGTAGCCAGCGGACCAGCTCCCCCGCCGCGACATTGGCGAACGTTATGTCGTGCTCATACCTGATGTATTCCGTGACCGGTTCCGAGACGATGCGGGCTCGCCGCATGACGACCCCGCGCGCCGTCGCCTCCTCCACCACGTCACGCCATGTTCCCCACCAGTCCGGCAGTCTCGCCGGGTCCCCGTCGTACCGGTGGCCAGCACGCCAGCGAGCGAACTCCGGGTCGGCTGGGGTGTAGCTGTCACGCATCTCCAGGTGAACGGCGGACTTACGGGCCCTGGAGATCCCCTCACGTACGGGGTGCTTCACCGTCGCCGTCCTCCAGTCGGGGGATGAACTTCAGCATCACGGCAGGCAGCCTGATGATCGTCTCGTTCTCCGGGACGTCCGTGCTGTGTCCGGGGATAGAGCCGATCTCCTGGCACGCCTTCACCTCTTCCTCGGTGGCTCGGTAGGACTGGATCAGCAAGTCTCCCGTTTCCTCATCCAGCCAGAGGGTGGGCGACTCGTCAACGGGCGTGTTCGGGATGATGCCGAGGAACCGTAGCTTCATGTCTACCCTCTTCCGCCATCGATCCGATTGCGCTTGCTTGTAAGAGATGGGCACTTGGAGCGCGTGCGGCGCGGCGAGGTCGACTATCTCGCGGTCTGCCCGGCGACGGACGTACCCGTGGCGACCGGGCTGGGGTTACGAGGACAATGCCGCCCGCTCGGATTCGGCTAGCAATACACAGAACTCGTTGCCTTCCGGATCGGCGAGAACGACCCAGCCCCAGCCGTCGGGCTTGCGGCGATCGGCGACCAGGGAGGCGCCCAGCCCTCGAAGCCGTTCGACCTCCGCGTCCCGCGAGGTGTCCGGGCGTAGGCACAGGTGGACTCTGTTCTTCACTGACTTCGGCTCCGGCACCTCGTTGAAATGCAAGGCCGGTCCGCCGGGCAACATGATCTCAGCCTCGTCCTCACCCGGTTGGTCTTCGGGGTCGAGCGGGTTACCGGTCACATCACTCCAGAAGCGGGCCAGTTGGTAGGCGTCCGCGCAGTCGATCGAAATGGTCGTTACCGTCGAGATCATGTGCGCGATCCTGTCCGAGGGGCACCGGGGGCCGCCACCGGAATACGACGGACCAGTCGTTCACCCACCCCGTCGACTCGCGTCCGCCCGCTCCCTACCGGTGGTCAGGGCCACGCACACCGACTCGGCGGCTGCACGTAGGCTGCGCCCTGGTTCAGCCCGCCGAGGGGGCGGGCGCGCGTGGGGGGTGCGTTCACCTGATAGCTGCTCGTCATCGTCCGGCGAACCCACCCTCGGTGGCTCGCCGGACCGCCAGGGGTCTGGCATGGGTCGCCGCCACGGCGGCCGTGCTCGCGGCGCTCCTGCTGTCGCCGTTCGTGCTGGAGGGTGTCTCCGACGCCAGGGACACCGACTGGAACAGGCTGAGCCAGGTCGGCGCCGCGTACGGGTTCACGTCGGCCGTCGTCTCGGCGCTCGCGTTGGCCGGCGTCGCCGCCTCGCTGATCACGCAGAACCGGCAGGCCAGGGCCGAGCAGATCCACGGAATCCGCGGGTACTACCTGGAGCTGGCCCGCCTGGAGCTTGACGACATGGCGCTCTACCAGCCTGTCTGGGGTGACACGGACATCGCCGAGGTTCACCAGCGCAAGCGCCATGTCTACGCCGACCTGATGATGAACTACGCGTGGATGGGTTACGAGGTCGGGACCATCCCCGAACCGCTGCTGCGCGACATGCTGGCCGGGATGTTCACCGGAGAGGCGGGGCGACACTACTGGGAAAGGGCCCACGCCTCGTGGGCCGCCAGTGCGTCCGGGAGCCGCGTCGGTCGCCGCTTCCTGGTCATCGTGGGCGAGGAACACGCCCGCGCTGTCGCCTCCGGGCCTCCCGTACGCTCCCCCGCTCCCCCGGACCCACCGGACGTGCCTCCCGCCGGAACGCCCTCCGCATGGCAGGCGGCGATCGGCACCCTGGTCGGCCTGGGTACGGGCCTGGCGCTGGGATCGATCCTGCGCGGTCGCAGCCGACGCTGAACGCCGGCGGGCCACGGGGGCGACGACCACGGCCCGCCTGGCACGCCGACCATCCCGGAGCCACCCCGGAGCCACCCCTGAGCCATCCCGGAACCGCCCCGGAGCCGCCCCCGACAGATTCCCACTTGTCTCAGCGCACCGCATGGGAGACGGTAAGCGCTGGTCAGTGGGTGGGTGAGCTACCCGGGGGAGGCGTACGCGGGCAGTCGCGTGCGCGGTGAAGGAGAGCGATGTTCGCGATATCACTGGGGGACGACGGCGCGGAGCTGCGCCCGCTGGAACCGTGGAACGCGGAGGAGTACTTCGCGCACATGGAACGGTGCCGCGAGTACGTCACCCGCTACGTCCCCATGCCCGACCGGGCCACCGACGTGGAGACGGCGCGCACGTTCCTCCAGGCGCGCGCGGACAACGCGGCGGCCGGCCACGGGGGCTTCTTCGGCATCTGGTCGCAGGGCACGCTGGTCGGCGGCGTCCTCTTCGTCGCCCTTGACGCGAAGATGGGCACCTGCGAGGTCGGCTGCTGGCTGGAGGAGGCGGCCGTCGGGCGCGGTCTGATCACCCGTGCCATGCGGCACCTCATCGACTGGGCCGTGGACGAGCGCGGCATCCACCGCGTCGAGTGGCAGGCGGCCACCCCCAACACGGCCAGCATCGCCGTGGCCAAGCGGCTGGGCATGACGCGCGAAGGGGTACTTCGCGGCAGCTTCCCGCACCGCGGCGAGCGCCTGGACATGGAGGTGTGGTCGGTGCTCGCCCCGGAATGGCGCGAGCACCGCGACACGCTGACGCGCCGCTGAGCCCTGACCCCGCCGCCCCGCGAGCCGCCGGCCACGGGCCGAGCCGGGGCCGGGGCCGGCGGGGTACGCGCCCGCGCACCCGTATTTCGCTTGATCCACATCGGGTTCGCGCGAGACGCTGACCGGTGGTCCGCCGGGCGGGCGGGCCGCTGGTTGGCAGGACGCCACAACACAGCACGGTCGATACGGCAGGGGGCGCGATGTTCGCGAAATCGCTGGGGGACGACGGCGCGGAGCTGCGCCCGCTGGAACCGTGGCACGCCGAGGAGTACTTCACCCACATCGACCGCTCCCGCGAGTTCATCGGCCGCTACATCGGCCTCGCCGACGCCGCCGCCGACCCGGACTCGGCCCGCGCCTTCCTCCAGTCGTACGCCGACAAGACGGCGGCCGACGGCGGTCGCATCTACGGGATATGGCTGGACGGCACGCTGGTCGGCGGCGTCCTGTTCCGCGTCTTCGACGCGCGGGAGGGCACCTGCGAGGTGGGCTGCTGGCTGGAGGAGACCGCCACCGGGCGTGGCCTGGTCACCCGCGCCATCACCGTCCTCATCGACTGGGCGGTGGACGTACGCGGCATCCACCGCGTCGAATGGCAGGCGGACGCCGCCAACGCGGCCAGCCTCAAGGCCGCGCAGCGGCTCGGCTTCGTGCGCGACGGGGTGTTGCGGGGCAGCTTCGCGCGCGGCGGTGGCCGCCGCGACGTCGAGGTGTGGTCGGTGCTCGCCCCCGAATGGCGCGAGCGCCGCGCCGCGCGGACGCGCGGCTGAACCGACACCGCCGACGCGTCGGATCGACCCCACGCCTCCCAACCCCCGCCGACCGCAGACCTGTTCACACCTTGAGGCGTCAGCCGCCGTCGCCCGCCCCCGGCAGCGGCGCCTGGCCCGGATGGGCGCGGAGCCCGTCCAGCACGATGGCCAGGTAGCGCCGCCACAGGTCGGACGGGCGCTCCCCCGGCAACGCCATGACGGCGTCGATCATCGCGGCGATCGGCGCGAGGTCCGCCCCCGTGACGCCCTCGCGCAGCGCGCCCCGCGCCCCCGCCCGCGCCAGTAGCGCCTCGCAGTGCTGACCGATCTCCGCCCGGACCCGGTCGAGGCCGGAGTCCTCCAGGGCGCCCTGCCGCATCAACTCGCGCAGCCCCCTGTTGTGCGCGGCCCGCTCCAGGGCCCGGGCCAGAAAGTCGGCCAGGGCGTCAAACGCCTCCTCCTCGACCAGCGCGTCCCGCGCCCAGGCCGCGATCTCGGCCAACTCCTCGGCGAACACGGCCTCCGCGAGCGCCCGCTTGTCGGCGAACTTCCGATAGACCGTGCCGACCCCGAGCCCCGCGTGGTGCGCCACGTCGTTGAGCGTTGCCTGCAACCCCCGCACGGCGAAGACCTCGCGTCCGGCCCGCACGATGCGCTGCCGGTTCAGCTCGGCGTCCCGCCGCAACGGACGCGCCCCGGCCGCCGCCGCCCCGCCACCACTGTCCCGACCACGACCACCCATGAGCCATCCCTCCGCCGGCGCACACCCCATCAACTGGATAGAGCATATCCGCTTCGTGGTACGGTCCCGACGAAGCGGATACGAGCTATCCGCATAGTGTCCACGAGCCGCGCCACACGGCACCCGCGCATGCCGTACGACGCACACCGCATGCCGCACGCCGCACGCACGGTCGACGGGGCACCACAGGCCAGGGGAAGGGGAACCGCGATGCGGACGGTGGTCATCACCGGGGGAACGGACGGGCTCGGTAAGGGGCTCGCACTGCACTACCTACGCCACGGAGCACGGGTCATCGCCGTGGGCAGCACGCCAGCCAAGGGCGCGGCCCTCCTCGCGGAGGCGGCGGCCGAGTCGGCGGCCGACCGCGCCACCTTCCTCCAGGCCGACCTGACCTCGGTGGCCGCCACCAGGGAACTCGTCACCCGCATCCAGTCCACGAGCCCCACGGTGGACCAGCTCGTCCTCTGCGCGCAGCGGTACCGGCTCTTCGGCCCCCGCTCCGTCACCCCCGAGGGCTTCGAGCACGCCTTCGCGCTCGGTTACCTCAGTCGCTACGTGCTCAGTCACGGCCTGCGCACAGCACTGGAGGCCGCGCCGCGTCCGGTCATCCTGAACGTCGGCACACCCGGCGTCCCCCTGGGCCGCCTGCGCTGGGACGACCTCCAACTGGAGCGCCGCTACGGCGGTTTCAAGGCCACGTTGCAGGCGTTCCGCGCCAACGACCTACTCGGCGCGGCGTACCCGTCCCGCTACCCCGACACCCCGATCCGCTACGTCGGCTACCACCCCGGCGTGGTGTCGACCGGCATGCCGCACCACCTCCCCCCGCCGTGGCGCGCCCTGACCAGGGCGACGTTCGCCGTGCTGGCCACGTCGGTCCCGAAAGCCGTCGCCCCGATGACCCACCTCCTGGACGAGCCGCCGGCCGACGCGTTCTCGGCGTACCAGAGGAAGCGCCGACTCGCCGTGACGGGCCGCGCGTTCGACGAGGCGGCGGCGGCGCGCCTGCACGAGGTGACGCGCGAGTTGATCGGGGCGGGTTAGCCGCGCGGGACCCGCGGGTCGCGCGTGGCCGTCAGCCCTGTACGCCGTCGAGGCGGCCGGCCTTCACCGACGCGAGCAGCGCGCGGAGCGCGGGGCGGGTGGTGGTGATCACCGTGGCGGGGTCGGTGCTTTCGCGCAGGTGCGGGGCGCCGACGGGGTCAGTGGCTAGCTCGACGCAGTTATCGGACCCTGGCTCACTGAAGCTGGACTTCCGCCATGCAAGCGACGACATATTTGCCTTCCCTGGCCGATGCGCAACGTGAGAGGTGACGCCGACCTGCGCCCGCTTCTCAGCCTGCCAAGCCGTCCAGTTGGCCAGCCTTGACCGACGCGAGCAGCGCGCGGAGCGCCGGGCCGGTGGTGGTGATCACCGTGGCGGGGTCGGCGCTTTCGCGCAGGCGCGGGGCGCTGGTGGAACTGCTGGCTATCTCTACGCATGTGTCCGAGCCCGGCTCGCTGAAGCTCGACTTGCGCCAACGCAACTGATTCATCCATGCCTTCCTAAAGCAAGGAGTACAAGATTCGCTGGATCAGCCCCAGCGAGTCCTTCACGCGGTGTGCCTCCGGCTGCACCGATGCGTCCACGGGAGGCAGCGCTCTGTCGCTCAGGCTAGCGAACCACTGGTTGTACCTGGAAAGCGAGTCACTATCTCCTAGGTACAGCGACTTCTCGACGTGCCCAACGACAACCGTGCTCAGCTCGGCCTCTGCAGGCACAGCAAGAGTGAAGCCTGTACCGAAAGCCACTGGGCCATCGAACGGCAGGATTTGAATCGTCACGTTGGGGCGCCGTGAGCCTTCGATCAGGAAGGCCAACTGCTCTCTCATGATCGAGCGATCACCGAAGGTCGCGTGAAGCGCAGCCTCGTGGATGACCGCGTGGAAGTGTGCAGGCGTACCGCTCTCCATCACCTGCCGACGCCGCATACGGAACTCAATATCAAGGTCCTGCTCCTGCGGCGAGACGCGGGCGTAGCCTCCCCTGAAGCCCGCCGTGGCGTACGCCGCCGTCTGGAGATGCACCGGAATGAACATGGGCTCGTAGATCAGCAGGCGCTCAGCTCTGGACTCCAAGTCGGCGATGTCCAGAAGCGACGATCGGACGCGGTTCCGGTAGGAGTCCCACCACCCTCCGCCCGCACCCTGGTCCAACTCGACCAGCGCCTCAATATACGTGTCACCTATCCCTGTCACGGTGTCAGCAAGTCGACGGAGCCGTTCCTGCGACAAGCTAGTCCGCCCAGCTTCCGCGTTACTCAAATGCGACTGGCGAGTACCCACCAGCTCAGCCGCTTCCGTGACCGACAGACCTGCACGCTCACGGAGCTTACGGACCTCCGCCCCGAACCGGCGTTGCCGATAGCTGGGGTTGCTCCTGAGTCCCACGATTTCCACCTCGATCGCTCAGTCGGGTTGTACACATGTCACGCTACTCGCTACCTTGAGTATGGCGCCAGTCACAGCAGGCACTCAACTGGAGGCTGCCATATGCGCATGCCTGAACAACCCTGGTCCTACGGCCTGTTCATCCCCCACGATCCGCGAGCGGTCGGCGTCGTACGGGCCACGGTGCGCAGCGTGCTGCGGGCCGGGGGGCTCAACTCGCTGACCGACAAAGCCGAGTTGCTCGCCTCGGAGCTGGTGACCAACGCGTACCGCAACGCGCACGCCGACGCGTTCGTCAGCATGGACTGGCAGCCGGGTGACTTCCGGCTGACCGTCTGGGACACGGGGGCCAGGCTGCCCGTGCCGCGCGCGGCGGCGGTCGGTGACGAGTGCGGGCGCGGGCTGGCCATCGTGGAGGCGGGCTCCGACGACTGGGGCGTGGAGCGGCACGACGGCGGCAAGGCCGTCTGGTTCTCGCTCAAGCCCCCGCACAGCGGATGAACCCCGGCGGCCCCACCCAGCGGGTGTCCCGCGTCTACGACGGCGACCCGGACTGGCTGGACACCTACCGTCGCGCGATCTACGCCACGCTGGTCAGCGATCCGGAGCGGGCGCGGCGGCTGGAGCACCTGCGACAGGTCTTCGCCGAGGCCGACTGCGTCGAGAACGCCAGATGGGCCGCGGTGCAGGTCGGCGTGTTGCTGGACGCGGCGCATCGGGAGGTCGTCGGCCGGTGACGTGACCGGCGCGGGCCGCCCGAGCCAGCCCCACGGGCCCGGGCGGCCCGAGCCTGCCGTTAGCCAGCCCCACTCCGGGGCATCCGGGAAGGGTTCTCCCCCGATTCACGAGGCCCTGGAGGTGCGGCATGGGAACGATGGCTGCGGTACGAGGTGGCCGAGGCGCGGCCCGCAAGGCGGCGAACAGTTCGGCCATGGACGCCGCCGCGCGCTGGGGGCTGGCCGCCCGTGGCGTGCTCTACGTCCTGGTCGGGCTGCTCGCGCTGCGGCTCGCCTTCGGTAGCGGCGAACAGGCCGACAACGGGGGCGCGCTACGCGAGCTGGGCAGACAGCCCTTCGGCGCCTTCCTGATCTGGGCCGTCGGCATCGGCATCGCGGGGCTGGCCCTGTGGCGGCTGTCGGAGGCACTGTTCGGCGCGGCCGGGCCGGACGGCCGCAAGGCCCGTAAGCGGGCGATGTCCGCCGCGCGCGCCGTGTTCTACGGGTTCATGGCGTACTCCATGATCTCCTTCGCCATCAAGGACCAGGGCAGCGGTTCCAGCGACAAGAAGTCCCGCGACGTGACGGCCGACGCCCTGGGCTGGCCGGCCGGACAGTGGCTGGTGGGCATCGCCGGGCTCGTGATCGCGGGTGCCGGCGTCTGGATCGTCGTCCAGGCCGCGCGCCGCTCGTTCCACAAGCACCTCAAGCACGCCCAGATGTCGCGGCGCACCCGGAAGGTGATCGACGTCCTGGGCGTGGTCGGCGGGGTGGCGCGCGGCGCGCTGTTCGCCGTGGCCGGCGTCTTCGCCGTACAGGCCGCGCTCGACTACGACGCGAGCCAGGCCAAGGGGATGGACGACACCCTGCGCAGCTTCGCCGACACCCCGGCCGGCCCGTGGCTGCTCGCGGCGATCGCCGTGGGCCTGGTGCTGTTCGGCGTCTTCTCGCTGGCGCTTGCGCGGTGGCGACGGGTGTGAGGGGCGTCCACACCCCTTGAGCCGGACGGGGCGGCCGAGGACCCGCACTGTCAGTGCCCCGCCGCATACTGGCGCCCATGCAGATCACAGAGGACTTACTCAGGCGGTCCTGGGGCCAGTTGACCGCGGGTTCTGACCTGCTCGACGCCGCCATGTTCCCGCCCATCGGCACGATGCCCGAGCAGTACGAACAGCGGGTGGCCACGCGCGATGGCCTTTTCCTCGTCTTGCCCGGAGATGGCACCGTGTGTGGCTATGACGGCCCTTACCACCAGACCTTTCTCGCCCGCGACCTTGACGACGTGCTGTACTTCGTCGCGGAGGAGGCCGTCCGCCAGCTCGCCGACCACATCGTGGCGCACTCCCCCGGCCAGGGTCCGGTCGCCAACCTCGTCACCGGGCAGGCGGAGCTGATGGACCGGATCAGCCCGGCGTGGGGGCGCAGGTACCGCAGCGGGGGCCCGGACGACACGCAGGTGCCCCCGCCGTGCGGGCGCGACCCGTGGCAGGGCCTGGCTTGGATCGCCGCCGGCTGGCGCGAGCAGGAGCCCTACACCCACCTCGCCTTCTTCCGCGGCGAGGGCATCAGCGCCGAGGAGATCGCCGTACTCCACGGGGCTGACCCGGAACAGGTCGCGAACGGCACGCGCCTGGCGGACCTGCACAGCATGGACGGCACCAGCCACGACCACTGGGATATTGCTCGGGATATGGCCTGGGAGATCGCCTGGGAGAGCTACTGCTTCGGGCAGGCGGGCGACTGGGCGTTCCTCCTGTACCACGAGACGGCACCCGGCTTCCCCTTCGACCTCGCCGACCTCGCCCGCCTCGGGGTCACCGAGACCGTGGATCTGAGCGCGACCTCCGCAAAGGCCATCTACACCCTCACCTACATGTGCGATGGCCAGCACGTTGACGACGGAGGTGTGGGGGAGCTCATCTGGTACGACCGGGGCCGCGCCCCCTACCACCGGGGTGGTCCACTCGACTTTCTCAACCAGGCCCTACGCCGCGCCGAACTGGACCACCCCGAGCTGACCAACGAATTCGAGCTCTACTTCCATGCCCTGGAGACCTCCTTGGGCCTCACCTTGCCTCAACAGGAAATCCAGGAGGGCACGGTCCGGGCGGCGCGGTGGGCACGCGGCGGTTCGGCGGGGAGGTGAGACGAGCTGCGTACGGCACGACGGAGGACACGCGGAGGAACAGCACGATGAGCACTCAGCCCATAGAGCCCCTGGCGATGACGAGCCGCTGATTCCGATGCCTCCGCTCACGGAGCAGGCGCTCAGGGTGGCCGTTCGCACCCTGGATCTGGGGGCGTCGGTGCGCTTCGAGGCGGAGTTCCACGACGCGTGGCAGGAAGCGGTGCAGACCGACAGCACCGTGCCGATGCACACGTTCCTGCGTCGCTGGGCGGTCTTCGTAGCCCTCCGGCGCTACCCGGAGCGCGCACGACGGCTCGATGAGTTGGAGCACGCGGTGGCCGCGGCGGACAACGTCGAGGATGCCCGTCGAGCCTCGGCGCGGATCGGCGTACTGCTCGACCAGGCGTACCGCGAGGTTGCCGCGTGAGTGACTGGACGTGGGAGTACCCGCCGGACGCGGAGCACGTGGTGGGCAGGCTGGCCACCGCCGGCTCGTGACCCCACCGGGGTTCCTGACCCCGAAAAACCCGAGAGCGCCCGGGCCGGCATTCCGGTCCGGGCGCTCTCGTCAGGAACAGCCCGTGGAGCCCTCGCCGCAGCGGCGAGAGAACCCACCCTCGCCTCAGCGGCGAGCGTCACGCGTGGACGACGTCCTTCTCCTCCGCGAAGTGGCACGCCGACTCGTGTGCCGCGGGGGTGTTCTGGCCGACGAACCGTTCCGGGATCGCGAGCAGCGGCACCTCCTTGGCGCACTTGTCCTCCGCCTTCCAGCAGCGGGTGCGGAAGCGGCAGCCGGAGGGCGGGTTGGCCGGCGAGGGGACGTCTCCGGAGAGGATGATCCGCTCGCGGCCGTCGCGGGCCTCCGGGTCGGGGACGGGGACCGCCGACAGCAGCGCCTGGGTGTAGGGGTGCGTCGGGTGGTCGTAGATCTCCTCGTCCGTGCCGATCTCGGCCATCTTGCCCAGGTACATCACGCCGACCCGGTCGGAGATGTGCCGGACGATGGACAGGTCGTGCGCGATGAAGATGTAGGACAGGTTGAACTCGTCCTGGAGCTTCTCCATCAGGTTGATGACCTGCGCCTGCACCGACACGTCCAGCGCCGAGACCGGCTCGTCGCAGATGATGATCTCCGGGTTGAGCGCGAGGCCGCGGGCGATGCCGATGCGCTGGCGCTGACCGCCGGAGAACTGGTGCGGGTACCGGTTGATGTACTCCGGGTTCAGGCCCACCACGTCGAGCAGGTCCTGCACCTTGCGGCGCCGGTCGCCCTTGGGCGCGACCTCCGGGTGGATCTCGAAGGGCTCCCCGATGATGTCGCCGACCGTCATGCGCGGGTTCAGCGACGTGTAGGGGTCCTGGAAGACCATCTGGATGTTGCGGCGTACGGCCTTCAGCGCGCGCCCGGACAGCTTGGTGATGTCCTGGCCCTTGTAGAAGACCTCGCCCGCGGTCGCCTGCTCCAGCGTCATCAGCAGCTTGGCGACCGTGGACTTGCCACAGCCGGACTCGCCGACGATGCCCAGCGTCTCGCCCTGGTAGAGGTCGAACGAGATGCCGTCCACGGCCTTGACCGCGCCGATCTGGCGCTTGAAGAGGATGCCCTGGGTCAGCGGGAAGTGCTTGACCAGGTTGCGCACCTGGAGGATCGGCTCGCCGCGCTCGACGGGTGCGTCGAGTACGGCCTCCACCTCCTCGACGGACGCGGCCTCGACCACGTCCACCTCGGTCACGTTCGGGGTGGTGTCCCGGGGCGCGCCCTTCTGGTCGGCCGCCTCGTCCTTCTTGGTGGGGTCAGCCATGGATCGTCTCCTTCCAGAAGTGGCACGCGCTGCCGCGGCCCGGCAGGTCGGTGCCGTCCCGCTCGGTCACGGGGTGCAGGATCGGCACCTCGCTGCGGCAGATGTCCTGCGCCTTGGGGCAGCGCGGGTTGAACGCGCAGCCCGGGGAATCCGCGTCAGGTTGGGCGGCAGGCCCTTGATCGCGTACAGCTCCTGGCCCTTCTGGTCCAGGCGCGGGATCGAGTCGAGCAGGCCACGGGTGTACGGGTGCGCGGGGCGCTTGTACAGCTCGTGCACGGGCGCGGTCTCCACGATGCGGCCCGCGTACATCACCGCGATCTTGTCCGCGACGTCGGCGACCACGCCGAGGTCGTGGGTGATCAGGATGAGGCCCATGTTGTACTCGGCCTGCAACTCCGCGAGCAGGTCCATGACCTGGGCCTGCACGGTCACGTCGAGCGCGGTGGTCGGCTCGTCCGCGATGATCAGGTCGGGCTCCAGCGCCATCGCCATGGCGATCATGATGCGCTGGCGCATACCGCCGGAGAACTGGTGCGGGTAGTCGTTCACCCGGTCCTTGGCGGCGGGGATGCGGACCCGGTCCATCAGCTCGATGGACTTGGCCTTGGCGGCCTTGCGGGACATCCCCTGGTGCACCCGGAACATCTCGCCGAGCTGGTAGCCCACGGAGAGCACCGGGTTCAGCGAGGACAGCGCGTCCTGGAAGATCATCGCGATCTTGCGGCCGCGGATCTGCCGGCGCTCCTCGTTGGACATGGTCAGCATGTCCTCGCCACGGAACCGGATCTCGCCCTGCGGGATACGGCCCGGCGGCATGTCGAGGATGCCCATGACGGCCTGGGCCGTCACGGACTTGCCGGACCCGGACTCGCCGAGCACGGCCAGCGTCTCGCCGGCGCGGACGCTGTAGTTCACCCCGTTGACGGCCTTGACCAGGCTGTCCCGGGTCTTGAACTCGACGTGCAGGTCCCGGACTTCGAGGAGCGGGGTGGTGCCGTCGTCTTCGATGCGCCGACTGGGGGCGCTCGCGGTCTTGTCCATAGTGGTCACGTACGCCTCCCTCAGCGCAGCTTGGGGTCGAGGGCGTCGCGCACCGCGTCGCCGAGCATGATGAACGCGAAGACGGTCAGGGTCAGCATGCCGGCCGGGAAGAACAGGGCGTGCGGGTTGTTCCGCACCACCTTGGACGCGGACGAGATGTCGATGCCCCAGGAAACCGTCGGCTCCGCGAGTCCCATGCCCAGGTAGGACAGGGTGGCCTCGGCCGAGATGTAGCCGCCGAGCGCGATGGTCGCGACAACGATCACCGGTGCCATGGCGTTCGGCAGGATGTGCTTGATCAGGATGCGGCTGGTGCCGGCACCCAGTGCCTTGGCCGCCACCACGTAGTCCGCCTGCTTGGTCGTGATGACCGAGCCACGCATGACGCGGGCTATCTGCGTCCAGCCGAGGAAGGCCAGCGCGCCGATGACGACGGGCACCGAGCGGTCGGTGAACGCGTTCAGCACGACGAGCGCGCCGAGCAGGAACGGGATGCCGAAGAACACGTCGGTGATGCGCGAGAGCAGGGCGTCCAGCCAGCCGCCGAAGTAGCCGGCGAGCATGCCCATCAGGCCGCCGACGATGGTCACGATGACCGTGACGCCGACGCCGACCTGGATGGAGGCGCGGGTGCCGTAGATGACCCGGGCGTAGATGCTGCGGCCCTGGTTGTCGTAGCCGAACCAGTCCGCCGTGAAGAAGCTGCCCAGCTCCGGCTTCTTGAGGAAGTGGTTGGTCAGGTCCGCGTCGCGCGGGTCGGCGCTGGTGAACCAGCCCGGGAAGAGCGCGATGAAGACCAGCAGCACCACGAGGAAGCTGGAGATGATGAAGTACGGGTTGCGCCGCAGGTCGCGCCAGGCGTCGCCCCACAGGCTGCGGGCCTTCTCCTCGCGCACCTTGTCCTCGAGCGACGGGCCGGCGGCCGGTGCCTTCGGGCTGGTCGGGGTCGCGCCTCGATCTGCGGCGACCGCCGCGTTGCCGGCGCGGGTCCCGGGGCCGGACTGCGGATTGTCGTAGATCTCAGGCATAGCGAATCCTCGGGTCCAGGACCGCGTACAGCAGGTCGATGATCAGGGACATGGCGAGGTAGACGAAGACCAGGCAGGTCACGATGCCCACCACGGTGCTTCCCTCGCGTCGGACCAGCCCCTGGTACAGAGCGCCGCCCACGCCCTGGACGTTGAAGATGCCCTCGGTGACGATGGCGCCGCCCATCAGCGCGCCCAGGTCGGTGCCGAGGAAGGTGACGACGGGGATCAGCGAGTTGCGCAGCAGGTGGTTGACGACGATGCGCCGCTTGGGCAGGCCCTTGGCGAGCGCGGTGCGCATGTAGTCGGCCCGCAGGTTCTCCGCGACGGTGGTACGCGTCAACCGCGCCACGTAGGCCAGCGAGAGGGAGCCGAGCACGATGCCTGGTAGCACCAACTCCTGCATGTTCATGGAGTCCTGGACCGTTGGTGTGGTCCACCCCAGTTCCGTGCCGAACACCGTCTGGAAGATATAGGCCAGAACGAAGACCGGGATCGAGATGACCAGCAGGGTGAGGATCAGCACGCCGCGGTCCACGATCTTGCCCCGCTTCATGCCGGCGAAGACACCGAGGACGAGGCCGAGGATCATCTCGAAGAGGAGCGCGATGATGGCGAGCCGGATGGTGACCGGGAAGGCGTCCGTCAGGATCTCGGAGACCGGCCGTCCGCCGACGGTCTTGCCGAAGTCCGCCTGGAACAGGCCCTTCATGTAGTCCAGGTACTGCTGCCACAGCGGGTCGTCGAGCCCGTACTCATGACGGAGCGCGGCGAGCTGGGTGGGGTCTGGCGCCTTGTCACCCCACAGCGCCCGGATGGGGTCGCCGGGCAGGGTACGCACCATGACGAAGATGAGAAAGGTTGTCCCGATGAAGACCGGGATCATCTGGAGCAGTCGCCGCGCGACGTATCGCCCCATCGTGCCTCCGTTCTGGGGTCGGCCGAAGGCAGCCGCGCTCCAGGTAAGGAACCGGCTGCCCCCGTGGCCCGAGGGGCGCCCGGTTCGGGGCGCCCCTCGGCATCAACGTCCGACGACTACTTCTGCTTCACCGTGATGTCGGTGAGGATCGGGTCGCCCTTCTGGTTGAACTTCACGTTCGAAACGTTCTTCGAGTAACCAGCGTTGACCTTGTAGTACCAGAGCGGGATGGCCGGGAAGGTGTTCTTGAGCTGCTGCTCGGCCAGGTTGTACTCCTTGGCCGACTCCTCCAGCGTCTTGGCGTTGTCCGCCTTCTTCACCAGGTCATCGAACTTCTTGTCCGAGAAGGCGCCCTTGTTGCCGGCGACGCCGGTGCCGTACAGGTCCCGGAGGAAGTTGCCGTTGAACGGGTAGTCCAGCACCCAGCCGGACCGGTACATCGACTTGACCTGCTTGTTGTCGCGGGCCTCCAGGTCGGCCTGGAAGTCGGCCTTGGAGTCACCCACGCACTCGACGCCCACGGACTTGCGGATCGAGCCGCACACCGCGTCGACCCACTCCTTGTGGCCGCCGTCGGCGTTGTACTGGATCTTGATGGCGTTCTTCGGGACGCCACCGCCCTGCTTGATCAGGTCCTTGGCCTTGGCGGGGTCGAACTTGCAGAACTCGCCACAGGCGTCGGCCTGGTAGCCGAGCACGCCCTTGGCGACCCAGCCGGTGGCGGGGACGCGGGTGCCCTGGAGCACCGTCTTGGTGATCGTCTCGCGGTCGATCGCCATCGACAGGCCCTGGACGACCTTGACGTCGATGTCCTTGAACTGCGTGTTGTAGAACGCCGGGTTGATCGTCTGGATCGCCGAGTAGTCCTGGTCGATCGCGCGGTTGCCGAGGTCGCTCTTGTAGTTCGGCAGGTCGTTCGGCGGGACCTGGCGGATCACGTCGACGTTGTCGGAGACGAGGTCCTTGTAGGCCGCCTCGGGCTGCGAGTAGTTCTTGAAGATCACGCCGCCGTTCTTGGCCTTGTTCGAACCCTGGTACTCAGGGTACGTCTCGACCTCGATCTGCTTGTTGTGATCCCACTTCACGAACTTGTACGGGCCGTTGCCGACCGGCTTCTGGCCGTAGCCCTTGGGGTCCTGGAAGAAGCCCGAGGGGAGCGGCGAGAAGACCTCGTAGCCCAGCTTGTACTCGAAGTACGGGACCGGCGAGACCAGCTCGATGGTGAAGGTGGTGTCGTCGACGACCTTCAGGCCCGACATCTTGTCGGTCTTGGCGTCACCCTTCTCCGGGTGGACGTCCTCGTAGCCCTTGATGTCGGCGAACCAGGAGCTGTTCTGCTGGTTGTTCTTCGTGGCAGCGGCCCAGTTCCAGGCGTCCACGTACGACTTCGACGTGACCGCCTCGCCGTTGTGGAACTTCCAGCCCTTCTTGAGCTTGATCGTCCAGAGCTTGCTGTCCTTCGTGGTGACGGACTCGGCGTTCTCCTTGACGATCTTGCCGGTGCCCGGCTCGTAGTCAACGAGGCCCTGGAACAGCGACCGGATGACGGCGCTGCCGTACGACTCCATCGTGTTCGCCGGCTGCAGCGGCTTCTGCGGCTCACCGTTGTCGAAGACGACCTTGCCACTCTTGTCGACCGGGCCGTCGTTGCCGCTGTCGCTGTCACTGTTGCCGCCGCCGCAAGCCGTCGCGGCCAGCGCCACGACCGCCGCCATCGCGACCCACTTGGCGCTACTGGCACCGCGCATGGGATTGCCTCCTCAGGAGTCCACTGTCACTACGAGAGAGGGCACCGGATACGCGCTGACACCCCTGACAGCGACATAAGACCCGGCACCCCGAGTGTGCTCGTAGGTCGGCGCTCCCCACAGCGCGTGACCCATTGACCCGAGCTCAATGGACCCCATGATTGAGCACGCCTGGCCCGTAAACCACACTTAAAGGGTCTCGCTTTGGTCACATCGCCCGAGGACGGAGTACCGAAATCCGGACAAAGGCATCACAGACAGACACCCCCGAAACGGACTGTTAATACAACATCCGGAACGGCTTCACCGATATCCGAACGCCCGTTGAGGGAAAACTTGTTGACTGGCCTCGCCCTGTCCCACCCTCAGATCGGGTGGCCGGCGGCGGCGGAGCGGACTCCGCGCGCCCGGCGCGCGACGCAGCGTGAGGGCGCGACCCGGCGCGGCCGGTGGCGCGGTCACGCACCGCACTCGGCGGTGACGTGCGCGGCGACGTACGCGGAGCCGTGAGTCAAGACGTACGCCGGCGCCGCGTCAACCCCCCGTCGATGCGGGGCGGTTCGAAGAACAGGCCAAGATTCTGCCTCGCGCCCGCGCGACGGTGAGCACCGGGGGTCCGGTCGGCGCCCCCGCGCCTGCTCCGCGAGCCGGCGCGCGCCGCCAGGCCACCCGCGCGCTGACGCAACGTGATGGCGCACCAGGCCGGCCCTCTTCGACCCGGTGGCCCGATCTCGCCGGGCGCCCGGCTCGCCGCGTACCGCCTGCTCGCCCGCGTACGTCCCGGTGGCGGCGGGTCTGTCCGGTGTGACCGTGCCTGGCCCAGCGGGCGCCGTGCCTGGCCCAGCGGGCGCCGTGGCGGGCCCTGGGGCGCCGGACGAGGCCCTGCCGCCGGGGGCCGGGCGCGCCGGCGCCGGATACGGCGACGGCCCCGGCACGGAGCGATCCGTGCCGGGGCCGTCGCCCGGGAACCTCACCCGGCGCGCGGGCGGCGAGGCCCGCGCGCGGGGAGTGGTGCTCGGCGCTTGGCGCGCGGTGCTCAGCGCTTGGCGCGCGAGGCCGCCCGGCCGCGCTCCTTCTGGTCGAGGACGACCTTGCGGATGCGGACCGCCTCCGGCGTCACCTCGACGCACTCGTCGTCGCGGCAGAACTCGAGGGACTGCTCAAGCGAGAGCTTGCGCGGCGGGACGATCGCCTCGAAGGAGTCGGCCGAGGCCGAGCGCATGTTGGTGAGCTTCTTCTCCTTGGTGATGTTCACGTCCATGTCGTCGGAGCGCGAGTTCTCGCCGACGATCATGCCCTCGTACACCTCGGTGCCGGGCTCGGTGAACAGCACGCCGCGCTCCTGGAGGTTGGTCATCGCGAACGCGGTGACCGAGCCCGCGCGGTCGGCGACCAGGGAGCCGTTGTTACGGGTGACCAGCTCGCCGAACCACGGCTCGTGGCCCTCGTGGATGGAGTGCGCGATGCCCGTGCCACGGGTGTTGGTCAGGAACTCCGTACGGAACCCGATCAGGCCACGCGAGGGGACGATGAACTCCATCCGCACCCAGCCAGAGCCGTGGTTGGACATGTTGTCCATCCGGCCCTTGCGGGTGCCCATGAGCTGGGTGACCGCGCCCATGTGCTCCTCGGGCACGTCGATGGTGATGCGCTCGATCGGCTCGTGCAGCTTGCCGTCGATCTCCTTGGTGACCACCTGCGGCTTGCCGATGGTCAGCTCGAAGCCCTCCCGGCGCATCGTCTCGACCAGGATGGCCAGCGCCAGCTCGCCGCGGCCCTGCACCTCCCACGCGTCCGGGCGCTCGGTGTCGAGCACGCGCAGCGAGACGTTACCGATCAGCTCGCGGTCCAGCCGGTCCTTGACCTGGCGGGCGGTGACCTTGCGGTCCTTGACGGCGGCCTTGGCCTCCGCGCCCTTGCCGGTGCCACCCCGGCCGACCAGCGGCGAGGTGTTGGTGCCGATCGTCATGGAGATCGCGGGCTCGTCCACGGTGATCAGCGGCAGCGCCACCGGGTTCTCCGGGTCGGCCAGCGTCTCGCCGATCATGATGTCCGGGATACCGGCGACGGCGCAGATGTCGCCCGGGCCCGCCTTCTCGGCCGGCTTGCGGGTCAGCGCCTCGGTCATCATCAGCTCGCTGATGCGCACGCTGGACACCGTGCCGTCGCGCTTGATCCACGCGACGGTCTGGCCCTTCTTCAGCTCGCCCTGCTCGACGCGGAGCAGCGCGATGCGGCCGAGGAAGTTGTCCGCGTCCAGGTTGGTCACGTGCGCCTGGAGCGAGCCGCCCTCCTCGTACTCGGGGGCCGGCACGTGCGACAGGAGCGTGGTGAAGAACGGCTCCAGGTTCTCGCTGTCGGTCGGGACGGTGCCGTCCTCCGGCTTGGTCAGCGAGGCGACGCCGTCGCGGGCGCAGGCGTAGACGATCGGGAACTCGATCTGCTCCTCGTCGGCGTCCAGGTCCAGGAAGAGGTCGTACGTCTCGTTGACGACCTCGTCGATGCGCGCGTCGGGGCGGTCGGTCTTGTTGATGCACAGGATGACCGGCATCCGGGCCGCGAGCGCCTTGCGAAGCACGAAGCGGGTCTGCGGCAGCGGACCCTCGGAGGCGTCCACCAGGAGCACGACCGCGTCCACCATCGACAGACCGCGCTCGACCTCGCCACCGAAGTCGGCGTGGCCAGGGGTGTCGATGATGTTGATGGTGATCGGGTCACCACCGTCCTTGGGGTGGTACTTGACGGCGGTGTTCTTCGCCAGGATCGTGATGCCCTTCTCACGCTCCAGGTCGTTGGAGTCCATCATCCGGTCGTCAAGCTTCTCGGCCGCGTGCGCCGCGAAGGCACCCGCCTGCTTGAGCATGGCGTCGACGAGGGTCGTCTTGCCGTGGTCGACGTGGGCGACGATGGCTACGTTACGAATATCGTGGCGCGTGGGCACTGCGGCGCTTCTCCCGGAATTGTGGATCGCGACGTACGGTCCGGTACGCGCGCTGCCGGGCAAACCTAAAGCCTCGGCCTTACCCCATGGTACGGGGCAAGGGCGGCAACGGCCGCCCCAGCCCGGCCCCCACCCCCGCCCGACACCGGTGGTTCCCAGCTCAGGGCCGCTCCACCAACCCCGGCTTTACCTGCCCTTTCCCCATCCTTCGCGTGCGGGCGGGCCCCGCCTGGGCCCCGGGCGCCCTGCCGGGGCCGCTCGTCCACCGCGGCCGCTGGTCTACCGCCGCTCCGCCTTGGCGTCCTCGGACTTCGCGTAGCCGATGTCCTGGTAGCGCGGGGTGGCCAGGCCGAAGGCGCCCACGTTGGCCAGGCTGGAGCGGGCCGCGATCAGTTGCGGGCGCTGGAAGAGGGGCAGGGAGCCGGCGGCGGCCCAGATACGGGCGTCGGCCCGCTGGAGCAGCTTGCGCGCCGCGGACTCGTCCAGCTCGGTGGACGCCTGCTCGAAGAGCTGGTCGATCTGGTGGGTGCCGACCCGGGTGTAGTTCTGCTCCACCAGCAGCGAGCCGTCGGCCGCCGGGCGCGGCTTGGCGAAGATCGGGCGGGCGTCGGTGGCCGGGAAGGCCGTGGCCGGCCAGGAGTAGAGGGCCAGGTCGAAGTCGCCCTTGGCGACGTAGGTACGGAAGTACTGGTCGTCGGGGACGCGTACGACGTCGGTCTGGATGCCGATCTTCCCGAGCATCGCCACGACGCGCTTCCCGACCTCGCGTACCTGCTCGGTCCCCGGGCCGCTGGGCAGCACGAACCGGAGCAGCAGCGGCCGGCCGTCCTTGACCCGCACCGGCGCGCCACCGGGCAGCGCCCGGGGCCCGGCGTCCCCGGCCCGGTCGGCGCCCCGCCGGTCGCCTCCGTCGCCCGCCGGGCCCCGGCCCTGCGGGCGGTCGCGTTCCGGCTGGTCCCGGCCCGGGGCGCGGGCCACCGTGCCGGCCGCGCCCGCGGCACCCGCCTGCTCCGCCGCGTCGGCGTCGGCGTCGAGGGCGGGGGTGTCGGCGGCCGGGTCCGTGTCGGTCGCGGCGTCGGAGTCCGCGTCGGCGTCGATGTCGGCCGGTGCGCCGGTGCGCACGCCGGTGTTCGGGCGGGCGTCGGTGCCGGTGCCGGTGCCCGGGTCCGCCTCCCCGTTCTCGTCGGCGTCCCGCTTGGCGTCCGCCGACTGGCGTGGCAGGGGGCCGTCGCCCTGTTGCCAGCCCGCGTCGGCGAGCAGCGAGCGGGCCGCGGCGGCGTCCCGGCCGCCGAGGGCGCCGCTGTTGTCCCGGTATCCGTGCTGGCCCGCCATGGTCAGGTGGCTGCCGAGCGGCTTCGCCGACAGGCCGAGCGGTTCGAAGACCGCGTCGGTCAGCTCCTGGCGGTCGATGGCCCGGGCGACGGCCCGGCGCACCCGCTCGTCGGCGAGCGGCCCGGCCGTGCCGTTCAGGGCGAGCTGGGTGTAGGCGGGTGCGAGGGACCTGCGGACGGTGAACGCGCCGAGCGCCCTGGTCTCGGCCGCGCGCCGGGCCGCCGCCGCGCGCTCGTCGGCCACCGCCCGTACGGCGGCGGCGCGCTCCCGCCGCGGGCCGTACTCGATCACCCAGGAGCGCAGCGCGCCGGCCGCGCTGACCATGGCCGCCCGCCCGGCCCCGAGCTCGGGCGTCGTGCCGCCGGCCACGTTCGGGCCGGCCCCGGCCGGCGCCCCGCCGGCCGGTCGCTCGGCGCCCACCACTCCGGACGCCTCGCCGGTGCCGCCCGCCGCCGCGACGCGGTCGGCGGTGGCGGCGTCCACCTCGGCCACGTCGAGCCGGCCGGAGGCCAGCGCGGCGGCCCGCTCGGCGCGCGGCACCGGTGTCAGCACCAGCTTGTCGAGCCGAGCGGGATCGCCCCACCAGCGCGGGTTGCGCACCAGCGTCAGCGGGGCCTCGGCATCCGCCGCGCGCCCGTGCCGGCCCCGGCCCTCGCGCCGCCCGTCACGCGGGCCCCGCTCCGCGCCCCGCGCCTCGGCCGCCTCGTCGCCTTCGTCCGCGCCCGCCTCGTCGCCCGACGTGCCCGACGTGCCCGACCCACGCTCGGCCTGCTCGGCCCGCTGGTCCTGGTCGTCCCGTTGGCCCTGGTCGGCCTGCTTGTCCTGCTCGTCTTGGTCGGCCCGCTCGTCCTGGTCGGTCGGCCTGTCCTGGTCGGCCTGCTCGTCCCGCTCGTCCTGCTCGGAGCGGTCCGCGTCCTGTCGGGCCGGCATGAACGGGCCCGCGCTGGCGGGGAGTTGGTGGCTGGCGCCCTCGTTGAACGCCTTCGGGTCGCCCATCACGCTCTTCGGGTACAGCGGCGTGAACAGGGCCCGCCAGTCCGCGTACGGGCGGCGGAACGTGACCTCCACCTCGCCGGGTTCGCGGCCCGGCGCGATGCGCTCGATGCGTTCGTAACCGGCGTTGCGGGCCGTCCAGTACGCCCGGTCCTTGCCGCGCAGGGCCCGCCACTGGGCCCGGAAGTCGGCCACGCCCAGCGCCCGGCCGTCGCTCCAGGCGGCCTCGGGGTTGAGCCGGTAGCGCACCACCTGTCGCGGCTCGCGGTCGGCGACCTCGGCCGACTCCAGGTAGTCGGGGTTGCGGACGGCGCGGCCCCGCGCGTCGAGGGTGAACAGCATGGGCAGCACCGCGCCGGCCACCCGGTCGGTGCCGGCGTCGGCCTTCGCGTGGAAGGCGTTGAGGGTGGCGGGCCTGGCGTCCACGGCCCAGCGCACGGTGCCGCGCCCGGACAACTCGGCGCGGGCGGCGTCGGCGACGTCGTGCGAGACCGGCGCCGCCGCCGCGTCCTCGCCCCCGGAACCACACCCGGCCAGCAGCGGAAGCGGCAACAGCACTCCGGCCGCGAACAGCGCGGCGCAGCGGCGGGTACGGGTCGCCGGGCCCCTCGTGACGCCGTCGACGGGCATGGCTGGTACCTCCGGGTGACTTCGCCGCTTATCGGATGGACTGATCACTCACTGAAGGCGACGACACGGGGCACGCCACGCCGACACGGCGGGTCACAACTCAACGCCACCCGGCCGGCCTAGCCCATTCTGACCAGCGGCGTCGTGGTCGCGAAGGCACGCCACCCGGACGGCCTAGCGGTGCCGAATCAGGCCCGCGCGCGGGTCTAGTCTTGAGGCGGGAGGGGCGCGATATGACCGGTGTGCGCCCAGAATCCCGGCAGATCTCTTCCCAACAGCGGGCGCGGCGCGCGACACTCGCTGTCGCATGAGTGTCGCCGTCCGCAACCGCGGAAGTGAGGACAAGTCATGTCCGTGCACGACGATTTGACGGCCGTTCAGCGAAGTCTCGACGACCTGGTCCGCTCCGTCGGGCGCCTGGAGAAACAGGTCGGGTCCGACAGTCTGGACGTCCGCAGGGTGCGTACCGACGCGGACCATCTCCGCGAGAGCGTCGCGCTGTTGCGCGCGGCGTCCCCCTCGGAAACGGTCCGGACGGAGCGGGTGCCCATCCCCGACACCCCCTACGACCGCACGCTGTGGGCGGACGCCGAGGACGAGGGCCTCGGCTCCCGGGAGGGCCGCGCCCCCTAGTGAAGCCGCTCCACCGTGGGCTAGCCGGGGCCCGGGCGCCGGCGCGCGCCGCACGGCGCGTGGCCGCCCGGGCCGCGCCACTCCCCCGGCCGGGCGCCCTCGGAGCGGCACCACGCCGGGGCGTACGGCGGGCCCGGCGTCCGCCCGGCGCGTGCGGTGCGCCGGCGCCCCGCGACCGGCCGGTCGCCGCGGGTCAGGGCCGTACGGCCCGGCCGACGCCCACCGCACCACGTCCCACCCCGCACCACCAGCCGCACCCCCGCGCGCACGCCCGGTCCGCGCGCCGGCCCGCGCTCACGCACCCGCGCGCCGCCCGTACGCCGCCGGCCGCCCGGGCGCCGCACCCACCCGCCGCGCCGGCCCGCACCGCACCACGCCACACCCGCACCGCGCACCCCGCCGCATGGCACCCGCACCACACCGCTCACCGCCCCACCCGTCCGCCACCCCGCCCATCCACTCATCCGCCCATCCGCCCATCCGCCCGCAGATCCGAGCCGCTACCACGCCACCGCGGAGTCTCCCTTGGCCACAGGCACCGACCCCCACGTCCGGACGGGAGCGCGCGGCGTGCACGGCACGCTGCGCGCCGCCATCCCGGAACGCCACCTGCGCACCGACCGCTGGTGGCTGCCGCCCGCCGCGACCGCGGCCGGACTGCTCGCCTTCGTCGTCTACTCGACCTGGCGGGCGTTCTCCAACGCCGACTACTACGACGCGCCCTACGTCTCGCCGTTCTACTCGCCGTGCCTGGCCGAGAACTGCGAGCCGATGCGCGACGGCCCCAACTGGGCCCTGTTCGGCACCTGGTGGGGCCTGTCCCCCTCGATCCTGATCCTGATCCTGCCGCTGGGCTTCCGGCTGACCTGCTACTACTACCGCAAGGCGTACTACCGCGGCTTCTGGGCCTCGCCCCCGGCGTGCGCGGTGCCCGAGCCCCGGCAGAAGTACACCGGTGAGACCCGCTTCCCGCTGATCATGCAGAACATCCACCGGTACTTCTTCTACGCCGCGCTGCTCGTCGCCAGCATCCTGACGTACGACACCGTGCTCACCTTCCGCGACGAGCACTACGAGTGGGGCCACATGGGCCTCGGCACGGTCGTCTTCGCGGCCAACGCCGTACTGCTGTGGATGTACACGCTCTCCTGCCACTCCTGCCGGCACATCGTCGGCGGGCGGCTCAAGCACTTCTCCAAGCACCCGGTGCGCTACCGGCTGTGGGGCTGGGTCGGCAAGCTCAACGCCCGGCACGCCAGGCTCGCCTGGTACTCGCTGATCAGCGTGGCGCTCGCGGACCTGTACGTGTACCTGCTGGCGATCGGAGCCTTCGACGACCCGACCATCTTCTGACACCGCCCACGGGAGCGGTGACAACGCGCCCGCGGCGCGGGCGGCGAGCCGCCCCCGGGGCCCGGGCAACTCCAAGGCTGCGAGAGGGAAACAAGAGACATGACGCAAGTCGAGCGGCAGGCGTGGGACGTCGTCGTGGTCGGCGCGGGCGGGGCGGGGCTCCGGGCCGCCATCGCGGCGCGCGAGCAGGGCATGCGCACGGCCGTCATCTGCAAGTCCCTGTTCGGCAAGGCCCACACGGTGATGGCCGAGGGCGGCATCGCGGCCAGCATGGGCAACGTCAACGAGGGCGACAACTGGCAGGTGCACTTCCGCGACACGATGCGCGGCGGGAAGTTCCTGAACCACTGGCGGATGGCCGAGCTGCACGCGCGCGAGGCCCCCGACCGGGTCTGGGAGTTGGAGACCTGGGGCGCGCTGTTCGACCGTACGGCCGACGGCCGGATCTCGCAGCGCAACTTCGGCGGCCACGAGTACCCGCGCCTGGCCCACGTCGGCGACCGCACCGGGCTCGAACTGATCCGCACCCTCCAGCAGAAGATCGTCTCGCTGCAACAGGAGGACGAGCGGGAGTTCGGCGACCACGAGGCGCGGCTCAAGGTGTTCCAGGAGTGCACCGTCACCCGCGTGCTCAAGGAGGCGGGGCCCGCGGGCGGGGCCGGGGCGCGGGTGGCCGGCGTCTTCGGCTACGAGCGCGAGTCGGGCCGCTTCTTCGTCATCGAGGCGCCGTCGGTGGTGCTGGCCACCGGCGGCATCGGCAAGTCCTTCAAGGTGACCTCCAACTCCTGGGAGTACACCGGCGACGGGCACGCGCTGGCGCTGCTGGCCGGCGCCCCGCTGATCAACATGGAGTTCGTGCAGTTCCACCCGACGGGCATGGTCTGGCCGCCGTCGGTCAAGGGCATCCTGGTCACCGAGTCGGTGCGGGGCGACGGCGGGGTGCTACGCAACAGCGAGGGCAAGCGGTTCATGTTCGACTACATCCCGGAGGTCTTCAAGGACAAGTACGCCCTCACCGAGGAGGAGGGCGACCGCTGGTACGAGGACCCGGACAACAACCGCCGCCCGCCCGAGCTGCTGCCCCGCGACGAGGTGGCCCGCGCCATCAACGCCGAGGTGAAGGCCGGCCGCGGCTCCCCGCACGGCGGCGTCTTCCTCGACGTGTCCACCCGGATGCCGGCCGAGACCATCAAGCGGCGGCTGCCGTCCATGCACCACCAGTTCAAGGAGCTGGCGGACGTGGACATCACGGCCGAGCCGATGGAGGTCGGCCCGACCTGCCACTACGTCATGGGCGGCGTCGAGGTGGACCCGGACACGGCGGCGGCCACCGGCGTGCCGGGCCTGTTCGCCGCGGGCGAGGTCGCCGGCGGCATGCACGGCTCCAACCGGCTGGGCGGCAACTCGCTCTCCGACCTGCTGGTCTTCGGCCGTAGGGCCGGCCTGTACGCGGCGCGCCACGCCGCCGACGTCGGCGCCGACCGGCCGGTGGTCGCGGCGGCCGACGCCGCGGCGGCCGAGGCGGAGGCGCTACGCCCGTTCAGCGCCGAGGAGGCGAGCGCGAGCCCGACCGGCGGGCCGGTGGAGAACCCGTACACGCTGCACCAGGAACTCCAGCAGGCGATGAACGACCTGGTGGGCATCATCCGGCGGCACGAGGAGATGGCCGAGGCGCTGCACCGGCTGGCCGGGCTGCGGGCGCGGGCCAGGCGGGCCGGCGTCGAGGGGCACCGGCAGTTCAACCCGGGCTGGCACCTGGCGCTCGACCTGCGCAACATGCTGCTGGTCAGCGAGTGCGTCGCGCGGGCGGCGCTGGAGCGTACGGAGAGCCGTGGCGGGCACACCCGCGACGACCATCCCGCGATGGACCGGGCCTGGCGCACGGTCAACCTCCAGTGCCGGCTGGCGACCGAGGAAGCGCAGGCGGCACAGCCGGTGGGCGGCGCGGCGAACGGGCCGGTGGGCGCGGGCCTCGCGGGTGGCGCGGGTGACGCGGGCCTCGCGGGTGGCGCGGCCACCGGGGTCGAGCCCGTCGCCGAGCCCGGGCTCGGCGGCCTGGTCAGCGACCAGTCCGGGCAGATCGCGCTGGCCCGCGCGGCGACGCCGCCGATCAGGCCGGACCTGCTCCAGCTCTTCGAGAGGGACGAACTGGTGAAGTATCTGACGGATGAGGAGCTGAGCCGGTGAGCTACCAGGCGCACTTCAAGGTGTGGCGCGGCGACGCCGAGGGCGGCGGGCTGCGCGACTTCACCGTCGAGGTCAACGAGGGCGAGGTGGTGCTCGACATCATCCACCGGCTCCAGGCCACCCAGGCCCCCGACCTGGCGGTGCGCTGGAACTGCAAGGCCGGCAAGTGCGGCTCGTGCAGCGCCGAGATCAACGGCCGGCCACGGCTGCTGTGCATGACGCGGATGTCGGTCTTCGAGGAGAGCGAGACCATCACGGTGACGCCGATGCGGGCGTTCCCGGTGATGCGGGACCTGGTCACGGACGTCTCGTTCAACTACGCCAAGGCCCGCGAGATCCCCGCGTTCGTGCCACCGGCCGAGCTGGGTCCCGGCGAGTACCGGATGGCCCAGCGGGACGTGGAGCGCTCGCAGGAGTTCCGCAAGTGCATCGAGTGCTTCCTGTGCCAGGACACGTGTCACGTGGTGCGGGACTTCGAGGAGAACAAGGCCGCGTTCGCCGGGCCGCGCTTCCTGATGCGCGTCGCCGAACTCGACATGCACCCGCTGGACGCCGCCGACGAGGCCGGCATCGACCGCAAGCGCACCGCCCAGGAGGAACACGGCCTCGGCTACTGCAACATCACCAAGTGCTGCACCGAGGTGTGCCCGGAGGGCATCCGGATCACCGACAACGCGCTGATCCCGCTGAAGGAGCGCGCGGTGGACCGCAAGTACGACCCGCTGGTGTGGCTGGGCAACAAGATCAGGCGCCGCGGGCAGTGACCCGGACACGGCGCGGGGCCGCCCCCCGCGCCGTGCGCCGGGCCGCGCCGGAATCCGCCCCGAGCCCGACGGGGGCCACCGCCCATGCCGTACGACCGCTCGACTCGTGCCCGTACGAGCGCTCAACCCACCGACACGACGGCTCGGCCCGCGCCCGTACGAGCGCTGAACTCCCGCTCGTACGAGCGCCCAACTCCCGCCCGTACGGGCCGACATGGCCGCGTGGCGCGGCCTCAGTACATGCTCAGCAGGGCCTCGGTGGGGTCCACGGCGCTCGTCTCGCCGCTCGGCAGGGCCAGTTCGAACCAGACGGTCTTGCCACGGGGCGTGCGCCGGCTGCCCCAGGCCGCGCTGAGCAGCCCGACCAACTGCAGGCCGCGCCCGCCCTCGTCCGTGTCGCGGGCCCGGCGGCGGCGCGGCTGCACCAGGCCGCCGTCCCACACCTCGCACACCAGGCCCCGGTCGAGCAGCAGCCGCACGCGTATCTCGCCGCCCTGCTTCGCCGGCGGCACGCCCAGCTCGCCGTACCGCAGGGCGTTCGTCACCAGCTCGCTGACCAGCAGCTCGGTCGTGTCCACCAGGGCCTCAAGGCCCCACTCGCGCAACTGCTGACAGGCCAGTTCGCGGGCCCGACCCACCGACCGCGGCTCGCGCGGCAGCCGCCAGTCGCCGACCGCGTGCGCGGGCAACCCCTGCATCCGCGCCATCAGCAGGGCCGTGTCGTCCTCGCCGTGGTGCGTGTCGAGGGCGTTCAGGACGTGGTCGCAGATGCCCTCCAGCGGGCTGGCGTCGTCCGCGGCGACGGGCGGGTCGGTCAGCGCGGCGCGCAGCGCCTCGATGCCCACGTCCAGGGAGTGGTCCCGCGACTCGACGAGCCCGTCCGTGTACAGCGCGAGCAGTGCCCCGTCCGGCAGCTCGAACTCCATCTCCTCGAAGGGTTCGCCGCCCACGCCGAGCGGCATCCCCGGCGGCAGCTCCACCAGTCGCGGCTGACCGCCCTGCGGGACGAGGACCGGCGGCAGGTGCCCGGCGTTCGCGATGGTGCAGCGCCGGGTGACCGGGTCGTAGACGGCGTACACGCAGGTCGCGAGGTAGATCTCGGACAGGTCGGAGTCGCCGGCCACGCCACGGGCCCCGGCCGACCTGCCACCACGGGCCGGGCCCTGGCGGCCCGCCGTGCGGGTGGAGGCGCGGGTGGTGCCGGGCGCGCCGAGGCCGTGCGCGATCTCGTCCAGGGCGGTCATCACCTCGGCCGGCTCCAGGTCGAGCATGGCCAGCGTGCGCACGGCGGTGCGCAGTTCGCCCATGGCAACGGCCGCGCGCAGGCCGCGCCCCATCACGTCGCCGACGACCAGCGCGGTGCGGTGCCCGGGCAGCTCTATGACGTCGTACCAGTCGCCGCCCACCTCGGTGGCCTCGCTGCCGGGCAGGTAGCGGCAGGCGATGTCGAGCCCGGCCGCCTCCGGGTCGCCCGGCGGCAGCAGGCTGCGCTGGAGGATCAGCGCGCGCTCGTGCTCGCGGCGGTAGAGGCGGGCGTTGTCGATGCAGACGGCGGCGCGGGCGGCGAGTTCGACGGCGAGCGCGGTGTCGCGCTCGCCAAACGGCTCGCTGCCCTTGGCGCGGGAGAACTGGACCAGGCCCACCACGGTGTCCCGGGCCACCATCGGCACCGCGAGCGTGGACTGGACGACCGCCCCGAGTTCGGGACCGGCGTCCGGGTCGGCGCCGCTGTCCCGGCCGGGGATGACGCGTACCTGCCCGGTGCTCAGGGCGGTGGCGCAGGGCGAGTGCGGCGGGTACCGGTGCGCCTCGCCGACCTGCACCGGCCGCCGGCCCGCCGCGCGCCGCGCCCGGTCGCCGAAGGAGGTGGCGCCGCCCGAGCCGGCCGGGCCGGGCGCGCCGGCGTGGCTCGCGGCGCCGGGTATGCCGAGGCCGATGGGGCCCGCCAGGTCGTCGGGCTCGGCCTCCGGGTAGCCGGAGAGCGCCACCGGGCCGTCGGAGACGGCGCTGGCGAAGGCGACCCGGCGCAGTGGCGCGCTGCCCTTGGCCGGCTCGCCGGTCCGCCCGCGCCCCGGCCTTGAGGGGCGGGTGGCGGCCCGCAGCTCCGGGACCGCCTCGTCGCCGGCGAGCAGGCCCTGGTAGAGGTCGACCGAGGCCAGGTCGCAGAACTGCGGCACGGCGACGGCCAGGAGTTCGCGGGCGGTGGTCTCCAGGTCGAGCGAGGTCCCGATGCGGGCCCCGGCCTCGTTCAGCAGGGCGAGGTTGCGCCGCACGCCGGCGGCCTCCTGCTCGGCGCGGCGCCGCCCGGTGATGTCGATGACCAGCCCGGCGACGCCGATCGGCCGCCCGGAGCCGCCGTGCAGCCGGTAGAACGAGACCTGCCAGCGGTGTCGCTCGGTCTCGCCGTACCGCGAGCCGACGATCTGCATCCCGGTGACCGGCGTCCCGGTCTCGATCACCCGGCGCAGCGAGGCGCTGAACCGGTCGGCCTCGGCGCGCGGCAGGAAGTCGTACGGGGTGCGCCCGCGGTGCCAGTCGACGGGGCGGCCGAACGCGCGGGCGAAGCACTCGTTGACCCGCATCAGGCGCAAATTCTTGTCCGCGAAGAAGAAGCCCAGCGGAGATTGACCGAAAACGGCCTGCGAGGCCGCGAGGTCGGTCTCGATCTGGCGCAGCGCGCTGACGTCCACCGCGATGCACAGCGCGGAGCGCTCGCCCATGTCGTTCCGGGTGGGCATCAGATAGATCTCAGCGAGCCCGTACGGCCCGTCGCCGAGCTCGTCGCGCGGGTCACGGCCGCCCACCCAGGTGCGGCCCGCGCCGCGCGCCACGGGCGGGTCCGGGCACTCGTCGGCGCCGCCCGCACCGCGCTGGCCGGGCACGGGGGGCGCCTCGGGGGCGCCGTACGGGCCGGGGGCGGAACGCGGCTCGGGGGCGGCGTGCGGGGCCGGGGCCGGGGCCGGGGCGTCGGATATCGGGCCGCCGGAGCCGGGGCCGCCGGGCGCGGGGGCCGGGCCGTCCGGCGGGGTGGTGGGGGTTCGCTGAGCGGTCGGGGCGGTGCCGGGAGGGGTGCTGGTGTGCTGGTCGGCGGGGGCGGGCTTGGGGCGCAGGTACGGTACGAGGCCGGTCCACTCCCGGCCGTCGAGCAGCTCGGCGACCTTGCGGTGGCCCTGCTCGCGCAGCTCGTGCGGGACGAAGACCTCCACCGGGTCGCGGCCTATCGCCTCGTGCGCCGGCACGCCGAGGAGTTCGGCCGCGCGCTCGCTCCACTGGTCCACGCGCCCGTCCGGGCCCAGCGAGAAGGAGGCCACCTGGACGTAGTCGTAGATGGAGCCCGGCGGACTGCCCTGCCACATCGGTGCCGACATCGGCGCGGTCTCCGTCCCGTCGGGCGTCCCCGCTCCCGCTGGCATGTCGCTCACTGCCCGTCTCCTCCGGCTCAGGTGCTAGGACCGGCCCAGAAGGCCGAGTATCCAGCACTCCAGCCAATCCCTGCACGGCCTTCACGATCACAGCACGGTCTCGACGCACTCTCGTGCGACGTGGCGATCGCGAACGCTCGACAAGCCGCCCCCGGGTCCAGCACGAACCCGTTCGGGCTTCAGCGGCCCCCCATCGGACCCACATCAGCCCCCGAGGGGCCATGGCGTGTCGGCCAGGCCCCCGTCGCCGCGAAGGGTCTCGCCGGCCGCTCATCGCGGCAGGCCAGGCCGCTTTCGCAGACCGCTGCTGCCTGACTCCTCACCAGGCAAGCCCGACTCTAACCAGACAGTTCAGGGGCGAGGCCAGCCCGGTGGGCTCATCTCCCGGCGCACGCGCCCCACGCGTTACTCCAGCGCCCATGCCCCCGGTCTTGACGCGCCGGCCCTCTTCGGCCCGCTTCCGGTGGGCTCACTCGGCGGCGGCGATGGTGAGTTCGAACCAGACGGTCTTGCCCACCGTGCCCCGCCGCGTCCCCCAGCGCCGGGACGCGCAGGCCACCAACTGGAGCCCGCGCCCGCCCTCGTCCTCGGGAGCGGCGGCGCGCTCCCGAGGCGGGTCCTCCACCGGGTCCGACACCTCAACCAACAGCGCCCGCCCGCCGGCGTCGGGCAGCGGCCGGAAGTACATGCGCACGCCGATCGGGCCGCTCGCGTACCGCAGCGAGTTGGTGACCAGCTCGCTGACCAGCAAGACCGTCACATCGCTCATCGCCTTCAGGCCCCAGTCCGCCAGCGCGTCCCGCACCAGCTCCCGGGCCTGGCGCACGGAGTCGGGCGCCGCGGGAAAGCTCCACTCGGCGAAGCCGGGCGTGGACGCCACGGCTCCTGCGCTGTCGTTCACGCCCACCACTTCCCCTGAACGCCGACGAGCCCCATCGAATTGTCCACGTTAGACGGGGTTAATCAGCACATACCCGATATTCGGGTAGGCCTATCGTCCGAGCGGCAGCACGGTGCCACATTCGGCCTACCGGGGCCCGCCCCGGCGGGTTGCTCCAGAGGTGACCGCCCGGGCGCCCGAACCCGTACGGCGAGGCCCGGCCGGCGCCCGGCCGAGACCCGGCTAAGGCGGGGGGCCCGAGTCGGGCGCGGCCCTACGTCAACTCGCCGCCGGCCCGGAGATCGTCGAAGAGAAGTTGGTCGACCGGCGGAACCAGCGGACGGTGCGCGTACGAGAACCAGGCCAGCTCCGCGATCTCGCTGCTCGCCGACAACGTCCCCCGGTACTCCGCCGTGTAGCAGCTCATCCGCACCACGGCACCGCCCGGCACCCCGGACGCCTCGGCCTCGTACGTGGCCACGTGCCGCGCGCTGGCCGCGTCCAGCACCACGGTCAACTCTTCCTCGATCTCCCGCAGCAGGGTCTCCAGGTCGCTCTCCGCCCCCTCCCGCTTGCCACCGGGGATGTAGAAGACGTCCTTGCCCCGGGGCCGGGCACAGAGAATCCTGCCGCCCTCCACCCGCACCCACGCCACCGTGTCGATCAGTTCCGCCGCCATCACTGCGCCTCCGCCATCGGCATCCGTCCCGCGTCAGCCTGGACCCTAACGAGCGGGGGCGGGGGCGGGCCGCGCTCAGTCCGTCAGGGACGCGATCGCCTCGGCCAGCCACGCCCGCTCGGCCTCGCTGGTGGCGCGGGCGACGCGGAGCATGCCCTGACGGAAGAGGTCCGGCGCGTCCTCGGCACTCACCGGCTCACCGTCGCGGTAGAAGAAGCTCGCCGGGGTATCGAGGAAGTCCTGCCGGCGACGGAGGACCGCGACCTGCTCCGCCCGATCCGGAAGGTGGCGCAGGAACGCGAGCAGCGTGAAGAAGCGCTGGCCATCGGTGATGTCGACGTCCTTGGGATGCCGGAGCCGGGCCCGCAGTTCCGCCCGTCCCGCTTCGGTGAGGGACAGGATGCGGCGCGGCGCGGCGCCGCTGCCGGGCTCCGTACGTTGCTCGACCAGCCCCGCCTTCACCAGTCGGGCGATGGCCGGGTAGAGCGCTCCGTCGCTGACCGGGCGCAGGTGGCCGCTGAGGCCACGGATGCGGGCCTTCAGCTCGTACCCGTGCAGGGGTTCTTCGTAGAGGAACCCCAACATCGACAGCTCCAGCACGCGCCGCACCCCTTCCCGCACCCATCCGAACCTTGCACGCCTCGAAGGAGCATGCTAACTCTTTTCGCTGTACCTCGATTCGAGGTACAGCGAAAAGAGGGGCGGCGATGAAGGCAGCCGAACACCGGCGCACGCTGGTGTCAGTGGCGTATCCGATCTACTGCGAACTCCTTTCGGGCGTCGTGGCCGGGATCATCAACATGGTCTGGGTGGCGCGACTGGGCGGGGCGGCCGTCGCCGCGGTGGCCGTCGCGACCAACGTCGAGAACCTGCTGCTCGGGGTGGCCCTCGCCGCCGGATCGGGCACGACCGTGCTGGTCGCCCGCGCCAGCGGGGCGGGCGATCCCGCGGGGCTGCGTGCCGCGGTACGCGGCGGCTGGGCCCTGTGGGCACTCATCACGCCGGTCGTCGCCGCTGGCGGATACCTGTGCCGCGAGCCGCTCGCCCAACTGGTGCTCGGCGGTGCCGACAGTGACGCGTTGGCCCTCGCCACCGACTACTTCTCGATCGCGCTGCCCGGCATCGCGGTGTTCTTCGCGACCAACGTCGTCGACGGCATCCTCAAAGGCACCGGCGACACCCGCACCCCGATGCGGCTCGCACTGCTCGCGAACGGGCTGATCCTCGCGCTGGACCCCTGGTTCATCCTCGGCTGCGACCTCGGGGTGCGGGGGGCCGCGATCGCCACGGTGCTCGGCCGCACAGCGGCGCTCATCTGCGGCTGCGTTGTCCTGCGCCGCAGCGGCACGCTCCGGTGGGCAGCCGACGCGCACGGGAGAGGGACGCCCACCCACGGCGCCGGGTCACTACGGCGCCGGGCTCGTTCCCTTGGTCGCGACGCCCGCCGAACGGCTGCGGTCGGGCTGCCCATGTCCGTCGACTTCGTCCTGCGGATGACGGGCGCGTTGGCCCTCGTGGCCGTCGTCGCCCGGCTCGGCGTCGCCGAGGCCGCCGGGTACGGGATCGCCACCAAGGCGACGTACGTCGCGACCATGGCGTTCTACGCGGTGCGCCAGAGCGCCGCCATTCACACCGCCCGCCTGCTCGGGGCGGGCCTCGACGAGCGCCGGGCCATCGGGCGGCAGGCGCTGCTGCTGGCCGGGGCGTTGGGAGCGGCGGCCTCGTTGACACTGCTCGTCGCCGCCCCCTGGATCATGCGGGCGTTCGGCGCCGAGGGCGTGGTCGCCGCGGCGGGAGCGCTCTGTCTACGTTGGCTCGGCCCCTACCTCACGCTGCTGGCCTGCTACATCGCGCTGGGTGGCGTCTTCGAAGGCAGCGGCGGCAGCTCCGCGCTCGCGCGCGTCACCGCCGTCGGGGTGACGCTCCAACTGGGGCTCGCGTACGGCCTGTCGGGGGCTGGGTTGCCCGGGGTCTGTTGCGCCATGGCGGCGTCCATGGCAGTGCAGTGCGTGGCCGTCGCCGGGAGATATCGGCGTACGGAACGCCCGGCGTTCGCGCGCCGTCGCCGTAGACGTCCGAAAACCCCCGCCACGGTGGCCGAGGACAGCACGCCCGACGGGCGAACCACGCCCTGACCCCCGGATCGGCCCCACGTCGCCGACCCGCTCCGCTCGGTCCGATGGTCCGCGATGGCTGGGTCGCGCGGCGCACCCACCCGCCGGCCGCGCTTCGCGGCGCGCAGCCGGCCTCGGGTCGCGCCGGCGCGACCGGTGGGCCCAGGTCGCCGGGGTCGCCCGGTCGCGGAGGTGCCGGGTTGCCCGGTCGCCGGCAGGGGGCGGCGGCTCGGTGAGGCGTGGGGTGAGGGTGAGGGTGAGGTCCCGTTACTGGCCTGCGCGCTCGGGGAGTCGCGCGGTACGGGGGGATGTGCCGTGGAACGGGGTGTGCCGTGGAACCGGGTGTGCGGGGTGGGTCAGGCGGTGCGTCGTGGCGCGGTGGAGCGCTCGACCACGTAGAGCTGGCAGGCGCCGCGCGCGTGGAGGCGGTCGGCCACCTGCTCGGCCTCCGTCTTGGTGGCGTACCGCCCGACGCGGTAGCGGTTGCCGTTGTCGTCCTGGCGGACGACCAACCACGGCAGCGTCGGCTCGGGGCCGCTGTCAGTCATCCCGCACCCCCTCGCTCGGCCGGTCATCCCCCGGCGTACGCCCTCGACATTCGTTCTGGGAAACCACGATCCGCATATGCCCGAGCCTACGCCCGACCCTTACGCAGCGGATACGGGTTCTCACCAAGAGGTACGCATCCGGCCACCCCGAGCCCGCGCCACGGGCGCGCGGGCGCGGCGAACGGCCCCGGACCAGCCGGCACACATCGGCACATCCGATGCGATAGCGAGCGGGGCCCGGGGCCGTGCCGGCGGGGTGGGACGGTGGTGGGCGGTGCCGGGGCGCGGGGGCGGCGGGTGTCGGGGCGGACGGCCGGTCAGCGGACCGGCAGGTGGTAGGCGACGCGGTAACGGTCGGCGGAGGTCACCACGTCGGCGGTCTCGACGGGCCGGCCCCCCGCGTAGTACGTACGCGAGATGACCAGAACCGCGTGGCCGGGGACGCCGCCGAGGGCGTGCGTCTCCTCGGCGAGGCCGGGGCGCGCGGAGACCTCCTCCACGACGTTGTCCACCACCAGGTCGATGGCCGCCATCCGGTCCACCACGCCGCGCCCGGCCAGCGGGCCCTCCTCGGGCAGCAGCACCGGTGTGCGGCCCGTGATGGACAGCGGCTCCCAGGACGTGGAGAGCATGGCGGGCTCGTTGAAGGCGCGGAACACGTAGCGCGTGCGCATCACGCGCTCGCCGGGCTCGATGAGCAGCCGGGCGGCGATGTCCGAGGTGGCCTCCTCCTGCATGCTGCTCGCGTCCCAGGTGCCGGGCACGGTCTCGTCGGCCTGCTCCTGGCGGAAGGGTGTGCAGTCGGCCACCGTGCGGTACCCGGTGCGGATCAGGCGGCGCGGAACGGGGCGCTCACGGACGTACGTGCCGGAGCCGGAGCGGCCCTCGACCAGGCCCTCGGCCATCAGCACCTTGCGCGCCTCCAGGGCGACCGTGTCGGAGACCCCGTACTCCTCGCGGATGCGGGCCTGCGAGGGCAGGCGGGTGCGCGGCGGCAGATCACCGGTGACGATCTTCTGCCGGAGCTCACCGGCCACGCGGAGATAAGCGGGCTGCTCGCCAAAGGCCACGGCCCCTCCAGATTCAACAGGTCCCAGCGGGTTAACGGACCGCATCAGCTTGGCAACCGTGCGAGAACACGGGCAACCTTTGGGCTGCGAATCACCCGATGTGATGCATTGCTGGTCAGGAATGGACTATTCCCGTGCGTTTCCGCTAGTTACGGGCTCGGGGCGCCCTCCGTACGCGCGGCCCGGCCCGGCCGCTCACCGCCCTGCCGCCCTCCCCGTTCGCCGCCCGCTACAGCGACGCGAGGAAGTCCAGCACCCGGCGCCAGGTCAGCTCGGTCGCCTCGGGGTCGTGGTCGGGGAGGTCGGGGTCGGTGTAGAAGTGGCCGGCGCCCGGGTAGCGGAAGACCTCCAGCGCGACGCCGGCCGCGTGCGCCGCGTGGCGCAGGGCCGTCACGCGCTCCGGCGGCGCGAACGCGTCCGGGTCCGCGGCGTGCAACTGCGCCCGCAGCCCGGGGCGGGCGGCGGCGGGCAGCTCGGCGGCGGCGTGCAGAAGCAGCACGCCCGCCGTGGCGGGGCGCTCGGGCCAGAGGTCGCCGACGACGCCGGTGCCCATGGACACGCCGGCCAGCACCGTCTCCTCCGGCAGCCCCACCAGGGCCCGCCGCGCCCGCTCGACCACCGCGTCCCAGCCGACCCGGTCGAGCAGCCCGAACCCCTCGTCGAGGGTGGTGGCCACCGCGCCGGCGTACAGGTCCGGCGCGACGACCTCGTGCCCGGCCCGGCGAAGCCGCTCGGCGGCGCCGAGTTCGACGGGGCGTAGACCGAGCACGGAGTGGAACAGCGCGATGGTGGCCATGGGACATCATGCTCCGCGATCGGGGGCTGGGGACGGGGCCCGGGGGTCGGAGCCGGGGGTCGGGCTCAAGCGACCTCAGCGATCTCGGTGGCCTCGGGCCTCGGCGACCTCAGTGGTCGCGGTAGGCGGCCTGGTGGGCCATGGTGGACAGTTCCGCCGCCCACTCCGGGCTGATGTCCGCGGCCCGTACCGCCTCGCAGGCCACCTTGACGCGTTCCTCGATGACGGCCTCGACCCGGTCCCGGATGCCCGTCGCGACCAGCGTCGCGTACAGCTCGTCCGGGTCGGTGCCCGCCAGGTCGTCGCCGACCAGGTCGCTGACCGCGGGCTCGTCGCGCAGCGCGAAGGACATCAGCAGCGTCATCTTGTGCTGGCGGAAGTCGAGTTGGCTGGGCTTGCCGGTGGCGTCGGTGTCGCCGAAGGCGTCCAGCAGGTCGTCGCGGAACTGGAACGCCTCGCCAACCGCGAGGCCGTACTCCTCGAACGCGGCCAGCGTCCCCTCGCTGCCACCGGCGAGCAACCCGCCGAGGGACAGGGGTCGCGAGATGGTGTACCGGCCGGACTTGAACAGGGCGATGTGGCGGGCCAGTTCGGGGTCGGGGCTGAACCGGGCCGCTGCCCTGATGTCCAGGTACTGCCCCGCCATCAGCTCCGTGCACAGCTCGCCCCACACGCCGCGCACCCGCGGTGGCGCCCCGGCCGCGAGCCGGTTGGCGTACGTCAGGGCCAGGTCGCCGGCGAGCACGGCGACGCCCTCGCCGTAGCGCCGCGGCTCGCCGCGCCAGCCCTCGCGCCGGTGCAGTTCGGCATGGGCCACGTGCGCGGTGGGCTTGTTGCGACGCAGCTCGGACGCGTCCATCACGTCGTCGTGCAGCAGCGCGAAGGTGTGCAGCGCCTCCAGGGCCGCGGCCACGTCCACGACCTCGGGCGCGGCCGGGTCGCCGCCGGCGGCCAGGTAGCCGGCCGCGCAGAAGGCGGGCCGCAGCCGCTTGCCGCCGCTGAAGACCACCTCGGCGATGGCGTCCACCAGGGCGACCGAGTCGGGGTTGGCGGCGTGCCACTCGCGGCGCTCGGCGGCGAGCAGGTCCTCCAGCCGGCCCTGCACCCCGCCCAGCAGCCGCCCCAGTTCGGCGCGCTCTGCGGTCGGGTCATCGGCCGTGGCCACGGGGGTCTTCGACACGGTTCCGGTCACGGCGTCTCCCTGCTAACGGGGCGAACGGGGTGGGTTCGTCGGGCGGTACGGCGACCTGGCGGCGTCCTACCGCGCGGGCTTGGTGCCGGCGTGTGCGAACAGACTGCCGGGGATCGAGAACACCACGTCCTCGGTGGTCGTGGTCACGCTGCCGATGTCCCCGTAGCCCAACTCCGTCAGGCGTGTCACCAGTTCCTGCACCAGCACCTCGGGGGCGCTGGCCCCGGCGGTGACGCCCACGGATTCCACGCCCTCAAGCCACCGCTCGTCCAGCTTGGAGACGTCGTTGACCAGGTAGGACCGGGTGCCCTGGCGGATGGCGACCTCGACCATGCGCACCGAGTTGCTGGAGTTGTCGGAGCCGACGACGAGGACCAGGTCGGACTGGGCCGCGATGTCCTTGACCGCGTTCTGCCGGTTCTGGCTCGCGTAGCAGATGTCGTCGCTGCCGGGGCCCTTGATGTCGGGGAAGCGGCGGGTCAGCTCGTCGATGATGTCCTTGGTCTCGTCCAGCGAGAGCGTGGTCTGGGTGAGGTAGGACAGGTTGGTGCCGGGCTCGAACTCCAGGCGCCGCGCGTCCTCCACGGTCTCCACCACGATCGTGTCCTCGGGCGCCTCGCCGACCGTGCCCTCGACCTCCTCGTGGTTGGCGTGGCCGATCAGCAGGATCTTGTTGCCGGCGCCCGACGAGCGGATGGCCGCCTGGTGGACCTTGGACACCAGCGGGCAGGTCGCGTCGATCACCTTGAGTTCACGGTCGACCGCGTTTCCGCGGACCGCCGGCGACACGCCGTGCGCGGAAAACACACAGATCGAGCCTTCCGGAACCTCGTCTTCGGAATCGACGAAAATCGCGCCCTGCTTCTCGAGTTCACTTACGACATGCTGGTTGTGCACGATCTGCTTACGTACGTAAACGGGGGCCCCATACAGTTCCAGGGCCTTCTCCACCATGCCGATCGCGCGTTCCACGCCGGCGCAGAATCCTCGCGGCTCGGCCATGATGATTCGCTTCCGCCGCTGCTGCGGGGATGTGAGCGTGGTGTCACTTACCGAAGGCATCGACTGCTCCCTGCAGGCATCGAGGACATCGAACGGGTAGCGCACGACTTGAAAAGCCTGACGCTCTCAATTCTTGGTCTCCGACGTGTGTGAGCGATATAGCAGACTCCTGTCACGAACAATTGCCGCGCAGGTCAGGCGGCCTTTGTGAACGCCGACCACACGGCCGCCGCGCCCCCACGGCGGGGTGCGTCGGCGCGCGGGCCGGCCCCGTCCTGGGCCCGGCCCGCGCGCCGACGGCGCGAGCACTCCGCCGCGCGCCGCGCGGTTCAGCCCGCGTGGACGTACAGCAGATTGCCTACACATAGCAGCACCGCGCCCAGCCGGTGGATCTGAATGCCCAGCATGCGGGCAGCCAGCGGGTTGCCGCGCACCACGCCGGCGCGCAACTGCGCCCCGCGCAGCACGAAGACCGGCGCGAGCAGCAACAGGAACCACACGGGCACGGCGTCCACGGCGATGGCCACGACCGTGGAGACCAGACCGATCGAGGCGACCGCGACGAGGAAGGCGTGGTAGCCGGCCGCGCTGGTCATGGTGGCCACGTTGACCCGGCCGACCTTGCGGTCCCCCTCCAGGTCGTTCATGTTCGAGTACGCGGCGACCTGGAGCGCCCACGCGCCGAACAGAATGGTCTCCAACACGATCAACCCACTGACCTCACCGGTCAGCAGCGCGTAGGGCATCAGCACCACCATGCCGGTGGTGCCGATCATCAGCACCTCCTGGCCGCCGCGGTAGCTGAGCTTGAGGCCGTACGAGTACTGCACCGCGCTGGCGGCGACCACCAGCAGCAGCACCAGGAGCCACCCGGGCTTGTGCGGCGCGACCGCCGCCGCGGCGGCCCAGCAGGCGGCGCCCACCAGGACCGAGCCCCAGCCGAAGACCTGGGCCTGGCGCACCGTGAGGGCGCCGGACAGCAGGGGCTTGCGGGCCAGGTCACGGAGTTGCCCGGTCTCGGGCGTGTAGTTCTCGGCGTCGCTGCCGTCGCGCAGCCCGGTCAGGTCGTCGAAGGTGACCGTCGCGGCGAAGATCGCCACCTGGCCTATGAGGAAGAACAGCAGGGTCGCCCCCGTCGACGCCTCCCACAGCAGCGGGCCCGGCAGCGCGCACCAGACGATCAGCACGCACAGGTCATAGTCGAAAAAAGCGAACTTACCCAGTTTGACGTAGGCGTTAAAACGCCCGCTCCGCCGTACCGGATTAGTGGTGTCTACCGCCATCAGAAGTGTCCCCCCGTTCGAAGATGCGGGGGCTCTCTCCCATGGCCGACCTGGCGGCGCGCACCTTCTGGGTTCCGTCGCGGCCACGGCCGCTCGTCCAGATTCCAAGGGATTGTCACGCTAGGAAGTACAGGAACCTGCTGGCCATAGCAATTCAGTGCGCGCTGAGTGGCGCCACAGGCAATCAATTGCCATACGCATACGTCCCCCGCCGGCCGTAGCGTGGGCGCCGCACCAGGGTCTCACCGTACCCTCTCCTCCTCAGCCTCGACGAACTCCCTGACCGTGGTCGCCGTTCCACGGAATTTCGCGCGGGCAGCGTCGCCCACGCGCCAGTAATGGAGGTGCATTTTGAGTTCTCGCTCGCAGACCGGGGCAAGCGGCACGCCGCTCCTCGACCGGATCAGCGGCCCCGCGGACGTCCGCGGCCTCGCCGCGCACCAGCTGCCCGCCCTGGCCAGCGAGATCAGGGAGTTCCTGGTGGAGGCCGTGTCCAGGACCGGCGGCCACCTCGGGCCCAACCTGGGCGTGGTCGAGCTGACCATCGCCCTGCACCGGGTCTTCGACTCGCCCCGCGACCGGCTGCTCTGGGACACCGGCCACCAGGCGTACGTGCACAAACTGCTCACCGGCCGCAAGGACTTCGAGCGACTGCGCAGCCGCGGCGGCCTCTCCGGCTACCCCTCGCAGGAGGAGTCCGACCACGACATCATCGAGAACTCGCACGCCTCGACCGCCCTCTCCTACGCGGACGGCTTCGCCAAGGCGCACCAACTGCGCGGGCTGACCGACCGGCACGTGGTCGCGATCATCGGGGACGGGGCGCTCACCGGCGGCATGGCCTGGGAGGCGCTCAACAACATCTCCGCCACCAAGGACCTGCCGCTGGTCATCGTCGTCAACGACAACGGCCGCTCCTACGCGCCCACCCGCGGCGGCCTCGCCGAGCACCTGACGACGCTGCGCACCACCCAGGGTTACGAGCGCTTCCTGGAGTGGGGCAAGGACCGGCTGCGCGGCACGCCCGTCATCGGCGGCCCGCTGCTCGACACCCTGCACGGAGCCAAGAAGGGCCTCAAGGACGTCGTCGCCCCGCAGGGCCTCTTCGAGGATCTCGGCCTCAAGTACGTCGGCCCGGTCGACGGCCACGACACCGCGCAGGTCGAGTCGGCGCTGCGCCGGGCCCGCACCTTCGGCGGACCGGTGATCGTGCACTGCATCACCCAGAAGGGCAAGGGCCACGCCCCGGCCGAACAGCACGAGCTGGACCAGTTCCACGCCATCGGCGCGGTCTCCGCCAAGAAGAAGCCGTCCGGTCCTTCGTGGACGTCGGTGTTCTCGGAGGAGATGGTCAGGCTCGGTGGTGAGCGGGAGGACATCGTCGGCATCACGGCCGCGATGCTGCAACCGGTGGGGCTGGAGGCGTTCGCCAAGGCGTACCCGAAGCGGGTCTTCGACGTCGGGATCGCGGAGCAGCACGCGGTGACGTCGGCCGCCGGGCTGGCCCTTGGCGGGGTGCACCCGGTGGTGGCCGTCTACGCGACGTTCCTGAACCGGGCCTTCGACCAGGTGCTGATGGACGTCGCCCTGCATGGGTGTGGGGTGACGTTCGCGTTGGACCGCGCGGGTGCGACGGGCAACGACGGGCCGTCGCACAACGGCATGTGGGACATGTCGATCTTGCAGGTGGTGCCGGGGTTGCGGGTGGCGGCGCCGCGGGACGGGGCGCGGTTGCGGGCGTTGTTGCGGGAGGCGGTGGAGGTGGAGGACGCGCCGACGGTGGTGCGTTATCCCAAGGGTGCGGTGGGTGCGGACATCGAGCCGGTGGCGTCGGTGGGTGGGTTGGATGTGCTGACGCGGGCGCGGGGTGTGTCGCGGGTGTTGTTGGTGTCGGTGGGGGCGATGGCCCAGGTGTCGTTGGAGGCGGCGGCGTTGTTGGCGGAGCGTGGGGTGGGGGTGACGGTGGTCGACCCGCGGTGGGTGAAGCCGGTGAACTCGGCGTTGGTGGGGTTGGCGGCCGAGCACGAGCTGGTGGCCACGGTGGAGGACAACGGCCGCGTCGGCGGCGTCGGCTCCGCCATCACCCAAGCCCTCCGCGACGCCCGGGTGACGACCCCGGTACGCGAGTTCGCCCTGACCCAGAAGTTCTTCGAGCATGGCAGTAGGAACGAGTTGCTGGACGAGGCCGGCCTGACCGCCGACAACATCGCCCAGACAGTCCACGAATCGCTGGCCGCGGCCGGCGCCCACCATCTTCAGGATGTCTCATGACCGCTGTATCCCTTGGCCTGCCGTCCGTTCCGACCAAGCTTGCTGACCGTAGGGTGAGCCGCCAGATCCAGGTGGGCTCGGTGCCTGTCGGGGGTGATGCCCCGGTGTCCGTGCAGTCGATGACGACGACGTTGACCGCGGATGTGAACGCGACGTTGCAGCAGATCGCGGAGTTGACGGCGTCGGGTTGCCAGATCGTGCGGGTGGCGTGTCCGTCGCAGGATGACGCGGAGGCGTTGCCGGCGATCGCGAAGAAGTCGCAGATCCCGGTGATCGCTGATATTCACTTCCAGCCGAAGTACGTGTTCGCGGCGATTGATGCCGGGTGTGCGGCGGTGCGGGTGAATCCGGGGAACATCCGGCAGTTCGATGACAAGGTGAAGGAGATCGCGAAGGCGGCCTCGGATGCGGGGGTGCCGATTCGGATCGGGGTCAACGCGGGGTCGTTGGACAAGCGGTTGTTGGCGAAGTACGGCAAGGCCACGCCGGAGGCGTTGGTGGAGTCGGCGTTGTGGGAGTGCTCGTTGTTCGAGGAGCACGGGTTTCGGGACATCAAGATCTCGGTGAAGCACAACGACCCGGTGGTGATGGTCAACGCCTACCGCCAGTTGGCGGCGCGGTGTGACTATCCGTTGCATCTGGGTGTGACGGAGGCGGGTCCGGCGTTCCAGGGGACGATCAAGTCGGCTGTGGCGTTTGGTGCGTTGTTGGCGGAGGGGATCGGGGACACGATCCGGGTGTCGTTGTCGGCGCCGCCGGCGGAGGAGGTCAAGGTCGGTCTCCAGATTCTGGAGTCGTTGAACTTGAAGCCGCGTCGGTTGGAGATCGTGTCGTGTCCGTCGTGTGGGCGGGCGCAGGTGGATGTGTACAAGCTGGCTGATGAGGTGACGGCTGGGCTTGAGGGGATGGAGGTGCCGCTGCGGGTGGCGGTGATGGGGTGTGTGGTCAATGGTCCTGGTGAGGCGCGTGAGGCGGATCTGGGTGTGGCTTCGGGGAACGGGAAGGGGCAGATCTTCGTGAAGGGTGAGGTCATCAAGACCGTGCCGGAGTCGAAGATCGTGGAGACCCTGATCGACGAGGCCATGAAGATCGCCGAAGAGATGGAGAAGGCCGGCGTCGCCTCCGGCGAACCGCAGATCAGCGTGGCGGGCTAAGCGCCCCGGGCGGAGGGGCGGTCACGCTGCGGCGTGACCGCCCTTCGCGTGTGCGGGGGCGGCCCCGTGCGGTGGGCGGGGCCGAGCCCGTGCGGTGGGCGGGGGCGCGCCGGCGGTCGTGGGCGCGTACGGCCGCGCGTACGCGTACGCCCATGGCCTCGCGTACGCCCATGACCTCGCGGACGTGCACAACCTCCGGTAGGCCCATGGCCTCGCGTACGGAGCGGGCGGGGCCGAGCCCGGCCCGAGCCGTGCCCGGCTCGGGCCCCGGCTCGGGCCCCGCCCGGGTGGCCTCACTTCCAGGGGTCGGTGAAGGACCGGCCGGGGACCGGCTTGGCGACCAGCGCGACCGAGATGAAGAAGCTGACCTGGCCGATCGCGAACATCAGGGTGGCCAGCGCCTTGGGCTCGTAGTACTCGGCCACCTGCGCGTACAGCTCGTCCGGGACCCGCTCGCCCGCCGCGGCCGGCCGGAGCACGGCCTCCACGAGGGCCAGCGCGGCCCGCTCGGCGGCGGAGAAGTACGGCGAGTCCTGCCAGGACGCCACCGACGTGATCCGCTCCTCCGACACCCCCGCCTTGCGCAGGAAACCCGTGTGCAGAACGGTCAGATAGCTGCTGCCCACGATCTGACCCGCGCGGAGATGCACCAGGCTGATCGTGGAGCGCGGGACCGAGCCGTTGCCGACGACCTTGAACAGCGCCGCCGACACCTCCGCCAGCTCGGGGACCAGCTCCGAGGGGTCCTCGGTCATCCGCGGGGCCATCGGAACCTCTGCCGTGATCAAGCGTGCGTTCATCGTCGTCTCCTTCGGTGCTGGCTTGTTGCCTTCACCGACCTGACGGATCGCGACAGCCGCGTGTGACAGCCTGGCGCGGATTTTTTGACGGAGCAGTCTGACCGGGGTGCTGACCACCTCGCCGGTACCGGTGGTCGGCGCGGCGACCATCAGGGCGTGATGGCACGCGGGCGCGCGCGGCCGGGGGTCCGGCCGCGCGCGCCCTTGCGGTGCTTCGTCCGGCGTGCGCCGGCGTGTGGGTCAGTTGCAGCCGGAGCCGCGCTCCCACCCGGACCAGTCACCCGCCGGGTAGCTGTAGCGCACGCGCTCCCACAGCTTGCCGTCGGTGCCGGTGACCGAGATGAAGAACGTGTCGTGCGGCAGGCGGCAGATCTCGACCCCGCTGCGGGCGGCCCCGCCCATGGAGGACCAGGAGTTCCACTTGCCGGAGGTGTCGGTCCAGCGCGTCCACACGGCGTAGTCCGTGCCGATCGCGAACTCCTGCTTGACCCCGTTGTCGAAGGTGTACTTGGCGACGCCGTACTCGCAGATGACGCGGCCACCGCCCACGTTGCACACGTCCGCCTGCGCGGGCGACGCCGCCACGGCCAGGCCGGCCACGGCCGCAGCGGTGACGAGTACGGCCTTCGTTCTCCTGAGCTTCATACCTGTTCGCTTCCTCCGGTGGTGCGCCGGCGCACCACCGGAGGCGCACCCGTACGCGAGCATCGGCCGGCCCCTCCCGAGGGCCGGCCCCCTTGCACGCCGAGGCTGCCAGCGAGCGCTCACGCTTTGCTAACGCGACGCTGCCGGAGCGGGGAGCACGGCCGGCCCCCGGTGGCGGGCCTGAACGGTCCGGCACGTCGCGACGGCGCGCCCGCAGCCTGACGCCCCTTCACGACACCTCATCCCGATGCCCCCTCGGCGGCCTCACCCGGCTGGCCCGAAGCTCCAGGTAGCGCTGTTCGGCGAGGCTGGCGGTGGCCTTCGCGGCGCGTCGGTAGTGCGCGTACGCGCCGGCCGTGTCGCCGGTCCGCTCCAGCAGGTGGGCCCGTACGGAGAGCAGTCGGTGGTGCCCGGCCATCCGGTCGTCGCCGTCCAGGGTGGCGAGCAGGGACAGGCCGGCCGCCGGGCCCTCGGTCTCGGCGAGCGCGATCGCCCGGTTGAGGGTGACCATCGGGTTGGGCGCGACGCGTTCCAGGATCAGGTAGAGGGCGTGCACCTGTGCCCAGTCGGTCTCCTTGGCCGTGGCCGCGTCGGCGTGCGTGGCGGCGATGGCGGCCTGCAACGCGTACGGGCCAAGCGCCGGACCGGCCAGCGCCGCCTTGACCAGTGCGGTGCCCTCGTCGATCAGCGCGCGGTCCCACACCGTACGGTCCTGCTCGTCCAGCGGCACCAGGTCGCCGGCCGCCGTGGTGCGGGCGTCGCGGCGGGCGTGGGTCAGCAGCATCAGCGCGAGCAGCCCGGTCACCTCGCCGTCCTCGGGTAGCCGCGCGTGCGCCATCCGGGTCAGCCGGATCGCCTCGTGCGCGAGGTCGGGGCGGTGGAGCCTGCTGCCGGAGGAGGCGGTGTACCCCTCGTTGAAGATCAGGTACAGAACGTGCAGGACGACCCGCAGCCGCTCCCGAAGCTCCGCACCGCGCGGCAGGGCGAACGAGCTGCCGGCCGCCCTGATCCGCTGCTTGGCCCGGCTGATCCTGGCCCCCATCGTGGCCTCCGGCACCAGGAACGCGCGGGCGATCTCGGCGGTGGTCAGGCCGCCGACCGCGCGCAGGGTCAGCGCCGTCTGGGAGGCGGGGGTCAGCGTCGGATGGCAGCACAGGAACAACAGGACCAGCGTGTCGTCGGTGTCCGGCGGCTCGGCGGGCGCGACCTCGTTGGCCAGCGCGGCCTCCCGTTCACGGCGGGCGTGGTCGCTGCGTATCCGGTCGATGAGCCGGCGGGAGGCGACCGTCACCAGCCAGCCGCGGGGGTTGTCCGGCACGCCCTCGGTCGGCCACTGCACGGCGGCGGCGATGACCGCCTCCTGCACCGCGTCCTCACAGTCCTCGAACTGCCCATACCGCCGTACCAACGTGGTGAGGACCCGCGGCGTCAGCGCGCGCAGCAGGTCCTCCACGACGAGTGTGGTCATGCCTCCAATGGTCCGTCAGCGAACATCACCTGCCGCACCTCGATGCCCAGGCCCTCGATCGCGGCGTCCGGAATCCGCGCGGCCAGCTCGATCGCCCGGTCCCTGTCCTCGCAGTCGACCAGGTAGAAGCCGCCCAGGTGCTCCTTGGCCTCCAGGAACGGGCCGTCGGTGACCACCGGCTGGCCGTCGCGCACGCTCACCACGGCGGCCTGGGACGGGTCGACGAGGGCCTGCGTGGTGATCAACTCGCCGGACCGCTTCAGCGCCTCGATGAACTCTCCGTGTCCCTCGCCGATCGCCGCCTTCTCCGCGTCGGTCAGCGCGTCCAGCACGGCCGGGTTGATGTACATGCTGATCACGAACTGCATCGCGTACTCCTCGTGGTGCGCGGCCCCCGGCGGGGGCCCTTCGACCGGTTGGTCGGAGCCACCGCTCCCGTCTTGACACCCGCCGCCGAAAATCTGGCACGCAATTTCGGCGGGGGCGCGGCCGGGGTCGCCCCGTGGCCGGCGGGGCGGGGACGGCGGCTGGCCGCGTGTGACAGTGGCTGGCCCGGCTGAGACGCGGATCGCCTCTTTCTCTGCCACCGGTGAGGACCAGGGCCGGAAAGGGCCCGACATGGAACAAGTTCAGCGGAGCGCCGCGCGCCACCGACGGCATGGCCGCGGCAGGCTAACCGCTCATGTGCTCCTCGATGGCGTCGAAGATGTCGGCGTCGGTTTCCCGCTGCCAGGCTGGCAGGTCGGCGTAGTCCGCGACGTATCCCGGCTTGGGATTCTCCATGCGGTGGTAGATCTGGGCGATCCAGCACGTGGCGACGTAGCGGCCCCGCTGTTCGCGGGTGAGCCTGCGCGTCGCGCCGCCACTGATCTCGATGAAGTGGCGCACCTGCTCGAACACGGCCCCGGCGGCAGCGCGTTCCCACTCCGGGGTGTCGTCCCAGGCAGCGATGTAACCGGGCTTCGGCTCGCCTGGGTAGTGCCGGATTACGCCAGCGATCCACGCCTGGCGAAAGACCCTGCCAGCTTCGGTGGTCATGAGGCTCCCCCTCGGCTCTGTGGAGCGGTGGTGTGCAGTTCGTCGATACGGGCGTTGAGATCGCGGACCCGCGGATCAGCCAGGAAAGGCGTGAGGGTCGGTTTGAGAGTGCGTAGCCGGCACGCCGTGTAGCTCGACGCATTGCGTTGGGCGAGCGTGAGCGCCTGTCGAGCACAGTCCACTACCTGGTCGACATCGCGTCGCTGTGCACCCACCATGGCGAGATCCGCCAGCACACTACTCTGACGTCGAGTCGAAAGCTTTTCCCGCAAGACTTCACTGAGCGCGGACTCCGCCAGGTCGAAACGTCGGAGCCGGACGTAGCACGTACCACGCTGCTCGGCCAACCGGGAGCCGTCGAAGCGCAGCCAACCCCCGTTGCGTGAGGCGCCATTCAACGTACGCACCTCCGTGGCTCGGTCCAGGGCGCGCTTGCAGGAGTCCACATCTCCTGCCGCGGCATAGGCTTCTGCCTGCACGGCAGCCACCCAGTAGCGCGTGGACAAGTTGCTGTCGCCACGTTGAGCAAGAGCCGCGGCCTGGTCGAGAAGTTGCACAGCCCTGCCGGAGTCATGGTCCCCGTACAACCTGATGAAGGCGTACCGAGTGAGTGCGCACGCCCAGAGGTCTGGGTGGTCAACCTCCCTCGCGGCACTGGCGGCGAGCGTGTAGCAATGCGCCGCATCGGTGTATCTGCCGCAGTCGAAGAGAACTTCACCAGCTAGCTGAAACAGTTCGGCAGCGTCGCCGCACAGTTGGCGGCGCACGATGTCAGAACCAGCGCCGTCCAGCGCGGATGTGAGCTCCTCAATCTGAGCGTGAACGAGTGGGAAAAGGGAGCTTCTTGACTGCGCTCGTGCGTACAGCCGCCACAAGTGGTCATTCATCGACTGATACATGCGTCTACCACCAGACGCCTTCCCGAGAGGGTTCACATCGGAAAGCGTCGTGGCCATGGTCACCATCTGGAGGAAATCGCGGCGTATCACGTCGTCAAGGTCACCGCCCTTTGTCTGCACTACCAGCGTCTCCGTGATCGCATTCCGTTGCAGTAGTGCGTCTAACTCCAGAAGCGTCACCTTGAGCAGGCTCGCCAGTCTGGGCAAGAGGAAAGGGCGAGGGTCGTTCTCTCCACGTTCCCATCTACCGATGGAGGTGCGATCCACACCGAGCGCGTCGGCCAGGGACTCCTGACTGTAGCCACACGCCCGCCTCTGGCGCGCGAACCGGTCTCGCCTGACCTTCACAGCCAGCCTCCTGTCCGTGACGTAATCGCAGCTCACAGTAGTCGATGCGGTGTGTGCGCCGCATGAATGCGTCGACTTCGCCGTGGTCCGCTCCGCCGCTCGGCCGTTCACTGGTGACAGCCGACGGCCAGCGACCAGCCGGCGGCTACCAGGAGGCGGGGCCCGCCTGATGACCCCCTACGAGCGGGCCCCGCGCACCCCGACTCACCCTCACGAGGCCCCCATGCACGCGCACACCACGGCCCACCACACCGGGCATCCCGGCTACACCACGACCCTGACCCGCCTCCCCGAGAGCGCGGCACACGCGCGGGCGTTGGTGCGGGCCGCGTTGGCCACCTGGGACCTGGAACACCTCACCGATGACGCCGCCACCATCGCCTCCGAGCTCGTCGCCAACTCCGTCACGCACACCGGCTCGCACGCCATCCGCGTCACCATCACCCGCCCCAGCACCAGCCACATCCGTGTCGCCGTCGTGGACAAGTCCAAGCGGCTGCCCGTCGCGCGCAGCGCGGACGCGCGGGATGAGAGCGGGCGCGGCATCGCCGTGGTGCAGGCGTTGGCGTGGCGGTGGGGGACCGATCCGCTGCCCTGGGGCAAGCGGGTGTGGGGCGAGTTGCGGTGTTGAGCGAGGGCGCTCGGGCCGAGCGGGGCAGCCGGTAGCCGCCCAGCTCGACTTCGAGTTCGGCGATCAGCTCCGGCGTGGGCGGCGTGTCCTCGACGTAGTCGCGTAGGGCGTACGGCGAGTCGTCCCAGAGGTCCGGGGCGTCGAGAACCTCGCCGCTACCCGTGCGGTGACCCACCGTGCCTCCCCGTCGCCTGGCCCGCGAGTCCAGGTGGGCCCGCGTCAACGCCCCCGCACGAGGGTCGGCCCCACCGCGCCGGCCCGGCCCCCCGTCCGAGGGGCCGGGCCGGCCGGGCCCCGGGTGCGGAGGGGGTGGCCGGGGCCCGGGTGGGGGCGGGGTGGCTCAGCGGTCCAGGTAGGTCTCGGCCACCAGGAACGCCAGGTCAAGCGACTGGCTGCGGTTCAGGCGGGGGTCGCAGAACGTCTCGTAGCGCTGGCGGAGGTCGTCCGCGTAGACCTCGCCGCCCACGCACTCGGTGACGTCGTCGCCGGTCAGCTCGACGTGGATGCCGCCGGCGTGGGTGCCAAGGCCCTGGTGGACCTCGAAGAAGCCCTTGACCTCGTCCAGGACGTCGTCGAAGCGGCGGGTCTTGTGGCCGCTGGGCGCCTCGAACGTGTTGCCGTGCATCGGGTCACACACCCAACCGACCTGGGCGCCGGACGCGGTGACCTTCTCGACCAGCGACGGCAGCCGGTCGCGCACGTGGCCCGCGCCCATGCGGACGATGAACGTGAGCCGGCCCGGCTCGCGGTCCTCGTCCAGGCGGTCGATGAGCGCGAGAACCTCGTCGGCGGTGGCCTTCGGGCCGATCTTGACGCCGATCGGGTTGCGGATGCGGGAGCAGAACTCGACGTGCGCGCCCTCGAGTTGGCGGGTGCGCTCGCCGATCCAGACCATGTGGCCGGAGAGGTCGTACGGCTGGCCGGTGCGCTCGTCCGTGCGGGTGAGGGCCGCCTCGTAGTCGAGGATGAGCGCCTCGTGCGAGGCGTACACCTCGGCCGAGTGCATCTGTGCCGGGTCCGCGCCGCAGGCGTGCATGAAGTTCAGGGCGCGGTCGATCTCGCGGGCCACCGCCTCGTACCGCTGCCCGGAGCGCGAGGTCTTGACGAAGTCCTGGTTCCAGGCGTGGACCTGGCGCAGGTCGGCGTAGCCGCCGCCGGTGAAGGAGCGCACCAGGTTGAGCGTGGCGGCCGACGCCTGGTACATGCGCTTGAGGCGCTCCGGGTCGGGTCGGCGGGACTCCTCGGTGAACTCGAAGCCGTTGACGGAGTCGCCCCGGTAGGCGGGCAGGGTGACGCCGTCGCGGGTCTCGGTGGGCTTGGAGCGCGGCTTGCTGTACTGGCCGGCGATGCGGCCGACCTTCACCACGGGCACCGAGCCGGCGTAGGTGAGCACCGCCCCCATCTGGAGCAGCGTCTTGAGCTTGTTGCGGATCTGGTCGGCGCCCACCGCGGCGAAGGACTCCGCGCAGTCGCCGCCCTGGAGCAGGAACGCCTCACCGCGGGCCACGGCGGCCAGCTTGTCGCGGAGTTGGTCGCACTCGCCGGCGAAGACCAGCGGCGGGTAGGACTCCAGCTCGCTCAGGGTCGCGCGCAGCGCCTCGGGGTCCGGCCAGTCGGGCTGCTGCGCCGCGGGCAGCGAGCGCCAGTGTGGCCGCGGGGCCGCCGCGGGCAGCGTGGGCAAGGTGTCGGCCGTCTGTGTGTTCATGGGGTGTCGTATGCGACGGGCCGTGCGACCCGCCGCGCTCCTTCCTGGACGCTTCGTGGCACTGTCGTCGGTCACGTCGACCACGTGGGGGTGGCCGGGGTACGGACAGGTGTCGCGGGGCGATCGTTGGTGGCTGGCTGGTGGGACGGCGGAGGGGGTACGGCGGCATCCGGTGCGGTGGGCTCCGGGCGGCGTGCCGGGCCCGGAGCCCCGGACCCACGGCCCGTGGTGCGGGGGCCCTGGGCCAGGGTGGGAAGTGCGGGTGTGCGGAGTGTGGGGAGTTCGGACTGCGGAGTCGGGGTCAGCGGCCCGGCGGGGTGCCGGGCCGTGGTGCCGGGACGTGCTGTCAGGGGGCGGTGGCTCCGGGCGCGCGCTCGGCGTCCGCCGGGTACGGGGCGTCCGCCGCGTGCCGGGCATCCGTCTCGTACTCGTACGCGTACGCGTACTCCGGAGCGTATGCGGGCCGTGGCGCTGTCAGGGTCACGGCCGCCACCATGTGGTCGCCGATGACGCGACATCGGGCCGTGGCGCCGCGGAGCGCGGCCGGGGCGGGCGCGGTGGGGCTGACGGACAGCAGCACCGGCTCGTCGGCGGCCGACGGGTCCGGTTCGGGCCACTCCAGCGTGACGGAGCGGAACGCCAGGCCCTCCTGCCGGGGCGCGGGCAGCGCCTTGTAGAGCGCCTCCTTCGCGCAGAACAGCCGCAGCACCGCGAGTTCGGGGCGGGCGTCGGCCCGCGCGCGGTCGAGTTCGGCGGGCGTGGCGGCGTAGCGGCGGGCCGCGTACAGGCCATCCGCCGACGCCAGCGGCTCCATGTCGAGCCCGACGGCCAGGCCGTCCGCGGCCGTGACCGCGCACAGCGCCAGCTCATCCGTGTGGGTGAGGGAACCGCGCACGCCGGCCGGCCAACCCGGGGCGCCGCGCTCGCCCGGCAGCGGCCAGTGCGGCGCCCCGGTGAGCGCGGCGGTGGCGCGGGCCGCGGCGAGCCGGCCGGCCGCGTAGGTGCCGCGCCGACGCGGCGCGGCGTACTCCGGCAGGGCGGCGCGCACGGCGGGGGGCAGCCCGGTGAAGGGCAGTTCGCCGACGGTCGCGTGCGCCACCGTCACCGCGCCGCCGCCGGCGCGGGTGCCGGCCACCGCGCCGGCCCCGACGCCGCGGCCGACGGCGCCGCCCCGGGGGGCCCGACTCAGTCCGGGGCCCCGGCCCCGTCCGAGGCCGAGGCCCCGGCCCAGGCCGCGCGCGGGCGCGCCGGCGCGGGGCCGGAACGTGCTGCCCGGGCCGGTGGCGGCGCCGAACAGTTCGGCGACGCGGGCGTCCACGGTCATCGGGCGGTTCTGGTCAGGTGGGTGACCGCGTTGGCGACCACCTGGTGGCCGGTGCGCCCCTCGCCCGACATGATCGACTCGGGGTGGAACTGGACGGCGGCCAGCCCGCGTTCGGGTGCCTCCACCGCCATCGCGACGGTGCCGTCGGCCGTCACGGCCGTCACCCGCAGTCCCTCCGGCACCCGGCCGGGGTCGGCGTACAGCGAGTGGTAGCGGCCGACGTCGAACGTCTCGGGCAGGCCGGTGAGCAGGCCCGACTCGACGGTGGTGCGGCGCACCCGGGAGGGCTTGCCGTGGACGGGCGCGGGCAGCGTGGCCAGGTCGCCGCCCAGGTACTCCACGATGCCCTGGAGGCCGAGGCAGACGCCGAAGACCGGGATGCCGAGCCGCTCGGCCTCGGCCAGCGTCGCGGAGACCTTGAAGTCGGTGGGCGTGCCGGGTCCGGGCGAGAGGACCACCAGGTCGGGCCGGCGCTCCTCGATGAGATGCAGGTGGCCGCCGCTGCGGTAGGTCTCCACGGCGGCGCCGGTCTCCCGGAAGTAGCCGGCCAGGCAGTGTACGAACGAGTCGCGGTGGTCCACGAGCAGGACGTCGCGGCCCTCGCCCGGCCGCTCGCGCACCTCGGCGCGGGCCGGCGGCGGCGTGTCGCCCGCGAGGATCTCCAGGAGGGCCTTGGCCTTCAGCTCGGTCTCCTGCTCCTCGGCCACCGGGTCCGAGTCGTACAGGAGCGTCGCCCCGGCTCGTACGGTGCCCACGCCGTCCCTGACCTGGATGGTGCGCAGCGTCAACACGGTGTCCAGGCAGCCGTCGAAGCCGATCCGGCCGACGGCGCCGCCGTACCAGCGGCGCGGCGAGCGCTCGTGCCGCTCGATGAACTCGACGGCCGCCAGCTTGGGCGCGCCGGTCACGGTGACCGCCCACAAGTGGGCGAGGAAGGCGTCCAGGGCGTCGAACTCGGGGCGCAGCTCGCCCTGTACGTGGTCCACGGTGTGGATGAGCGTGGAGTACATCTCGATGCTGCGCCGGGCGGTGACGGTGACCGTGCCGGGCACGCAGACCCGCGACTTGTCGTTGCGGTCCACGTCCGTGCACATCGTCAACTCGTGCTCGTCCTTGGCCGAGTTGAGGAGTTCGCGGATGCGCTCGGCGTCCTCCAGGGCGTTGGTCCCGCGTTGGGCGGTGCCGCTGATCGGTGCGGACTCGACCAGGAAGCGGTCGGTGTCGGCGTCGATGCCGCGGCTGACCCGGACGAACATCTCCGGCGACGCGCCCACCAGGTACTCGCCGTCGCCCAGGTTCATCAGCAGGCTGTGCGGCGCGGGGTTGCGCTCGTACAGGCGGCGGAAGAGCTGGGCCGGGGTCTGGGAGCAGGCGTGCTGGAACGTCTGGCTGGGCACGGCCTCGAACAGGTCGCCGGAGCGGAACAGCGGCATCGCCGCCTCCACCACCCGCGCGTACTCCCCCACCCGGTGGTCGCGCCGGCCGCGCGACGGCCGGCCGGGCACGAACGGCTGGCTGGGCGTCTCGGTGGGCAGCCACTGGGTGCTGGCGGCCCGGGTGTGGAAGTCGTACCGGAAGCGCACCGCCGTGTCGCCGCGCAGGTCCAGGTCGTACAGCGTGTCGGGCAGGTGGAGGACCATGTCCCGGTCGTGCGGGTTCCGCTCCTGGCGGGCGTCCATCGGGTCGACCTGGAAGATCAGGTCGTAGCCGAACGCGCCGAACAGGCCGAGCAGTTCGTCGTCCGGCACGGCCAGGCCCGCGACCAGCGCCCGGATCGCGGCGAAGACGCCCACGTGCCGGGTGCGGTCCTCCTCGGCGAAGACACCGTGCGGCGTGCCGCCGTGGACGTGCAGCGTGTCCCCGTCGGCGCGGACCGTGCCGGGCAGGTCGGCCAGCAGGGCGCGCAGGGTCGGCAGCAGCACCCGGCCGCGCTCGTTGAGGGCGGTCACCGCCAGCCGGTCGCCGCGCGCGGCCACCTCAAGCGGTGGGTCCACGTAGCCGATGATCCGGTCCCGGCCCCGGAAGAGGACCATGCCACGGCGCTCGTCGAGCGCCGCCTCCAACTGGGCGCGGGCCGCCGCGGCGCTGCCGGCGTGCTCCGTCGTACGGACCACCTCGACCCCGGATGGAGTGGTCCAGCGACCCGTCTCCGCTCGCGCTTCCTGGGCCGTCCCCGTCGTGTCCGTCGAGGTCATCCCCACCGTTCCCCTCCATGGCTGCGTACGTCGGTGCGTGTGGTGGTGCGTGCGTGCGCTGGTGCGTGTGGCGGTGCGTGCGTGTGCGTGTGGCGGTGCGTGTGTGCGTGCGTGTGCGTGCGGCGGCGCGTGTGCGTGCCGTGAGTGGCGGTACGGGTACGAGTACGGGTCCGTGCCGCGGGTGGTGGTGCGGGCGTGCGGTGGGGGTGGGGGGGTGGGTGCGGGGCCGCTCGCCTGGGCGGGTTGGCCGCCGCGTACGGCCATAGGGCGCCGGTGGCGGGGCGCCGGGCCGCACCCCGGTGCCCCGCCCGTCGCGCCCCGGGTCAGGCGCCGGAGCCGGTGGTGCCCCCGCCCGTGCCGGCGGTGGCCTTGTCGTCGCGCTCGGCCGCGGCCGGCTCGGCGGCCTTCGCCGCCTCGGCTGCCTTCGCCTCGGACTTCCTCGCCTCGGCCTCCTTCGCCTCGGCGGCCAGTCGGTCCCGCAGCACCCGGCGCAGCAGCTTGCCGGCGCCGTTGCGCGGGATCTCGTCCACGAAGTGGACAGCGGTCGGCCGCTTGTAGCTGGCCAGCTCGCGGGCGCAGGCGCCGATCAGCGCGGCCACGGTGGGCGGCTCGTCGCCGGCCGCGACGAACGCCACCGGCACCTCGCCCCACTCGTCGTTGGGCGCGCCGACCACGGCCACGTCCAGGACGCCGGGCTGGGTGGCGAGGACCCGCTCGATCTCGGCGGGGTAGACGTTCTGGCCGCCACGGATGAGCACGTCGTTGCGCCGGTCCACGAGGTAGAGGAAGCCGTCCTCGTCGGCGTAGCCGACGTCGCCGGTGCGCAGCCAGCCGTCCCGTACGGTCTTGGCGGTGGCCTCCGTGTTGCGCCAGTACAGCAGCATCATGCCGTCGCCACGGACGCAGATCTCGCCGACGTCGCCGGTGGGCACCACGTTGCCCGAGTCGTCCTGCACCTCGATGTGGTAGCCGGGCAGCATGCGGCCGGCGGTGGGCAGCACGGTGCCCTCGGCGTCGAACGGCCACTCGCCCCGGCGGAAGAGGTGGGTGGCGATCGGGCCGCCGCCCTCGGTGATGCCGTAGATGCTGCGCATCGGGGCCGGGAACTTCTCCAGGCACTCGCGCAGCAGCTCCTGCGGCATCGGGGCGCCGCCGAACATGATGTCCTTCAGGCTGGACAGGTCGGCGCCCGCGAACGCCTTGGTGCGCAGCACGAAGCGGGCCATCGACGGCACCAGGAAGGTCTTGGTCGCCTTGAACTCGGCGACGTCGGCCAGCCAGCGCTGCGGCGTGAACTCCGGCTCCAGGACCAGCGCGCCGCCGGCGGCGAACAGCGCCAGGCCGATGACAACGCTGCCGTGGAACAGCGGGCAGGGGTTGACCATCACGTCGTCGGCGGAGAAGCCGACCTCGGCCGCCATCGCCGTGTAGCAGGCGGAGACCGAGCGGTGGGTGACCGCGACGCCCTTGGCGTGCCCGGTGGTGGCGCTGGTGTGCAGGATCGCGAAGATGTCGTCCTGCCGGGGCAGCGGCAGCTCGCGCGCCTTGCTGGTCGTCATCTCCTCGTACTCCTCGGAGCCGATCGAGATGCGCCAGCCGTCGCCGAACGCGTCCCCGAGCCGGTCGAAGATCTGCTGCTCGGAGAAGACGCCCACCGGCTCCACGTTGCGGACGATGTGCTCGACCTCGGGCGCGGGGAACGACGGGTTGATCGGGCAGACCACGACGCCCGCCTTGCCACCCGCGACGTACAGCTCAAGGACCTCGACCCGGCTGCGGGCGCTGACCGCGATCCGCTGGCCCTTCTCGACGCCACGGTCCAGCAGCGCGGTGGCCAGCGCGTCCGTGCGCTCGTCGAACTCGCGCCAGGTCAGCCGGCGGTTCGGGTCGGCCAGGGCGAGGTTGTCAGGGCGCAGCAGCCGGTTGCGCTTGACGAAGTGCGCCATCCACATCAGCGGGCCTCCCCGCTGGCGGTCGCGGCGGCCGGGGCGGTCTCGGCGGCGTCGGTCAGCTCGGCCGCCTCGCGGGAGACGAGCACCTGGTTGATGCCGTCCAGGGTGTGCAGCGCGCCCAGCTCGTCGTCGTCGAGCGGGGTTCCGGTGCGCTCCTCCAGGGCAAGGGCCAGCCGGATCAGGTCACCCGAGTTGAGGCCGGCGTTGATCAGGTCGGCGTCGCCCGGCACGCCCTCGATGAGCTGCGGCAGGTCAACGAACTCCAGCAGGAGGCGGTGGCCGGGGGTCAGGTGGTCGCTCATGAGCTTCCCTTGCTTGTCGTGGTGTGTTCGGGGACGGAAAGGCGGTGGCGGGCCCGGTGTGGGCGCGGCGATCGGCCGGGCGGGACGATCGCCGCCAGCGGCGGGCGCGGAGCGATCGGGCGACGGAAGGGTGCGGTCGGCGAGGGGCGTTCGGTGTGGGGCGTTCGGTGTGGGCGGGGCGGGCGGCCTGAGGGGGGACTCGGCGCACCGGGTGCGGCTCGGGGGGTAGCGCGCCACACCCGTCCGCCCCGCCTCACCTGACGTCGAGTTGGACCAACTCCCCCGACGCCAGCTTCCTGGCCACCTCAAGGCGCTTGACCTTCCAGGTGGCGGTGTGCGGGATGTCCTCCCAGCGGCACTGCACGGGCGGCGCCAGCTCGGGCAGCCCGGCGGTGGCCTCGGCCCAGGCCGCGCGGTCCAGCGGGCGGTCGCCGCGGGTACACACCAGCGGTACGGGCGGCCCCTCGGACACGGGTATCAGCACGGCCTCGGTGAGCTGCCGCATCCCCTCCAGGATCTGGTCCTCGGCCCGGAGCAGGCTCTCCACCCCGCTGCCCTGGTCCACGATCCGGTCGTACAGGTGCAGGCAGCCGCGCCTGCTGACCATGCCGACGTCGCCCATCGCCCACCAGCCGTCCACCCGCTGGTCGCCCTGGCCCAGGTAGGCCGGGGTGACGCCGGCGGACTTGCCGAAGATGGCGCCGAGTTGGCCCTTGCCCATCCGGCGGGTGTTGCCCTCGTCGCTGATCCGCAGCCTGGTGTGGCCGATCATCGGCCGGCCCACGCAGCGGCCGTCGGTGCAGCCCTTGTTCGCCCGGTGCAGCTTGATGGTCAGCGGCCCGGTCTCGGTCTGCCCGTACGCCTGGAGGTAGCGCGCGCCGGGGCGGCCGGCGGCCAGCAGGGTACGGATGGTGCGCGGGTGCGCCGCGTCGAAGGAGCTGATGAACATCCGCACCTGGGAGAGGAGTTCGGGCCGCTTCTCGGCGGTCTCCTCCCAGCGAATGAACGCGTTGGGCAGCGTCTCCACGATCCCCGGGCGCACCCGGGCCAGCATCCGCTCGGCGTTGCGCGGGTCGGGGTCGGTCATGAAGCCGAGCGGCAGGCCGACGGCGAGCACCGTGAGCATCCCGGACATGGCGCGCGCGTGCACCGGCGAGACACAGGTCAGGTACGGGTCCCGCAGCCGCACCACGCGCAGGAAGTTGACCTGCGGCTTGGCGTGCCCGGCGAAGCTCTCCACGGTGTGCAGCACCAGCTTGGGCACGCCGGTGGTGCCCGAGCTGTGCGTGACCAGTTGCGGCGCGTCGCGGGGCGGCACGATCGAGTGCGGCAGTTCGCCGGGCGGCTGGTCCTGGAGCGCCTCGCCGTGCCGGCCGGGCTTGCCGACGTAGAGCCGCGGCGGCAGCGCCGCGCCCACCTCGTCGAACGCGCCCGCGGACTCGGTGTCCGCGTCGGTGACGATCGCGGCCGGCTCGCCGCGCCGCACGTGCAGGCCGAGCGAGGTCGGCCCCACGTCGGGGTGGGTGAGGATCGGCACCGCGCCCATCCGGGCGCAGGCGAAGGCCAGCAGGATGACGTCGAAGTTGGCCCGCTTGACGACGAGCACCCGGTTTCCCGGCAGCACGCCGGCGCCGAGCAGCAGCGCGGCGGCGCGCTCCACCAGCTCCGCGAACGTCGCGAAGTCCAGCGCGTCCCCGGCTTCCGGGAACAGGTCTAGGGGCTGGTCCAGGTGGATCGGTACGTCGGGGTGCCTGCGTGCCGCCTCCCGGGGCGCGGTGGCGAGTGCCAGCGTGGCGCGTATGCGTCCCATCGGTCCGCTCCCCCCTTCCTGGGTCTCGTCCTTGGTGCACGCGGACGCGTCCGGTGCTCGGTTTGCCGGCCCGAGCCGCCCCGCCCCCGCCCGACCCCGGCGACGAGGCCGGGCCGGGCGGTGCGTGCGGGTCGGCTCACGCCGGGTGGTACGGGCCCGGCTCGCGCCGGGTGGGGCTGGGTTGGCTTGCGCCGGGTGGTGCGGGTGGGGCTTGGGTGGCTTGCGCCGGGTGGTACGGGTCGGCTCGCGCCGGGTGGGGCTGGGGCTGGGTGCGTACGGGGTGCTGGTCCGGTGCGGGCGACTCCGTGGGGCGGTTCGGGGCCGGGCTCGGGTCGCCGGTGCCGTGCCGGTCGGCGCGGTGGCGACCGGGTGCGCCTCCGGCGCCGGGACCGGGTCGGGCGCCGCCCGCCGCGGGCCGCTCAGCGGGCCCGCGGTGGCACTGCCGACCGTGCGCCGAGCCGGCCGCGTGGGGCCGCGCACGGCTCCGTCGCGCGCGGCGAACTCGCGGAACTCGGGGTTCCCCGAGAACCCGCGGCGCCCACGGAATCGGAAGCGGAAGAGCGAATGAGACGGTGAACGGATTGGCGTACGCGACACGGGGGCGCGCCGCATTTCGCGGTGGCCGCCCGGCGGGCCTTCGGGCGAACGGTGTGGGCGGCGCCCGACGAGATGAGCGCGCGGTCGATACAGACGATCGGAAGATACCCTCGCGCAGCGCCTTCCGGAATCTCTGTCATAGAGATCACAGAACGAAATTCAACGATCGAGGAGTCCAGGGAATTTCCGGTGTGTTGCCATCCGATGAAGAAGTCTTCCGTCGGCGACGTCGAAGCCCCCGGTGTCCTGCCCTTACCGTGTCCACGGCTCGCGTTCACGGCGTTCACGCGGACCGACTCCGGTCCCGCGCAGGCTAGTTGGTCGTGGTCAACGCGGCGCACGGCGGGAAACCCCCGTTTCTTGCCCGGCACGTCGCATTCCCCCTCAGTTCGTTCACGGATCGCATCGGCTGCGTATCGCGGGCGCCGACGTGGTCGCGGACGCCCCCGGAAGGAAACAAGGAGGGACACCAGAAGTTGAGACCAATCCCGCGCGACAGAGAGGGCGGTGTGGACCCTCTGGTGCTCCCCCGAGCGCAGCCCCACGCTACGGCGGCACAAGGGGGTGCGCGTATGACAGATAACTGCCTAGGCAATGCCACTCGGGGATCACGATGTGATGTCGCGCCGATCGGTTAAAACCCCATGACACACGCCGCCACATTGCGGTAATCGCGGCTTCACGGTGCCCACCTGGGCCATCGTGGTCGGTGACGTGACGCACGGCCATTTCCCGTGTTCCGCCGTTTCGCCCACCGCGCCCCCGGCCCCACACCCGCTTGGGCCCGTGCCCACCGAGGAGCCCCGCCTTGTCACCTCGCCATCCGCTGCGCGCGCTGTCCTGCGCCCTGTTGCTGATCGCCTGCGCGGCGTGCGACGGGGCGTCGGGTTCCGACGCCGGCCGGGACCCGGGCGCCGCGCGGCCCGGCGCGGCCGGCGTCGGCGACCGGCTCTTCCCCGGCCTCGGCAACGGCGGCTACGACGTCACCCACTACGACCTGGCCCTCGACTACGCCCCGAAGACCAACCAGTTGCGCGGCACCGCGCGCCTCACCGCCCGTGCCACGAGCCGACTCAGCTCCCTCAACCTGGACCTGACGGGGCTTCGGGTGCTGCGGGCCACGGTCAACGGGGCGCCGGCCAGGGCCACCCGCGAGGGTGCCGAACTGACGCTCACCCCGCGCCGGCCGCTGGCCGGCGGCCGGGCGTTCACCGCGACCGTCGAGTACGCCGGGACGCCCAGGACGCTGGTGGGCGCCGACGACAGCGAGGAGGGCTGGATCGAGACCACGGACGGCGCCGTGGCGCTCGGCGAACCCTCCGGCTCCACGGCCTGGTTCCCCGGCAACCACCACCCCAGCGACAAGGCCCCGTACGACATCGCCATCACCGTCCCGGCCGGTTACACCGCGGTGGCCGGCGGCGAGTTGCGCGAGCGCCGGACCCGCGACGGCCGCACCACCTTCGCCTGGCACAGCGCCGAGCCGATGGCCAGCTACCTGGCCACGGTCGCCATCGGCACCTTCGACGTACGCACCCGCGGCGACCTGCGCGCGGGCGACACCACCGACCCCGAGGAGCCTCACATCGACACCCAGGAGAAACCCCAGGAAGCAGCACGGAACGACGCCCACGCGCCCGCCCCGCCCGACAGCCGGGTCGGCGACGGCCAGCCGGCCGGCACACCACGAGCCGGCGGGCGACAGGGCGGCGACCGGCGGAACAGCCAGCGGCGGGCCGGGGGCGACGTGCCGCAGTACGTGGCGATCGACCCGACGCAGGCGGCGGCGAGCCGGCACGTGGCCGACCAGCTCACCGAGATCATGGACTGGGAGACCGGCCTCTTCGGCCCGTACCCGTTCTCCTCGACCGGCGCCATCGTCGACGACACGCCCGACCTCGGCTACGCCCTGGAGACCCAGACCAAGCCGTACTACAGCACGCCGCCCGACGCCTACCTCCAGGTCCACGAGCTGGCCCACCAGTGGTTCGGCAACTCGCTCACGCCGCGCACCTGGGGCGACATCTGGCTCAACGAGGGCTTCGCCACGTACGCCGAATGGCTGTGGGAGGTGGAGCGGAGCGACGCGGGCCGCACCGCGGACGAGATCTTCCGCGACTACTACGACGGCTCCGACGGCCAGAGCGAGGGCATCTGGGCCTTCCCACCCGGCACCCCGCCCGGGCCCGAACACCTCCTCGACCCGCCGGTCTACGGGCGCGGCGCGATGACCCTGCACCGGCTGCGGCAGACGGTCGGCGACCGCACGTTCTTCGCCATCGTCCGCGCCTGGGTCGCCGAACACCGGCACGCCACGGTCACCACCGAGGAGTTCATCGCCCTGTGCGAACGCCTGTCGGGCCGCGACCTGGGCGAACTCTTCGACGTGTGGCTGTACGAGAAGGGTCGGCCGAAGCTGTCCTGACCGGGCCCGTGCCGCCGCGCGGGCCCGTGCCACCGACCGAGCCCGTGCCGCCGCGCGGGGCGTGCCCGGCTCGGGCGGTCAGCCGCGGCGGCGCCGGGCCAGGCGGCGGGCGAGCGAGGGCGCGGCGGCGCCGGCCAGCAGGGCGGCGAGCGGCAGGGCGACGTCCAGCCAGGGCCGGCGCAGCGGCCGGTAGGTCGCGGTGCCGTCCTTGATCTCGATGAAGCCACGGGGTCGGGTGAGGGCTCCCCCGCCGCCCATGCCCTCGCCGCCCCCCGCGCCCGCGCCCGGCCCCGAGCCGACGCCGAACCCGACGCTGACCTCGGCGACGGGAATGACCGTGACGCCTTCGGCGGTGACGGGCTCGCCGTACGCCACCGCCGCCGAGACCCGGCCGCCGATCTCGTCGGCCAGCCGCTCCATTTGGGCCTCCAAGCCCGGCCCGGCCGACGGCGGAAGCGCGGGCCGGGAGGCGGGACGGGGAGTGGGCCGGCCCGTGGCGTCCGGAGCGGTCATCGCGTGCCTCCAACGGCGTGGCGTACGAACGGTCTGGGCCATGAACAGTAGCCGCCCCGTCCGACCGCCCGCCGCTAGGACCGCGCCCCCGCCCCTGCCCCCGCTCCCGCTCCCGCGAACGCCTTGCGGTACTCCCGGGGCGACACCCCGACGTGCTGCGTGAAGTGACGGCGCAGGTTGGCCGCGCTGCCCAGGCCGCTGCGCTCGCTGACCCGCTCGATGGGCAGCGTGGTGGTCTCAAGGAGCGTCTGGGCCCGCGCGAGGCGCTCGTTGAGCAGCCACTTGAGGGGCGTGGTGCCCGTCGCCGCCTGGAGCTGCCGGAAGAAGGTGCGCGGGCTCACCCCCGCGCGCCGGGCCAGGTCGACCACGGTCAGCGGCTCGTGCAGCCGCTCGCTCGCCCACTCCAGGACCGGGCCGAGCCCCGCGTCGTCGGTGGCCGGCAACGACAGGTCGATGAACTGCGCCTGCCCGCCGGCCCGGTGCGCCGGCACCACCATGCGCCGCGCGAGTTGGCCCGCCACCCGCGCCCCGAGGTCGCAGCGGACCAGGTGCAGACACAGGTCGAGGCCCGCGGTCATCCCGGCGCTGGTGAGCACGTCCCCGTCGTCCACGTACAACACCGAGTCATCCACGGTGACCTTCGGATACCGCTTGGCCAGGTCGTCGGTGTGCATCCAGTGCGCCGTGGCCCGCCGCCCGTCCAGCAACCCCGCCTCGGCCAGCGCGAACGCGCCGGTGCACAACGACACCATCCGCGCGCCCGACTCGGCCGCCAGCCGCAGCGCGGCCACCAGCTCGGGCGGCACCGGCGCCTCGCCGTCCACCACCGACATCGGCACCGAGGGGACGATGACGGTGTCGGCCGTCGCCAGCGCGTCCAGCCCGTATCGGGTGCGCAGCGCGAAGCCGCCCGGCGGCTCGTCCTCCGCCGCGCCGCCCGGGTCGGGGCGGGTGGCGCACAGCCGCAGCGTGTACCAGGTGTCGGCCAGGTCCGGCTGCGGCTTGCCGAACACCGAACAGGCGATGGCCAGTTCGTACAGGTCCCACGGCGGCACATCGACGTCGTCCACCACGGCGATCACCACGTTGCCCGGTCTCATGCCCCACTCCCCCGCCAAGCGCCCCCGAGGGCGCGAAACCCATGGTCCATGGCCCGCACCGTACGTCAGACCACTGACAGCGCCCCGCCGGGCGCCGCCAGTTCGCGGGGCCCGGCGCCGCTCTCCCGGCGGCTGGCGACGGCCGACGAGGGTCCGGCGAGGGCCCAGTGAAGGCCCGGCGGGGTGCTGGCGGGAGGCTGGCAGGAATTTTGCGCAGGGCGTCAGTTCTGCCGCTGTCCGGGGCGCTCGGCCGGTGCGAGCGTAGAGACCAAGCGAGGCACCCGCCGCGCACCTCACCGAGAACCGGAAACCGGGGACCGGAACCGAGGACCGCGGGCCGGCAGGCCACGCCCCCGCACGGCGTACGTCACGGCGCGCGGCCCCTTCCCCGCTCACCCGGCCAAGGCCGCGCCCCGCCATGCCCGCCTTCCCTCCGCATCCGCACCACTCACCACCCATCACCCATCACCCATCACCACAGGAGCACCACGCACCATGAGCACCTCGCGCCCCAGCACCGCCAACGCCACTACCGCCACCACCACCGCCCCCGAGGCCCAGCAGCCCCAGGAGGACCGCGAGGCCCAGCAGACCCCGCCGACCAGCGTCAGCGTCCTCGGTCTCGGCCTGATGGGGCAGGCGCTGGCCGCCGCCCTCGTCGGCGCCGGCCACGCCACCACCGTCTGGAACCGCTCGCCCGACAAGGCGGCGGACCTCGTGACCCAGGGCGCGACGCTGGCCGCGACCGCCCGTGACGCGGCGGTCGCGAGCGACGTGGTGATCGTCTGCGTCACGGAGTACGACGCCGTGCGCGCCCTGGTCGAACCGCTCGCCGACGCCCTGCGCGGCCGGCTCCTGGTCAACCTCACCTCCGGCTCGTCCGCGCAGGCCAGGGAGTTCGCCGCGTGGGCGGCCGAGCACGGCGTCGACTACCTGGACGGCGCGATCATGGCCATCCCGCCGGTCGTCGGCACGCCGCACGCCTTCATCCTCTACGCCGGCGAGCGCTCCGCGTACGAGGCCGCCGAGCCCGCGCTGCGCGCCCTCGCCCAGGCCGGCACCACCCACCTCGGCGCCGACCACGGCCTGTCGTCGCTGTACGACGTCGCGCTGCTCGGCCTGATGTGGGGCGCCCTGAACAGCTTCCTGCACGGCGCGGCGCTGCTGGGCACGGCGGGGGTGCCGGCGACGGAGTTCGCGCCGTTCGCCAACCAGTGGCTCGGCTCGGTCACCGGCTTCGTCTCCGCGTACGCCGCGCAGATCGACGCCGGCGCGTACCCGGCCGAGGACGCGAAGATCGAGACCCACCTCGCGACGATGCACCACCTCCTGCACGAGAGCGAGGCGAGCGGCGTGGACACCGCGCTGCCGCGCTTCGTCAAGGCCCTGACCGACCAGGCCATCGCCGCGGGCCACGGCGAGTCCAGCTACGCGGCGATGATCGACCAGTTCCGCAAGCCCACCGCCACGCCCGAGCCCGGCGCGTAAGCGGGCCGGCGCGTAAGCGGGCCAGCGCGGCACGCGTATGCGGGCCAGCGCGTCACGCGTATGCGGGCCGACGCGGCACGCGTATGCGGGGCGGCGCGGCACGCGTATGCGGGGCGGCGCGGCAGCAGCCCGGCGCGTCGCCAGGCGCGCCGCGCCCAAGCCGCCCGCGGAGCCGGTGCCGCCGCCGGAAAAAGCGGTCGCACCGGCCCGCGCGTCGACCTACGCTGCCCGCATGGGCGTCTTCTCCTAGGCATACGGACGCGATGCGCGTTCCCCAGCCCGGCCGGCCGCGAGCCGCCGGGCCCCGTCCGTACGCCCGAAACACCCGCCCAGGAGAACCCCACCCATGTCCCACCTCCCCTCCCCCTCCACCCCTCCCTCCCCTTCTGCTGCTTCCTCCGCTCCCTCTGCTTCCTCTGCTTCTCCCGCTCTCGACCGTCGCGTCGCCCGCCTGCGCGAACTCGCCGCCGCCGAAACCCGGCTGACGGGCGTGCTGCTGTACGGCTCGTGGACGGTCGGCGAGGCCGACGCGCACTCCGACATCGAGGCGTACCTGTACGTCGAGGACGACGCGCTCCCCGACTTCGACGGCCGCGCCTTCGTCGAGCGACTGGCCCCGCTGCGGCTCGCGTACACCAACCTGTACGGCATCCTCGCGGTCGTCTTCGACGACCTGATGCGGGGCGAGTTCCACGTCGTCGCGGCCGGGCCGGGCATCGCGGAGATCGACTCGTGGCGGGGCATGGTGCACCTGCCCCGCCCGGAGGCGGCCGTGCTGCTCGACCGGGACGGCCGGCTGACCGAGGCGGCCGGTGGGCTCGCCGCGTTCCAGCCGCCGGAGCCCGTGGAGACCGCCCAGCAACTCGCGGACGAGCTGGCCAACTGGACGCTGATGCTGGCCCATGTGCTGGCCCGGGGCGAGACGGGCCGCGCGCACGCCCTGCTGCACACGGTGGTCGCCCCGTTCCAGCTCCAACTGTGCCGGCTGCTGCGGGGCTCCACCGCGCACTGGCTCACCCCGAGCCGGGCCATGGAGGCCGACCTCCCCGCCGCCGACCTCGCCCGCTACCGCGCGACCACGGCCGCGGCCCACCTCCCCGAGGTGCGGGCCGCGGCCCGGCAGAGCTGGCAGTGGTCGCGCGAGCTGACGGCCGAGGCCGCCGCGCGCTGGGGCACCGGCTTCGCCCCCGAACTGCACGCCGACATCGCCGCGTTGCTCGCCGGCGAGGAGCCCACCGGCTAGGCCGCGCGGACCCGGCGGCAGGCTAGGCGGCCGGGGTCGCCTCGGTCACCACCGGGGCGTTCTCGGCGGCCGGGGCATTCTCGGCGGCCGGGCCGGTACCGCCGCGCGGGGCCGGCCCCGCCGACGCGTCGGCGGGCCGCTCGGCCCGCCGACGCCGCAGGTCGGGCACGAGGGTGAGGATCCCGACCGCGGCCATGGCGGCCCCGAGCCACACCGGGGCGCGCAGCCCGAAGTGGTTGATGCCGACGCCGCCGACCGCCGAACCGACGATGACCCCGAACGTGATGAACGACGAGTGCACGCTGTTGATCAGCGCCCCGGGGTTGGCCACCCGCTGCACTCGGGTGATCATCGCCGGGTTCATCGTGACGCCCACCAGGCCGATGCCCATCATGAACGCCACGGCCGGCACCTTGACGTGGGCCAGCAGCGCGAAGCCCGCCAGGAACGCCATGTTGAGCGCGAGCCCGGCCAACAGCACGGCCAGGGTGTACCGGTCGGCGAGCCGCCCGACGATGACGTTGCCGATCACGGTGGCCGCCCCGTACGCCACCAGCAACAGCGGCACCATGCTCTCGCCGAACCCGGTGACCTCGGTCAGGATCGGGTTGAGGTAGCTGAACGCGGCGAACGTGGCACCGATGATCAACATCGAGGTGGACAGCACCAGCCACAGCCTCGGGTTGCGCAGCGCCACCGCCTGGCTGCGGAAGTCGCCGCCGGCGTCGACACGCTTCAGGGCCGGTACCCCGACGATCGTGATCAACGCGGCCAGCACGGCGAGCCCGGAGATGGCCCAGAAGGCCGCGCGCCAGCCGAAGTGCTCACCGATCAGCGTGGACAGCGGCAGCCCGAGCAGCGTGCCGAGCATCAGCCCGTTCATCGCCACGGCCATCGCCCGCCCGCCCTGCCCCGGCGGCGCCAGCCGGGCGCACAGCGCCAGCGACACGCCGAAGAACGCCTGCGAGGCCGTACCGGTGATGACACGCGCCAGCATCATGATCGCGTACGTGGACGCCGTGGCGGCCAGCACGTTCCCCACCAGGAAGATCGCGAACAGCACCAGCAACGCCGACTTCTGCTCCATCCGCAGCAGGGCGATGGTCAGGAAGGGCCCGCCGAAGGCCATGGCGACGGCGAATGCGGTGATCAGATAGCCCACCTGCGCCACGCTGACGTCCAGCCCGTCGGCCATCTGGGGCATCAACCCGGCGACGACGAATTCGCTCGTGACCATGGAAAAAATTCCCAGGGCGAGCACGTAAATGGCACGTGGCACGGCATTTACTCCTGTGTCGATGAAATTGATGAAAATTGACGGAAGAGGGGGAGTGAGGGTGCGGGCCGGCGAGACCGACATGGACGCCAGGCGCCGGATGCCGGGTTTTAGATAGATCAGTACAAAACTTGCTCACACGGAGCCGCGCCGCCCCCACGGGACAACGCGGCACAGCCCACCGACGGGCCGACTAACGGGCTAGCGGGACAGGGCCACCAAGGCCGTATCGGCGACGCTCTCCAACACGGCCCGATCGGCACCCCCTTGAGCCGAGACGCGCATGCCACCGATCACCGCGTTGATGAATCGGGCCAGCGAGTCCGCGTCACGGGCCGTCGAGATCTCCCCGGCCCGCTGCCCCGCCTCGATCACGTCCCGAAACGACGCGAGCCGCCGCTCCAGGTCGCGCGCCAGCAGCTCCGCGATCTCCGGGTCGCGGCCGGCGATCTCGACGGTGGTGTTCACCGTGAGACAACCGACGCTGCGCCCCTCGACCCGCCGCTCGAACTCGCCGTCGATCACCACGTCGAACAACGCCCGCAACCGCTCCATGGCCGGCCGCTCGACCTGCTCCAGAACGGCCACCTGCCCGGCGGTCATGACGTCCATGTACCGCGCCAGCGCCCGCGTGAAGAGTTCATGCTTGCTGCTGAACGTGTTGTAGATGCTGCTCCGCCCCAGACCCGTGGCACTACAGAGGTCCTGCGTGGAGGTGGCCTCATACCCCTTCACCCAGAACGCCCAGACAGCCGCGTCCAGGGCCCGCTCCTCGTCGAATGTCCTCGGTCGGGCCATGGATTCACCGTAGCAGGTTTTGGACTGATCGATGCAATACGGGTCCGGGGGCGGCCGGGCCCGCTACGGTTGGACCATGACCGCACTGCCCGACTGGATGCGTCCGCCGCGCGCGGAAGGCTGGTTCGCGGAGGACCTGGACCACGTAGAAGCTGCCGGGGGTGATCCCCGTCGCCAGCAGGCTGAGCACCAGCCGGGGGAAGACATCGGCGACGTTCAACTGCCCCGGTAGCGCGGGTGCGCGAGGATCAGGTTCGAGCGGAACACGGCGACCGGCAGGCCGTACGCGTCGTGCGCCGCGCGCAGCAGCACCTCACCCGCCCACTTGCTGGCCCCGTAGCCGCCCGCGCAGCCGCCGTCGAGTGCGCGCACCGGGCAGGCCATGCGGACGCCCGCCAACTCGTCGGCCGCGGCCCCGGCCCCGAAGGTGACGCCGACCGCGGACAGGTAGCTGAACCGCTTGCTCCGGGAGGTGACCGCGAGCCTGATCAACTCGGCCGCTCCCAGCACGTTGGGGCCGAAGAGCTGGTCGTACGGCAGGACGTGGTTGACCAGTGCCGCCGGTTGGACGATCAGGTCCACGGTGTCGGCCAGCCGCTGCCAGGCGGCCGGGGCGAGCCCGAGATCGCGCTCCGCCACGTCGCCGGCGACCACCTCCAGGTGTCCGGCGTCCAGGGCCCGGTAGTGCTGGCACAGTGCCGGGTCGCCGCCGTCGAAGGCCGCTTCGAGCCGTGCTCGGGCCAGTGCGTCGGTGGCGCCCCGGACCACGCACACCAGCGCGCCACCGCGCGGGGCGAGGCGCTCCAATCATTCGAGGCACAGGAAGCGGCCCAGGTAGCCGTTGACGCCGGTGAGCAGGACGGTCCTGACCTCGGGCGGCGGACCGGTCGGCCTGTCGGTCCCGGGCGGGACCGCCGCGCCGAGCACCGCGTCGAGCGTCAGGTCGCTGGCCGCCAGGCGCCGCGCGCCCGGCCCGTGGACGCTGTCGGCGGTGGGGCGACGCCGTCCCGGTGCGAGCGCCTTCTGGATGTGGTCGGCCACCTGCTGGGCGTGTTGACCGGGTGGATGACGACGTTGACAGGAACGTCGACGTGGAAGATCTCCGTCAGTAAGCGCGCGAACGACAACGCGGCGAGGCTGTCCCCGCCCAGTGCCACGAAGCGCGCGTCGGCCCGTACGTCGCCCTGCCGGTGCCCTAGGAACGCTTCGGCGGCCCGGAGTACGGCGTCCCGTACGGGCAGGGCCGGGCCCAGCCGGCGCACCGTCTCCAGCGCATCGCTCTCGCGCTCGGCCAACTCGGCGTACAGCGCTTCGAGGCGTTCGCCGTAATGCTTCGTCAGCGCGGGGCGCAGCGGCTTGCGGACGCCGGAGAGCAGGCCGTTGCGCTGGCTGAACGGCTCTGTCTCGATCAGGAAGTCCCGTGGCACCTCGTAGGGGGCCAGGCCCGCGTCGGTGGCGACGCGGTGCAGCGACTCGCGCAGGACCGGCCTCAGGCGCCGGGTGTCGCCGCCGACGCGGTCGAGCGCCTCCGGGGTGGGGACGACGACCGCGAGGAGGTGGGCGCGAGTGCTGTTCCCGTACACGAAGACCTGCCGGACAGCCGGGGAACCAGCGAAGAGGATCTCAAGCCGGGACACGGCAACGAACTCGCCCTGCGCCAGCTTGAGCACGTTGGACCGCCGGTCCACGTACGCCAACTCGTCGGGGCCGACGCGGGCCACGATGTCGCCGGTGCGGTAGAAGCCCGTCGGCGTCGAAGACCTCGGCGGTGCCTGCTCCGGTGGAATCCGCGTCCCTACGGGCCATCCCCCGCCTCGATGTGCGCGCGAAGGCTTTCTACGAGCTGGGAGGCCAGGCTTGCGGTGCGGCGGGGTGTGCTGATGCGTTTCATGGAGAGAGCGCACATTCAAATGTCAGACATTTGAATGGTGGTGAGATGTGGCCCCGGAAGACGCGGCGCGGCGAACTGCAGGCACGTGGGCCCACGCCTGCGGCCGGTCCTCACCTGCGACGAGAGCTCGGCGGGGCTCCGACGTGGAATTATCCGCCGGTACACGCTGGGGCCCAGCGGTGGTTCACGGGTGTCCTACGGACTGGCCAGGGGGCAGTGGAGTCCCTGCCTCACCCACCACACTTGCAAAGAGACTGTGCAGGTGAACGACTCCTACCCCTGCCCGTGCTGCGGGCATCGCGCGCTCGACGCCATGCCAGGCTCGCACGAAATCTGCCCCATCTGCTTCTGGGAGGACGACGGGGCCCAACTCCGTTGGCCGACCATGGCTCGCGGAGCGAACGGAGTCTCCCTGGTCGAGGCCCAACGGAACTACCAGGAGTTCGGCGCCTGCGACCAGCAGAGCAGGCAGCACGTCCGCCCTCCGGCCGAGGACGAGTCGCTCGACTCCGCCTGGCGCCCCATCGATCTGGCACGCGACTCCTTCGAGGAGTGGCGCACCGAGGACCAGGTTCCGTGGCCCGACGACCGCTCGGTACTCTGCTGGTGGCTTCCCACCTTCTGGCGCCGGGGCCACCCCTGACCGCCCGCGTCGAGAGAGTCACCTAGCAGTTCGGTGACACGACCGACCCGTCGCCCGACGCCCACGTCGAACGGGCCTGGATCGGCTCCGCCGCCGTCCCCGCCATCATCGGTGGACCACCACCCTTCGGCGGCTTACGGGCTGACGAAGAACGATGCCTTGCCAGCCGTGAGCGGATCCACACCAACGCTGTCGAGTCGGATGCCGAACACGCGCCGGAGCCTCGGCGCCTCCGTGGGCTGAACATTACGCGTGGTCGGGCATGAAGACAGTGCCCCGGAGCCTTGTTCAAATCGGTTGCCAGAAAGCCTCGGTTATCAGAGAGCCTTGACCAGTCCTTTCCGCACCGCGAGGCCCACAGCCGGGGCCTACTCTCCGAGTCCGAACTGAGCCTTCAGCCACGCTGCATTGAGTTTCAGCGTCTTGTTGTCGGGGAGGAGTTCGAGAACCTGGATACCGTCCATGTTCAGGAGCTGAGTGAGGACGGCGGCGTAGCCGCGAGCCCGGGCCGGTGGCATGCCTGCGGCCGCGGCCACAGCCGTCAGAGGGAGGGTGTTGTTCTCACAGAGCGCTGCGAGGGCCTGGCGGAGTCTCTCCGGATCCTGCTTGCGGGGCAGGAGAGCAAGCTGGTCACTGAAGGCCGGGGAGGAGAAGAGGTCGTCCAGGAGCTGTTCCACCGGCGACTGAGCTTGCACGGTGAGCAGTGTTCCCTCTGTCTCCGAGAGTTGAGGGGACACCGCGATCTCGAACAGTCCCGACTCTTGTGGAGCGGACTTCTTCGGGGGGCGCCTGAACTTCGGCGGCTGCGTCGTCGCGGTTTCGAGGGGCGGAGGCGCCGAGGTCGTACGAAGGCGCGTCGTGCCCAGTTTCCACCAGCGTGGCTCGTACGTGTCCGTGAGTTGCCGCCATCCTGGCGGGATGCGCTCGGTCACGCCGTCCGGAAGGTACGCGAGCACGGGGATCGTGAACTCGGCCGGGTGCACTCCTCCGTGGTATCCGGCGGCACGATTCGTGTAGCGGGTGTGGGCCGACCACAGGGCGATGATGGGGCCTCCGACCACGCGAGTGCCGGCGAGCACCGTCTCCGCCTCGCTGACCAGCTGTTCGGGATCGCCATCCGGGACGTCGCGGTAGCGGGCGTTGACGGCCTCGGGAATGGGGACCTTGACGCCTCGGTGCTCCAGTACGTGCCCATGGTCGCTGGTGATGAGCACGGCCATGCCCCGTCGGCGGGCTTCATCCAGGAGTGGGGTCAGGGCGTCGATGTCATCGATCGTCCAGTCCCACTCGTCGAGGCGTTCGTCGTTCCTCAGGCTGTCGTCGACGGTGTTGAGAACAATCGCGAGGTGTGACGCGTCGTCGGCCAGCGCCGCCTCCAGATTGGGCCCGAAGCGCCCACCGGTGCCGGCGGGGCGGAGGTCGTCCTTGTGGAAAACGGCCGCCTTCTGCCCCGCCCACAACCGCAGGGACGGAAACTCGCGCTTCTCGGTCTTCTGGTCGCCGCGTTGCAGTTTGCCGGTGAGGAGAGTGGTACGGCTGACGGCGGTGACGGTGGGCAAGGCGGCGGCCATCGCTTGGCGGGTTGGCGACATCCCCTTCTCACCGGTGGGGTCGTATTCGGTCCAGTGCGCCGCGAGTTCCTCGCCGAGTTGTCCCGCTAGGGCAGCGCTCATGCCGTCCACAACGAGGAGCATCAGTCGCCGCTGAGACTTCACCACAGGTTTAGCGACCCGCTCAAGGAAGGTCTCGACCGTCAGCATCGAGCCGGGAGCAGAGCCCGCCGCAGTCCACTCGGAGACCTGCTCGGCGAAGGCCCGGTCCATGCCGTGCCGCACCCCACGCACGTCAGCCGCGAGCGCGTCGTAGGCACCGGACAGGGCGGGCTCGGTGTCGCCACCCGCCTCCAGATGCTCCAACGCACGGTCAACCCAGGAGATCTCGGCATTGTAGTGAGCCAGGGCGCCTGCGACCGTCTTCGGTGTCCATACGGGATCGGTGGCCAGCCACTGCACCAGGCGCACGGCCATCCGGGCGCGGCCGATCCGCGTGCGAGCCGACTCGGCAAGGTGGTGCCCCTGCACCGTGCGCAGCGCCGTACGACAGGCGTCGAGATCGCGGCCGGCGATCGCCGAGCCCACGGCGGCCAGGCGCGCTTCGAGTCCGGCGGGCAGGTAGGGGCTGTGGCGTACGGCCTCGGTCGCGCCCAGATGTCCGGCTAGCCGTTCGGCGTCCGGGGTGACCTCAGCGAGGAGCTGTGCGTTGCGTGCGACGAGGTTCTCGGCGAGATCCCCGTAGCGCCGCATGGCCTCGTCGCTGAACTCGCGACCGAGGATGTTTTCCGCTCGGCCGCGCGCCCGGAAGATCTCGGGACCGGCCGGTGCGTGCTGCCACAGCGCGGCGGCGACAAGCCCGAACGGCAGGGCGACGGACGGCTCGTCGTGCTCGACGATCGACAGAAGAGCGTCGGCGACCGGACCGGCCTGCTCCACCTCGGCGAGGAAGCGCCGCAGGCCGGCCCGCTCCCCGTCGCGCAGCGAGCGGTAGGCGCGCGGCCCTTCGGAGGAGGTGCGGCTCCACAGCAACAGAGTGTCGATGTCGAGCTGGGCGTCCGCGGGGAGCAGCAGTCGCCGCCGTGCGAGGGCGGTAAGCGCGTGCGTACGGGACAGAACCTGCCGATTGAGGCCGGGCCAACCGCCCGCGGGGGTGGCTTCGAGGAGCGCTTCGGCCACGCCCCAGGTCTCGTCGCTGAGCCGCGGATCGATACCGCAGGCGGTGAAGGTCTCGCGGATGAGGTCCCAGTTGTCGACGTGCTGGATGGAGTGCCGGTACGCGCGGACGAGGATGCCGGGGTCGAGTTCGGCGTCCTCCCGGTCGGTGAGCAGGACGAGCAGGGCAGGGTCTTCCGCCGAACCGGGATCGGGGGCGTCGAGGTGGCTGAGCGCCTCCTGGTAGACGGCGAGCACGGACGGCGCGGCGGCCACTCGTGCGCGCCGGCCGCCGTTCCAGGGCAGGATCGCCTGCTCCCCCCACATGGGTGCCGAGCGCAGGAGCACTACCTCGCGGGTGCGGCCGCCCGGCTGCTGGGGACTGTTGAGCAGTGCGCGCTGACCCGCAAGGTAGTTCGCGACGGCGGTGGGCGTGAGGCGGGCGATGCCCCGGCCGGCCTGAGGCATCAGTCGACCACCTTCCACGTGATCTCGATGGCCTTGCCGGGGTGCGCGGCCGCCACCTGGTGCAGGGCCTGCTCGACCTCGGCAGCGCTGCCCTGCACGGAGCCCGTACGGGCCGTGGTCTCGACCTTGGGATGCGAGGTGTCGGTGGTCAGCGAGACCTGGTCCGGAGTGGGCGAGGACGAGGTGGTGGCTGACGGTTCGGTCGGCTCCCGCTGTTGCCGCTGGGCGGCCAGGGCCTGGGTGATGGCCCGCTGGGCGCGTGGGAGGGAGTCCTGCAGTTTCCTGTTGAACTGGTCCTCACGCGCGTCCTCCTGGAGGATGGTGAGGGCGTCCATGCCCGTGCCGAGTTCCAGCACGTCCCAGGTGGCGTTCTGCAGGGCGGGCGCCACCACCTCCGCCGTGGTGATGGACGAGCCGAGCCGTTCCGGCGTCAGCTCGCCGAGGCCGAACGCGGCGAGGGCCTCGACGACCCGCTTGGCCCCACGCCCCTTCTCAGCGAGCAACTCTTCGAGCAGGGCCAGACCGCGACGTGCGGTGAATAGACGACCGGTGACGGCGGTGTCGTCGAGGCCGAGGAAGTCCGCTCGCCGCTCCAACTCGGCCACCAGCTGGCGATTGGCCGGCAAGAACCTGTCGACGTGGGTGCGTACCAGATCGGCGAAGGAGTTGACGATCCGCCCGCGCAGCTGCACCGGGGCCTTCTTGCCAAAGATCTTCTCGTAGCGCGCACGAGCCGCCTCCCAGTCCTGCTCGGAGGGCAGGGGCTGGCGGCGCAACGCCCAGCCGTCCTTGATCTCACCCAGCTTGAGATCGGTGACGGGGGCCCCACCGATGACCCACACCCGGTCCTCCATCTCGCCGTACGCGGCCGCGACGAGCTGCTGGATGTGGGTCGGGAGCCCCATCCGTTCCGGTTCGTCCATCCACGTGGTCAGCGAGCCGTAGCCGATGTCCGCGTCCGGGTCGTTCTTCGCGAGCCGGTTGAAGTGCTCGCGCCAGTGCCCGCCGAGGGTGAAGTAGCTCTCCCCCATCGTCCCGAGCTTGAGCCGCTGCGCGACCGTCCGCATCAACCCTCGGTCACCGCGCGCGATCTCCGCCTTGCCCTCGCGGGCCCCGGCGGCCTCACTGATGTAACCGAGGACGGTACGCGCCTGAGCGGGCGTGACGGGCTCCGGGCCGAGGTCGGGATGGGCCGGGTACTGCCAGGCGAGCATCTTGCCTGCGATGTCACGGATCGCATCGCGTGGGGCGGCATTCAGGCGGGGGACGGGCGTGTCCGCGACCGACTTGGTGGCGATGTGTTTTGAGAAGTCGTCGAGAACGTCCCCCTCCTGCTTCTTCGCCAGCCCGTAGGCCTGCTTGAAGGCGGCGAGAACCCTCTCGCGCAGAGTGTCGACCTGTGTGCTGAGCAGCCCTCGTGCCCGTACCCGGTCGTCGGGGCCGAGGTGAGCGGCGAAGCGGCTGTCGAAGTCGCTCCCGCTGTTCAGGATGCGCTTGATAATCACGTACCGGTTGAAGTCCGCGTACATCGTCGTCGTCATGTGGGCAGGGATCCAGGCCAGGGAGTGTTGGACCTCGGGGTGTCGCTCCCAGAAGCTGTTCATCCGGTTCAGATCCTCGCGCGGCCCGAACTCGCCCTCGTCCCAGGGGAGGTCGATGACGAGTCGCCAGGTCTCCGGGTCGGCGGGAGTGAGCGTGGTGTCGGGGGTCTCCTCCCGGTCGGCGATGTTGGCGAAGACGACCTCGACACGGCGTTTGCTGCCCAGCCATGTGAAGTCGAGGGTGTCGTACGCGTCGAAGCCACCCTGCCCCTTGGCCGGTGTCAGTGAGAACTCCGTGCGCAGGAGCTCGACGGCGGCCTCGTGGCGGTAACGGGGCTTGTCAAAGGCTTCGCGGCCATTGCGCACGACGGAGTCGATGTCCACGCCGGAGAGTTCCAGACGCACGGTCATCGCCACGCCGTCTCCCGCGAGCTTGATCTCGGGGATACGGCCCGCCCACTCCTTCAGCTTGTTGATCAGGGCGGGGATCTCGCCACCGGGAAGAAGCGCCTTAATGGTGCCGGCGTTGAGGGCCAGGAGCCGCTTGACCGTCATGTTCTGGAAGGCGGGTGCGGCAGGCGCGAGAGCGGACAGGACGAGGGTCGACATCAACCGGTCGTCGTCGGTGAACTGCTTGAGCCTGCGGGAGAGGTCACCGTCCTCGACGGCGGCGGGGTCCTGCTGGTACGTGTCGACCTGCTTCTCGTCGACTCGGTGTTGGTCGAGAAGGTAGGGGCGCATCCGGTTGCGGTACAGCCGATCGGCTTCCTCGAACACGGCCCGCAGCTCGTCGGTGAACGGCTTGTCACCACCGCCCGAGATCAGTGCCCAGATATCGCCGAGCGGCACCAGCTCGCCCACGCGCAGCAGATTGCGCCGGTGAGCGAGGAGTTCGCCCATCAGCTTGAGGCCGGTTCGCGAACGCTGAAGGGCGGAGGACAGGTGGACGAGGGTGTCCATGAAGGCGGGCGAGAAGGGGTACGTGAAGCGGAACGCGGTCTCCGTGGCGCCTACGTTGTTCCCGTCGCCACCCAGGAGTTCGTCCCAGAACTTGGCGTTGATGGACTTCGCCTTCTTGAACGCCTCCCCGATCACCGCATCCGCCTCGGTCGACACCGGCTTGAGGAGACGTGCGTGGGCGATCTGAGGAAGGTTGCGGTCCTCCAGGCTGATGCGGTCGAACCGGCCCGACGCGAGTTCCAGGTTGTCGACGATGGCCCGCTGGTAGCGGCCTCCGTCCTCAGCGGATCCGACCAGGTCACGCAGGTCGCGCTGGCGGGCGATGAACGACACGACGGGGACGGCGCGGCGCTCGTCGCCACCCTCCACCAGATTCGTGATCTTCGCGGTCTCCCGGGACACGAACTCCGAGGAGGAGATACGAGAGGCGAACCACAGGATCAGCTCGTCAAGGAAGAGCACGATCCCGTCGTAGTTGAGACTCTTCGCGTGCTGGGCGATCACCGAGAGACCCCGGTCGAGGCTGATGAAGCCACCATCCTGCTCGACGGCGCGCTCCTCGTAACCGGGCAGCATCTTGGCGGCGTCCTGTGCGAGCCGGGCTCGCAACTCGCTGGGGGTGGACGGGTCGGCGGGGTTGAACTCCTGCCCGACCTCCAGTTCCTCGGCGGCCATCGCCTCGTCGAGCATCTGAGTGGTCCAGGCGAAAGCGGCCCCGAACTCGCCCCATTCGCCGCCACCAGCGCTCTCAGCGGACGCGGCACCCGCCAGGAACTTGATGACGTCCTCGTCACCGAGCCGGTCCCGCATGGACTGCAAGTCGCGGAACATGGCATCAGTGCGGTAGACCCGCGGGGTCGGCGCGCCAGGCTCCAACTCCTTGATCCTCTTGACGTATCCGCCGAGGATCCGCTGCTCCATCGACTTGGCGTCGAGCATGTGAACCGGCACCATCAGGAACCGCCGGTCGCCGTCCTGCAGCCACCCGTTCTTCGCGAACACCGGGTCGAAGTCGGTCTTGCCACGAGCCGCCGGGGCCCGGTTGAGCAGGGCGTGCAGTACGGCCATGAAGTGCGACTTACCCGCACCGAACGAGGCGTGCAGATACGCCGCCTTCGAGGAGTGGCTGTCCACCGCCGCCTTGATGATGCCCAGGGCCTCATTGAAGTGCTGCACGAGGTCGTCGGTGACGACGTAGTCGGCCAGGGCCTTCTCGGCACCGCCGGGGGTGGTGGCGTCGGCGAGCTGGAGGACGTAGTCGGAGCTGGACACCTCCGGCTTGATGTTGATCAGTTCGCGCAGGAGGGGGGTGCCGTTGTTGCCCTTTGCGGGATTCGCTGCCATCGTCCGTCTCACTTCGCCTTCTTGGCGCCGCCACCGCGCGCCGCCGCCGCGGGCCGCCAGGCCCGGATGTCTTCGTCAGTCAGCCCGTGCTCGCCCTGGAGCGCGAGCCGGAAGTCGTGGTACGCCTGCGCCGCTGACTGCCCGAAGTCGGGGAGGTACTCGCCGTGCCACTGGTCCAGCCACGGCTGAAGTTCGAGCAGGGCAGCGAGGTACGGGATGAGTTCGTCCCGCGTCAGCTGATTATCGTTGAGATAGCCGACGACGGCCTGCGCCTGCTGGAGGTGGTCCCAGCCCGCCCAGCCGAGGAGCGTCGGGACCTGCACGTTCTGCGCACCGTAGGAGATGAAGCGTTCCTTGGGTACGTCGAGCTTGCCGCGCTGGGCCCAGAAGCTGGTGCGCAGAAAATCGGCGGAGGCGTACTTGGGTGGTACGGCGGTCGCCTCGCGAATCTTCCGCTTCTCGTCCTCGGAGGTAGCGGCGTCCTCCGCACGCTGCTGCTCCCAGGTCCGCTCCCAGTCGGCACGCTTCTTGAGACCGGCGGGCTTGTACCGCAGGGCGGCGGCAGCCGGCACGTGCTGGTCGCTGACCAATTCGGCGACGGTCTTCGCGAAGTCGGCGCGGGGCGCGTAGAGATTGAGCACAGCGGCGAAGTCGTCGTCCTCCTGAAGCCGGTCGGTCAGGCGGGCCAGGGTGATGAGGGTGGGCTGATCGTTACCGTCAAACCACAGCTCACGCCGGGCCTCGATCCGGTCCAGTAGCCAAGCTCGGAGCGCCTGCTTCTGCATGGCGTCCCAGCCGTCGGTGGCCCAGCGCCGTTTGTACTCGGGGCGCTCGACCATGCCGATGGCGGAGTTCGACTCCATGGTCGCGATGCGCTGGTTGACGATGTCCTTGTACGCGGCTGGCCAGTGGGCGGGGAGTTCGGTGATGGGCGTGGAATTGTGCCGCGTGAACCACTCGGACGACGCCTCACCGCGCTCGATCGCACGGGCCAGCACGATCTCGAAGGCGCGCTCGCCAAGGGCGAGCGGCGGGACGTCGGCCGGGTCGGCGGGGCGCAGGTCGGTGTCGGTGAGGCCGTAGAGGGAGTAGACCTGCCAGTCCAACTCCTCTTGGAAGGCGATCATTCGGGCACGGGTGGACTCGTAGGTGGCGCGGGCTTCGCGGAGGGATTGGGCGGTGGGGACGGCTTGGGCTGCCACGGCAGTGGGGGTAGTGGCGGCGAGTTGCTGGGCAGCGGTGTCTAGGGCGGTGGCGAGGGTGGTGGGGTAGGCAGAGGGGAGAGGGAACTCCCGGAGCTTCGTGCCGGTGAACTCGTAGAAATCCTCGAACGGAATTGTGCTCTGCCGGGCGCCACGCACATCAACCGTGCTCCCCTTGTTGTGGCTTACCATCTTGAGCCAGAATCCCGCCGTGGAGCTGTTGAGAACGCCGAGAAGCTGAAGGTGCTCTGCCTCCGTGGCCCCCTCCCGCAGCTTAATCACAGGGGCAGAACGGTTGAATACCTTCCCGCCCCGGTCCAGCACGAAGTGGTTGTGCGTTGCCACGAAAGCGAACGCGATCGCCAGCGGAGAACGTAGCTTGGCGGCATAGAGTTCCTGCCATTCATACCAGGCGAGACCGCGTGCAACCATGGGAGTGCCAAAACGACGTCGCCGTGCAATCGCAGCACGGTAAGGCGTCAAATATTTTCCGACCTCCGGGATATCCGCCAGAGGAAGGACCTTCAACTGCTCACCGTACGGCCAAACGGTGTCATATGTGTACCGGATCTCGTGGTCGCGGATGGCATCACCAGTCACAAGTGGCTGAGTCTGCGGCACACCGATGCGCGAGGCCGTGCCATCGGCTGGCAGCAGGTACAAATCATCTTCGCCTGTGACCGACATGATGCCAGCCTCGCTTGCGAGTGCGGACAATGATCCTTCCGGACTGTCAGCAAGACGAGACAGCATCTCTCGACCACCTGCAGCCAACACCCAGGGCTGCGTCCCGAAGTACGTCTTCCGATCCAGATCCCCCACCGAAACCCACTGACTCACCGACCCTGGCTGATCAATCTGCCCAACGATCGCCGACCACACCAACCCTCGCTCCGGGTCTTCCGGAGCCGATGGCTCCCCCTGCACCGACCGCACCGTGCGAATCGTGTCCCCGCGCCCCTGCGTCCAGTCACGGTTTCGCCCGATGAGGATGACCGTAGGTGTTCCGTGCCCGGGGATGTACGCCCCACTCGTGTCGATGACCTCGGTCAGTTCCACTTCGTCACGGAAGAACGACTCAATGAGCTTCGTCCCGAACTCCCGCTTCATGAAAGAGTTCGACGTGATCTGGCCGACCATGCCATAGCCTTTACCATCACCCCCGTCCTTCTTCGACAGCTCGAAGAAGCGCTGAGCGAACGGCACCGACAGTGCGTACTTGCCCGAGCACGCGTCGTACAGCTCCCGGTAATGCTTGTTGAGTTTCTTATCCTTGACCGTGATGTACGGCGGGTTCCCCACAACCACGTCGTACCGGCCCTCATCCAGAATGTACGGACGCTCGTGAATGTCCTCGGTCGCGTACTTGAACTCAGCCAACGGGTCAACCGCGGCCGTGAACAGCTGATCTGTCACCTGTCGCGGCTTGATCAGCGAATCCCCCACCGCCAACTGCATAGGCCATTCGTACGCCGCAGCCTCCTCCAACGTCCGCATCCCCGCCGCCGCCATCGCCGCGATCAGCAGCCGGAACCGCGCGATCGCCACCGCGAACGGGTTGATGTCCACTCCGTGGACCGACTCCAGTGCCTCGCGCACCCGTGCGTGCGCGTCCAGCTCCGGCCGCCGCGCAGCCCACTCCCGCACCAGCCGTCGGAAAGCGCCGAGCACGAAGTGCCCCGACCCACACGTTGGGTCGATCATCTTCAGGCCCTCGACGCCGCCCCGCTCCCGCAGCACCGGGTTCATCGTCCGGTCGAGGATGAACTCCTCCACGAACTCCGGCGTCTGCAGCAGCGCGTAGTTCTTCCGGGCCGCCTCGCTCAGGTCCTGGTACAAGTCGCCCAGGAACCGGGTGTCCCACCCCTTCGTCCCGTAGTCATCTCCGTCTTCTGACAGCGGGTCCGTGAAGTCGTGAACAAGTATCGACGCCCCCGCCTCGTCATCCCGCGTCCGCTGCCAGAAGTCCCGCAGTGCCCCCGCACCCTCGTGCGAGAGCGGGATCTGCCACAGCGGGTTGTGGTCAGAGAACAGCAGTTTCCCCGCCGGGCCTTCCGCCAGCTCAGCGAAGGCGTGCTCGAACCAGCCCCGGTACGTGGGGTCCTCGGCCTTGTCCACGTACTCGTCGTACCGCGCCAGCGCGACCTCGCGCCCGGTGACATCAGGCGCGGTGATGTACGGCTCCGGCACCAGGCCGTTGTCCTCAACGAACCGTACGAAGACGGTGCCGAGAACCCACGCCACCGCCACCTGCGTGATCCGCTCATCGAGCCAGGACTGCCAGGTCGCCGCCGTACGGCCGACCTTCTTCGACGCGTCGTACTCGGCACGGAGCCGGTTACGAACCGCCTCTTCCCGCTTGACCTGGCCCTCGAGGTCCGTCTCCACCGCCTTGACCTGTGTCTGCAGGTCGGACAGCAGCGCCTTGCGGTCGATCACGGGGTGGCTCCTTCGAGAGCGTTCGGTTCGTGCATACGGATCCAGGACTTGGGGATGGGGATCCACTCCTGCTGGGCCTCGAGGTACGGAACGGGGCGTCCGGCGAGTTTCGGGACGGCGGTCTCGTCGTCCTGGGCGACGAGCACCCACAGGGGACGGCCACCGCGCCGGGCAAGCGCGGTCAGCCGGTCGAGGACGTGCATGCCGTCGTAGCGGGCGAAGACAGCGACATCACTGAGGAGGACGGGGATGACTCGCCCGTCACCGGAAACCGAAGCCGCCAACTCACCCTCCAACGCCCCCTGCACAGCCCGCCACACCGCGCCCACCAGATTCGTGAACCCCGTCGGCCACTGCCCGGCCGGGAGCACGTCCGCCTTGACGACGACCTCCCACTTCGGCATCGCGCGCCCAGGCGTGAGGTCGCCCCGCAGTCCCTTCAGGAACAACTCGGTCACCGACACAGCCTGCACCCCGTATTGGCTACGCAGCTCCCGTACCACCGCCGGTGCGCTCCGCGCACGCACGGTCAACAGCCGGAACCCGTCTCGCCGCGCGGCGCCCGCCAACTGCGCGTCGGCCCGCGCCGCGGTCGACTCCTGGTCCAGCGGGCCGCCGGTGCCGGAACCACTGCCGCTAAGAGCCGAGGTGTACGACAGGACCGCCTCGTACTTACGGGGCAGGAACGCCTTCTTGTCCGCCACGTACTTGAGGTCAAAGCCTGCCTCGCGCAGCGCCTTGAGTAGCTCCTCGGGCCTGTCCTTCATCCCGACGAGCGCCGCCAGAGCGGGGAAGCGGTCATTGACCCGCTCAAGGACCTCGCGCAGGGGCAGCCCTGGCTGTTGCTGCTCAGGCAGGCCCGGCAGGACCCGGACCAGACCAGCCTGGGTGAGACGCAGAGCGCGGACAAGGCCCAGGTCACGCGGGTAGATCTCCAGCCTGGGCGACAACGCGGCGTTCTGGCTCGCCTGGGCGGCGAGATTAGCGACGCGCCGGTCGTCCCAGGAGAACTCGCCCGCGGGCAACTTCACCGCGCTCAGCTCGGCGAGGACCGTACTCGAACCCGGCAGGGAGTCCCGCCCCGCGAGCCGGTCGGCAGCGTCACCGAGCCGCTTCACATAGCTCAGCAGAGCGGGTGCGGCCGGAGTGTCGGGGCCGTCAGCTTCGTTGTCTGGGTCGACCTCCAGTGCGAGGAAACCAGCGCGGCGTACCGGGTCGGTTGCCTTGTACGGAACGAAGTGCTGGAAAGCCCTGCTGCCGATGGGCAGTTGCTGCTCGCGCTCGATCAGTGCTCGGAGCACGGCGAAGGCAGCGGCCCGGCGTATGTCCGGGTCACCCAGGGAGTAACCGCGGGTGCCGAGCAGCCAGCCGGCCAGCGCGTCCACGGAGGCGACCCTGCCGAGCGCGCGGAGCTGCTCGAGAACCGCGGCTCGCACCTCCAGCAGGCCCCCATCGTCCGCCCAGAGCTTGCGGAGCTTCTTCAACTCTCGTGAGAACGTCGACTGGTCGGCGAACCCGACAGCCTGCGTGGCATCCTTCTGCAGCGGCCACACCGGGAGGTCGGGCAGTGTCCCGTCTGCGCCGGGCGCGCGCAGCAGGTGCACGGCGACTTCGTGCAGCCGCTTCGTCCGGCCGGCGGCCGGCGGGACGATCCGGGTGAGGAGGTGGTCGATGTCCTGGACATCGGGGACCCCCATGACGACACGCTCGAGTCGCGCCTCGAGCGGCGTCCGCTCCTCCGGCGAGGGCTGCGGCTCCGGCTCGGGCCGCGAGCCGAGGCGAGCACGCCACTCCTTCTGCCGACGCTGGATTTCCGTACGCGTCCGGGCGCCAAGCCCCGGCCGGTTGATGAACGTACGGCTGGCCCGGTCGAGGAACTCACCGACCGTGGTGAGTTTCATGTCCCGCAGAATCGAGTACGCGGACGGCGTCAAGCCCGCGCGCACCAGAGGAGTTTCACGGGTGGCGACATCGGCCAACTGGTCGCGCAGCTCGGCGGTGTCGGTTTCGCCGTCCGGTGCGAAGCTCTGGCCCTGCCGCCTCAGCGACTCGTGCCCGGCGCTGGCGGCAAGCCGCTGTGCGTCCTGGAACACCCGCTGCCAGGAGGTGCGCATGTCCCGCAGGTCCTTGTGCCGCTGCTTCGCGTCCCTGTTCAACGCCTTGCGGAAGAACTCGGTGAGCCCGTCGCGCAGTTCGTCCTCGAAGCCTTCCGACGCGATCGTCGGGTACGGCCACTCCTTCGGGTCCGTCATCCGTGGGGTGACGGACCCGTCGCCCCACTGCGGAAGCTCGTTCGACGCCATCTGGTGCAACGTCACGGCCAGCGCGTACCGCTCCGCGGCGTCGTCGTACAGGTTCCGCATGACTGTGCCGACGAACGGGTCGAGATAGCCGAAGGTGCCGGCGCCGGTCTCGCGGGCCGAGACGGCGGCCAGCGAGAAGTCGAGAAGCAGTGCCTGCCTGGTGCCGTTGGGGCGGATCCGGATCGCGATGTTGTCCGGTTTGATGTCGCGGTGCCAGACGCCCTCGCCCTCCAGGTAGTAGAGGGCGTTGAAAAGGTTGTCGCTGTAGCGCTCCAGGTCGTCCATGGTGAGGCGGCCCTGGCGTCCCAGGACGCGCGCCATGGTCTCGTCCCGCGCGGTGCGGTCATCGCGCTTGTCGTTCGTCTCGGCCTTGATGTTGCCGACGTACTCGGTGGCCAGGACCATACGTCCGCCCACGGTGAAGGTGCCGGGCACGAGCAGCCGGATGATGCTCGAATCCCGCAGTCGGCCGAGGGTCTCCGCCTCGCGCTGCAACGCCTCCGACTTGTCGTCGTCGAGCGCCACCTTCAGCACCGCGAACGCGTCGTTCCTCCCCTGCCGTTCGTCGAGCACGAGAAGAGCGCGGGCCGTCGAACCGGTGCCGAGGCGGCGGCGCACCCGCCAACGCCCCTGCAACAGCGTGCCGGGCGCGACCTCCAGTGGGTCGAGGTCGTCGGCAGGTTCCTCCTGCCGCGACTGCTCGTCCTCCGACACGGCCGCGGGCCGGACATCCTCCTCGACCTCCGCCAACATCTCCAGGAAGTCGCCTACCGCGTCGAGCCTCCGGTCGGGCTGCTGGGCGGTGGCGGCGTCGATCAGGTCGTCCAGGAACGGCGGGATGCCGTCCTGGACCGCCGACGGGGCGAGCCGCTCACCGCTTTCCGCGCGTGCCTGCAGCTCCGCACGGGTCGCGGCGGGAGCGCTGCCCGTGGTGAGCAGATAAGCGAGCGTGCCGATGCCGTACACGTCCATGCGCGCCGGATCGGCCTTCGGGGCGGTCAGCTCCGGGGCCAGGTAGGGGTCCGAGGCGTCGTCGACGCTTCCGTCCGACACCGTGGACGGCGCCAGGGACACTCCGCTGGAGGTGACCGTACGCGAGGCCAGCTGCCAGTCGGAGACCTGCAGCAGGGGACGCCGCCAGCGCTCCTCCTCGCTCAGCTCACTCCCCGTCGTGCCCTTGGGGCGGGGAATGACATGGATCGACCGTGGTGTGAGGGCGCGGTGGTAAAGCCGCTTGGCATGCGCGTACTTGATCGCCTCGGCGATCTGGCGAACTAGTGCGAGGCGCTCCTCCAGGTTCAGCCGTCCACCCCACCGGTCGAGGAACTCGTCCAGGTGCAGCCGCTCCGGGTGGTGGTCGAAGGTAAGAGCCGGGCCCGCTTCATGGTCGGAGGGGTAGTAGTCCCGGATGCGTACCACGCCGGGGTGGTGGATCCGCTTTAGCGTGTCGGCTTCCCGCTTCGCCGCCTCGACCAGCGCTGTGCGCGCCTCGCTGCTCGAGTTGCGGGGCTTCAGATGGACCCGTACCCGCACGGTCTCGGAGAGCTGCTCGTGTCTACCCGCGTAATCGGCCCAGGTGGCCCCCGTGGCGAAGGGCCGCTTGTCCAGGATGAACGGGCCGACCTTCGCCTCCCTGACCACCTGCTGAATACCGACCTGGGCGAGCGCCTTGCCGATGACGGCGCTGTTCTGGGACGAGATCCTGAACCGGTCCTCGCGCGGCGGAAGTCGAAGCTCCGCGATGAGGGCGGGGATGCCGTTGTAGATGTGGGCGTTGAGCTCGTGCGGCGGCAGCGCCAGGTCGAGGCCTTCTTCGGTGAAGCACACGCCCTCAGTGACATACACCTTCGCGCCGTACCGGCGCAGCAGGGAAGCCAGTTCCTTGGATTTCTGGTTGGTGAGGCGCAGGGGGTCGCCGAGGCCCCTCCCGTATCCGCGTCGGTTCCCCGGCGGGATCTGCACCCATTGGCCGCCACGTCGTTCCACCCGGCCGTGCAGGCTCTTCAACTCGATCATGTGCACGCCACCCGGCGTCAGGACCAGGAGGTCGACCTCACGAACGTGACCCGTCTGACTGACGAAGGTGAAGTTGGACCATGCCCGCCACGGACCGTCGTCCGGTAGAGGCGTGAGGATCCTCTCGAGAGCCGCCTGCTCATGCGGATACTCGGAAGGAGCGACGGCCGTCCAGCGACCCTTCTTCATAAGACCTGACTCTCCGATCCCGCGCGCCCCCGCCGTCAAGGCGGGCTCGATGGGCGATGAACGGTATATCCAGTAGCTCGTGTCCGGAATTCCGACAGCCCACCCCGTTCGATTGTACGGGCGCGATCAGCACCCCCTACCCCTTCCCGCTCAACCCGCACACGGGCCCTCGGCCCTCCGGTCGCGGCGTCGAAGCCCCTGGCCCACACCGGCTCCCGGACAGCAGGAGGGTCAGGTTTGCGAGGATGGCGCCTGTGAATGACGTACGTGGTCAGGTCAGCGCCGTACGGCGGCGAGGCGTCGTGGACGCACTGCGGCGGGGAGCCGTGCCCGAGCAGGGGCTCGATCTACTCGCGACCGGCCTCGACCGGTTCGCCCCCGCCTTGGACGAGGAACTGGCAACCGTCGCGGGCGGCGGCTCCGTCTTCAAAGCGGTGCGCGGCGAGTACGGCTCCGGTAAGACGTTCTTCACTCGGTGGCTCGCCGAGCGGGGCAAGTCGCGCGGGTTCGCCGTCTGTGAGATTCAGGTATCGGAGAACGAGACGCCACTGCACAAGCTCGAAACCGTCTACCGGCGGCTCATCGAGCGGCTCACCACCTCGGCCTTCCCGCCCAGCGCGCTTCAGCAGGTCGTCGACGGCTGGTTCTATGCGCTGGAGGATGACGCCCTCGCCGACGGTGTCGCCGAGGATGCGCTGGCCGATGCCGTGGACCGTTTGATGTCGGCACGGCTCGCCGAGGTGTCCCGACAGGCCCCGGCCTTCGCCGCTGCGCTGCGCGGTTACCGGCAAGCGCTTGAAGCCGGCGACGATGCCTCGGCCGCCGCCGTCCTCGCCTGGCTCGGCGGTCAGCCACATGTGTCCGCCGTGGCCCGCAAGGCGGCCGGGGTGCGTGGTGACCTCGATCACTTCGGGGCCCTGGGGTTCCTCCAGGGACTCCTCACCGTCCTGCGGGACACGGGACACGCTGGCCTCGTCGTCGTACTCGACGAGGTCGAGACGCTGCAGCGGGTCCGCTCCGACGCTCGCGACAAGGCCCTCAACGCACTGCGTCAGCTCATCGATGAGGTGCACTCCGGCCGGTTCCCAGGCCTCTATCTGGTGATCACCGGCACCCCGGCCTTCTACGACGGTCCGCAGGGAGTACAGAGGCTCGCCCCCCTGGCACAGCGGCTCGCCACCGACTTCACGACCGACCCACGCTTCGACAACCCGCGTGCCGTGCAGATCCGCCTGCCAGGCTTCACCGGGGAAAGTCTCGTCCAGCTCGGGCTGAAGGTCCGGGACCTGTACGCCGCCGGAGCGGGCGATCCGGTACGGATCCGGGGGGTGGTCGACGAGGGGTACGTCGACGACCTCGCCAAGGCCGTCGGCGGACATTTGGGCGGAAAGGTCGGCGTCGCCCCCCGGATCTTCCTGAAGAAGCTCGTCGGGGATGTCCTCGACCGGATCGACCAGTTCGAGGATTTCAATCCGCGGCTCCACTACCGACTCACGGTGTCCGGGACTGAACTGACCGATGTGGAACGCAACGCGGCGGCCGCCGACGACATCGACCTGGAGCTGTGATGGCAGCGGAACAGGCAAAAGGTCCGGATCCGGTGGACCGCCTGCATCCCGTGCTCCTGCACCACATCGTCAACACCCTCGGCTGGCCCGACCTGCGCCCCCTACAGAAGGCAGCTATCGATCCGCTGATGGACGGCGAGGACGCCGTGTTGCTCGCCCCCACCGCGGGCGGCAAGACGGAGGCGGCCTCCTTCCCGCTGCTCGCGGCCATGGAAGCCGGCGGCTGGCAGGGCACGTCGGTGCTCTACCTCGCCCCCCTCAAGGCCCTCCTCAACAACCTCGAACCGCGCCTCGAGACCTACTCGGGCTGGCTCGGCCGAACGGCGGGGCTGTGGCACGGCGATACCAAGGAGTCCGTCCGCAAGCGCATGCGAGTCGAAAGCCCGGACATCCTCCTGACCACTCCGGAATCCCTCGAAGCACAGCTCATCAGCGAGAAAACCGATCACAAACACATGCTCGGTGGGGTGCGGGTCGTGGTTGTCGACGAGGTGCACGCCTTCGCCTCGGACGACCGCGGCTGGCACCTGCTCGCCGTACTCGAACGTCTCGAGCGTCTCGCTGGTCGGCGCATCCAGCGCATCGGCTTGTCCGCCACTGTCGGCAACCCCAAGGACCTGCTGCACTGGCTGCAGGGGGCACGACCACACGAGCGAACGGGCCGCGTCGTCGCACCCGGCGTTCATGGCAAGCCGTCCGCAGGGAGCGCCCCACCACCTGGCGACATCGAACTCGACTACGTGGGCTCCCTTGACAACGCGGCCAAACTCATCGCTCTCCTCCACGGCGGCGAAAAGCGTCTCGTCTTCTGCGACTCCCGCGCCTCGGTCGAAGAACTCGGTGAGAAACTCCGTCTCCGCGGCGTGACGACGTACCTCTCCCACTCCTCCCTCTCCCTCGACGAACGGCGCCGCTCCGAAGAAGCCTTCGCCGAGGCTCGCGACTGCGTGATCGTTTCCACCTCGACCCTTGAGCTCGGCATCGACGTAGGAGATCTGGATCGGGTCATTCAGATCGGCGCCCCTGCCACCGTCGCCGCCTTCCTGCAACGCCTGGGCCGCACAGGACGGCGCACCGGGACCGCACGCAACACTCTCTTCCTCGCCACCGAAGAGCCCGCCCTTCTGAAAGCTGCGGCACTGCTCCTGCTGTGGGGCCGCCACTGGATCGAGCCCGTCGTCCCGCCACCCCAGCCGAGCCACCTTGTCGCCCAGCAGATTCTCGCCGCAGCCCTGCAGCAGCACACACTCGGCGACCGCACCTGGCACGAGGAGTGGAACGGCCTCGCCCCCTTCGACAAGAGCGCGACGCCGATTATGAAGTACCTGGTCGACGAGGGATTTCTCGACACCGATGGGGGGCTCCTCTTCATCGGCCCCCAGGCTGAGAAGCACTTCGGCCGCCGCCACTTCATGGCCCTCACCGCCGCGTTCACCGCCCCGCCGCAATTCACCGTCTACTTCGGTCGCAGGGACCTCGGCACCATCGACCCTCGGCTGCTGTTGGAACAGCGTGAGGGGCCGCGCCTGCTACTCCTCGGCGGACGCAGCTGGCGGGTCGGCCATATCGACTTCAACCGCAGACGCGCCTTCGTCGAACCCGCGGAAGCCGGCGGCCGTGCCCGCTGGGACAGTTACGGGCTCAGTGGCCTCTCCTTCCCACTCACTCGCGCTATGCGCGACGTGCTCCTCGGCGAGGATCCGCCCGTCCGCCTCACCCAGCGCGCACAAGCACGTCTCGCCGAACTTCGTGAGAACCGCGCCGCGCACGTCAACAAGCGCGCGACACTTCTACTCCGCGAGGGCGACAAGCTCGAGTGGTGGACCTGGGCCGGCTTCCGCGCCAACGCCACCCTGGTCGCCTCCCTCGGGGCCCTTGCCGACCCCGTACAACAGCCCGACGACGTCCGGATCCGCCTCAGTACGGCAACGACACCGCGGAGTTGGCAGGCCGCCCGCACCGACCTCGCCGACCGCCTGGTCCTCCCCGAGGTCAACCCGCGCGCCGTGCAGGGCCTGAAGTTCTCAGCCGCCCTGCCCCAGCACCTCGCCGCACGCACCGTCGCCGCCCGCCTGGCGGATTTCGACGGAGCTCGGTCCGTCCTTGACGAGGCGGTGCGCTGGGAGACACGACAGTGACCGGCCGAAGCCTGGAAGGGAGGTTTCGGCTCTGTAGCGGTCGGTGAGTTAAGTTGAGGCTGGCGGCCACACGGAAACGTTTCAGGCGACGGTTGAAGCAGCGTTCGACCACGCTGCGGGCCTTGTAGGGTTCTCGGGCAAGGCCGGCGGTCTGCCGCCGGCCCGTCCGCGCCATTCCGTTCCACCTTCGAGTTGCTCTGTCCGCGGAGGTTGTGAACGGGTGACGGGGCTCATCTATCCCCGCCCCCTCCCACGCGCAGGGAAAGGGCCCGACCCCAAAGAGTCGAACCCTTCCTGACCTGCGCCTTCACCAGGTCAGCGGCGCTGTAGCGACAAGCCGCCCACGCCGGCCATTACACGTTGAACCGAAACTCCACCACGTCCCCGTCCTGCATCACGTAGTCCTTGCCCTCCATGCGCGCCTTGCCCGCCGCGCGGGCGTCGGCGACCGAGCCGGTGGCGACCAGGTCGTCGAAGGAGATGACCTCGGCCTTGATGAAGCCCTTCTGGAAGTCCGTGTGGATGACGCCCGCCGCCTCCGGGGCCGTCGCGCCCTTCTTGATGGTCCAGGCGCGGGCCTCCTTGGGGCCGGCGGTCAGGTAGGTCTGGAGGCCCAGGGTCTCGAAGCCGACGCGGGCCAGGGTGGCGAGGCCCGGTTCTTCCTGGCCCATGGACTGGAGGAGTTCCAGGGCCTCGTCGTCGGACAGCTCGATCAGCTCGGACTCGATCTTCGCGTTGAGGAAGATCGCCTCGGCCGGGGCCACCAGGGCGCGCTGGGCGTCCTTGAAGGACTCGTCGACCAGCTCGTCCTCGTCCACGTTGAAGACGTACAGGAACGGCTTGGTGGTCAGCAGGTGCAGCTCGTGCAGGAGCTGGCCCTGCTCCGTGTTGCGGGTGATGCCGGCCGAGAAGAGGGTGCGGCCCTCTTCGAGGATCTTCTGCGCGGCCTCGGCCGCGGCCACCACGTGCACCTTGTCCTTCTGCAGGCGCGACTCCTTGGTGAGCCGGGGCAGCGCCTTCTCGATGGACTGGAGGTCGGCCAGGATCAGCTCGGTGTTGATCGTCTCGATGTCGTCCTTGGGCGAGACCTTGCCGTCCACGTGGACCACGTTCTCGTCCTGAAAGGCCCGGATGACCTGGCAGATCGCGTCCGACTCGCGGATGTTCGCGAGGAACTTGTTCCCCAGGCCCTCGCCCTCCGACGCGCCGCGGACGATGCCCGCGATGTCCACGAAGTCCACCGTCGCCGGCAGCTTGCGCTGCGAGGAGAAGATCTCGGCGAGGGTGTCGAGGCGGGGGTCGGGCACGCCCACGACGCCGACGTTCGGCTCGATGGTGGCGAACGGGTAGTTGGCCGCCAGCACGTCGTTCTTGGTCAGGGCGTTGAACAGGGTCGACTTGCCGACATTCGGCAGGCCGACGATTCCGATCGTGAGCGACACGTGGCGACTTCCCGTAGCGAGAATTGGGTAGGGCGGGCCCGGACGGGCCGGTCCACCAGTCTACGGGCCCACTCCGAACACTCCCCCGCCCGGCCGTCCGGCCGCCCGGGAGTCCAATCCCCCACCCCCGGGCGCCGCGAGGATTTCCGCTGCGCCCGGCATGCGCCCGTACGGCCGTATCGAGTACCCCGCCGGGCGGACTATCGGTCGAACACACAATCAAGGTGAGTCAAAGCGCGTGTCCATGGCCCCTGCACCGGCACGGGGCGACCTACGTTGGTGCGGTGGAACGACCCAGTACGCGTACGCCCCGCCGTACGGCACCGCCGCCCCGGCCGCCCGCCGGAGGTCCGGCCGGTGTCGGTGTCGGCGGTGCCGGCGCCGACACCGGTGAGAACGCCACCGTCTACCGGGCGCGGGCCGCCGGGCCGCTGCCCGAGCCGCTGCTCGCCGCGGTGCGCAGACTCCCCGAGCCCAAGCTGACCGGGTTCGGCACCGGCATGCTGGCCACTCTCGCCATGCTCGCCGTGGGGTGCCTGGCCGCGCTGCTGTTGTCCGGCTCGACGGTCGCGTACGGCCTGTTCTTCCTGCTGGTCTGCGCGGCCAGCGGGGTGTGGGTGCGGCCGGCGGACCTGGTCGCCGGGCCGGTCAGCGTGCCGATCGCCTTCGCGGTCGGGCTCGTCCCGCTGGGCGAGGGCGGGGACGGGTTCGGCGAGCACGCGATGAACGTCGTCACCGCGCTCTCGCTCGAGGTCGGCTGGCTGTACACGGGCACGCTGATCACCGGCCTGATCGTCCTCATACGTCGCGTCGCGCTGGTCGGCCGGCGCCAGCGGCGGGCCCGGCAGCACGCCGGGGCGCAGTCGGCCGGCGCCGAACGCGCCGGCGCGCACGAGCGCGAGGCCGACCGGCCGGGGCCGGCCCAGCCCGCGGCGCCGGGCGAGGACGTCGCGTACGCCGAAGGCCAGCGCCTGGCTCCGCGGGCTGGGCGGGGGCCCGAGGGGCGGCCCGGCCGGGCCGCCGCCCGCGGGCGCTGAGGCGCCGGCCGCGTCCACGACCCCGCGGGCCAGGGCAGCCAGCCAGGCCAGGGCAGCCCCGCAGGCCGGGGCGGCCGTGGACCGGGCGGCCAGAGGTCAGAAGCCGGCGGCCGAGCCCAGGCCGGGCGTGGTGAGGGTGGTCGCGGCCGGGTGCGGGTGGGAGGCCGAGCCGGCGGGCCGGCCGGCGAGCGCCGCGGCCATCGCCCCGCCGACGATCCCCGCGTTGTTCCGGAGCTGCGCGGGCACCACCTCGGCCTGGATGCCCTCGATGAGCGGCAGGAACTTGTCCGCCTTGCGGCTGACGCCGCCGCCGATGATGAACAGCTCGGGCGAGAACAGCATCTCCACGTGGGCGAGGTACTTCTGTACCCGGCGCGCCCAGTGTTGCCAGCTCAGGTCCCCCTCCTCCTTGGCCCGGGTGGAGGCGCGCGCCTCGGCCTCGTGACCGTGCAGTTCCAGGTGGCCCAGCTCCGTGTTGGGCACCAACTGCCCGCCGCTGAAGACGGCACTGCCGATGCCGGTGCCGAACGTCAGCAGGATGACGGTCCCGGTCCTGCCCCGCCCGGCGCCGAACCGCAGCTCCGCGATGCCCGCCGCGTCCGCGTCGTTGACCAGCGTGACGGGCGCGCCCACCCGCTCGGCGAGCTTCTGCGCGGCGTTCACGCCGATCCACGCCTTGTCCACGTTGGCGGCGGTACGCGCCGCGCCGTCGACCACCACCCCGGGATAGGTGGCCCCGACCGGGCCGGACCAACCGAAGTGCTCGATCACCTCGCAGACGCCGTCGAGCACGGCGTCCGGGGTCGCCGGATGCGGGGTGAGCACCTTGTGTCGTTCGGCCGCCAGGTCGCCGCGTTCCAGGTCGACCGGTGCGCCCTTGATGCCGGAGCCGCCGATGTCCACACCGAATACGTTCATGAAGACCACGCTACGACGGGGCGGCCGGCCCTGACCCCGATTCGACGGGCCGCCGCCCTCTTCGTCGACGCTCGCCGCCGCTTCGGCAGGTCCAGATCGGGTCTCGCTCCGTCGGACTCGGCCCCACCGGGCCCCACCGGGCCGGACCGGCTCGACCCCATCCGGCAGGGTTCGGCCCCGCCGCAGCGAACCGGTCTCGCCCCCGTCCGCCGGGCCGTCGCCAGGGGGAGCGCGCCGGCGCGCGGGGGCGTAACGAACGGGCCGGCCGGGGCGCGGAGGCTTCCCGCGCCCCGGCCTGGGCCCAGCCCGAGCGACGTCGGCCGATGGCGGGCGCGAGGCTGGGGCCTGGCGGCCCGGGCCCGGGCGCCCGATCGGGTCAGGCGGTGGCTTCCCCCTCGACGGGGCCACGGGAGGCCGCTGCCGCCGCCTCGGCGCGCAGGTCCCGGCGCAACTCCTTGGGCAGCGAGAACGTGATGCTCTCCTGCATCGGCTGCACCACCTCGACGTCCGCGAACCCGCGCTCGGCGAGCCAGTCGAGCACGCCCTCGACCAGCACGTCGGGCACCGACGCGCCCGAGGAGACGCCGACGGTGCGCACCCCTTCGAGCCACGCCTCGTCGATCTCGCTCGCGTAGTCGACCAGGTGGCCGGCCTTGGCGCCGGCGCCGAGCGCGACCTCGACCAGCCGCACCGAGTTGGAGGAGTTCTTCGAACCGACGACGATGACCAGGTCGGAGTCAGCGGCTATCTGCTTGACGGCGACCTGGCGGTTCTGCGTCGCGTAGCAGATGTCGTCGCTCGGCGGGCTGATGAGCTGGGGGAACTTCTCCTTGAGGGCGTCCACCGTCTCCATCGTCTCGTCCACGGAGAGGGTGGTCTGGGAGAGCCACACGACCTTGGACTCGTCCCTGACCTCGACGTTCGCGACGTCGTCGGGGCCGTCGACCAGCGTGACGTGGTCGGGCGCCTCGCCACTGGTGCCGATGACCTCCTCGTGGCCCTCGTGGCCGATGAGGAGGATGTCGTAGTCGTCCTTGGCGAACCGGACGGCTTCCTTGTGGACCTTGGTCACCAGCGGGCAGGTCGCGTCGATGGTGGCGAGGCGGCGCTCGGCCGCCTCCTCGTGGACGACCGGCGCGACGCCGTGCGCCGAGAAGATCACGATGGAGCCCTCGGGCACCTCCTCCGTCTCCTCGACGAAGATCGCGCCCTTCTTCTCCAGGGTCCGTACGACGTACTTGTTGTGGACGATTTCCTTGCGCACGTAGATGGGTGCGCCGTACTGCTCCAGGGCTTTCTCGACAGCGATCACGGCACGGTCCACACCCGCGCAGTACCCCCGCGGGGCTGCGAGCAGGACCCGGCCGGTGGCGCGCGAAGCATCTCCGCTGGGGGCCGTGGCGGGCGTCGGGCTGGGCGTTGCGGTCATGCTGACCATGGTACGGCCGTGCCGCAGCGCTGAAAGGGCGCGCGGGTGGATCAGACTGAGCCGAGGCGCGCGACCTACGGAGGCATCATGGCCGGCCCGAAGACCACACAGGCCACACTGCGACGCACGCTCACCTTCCGCGATCTGGTCGTCTATGGCCTGTTGTTCATCGCCCCGATGGCTCCCGTCGGTGTCTTCGGCACCCTGGACGCCAAGTCGCACGGCGCGGTGGCGCTGGTGTACCTGGTGGCGACGGTGGCGATGGCCTTCACCGCGTACTCGTACGCCCAGATGGTCCGCGTCGCCCCGCGCGCCGGCTCCGTCTTCACCTACGCCCGGGTCGGGCTGGGCGAGGGCCCCGGCTTCATCGCCGGGTGGATGGCGATGCTCGACTACCTGCTCATCCCCGCGGTCGCGTACCTCTTCTCCGGCATCGCGATGGAGGAGCTGGTGCCGTCGGTGGACCGGTGGGTGTGGACCGCGATCGCCGTCGTGGTGACCACCGGGCTCAACCTGTGGGGCGTGCGGGCGGCGGCGCTGGTCGGGTTCCTGGTGCTCGCGATGGAGATCGCGGTGCTGCTGGTGTTCGTGGCCGCCGCGCTGGTGGAGCTGGCCGCGCACGGCGCGCAGCGCGACTGGCTCTCGCCCCTGACCGGGCAGAGCGGGTTCACGATGTCGGCCGTGTTCGGCGCGGTGTCGGTGGCCGTCCTGTCGTACCTGGGCTTCGACGCCATCGCCTCGTTCGCGGAGGAGACGCTGGACGACGGTGACGGTAAGGGCGGTAAAGGCAGTGAAGACGGTAAGGGCGGTACGACCCGTAAGGGGGGCAAGGGGAGCAAGGGGGGCGGAGCCGGCGCGCCGGCGGTCGGAGGGGGTGCGCCGGCGGGCAAGGGGAGCGGGTGGCGCAGCGCCGCGGGCCCGGCGCGGGTCTCGCGCGCGGTGCTGACCTGCCTGGCCGTGGCGGGCTTCCTGTTCATCGTGCAGACCTACCTGGCCGCGCTGCTCTCCCCCACCTCGTCCTCGGAGCTGGCCGCCGATCCCGCCGCGCAGGGCGGTGCCTTCTACGCCGCGGTCGACTCCTCCGTGGGCACCTGGCTGCACGACCTGGTGGCGGTGAGCAAGGCGATCGGCGCGGCGTTCGCGGCGCTGGCCGGGCAGGCCGCGGCCGGGCGGCTGCTGTTCGCGATGGCACGCGACCGGCGGCTGCCCGGCGTGGTGGCCAAGGTGAACGCGCACAGCGGGGTGCCTCGCCGGGCGCTGCTCAGCGCCGCCGTGGTCACGCTGGTCGCGGCGGTGTGGGCGGCCCGGCGCGACGACGGGCTCGACCGGCTGGTCTCGGTGGTCGACGTCGGCGCCCTGACCGCGTTCGCGCTGCTGCACGCGTCGGTGATCGGCTGGTTCTGGGTACGCAAGCGGGCCGAGGTGCCGAGCGTGTTGCGGCACGTGCTGGTGCCGCTGGTCGGCATGGGCATCGTCATCGCGGTGATCGTGGAGGCGTCGAGCACGGCACAGCTCATCGGCGCGATCTGGCTGGGCGTGGGCTTCGTGGTGCTGGCGGCGCAGTGGCGCGGGCGCGCGGCGGGCGGTACGGGTGGTGCGGGTAGTACGGGTGGTACGAGCGGTACGACAGGCCCGTCGAACGGCCCCGGCGACCCGGGCGCCGGCGCACGCTGACGGCGGCCGGGAGCGTCCGCGCCCACTTCCGGGCGCCGGGCGCTGTCGGTGGCCGCGGCTACGCTCGTGCGCATGGCTAGGCAAACGTCTGCGGAGACGCCCATTCCGGTCGGCGAGGTGTCCCGGCTCATCGGGGGCTGGATCGACCGGTTGGGGGCGGTGTGGGTGGAGGGGCAGATCACCCAGCTCTCCCGGCGGCCGGGCGCGGGCGTGGTGTTCCTGACGCTGCGCGACCCCTCGTACGACATCTCCCTGACCGTCACGTGCTTCCGGTCCGTCTTCGAGCAGGTGGCGGACTCGGTCTCGGAGGGCGCGCGGGTCGTGGTGCACGCCAAGCCGGAGTGGTACGCGCCGCGCGGCCAGCTCTCGCTGCGGGCGGCGGAGATCCGCCCGGTGGGCGTGGGCGAGCTGCTGGCCAGGCTGGAGCGGCTGAAGAAGTCGCTGGCCGCCGAGGGCCTCTTCGCGGCCGACCGCAAGCGCCCGGTGCCGTTCCTGCCGCAGCTCGTCGGCCTGGTCTGCGGGCGGGCCTCGGCGGCCGAGCGGGACGTGCTGGAGAACGCGCGGCTGCGCTGGCCGGCGGTGCGGTTCGAGGTGCGCACGGTGCCGGTGCAGGGGGTGCACGCGGTGCCGCGGGTCGTCGAGGCGGTCAAGGAGCTCGACGCCCATGCCGAGGTCGACGTGATCGTGGTGGCGCGCGGCGGCGGCAGCGTGGAGGACCTGCTGCCGTTCTCCGACGAGCAGTTGATCCGGGCCGTGGCCGCCTGCCGTACGCCGGTGGTGTCGGCCATCGGCCACGAGCCGGACTCGCCGCTGCTCGACCTCGTCGCCGACCTGCGGGCCTCCACGCCCACGGACGCGGCGAAGAAGGTGGTACCGGACGTCGGCGAGGAGCTGACCCGGGTGCAGCACCTGCGCGAGCGCGCGCTGCGCGCGGTCGGTGGCCAGCTCGACCGCGAGGAGCGCGGCCTGGCCGCGGCCCTGGCCCGGCCGTGCCTGCGGCAGCCGGAGCGCATGGTGGACGACCGCGAGGAGCAGGTCGCGGCCCTGCTGCACCGCAGCCGCGGCACGCTGCGCCACCTCCTCGACCGCGCCGACTCGGAACTCGCCCACACCCGCGCGCGCGTGGTGGCCCTGTCCCCCGCGGCGACCCTCCGCCGGGGGTACGCGGTGCTCCAGCACGAGGACGGCGCGGTGGTACGGGATGCCGCCGAGGTCTCCGACGGCGAGCGACTGCGCGCCCGGGTCGCCGACGGCGCGTTCACGGTGACGGCCGAGCGGCCGGCTGAGGAGTCGTAGCGAGGGGGCGTACGCGGGCCCGACGGGCCGGGGCCGGCCACGCCGAGCAGGGCCGTGGCCGTGGCCGTGCTGAGCCTTCGCAGGATTCGTGCCACGATCGCTTCCTTCCGATGGGTTCGAACCGATATGCCGGACAACGGGCACGGTCGGACGCCGGCGACCGAACGGCCGAGGTTCCCCGCCGCGCCCTGTCCCGAGCGCGGTCCAGGTGCAACGCGGACCCGCCGTGTCCGGTCCCCGCCCCGCGGGCGTCCCCCGCGCGCGGGGGACGCCGTACGAGCGCGACCGCGCTGTCGTACCGCGCACATAGGCTGGAGGCATGGTGAAGACGGGCGAGAAGTCGACCGAGACCGCGCTCGGGTACGAGCAGGCGCGGGACGAGCTGGTCGAGGTGGTGCGGCGGCTGGAGACGGGCGGCACCACGCTGGAGGAGTCGCTCGCGCTGTGGGAGCGGGGCGAGGAGCTGGCGCAGGTGTGCCGCCGCTGGCTGGACGGCGCGCGGGCGCGGCTCGACGCCGCCCTCGCCGAGCGCTCCGATTCCGCCGACGCCGCCGACACGTCGGAAGCGGCCGGCTCCGGCCGGTCGGACCGCTCCGCCGGTTCGTCGGGCTCGGCGCCCGGCGAGGGCGAGGGCTGACCTGACGCCACCCGATCCGCCCCTCCGGCCCGACCCGCGTCCACGCGGCCCGGGCGGGTGGGGCGGCGTGCTGCGTGGGGGGCGAGGGCGTGCCCCGATCGCGCGTGCGTGACCTGGGGCACCCTCGCCCCGTTTTAGTTGAAACTTAATCTAAAAAGCGTACAGTGAGAGACGCCAAGCTCGGCCTTGTGCCGCGAGACCAGCACAAACAAGCAGAAGGTATGTCATGACTCTCGCCCTGGACGCGACCGCCCAGAACCTGCTCTTCCGTGAGGCCCACACGGCCAACACCTTCACCGACGAGCCGGTGACCGAGGAGCAGATCAAGGCGATCTACGACCTGGTCAAGTACGCCCCCACGGCGTTCAACATGTCGCCGCTGCGGGTGCTGCTCGTCCGCTCGCCCGAGGCCCGTGAGCGCCTGGTCTCGCACATGGCCGAGGGCAACCGCCCGAAGACCGCCGCCGCCCCGCTGGTGGCCGTGCTCGCCGTGGACCACGAGTTCCACGAGGAGCTGCCCAAGCTCTTCCCGCACGCCCCGGGCATCAAGGACGCCTTCTTCGCCGAGCGCCCGGTGCGCGAGCAGGCCGGCACGTTCAACGCCTCGCTCCAGATCGGCTACTTCATCCTCGGCGTCCGCGCCGCCGGCCTCGCCGCCGGCCCGATGACCGGCTTCGACGCGGCCGGCCTGAGCAAGGAGTTCTTCGCCGACGGCGACCACCAGGTGCTGGCCGTGGTCAACCTGGGCAAGCCGGGCGAGGGCGCGTTCAACCCCCGCTCGCCGCGCCTGGAGTACGACGAGGTCGTCACCACCGTCTGAGCCCGATCCCGGCTCCGGCCGCCGCCGGCGGCCCCGACCGCCGGCCACGCCGTACCGCGCCCCCGCACCCCCACCCGGGTCGGGGGCGTCGCGCGTCTCGGGAGCGGCCCGCACACCGCGCTCGCGCGGTCGCGCCGGCCGCGTCGGGCCGGCCGTCGGGCCGCCACACGACCGTTGGCCCGCCGGGCCGCCGGGCCGTTGACCTGCCGAACTCGCTGGCCCGCTGGTCCGCTAGGGCATTACTCGGCAGGCTTGGCCGAGGGGGACTCGGTGCCCTGTGGGGCGAAGCTGGGCCGCTGGCCCTTCTTCATCTCCAGCGCGTCGACCATCCGCAACAGGTCCTGCTCGGGCGCGGTGCCGGTGACCACGGTCGTGACGCCCGGCTCCTCGCGGACCAGCGCGTTGTACTTCTCGCCCGCGTACCGGTTCCACTTCTTGCCGTCGACCTCGACGGCGCCGCCGCGCTGCTTGGCCTTGTGCGTGACGTCGGCCACGTACTGCCGCACGCGGTCCGTGTCGCTCTGCTCGACGCCGACGTACTCCTTGTCGGGCGTCAGGTACCCCAGGTGCCATACGGCGCCGAGGTCCGACCGCCCCCGGTAGCTGACCGAGGTGGCGCGCCACTCCCTGGGCAGTCCCTCGGGGGCGGCGACGGCGTAGGGGGCCGTCCGGCGCACCTGGTCGACCTCGACGCGGGTGTTCACCGTCTTGATCGGGTCCTTGCTGTCATCGTGCGGAATGAAGACGTAGATGCCCGCTGCGGCGACCATCGTCACGCCCAACGACAGCACCAGATTCTGTACGGTTCGATTCTCACCACGCTTACCGGCCACAGCACCATGGTCCCCTATGACCCGAGCGGTCTGACCAGCGGCCCCGATCCGCCGCGCGGTGGATCTCCGCAGGCCGAGTGATCGCGCTCATACGTGGGGTCCACTGCTCATTTTCGCGGCGTACCGATAAAGTCGTGCACACCCTCGCCCTCCTTGCCCCGCTTCGGGCGGGAGGGGTCACACGGCCGTCGCCGTACAGAAAGGTGCGTTCCGATGACCGAGCATCATCTGCCGTCCCCCCTCGAAGTCAGCCCCGAGGCTCCCGACCGCAACCTGGCGTTGGAGCTGGTCCGGGTGACCGAGGCCGGCGCCATGGCGTCCGGTCGCTGGGTCGGCCGTGGCGACAAGAACGGCGCGGACGGCGCGGCAGTCAAGGCCATGCGTTCGCTCGTGCACACGGTCTCGATGAACGGCGTCGTCGTCATCGGCGAAGGCGAGAAGGACGAAGCGCCGATGCTCTTCAACGGCGAGCGCGTCGGCGACGGGACCGGCCCGGAGTGCGACGTGGCCGTCGACCCGGTGGACGGCACCACGCTCACCGCCAAGGGCATGGCCAACGCGGTCTCGGTGCTCGCCGTCGCCGAGCGCGGCTCCATGTTCGACCCGTCGGCCGTCTTCTACATGGACAAGCTCGTGACGGGCCCGGAGGCGGCCGAGTTCGTGGACATCACGGCCCCGGTCGGCGTGAACATCCGGCGCATCGCCAAGGCCAAGCGCTCGAGCCCGGAGGACGTCACCGTCGTCATCCTGGACCGGCCGCGCCACGACTCCATCGTGAAGGAGGTCCGGGAGGCCGGGGCCCGGATCAAGTTCATCTCGGACGGCGACGTCGCGGGCGCGATCATGGCCGTGCGCGAAGGCACCGGCGTGGACCTGCTGCTCGGCATCGGCGGCACCCCGGAGGGCATCATCGCGGCGTGCGCGATCAAGTGCCTGGGCGGCACCATCCAGGCCAGGCTGTGGCCCAAGGACGACGTGGAGCGCCAGCGCGCCCTGGACGCGGGCCACGACCTGGACCGGGTGCTCCAGACCGACGACCTGGTCAGCGGCGACAACGTGTTCTTCGTCGCCACCGGCATCACCGACGGCGACCTGCTGCGCGGCGTGCGCTACCGGGCCGAGACCGCGACCACCCAGTCGCTGGTCATGCGCTCGAAGTCGGGCACGATCCGGCAGATCGACTCCACCCACCGGCTGTCCAAGTTGCGCGCGTACGCCTCGGTCGACTTCGAGCGCGCCCGCTGAGCCACCGCCCCCGACAGGCGCCGCCCACCGAAGCCCACTGACGGCGCGCGCCGCCCGTACGACGCGACCGCCCGTACGACCCAGCCGCCCGGGCCGCACAGCCACCCGTACGACGCGGCCGTCGGCGCCACGCGACCGGTACCCGACGGCGGCTCGTACGTCACAGCCGCGGGGAGACAGTCGCTGACACGGGCGGTCGCCGGCACGGACGGGCACTGGCACGCACGGGCGCCGACACGGACGGGCTGGTACCGGACAGCGTGGGTAGGGCACAACGGAGCCGGGTCCGCCGATCGAGGGCGGACCCGGCTCCCCCGCTTTCCGCGCGCGTGGGACGCGGGACAGCGGTGGCACCTGGGTCGGGTCAGGGCGTGGGCCGCGGGCAGGCGTGAGCCGGCTGGCGGGGGCGTCGTCAGCCCGCCGCGGCGACCCGCACCGCCCGCTGGAGCTCCGCCTCCCGCCGCCTGCGGCGGGCCAGCACCACGCGGCGCTCGGCGGCCGTGAGGCCACCCCACACGCCGTACGGCTCGGGCTGTATGAGTGCGTGCTCCCGGCACTCGACCATGACCGGGCAGCGGGCACAGACCCGCTTCGCGGCCTCTTCCCGGGACAGTCGGGCGGCGGTCGGTTCCTTGGAGGGGGCGAAGAAGAGCCCGGCTTCGTCGCGGCGGCACACCGCCTCGGAATGCCAGGGGCCGGCCTGATCGCGAGCGTGCTCACGCTGCGGGGGCACGGCGGCGTCCTGCAGGGGGTGATGCGGTTGCAGCACGGTCTACTCCTGACGACGGCTCCGGTTTGGGTCACCCTTGCCCGCCTCGCTGCGCACGACCGTTCGCGCCCGCAGCCGTACGAGAGACGATGCACGAAGCTTTACCCGCTGTGCGGGTGCTTATGCACACGGTTGCCTCGCGTCGTACAGACGTTCCGTTCGGCGCGTGGAGCTGTGCCTTTCTGGCCCGCCGTACTGGGGGTTTTCGACCGTTCGTTCGCGCCCCCTAAGCGTTCAGGTTCCGGACCCGCTTCCCGCGCTTGGGCTTGGCCTCCACGCCACCGAAGACCGCGAAGCCGCTGACGACCACCACCGGGGCCGCCGGGTCCTCCGCTTCCGTGTCGGCGACGTCGAAGCCGCCGAAGATGCCGGTGCCCGCGGAGCGCAGGGTGACGTTCTCCGGCACCCGGATCTCCACGCCGCCGAAGATCGCGGTGGCCTGGATGACGATCTCCTGCTGCTCGAAGACCGCCTCCGTCAGGTCGATCTCCACGCCCCCGAAGAGCGCGAACGCGTTGGTCTTGCGGCCGACCCGCCAGCGCCCCCGGCGGCCGGCGCCGCCGAAGACCGCGATCAGGTTGTCGGTGAGCGAGTTGCGCGGGGGCGGCAGCGTGGGCGTGCTGGCGGACGCGGGGCGCGCCGCCCGCGCCCCGTCCGGGTCCGCCACGGCGCCCGCCGTCGGCAGATCCCGTACGAACGGGGCGAGTTCACCCCGCGTCTTCGCCTCGTACACCCCGCCGATCCGCTCGGCGTGCTCTTCTGCGGTCAGCCGCCCCTCCGCGAGGGCCTCGCGGAGGATGTCGGCGACGCGGTCGCGGTCGGCGTCGGAGGCCCGGATGGCATCCGCCGGCACGGCCGGGGCGGCGGTCGCGGGTGCGGCGTCGGGCTTGGTCAAGGGAACCGGCTGGTGTTCGTCCACGCGCCCCAGCGTAGCGATACGCGATAGATCGCGATAGAGGCGGCTGGGACTACTGAGCCGCACCTCACCGACACGGTGTCGGACCGCCGTTCTACCCTGGTGGGCGCTCCCCTCGCTCTGCCCCGGGAAGCGCCTGCCATGGACGTCAGCGACTAACCGCAGTGAGGATTGGCCCCCGATGCCTGAGTTCGCGTACACGGATCTGCTTCCCGTTGGCCCGGACGCCACCCCGTACCGGCTCGTGACCGCCGAGGGTGTGAGCACCTTCGAGGCGGACGGGCGGACGTTCCTCAAGGTGGAGCCGGAGGCGCTGCGGAAGCTGGCGGCCGAGGCCATGCACGACATCTCGCACTACCTGCGCCCGGCCCACCTCGCCCAGTTGCGGCGCATCCTGGACGACCCGGAGGCCAGCCCGAACGACCGGTTCGTGGCGCTCGACCTGCTGAAGAACGCCAACATCGCGGCGGCCGGCGTGCTCCCGATGTGCCAGGACACCGGGACCGCGATCGTGATGGGCAAGCGCGGCCAGCAGGTGCTGACGGCCGGCGGCGACGAGGAGGCTCTCTCGCGCGGCATCTACGACGCGTACACCCAGCTCAACCTGCGGTACTCGCAGATGGCCCCGCTGACCATGTGGGACGAGAAGAACACCGGCTCCAACCTCCCCGCGCAGATCGAGCTGTACGCGACGGACGGCGACGCCTACAAGTTCCTCTTCATGGCCAAGGGCGGCGGCTCGGCCAACAAGTCCTTCCTCTACCAGGAGACGAAGGCGGTGTTGAACGAGGCGTCGATGATGAGGTTCCTCGAGGAGAAGATCCGCTCCCTCGGCACCGCCGCCTGCCCGCCGTACCACCTCGCGATCGTCGTCGGCGGCACCAGCGCGGAGTTCGCGCTCAAGACCGCCAAGTACGCCTCCGCGCACTACCTGGACGAGCTGCCCGCCGAGGGCTCGCCCACCGGGCACGGCTTCCGGGACCGGGAGCTGGAGGAGAAGGTCTTCGAGCTGACCCAGAAGATCGGCATCGGAGCCCAGTTCGGCGGCAAGTACTTCTGCCACGACGTGCGCGTGGTGCGGCTGCCGCGGCACGGCGCGTCCTGCCCGGTGGCCATCGCCGTCTCCTGCTCGGCCGACCGGCAGGCGGTCGCGAAGATCACCGCCGAGGGCGTCTTCCTGGAGCAGTTGGAGACCGACCCGGCGCGCTTCCTGCCGGAGACCACCGCCGAGGAGCTGACCAAGGGCGCCGGCCCGGACCTGGACGCGGTGGCCGTCGACCTCAACCAGCCGATGGACGCCATCCTGGCCGAGCTGTCCCGGCACCCGGTCAAGACCCGGCTCTCGCTCACCGGCACGCTGGTCGTCGCCCGCGACATCGCGCACGCCAAGATCAAGGAGCGGCTGGACGCGGGCGAGGAGATGCCGGCGTACCTCAGGGACCACCCGGTGTACTACGCCGGCCCGGCCAAGACTCCCGAGGGGTACGCGTCCGGGTCCTTCGGGCCGACCACGGCGGGCCGGATGGACGCGTACGTCGAGCAGTTCCAGGCGGCCGGCGGCTCCAAGGTGATGCTCGCCAAGGGCAACCGCTCCGCCCAGGTCACCAAGGCGTGCGCCACCCACGGCGGCTTCTACCTCGGCTCCATCGGCGGCCCCGCCGCCCGCCTCGCGCAGGACTGCATCAAGAAGGTGGAGGTCCTGGAGTACGAGGAGCTGGGCATGGAGGCCGTCTGGCGGATCGAGGTCGAGGACTTCCCGGCGTTCATCGTCGTGGACGACAAGGGCAACGACTTCTTCGCCGACCCGTCCCCGACCCAGCCCCTGCTGACCAGCATCCCGGTGCGCACTGCGGACTGACCCGGGCCAGTGCCGTACGAGGGAGCCCCCGGCCGGGGCGCGTTGCCGGCGTCGGGGGGCTCTCGCCGTGCGGTGGCTCGTCGTACGGCGGTCGGGACGTGAACCGCCGCGCGGCCGGGGCGGCGCCCCAGCACGGAGGGCCATGTCCGCGCGGGCCTCTCAGGACCCTCGCACGGCCCTACTCGGCCTTCGGGGCGGGAGATGGCGCGGCACTCACTCACCACGCGCCAGCGTCTCCCGCACGACCTCCCCGAGCGGGACGCCGGGGGCCGGGTTGGCCATGCGCTCATCGATGATCTGGTTGAGCTCACGCTCTTCCCACTCCTGGTACCCGCGCAGCACCTCGATGGACACGACGGCGGCGACCTGCTTGCCCCGGCGCGTGATCACCGTGGGCACGCCGTCGCGATCGGCTCGTTCCACGACCTCGGCCAGGTGCGCCCGTACATCACGGATGGACTCCATGGGCAGCGGCTGTGACATGCGCCCGAAGATGCCAGGTGTCGCGTGCGGGCACCACGGCCGCAGCGGGCCACCGGCCGCGGCCCCCGCCGTGAGCGCCGTCGCGACGCCCACGGCCGCGGGAACACCCGCACACCGCGCGCGCCGCGCCCCGCGTGAGCCGTCGCCCTCCTTCCCGACCTGCCCTCTTGCTGCGTTACTCACGGTATTCACGGGCGATAGGGTCGCTCGGGAACACCGGGAACCGGACAAACGCTGGTCTTGCCAGGAGGTGGGTCGACGATGAGCGACGAGCAGTACCGGATCGAGCATGACTCGATGGGTGAGGTGCGGGTCCCGGCGGACGCCAAGTGGCGGGCGCAGACCCAGCGGGCGGTGGAGAACTTCCCGGTGTCGGGCCAGCGGCTTGAGCGGGCGCACATCCAGGCGCTCGCCCAGATCAAGGCGGCGGCGGCCACGGTCAACGCCGGGCTCGGGGTGATCGACAAGGAGATCGCGGACGCCATCGCCGGCGCGGCGGGCGAGGTCGCGGACGGGCGGTGGGACGAGCACTTCCCGGTCGACGTGTTCCAGACCGGCTCGGGCACCTCGTCCAACATGAACACCAACGAGGTGGTCGCGACGCTGGCCACCGAACGGCTCGGCCGGCCCGTGCACCCCAACGACCACGTCAACGCCAGCCAGTCGTCCAACGACGTCTTCCCGTCCTCGATCCACATCGCGGCTACCGCGGCCGTCACCGCCGACCTGATCCCGGCGCTCGACCACCTCGCCGAGGCGCTGGAGCGCAAGGCGCAGGAGTTCGCCCACGTGGTGAAGTCGGGGCGTACGCACCTGATGGACGCCACCCCGGTCACCCTGGGTCAGGAGTTCGGCGGCTACGCGGCGCAGGTGCGCTACGGCGTGGAGCGGTTGCGCAGCGCGCTGCCGCGGCTGGCCGAACTGCCGCTCGGCGGCACCGCCGTGGGCACCGGCATCAACACCCCGCCCGGCTTCTCGGCCGCCGTCATCGCCGAGGTGGCCCGCGCCACCGGGCTGCCGCTGAGCGAGGCCAGGAACCACTTCGAGGCGCAGGGCGCGCGCGACGCCCTGGTGGAGACCTCCGGGCAGTTGCGGACCATCGCGGTCGGCCTCACCAAGATCTGCAACGACCTGCGGTGGATGGCCTCCGGGCCGCGCACCGGGCTCGCCGAGATCGCGCTGCCCGACCTCCAGCCGGGCTCCTCGATCATGCCGGGCAAGGTCAACCCGGTGATCCCCGAGGCGGTGCTGATGGTGGCCGCGCAGGTCACGGGGAACGACGCGACGGTGGCCACGGCCGGGGCCGCGGGCAACTTCGAGCTCAACGTGATGCTGCCGGTGATCGCGAAGAACCTGCTGGAGTCCATCCGGCTGCTCGGCAACGCGGCCCGGCTGCTCGCGGACCGCACCGTCGACGGGATCACCGCCGACGTCGAGCGGGCCAGGGAGTACGCGGAGTCCTCGCCGTCGGTGGTCACCCCGCTCAACCGGTACATCGGCTACGAGGAGGCGGCGAAGGTGGCCAAGCGCTCGCTGGCCGAGCGCAAGACCATCCGTCAGGTCGTCCTGGAGTCCGGCTACGTGGAGCGCGGCGACCTGACCCTGGCCCAGCTCGACGAGGCCCTCGACGTGTTGCGGATGACGCACCCGTAAGGCCGGTACGGGACCGCCCGCGCGGCACCGGCGTACGAGCCCCGCAACGAGCCCCGTACGAGCCCCGTACGGGCGTACGAGCCCCGCGTGGGCGGCCCGTACGCCGGTCGGCGGACCCCGGGGGCGGGCGCCCGCGTAGCGGGTGGGGGTGGCGCGCGGCGCCGCCCTTGCGCGGCGCACGAGAGGTCGGCGGCGGCGGGCGAGGCGCGACGCGCGCCCCCGGCCGCCCGCCGTTCCCCCCGTGTCCGCCTCCCGTGCACTCCAGGAAATGGGATTCGTCACGGCGCGGCGGCTTTGCCGCGCCTAAGATCTGCTCATGACAGCGGACACGGTGGAGACGAGGGGCGCGACCGGCGCCGCCCACTGGGCGCCGGGGGACCAGGTCCTGTGGCGTTACCGGGCCAACGGCCGCGACCGCATCCACATCTGCCGTCCGGTGACCGTCGTGCAGGACACCGACGAGTTGCTCGCCGTCTGGCTGGCCGCCGACACGCGCTGCGTCAAGCCACGGCTGGCCGACGGCACGGAGATCCACCACGAGCCGCTGTCCACGCGCTACACCAAGCCCCGCGCCCTCGCCCAGTGCCGCTGGTTGGGCACCGGCGTCCTCAAGCTGGCCCGGCCCGCCGACCCGTGGTCGGTCTGGCTGTTCTGGGACCGTGGCTGGCGCTTCCGCAACTGGTACGTGAACCTGGAGGAGCCCCGCGTCCGTTGGAGCGGTGGCGTCGACTCCGAGGACCATTTCCTGGACATCGCGGTCTACCCGGATCGGAGCTGGGAGTGGAAGGACGAGGACGAGTTCGCGCAGGCACAGCGCGCGGGCCTGATGCCGCCGCGCCAGGCGGCACGGGTGCGGTCCGCCGGCCGGGCCGCCGTACGGGCCATCACAGCGTGGACGGCCCCGTTCCGGGACGGCTGGGAGGACTGGCGCCCGGACCCGAACTGGCCGGTACCCGAGCTTCCGGTGGACTGGCACCGCACGCTGGGCCGTCCGAGGTCGCCTGCCCCTTGAAGTCCACCTGGACTTCAAACGTAGGATCGTCCTCCGCAACACTGCTCCGGCAGGAAACAATCAAACGCAACTCACGAACAAAGTACGGAATTTGACGTGCGGTCACAGAAGGGCGATGTCGTGAGCGGTGACGGTCACCACGGGCACGAGGCGTACGGCCGGTTAGAGATCGATCGCAGCGGTCAGGCCGAGGCGTTCGACGCGATCGGGGACCGGTACGACGAAGCGTTTCCCCACAAGGACGGGCAGGTTCAGTCGAGCCGGTGGCTGGCCGGCGCGCTGCCCGCGAACTCCCGCGTGCTCGACGTCGGCAGCGGCACCGGGGTGCCCACCGCGCGCGAGCTGAGCGACGCGGGCCACGACGTCGTCGGGATCGACATCTCCCCCGGCATGCTCAAGATCGCCCGGGACAACGTGCCGGGCGCCACCTTCCACCTCGCCGACATCGCGGGCCTGCGGCCCGGCGCGCCCTTCGGTCCGGGCGGCCCGCGCGACCTGGGCCGCTTCGACGGGGTCAGCGCCTACTTCTCGCTGCTGATGCTGCCGCGCGCGGAGATCCCCCTCGCGCTGCGCACCCTGCACGGACTGCTGAAGCCCGACGGCCTGCTCGCGGTGGCCATGGTGGAGGCGGACGTGGACGACTTCGCGATCCCGTTCCTGGGCAACACGATCCGGGTATCCGGTTACCTGCGGGACGAACTGCGCCAGGTCGTGCACGACGCCGGCTTCGACGTCCTGGCCGAGGACTCGCACGCGTACGCCCCAGCCAGCACGGACGTGCCACCGGAGCTCCAGCTCTTCCTGCACTGCCGACGACGCGCCTGACATCGGTGCGCCCGACCGACGCGGGCGCACGGCCCCGGACGGATGGAAACCCACGCGTGACGGAGCATCCCACCTCCCACGACCGCAGGCAGGCCGCCGCAGCCGCGACGGCCTCGGGCGCAGCCATGCCCGAAGACGCGCACGGCGCGGTCCCCGACCCACGCACCGGCCTGGGGCAGGGCCCCGGTCCGGCCGCCCCGTCTGAGCCCGACCCCGACCACCGGCCACGCCCGGCCGGGCACGAGGCCGAGCCGCGCCATCCGGGGCCGCCGGCGGCCTCCGCCGCGCCCGGGGCGCCGGCCCCGGCCAACCGGCAGGCCGAGGCGCCCGCCGAGCGGCCGGCCCCCGCCGACGCGCAGCGGCCGACCGCACCCGTGGCCGCGCAGCCCCCGGCCGTCGGGACGCCGGGGGCCGACGCCAGCGCCCTCGCGGCGCGCGGCGGTGAGCGGCTGCGCTATGTGGGCGCCGCGACCCGGCGCATCGCGCGCGGCATCGACCTGGACGAGATCGTGCTCGGGCTCTGCCGGGCCACCGTGCCGACCTTCGCCGACGCGATCCTGGTCTACCTGCGGGACCCGCTGCCGGTCGGCGACGAGCGCCCGGTGGACCCGGTGATGCTGCGGCTGCGGCGTACCGACCGCATCCCGGAGGAGGCCGACACCGAGACCCGGCTGCCGCTGCTGCCCTCGGGCCCCGACCTGTCGCCCGCGCTCGGTGGCGGGCCCGCGGCCGACCTGTGCGAGGTGCGCGCCGGCGGGCCGCTGGCCGAGGTGTTGCGCGGGGTGCGCCCGGTCTTCGGCGACTCGGTCGCGGCCCGGGCGGCGCTGCCGGAACTGCTCGGCGAGGGCCGCACGGTGGCGACGGGGAACCGCGCCATCCTGGCGCCGCTGCGCGGTCGCCGCCGCGTGACCGGCGCCGCCGTCTTCATCCGCCGCCCCGAGCGACCGCCCTTCGAGCGGGACGACCTGCTGGTCGCCGCCCAGTTGGCGACGCACACCGCGCTCGGCGTGGACAAGGCGGTGCTGTACGGGCGGGAGGTGTACATCGCCGACGAGCTCCAGCGCACCATGCTGCCGGACTCGCTCCCCCAACCCACCGGGGTGCGCCTGGCCAGCCGTTACCTGCCCGCGGCGGAGAGCGCGCGGGTCGGCGGCGACTGGTACGACGCGATCCCGCTGCCCGGCAACCGGGTCGCGCTCGTCGTCGGCGACGTCATGGGCCACTCCATGACCTCCGCCGCGATCATGGGCCAGCTCCGTACGACGGCCCAGACGCTGGCCGGGCTCGACCTGCCGCCGCAGGAGGTGCTGCACCACCTCGACGAGCAGGCCCAGCGCCTGGGCACCGACCGCATGGCCACCTGCATGTACGCGGTCTACGACCCGGTCGCCCACCGCATCGTGATCGCCAACGCCGGGCACCCGCCGCCCCTGCTGCTGCACCGTGGCGGCCGGGCCGAGGTGCTGCGGGTGCCGCCCGGCGCGCCGATCGGCGTCGGCGGTGTGGACTTCGAGGCGGTGGAGCTGGACGCGCCCGCGGGCGCGACGCTCATGCTCTACACCGACGGCCTGGTCGAGTCGCGCATCCGCGACGTGTGGACCGGCATCAACCAGCTCCGCGAGCGGCTGACCGAGACTGCCCGGCTGACCGGGCCGAACCCCCCGCCGCTTGAGGCGCTGTGCGACGAGGTGCTCGACATGCTCGGCCCGGGCGACCGGGACGACGACGTCGCGCTGCTCGCCGCCCGCTTCGAGGGCATCGCGCCCAGCGACGTGGCGTACTGGTTCCTCGACCCCAAGGCGCAGACCGCGGGGCAGGCCCGCCGGCTGGCCCGGCGGGCGCTGACGCGCTGGGACCTGGAGGAGCTGACCGACCCGGTGGAGTTGCTGGTCTCGGAGGTGGTCACGAACGCCGTGCGGTACGCCGAGCGTCCGATCACGCTGCGGCTGCTGCGCACGGACGTGCTGCGCTGCGAGGTCGGCGACGACGTGCCGCAGCTCCCACGGCTGCGCCAGGCCCGGCCGTCCGACGAGGGCGGGCGCGGCCTGTACCTGGTCAACCGGCTGGCGAGACGCTGGGGCGCGACCCGGTTGAGCACAGGCAAGGTGGTCTGGTTCGAGCTGGCCATGCCGCCCAAGGCCGCCGCCCACCCGGGCTAGCCGTTCCCCCTCGTACTCGGACGCGCCCCGCGACCCCTGACCGGGCCCCGGGGCGCCCGTGCGTCCGGCCCCCGGGCGGCCGGTTCCGCGCGTCCGCCCCTGTGCGGCCGGTTCCGCGCGGCCGGTTCCGGGGGCGGGCGCGCACGCGGGCCGGTTACCGGGCCGCCGTGGCTAGGGCGTCAGCGGCCACCGTGGGTCCTTGCGGCCCGGCTTGCCCGGCTCGTCGCCGGTCGGCGGGTCGCCCGTCGGGTCGGGGCCCGGGGTCGGGCTCGTGCCGGTCGGGTCCGGCGACGGCGTCGGCGGTGTCGAGGGCGGGTCCGGGGTCGGCGTGGGCCTGGGCGAGGTGGGGGTCGGGTCGGGGGTCGGCGTGGGCGTCGGGCTCGGCGTGGTCGGCTCCGGGGACGGCTCGCTGGGCGTCGGGGCCGGGGGCGGCGCGAGGCTCGTCGGCGGGGCGCTGGGCAGCCGGGTCGTGGGGGCGGCCGGCCCGAGGTCGGTGTCGAGGTCGAAGGCCGAGGGGGCCTGGCCGCTCAGCGCCGCCTTGGTGTACGCGGCCCAGACGTGGGCCGGGTAGGCGCCGCCGTCGACCCGGCCGCCGCCGCCCGCGCCGCGCAGCGAGACCTGCTCGCCCTGCTTGACCTTGCCCTTCGTCTGGTCGGCCTCGCCGAACATGCCGACGGCCGTCACCAGGTCCGGCGTGTAGCCCACGAACCAGGCCGACTTGTTGTCGTCGGACGTGCCCGTCTTGCCCGCGACGGCTTGGCCCTCGGTGCGCACGGCCGAGCCGGTGCCGTCGTCCACCACGCCGGTGAGGACGGAGGTGACGGAGTCGGCGGTGCTCCGGCTGACGGCCTCCTCGCCCACCGGGTCCGGCAGGTCCGCCGCGTCGTCACGCTTCTCGGCCGACTTCACGATGGTGGGCGTGACCTTCTTGCCGTGGTTGTCGAGCGTCGCGTACACCCCGGCCATGTCCAGCGGGCTGGCGCCCATCACGCCGAGCGACATCGCCGGCCGCTCGACGAAGCCGCCGGCCTTCGGGTTCATGCCGAGATCGACGGCGGTCCGCTTGACGTCGCCGAGGCCGACGTCCACGGCCATCTGCGCGAAGACGGAGTTGACCGACTTGTTCATGGCCTGCTGCACGCTGATCGGCCCGTAGCTGCGGCCGTCCTCGTTGGGCGGCGCGAAGGGCGTCGTGCTGCCCCTGACCGGCCGCTCGCTGGTGCCGTCGTAGATGGTGCCGGGGCGGATCGGCAGGCCCTCGCGGGTCTTGGCGTCGTTCTCGAAGGCCGAGGCGAGGATCAGCGGCTTGAAGGTGGAGGCCGGCTGGTAGTCCTCGCGGGTGGCGTTGTTGACGTAGTGCCGGGTGTAGTCCCGGCCGCCGTAGAGCGCGACGATGCCGCCGGTCTTCGGGTCCACCGAGACCGCGCCCGCCTGCACCCGCGCGTCCACCGGTCGCGACTTCGGGTCGAGGTCGTCCAGGAGTTCGGTGTCCACGGCCCGCTCAAGGGCCTGCTGCCTGGTGCGGTCGATGTTGAGCGTGATGTCCCAGCCGCCGGCGGCGAGCAGGTCCTGCTCGTCCACGCCCGCCTTGATCAGCTCCTGTTCGGCCAGCTTCACCAGGTAGCCGCGCTGTCCGGTGTGGCCGGCGATCGCCTTCGGCGGCCCGGGAACGGGGAACTTCATGGCCTCCCGCTCGCCGGAGTCCAGCCAGTCCTTGCCGACCATGTTGTCGAGCACGTAGTTCCAGCGCTGCTTGACCAGCTTCTTGCCGACCGGCCCGGCCGCCGCCCAGTCGTACTGGCTCGGGGCCTGGAGCAGCGCCGCGAGGTAGGCGCCCTCGGGGACGGTCAGCTTCTCGACCTCCTTGCCGTAGTACGCGCGGGCCGCGGCCTGGATGCCGTACGCGTTGCGGCCGAAGTAGCTGGTGTTGAGGTAGCCCTCCAGGATGTCGTCCTTGGACTTCTCCCGGTCGAGCTTGAGCGAGATGACCAGCTCCTTGACCTTGCGGGAGACGGTCTGTTCCTGGGTGAGGTAGTAGTTCTTGACGTACTGCTGGGTGATGGTCGAGCCGCCCTGCTTGCCACGGCCGAGGACGGTGTTGACGATGCCGCGGGTGGTGCCCTTGAGGTCCACGCCGGAGTCGCTGTAGAAGTTCTTGTTCTCGGCGGCGACGAACGCGTGCTGGACGTCCTTCGGCACCTTGGACAGCTTCACCGACTCGCGGTTGACGTCGCCGGTGCGGGCGAAGACCGTCCCGTCGCTGTAGCGGTAGACGTTGGACTGGGCCTTGGCGGCGGCGTTGCCCGAGGGGACGTCCACGAGCACGTACAGCGCGGCGAAGGCGCCCATGACCAGCGCGACCATCCCGAGGGCGTAGGCGAGCAGCTTCCGCCAGGTGAAGAAGCGGCGGATGCCGGTCTTCTTCGGCCTGGCCGACGCGGCGCCGGCCTTGGCGGCCCTGCCGGCCGTGCCGGCTTTCGCGGAGCCGCGCCCGCGTACGGCCCAGCGTGGCGCGCCCCGCCGCGCGGTGGTGCCTTCGGCTCCGGTGGCCGCGCGGGGCGTGCCGCCGGGTATCGCCGCGGGCGCGTTGTCCGCCGTGGCGCCAGTGGGTTTCCTCACGCGGCGGGCGCGCTTCTGGCGCGCCCGCCTGTCGTCCGCTCGGCCCATGTCTCCCGCCGCTCCAGTCGTTCACCTCACCAGGTCAGACCATGTAGCTAACACCGCAAGAGGCGGCAAAAGCCCATCGATCAAGCCATTTCGGGAGGTGACAATGAGCACTTCTCTACGGGGAACCGACAAATGGCAGCGGCGGAGGGTTGCCCGCGCCGTAAATGTGTTATCACTTTGCTAGACACCACGTATGGGCGAGGACGACCGCCTCGCCGCCGCGCGCCGGCCCGGCGCCGCGCGCGACCAGCCCACGGACACGGGGGACCCCACCATGACCGACGCCACTCCACGGACGCCCACCCCGGGCGCCGACCCCGACGTGCCCGCGATGCCCGAGCCCCGGGTCCGGGAGTTCCCCGCGCACAGCGTGAGCGGCGGGCTCGCCCTGCTCGGCGGGCTGCTCGGCCTCTTCGGCGGCATCGGCGCGCTCGTCGGCGGCATCGCGCTGGCCAACGACGGCACGCCGGCGGCCGGCGTGCCACTGATCATCGGCGGCCCGCTGCTGGCCGTCGCCGCCTTCCTGGCCATGTGCGGGCTGAACACGGTCGCGCCGGGCGAGGCCCGCGTGGTCCAGCTCTTCGGCCGCTACCGGGGCACCATCCGCACCGACGGGCTGCGCTGGGTCAACCCGTTCACCAGCCGCGAGAAGATCTCCACCCGGGTGCGCAACCACGAGACGGCCGTACTCAAGGTCAACGACGCCTACGGCAACCCGATCGAACTGGCGGCCGTGGTGGTCTGGAAGGTCGAGGACACCGCGCAGGCCGTCTTCGAGGTCGACGACTTCCTGGAGTTCGTCTCCACCCAGACCGAGGCGGCCGTGCGGCACATCGCCATCGAGTACCCGTACGACGCCCACGAGGAGGGCGGTCTGTCGCTGCGCGGCAACGCCGAGGAGATCACCGAGAAGCTCGCCCTCGAACTGCACGCCCGGGTCGAGGCGGCGGGCGTACGGATCATCGAGTCCCGCTTCACGCACCTGGCGTACGCCCCCGAGATCGCCTCCGCGATGCTCCAGCGCCAGCAGGCCGGGGCCGTGGTCGCCGCGCGCCAGCACATCGTGGAGGGCGCGGTCGGCATGGTCGAGGACGCGCTGGAGCGCATCGCGGCGCGCGAGATCGTGGAGCTGGACGAGGAGCGCAAGGCCGCGATGGTCAGCAACCTGCTCGTCGTGCTGTGCGGCGACCGCTCCCCGCAGCCGGTCGTGAACACGGGCTCGCTCTACCAGTGACCGAGGAGCGCCCCCCGCGCCGGCCGCGGCAGCGCAAGCAGATGCTGCTGCGGCTCGACCCCGCCGTGTACGACGCCCTGGCCCGCTGGGCGGGGGACGAGCTGCGCAGCGCCAACGCCCAGATCGAGTTCCTGCTGCGGCGGGCGCTCGCGGACGCGGGCCGACTCCCCGGCGACGTCGGCGCCATTCCCCGCCGCGGGCGCCCCCCGAAGGCGGCGCACGCGCCGGAGCCCGCGGCCGACCCGGCCCCCGAGGCACCCGCCACACCGGACCCGGCCTCGGGCCCAGGCCCGGTCGAGCCGCCCCCCGAGCCGGACCCGACCGAGCCGGGCCCGACCGAGCCGGGCCCGACCGAGCCGGGCCCGACCGAGCCGGAGCCGGGCCCGGCCCCGGATGCCTGAGCGCACTCCCCTCGGCCCGACCCCGGACACCCGAGCCCGCTCCCGGGACTCCACCTCACCCCGCCCCCAGCGGCGCACCGCGACCCCAGCGCGGTGCGTCGCTTCGCGCTTCCCGGGCCCGTACGCCCCGCACCGCGCCCCGTTCCCACCGATTCCCTCACCCCCTCGTCCTCCTCCCACCAGGCACGATGCGCTATACGCAGCGGCTATACATACCGCGTATACACATGATGTAGAGTCCTCGTCATGTCCATCGGCCACACCCTTCTCGGGCTCCTGGAATCCGGGCCACGCCACGGTTACGACCTCAAGCGCGCGTTCGACGAGCGCTTCGGGCACGACCGTCCACTGCACTACGGGCAGGTCTACTCGACCATGTCCCGCCTGCTGAAGAACGGCCTCGTGGAGGTCGACGGGATCGAGGCCGGAGGCGGGCCCGAGCGCAAGCGGTACGCCATCACCGACGCCGGGATAACCGACGTCGGCCAGTGGCTCGCGCAGCCCGAAAAGCCCGAACCGTACCTTCAGTCCACCCTCTACACCAAGGTGGTCCTCGCGCTGCTGACCGGCCGGAACGCGGCCGACCTGCTCGACACCCAGCGCGCCGAACACCTGCGGCTGATGCGCGAGCTGACCCAGCGCAAGCGCGGCGGCGACCTCGCCGACCAGCTCATCTGCGACCACGCGCTGTTCCACCTCGAAGCCGACCTGCGCTGGCTCGAACTCACCGCGGCCAGGCTCGACCAACTCGGCAAGGCGGTACGCGCATGACCCCCGCCGGCTCCCTGCTCGTCGCGTCCGCGCTGCGCAAGTCCTACGGGCCGACCCCGGCCCTGGACGGCGCGGACTTCTCCATCCACCCCGCCGAGGTCGTCGCGGTCATGGGCCCCTCCGGGTCCGGCAAGTCCACCCTGCTGCACTGCCTGGCCGGCATCGTCCAGCCCGACTCGGGCACCGTGCGCTACAACGGCCGCGAGCTGTCCTCGCTGCCCGACCGGGAGCGCAGCGCGCTGCGCCGCGGCGAGTTCGGGTTCGTCTTCCAGTTCGGGCAGCTCGTCCCGGAGCTGACCTGCCTGGAGAACGTGGCGCTGCCGCTGCGGCTCAGCGGCACCGGCCGCAAGGCCGCCGAGGCGCAGGCCGCGGAGTGGCTGGAGCGCCTTGAGGTGGACACCGTGCGGGCCAAGCGCCCCGGCGAGGTCTCCGGCGGCCAGGGCCAGCGGGTGGCCGTGGCGCGCTCGCTGGTCACCCGGCCGCGGGTGCTCTTCGCCGACGAGCCGACCGGCGCGCTCGACTCCCTCAACGGCGAGCGCGTGATGCAACTGCTCACGGACGCGGCCCGGGACACCCGGGCGGCCGTGGTCCTCGTCACGCACGAGGCACGGGTGGCCGCCTACTCCGACCGCGAGGTCGTCGTACGGGACGGCAAGGCCAGGGACATGGCGGGCGCCGTATGACCACGCGCCCCCATAACCCCGACACCGCCGACGCCCGCGCGACGGGCGCGTCACGCGCGTCCGTCGCGGCCGGTGCGTCCCCCGCGGTCGGGGCCTCGGCCCCGGCCGGCGCGGGCCCGGGCGCCGGCGGCCGGCCGCGCGGCCTGCGGAACCGGTTCGACCCCGCCGGCTGGGCCCGCGACCTCGGTCTCGGCGCCCGGTTCGCGGTCACCGGCGGCCGGCAGGGCTGGACCCGTACGCTGCTCACCGCCGTCGGCGTCGGCCTCGGCGTGGCGCTGCTGCTGCTCGCGGCGGCCGTGCCCAGCATCCTCGACAACCGCAGGGACCGCAGCCAGGACCGTTCCGTCGTGGGCTGGAACGAGGAGATGAAGCCGGGCCCCACCACCTTCCTGCGCGCCAGCGGCGACACCGAGTGGCGCGGCCAGGAGATCGTGGGCAACCTGCTGCGCGCGGAGGGGTCGCGGCCCCCGGCGCCGCCCGGCGTCTCCGCCATGCCGCGCCCCGGCGAGATGGTGGTCTCGCCCGCGCTGCGCGACCTGTTGCGGCGCGACGACAGCAGCGTGCTGCGGGAGCGGTTCGCCGACTACCGCGTCGTCGGCACGGTCGCCGACGAGGGGCTGCTCGGCCCGGCCGAGCTGGTCTACCTGGCCGGCAGCGACCGGCTCACCGAGAAGAACGCCCACCGCGCCGACCACTTCGGCAGCGACGGCCAGGGCGAGCCGATGAGCGCCGTGCTCATCCTGCTGGCCGTGATGGTGTGCGTGGTGCTGCTGATGCCGGTGGCGGTCTTCGTCGGTACGGCGGTGCGGTTCGGCGGCGAGCAGCGTGACCGACGGCTGGCCGCGCTGCGGCTGGTCGGCGCCGACCTGCGCATGACGCACCGCATCGCGGCCGGCGAGTCGCTGGTCGGCGCGCTGCTCGGACTGGCCGTCGGCTGCGCGATGTTCCTGATCGGGCGGCAGTTCATCGGCTCGGTCACGGTGTGGGACATCAACGTCTTCCCCTCCGACGCCGCACCGCACCCGGCGCTCGCCGCGCTGATCGCGGTGGCCGTGCCGGCCTGCGCGGTGCTGGTCACCCTGCTGGCGCTGCGCGGCATCACCATCGAACCGCTGGGCGTGGTGCGCGGCGGGACGCCGAGGCGGCGCCGGCTGTGGTGGCGCCTGGCACTGCCCGCGCTCGGCTTCGGGCTGCTGCTGCCGATGGTGGGCGGCGTGAGCTACGACGCGGGCAGCGACCTGAACACCTACCAGGTGGCGGCCGGCGCCGTGCTGGTCCTGGTCGGCGTGACCGCCCTGCTGCCGTGGCTGGTGGAAGGGTTCGTCAACCGCTTCCGGGGCGGACCGCTCTCCTGGCAACTGGCCATCCGTCGCCTCCAGTTGAGCAGCGGCACGGCGGCCCGTACGGTCAGCGGCGTCACGGTCGCGGTGGCCGGGGCGGTCGCCATCCAGATGCTGTTCGCGGGCGTCCAGGACGACTTCGAGAAGGACACCGGCCGCGACGCCGACGCGCCGCGCATCGGCCTCTCGCGGGGCGTGACGGGCGGCGCCGACGCGGCGGGCACGATCACCGCGATCCGCGAGACGCCCGGGGCCCGCGACGTGGTGGCCCGGGTGCGGGCCAGCATCGGCAAGGCCGGCATCACCGACCGGCACACGGAGAGCGCCCCGGTCGAGGAGTTGTTCATCGCCGACTGCACGAGCCTGCGCACGTACTACGACATCGGTACGTGCGAGGACGGCGACGTCTTCCGCAGCGGCCTGTCGCCGAGCAGCTTCGCCAAGCCCGGCGCGGCCGTCGACATCACGCCGCCCCTCTACGGCGACACCCCGAAGGAGCACCTGTGGACGGTGCCGGCGACGGCCCGCACCGTGGCGCCGCGCGCGGACGCGCCGGACGACGTGGTGCAAGGCGTCGTGGCCACCCCCTCGGCCGTGCCCATCGACGTCCTCGACGACCCGTGGCTGCTCATCGACCTCGACACGGACCCCGCGGTGCCGGACTCCCTGGAGCGGGTACGGAACACGGCGATGCGGATCGACCCGAGCGCCGCCGTGCTGGCCTACGCCGACTTCGAGCGCAACGAGCGCTACGAGGACATCCAGACCGGCCTGTTCGTCGGCGCGACGGTGACACTGCTCCTGATCGGGGCGTCCATGGTCGTCACCCAGCTTGAGCAACTCCGCGACCGCCGGCGGCTGCTGTCGGTCCTGGTGGCCTTCGGCACGCGGCGCACCACGCTGGCCTACTCCATCCTGTGGCAGACGGCCATCCCGGTCGCCATCGGCCTCGCCCTCTCCCTGGCGGGCGGTGCGGCACTCGGGGTCGTCCTGCTCAAGATGGTGGCCCGACCGGTTCAGGACTGGTCGGCCCTGGTCCCGATGGTCGGCATCGGCGCGGGCGTCATCGCCCTGGTGACGCTGGTCAGCCTGCCACCCCTGTGGCGGATGATGCGGCCGGACGGGCTGCGGACGGAGTGATACCGATCGGGTGAAGCCCGCTGTACGGCACACACCCGTGAGCTCGCCCTACGACGATCTCCTCGACACCAGCCACCAGGAGGCACCCATGTCTGCCGCAGCGGTCGAACCCTCCTGCGCCGGCACGTCCGCCCTGCTCAGGGAGGCCGAGCGGCTCGCCGACAAGCTCCCCGGCTACCGCGTCGAGATCATCGGGGGCGAGCTCACGGTCACGCCACCGCCGGACGGACCGCACGGCGAGTCGCTGACCGAACTTCTCTTCGCCTTCGCCCCACTACACCGGGGCGCGACCCGGGTGATCCAGGGCATCGGCATCCGGCTCCCCGACGGCCCGGACGACTACGCCGTACCGGACCTGTCCATCGTGGACGCCGACTACCGGGAGCGCCCCAGCCTGGCCAACTGCTACGACCCGGCCGTCTTCCGCCTCGTCCTTGAGGTCACTTCAGCCAACTACGGCAACGACCTCAAGCGGAAGGTGACGGCCTACGCCATCGCCAAGGCGCCGGTCTACGTGAGCGTCGACCGCGGGCACGAGCGGCTGCGCGTACTGCGGCATCCGGTGGCCAACGCGTACGACGAGCACCGCGTGCCCGCCCCAGGCCAGCACGTCACCCTGCCGGACTCCATCGGCGTCGAGATCACCCTCGACGTGGCGGCCATCCTCGACGCCGCCCGGCCCTGACCTCCACCACCATCCGCTAAGCCGCCTCCGCCACCCGTACCGGCAGCGCCCGCATCGCCTCGCGCAGGGACTGGGCGAAGGACTCGAACTCCGGCTGGCGTGCCGCGCCCGCGCGCATCGCGAGCGCGATCTGTCGGGAGGGCGCCGGGTCGGCGAAGTAGCCGGTGGTGAGCTGGTCGTTGCGGGCCGTCTCCACCTTCAGCGCGGTGCGCGGCAGCAGCGTCACGCCGAGCCCGCCGGCCACGAGCTGCACCAGTGTGGAGAGCCCGGCCGCGCTGGTGGCCACCGGCGCGCCCGGGCGGCGGCCCACCTCGCGGCAGATGTCCAGCGCCTGGTCGCGCAGGCAGTGGCCCTCGTCGAGGAGGAGCAGGTCCAGCTCCTTGAGCGCCTCGCGCGGCACGTCGGCGCGCCCGCCGAGCCAGTGGTCCTTCGGCATGACCAGGACGAAGTCCTCGTCGAACAACGGCAATTCCGTGACCTGCGGCACCCCGAGCGGCACCGCGAGCAGCAGCAGGTCGAGCCGCCCGTGGGCCAGCCCGTCCAGCAGCGAGCCGGTCTGCTCCTCGTGCACCTGGAGGTCGAGCCGCGGGTAGCGGGTGCGCACCAGCCGCAGCACGGTCGGCAGCAGGTAGGGCGCGACGGTCGGGATCACCCCGAGGCGCAGCACCCCGGTGAACGGGGCCCGGGCCGCCTCGGCCTCCTCCATCAGCTCGCCGACCGCGTCGAGCACCGTACGCGCCCGCTCGGCCAGCCGCTCCCCCGCCGGGGAGAGCAGCACCTTTCGCGTCGTACGCTCAAGGAGCTGCACGCCCAGCGACTCCTCCAGAGCCGCGACGGCCCCCGACAGCGCGGGCTGGCTCATCCCGATGGCGGCCGCGGCGTCGCGAAAGTGCAGGTGCTCGGCCACGGCCACGAACGCGCGAAGCTGGGCCAGACTGGGCTGCCGGGGTCTGCTCCCGGGTGTGACAGGCGCCACCACTGATAACCACCTCCGATCAACTGTTCCCAGTTTAGCTATTTCCGTGATCAATGGCTTCTGTGGCACTGTGGCCTTCGTCCAGCCCCCAGGAAACTCCTGTCACAGGGGTTTCCTTGCTCACAAGGAGAGCCCGTGCTCACTGTTGGTGACCAGTTCCCCGCTTGGCAGCTCCTCGGCGTCGAGGGCCCTTCGACCGACAAGCTGGAGATCAAGGAGTACAGCTCCGAGGACTTCAAGAACGGCTGGTCGGTCGTCTTCTTCTGGCCCAAGGACTTCACCTTCGTCTGCCCGACCGAGATCGCCGCGTTCGGCAAGCTGAACGACGAGTTCGCCGACCGTGACGCCAAGGTCCTCGGTGTCTCCGGCGACTCCGAGTTCGTGCACCACGCCTGGCGCAAGGACCACCCGGACCTGGCCGACCTCCCCTTCCCGATGCTGGCCGACTCGAAGCACGAGCTGATGCGCGCGCTCGGCGTCGAGGGTGCCGACGGCTTCGCGCAGCGCGCCGTCTTCATCGTGGACCAGAACAACGAGATCCAGTTCACCATGGTCACCGCCGGCTCCGTGGGTCGTAACCCCAAGGAGGTCCTGCGGGTCCTCGACGCCCTGCAGACCGACGAGCTGTGCCCCTGCAACTGGACCAAGGGCGACGAGACCCTCGACCCGGTCGCGCTGCTCTCCGGCGAGTGAACGAACGAGACTGAGGAACACCCGTGGCACTCGATGACCTGAAGTCCGCAGTTCCGGACTACGCCAAGGACCTCAAGCTGAACCTCGGTTCGGTGATCGGCAACTCCAACCTGCCGCAGCAGCAGCTGTGGGGCACGGTGCTCGCCTGCGCCATCGCCTCCCGCTCGCCGCGCGTGCTGCGGGAGTTGGAGCCGGAGGCCAAGGCCAACCTCTCCCCCGAGGCGTACACCGCGGCCAAGTCGGCCGCCGCCATCATGGCGATGAACAACGTCTTCTACCGGACCCGGCACCTGCTGTCGGACCCGGAGTACGGCAACCTGCGCGCGGGCCTGCGGATGAACGTCATCGGCAACCCGGGCGTGGACAAGGTCGACTTCGAGCTGTGGTCGCTCGCGGTCTCCGCGGTCAACGGCTGCGGCATGTGCCTGGACTCGCACGAGCAGGTGCTCCGCAAGGCCGGCGTGGACCGGGAGACGATCCAGGAGGCGTTCAAGATCGCCTCCGTGCTGCAGGCCGTCGGCGCCACGCTCGACGCCGAGGCGGCCCTGGCCGAGTAGCCAGCGGAGCCGGCAGGACGCGGCTCACCTCGTACGACCGGCACGGCCGTACGAGCACGATGGCGCGGCGCACGCCGCTGGTACGCACGCGCCAACCCCGCACGAGGGCCCCGTGGACAGTTCGCTGTCCACGGGGCCTGTGTGTTTTTCGGGCCCCTGGGTGTTGTTCGGGCCCTGTCGCCGGGGGCGGCGCTGGGCCGTCCGGGCGAGGGGGGCCAACTGCCGGTACGCCGACCGGGGGTCACCCGCGTGGGCCCTCGGCGTGTCGCGCGGGCGCGTCGGGCTCACCTGGATGGCGGACTGGTAGGCGCGGGCCGCGCGGGCGCGCCGGCGCGCGGCATCCGGCGCGCCGGTCCAGCCCTGGCGCCGGGGAGGGTACGTGCCGGCCTGGCGTGGCCTCGCCACGGACGGAAACGGACCGGGCCCCCGTCGCGGTGGACGGGGGCCCGGTGGGGCGTGAGGTGAGGCGCCGTCAGTCGGCCGGTGGGGCTGCCTGGTCGGGGCCGGGCGCCGGGGGCGCCGCGGGCGACTCCTGGGCCGGCGGCGCGGCCGGCTGCCCCGCGGGCCCGGCCTCGCCCGACGGCGCGGGCTGTCCCGACGACGCGGCCTGTCCCGACGGCGCGGGATGGGCGGCGGCGGGCGCGGAGGCTGCGGCCACCCCGGGGGCGACCGGGGCGATCTCCGCCACGGTCGCCCCGTGCGGGCCCGGCATCGCGCGCAGCGCCTGCTCCTTGGCGTGCGCCCGCAGATAGCCGACGACGGTGTTGGCGACGGCCACCAGCGGCACGGCGACCACCGCGCCCCCGATGCCGGCGATCAGCGAGCCCGCGGCGACCGAGAGCACCACGGCCAGCGGGTGCACCCGCACGGCCCGGCCGAGGATGAACGGCTGGAGGATGTGGCCCTCGATCTGCTGCACCGCGAGCACCACGATCAGCACCATCGCCGCCGTGAAGACGTCCTGCGTCACCAGCGCCACCACCACCGCGAGCGCGCCCGAGATGACCGCGCCGACCAGCGGGATGAAGGCGAACAGGAAGATGAAGACGGCCAGCGGCACCGCCATCGGCACGTCGAGGAAGAAGATGCCGACGCCGATGAAGATCGCGTCGATGAGGGCCACTATCACCGTGCCCCGCACGTAGCCGGTCAGCGTCTGCCAGGCGCGCGGCCCCGCGCCCGCGACCCCCTCCCGCGCGGAGGCGGGGAACAGCTTGAGCACCCAGTTCCAGATCTTCGGCCCGTCGTAGAGCAGGAACAGCGTGCTGAACATCGCGAGCATGATGCCGGTCAGCAGCTCGACGATGAACGTCACGCCCTCCAGACCGGCCGAGGTGATCTCCTCGGTGTTGTTCCCGATCGACTCGCGCAGGTTCTTCGCGATGTCGTTGATCTGGTCCTCGGTCACGTGGAACGGGCTGTTCAGCAGCCAGCGGCGCAGTTCCTCGATGCCGTCCTGCACGCGCTCGGAGAGCGAGTCCAGGTTCTCCATCACCTGCCAGACGACGAACCAGCCGACCAGCCCCATGATGATGAAGCCCGCGATGAAGACGATGGCGGTGGCCAGACCGCGGGGCACGCCCCGGCGCCGGAGTCGGGAGACCGTCGGTTCGAGCAGCGCGGTGATCAGCAGGGCCGCGACGAAGGCGAGGACCAGCAACCGCACCGCGCTGATGACCCGCATCAGCACCCAGACCGTGCCCGCGAGGACCAGCAGCCGCCATCCCACCTCCGCGGCGACCCGCACGCCCCAGGGGACGGCGGCCACGGGGTCGGCGCGCGGCGCTATGGCCGGCGCGTACAGCGGCGGCGCCGGCACCTGGGCCTCCGCCGCGCCCGCCGGCTCGTCGGCCGGTACGGCCCGCGGCGGCGTCGCGGCCGGTTGCGCGGCGGCTGGCGCCGGGACCCCGGGCCCGCCGGCCTCGCCCGCGCCCTCGCCCGATCCGGCGACGGTCCCGGCGCCCGACGGCGGTGCCGCGGGCGTACGTATGGTGTCGCGTGGCTCATCGGACGCGGCCGGGCCCGTGTCCTCGCGTTGTGCGTCGAGTCGCTCGGCGAGCCGGGTCAGCCCGGCCCCGAGACCGCCGACCCACCGTGGCAATCTGGACATGAATCTCTTCCTACCCCCACTCCCCCGAGGCCGTCCGGGATGACGTTACACACACGAAGCCCCCGACCGGTCGCGGTCGGGGGCTTCGTCACGTCACGTGGGTCCCGGAGCGGACCTGACGCCGTTTAGTACCAGTGGTTGGACTGCCAGAACGACCAGGCGCCACACGGGCTGCCATAGCTCTCGTTCATGTAGTTCAGGCCCCACTTGATCTGTGTGGCCGGGTTGGTCCGCCAGTCGGCGCCCGCGCTGGACATCTTGGAGGCGGGAAGCGCCTGCACCAGGCCGTACGCGCCCGAGGACGGGTTGGTGGCCTTGTAGTTCCAGGTGCTCTCGTGGTTCACGATGTTGCTGAAGCACTGGAACTGGTCACCGGGGACCAGTTGCCGGGCGATCGACTGGACCTCGGCGACCGAGTAGGAGCCCTGCTGGGGGAAGGAGGAGGTGGAGACGGAGTCGCGGGAAGCGGACCGGCTGGCGGCCTCTTCCTTCTTCTCCTTCTCGCGCTCTTCGGCGGCCTTCTTCTCGGCCGCTTCCTTCTCCGCCCGCTCCTTCTCGGCCTTCTCCGCCGCGGCCTTCTTGGCCGATGCGTCCTTGGCCGCCTGCTTACGGGCCGACTCCTCTGCGGACTTCTTGGCCTCCGCGTCCGCGGCGGTGGACTGGACGTCTGCCTGCTGCGTCAGGGATGCGGTCTGCACCTGGGCCTGCTGCCCGGCGGGGATCTCCGCAAGGATGGTCGTGTCGGCCGCGGTGGCCTCGACCGGTTCGGTGGTCGAGCCCTTGTCGCTGCCTGACGCGACGCCCACGACGGCGCCGACGGTGGTGACCGCAGTAGCCGAGGCCACTGCGAATCCCCGGACCGAGATCCGGCTCACACGGTTTCCTTCCAGCATCGTCCACATAGGTGACCTCGCGGACGCAATCGTGCCCCTGGCGCTGGCTTCCCTCGGCCGTTCCCGGTGGTGCCGGGATCGGTTGGTCACGGGAGGCACGGACCCGGTGCGCCCTCCGAAGAGGTCCGCGTGGTGCTCGGGCGGCATACGACGAACGCTGTTCAGTTCTGCTCTGTATGGGGCGCCTCAACGCTGGGGTTGAGGCTGTGTCGTATGCGGGGCCTGACAGGACCCACACCCTGCCGGAGCCACGACCCGGACGCAATTCTCCGCTGCGTGGGAAAGCTCACATGGCGTTTGGCGGCACCTATTCGAGGAAATCGAAGCGCGACAAGACGCCGCGCGACTAAGCTCCCGGCTTCGCCGCGCGGCGTCGTGGTGGACGAGTCGGACTAAACCCGCCCCTCCTCCAGCATCTCGGTCACCAGGGCGGCGATGGGCGAACGCTCCGAGCGCGTGAGCGTGACGTGCGCGAAGAGCGGATGGCCCTTCAACTTCTCGACCACCGCGACCACGCCGTCGTACCGGCCGACCCGAAGGTTGTCGCGTTGCGCCACGTCGTGGGTGAGGACGACACGCGAATTGGCCCCGATGCGGGACAAAACAGTCAACAGAACGTTCCGTTCGAGTGACTGGGCCTCGTCGACGATGACGAACGCGTCGTGCAGCGAGCGGCCTCTGATGTGCGTGAGCGGCAGCACCTCCAGCATGCCGCGGCCCACGATCTCCTCGATGACCTCCGCCGACGTGACCGCTGACAGGGTGTCGAAGACCGCCTGCGCCCAGGGGCTCATCTTCTCGGCCTCGTTGCCCGGCAGGTAGCCCAGCTCCTGGCCACCCACCGCGTACAGCGGCCGGAAGATCATCACCTTGCGGTGCTGACGCCGCTCCAGGACGGCTTCGAGCCCTGCGCACAGCGCCAGCGCCGACTTGCCCGTACCGGCCCGGCCGCCCATCGAGACGATGCCGACCTCCGGGTCGAGCAACAGGTCGAGCGCGATGCGCTGCTCGGCGCTGCGCCCGTGGATGCCGAACGCCTCCCGGTCGCCGCGCACCAGGCGTACGCCGCCGTCCGCGGTGACCCGGCCGAGCGCCTTGCCGCGCGCCGACTGGAGGACCAGCCCGGTGTGTACGGGCAACTCCGCCGCCTCGGGCAGGTGGGCGGTCTCGGCGGCGAACAACTCGTCCACCTGCTCCGGCTCCACGGTCAGCTCGGCCATGCCGGTCCAGCCCGAGTCCGTGATGGCCAACTCCGCCCGGTACTCCTCCGCGAGCAGGCCCACCGACGACGCCTTGATGCGCAGCGGCAGGTCCTTGGAGACGACGGTGACGTCGTACCCCTCGGCCTGGAGGTTCCTGGCGACGGCCAGGATGCGGGAATCGTTGTCCCCCAGACGGAAGCCCGCCGGCAGGATGCCCGGGTCGGAGTGGTTGAGCTCGACGCGCAGCGTGCCGCCGAGATCGCCGATCGGGATCGGGGCGTCGAGCCGGCCGAACCGGATGCGGTACTCGTCCAGCAGGCGCAGCGCCTGCCGGGCGAAGTACCCCAACTCGGGGTGGGCCCGCTTGGCCTCAAGCTCCGTGACCACGACGACGGGCAGCACGACTTCGTGCTCGTCGAAGCGGGCCATGGCGCCTGGGTCGGCCAACAGGACGCTGGTGTCGAGGACATAGGTGCGCCGGTCGTGCTCGCGGCGTTTCTTGCTGGTCACCACGGGTGGACGAACCCCCTCGGGAGAGGTTGGGGTGCGACGGCGTCGCGGGAGTGGGGTGTCCCCGCCCATGGCGGGACACACGGGCCCCGTCGGCGGCGGGGAACGGGCCGGGCTCGGACCCTGCGGGGGCCGTGCGCCGGCCTTCCGCGAGCGCCGTCCACGAAGTGGCGGCGAAGCCAGGGGCTGCGCCATCCGTTCGGCACGGGCGTCCTGGGTGCAAAGGCCCTCCCGGGCGGGCGGCACCCATGCCGCCCGCTGGCATTCCGGCACCCCAGGGGTGGGGCGCCGACGTGAGAGGAACATTCCCGCCAAGTGCGCGGCCCATGCCGGGCATATGACAACGTCGGTGATTCGTCGTCTGCCGTTCCCTGGCGCTACCTGGCGTTAACCGCCGTACCGCCGGTGGCGTGCCGCGTAGTCACGCAGTGCGCGCAGGAAGTCCACCTTGCGGAACGCGGGCCAGAAGACCTCGCAGAAGTAGTACTCGGAGTGCGCGCTCTGCCAGAGCATGAAGCCGGACAGGCGCTGTTCGCCGCTGGTGCGGATGACCAGGTCGGGGTCGGGCTGGCCGCGGGTGTAGAGGTGCTCGGCGATCATCTCCACGTCGACGACCTCGGCCAGTTCCTCGAACGTGGTGCCCCGGCTGGCGTGGTCCAGGAGCAGCGAGCGCACCGCGTCCGCGATCTCCTGCCGCCCGCCGTAGCCGACGGCGACGTTGACGATTATTCCGTTCACGTGCCGGGTGGCCTCCTCGGCCTCCTTCAGCACGGTCTGCGTCTGCGCGGGCAGCAGGTCCAGGGTGCCCACGTGGTGCACCCGCCAGCGGCCGTCGGCGGCCAGGTCGCGCACGGCGCCCTCGATGATGCGCAGCAATGGCTGGAGTTGGTCGTCCGGGCGGTTCAGGTTGTCCGTGGACAGCAACCACAGCGTGACGACCTTGACGTCCGTCTCGGTGCACCAGCCGAGGAGTTCGCGGATCTTGTTGGCGCCGGCGATGTGTCCCTCCGCCGTGGTGCCCCCGGCGGCGCGCGCCCAGCGTCGGTTCCCGTCGAGAATGACGCCGATGTGCTTGGGCACCTGGTCGTGATCGAGGCGCCATTCCACCCGGCGTGCGTAGAGCCCGTACACCAGGTCGCGCAGCTTCACGTTCTCCAGCCCTCCATGCCGCGGCGCCTTCGTCTTCGTCCGGGTTCGTCCGTGGTGCCGCTCCAAGGGCGCCACCCTACTGCCGGGGCGGGGGTTCGGCGAAGCTGGGCCGGTCACGTGCGTATAGCGTCGGCCAGGACAGACCCCGGAATCGGGAAGCGACCACGCGAAGCCGGAAGCAGGAACCCCCGTGAACGACAACTCGCCCTACCGTGCCGCCGACGACCGCTACGACGCGATGGAGTACCGGCGCAGCGGACACAGTGGCCTGAAGCTGCCCGCGATCTCCCTCGGCCTGTGGCACAACTTCGGTGACGACCGCAGCCTGGAGTCCCAGCGCGCCATCCTGCGCCGCGCGTTCGACCTGGGCATCACCCACTTCGACCTGGCCAACAACTACGGCCCGCCGCCCGGCTCGGCCGAGCTGAACTTCGGCAGGCTGCTGGCCCAGGACTTCCGCCCGTACCGGGACGAGCTGATCCTGTCCACCAAGGCGGGCTACCTGATGCACCCGGGCCCGTACGGAGAGTGGGGCTCGCGCAAGTACCTGCTGTCCTCGCTGGACGCCTCGCTGCGCCGGATGGGCGTGGACTACGTCGACATCTTCTACTCCCACCGCTTCGATCCGGACACGCCGCTCGCGGAGACGATGGGGGCGCTGGCCTCCGCGGTCCAGCAGGGCAAGGCGCTGTACGTGGGCGTGTCCTCGTACAACGCGGAGCAGACCGCCGAGGCCGCGCGGCTGCTGCGGGAGATGGGGGTGCCGGCCCTGATCCACCAGCCGTCGTACTCGATGATCAACCGCTGGACCGAGGACGACGCGCTCCTCAACACGCTGGAGGCGGAGGGCATGGGCTGCATCGCCTTCGCGCCGCTGGCCCAGGGCCTGCTCACCGACAAGTACCTGGACGGCATCCCGGAGGGCTCGCGGGCCTCGCAGGGCAAGTCGCTCCAGCCCGAGCTGCTCACCGACGAGGTGGTGCGGCGGCTGCGCGGGCTGAACGAGATCGCCGCGCGGCGCGGCCAGTCGCTGGCCCAGCTCGCGCTGGGCTGGGTGCTGCGCGACCCGCGGATGACGTCGGCGCTGATCGGCGCGTCGAGCGTGCGCCAGTTGGAGGCGAACGTGGCCGCGCTGGGCGCCGCGCCGATCAGCGCCGAGGAGCTGGCGGAGATCGACGAGTACGCGCGGAGCACGGAGGGCGTGAACATCTGGGCCCGCCGCTGACCGACGTGGCCCCTACGTAGTCCGGGCGCTGCCCCGGCGCGGCCCCGGCGCGAGCGGGGGCCGCGCCGGGGTTGGCCGGGCCGTCCCCCGTCCGCCGTCCGCCGAGAGCCCGGGGCCCTGGGGGCCGGGCCCGAGAGCCCGTGGGCCGGGGCCCGGGCGGGATGCGGGCGGGATGCGGGCGGGATGCGGGCATGAAAAAGCGGGCCGGTCCGTGGGGGGGATACGGACCGGCCCGAGGGGGGGTTTCCACCATAACCCTTCGTGAGGGGTCTTGCGTGCACCTCGGGAGGTAACGGCGCGCTGGAATCTTCCCTCAGCCCGCCGCGAGGCCGCCCACGAGCACGCCCGCACCGGCCCCAATGATCATGAAAGGGCCGAAAGCCAGCGCCGCCTTGCGGCTCGCCCGCCTTGTCAGTACTAGGGCTACACCGTAGAAGGCGCCCAGCAGGAGGCCGGTGAACGCCCCCAGGAAGAGGACGTCCCAGCCGTACCACCCGAGGGCGACCCCGAGCGTCACCGCCAGTTTGACGTCACCGAATCCCATGCCCGCCGGATTGATGAGAAACAGCACAAAGTACGCGGCGCCCAGCGCGAGCCCGCCGAACACGGCGCGTGACCACGAGCCCGCCGCGCCGGGCAGCAGGGCCGCGCCCCCCAGCAGCGCGGCGGAGCCGAGCGCCATCGGCAGGGTGAGTACGTCGGGCAGCCGGTGCACGGCCAGGTCCACGCCCGCGAGGACCACGCTGAGCGGCACGAGCAGCAGCCACACGGCCAGCTCGGGCCGGGAGCCGACGGCCGCGGCGAGGCCCGCGCAGGCGAGCGCGCAGACGCCGGCCACGAGCACGCCGTTCGGCCCGTACGCACCGGGCGAGGTGTCGGCGGCGGCGGCGCGCCCGCAGGGGCCGCACCGGGCGAGGCCGAGCCAGCCGGCGGCGGGTCCGGTGATCGGATGGCCGTCCGGGCAGGCCGCACGCCAGGGCTCGTCGGGCTGGACGGCGAGCCGGAACAGCGGGCGGGTGGCCAGGAGCCCGGCGGCGATGCCGTACCCGGCGGCGAGAGCTATCAGCAGCGCATGCACGGGCCAGAGCCTACGGAACGGGCCACGGGCGCCGGCAGGACTGGTACAACGCTGATCGAACGCGCGGCGCGACCGGCGCGGGACCGGCCGGCACGGGGCGCGGGCCGCGCGACGGCGGCCATGGCGGTGTCGGCGGGCGACGGACGAGGCAGTGGGGTCGGAGGGGTGGCGGAGATGGGGCGTTGGCGTGATGGCCGGGGCACGTTGCGCGTGCCGCGCGCGCGGGAGGGCGCCGCACCACCCGGGGGCGGGCGGGAGGCGGCCGGGCCCCGGGGGGACGACCCGGGGGCGGCGCCGGCGCGGTCGGAGCTGGAGGTGCCGTTGGAGATCGCCGCGTCCTACCGCGCGCGCTCGCGTGGGTTGTTGGGCCGGACCGGGATCGCCGGGGCGCTGCTGCTCAGCCCGGCCAGCGGGGTGCACACCTTCCGGATGCGGTTCGCCATCGACGTCGCCTACCTCGACCGTGAGCTGACCGTCATCGCCGTACGCACCATGCGGCCCGGACGGCTCGGGCTGCCGCGACCACGCGCGCGCCACGTCCTGGAGGCCGAGGCGGGCGCGATGGAGCGCTGGGGGCTGCGTCCCGGGGTGCGCGTGAGCATCGGGTCGCCCGCTGGTCGCGGCACCCCTGCGACGGCTGGTGGCTCGTCTCCCTGACGCGGACGCACCCCTCCCAGGGCAGGAGGATGCGAGCAGGCCCGCGCGATGCACTTCCAGCTCGTCGCGTGTGAGCAGTGCGTAAGCGACTGTAGGCCACCCATGCCGGAACTAAACCCTTTTGAGGCGATGCGTCCGTTACGCTTCTATTTCGTCTCACCCGGTCGTGGCGCGTGGCCGGCCCGACCGCCGCCGTACCCTCCGCGCGACGGGCCAGACGACGGCGTCCGGACCGCACCACCGGCGCGGCGCGGTCCGGGCGCGGCGCTCGCGCGCCGGGCGCGGCGGCCTCGCCGCCCGCCGGCGCGGCGTCAGGCGGCGCCGCGCGGGAAGCTGACCTCGACCCGGCGGTTCTTCTTCCGGCCCGCCTCGGTGCCGTTGTCGGCGATCGGGTAGTCCTCGCCGTAGCCACGGATGTGGTACTTCACGCCGGAGTCGAGCTGCTTGGCGAGCCGTCGCTGCACGGCGTCCGCGCGTTCCTTGGACAGGTCCTCGCCGTGCCCGGTGGTGCCGAGGTCGTCGGTGAAGCCGAAGACGCGGACCTCGCGGGCGCCTTGGGCCTCGATCTCCCGGGCGATGACGTCGATGCGCGCGCTGGCCTGCCGGCTGAGGTCGGCGCTGTCCTTGTCGAACAGCACCTCGGACTGGAGGGCGAAGGTCACGTCCTCGTTGGTGACCTCGTGCCGTTCCTCGCCGTTGTCGGTCTCCACGATGGACTTGATGTCCAACACCTTGACCTGACCGAGCCGGGCGCCGTCGGCCAGCTTGAGGTCCGGGTCTGCGGCGTCCACCTGGACCGGCGGCGCGGCGACCTGGAGCACGCCCGGGCCCTCGTCGGCGTGGGCGGTCGGGACGGGTAGCGCGAGGACGGAGAAGGCGGCGAGCGCGAGGACGGTCGTGCGGGCGGCGCGGACGGTGTGAGCGGCGCGCGCGGCGCGGTCAGCGCGGGCGGTACGAGCCGTCGCGTGGGTGGGGGTCATGGCTCGGTCACCCGGTGATCTTGATCGTGGCCGGCGGGAACGTCGGCATCTGGAACTGCACCTCGTCCACCTCTTCCGGGGGCGCGGGGAACTGCATGAACACCGGCACCGTGGCACCGGCCTTGACGGTGCCGAGCCCCATCGTGCACAGGCAGCGCCCGTCGGTGTCGCGGAGCACGTAGTAGCGCTTCTTGCCGCCCGGGTCGATCAGCGTCGCGCCGGCCGTGGACGAGCCGTGCTTGATGACGTCGGTCTCGTCGCCGCGCCACTTGTTGGCGCGCGTGTAGATCCGGTCGCCGGTGTTCTCGACCTGCCCGCTGACCGTGACGAAGCCGCCGGAGTCCCGCTTGGCCTCGGTGAGCGAGAGCACCATGCCCATCTCGCCGCGGAGTTCGGCGATGGGTTCGAGCTCCGACACCGGTTCCTGGTCCGAGCCGCCGTCGCCCTTCGGCGCGTTGCCCCCGACGCTGGCCGACTGGCTGCCGGCGGGCCTGGCGTCGTCACCCTCGTCGCCGCCGCCCCCGCCACCGCAGCCCGCCACGAGCAGGGAGACGCTGACGGCGACCGCTCCAGCGGCCAGCGCCCCACGCGCCCTGGCGGTGTACCGAATGCTCATGAGTCGCTGCCCTTCACTGGTCAGTCGGCGAGATGCACGGAGAAGAGGTCCGCGACGTCCGGGAGCGTGTCGGGCCGCTCGGGGTCGATGGACCACTCCTCGCCGTCGCACGTGAACTCCACGGGCGGTGCCTTGGGTTTCTCTTCCGGCTTGTCGTCGCCATCGTTTCCGCCGTCGTCGTCCCCGCCGTCGCCCTCGCCGTCGTTCCCGTTGCCGTCGTCGCCGTCGCCGTCGTCGGTGTCGTCGCCGGTGGGGCGGGGGTCGGGGCTCGGCGTGGGGTCGGGCTTGCCGGGCAACCGTACGCAGCGCGGCTCGATCTCGGCCGTCGCCTCGGCCTCCGCGTGCCGCGACTCCGTACCCGGAACGATGGAGTCGCCCACGGTGTAACGGGTCTGCACGGCGACGTGGAAGGTGGGGTTGAGGCCGCCGGAGACGGTGCAGTCGGTGACGTCGGCGTCGTTCTCGGCGGCGAACCAGCGCGCCTCGTCGCAGGCGTACGGGCTTCCGGTGCCGATCCCGTCGAGGATGTCCTGCCACGCGTCGCCGCTGCCGATGGCGGCGAGCAACTCGTCGCGCAGCGCGTCGCGGTGTTCCTGGGCCGCGGCGAGGGCCGCCGCGTCGGCGGCCGTCTGCGCCCCGTTACGGGTGGCGCCCGCCTGGCCGACGGCGAAAAGGGCGAGGCCGAGAAAGAGAAGTCCCGCGACCGCGGTGATGTAAATCGGGAACGCCTGACCGGAATCCCCGGGGCCCGCGACGCGTCGAAGGCGTCTCACACGCCGGTGACCTCGGAAATCTTGTCGGTGATCGCGCTGAAGATCTCGTTGCCGATATCCGTACCCGAGATGCCGATCACGATCGCCACGACCACCGCGATGATCCCCAGGTACTCGACCGCGGTCTGTCCGCGGTCGTTTCCCAGAATGCGCTTCCCCATCGTTTTCCCCTTCATGGGCGGCCGTTCCGCTCCGGTTCGGCATGTCGGTCCCCGTGGTACCGCTCGCGACACGAGAAAAGTACGCCGAAACACCGGCACCGGAACAGGGCGTCCCGAAGCATTCTCTTCCGCGCAACCCGAGTTGAAACCTCTGAAGTCGCCTTCGTCGCAGACATCCCACGCGGCCCATGGATCTCACCTCCACTTCGGCCCGGCCGCCTCACACCGCACGCCCTTGGGCGCGCGATACCCGCGCGACGACTGTCCCATAGTGGATTGCATTTGCGAAGAGTTCGGCGATAACGGAATGGCGTCTGCCGCGGCGCACTGCACCGGGCGCGCGCCGCCGGGCGGGACGCCCGCGCCTGCCGGTACCGGCCGGGCCCACGCGCCCGGCGTGACGCGCCAGGACCCACCCGAACGGCGGCGCCACGCCGGCCACACGAAAGAACCCTTCCGCCCCAACAGCACGCGATCGACGCCCAGTTGATATCGCACGGTCAGTCCCCCGTCACCGATCCGAAGTCCGTTCCGGAGCCGATGAAGAACGCGGCCACGAGGAGCATCATGGTGCCGGGCACCATGAAGGTGGTGATGACCAGCGTCGCCTTGGGGACCGCGCGGGCCGCGCGGCGGCGGGCGTTCTGCGCGTCGGTACGGCGCATGTCGTGAGCGATCGCAATCAGGGTCTCGACGATGGGAGAGCCCAGTTCCTCGCCTTGTTGGAGCGCGGTGACGAACTGGGCCACCTGTTCGGAGTCATTGCGCTTGCGCAGTTCCTCGAAAGCCTGTCGGCGACTGACACCCATGTCCATCTGGCGCAGTGTGATGCGCAGTTCGTCGGCCCACGGCCCCTCGTACTTGTCCGCCACCCGGTCCAGCGCCTGCCGGAAGCTGAGTCCCGCGCTGACGACCACGGCCAGCACGTCGAGGAAATCCGGCAGCGTGCGCTCGATGGCGTCCTTGCGTTCGCGTACGGCAGCCCAGATGCCGACCTCGATCCAGAACAGGCCGAAGACCACGAGCAGCGCGGCCAGCAGGAACTCCCCGCGCACCGCCATGACCAGCGCCCCGCCGAAGCCGAGCACGCCGTAGACGGCGCGGCGGGCGGCGTACCGGTCGACGGTCAGGCCGCCCGGGTTGCCCGCCAGGTCGATGCGGCGGCGGACCTTGGCGACCCGGCCCGGGCCCATCAGGCGCAGCACCAGCGGCGCGTAGCGCATGCCGAGCCGGTCCACGGCCGAGCCGACCACCGTGGTGCGGGTGGCGCCCACCTCCAGGGCGACCGCCAGGTCGCTGGGCAGCTTGGCCTCGCGGCGGTAGAGCGCGATGCCGTAGCAGGCGCCGGCCGTGGACAGGCCGACGGCCAGCGCGAGCAACAGGCCGATGCCCATCCTCTGTTCTCCTCAGGGGTCGGATCGGGGTCGGGTCGGGGTCGGGTCTCGTCGGGTGGGGCTGGTGCGGGGCCGGCCGCCCCGCGCGGCATCAGATGGCGATCTTGGACATGCGGCGGATCAGGAAGAAGCCGATCGCGTAGAGGGTGAAGGCGCCCACGACCGCGGCCTGGCCCCAGAACGAGGAGGTCATGCGCTCGATGGAGCCGGTCGACACGTTGTCCACGAGCAGCAGCGTGCCGACGCCCATCAGCGGCACCACGTACGCGGTGACGGTGACCTGGGAGAGCTGGGTGCGCACCTCGCGGCGGGTCTCCTTGCGCTCCTCCAGGGTCTGGGTGAGGTTGCGCAGCGAGCTGACGACGGAGCCGCCGGCGCGGTTGGCGAGCACCAGCGTGGTGACCAGGACGACGAGTTCGCGCGAGGGCAGCCGGTCGGCGAGTTCGGCCAGCGCGTCCTCGATGGAGTGCCCGACCGCGAGCTTGTCCGCCACCTTGGCCAGCTCCTCGCCCGCGGGCGCCTCCATCTCGTCGGCGGCCAGCCCGAGGGCGGTACGCAGGGCGAGTCCCGCCTGGGTGGCGTTGGCCAGTATGCGCGCGAGTTCGGGTAGTTGACTGATGAAACGCTCAATGCGCTTTTGCCGTTGCCAATTCAGGAAAGCGAATGCTCCCCAGACGGTGACGACGGCGGCGATGGGCCCGAAGAACGTGGCGAGCGTGGCCTGTGCGATCAACCAGAGACCAATCGCCGTTCCCGCCATGTAGACGAAGAATTCACCCGGGGTCAGGTCGAGGCCCGTCGCCGTCAGGCGCAGTTCGATGGCGCGGCCGAGCCGCGTGCCGCGCAGCCTGCGGTCCACGCCGGCGAACCGGCGCCCGCGCCCCGGCGGCGGCGCGCCCTCGGCGTCCGCGAGCCGCCGCACCAGCGACTGGTGCCGGGCCCGGCCGGTCGCGTACGCGTGCACGCCCGCGACGCCGAGCGCCCCGCACAGCAGGCTCGCGCCGACCGTCAGCGTGGCCAGGTCGTCCATCGGTGCCTCCTCGCCCCTCTCGTTTCCCGTCGTACGTCCCGTCGTACGTCCTGTCGTACGTCCCGTCGTGATGCGCGCCGGACTTCCCGTCGCCCCGGCCGTCGCCCCGGCCGTCGCGCCCTCGGTGTGGTCATCCGCGGCGCGCCTGGCGGGTGATCAGCTCGTTCGGGAAGGCGGCGACGCCGAACGCGGGCGGCACCGCCTCGTTGGCCAGCCGCAGCCGCTCCGCGGTGCGCTCGGGCACCGGACCGTAGCCGAACCGGCCGCGCACCACCCGGTCGGCGCCCATCGGCTCGGCGTCGAACCGGCAGACGGTGGTGATCCGGTAGTCCTCGTGGCCGTGCGAGTCGAGCAGGCCGATCTCGCTGACCCGGCGCGAGCCGTCCGCGTTCCGTACGAGCTGCACGATGCAGTCCACCGCGCTGTTGATCTGGTCGTGCAACGCCTCGTACGGGATGGCCACGTCCGACATCGAGGCCAGCGTCTGGAGCCGCATCAACGCGTCCTCGGCGCTGTTGGCGTGCACGGTGGCCAGCGAGCCGTCGTGGCCGGTGGACATGGCCTGGAGCATGTCGAGCGTCTCGCCGCCGCGGACCTCGCCGACGATGATGCGGTCGGGCCGCATGCGCAGCGAGTTGCGCACCAGGTCGCGGATGGTGATCTGGCCGTTGCCCTCGACGTTGGGCGGCCGGGACTCCAGGCGGATCACGTGGGTCTGCTGGAGCTGGAGTTCGGCCGCGTCCTCCACGGTGATGATCCGCTCGCCGTCCGGGATCAGCCCGGACAACGCGTTGAGCAGCGTCGTCTTGCCGGAGCCGGTGGGCCCGGAGACCACCACGTTGAACTTGGCCCGCACCAGCGCCGCGAGCAGCATCAGCATGTGCTCGTCGAGCGTGCCCATGCCGATCAGCTCGTGCAGGGTGTAGGCGCGCGGGAAGCGGCGGATGGTGAGGGTGGCGCCGTCGAGGGCGAGCGGCGGGATGATGACGTTGACCCGCTCCCCGGACGGCAGCCGGGCGTCCACCATCGGGTTGGACTCGTCCACGCGGCGGTTGACGGTGGACACGATCCGCTCGATGGTCTGCATCAGTTGCTCGTGCGAGGCGAACCGCACCGGCACCCGCTCGACCCGGCCCGCGCGCTCCACGAAGATCTGGTCGGGCCCGTTGACCATGATCTCGGTGATCGAGGCGTCCTCCAGGAGCGGTTCGAGGACGCCGAGGCCGAGCGCCTCGTCCACCACGCGGCGGATGAGCTGGGCGCGCTCGGCGGTGGAGAGCACCGGGCCCTCGCGGCTGATGATGTGGCCGAGGACGCGTTCGAGCCGCGAGCGCCGCTCGCCCGCGGCGAGCGCGGACATCTCGGCGAGGTCGATCTCCTCCAGGAGTTTGGTGCGGTAACTGGCGACCAGGTGGCCGTTCTCCCGCTGCTCACCGGTCGGCTCGGGGGCCACGATGCGCGCCCGCAGGCTCATGGGGTGCTCCTCGAACGTGGACGGGGGTGATGGGGGTGATGGGGGTGGCGGACGTGGCGGACGTGGCAGACGTGACGGAAGCGGCCCGGGCGCCGGCGGGTGCGGGCCGCGGTGGGCGTCGGGTGCGGCCGGCCGGGGTGGCGGGCCGCGCGCGGGTGGCCGGGGTGGCGGGCCGCGCGCGGGTGGCTACTCATCGCCGGGCGCCGGCGGGTCGGCGGGCTCCGGGCGGCGCATGGTGGCGCTGCGCCGCGCGTCGCCGAAGTCCACGCCGGGGATGATCGAGGGGATCTCGATGGTGGCCGTGGCGTGCGCCTCCGTACCCCCGCTCACCGAGATCTGCGCACCGTCCGCGAGCCAGCCGCTGATCGCCGCCTGCCCGGCCGACTCCGGGCTGGCCTCGGGGTCGTCCGCCGTGGCCGTACGGGCCGCCGCCCGGGCCGCGGTGCCCGCCTGCTGCACGGTGTACGCGGCGATCCCCAACTGCACCACGGCGAGCCCGACGGCGAGCAGGATCGGCAGGAAGCCGAGGAACTCGACGGCCACCGAGCCGGCGTCCCGCCGCCGCTCCTCGGCGCGGCGCCGGCAGCGCCCCCGGCCGTGCGGTGGGTGGCTCGGTCGGCCAGCCCCCCGCGCCGCCGTGCCATCCCGCCGCGCGCCCTCCCGCCGCGCCGCGCCCGCGCGCCGTGGCGCCGCGCCCGGGGCCCGTAGCCCGGCCCGTACCCCGCCCCGCCGCCCGGCCCGTGGCGTCTCGTCGTCGCGCATCGTGTCGTGCCTGCCGCCGCGCATCGCTCACTCCTCCGCCGCCGCGCCCGCCGTGCCGGTGACGGTCCAGGGGAAGTCCCCCGCGCCGGGGAAGAGCACCGGAACCTTGATCCGTACCGTGGCCCGCACCAGGCCGCCCGAGGTCGGGCAGGCCACCGACGCCGACTCGCGCCAGGCGCCCGGCAGGTCGCGCAGGGCCGCCTCCTGGCAGGCCCCGGCGCCGCCGCTGTCGCGCGCGGCGGCGGCCCGGGCGCCACGGTCGGCCGAGTTGCCGGCGAGCGAGTAGGTGTAGCCGATCAGCGCGCACTGCCACAGCACGGCCAGCACGATGAGGATCACCGGGACCATGCCGAGGAACTCGACCGTCACCTGTCCCCGGTCGCCCCCGCCGCGCTTGCGGAACCGGCTGGTCGGCACCTGGGCCAGCGCCTCCGGCCCGGTGCCGGCCGCGCCGTGGCCGCCGTCCTGGCCGCCCGGGGCCCGGCCGGCGCCGCCGTCGCCGGGGCCGCTCTGGCCGCCGCCCGGCAGCGCGCGGCGGCGCCGTAACCCGGTCGGGGAGCGGTCGGCGTGGCTGCCCCGGCCGCGCTGCGCGGCGCCGGCGTCGGCCGGTGTTCCGGTCAGGCCGAGTTCGCCGGCCAGGGTCCACAGCGCCTGTCGGACGGTCGACTTGGCGTCCAGGTCCTGCATCCGGCCGGAGTCGATGGCCGGTTGCAGCTCCTTGAACGCGGCCGGCACGGTGGTGCGCGCCGCGCGGGTGCCGGTGGCCCGCTCGACCAGGCTGGGCTGGATCTCGCCGCCGCGCGTGTGCCGGTTGACGACGGTGGTCGTCTCCTCCGCCTTGCGGATCTGGAGCCGGTCCCACAGCCGCGCCATGCGCTTGGCGGCCCGCACCGCCACCACGTCCGGCGTGGTGACCAGCAGCGCGCTGTCGGCCAGTTCGATCGCGGCGCTGTTGGCGGAGGTCATCTGGGTGCCGCAGTCCACGATGACCAGGTCGTACCGGGACCGCAGGGCCGTCATGGCCTGCCGGGCGACCAGGTCGGTGACCTCCTCGCCGCGCTCCCCTTCGCCCGGCGCGAGCAGCAGCCCGAGGCCGCTGGGGTGCTGGAACACCGCCTCCTGGAGCACCCGCGCCGTGATGTCGCTGATCTGCGCTAGGTCGGCGATGGAGCGGCGGAACTGCACGTCCAGGTACGAGGCCACGTCGCCGGACTGGAGGTCCATGTCGACCAGGACCACGCCCCGGCCGGCGGCCCGCGCGGCGAGCGCGAGGTGGACGGCCGTCAGCGTGGTGCCCACGCCGCCCTTGGCGCCCGCGACGGTCACCAGGCGCCCGCCGGGCCCGGCGGCCAGCGCCTCGCCCCCGCCGCCGAGGTGGCGCCGTACGCCGAGCGCCCACTGGGCGGCGGACTGGGTGCGGGCGGCGAGTTCGTCGTAGGAGGGGGGCAGCGCGCAGATGCCGCGCGCGCCGGCGTCCATGGCCGCCGAGTACAGCGCGGGCCCCGCGTCCGCGGTCACCAGGACCACGCCGACGGCGGGGAAGCGCAGCGCGACCTCGCGGACCAGTTCCAGGGCGGGCACCGGGCCGATGTGCTCGTGGACCAGGACGACCTCGGGCAGTTCGTCGACCGCGGCGGCGGCGAGCTGGGCCAGGGTGTCGAGGAGCGCGGTCGAGTCGCCGAGCGCGGGGAACGGCTCGACGCCCGGGAGTTGGCTGAGCAGCCCGCCCAGGGATCGGGCCAGGTCCGCGTCCCCGACCGTCGGGAGGATTCTGATCGTCATCGAGCCACCGCCTCCTGCTTCTTCCGGCTTCGTCGGACCGCTACCGGTCGCCGTCGAGGGTGTACGTGCGCTCGTCCGGCGCGATGTCCGCGTCGCCGCCGGGCGCGATGAGGGCGAGGCGTACGTGGGAGGCGAAGGACTCCGCGTAGGCGACGCGCTGGGCGTCCTGGGTGTCGAGGGCGAAGGTGATCGGCACCGCCTCGGTCTCGCGCCGCCTGCGGTCCCGGTCGTCGCCGTCCGGCTCCAGGGCGGTGAGCTTGCCGACGTCGATGACGCGCGCGCCGGCGACGATCACCTTGGAGGTGGGCTTGGCGCCCTCGCGCTCGCCGTCGAAGGTGGCGTAGATGTTGACCCGCGCCCCCGGGTTGATCTTGCCGGCCACGCCGGTGGCCGCGTCGATCATGATGGCGATCTCCTGCTGGCCCGGCTGGAGCGCGGGCCGCTCCACGATCATGTCGGCCTGGAGCAGCGAGCCCTTGCGCAGCGGCGTGACGGCGATCTTGCCGCGCAGGTCGCCCAGGTCGGTGACGGCGGTGTCGGGCAGCCAGCGCTCGGGCATCGAGACCTTCTCGAACGAGCCGGCGTCCAGCGCCTTGTAGGCCGGGACGTCCGAGGTGAGGCGGTACGCCGTGGTCTCCGGGCCGACCTTGGACTGGACGTCGTTGATGACGGAGAGCACTCCGATGAACGCGCCGACGGCGCACAGGACCGACAGGACCAGGAGGATCACTCCGCGGCGCTGGCGTGCATTCATGAAGACCTGGGACCTCGTTCGGGGGCGTGGTGGCGGGAGGCGGGGCGGCGGCCGGCGCCACGCGCGGGGCGCCGCGTCGGCCACGGGTCGGCGGGCCGGGAGCGCGGGGACGCGGGGCGGGCCCGGTGGTGGGGTGGTGGGCTCAACGCGCCGCCAAGGCGGGCCGGGTGCGTGGACGCGGTGCGGTCAGGGCGCGCGGGGCCTCGTCGCGCAGCAGCGGCGAGGAGCAGAACGCGCACCGGTCGCCGATGAGTTCGAGGCCGCACCAGTGGCACTCCTCGCGGCGCACGGAGGCGACGAGTTGGTAGAGCACCGACGGGTCGGGGATGGCCGCCGCGAACTCGGCCACCCGGGGCGTGCCCCACCAGCGGGCCGACTCGGCCGGCAGCGGCACCTCCTGCACGCCGCTGACCTGCCAGGCGGCGGCGAGCGACGAGGTGATCCACTCCGCGTGCGGCTGGCCACGGGCGATGGTGAGCTGGGTGGTGAAGCCGGGGGCCGGCGGATCGGCGTCGCGGCCGACGGTCACCACGTGCGGCGTGGGGTGGCTCAGCACGCCGAACTGGCTGCCCGGCACCCAGGACCGTACGTGCGCGGCCATGCTGACCTGCACCTTCTCCAGTCGGGCGACGCTGCCGAGTTGGGCCCCGGCGTAGATGTAGTGGGCGAGCAGGCGGGCCGCGCAGGCCAGCACCCCGGGGCTGAAGTCGGCCATCGAGAGTTGGCGCAACTGACGGGCCAACACGGCGACGGCCAGCGGCGGCAGATCGATGGGGAGCAGCGCTATCCGGTCGCTCTCCAGGACCGCGCGCACCGTGTGCAGTCGGCGGACCAGCGTGGGCGCGGAGGCGGCCGGGAACAGCGCGATGAGGTAGCCCCGCTGGTCGAGGAGGGCGGCGGTGTCGGAGACGGCCGCTTCGAGGGGTTGGTTTTCGGGCGCCTTGAGGACGACGGCCGACGGGGTCTGCCCGTCGGGCGGCGGGAGCACCAACTCGGGGCTGGTGAGGGCAATCGCACAGGTCACGTCAGCTCCCGTCCACTGAGGGCCCCCACCCGTCCACGCCTGCCGGCCCGCGCGGCGCGGCGCTCTCGTCACGGACCGATACCGTCCGCTGCTTCCCCGTACAGATGCCTCAGCACTTTATCCACGAATGCCGCGGCTGAGAACAGTTCCCCGGGGTTATCACGGGCCTTGGCACCGGGAGTTCACGCGGGACCGCTCCGCGCGTCACGGACCGGCCCCGTCCGCCGGCCCCGCGCCCCGGTTCCGCGCGCCACCCACTGGCCCGAGCGCCGCCCCGCGTCTTCCGCACGCCGCTCCCCTCTCCCGGTGCGCGCCCGCGCCCCGCTCCCCCGTACGCAGTCCCCCGTATCGCGCGCCGTACTCCTCCCGCCCGCCCCCGTCCGCCCCCGCGGCTCCCGTACGCCCGCGGCGTGCGCCCGGTGGTGCGGTGACGGCCGGCGCGCCCGGGGGCGTTCGGCGCCGTCGTCGTCGGCCGGTCCCGCGCGCGGCGCGCCCGCGCCCGCGGGCGTCGCGTACGGCGTCGGGTCCCTGCGCACACCCTTGACAAGGGCATTGGTCTGGACCAGTCTCACGCCCAGCGGTGGCCACCGTCCCCAAGCCCCTCCTCCCACACTTCCCCACGGAGGCAGTCAGTGGACCGTGCACTACGCGACAGGCACACCAGAGGCAGACGGTGGTCCGCCGGCCGCAGGCGGATGAACCGGGGGTTGGCGTCGGCAGCCGCGACCGCCCTCGCCGCCTCGGCGCTCGTCGCCCTCGGCGGCGGTGGCGCGCAGGCCGCCGCCGAGCCCAACCTCATCCAGAACCCCGGCTTCGAGGCCGGCCTGAACAACTGGACGTGTTCCGGCGGCAGCGGCAGCTCCGCCGCCAGCCCGGTGCACGGCGGCGCCTCGTCGCTCAAGGCGACCCCGGCCGGCGCCGACAACGCCAAGTGCTCGCAGACCGTGAGCGTCCAGCCGAACTCGGCGTACGAGCTGAGCGGCTGGGTGCAGGGCGGCTACGTCTACCTGGGCGCGAGCGGCACCGGCACCACGGACGTCTCCACCTGGAGCCAGGCGGCCAACGACTGGAAGCAGCTCAGCACCAAGTTCACCACCGGCCCGAACACCACGTCGGTGACGGTCTACACGCACGGCTGGTACGGGCAGCCCGCCTACCACGCCGACGACCTGACGTTGAAGGGCCCCGGCGGCGGCACCCCGGGCGAGGAGGTGCCGGCGGCGCCGGCCGGCCTGGCCGCGTCCGCGCCCACCTCGTCCTCGGTCACGCTGAGCTGGAACCCGACCAAGGGCGCCACCGGCTACCACGTCTACCAGGACGGCAAGCGGGTGCAGGCGGTCAGCGGCACCTCGGCCACGGTGACCGGGCTCTCGCCGGCCACCTCGTACAAGTTCCAGGTCACCGCCACCAACACGGCCGGTGAGTCGCCGAAGTCGGCCGAGATCACCGCGACCACGACCGCGGGCGGCGGGGACGGCGGCACCGTGCCCAAGCACGCCGTGACCGGCTACTGGCAGAACTTCGACAACGGCGCGACCGTGCAGAAGATCAGCGACGTGCAGAGCCAGTACGACATCATCGCGGTCGCCTTCGCCGACGCCACGACAACCCCGGGCGCCGTCGACTTCAACCTGGACCCGGCGCTGAAGTACAGCGAGGCCCAGTTCAAGGCCGACATCAAGGCCAAGCAGGCGGCCGGCAAGTCGGTCATCCTCTCGGTCGGCGGCGAGAAGGGCACGGTCTCGGTGGGCAGCGCGACCGCGGCCACCAACTTCGCCAACTCGGTCTACGCGCAGATGCAGGAGTTCGGGTTCGACGGCGTCGACATCGACCTGGAGAACGGGATCAACCCGACGTACATGACCCAGGCGCTGCGCGCGCTGTCCGCCAAGGCCGGCCCTGACCTGGTCATCACGATGGCGCCGCAGACCATCGACATGCAGTCCACGTCCGGCGGCTACTTCCAGACGGCGCTGAACATCAAGGACATCCTGACCGTCGTCAACATGCAGTACTACAACAGCGGTTCGATGCTCGGCTGTGACGGCAACGTCTACTCGCAGGGCACGGTGGACTTCCTCACCGCGCTGGCCTGCATCCAGCTCCAGGGTGGCCTCAAGCCGTCGCAGGTCGGCCTCGGCCTGCCGGCCTCGCCGCGCGGCGCCGGCGGCGGTTACGTCTCGCCGACCGTTGTCAACAACGCCCTCGACTGCCTGGCCAAGGGCACCAACTGCGGGCGGTTCAAGCCCTCCACCACGTACCCGGACATCCGCGGTGCGATGACCTGGTCCACCAACTGGGACGCGCTGGCCGGCAACGCCTGGTCCAACGCGGTCGGCCCGCACGTGCACAACCTGCCGTAACGGCCACGGCCCGCGACCCGCTCCGGGTCGCGGGCCCTCCGGGGGCGGCACCCGTCGCGGGCCCGCCGCGACGCCCGGGCGTCGCCGCCCGCGGCGCGCCGCCGCACGGTCCGCACACCGTGCGGCGCCCGCCCCACCGGCCGTGTCGCCCAGCCGCTCCCCCGCGGCGGGCGGCACGGCCGCCGCCGTTTCGGCGGGCGCCGGCGCGCGCCCGGGAACACGCGCGGGTCCGGCCCGCTACCAGGGCAGCTCGCGCACCTGCTGCACGCACAGCACGAGGAAGAGCAGCCCGGCGGCGACGAGCATGCCGTTGCTGAGGAGGCCGTTGCGCCACTCGCGGGGCGTACGGGAGGAGTTGAGCAGCCACAGCAGGGTGAGCGCGAGGAAGGGCATGAAGAACGCGCCCAGCACCCCGTAGACGATCACCAGGCCGAACGGCTGGTCCAGGAAGAGCAGGCTGATCGGCGGGAAGGTCAGCCACAGCAGGTACAGCCGGAAGGGCAGCGAGCGCTCGTGGCGGCCGATGGTGCCCGGGCCCGCGGCGGGGGCGGCCTCGGCGGGGGCGGCTCCGCCGGCCGCGGCCACGGCACCGGCCCGGTAGTGCTCGACGAAGTCGGCGACCATCACGCTCACCCCGTGCCAGACGCCGACCAGGGAGGAGAAGGAGGTGGCGAAGAAGCCGACGAGGAAGAGCTTGGCGGTGCTGGTGCCGTACCGCTCCTCCAGCACGTCACCGAGGTCGATCAACCCCCTGTCGCCCTTGTGCAGGGCGATGTCGGCGGAGTGCAGCAACTCGGCGCCGACGATCAGCATGGTGACGACGAAGACGCCGGTGGTGACGTACGCGACTCGGTTGTCGAGCCGCATCGTGCGCATCCACGAGCTGTCGGTCCAGCCCTTGGCGTTCACCCAGTAGCCGTACGCGGCCATCGTGATGGTGCCGCCGACGCCGCCGATCAGGCCGAGCGTGTAGAGCAGCGAGCCGTCCGGCAGGGTGGGGGCCAGGCCGGCGAAGGAGTCCCCGAGGTTCGGGCCGACCCGTACCGCGACGTAGACGACCACCACGAACATCACGCCGACCAGCACCGTCATGACCTTCTCGACCACCGCGTACCGGCCCCACCACACGAACGCGAGGCCGACCAGGCCGGTGATCACGCCCCAGGTCTTCAGGCCCAGGAAGTCGGGGAAGAGGGCCACCAGCGGCAGGGCGCTGGAGGACATGGCGGTCGCCCCGTAGACGAAGCCCCAGACGACCACGTAGCCGATGAAGTACCAGGTGGTCCACGGGCCCAGGGTGCGCCAGCCGTGGAAGAGGGTGTGCCCGGTGGCCAGGTGCCAGCGGCCGACGGCCTCGGCGAGGGAGATCTTGACCAGACAGCCGATGACCGCGGCCCACAGCAGCGTGTAGCCGAACTTGCTGCCCGCGATCAGCGTCGCCACCAGGTCGCCGGCGCCCACGCCGGTCGCCGCGACCACGATGCCGGGCCCGACGGCCCGCCAACGGGAGGCCGGTGGGCGTCCGGTGTGGGCTTCGCCGCTGTCCTTGGTGCGCGTCATCCATGGCCTCCGCACTCGCCCCCGATGGTGTGCGGATCAGGACACCCTCCGGCACCCGATCGCACAAGAGGGCGCGCGACGGGTTGACATCCGCAATGGTCTGGACCACCTTGTACCGCAAGCTCAGGGGCCCCTGAAAGCGCACCCGCACCACTCCCCCCATCTCTCTCCCCCCACGGAGGCAGTCGTGGTACGCGCACGATCAGGCATCTCCCGCAGCGGGCTGCTCGGCTCGCTCGCCGCGGCGGCGTTGGTGACGGCCGGTTTCGTCGCCCCGGCGCAGGCAGGCGCCGCCGAACCCGCCGCGTCCGCGCAGGCGGGCCCCGCCGCCTCGGCCCGCGCGGCGGTACCCCAGCACGCCGTGACCGGCTACTGGCAGAACTTCGACAACGGCGCGACCGTCCAGAAGCTCAGCGACGTGCAGGACGAGTACGACATCATCGCCGTCGCCTTCGCCGACGCCACCGGCAAGCCCGGCGCGGTGGACTTCACCCTCGACCCGGCGCTGGACTACACCGAGGAGCAGTTCAAGGCCGACATCAAGGCCAAGCAGGCGGCCGGCAAGTCGGTCATCATCTCGGTCGGCGGCGAGAAGGGCGCGGTCTCGGTCAGCGACGACGCGTCGGCCGACGCCTTCGCCGCCTCGATCTCGGCCCTGATGGACGAGTACGGCTTCGACGGCGTGGACATCGACCTGGAGAACGGGCTCAACTCCACGTACATGACCAAGGCGCTCAAGGCGATCCACGCGGCGCACAGCGGCCTGGTGGTGACGATGGCGCCGCAGACGGTGGACATGCAGTCGCCGCAGGGCGAGTACTTCAAGACCGCCCTTGCCATCAAGGACTTCCTGACGGTCGTCAACATGCAGTACTACAACAGCGGTTCGATGCTCGGCTGCGACGGCAAGGTCTACTCGCAGGGCACGGTGGACTTCCTCACCGGCCTCGCCTGCATCCAACTGGAGAACGGCCTCGACCCCTCGCAGGTCGGCCTCGGCGTCCCGGCGTCCCCGCGCGCGGCCGGCGGCGGGTACGCGGCGCCCAGCGTGGTCAACGCCGCCCTCGACTGCCTGACCAGGGGCACGAGCTGCGGCACGTTCAAGCCGGAGAAGACCTACCCGGGCCTGCGCGGCGCGATGACCTGGTCCACCAACTGGGACGCCAGCAACGGCGACGAGTTCTCCTCGCAGGTCGGCAAGCACGTGCACGGCCTGCCGTAGCCGGCCCCCGGCCCGGCGACGACAGCCGGCCGCCGGGCCGGCGCGACCCGACGGGCCGGGTGTGCGACCAACTGGCGGACGCACACCCGGCCACCGCCCCACCGGCGCCGCCCCAGCGATCCACGCTGGGGCGGCGCCGGCGCGTGCGGGCCTGGCGCGCCCCCGGGCGGGCGCGCGTACGGGGGGGGCGACGAGCGCCGGGGCCCGTACGGCTACGAACGGTGTCGCGTACGGAACCGCGGCTCAGCCGGCTTGCAGGGTGCGGCGGAGGAGGGGGAGCAGGCGGTCCCAGTGGAGTTGGAGGCCGGCGGGGTGGAAGGCGGAGGTGTCGGACATGGTGAAGCCGTGGACGGTGCCGGGGTAGGTCTCGATGGCGTGGTCCACGCCGGTGGCGTCCAGGGCCCGGGTGAGATCGGCCAGCGCCTCGGGCGTCAGGTCGCCTTCCGCGAGGCCGAAGTGCACCTCGGCGGTGAGCCGGCCCAGCAGCCGGTGCGGGCTGTCGGCCTGGTCGGTGACCAGGAGCCCGGGGTGGAACCCGGCGACGGCGGCCACCCGGTCCGGGTGGGCCGCGGCCGTGCGCAGGGCCAGGGAAGCGCCCATGCAGTAGCCGATCGCGCCGAGCGGCCCGGCGCCGACCTCGGGCTGGGCGGCGAGGAAGGCGAGGTAGGCGTCCGCGTCGCGCGTGACGCGCTCGGCGGTGTGCGCCTGGACCACCGGCATGATCTGGTCGAAGAGCCCGGCCCGCTCCGCCTCCCCGATGTACGGGGGAAGCTCGACCACCGGCGCCTGGCCGTGCCGGTAGAAGATGTTGGGGACGAGCACGTAGTAGCCGTGGTCGGCCAGTTGGCGGGCCTTGTCACGCAACTCGGGCCGCAGTCCGAAGGCGTCCGCGTACAGCAGCACCCCGGGGTGCCGCTCGCCGTCGTCGGGGTAGGCGGCGAAGGCGTCGGCCTGGCCGTCCTGGGTGGGAATCCGAACCGTCGTGCTGGGCATGGCGTCTCCTGTCGTGGTTGATCTGTCGAAGCTGTGATCAACACGACGGAGGCGGGGCCCGCGCGGCGGAGCCGACTCCTCGGTGGGGTGACGGGCCCGTGTCGGGCCGCGCGGCGCTCAGCGGAGCACCGGGTCACCAATCCGTGTGTGGCGCGAGGCCGTCCCGGTAGTCATCGCCGAGCAGCCTAACCTCCCGCGTTCGCGCCGGGGCCAGCGCCCCCGCCCGCGCCGTGGCTCGCGCGCCGGCGCTACCTGGGCCGGCGTCCCCAGGCCGGCCCGGGCGTGGGGGGTCTCAGGGCGTGGGGCCCAGGGCGTGGAGGTCAGGGCGTGAGGGCCCAGGGCGTGGGGGTAGCGCCACCCCGGCACCGGGCCCTGGCGCCACCCCCGGGCGGGGCTCCGCCGGTTGGGCAACACCCGGCCCGCGCCGCGATCGTGGCGGCAGCAGGTCTTCCGCCCGCCCGGCGGCCGGCTGCCCCGCGCGGCGTGGGGCCGACCAACCACCGGGCGCGGGGAAGGCGCGTCCGTAGCTCACGGAGGGGGAACAGTCATGGATCGTCCCGAGAAGCGTGCCCTCGCGCGCCGTACGGTGCTGACCGGCACGGCGGCGGTGGGGGCGGGGCTCGCGTGGGGAGGCGCCGGCCCCGCCGGTGCCGCCGGCGCCGCCGGGCGAGGCCCGGGGCTCGCGCAGGAGGTGGTGGACGCCGAAGCGGCGCGCCTGGAGCGTGCGTTGCTCGCGCTCCGGCGCGACCTGCACCGGCACCCCGAGCCGCCAGGGTGCGAGCGGCGCACCGCCGGCGTGGTGGCCCGGGAGCTGCGGGCGGCCGGGCTCGCCGTCACCACCGGGGTGGGCGGCCACGGCGTGGTCGGCGTGTTGCGGGGTGCCCGGCCGGGCCGGACCGTGGCGTACCGGGCGGACATGGACGCGGTCCCGCCGCAGGACATCGTCGGCGGCGGCCCAGCCCCCGCCCACCTGTGCGGCCACGACCTGCACACCACGATCGGCGTCGGGACCGCCCGGGTCCTGGCGCGCCTTCGGCACCACCTGAGCGGGACGGTGGTCTTCCTCTTCCAGCCCGCCGAGGAGTCGCTGTCCGGGGCCCGCGCGATGATCGACGCGGGCGTGCTCGACCGTACGGGCGTGGCGGAGATCCACGCGCTGCACTGCGGGCCCTTCCCGGTCGGCCGGTTCGCCACGACGGCGGGGTACGGGCTGCCCGGGCAGGACCGGGGCGAGGTGGCGCTCGCCGGCCCGGACGCGCCCGAGGCGGCGCGCCGCCTGGCGGCCGAACTCGGCGCGCTGGCCACGGTCGCGCTGCCCGACGGCCCGGCCGACCTGGAGCGGCTGGTCGCCGACGCCCTGACGCCGGCCGGCCCGCTGGCCCGGTTCGTGGCCCTCCAGGCCAGGGTGCGGGAGGCCACGGTGGGCGTGTCGTACCGCTGTTGGCCGCAGGAGCGGTACGTCGAGGTGCGGGCGGACGTCCGGCGGATCGCCGCGTCCTACCCGGGGGCCGCGGTGCGTTTCCCGGACGATCCGTTCCCGGCGATGGTCAGCCCGAGGGCCGAGGGCCGCGCGCTCGCCCGCCACCTGCGCGGCGCGTTCGGCCGGTCCGCGGTCAGCACGCTGCACGCCGCGTTCCCGCCGTTCAGCGGCGAGGACTTCGCGCTCTACCTGGACCGGGTCCCCGGCACGTTCACCTTCCTCGGCGTCCGCGCCCCCGGCACCCCGATCACCGCCGGCTATCCGCACTACCCGGAGTTCACCCCGGACGAGCGCGCGATCGGCCTGGGCGTACGGGCGATGGCGGGCTGGCTCGCGCGTCGCTCCGCCCGCGCGTAGCCGGGGCGCCTCCCCTTGCACGGCCTTATGGATAGTGGCACTATCGAAATATGGATAGCGGCGCTATTCATCGCGTCAGCGAGGGACTGGGGGATCGCCATGAGCAGGACACCGATATCCGGGCGGGTCACGACCGCGGCCGAGGGGGACGTGGTGGTCTTCCTCATCGGCATGCGGATCAACCGGTGGCGGGCGGTGCGCCACTGGCCGCCCGTTCTCGCCGCCATGCCCCGCATGCTCCGGGAACTGTCCCGCGACAGGAGCCTCGGCATGCTGGGGTACCGGGCGTACACGGCCGGGCCGCGCACCTACACGGTCGTCCAGTACTGGGAGTCGCGCGAGAAGCTGCTCGCGTACGCCTCGGCCGCGCAGCGGCAACACCACCCCGCCTGGGCGGCGTTCAACCGCCGCGCGCGCGGCGCCAAGGGCGCCGTCGGCATCTGGCACGAGACGTACCTCGTGCCGGCCGGCTCGTACGAGGCGATCTACCACGCCATGCCGCCGTTCGGCCTCGGCGAGGCGCACGGGGTCGAGCCGGTCGCCCGCCGGGGTGAGCGGGCCGCGCAGCGGCTGGCGGGCTGAGGGCGTGGGGCGCCCCCTCCGCCGGGGCGGGGCTCGGGCGGCCCGCCCCTGCCCCGGCGGCCCGCGCTACGGCTTGGGCAGCGTGCACTCCGGCAGGCTCAGGTCGACCTTGTTGCCGTCGGCCACGCAGCGGGTGATCTGGTACGACTGCTGCGCGTAGTTGATGCCCTTCCGGACGGTGACCTTGCCGTTCTCGTCCACCTCGCACGGGTTGTTGTCCGTGCAGCGGCCACCGGACTCGTTGCCGGTGTTGTTGACGGCGATCACCGTGCCGGTCGCGGTGTCCACGACGGGCGAGCCCGAGGTGCCCCCGATGGTCTGGCACGCGGGCGTGTAGCGCACCGAGTCCTTCCAGGTCCACCGACCCTCGCGCAGCTCGTGCACGAAGCCGTCGACGGAGCAGGTGTACTGCTTCTTCCAGTAGCCCGACACGACGCTGATGGCGGTGCCGGCCTTCGGGCGCTCGGCCGCGAGCGCCAACGGCTTGACGCCGAACCGCTCCTTGATCTCCGCGTACGTCGCGTCCACCTCGTACAGCGACACGTCGGTGTCCGTCATCGTGGCGTACGCGACCTTCGTCGCACGCACCGTGCCCGCGTCGCCGGCGCGCGCGTCGAGGAGCGTGAAGGTGCGGCTCGACGGGCGGTCCACGACGACCTCGCCGGGGGCCGGGAAACCGCCCTCCAGGCAGTGGCCGTTGGACATGACCAGGGCCGGGTCCCGGTCGGCGGAGTCGGGGAGCTTGACCACGGCGCCGGAGCAGTTGCTCAGCGCCACGGTGCCCTCGAAGGTGACGGCCTTCGGCCGGGGCTTCGGCTTGGGCTTGGCCTTGCCCTTCTCGTGGGTGGGGGTCTCGGCGGTGGCCGTCGCGGCGGCGTCGGCCGACCGCGGACCCGCCTCGGTGGCGGCCGTCGCCGACGACGCGCCCACGCTCACGAGGGTCGCGCCGCTCAGGGCGAGGGCCGCGAGCGTGCCTATGAGGCTTCGGTTCATGTGGGGGGTTCTCCCTGTCCAGAGGGCCAGAGGTGTGGCGGAACACGTACGGACTTGACGTGCACATCCTCAGTGCCAGGCCGCCCCGCGACAATGCCCCGCCCCGCCCGACCGGGCCCGCGGCGGCTATCCGCCACCTCTTGACCGTGTCCCGACATGCGTCAACCATGAGCGGGACGCCCGGGTCGAGGCCACGGGCGTCACACCCCCCACCCGTCGCACTGGAACCCCAGGAGTGCACCATGCGACCGCGCACCCGCGGCCGGCGGACCACCGCCGTCGCCGCGCTCATCACCCTGGCCCTGGCGGCCCCCATCGCCGCCCAGGCCCAGGAACCCGACTCCCCCCGCCACCCCACGACCGCCGAACGCGCCGCCGACGCCGTCCCCCGCCAGCACGAGGTACGCGGCGCCGACACCGTCGCCGCGCGCACCCTCATCGCGAGCACCGGCGTCACCGTGGACGAGGTACGCCGCGACGCGGTCGTGATCACCGCCCACCCCGACCAACTCCCCCGCGTACGCCAACTCGGCTACACCACCGAGGAGTTGGCCGGTCCGCCGAAGCGCGGCGGCGCGGCGCCCAAGGCCGGCGCCCGCGACTTCCCGTCCGAGGACGCGGGCTACCACAACTACCGCGAGACGCTGGCCGAGATCGACGCGGCGGTCGGCAGGCATCCGGACACCATGGCCAAGAAGGTCATCGGCACGTCGCACGAGGGCCGCGACATCGTCGCCGTGAAGATCAGCGACAACGTCGCCAAGGACGAGGCCGAGCCGGAGGTGCTGTTCACCCACCACCAGCACGCGCGCGAGCACCTGACCGTGGAGATGGCGCTGTACCTGATCCGCGAGTTCGGCGACAAGTACGGCAGCGACGACCGGATCACCAAGGCCGTGGACGGCCGCGAGATCTGGATCGTGCCGGACGTGAACCCGGACGGCGGCGAGTACGACATCACCGGCGGCCAGTACCGGATGTGGCGCAAGAACCGCCAGCCCAACAAGGGCACGACCGCCGTCGGCACCGACCTCAACCGCAACTGGAACTACCAGTGGGCCTGCTGCGGCGGTTCGAGCCCCAACCCGCGTGACGAGACCTATCGCGGCCCGGCCGCCGAGTCCGCCCCCGAGGTCAGGGTCGTCGCCGACTTCGTCCGCAGCCGGGTGGTCGCCGGAAAGCAGCAGATCAAGGCCGCCATCGACTTCCACACCTACGGCGAACTGGTGCTCTGGCCCTACGGCTACACCGAGGACGACACCGCCGACGGCATGACCCAGGACGACCACGACGTCTTCGCCACCTTCGGCAAGGAGATGGCCGCCACCAACGACTACACCCCCGAGCAGGCCAGCGACCTCTACGTCACCGACGGCTCGGCGGACGACTGGATGTGGGGCGCCCACAAGATCTTCACGTACACCTTCGAGATGTACGGCGGCAACGACGGCTTCTACCCGCCCGACGAGGTCATCGCCCGCGAGACCAGCCGCAACCGCGAGGCGGTCCTCCGGCTCACGGAGAACGCGGACTGCATGTACCGGGCCATCGGCAAGGAGGAGCAGTACTGCGCGGCTGGCTGAGGCGGTCGCTGCACTTACGACGGGCGGGCCGGCCGGCTGCGGAGTCGCGCTCAGCGAGCCTTGGACTCATCGCCGGACGGTTCCTGAACGGGGGCCGTCCGGCGGTCTGTTGGTGCGATGGCCAGGGGCTCGGAGGCCCCATCAGAGCGACGCAATCATGGAAACGGCCATCACGCACAGGACGGCCAGGAACATGAACAGGCCGAAGAACAACCCGCAGTAGCCTCCCGACGACCTGACGAACTGGCCCGAGCCGTCGAGATATCCCGCCGACGGGTTGCCGAGGGCATCGGCCATCTCCGCCTCCTTCGGAGCTTCCGGCGGATAGATGACCACCACCCGGGTGTTCACCGGCACGTCCGAGAAGTGCGTCATGAGAGTGGAGACGAACCTCACCACGTTCCCCTCGCGGTCCGTGAACTCCACCACCGGGCTGAACCTGTTCGCTCGCAGGCTCGACCCCGCGTCCACGACGACCGACCGGATCTCATGCCCGACCACCGTGCCGGTGGCGGGTATGCCACGAGCCCGGAAGGTATCCGCCTTCTGCTCGTCTTCCCTTCTGAGCCACAGGCAGATCGCTCCGGACAGGACGGCCGCGGACACGAGTCCCAGCAGCTCCGGGTCAACTCCAGAAGAATCCGGCACAGTAGCCTCTTTGATGCGGCGTGGGTGGACGATCCGTCCAGGACGAGTGGTTCAGCGAAGAGAGATCCGTAACGGATTCCAGAGTCGCAGACCACATCGCGTCCACCCCGCGCCTCGCACGAAGTTGGCAGCATGTGCCCGGCTCATCTCGTCGGCGCACCCGCACGCGAGCGCACGGCGTCCCGACAACGCGGACGCCGTTCCGCGCTATCCCACCGGGGCGTACGCGGGTACCGCCCGCACCCCGGCGAGTTCCCGCACGGTGGCCATGTCGCTGAAGGGCAGCAGCGCGTCACCGACGATCTGGTGCGGCTCGCTGCCCTTCCCCGCGATCAGGACGATGTCGTCCGGGCCGGCCGCCGACAGCGCGTGGGCGATGGCCTGACGACGGTCGGCGACGCGTGCGTACGGGGTGCCCGTCGCCTCGATGCCCGGGGCGACCTGGTCCAGGATCGCCTCCGGGTCCTCGTTGCGCGGGTTGTCCGAGGTGAGGACGCACAGGTCGGAGTGGGTGCCGGCGATCGTTCCCATCTCGGCCCGCTTGGTGGTGTCCCGGTCGCCGCCACAGCCGAAGACGGTGATGACCTTGGCCCGGGCGAAGCCACGGATGGTGCCGAGCACCTTGTTCAGCGAGTCCGGGGAGTGCGCGTAGTCCACGATCACCGAGGCGCCGCCGGACGTCGTGACGCGCTCGAACCGCCCCGGGATCTGCGGCATCCGCTCCAGCGCGGCAACCAGCCCGGCGAGGTCGTGCCCCAGGGTGTGGCAGGCGGCCACGGTGGCCAGCGCGTTGGCCACCGAGAACCGGCCGGGGGTCGGGATCGCGGCCGGGTGCTTGCGGCCGTCGTGGTGCAGCGTGAAACGGGTGCCCGAGGCGTCCACCACCAGGTCGGTGGCCCGGTAGTCGGCCTCGACGTCCAGGGCGTACGTGGTCACCGCGCCGGGCATCAGCGCGCCGATCCGGGCGCCCACCGCGTCGTCGGCGTTGACCACGGCCCGCCGACACAGCCCCTGGAAGAGGCGGAGTTTGGCGTCCCGGTAGTTGTCCATCGTGCCGTGGTCGTCCAGGTGGTCCTGGCTCAGGTTGGTGAAGACGCCGACGTCGACGAAGGTCCGGTCGACCCGGTGCGTCAGCAGACCCATGGACGTGGCCTCCAGCACGACGGTGCCCACCCCGCGATCGCGCATGCAGCCCAGGAGGTACTGCAGGTCGGGGGATTCCGGGGTGGTCAGCACCGAGGGGGGCATCGGGATCAGCTCGTCACCGATGCGGCTGCCGGCCGTGCCGATCACCCCGGCTCGCACCCCCTCGGAGATCCGCAGCACGGACTCGACCATGTAGGAGACCGAGGTCTTCCCGTTGGTGCCGGTGATGGCCACCATGTCCATGCCCCGCCCGGGTTCGCCGTAGTAGCGGGACGCGAGGACGGCCGCCGTGGCGCGGGCGTCCGGTACCCGTACGACACACGCGCCGTCCGCCGCCGCCGGCAGCACGCGGTCGTCCTCCACGACGACCGCCACCGCGCCCCGCGCGAGCGCCGGCGCGACCGCGCCGGGCCCGCCCTCCAGATGCCCCGGCACCGCGACGAACAACGACCCCGGCACCACCCGTGCCACGTCGAAGGCCGTTCCGGCGGTGACGCGCGTCTCCTCGACGTCACCTCGAAGGACGCGGTGGTTCTCTCCAGCCAACAGCTCGCTCAGCTTCACGATGATCCCTTCGAGGGTGGCCCGGCCGGGGTACGGCCGTCGCCGGAGCGCGGCGACGGCGGTACGCCGAAGCCGCGTGGGGAGGTGGATCGCGTGCGATCCGCGTACGCGGGGTGCGTGACGTGCGCTACGAGATGCGCGATGCGGGGTCGAAGCGGTGCGCGCCGTGCGCGTAAGGAGCGCGGAAACGGCGGTCAGGCGGTACGGGGCCCGGCCCCGGAGCGGAAACCCGCGAAGGTCGCTAGCCGGGCCGGTGCAGGCCGATACGGCAGCCCGCCGCCCCACCGGGAGCTGCCCGGTGCGGGCCCTTCCCGCTCACGCCGGTGCGACTCATATGGCCGAGTGTACGTCCGGGTGGGGGGTTGGGGGGTCGTGCGGGAGGGGGCGGAGGAGTGGGCACGGTACGACCCGCGCGCGGAAGCCGGCGTTATCGCCGCGTCCTGGCGCCCCGGCTCGCGGCCCGGCACCCGGAATCCCGCGGCCCGCGTCCCGGCGTACGCTGCTCGGGTTCGCCGCCGATGCCGGGACCGGCTCATCACACGGGAAGGCGCCCGATGGACACGCACACGATCCGCCGCACGAGTGTGGCCCTCCCCCGCCTCGATGAGCCCGGCCGGTATCTCTCTCACGCCGCCTCACTCGAAGGCGGGCGAGGCCGGCTCACCGGATTCCGCTACGCCGACGCCGACCTCCGTGACCTCGACATCGCCGACACGCACTGGGCGGACGGCCGCATCACCGGGCTCAGGACCCAGCGCACCAGACTGGAGAGGCTCCACGTCCATTCCGTGGAGTTCACCGGCTGCGACCTGTCCTGCCTGCACTGGTCCGAGATCGGTGCGAGGTGGTCACGCAGCAATGTCCTGCCGCATCCGTTCCAAAGCCCGCGTCGCGGCAGCGTGCAGGTCAGGCAGGCGCCCCTGCGCGCTGCGGATGATGCGCTGCACCTGGTGCGGGAGGCGTTGGCGGGCGGCTTCGCTCAGCGCGTCTTCCAGGCATTGGGCACCGCCGGCTCGGTCGCCCGCGACGAGCTGCGTGTGGGCGACCGTCACGAGTTCGATGACGCGCCACTGCGGGGCGGCGACCATCGTTCGTGTAGGAGCGTTGTCCAGGAGCCGTACGGCAGTGCGAGTACGGCCGGTGGCGATCAGGCCGCGGAGTCGGATCTCATGGAGTGCGTAGGGGTTGAACAGGCTGGTGTGGTCGACATGCTCCAGGAGCCGGCCCGCCTCGCCAAGGACGGCATCCAGCAGGTGGCCGTCGTGAAGTGCTCCGGCCGCGCGAGCCAGCAGGGGCAGGACCGCGGCGCGGGCGTTGTCGTCCGGGGCGATGGCGGCGGCGTGCTGGAGCCGACAGACGGCGGCGCCGGTTAGACCGGCTTTGCGCATCTCGTTGCCGTGCATCCGCAGGACGTCGGAGGAGAACGCGGGATCGCGGAAGTGCCGTGCGATGCCCCAGCTCTTGGCCGTCCAACAGGCCGCAGTCTGCAGACGTTCTTCCGGCAGTACGTTGCCCAGGGCGACGCCGAGGCTGACGCGGGCGCGGGCCAGCAGGCGCAGGACATCACGTTCGACATGTCCGTCGTGGCTACGACCTTCCAGCCGTACGACGAGGGGCCACAGTTCGGCCACAGCTTCGGAGGCGTGCCCAGACTGGCGTGCGATCTCGGCGAGACGGACAGTGGACTCGCCGAACTGGAGCATGGCGCGGTGGTCCGTGTCGGCTGGGTCAGTGACGCCTAGGACGTGCGGAGGGAGGCGGAGGAGTTCGGCGATGCGGCGACGTGCATCCGCGTCGCCCAGGGTGCGTTTTCCGTTTTCGAACGCGGAAATGGTGGTCTTGTCGTAGCCGAGAAGCTCGCCTAGCGCAGACTGGTTGATGCCATGCACCATGCGGTGGAAGCGCAGGATGGCGCCCAGGTTTCCGCTGGCGAGAACTGCCTGGGCCTGCGGAGTGGCCCAGCGCCACAGCACGTGGCGGGCCGAAGGGTGCGACACGAGTTCGCCGGGCACGTTCGCCTACCGTTCGTGCCGGTACCAGGCGTCGATGGACCGCTTGTAGCCGTCGGGCATCGTGAGACCGGGAACCTCGTCGGCGGTGAAAAGTCCGATCTCCTTGTGCTCGTGGCTCAGGGACGGCTCGACATCGGGTGTCAGGACGTTGCAGCCGTAGGTGACGATCACGACGCGACGCTCCGGCAGGGTCTCCGGGAGCGGTTGGTAGATCCATACGTCCAGCAGCGGACCGGCCTGCACCCGCCATCCCGTTTCTTCGCTGATTTCGCGGGCGACGGTGGTCTCGGGGGTGGGGTCGTGGGGCTCCAGTCGTCCGCCCGGTAGCTCCCACTCCTCGCGTTCGTTCTTCAGCAGGAGCACCCGGCCGCGCCCGTCGCGCGCGACTCCCTTGACGGAGACAGGCCAGGTGGGGGGCGTGTACGCCATCACAGTCAACCCTCGCAGTCGCAGCCGGTCGTGAGCGCTGGGGACGTAACACGATGCGCCGAGCTCCGCCTTGGGGCGCCCACTCGTACGAGACGGAAGTCTGTCACTGCATCCCGCGTGTTCACTGAGCACCGTCATCCCGAGGCATCAACCCGATGTGAAGGATCTCTGCGACGCCAGGCGAATTTGTTGCGGGCTGGCAACCGACTCGGGCTACGCGTTCCCTCCTCTAGCGGGTTCGTCGCTGAGGCGCTTCCCCGGCTACCCACTCCCGCCCGTCCGACCCACCACCAACGCCGGCGCGATCCCCACTGCCGCGCCGAGGCCGACCGCCAGGGCCGCGTCCGTCGCGCACGCCTCCTCTGCGGTGGCCCAGCGGCGGCGGTGGCGACAATCGCGGTCGTGGACGCAGAGGCAGGCCGGCGCCTCCACGAGGTCCGCGTCCGTGCACCAGCCCCCGTCCATGAGCAGGACGATCTCGGCGGGTACGCCGGGCGACGCGGGGCGCTCGTCCACGGCCAGCACGCGACGCAGGTTCGGCGGCGCCAGGCCCAACGCCGTGGCGACCCGCGCCGCCGCTGCCGTCACCTGCTCCCCCGGTCGTACGACGACGCCGGGCGGCTCCCACCTCGTGGCGTCCTCCGACAGTTGTACCTGGAGTACGTGCGGCCAGCCGGCCGTGGTGACGTCGCCCGGGTCGCTCTCGATGCGCGGCTTCCACAGCAGCAGGACCACGCGCAGCCGATGGGCCACGCTCATGCCGTTCCCTCGCTGCCCTCGCGGCCCTCACACCTCTCGCGAACCTCCGCCAGGCCGAGGCCGCAGTCCTCGGGCGTCTTGCCGTTCGTCGTCATGACCCCGGCCTTCGCGTCCCCGTCCGACCAGAAGTAGCTGCCGGGTCCGGCGAGGGCGTCCAGTGCCACCTGGACGTGGTCGCTGTTGGCGCGAAGGTCACCCCGTTCCATCGCCTCGCGGTCGAACAGCGAGTTCTCGTAGGCGTGTTGGAAGTCCCAGTCGCATACGGGCTCCCAAGCGCAGGTGGCGTCGGACAGCCTGGCCTCGGCGAGGAAGAACCGCAGTACGGCGCCGGAGACGGTCGCGACCTCGTGGCGGCCGGTGAGTACGCGGTGCAGGGGGTTGTCACTCACCGGCCCGCCCCTCCCGGTGGCGCGGGCACCGGCACGGACCCCAGGCGGTAGGCAGGTACGTGGCCTCAAGTTCCGTACGGGTGAGGGTTTCCGGGTCGACGCGGACGGTGGTGTCGGGGGCCAGCGGAACCGGCTCTTCGCCGGGGCGCTTGCGGTAGACCTTGAGGGTCATCGTGTGGGGCATGAGGTCGGGTCCTTGACGTACTGGCGGATTACCGCGTGTGACGAATCCCTCACAGCGTCGACCCAAACTGCGTAGCCTCGATAGGCCAAATGGAGTGAGCGCCAGGACCTCACCCGCACATGAACACAGCCGAAAGGGGTGGGCGCAAGATGACGCTGCGCCAATCAACTGCGGACCCAGACATCCCCGTTGGGGGCCTTGCCTTCTTCGGGAGCGAGGTGCGCTTCGCGCGCGAGCACGCGGGGATGACGCAAACGCAGCTCGCGCTGGCCACGGCGTACGACCGCACGTACGTCTCGCACGTCGAGAAAGGAAGCATGTTGGGTTCCGCCCAGTTCGCGGAAGCATGTGACCGGGTGTTCAAAACCAGCGGCTACTTCGCCCGTCTGGCTGCGCGTATTCGCGAAAGCGGCCACCCGGACTGGTTCCTGCCATACGTGGCGCTAGAGAAAACAGCGGCATCCATCTCGGACTACTCGTCCACGTTCCTCATGGGCGCGGTCCAGACGCCCGAGTACGCGGAGGCGATCTTCCGGACTGGTTGGCCACGTGAGGATGACGAGGCAATCATGACGCGAGTGGAAGCACGCATGGCTCGGCGTGAGGTGACAGAACGCCAGTCACCTCCGCACCTCTGGCTGATCGTCCACGAGGCCGTGCTGCGGATTCCGGTCGGGGGCCCCAAGGTCATGGCGGCACAGCTCGACTACGTGCTAGAGAGGGCGTCGGAACCGCACTTCACGTTCCAGGTGTTTCCGTTCCGAGCCGGCGCCCCGGCGGCAGAGGTGCCCTTCACCATGTTGTCGCCATCGTCAGACGAGGAGCGGCCCGTCCTCTACTCGGAGACGACGGGGCGGGGGCACATCAACGACTCGCAGGAGGCCGTGCGGGAGTGGGCAGGTAAGTTCGATCACCTGCGCGCATCGGCGGAATCGGAAGCCGACTCACTGCGCCTCATCCACCAGATCCGGAGGGAACACGAATGCACCGATGGGTGAAATCCAGTTACAGCGGCGCCCAGGGTGGCCAATGCGTGGAATGGGCCCCCGATCACGCGGCGATCGCTCGCGTCGTCCCCGTCCGCGACAGCAAGGACCCCCACGGCCCCACCCTCACCTTCCAACCCGCCGCCTGGACCGCCTTCATCACCAGCATCAAGGCGGGCGAGTTCCAAGGCTGAGACACCTTGTACGCGAGACTGACGTACGCCAGGAGAGCGCCCCCAGAGGCAGCTGACCAGCACTCAAGGGCGCCCTCCCCGCAACCCTGTACCTCGTGTACGAGATCCGGAGGGAACACGAATGCGCCAATGGGTGAAGTCCAGCTACAGCGACGGCGAAGGGGGCCAGTGTGTGGAGTGGGCCCCTGACCACGCGACGACCGCCCGCGTCGTACCCGTCCGCGACAGCAAGGACCCCCACGGCCCCACCCTCACGTTCCAACCCGCCGCCTGGAGCGCCTTCATCGCCAGCATCTAAGCGGGCGAATTCCGAGACTGAGGCCCCCGTACGCCTACCCCCGCGACGACGCCCCTTGAACAATGGCTGAATGACGCTCAAGGGGCGTTCTCTTGCCACCGCGCTCAACCAACCGCCAGGGGGCGAGCGATGAACACCGCTCCAGCCATCCAGCACCACACCGCCGACCACGCTGCGGTCATGCGTGAGGAACTGCTCGACCTGCACGACGCGGTGTACGAGGGCAGTGGCGACCCTCTTGCCGCCCGAGACGCGTTCGCACCCTTCCTCGACCACTGGCTCGCCACGGAGAACTTCGCCTGCACCGTTGCCCGCGCCCCCAACGGCACCCTGGCCGGATACGCCTATGGCGCTCCCCTCACGTCCCACACCAGGTGGTGGGACGGGCTCACCCCACCCCTGGACGCAGCCGCAGCTACCGAGAACGGCACGCGCACCTTTGCCCTGTCCGAGCTGCTGGTCGGTAGGGAATGGCGCGGGACCGGCACGGCACGGCGTTTGCACGACGCGTTGCTTCACGGCCGGCCCGAGAGCCGGGTCACCCTGCTGACTCCAGCCGACCATGCGAAGGTCGTGCAGATGTATCAGAGTTGGGGATACGAGCGCGTGGGCGAGTGTGTCCCGTTCGTGGGGGCGCCCCGGCTGGTCGCCATGTTGCGGAGCTAGTCGGGTCAGCCGTTCCCCGCGATCGGCCCGCGCGGGCGCGCCACCGTCGGGCCGACGACGCTGACGAGTGCGGGGCCCGTGCCGTACGGGCCGAGCGCGGTGAGGAAGGTCTCGGCGATGTGGACGGCCACGTCGAGGGACCAGGTGAGTGTCTGGCAGCGGAAGCCGGGGCCGGTCGTGGCCTCGACCAGGTGGATCGTCCCGGTGAGCGGGTAGCGGAACGCGGGGTCCGGGGATTCGGGTGGGGTGGGGGTGGGGGTGGGGGTGAGCCTGCCGGAGCTGAGTTCGGTCACGGCCTCGCTGATCCGCTGGGCCCGGCCGGCAAGGCTCCCGTACCGTGCGGCGAGCGTGACCGTCACCTCGGCGCCCGTCTCCGTGGACGTATCGCCCGGCTCGTCGTCGGCCCAGGTCAGGTCCTCGTTCCCGGCCGCGCCGCGGCGGGGCGGCGCGAGGACGTGGACGCCGGCCACAGTGAAGCTTCCCGACTGGCGCAGGGCGTCGGCGAGGACCGTGAAGGCGGGCCGCACGGGCGGGGGTTGGTCCGGTGGCGCGTCGGCGATGTCGACCTGTAGGTAGCCGATCTCGCGCACGGCGCCGTCCTGGGTCCAGTCCCCACCCGCCTCGTTGTGCGCCCAGCGCGCACCGCGCGGCCGGCCGGCCCCCAGCACGGTGGAGGTGAGACCGTACGCTTCCGCGCGCTGGACCGTGAGGCTGTACAGGTCCTCGTCGAGTTCGCCGGTCTCCCACGCGCGGCGGATCTCCGGCCGCAGGTCCAGGGTCCCGTGAACGCCCACCACCATGGGCTCCGCGCTTGGCATGGCTCTCACCTTCCCTCTCCGCCAGCGGCCGGTCAACGCGGCCTCACCGTACGGACGGTGCGAGCCGTGCGCGGCGTGACGGTACGCCGTCGGCCGAGGGCTCGGTGACCACACGGCGGGCGGGCCCCAGGTCACAACCCGCGTACGGCACCCGGGGGTTAACCCGACCCCCGATACGGATGACCACCCCAGCGCGGCGGCCCGAGTCCGGCGGGCAGAGTGAGGGGGACGAGGCAGCGGGGCACGGTGCCCTGCGGGGTGGCGCCGCGGCCGTGGTTCCCATCCGTGAGGACGTACACGTGACGAAGCACAAGCGCGCGCTCGCCGGGGCGCTCACCCTCGCCGTGGCGATCGGGGTCGCGGGAGCCGTGCCTCCGGGGAGCGCCGCCGCCACGAGCGGCACGACCGCCTCGGCGCGGTCGGCGAAGGCCGGTGGCGAGCACGCCGGGGTGCGGGAGTACCTGCGGCGGCTGACCACCGTCGACGGGGTGCCCGGCGCCCTCGCCGAGGTGCGGGACCGGCGCGGTAGCAGGGTGTTGACCAGCGGTGTCGCGGACGTGGACAGCCAGGCGCCGGTGCACCGCGACAGCAGGTTCCGGATCGGCAGCATGACCAAGATGTTCACGGCGACGACCGTGCTGCAACTGGTGGAGGAGGGCGAGGTACGGCTCGACGCGCCGGTGGAGACCTATCTGCCCGGCGTCGTCCGGGGCCACGGCAACGACGGTCGGAAGATCACCGTCCGCCAACTGCTCCAGCACACCAGCCGCCTGCCCGACTTCCTCGACTACCTCAAGCCGCAGGACATCGTCGCCGACCCGCTGGCCCACCACGACCCGCGCGACCTGGTGGCCCTCGCGCTCCAGCACCCCCCGGTCGACAAGCCGGGCACCAACTGGGACTACTCCAACACGAACTACCTGCTCGCCGGCATGATCATCGAGAGGGTGACCGGCCACACGTACGCCGACGAGGTCCACGAGCGCATCGTCAGGCCGCTGCGCCTGCGCGAGACGTACGTACCGAGCGAGACGACGATCCGTGGCCCGCACCCGCGCGGGTACGCGCAGCCCGGCAAGGACGCGCCGCTGGTGGACATCACCCGGATCGACCCCTCCATCGGCGGCGCGGCCGGCGGCATCATCTCCAGCGGCACCGACCTCAACACGTTCCTGGCGGCCCTGCTCGGCGGGGACCTGCTCCAGCCGGCCGAGTTGCGGGAGATGACGCGCACCCAGCCCACCGGCGGCGACGGCGACCGCGCGTACGGCCTGGGCCTGGAGAGCAGGTCGCTGCCCGGCGGCGGCCTCTACTGGGGGCACTCCGGCGACTTCCTCGGGTACGAGACGATGGCCGGCGCCACGGTCGACAGCCGGCAGGCGACGGTCATGGCGAACCTGGGCCCGGGGAGTTCGGACGCCCAGAGCGACCACATCCGGGCGGCCGTCGAGACGGCGCTCTCGGGGGGCCGCGCCTCGGCCCGGGGGTAGGGACCGCACGGAAGGGTGGGAGCGGGCGCGGGGCGGGGCCGTGACGGGAAGGTGCCTGGTCGGGCGGTGGTGTCGCGGACTCAGCCGGGCGGCGGCGGGGTCGGGGACCGTATGCCGAGCCACTGCCGCGCGCCCCAGGCGTCGAACCGCTCCACCTCGGTGAACCCCAGCTTCGCCGCGAGACGCATGGAGGCGACGTTGGCGCTCTGGGTGGTGAGCACCACCGGCTCGCCGGGCAGCACGGTGGCGAGCCAGTCGAGTGCCGCCACGCACGCCTCGGTGGCGTACCCCGCTCCCCACGCGCGGGGCAGGAAGAGGTAGCCGAGGTCGACCTTGCCCCGGGCGGCCGGGCGACTGTGGCCCGTCGCCCTTCTGAGCAGGAGTTGGCCGACCATCGTCCCGTCGAGTTCGACGACGAAGCTCCCGGGCCGCCGCGCGGGCACCTCGGGCATCTCGCGCTCCAGTTCGTCGCGCGGTCGGGGACCGCCGAGGTAGGTGTGCACCTCGGGCGAGGCGAACAGTTCGACGAAGGCCGCGCGGTCCCGGGCCTCGGGCGCGCGGAGTACGAGCCTGCCGGTGCTGATCGGCTCGGGTGGCCAGGTCACGGGCCCCAGATCGTCCATCCGCGCACGCTAACAGGAGGCCGGACCGGGCGGCCGGCCCTCGCCGTTGGGCGCCGACACCGCCCCGGGCGACTGGACCGCCACCCATCGGCTGGGGATCGGGCGCGACCAGCGCTGGTACGACGCAGCCGAGCCATCGCGGTCGCGGTCCTGACCTGGGCCGCCACCCGTTGTCGGCGCGGTGTCGGCCGGTCGGTCGCGGGTGGCGTGCTCCGTCGGCGTGCCGCCGGTAGCCGCCGGGCCCGGCTGTGGGACGCCAGCCGCGAACTGACCGGCATCGGCCCGGGCGAGGTCCCGTCTGGTGCCGGCGGCGGCGCCCGGTAGTGGCGCGTACGCCCGGCAGACGCGAAGCCCCGACAGCCGCTGCCGCGTCACGCCGGGCGGGTGGTCTCCCAGGCCGCGTCGATCATCTGGAAGATCTCGTCTACCGCGGCCTCCGGCTCGGTCGCCTCGCGGGCCAGCGTGTACGCGGTGATGGCGAACCGCGCGATGGTCCGGCAGACCGTCGGGGTGCGGGGCGGGGCGAACTCGGCCTCGATGGTCGCCGCCAGCGCCTCCGCGTGGCGCAGCCGCATCGATTCCTCGTACTTCCGCAGGGCGGGCGAGGAGTCGATCATGTGCCAGATCGGGCCGGCCCCCTCCCCCGTGCAGTGGCGGACCAGGGCCAGCACCTCGCGGCGCAGCGCGGGGACGAGCGGCTCGTCCGGCGCGCGGTCGGTGACCGCCCGGGTGAGGCGCTGCTCGAAGTCCGCGTCCTGCTCGAAGACCAGGGCCTCCTTCGCGGGGAAGTGCGAGAAGAGCGTGGTGACGGCCACGTCGGCCTCGGCCGCCACGTCGCGGATGCCCACCGCGTCGTACCCGCGCTCCAGGAAGAGCCGCAGGGCGGTGTCGGCGATCTTCTGGCGGGTGGCGGCCTTCTTGCGCTCACGGCGTCCGGTCGGCACGGTCATGGCCGCAGACTAACAGGTGCGAAACAACAACCGTTTCGGAAAGCTAACCGTTAGTGCTACGGTTCGCCGCATGAGAAAAGTGAGCTTCGCCGAGTTCGGCGGTCCCGACGTTCTGCAACTGATCGATGCCGAGGAGCCCCACGCGGGCCCCGGCCAGATACGCGTCGCCGTACGGGCGGCGGGCGTGAACCCCGTCGACTGGCGGGTGCGGGAGGGCCAGAAGCTGGCGGCCCATCCGCTCGCGCTGCCCTCGGGGGTCGGCCTCGACGCCGCCGGCGTGGTGGACGAGGTGGGCGCGGGCGTCGAGGGGGTCGCGGTCGGCGACCGCGTGTTCGGCGAGGGGAGCAGCACCTACGCCGAGTTCGCCGTGCTGGCGCACTGGGCCCGGATGCCCGAAGGGCTGTCGTTCGAGGAGGCGGCCGGCTACCCGTGTGTCATGGAGACCGCGCTGCGCGTCATCGGCGAGGTCGGCGTGGTCCCCGGGCAGACGCTGCTGGTCAGCGGGGCGTCCGGCGGCGTCGGGTCGGCCGTGTTGCAGGTCGCCCGCGACCGTGGCATCGCGGTGATCGCCACGGCCGGGGCAGCCAACCAGGAGTACGTGCGCGGCCTCGGCGCCCGCGCCACGACGTACGGCGACGGCTGGGTCGAGCGGGTACGGCGGCTCGGGCCGGTGGACGCGGCGCTCGACCTGGCCGGCTCGGGCGTGATCCGGGAACTCGTCGAGCTGACCGGGGACCCGAACAAGGTGATCTCCATCGCCGACCTCGACGCGCCCGACCTCGGCGTCCGCTTCTCCGGCGTGGCCGGGAGCGTGCCGGACGCGCTCGCGACGACCGTCGACCTCCTCACGCGCGGGAAGCTGCACATCCCGGTCGAGAAGGCGTACCCGCTCACCGACGCCGTGGCGGCGCACATCGACAGCCAGGCCGGCCACACGCGCGGGCGCCGGGTCATCGTCATCTGAGCCGGGCCGAGGGAGCCGAGGGGCGGCCGGTGGGGCGGCCGGCGGGGCGGCCGGCGGGGGCCGCGCTCGGGGCAGGGGGCCGAGCGCGGCGAGTCGTACACCCACACCGCCCCCCGAGCGACCCGTCAGGATCGCTCGGGGAGCGGTCGGTTCGCGTCAGGCGCGTGGGCCACACCACGCGCCTGACTCACACAGAGCCCCTGGCTCACACAGGGCCCCTGACCCGCATAGGACCCCTGACTCACACCGAGCGCCTGGCCCGCGTCGGGCGCGTGGTGCGCGACACGGGGGCGGTGCGCGTCGGCCGCGTGGTGGCGCGGGTCGGCGCGCTGGCGCGCGGTGCCGGTGGGCGTGGGCGCGAACGAGGGTGGGGCCGGGGTCACTTGGTGGCGATGAGCCCCGGGGTCGCGGTGGTGACGGGACGGCCCGTGGCGCCCGCGTGGGCCGCGCGCGGCTTCGGCAGGGTGCAGCCGGGCAGGGACAGGTCGACCTTGTTGCCGGCGCCGACGCAGCGGGTGATCTGATACGTCTGCTGCGCGTAGCCGATCCCGCGGCGGACGGTGACCTGGCCGTTCTGGTCCACCTCGCACGGGTTGTTCATCGTGCAGCGCTGGCCGGACTCGTTGATGGTGTTGTTGACGGCCACGACCTTGCCGCTGGCGGTGTCGATGACCGGCGAGCCGGAGGTGCCGCCGATGACGTTGCAGGGCGAGGTGTAGCGGACCGAGTCCTTCCAGGTGTAGGGCCCCTCCCGCAACTGGTTGACGAAGCCGTTGGCGTTGCAGGTGTAGGTGCGCTTCCAGTAGCCGGAGACCACCTTGATGCCGGCGCCGGAGGTGGGCCGCTCGGCGGACAGGGCCAGCGCGTTGACGTTGTAACGCTGCTTGATCTGCGCGTACGTCGCGTTGACCTGGTAGAGCGCGGCGTCCGTGTCGGTCATCGTGCCGTACGCGAGCTTGGTGGCCCGCACCGTGCCCGCGTTGCCCGCGTTGGCGTTCAGCAGCGTGAAGCTCCGGCTGGACGGCTGGTCCACGAGCACCTGGCCGGCGCCCGGCATGCCGCCCTCCAGACAGTGGCCGTTGGTCAGCACCAGGGCGGGGTCCTGGTCGGTGGAGTTGGGCAACTTCACGATCGAGCCCGAGCAGTTGCTCAGCGCCACCGTGCCCTCGTACGTCACGGCGTTGACCTGGGGCGAGGTCACGCCGGAGGCGTTCGTACCGGTGCCGGTCGCGCCCGTGTCGTGGGCCGCGGCGGACGAGGCGCCGACGCCGGCGACCAACGAGCCGCTCAGCGCCAGGGCGGAGAGCGCACCTATGACGGTTCGGTTCACGTGGGGGAGTCCTTCCCTCCGGATGTGCCGCGGATGTGCTGCGGTTTTGTCATGCGCATTCTGAGCGCAACGACCCCTCCGGGCAATCAAGGAATCGGAAACCCCAAAAAATGGCGGGTTCACATCAGCTCCACATGTTGACCCGAGCATGCCAGAACCCAAGACTGTCCCCGGCACCCGCGCCGTACGTCGCAGCGGGCCCCGTGTCCACTCGCACCCCGGTGGCACGGCTTTCGCACGTCGCATTTACTGGACCCACCCCCACCAGGAGACCCCCATGCGACTCCGAACCAGGGGCAGGCGGACCACCGTCATCGCCGCCCTGATAGCCCTCGCGCTCTCCGCTCCGTTGGCGGCCAACGCCAACGACGCGGACTCCGGCGCCCGCGATGCCAAGCCCGCCGCGGCCGAGGCCGCCGACGTCGCCCGGCAGTACGACGTGACCGGCCCGAAGACCGTCCAGCAGCGTACGGAGATCGCCGCCACCGGCGCGGCCATCGACGCCGTACGCGAGGGCGCCGTCACCATCACCGCGAGCCCGGCCGAGCTGAAGCGGGTGCGCGCGCTCGGGTACGAGGTCAAGGCGCTGCCCGGCCCGCCCGCCCGGACCGGCAGCAAGGACGCCACGCCGCGCGACTTCCCGCCGGCCGACTCGCGCTACCACAACTACGCCGAGGCCACGGCGGAGATCAACGACCGGGTCGCGAAGAACTCGAACATCATGAGCAAGCGCGTCATCGGCAAGTCCTACCAGGGCCGGGACATCGTCGCGATCAAGATCAGCGACAACGTCGGCACCGACGAGGCCGAGCCGGAGGTGCTGTTCACCGCGCACCAGCACGCGCGCGAGCACCTGACCGTCGAGATGGCGCTGTACCTGCTCCGCGAGTTCGGCGACAAGTACGCCAGCGACGCGCGGCTCAAGAAGCTCATCGACAGCCGCGAGATCTGGATCGTGCCGGACGTGAACCCGGACGGCGGCGAGTACGACATCGCCAGCGGCTCGTACCGGAGCTGGCGCAAGAACCGGCAGCCCAACGGCGGCGCCACCGGTACCGACGAGAACCGGAACTGGGACTTCAAGTGGGGCTGCTGCGGCGGCTCCTCGGGCAGCCCGACCTCCGACACCTACCGCGGCCCGCGCGCCGAGTCGGCGCCCGAGGTGAAGGTCGTCGCGGACTTCGTGCGCAGCCGGGTCGTCGGCGGCAAACAGCAGATCAAGACCGGCATCGACTTCCACACGTACAGCCAGCTCATCCTCTGGCCGTTCGGCTACACCACCGCGGACACCGCCCCCGGCCTGACCCAGGACGACCGGGACGCGTTCGCCACCGTCGGCCGCAAGATGGCCGGCACCAACGGCTACACCCCCGAGCAGTCCAGCGACCTGTACGTCACCGACGGGTCGATCGACGACTGGCTGTGGGGCAACCAGAAGATCTTCGGCTACACCTTCGAGATGTACCCGGGCCCGGGCGGTGGTGGCGGCGGCTTCTACCCGCCCGACGAGGTCATCGAGCGGGAGACCAGCCGCAACCGCGAGGCCGTGCTGCTCCTCCTGGAGAACTCCGACTGCATGTACCGCTCCATCGGCAAGGAGCAGCAGTACTGCTCCGGTAGCTGAGCCACCGGCGCGGTGGCGGCGCCCGTCGCCGCCTCCTGAAGTCGCCTGACCGGCCCCGGTGTTCGGCCTCACCGCCGAGCACCGGGGCCGGTGCGCTGCCCGGGTGTGTCGTCCCGGCGTGTCGTCCCGATGTGTCGTCGTACGTCGGGGCCGGGGCGCTGTCGTACGTCGGGGCCCGGCGGCCCGGTACGGCGCGGGGTGGGTCAGCGGGTGGCGAGGCTGGCGAGCAGTTCGGCGGCGGGCTGGGGGTGGACGAGCCAGCGCAGGTGGCCGCCCTCCAGCGAACGCACGTCGAAGGGGTTGTCCGGGGTGAGCGCGTCGGCCTCGCGGATCATGCGGTCCTGCACGGCGGGCGGCACGCTGGCGTCGTCGGCCAGGCGTACGTACGTCCTGGGCACCCGGCCCCAGGTCGCCGCCTGCGCCCGGTCGGCGGAGGTGCCGGCGTCCAGGTTCTCGTCGGGCTGGAAGGTGTTCAGGAAGGTGCGGAACTCGTCGTCGGTCAGGTCGGCGGCGAACGCCTGCTTGAACGCGGCGAGCGCCGTCGGGTCGGCGGTGCGGAAGTTGGTGCGCAGCAGGCCGAGTTCGGCCGGGTTGCCGACCAGCGTGCTGGCGAAGGCCATGGGGTCGACGTCCGCCATCTCCGGCTGCGCGTAGTAGCCGCTCACGTCCAGCTCGACCGGGCACCAGGCGGCCACGTACACGAGCCGGTCCACCAGTTCGGGGCGGGCGTTGGCGACGGCGGTGGCCGTGATGCCGCCCCGGCTGTGCGCGACGAGGATGGTGGGCCCGGTGCGCTTGGCCCGCTCCAGGACCTCGATGACGCGGGCCACGTTGTCGGCGAGGGTGACCCCCTTGATGCCGCCCGGCTCCGCCGCGAGCGCGGCGAGGTCCTGGGGCGCCTGGTAGGCGGCGGGGTACGTGGCCTCGAAGCCGTGGCCCGGGAGGTCGATCGCGGCCGAGCGGTGCCCGAGCAGGGCCAGCTCGGCCTGGAGCGGCGCGAACGAGAACGAGTTCGCGAAGGCGCCGTGGACGAGGACGAAGGTTGGCGTGGTGTGCATGCCTCAGCCTCCACCGAAACGATCTTCGGGGCAAGGTCGGGGCAGGTGGCGGGCCTCGGGCGACGGGCCCTCCCCCGCCGCCGCCCCGGCCGCGCGCCGGGCCAGCCGGGCGAGGGCGGCCCGGAGTTCGGGCGGGCCGACGACCTCGAAGTCGGCGTCGAACCGGCCGACGGCGCAGGCCAGTCCGGTCCAGGACCAGGAGCCGAGGACGAGCCGGCAGCGGCCGGGGCCCCACTCCTCGACGAGCCCGTCGAAGGCGTGGCGAGCGACGTCGGCGGCGGGCAGGTCGAGGATCACCTCGCCACGGCAGGGCCAGTCGCCGGGCCCGTCGGCGCCACGGAACCGGCCCGCGACGAAGGCGGCCACGTCGCCGCCGGGGAGCGCGCGCGGGGTGAAGCGGGGGCCGGTGGGCACGCGCGGGGTGACGCGGTCCGCGCGGAAGGTGCGCCAGTCGGCGCGGTCCAGGTCCCAGGCGAGCAGGTACCAGCGCCCGCCCCAGGCGACCAGGTGGTGCGGCTGCACCCGACGCCGCACGCGATCGGCCTCGCGGCCTGGCGGCGGGGTGGCGGCGTCGTGGGCCCGTGACCGGGTGGCGGCGTCGAGGTTCGGCGGTGGGCCGGCGGCGCGGTCGTCGGGGCCGTCTCGCGGGGGTGCGGGTGGGGGCGCGGGTGGGGGCGCGTAGTCGAAGCGGAGTTCCTCGTGGGCGCGGACCGCGTCGGCCAGCGTCGCGAGCACCCGGCCGTCGGGCTGTTCGGCGGGGGTGCGCGAGGGCGCGACCACGGTGGCCCGGAGCGTGTCGATCCGGTGCCGCAGCCGGGCGGGCATGAGGTCGCGCACGGTGTGCAGGGCACGGGCGGCGGCCTCGCCGATGTCGGCTCCGGGGCCGGAGCCGGCCCCGCCGCCGGCCGCAGCCGTGGCCGCGGTGGTCTGGAGGGCCACGGCGAGCGCGACGGCCTGGTCGTCGTCGAAGAGCAGCGGGGGCAACCGGGAGCCGGCGTCGAGCCGGTAGCCGCCGTCGGGGCCCTTGGTGGCGACGATCGGGTAGCCGAGTTCGCGCAGCCGGTCCACGTCACGGCGGATCGTACGGACATGGACGTCGAGTCGGCCGGCGAGGTCGGCGCCCGGCCAGTCCCGGCGGGCCTGCAACAGGGACAGGAGCGCGAGCAACCGCGAAGAGGTCGTGGGCACCCATCCATTCTGGCCGGGATAGCGGACACGTCCTGTCCTCTCCCCCTGGGACGGTCAGCCTCACACCCGGCGACCGGGGGCGGCCACCCGGGCCGCTCCCGCCAAGGCCGGGCCGTGACCGCGCCGGCGGCGCCGGCGCCCGTGACCCCACCGAGGCAAGGAGCCCCTCATGTCCCTGACGACCACCACGCACCTCAACTTCCGTGGCGACGCCCGCGCGGCGCTCGACTTCTACCAGTCCGTCTTCGGCGGGCGCACCGCCGTCGTGACGTACGCGGACGCCGCCGCCGCGTCCGGCCCGACCGACACGCCCAACACAGCCGACGCGACCGACACAGCCGACGCGAACAACGCGACCGACCCGGCCGAGGGGCAGTGGGTGATGTGGGGCGAGGTCGTCGCGGAGGACGGCTTCCGCGTCATGGCGTACGACGTGCCGTCCGGGATGCCCTGGGAGCAGGGGCGGAACTCCTTCTTCGTCTCGGTGCGCGGCGACGACACCGAGGAGATCGAGGCCCGCTGGGACCGGCTCGCCGCGGACGCGGCCGGATCGACCGTGCTGCACCCGCTGGCGCCGGCGCCGTGGGCCGCGCTGTACGGCATGGTCCGGGACCGGTTCGGGGTGGTGTGGGTGCTGGACGTCGTCAGCCCCCGGTGACGGACGAACGCCCCGGCGGGGCGCGCGGATCGGCCTCCTCGCCGCTCCGCGCGCCCCGCCGGGGCCGCCCGCTGGTCCGCCCGGCGCGACGCACCGGGCGGACCGCTAGATCACCAGGCTCAGCAGCCCCGCCACCACGAAGCCCACCACCGACAGGACCGTCTCCAGGACCGTCCAGGACTTGAGGGTGTCGCGCTCGGAGATGCCGAAGTACTTGGCCACCATCCAGAAGCCGCCGTCGTTGACGTGCGAGGCGAAGATGGAGCCCGCCGAGATCGCCATGATCACCAGCGCGAGGTGGGCCTGCGAGTAGTCGCCGTCGGCCAGCAGCGGCGAGACGATGCCGGCCGTGGTGACGATGGCCACCGTCGCCGAACCCTGCGCGACCCGCAGCACCACCGAGATCAGCCAGGCCAGGACGATGACCGGCAGGCCGGCGCTGTCGAAGGCGTCGGCCAGCGCCTGGGCCACGCCGCTGCCCTTGAGCACCGCGCCGAACACCCCGCCCGCGCCGACCACCAGCAGGATGTTGCCGACCGGCTTGAGGGACGCGGTGGACACGGTCTCCAGCGACTTGCGCGACCAGCCGCGCCGCAGCCCGAGCAGGTAGTACGCGAGGAGCAGCGCGATGGTCAGCGCCACGAAGGGGTGGCCGAAGAACTCCACGATCGAGCGGCCCGTGCTGGGGTCGAAGGCGATGGAGGAGAACGTCGCGCAGAGGATGAGCAGCAGCGGGGTGCCGATGATGGCGAGCACGGTGCCGACGGAGACGGGCGCCTCGGCGGCGCCGGAGCCGCCCTCGCCGCCACCTGCCCCGGCGGAGCCGCCCTTGCCGGTCGAGCCGGCGTGCGCGCGCTGCTCGGCCGCGACCGCGGCCTTGGCCTCTTCGGCGGCCTCCACCATGTCCTGCGGGACGGGCACGAAGACGCGGTGGCCGATCCACGCGGCGTACGCCCAGGCGGCGAGCACCGCGGGGATGCCGCAGACCACGCCCATCAGGATCACCCAGCCGAGGTCCACTTCGAGCAGGCCGGCGGCGGCCACCGGGCCCGGGTGCGGCGGCAGGAAGGCGTGCGTCATGGACAGGCCGGCGAGCAGTGGCATGCAGTACAGCAGGATGGACTTGCCGCTGCGCTTGGCGGCGGCGTAGACGATCGGCGCGAGGACGAAGATGCCGACGTCGAAGAAGACCGGGATACCGAAGATCACGCCGGTCACGCCCATCGCCAGCGGGGCCCTGCGCTCGCCGAAGAGGGTGAGCAGCCGGGCGCTGAGCGCCTCGGCGCCGCCGGAGACCTCGAGTATCGCGCCGAGCATGGTGCCGAGCCCGATGATGATCGCGATGTGGCCGAGGATGCCGCCCATGCCGGACTCGATGAGCGAGACGGCGTCGGACTTCTGCACGGTGCCGAAGAGTTCGGTGACCGAGAGGCCGGCCGCGAGGCCGACCGCGATGGAGACCGCGAGCAGCGCGACGAACGGCTGCAGCCGCACCTTGATGATCAGGAAGAGCAGGAGCGCGATACCGAGGGCGGCCACGGTCAGCAGGCCGGTGGTGCCGTCGATGAGCAGCAGGAGGCCACCGGTGTGCGGTGGCGTCTCGGCCGCGGGTGCGGCTGCGAACAACATGGGAACTCCGTTGTTTCCAGGGGTCGATGGGTAGGGCGGGCCACGGCACGCCGGACGCGGGCCGGGTGCCGGGAGGAAGGGGACGGGGTACGGGGGGCGCGAGGTGTGGGGCGTCACGTGCCTTGGGTGTGGAGCGGTCGGGGGGTGGCCACGGGCCGGTCCGTCGGCCGGGCGCCGGCGTCGGGTCCGGTGGGTCGCGCGGGCGCCGGGGCGGGGCGCGGGGCCGGGCCGCCGGCCGGAGCGGGTGGCTGGCACCCGCGCCGTACGTGGGGCGGTGCGCTCGGCCCGCCAACACCGGGTTTCAGAGCCCTAGTTGGCGTACCGCCGAGTCGGTGATGCGGTGATGCGGTGATGCGGTGGTGCGGGTGGGGCCGGTCGTCCGGGGTGGGCGGCTGGTCCCGGCCGCGGGGTCGGTGCGGCGCGCGGGTCGCGGAGGGCAACCCTGGCGTACGCGGGTGGGGCGCGGCCGGCGCGGGAAGGACGGGCCGGCGCGCGGGGAGGGGTGCGCCGAAGCGGCGCCCCTGGTACCGCCGGCGGCGGCGGGCCCGGTGTCGGGCGCGTCGTGCCGGGGCGTCGCACGCGAGATGGCGTGATGTCGTACCGGGCGGTGCGGGGGTGTCGTACCGGGGTCGTACGGGGTCTCGCACCGGGGTCGTACGGGGTGCCGCTGCCGGCCCGGGGTGTAGGGCGGGAAGCGGCGGGGCCGGTGCCGCGGGCCCTCCGGCGGGGGTGTGTCCGGAGGGGCCGCGGCGCCGGGGATCAGCCGAGTACGGCGAGCGCGTCGATCTCGATGAGCAGCCCGGCCGGCAGGCCGACGTAGACCGTCGTCCGCGCGGCGGGGGCCTCCGTCAGGTCGGCGAAGTACTCGTTGTAGATCTCGTTCATCTCGGCGAAGTGCTCGACGTCGGTGAGGTAGACGCGCAGCATCATCACGTCCTCCCAGCGCGCGCCGCCCTCCTCCAGGATCGCCTTGACGTTGGCCAGCGTCTGCAGGGTCTGCTCGCGCAGGGTCGGCCCGGCGGGGGTCGGGGACTGGCCGGGGACGGCGGGCAGGAAGCCGACCTGGCCCGCGACCTGGAGGATGTTGCCCTTGCGGACGCCGTGCGAGAACTTGGCCGGCGGCGCGGTGTGGGTGGCGGGCGTGATGGCCGTCTTCTGGAGCTTGTCGCTCATGCGAGGGTTCCTCTGCTTCCGTACTTCCGGGGTTGCACAACGGACGGGGGGTGGCCGGGCGGGCCGGCCTGGCTCTGGCGGGTCGGTAACGCGGCGGCGTACGAGGCCGGGACGGCGCGCGGGGGCGCGGCGTACGGGGTCGTGAGCCATGGCCCGGTGGACGCGCCGCGCCCGAACCTGCCACACCCGAGCGGGGCGGGCCCGCGGCGCGCGGTCACTGGTGCCGCCCGGAGTACTCGCGGGTGATGGCGTCGGCGGTGCGGCGCACCAGCGGGAGCAGGGTCAGCAACTCCTCGGCGGTGACCACGACGTTCGGCGCCGAGACCGAGCACGCGGCGACCACCCGGCCGTCGGCGCCCCGGATCGGCGCGCCGACGCAGTTGATGGACTCCTCGTGACCGCCGAGGTCGCTGGCCCAGCCCTGCTCGCGCACCTTGGCCAGCTCGGCCAGAAAGGCGGCGGGTCCGGGCGTCGAACGGGAGGTGTAGAGCGGGTAGTCGAGCCGCTCGGCGATGGCGCGCCGCTCCGGCTCGGGCAGGTCGGCCAGGAGGAGCTTGGCGACGGCGGCCACGGTGATCGCGACCGGCTTGCCGATCCGCGAGTACATCCGCACCGGGTAGCGGCTCTCCACCTTGTCGATGTAGAGCACCTCGTTCTCCTCGTACACCGCCAGGTGCACGGTGTGCCCGCACTTCTCGTTGAGTTGGACCAGGTGGGCGTGGGCGATCTCGCGCACGTCCAGGTTCTCGACGGCCTCCTGGGCGAGGGCGAACAGCCGGGCCCCGAGCCGGTAGCGCTGGTCCTGCTGCCGGTAGACCATGCCGTGCTCGTGCAGCGTGCGCAGCAGGCGCAGGGCGGTGGACTTGTGGACGCCAAGCCGGTTCGCGACCTGCTCCAGGTTGGCCGGGCCCTCCGCGAGCAACGGCAGGATGCTCAGCGCTCGGTCGACGGTCTGACTCATCGGTTACGTACCTCCGCGTTGGATCCCCCTACGGTAGGTACCTCCGCGCCCGGCTCCGCCTCGGTCCAGCCGGCGGACAGGCGCAACGCGCCCCAGGCGTCCGGGTCGAGCGCGGCGAGGCGGTCCGCCTGGGCGCGGGAGGGCGGGTTGCCGAGGTCGCCGGGGACGGTGAGGGCGGCGGCGGCCATCAGGTGCCCGTGCCGGACCCGGGCGAAGACCGGCAGGCCGCGCAGGGTGGCGGAGAGGAAGCCCGCGGCGAAGGCGTCGCCGGCGCCGACGGAGGCGACCACGTCCACGCGCAGCGCCGGGGCGTACGTGACGGTGTCGGCCCGCGTCGCGGTGGTGCCCGGCGCGGTGGTGTTCGGCGCGGTGGTGGCGGACTCGCGGGCGTAGACGGTCACGCCCTCCGCGCCGTGCTTGACCACGAGGACGGCGGGCTCGGGCAACGCGGCGCGGATGGCGGCGGGGCCGCTCAGGCCCCAGGCCGCCTCCGCCTCGTCCTCGCCGACGAAGACCAGGTCACAGCCGCGCGCGAGGTCGGCGAGCACCTCGGGGCCGGCCTGGTCGGCCGCGCCGCGACCGCGCCAGAGCCCGACCCGGTAGTTGACGTCGAAGGAGAGCAGCGGGCGGCCCGTTGTCGGGGTGGTCAGCTCGCGCATCAGGGCGAGGCAGTCGGCGGACAGGGCGGCGGTGATGCCCGAGACGTGCAGCACCCGGCCGCTCCACAGCGTGGCCCGGTCGAAGGCGCCGGGCGCCATCGCGGCGGCGGCGGAGCCCGCGCGGTAGTAGACGACCTCGGAGCCGCCGGCGGGCGCGGCGGCGCGCACCGCGCGCTCCCCCGCCGTGCGGAAGTAGATGCCGGTGGGCCGGCCCTGGTCGCGCTGGACCGCGGCGGTGTCCACGCCCGTCGCGGCGATGGCCGCCACCAGGTGGTCGCCGAAGCCGTCCGCGCCGACCCGGCTCACCCAGCGCGCCGAGTGCCCCGCGCGGGCCAGGCAGCAGGCCACGTTGGACTCGGCACCACCGATCCCCCGGTCGAAGGTGGGAACGTCGGCGAGTCGGCCCGCCTGCCGGGGAACGAAGGTGACCATGGACTCGCCGAGGCACACGACATCGACGTCCGGGCTGCTCGGGGCTGCGGTCACGATCGCTCTCGCTCCTGTCGCGCGGTCTTCGTCGTCTCTGCGGTGTCGTCTGTGCCCGCCCGGAACCCTCGACGGGTCGGGCGGAGTTCCGTTCGCGGCCGGTCCCGCTGGTGCGGCCGGCCTCTCGCGGAACCCGTACGTGTGCTGCGTGTCCTGCGTGTGCTGCGTGTCCTCCGGTGCCCGACACGGGCCCCGCGCGCCACGGCCGGGCCGGCGGGGGCCGCCCGGGGTTTCGACGGACGGTTCGCACCGTTGACCCGGTGCTTGCCGGGATGTTAGACAGCAGTAAGCGATATACGCAATGGATGTTGCAGTATATGCAACAAGAACTTTGGGGGGCTCGATGGCCACCGAGAACACCAGGGACGCGGACCCGCGACCCGCGCCGACGCCGCGCCCCACCGCCGGGGCGGGAGACGCGAGCGGCGCGCACGGGACCAACGGCACGGGCGCCACCACCCCCGCCGCCGGCGCCGCGGCCGGCCGGCTGCGCCGGGTGCGCGACGCGGTGGCGCCGCTGGCCGACGAGCGGATCGACCACCGGTTCAAGGGGCTGCCCCCGGACGCCGACGGTTCCACCGTGGGCGCCCTGGCCGCCGAGCGCCGGTCGCTGTTCACCGGCGGCTTCACCACCCCGGTGCTCGCCCTGTCGGCCGAGTCCCTCGCGCACAACCTCGCCCTCATGGAGACGTACGCGCACCGCCACCAGCTCGCCTTCGCGCCGCACGGCAAGACGTCGATGGCGCCGCGGCTCTTCGAGCGGCAACTCGCGCACGGCGCCTGGGGCATCACCGCGGCCCTCCCCTCCCACGTCCGCGTCTACCGCGCCTTCGGCATCCAGCGGATCTTCCTCGCCAACGAGGTCGTGGACGCCGCCTCGCTGCGCTGGCTGGCCGGCGAACTCACCGCCGACCCCGACTTCCGGCTCATCTGCTACGTGGACTCGGTGCGCGGCGTCGAGCTGATGGACGCGGCGCTGCGCGAGGCCGGCGCCGCGCGCCCCATCGACGTGGTGGTCGAACTCGGCGCCGGCCCCGACGCCCGCACCGGCGCGCGCAGCGTCGCCGAGTGCGAGCTGATCGCGGACGCGGTGGCCGAGGTGGGCACGCTGCGCCTGGTCGGCGTCGCCGGCTACGAGGGCGAGGTGCCACGGGCCGACGACGCGTCCGTACGCGCCTGGCTGCGCCAACTCACCGCGCTGCTCGCCGCCTTCGACCGGGCCGGGCGGTTCGGCGCCGAGCCCGCCGAGATCGTGGTGAGCGCGGGCGGCAGCGCGTGGTTCGACGCGGTGGCCGAGGTCTTCGCGGAGCTGCCGCCGCTGTCGGCCCCGGTGCTCAAGCTGCTGCGCTCCGGCGCGTACGTCTCGCACGACGACGGCCACTACCGCGAGCTGACGCCGTTCAACCGGGTGCCCGACGAGGGCGCGCTCCAGTCCGCGTTCCGGCTGTGGGCCCAGGTCATCTCGCGGCCCAACACCGAGCAGGCGTTCCTCAACGCGGGCAAGCGGGACGCCGCGTACGACCTGCACCTGCCGGTGCCGCAGGTGGTGCGCGACGGCCGCACCGGCGAGCTGCGCCCGGCCGACGGCATCGCCCTGACTGGCCTGTCCGACCAGCACGGCTGGCTGCGCACCGAGCCCGGCACCCGCCTTGAGGTGGGCGACTGGGTCGGGCTCGGCCTGTCCCACCCGTGCACCTCCTTCGACAAGTGGCAGCTCATCCCGCTGGTCGAGGCCGACGGCACGGTCACCGACCTGATCCGCACCTTCTTCTAGCCCCACGGGCCGGCCGGCCCCGCCCCCGTGCGCCGGCCGGCCCACCACCACCCCCCGCACTCCCCCACGCAGCACACGCGCCACACGCAGCACCCGCGAGCCACCCCCCACACCCGCCCAGCACCGAAACCCCGCCCCCGAGGAGCGCCCCATGGACCTGGTCATCCGCGACGTCCGCGTCATCGACGGCACCGGGGGTGCCTCCTACCGGGCCGACGTCGCCGTCGACGCCGGTCGCGTCGCCGCGATCCACCGCGCGGAGGACGGCGGGCCCCGGCCCAGCGGGCGGGCCACCCTTGAGGCGCACGGCCTGGCCCTGGCCCCCGGCTTCATCGACATGCACGCCCACAGCGACCTGGCCCTGCTGCGCGACCCCGGGCACGAGGCCAAGGTCGCGCAGGGCGTCACCCTGGAGGTCATCGGGCAGGACGGCCTCTCCTACGCGCCCGTGGACGACCGCACGCTGGCCCAGGTGCGCACCCAGATCGCCGGCTGGAACGGCGGCGGGCCCGGCACCGACGACGTGGACTTCTCCTGGCGGAGCGTCGGCGAGTACCTGGACCGGCTCGACGCCGGCTTCGACGGGCAGGGCATCGCGGTCAACGCGGCCTACCTGATCCCACAGGGCACCGTGCGGATGCTCGCGGTCGGCTGGGACGACCGGCCGGCCACCCCCGCCGAACTGACCCGCATGCGCGAGCTGGTCGCCACCGGACTGACGGAGGGCGCCGTCGGCATGTCCTCCGGGCTCACCTACACGCCGGGCATGTACGCGTCGGACGCCGAGCTGACCGAGCTGTGCCGGGTGGTCGCCGCGTACGACGGCTACTACTGCCCGCACCACCGCTCGTACGGGGCGGGCGCGCTCCAGGCGTACGAGGAGATGGTCGCCCTCACCCGGGAGGCGGGCTGCGCGCTGCACCTGGCGCACGCCACCATGAACTTCGGCGTCAACGAGGGCCGCGCCCCCGAGCTGCTGGCCCTGCTGGACGGGGCGCTGGCCGGCGGCGCCGACATCAGCCTGGACACCTACCCGTACACCCCCGGCGCGACCACGCTGGTCGCGATGTTGCCGAGCTGGGCCAGCGAGGGCGGGCCCGCGGCGATCACGGAGCGGCTGCGGGACCCGGCGGCCACCGCGCGCATCCGGCACGTGATGGAGGTCGAGGGCGCCGACGGCTGCCACGGGGTGCCGATCGACTGGGACACCATCGAGATCTCCGGCGTCACCCACCCGGAGCTGGCCAGCTACGTCGGCAAGACCGTCGCGGCCAGCGCCGCCGAGCGCGGCGAGGAGCCGTTCACCACGGCCCACCGGCTGCTGCTCGCCGACGACCTGGGCACCACGATCCTCCAGCACGTCGGCCACGAGGAGAACGTCCGGACGATCATGCGGCACCCGGTGCACACCGGCGGCAGCGACGGCATCCTCCAGGGCGACAAGCCACACCCGAGGGCGTACGGAACGTTCCCGCACTACCTCGGGAGGTACGCGCGCGACCTCGGCGTGCTCCCGTTGGAGGAGTGCGTGGCGCATCTCACCTCGCGCCCCGCGGCCCGGCTCCGGCTGCCGGATCGGGGCTTGGTACGGACCGGATACCGCGCCGACCTGGTGCTCTTCGATCCGGAGACGGTGGCCGCGGGGTCGACATTCGAAGCCCCGCGCACCCTTCCGACCGGCATTCCGCATGTGCTCATCGACGGTCGCTTCGTCATCCAAGACGGACGCCGCACCGACGTCCTCGCGGGCCGCTCCGTGCGCCGCACCCCCACCGCCTGACCCGCCCTCGCCGCCGCCCGTTCCCACGCCCACGCGTGGCGAGAAACACCGAGCGGGTGCCGAAATGCGCCCGTATGGTGGCCCGCATGCAGGTGATCCAGTCAACCAAGCTCGCAAACGTCTGCTACGAGATTCGTGGCCCGGTCCTTGAGGAGGCCATGCGGCTTGAGGCGGCAGGGCACCAGATCCTCAAGCTCAACACGGGGAACCCGGCGCTCTTCGGCTTCGAGTGCCCGCCGGAGATCCTGGAGGACATGCTGCGCTCCCTCCACAGCTCGCACGGGTACGGCGACGCCAAGGGCCTGCCGGCCGCCCGGCGCGCGATCGTGCAGCACTACGAGACCCGGGGCGTCGAGCTGGAGATCGAGGACGTCTACCTCGGCAACGGCGTCTCCGAACTCATCCAGATGGCCATGCAGGCGCTCCTCGACGACGGGGACGAGGTGCTGGTCCCGGCGCCCGACTACCCGCTGTGGACGGCGGCCGTCTCGCTGTCGGGCGGCACCGCCGTGCACTACCGGTGTGACGAGCAGGCGGACTGGATGCCCGACCTGGCCGACATCGAGCGCAGGATCACCGACCGCACCAAGGCGCTGGTCGTGATCAACCCGAACAACCCCACCGGCGCCGTCTACGACGACGAGATGCTGCGCGGCCTGACCGACATCGCCCGCCGGCACCAGTTGCTGATCTGCTCCGACGAGATCTACAGCCAGATCGTCTACGACGAGGCGACCCACACGCCGACCGCCGCCATCGCCCCCGACCTGCTCACCCTCACCTTCAACGGGCTCTCCAAGAACTACCGGGTCGCCGGCTACCGCAGCGGCTGGATGACCGTCTCGGGCCCCAAGTCCCACGCCACCAGCTACATCGAGGGCCTGACCATCCTGGCCAACATGCGGCTGTGCGCCAACATGCCCGCCCAGCACGCGGTGGCCGCCGCACTCGGCGGCCGGCAGACGGTGAACGACCTGGTCCGCCCGGGCGGCCGACTGCTCGAACAGCGCGACGTGGCGTACGAGATGCTCACCCGGATTCCCGGCGTGAGCTGCGTCAAGCCCAAGGGCGCGCTGTACGCCTTCCCCCGGCTCGACCCCAAGGTCTACAAGATCAAGGACGACCGGCAGATGGTGCTCGACCTGCTGCGGGCCGAGCAGATCATGATCGTGCACGGCACGGGCTTCAACTGGCCCGAGCCCGACCACTTCCGCCTGGTCACGTTGCCGTGCGCCAAGGACCTGGCGGACGCGGTGGCCCGCATCGGCGACTTCCTCACCGGGTACGCCCAGCCCTGACCCACCGCCGCCCGGAGCCGGACGCGCGCCCGCGCGCGCCGCGCCCGGCCCGCGCGGCCCTCCTCCGACGCCGCACTCCCGGTAACCGCGTCCGCACCGCCAACCCGCTTGCCTCACAGAACAGTTGGCGTACTGCGATACCCCATTCACCCCCCATTCACCGGACGCCGCCCGGAATGTGGGTTTCCGGAGCGATGCTGCACCCCTGACACACGCACCGCCACCACGGTGGTGCCACGGGGGGAGTGAGGCGTGTGAAACGCATCCTCGGCATCGTGTTGGCGTTCGCCCTCATCGGCGGCGTCATCACGGCGGTCGTCCTGGGCCGGGACGACTCCGAGGCGAGCGGCACGACGACGGTACGCGGCGTCATCGGGTCGGAGAAGGCCAAGTTCTTCAACGACCCCAAGGTGCTGGACGCCCTCGCCGACCAGGGTTACGCCGTGGAGACCGAGTCCTCCGGCTCCTGGGACATGCAGGGTCTGGACCTCAAGGGGGCGGACTTCGCCTTCCCCGGCAGCTCCGCCCCCGCCGACGCGCTAGGCCGCGCGCACCACGTGAACGGCGCGCCGCTGCGCCCCTTCTACTCGCCGCTGGTCGTCCTCGCCCGCCGCCCCGCAGCCAAGACACTCGCCGCGAACGGTTACGTGAAGCTCACCGGCCCCGCCGGCCGCGAGGGCAGCGGCACGCTGCGGATGGACCCGTTCCTGAAGGCCGCCGGCAAGGACACCACCTGGCAGGAGCTCAAGGGCAGTGGCGAGTACGCCGAGTTGAGGGGCACCCTGAGCATCACCAGCACCGACCCGCTGGCCTCCAACTCCGGCGCCCTCTACCTCGCCACCGCCGCCTACGTGGCCAACGGCAACCGGCTGGTCAGCGACGCGAAGGCAGTCGCGGCCGTCACCCCGCTGACCCGCAAGCTCACCGCCGTTCAGGGCCGTCAGAAAATCAACAGCGAGGACCTGTTCGACGACTTCTACACCGGCGTCGGCACCCCGCTGGTGCTCGCCTACGAGTCACAGATCGCCGCCCTCCTCATCCGCGGCGACACCGTGGACGACCTCGTGGTGCTCTACCCGGACACCACCGTCTTCAGCGACCACTCGCTGGTGCCGCTGACCGACAGGGGCCGCGAGATCGGCGAACTCCTGCAGCGCGACCCGACGTTGCGGGCGCTCGCCGTGCGGCACGGGTTCCGACCGGTGGGCGACGCCTCCGAGTTCGCCGCGGCCACCGCCAAGCACGGCACCTACCTGCGCCAGAAGCTGACCGGAACGGTCCAGCAGGCCCCGGTCCCCACGGCCGAGGTGATGCGTGAGATCGCCCGCCGTTCCCGTGCCCAGAAGTGAGGGACGCCCCACCATGCAGCCACTGTCACCGCCCGACCCGCGTCTGGAATCGCCGCTGGTGCTCACCCCACCCGAGCCGGTGGCGGCCGTGCCGAAGGAGTCCGCGATCGGCCTGGTGCCGCTCGGCGACCAGGTCGCCTCCGAGATGGCGGCCAGGGCGGCCGAGTACGTCGACTCGATCGCCGAACTGGACGCCCGCTCACCCGAGTTCGCCGGCCGCGTCAGCGAGATCACCGAACTCGGCGCGGGCGAGATACGCGGCGCCGCCCAGCAGTCCAACCGGATGCTGGAGCGCACCGTGCGCGCCCTGTCCGATGCCAGGGGCGGCCCCGACGGGCAGGGCGGCGACGCGCAGGGCCGGGTCTCCTCCAGCCTGGTCGAACTGCGCCGCACCGTCGAGGACCTGGACCCGCGCGACCGGCCGGGTCGCGGGGCGCGCAAGCTCCTCGCCAAGCTGCCCGGCGGCAACAAGCTGCGCGACCACGTCGCCAAGTACGCCTCCGCGCAGTCCACCCTCAACAAGATCGTCGGCAGCCTGCGGTCGGGCCAGGACGAACTGCGCCGCGACAACGCCTCGCTGCACACCGAGCGGGTCAGGCTCTGGGAGACGATGGGCAAGCTCCAGGAGTACACGGTGCTCACCGACGCGCTGGACCAGGCCGTCACCCAGCGGGTCGCCGAGGCGGAGGCCACCGACCCGGCCCGGGCCGAGGCGCTGCGGGCCGACGTGCTCTTCCCCGTCCGCCAGAAGCACCAGGACCTGCTCACCCAACTGGCCGTGTGCGCGCAGGGCTACCTGGCGATGGACGTCGTACGGCGCAACAACGACGAGCTGATCAAGGGCGTGGAGCGGGCCGCGACCACCACCGTCTCCGCGCTGCGGATCGCCGTCATGCTCTCGGCCGCGCTGGAGAACCAGCGCAAGGTGGTCGAGCAGGTCAACGCCTTGCGCGGGACGACCGAGGAGCTGATCCGGGCCAACGCGGAGATGCTCGCCACGCAGAGCGGCGAGATCCAGCGGATCGCGGCCGACCCGGCGGTGGGCGCCGAGACGCTGCGCGCCGCGTTCCATCAGATCTACCAGACGCTGGACACGATCGACACGTACAAGGCCCGCGCCACCGACGCGATGGCCGCCACCGTCGCCTCGCTGACCGACGAGCTCCAGACGGCCAGCGCGCACATCGAACGCGCCCGAAGCAAGCCCGAGCTGGGTGGAGACCACCGATGAGACGCACCACCCGACGCCTGGCCGCCCGCCGCCTGGCCGGCCGCCTGTTGGCCGCCCGCCCCTTCGGGACCGCCGCCCGCGACCGGACCGCCCTGCCGGCCACCGAGCCCGCGGCGGCCACCCCGCGCACCGGCCCCCGCCGCGGCCGGTTCGCCCGGCCGCTGTCCACCACCACCGCCGTCGTGCTCGCGCTGGCCCTGGCCGCCGGCTGCTCCAGCTCGGACGGCGGGAGCGACGACCACGGCGACGACAACGGCAAGCGGCGCGCGCCCGGCACCCTGCGGGTGCTGGCCAGCAGCGAACTGTCCGACCTGTCGTCCGTGCTCAAGGACGCCGAACGGGCCACCGGCGTGAAGATCGAACCGACCTGGACCGGCACCCTGGACGGCGCGCAGACGGTCGCGTCGGGTCGGGCCGACGGCACGTACGACGCGGTGTGGCTGGCCTCCAACGACTACCTGCGGCTGCTCACCGGCGAGCAGAAGAAGATCAGGACCGAGACCCCGATCGTCTCCTCGCCGGTGGCCCTCGGCGTGCGCGAGGCCGCCGTCAAGCGGCTGGGCTGGAAGCCGGGCCGGGTCACCTGGTCCGACGTGCACAAGGCCGTCACCGACGGCAAGCTCACCTACGGCATGACCGACCCGGTCCGCTCCAACTCCGGCTACTCCGCGCTGATCGCCCTCACCTCGGCGCTCTCCGAGGCGCAGTCCGCCCTCACCGACGCCGACGTCAAGGCGGCCTCGCCCAAGCTGCGCGAGTTCTTCGCCGGCCAGAAGCTGACCTCCGGCTCGTCGGGCTGGCTGGCCGAGGCGTTCGCCCGCAGGGCCAGCCAGCGGCCACCGGTGGACGCGCTGATCAACTACGAGTCGGTGCTGCTCTCGCTCCAGCGCGGCAAGCTGCTCGGCCACGACGGCGCGCGGGGCGCGGACTCCGACGCCACCACGACCGAGCCCGTGGCCGGCATCGGCGACCTGACCGTGATCCGCCCCACCGACGGCGTGGTCACCGCGGACTACCCGCTGAGCCTGCTCACGTCGGCCGACCAGGACGCCCGGGACTCCTACGCCGCCCTCACCCGGCACCTGCGCTCCCCGGACGCCCAACGGGCGCTGACCCGGGAGACGTTCCGCCGCCCGGTCAACTCGTCCGTGCCGCCCACCGACGGCATCTCCCGCGAGCCGCGCCGCGAGCTGCCCTTCCCCGGCAGCCGCGACGTCGCGGACCGGCTGCTCGACTCGTACGAGAACGAACTGCGCCGCCCCTCGCGGACCGTGTACGTCCTTGACACCTCGGGCTCCATGGACGAGGAACGGCTCGGCCGGCTCAAGGCGGCGCTGCGGAAGCTGACCGGCTCCGACGACTCGGCCACCGGCAAGCGGTTCCGGGACCGCGAGGAGGTGACGTTGATGCCCTTCTCCGACCAGGTCAAGGAGGTCAACACGCACACCGTCCCGGAGCGGGAACCGGCCCGGGCGCTCGACCTGATCCGCGCGGACGTGGACGGGCTCGTCGCCGGCGGCGACACGGCGATCTACAGCAGCCTCCAGGAGGCGTACCGGCACCTGGGCGAGCGCGCGTCGAAGGCCGGCGACGACCGGTTCACCTCGATCGTGCTGATGACGGACGGGGAGAACACGACGGGGGCCAAGGCCGGCGACTTCGACGCCTTCTACCGGGGGCTCTCCGGCGACCAGCGCTCCGTCCCCGTCTTCCCGATCCTCTTCGGCGACTCGGACCGCACCGAGCTGGAGCACATCGCGGACCTGACCGGAGGCCAGCTCTTCGACGCGGTGGAGGGCTCGTTGGACGGCGCGTTCGAGGAGATCCGTGGCTACCAGTGACCGCGCCGACCGGCGCCCGTCCGCCCTGCGCTACCTGGAGTCCCGCAAGAACCTGACGGGCTGCGCGCTGGGCCTGGCGGGGCTCGGCCTCTACGCGGTGGGCGCGGCCGGCGCGTACTGGCCGGTGGTCGTCGCCGGCCTGTACGGGGCCGGGGCCCTGCTCGCCCCGCCCGAGCGGCCCGCGTCACCGGACTTCCCCGCGCCGGGCGAGCAGGTGGAGGCGCTACGCGCGGACCTGGGGACGCTGGAGGAGTACCTGTCCGGCGTGCGCTCCCGGGACCGGCTGCCCGACGAGGCGGAGCGGCTCCTGGACGACCTGACCGCGTTGCTGTCCGCGTTGCTCGACCCGGAGCGGGGCGCGGGCGAGGCGCTGGCGGCCGACGGCGAGACGCTGCACCGGCTGACCCGCGTCATCCGCCAGGACACCCCGGAGAGCGTGGACGCCTACCTGCGCACCCGCTGGTGGTCCCGGCTCACCCCGGCCGGCCAGGGCCCGGACGAGGAACTCCGGCGCCAGCTCGGGCTGTTGGTGGAGGAGGCGTCGAAGGTGGCGGCCGAACTCCGGGACGCGGAGGCGTGGCGCCAGCGGGCCCTGACCCGGTACTACGAGGACCGGGCGGCCCCGAACGAGCCGGGCGCGGCGGGGCTGGCCGGGCTGGCCGGAGCGGCTGGGCCGCCTGAGGCAGCCGGGCTGGCTGGGCTGGCCGGGTCGGCGTCCCCGGAGACGCGGAAGGCCCCCGACGGCGCGGGGGCGGGGCCGGCGCCGGAGGAGCGGACGCCGTAGCGAGGTCGCCGGTGGCTAGGTCACCGGTAGCGAGGTCGCCGGTGGCGGGCTCTTCGCGGCGGGGCCGGGTGGCCGGCACGGCTCGCCGGCCCGGTGGGGCTTCGTCCGGGGACGCCCTCTCGCGAGAGGGCGTCCCCTCACCTCAGCCGAGCCGTTCGACCAGCGCCCGGTACTCGTCCCAGATCTCCTTCGGGGTGTGATCCCCGAAGGTGTTCAGGTGCTCGGGCACCAGGGCCGCCTCCTCACGCCAGACCTCCGGGTCCACGGTGAGCAGGAACTCCAGGTCCGCGTCGGAGAGGTCGAGCCCGTCCGTGTCCAGCGCCTCCTTCGTCGGCAGCACGCCGATCGGCGTCCGCACGCCGTCGGCCTTGCCGTCAAGGCGCTCCACGATCCACTTGAGCACGCGGCTGTTCTCGCCGAAGCCGGGCCAGACGAACTTGCCCTCCTCGTTCTTGCGGAACCAGTTCACGTAGTAGATCTTCGGCAGCTTGTCCTGGTCGGCGCTCTGCCCGACCCTGACCCAGTGGCCCATGTAGTCGCCCATGTTGTAGCCGCAGAAGGGCAGCATGGCGAACGGGTCCCGGCGCAGCTCGCCGACCTTGCCCTCGGCCGCCGCGGTCTTCTCGGAGGCGACGTTGGCGCCGAGGAAGACGCCGTGCTGCCAGGAGAGGGACTCGGTGACCAGCGGCACCGCGCTGGCGCGCCGGCCGCCGAAGAGGATGGCCGAGATCGGCACGCCCTTCGGGTCCTCCCACTCCGGCGCGATGATCGGGCACTGCCCGGCCGGCACGGTGAACCGGGCGTTGGGGTGCGCGGCCGGCGTCCCGGACTCCGGGGTCCAGTCGTTGCCCTTCCAGTCGGTCAGGTGCGCGGGCGGCTCCTCGGTCATGCCCTCCCACCACACGTCGCCGTCGTCGGTGAGCGCGACGTTGGTGAAGACCGCGTTGCCCCACAGGGTCTTCATCGCGTTGGCGTTGGTGTGCTCGCCGGTGCCGGGGGCCACGCCGAAGAACCCGGCCTCCGGGTTGATCGCGTACAGCCGGCCGTCCTCGCCGAAGCGCATCCAGGCGATGTCGTCGCCGATGGTCTCCACCGTCCACCCGGGGATGGTGGGCTCCAGCATCGCGAGGTTGGTCTTGCCGCAGGCGGAGGGGAACGCCGCGGCCACGTACTTGGCCTCGCCCTGCGGCGGCGTCAGCTTGAGGATGAGCATGTGCTCGGCGAGCCAGCCCTCGTCGCGGGCCATCACGGAGGCGATGCGCAGCGCGTAGCACTTCTTGCCGAGCAGCGCGTTGCCGCCGTAGCCGGAGCCGTACGACCAGATCTCGCGCGACTCGGGGAAGTGCGAGATGTACTTGGTCGAGTTGCACGGCCACGGCACGTCGGCCTGGCCCGGCTCCAGCGGGGCGCCGAGGGTGTGCACGGCCTTGACGAAGAAGCCGTCGTCACCCAGCTCGTCCAGGACCGGCTGGCCCATCCGCGTCATGGTGCGCATCGAGACGGCGACGTACGCGGAGTCGGTGATCTCCACGCCGATGGCGGAGAGCGGCGAGCCGAGCGGGCCCATGCAGAACGGCACCACGTACATGGTGCGCCCGCGCATCGAGCCCCGGAAGACGCCCTGTTCCCCGGTGAAGATCTCGCGCATCTCGTCGGGGTGCTTCCAGTGGTTGGTCGGCCCCGCGTCCTCTTCCTTCGCCGAGCAGATGAAGGTGCGGTCCTCGACCCGGGCCACGTCGCTGGGGTCGGAGGCCGCGTAGTACGAGTGCGGGCGCTTGATCGGGTCGAGCCGCTTGAACGTGCCCTTCGCCACGAGTTCCTCGGCCAGCCGCTCGTACTCGGCCTGCGAACCGTCGCACCAGACGATCGCGGCGGGTTCGGTCAGGGCGGCGATCTCGTGCACCCAGGAGATCAGCTCCTGGTGGTTCGTGGGGGTGTTGTTCTGAGCCACGGGGCTGAGAGCCCCGGAGGATTCAGCGCTGCGCGCCACGATCGCTCCGTTCCGCCGGAGCCCGACTGCTCCGGCGTCAGATTGAGGGTTTTGGGCGGACACAGATGCACACATCCGCTACGGATGCACACATCCGTATATCCAGTGATGGAGACAGCTACCCCTTGGGGGCTGCGACCCGGATGCTCAGCTCATCCGGTGCCGACCGCGCTCATTTGATCATCCGACCCGTTGGGCGTTCTGTCCAGGGGGCGCCCCCGTGAGGATCACCACTCGACACCGAGCCGTAACTTACGGTGGCGTAGGTAGCATGGCGAGCATGACTGCCGCTCCACCCGAGGCCCTGGACACCGCCGGCGAACGGGAGACGACGGTGCCCCCGCCCCTCAAACCACGGCTGCGCGGCTGGCTGCACGCCGGCATGTTCCCCGCGGTCCTGATCTCCGGCATCGTGCTGACCGCCCTGGCCGACAGCGGCCGGGGCCGGCTGGCCTGCGCGGTCTACACGCTCACGGCCTGCCTCCTGTTCGGCGTGAGCGCGCTGTACCACCGCGGCACCTGGGGCCCGCGCGCCGAGGGCGTGCTGCGCCGCCTCGACCACGCCAACATCTTCCTGATCATCGCCGGCACCTACACGCCACTGACCCTGCTGCTCATCGACGGCGGCCGACAGCAGGCGCTGCTGTGGGGCGTGTGGGTGGCGGCGCTGGCCGGCATCGCGTTCCGGGTCTTCTGGGTCGGCGCCCCGCGCTGGCTCTACACCCCCTGCTACATCGCCATGGGCTGGGCCGCCGTCTTCTTCCTGCCCGACTTCCTGCGCACCGGCGGCATCGCGGTCCTGGTCTGCGTCATCGTCGGCGGCCTCCTCTACAGCGCCGGCGGCGTGATCTACGGCATCAAGCGACCCAACCCCTCGCCCCGCTGGTTCGGCTTCCACGAGGTCTTCCACTCGCTGACGCTGGCCGCCTTCGTCGTGCACTACGTCGGCATCTCGCTCGTCGCCTACCAGCACGACTGACCACCACCCCACACACCCACACCACGGCCGCGCCCCACCTGTCCCCGGCGTCCTGTCTCTGACCCACGGTGCACAGTAGGCCGCCGGCCCTCTGCCCCTCCCCGCTGCTTCGCGCCTGGCCCCTTCGTCAGGCCGAACGAGTTGTCGACGGGGGGCGGGGGAGGTTCATGCGCCAGGAGTGGTCACCCGGGGACGTGGTCGCGTGCTGGACGCCGGTAGGCCCTGACTGGGAGCTGGTCGCGAACAAGTCAGGCCCCACCCGGCTCGGGTTCCGCGCGCAGAACGTCGCGCGCCTGGGCAAGGTGCGCCCGGCGCCTGCTCGACCTGGTGGCGGAGGGCAACGAGGACGGCCCCGCGCCGCTGGCCTCGCTGAAGCGGGACCCGGGCGCGGTGGGTCCGGACTCGCTGCTGACGGAGCTTGAGAAGGTGCGGGGCGAGGAGGGCGTCCTCTTCCGTCTCGCAGAGCCCCCAAGGACGAGGTCGTACGACAGTGGGGCGTGCTCGACCTGCTGGACGGGCTGAAGCACGCTGACTTCCGCACCGGCTTCACCGACGAGTTCTCCTCGGACGCCGCGTACGAGCGCATCGGGCGCGGAGTCCTCCAGCGGCGCCTGTTGCGCTGTTCGCGCTGGACAGCGGTACGTGAGGGGCCGCTCACCACTGGGCGATGAGCGGCGTCTCCAGTTCGCGCTGCCTCCAGTCTTCGGTGAGGCGGACGAGGCGAGCGGGGGCGGCGATGCCGCGCACGGTTGCGACCTTGCCGCCTGTGATGTCGAACGTCACCGAGCCGACGACATGGTCGCCGACCACTGCGACGATGGCGGGGGTGCCATTGAGAAGCGCGTAGTGGATGGCCAGAGTCCCACCGGCGAATCGCCGCTTCGCGGACGTGGGCTTGAAGCCGGCCCGCGCGACGGCGGCGATGCGCTGCGGAGTGTCGAACCGCAGCAGCTTCTTCGTCAGGCCAGCGCCGTCGGAGATCGCGGTCGCGTCGTCGGTGAGCAGCGCCACCAGCCGTTCGGTGCGGCCCGAGGAGGCGGCGGCAAGGAATTCCTCGACGATCCTGCGGGCGGATGCCGGATCGGCTTCCTCTGCGCCGCCGCGGCGCGCACCGGTGATGCGGCGTCGGGCCCGGTGGAGGTGCTGCTGGCTCGCGGACTCGGTGATGTCGAGGATCTCGGCGATCTCGGCGTGGCTGTCGGAGAACGCTTCGCGCAGGACGTAGACGGCTCGCTCGACGGGTGACAGGCGTTCCATGAGCGTCAGCACGGCGAGGGAGACTGATTCGCGCTGCTCGGCGGTGTCGGCCGGGCCGAGCATCGGGTCGCCGTCGAGGAGCGGGTCGGGCAGCCAGGCGCCAGCGGTGCGTTCGCGGCGGGCTTGCGCCGAGCGAAGCCGGTCGAGGCACAGGTTGGTGACGACCTTGGTCAGCCATGCCTCCGGCACCTTGATCAGCTGACGGTCGGCGGCCTGCCAGAGCAGGAACGCATCCTGCACGGCGTCCTCGGCGTCGGTGGCGGAGCCCAGCAGCCGGTAGGCCAGTGAGGCCAGCCGGTTCCGGCTGGCCTCGAACCGGCTGGTGTCGAAGCGATCAGTTGCGGTGCTGTCCACGTGGGTCACCCTAGGCGGCTACGCGGCCGCTCTTCTCAGCGGACGCATCCGGCACGGCGGCCAGGCGGCGCTTGCGCTTGGGCAGGCCGAAGGTCGGGTGCGAGGTGCCCCACAGCGCCCCCTTTTCGATGGCTGCCTTGATCCGCGCGGCCTTCCGCCCGCCGATGTACTTCGGCTTTGCCTGCCCTTCGCCGTCGACCGACTGCCAGATCCCGTCCCGCCGCCCGAGGCTGATGGCGTTGTACAGGTAGACCAGCTTGACGTTCGCGATCTTGCGGCCGGTCAGGCGTCCCACGATCGCCTCGATGGCCTGTCGGCCGGTGTAGCCGGCCGAGCCGCAGGACATCGGCAGCGGATGGCCGTTGTCGCCGAGGGCATGGGCACTGTCGCCGATGGCGTAGACGTTCGGGTGCGAGACCGACCGCATGGTGCGGTCGACGACGATCCGGCCGTTCTCGGTGACCTCCAGCCCGCTGGCGGCGGCTATGAGGTTGACCGCGAACCCGGCCGTCCACACGGTTGCGTCGGATGCCAGGGCGGTACCGTCGGCGCACAGCACCCGTGTCGCTTCGACGGCTTCGACGCTGGTGTGCTCCAGGACGGTGATGCCCAGCCGGTCGCAGGCCTGGCGCAGGTGACTGCGGGCTCCGGCGGAGAGCCGGCTGCCCAGCTCGCCGCGGGCGATCAGCGCCACCGACAGGCTGGGCCGGGCTTCGGCGATCTCGGTGGCGGTCTCGATGCCGGTCAACCCGTCGCCGACGACCACCACACTCCCGCCTCCGCCCAAGCCGTCCAAGCGCTCGCGCAGACGCAGCGCCGAGGGCCTGGCGGCGACGTCGAAGGCGTGCTCGGCCACTCCGGAGACGGCGTGGTCGTCGCCGTGGCTGCCGAGCGCGTACACAAGTGTGTCGTAGCCGAGGTCGCCGCCGCCGTCGGCGTCGGCCACGGCAACGACCCGGCGCTCGGGGTCGACAGCGGTCACCAGGGCCACGCGCAGCCGGATCCCCGTGCCCGCGAAGACATCAGCGAGCTGCGGAGCCTCGATGTCCCGGCCGGCCGCCAGCTGGTTCAGCCGCAGCCGCTGTACGAAGTCCGGCACGGCGTTGACCACGGTGATCTCGGTGTCCGCCGAGGACAGCCGACGGGCCAGGTTCCCGGCCACGTAGGCCCCGGCATAGCCGGCGCCGAGCACGACGATACGGTGCTTCATGTGATGCTCCTGTCGGTTCGCTTGCTCCCGGTGACTTGAGCGGGACAGCCCCCCGATTGCTGACAGCCACCGCGTGTGACATGAGCCACGGGACCGGGAGGAGCGATGCCTCGCCGGGGTTTCGGACCCGAAATCGTTAGTCCGGAGAACTCGCTGCACCGTGCAGTTGTCCGACGATGGCACGTCAGCAAGCGCACCAGTGACGGGTGGGCGCGCAGATCCCGACCGTGCCCTCCCTGGACCGCCCGGGCCGGCCTGGGACCCTCCGGAGACGGGCGGCCCAGGGCTTCGTTGCCACGTCAACCAAGTGGGATCGCACCTGGGGAATTCCACGCATCCGCATCACTGCCCCAACATCAACGGGCAGCCCGCGTACGACACCGGCTGGCTCCAAGGTCGCCTTGACCGTCGCCACCTCGCCCACACCCGCGAGAACTGCGACCCCGCCAACCTCAAGGCCCTGTACCAGGGCTGCCACCTGCACTACGACGGCGACCAGCACGCCCGCACCCGGGACCAGGCCCGCCGCACCGCGCTCGAAACCGACGGTCAGCTGACGTTCGATCCGTAGGCGAACGCAGCAAGATCAAATGCCAGCGGCACTTCTCGCACCGCGACTACTCACGCCCGTCGGCCCTCGCGATCATCGAGGATGACGACTTCGACGACAGCCAGCACGTGCCCATCGAGCTGCCGGCCGGGCCGTGGGACTGCATCAACCGGGCCTGCGAGCAGTACGAAGCGCCAGACGGCAGCGACCCACCCGACGTGCCCTACTGCTCCCACGTCACTGTGCTGGCCCCCTGCTCCACACGCTCCGGCGCCAGCGCCACCCACGCCATCAAGAACGAGATCGCCTGGGACGACCGTGAGGAGCGACGCCGCCGCCAGACCAGCGCATGAGCGTCCCGCTTCTTTGCACCGTGGGTCAGAGAGAGGAGACCGCGCCCCACCCCCGGGGCGCGGCCGTCGCGCTGTCCGCACGCCGTCGCCGCGACGGCACCGTACGCCCCTCAGGCCACGAAGCAACATCCGACGCAGATTGACAGTGAGCCGATTTTGAGAGCTACTGTCACTTGACGCTAACTACTGGAGGTTGCCGTGACGGACCAACCCGACCCCCGTCGCTGGTGGGCCCTGGGCGCGCTGGTCACCTGCATGCTCGTGCTCGGCTTCGACATGACCATCCTCAACGTGGCGCTGCCGACCATGGCGTCCCAACTCGGCGCCGACACCGGTGAGCAGCAGTGGATCGCCGACTCGTACCTCGTCGTGTTCGCCGCGACGATGCTCCCGGCCGGGCTGCTCGGCGACCGGTTCGGCCGCCGCTCGATGCTCATCACGGGCCTCGGGATCTTCCTCGTCGGCTCCCTGGTCGGCACCGTCGTCTCCACCCCGGGCTGGGTGATCGTCGCCCGTACGGTGATGGGGCTCGGCGCGGCGCTGATCATGCCGCTCGCGCTCTCGGTGGTGCCCTCGCTGTTCGGCCCCGGCGAGCGCACCAAGGCCATCGGCGCCATCTCCGCCGCCTCCGCGCTCGGCATGCCGCTCGGCCCGATCATCGGCGGCTGGCTGCTCGACCACTTCTGGTGGGACTCGGTCTTCTTCGTCAACGTGCCGCTGGCCGCGATCGGCATCCTCTGCTGCGCCCTGCTGATCCCCGAGACCCGCGACCCGGCCGCGCCCACCGTGGACATCGGCAGCACCCTGCTGGCCACCCTCGGCCTCGGCCTGCTCGTGTTCGGCGTCATCGAGGGCCCCGACCACGGCTGGGGCGCGCCGCTGACCCTGCTGGCGCTGTTCACCGCCGTCGCGCTGATCACCGGGCTGGTGCTGCGGGAGCGTCGGCGGGCGCGCCCGATGCTCGACATCGGGCTCCTCGGCCAGCGGGGCTTCCTGTGGAACTCGGTCGCCGCGACGCTGGTGACCCTGGTCCTCTCGGGGCTGCTGTTCATCCTGCCCCCGTACCTCCAGGCGGTCCTCGGCCACGACGCGTTCGGCACCGGGGTGCGCCTGCTGCCGATGATGGGCGGCCTCCTCGTCGCGGCCCGCGCCAGCGCCCCCCTCATCGAACGGTTCGGCCCGCGCGTGGTCGTCCCGGCCGGCCTGACCGCGCTGGCGGGCGCGGCCTTCCTCGGGGCCACCACCGACGCCGGCGACGGGTACGGGCACACCGCGCTGTGGTTGACCGTCGTCGGCTTCGGGTTCGGCTTCGCGATCGTGCCCGCCATGGACGCCGCGCTCGGCGCCCTCCCGCGCGAGCGCGCGGGCAGCGGCTCCGGGCTGCTCATGACGCTGCGGCAGTTCGGCGGCGCGATCGGCGTGGCGCTGCTCGGCAGCCTGCTCGCCAGCGGGTACGGCGACCGACTGCGCACCGACGGCCTGTCGCCTGACGCCGCCGACACCGCCGACGACTCGATCGTCGCCGCCCACGTGGTCGCCGACGCGCTCGGCGACCCGCGGCTCGCGGAGTCCGCCAACTCCGCCTACGTGCACGGCATGGCCCTGGTCCTGCTGGTCTGCGGCGCCACGGCCCTGCTCGCCGCCGCGCTCACCGCCTGCTTCCTCCCCGACTCGCGCCCGGCCCGCCCGACCGCCGACAGGGCCCAGGGCCCGGGTGGCCCGGGCGGCCCGGCTGGTGTGGGCGGCCCGGGCGATCCCGCTGGCCCGAGCGGTGCGGCTGGTCCGGGCGGCCCGGGCGATCCCGCTGGCCCGAGCGGTGCGGCTGGTCCGGGCGGCCCGGGCGATCCCGCTGGCCCGAGCGGTGCGCAGCCCCATGGCCACTCCGCGACCCCGCCGTCGCACGTGGCCGGGGCGCCCGGCGATGGCCGACAATAGGGACCATGGCCTCAGCACGTACGACGTCCGCCGCGGAGCCCGGGATGGTGCCCACGCTCGGCACCGGGCGCGAGCGCAAGCTCGGGCTCCGCGAGCGGAAGAAGATCCAGACCCGCCAGGCGATCCGGCACGCGGCCTACCGGCTCTTCGCCGAGCAGGGGTACGACGCGACGCCCGTCGACCAGATCGCCGAGGCTGCCGAGGTCTCCCCCAGCACCGTCTTCCGCTACTTCCCCACCAAGGAAGACATCGTCCTCACCGACGAGTACGACCCCGTCATCGAGGAGGCTCTGCGCGCCCGGCCCGTGGACGAGCACCCGGTGGAGTCGATCCGCCAGGTCCTCATCGCCTCGCTGCGCGACCTCGTCCTCCACCAGGACGACAGCATCGCGCTCCGCACCAAGCTGCTCCGCGACGTGCCCGCGATCCGTGGCCGCATGGCCGAGACGCAGGCGGAGTCCAGCCGCATCATCCGCTCCGTCCTCGCGGAGCGCACCGGCAAGCCCGCCGACGACCTGGAACTGCGCGTCATCACCTCCGCGCTACTCGCCGCGCTCCACGAGACCGTCATGTACTGGGTGGACACCGGTCAGGCCGGTGACCTGGAGGAACTCCTCGACACCACGTTGGACGTCCTCGCCCGCGGCCTCACCCTCCCGCCCCGCCCGCCCGCCGACGACACCCCGGCCGGCCCCCGCCCGTAGGGTCGGGCTAGGCCCGGGTCCGTGCCCCGGGGCGGCGGGGCCGCCGTACGCGGTCGCCCGCGCCGCCACCACCCGGCTACGCGCTCACAGCTCCACCACCACCGTGCCGATGTGCCGCCCCTCGATCAGCTCCACCAGCGCGGCCGGGGCCCGTTCGAGCCCGGCGTACCGGACGTGCGGGAAGGTGAGCTTGCCGTCGGCCATGGCCCGGCCTATCTCCCGGGTCCACGCGGGCACCGAGTCCAGGTGGTCGAGGAGCGTGATGCCGCGCAACTCGATGCTACGGGCCAGCAGTTGCAGGGTGTCGATCTCGACCAGCGCCTGCTTGCCCTCGCCGTCCAACTGCCCGGAGAGCGCCCCGACGATGGCGAACCTGGCCCTGCGGTTGGCCACCGCGAGCGCCGCCCGCAACTGCTCGCCGCCGACGGTGTCGAAGACCACGTCGATCCCGTCGGGGGCCGCCTCCCGTAACTGCTCCTCGATCGACCCCGCGCCCCGGATCACGACGGCGTCGTACCCCAGCTCGTTCACGAGGTAGTCCGCCTTGCGCCGCGAACCGGTGCTGCCGATGACCCGCCCCGCCCCGTGCAGCCGCAGCATCTGCCCGGCCATGCAGCCGACGCCACCGGCCGCCCCGCTCACGAACGCCGTCTCGCCGGGCCGTACTTCGGCCGCCTCCACCACGGCGGCCCAGGCGGTCAGCGCCTGCGACAGGTGGGCCGCGGGGTCCGGCAGCGCGGCCAGGTCGAGTGGCGTGGCCGCGTCGGCGTCCACCACCGCGTACTCGCGCCAGGAGTCGTGGTGGTGCACCAGCGTGCCCGGCTCCACCCCGCCCCCGGCCGCCGCGTCGGGCGCGGCGATGACCTCGCCGATCGCCGGCCCCCACAGCGGCCGGTTGACCTCGTAGGCCGGCATGGGCAGGTTCGCGTCGGACATCAACGTCCGCATGACGGCGACGACGGTCATGTAGCGGTTGCGTACGAGCAGTTGGCCCGGGCCGGGGCTCGGCACCGGCGCCTCGACGACGGTGAAGTGCTCCTCGGTCAGCGCGCCTGTCGGGCGCTCGGCGAGGTGGATCTCGCGGTGCGTGGCGGGAAGATCTCCGTACGGACCCGCTGCGGTGTCAGTGGCCATGGTGCTCCTCGGCATAGCGGCGACGCGCCGAGCACCCGGGCGTCCGGGCCATCCGCGCGCGCCCGCGAACGACGCGCGAGCGAGCCACGTCGCTCGCGCGGAGAACAAGTGCCCCCATCCTTAGGGCACTTGACGTCCACCTGCCAGCTCACCGACACCCCGTCGGTTCGGTTGACGCGGCCCGCCCGCCCGCGCTAGCCGTCCACCACCGGGCCGCGTTAGCCCTCCACCGCCGGGCCGCGCAGTGCCGCCGCGAGCAGGTCAGGGTCGGTCGTCGGCGCGTCGCAGGTGAAGTTCCGGCACACGTACGCCGCCGGCCGGCCGTCCACGAGCGGTCGGTGCGCCAGCAGCGGCACCTCGTCCCCGTCCGGCTCGCCGACCGCCACCACCGCGCCGGGCGCCGTCCCCAGGAGCGCGGCGCGGTGCAGTCGCCGCGTCGCCGGGTCGTCGGGGTCGCCGACGACGGCCACCTCGCGCGGCCCGTCCAGGAGCGCTTCCCCGGCCGCCAGCCCCCAGCCGACGAAGCGGGGCGCGCGGCCGGCCAGGGCTGTCACCACGCCCAGGGCGCGTTCGGCGGCCTCCCGGTGCCGGCCGCTACCGGTGGCGGCGGCGTACCCGACGAGCGCGCCGGCCGCCGCCGTCCAACCGGAGGGCACGGCGTTGTCGGTCGGGTCCTGCGGGCGCCTGATCAGCGTCTCGGCGTCGTCGGCCGTGTCGAAGAGCGTCCCGTCCTCGGCGGTGAAGTGCCGCAACACGGTGTCGAGGAGCAGGCCCGCGAACTCCACCCACACGCCCTCGCCGGTCACCCCCGACAGCGTGAGGAAGCCCTCCGCGACGTCCGCGTAGTCCTCAAGCACGCCCGCGCTGTCGCCGGGGGTCCCGTCGCGCGAGGTGCGCGTCAGCCGCCCGTGGTAGTCCATGTGGACGCGGACCAGCAGGTCGGCCGCTTCGACTGCCGCCGCCGTCAGGTCGGGCCGCTCGAAGTACGCCCCGGTCTCGGCGAGCGCCGCGATGGCCAGCCCGTTCCACGCGGCGATCACCTTGTCGTCCCGCTCGGGCCGCGGTCGCTCCTCGCGGGCGGCGAGCAGCCGCCGGCGTACGGAGTCCACGGCCTCCGCGTCCGCCAGCGGCTGGCCGTCCGGCAGCCGCAGCACGGACGCGCCCTCCTCGAACGTCCCCTCCTCGGTCACCCCGAAGTGCCCGGCGGCCAACTCCGCGTCGGCCTCCCCCAGCACCCGGCGCAACTGGCTCGGGGTCCACACGTAGAAGGCCCCCTCCGCGTGCGGCCCGCTCGCCTCGGACGCCGCACCGCCTTCCGCGGCACCTTCCGCTCCGCCTGCGGCGGGGTCGTCCTCGAACACCGGGCTGTCGGCGTCGAGCGCCGACGCGAAACCGCCCTGCTCGGTACGGAGTTCCCGGACCAGGAAGTCCGCGGTCTCCAGGGCGACGCGACGGGCCAGGTCCGAACCGGTGGCCCGCCACAGATGGGCGTACACGCGGCACAGCAGCGCGTTGTCGTACAGCATCTTCTCGAAGTGCGGAACAACCCATTCCGCGTCCACGGAATACCGCGCGAACCCGCCGCCGAGTTGGTCGTAGATCCCCCCGCGCGCCATCGCCTCACAGGTGGCCTGCACCATTTGCAGCGCGGCCTCGGAGCCCGTACGCGCGTGGTGCCTGAGCAGGAACTCCAACACCATGGACGGCGGAAACTTGGGCGCGCCGCCGAAGCCGCCGCGCACCGCGTCGAACTCCCGGGTCAGCCCAATGAGCGCGGCGTGCAGTTCGGCGTTCCCGGGCGGCCGGGGCGCGTCATACGACAGTGACCGCCCGGCCAACTCCCGCACGATCCGCCCGGCGACCTCACCGACCTCCCCCCGCCGATCCACCCACGCGCTGACCACCCCTTCGAGCACCTGCCGAAACCCGGGCATGCCGTGCCGCGGCTCGGGCGGAAAATAGGTGCCGAAGTAGAACGGCTCGGCCTCCGGCGTGAGAAACACCGTCATCGGCCACCCACCATGCCCGGTGGCGGCCTGCACCGCCTCCATGTACACGGCGTCGATATCGGGCCGCTCCTCCCGGTCCACCTTGACCGAGACGAAGTGCTCGTTGAGATAGGCGGCGACCGATTCGTCGGCGAAGGACTCGTGCGCCATGACGTGACACCAGTGACACGCGGAGTACCCGACCGACAGCAACACGGGCACGTCCCGCCGCCGCGCCTCCTCGAACGCCTCCGGCTGCCAGGGCCACCAGTGGACGGGGTTGTCAGCGTGCTGAAGGAGATAAGGCGAGGTCACACCAGCCAGCCGGTTCATGCGATCCAGCCTCTCACAGGGCCCGCCGCAGACGAGGAGACCCGCTTGGCCGGTGTGCGCTGATCCGCCGATGCCCGGCGTGAGGTGGCAGGTGGGAGGTGAGGTTGGGCGTTCGGCAGTCGGCCCCAGCCCGAGGCGTTGCCCCGGGACGGAACCCCGTGCACGCCCCGGCGGTTCGTCATGAGGCCATCCTGCCCCGGATCTGACCGCGTCGAGAGTTATCCACAGCCCACACCCAGCAGTTATCCACAGCCCTGCCGCATTCGGGAAAGGCACGGAACACTGGGCACATCCGCCGCGCCCGCCGTGGCGGGTGGCGCGCGATGTCGTACGGGGAAGATCGCCAGGAACCGGCCGTGAGACACGGCACGTCACCGGTTACGGCACGAGGGAGCGCGCGAACGCTTCATAAGGGGGAACGCATGCCGAGCTCACAGGCCGTTCTGCGGCCCAGCCATCGGACCGAGGCCGAGCGACTGCTCGCCCGCGCGGTGGAGGAGGAGGTGCGTCGTTCGGGTGGCAGAACGGACGGTAGCGCGCTGCTCAGCCGGGCCAAGGCCGCGTTGGAGGACATCGCGTCGGCCGCGGACGAGGAGTACGCCACCTATCTGCGCGCGCTGGATGACGCGACGGGTGATCAGGTTCCGCTGGCGGCCCGGCTCTCGCGGCGGAACCTGGGCACTCCGGCCCTGGTGACGGCGGTGGCTGCGGCGACCGCCTTCGGCGCCGACCTCGGGTACGGCGCGTCGGCCGGGGCCGCCCTGAGCGTGGGGCTCTCCGTGGCGGCGGCCGGCTCCGCGGCCACCGTCGTCAAGCTGACCGCCGGCCACTGGCCCGCGTCGCACCGCCGCGCCGCATTGCACAGCCAGCCGGGCGGGCCCGAGCAACTGCGGCTCCAGTGGCTGACGGCGCTCGAAGTGCGGGGCATCCGCCCCTTCCTCGACCAACACCGCATGACGACCGCCGTGGCGCGCGGCAACGGCCACGGCGGCTCGAACGGCACGGCCCGGCGGCAGGCCACCACGCCGCTCGCCTCGGGAGCGCGGGCCCCTCAACTGCGGGGCGCCGACCGCAGCGCGGCGGCCCGTCGGCGCAGCGTGTTGGAGCAGTCCTTCCAGCACCTGCCGAAGACCAGCGGCGTGTTCGTCGGGCGCCGGGCGCAGCTCACCCAGATCGCGCAGTGGGTCCACCAGGCCCGGGCGAGCACGGAGACCAGGCCGACCGTGGTGCTACTGCACGGCCCGCCCGGCTCGGGCCGCACGGCGCTGGCCGTGCGGGCCGTGCACCAGTTGCGCGACCAGTTCCGCGGCGCGTGCGTGGTGGACCTGCGCGGCGGCAGCGCCACGGCCTCCGGTGCGGCGAGCGTGCCGCCGCTGGCCACCCGGGACGCCCTGCTGCACCTGCTCAACCGCCTCGGCGCGCCCCGCGATCAGCTCCTCTTCCGCGAGCGCCCCACCCACGAGCAGCACCTGAAGCGGCTGACGGAGCTGTACCAGCAGCACCTGACCGCCGTCCCGGTCACCATCGTCCTGGACGACGCGTCCGACGCCGAGCAGGTGCGTACGCTCATCCCCGAGCGCTCCGACAGCCTGGTCCTCGTCACCTCGCGGACCCCGCTCGACCTCCCGGCCGACCTGCCGGCCTGGGTGCACCGGCTCCCCGTGGGGCCGCTGGAGACGGCGGCGGCCGAGGAGTTGCTGCGGGCCGCGGCCGAGCAGGCGGCCGGCTCCGGGTCCGACAGCGGCGCCGACCCGTATGACGCGCTGGCCGCGGACCGCCTGACCGAGCTGTGCGGGGGGCTCCCGCTCGCCCTGTCCATCGCGGGCTCGGCCCTGGCCTCACGCACCCCCGACGCGCTCGCCAGCGAGCTGACCGCGGCCGAGCCGTCGGGCCCGGAGAGGTCGGGCTCCGAGCCGCCGGGCCCCGAGAGGCCGGGGCCCGCGTCGTCGGCCCCCGTGGAGCGCGTGCTGCGCCTGCGGTACGCCGACCAGGCGGACGACGCCCGGCGGCTGCTGCGCCGGCTGGCGCTGGCCGGCCGGGCGAGCCTGGGCACGGCCGCCGCCGCGGCGCTGCTCGGGGCCGACGACCGCACGGCGGACCGGCACCTGGAGGCCCTGGGCCGGTCCGGGCTCATCCAGTACACCCGCGGCAGCCGCTACCGCCTGCACGACCAGGTGCGCGCCTTCGCCCACGCGCGGCTGCTCGCGGAGGAGGAGCCGGCCGACCGTAGCGCCGCGCAGGAGCGGTTGATCCGCAGCTACGCGGAGTTGGCCGACTCGGTGATCCGCCTGGTCGACGGCAACACCTCCACCCGCGCCGACCACGCCTTCACCACGGGGGCCGCGGCGGGGCACGGCTTCCGGTCGCTGGACGCCGCGCTGCGCTGGCTGGACGACGAGTCCAGTTCGATCACGGCCGCGCTGCGGCAGATCGACGAGGGCGTGGACCAGGCGGCGGCGCTGCACCTGTTGGGCGCGCTGTGTGACTACTGCCTGCTGCGCGGCGACCTGTACCGGCTCGGCGAGCTGAGCGAGCTGTCGAACGCGGCCAACCAGGGTCTGCTCGTACGGTCCGTGCAGTGGCGTACGGGTGTGGCCGCGCGGCAGTTGGGCGAGTTGGACAAGGCGCGCACGACGCTGTCCTCGGTGGTCAACCTCTACTTCGAGGCGCACCACCCGGCCGGCGCCGCCCGCGCGCTGCGCGACCTGGGCATCACCCTGCAACAGCAGGGCAACCTGCCGGAGGCGGCGGCGAAGCTGCACGAGGCGCTGGAGCTACAGGCGGGTGAGGAGTTGCGCGCGGACCGCGCGTGGACGCTGCACGCCCTCGCGGCGGTCGAGCGCGACCGGGCCCGCCTGGCCCGGGCCCACGAACTCCTGCGCGAGGCGCTTGAGCTGCACCGCGAGGGGGAGAGCGTGCACGGCCAGGCGTGGGCCCACTTCCAACTCGGCCAGGTCTTCCTGCGGATGGGCGGCGTCGCGGACGCCGAGCGCGAGTTGCGCCAGGCCCTCGCCGCGTACGGTCGCACGCGCGACGCCCGGGGCGAGGCGTGGGCGCTCACCCAGCTCGCCAGGGCCCGGCTGGTCGACCACGACCCCGGGGCCGCCGTCGACCAGCTCCGCCAGGCCCTGGCCCGGCACCGGGAGAGCGAGGACGCGCGGGGCGAGGCGTGGACCCTGTACTACCTGGGCCAGGCCCTTGAGGAGCGCGGCGACCACGACGCGGCGCTGCGCGACCTAGAGCGGGCCAGGAACATGTTCAGCCGGATGCGCGACGTGTACGGGCTTGCGTGTGCCCGGCACCACTCGGCGCGGGTCACCCGCGACCTGCGCGCCGCGCAGACCGGCTCGCTGCGCAACAGCGGGTTCGCCCGCCAGCTCCTCCAGGACGCCCGCCAGGACTTCCGCCGGGTGGGCGTGCCGCACGGTGAGGCGTGGTCGTGCGTGGAGCTCGCGGTGATCGACGCCGGCAACGGCAAGGCGCGGCAGGCCCTGGAGCTGACGGACGAGGCGGCGCGGCTGTTCCAGGGGTACGGCGACCGGCGCGGGGAGAGCTGGGCGAGGTTCCTGCGCTGCACGCTGCTGCCGTTCGCCTCGGCGGGCGGCTCGGTGGTCGGGGTGGCCGTCGCGCAGGAGGAGCTGGCCGGGCTGCTGAGGGAGCTGCGGGCGGCGGACTGGGCGTGCGATCCCTCGCTTGAGGACTACGCCGAGGCGTTCGCCCTGGTCCTGGAGCGGGGCGTGGAGCCGGAGAGCGGGTGGCAGGCGTGGCGGCTGGGCATGGTGCCGAGCCGGTACGCCCGAGAGATCATGGCCGTGCTCCCGCGCCGCATACAGCCGAGCGCCGCGTAGCCGTAGCCGTAGCCGTAGCCGTAGCCAACGACGGTGGGCGCGGACGGGGTGCCGCGCGTGGGTCGCCGCACGGGAGGCCGCGCACGGGGTGGCGTGGGGGGCGGGATGGGAGACGATCACGGGTGAGCGCGCCCGGGTTACCGCCGGGGGAACGGGGTTCCCCTCGGGGGCGGCGCGCTCACCGTGGGCCCGCTATCGACCCGTTGCCGCGCTTTCGCGCTGGTCAGAGCCTTGATCTTCGGCAGAAGGCGCTTCTTCGAAGTCGACCTTCTTCATGTGCGTGTTCATACTCTTCATCAGCATCCACACGGCGACGCCGATGACCGCGAAGACGATGAAGCCGAGGACGCCAGGGGTGACCTTGTTGTCATCCACTTCCTTGGCGAGCTCGAACACCGGAGACGCGTGGGTCAGGGCGAGGGTGCTAGTCGCGGTCATCATGGTGTCAATTGTTGCGGATGCCCGCGAAGAGGTCGTCCTCGGGGAGGGATGTCGCCACTCGCGACTTCGCCAGCTCGTACTCCTCCGTGGGCCAGACCTCCTTCTGGATCTCCATCGGGACCCGGAACCAGCCGCCGTCGGGGTCGATCTGGGTGCGGTGCGCGATCAGTGCCTTGTCTCGGATCTCGAAGAACTCGCCGCAGGGCACGTAGGTGGTCAGCTCGCGCTCGCGCTTCTGGAACTCCTTCCAGCGCTCCAGCCACTCCCCGTACGGCGACTCCAGGCCGCGTTCGAGGAGCGCCTCGTGCAGCGCGACGGTGCGCGGGCGGTTGAAGCCCTGGTTGTAGTAGAGCTTCAGCGGCTGCCAGGGCTCGCCGGCCTCCGGGTACCTGGAGGGGTCGCCCGCGGCGTCGAACGCCACCATGCTGATCTTGTGGGTCATGATGTGGTCCGGGTGCGGGTACCCGCCGTTCTCGTCGTAGGTGGTGATCACCTGCGGCTTGAACGAGCGGATGAGCTTCACCAGCGCGCCGGCCGCCTCGTCGACGTCCTGCACCGCGAAGCACCCCTCGGGCAGCGGCGGCAGCGGGTCGCCCTCGGGCAGCCCGGAGTCGACGAAGCCCAGCCACTCCTGCTTGACGCCCAGGATCTCGCGCGCCTCGTCCATCTCCTTGGCGCGCACCTCGTGGATGTTCGCCTCGATGTAGGGGTCGCCCTGGAGTTTCGGGTTGAGGATGGAGCCTCGCTCACCACCAGTGCAGGTGGCGACCAGCACGTCCACCCCCTCGGACACGTACTTGGCCATGGTGGCCGCACCCTTGCTCGACTCGTCGTCGGGGTGAGCGTGAACGGCCATCAGTCGTAGCTGCTCAGTCAAGACTCGATCCTCAGTCCTTGGTCAAAGAAGACGCCTCCTATAGTGACCCAAGCTGGGCTGGAATAATTCCGAGTTTTCAACCAGCGAGCTGACCAGGAGGAATGATCATGGCGACGGTGCGCGACGCCCGGCCGGACGAGCGCTACGGGCGCTCCGCTGACGAGCGCGCGGATCGCAAGTTGAAGATCATCGGTGCCGTGCTCGGGGCCGGTCTGCTGGGCGTGGTGGCCTGGGCGGGGTTCAGTTACGTCGCCGAGCAGAAGGTCAGCGGACGGGTCATCGCCTTCAAGGCGGTCTCGGAGAACGCCATCGAGGTGCACCTGGAGGTGCGCAAGGACCGGGACAGCACGGGCGTGTGCACCGTGCGCTCGCAGGCCGAGGACGGTTCCGAGGTCGGTCGCAAGGACTTCACGTTCGACCAGCGGCAGAAGCAGGTGGACGAGGTGGTCACGGTGCGTACGACGAAGCGGGCGACCACGGCCACGGTGGTCGAGTGCAAGGCGTCCGACGGCTGACCGCGCGCCCGCGCGCTACGGCGGGTTCGCCGGCCGCCTCGTCCGCGGGGCACGCGCGGCCCAGGCCTCGCGTCGGCGCCGTACGGCCCGTAGTCGGCCGGGGCGGGCACCGGGTGAGTTCGCGGGGCCGCCGGAGCCGTCGCTCCGGTTCAGCGGGGCCCAGGGGGCGCCGTGGGGCCGTGGAGCGGGTCCGGTAGCGGGTCGGCCGGCCACTGTCACCCCGGTCCACCCCCTTTCTGACGTGTTTCCTACGCGTTCAGGCCCTTCCCTCCTCCCCGTTTCCGCGCGGAATTGTTAGGCTCGTGGTTTCGCCCACCTTTGAAGGCGCACCCTTTGAAGGAGGGCGTTCATTTGTATTCCCCCAGCACCGACGAGGAGCACCTGTGACCCAGACCAGCGACAACGTCACCTGGCTGACCCAGGAGGCGTACAACCAGCTCAAGGCCGAGCTGGAGTACCTGTCGGGTCCCGCACGTGTCGAGATCGCGAAGAAGATCGAGGCCGCCCGTGAAGAGGGTGACCTGCGGGAGAACGGTGGCTACCACGCCGCCAAGGAAGAGCAGGGCAAGCAGGAGCTCCGCGTACGCCAGCTCACGCAGCTCCTGCAGCACGCGAAGGTCGGAGAGGCCCCCGCGGACGATGGCGTGGTGGAGCCCGGCATGGTCGTCACCATCGCGTTCGACGGCGACCCCGACGACACGCTGACCTTCCTGATGGCCTCCCGCGAGTACGCGAGCGCGGACATCGAGACGTACTCCCCGCAGTCCCCCCTCGGCAAGGGCGTGACCGGCAAGAAGGTGGGCGACGAGGCGCAGTACGAGTTGCCCAACGGTCGCACCGCGTCCGTGAAGATCCTCGCGGCCAAGCCCTACCAGGGCTGAGCCACCGCGACGGGCCCGCGCGCCGGTAGTACCGGACCGGGCCCCGGGGACCACACGAGCGCCGCGGGCCCAACGTGTTCGAGCCGCCGCCCGCGGCAGCCCCGACGACGAAACCCCCGACGCACGGCGTCGGGGGTTCGGTCGTTCACGGCCCGGTCGCGGCGCCCGGACACGGGCGGGGTCAGGTGGCGGCCGAGCGGTACTTGCGGACCGCCAGGGTGCGGAAGAGCGCGATGATCACGACCGACCACAGGACCGAGGCGAGCACCGGGTGCTCCATCGGCCAGGCGTCCGAGGGCAGCCCGTCCGGGTTGCCGAACAGTTGGCGGCAGGCGAGCACGGTGGCGCTGAACGGGTTCCAGTCCGCCACGTGCTGCAGGAACGTCGGCATGTTTCCGGTGGGCACGAACGCGTTCGAGATGAACGTCAGCGGAAAGAGCCAGATCAGGCCGCCGGAGGTGGCCGCCTCCGGGGTCCGTACGGACAGTCCGATCAGGGCGCCGATCCACGAGAAGGCGTACCCCAGGAGCAGCAGCAGCGCGATCGCGCCGACGGCCTTCGGGATGCCCTCGTGCGCCCGCCAACCGATGATCAGCGCGACGATGACCAGCACCACCACGGTGAGCGTGGTCTGTACGAGGTCGGCGAGGGTGCGGCCGGTCAGGACCGCGCCGCGCGACATCGGCAGCGAGCGGAACCGGTCCACGAGCCCCTTGTGCATGTCCTCCGCGATGCCGGCGCCCGCGCCCGCCGTGGCGAACGTCACCGTCTGCGCGAAGATGCCCGCCATCAGGTACTCGCGGTAGTCGGCGGCGTTGTTGCCGGGCTCTCCGGGTACCGGGATGGCGCCGCCGAAGACGTACGCGAACAGCACCACGAACATGATCGGCTGGATGAGGCCGAAGAGGACGATCTCGGGAATCCGGGTCATCCGGATCAGGTTGCGCTTGGCGATGACGAGGGAGTCGCGCACCGACTGGACGAGGCCGCCGCGCGCGTGCGGGGGCACCGCCCTGCGGACCGTGCTGGTGCTCGTGGTGCTCACTTCGCGACCTCCCCGTCGCTCGTGGTCGCGCCCGGGCCGCCGACCTGTTCGGGGTCGCCGTCCGGCTCCGCCTCCCGCTCGGCCACGTGGCCGGTGAGGGAGATGAACACGTCGTCCAGGGTGGGGCGGCGCAGGCCGATGTCGTCTATCTCGATGCCGCGGGCGTCCAGCTCGCGGATCACCTCGGCCAGCAGCTTGGCGCCGCCGGTCACCGGGACGGTGACCTTGCGGGTGTGGCTCTCGACGCTGGTGCCGCCCTTGCCGAAGCCGCGCAGCACCTCGGTGGCCGTGCCGAGGTGGTTTCGGTCGTGCACGACGACCTCGACCCGTTCACCGCCGGTCTGCGCCTTGAGCTGGTCGGAGGTGCCGCGCGCGATGACCCGGCCGTGGTCGACGACGCAGATGTCGTGCGCGAGTTGGTCGGCCTCCTCCAGGTACTGCGTGGTCAGCAGCAGCGTGGTGCCGCCGGCCACCAGTTCCTGCATGATCCCCCACAGTGCCTGCCGGTTGCGCGGGTCGAGGCCGGTGGTCGGCTCGTCCATGAACATCACGGGCGGGCTGACGACCAGGGCCGCCGCGAGGTCGAGCCGCCGCCGCATGCCGCCCGAGTACGTCTTGGCGGTGCGGTCGGCCGCCTCGGTGAGGTTGAAGCGCTCCAACAGCTCGGCCGCCCGCGCCTTCGCGTCGCGCGAGCTCAACTGGTAGAGCTGGCCGACCATCCGCAGGTTCTCACGGCCCGTCAGGTACTCGTCGACCGCGGCGAACTGGCCGGAGAGGCCGATGACGTGCCGTACGTCGTTCGGGTGCTTGAGCACGTCGATGCCCGCGACGACGGCCCTGCCGCTGTCCGGCCGCAGCAGGGTGGTGAGCACGCGGACCGCGGTGGTCTTCCCCGCGCCGTTCGGGCCGAGCAGGCCGAGCACGGTTCCTTCGGGGACGTCGAGGTCGACGCCGTCCAGAGCCCTTACCTTGCCGAAGGTCTTGACCAGACCTTCGGCGTAGATGGCGCCTGGCATGAGGTTCTCCCAGGGTGGCTGGTTCTTTGATCGGTGACTGCGATGAGCTGTGGGGGCGGTAGGGAGCGGTGGGGCGCGATGGGCGACAGCCGCGCCTGGGACCGTCCGGTCCACAGGGCCGGACCATGGCACTCGCCCGCCCGCTGCCCGAGGAGGGTCGAGTGCTCACCGTTATAGTGAGACGCGTTATATCGCGTCAAGACTTGCGACAGTATCGCGTCCAAAGGTCCACCGTACGTCCGCCGCCCCGCCCCCGCACGCCAGAGCGCGCCGGCGGGCTTCACCGCCCCTCGGACGGCCCCCCGCCCTGCTCCACGCCGGCGACGCCCCCGCCCCGCCACGGCACCTCGACGGCCACGCCGGTCGAGTGCCCATCCCACGCGACTCCTCACACCCCACCCACCCCCGACGCCCCGCAGACGCCCACCGCACCCCCGGCTACCCGCCGCCCCACGGGCCCATCGGTCGCGCGGAACGCCTTGTCGTACGAAACCACCCGCCGTACGACATCGCGGGCCGTACGGGAGAACCCGGCCGTACGGAACGTCCGCGGACGGCAGTGCGCGGCGGTCCGCGGTGCGCTGTGGCCGGGCGTGCCGGCTACGGCGTGATCGTGTAGCCCGCGGCGCGGAGGGCGGTGGCGACCTCCGCGCAGTGGTCGGGGCCCTTCGTCTCCAGGTGCAACTCCACCTCCACTTCGGTGAGTCCGAGCCGCGGGTTGGTACGGGCGTGGCTCACGTCCAGCACGTTGGCGTCCGCCTCTGACAACACGCGCAGCAGCGAGGCCAGGGCGCCCGGGTGGTCGGTGAGCCGCAGGCGCAGCGAGAGGTAGCGGCCGGCGGCGGCCATGCCGTGGCGCAGGACCCGCTGCATGAGCAGCGGATCCACGTTGCCGCCGGACAGGACCGCGACCACTGGTCCGGCGAAGGCCCCCGGGTCGGCGAGCAGGGCGGCGACGGAACTCGCGCCCGCCGGCTCCACCACGAGCTTGGCCCGCTCCAGACACAGCAGCAGGGCGCTGGAGAGCTCGTCCTCGGTCACCGTACGGATCTCGTCGACGAGTTCGCTGACGATACGCAGCGTCAGGTCGCCGGGGCGGCCGACCTTGATGCCGTCGGCCATGGTGGTGGGCGCGTCCAGCGCGACCGGGTGCCCGGCCGCGAGCGAGGGCGGGAACGCGGCGGAGCCCGCCGCCTGGACGCCCACCACCCGCACGTCGGGCCGCAGCGCCTTCACCGCGACGGCGATGCCCGCCGCGAGCCCGCCGCCGCCCATGCCCACGACGATGGTGCGCACCTCGGGGCACTGTTCCAGGATCTCCAGGCCCACCGTGCCCTGGCCGGCGATGATGTCGGGGTGGTCGAAGGGGTGGATGAACACCGCGCCGCTCTCGCGGGCGTACTCCTGGGCCGCGCGCAGCGTCTCGTCCACCACGTCGCCGCACATCCGCACCTCGGCGCCGTAGTCCCGGGTCGCCGCGACCTTGGGCAGGGGCGCGCCCTCCGGCATGAACACGGTCGAGCGCACGCCGAGCAGCGACGCCGCGAGCGCGACGCCCTGCGCGTGGTTGCCGGCGCTGGCCGCGACCACGCCGGCGGACCGCTCGGCCGCCGAGAGGCCGGCGATGCGCACGTATCCGCCGCGCACCTTGAAGGAGCCGGTGCGTTGGAGGTTCTCGCACTTCAGGTGCGCCGGTGCGGCAAGGAGGTCGGTCAGGAACCGGCTGCCCTCCAGCGCGGTGACCCGAGCGACGCCGGACAGCGTCTGTTGCGCGGCGCGCACGGCCTCCAGCGTCACCGCGCCGGACGCCTCCCGCGCGCCGTCGTCGCCGTCCCCCGGGTTTACGGGGCCAGCCCCGTCGTCAACGCGTGCAGCCATGGTGCCCAGTGTCGCAGCGTCGGCCCGATCCCGCCGGCGCCGGCCCGCCCCACCCGGCGCGGTGGGCCCGCTTCGCACTGCTTGACGCAGGGCAGGTACGGCGGGCGCCGGGGCCGCGTACTCTGTCCCCCATCCTTCAGACCACCGCACGAAGTGAGCCCCAGGCCATGCCCACCCATTCGGACATGACGACTGCGACTACGGCCCGGGGGACGACCCCCGGGCCGGCGCCGGAGGAGACCGGCGTCCTCGACTCTCTCCAACACCAGGTGGCGGTCTTCGCCCGACGCGCGGAGCAGACCCGTCTCGGCGGCGTCGGACAGGCCCGCAACTCGATGGACCGCGCCGCCTACCTCCTACTCAACCGGCTTGACCAGGAAGGAGAGATGGGCGTCAAGAAGCTCGCGCTGAGCATGGGCATCGACTCGTCCACCGTGACCCGGCAGGTCGCGCCCCTCGTGGACACCGGCATGGTCAAGCGCACCTCGCACCCCGAGGACGGCCGCGCCGTCGTCCTGCAACTCTCCCCGCGCGGCAAGGCCCGCCTGGAGGAGGTGCGCTCGTCCCGCCGCGAACTGATGGCCATCGCCACCGAAGACTGGACGCCGGACGAACGCGACCAGTTCTGCACGTTGTTGACCCGTTTCAATGCCGCGCTCTCGGTGATCCACGGCGCACCGCAGTTGGCAACACCCTCCTGACCGGCGCTTGTCCCGGCCCGTACCGGGGCTTGGACCGACCGACGCTCTGACCTCGCGTCCGCGGCTTGCGGCCCGCCTCACCCCGAGGGCCGTACGGCGTGCGTCGGCACCCCCACCGGAGGGGCCGCCATCCGGTCCCCTCCGCTCCGCGCCCCGGCTCCGCGCCGACCAGGGCCGCTCCCGCGCCAGCGACACCACGGCTCCCGCCCTGGTCCGCGCGCCCACGCCGCGCTCCCCCACCGCGCCGACGCGCCTGCCCGCACTCCTGGCCGTACCGCGCGCCCGCCTGCCCGTCGCGCGGTGCGCCGCCTGCCCGTTCGGGCACCGTGACCGGCGCGGCGCCGGCGCCGTTCGCCGACCGCGCGTCGCCGGCGTGGTCGGACGCCGCCACCGGGCGGCCCGGTGCGGCGGCCCGCGACGCGCGTCACGCGGCGGGGCACTCGGCGACGCGGTCGGCGGTTCCGGTCCGGCGCGGCGTGGGGCTTCGGCGGGTCGCCGTGCGGCTCGTGCAATGTGCTTGAGCATGGCGGCCGTGGGGCTGGCGCCCATGCTCCGTACGCTGCACTCATGCCTCTGGCATATGCCATGGTGTCATTCCACGCACGGCCGTTGGCCGGCATCTCACGATGTGAGCAATCCGCGACGAGACGTCGCCCACACCGCGCCCCGCCACCACCGCACACCGGCTCGCGCCGACCGGTCGCGGCGGGTGTGGCGGGCTCGCGCCGACGCCGCCGTACGCCCCGCCGCCCCCGGGCGCGCCCCGGGGGCCGACCTCACGAGCCGGCCGCCGGACCCTTGACCGGGCGGGCCCGCTGGCGTGTCCTGAAGGGGTCGTGTTCTCGCGAACACGGGAGGCGCGGTGGGGAAACGGCGAGCAGCGAGGGACGAGCGCCGGACCCGGGAGTTCGCGGCGTTCGTCGCGGGCGCGGGCGGCCGACTGCTGCATGTCGCGACCCTGCTCACCGCCGAGCCCCCGCAGCGGTGCGTCGCGGCCGAGCGGCTGCTCACGGCCGCGTTGGCGGGCACGTACGCGCGCTGGGACCAGTTGCGCGGCGAGGATCCGTACGAGCGCACCCGCCAGGAACTCGCCGCCCGCTTCGCGCACTCGGCCTGGCGGCACCGGCGTCCGGGTCCGCCCGGACACGGCCCGCTGGCGGCGCTCACGCCGCAGGAACGGTTGGTGCTGGTGTTGCGCCTGCATGAGGGGGTGGCCGAGGAGGTGACCGCGGCCACGCTGGGTCTGCCGCCCGACCGGGTGCGCGCCGTGTGCGCCCGGGCCGTCGCGGTCCTGCGCGACCCGGACCACGGCCGGGACCGCGACCCGGACCGCGACCGCCCCCGCGACCAGCGCGCCGGCGCGGCCCCCGGCAGCCGCGCGGCCGGGGGGCGGGGGCCGTGAGCGGCTGGGACCGCAAGGAGGACGAGGTGCGGCGGATGCTGGAGGCGCGGCCACGGCCGGCGCTTCCGTGGGACCTGGCCGACCGGGCCGCCGCCCGGGGCCAGCGGGCGCTGCGCCGGCGCCGGGCCGTCCACCTGGCGACCTGGGTCGTGCTGCTGGCGGCCCTGTTCGCCCTCACGGTGTGGGCGGCCCTCACCGAGCCCTGGACCCCACCGCCCCGCTCGACGACGCCGCCCCTCGGCGGGTGGTAGCCCCTGGCTGGCCGGGGCGTCGCCCCGGCCGGGGGCCGTACGGCGCGGCGCCGAGCCCAGGTCAGCCCGGCTCGGCCAGGTCGGGCCCAGCCCGGTCCGGCGGCCGGGCCCGGCGCCGCGCGGCCGGTTAGCCCAGCGCCTGGTTCAGGTCCGCGATCAGGTCGTCGGCGGACTCGATGCCGACCGAGAGGCGGATCAGGTCGGACGGCACCTCAAGTGCGGAGCCGGCCGCCGACGCGTGCGTCATCCGGCCCGGGTGCTCGATCAGCGACTCGACGCCGCCGAGCGACTCGCCCAGCGTGAACAGCTCCGCCCGGTTGCAGATGTCGATCGCGGCCTGCTCGCCGCCCGCCGCGCGGAAGGAGACCATGCCGCCGAAGGAACGCATCTGCTTGGCGGCGATCTCGTGGCCCGGGTGCTCGGGCAGACCCGGGTAGTAGACCTGGGCGACCTTCGGGTGGGAGGTGAGGAGTTCGGCGATCCGCTCCGCGTTCGCGCTGTGCCGGTCCATGCGCACGGCCAGCGTCTTGGTGCCCCGCATGACCAGCCAGGCGTCGAACGGTCCGGCGACCGCGCCCATGGCGTTCTGGTGGTAGGCCAGTTCCTCGCCCAGCGCGGCGTCGGCGGTGATGAGCGCGCCGCCCACGACGTCGGAGTGGCCGCCCATGTACTTGGTGGTCGAGTGCACGACGATGTCGGCGCCGAGGGCCAGCGGCTGCTGGAGGTACGGGCTGGCGAAGGTGTTGTCCACGACCAGCCGCACGCCGGCGGTGCGGGCGATGTCCGCGATGACGGCGATGTCGGTGATGCCGAGCAGCGGGTTGGTGGGGGTCTCGACCCAGATCAGCTTGGTGTTGGGGCGGATCTCGGCGCGTACCGCCTCCGGGTCGGCGGTGTCGGCGACCGACCACTGCACGCCCCAGCGCTCGATGACCTTGGAGATCAGCCGGAACGTGCCGCCGTACGCGTCGTTCGGGATGACGATGTGGTCGCCGGGCACGAGCAGGGCGCGCAGGAGCGTGTCCTCGGCCGCGAGCCCGGAGGCGAAGGCGAGGCCCCGGCTGCCGCCTTCCAGCGCGGCCAGGTTCTCCTCCAGCGCGGTGCGGGTCGGGTTGGCGGATCGGCTGTACTCGTAGCCACCGCGCAGCCCGCCCACCCCGTCCTGCTTGTAGGTGGAGACCTGGTAGATGGGCGGGACGACGGCGCCGGTGGCCGGGTCCGCGGCCTGCCCCGCGTGGATGGCGAGCGTCTCGAAGCTCTGGGAAGCGTGCGGCTGAGGGTGCTGGTCAGTCATGGGCCGAGGGTAATGCTCACCGCCGGGCCCGCGCCGCCCCTCCTCGTGAACGGCGCGCTTAGGCTGTAGGGCGAAGGCCGTTACGCGGGCCAACGCCGGCCACGGGCCGACGCCGGTGCCCGCGCTCCGGCGCCGCGCCCGGCGCGCGGCCCCGCGGGCGCGGCGCGGGCGGCGCGGGGAACGGTGAGGCGGCGGGGCAGCGGACTGACGGGCCGTGCCGGTTTCGGCGCGGCTCCCACGACAGCACACGGGACAGCATCATGGAGTTTCTCTTCATCCTCATGGGCCTGCTCATGATCGGCATGGTCATCGTGCCGATGCTGCGCCGGCGGCGCGGCGGCAAGGAGGCGATGGCGGGCGCGCGGCGCGTCTCCGACCCCGGTGAGTACGGCTTCCTGCCCGTGGAGCGGCTCGACGTGCGGTTGCCGGGGCCCGACGAGGAGCTGGTCGCGACGCTGGCCGAGGTGACCAGCTCCCAGGACTGGCGGCCGGTGTCGCGGCTGCTCGCGCACACCGACGCCTCGTCCGAGCTGCGCTGGCAGCGGGTGCAGACGCTGGCGGGCGCGGCCGTGCACGAGCTGGCGATCAACCCGGGGCAGGGCGGCGTGTGGCTGCGCACCTGGCGGGTCGAGGCGCCGAAGGACCCGGGCGGTGCCGCGGTGCACGCGGAGTTCCTGGTCCGCCAGGCGTTGCGGGACTCCGGCTCCGAGGACTTCACGATGATCCTGGAGGAGGCCCGTACGGTCTGCGGCGAGGCCGCCCTGCTGGCCCCCGGCGACCCGGTCCCCTACCTCGTCGAACTGGGCATCGCCCGTGGCCTCGGCTACCGGCAGGCCGACTTCGAGGAGCTGTGGGCCAAGATCCGCGACCGCGCCCCGGCGCACATGGGCGCGCACCTGGCCGCCCTGCACTACTGGTGCGAGAAGTGGCACGGCTCCAAGGAGCTGGCCGACGCCTTCGCGCAGCAGGCGGCGGCCGGGGCCCCGGACAAGAGCCTGCTGCCGGCGCTGCCCCTGTTCGCGGTCTTCGAGCACCTCCCGGAGGCCAACCTGGTGCAGGGCCTGTACCGCAGCGTGGTCGTCACGCGTGCCATCGAGGGCGCCCAGTACGCGCTGCTGCACGCGCCGGCGGACCACCCGGTCGCCCCGCACGTGCGGCACCTGCTCATCTGGTTCCTGGTCCGCGCGGAGCGGTACGCGGAGGCCATCGTCCAGCTCCGGCTGGTGGACGGCCACGTCGGCGCCGTCCCGTGGTCGTACGGCCCGGACCCGGCGGAGCTGTACGCGAGCTACCGTGCGACGGCCGTCGCGGGCTGGGAGGGCGCGGGCGGCACGCCGGCGACGCTGCCGCAGTAGCCGACCCCGCCGCACCCCGGCCCCGGCACCGGCCCCGCCGGGGCGACCGGTGGCACCCCGCGACCGACCCGTCGCGGGCTGGAATGGACGCGGGCCGCGAGACGTTATAGAAGCGGCCGATCGCCTGCCCCTGGAGAGACCATGCTGTTCAGTCGTTTCAAGAACCAGCTCCCGTCCGCCGATGAGACGCTCAAGGGCCGTCCCGAGCGGCCGTACGAGGTCCCGGAGCGGCACACGGTGCTGGGCAACCCCCTGCTCGGCCCGTATCCGGAGGGCCTGGTCGTCGCCGACTTCGGCCTCGGCTGCTTCTGGGGCGCCGAGCGCAAGTTCTGGCAGACCCCGGGCGTGTGGACGACCGTCGCCGGCTATCAGGGCGGCCAGACGGTCAACCCCACCTACGAGGAGGTGTGTAGCGGCCTCACCGGGCACACCGAGGTCGTGCGCGTCGTCTTCGACCCCGCCAAGACCTCGTACGAGGCGCTGCTGAAGGTCTTCTGGGAGGGCCACGACCCGACCCAGGGCTTCCGCCAGGGCAACGACGTGGGCACGCAGTACCGCTCGGCGATCTACGCGCACTCCGACGAGCAGGTCTCAGCGGCGCTGGAGTCCCGCGACGCGTACCAGGCGGTGCTCGCCGACGCCGGGTACGGCGACATCACCACCGAGATCCTGATCGCCGGCCCGTTCTACCCGGCGGAGGACTACCACCAGCAGTACCTGGACAAGAACCCCACTGGCTACTGCGGCATCGGCGGCACGGGCGTCTCCTGCCCGGTCGGCGTGGCCCGCATGGCGGAGAACGGCTAGTACGCGCCTCGGCGCCCCGTCGACCGGCCGCCGCGCGTCCGCGCGGTACGCCGATCGACGGGGCCGCTGACCGGCCGGACCCGAGGGCCCGGCCGGTCACGCCTCCAGGCGCGGGGCGGGGTGTTACCGCGTCCCGTTGCGCGAGGCGCCGCGGGACGGCGTGCGGTAGCGGGCGATCTCCGTCAACCCGTCGGCTCCGACCAGGTGCGCCGGGCGGTGCGCCAGCGCGGCGAGGTCGGCGACGACGGCCAGTTCACCGCGCGCGGCCCGCAACCACACCTGCGCGCCGGTCAGCGAGCCCGGTACGGCGTACCGCGTCCCGTCGTGCACCACTGTGTCCGTCTCGCTGACGGTCGCCTGCTGGCCGAGCCCGAGGACGCAGGGCGCCGGCGGCAGCGGGTGCAGCCGGGTGCGCTCGATCAGCAGCCGCTCGGCGGGGGTGGCCGCCTGGGCCTGCGCCCGCCGCCGCTCGACCTCCGGCTCGCCCTCGCCCTCCGGCGCGGCGTCCGGTCGCTGGCCCTGCCAGTGCCGCACCTGCCCGTTGAACCACTGCCCGAACTCCTGGCAGGCCGCCTGGAGTTCGGCGAAGGACGCGTACTCCGGGCGCAGGTCCGCGTCGGTCGGGGTCAGGTCGGCCGCGGCGATGCGCACGCCGGCCTGGGTGCCGCCGCCCTCCGGGTCGTGCGGCACGCAGGTGCGCACCTTCATGCCGTAGTGCCGCCCGACGGCGACCACGTCCGGGTGGCGCGCGCCGCCCTCCTGGCGCAACCGGGTGAGCAGGTACGTCGGGGCGCCGCCGAGCGCCGTGAGGGTGGCGTCCAGGCAGCAGACGAGGCTGCCCAGCGTGCGGTCCCGGCAGGGGATGACCACCCGGTACCGCGACCAGGCGAGCCAGGCCGAGAACAGGGCGGTGCGCCGGGGCTCGCCGTCGGGCCCGGGCACCAGGGGCCCCGGGCCCCAGTCGCACTGGAGCCACAGGCCCGGCTCGGTGACCCAGGGCCGGAAGATCCGCCGACTGCCGCTCTGCCAGCGGCTCTTGGTCTCGGCGACGACCCGCCGCGTGGTGCGCTCGCTGCCGGTGAAACCCATCCGCACCAGGCGCTCGTGCGCCCGCACGGCGCTGATGTGACCCTCGGAGCGGTCCACCCACTCCTCGATCTTCTCGGCGTAGGCGTCAGCTAAGCGCGACCGGCGCGAGGGGCCGGTGACCGGGCGTCCGGCGTCCCGGGCCGCCACGTAGCGGCGGACGGTCTTGGGGTCGCAGCCCACGATCCGCGCCGCAGCGTACACGCTCTCGGTGGCGTCGTACGCCACCAGGATCTCGATGATCTCCCGGTCGGTCATCTTCATGCCGCCACCCCCAGCGGGGCCGCCGCGCGGACCGCACCGGCGCGGCGGGCCGGGCCGTGGTCGAGGTCGCGGAGGGGCAGTGGCTGGGCCGGGGTCGGCTGGGCGGGGATCGGTTGTGCGGGATGTGACTGGGCGGGGTGCGACTGGCGCGGAAGCCCGTACGGCATTCCGGCGAACGGCGCTATGCGCTCACGACTGAACATGGCGTGTGTGCTCTCTGTCTCGAACGAAAGGGTGGCGGTGGCGCGCCGGTGGGCGCGCCGGTGCTACCCGGGGTGTTCGACGACGTCGTGCGGGCGCGTGTGCAGCGGGGAAGCCGTGTCGCGCGGCCGGCCGTCCGCGGTGCGCGGCGGGTGCAGCGCGGCGGTGGCGGGCAGGTCGTGCTTGTCGAGGGCGCGCTTGGTGGTCTGGTCGCCGCCGTGGCCGCAACCGCCCTGCCCACCGGGCGCGGTGGGGCCGATCGGGCCCGGCGAGCCGCACGGCGCCTGCGGCGCGTGCTGGTGGCCGCCGCATCCCGGCGCGCCGTGCGGCCGGTTCCCGGTGCCGCAGTCCGGCGCGTCGGAGTGCGGTCGCTCGGCGCCGGTGGCGGTCCCGGTGGCCAAGCTCGTACGGACCGCGCCGAGCGGGCCGGACGGCGGGCCGACGAGGGCGCTCGCGGCGCCGTATCGGGCGAGCGGGCCCTCGCCCCTCGGCGGGACGTCCGCCGAACGCTCCCGGCCCGGCCCATCGCCCCGACCGGGACGCGCGCAGTCCACGCCGTCGCCGGCGCAGTCGGACGACGCCGGACGCTCGGACGGGGTCGGCAGGAGCGAGGTGCCCGGCCCGTGCGGCCGGTTCGGCCTCTCGGAGCGGCCCGGCGGCTCCGGGTTCGCGGGGGTGTGCGGCAGGCGCGGGCCGGCGTGCGCGGGGGTCTCCGGCGTGCGCGGTCCGGTCTGCGGGCCGAGCGCGTCGGGCGCGGCGGGGAGCAGGCGCGCCGGCGGAGGCAGCTCCGCGCCGGGCCGCCCCTGGCCGCCCCCGCCCTGTCCCCCGCCGTGACCGCCTGGGCCCCCGGCGTCCCCGCCAGGGCCCTTGCCCTTGCCAGGGCCCTTGCCCTTGCCGCTGTGGGGCTTGCCCGGGCCTTCGCCGTGGGGCTTGCCCGAGCCGTCGCCGTGGGCCTTGCCCTTGCCGCCGGGCGCCTTGCCACCGGACGTGGCGTGCGCGGCCTCGCGCGGCGTCTGCTTGGCCTTCGCGTGCGCGTTCTCCGTTGCCGCGTGCGCCTTCTTGGCCGGTGCGTGCGCGTTCTTGTCGCCCTTGCCCTTGGCTTCGCCCTTGGACCCGCTCCGGCTCTTGGCCCGGTCGGGCTGGCCGGGGCCGTGCTGCGCGTTGGCCTTGCCGGCCTTGCGGTCGCCGGCGGCCTGCCGGCCGCCGTGCTGGTCCCCGGGCGTGGCCTTGGTCGCCGTGGCATGAGGCGCGGCCCCGACGTTCCCCTTGGCCTTCGCCTTGCCTGCCGCTCGGGCGCCGTGAACCGCCGTGTCCTTGCCGGTCGTCGTGGCGGTTCGGGTCGGGCCGGCCGCCGTGGTCCGCGCGCCCTTGGCCGCCCGCTCGCCCTGCGACGCCGACCGGTCGGCGCGCGCCTCGCGCCCGCCGTCCTGCGAGCCGTTGGCGTGTGCCTGTCCCGCGAGGACGCTCGCCAGCGCGAGGAAGCCGCCGAGGGCGCACAGCAGCAGCGCCGTGCGTCGAGAGGCCGACACGCAGCGGCGCACCGCGGACCAGACAGGAAGACACGCCGTCACGGTGAGTTCCTCCCCCTCTGGCTCACGGAACTGGCGGTGCACGCATCGAACACGAACGCTCAGGACGGTGCAACCCCTGGCACCCGGCGCATTGTTGGCCGCCACGGCGCGTGAACAGGGCTCTCCGAACTGGCATACGGTCACGGAGCGCCCCGGTCCGCTCCCGTCAGCGGCCACCAACACGGCTCCCGCGCCGGCCGCGCTCGACCCCGTCCCGGCCGCCCCACCACCGCCCGACCCGCCCGTACGGCGCGTACTCCGCCCCGAACAGGGTGATTCATCCCGTTGTCGCGCACGGTTACCGAGAGGTTAACTCCGTTTTCGCGTACGGGCGTTGAGGCCGCCCAGACGATCGGGAGCGGGAGATCGCGACACCCCGTCGCCGGTCACGTCGCGCCCCTACCCGACCGTCCGGTAACACCTCACCGGACGCGCACGGCGGGGGCGCGCGCATCCGCCCACGCGCCGTCGCGCTGCAAGGCGAACCCCCATGCCGCCCCGCCGGCGCCCGGGAACCCACCCTCGCGCCGGGTTCCGCCCTCCGTCACGTCCCGCTCCCTCCGTGCCACCGCCGACCGCGCGACAGCCGCCCGGGCCGGAGCCACCCCCGGACGGAGCCACTCCGGACGGAGCCACCCCCGACCGGAGCGCCTCGCGCGGAGCGGCCGGCCGGGGTCACGTGCCGCGCGGCGATGGCCGGATCGCGGGCCGTTCGGCGTGGCGTACCGGGGCGGTTGGGGCCCGTGGGGTGAGCTGGGCGACATGGGGCTGGTGGAGTCCAACCTTCGCCCCCGCGACCGGCTTTGACGCACTAATCTGCTGCTTCATGGGACGGGCGGCGTTGGGCACTGAGGTGGGGGCGCGGCGGGCGGCGGGCGAGCCCCTGAGCGAGCGGCCGACGCGGGCCGACGAGCCCGGCGACGACCGGCCCGAGCGGCCCGGCGACGAGCGGCCCGAGCAGGCCGACCGCGCCGTGCGCGCCGACGACGTCATGACCCTCTCGCGCCTCGCGACCAAGCGTGGTGCCGTCCGGGCGATCCTGGAGTGGCTCGCGCACCGCACCGGCGGCGTCGCCACGCTGATCGACGCCGACGGCACGCCCGCCGTCACCCCCGCCCCGCCGCCCAGCCCCGCGCTGAGCGCCGCGACGGGCGCCGTGGCCGGGCTGCACCGGCGCGGCACGCCATCGGCGGTGCTCAGCGTCCCGGCGGCGGGCGAACGCGCCGAGCCCGACGGCGGCAGCACGGTGTTCCTGGTCTCGCTGACCGCCGGGGCCGGGGGCGCGCACGCGGAGGCCGGTCCGCGCCGGCAGGCCCCGTACCTCGTACTGATCGCCCCCGACGGGCCGGGGCGGCGGCCTGGGCGCCCGCAGGTGCTGCTCGCCGACGCGGCCCGCACGCTCGGCCTGTGCTGGCGGCTTGAGGAGGCCGACCGCGACCGGGTGCGGGTGGAGGCCGCCGAGGCGCACGGCCGCGAGGCGGTGCTGCACCTGTTGATGGTCGGCAGCGTCCCGGCCGCCCACCGCATCGCCGCCGCCCTGCAACCACCGCTGCCCCAGCTCGCCTACGTCTACGTGATCGAGTGCCCGGGCCAGCGGCGGTACGAGATCGCCGACCGGATCGCGCACGCCGCGCGCGGCAAGGCGTGGATCGTGCCCTGCCCCGTGCGGCCCACCCATCTGATCGCCCTCGTCCCGGCCGTGCCGGAGCCGGCGGGCAGGGCGGGCGGAGCCGCCAGAGCGGCGCTCGACCAGGGCATGACGCCTCCCGCACGGCCTTCCGTCGGCCCGGGGGGCGACGCGGCCGTCGGGCAGGTGGACGACGAGAACTGCGCCACCGACTTCCGCGCGACCTTCGGCGAACTCCCGCACCATTCCCCCGCGTTGAGCCGCAGCGGGCGCGCCGGCACGGCCGTCGAGACGGTGGGGGTGCGCGGGCTTGACCGGGCCATCGCCGAGCGGGTGCCCGAGTGCCTGATCGGGGTCAGCGGCGAGGTGCCGCTGCGCGAGACCCCGATCGGCTACGAGCAGGCGTTCCACGCGCTGGCCGTGGCCCGCACCGCTCCCAGTGGGCGGGCCAGCTTCCAACGGGACTTCGACCTGACGCCGCTGGCCACCCCGGAAGGGCTGCGCTGGGCCCAGGAGTTGCTGGCGCCCTGCCTGCACTACGTGCCGCCGCGACGGGCCGATCCCGGCGGTGAGGAGTTGCTCGGCACGCTCGGCTCGTGGCTGACCTTCGGCGGCGCCGCCAGCCGCCACCTGAAGATCCACCGCAACACGCTGGGCGCCCGGGTGCGGCTGATCGACGAGTTGCTCGGGCTCGACCTCGGCCGGCTGGCCGACCAGTCCGCCGCCTGGCTCGCGCTCCAGCTCCGTGGCGCCCCCCTGCCGACGCCCACCGACCGGCCGCCGGCCACGCTGGAGGACCTGCTCGGCACGCCGGCGGCCGGCGTCTGGGCGCGCGCCCAGCTCCAGCCGCTGGAGCGGGCGAACCTGCCGTCGGGGACGGAGACCGTACGCGCCTGGCTGCGGGCCGACGCGAAGCTGCCGCAGGCCGCCGGCGCGCTCGGCATCTCGCTGCCCGGCGCCCGCAAGCGGCTGACCAGGGCGGAGGAGGCGTTGGGCCGCTCGCTGCTGCACGCGCCGAGCGCCAAGTACGAGCTGTGGCTGGCTATGCGGGCGCTCAAGGCGCTGTGACCCGGACGCGCTGAACCCACACGCCCGCACCGCGCCCCTCGTTACCGCACCCCCGGCGCCGCCCGCACCCCGGCGCACCCCGGGCCCCGGCGCACCCGCACCCCGGCGCACCCCGCACCCCGGCGCACCCCGGGCCCCGGCGCACCCCGGGGCCGGGCCTTACGCGCCCGAGCCCCTACGCCCCGCGCTGCGACCGTACAAGCCCCCCCCAACTCCCGCCCGTCGGACCCGCGGTGGCCTCGTCCCGTACCGAGTTACCGGTACGTCCTTCAACCACCGGTCGGTGGGCAACCAGTTACCGCCCTGACTGTGCATTCTGTTCCTCGCCCGCGCGTGACGCCTCGGCCTAGGGTCCAGACCAGGCCCCGGCGGGCCGGACCGGATGCTGACCCTCTTCCCCCTCCCTGACGAGGCAGCGCGCGGTTCCCCCCTATTGAGCCGCTGCGACCGCGACCGTGGCCCGCCGGTGCCTGGCCGACGCGCCCTCCCTCGAAGCAGAACAGGATCGCTGATGAGTCATCACCACGACTCGCTCCTCGCACGCCAGGACCCCCGGCTCGACATCAGTGACGTCTATGTCTTCCGGGGCGAGCGCGGCACCGTCTTCGTCGTCAACGTCAACCCGCTCTCCGGCACGGGCGGCTTCCACGACGACGAGAGCCTGTACGAGATCAAGATCGACACCGACGGCGACGCGGTCGAGGACATCACCTACCGCTTCACCTTCGCCCCCATCACCTTCGCCCCCTTCAGCACGCGCGGCACGCAGCGCTGGGAGCTGCGCCGGTTCGACGGCGAGGCCGCGCGGGACCGCGACGCGGAGGGTTCGGTGCTGCTGCGCGGCGTGACCGGTGAGCCGGCCGAACTCGTGCTGCCCGCCGCGGGCGCCGGCGGCGACGAGGACCCGAGCGGCGGGCTGCGGGCCTGGGCCGGGCAGGCCGGCGACCCGTTCTGGATCGAGGGCACGGTGGTCACCGCCGTCAAGACCGGGATCGCCCAGGGCACCGCCCCCGACCTGGCCGGGTTCGACCCCGCGCGGGCCAGCAACATCTTCGCCGACACCGACGTGCACGCGATCGTCCTTGAGGTGCCCGACGCCGACCTCGGCGGCGCCCAGGAGATCGGCTTCTGGGGCGTGACGGTCCTGGCGACCGACGCGGGCGGCTGGCGGCAGATCAACCGCTGCGCGACGCCGCTGCTCAACACCCTCTTCGACCTCGAAGACCCCGACCAGCACATCGACTTCAACGCGACCGAGCCCGCCGAGGACCGGGAGCGGTACGGGGCCGAGGTGGGGGCCGCCGTCGAGCGGGGTGCCGGCGCCGCGGGCGCGGTCGCCGAACCCGCCGCCCACGCGGCCCGGGTGCGCGACCTGTTGCTGCCGGACGTGCTGCGCTACGAGGTGGGCACCGAAGCCCACTTCGGGGTGAAGCGGCGCAACGGGCGCGCGCTGACCGACCCGGCGCCGGAGGTCATGTTCGAGCTGGTGCTCGGCATGCCCGTCACGATGGGGCTGGACGCGAGCGCGGCTACGGGGGTGCCGCGCGAGACGTTCCCCTACCTGGCGCTGCCGAAGGCGGAGCGGTGACGGCCCGCCCGTGCGCGGCGGCGCGCGTCCCTCGTTGGGTCGCCGCCGCCGCGGACGATCCCGACGCGGTGCGCGCGCTGTGGCGCGAGGACCCGCGGCGCGGCGTCCGGCTCGCCACCGGCCGCACCTTCGACGCGGTCACGGTCGACCTGCGGACCGGCATGGAGGCCCTGGACCTGCTGCGCCGCCGGACGGGCGCGCCGGCCGGCGCCTGGCAGGCCCAACTGGCCGGCACGGCCTTCTCCGGCTCGTCGGCGTTGTCCGCGTTATCCGACCTCTCCGGCCTCGCTGGCCTCTCCGGCCTCGCGGATTCCTCCGGCCCCGCTGATGCCGCTGGCCCGTCCGGCCCGGCGTCCGACACCGCTCCCGACGGGGCGCGTCCGCGAGCCGGGGCGCACCGAAGGCGCGCCTGCCGGGTCGCGCTACGGGCGCACGCCGGCCCGTCGCTGGACGCGGCGCGTACCTGTCCGTCGCCCGAGGCGGCCTCGTACGACCGGTTCGGGCTCGCCGGCCAGTTCGGGCCCGGGGGCTTCGGGGTCCGGGGGCGGTTCGGGCTCGGTGGTGGGCGTGGTGGGGGCGCGGGGCGGGCCCGTACCGTGCGGCCCCTGCACTTCCCCACGCTGGTCGACGGGGCCGCGGGCCGGATGCGGCTGCTGGTCCCGCGCGGGGCGGCGCCCTGGCTGGGCGCGCTGCTCACGGCCGGAACCGTGGAGTACCACGGCGCGGGCGCGCGCGTCGTGCTGCCCGGGCCCGGGGCGTTGACCGACACCGGCACCGGGTTGACCTGGGCGGTGCGGCCCGGGGCCCCGGTGGAACGGCTGCGCTGCCTCCTCGGCCCGCTCGCGGCGGCGCTGACCACCGCCCAGCTCACCGTCGGCTGGTGCTCGGGCGTGCGGGCGCCCGCCGACCCGTACGCGGAGACCGGGTAACCCCTACGGGCCGGTAGGGCGTCTGCCCTGGTGGGCCCGGAACGGGGCCCCGAACGGCGCGAGCGCACCGACGTACGGGAGAGAACGCATGGCACACCTCACCTTCCGACAGGCCCGCGAGGAGGATCACGCTCCGATCGTGGCGTCGATCCAGACCTGGTGGGGCGAGACCCGCACTCCGGAGGAGGCCCGCGAGCTGTCCCTGCTGCTGCCCCGGCTCTTCCTCCAGCACTTCGCCGCGACCAGCCTGATCGTGGAGCGGCGGCCCGACGCCGAGGAGCCGGACGGGGCGGGCCCGGACGAGGCAGCCGGCGCGCTCGCCGGGTTCCTGGTCGGCTTCCACTCGCCCGACCGGCCCGGCACGGCCTACATCCACTTCGTCGGCGTCCACCCGGAGCTGCGCCACCAGGGCGTGGCCCGGCAGTTGTACGAGCGGTTCTTCGCCCGGGCGGTGGCGGCCGGGCGGCAGGAGGTGCGCTCGATCGTCTCGCCGGCCAACAAGCCGTCCATCGCCTTCCACCACTCGATGGGCTTCCGGCCCGAGGGCGGCGACTACGAGAGCGACGGCGTCCCCGTCCACCGCGACTACGACGGGCCCGGACACGACCGGATCAGCTTCCGGCGCGTGCTGTCCGCCCCGCCGGCCCCCGAGGCGTAACCCGGCGCCACTCCCCCGGGCCGAGACGCGCTCGGCCCGGCCCACCGCTCCCAGACGCCGGGCCACCTGAGGTCACGCTCGGCCCGGCGTCTGGGCTCGCCCACCCCCGACGGCCGCGAGGCCGCCGGGGCTACGAGGGCTACGAGGGCTACGAGGGCTACGAGGGCTACGAGGGCTACGAGGGCTACGAGCCGAGGATGGTCGTGAGGAACTCGCCGGTCCAGGCGAGCAGTTCGCGGCCCACCACCGGCTTGCCGCCGATCTTGCCGGTCGTCGGCCGGGGCACCAGGATCTGCCGCGGCCCCGGCTTGAGCACCGCTCGCGGGTGCAGCCGCCGCAGCCGCAGCTCCTGCGACTCGCGCAACTCCACCGGGCCGAAGCGGATCTGCGAGCCCTGGAGGGTGATGTCGCTGACGCCGCAGGCGCGGGCGAGCATCCGCAGGCCGGCGACGAGCAGCAGGTTCTCCACCGGCTCGGGCAGCGGTCCGTACCGGTCGGTCAGCTCCTCGCGGACGGCGGCGATGTCCTCCTCGCTGTTGGCCGCGGCGATGGACCGGTACGCCTGGAGGCGCAGCCGCTCGCCGGGCGCGTAGTCGTGCGGGACGTGCGCGTCCACCGGGAGTTCGATCTTGACCTCGATCGGCGGCTCCTCCTCGGCGCCGCCCTCCAGCGAGGTCCGGTAGTCCGCGACGGCCTCGCCGACCATGCGGACGTACAGGTCGAAGCCGACGCCCGCGATGTGTCCGGACTGCTCGCCGCCGAGCAGGTTGCCCGCGCCGCGGATCTCCAGGTCCTTCATCGCCACGTACATGCCCGCGCCCATCTCGGTGTGCTGGGCGATGGTGGCCAGGCGTTCGTGGGCGGTCTCGGTCAGCGGCTTCTCCGGCGGGTACAGGAAGTAGGCGTACCCGCGCTCGCGGCCCCGGCCGACCCGGCCGCGGAGCTGGTGCAGCTGGGAGAGGCCGAAGTTGTCGCCGCGCTCGACGATCAGGGTGTTGGCGTTGGAGATGTCGATGCCCGACTCCACGATGGTGGTGGAGACCAGCACGTCGAACTTCTTCTCCCAGAAGTCCACCACCACCTGCTCCAGGGCGCTCTCGCCCATCTGCCCGTGCGCCGTGGCGATGCGCGCCTCGGGCACGATCTCACGCAGCTTGGCGGCGGCCCGGTCGATGGACTCGACGCGGTTGTGGATGTAGAAGACCTGCCCCTCGCGCAGCAGTTCGCGCCGGATGGCCGCGCCGATCTGCCGTTCCTCGTACGGGCCGACGAAGGTCAGCACCGGGTGCCGCTCCTCCGGCGGGGTGGTGATGGTGGACATCTCGCGGATGCCGGTGACGGCCATCTCCAGGGTGCGCGGGATGGGCGTGGCCGACATGGTCAGCACGTCGACGTTGGCGCGCAACTTCTTGAGCTGCTCCTTGTGCTCGACGCCGAACCGCTGCTCCTCGTCCACGATGACCAGGCCCAGGTCCTTGAACCTGGTCTCGGACGAGAACAGCCGGTGGGTGCCGATGACGATGTCCACCGAGCCGTCCCGCAGCCCCTCCAGGACGGCCTTGGCCTCGGTGTCGGTCTGGAACCGGGACAGCGCCTTGACCACGACGGGGAACTGCCCGTACCGCTCGCTGAAGGTGCCGAAGTGCTGCTGCACCAGCAGCGTGGTGGGCACCAGGACGGCGACCTGCTTGCCGTCCTGCACGGCCTTGAACGCGGCCCGCACCGCGATCTCCGTCTTGCCGTAGCCGACGTCGCCGCAGATCAGCCGGTCCATCGGGACCGACTTCTCCATGTCCTCCTTGACCTCGGCGATGGTGGTGAGCTGGTCGGGCGTCTCCGCGTACGGGAACGCGTCCTCCAGCTCGCGCTGCCAGGGGGTGTCCGGGCCGAAGGTGTAGCCGGGGGCCGCCATCCGGGCCGAGTAGAGCTTGATCAGGTCGGCGGCGATCTCCTTGACCGCCTTCTTGGCCCGCGCCTTGGTCTTGGTCCAGTCGGCGCCGCCGAGCCGGTGCAGGGTCGGGGCCTCGCCGCCCACGTACTTGGTGACCTGCTCCAACTGGTCGGTCGGCACGAACAGTCGGTCGCCGGGCTGGCCGCGCTTGGCCGGCGCGTACTCGACCAGCAGGTACTCGCGGGTCGCGCCCTGCACGGTGCGCTGCACCATCTCGATGTAGCGGCCCACGCCGTGCTGCTCGTGCACGATGTAGTCGCCGGCCTGGAGGGTGAGCGGGTCGATGGTCTTGCGGCGCCTGGCCGGCATCCGGGTGCCGTCCTTGCCGGCCGCCTTCTGGCCGGTCAGGTCGGTCTCGGTGAGCACCGCGAGCTTGAGGCCCGGGTCGATGAAGCCGCGTTCGACGGAGCCGCAGGACACGTGCACCAGCGAGGGCGACAGCTCGGCGAGGTCCGGGTCGAGGCGGGCCGCGATGCCCTCGCCGCTGAGCACCTCGACGGTGCGCGAGGCGGGGCCGTGGCCCTCGGTGAGGTAGACCGTGCGCCAGCCGTCGGCGAGCCAGCCCTTGGTGTCGGCGAGCGCCCGGGCGATGTCGCCCCGGTACAGCTCGGGGGCGCGCATGCCCAGGGTCAGGGTGTCGCCGTCCGTCGCCCCGCCGGCCACGCCGGCCTCGTCGAGGCCGTCGCCGGCGGCGAACGGCGAGATCGACCACCACATCATGCCCAGCTCGCGGGCCCGGTCCCGGATGTCGGCGATGCCCCACAGCGAGGCCGCGCCCAGGTCGATGGGGGCCTCGCCGCCACCGGCCGACGCGGCCCAGGACGCCGCCAGGAACTCCTGGCTGGTGGCCACCAGGTCGGCCGCCCGGGTCCGCACCCGCTCCGGGTCGCACACCACGCTCATCGCGCCCGCGGGCAACACGTCGAGCAGCAGCTCCATCTCGTCCACCAGGACCGGGGCCAGCGACTCCATGCCCTCGACGGCGATGCCCTCGGCGATCTTGCCGAGCAGTTCGCCCAACTCCGGGTGCGACTCGGCCAGCTCGGCGGCGCGCCGCCGCACGTCGGCGGTGAGCAGCAGCTCACGGCAGGGCGGCGCCCAGAGCCCGTGCTCGGCCACTTCGAGCGAGCGCTGGTCGGCGACCTTGAAGTACCGGATCTCCTCGACCTCGTCCCCCCAGAACTCCACCCGCAGCGGGTGTTCCTCGGTGGGCGGGAAGACGTCCAGGATGCCGCCGCGCACGGCGAACTCGCCGCGCTTCTCGACCAGTTCGACCCGGGCGTACGCGGCTGCCGCCAGGCCCTCCACGACCTCGCCCAGGTCGGCGCTCTGCCCGCCGCGCAGCGCCACCGGTTCCAGCTCGCCAAGGCCCTTGACCTGGGGTTGGAGCACGGCGCGGATGGGCGCGACGACCACGCTGACCGGGCCGGCGGTCGGGTCGTCGGCGCTCGGGTGGGTCAGCCGGCGCAGCACGGCGAGGCGGCGCCCGACGGTGTCCGAGCGCGGCGAGAGCCGCTCGTGCGGCAGCGTCTCCCACGACGGGTACTCCACCACGCCGTGCTCCTGCCCCTCGGGCATCAGCGAGCGCAGCGCGGCGGCCAGGTCCTCGGCCTCGCGCCCGGTCGCGGTCACGGCGAGCACCGGCCGGCCGGCCCCGCGCGCCAGCGCCGCCACGGCCAGGGGCCGCGCCGCCGGCGGCCCGACGAGGTCGAGGTGCGTGCGGTGACCGTCCGTGGCCGCGCGCACCGCCTCGGCGAGCGCGGGGTCATGGACGACGGCATCGAGCAGACCGTGCAGGCTCATGTAGGGCTTCCCGTCCCGGGGCTGGACAACGCGAACGGCCCGGCACGGGCCTTGGCGGAGCCAAGACCGGGGGCCCACGGACGTGTCCGGGGGCCGGCGGCCGGGATGTCTTCAGGGTACGCCGGGGGTGTGACAGCGCTATCCGGAAGCCCTCTGTACGCAACTTGCAAGTAGCGTACAGTTCTGTACATGAGTGACACGCTGCCCCTCACTGAGGCCCGCGCCCGCCTCGGCTCCCTGGTCCGCCGCACCGCGCATGCCCGCGAGCGCACCGTCATCACCGACCACGGCCAGCCCGCCGCTGTCTTGATAAACCCCACGGAATTGGCGGACCTGGAGGACGCACTGGCCCTCGCTCAGTACCGGGAACGCCAGGCCGCCGATGCCACGCTCGCCACCTCGCACGACGAGGTCCGCGCCCGCCTCGGGCTGGAGCGTGGGTGACGTACGACATCGTCTGGGACGAGCCCGCGATCAACGCAGCGGCCCGCTTCCTCAAGGATGACCCGGTAGGGTTGCGCCACCTCTTTGACGCGATCGATTTATTGGCCCACAATCCGCGGCCCGCGGGTGCGGCGGAGTACGGCTCACCAAACCTGCGTCGCGTGCACGTCGGCCGCTACCGGGCGATGTACGAGATCACGGAGGCCACAGCGTCGATTGTGGTCATCCACATAGGCCGGACGGGCTAAGCACGGCACGACGCGCGGCGTCCATGATGGCTCGGATCTCGTCCATGGCGGTACGCCATGCGGCGTCGTCCCGATCGAGCGACCGGGCGGCGTGCTCGGCGGCACGCAGCCGCCGGGCGAGGGCCGGGAACCGCTCGATCTCGATCACGGTGGCCCACTTGAGCTGGTACAGGGCGATGGGCTGGTAGCTGCTGGACCGGGTGGCCATCGTGAAGACGGTGGCCCGCTCCGCGATCAGTTCGGGAAGCCGTGTCGGGGCCACCCGCGCGAGCGCGGCCCGCAGCGCCGGAAAGGTGCTGTCGGGCCGCGGGATCACGGCCTCCCCCAGGGCACCTTCTCCGGGAGACAACGGTGGTGTGGTCATGGCTGGCTCCTCGGTGGTCGCGACGGCCCGCCGCAGCCGCCGCGGCACACCGTACGGGGCGGAATCCGCGCGGCGAACGGTTCCGGACGCGCTCGCCTCGGCTCCCCTCCGAAGGCTCGCCCCGGTCGGCGAGGCTCCCTCCCCGGTCGGGGGCCCGCCCCTCACGCCCCGCCGTCGTCCGTCCCGCCGAAGCTCGCGAAGTACGCCGCCGCCCCGTCCTCGCCGCCGTGCCCCTGCCGCTCCGCGCGGCGCAGCCGCTCCGCCGCGGCGGCGGCCAGGTCCAGGCGTACGCCGGAGCGCTCGGCGGCCTCCGCGATGAGGGCGGCGTCCTTGCGGGCGGCGGAGACGGTGAAGCTGGGCGCGTAGTCGCCGGCGAGGATGAGTTCGGACTTCGTCCGCAGGTAGCCGGAGTCCAGCGGGCCGCCGGCGACGGCGTCCAGGAAGGCGCGCGGGTCCACGCCGAGGCCCTCGGCCAGGGCCAGCGACTCGCCGGCGCCGTTGATGAGGGTGAGCACCCAGTTGTTGACGACGAGCTTGAGCGCGCTGGCCGTGCCCGCACCACCGTCCTCGCCGACCCACAGGGTGCGCTGGCCGATCGCCGAGAAGACACGCTCGGCCCGGTCGCGCACGGCGACCGGACCCGCCGCGAGGACGGTCAACGCGCCCTGTTCGGCCGGGAGTCTGGTGCCCAGCACGGGGGCGTCCACGAAGTCGAGTCCGTACTCCGCGGCGAACTCCGCCAGCGGCCCGACCGCGCCCACCCCCACCGTGCTCGACTGGAGCCACAGCGTCCCGGCGCGCAGCGCGGGCGCGGCCTCGCGCAGCGCGTCGAGCGCGGCGGGCCCGTCGTGCACCATCGTGAGCACCACGTCCGCCCCGTCCACCGCGTCGGCCGGCGTGTCCGCGACCCGTGCCCCGGCCTCCGCCAGCGGCTCGGCCTTGGCCCGGGTACGGTTCCACACCCGCACGTCGAACCCACCCGCCCCGGCGAGGTTACGGGCCATCGGCCCACCCATGATCCCGGTGCCGAGCACCGCCACGGCGGTCGCGCCAGCCCCACGCGCGCCCGCCGTGTCGGTGTCCGTGCCGGTGTCGGTGTCCGTGTCCGTGTCCGTGTCCGCCACGCTCCTGTCAGCCATGGGGGAACGGTAGGACCTGGAGGGCACTCGAAGGCAAGCGGCACGCGCGGGGGGGTGGGCCGGTCGGCGGGTTGGTGGGTGGATCGGGCGGCGGGCTGGTGGGGCGGCGGGTGGAGCTGGCTCAGCGGCGTGGGGCTGGGCTCAGCGGCGTGGAGCTGGCTGGGCAGGCGAACGCACAGGCAGCGGGGGGCTCCGGCGTCCCGTGCCCGCCCGGTTCCGTCGCTGCGCCACCGCACGGTCGGGCTTCGGCCGTGGCCGAGGCCGTGGCCGAGGCCGTGGCCGGGGCGGGGACGCCGTTGCGGCGGCCGGTCCGGGAGGGTTCCCGGGCCGGCCGCCGCGGCGACGGACCATCCCCATGGCACCCGCCGTCCGTCGGCCGTCCGGCCGGCGGGAGCCGGGGGGCTCCCGCCGGGCCGGGCGGCCTGCTCTGACCTGGGCGGCGCGCCGCCCCTTCGTGGCGGGGCAGCGGCCTGCTCAGGTGCGTTCGGTGCGCCTAGTCCGTCGCGATGGCGTTCAGGACGTTCATCCGGCCGGCGCGGAAGGCGGGGACCAGGGCCGCGAGGAGGCCGACCACCGCCGCCCCGACGAACACCGCGCCGATCGTGGGCCACGGGATCTCCAGGGTCTTCAGGCCCTCAAGTGCCAGCAGCTTCTGGGCCGTCACGCCCCAGGCCATGCCCAGGCCGAGGCCGAGCAGGGCGCCGAAGAGGGCGATGACGACCGACTCCAGGCGGATCATGCGGCGCATCTGGCGGCGGGAGAGGCCGATGGCGCGCATCAGACCTATCTCGCGGGTGCGCTCGACGACCGACAGGGCCAGGGTGTTCACGACGCCCAGGATGGCGACGATGATCGCGAGGCCGAGGAGTCCGTAGACCAGGTTGAGCATCTGCCCGATCTGGTCCTCCAGGAGCTTCTTGTAGTCGGCCTGGTCGCGCACCGTCACGTCCGGGTAGGTCGTCAGCTCGGCCTTGAGCGACTTGTACGCCTCGCGGTCCTGACCCTCCTTGGCGGCGGCGAACATCATCAGGTTCTGCGGCATCTGGTCGGGCTTGATGTAGTCCTTGGCCGTGTCGACGCCGAGGTAGATCGCGCCCTTGTTGAACGCCGTGTCCTCCGAGGTGATGACGCGGACCGTCAGCTTGGCCGTGCCGCCCTCCTTGAAGTCCACGCTGAGCACGTCGCCCAGGGCGACCTTGTGGTCCTTGGCGAAGCCCTCCGGGACGCCGATGGCGTTCTTGCCGAACGCGTCCACCAGCGTGCCCTCGATCACCGGGGAGCGCAGGTCCTTGGCGTAGCTCGGGCTGGCCGCGTCCAGGTCGTCCTTGACCTTCTTGCCGTCCGGCGTGGTGATGGTGGCGTTCTCGAGGATCTTGTAGTCGCTGACGTGCTCCAGGTGCTTGGCCCGCTTGACCGCCTGCTCCACCTGCGGCTTGATGACGCCGTTGTCGGGCTCGATGATGAAGTCCGCGCCGACGGACTTGTCCAGTTCGTCGCTGGCCGACGCGACCATCGACGAGCCGACCACCGACAGGCAGGCGACCAGCGCGAGGCCGATCATCAGGGCGGCTCCCGTGGCACCGGTGCGGCGCGGGTTGCGCAGTGCGTTGCGCTCGGCCATCCGGCCGACCGAGCCGAACATCCGCAGCAGTACGGCGCTCAGCACCCGGACCACCACGCCGGCCAGCAGCGGGCCGATCACGATGAAGCCGATCAGGGTCAGCAGCACGCCGAGGCCGAGGAACATCGAGCCGTCGGTCGCCTTGTCGGCGTTCGCGGCCATGGCCAGGCCCGCGGCGCCGGCGCCGGTCAGCAGCAGGCCGAGCACGGCCCGTACGCGGCCCGCACGGCTGTCGGCCGGCGTTCCGGCGTCCCGCAGCGCGGCCATCGGGGAGATCTTGCCTGCTCGGCGGGCCGGTATGTACGCGGCGACGACGGTGGTGAGGACGCCGATGACCAGGCCGACGACGGGCGTGGCCGTCTTGACCGTCAGCTCCGAGGTGTCCAGGTTCATGCCCATGGTGCCCATGAGCTTCATCAGGCCGATCGCGAGGCCGATGCCGCCGGCCACGCCGAGTATGGAGCCGACGACGCCGAGCAGCAGCGCCTCGAAGAGCACCGAGCGGTTGATCTGGCGCCGGCTGGAGCCGATGGCCCGCATCAGGCCGATCTCGCGGGTGCGCTGGGCGACCAGCATCGAGAAGGTGTTGACGATCAGGAAGATGCCGACCAGGACGGCGATTCCGGCGAAGCCGAGCATCGCGTACTTCATGACGTCCAGGAAGGAGCCCAGTTCGTCCTTGTTCTCCTCCTTGGTCTCGGCCTTGGTCTTGACCTTGAGGTCGTCGTCCGGGCCGAGCGAGGCGAGGACGCTCTGCTTGAGCTCGTCGTTGCTCACGCCGGGCGCGGCGGTCAGCGCGATGGAGGTGTACTTGCCGGTGGCGCCGAGCAGCCGGCGCTGGGCGGTCTCGTCGTCCAGGTAGAAGATGGACGAGCCGGGGTTGGTCACCTGGAAGGTGGCGATGCCGGTGATGGTGAAGCTGGCGTCGCCGGGCACGGCGATGATGCGCACCTTGTCGCCGAGTTCCAGGTTCTTCTTGTCGGCGGTGTCGGCGTCCACCATGATCTCGGTCGGGCCGCGCGGCTCGTGGCCCGAAGTGATCTCGACGGACGAGAGTTCGGCGCTGTCCCAGTTGGTGGCGACCGACGGGGCGCCCTCGGCCAGGCCGATCTTCTTGTTCTTGGAGTCCACGGCCGTGACGGAGGTGGACACCGTGTCGCCGACGGCGGACTTGACGCCCTTGACCTTCTCCAGCTCCGCGATCTTCGACGCGGGGATGGTCGGCACCTTGCGGGAGCGCTGCACGTCGTCGCCGCTCGCGGCGTCCTTGGGGCTGACGCTGACGTCGGGCGCCGTGGCGGAGAAGATCTTGTCGAAGGTGGAGTTCATGGTGTCGGTGAAGACGAGCGTGCCGCACACGAACGCCACCGACAGCAGGACGGCGACGGCGGAGAGCGCCATGCGTCCCTTGTGCGCGAAGAAGTTGCGCAGCGAGGTCTTGAACACGGTCACGAGACACGCCCCCGCGCGTCGAAGTTCTTCATGCGCTCAAGGACCAACTCGGCGGTCGGCTGGTACATCTCGTCGACGATCCGGCCGTCGGCGAGGTAGAGCACCCGGTTCGCGTACGAGGCGGCCACCGGGTCGTGGGTGACCATCACGATGGTCTGGCCCAGCTCGTCAACGGACCTGCGCAGGAAGCCGAGGACCTCGGCGCCGGCCCGCGAGTCGAGGTTGCCGGTCGGCTCGTCACCGAAGATGATCTCCGGCCGGGCGGCCAGGGCGCGGGCCACGGCGACGCGCTGCTGCTGGCCGCCGGAGAGCTGGTTCGGCCGGTGCTTGAGTCGCCCGGCCAGGCCCACCGTCTCCACCACGCGGTCCAGCCAGGCCCGGTCGGGCTTGCGGCCCGCGATGTCCATCGGCAGCGTGATGTTCTCGATGGCGTTCAGCGTGGGCAGCAGGTTGAACGCCTGGAAGATGAACCCGATCCGGTCCCGGCGCAGTTGGGTGAGCTTCTTGTCCTTGAGCCCGGTGATCTCGGTCTCGTTGACGTAGATGTGGCCCGCGGTCACGGTGTCCAGGCCGGCGAGGCAGTGCATCAGCGTCGACTTGCCGGAGCCGGACGGGCCCATGATCGCGGTGAACTGGCCCCGGGCGATGTCCACGTCCACGTGGTCCAGGGCCACCACCCGCGTCTCCCCGGAGCCGTACGCCTTGACCACCTGACGTGCTCGCGCGGCAACGGCCGTATGCCCTCCGCTGCCCCCGGTCCTGGGAATCGATACAGCCGTCGTCACGGTACTTCTCCTCGGTAGGTGTGTTCGGCGCGGTCCTTGCCGCGTGAACAAGATTGCTCGAATGGGAGCGGGCTCGCGATGGTGCTCAGCGCCGTATCCGACCTGGGGCTAGCCCCACCCTCGTAGTCGTGCGGCCCGCACCAAGACTAGGAAGAACAGCCTCCTGACCTCGTCATCCGTCGGTACGAACCCGGGGTCAGGGGAAGGGTGTTCGCTCCCCTAGGGGGTGGGCCTCAGGTCGCACCCGGGTCTCAGGGTGCGAGGCGCCGCGAACCACCGGGCGCGGGCCCGCGGGGCGCGCCGCTCAGGCCAGGGAGCAGTGCTGGAGCGGTCGGTGGGGCGGTAGGGGTCGCCGTACGGGAGACCCGGAGGGCGAGGCGGGACGGCCGGGGCGGTGACCGGTACCGCGAGACCGCGACCCGTGGAAAGGTGGCGAGTACAACGAGCGAGGGAGACGCACGGTGGGCGGCACCGCACGGCACACGGACCAGGACCCCGCGCCACAGGCCGCGGGACCACCGCGAGTCGAGCGTCGCGGGCCCGTCGTCGCCGCGCTGATGCTCGCGATGGCGCTCGCCGCGCTGGACTCCACGATCATCGCCACGGCCGTGCCGCAGATCGTCGGCGACCTCGGCGGCTTCTCCGTCTTCTCCTGGCTCTTCTCGGGCTACCTGCTCGCGGTGACGGTGTCGCTGCCGGTGTACGGGAAGTTGTCGGACACCTTCGGCCGCAAGCCGGTGTTGCTGGTGGGCATCGCGCTGTTCCTGGTCGGCTCGCTGCTGTGCGCCACCGCGTGGAACATGGCCAGCCTGATCGCGTTCCGCGTCGTGCAGGGCCTGGGCGGCGGGGCCCTCCAGGGCACGGTGCAGACGATCGCCGCCGACCTGTACCCGCACCGGGAGCGCGCGAAGATCCAGGCCAGGCTCTCCACCGTGTGGGCCACGTCGTCGGTGGCCGGCCCGGCGCTCGGCGGGCTCATCGCCACGTACGCGGACTGGCGTTGGATCTTCCTGGTCAACCTGCCGGTCGGCGCCGTCGCCCTCCTTCTCGTCGTGCGCCACCTGCACGAGCCGGCGCGCGCCCCGCGGGCGAGCGCGGAGCGCACGGGCGACGGGCGTACGGGAGGGCGGGGTACGGACGGACGGCGAACGGGCGGACGCCGTACGGGAGGTGGGCGCGAGCGGCCCCGGGTGGACTGGGCCGGTGCGCTCGGCATCTTCTGCTCCGGCAGCCTGTTGCTGACCGCGCTCGTGCAGGGCGGCGTGGCCTGGCCGTGGCTCTCGACGCCCTCGCTGTGCCTGCTCGCGGCGAGCGCGGCCTGCGCGGCCGGCACCGTGGTCATCGAACGGCGGGCGGCGGAGCCGATCATTCCGGGCTGGGTGTGGCGCCGCCGTACGATCGCCGCCGTCAACCTCTCGCTCGGCGGCCTCGGCCTGTTGATGATCGCCCCGACCGTGTTCCTGCCCACGTACGCGCAGTCGGTCCTCGGTCTCTCCCCCACCGCCGCCGGGTTCGTGCTGTCCGCGATGACGCTGAGCTGGCCCATATCCGCGGCCCTGAGCAGCCGCGTCTACCTGCGCATCGGCTTCCGGCAGAGCGCCATCGTCGGCATGAGCCTGGCCGCGCTGATCCTGTTCGCGTTCCCACTGCTGCCCTACCCGGGCTCGGCCTGGCAGCCCGCGCTGATCATGCTGCTGCTCGGCGGGGCGCTCGGCCTCTTCCAACTCCCGCTGATCGTCGGGGTGCAGTCGTCCGTCGGCTGGGCGGAGCGCGGCACGGCGACCGGCTCCATACTCTTCTGCCGCCAGGTGGGGCAGAGCGTGGGGGCGGCCCTGTTCGGCGCCGTCGCCAACGCCACCATGGCCGCCCGGCTCGCGGACGCCCCCGACTCGCTCGGCGGCGACCTCCCGGACGACCTGGACTCGGTGTCCCGCGCCCTGGAACACCCCGGCGAACTGTCCGCCGAGGCCGCCGACTACCTGCGCCGCGCCGTGGACGACTCCGTCGACTACGTCTACCTCGGCGCCGCCCTGGCCGCCGTCCTCGCCGTCCTGGCGCTGCTCCTGCTCGCCCCGCGCGTCTTCCCCACCCACGTGGACGACCCGACCGCCCCCGCGACCGACTCGCCGACCACATCCGAAGCATCGGCCACCGCCGACACACCGGCCGCATCCGACGCGCCGACCACCTCCGAGGCGCCTGCCGCCCCCGGCGCGCCGGATCACCCCGAGCCGCCGGTGGACGGGCCGGCCGGTGGGGCGCCGACTGGTCCCACTGGTGGCGGCCCGCGCGGCGACGCGCGGTAGCGGGTCGGCCCTACGGCGCCCCGCGAAGAGCGGGGGTGGCCGTGCGCGAGACAGCCGCCCGCGAGGCGCGGTTACGACGTGGGGCGGTCCGCGGGGGGCATGACCGGGAGTTCGACCTCGATCGTGTCATCGTCGTCGCCGAGCTTGCGCTTCCCCGGGCCGGCCAAGGGCCGTGGCACGGCGGGGCCCACGCCATCGGCGCCCCGGTCGGCCCGGCCGGCGTCCCCGGCACCCGCATCGGCACCGGCACCGGCATTCACACCGGCATCGGCGGGGACGTCGCCCTCCCCGGCGTCGCCGCCGGCGGCACCCGCCGCATCGACCGGGCCGCCCGCGCGGGCGGCACCCCCGGAGCCCTGGCCACCGCCCGCACCGGTCACCACGCCCGTGCCAGCACCGGCACCGGTGCCGGCGCCGGCACCCGCGACGTCCCCGTAGCCACCAGCCACGCCCGCCGCGTCAGCCGTACCAGACGCACTGGGCGCACTGGGCGCACTGGGCGCACTAGACGCACCGGACGCGCCGGGCGCGGCAGCCCCCTCGGCCGCACCGGCCGCGTCCGCCGCGCCCCGGGACGCGTGGGAGACCGTAGCGGTGTCCGGGGTGGCGGGGGGCCGTTCGGCCCGGCGTTCGACCGGCACGCGCCGGCCGGTCAGGACGCCGAGGCTCTCGCGCACGTGCTCCATCTGCAACGTGAGTTCCTCGCGCTCCTCCGCGTGCGCGCGCAGGATCTGCTCCGTTTCGCGCTCCATGCGCTCCGCGCGGGCCCGCGCTCGCGCGATCAGCTCCTCGCCCTGCGCCTCCGCGTCCTCCTGCCCGTGCCGGGCGGCCTCCTCGACCGCGGCGTACGCGCGCTGCGTCTCGGCCACGGTGCGCTCGCCGAGGGCCTCCAACTCGGCGATGCGGGACTCCAGGGCGGCTTCGCGCTCGGCGATCTCGACGCCGAGCGCCTCCCAGCGATCGGCGTGCTGCTGCTCTTGCTCGGCCAGGAACTCCTCCGTCCGCTCCCGAGCCTGGTGGAGCTCGACGACCGCGTCGCGCCGCTCCCGCAGCGCGTCCCGTTCGGCCGCCTCACGCAGTTCGGCGGCGGCGGCGCGGGCCGCCTCGATCCGCTGCTCGGCCCACCTCTCGGCCCCGGTACGCAGGGCATTCGCCGCGGCGTCCGCCGCGTCGCGCGTCGCGTCGGCGTACTCCGCCGCCGCCACCCTGGCCTCCTTCGCGGCGCTCCGCGCGCCCGCCCGCAGCCGCTCGGCCTCCTGCTCGGCGGTGGCCAGGATGAGCTGCGCGCCCTCGCCGAGTTCCTCGTACGTCAGCGGGGGGAGCTGGGCGATCACCTCGCGCAGCCGTTCCGCCTCCGCGGCCATCTCGTTGGCCAGCACGGTCAGCCGCGCGGCGCGCTCCCACGCCGCGTCCCGATCCGCGGACAACTGCGACAGATACTGCTCCACCTGCGCAGGACGGTAGCCGCGCTCGCCCCGCCCGGTGGTGGTGAAGCCGTGGGGTGAATCCGTCCCGCTCATCCTTGAAGCCCCTCTATCCGGTGTCTCCGCCAAACATCTTTGTAGATGCGAGCGAAATGCCCATACCGCGACACTCCACCCAGTTTCTCAGGCAAGGATGCGGCAATTGACGCCGGAAGTCGCAATCTCAGGGATTTCAAGCCAGTACAGCATCGATACAGCGAACCGTGACGGTATTGACCTTGCGACCGAAGTGGGCCCTACGCCCCGTGTGCGCGGGCCGTATCGCGCGGGGCAGGCGCGGCAGGCGGCCGGGCCGGTCGCCTGGCGTACGGGCGTACGGGGCGTGTCGCGCGGGGCTCGCGGGGCGCCGGGCGTACGGGGCGGGCGGGGCGCGGGAGTGGCGGCGTGGCGGATGTGACGGACGCGATGGGTGCGATGGGCCCCGGGAACGCGAGGGAGACAAGAGACACGAGAGACACGAGAGACACGAGCGACACAGCGAGCGGGGTGTCCGCCCCGACGGGCCGCGTCGGGGCGGACACCCGGGCCGCCGGGCGGGGCCCTACCGCTGCCTGGCGCCCGCGCCGAGGCCGGCCACGCCCGGCTCGGCCCGCGCCCCGTCCCCGGCGCCGGCGCCGGCACCGGCACCGGCACCGGCGGCTGAGCCCGAGCCGGAGACCGGGCCAGCGTCGCAGTCCGGGCCAGCGTCGCAGTCCGGGCCGGAGTCGCAGTCCGGGCCGGAGTCCGCGTCCGCGTCGGCGAGTGCCAGCGTGCGCAGCGCCTTGCGGTCGGGCTTGCCCGCCTGCGTCAGCGGGATCTCCGCGACGATCCGTACGGCCTCCGGCGCGTACATGGCGCCGCGGTGGTCGGTCACGAAGGCCCTGAGTTCCTGGGGGCGCACGCTGTGGCCGGGCGCCGGGACCACCGCGGCGTGTACGGCCTCGGTCTGGTCGGGGCGGCGCACGCCGAACACCACGCAGGCGGCCACGGAGGGGTGACTGAGCAGCAGCTCCTCCACGTCGGTCGGGTAGACGTGGCCGCCCACCACGACGATCTTGTCGCTCAGCCGGTCCACGATGAACAGGTAGCCGTCCTCGTCCAGGTAGCCCATGTCACCGGTGTGCACCCAGCCGTCGCGCAGCACCTCGGCGGTGGCCTCCGGCTGCTTCCAGTACCCGTTCATCATCGACGGCGTACGCACGCAGATCTCGCCGCTCTCGCCGGCCGGGAGGGGCCGCCCGCGCTCGTCGTGGATCTCGATCCGCACGCCGGGCGCGGGGCGACCCACCGTGATCTGCCCGGCAGCGCCCACCACCGCGTGCTCCGCCGGGCCCACCGTGGCGATCATGCCCGCCTCGGCCTGCCCGTACCAGCCGTTCAGCACCGGTCCGAAGGCTTCGGCCGCCTCGCGCAGCCGAGACGGGGAGGCGGCGCAGCCGCCGTAGGCGATGCGGCGCACGCTCGACAGGTCGGCCGTCGCCCGGGCCGGGTGGTCGAGCAGCGCGTACAGCAGCGGCGGCAGCAGCCACAGGTCGGTGACGCGCTCGCGCTCGATGGCGGCGAACACCGCCGCCGGGTCGAAGGACCGTTGGATGATCACGCGACCGCCCGAGAGCAGTGCCAGGTCGGCGACCATGCCGGCCAGATGCGCCAGGGACGTGCAGGCCAGGAAGGTGGGCGCGTGGCCCGACGCGGCCGTGCCGGAGCTGAGCGCCTGTCGGTGAAAGCCGTGCGCCATGCGGATGCCCTTGGGCAGGCCGGTGGTCCCGCCGGTGTGCCGGATGCACCAGTCGTCCTCGGCGCGGGCCGCGCTCGGCACCCGCCGCCCGCGGTGCCCCTCGGCGAGCGCGAGCAGGTCGGCGCCCACCTCGCTGGGGCCGAAGGAGAGGACGAGCGGCGGCCGGTGGTGGGTGAGCAACTCCGCGGCCCGCGCGTCGTGCCGCGGGTCCACGAGCAGGGCGGCCGGCTCCACGCTCGCCGCGAGTCGGGCCAGCATCTCGGCGGCCAGCGCCTCGTAGAGGATGACCACGCGGGCGCCGACCAGGTTCACGGCGTACCGGGCGGTCAGCGTCTCGGGGCGGTTGCCGGACAGCAGGGCGACGGTGTCGCCGCGGCCGATGCCACGGTCGGTCAGCTCGGCGGCCATCCCGTGCACGGCGTCGCATAACGCGCCCGCGCTGATCGAAGCGCCGTCCTCGGTGCGCAGCACGGTGCGCTCGGGCCGCTCCCGCAGGCTGTCGAGGATCAGCTCTACGTAACTGGTGAAGTGCGTTTCCGTCATGACAGCGACGTTAGGTGCCGCCTCGTATGCCTTCCACTACCAAATGCGGCATGCGGACATGCCCCTCCGGTTATGAGCCACGGGCGCACCCGCACCGGGCCGGGCGGCGGGCGCCGACGTGCGGCGCGGCGGCGCCCCGGGGTGGGGGCGCGGCGGTGCGGTCGGGCGACCGGCGTATGGGGCGCGTACGCCGGTGCGGCCGGTGTACGGGGCGCTACAGCAGGCCGTCCCACATTTGTTCGAGCAGCACGGCCCACCAGTTCTCCGGCGAGGCGAGCGCCGCCGGGTCGAGGGCGGAGAGGTGGTTCTGGAAGTCCACCGTCCAGCGCCCCGCCTGCTCCGGCGTGAGCGTCGCCCGCAGCCGCCACATCCAGCCAAGGAGGCCGAGGCAGCGCACGAACTCCGGCAGCCCGGTGTTGACGAACTGCGGCGGCACCGGGGCGCCGCCGGGTCCGGCCTCGACCGGGACCGCGACGATGTGCGCCGTGCCGTACTGCACGCACAGTTGGCGGCCGAAGTCGTTGCCCATCACCAGGTACGAGCCGGCGTCGGACGCGGGCTGCACCTGCCGCTCGGCGGCCAGCTCGGCCAGCGTGGGCACCGGCCGGCCCGGCTGCGCCTGGGCCCAGAAGAACGGCCCGAAGTCCACCGGCAGCCCGGCCCACACCAGCGTCTGGGCGACGATGTCGGGCACGCCCTGCCGGGAGACGGCGCGCTGGTCGAAGCGGAAGATGCCCTGCGGCCCGAACGCGTTGAGCAACTCCTGCGCGAGACCCTCCGGCGGGACGGCCGGCGCCCGCTGCACCTGGCTCGGATGCGGCAACGGCACCCGCACCGGCGCCGGCCTGGCCGGCCCGTCCGCGACCTGGTGCAACTCGCCCTGGTGCTCGATCAGATGGCGCACGCCCTGCTGCCGGGTGGCGTGGTCGCGGCCGTACGGGGCGGTGTGGCTGATCCGCACCTGGGGCCAGGACTCCCGGATCATGCGGGCGCAGTAACCGCCGGGCAGGTCGCAGGACTCCAGCTCGGTGTGGAGTTCGAGCACCTGCTGCGGCGGCACGTTCATGGCCCGCAGCTCGTGCAGGATCTGCCACTCCGGGTGCGGGGTGCCGGGCGCGGAGCGGCGGATGATCTGCTGCTCGGAGCCGTCCTGCGCCCGGTAGCGGAGCACCGCCATGTAGCCCGGGCCGACCGTGGGCAGCCCGGTGGGCGCCGGCGGGTAGCCGTACGGGCCGGCCATGGCGGGCGCGCCGTGCATGCCCGGGCCGGGCATCCCCGGGCCGGGCGGCGGGGCCATTCCCGGATGGCCGTGCATGCCGGGCTGGCCGGGCACGGGCGGGGGCGGCGTGTGCGGGGCGCCGGGGGGCCCGGGCGGCTGCGGGCCGCCCACGCCGGGCTGACCCGGAGCACCGGGCGCGGCCGGGCCGTTCGGCCCGGCCAACATCGTCGCCGCCGCGTGCACCCCACCCGGGGCACCCGGAGGCGGCGTACCAGGGGCGCCCGGAGGCGGCGTACCGGCGCCCGGCGTACCGGGAGCGCCGGGCGGTGCGGGCACGCCCGCGCCGGCCGAGGCGCCGGGAGGCGGGGTGCCGTGGCCGGCGCCGGGGGCGCCGGGGGGCCCGGGCGGCTGCGGGCCACCGACGCCGGGCTGACCCGGAGCACCGGGCGCGGCCGGGCCGTTCGGCCCGGCCAACATCGTCGCCGCCGCGTGCACCCCACCCGGGGCACCCGGAGGCGGCGTACCAGGGGCGCCCGGAGGCGGCGTACCGGCGCCCGGCGTACCGGGAGCGCCGGGGGGCGCGGGCACGCCCGCGCCGGCCGAGGCGCCGGGAGGCGCCAGCGGGTTGCTGGAGTCGAGTTGGGAGACGAGTTGCGTCGGGACGTAGCCGCCGGCGGGGGCGCCGGGCGCCCCCGGTCCGGTCGGCACGCCGGGTGCGGCGGCTCCCGTGCCGTCGCCGGCGGGCGCTCCGGGCGCCGGCACCGGGGTACCGGGACCGCCGCTGGACGCGGGGCCGGCGGCGGACGCGGCGGGGCCGGGCGCGCCCGGGGCCGCCGGCACGCCGCCGGCGCGCGGCGGGCCAGGCGGCGGGCCGGGCGGCATCGCCGGTACCTGGGGGGCGCCCGGGCCGGCGGCGGAGTCGGGGCCCTGGAGCGGGAAGCTGCCGTCGATGGCGGGCGCGATGGCGGTGGGCGGCAGCGCGCTGCCCGCCGACATCAGCTCGGTCTTGGCCTCCGGTGCCACGCCCGGCACCGGGGTGTCCTCGTCGTCGAAGCCGGCGAGCGGCGGCGCGAAGACGGTGGCGGGCGGCGCGACGGAACGGTCGCCGTCGTCACCCCCGTGGTTGGTGTCCTCCCAGGACGGCCCGTCGACCGCACCGCCCGTGGACGAGCCGGGGGCGGACGGGAACGCGGGCGCGGCGGGGAAGGCCGAGCCGGGCGCGGCGGGGAAGGCGGGCGCGTCGGGCACGGCCGGGCCGGAGGCGGCGGCCCGGTCGGCGGGGGCGGGACCGTCACCGGCCGCGTCCCGGTCGCCGCCGTTCTGCCCATCGCGCTGATCGTGACCGTGGTCCGCGTCGGAGTCGGGGTACGGCGTGCGGGTGGAGGGCGGCGAGCTGAGCGCGCCGGGTGCCGCGTCGCCGGCCGACGGGGTCGCGGTCCCGGAGTCGCCCGGCTCGTCGGCGCCGGTGGCCTTGGAGCCGTTGGACGAGCCGCTGGTCTCGGACCCGGCCGCGGACCCGGGGGCCCCGGATCCGCCGGCGGACGCGCCCGCACCGGACGTGCCGGGCGCGCCGGAGGCTTCAGAGGTGCCGGAGGCCGCCGGGCGCCGGGTCGGGACGCCGCCGCCCAGCGTGTTCGCCGCCTCCTGGAGCCATTCCGGCGGCGTCAGCAGGAACGAGGTGGCCTCCAGGTCGAGCCGGCCGGCCGGCGCGGCGGGCGCCGCGGGGGCCTGGGCCGCGGCCCCGTACTCCTCCTCGTACCGTCGGATCACCTCGCCCACCGGGAGTCCCGGCCACAGCGTGGTCTCGCCGCTGTCGCGGGCGATGACCAGCCGCGCGCTCTGGGTGCCCGGCGCCCGCGAGGGCCCGTCGGGGCGGTCCTCGGCCCAGGCGACGAAGCCGAGGTCGAATTCCCGCACCCGCACCTCGCGCTGCTGGTAGCGCGGGACGTCTCCGTTGACCCACTGCTCCGCGCGCTCCTGCGCCTGCGCGAAGGTCACCATCGCGCTCATCCCTCCACCGGGACGACGTACGCGAAGCCGCCGTCCACCATCAAGTTGGCCACGGTCTCCAGCTCCGGCGGGTTGCCCGCCAGGCGCAGCAGGAAGGCGTCGAAGTCGTCGCCGCAGGGCAGCATCAGCTCCGCGACCCGGTCCCGCACGCTCCAGCCGTCCCGGTCCCGCGCGTCGTCGTACGCGCAGAACCACACCGACCCGATCGCCTCGCCGCGCACCTTGACCGCGATGACGCCGCCCTGCACGAACCCGACACCGAGGTAGTCCTTGGTGAAGTGGTCCCGCAGGCACTTGTTGGCGTAGACGAGGTCGTTGACCGCCGCCTCGTCGCGGACCGTGAAGAACGGCTGGTCCACCAGGAGGCCCAGCTCCGGGTCGAGCGCCGCGCCCACCGGGGCGCAGCCGCCGGCCGCCTTGAGGAAGGCGCGGTAGGCGTCGGGCAGCCGGTAGCCGAGGTCCTCCTCGACCACGAGCACCTGGTCCTCGGTGACGGACAGGCCGCGCTTGGGCAGTCCGAAGTGCGCGGGGCGGGTCTCCTGGAGCGGTCGGGTGCCCCGCTTGTCCTGGTCGACGCCGGCCGTGGCGAGCCCGCCGTGATGCCGCAGCAGCGCCTTCACCTCGACCGGGATCAACTGCACCCGCCGCGTGCCGGCGACGTGGTGCCAGGTCCAGCCGTGCGGCGTGGCCACCGGCGACCCGCCCTCCCACAGCTCGTGCCCGGCGGCGTGCAGCGCGGCGTTGGCCGAGACGAAGTCGGTCAGCCGCAACTCGTCGACGCCGAACCCCTCCGGGGGCTCGGCGATCTCCACGGCGGCCTTGGCGTACGGCGTGAAGTCCGGATAGCCGTCCCCGTCCACCCGGACACCCTGGGGGTGTCGGGCCGCGCGAACCGGGTCCGGGAAGTGCACGACCTGCCCGGCGTAGGCCGTGTTCGGTGGCGCGGTGTGCCCGAGCCGACCTGTCGTCATGGCGGTGCCCCCTGCTGCTGCTGGCTACTACCGACAGCCTATGCGGTGCCGCAACAGCGACCGCCGCCGCGAGGGCCCGCCGCCGCGCCCACGAAATGGCCGTGGAACGGCCATGGGACAGCCATGCGGCGGGCGCGGAAAACAGCGACACATCACGCCATCTCCCCTTCAAACGCTCCGATTCTCGCCATTGCGCGCGAACGGCTCACCGCGCGACCTTCCCGGCGTCCACCATGCGACGGTGCTGCTCGTCCGCCACCGCCCGCGCCACCGGCTCGGGCCTACCGCTCGTCCCGGCCGAGAGGTAGGTGGCCGTGTTGGCTCCGGTACGTACCACGGTGATGGCGACCGGGGCGTCCTTTCCGGCCTCGTCCCGCATGAGGAAACTCACGGACGCGTCGCCGACCGCCAGGTTCCGGCCCGGCGTGATCGCCAACGGTTCCCGGTCGCCCGCCCCGTCGATGGCCGTGAAGCCACGGCAGACCGCGACCGCCCGGCGCAGTTCGGCCAGCCAGCGCTGCGCGTCCCCGACCCGGTACGCGGCCAACAGGAGCTGGCTCAGCGTCCCCTCGCCCGTGCCGCTGAGGTCGCCCTTGGTCAGGCTGGCCGAGGTGTAGGCGGTGCGCGGGTACTTCGGCCGGGAGCCGAAGGCGTCGACGATCGGCCGGCACTCGGCGCGGTCGGCGGCGACCGTGGCGTCGGCGGGCAGCGCGTCCTTGGGGCCGCGGCGCACCGTGTAACCGGCGACGGAGCCCTGGGTGAGCAGCGCCCGTTGCAGTTCGGCGCGGGTCAACGGCCGGGTGCGCGAGGCGCGGCCGGGCCCGCCGCCGGCCTCGTCGGACGCCTCGGCCGTGCCGGAGGGCGGCGGGGTGCCGCCGCTCCCACCGGGCTCCCGGCCCGTCCCGCCGCCCGCCGCGCTGGGCTCCCCCGTGCCGCCCCCGCCCCCGGAGTCCGCCGAGCACGCGACCGAACACGCCAGGGTGAAAGAGAGCAGAACGGCCACCGCGCCGCGCCGGATGTGTGTACGCATGAGCCGCACTTTCTCAGCCATCGACCGCGATCGCACGACTCGCCGACACGTCAGCGACTACCTGTCACGCGACGGTGACGTACCGGACAGGATCCCCCATCGGGCGCACACCTGACTTCCGCACCACGCGTCCCATTTGGCAGGCTGACCCCCGCAACAGGGGGATTGCACCTGGAGGGAAGCACCACCATGCACACCGCACAGGACAGCGGCGAGGCCGCGCCTACACCGGGCGATCCCCGGTTGAGCTGGAGCAGCTCCGACGGCCGGGACCTGCCGCCGCCGTTACTGCACCGGAGGGACGGCATCCTGCCCACCGTGGCCGCCGCGCTCTCGGTGCGCGGCCAGACGCTCACCTGTACCGCGGGCAAGGCCGACCAGCCGCCCGCCCTGCACCCGCTGGTCCAGGACTTCCTGGACACGCTCGGCACCGCCCAGCGCGAGCGGTTCACCGGCCGCTGCCCGGAGGCCATCCTGCTCTCCCGGTTCCTGACCCACGCCGAGGCGGGCCGCAGCAAGCGCGCCTCCCGCAAGCCGCTCACCCCGGGCGAGGCCAGGCGCGCGCTCAAGCAGTCGAAGATCACCGCGCGGCACATCCGCGAGGACGGCGACCCGGCGCACGGCTCCTACGCCCCGCCCTGCCGCTCCTGCGCGCCGCTGCTGGCCCAGTTCGGGGTCCGCGCGGTGGACGTCGCGGCGCCGACCCCGGCCGGGTCGCTCAGGAAGCGAGGCTGAACCCATGCGTGCCTTCGACCGTACGGCCGCCACGCGCTTCCCCGTCGGCGTCGACGCCGCGCTGCGGGACGCGGGCTGGACGCCGGGCCGTTGGGACATCCGACAGGCTGAGACCTGGGCCGACGCGCTGCGGGCGCACGTCTCGCCCGGCGGGCACCGGCACATCATCTTCCCGGCCGCCGTCGAGGCGTGGGCCGAGTTCGGCGGGCTGCACATCCAGCCGCCGGGCGCCGGCCGCCACCTCGCGCCCACCCCGTTCCGCATCGACCCGCTGCACGGCCTGCACCTAGCCCGCACCCTGACCGACCTCGGCCGGGCGCTGGGCACCGAGGTCTGCCCGCTGGGCCAGGAGGCGGACGGCCAAGCGCTGTTGACGATCGACGCCGAGGGCCGGGTCTACAGCCTCGACCACACCGGCGACTGGTTCCTCGGCGGCGACATAGACCGGGCCCTGGACACCCTCGTCACGGGCGTGCGCCCCACCCGCCTGACGGTCGGCGGCACGTGAGGGTCGCGGCACCTGGGGGTCGGCGACGGGTGGCGGCCGGCGGCGCCTGACGCCCGAATCGGCGCGACGACCGACGGCGCACGACCGACGCCGTACGCCCGCGCTCGCACCGGCGCGGGCGGGCCTACCTGTCGGCGGCCGGCCCCCTGCGGGCGACCAGCAGGCCGTTCACGCCCGCCGCGACCCCGCTCGCCGTCGGCACCCGCTCCGTGCTGGCGAACCCGGCCCGCAGCCGCATCCGTTCGTACGCCGCGCGCGAGGAGTCGCGTCCGCCCGCCCCGTGTTGACCAGCATGTGCGGGCTCATCAGCGCCGCCGCGCGCGGCCCGTCGGACCGGGTCGCTCAGAGGGACCCGCGGCCCTCCGCCGGTTCGGCGACCGACTCGCTGACCGCCCCGGCGACCAGCCCACCCGCCGGCTCGGCGACCACTCCACCCGCCGGCTCGGCCACCACTCCAGCCACCGGTTCGGCGACCGGCTCAGGCGCCGAACCGGGCACTGGCTCAGGCACCGCCGGCCGGCGTGCCGGCTGGTCCGGCACGGTCTCACGGGCGGGCTGGTCCGGCACGGTCTCGCGGGCCGGGCGGGCCGTCCGGTCCGGCAGCACCGCCGAGACCCGGAAGCCGCCCGCGTCCGTCGGCCCGGACACGAAGCCGCCACCGAGCGAGGCCACCCGCTCGCGCATGCCGACCAGGCCGTTGCCGCCGCTGGGCAGGCCCGCGTCCGCGACGGCGCGGTCGGACGGGCCGTTCTCCACCAGGACCGCCACCTCGCCGGCGCGCCGCGCGAGGCGCACCCGGGTCCGCGCGCCCGGCGCGTGCTTGTGCACGTTGGTCAGGCCCTCCTGCACCACGCGGTACGCGGTGGCCTCCACCGCCGGCGCGTACGCCTGCTCCTCGCCCTCCTCCAGGAACTCGACCACCATCCCCGCCGCGCTGGACTGCTCGATGAGCCCCGCGAGTTCGCGTAGGCACGGCCCCGCGAGCGAGTCATCGGGAGCCCGCCGCGTCCCGGCGGCGTCCGCGCCCCGCTCGGCGCCCGGGGCCGCGCCGGCGTGGCCCGCGGCCGATGAGGCGGCGGACGCGGCGGCGGCCACCGAGGCCAGCGGCAGCGGCTCGGTGGCGCCGGCGTGGCCCGCGGGCTGCGCCTCGTGGGCCCGCAGGACGCCGAGCATCTGGCGCAGTTCCGTCAGGGCCTGCCGGCCCATGTCGCCGACCAGGGCCGCGTTCTTCGACGCCTTCTGCGGGTCCTTGAGCGCCACCGCCTGGAGCGCCGCCGCGTGCACGACCATCAGGCTCACCCGGTGCGCCACCACGTCGTGCATCTCGCGGGCGATCCGGGTCCGCTCCTCGTTACGGGCCCACTCCGCGCGCTCCTCGGCCCGGTCCGCCAGCAGCGACAGTTCGCGCTCCAACCCGTCGGCGCGCTCGCGCAGGCTCTCCACGAGCCGCCGCCGCGCCCCCACGTACAGCCCGGACAGCACCGGCGGCAGCGTGATGCCGACCGCCATCAGCGCGGCGACCAGGCCGGCCACCCAGAACGGCGGGTGGTAGCCGTCCTGGGCCATGTCCTGCTGGAACCTGACGACCGTGACGATCAACGTGCCGCTGATCGACATGCCGGACAGCACGCCCGTGATCCGCCGCGGCAGCCCGGACGCGGCCATCGTGTACAGGCCGATGATGGTCAGCAGCACGCCCATCGAGGCGGCCGAGGCCGCGATGGAGACCAGCACCACCGCTATCGGCCAGCGCCGCCGGACCACGAGCACGGCCCCCACGAGCACGCCGAGCAGGACGCCCGCGCCGCCCGGAATGCCCGCCTCACCGGCGAAGTCCAACCCTTCGAAAACGCACTCGGCCACCGACGCGAGGGCTATCGACACGTCCAGCACCATGCTGCGGCGCCGTTCCCACCACCACGGCCCACTCGGCGCGCCCCGCGCGCCCGGCTCCATGGCTTCCCCCGTCGTCGTCATACCTGCCAGCGTACGGGTGGGTGCCACTTGTTTTCCGTTCGAACGCGCACCCCGGAACTCGGGCGATTTCCGGATCGAATGCGCTTCCTCGTGCGAACCACGCGAACGACGCCCCTATCCCCGCGAAGCGCCTGCGCCGGGAAACGGGCGGAGAGGAAGGAGAGAAGGAACGGGAGAGATCGGGGAGAGATGAGGAAGAGACGCGGGAGAAGCGAGGAGAAGAGAAGAAGGGGTGCGGAGGAGGGTGGGGAAGAAGGGGGCGGACGCGGCCGGCGGCGCATCGCGGGCCCCGCGCGCACCCCGCGCACCGTGGGGCTTTACTCTCGCATCGAGGGCGCCCGGTACGGCATAGTGTTGGGGGCCGAGCGGCCAGCCGAAGCGGGAGCCCGGTTTGGCCAGTCTGACCATCCCCTGTGGTGTAATCGGCAGCACAGTGGCCTTTGGAGCCATTTGTCCAGGTTCGAGTCCTGGCGGGGGAGCCCACATCCTCGTACGCGATCCCCGGTCCCGGCCCTTTCCGCCGGGACCCGCCCGCATGTCGCCTCCTATACGCACCGGTATCCTTCGGATGTCCACCTCCCGAAAAAGCCGAAGGGTATCCCCGTGAGCGCCAACCTTCCCCGCGACGTCGGCACCGCTCGAAAAGGGGATATCCCACCCGCGGCCGTCGTCGTCCTGGCGGCCGGTGAGGGCACGCGGATGAAGTCGACCACCCCCAAGGTGCTGCACGCGATCTGCGGTCGCTCCCTCATCGGTCACGTCGTCGCCGCCTCCCGCGAACTCACCCCCGAGCACCTGGTGGTCGTCGTCGGGCACGCCCGCGACCAGGTCCGCGGCCACCTCGCGGAGATCGACCCGGACGTGCGCACCGCCGTGCAGCACGAGCAGAACGGCACCGGGCACGCCGTGCGGATGGGCCTGGACGAACTGCGGGCCAGCGGCACCGCGCTGGACGGGACCGTGGTCGTCGTCTGCGGCGACACCCCGCTGCTGACCGGCGCGACGCTGCGCGCGCTGGCGCGCACCCACGCCACCGACGGCAACGCGGTGACCGTGCTGACCGCCGAGGTGCCCGACGCCACCGGCTACGGCCGCATCGTGCGCGACGCGGCCAGCGGCGCGGTGACGGCCATCGTGGAGCACAAGGACGCCAGCGACAGCGAGCGCGCCATCCGGGAGATCAACTCGGGTGTCTTCGCGTTCGACGCGCAGCTCCTCACCGACGCCCTCGGCAAGGTCCGCACGGACAACAGCCAGGGCGAGGAGTACCTGACCGACGTCCTCGGCATCCTGCGCGAGGCGGGGCACCGGGTGGGCGCCTCCGTCGCCGCCGACCACCACGAGATCGTCGGCATCAACAACCGCGTCCAGCTCGCCGAGGCCCGCAAGCTGCTCAACGAGCGGCTGCTGCGCGAGGCGATGCTCAGCGGCGTCACCATCGTGGACCCGGCCAGCACCTGGGTGGACGTCACCGTCACCTTCGAACCGGACGCGCTGGTGCACCCCGGCACCCAGCTCATCGGCGCCACGCACGTGGCCGCGCACGCCGAGGTCGGCCCGCACACCCGCCTCACCAACACCACGGTCGACGCCGGCGCCACGGTCAGCAACACCGTCGCCGACGGCGCCCGGATCGGCGCGGGCGCCACCGTCGGCCCGTACGCCTACCTGCGCCCCGGCACCGACCTCGGCCCGAAGTCCAAGGCCGGCGCGTACGTGGAGATGAAGAACGCCCAGGTCGGCGAGGGCTCCAAGGTGCCGCACCTGTCGTACGTCGGCGACGCGACCATCGGCGAGTACAGCAACATCGGCGCCGCCAGCGTCTTCGTGAACTACGACGGCGAGAAGAAGCACCACACCACCGTCGGCTCGCACTGCCGTACCGGTTCGGACAACATGTTTGTGGCTCCTGTCACGATTGGGGACGGGGCTTACACCGCCGCCGGGTCGGTGATCACCAAGAACGTGCCCCCGGGTTCGCTCGCTGTCGCCCGTGGGCAGCAGCGGAATATCGAGGGTTGGGTGGCTCGAAAGCGCCCAGGAAGCGCCGCCGCGCAGGCCGCTCAGGCCACCGCTCAGGAGCCTGAGTCCGATCAGTGAGCGTGCGAGTGGTACGCCAAGTGGGGCGTACCGTGGGGAAACGCACGCGAAGTGAAATCCAAGGAGATCTGCTGTGACCGGGATCAAGACGACCGGCGAGAAGAAGCTGATGCTCTTCTCCGGCCGCGCCCACCCCGAGCTGGCCGAGGAGGTCGCCCAGCAGTTGGGCGTCGGCCTGGTCCCGACCAAGGCATTCGACTTCGCCAACGGCGAGATCTACGTTCGCTTCCAGGAATCCGCACGCGGTGCGGACTGCTTCCTGATCCAGAGCCACACGGCTCCGATCAATAAGTGGATCATGGAACAGCTCATCATGATCGACGCGCTCAAGCGGGCCTCCGCGCGCAGCATCACGGTGATCGTTCCGTTCTACGGCTACGCCCGCCAGGACAAGAAGCACCGCGGCCGGGAGCCGATCTCGGCCCGGCTGATCGCCGACCTGTTCAAGTGCTCCGGCGCCGACCGGATCCTCACCGTGGACCTGCACACCGACCAGATCCAGGGCTTCTTCGACGGCCCGGTGGACCACCTGTTCGCCCTGCCGCTGCTGGCCGACTACGTGGGCGCCAAGGTGGACCGCTCCAAGCTGACCGTCGTCTCCCCCGACGCCGGCCGGGTCCGCGTCGCCGACCGCTGGTGCGACCGGCTCGGCGCCCCGCTGGCCATCGTGCACAAGCGGCGCGACCCGGACGTCGCCAACCAGGTCACCGTGCACGAGGTCGTCGGTGACGTGCGCGGCCGGGTCTGCGTCCTGGTCGACGACATGATCGACACCGGCGGCACCATCTGCGCCGCCGCCGAAGCCCTGTTCGCCAACGGCGCCGAGGACGTCATCGTGACGGCCACCCACGGTGTGCTGTCCGGCCCCGCCGCCGACCGCCTCAAGAACTCGAAGGTCAGCGAGTTTGTCTTTACCGACACCCTGCCCACGCCGAGCGAGATCGACCTCGACAAGGTCACCGTCCTGTCCATGGCGCCGACCATCGCGCGTGCCGTCCGCGAGGTCTTCGAGGACGGCTCCGTCACCAGCCTCTTCGACGAGCAGGCGTGACCTCACGCCGGGCCGCTTAGCCCGGCGAACCCTCGGGTCCACCGCAGAGGGCCGCTCCCCCAGACCGGGGAGCGGCCCTTTCGCGTGTCCGGGCGCGGTGCGTGCGCGTACGGGCCAGGTGGGGGGGGCGTACGCGCGGGGGTACGCCCACGGGTCGACGTGCGGCCCGGCGTACGGGCGGGCTCGTGGTCGGGGGTCGGCGGTCGGCGGGCGCCGGCGCGTGGCGCGCCGCCTCAGCGCGCGCCGGCGCGCAGCGCGTCCACGGCGATCCGGGCGGCCGTGCCGATCACCGCGTCGGCGGCCGGCAGGGTGATGGCGGTGCTGGCGGAGCGGGTCAGGACGGCGACGGCGTACCGGCCCCCGTCGGGGTACTCCACGACGCCCGCCTCGTGGCGCAGCGTGGGCAGGGTGCCGGTCTTGCCGGAGACGCGCACGTCGTCGAAGGGGAAGCCGGAGGCGAGCCGGTGGCTCCACGCCTGGAGGCCGAGGACGCGCCGCAGGAGCCTGCCGTGTTCGCCGGCGCACACCTCGTCGCGCCAGACCGCGGCGAGGAGCGCGGTCAGGTCGCGGGCGGTGCTGTGGTTGGTGTGCGCGGGGTCGAGCACCCGCAGCCTGGCCAGGGTCGCCGGCTCAACCAGCGCCGCGACCCCGGCCGCGCCCGCGTCGGCGGTCATCGACGCGTACAGGTCGCGCATCATGTGCACGGCGCGGGTGTCGCGCAGCCCCAGCTCGGCCATGGTGCGGTTGACGGCGTCCAGGCCGACCCGGTCCCAGAGCACGTCGGCCGCGGTGTTGTCGCTGACGGCGATGGACTGCGCGGCCAGGTCCCGCAGCGAGAGCCGGGCCGGGTCCAGCATCGCCGCGAGCCCGGTGGGCCCCTTCGTACGCTGCCCGGCCGGCACCTCGACCTGTTGGGTGAGGTCGATCCGGCCCCGGGCCGCCTCCCGGAACACCGTGCTGACCAGGCACAGCTTGTGCACGCTCGCGGTGCTCATCAGCGCGTCGGCGCCGAGCCCCAGCTCCGCGCCGGTGTCGATGTCCCGGGCGTGCAGCAGCCCGGTCACCCCCGCGTCGGCGAAGGCGTCCCTGATCCGGGCCACGGCCCGCGTCGCCCCCCGGACGGGCGGCCCCGCGGGCCCCGGCCCGGCACCGGCGGCCGACGCGGCACCGGCCCCGGACGCGGAGGCGCCGGCCCCGGACGTGAGGGGTTCGGCCCCGGGCGCGGGGGCGCTGGGCTGGTCGGCGCCGCGACCGGGGCGGCCGGGGTCGTGGTCGGTCACAGCGGGAACTCCGATGCGGGACGGGGGTACAGCGGCCGGGCGCGAGTCTCCTCCTCGGCGGGCGCGGGCGCAGCCGGCGGCCCGCCCGGGCCACCGCTCGCGTCCGTGCCCGAGCGGCCCTCCTCGGTGGTGCCGGCGCCCGGCTCCGGGCGCGGCCCGGGGCCCGGGGCCGGCGCGGGCGCCGCACCGGCGCGCGGCGCGGAGGCGGCGTCGAGCGGCGCGCCGAGGGCCGCGCCGTCAGCCTCGCCCGACCCGGCGCCCGCGCCCGGGGTGGGCGGCGGGCCCGCCGTCGGTGGCGGGCCCGGTGGGCGGTCGGGCAGCATGCCGGCGCCGGCGCGCAGCGCCTCGTACGCCGCCTCGGCGAACCGTCGCACCGCGGGGCTGTCCCGGTCCCGGGGCCAGGCCGTGGAGGTGCGCCAGGTCAGCGGCGTGCCGGCGAGCGGGCGCCACACCGCGCCGGGCTGGCCGGCGGCGCTGGGCAGCAACGCGACGGCCGCGCCGGAGAGCACCAGGGCCTGGGCGAAGTCGCCGCCACGGGCCTCGTGCACGGCGGCCGGGGTGCAGCCGTGCCGGGCGGCGCGGGTCAGCGTCTCGTCGTACAGCGACGGAGCCGTGGCGCGCGGGAAGAGGACCAGGTCGCGGCCGGTGAGGTCGGCGAGCGGGACGTGGGGCGCGGCGGCCAGCGGATCGTCCGCGCGCAGCAGCACGCCGAGCGGCTGGTGCAGCAGCGGTCCGAAGTCCAGCCCCTCGGCCGGGCACGGGTGGCGCACGATGCCGGCCTCCAGGGTGCCGACGGCCAGCTCGCGCACCTGCTGGATGGTGGTGAGTTCGCGCAGGTCGAGGGTGCTGCCCGGGGAGCGGTCCTGGTAGCCGGTGAGCAGCGCGGCGACGGTGGGCCCGCCGAGGTCGGGCGGTACGGCGGCGCGCAGCGTGCCGGCCGCGCCGTCGCGTACCCGGGCGACGACGGAGTCGAGCCGGTCGGCGGCGGCGAGCAGCGCGTCGGCCTCCGCGCGCACGAGCCGCCCGGCCGGGGTGAGGGACACGCCGCGGCTGCCCCGGTCGAAGAGGCGCACCCCCAACTCGCGCTCAAGGCGTTGGATGCGCTGCGACAGCGAGGGCTGGGCCAGCCGCAGCCGCTCCGCGGCGCGGCCGAAGTGCTGCTCGTCGGCCACGGTGCGGAAGTAGCGCAGATGCCGCAGCAGGTCCATGAGCGGCAATGATAGGCAGATGACTATGGCTTTCCTGGCGATAAGGGTCTTGGACTGGCGGGCCCCCGTTCTGTTCTGCTGCCGCTGAGGGCGCCGCGTTGGCGGCGTCGGCGCGAAGGCGGCGACACGAGGGGAGGCCGGGGTGCGGACGTACCGGGCGGGGCGGCGGAGACGGCGCGCGGGGGTGGCGGCGGCGATCGCCGCGGTGGTGGTGGCGGGCGGCGGCACGTGGGCGGTGGCCGAGTGGAACTCCGGAGACGGCGGCGCGGGCGGCGCGCGGGAGGCGGACCCCCGCGCGCTGCGCACCGCGCGGGCCTTCCTCGACCACTGGGCGGCGGGCGACCTGACGAAGGCCGCGTCGCTCACCGACGCGCCGGAGCGGGCCGAGACGACGCTGCGGAACTTCACGGCGGGCCTGGACATCGAGCGCCCGTCCTTCGTCGCCAAGCGGGCCACAGCCGACGGCGACGACGGGGCCAGCGTGCCCTTCGCGGCCAAGCTGCCGATCAGCGGGCTCGGCACCTGGCAGTACCGCTCGGCGCTGCCGCTGGTCCGCGCGGACGAGGGCGCGGGCAGCGAGGGCGACCAGGACGGCGGGGGCGCGGCCGGCTGGCGGGTGCGCTGGGAACTCGGGCTGGTCCACCCCAAGCTGACCGACGAGGCGAAGTTCCGCCTGGTGCGCGAGGAGGGCACGCCCGACGTGCTCGACCGCGACGGCGGCAAGCTGTCCGGCACCGACCACCCGTCCGTAGCCCAGGCGCTGGGCGTCGGCGGCGGCAAGCCGCGCGGCGCGGTGCAGCTCATCGACCGCGACACCGACGAGGTACGGGGCACCGAGGCCCGGTTCGGCGGGCCGACGAGCGCGCGCGGGCCGGTCCGTACGACGATCGACCCGGCCGTGCAGCGCGCCGCGGAACGTGCGCTGGAGCGGCACGCGAAGGGCCGCAACGCGGGCCTGGTGGCGCTGCGCATCGCCGACGGCGAGGTGGTCGCGGTGGCCAACACGCCCGCCGGCGGCTTCAACCGCGCCTTCCTCGGCACGTACGCGCCCGGCTCGACCATGAAGGTGATCACCTCGGCGGCGCTGCTGAACAAGGGGGTGGTGGCGCCGGACGACGTCGTGGACTGCCCGAAGTACCTGACGGTCGGCAAGCAGTTCCACAACGTGGAGACGTCCGAGATCCGCGGGGCCACCTTCCGCGAGGACTTCATCCACTCCTGCAACACGGCCTTCGTGAGCCTGCGGGACAAGCTCGGGGACCGGGAGCTGACGGAGTTCTCGTCCACGTACTTCGGCATCGGCCAGGAGTGGTTCACCGGCGCGCCGTCCTTCGACGGCGAGGTGCCGGTGCCCGGCGACGAGACGGAGAAGTCGGCCGCGCTGTTCGGGCAGGGCAAGCTGCGGGCGAACCCGCTGGTGATGGCCTCGGCGACGGCCACCGCCGCCTCCGGCACGTTCCGGATGCCGCTGCTGGTGCGCGAGGGCGGCACCGCGCGCGAGGGCGAGGCCCCGCGCACCGAGGAGCTGCCGCCCGACGTGGTGCGCACGCTGCGCTCCCTGATGCGGGACACGGTGACCGACGGGACGGCGAAGGTGCTGGCCGACCTGCCCGGCGAGGTCGGCGCCAAGACCGGTACGGCCGAGGTCACCGAGGAGGGCCCGAACAACGGCTGGCTGGTCGCCTACGACGACGAGATCGCCATCGCCTGCGTCGTGGAGGGCGCCCAGCACGGCTCGGACTCGGCGGGCCCGGTGATCCGCGACGTGCTGGCGGCGACGGACTAGCCCGCGAGGACCCGGGCCCGCCGGGCGGGTCTGCCGGCCGGGCCCGGCCGTGGGATTCCGGGACCGGTGCCCGGCCGGGCGTGGGGTTCGGCCGGGCACGGGGTTCCGCCAGGCACGGGGTTCGACCAGGCACGGAACCCGCCGAATTGGTGAGCCGTGTGCCGCCGGGTAGCATGGGTGAGTTGCTCGGCGAGGGAGGCCCTGTTCCGTACAGGCCCATCCGTTATCGACGCGCTCTTCGTAGCAGGTCTGTCGTAGGCCGAGTAACGGCTTCCAGATCCCTTTTCTACGAGGAGTGCAGCAATGGCTGAGGTCAAGGTTCCCGTACAGCTCCGCAACGAGTTCGGCAAGGGCGCCGCCCGCCGTCTCCGCCGCACCGAGCACGTCCCCGGTGTCATCTACGGCCACGGCGCCGACCCGGTGCACGTCGCGCTGCCGGGCCACGAGCTGATGATGGCGCTCAAGACCCCGAACGTGCTCATCGCGCTCGACCTGAACGGCAAGAAGGAGCTCGTCATCCCCAAGGCGGTGCAGCGTGAGGCCATCCGTGGCTTCCTGGTCCACGTGGACCTGCTGACCGTCAAGAGCGGCGAGAAGGTCACCGTCGACATCCCGATCCACACCGAGGGCGACCTCGCGCCGGGCAGCAACCTGCTGGAGCACCTGCTCAACTCGCTGCCCGTCGAGACCGAGGCCACCCACATCCCGGAGTCGGTCACCGTCTCCGTCGCGGGCCTGGACTCCGGCCACTCCGTGCTGGCCAAGGACATCACCCTGCCCGCCGGCACCACGCTGGCCGTCGACGAGGACACCGTCGTGCTCCAGGTCGTCGCCGCCCAGGCCGAGGCCCCGGCCGAGTCCGAGGGTGAGGGCGAGGGCTCCGAGGGCTGAGCCCAGGAGTCACCCCGACACCCCTGCGGTGTCACCCCGCACCACACCGCCGCCGCCGTTCCGCCCCCGCACCCCGGGCCGGGCCGGCGGCGCGCGGCGTCCGGGGCCCACGCGGTGGACGACTCGCCCGGCCCGCTACGGTTCTCACGCGCCCGCCACCCGCGCGGCGCCCCGCAGCCCAGCCGCCCCACCTCACCCCACGCACCGGAGAGCACGCAGATGAGTGACACAGACGGCCCCTGGCTCGTGGTGGGCCTGGGCAACCCGGGCCCCGAGTACGCGGCCAACCGGCACAACGTGGGCTTCATGGTGGCCGACCTGCTCGCGGAGCGGATGGGCGGCCGGTTCAAGGCGCACAAGGCCCGGGCCCAGGTCGTGGAGGGACGCGTCGGCCCGCCGGGGCCGGCGAACCGCCGCGTGGTGCTGGCCAAGCCGATGTCGTACATGAACCTCTCGGGCGGCCCGACGGCCGCGCTCAGCGACTTCTACAAGGTGCCCGCCGCGCGGATCATCGCCGTCCACGACGAGTTGGACATCGACTACGGGGCACTGCGGCTCAAGTGCGGCGGGGGCGACAACGGGCACAACGGGCTCAAGTCGCTCACCAAGTCGTTCGGCCCCGACTACTTCCGGGTCCGCTTCGGCATCGGCCGCCCGCCGGGCCGGATGGACGTGGCGGCGTTCGTGCTCAAGGACTTCTCGTCCACCGAACGCAAGGAGTTGGACTACTTCGTGGACCGCGCGGCCGACGCGGTGGAGGCGCTGATCCTCGAAGGGTTGGAGCGCGCGCAGAGCACGTACAACTCGTGACGTAGCGCCGGCCACCACGGCCTGCCGGGCCGGCGCACGCCCATGACCTCGGGCCGAGCCCACCGGGCGGGGGCATAGCGGACATGTGGCCACCGTTGCTACCGAGACGTAACCCGCGCCTTGACGCGGCCGGCCCACAGGCCCAAGGATCGCCGCCATGGTGCCGACCGGAACGAACTCCGAGCGCCCGGCGCACGGCGCGACCCCCGCTCCCGCCCGCGCCGCCGCGGCGGGCCGCATCCCCGCCCAACGGGTCGCGCCCACCGCCGAGACCGGACCCGCTCCCGGCTCCGCTCCCGCGCCCGACCCCGGGCACGCGCCGGCCGCCCCCGCCCCGCCGCCGCGCCGGACGACCGGCCGCGCCGCGCGCCGTGGCCGGTTGCGCCGGGCCGGCGAGAGCGCGTACGGGTTGCTGCTGCTCGGCCGGCACGTGGTGATGGCCCTGATCGTGCTGGTGGTGCTGGCGGCCGGGGTGTGGACGTCGTGGGGCACGGCCCAGCACGCGATGTTCACCAAGGGCAAGGAGCGCGGCACGCTCACGGTCGCCGCCTGCCACGACGACTGGTGTACGGGCCCCTTCACGGCGGGCGCCGCGGGCGCGGACCATCCGAAGGTACGCATCGACGCCACCGTCACCGACGGCAAGGGCCAGCGCATCCCGGTCGTCCTCAAGCCCGGCACCCACGACGCGGTCCGCACCGGCCTCCCCGGCCTCCTCTACGCCTGGGTCCCCCTGGGCGGCGCCCTCCTCCTCGCCTCCGTCCTCCTAGCCGGCGCCCTCCGCCTCCACCGCCCGGCCTGGGCGCTGGGCCTCGCGGGGGTGGGGGTGCTGGGGGCGGCGTTCGTGGTGTTGTGAGGGTGGGGCGGGCCGCGGAGGGGTCACGCCCGCAGCGCCCATAAATGGCGGAATATCCGCACAACCCCTCGCGCGCGGTGCCATAGTCCCGGCATGATCCGCACCCTTTTCCGGCGAAGACGCCCGTGGGGCGCCGCCGCGTTAGTGCTCACCGTCGCCGCCATCCCGCTCACGGCCCAGGCGTTCAAGAAGTCCGACGACGCGCCCCGTGCCGCCGCCTGCACCACCTCCACCCCCTTCGTCTCGGGAACCGCCGGCTACCACACGTTCCGCATCCCCGCCCTGGTCCGCGTCGGGGACGATCTGCTCGCCTTCGCCGAAGCGCGCCGTACCAGCGCCGCGGACCACGGGGACATCGAGGTGGTCAGCCGGCGTTCGACCGACGGGGGGTGTCGCTGGGGGCCGCTCGCCCGGGTCGCGGACAACGGGCGGAACGTGGCCGGCAATCCCGCCCCCGTCGTCGACCCGGCCAGCGGGGACATCGTCCTGCTCACCACCCGGCAGTCGGGCTCGGTGACCCAGCCGGAGATCGAGGCGGGCGGCGTGTCGCCCGGCGACGGCCGGCGCGTGTACGTGCAGCGCAGCGCCGACGCGGGGGCGACCTGGTCCCGGGCCACGGAGATCACCCGGAGTGTGAAGCCAGCCGGGTGGCGCTGGTACGCGACCGGCCCGGGGCACGGCATCGCCCTCACGCAGCGGCACCCGGGGCGGCTCGTGGTGGCCGCCAACCACACCACGGCGCGCGGCTCCGGCGCCCACCTGCTCTACAGCGACGACCACGGCCAGAGCTGGCGCGTGGGCGCCCTCGACCACCACACGGACGGCAGGCTGCGGCCGGACGAGAACGCCGTCGCCGAACTGCCCGACGGCCGGCTCTACGTCAACGCCCGCGACCAGGGCGGCAGCCATCCCGCGACCCGGCTCGACACGTACAGCGCCGACGGCGGCACGCGCTTCACCGCGCCCTACCAGCCGCGTCCCAAGCTGGTGGCGCCCGTCGTCAAGGGCGCGCTGTTGCACGCCGACGACGCCGCCTGCCCGGCCCTGCTCTTCTCCGCCCCCGAACACCCCCGCGAGCGCCGCCATCTGACGGTCCGGCGCAGCACGGACGCCGGCCGCACCTGGGCGCGCGAGGCCGTGGTCGCCGCCGGGCCCGCCGCGTACTCCGACCTCGCCCCGACCGGGCGCGACGAAGTCGCGGTGCTGTACGAGACCGGCGCCACCAGGTCCAGCGAGCGGATCGAGCTGCGCCGCCTCACCCTGACGTGCCGCTGAGGCCCACGGGTCGCGTAGTACGCCGGGGCGTCAGGGCGCGGCGCGTCGGAGTCACGGCGCGGCGGGGCCGGACGCGGACCGGGCCGGCCCCCGAGGGGAGCCGGCCCGGTTCGACTGCCGTACGCGTGTCGTACGCGCGCGCTCAGCCCGTGTTGCGCAGTCCGGCCGCCACGCCGTTGACGGTGAGCAGCAGGGCGCGGGCGAGCAGCGGGTCGGGCTCCTCGCCGCGCTTGGCGGCCTCGCGCTGCCGGTGCAGCAGGGTGACCTGGAGGTAGGAGATCGGGTCCAGGTAGGCGTCCCGGACGCGGAAGGTCCGCTTCAACGCCGGGTTGGTGTCCAGGAGTTCCTTGCCGCCGGTGATGCGCAGCACCTCGCGGACGGTCAGCTCGTGCTCGGCCTCGATGACCGAGAAGACGTGCTTCAGCTCGTCGGGCACGAGGGTGTCCACGTAGTGCCGGGCGATGCGCAGGTCGGTCTTGGCGAGCGTCATCTCGACGTTGGACAGGAAGTTCTGGAAGAAGTGCCAGTGCTCGTGCATCTCGTCGATGACGGTGTCGAGCCCGGCCTCGCGGGCGGCCCTGAGCCCGGAGCCGACGCCGAACCAGCCGGGCACGATCTGCCGCGACTGGGTCCAGCCGAACACCCACGGGATGGCCCGCAGTCCGTCGAGACCGGCGCCGCTGTCGGGGCGGCGCGAGGGGCGCGAGCCCAGGTGCAGTTCGGCCAACTGGTCGACGGGGGTGGAGGCGAAGAAGTAGGCGGGCAGGTCCGGGTCGTCCACCAGCGCGCGATACGCGTCGTGCGCCGCGTCCGAGACCGTGTCCATGGTGGCGTCCCAGCGGGCGAGCGCCTCGTCGGACTGGCGCGGCGCGGTGTGCAGCGCGGACGCCTGGAGCGTGGCCGCCACCGTCAGCTCCAGGTTCTCCCGGGCGAGGGAGGGCACCAGGTACTTGTCGGAGATGACCTCGCCCTGCTCGGTCACCTTGATCTCGCCCTCCAGGGTGCCCCAGGGCTGGGCGAGGATCGCGTCGTGGGTGGGGCCGCCGCCGCGCCCGACGGTGCCGCCGCGACCGTGGAAGAGCCGCAGCCGCACCCCGTGCCGGTGCGCGACGTCACGCAGCCGGCGCTGGGCCCGGTGGATCTCCCACTGGCTGGTGGTGATGCCGCCGAACTTGGAGGAGTCCGAGTAGCCGAGCATGACCTCCTGCGCGTCGCCGCGCAGCGCGACCAGGCGTCGGTAGGAGGGGTCGGCCAGCATGTCGTCCAGGATGCGGTCGGCCTCGCGCAGCTCGTCCGTGGTCTCGAGGAGCGGCACGATGCCGATCTTGGCCCAGCCGGCGTGCAGGTCGATCAGCCCGGCCTCGCGGGCGAGCACGGCGGCGGCGAAGACGTCGTCGGCGCCCTGACACATGGAGATGATGTACGACTCGATGACCTCGGGCCCGAACCGTTCGAACGCCTCGCGCACGGTGCGGAACACGCCGAGCGTCTTGGCGCCCGCGGCGTCCAGCGGGGCGGGGGAGGGCGCGAGCGGGCGGCGCGAACGCAGCTCCTTGGCGAGCAGCTTGCGCCGGTAGTCGCGCGGCATGTCGGCGTACCGCCAGGACTCCTCGCCGAGCCGGTCGAAGAGCTGCCCGAGGGCGTGGTGGTGCGCGTCGGCGTGCTCGCGTACGTCCATCACGGCGAGCTGGAGGCCGAAGGCGGCCAGCGTGCGGATGGTGCGCTCCAGGCGGCCGTCGGCGATGAGCTGGCCACGGTGCTGGCGCAGCGAGTCCTGGATGAGCTGGAGGTCGGCGAGGAGTTCCGCGGTGCCCAGGTAGTCGCGGCCCGCCTGGTGGGCGGTGCCGGCGGCGAGCCGTTCGCGGGTGTTGATGAGCTTCTGCCGGACGCAGGTGGCCTTGAGGCGGTACGGCTCCTCGGCGTTCAGCCGCTTGTAGCGGGGGCTGATCTCCGGCAGGTGGTCCAGGTCCGCCTGGAGGGAGGCCAGCAGTTCCTCGGTGGCCCCGCCGTTGCGGATGGAGTTGGACAGGGCCGCCCGCAGGTCGTCCACGGCCCGCATGGCGTCGGTGATGCCGTGCTCGTGCTGGAGCAGCAGCACGTCCCAGGTGACCTCGGGGGTGACGTTGGGGTTGCCGTCGCGGTCGCCGCCGATCCAGGTGCCGAAGGTGAGCGGCCGGGTGCCGGCGGGCAGCGGGGAGCCGACGCGCTCCAGCTCGGCGGCGAGGTCCTCCAGGACGTCGCCGACGGCGTTCGCGTGCAGCTCGTCCAGGTAGTAGACGGCGTTGCGGGCCTCGTCGGCGGGCTCGGGCCGGGCCACCCGCAGCTCGTCGGTCTGCCACAGCAGGTCGATGTTCTCGGCCAGCCGCAACTGGGTGCGGCGGCTGTCGCCCTCGTCGGCGAGCCGGTCCAGGAGGGAGGCGACGCGGCGCAGCTTGTTCAGCACGCTGCGGCGGGCGGCCTCGGTGGGGTGCGCGGTGAAGACGGGCCGTACGTTCAGGTGGGCGACGGTCTCCCGCAGGTGCTCGGGGTCGGCGTCCTTGAGCTGGTCGGCGGTGCGGGCCAGGATGCCGCCCTCGGCCGCGCGGTGGGCCCGCAGCTCGCGGCCACGGTGCACCTGCTCGGTGACGTTGGCCAGGTGGAAGTAGGTGGAGAAGGCCCGCACGAGCTTGGCGGCGGTCTCCAGGTCCGTGGCCTCGAGCAGCTCGGCGGCCGACTCGCCCGGCTGGGCTTCGGCGTCCTTGCCCGTCCCGGTGGTACGGGTCAGGGCGCGCACGCGCTCCACGAGGTCGAGGAGGTCGCGACCCTCCTGGCGGACGAGGGTCTCCCCCAGCAGGTCCCCCAGGCGGCGGATGTCCGCCCGAAGGGCCGCGCCCTGCCGGGTGGCGTCCGCGGCGCTCGCGGCACCGTCCGCGGGGTTGGTGTGTTCGGGGACCAGATGGGCGTTGCTGGCGGTCTCGGCACTGCTCACAGGTGCGGCTCCTCGCGAGTACGAGCACTTTGGGCGATTTTGCGGACCGCGCTGTCCGACCGCACCAGGATAGGACCCCTGGTCGCGGGCGCTGCATCGCCCGTTGTCCACAGCCCCCTTGTCCTGGGTCGCGGCCCTGCCATACTTACGTAGCCGTAGGTTACGTTTGCGTAGCCGTGTCCCGACCCCCCTGAGGGAACCCATGACTGCAAGCCCCGACGTGATCGACGACGTGCCAAAAGCCCCGGAATCCTCTCTTCCGACCGCGACGCTGGGCGGTGACAGCAAGGGGTCGATCGAGCAGATCACCCTGATGGTGTTCATCGTCGTCCCCTTCGCCGCCCTGCTGGCGGCGATCCCGCTGGCCTGGGGTTGGGGGGTCAGTTGGCTGGATCTCGGACTGCTGGTCGCGATGTATTACATCGGTTGCCACGGCATCACCATCGGGTTCCACCGGTATTTCACGCACGGTTCATTCAAGGCGAAGCGGCCCCTGCGGATCGCCCTGGCGATCGCCGGCTCGCTGGCCGTCGAGGGCCCGCTGGTCCGCTGGGTCGCCGACCACCGCAAGCACCACAAGTTCTCCGACGCCGAGGGCGACCCGCACTCGCCGTGGCGGTACGGGGAGAGCGTCCCGGCGCTCATGAAGGGCCTGTGGTGGGCGCACATCGGCTGGATGTTCAACGAGGAGCAGACCCCGCAGCACAAGTACGCGCCGGACCTGATCAGGGACCCGGCACTGCGCCGCATCTCCCGCCAGTTCGTGCTGTGGACGCTCGTCTCGCTGGCCCTGCCGCCGCTCGTCGGCGGCCTGGTCACCTGGTCCTGGCAGGGCGCGCTGACGGCCTTCTTCTGGGGCTCGCTGGTGCGGGTCGCGCTGCTGCACCACGTGACGTGGTCGATCAACTCCATCTGCCACGCGGTGGGCAAGCGCCCCTTCAAGTCCCGCGACCGCTCGGGCAACGTGTGGTGGCTGGCGGTGCTCTCCTGCGGCGAGTCCTGGCACAACCTGCACCACGCGGACCCGACGAGCGCCCGGCACGGCGTGATGCGTGGCCAGATCGACTCCAGCGCCCGCATCATCCGCTGGTTCGAGAAGGCCGGCTGGGCCTATGACGTGCGCTGGCCCACCGAGAACCGGCTCGACGCCCGCCGCACGGACGCCACCGCCGATCGGGTGAGGGAAACCGCCGGCGCGGCATGATGGAGGACGTGGCGATCGACAGCAGTACCAGTAGCAGCAAGAGCCGGTCCGCGAGCGCGGGAGGCCGGCGAGCGCGGCGCGTCCGCATGACGGGCAAGGAGCGCCGCGAGCAACTGCTGGACATCGGTCGCACGCTCTTCGCCGAACGCGGCTTCGAGGGCACCTCGGTGGAGGAGATCGCGGCCAAGGCCGGGGTCTCCAAGCCGGTGGTCTACGAGCACTTCGGCGGCAAGGAGGGGTTGTACGCCGTCGTCGTGGACCGCGAGATGCGCCAACTCCTCGACATGGTGACCGGCGCCCTGACCGCCGGGCACCCCCGCGAACTCCTGGAGCAGGCGGCCTTCGCCCTGCTCGACTACATCGACCAGTACACCGACGGCTTCCGCATCCTGGTGCGGGACTCCCCCGTGGCGCAGTCGACGGGCACCTTCGCCTCGCTGATCAGCGACATCGCCACCCAGGTCGAGGACATCCTGGGCCTGGAGTTCAAGGCCCGCGGCTTCGACGCCAAGCTGGCCCCGCTGTACGCCCAGGCCCTGGTCGGCATGGTGGCCCTCACCGGGCAGTGGTGGCTGGACGTCCGCAAGCCCAAGAAGGCCGAGGTCGCCGCCCACCTGGTGAACCTGGCCTGGCACGGCCTCGACGGCCTGGAGCCCAAGCCCCGCCTGATAGGCCACCGCAAGAACTGAGCCCCACCTCGCTGGCACCGGCCCCGCTCCCCCGCGTCTCGTACGACCGGGGGGCGGGGCTTTCGCGTGCTGGGGCCGGCCGCTGAAACGGATCTCCTGGCGGGGCCGGCAGTTAGGCTGAAGGAGATAGGGGGAAGCCGTGACCGCCGAGCCAGTCGACTGGATGCATCCGCCAGCTCAGGGCTGGACCTGTGAGCAGGTCAAGAACCTGGATCTGCCCTTCGACTGGGAACTGGTGGATGGGGCGATCGTGGTCCGGGGCATGACCTGTCAGTGGCACGACACGGTGCGAGATGAGCTGTACTTCGCGCTGCGCGGTGCCCGCTCCGCCCCCTTCGCCGTCAACGCGCACCGCTGCGTCCTGGTCGACGCGTACAACCCCCCGAAGCCCGATGTGGTCGTCTTCGACCGCACCGGGCTCGACTTCTTCTCGCTGGAGTGCGTACCCGTGACGGCGGTGGCGCTCGTGGTGGAGGTCGTCTCGCAGCGCTCGCGCCGCGAGGACCGGTTCCGCAAGCCGGCGATGTACGCGGAGGCGGGTGTGCCGTACTTCTGGCGGGTGGAGCGCGGCGAGGACGACGCGCCGGTCGTGCACGAGTTCCACCTGGACGCGCGGACCGGCGTGTACGCCCCCGCCCCGGCGGGCCCCGTGCACACCGACGTGCTGCGCACCGACGTGCCGTACCCGGTCGAGATCGACCTGCGCCGCGTCTTCGACGCGTAGCCCGCGCCCCCGCCCGCCGGGCCCGGGGCCCGCACAGCGCCCGGCCAGGGCTGCCGCAGCCCGGGTCGTGGTCGGGCGCCGGGCGCACTTCCCGCGCGCCCCGCGCGCCACGTGCCCGTCCGCGCCCCCGCACCTGCCCGCCCGGGCGGCCGGCCCGGCCGGGTGCCGGGGCCGGCGCTTGCTCAGCGGGGTGCTCAACCGTCCGGGTCGGCCGGCTGGGGTGCGCCGGGCGCGGTCCGGTCCGGGGTCGGCTCCAGGAACTCCAGCCGGTTGCCCACCGGGTCGTGCGCGAAGAAGCGGCGGTAGCCCGGAAGTCTGTCGTCCCAGGTGACCGCGGCCCCGTGGGCCTCAAGGCGGCGGGCGAACGCGTCGATGTCCCGTACCCGCAGCCCGGGGTGGGCCGTGGCCGAGGGGCGGAAGCCCGGTTCGACGCCCAGGTGCAGGGCGACCGGGCCGGCCTCGAACCAGCAGCCGCCCCGGGCCGCGAGCGCCGGTGGCTTGGGGACCTCGGTCAGGCCGAGGACGCCCCCGTAGTACGCGCGCAGCGCGTCCTCGCGGCCGGGTGGGGCGCCGAGTTGTACGTGGTCCACCGCGGCGATCATCCGTCCGCCCGGCGGGCCACGACGAAGATGCGGCGGAAGGGGAAGACCGTGCCGTACGGGCCCTGCGGGTACGCCTTGCGCAGCAGGTCCCGGTACTCGGCGAGGAACTCCGCGGTCGTCTCGGGGTCGTCGGCCAGCGCGGTGAGGATCGGCCGCAGCGCGGTGCCCTTGACCCAGTCGAGCACGGGGTCCGCGCCGGCGAGCACCTGGACGTAGGTGGTCTCCCAGGCGTCGACCGTGCAGCCGAGGCCGATCAGGCGCTCCAGGTAGGCGGCCGGGCTGAGGATGTGCACGAAGCGGCGGCCCTGCCCGTCGAGGCGGTCCCGCCAGCGCGGGGTGTCGCACAGTTCGCCGAGCAGCGCGTGGCTGGGTGAGACGAAGTTGCCGGGCACCTGGAAGGCGAAGGTGCCGCCCGGGGTGAGGGCGCCCACCCAGGACTCGAAGGACTCGGGGTGGTTCGGCACCCACTGCAGGGCCGCGTTGGAGACGATCAGGTCGTACGGCTCGTCGGGCACCCAGGTGGCGGCGTCGGCGGGCCGAAAATCGAGCCTGCCGCCGCCCTCCGTGGGCCCGGCGTGGGACTGCGCCTCGCGGAGCATGTCCGTCGAGTTGTCGTACCCGGTGATGTGCGCGGTGGGCCACCGGGTGGCGAGCAGGGCGGTCACGTTGCCCGGGCCGCAGCCCAGGTCAGCTATGCGCGGGGCAGGTGGGGTGGGTCGGGGCGTGGGGTCGGCGGGCGCCCTGTCGGCCGGTGGCGCGGGCAGGTCGGGGATGCGGGCGAGGAGATCGAGGAAGGGGCGCGTGCGGTGGACGGAGTGACGTAAATACTGTTTCGGGTCCCAGAGCGGTAGTTCGGGCATGTTCGAACCCCCTTGCAGGTTCAGGTCGATCCGAAGCGCAAGGGCGCTTCCCGCCCTTCGATGCCCAAGCATCACGGCAAATATCTCTCGACGTCAAGAGACTTCATATCGACAGACCCACTACACTGATCGACATGGAGGACGAGGTCGATCGGCTGGTCGCGGCGTGGCGGCGGGAACGCCCGGACCTCGACGTGGAGCCGCTGGAGGTGCTGAGCCGCGTGAGCAGGCTCGCCCGACACCTGGATCGGGCGCGGCGGATCGCCTTCGCCGAGCATCAACTGGAGCCGTGGGAGTTCGACGTACTGACCTCGCTGCGGCGCGCCGGGGCCCCGTACCAGCTCTCGCCCGGGCAGTTGCTGACACAGACGCTGGTCACGTCGGGCACGATGACCAATCGCATCGACCGGCTCGCCAAGAAGGGCCTCGTCGAGCGGCTGCCGGATCCCAGCGACCGGCGCGGGGTGCTGGTGCGGCTGACCGCCGAGGGCCGGGACCGCGCCGATCAGGCGCTGGCCGGGCTGCTCGCCCAGGAGCGGGCCATCCTGGCCGAGTTGTCCGCGGGGCAGCGCCGCGAACTGGCCGGGTTGCTACGCGAGCTGACCGCCCCGTTCGACAACCTCCCCGGCTAGGTCCACCGGGCCGACCCCCGCGCGGCGGGCCAGCGCGACGGCGGCCAGCGTGGAGTGCACGCCCAGCTTGCCGAGCACGTTCTGCATGTGCGTACGGACCGTGTGCGGCGACAGGTACAGCCGCTCGGCGACCGCCTTGCGGCCGAGGCCGGCCACCATGCAGCGCAGCACCTCGCGCTCGCGGGGCGTCAGCGACTCCACCAGGCGCTCGCTCTCGGTGCGGTGCTTGCGGGCCGCGGTCAGCTCGCGCAGCACCCCGGTCAGCAGCGCGGGCGGGAGGTGGGTCTCGTCGCGCAGTACGCCGCGGATGACCGCGAGCAGCCGGGAGAGCGAGCAGTCCTTGGCCACCCAGCCGCTCGCCCCGGCTTGGAGCGCCAGCGCGGCCCGGCGCGGGTCGTCGCGCTCGGCAAGGACCACGGTGCGCACCGCGGGCTGCGCCGTGCGCACCCCGTCGACCAGGGAGATTCCGTCCACCGCGCGCCGCTCGGGGCGCTCGGCCACCCCCTCGGGCAGCCGCTCGGGCCTGGGTGGCGCGATGTCGCTGATGGCGACGCCGAGGTCGGCGTCGACCAGCAGCACGTCGAACCGCCGCCCCTCGGCCGATGCCCGCTCCAGGGAACGCATGGCGGCTGGGCCGCTGCCGGCCGCCGCGACGTCCACGTCCGGTTCCGCCGCGAGGGCGGCGGCGAGCGACTCGGCGAAGATGCGATGGTCGTCGGCCACCAGAACCCGGATACGTGCCATAGCCACCCCCATGGACTACCCATGTCCCGCGAACGCGGATACGGAGAAAAAGAGAGACGTTGAACGGAGAACAGAAAGCGAGAAACCACGAACCGGTGCGTGCGGAGAACCGTGCGAATGTGCCGTGGACCAGGTGGAGCGCGTGTGAGCGAACAAACAGTGCGGGTACGGCGCCCGGAACTCAAGCCCGCCGGCCGAAACCCACGTGCCCCGCCACCAGTCCCGACGGCCGCCGCCGCACGGAGCCGAAGACGCAGCCCCAGGCGTCGTACCTGCCTGCCTCGCCCCCTGATACGCACCGGCCCCCACCGGCGCTGTGCATCAGCCTACGACCGAGGTCGTGCAACGGAAGCGAATTTACAAAACTGCCCCAGCCAACTGTTTAGGCTGAGCCCTGTGTTCCACATTGAGGATGAAGTCAATCATGACCGAAGAAATGTGATCGAGGAGCGGCTGGAAGACACCAACTCCGCCCGGTCACCCGTCATGCGCGCGCTGCGCGGCACCCCCGCCGATGACGAACGGCCACTTCAGCTCTACGCCCGGGACGCGGACGGGGAGTTGGCCGGCGGCCTCGTCGGGTACGCCTGGGGCCACTGGCTGCACGTGGACCTGCTGTGGGTGGACGAGCGGTGGCGCGGCGCGGGCCTCGGCTCGCGGCTGATGGCCGAGGCCGAACGCAAGGCGCGCGACGAACTCGACTGCGTACACGCCCGGGTGGAGACCTGGGGGTTCCAAGCGCCGCGCTTCTACGAGAAGTTGGGCTACACGATCGTGGGCGTGGTCGAGGACTACCCGCCGGGCGAGACGGACCACCTGCTGGTCAAGCGCATCGCCGACGCGTAGGCAGGGCTGACGCGGAGGCGGGTTGGCGCGGGGGCGGGGCTGGCACGTTGGCCCGAGGGCGGGCCAAGGCCCGCGCGGGGCCGCCGCCGGTCCGGGGCGCGGCCCCGCGCCCCACCCGCCTCCGCGCGCCGACGGCGCGCGCGGCCCCGTGACCGCCCGCTGACGGGAGCGGGCCCGCCGGCCAGGGGGCGAGCCGATCGCCGCCTGGCCGGAAGCCGCTGCGGCGCGGGGGCTAGGCGGTCGGGAGCCGGCGCGCGCCGGCGTCGGGGGTCGCCGGGAAGATGCGCGGGGCGCGGAAGCCCGCCGCCGCGAACGCCTCGGTGACGGCCGCGGCGACCGCGTCCGCCGCCGCGTCCGGCACCAGCGCGATGGCGCTGCCGCCGAAACCGCCGCCGGTCATCCGCGCCCCGAGCGCGCCCGCCGCGTTCGCCGTCTCCACCACCAGGTCGAGTTCGGCGCAGGAGACCTCGAAGTCGTCGCGGAGCGAGGCGTGGCCAGCGGTCAACACGGGCCCGATCGCCCGGGCCTCGCCCGCCTCAAGAAGCGCGATGACCTCCTCGACCCGGCGGTTCTCGGTCACCACGTGCCGCACCCGGCGCCGTACGACGGGGTCGTCGGCCAGCTTCTCCAGGGCGGCGTCCAGCTCCCCGTACGCCACGTCCCGCAGCGCCGGCACGCCGAGCCGGCGCGCGCCGAGCTCGCAGGCGGCGTGCCGGTTCGCGTACGCGCCGTCGCCCAGTTCGTGTTGGACCCGGGTGTCGACCACCAGCAGCCGCAGCCCGTGGGCCGCCACGTCGAAGGGCACGGCCCGGTGGGTCAGGTCGCGGGTGTCCAGGTAGAGGGCGTGGCCCGCAGTGCAGCAGGCGGACGCCATCTGGTCCATGATTCCGCAGGGCACTCCGACGAAGCCGTTCTCGGCCCGCTGGGCGAGCCGCGCGAGGCGCTCGGCGGTGAGGCCGAGGCCGTACAGGTCGTTCAGCGCGCTCGCCGTGGCCACCTCAAGGGCCGCCGACGAGGAGAGGCCGGCGCCGGTGGGCACGGTGCTGGTGACGTGCACGTCGGCGCCGCCGACCGGCAGCCCCGCCTCCCGCATGGCCCACGCCACCCCGGCCGGGTAGGCCGCCCAGCCGCCCCCGGCGGCCGGGCTCAGCGCGTCGAGGGCCAACTCCACGGCGCCGCCCGGGGCGTTGGCCGAGTGCAGCCGCAGCACCCCGTCCGGGCGGGCCGACGCGGCGGCCAGCGTCGTGTGCGGCAGCGCGAACGGCATGGCCAGGCCGCCGCTGGTGTCGGTGTGCTCGCCGATCAGGTTGACCCGGCCCGGCGCGGCCCACACGCCGGCCGGTTCGGTGCCGTGCGCCGCGCGGAAGCCGGCGACGGCCGCCGCCACCCGCGCGCGCTCGCCGCCACCGGTTCCGTCGGCCCCGTCGCCGGGGGGCGCGGCGGCCGGGGCGGACCGGGCTGTCCGGTCCGCCGTCGGCCGCCGCGCGCCGCTCTCGTTCACGCGCTCTCCCGCTCCCCGCGCTGGGCGAACTCCCAGGCGTCCTCGACGATCCCGGCCAGGTCGGCGCGGGTCGGCTGCCATCCGAGCCGGTCCCTGGCGCGCTCGGCGGAGGCGACGAGCACCGCCGGGTCGCCGCCCCGGCGCCCCGCGATCACCTCGGGCACCGGGTGCCCGGTGACCTTGCGCACCGTCTCGATGACCTCGCGGACCGAGAAGCCGTTGCCGTTGCCGAGGTTGCAGATCAGGTGCTCGCCGGCGGTGGCGGCGGTGAGGGCGAGCAGGTGGGCCTCGGCGAGGTCGGCCACGTGGATGTAGTCGCGCACGCAGGTGCCGTCCGGCGTCGGGTAGTCGTCGCCGAAGACGGAGATCGCCTCCCGCTTGCCCTGGGCGACCTGGAGGATCAGCGGGATCAGGTGCGACTCGGGGTCGTGGCGCTCGCCGTAGCGGCCGTAGGCGCCGGCGACGTTGAAGTAGCGCAGCGAGACGGCGGCCAGGCCGTGCGCGACGCACTCGCCGCTGATCATGTGGTCCACGGCGAGCTTGCTGGCGCCGTACGGGTTGGTGGGCGCGGTCGCCGCGTCCTCGACGATGGGGGTCGCGGTGGGCTCGCCGTAGGTGGCGGCCGTGGAGGAGAAGACGAGGGTGCGCACGCCCGCGTCGCGCATCGCGGCCAGCAGCGCCATGGTGCCGCCGACGTTGTTCGCCCAGTACTTCTCGGGGTGCGTGACCGACTCGCCGACCTGCGAGGACGCCGCGAAGTGGAGCACGCCGTCGTACGAGGAGTCCAGCCAGCGCGCCGCGTCCTGGACGCGCCCCTCGATGAACTCGGCGCCCTCGGGCACGCCCACCCGGTGCCCGGTGGACAGGTCGTCCAGGACGGTCACCCGGTGCCCGGCCGCCAGCAGATGTGCGGCGACCACGCTCCCGACGTATCCCGCTCCGCCGGTGACCAGGTACTTCTGTCCGTTGCTCACGTGCTCGCTACCTCTCGCAGTCGCTGCGCCGCGGCCTCTGGCGGCACATCGTTGATGAACACATTCATGCCGGATTCGGAACCCGCGAGGAACTTCAGCTTGCCGGAAGTCCGTCGGATGGTGAAAAGCTCAAGGTGAAGGGCGAAATCGGCCCGGTCGGGGACGCTGAGCGGCGCCTGGTGCCAGGCCGAGACGTAGGGCGTGGGCGGCTCGCCGGGGCCGAAGAGGCGGTCGAAGCGGCGCAGCAGCTCCAGGTAGACCCGTGGGAACTCGGCCCGCGCCGCCTCGCCCAGGGCCAGCAGGTCGGGCACCCGGCGCCGGGGGTAGAGGTGCACCTCGTACGGCCAGTGGGCGGCGTACGGGACGAAGGCCGTCCAGTGCTCGGCGTCGATGACGACGCGGCGCCCGTCGGCCAGCTCGTCGGCGACCACGTCGTCGAACAGGTTTCGGCCGCCGGTGCGCTGTCGGTGCGCGGCCAGCGACTCCAGCATGCGCGCGGTGCGCGGGGTGACGAAGGGGTACGCGTAGATCTGGCCGTGCGGGTGGCCGAGGGTCACGCCGATCTCGGCGCCCCGGTTCTCGAAGCAGAAGACCTGCTCGACGGCGGGGAGTTGGGCCAGTTCGGCGGTGCGGTCGCGCCAGGCGGCGAGGACGAGGGCGGCCTGGTCCTCGGTGAGGTCGGCGAAGGAGGCGTCGTGGTCGGCGGTGAAGCAGACCACCTCGCAGCGCCCGGCGTCGCCGGCCAGCGAGGGGAAGCGGTTCTCGAACACGACGACGTCGTAGTCGGTGGCGGGGATCTCGCTGTGCCGGGCCGCGGCGGCGGCGCCGCTCGCGCCGGGGTCGGCCGGGCGCGAGGGGCACAGCGGGCAGGCGTCGGCGGGCGGGTGGTAGGTGCGCGTCTGGCGGTGCGAGGCGATGGCGACGCGGTCGCCGAGCAGCCGGTCGGCCCGGATCTCGGACGAGGTGGCGACCGGCTCCAGCGGTCGCGGGTCCCGGTCGTCGCGCACCACGTCGTCGCGGGAGTCGTAGTAGATCAGTTCGCGCCCATCCGCGAGGCGGGTCGACGTCTTCTTCACTCCGTACCCCTGTCACGATCCGAAAACGTTCCAACATTAGCTTTCAGAATCAAACAATAGCGCGTACTTTCTTTGGCGTTCCGTTCGCGCGAAGAAGCGAGAGGCCCATGCATCAGCTAGCCGAGGAACTCCGGCTCTCCATCAACTGGCTCGACTACTCCATCCTGGCGATCTACTTCGTCGTCGTGTTGGGCATCGGCTACGCCGCGCGCCGCAGCGTACGTACGAGCCTCGACTTCTTCCTGTCGGGCAGGTCGCTGCCCGCCTGGGTGACGGGCCTGGCCTTCGTCGCGGCCAACCTGGGCGCGACGGAGATCCTGGGCATGGCGGCGAACGGGGCGCAGTACGGCGCGTACACCGTGCACTGGTACTGGATCGGCGCCATCCCGGCCATGGTCTTCCTGGGCCTGGTGATGATGCCCTTCTACTACGGGTCGAAGGTGCGCTCCGTGCCGGAGTTCCTGCTGCACCGCTTCGGGCCCTCCTCACACCTGCTCAGCTCCCTCATCTTCGCCATCTCCTCGGTGCTGATCGCCGGCGTCAACCTGTACGCCATGGCGATCGTCCTGGAGGCCCTGCTCGGCTGGCCGCAGTGGGTGGCGATCGTGGTCGCCGGGTTCTTCGTGCTCGGCTACATCACCCTGGGCGGCCTCTCCTCAGCCATCTACAACGAGGTACTCCAGTTCTTCGTCATCCTCGCCGCGCTGATTCCGCTCACCGTCGTCGGGCTCAAGCGGGTCGGCGGCTGGGACGGCCTGACCGACTCGCTGACCGGCGAGGGCCGCAAGGAGGGCACCGGCGGCGAGGACTTCCTCAGCGCCTGGGACGGCACGGGCATCGGCGAGGCCAACGCGCTGGGCGCCAACTGGCTGACCATCGTCCTCGGCCTCGGCTTCGTCCTCAGCTTCGGCTACTGGACGACCAACTTCGCCGAGGTGCAGCGCGCCCTGTCGGCCAAGAACCTCTCCGCCGCCAAGCGCACCCCGCTCATCGCGGCCTTCCCCAAGATCCTCATCCCGATGGTGGTGATCGTGCCCGGCCTGATCGCCCTGGTGATGGAGCCGACGCTGGGCAAGGAGGGCAGCGGGCTCGAGTACAACGACGCCATCCCGGTCCTCATGCGCGACCTTCTGCCCAACGGCGTCCTCGGCATCGCGGTGACCGGCCTGTTGGCGGCGTTCATGGCGGGCATGGCCGCCAACGTCTCGTCCTTCAACACGGTCTTCACCAACGACATCTGGGGCGCGTACGTGAAGAAGGACCGCCCGGACGCGTACTACCTGGCCACCGGGCGCTGGATCACCGCGATCGGCGTGGTGCTCGGCATGGGCACGGCGTTCATCGCCGCCAGCTTCAGCAACATCATGAACTACCTCCAGACCCTGTTCTCCTTCTTCAACGTGCCGCTGTTCTGCGTGTTCATCATCGGCATGTTCTGGAAGCGCTCCACGGGCCCGGCCGGCTTCTGGGGGCTGCTGTCGGGCACGGTGGCCGCGATGCTGAACTACTTCTGGCTGTACAAACAGCACGTCATCGACATCCCCTCCGACCAGGGCGCCAACTTCGTCTCCGCGATCGTGGCCTTCGTCGTCGGCGCGGTGGTGATGGTGGCCGTCACGCTGGTGACCAAGCCCAAGCCGGTGGAGCAACTGGCCGGCCTGGTCTACGGGACGCGCTCGCCCGGCATGTCGGAACCGCCCGCCGAGGGCGACGACGCGTGGTACCGCAAGCCCGCGCTGCTCGGCTGGGGCGCGGTCATCCTGGCCGCGCTGTGCTACCTCCCCTTCTCCCTGTGACCGCCGCCCCGCACCCGGGCGCCGAGCGCCCCTCTCCCGCGAAGGAAGCAGCCTCATGAGCGACTATCAGCACGAGGTCGACGAGCTTGAGCGCACGTCAGCGACCGCGGCCCGACTCTTCGACGTACGCCGCATCATCGGCGGCCTGTTCGTGGTCTACGGCGTGCTGGTCACCATCGCCGGCCTCACCGCGTCCGACGCGGACCTGGAGAAGGCCGAGAACATCAACATCAACCTGTGGACGGGCCTGGGCATGCTCGCCCTCGGCGTGTTCTTCCTCGGCTGGCTCTACCTGCGCCCCATGCCCCCGCCGCCCCCGGCCGAGCCGTCGCGGGCGGCAGACACCACGCCGGGCCCGGACCCGGACCGGGACACGCCGGCCCCCTGAGCCGGGCCGCGCGCACCCGGCCCCGGCCGGGCCGCGCCAGGTCAGCGCCGACCGGCAGGTCCCGCGCCAGGTCAGCGCCGACCGGCAGGTCCCGCGCCAGGTCAGCGCCGGCCGGCAGGTCCCGCGCCAGGTCAGCGCCGGCCGGCAGGTCCCGCGCCAGGTCAGCGCCGGCCGGCCCGGTCTCGGGCCGGAGGCTCAGCCCCGGCCGGGTCCCGGGGCCGGGCCCGCGCCGCCGCCGCGTGGGCCGAGTTCGGGTCGGCCCGGGCGGCCGGGGTAGCCGGGGCCGTTCGGCCCACGGCCCGGTGGGACCTGGCCTCCTTCGCCGTATCCGGGGCTGACCCGCCCCGGGTGTCCCTGGACGGCGCCGCGGCTCGGCGGGGTCTGGCCGCCGCGGCCGAGCCGGCCCGGGGCTGGTGGGCCGCCGGCGCCGGGGCGCCCGGGGGTCAGCGGGCCGGTGGCGTGCGGCGGGGCCGCGCCGGGGCCGTCGGTGGGCGCGTCGGCCGGCGCGTCCAGCGTGGCGGCGGCGCGCCGGGAGGCCGTGGCCCGGTCGAGCAGCCCGGTGCGCGCCGCGAGCGCCGCCGCCTCCAGGCGGGAGCCGACGCCCAGCTTCATCAGGACGCGCTGCACGTGCGTGCGGGCCGTGCTCGGCGCGATGGCCATGCCCGCCGCGATCAGCCGGGTGTCCTCGCCCTCGGCGACCCGGACCAGCACCTCCACCTCGCGCGGCGTGAGCAGTTGCAGCAACCGGGCGCCCTCGTCGTCGGGTTGCGCCGCGGGGTTGAGCAACTCCGCGAACGCGCCCTGCAGGAGGCCGGGCGCCACCGCCGCGTCCCCGGCGCGCGCCTTGATCATGGCGCGCTCGACGCCCTCGATGCGCTCGTCGTGCCGCACGTACCCGGAGGCGCCGGCCGCGAAGGCGGCGGCGATGCCGCGCGGGCTGGGCACCGGACCGAGCACCACGACCGCGACCTGGGGCCGCTCCTTCTTGATCCGCACCACCGGCTCGAACACGCCCGGCTCGGCGGGCGTTCCGGTGCCCAGCAGGCACACCTCGGGTGCCCGGCTCACGACCAGGTCCGCGGCCCCCGCGCTCGGCGCGGCAGCGGCGAGCACCCGGTGCCCGCGGAGCTTCAACGCCGAGGCGAGCGCCTCGGCGAGCAGTCGGTGGTCGTCGACCACCATGACTCGCACGCCCATGAACTCCCCCCATCCGCCCGGGGACGACCGTCCCGGTTGTCCGTGGTCCCCGTGTCGATCGAGATCGTGCCGTCGCGACGGTGCGAGCCCCCCAGCCCGCACCCGGCCCCCGATCTCTTGCCCCCGGAAGCTACACGCTTGTTCGACATTGCGCGCCCCTTAGCAGGAAGAAGCAGCCGGTGTGCCGAAACCCGTCCCATCGCGCTCAGTTCCGCTCACAAAGAGATCCTCTCGACACGACAACGGCCCCACCAGTACGGAACGTACCGGTGGGGCCACCATCCGTGCAGCAGTGCCGCACTGGTCAGTTGGGGCCGAAAACCATCGCTAGGAGGTCCTCACCGCGCTGGTAGTCGCGCGGCTCGGTGGCGTAGATGTCGCCCATGTACAGCTTCTTGTTGGCCCACAGGAACACCTCGTGGCCCAGGCTGTAGTTGGACTCCGTCTCCGCGGTGGCCGTCGCGTTCTGCATCAGCTTGGCCTTCTCGTACGTGTTCGGGTCGATCTGCCAGACGGCGCCGCCCTCCCGGTACGTGGTGTCCTGGTAGGCGATGAGGTAGCCGTCCTCGTCCAACTGCATCGGCGTGATGCTGGAGGTGGGCACGCCGTCGGTCTTGCCCACGGTCTTGCCGGTGGTCAGCGAGTACGCCACGACCTCGTTCTGCGGCAGCGTGTCGGAGGAGCCGCTGCGCTCCTCGGTGGCCATGAACAGCTTGTCCTTGGCGATGACGACCTTGGTGCAGGACTCGACCTCGTTGGTCTGGCACTCCGCCGTGAACTTGCCGTTGCCGGTCGCGATCTTGCTGACCAGCTTGCCCTTGCGCTGCGAGGGGTCGATGGTCATGAAGTCGGAGACCGAGGCGCCCGTCGAGTCGCCGGCGTCCACGCCGATGACCATCGGGTCGGTGGAGACCACGTGCACGTCGTCGAGGCCGTCGGTGAGCTTGTACTCGGACAGGATGTTCCCGTCCTTGGGGTTGATGAGCTGGACCGACATCCGGGCCTCGCCGTACTCGCCGCAGCCGCGCACCGCCACCAGCTTGGGGCCGCCGCCGTAGCCGTAGTCCGAGCACTCCTCGTTGGCCTGCGGCGACCAGAGCTTGTCGCCCTTCATGGACCACGCGGCGCCGCCGTCCAGGCCGCCCGCGGCGATGGTGCCGCCGCCGATGGTGACCTCGTCGAACTCGAGCTTCTCGTCGGCCTCCTTGATGCTGCGCTGCCACACGAGCTTGCCGTTGTTCAGGTCGACGAGGCCGACCTCGCTGCAGTCGGGGTACTTGTTCTCGGCGGTGGGCTTGCCGTCCTGGAAGACGACGGCGGTCATGCCCTCCTTGGTGACCTGGGTGCTGCCCCAGCACAGCTCGCCGCCGAGCGGGATCTCGTACTGCGCGGACGAGCCGCCGCTGACCGGGTAGCCGACGATCTTGTCGATCTGGCCTTTGGCCCACACCTTGTCGGTGGCCCACAGGCCGGGCGAGTTCGCCTGCTCCCTGACCCGGGGCATCGGGACCTTGGAGACCAGGTTGCCGCCGACCAGCTTCGGCTTGGGCCGCTTCTTGACGCCGCCCTCGCCCTCCTCACCGCCGGTCGTGCCCTGGCTGGTGCCGGGGTCCTTCTTCTTCGCCTCGCTGTCGCCGTCGTCGCCGCCCTTGGTGGCGAACCACACGCCGCCGCCGACGATCAGCGCGATCGCCACCACGGCGCTGACGATGATCGCCATGCGCTGCTTGCCCGGCCGGTTGTCGCCGCCCGGGGCGCCCTGGGGCAACGGCGCGCCGGCCGGGTAGCCGCCCGGCTGGGTCTGCCCGTAGGGGCCCTGCCCGTACGGGCCCTGCTGCCCGGCGCCGTACGGCGCGCCCGGCTGCGTGGGGTAGCCGTAGCCGCCGGCCTGGGTCGGCGCCTGCGGGTAGCCGTAGCCGCCCGCCTGGGTCGGGGCCTGCGGGTAGCCGTAGCCTCCGGCGCCGACCGGTGGGGTCTGCGGCGCCTGGGCCGGGGCGCCGGGCGGGCCGGGCGGCGGCGGGGTCTGCGGGGCCTTGGCGAACTGCGGCGGGGTGCCGGGCGGCCCGGGGGGCGGCGGCGTCTGCGGCGCCTGGGCCGGCGGCGGGGTCTGCGGCGGCTGCGGCTGCTGGCCGGGCGGCGTCTGCGGGTAGCCGTAGTTGGCCACCTGGGTCGGCTGCTGCGGGTAGCCGTAGCCGGGTGGGGCGGGCTGTTGCGCGTGGCTCCCGGGGGCGTCGCCGTAACCCGGGGTGGACCCGTCGTGCGGGTCCCGCGGTGCGCCGTAGCCGCCCTGCGGCGGCTGTTGGGGCGGCTGTGACATCGGCATTCCTTCTCGTGGGGCCATGGCCGACCGGCCTCCCCCGCTGTCACCGTGGCTGAAATCCATCGGAGACGGAGCGAATCGGACATGAATGCGGCCTGGCGATGGCAGGCGAGCGGGTGTTCTTTGTATCACCCGGTCATCGCATGACAGGTGCCGGTGGCCGGCCGGCCCAGGAGCTGATACCGGCCCGTGACGAGACCGTTGCACCGCCCGGGCCGGCCATCCCGGCGCCGACCTGCCGCGAGCGGCCCGGATACGACCCGGCCCGGCACCCGTGTGGCGGGTGCCGGGCCGGGTCGCGCAGGCGCGTCAGGCGGCGGGGCCGGGGGCGCGAACGGTCACGCGTCGTCGGCCAGTTCCAGCCAGCGCGATTCCAGTTCGTCCCGTTCGCCCGACAGCTCCCGTAGCTTGCCGTCGAGTTCGGCGACGCGCTCGAAGTCGGTGGCGTGCTCGGCGATCTGGGCGTGCAGCCTGGTCTCCTGCTCGCTGATCTTGTCGAGGCGGCGCTCGATGCGCTGCAACTCCTTCTGCGCGGCGCGCTGCTCGCCCGCCGACTTCTCGCGCGGCCGGTCCTTGTCACCGGCGGCGCCGGCGGCCGGGCCCGTGGGGGCGGCCGGCGCGGCGGAGGCCGCCGCCCGCGTGCGCTGGCGCCGCTCCAGGTACTCGTCGACGCCGCGCGGCAGCATCCGCAGCGTGGCGTCGCCGAGCAGCGCGAGGACGCGGTCGGTGGTGCGCTCGATGAAGTACCGGTCGTGGCTGATCACCACGAGCGAGCCGGGCCAGCCGTCGAGCAGGTCCTCAAGCTGGGTCAGCGTCTCGATGTCGAGGTCGTTGGTCGGCTCGTCCAGGAAGAGCACGTTGGGCTCGTCCATCAGCAGTCGCAGGATCTGCAGCCGGCGCCGCTCACCGCCGGACAGGTCGCCGACCGGCGTCCACTGCTTCTCCTTGGCGAAGCCGAAGTGCTCGCACAGTTGCGAGGCGGTCATCTCGCGGCCCTTGCCCAGGTCAACGCGTTGCCGCACCTGTTCGACGGCCTGTAGGACGCGCCAGGTGGGGTCGAGTTCGGCGACCTCCTGCGACAGGTAGGCCAGGCGTACGGTCTTGCCGACCGCGATCCGGCCCGCCGCCGGCTGCTCCTCGCCTTCGGTGCGGGCGGCCCGTTCCATGGCGCGCAGCAGCGAGGTCTTGCCCGCGCCGTTGACGCCGACCAGGCCGATCCGGTCGCCGGGCCCGAGTTGCCAGGTCAGGTGCTTGAGCAGGGTCTTCGGCCCGGCCTGGATGGTCACGTCCTCCAGGTCGAAGACGGTCTTGCCGAGCCGGGAGTTGGCGAACTTCATCAGCTCGGCGCTGTCCCGGGGCGGGGGCACGTCGGCGATCAGCGCGTTGGCGGCCTCGATGCGGAAGCGCGGCTTGCTGGTACGGGCCGGGGCGCCGCGCCGCAGCCAGGCCAGCTCCTTGCGCATCAGGTTCTGCCGCTTGGCCTCCTCGGTGGCCGCGATGCGCTCGCGCTCGGCGCGCGCGAAGACGTAGTCGCTGTAGCCGCCCTCGTACTCGTGCACCTGGCCGCGCTGCACGTCCCACATGCGGGTGCAGACCTGGTCGAGGAACCAGCGGTCGTGGGTGACGACCACCAGCGCCGAGCGGCGGGCCCGCAGGTGGCCGGCGAGCCAGGAGATGCCCTCCACGTCGAGGTGGTTGGTCGGCTCGTCCAGGACGATCAGCTCGGGTTCGCCGATGAGCAGCTTGGCGAGCGCGATGCGGCGCCGCTCGCCACCGGACAGCGGGCCGATCACGGTGTCCAGGCCCTGCCCGAAGCCGGGCAGGTCGAGCCCGCCGAACAGGCCGGTCAGCACGTCGCGGATTTTGGCGTTGCCCGCCCACTCGTGGTCGGCGAGGTCGCCGATCACCTCGTGCCGCACGGTGGCGGCCGGGTCGAGCGAGTCGTGCTGGGTCAGCACGCCGAGCCGCAGCCCACCGGAGTGCGTGACGCGCCCCTGGTCGGCCTCCTCCAGCTTGGCGAGCATCCGGATGAGGGTGGTCTTGCCGTCACCGTTGCGGCCGACGACGCCGATCCGGTCGCCCTCATTGACGCCGAGGGAGATCCCGTCGAGCAGGGCACGGGTGCCGTACACCTTGCTCACGGTTTCCAGATTGACGAGGTTCGTTGCCATCTCACTCCTGGGACGGGGGGCGTTCGAGCTCCAGCGTAGTCGCCACGGGCCGGGCCCCGGATCGCGCCGTCGCGCGGGGTGCGGAGCCCCCACGCGCCGGCGCGTGGGGGCGCGAGCGGGCGGGCGCGCGGGCCCTGGCCCAAGGGTTCGGCCGGCCGGCGCGCGATCGGCCGGTTGGTTGGTTGGCCGGTTGGTCGTACGAGCGGGGGCGTACGGATCGGGCGGTCGTACGGCCAGGGGCGTACGGGGAGGTGGGCGGGCGGTCAGGCGCTCGGGGCCCGGCGGTCCTCGCGTACCACCGTGGCGCCGGCGGCCGGGCTCGCGGCCACGCGGGCCGTGCGGCAGGTCCCGGAGGCGGCGAGCGCCGTGGCCACCTGCTCCGCGCCCGCCGCGTCCTTGGCCAGGAAGGCGCAGGTCGGGCCGGAGCCGGAGACCAGCGAGGCGAGCGCGCCCGCCGTGGTGCCGGCCCGCAGGGTGTCGGCGAGGGAGGGGCGCAGCGAGACCGCCGCGGCCTGGAGGTCGTTGCTGGAACCGTCCGGGCCCGCGGTCAGGGCGGCGGCGAGCGCGGTGGCGTCGCCGGCGCGCAGCGCGTCGAGGAGGGCGGCCGACGGCTCGGGCGCCGGCACGTCGTCGGTGGTGTCGCCGGCACCACGCTCGGCGCGCAGCCGGTCGCACTCGCCGTAGACGGCGGGCGTCGAGAGCCCGCCGTCCGCCACGGCGAAGACCCAGTGGAAGGTGCCGCCGACGGTGAGCGGGGTGAGCAGTTCACCCCGGCCCCGGCCCAGCGCGGCCCCGCCCACCAGGCTGAACGGCACGTCGCTGCCCAACTCGGCGCAGATGTCGAGGAGTTCCTCGCGCGTCGCGCCGGTGTTCCACAGCGCGTCGCAGGCCAGCAGCGCGCCGGCGCCGTCCGCGCTGCCGCCGGCCATGCCGCCGGCGACCGGAATGTCCTTGGCGATGTGGAGGTGCACCCGGGGTTCGATGCCGTGTCGGGCGGCGAGCAGTTCGGCGGCGCGGGCGGCGAGGTTCGTACGGTCGCGGGGCACCTGGTCGGCGTCCGGGCCCTCGACCGTGATCCGCAGCTCGTCGGCCGGGGTGACCGTGATCTCGTCGTACAGGCCGACGGCCAGGAAGACGTTGGCCAGGTCGTGGAATCCGTCCGGCCTGCGGCCACCCACCGCGAGCTGGGCGTTGACCTTGGCCGGGACGCGAACGGCGATGGAGTCGATCACGGGCTCTTGGCTCCTCGGTTCCGGGGCCGCCGCGGTGCGGGCGGCGACGGTTGGTGGTGATCGCACCCTACGGACTCCGGGTGTCGGGCCGCTGGCCGGCGTCTCACCTGTCGCGCGCCCGGCTCCCGCGACCGGCCCGCCGCGAGCCACGGCGCACGCGGGGCGCGTCGCCGGCGGACTCCCGCGCCGGCCCGGCGACGGCCGGCGACCGGACGGCGCCGGGCCTCACTTGCCGGGGCCGTGCTCCGCGATCGCCGCGAACTCCTCCACCGTCAGCGACTCGCCGCGCGCCTGCGGCGACACCCCGGCGGCCACGAGCGCCGCCTCGGCGGCGGCGGCCGAGCCGGCCCACCCCGCGAGCGCGGCCCGCAGCGTCTTGCGGCGCTGCGCGAACGCGGCGTCCACGACCGCGAACACCTCCGCCCGCGTGGCGCTGGTCTGCGGCGGCGCGGCACGGCGGACCAGCGAGACGAGGCCGGAGTCCACGTTCGGGGCGGGCCAGAAGACGTTGCGGCCGATCGCGCCGGCCCGCCTGACCTCCGCGTACCAGGCGGCCTTCACCGACGGCACCCCGTACACCTTGGAGCCGGGCGGCGCGGCGAGCCGGTCGGCCACCTCGGCCTGGACCATGACCAGCGTGCGCTCGATGCTGGGGAAGGTCGCGAGCATGTGCAGCAGGACGGGCACGGCGACGTTGTACGGCAGGTTGGCGACCAGGGCGGTGGGGGGCGGCCCGGGCAGTTCGGTGACGCGCATGGCGTCGGAGTGCACGAGCGCGAAGTGCTCGGCCCGCTCGGGCAGCCGGGCGGCCACGGTGCTGGGCAGCGCCGCGGCGAGCACGTCGTCGATCTCCACCGCCGTGACCCACTCGGCCGCTTCGAGCAGCGCGAGGGTGAGCGAGCCGAGCCCGGGGCCGACCTCCACCACCGTGTCGTCCGGCCGCACCTCGGCGGTGCGGATGATGCGGCGCACCGTGTTGGCGTCGATCACGAAGTTCTGGCCGCGCTGCTTGGTGGGGCGCACCCCGAGCGCCGCGGCCAGTTCGCGGATGTCGGCGGGCCCGAGCAGCGCGGCCGACGGCTCGGCGGCGGGCCCGGGGGGCGGGGCGGCCGGGCTGGGGCTGGCTGGGGAGCCGGAGGCGGCGGGTCCGGAGGGGGCGGGGTCGCCGGCGCGGTCATCGGCGTTAGGGGTGGAGCTCACCGCTTGAGTTTACGGCCCACGCCGCCACCCCCACCGCGCCCGCCCGCCCCCGGCGCACCTCGCGCGCCCGCTTCCGCGCGCCCGCCCGGCCCGCCGGGCCCCTGCGGGGCGGCGTCCTTCCGGCCCCGGCCCGGCCGCTCCCAGCGATCCGCTGTCAGCAACCCGCCTCAGCAGTCCGCTCTCAGCAACGTCTCAGTAGCCGAAGGCGCGCGCCGTGTTGGCGGCCACGGCCGTCGCCAACTCGTCCTCACCGATGCCGCGCACGTCGGCCATGGCCCGCAGGGTCAGCGGGATCAGGTACGGGGCGTTGGGGCGGCCCCGGTAGGGCATCGGGGTCAGGAACGGGGCGTCCGTCTCGACCAGGACCCGGTCGAGCGGGGCGACGGCGAGCGCGTCGCGCAGCGGCTGGGCGTTCTTGAAGGTGACGTTCCCGGCGAAGGACAGGTAGTAGCCGTGCTCCGCGCAGACCTTCGCCATCGCGGCGTCGCCCGAGTAGCAGTGGAAGACGACCGTCTCGGGCGCGCCCTCCTCGTCCAGCACCCGCAGCACGTCGTCGTGGGCCTCGCGGTCGTGGATGACGAGCGCCTTGCCGTGCCGCTTGGCGATGTCGATGTGGCGGCGGAACGACAGTTCCTGCGCGGCCATGCCCTCCGGGCCGGTGCGGAAGTAGTCGAGCCCCGTCTCGCCGACGCCGCGCACCTGCGGCAGCGCCGCCAGCGCGTCGATCTCCGCCAGGGCCTCGTCCAGCGCGGCGTCGCCGCCGGCCGGGCGCGCTGGGCGCGGCCGGCCGCCGCCCGTCTCGTTGCCCTCGGGGTCGCCGAGCACGATGCGCGGGGCCTCGTTCGGGTGCAGGGCCACGGTGGCCCACACGGCCTCGTGCGCGGCGGCCGTCTCGGCCGCCCAGCGCGAACCCGCCAGGTCACAGCCGACCTGGATGACCGTCGTCACACCGACCGACGCGGCCTTGGCCAACGCCTCGTCCACCGTGCCCCGCTGCATGTCCAGGTGGGTGTGCGAGTCGGCCACCGCCACCCGCAGCGGCTCCGGCAGCGGCGGGGGCGCGTCCTTGGATCGGTCAGCGCTCCGGTTGCCGCCGCCCGGGGCGGCGGGAGCGCCGCCGTTGGTGCTGGTGTGTGCCGTCTCCGCCATGGTCGCGATTGTAAGGAGCGCCCCGCGTGGCCGACGGGTCGGCATGGTCGGGGGCTGGTACGGCCGGAGGCCGGCATGGCCGAGGGACGGCATGGCCGGAGGCCGGCATGGTCGGGGACGGGCGGCGGCGCGCGAGCACGGGGCCCGGGGACACGGGGCGGGGCGCGCCGGGCGGCGGGCGTGGGGGCGGGGTCCCGCGCCCGCACGCCGCCGGCGCCCGCGCGGGCTCACTTGCGGTGGAACGGCCAGAGGTCCGCGAGGTGCCAGTGGTGGCCGCCGGCCGAACTCGCCGCGGCAGCCGTGGCCCGGGCGTCGGTGGTCCCCGCGTCCGCGGTGCGCTGGCCCGGCGTCCGCCCGTACGGCATGGCCCGCGAGGCCGAGGTGACCTGGCCCGACCGCATGATGCGCAGCACGTGCGCGCCGCAGTTGAGGCAGGTCGGCTGGGTGAGCGGCGAGGGCACCCGCTCGCCGCCCGCGTGGTAGCTCACGTACGCCTGCCCGAGGGCGTCCACGTGGTGCTCGATGTCGTACGCCTGCTCCCAGCCGTGCCCGCAGTGCATGCAGGCGAACGCGTACGCCTCGTGCGCGGCCGGTGTGCCGGCCGCGGTGCCGGACGGCGCGGCCTGCGCGCGGGCCAGCGCCTCGGGTAGGGAATGGCTACCGCCCGTGGTTTCTGTGGTGTCGCTCATGGCAGCTCCTCTTGTCCGTGGGACAAGCCTTCCGGGATCGGGGATTTCCCCCCGCGTCCAGTGGACTCCCGTGAGTGTGCTCGCGCAGTAGGGGTTTCCAGTCCTTGGGGCACATTTGAATAGCCGGTGCCAAAAGGGCCGAATGCGCGGTCTCGTGTTTACCTTTCGCGGTGAGCCCTTTACCTTCCACGGGGTTCCGGCCTGGACGCCCGAAACGGAGGTGAACACGTTGTCGCAGCGTACGCGCTCGCCTTCGCAGTAGTGGCGCTCATACGAGCCCCTTCGACGCCCGCCCCCGCTACCCGGCCCGCACCCGCTGGCGCGCAGCCCCCGCGCGACCGTCAGGAAATCCCCGTACCTGCCAAGCGCCACGCGCCGCACTCATATCACTTCGCTAACGCGCTCCGGTCACTCCATTTCCCCATCGGCCTTCACCGGGGCGATTTTCGGAAATCCGGAGGAGCTTCTCCCCTAAGCGGTCACGTCACATCCCGAACTCGCCCACGGAGAAACGGGCGGACGGTCACCGCATTTACCTGCGCCCTCCATTCGGGCATGCCGAGCATTCCTCGCCGACGACTCTCCCCGGTCCCGCACACCGGGGCGCACCGCGAGCGCGCCGTACCCGTCAGGCGACCGCCGGCGCTCAGCCGGCGTCCCGGCCCGCGTGGCCGGCGCCCGGCCCGGACGAAACAGCTAGCCCGCGTTCTTCGCCGCCACCACCGCGTCGAACACCTCGCGCTTGGGCAGCCCGGTCTCGGCCGCCACCGCCGCGATGGCCTCCTTGCGCCGCTCCCCCGCCTCCTCCTCGCGGACCGCGACCCGGCGGGCCAGCTCGGCGGGGGTCAGGTCCTGCGGCCCGGGCTCGGGCGCGCCCTCGACGACGAGGGTGATCTCGCCCCGTACGTCGCCGGCGGCCCACGCGGCCAGCTCCGCCAGCGAGCCCCGCTTGACCTCCTCGTACGTCTTGGTCAGCTCCCGGCACACGGCCGCCCGCCGGTTCGCGCCGAACGCCTCGGCCATGGCCGACAGCGTCTCGGCCACCCGGTGCGGGGACTCGAAGTACACGAGCGTGCGGCGCTCGGCCGCGACCTCGCGCAACCGGCTGAGCCGCTCGCCGGCCTTGCGCGGCGGGAACCCCTCGAAGCAGAAGCGGTCCACCGGCAGCCCGGAGACGGCGAGCGCGGTGAGCACGGCGGACGGGCCGGGCACGGCCGTGACGGTGATGTCGCGCTCGACGGCGGCGGCGACGAGGCGGTAGCCGGGGTCGGAGACCGACGGCATGCCGGCGTCCGTGACCAGCAACACCCGCGCGCCGCCCTCCAGCGCGGCCACCAGGTCCGGCGTGCGGGCCGACTCGTTGCCCTCGAAGTAGGAGACGACGCGCGCGGTCGGCCGCACGTCCAGGGCCTGGGTCAGCCGGCGCAGCCGTCGGGTGTCCTCGGCCGCGATCACCTCGGCCGCGACCAGCTCCGCGGCCAGCCGCGGCGGCGCGTCGGCCGGGTCGCCGATCGGGGTCCCTGCGAGTACGAGTGTTCCGCTCACCGTTCCAGTCACGGCCCCATCCTCCCAGCCGGGCGGCCCGGCGCCGGCCGGGGCTGACCGGCCCGGGCCGCGATCCCCGGGGCTCCGGCCCCCGGCGGACACGGCCGCGCAGCGCCGCCCCCGCGACTGTCGACAGGCCGTTCCCTACGATGGCGCGGTGACGAGTGACACCGCGACCCACGCCCAGCGGGGCCAAGCCGCCGAACAGCAGCCGCTGCCCTGGCAGCTCAGGCTGCGCCGATTCGGTTACGCGGGCCGGGCGCGGACCGACGTCCGTGACCGGTTGGTGCCGCCCTTCCCCGAGCCCGGCACCCGGCTGTGGACGGCACTCGGCATCGGCTCGGTCCCGGCGCACCGACTGGCGCACTGGTGGGGCTGGATCGGTCCGCTGCTGGTGGCGTTGTTCGCCGGACTGCTCAGGTTCTGGCGCCTCGGCAGCCCGAACGAGGTCATATTCGACGAGACGTACTACGCCAAGGACGCCTGGTCGCTGCTCCAGTACGGCTACGAGGGGACCTGGAGCAAGAACGCCAACGACCAGATCGTCGCCGACCCGCAGCGCATCCCGCTCAGCGACGCCCCGTCGTACGTCGTCCACCCGCCGGTCGGCAAGTGGGTCATCGCGCTGGGCGAACAGTTCTTCGGCCTGAACCCGTTCGGCTGGCGCTTCATGGTGGCGCTGCTCGGCACCCTGTCGGTGCTCATGCTGTGCCGCATCGGGCGGCGGCTGTTCCGCTCCACGGCCCTTGGTTGCCTGGCCGGCGGCCTGCTCGCGGTCGACGGGCTGCACTTCGTGATGAGCCGCACCGCGCTGCTCGACCTGGTGCTGATGTTCTTCATCCTGGGGGCGTTCGGCGCCCTGCTGGTCGACCGGGACCAGGCCCGGGCCCGGCTCGCGGCGGCGTTGCCCGTCGGCTCCGACGGCCTGGCCAGGCCGGACGCCACGGTCGCCGAACGGCTCGGCCTCGGCTGGCGCCCCTGGCGCATCGTGGCCGGCGTGAGCCTGGGCCTGGCGTGCGGCACCAAGTGGAACGGGTTGTACGTGCTGGCCGCGTTCGGCCTGATGACGGTCGTCTGGGACGCGGGAGCCCGGCGCACCGCGGGCGCCTGGCACCCCTACCGCACGGCCCTGCGCCGCGACGTGCCGTGGGCGTTCCTGGCCACGGTGCCGGTCGCGATCGCCACCTACGTCGCCTCGTGGGCCGGCTGGTTCGCCAACAGCGGCAGCTACAGCGAGGAGTTGGGCTGGCGGCACAGCGGCTACTTCCGGCACTGGGCCGAGACCGACGGCGGCCACTCGTCGGACGGCGCCTTCGCCTGGCTGCTCAACCCGCTGCGTAGCCTGTGGCACTACGAGAAGGAGGTCTACGACTTCCACGTGGGCCTCGACTCGCCCCACACGTACCAGTCCAACCCGTGGACCTGGCTGATCCAGTCGCGCCCCGTGTCCTACTTCTACGAGTCGCCGGAGCCCGGCACCGCCGGCTGCCCGTCCGACACCTCCGGGAAGTGCGCCCGCGAGGTCCTCGCGCTCGGCACGCCGCTGCTGTGGTGGGCGGCCTGCTTCGCGCTCCTCTACCTCCTCTACCGCTGGGCCCTGCGCCGCGACTGGCGCGCGGGCGCCATCCTGGGCGCCACGGCGGCCGGACTGCTGCCCTGGTTCGCCTACCAGGACCGCACGATCTTCTCCTTCTACGCGGTCGTCTTCATCCCGTTCCTGTGCCTCGCGGTCGCCATGATGCTCGGCGCCATCGTCGGCCCCCACGCCGCCACCGAACGCCGCCGCACCGTCGGCGCGGTCGGCGCGGGCGCGCTGGTCCTGCTGATCGTGTGGAACTTCATCTACTTCTTCCCGATCTACACCGGGCAGGCCATCCCGCTGGAGGCGTGGCGGGACCGGATGTGGCTGGATACGTGGATCTAGCTGGGAGGACGAGCCGTTGTGCGGCGCGGGGGGTGGAGGTCGTTGTTGGTCGTCGCCGGTCGTTGCAAGTCGCCCTTTGACGGCCCCCACACGGCCCAGAGGCGGCCCGGGAAGGGGCCGGCAGGCCCTGGTGAGAGGTGTGATCCGAAGTCATCGAGCCTGCCTCCTCTGCACCCGATCCGTCGTGGTGCAGGGGCGTTCGCCGAAGTTCGCGTGGCAGGCCAGAGAGGGTGTGCGTACGGCGGTGAACGGTGGTGACCGCGAGCGAACGGGACAAAGACCAGGACAACGAGCAGCGCGGAGAGAGCCAGTGGCGATAGCCTCGTAAAGGTTAGGGGGTGATTAGGGCGCTATGACCACTCTGTCGAGATTGGGCGATAGGTCGCGATCGATGGAAGTTGCAAAAAACCGGGCTTCCGTCGGATGAACCCGCAGGTCAATTGCTCTGGTCCCCGCGCGTGCGGGGATGGCCCCACCACGAGGCCACCACTTTCCAGAAAGGGCATGCTGGTCCCCGCGCACGCGGGGATGGCCCCCACACCCCCGAAGACGTGCGAGACGAGAACCTCTGGTCCCCGCGCACGCGGGGATGGCCCCACCGAGTGGAACCTGGAGCGCGAGACCGTCTTCTGGTCCCCGCGCACGCGGGGATGGCCCTGCCCGACATGTTCACGCGCGAACCCTCCACCTCTGGTCCCCGCGCACGCGGGGATGGCCCCTCCGTGTCCGCCAGGCCGTCCCCGTCCGTGTCCTGGTCCCCGCGCACGCGGGGATGGCCCCGGCACGATGCGGCAGCACGGGTACGTGATCGACTGGTCCCCGCGCACGCGGGGATGGCCCCACCGCCGTCCTGACCCGCTTTCGCCAGGGGGTCTGGTCCCCGCGCACGCGGGGATGGCCCCATTTCGGAGCGGGTCCGGCACCACACCGCCACCTGGTCCCCGCGCACGCGGGGATGGCCCCCCTCCAGGAATGCGTCCCCTGCGACCTCGGGGCTGGTCCCCGCGCACGCGGGGATGGCCCCGCGGTCGTGATCCACGTCCCGATCGTCGTGAGCTGGTCCCCGCGCACGCGGGGATGGCCCCGCCTCCGTTCGACTGAACACATGCTCTGCGACCTGGTCCCCGCGCACGCGGGGATGGCCCCCAGACCTGATCGCCCCGCCGGAGTTTGTCCGGCTGGTCCCCGCGCACGCGGGGATGGCCCTCGGAAGGTGGTCGGGATGGTCTGCTCGACGGTCTAGTCCCCGCGCACGCGGGGATGGCCCTCCGGCCGTGGCGACCTTGCCCGTCGCGTCGAACTGGTCCCCGCGCACGCGGGGATGGTTCCCACCGGAGACCCGATGACCACCGACCCCGCCGCTGGTCCCCGCGCACGCGGGGATGGCCCCTCGCCCCACCGCCCCTCTTTGCCCCTTTCGCCCTGGTCCCCGCGCACGCGGGGATGGCCCCTCGGGCAGGCCGCACGCGGGCGGCGCCCAGCCCTGGTCCCCGCGCCTGCGGGGGCGGTTCCCTGTTCGCGCACGGCCGCGTTGCCGTTCGCCTCTCTGGCCCCCGCGCGTGCGGAGATAAACCCCGGCGACCTTCCGCCGTCATGGCCCCCACGAGGCCGCAGCCAGCGCGTGCCCCACGGTGGCCATGTCCGTCACCACCGCGTCGGCGTGCGCTTCGCGCATAGCCGCGACCTTCCGCGGTGCGTTGGCGAACCCCACGGCCAGAGCCTCCGCGGAGTGCGCTGCTTCGATGTCGGTCACTGAATCGCCGATCAGCACGGATTTACGCCGGTCGCTGTGCAGCGACTCGGCGGCAAGATTGATCGAGTGGGGCGCGGGCTTCATGAGGTCTGGTCGGCGATATGGACGACCAATTACCTCGTGCACCAAGCCCTGCAAGTCATGGAGCGCGAGAAACTCAGTAACGCACTCGACCGAGTTGTTACTAACAATGGCCACCTTACGCCCCGATGAATGTGCGGATTCAAGGGATAGCCTGGCCCCCTGCACGGGGCCTTCGACCAGGCGGACGGCCCGCACCTCTTCCTCCGTAAGCGTGTCTTCTACAGCACTCAGGACGTGGTCGCCACACTGCTGAGAGATGCGGAGCACCTCCATGGGATCGGTCACGCTTTGCGCCTTGACTCCAAGGGCAACGTTATCTCGCGAGATCAGGCCAGCGAGAGAAAGTGCGATGTCGCGCGCAGGGTGCTCGGCGAATACATCACAAACTGGCCCATCGAAGTCGAAGAGCACGCTTTCGCGAGTCGCGAAGAGTCGCACCAGGCTTTCATTCGGCATTCGGGTCAAAATCCCTTCCGATGGTTCCCCATACGCTTTCGAACCACCGCTTAGCCTGCTCTACCTGCTGGGCACCGCTGGTGGAGTCGCCATCGTTGACTGAGTGGTGAAACAGCGTGGCATCCGCTCCGACAAGGTCGAAGAATTCGACCATTTTCCCCTGTACGAGAACCTTATTGGGTCGGATCGGGTAGTACCCGAAGAATGCGTCTCGCTCGTTGATTACGTATAGTTTGAAGAACTGGGTTCCGCTATGCAGTCGAACGGATACGCTCGCATCTTGCACTAGCTCAAGATGTTTGAGTTCCATGATTGCGTTCGAGATACTGCGGGTGAAACCCATCATCATATCGTGCATGCGGCGCCGCAACCGGGGGTCGTCTGCGCCATCCGTGAGGACTGGCGCTGCGTGCGTGACAGACATGTCCGGGACGAGAATTCGGATGCGAATGCTCGATGGCGTCAGTCGCCCCACGCGGATTTTGTCGATTGGCTCTTGCAGCGTGTTGTGCAGGGTCTCACTGGAGAAGCCAGCGAAGTCAATGGTGACGTGCTCACTGGCAAACGCCTGCTCTACGTAGGGCCGCAAGCCCGCTGGGCGCTCGGTGCGCTCCCGCACGTAGACGCCGCTCCCCTTGCGCGAGACGACGAGTCCTTCGTCTTCGAGGTCGCGCAACGCCCTCTGGATCGTGGCCCTGGCGAACCCGTAGTGCTCGGTCAAGTTCTTGTGGGAGGGCAGCTTTTCCCCTGGTTTGAGCTTGCGCGTGCGGATCGCCGCCGCCAGGCCGCGCGCGACTTGCTCGTACGGGGGGCGGTCGTCGTCCGGGTCTAGCGGCTCAGGCGCGAAGGTCATGCCCTCGATGCTACGGCCGCACGACTGGTCCAGAGCAGCCAGGACAGCCATGTGTTGACATGACTAGCCAGGATGGCTACGTTGTTCTTGTGCTCACCGGGCTAGCCAAGTTGGTCAGGCTGGTCGGTGTGTGGCGCCCGGAGGGCCTCGTGAAACGGGCCAGAAGGAAGCGTTCGTTCGTTGAGAACTCCACAGTGATCTTTGAGAGACGCCGCCGCTGTTTGCGTAGCACCTTTGATTTGCGGCGTCCCGGCGACCGTCGGCCGTGATGGCGGTCTGGGGCGACTCCTCCCCGGGGCAAGAAAAGGGGCTCTGCCTGCTGACCGCTTGGGAGCGGGTAGGGGGCCGCGCGAGCATCCCGATCTTTCGGTCGGGCAGCGTGTGGTCAGTGATCACCCGAGGTCCGTTCGATCGGAGGGACCTGTGATGCATCGCCGAAGTACCTAGGGTGCGCGTCGGTTGGACCGGCCGGCGCGTAGCCCGTTGCGTCATCTGCCGCGGGAGCTTCCGCCACGCACAGCGTGAGTGGGGGCTGCGCGGCCCGCTTCTCTGCGTCGCCGTGATGCCCTGCCCGCTGTGGTGGGCGGGGGCGGCGGCAGGGGGCGTTTGTACGTCTTGGCCGTGGCCGGTTGGCCACCGATTCGATGGAAGGACGGTCGCTGTGAACGTTATGAAGCTCGTGTTTGCGCGGCCGTCCGGCTGCTACCAGCCGTAAGGCCACGGCCCCCTTTTTCAACGCTTGGTCGCGGTTCGACTCCGCGGTTTGAGCCCTGTGTTGCTCAGTCGCCCCTGGCTCGCGAGAGCCGGGGGCGGTGAGGAGCGCCGGGATCACCAACCCGATCGTTTCCACCCCCGAAAGAACACGGCCCCGGTGTCCTACCACCGGGGCCGCGCCGTACTGGGCCGACCCGTGGAAGGAAACCGACCCATGCACATCGTCCCATTCAAGGTCTCGTTGCTGGAGGCCGTTACCGCGTTCGCTCCGTGGATGGAGCCGACGGACGCTGAGCTGGACGCGATCGAGGCCGAGATGCCGCTGATCCTGGCGGAGATCGACCTGTCGGACGCGCACATCATCGCCTTGGACCGCACCCCGAGCGAGCTGGATGAGCGGCGTGTCCGCCGGGCCCGGCGCCAGGCGCTGGCCGCCCGGGCCGCGCTGGCCACCCGCGCGAGGCAGAGCCTTCCGCGGGGTGCGGCATGAGTGCCCTGATGCCTGCCACCGCGATGGTGGCCCCGCTGTTAACGGGTTGGTCGGCCACCACGTGGTGGCTACACCGGCGCCTGCACCAGGCCCGGTTGGACCCGCTGTCCGGCCTGCCCACCCGTGCTCGCTTCGAGAAGGGCGTGGAACGTCTGCTGCGGCGCCGGGTGCCGGTGATGCTGGTGGTCATCGACCTGGACGGGTTCAAGGTCCTCAACGACACTCACGGCCACCTGGCCGGGGATGCCGCGATCACCGCGACCGGAAGCCGCCTCAACCGCTGGGCCGCCGCACACGCTGAGCGCTGGGTGGTGGCGCGGTTGGGCGGGGACGAGTTCGCCGCCGCCCTGACCATCCCCCACGCCACCGACCTGCCCGACGCGCTGAGCACGTTGCACGAGAACCTGAGCGCCGCGGTGCCCTTCGAGGGCCGCACCGTGACGCTGGGGGCATCGGTGGGCGCGGTGTGGTCGCCGCACTGGCCACTGGCCGACCGTTCCCGGCTGCTGCGCGGGGCGGATGAGGCGATGTACGCGGTCAAGCGCACGGGTGGCGGGTGGCGTATCGCCCACAGCGACCACACCGCTATCGCCAGCGTCAACGGCCGCCGCCCGGGCCGCCCCGGCACCCACCCGACGGGGGGCGCCAGGTGAACGCGCCCACGGTTGAGGAGCTGGCCACCCCGCTACGGGCGTTGCGCCTGCTGGCCACCGACTTCACGCACCTGCCCGCCCCCACCATCAGGGTCACCGAGATCTTCCCGGACCGCTTGGAACTCTCCTTCCACGGCGACGCCGAGGACCTGGGTGGGTTCGCCGCGTTCGAGACCTGGCGCCAGGCGCTACGTGTCGAGCCGGATGCCGTGGAGTTCGCGGTGCAGTCCGGTGGACGCACGCACGTCCTGAGCACCTACACCGAGTTCGCCGGTGCCAGCGTGCGCCTGGTCGCCTACGGGCCCGGCGCGCAGGCGCCAACCGGCGCGGAGGTGGCGTGATGAGCGCTCGTTCTGCTTCGAGGCAGGCGTTGGCGGGTGGGGCTGGGGCAGTGACCGTGTTGTTGACGGCCGGTGCGTTTTGGCTCTCTTACGAGCACCTGCACGACACCGCCGCCGCCAACGGGTTGAGTGGCGCTCGTGCTTGGGCGTGGCCGGGCACGATCGACTTGTTCATCATCGTCGGCGAGCTGCTCATGCTCCGCGCCTCGCTCATGCGCCGCACCGACGGCTGGGCCATCGGCCTTACCGCTTCCGGTTCGCTGGGTTCGATCGCGTTGAACATCGCTGGTGTGGGGGAGGGGAGTCGGCCGCTGGAGTACGTGGTGGCCGCCGTACCCCCGGTCGCCGCGCTGCTGGCTTTCGGCGCCCTGATGCGCCAGGTACACCAGCGCCTGACCGCCCCGCCCGGACCCGAGTTGGACGCGGACGTACCCGCCACGGTCGAGGCCCTACCCGTGGTCCCTGAGGCCGTACCTGTCGGGGTGCGGCTGCTGCCCCTCGTGGCCCGGCCCGAGCCGGCCCCGGAGGATGACCGGGCGCCGGATGTACCCGCCGAATCGGGGCCCGTACTCGTGGCCGAGGCACCCGCCGACGCCGTACCCGAGGACGTACCCGAGGCGCCCGCCGATCCGGAGCCAGACACGGAGCGGCTGGAGTTGGGGTGGGTGGAGCCGCACGACGACAGTCCCGCCCCGCCGGCTGAGGACAGCCTGACCGCTGATGCTCGGCAGCGCTTTGCCGGGTTCGTGGAGCAGGGGCGGCCGGTGCCGTATCGGCAGCTTCGTGAGGCGTATGGCATCGGGCAGCAGCGTGCTGAGCGCATCCGCGAGGAGCTGCTGCACACGCTGGTGGCGACCTGATGTCCCCCGCGTTCAGCCGTTGCTACGACCCCACCGGCGCCCGGTACGGCATCCCCACCTACCCCTGGCGCCTGGCCCCCGACGGCCTAGCCACGCGCCGCCAACTGCGCGCCCGCGGACTTCGGCCCGCGGGCCAGCCGGTCGCGGCACAGATCATGCGCCGCTCGCGTCACCGTAAGGCAGGGGTGGCCATCGCGTACCTGTACCGCCTGGACCTGGCGCGGCCGGTGCGCGCGATGACGCCGGGGCGGGTGCGGGCGTTGGCCGCCGCGATGCGCGCTCGGTGTACCTGTTCGGGCTGTCGCGTCGATGCCGGGTATTGCATCCCGACCTCGCTGGGCCTGTGCGTGACGTGCGCGTACCCCGCTTGATCCTCACTCCGAGTACGCCCGTACCCGCCGTACCCGTCCCGCCCCCGCCCGCTCGTATTCGGCGTACTCGCGCTGGGTACGAGCGGGTGCCGCGGGCGGGCCGGTGAGAGGCCCCGGCGTACCCCTTCTTCTTGATCGAGAGGACTCGATTTCGTGTCCCGTCGTAGTCGTACCCGTGCCGTGAAGACGGCCGGGGGTGTGACCACCATCCGTATCCCGCGCCAGCGCGGGCGTCGTTCGCAGCCGTTCGTGGTCGTCGTGCCCGAGCGGCCCTCCTGGGCCCGCGAAGCGCTGGGTTTCGCCGGTCGCATGCTCTGGCGCTCGCGCCGCGCTCTGGCTCCCACGGCCGCCGCGCTGTTCGCTGTGGCTGCTACCGCGTTGCTGCACGCCGTGGCGTGGTGGTCTGGGCTGGTGCTGGCCGCTGTGGCGATCGCGCCGCTGGTGTGGCTCGTGCGCACCCAGCACACCCACCCCGCCACCGGCACCGCGCTGGGCTGGCGTATCGCGCTGACCCTGCTGGCCGTGACCGCCCTGGCGTGGCTGGCGCTGGCGGCTGGGTTTGGTCCGCTGTGCGGGCCGCTGCCGCTGGCCTGGCTCGTACTGGCAAGCGGCGCGCAAGCCGCTTGGCTCATGGTCCGCCGCTCGAAGTAAAGGAGTTCACCTGATGGCATCCACCACGGGCCAGCCCAGCGGCGCAGCAGCGGGCGGGGCGGCCAAGCCGAACAAGTTCTCCAACGCCGGCGCCGCGGCCGGCGGGTTCGTCGGGGCCATGGGCAGCACGTTCGTGCCCCCGATCAACGTCACCGTCAACCGCAACACCACCACAACTCTTAGCCAGGGCCGCGAGCGCCCGCAGGCCCAGTCCCTGTTGCCGGAGCCGGACTTCACCTCGCCGGCGCAGGTCCGCAACTACTGCAACACCCTGCGAGCCGCCTCCATCACGCTGGCCATCGAGGTGGCCATGGCCGCCGAGATCCTCAAAGGCGTCCTGGCCGCCGTCCCCGACCCGGACGGCCGGTTGGGCGGCTCGCGGATGCGGGCCGCACGCGTGGCGCGCAAGTTGCAAAAGTCCGCTGACGAGCTGCGCTCGGCCGGGGTTGCTGCCGCGGCGACGTACGCGGTCTTCCAGCAGCAGTACGAAGAGGAGATCAACCGCGTCCGCCACCGTGCCCGGCGCCCCCAGACGCCGCGCATCGACTGGACCCAGCAGTAAGGAGGTAGGACCGTGGCGCGTAAATGGACTGATCAAAGTGGCCGGGCGTACCCGCTCACTCTCCCTGGTGACACAAACGCGGGCACGGGCGGCTCCGTCCGGGGATACCTGCTGCACCGAGCCAAGCCGCACCTTCCCCCCTGGCTGGGGGTCGCCGGGACCGGGTTGGCCGGCGTGCTTGGCCACGCCCGCTGGGCGGACTCCGCCGCGGCCGGCGTCGGACTCACCCTGGCCTCCGTCGCGCTGACGGGCACCACGTGGTGGGTGGGCCGCTCCACCGGCGCCCAACGCCGGCTGCACTCGGCCATCACTGTGGCATCCGGCTCGGCGTGGCTGACCGCCGCCTGCCTGGCCGGCCCCACCACCAGCCCGGTAGGCGACCTCTACCTGATCGGTGGCCCGTTGGTGGCCGCCTCGTGGAACGTGCGTCTGGTCATGCGCCGCACTGACTCAACCGGCGAGTCCTCCGACAAGGGGCTGTTGGCGAAGGTGGGGTTGGCGCGGGCGCAGCTCGGGGCGACGAAGGTCGAGCCGAACCGCGTCACCGCACCCGTGCTGCTGGAGCCGGGGGAGCAGACCAACGACGACGTCACCAAGGCCCTGGCCCGCCTGGCATCGGCGCTGGACCTGCCGAAGAACGCCGTGCGCTACACCCCCGACCCCTCCTCCGAGCGCCGCGGGGAGTTGGTCATCGTCCCCGAAGACATGCTCTCCCAGGTGGTGGAGTGGGAAGGCCCCTCCAACCTGGGCGGCTCCATCACCGAACCGCTGGACCTGGGGCGGTATGACGATGGGGCGCCGTTGTTGATCTGGTTGCCGGGTGATCCGGAGGCCGGGCGCAACTCCACTCACCTGCTGATCGCGGGCGGCACCGGCTCCGGCAAGGGCGACACCGCACTCAACCTGCTGACGGAGATCCTCTCCCGCCGGGATGTGATCGTCTGGTTCTCCGACCCCAAGGCGTTCCAGGACTTCGCCCCACTCCGCCCCGGCCTGGACTGGGGCGTGGAAGGCGGCACGGACACCGAAGTCCTGATCGAAGCCGTCAAAGCCGCCATTCCTGAGCGCACGCGCTGGCTGGGCGCCCACGGTTACCGCCAATGGCTCCCGCAGTGTGCACAGCCCCAGACCGATCCCGAGCACTCCTGCCGTGGGGACGGGCGGGCGTGTGGGTGTGCGGGGATGCCGTTCCTGGTGGCCTGGATGGAAGAGGCCGCCAACACCCTGCGCGCTCTGGGCGACGACGTGTTCACCGGCATCGCCCAAGAAGCACGCTCGGCCGGCATCAGCCTGGTCGTCTCGCTCCAACGCCCCTCCTACGACCAGATGTCCACCAGCACCCGCGCCTCCCTCCCCTCCGTGATCGCCCTAGGCTGCGACCCGCGCGACGAAGGGTTCTCGCTGCCGGAGTCGGTCATCGACGCTGGCGCACATCCGGGGGCGTGGGGCAACCGCAGGCCCGGGTACTGCTACATCGTTTCCCCGGGCATCGCGGAGGATCGTTACCCCTCCCCGGGTCGTACCCGCCGCTTCACCACCCGCGCGATCGCGGTCATGGAACTGCTGGCCACCTGGGCCCAGCGCAACGGCGCCAGCGCCGACCCCATCACCGCCCGCGCCGCGGCCAGCGTCGCCGGCCGCGCCTACACCGGCCGCACCACCACCAACCCCACCCCCAACACCCACACCGGCTCGGCCGGCTCCGGCCCGTCCGATGGCGGGGCGGGCTTCGCGGAAGAGGACGAGATGGGCCCCGAGCCGCACTACGACCCGGACGACGCCGGCATCGACCCCGAAGCCGACCTCGCCGCACCCGAACCCGGGGACGACTCCCCGATCTTCGGCACCCCGGCCGGGCGCCGACCGAGCCCGGAAGAGGCCCGGCGCCTGTTCGCCGACGCGCTCGCCCAGTTCGAAGCCGAGGGCCGAATGATCGTCGGCCCCAAGGACTTCATGGACTGGTGCGATGAGCACCAGCTCTCGCGCTCCTGGGTCTCCCTGCGCCTCAAGGAAGCCGCCCTGGATGGGCGTCTGGAGCCGACGAACACCACGGGCCGCTGGCGCATCCTGCCCGCCCTCACAGCGGCGTAACACCCGTAACGCGTTACGCCGGCCTAACACCCAAACCCCTAGGCAAACGCGCTGTTACGCGGGCCTCACACCGCCCCGTAACACCCCTCACGCCTCGCCTAACACTCCGATCCCTGTGGGCCCGCGCGCATCTTCGGCGCGGGCCCACACCGGTCGAAAACGGAGACTCGCCATGAACCACGAACGGCCCCCGGCCGTCATCCACCACCCCGTCCCACTCCCTCCCCACCCCGCGCCCCTGGCGCCCATCCAACCCGCCACGGCACCGGCCCTCTCCAGCGTCCAACTCCCCGACGGCCGCATCGTCACCGGCTACACCCTCACCCCGCACCCGGCGCCGGTTCCGGCGCCCGTTGAGCCGCGGCCGGTCATCTCCCGCACCGCGGTCAACGTCGCGCTCGGCGGAATCGGGTTCGGCGCCATCTGCGGCGGACTGGTCCTGCTCACCACGTTCATCGCCGCCCTGGCCGCGCTCATACAGCAGCTCATCATCCTGGCCGCCGTCATCTTCGGCGGCTGGATCGCCGCCCAAATCCTCCACCACCGCCCCGCTCGCAGCGGCACCACGGTCAACATCCGCAAAGCCGTCATCAAACGCAACCACTTCCACACCTGAGCCAAAGGACACCACCCATGAGCACCACCGAACACCCCCACGCCCCCACCTGGCCGGACGGACCCATGCTGGCGTTAGACCTCGAAACCACCGGCATCGACCCCGACACCGCCCGCATCGTCTCCGCCGCCATAGCCACCGTCGGAGGAGGCGCCTCGCCCGAAACCACGACGTGGCTCATAGACCCCGGCGTTGAGATCCCCACCGAGGCCACCGCCATCCACGGCATCACCACCGACCAGGCCCGCACCAACGGCCGGCCCTCGGCCGAAGCACTCACCGAGATCATCAACGCGCTGGCCGAGCCGCTGGAAGCGGGGTTTCCGCTGGTCGTCTTCCGGGCCCCGTACGCACTCACCGTGCTCGCCCGCGAATGCACCCGCACAGGCGCCACCTTCCTGAACGAGGTAGCGCCGGTCATCGACCCGGCCGTTCTCGACAAGCACGTTGAGCGCTACCGCGCCGGACGCCGCACCCTGCCCGCGCTGTGCACTCACTACCGCGTCCGCCACGACGGCCCCAACAACGCCACCGAAGACGCACTGGCCGCTGCACGCCTGGCCTGGCGCCTGCCCCGCGTCCACCCCAGCCTCGCCGCCATCCCGCTCGCCGAACTCCACACCCGCCAGCAGACATGGGCAGCAGAACAAGCAGCGGGCCTACAGGCACACCTGCGGCGCACCGACCCCAACGCAACGGTCAACGGCACCTGGCCACTCGTGCCCTGAACGTCAACCCCGCTCGCGCGGGGCTCACCCGCCGATGGCGTCGTCGCCGCTCGTCGGGGTCGGGCCACCCCCGCTCGCGCGGGGCTCACTTCCCGACCTGCGACGTTACAGCGCCCATTCCAGCTCTTTACCCAACTCAGCAAAACGGGGCGGCCCCCACATCTCGCCAAAGAACGGGGCCGCCCCTCCACCAAGACCCTTCCGAGTCTGGAGGCCCCCAGCATGACCCAAACTGCCCCCACCCCGCGAGTAGCGGACCACCCACCCCGCCCGCCGTTGGCCACTGACAACCCCCTGAGTACCGCGCTCGCGCTCGCGGCCCGTGGCCTGCCCGTGCTGCCCCTGCGCCACGGCGGGGACGGTAAAGCCCCCGTGGCCAACTGCCCCCGGTGCGCCCGGGGCGCGTGCGGAGAGCGGCCGAACATGCTCTCCGCAGGTCCGTGCCAGTGCCCCCGACCGTGCCACGCCTGGGCCGCGGCCACCACCGACCCCGCCACCCTGACTTCCCGCGACTGGGCCCGTGCCTGGCGCACCGCCGTAGCCGTCGCCTATCACCCCGGTGGGGCTGGGTTGACCGTGGTGGACCTGGACGACTCGGCCGCCATCGCCTGGGCCCAGGAGAGCCTGCCACCGACGCTCACGGTCGCCACGACGCGTGGTGAGCACTGGATCTACCAGGGCACCATGCGCTCTTCCAACGCGGTCCGGCCGGGGGTGGACATCAAGAGTCTGATGGCCTACGCCCGGTGGCGTGGCCACGGCACCGGCACGGTGGTTCCTCTGCCGGATGCCGTGCGCGCGCTGACCGTCAAGACGCCTCGCCCGGCCCGGCCGGCGCCCCACGTCGTCACTGGGTTGGCACACGCCGGTGGTGGGCGGTGCCCGCATCGCACCCCCGCCTACCTGGAACGTGGCATCACCATGGCCGTGGAGCAGATCACGGCCGCTCGCAGCGCGGTCCATGCCACGGTCTACCGGGCGTTCCTCGCGGTGCTCTCCACTCACGGCCGGTGCGGCTGCCTCACCGACACGCACGTCACGCGGCTGTTCACCGCCGCGCAGACCAAGGGCGAGTCCCCGCGCCACTGCACGGACGCGTGGACCAACGCCCGCGCCACGTTGGGGCTGTAACCCGTGGCCGAGGACGACAAGAACCCCGCCCGCGAGGTCATCACCGACTACGCACAGACGCACTTCCGGTACTTCCGCACCGCCGACGGAACCGTATACGCGCAGCACAACGGGCACCCCGTGGCCCGCCCGATCCGCTCCCAAGGCACCACCGGAAGCCACCGCCAAGAACTCATGGTCGGCCTGTTCAAGGACGGGCGCGGCGTATTCAACGGCACCGCCCTCAAGGAGGCGTTGGACTTGATCGAAGCACTGGCATTGTCCGAGTCCGTGCAACCGGCCCACATCCGCGTTGCCCCCGGATTCGATGGGGCCACATGGCTGGACCTGGGGCGCACCGACGGGCAGTCGGTGCGCATCCACCCCACCGGCTGGGAGATCCGCACCCCCGACCCGCAGGAAGTGTGCTGGCGCCGCACCCAGCTCACCGGTGAACTCCCTCTGCCCGCCCGCGACACCGACGGCAAGGGCATCGACCTGCTGCTGCGGTTGACCAACTTCGCCAGCGCCGAGACCGAATGCCTGACCATTGCCTGGCTGATCGGTTGCCTGGAGCCGTCCGTGCCCGTGCCCGCTCCGTTCCTCACCGGCCCTCAAGGTGCGGGGAAGTCCACGGCTGGGCGGATGCTGGTGCGGATCATCGAGGGCATGAGCGGCGACCTACGCCGCGCCCCGAAGGACGAGGAGAACCTGATCACGGCCGTGGCCGCCGGATGGGTCACCGCGCTGGACAACCTCTCCCACCTGCCCCCGGACATGTCCGACCTCATGTGCTGCATCGTCACCGGCGCCGAGAGCATCAAACGCGCCCTGTTCACCGACGGGGACGTGGTCCGCTCCCGCTACCGCCGCCCGATGCTGCTGACCGGCATCGACGTCGGTGTCATCCGGCCCGACCTCGCCGAACGCCTTCTCCCGCTGCGCCTGGAGCGCCCGCGTGTGCGGCGCCGTGAAGCGGAGCTGTGGGCGGAGTTCGCTGAGGCTCTGCCCGTCATCCTGGGGTCTTTGCTCGACCTCACGGTCAAGGTCCGCGCGGCTGAGGCGGAGACTCCCACCGACTTGCGTATGGCGGACTTCGCGCACCTGTGCGCCCAGTTCGACACCGCGACCGGACTGGGGGCTCTGGCCGCCTACCGGGCCAGCCTGGACGACCTCAACGACGACGTGATCGAGGGCGACCTGCTGGCCCAGACGGTGTTGAAGTACGCGGCTGGGCTGGACGCGGGTGTGGAAGCCCGTATGACCTCCTCTGAGTGGCTGCACTGCCTCAGCACCCTCCACAGCGGCGAGGAATGCCGACCCCTACCCAAAGGCTGGCCGACCACCGGCAAGGTGCTCTCCGACCGCCTCAAGCGCCTCCAACCCACTCTCGCCGCCCGTGGCGTCCTCATCGACTGGGGCCGCACCCGCGCTGGCCGCTACATCGAGATGACCCGCGCCGACCAGCCCCCGCACCAGCAGGAACCGGCGTTCTGACCACGCCACGGTCCTGAACAAGCAAGAGGAGCACCCGGCCCCGCGTGCTCCTCTTGCTTGTCCGGCGCTTCGCGCCGCTGCACAAGACGCGCCGCGAAGCGGCTCCTTCTTCACGCGCTGAGCCGCGCGGCACTACTACAGACACCACTCGTGTTTTTCCTAAGGGAAGAGACGCTGCGTCACCCGCGTCACCACCGACCCAGAAACCGGGTCGGACCTGCGGCGCAACCCGTGACGCAGACACCCGGCGCCTGCGACACCCCGCGTCACCCGCGTCACGCGTGACGGACCGCCCCCCTGCCCTGTGACACACCCGGCCATCCTGCGTCACCGCATACCCGCAGGTCAGAGCCACACGTGACGCGCATGACGTGGTGACGCAGAAATCCACACCTCGGACACACACGAGCGACGGGAAGCCCGGACGCCCGTCAGCGCAGGAAGGACCCGTCGTGCCCACCGCCCCCGTTCGGTCAGATCCTCGCGCCACCCTCCGCGCCGGACTGCCGGACCGCTATCTCACCCCGATCGACGTCGCCGAACTCTTCGACGTCCCGCTGGAGACCGTCTACCAGTGGCGCAAGAAGCGCACCGGACCGCCCGGCTTCCGGGTCGGCAAGCACCTGCGGTACGACCCGGCTGCCGTTCACCGCTGGGTCACCGAGCGCGCGATCGAAGACGCCGCGTAGCCACAACACCAGAACCCGCAGAGCGGGGGCGGCCGACCACGGCCACCCCCGCCCCGCGCGCGACCAGGGAGCACAACACCCCATGGCAGGCCACGTCCAAGACCGCTGGTTCAAAACCGAAATCAGCCCTGACGGCAAACCCCGCCGCGTAAAGACCGACCGCCACGGCACCGGCATGCGCTACCGCGCGCGGTACGTCGGCCCCGATGGCTCGGAGACGTCTCAGAGCTTCCCTGACCGACAGAAGCGCCGCGCCGAGAAATGGCTTGACAAAATCTCTGCCGACATGGAAAGCGGTCAATACATCGACCCGAAGGCAGGGCGAACCACTTTTCAACAGTACGGCGAACGCTGGTCCGACTCGCACTCCGGGGAAGTTAACAGCGGCGCGGGGGCCGAAAGACGTCTGAGGCTGCACGCCTATCCTTCTCTAGGCAGGCGCCCCCTGGGGGCTTTCAAGCCGGAGCATATTCGCGAATGGCTTGCGAGCTTGAAAAGAACGGTTCCCAATGATTCTCATCGACGAGCCATCGCCGCTACGGTTTCAGCCGTATTCAATGCCGCAGTAGATGACGGGCTCATTGCCCGAAATCCATTCAAGGCCAAATCAGTTCAGATGCCGAAGTCCAGTGATGACGAAATCATCCCGTGGACCGCAGAGCAGACATTCGCAGTACAGAGCGCGCTCCCCGAGCGCTTCCGCGCGGCCGTGGACCTGGGCGCCGGGTGCGGGCTCAGACAGGGGGAAATTTTCGGACTGGGTATCGGGCAAGCCGATTTCGCTAAGGGCTGGCTGACGGTTAGCTACCAGATCAAGCGGCTTGGTGGGCGTTTCGTTTTCGCGCCACCTAAGGGCGGCAAAACGCGTAAGGTCCCCCTTTCTCAACCCGTCGCGAAGGCACTCCAGGTTCACACTGAGACCTACCCTCCGATAGCCGTGACTCTCCCATGGAGGACAGTGAATGGGGAGCCGCGCACCCGCCGACTCTATTTCAGCGGCACAGGAGGGCTACACGTGCGCGCCAGCTACTTCAACGACTTCATGTGGAAACCCGCACTCGCATCAGCCGGCCTAATTCCAAAGCCGGAAAAAGGTCAGCGATACGATGCCGCTCGCGAACACGGTATGCATGCGCTGAGGCACTTCTACGCCTCAGTGCTGCTGGACGCTGGAGAGAGCATCAAGGCGCTGAGTCGCTACCTCGGGCATTCGGACCCCGGCTTCACGCTCCGGACGTACACACACTTGATGCCTAGCAGCGAGGAGCGCACTCGCCGCGCAGTCGAGGGGCTGTACGGTCGCCCTAACCAAGATCACGGCCCACAGACGGCCCACACGTAGACGCGGCCCCGCGATCCGGCCATACAGGCAGGTCAGAGACTGTATGGCCGGGCCGGAGCGAACTTCATCTACTTCTTCCCGATCTACACCGGCCAGGCCATCCCGCTGGAGGCGTGGCGGGACCGGATGTGGCTGGATACGTGGATCTAGACCAACGAGTCCGAAGCGCTCACCTGTTCGCACATCTGAACGATGCGGCCTCGGACCCTGGCTTACCATCGACTCCGTGACCTCCGCGCTGATCCTCATCGACCTGATGCCACGCATCATCGCCCTGCCCCTCGCCCCGCACTCCGGCGAAGAGGTGCTGACGCGCTGCCGTCGGTTGGCTGAGGTGTTCAGGGCGAGCGATCGCCCGGTGGTGCTGGTTCGGGTGGAGAGGCCGAACACAACCGAGCAGCCACCAGGCAGCGGCTTCGCTGTCGGTCTGGTCCAGCCCAGCGACATCGTGGTCGTCAAGCGGACCGTCGGTGCGTTCCATGGCACCGACCTGCACAACCAGTTGCGCGATCTGGGCGTGGACACGCTGGTACTCGCCGGGCTGGTTACCACGATGGGGGTCGAGTCCACCGCGCGGGCCGCAAGCGACCACGGCTACGAGTTGGAGTTCGTCGCCGACGCGATGTCCGGCTTCGCTGCTGACGAACACGACCTCACCGTGGAAAAGATCTTTCCCCGGTTCGGTGAAGTGCGCGACACGGCGGCCTATACCTGAATCAGTGGTCGTGGGCGATCAGTGACCGGGTGACTGGTGCGCCGATCTTGTTGTTGTGCCAGATACAGCGGCCAGTGCCCACATGATCGGCATGCCCGTCCCGCACCGTCGGAGGCGACATGCCGCACGGCACCGGGGTGGAATCGGCGATCCACGCCGTGTCCGTCCCGAAGTCGCTGTCCACGCCCAGGCCCGGCGCGCGTGACGGAGCGCCAGCGACGACAGCCGGCGCCCCACCCGAGTGTCAGTGGGATCGTTTACCGTCCCTCCATGGCCACCGACGCGCTCCCGATCAAGCCCGGCGACGTCCGCACGCGCGAGGAGATCAAACCCGTGCTGGGCGGCAGCCTGTACGGCGGCATCGTCCCGTCCGACGAGAAGGCCAATGTGCTGCTGTTCTCGGACGCCGAGGCCGGGGCCGAGTACGGCTATTACGACGGCTGGTTGCGGGAGGAGGACGAGCTCGGGCCCGTCTTCGAATACACCGGCGCCGGCCGCAGTGACCAGGTCTTCGATGGCCCGCTGGGTCAGAAAAACTCCGCCATCCTCAACCACGCCGACAAGGGGCGCACGCTGCATCTCTTCGTCGCGGTGGGCACAGTGCCCGGTAGAAAGGCCAAGCGTCACCGCTACGTCGGGGCGTTCGCGCTCGACGCGGCCGAACCGTATGTGATGCGGCAAACCCCGGGCAAGGGCGGTGTGCTCCGCAGGGCCATCATCTTTCGGCTGCGCCCCACCGGCGCCTTCCAGCGGTCGGCCGGCGACGAGATCCCGCCCGCGCAGGACACCGAGATGGAACTCGTCCCCGCCGACGTCACCACCAGCAAGATGGTCGAGCCGGAGCAGAACAAGAGTCGACAGGGGGAGCGGGCCGCCGTTGCCGCCATCGCCGTCCGGCGACGCGAGGCCGAGCTGAGCGAAGCGTTCGAGGCCCAGCTCACGGCGCGGGGCCATGCGGTGGGCCGGTTCCAGATACGTCTCAAGGGCAAGACCTCCACCCTACTCACCGACCTGTACGACGCCACCGACCACGTGTTGTACGAGGTCAAGGGCAGCACCAGGCGCGAGTCGGTACGGATGGCGCTGGGTCAACTCCTGGACTACGGCCGCTACGTCCGCACCGACGCCGAGCCGGACGTGCCGCCCGCCCTGGTCGTCCTGTTGCCCGGGCTGCCCGACGCGGACCTGGTGGAACTCCTCGCGGACCACGGTGTGGGCCTGGTCTACCGCGTGGGTGAGACGGACGAGTTCGTCACGGCCACCTGACGGCTCCCCCTGTGACGTGCCCCGCTCGACGCGCCCCCACGGCGCGCCTCAGCGACGGCGACCAGCCCGAAAGCGACGGAGGGCGGGCAAAGGCTTACGAAGAGTGCCGGTAGAGTGCCCCGCGCCGCCCCCTTCAGCAACTGACGAGGGGGCTGAGGAACTGTGGGGGTTCTCGAATGCGCAAGGGTGCGAAGGCCGCCGTCATCGGTGGGGTATTCGTGGCAATGGTCGGCGCGGCCGGGTACGGCGCGTACAGCCTGACCTCGGACGATGGCGACTCCGCCGGCGACGGTACGGTCACCAGCGCGAAGACCGACGGCGCGGCGAAGTCGAAGGCCCCGGTGAAGACCGGCCCGCCGAGCGATGCCGAGGTGCGGAAGACCGTGGGGGACTTCCTCGCGGCCTGGGGTCGGGGGGACGCGGCCGAGGCCGCCGCGCTCACCAGCGACGAGAAGGCCGCCCGCGCCGCGTTGGACGGCTACCGCAAGCAGGCGCGCGTCAACAAGGTCACGTTGACGCCGGGTACGCCGACCGGTGCCAAGGCGCCGTTCCGCGTCTCGGCGGAGATCACGCACGCGGAGCAGCGGGCGACGTGGGCGTACGACTCCGCGCTGACCGTGGTGCGCGACGCGGGGACGGGCGAGGCGCGCGTGGACTGGAAGCCCTCGGTGGTCTTCCCGACGTTGCGGACCGGGGACACGGTGCGTACCGGGCCGGCGAAGAAGCCGCCGATCAAGGCCGTGGATCGGAACGGCAAGGAGTTGGTCCCCGCCGAGCACCCCACGCTCAAGGTGGTGCTGTCCGGGCTGCGTGACAAGTACGGGGCCAAGGCGGGCGGCACGGCGGGCGTGGAGCTGTACGTCGATCGGGCGGGGAAGACGCCGGACGAGACGCTGAAGGTGCTGTCCAAGGGGACGCCGGGCACGTTGCGTACGACGTTGGACGCGGGGTTGCAGCGGGTCGCCGAGCAGCAGGTGGCGAAGAAGCCGAAGTCGTCGGCCGTGGTGATCAAGCCGAGTACGGGTGAGGTGCTGGCGCTCGCCAACTCGCCGGCCGAGGGTTTCAACACCGCGCTCCAGGGCTCGCTGGCGCCCGGTTCCACGATGAAGGTCGTCTCGTCGGCGCTGCTCATCGACAAGGGGCTGGCGGGTACGGGGAAGCAGCACCCGTGCCCGAAGTTCGCCTCGTACGGTGGCTGGAAGTTCCAGAACCTCGACAAGTTCGAGATCAAGGGCGGCACCTTCGATCAGAGCTTCGCCCGTTCCTGCAACACGGCCTTCATCACCCAGGCTTCCAAGGTGTCGGACGACGCGTTGACGAAGGAGGCGCGGGACGTCTTCGGGATCGGGCTCAACTGGCAGACGGGCGTGCCGACGTTCGACGGCGCGGTCCCGGTGCAGCAGGACGCGAGCAAGGCGGCGTCGCTGATCGGCCAGGGCGGGGTGCGGATGAACCCGCTGACGATGGCCTCGGTGTCGGCGACCGCGAGCACCGGCACGTTCCGCCAGCCGTACCTGGTGGCCCCGAGCCTGGACAACCGCACGCTGGCCAAGGCCCCGCGCGCGATGAAGCCCGACACGGTCAAGCAGCTCAAGTCGCTGATGAAGCTCACGGCGACGGCGGGCACCGGTGCGCAGGCGATGTCGGGCCTGTCCGGGGACATCGGGGCGAAGACGGGTTCGGCCGAGGTGGACGGCCAGAAGAAGCCCAACGGCTGGTTCACGGCGTACCGCGGTGACGTGGCCGCGGCGGCCGTGGTCCAGCAGGGTGGCCATGGCGGCGAGGCGGCCGGCCCGATCGTGGCCTCGCTACTGCGCGCGGGCTGACCCGACGCGAGGCGGGGGGATGCCGGGCGGGCCCGAGGCCCGCGACGACCACTCCGACAGATGACACCTGACGGCGCGGGGGCTCGGCCCCCGCGCCGTCCGTCGTCACCGCCAGCCATCTCCGAACTGTCGCTACCCCGGGCCCGGCCCCTCCGCCCCTCTCCCGAGCCCCCGCCACCCCGGTTCCGGCCCCGCCGCAGCGCCCTGGCCGACCCCCGTAACCTCGTCACCCGCCCCGCCGGCGAGGCCGAAAGCCAGCCCGGCACCTGCCCCGGCGCCTACCCGAGACCGCCCCGAAGCCTGGCCGGGGGGTTACTCGACAGCGCGCGCGACGTGGCGCGTACTGTGCCCGAATGATCGAGGTACCGGAGCAGTTCAGGCGGACCACCATCGAGCGCGAGGGCGCGGCCGGGGCGGCGTGGGTCGAGCAACTACCGGCTCTGACCGACCAGTTGCTGGGCCGCTGGGAGTGCGTGTTGGACGGGGACGTGGGGCACGGGGCGGTGGGGATCGTCGTACCGGTGGTGCGGCGGCGGGACGCGGCGCCGGCCGTGGTCAAGGTGTCGTTTCCGCACCCGGGCAACGTTCACGAGCCGGACGCGTTCGCGGTGTGGGGCGGGCGCGGGGCGGTGCTCCTGCACGAGCGCGACGACGAGCACTTCGCGATGCTGTTGGAGCGGGCCCATCCGGAGACGCTGGCCGGTGTCACGGATGGCGACGAGGTCGCGGCGACCGCTGGTCAGCTCAGCCGCCGGCTGGCCGTCCCGGCGCCCGCCGGCCTGCCGCGGCTGCGGGACCGGGTCGCGGAGTGGGAGCCGGAGCTCCGGGCGGACGCCGCCGAGTTGCCGCACGGCATGTCGCCCCGCGTCCTGGACGCCGCCGCCGCGACCCTCCGCGAGCTGGGCCCCGACCAGCCGGAGACCCTCGTCCACGGCGACCTGCACGCCCGCAACATCCTGCGGGCCGACCGCGAACCCTGGCTGGCCATCGACCCCAAGGGGTACGTGGGGGACCCGGCGTACGACTCCGGTGCGCTGCTGACGTCGTGCGCGGTACCGCTCGTCGAGTCCGGCGGTGATCTGGCCGGGGGCCTCCGTCGGGCGGTGGAGGTCTTCGCGGAGGCGGCCGAGCTGGACCGGGTACGTGTGCGGCGCTGGGCCCAACTACACGCCGTGCGCGCCGCGTTCTGGGGCCGCCGGCACGGGTACACCGTGGCCCGGAGCGGGCCGGATCGGGACCAGGTCGTACACCTCGCGGAGCACGTGGCGGAGCTGTTCACCGACGGCACGTAGCACCGGGGCGCTCGCCGGAGTCGTACGCCGCGCCGTACGACCGACCGGAGTCGTACGCCGCGTAGCCATACGACCGAACGCAGTCGTACGGCCCAGGGCCCGGCAGCCGGTCAGCCGTCGCCCCACGGTCGTACGCCCCGAAGCCGCGCGCACCCTCCCCCGTCACCCACCCCGCACCCCCGCGCCCTCACACCCCTACACCCTCACCCCCGCATCATCGACATCAGCAGCCCGTGCGTCTCAGCGTCGGCAGCCACCACCAACCCACGGCCCGCCGGCCCCGCCGCCCCCGTCTGGCCGGCCGCTCCCGCTCGTCTGGCCTGCCCGACCTGCCCGGACCGCCCGACCGGTTCTCCGTCGACACCCGTCACCACGCACCCGGCCGCGCGGCACAGCGCGATCCCGGCGGCGAAGTGCACGCTCTCCGACAGGTCGCCGCCGTCCGTGACGTACGCGGCGCGCTTGCCCGCGGCGACCCAGGTCAGGGCCAGGCTCGTGGACACGACCCGGGGGCGAAAGCGGGCCACGAACCGATCGTCGGCCAGCAGGTCCACCGCCCGGAAGCCGGGCGCGCCGGGGAAGGGCGGGTCGAGGTTGACGTCCACGAGGCGGGTGGCGGACGTGGGCGCCAGGGGGGCGTCGGCGCCGTCCCGCCGTACCCAGGCGGTGTGGCCATCGGTGTGGAACACCTCGCCGCTGAACGGATCGGCCACCGCCGCCGGCCCGCCGCGCAACGCCACGTTGACGGCGACCAGCGCGGTGCCGACGGCGTAGTTCAGCGTGCCGCACAGCGGGTCCACCAGCCACTGGCGGGTGGCCTCCGGCGCGCCCTGCTGTCCGCCCTCCTCGCCGAGCACGGCGTCGTCGGGCCGGGCGGCGCGGAGGACGCGGACGATCGCCTGCTCGGCCGCCACGTCGGCGGCGGTCGCGAAGTCCCCGCCGCCCTTGTCGATACGGGTGAGCCGCTGGCCGTACAGGTCGCGCACCACGTCAGCACCGGCCCGCGCCGCGGCGATCGCGACCCCGGCATCGGTGTCGGTGGCGGGGGCGGCGTCGGTGGCGGGGGCGGTGTCGTCGGGCCCCGCAGATGAGTTGATCACGGCAGGCAGGGTACCGACGGCGACGGCGGCCAGCCCTGGTGGAGAGGCCGGCGCCCAACCCGCCGGGGCCGGGGGCCGGTACGCGGCCCGCCGGAGCCGAGGGCCGGCGCCCAGCCAGACAGAGCCGAGAGGCCGGCGCTCAGCCCAACAGGTGCGAGTCACGCCACAGTCGCATGCCCGGGGCGCCGACCAGGCCGGCGTCGTCCAGGAACGGCACGATGCGCTCGCCGAGGAACCGCATCGACTCGCGGTAGTGCGGGTTGGTGTGGGCGACCCGCCACGCCTCCCTGGGGTTGAGGCCGACGGCCGCGTAAGCCCGTGGATGTATGAGGCTGCGACAGATGCAGTACGAGACGAGGGCGGTCAGCAGCCGCTGGTAGTGGAGTTCGGCGCGGCCGAGCCCGGCCATGCCGCGGACGACCTCCTCGCGGGCGAAGGTGACGTGGCGCGCCTCCTCCATGATGTGGATGCGGTTCACCATCCGCATCAGGGGCTGGATCTCGTCGCTGCCGGTCATCTCGCGCTGGAGCCGGTCGGTGATCTCCTCGGCGACCAGGATGGAGCCGTACATGGCCGGGCCGTACGCGATGGCCGGCAGGATCTTGGCGACCTGGTGCAGGTGGCGCGGCGGGCCGTAGGCCGGGCAGTCGATGCGTTCCACGAGCCGGGCGAACATGGTGACATGCCGGCACTCGTCGGCGACCTCGGTCAGCGCGTACTGGATGTGCCGGGTGCGCGTGTCGCCGTTGTACGCGGCCTTGACCAGCATCTTCATCAGCAGCAGCTCGAACCAGAGGCCGACGCTGACGATGGTCGCGGCCTCGTGCTTGCCGAGTTCGAGCCGCTGTTCCTCGCTGAGCCGGTCCCACATCGGGGTGCCGTAGAGGGATATGCGGTGGGGCAGGAGGTAGTGCTTGCCGTCGACCAGCGGCGCGTCCCAGTCGACGTCCACCTCGGGGTCGTAGAACTTCTTCGCCGACGAGGCCAGCAGTCGGGCGGCGGTCTTCTCCCTGTCGCCCACCTTCGTATCGGGCAGTGAACGGGCCATGGCGCTCCACTCCTTCACGAACTAAGGTGTTACCCGAGGTAACAGCCACTCTCAGGAGCATGGAATCTCTCGTTACGGGAGTCAAGGGCTCGGCGCCCGCCAGCAACGTCGGCGGATGCGCTCGCGAGCGACGTCCGCGGGCGCGCCCATCGCACGGGCGAGGGCGGCCGGGCCCGCCGCACCACGCCAAGGCGTCGAGGAAACGTCCCAAGGAGCCGTGTAGTGAACGCCGTCACTCCCCCGCAGGAACCGTCGGCCGGCCCCACCCCCGCCACCACACCCCCGCGCGCCACGCAGGGCACGCAGCGCACGCAGGACGCACCGGGCACACAGGACGGGGACAGCCAAGACCACAACCACGATCACGAAGCCGGCTACCGTGGGCCCGCCACGCTGGAGTTCGGGGGTGAGGAGCGCGCCGTCGACGTGGAGTTGCGCGGCACGTTCCAACCGGTCGACGGGCGCTACCACTGGTACGGCCGCGTCATCGGCGCCCCGGAACTCGTCGCCCTTCTCGGCGGCAAGCGCACCGCCGCCCTCGTCCGCACCCCGCAGGGCGAGGCGCGGGGCGAGTTGTCCGACCCCGACCCGTGGGACCGCTACCGCGTCACCGGTACGAGCACCCCGCCCTTCCGCGTCCCGGGCCCGAACGACCCGCCGCCCGTGGCCTGACGGCCCCGCCGAGCACCCTCGTCCCGCCGGACGCCCCCACCCCACCGAGCGCCGCCGCCCCGCCGAACGCCCTCACCCCTGTCTCGTGGCGCGCCCCTGCCCCAGATCCTCGGCGCCCTCACGGCAGCGGCGGGTGGCGGTGCTCCCAGCGCAGTCCGAGGTGGCCCGGCGCGTCGATCCAGTAGGTGTGCGCCTCCCGCGTGACGCGCAGCCGTACCGCGTCGATGCCCGGCTCCCCCGCCGTCCGCCATCCGGTGATCGCGCGCTCCACGGCGTCCCAGAGCGCCAACGGCCCGCCCTGCCGGACCACCCACCCGTCGCCCTCCGGCGCCAGCTCGGCGAACGACTCCCGCCCCGCGTCGATCAGGTACTGCTTCTCCGTCCCCCCGGCCGCCGCCCGCACCAACTGGGCCGTGGGCGCGGCCAGTTGCGCCAGGAAGGCCGGCATCCAGTCGCGGAGCACACCGGGCGCGACGCGCGCGCGGCGGACGCTGTCGGCGTACGCGGCGCGCGCCGCCAGGCTCCCGCCCAGCGGCGCGGCGGCCTGCGCGCGGGCCGGCATGAACGACGACGGGCCGGTGACACGCCCCTCGGCCGTGCCGTCCGCCGCGACGACGACCTTGGCCAGGCCCGTCCCGTACGACCAACTGCCCACCGTGGCCAGGACGATGGCGCCAGGGCGGGCCTGTCGGAGCCAGGTGTGGGGGATGCGGCGCACCGCGCAGGTGGCGATGATCCGGTCGTACGGGGCGCGGGACGGGTGGCCGAGGAGGCCGTCGTCGGTGACGGTCCAGGTGGAGTAGCCGGCGACCTCCAGCGCGTCGTCGGCCCGGCGCGCGAGTTCCGGGTCGGCCTCCACGGTGGTCACGTTGTCCTCGCCGAGGCGGTGGCAGAGCAGGGCCGTGGAGTAGCCGGTGCCGGTGCCGATCTCCAGGACGCGGTCGCCGTCGCGCACCTCCAGCTCCTCCAGCATGCCGACGACCGTGGCCGGCGAGGTGGACGAGGAGGTGGGGTAGCCCTCGACGGGGCCGGTGGCCCGGTCCGGGGTGAGCGTCCCGTCGAGCTGGGTGACCAGCGACTGGTCGCTGTAGGCGAGTTCGGCCCACTCCTCGGGGCGCAGCCCGTCGGGGGTCACGGGTCGCCAGCGCGCGGCGTGGCCCTCGGGCAGGAACACGCCGCCGCTGAGGAACCGTTCGCGGGGCACCGCGCGGACGGCCGCCGCCCAGCCGGGGCCGATGTGCCGCTCGGCTTCGAGGCGGTCGAGCAGGGCGCCGCGCGCCGCGCTCAGGGCGGAGCAGCGGGGTTCGGGTGCGGCTCTGTGGCCATTCATGGCTCTCCTTGGGCGAGGAGGTCGGCGAACGCGGCGGCGAGCGGCAGCCCGGCCGCGTCTTCGAGCCATCCCCACTGGCCGTTGGGGTTCAACTCCAGCCAGTGCAGCGTCCCGTCCCGGCCGAGGGCGAGGTCGAAGCTGCCACTGGCCAGTCCAAAGTGACGCAAGAAACGCACGAGTCCCTCTGCGGTCTGAGTGGGGAGATCGATCACGCGGTAGGTCAGGGCTCCGTAGTCGCGTCGCCAGTCGAGTAGTTCCGAGTCGATGCGTACCGCAAAGACGCGCCCGCCCACGACCACCACCCGCACGTCAGCCGCCTTGTCCACGCGGGACTGGAAGAGGTGCGGCACGACCTTGACGCTCTCGTCCAGCTCCGCGGGGTCCACCGGTTCGGTCCAGGTCGTCAGCCCCTGACCGTCCGAGTCGTGGTACGCCGTCCAGCGCAACGCCTTGTAGACGACGGGTCCGTGGTCCCGCACGAAGGATCGGATCTCCCCCAGGTCGTTGGAGATGAGTGTGGGGGGCACGGTGAAGCCCATGCGGGTGGCGGTGGCGAGCTGGAGGGGCTTGTGTTCGGCGGCGTAGTTGCGTAACGGGTGGTTGACGTACCGGCATTCCGTCAGCGCGTGCAGGATGCCGCCCAGCCCGTAGCGCACCTGGGCCGTGGCGAAGCGCGCGTCCGGCGGCGCCAGGTGCGGGAAGCGGGGCCAGACGGGGCGCCGCCAGTACACCGCGCGCACCTGCTCCAGCGCGGCTGCCCTGGAGGAGGTGCGCAGTGATCCGGACACGGGGGGAGCGCCGGCGCCGAAGCGCGCCGACACGTGCAGCGCGTCGCCGATGTCCGCGGGGTTGAAGCGGACCACGGGGACGCGCCTGCGGTTCAGCTCGGCGATCACCATGCTGGCCGTGACGTCGTCCGGCTCGGTCACGACCAGCACCGGCCCGGCGGTCCGTGGCATCAGTCCTGCTCGCTGTCCTGATCGTGGTCGGTGTCGTTGCGGCTGTCCAGGTTGGTGCTCTCCGCCGCGGTCTCGGTGCCCCGCGCGGTGCCGTGCTTCCCCATCTCGATGACCTGGCCCCGGCTGTCCCAGTACACGGTGAGCTGGGTCGCGGGGTCGACGCCGACGCGGGCGTGTCCGGCCGGGCGTATGGGCGGGTACGGGCGCATCCGCCCCACGCCCCAGGGGCGCAGGGCGGTACGGCCCACGGTGTTGGTCATGTGTTCCTCCGGGCGGTGTGGCTGCGGTGTGGCGATGTCCTCGCTCTCGTTATGTGCCCACTGGAGCGACGCCCGTCGCCGTCCCGACGCCCCGGGTTTCCCCTACCGCCGTGGTGTTCGCAGCACGAGGCGCCCCGCGCCTCCGCCGTCGCGCGCCCCGTCCGCGCCGCGGACGGCGGTCCTCCAGCGCCACGCCGCGCGCCCGCCCCCTCCCGCGCGCCGCCGCGTGTCCGGTCGCGCACCGGCGGCCCACGAGCGGGCGGCGCACGACGGCGCGGGCCGCGGCGGGCGGGCCGCTCCCCAGCCCGCGCTCTCCAGCACGCCGCCGGGGCGAGGAGAGGAAAGGGGGGATCTGTAGGAGGAGTTGCCCGGCGGTGTCGCTACGAGGCGACCGTCCTCGTAGCGGCCGTCAACGAGTGGCGGTGACTGACCACCTCACGACGGCGCTGCGTAACAGCGGATGACCACCGTCTGGTGCGGACTCCACCGCTGCTCGACGGTGGCCATCAGCTCCCAGCCGAGCCGCTCATACAGGGCTGCCGCCGCGGTGTCCGATGCGACGACATCGAGCACCGGATGCAGGCCACGTCGCCGCGCTTCCTCCACTGCTTGGCCGATCAGCAGTGCACCGATCCGGTGCCCCCTCGCCTGCGGGGCAACGAACAGCCTGCTGACAACGGCGGTCGTGTCCCGCGTCGCCCCGCTCCGCTCGCTCCACAACGTCGGGGCCAGATCGCCTTCGCCGCCTCGCGACAAACTGACATGCCCGACCAGGCCGCCTTCGAGTTCGGCGACCCAGGAGCCCAGCAGGGGGCCGCGTGACAGCCACTCGCCGGGCTGGGCCGGCCAGTTCACCGGGTAGCCGTCGCGCGCATGGACCTCCGCGAGGACCCGCACGCACTCCTCGACATCGCCATCAGCCCTGTGCCGGACCCAGCGGCTCGGCCTCTCGTCCGGCACCCCGGAGCTCTCGATGTTCACTCGGGCATGGAAACACAGGCCACAGAGTCACAACCAGCCACTTTCGATACAGGCCCCAGCCAGCCCGGCCGTGCCCGAAACTCCCAGAACACCCGAAACCCCTCACCCCGCACCCCGCCCGGAGGGCACCCCGCGTGACCCACCTCATCGTGTTGGCTATACAACTTCGGTTACGGTGGCCGCCATGGACGACGCTCCCCCCTGTCCCCCTGACCTCCCCTGCCCCACCGACCACGCACCGGCCGCCCGCGCGCGTGAGGTGCCCGCCGCCCGCGCGCGCCAGGTGTGCGCGTGACCCCGGTCGTCGCGGCGGTCGTCCTGATCGCGGCCGTCACGCACGCGAGTTGGAACGCGATCGCGCACGGCTTCAGGGACCAGCTCCTCGCCTTCACGCTGGTCTCCGGTGGCGGCCTGGTGTGCGGGCTCGGCATCGCCGTGTGGGCGCCCGTGCCGGCGGCGGGGGCCTGGCCGTATCTCGTGGCCTCCGCCGTGATCCACGTGCTCTACCAGGCGCTGCTGATGCGCTCGTTCCGGCTCGGTGACTTCGGGCAGATGTACCCCATCGCGCGCGGCACGGCGCCGCTGGTGGTGATCGTGCTCGCCGCGGTCTTCGTGCACGAGAGACCGGGCGGCTGGCAGACGGCGGGCGTCGTCGTCGCCTCGGCCGGCCTGGTCGGCCTCGCCCTGTGGGGCATCCGTGGCTCCGGCGCCCGGCCGCACTGGGCGGCGTTGGCCGCTGCGGTGGCCACGGGCCTGTCGATCGCCGCGTACACCGTCGTGGACGGCGTGGGCGTGCGCGCCTCCGGCACCTCGATGGGCTACATCGGCTGGCTGATGATCCTGGAGGGCCTGGCCATCCCCGCGTACGCGCTGGCCACCCGGCGCGGCGCGCTCGTCGGCCAGCTCCGGCCGGTGGCGGTGCGCGGCCTGGGCGGCGGGGTGCTGTCGGTCTTCGCGTACGGGCTGGTGCTGTGGGCGCAGACCAGGGCGCCGCTCGCGCCGATCGCCGCGCTGCGCGAGTCCAGCATCATCGTGGGCGCCGCGATCGGCGCGCTGTTCCTCAGGGAGCGGTTCGGCACGGCCCGTATCGCCGCCGCCGGTCTGATGGTCGCGGGCATCGGCCTGATGCTCTACGCCGGCTGAGCCGGACGGGGCCGAGCCGGACCACCACCGGGCCCGCCCGGCCCCGAGCCGGCACCCCCGCCCGACCCCGAGCCGGCCGCCGGCTACCGCAGCACGCCGAGCGAGACGAAGTCGTAGCCGCCCCCGTACGCGCTGGTCGTCGTGACGTTCGTCAGCCGTGGGTTGCGCCAGATCAGCGCCTTCTCGAAGGTCAGCGGCAGGTAGGCGGCGGCGTCGGAGACCTTGTGGTTGATCTGCTGGTCGTCGCTCTCCGCCCGCCCCGCGTCCTGGTTGGTCCGGGAGGTGTCGAAGAGCTTGTCGAGCGCCTTGTCCTTGAGGAGGGCGACGTTGACGTTGCCCTGCGGCGTGATCCGGCGCCCGTCGGCCAGCGGCTCCAGCATGCCGCGCCCGGTCGGGTAGTCGGCGCTCCACCGCCTGAGGATGATGCCGTACCCCTTGCGCTTGACCTGGTCGGGCTTGCCGATCGTCGTGGCGAGTTCGGCGAACGGCAGTTGCTCCACCTTCGCCGTGATCCCGACTCGCGCCAGCGACGCCTTGATCACCTCCGCGATCGCCACGTCCTGCGGCCCGTCCGAGACGGTCACGGTGGTGCGGAAACCGGTCGGCTTGCCGCACTCCTTCAACTCCTGCCGCGCCCGCTCCAGGTCCGGCGCGCCGCCCGAGCGCTTGGTGCCGTACGGGTCGTAGTCCGGCTCGCTGCCCGAGACGCCCGGCGGCAGCAGGTGCGGGGCCAGTTCGTCGCCCACCTGCGGGCCGCCGATCGCGGTCCGCACGGACCGCTTGTCCGTCGCGTAGAAGACCGCCCTGCGGCAGTGCACGTCGTTGAACGGGGCGACGTTGGAGGCCAGCGCCGCGTAGCGGACGATCCCGGTGTACGGGTTGTCCATCTGGGCCTTCGTCTTCGCGTCGGCCAGCAACCCCACGCGCTGGCTGGCGTCGACGCCGAAGGCGCTGACGTCCAGGTCGTAGCGGCCCGCGCGCAGCGCCGCGTCCCGCGTGGTGGGCGAGGCCACGATGTCGAGGGTGATTCGGTCCGGCAGCGCGGTGCGCACCGGATCGGAGGACCGCTGCCACCGCTCGTTGCGCACCAGGGACAGCGACTTGCTCGGCTGGTACGCGTCGAACTTGTACGGGCCCGAGGAGAACGGCCGCTGCGCGTACTTCTCCCGGGTGTCCTTCGCCCGTGGCACCGGCGATGCGGAGGGCATCGCGAGCAGGTGCTCGAAGTCCCGGTAGGGCTGCGGCAGTCTGAACGTGATCGTCCGGTCGTTCGGCGTCTCGATCGCGCGCAGGCCCAGCTTGTCCTTCGCCTTGTCCTTGTACGGGCCCGGATAGTCGCTCTTGGGGTCGAGCACCTCGCGCAGGTAGGAGGGCCCGCCGCTGATCACGTCGGCGGCCCAGGCCCGCTCGATGCCGTACTTGACGTCCTTGGAGGTCACCGGCGAGCCGTCCTCCCAGGTGGCCCCGGGGCGCAGCGTGTACGTGTACGTCTTGCCGCCGTCCCCCACCCGGGCCCGCCCGGTCGCGAGGTCCGGCACCAGGCGCGCGGGCCCGGCGCCCGGCTCGCCGGCGTAGGTGAGGAGTTGGCGGGTGTAGAAGCGGGAGAAGTTCCACACGAACCCGAAGTAAGCGCGCTGCGGGTCCCAGGAGTCGGCGTCCATCGTGGAGACGAACCTGAGGGTGCCGCCCTGCCGCTTCGACGGGTTGACGACGCCCTTGGTCGCGGCGTCGTACGCGGCGGCGCCGGGCCCGCCACCGGGCTTGTCGCCCTCGGCCCCCGGGCTCCCGCTCGCGCTCTGGCTGGACTTGGGCCGGTCCGACGGGGCGTCCTTGCCCCCGTCGTCTTCCGGCCACACGACGGTGATCACCGCCCCGGCGACCACGGCGAGGGCCACCGCCAGCGCGCCGTACCGCACCCGCCGTTGCCGCCACCACGGCCCGTCGGACCCGTCCGCGCGCGGCGGCGCGAACCCCGCCCCGGCGCCGGGCGCGGACGGCGCGGCCTGCGCCGGTGGCGCGCCCGGGGCGCCCGACTGCGGCCCGAAGGGCGGGGGCGGCGCCGGTAGCGATCCGGGGTACGGGGCGGGCGGCGCGCCGTACGGGGCGGGTTGCGCACCCGGCTGCGCACCCGGCTGCGCTCCCGGCTGCGCGGGTGGCGGCGGGACGGCGTGCGGGCCGGCTGGCCCGGCCGGTGGGGCCGGCGGCTGGCCGGGCTGCGCGGCGGGCTGCTGTCCCGGCGCCGCGCCGAAGGGCGGTGGTGGGGTCGCGTCGAACGGCGGCGGGGCGGCGCCGAAGGCGGGCGGAGGCGCCCCGAACGCGCCGGGTTGCGCCGGCGCGGGTTGCGCCGCCCCCGGCGCGGGTTGCGCCGGCGGGGCCGGCGGGTGCGGGGTCGGTGGCGCGTCTACAGGTGGCGCGGCCTCGGGTACGGCATCGGCGGGTGGCGGCGCGTCCTCGGGTACGGCATTCGCGGGCGAAGCCGCAGCGGCGTCCGGCACGGGGGCTGCCCCGGCGTCGGGGCTGGCCTCGGAACTGGCCGGGTCACCCGCCGTGCCCAGCGTCACGGTCGGCGTCGTCGCCGGCGGCGTGGCCGGCGGCAGGGCCCGGAGCAGGGTCGTCGCCCCGAAGGGCGCGGCCCCGGTCGTCGTGGCCGCGTTGCGGACGAACGGCACCCGGCCCGCCTCGGCCGCGCCGCTCAGGTCGCGGCGCTCGGGCAGCGCCCGCTCCCGGCCCGCCAGGCTCGCGCGGCCGTGCTCGTACACCGTGTCGAGCCGCAGCACCTCGGGCCCGTACGCGATGCCGTCCGCCGCCACCCGCAGCAACTCGCCGGTGAAAGGGGTGTGTTGGCCCTCTTCCGAGGCGTACGCGTCGACGTCGCCGGTCGCGGCGACCAGCAGGTAACCGTCGGCGAGCTGGGCCGCGTCGGCCACCGCGACGGCACCGCCCGACACATCGGACGCCGAGCCGGGCGCCGATCCGGACGCCGGGTCGGACGGCAAGCCCGGCACCGGTTCGGTGAGGCAGCAGTCGAGCAGCACCACCCGGCGCCGCGCTCGCCCGGACAACACGGCCTGGCGCAGCGTCGCGTAGTCGAGCCCCGTGGCCGACCGACCCGGCGCCGGAGCGGCCGGGCCGAAGACCAACTCGCCGCTCGCCGGGTCGACGCGGCAGCGTCCGGCCACGTACACCAGCAGGACGTCGGTGGCCTCGGCGGCGGCGGTGCGCACGGCGGCGACGGCGTCGGAGGTCACGGGTTCGGCCAGTACCGCGCAGTGGTCGCGGGCCAGGCCCCAGGAGCGGTCCGAGGTGAGAACGTCGGCGAGCGCGACGAGGTTGGCCGCCACGGCGGGCAGCGGCGCGATCTCGGCGTTACCGGTGGTGCCGATGAGTACGGCGCGGGACGCGGCCGGGTCGGGCATGACCTCCACGGCTACCACCCCCGTCCCGCACCGGCCACCGCTCCGGCGGGTGGCCTGGCCCCCCGCTGTCCTTCGGCCGCTCCGACAACCATCCGCACCGTTCCCCCTCGACCTGCCTCATGTGCCACACGCGGAGCACCGATTGTGCCCCGGCGCCGTAGGGCGGTCCACACCGGACGCGCGGACGCGCAGGTCAGCGGCCGGACGGCCGAGGGTACGCCGCGCCCTTCGCCGCGCCCCCGCCCTCCCGCGCGACGACGAGCGCCGGGGCCATCCCCACCGCCGCCCCGAGCCCCACCGCCAGCGCCGCGTCATCCGCGCACGCCACCTCAGCCGTCGCCCACCGACGCCGGTGCCGGCACCCGCGCTCGTGCGCGCAGAGGCAGTCGGGCACCTCCACCACGTCGGCGTCCGTGCACCACCCGCCGTCCACCAGGAGCGTCAGCTCGGCCGGCGCCCCGCCCACCGCCGGCCGCTCGTCAACGGCCAGCACCCGGTGCAGGTTCGGCAGCCCGATCCCCACCGCGTCCGCGACCCGCACCGCCGCCGTCACCACCCGCTCCCCGGGCCGTACGATGACGCCCGGCGGCTCCCAGACCTCCCGGTCACGGGCCAGTTGCACCTGGAGCACGTGCGGCCAGCCGGCCGTCGTGACGTCGGACGGATCGTCCGCGTTACGCGGCTTCCACACCACCAGCACCACCCGCAACCGATGCGCCCCCCTCACGCGCCACCCCCACAACCCGACTGCCCCGGTGCCTCCGGCACCCGGAACCCACACTCCTCGGGCGTCTTCCCGTTCGCCGTCATGACCCCAGCCGCCCCGAACCCGTCCGACCAGAAGTACGCACCCGCCCCGGCAAGGGCGTCCAGGGTGAGTTGCACGTGCCGCGCATTGGGTCGGATCTCGTTCCTCTTCGCCGCCTCCATGTCGAACAGCGAGTTCTCGTACGCGAACTGGAACTCCCGGTCAGTTACGGCCCGCCAGCCGCCCGCCGCCCCATTCCCTCCGCCATCAGCGAGAAAGAACCTCAGCACGACACCGGCCACGGTGTGAATCTCGTGCTCGCCGGAGAGTACGTAGCGCAGGGCGCGCGTGTATCCCCCCGAGAATCCGGACTCGCCGTCCGTGGCGGGCGGTACGTCGTCGGGTTCGGTCGCGTCACTCACCGGAACCTCCCGCACGGTGCCGGGGGCAGCGGCAGGGCCCCCAGGCGGTGGGCAGGTGCAGCACCTCAAGTTCCCCACGGGTGACGGCGTTGGGGTCGACATGGACGGTGGTGGGCGGGGCAACCGGAACCGGCTGTTCGCCGGGGCGTTGGCGGTAGACCCGCAGGGTCAGCGTGTGCAGTTCCATACGACGGTGCTCGTTCCTCACGACGGCTGACAACGTCACTTAGGCGCAGCGGAGTTGGCACTTGGCAACACGAATGCTGAGCACAGTGACAGATGGTGATCGACTCCTCACAGGATTGCGCTGCGGGGGCTACGCTCACAACCGGCGACCCGGTACCTGGGAATCGCAGGTACCGCCCATACGAGAAAGGCATGCGAATGAAACTCCATGCCCTGCCCAGTGAGGGCATCAGGGCTACGGCACGCACGCTCCCGGGACGGCACCTCAAACGCTTACGCGAACAGTCGGGCCTCTCACTGCGTGCGCTCGCAGAAAAGCTGCACTACCCGCACTCGTACATCAGCCGCGTCGAGCACTACGAACAACTACCGTCCGAAGCATTGGCGAAGGCGCTGGACGAATTCTTCGCAACAGGGGGCCTGTTCGGTGATTTGCTCACCATCGCCCAGGACTCCATGGTGACGAAGCAAAGCCGGGACTGCTTTCCCCTGGAGTCCAAGTCCATTCGCATTCAGGTCTTCAGCAGCAACCTGGTGCCCGGACTATTACAGACCGAGGAGTACGCCAGAGGGGCGTTTTCGATCGGGCTCGCGAGGGAAGACTTGCCCGCCTTGGAGGAGATCGTGGCGTTCCGGCTACGAAGGCAGGAGCTCTTCAAGCGCGAAGACCCCCCGCAGTACTGGGCGATCATGGATGAGTCGGCCTTGCGGCGGCTGACAGCCGACCCCCGCCTCATGACCATTCAGCTAGAGCACCTGCTCCGCGTTGCAGCAGAGCCCCACATCACCCTTCAAGTCATGCCATTAGCCGAGCTCTTTCACCCGGTGATGGGCGGCAGCCTCACCTTGCTGACGCTGGAGAACGGAACGACAACGGCCCTGCTGGAAAGCTATGCCGCTGGCGAAGTGATTTCTGCTCCCCGGCAGGTCGTTGACCACCAGCACAGGTTCAACGTGGCATGCGCACAGGCCCTGACACCAGCCGATTCACTTGCCCTGATCCGCCACTACTTGCGGGAGTACACGTAAACGGCGGCCTCACGGCGAGCGACCACCCCGCCCGCCGCGAGGCGACTACTCCCCCGACAAAGCCCGCCGCAAGGCGACATTGCTCACCAGCAGCCCGCCGTCAACCGGCAACGTCACCCCGGTGATCCACGCCGCGTCGCTCGACGCGAGAAACGTGATCGCCGCCGCGATGTCCTCGGGCTCGCCCACGCGGCCCAGCGGATACTCCGCGCTCGCCCGCCGCAGCGACTCGTCACGGCCGTCCCACACCGGCGTACGCACCGTGCCGGGCGCGACCAGGTTGACTCGTACGCCGCGCGGCGCCGCGTGGCCGGCGAGCGTACGCGTCAGGCTGGCCAGCCCGGCCTTGGCGGCGCTGTAGGCGTGGTTGCCGAAGTCCTGTTCGCCGTTGACCGATCCGACGCTGACGATCGCGCCCCGGCCACCCGCCCTGGCCAGCTCCGGGAGCGCGGCACGCGCGCACCGGAACGCGCCGGTCAGCGTGATGTCGAGGTCGCGCTCCCACTCCTCGTCGCCCTGGTCCTCGAAGAGGTCGGTGTCCGGGTTGCACGACAGGGCGTTGTTGACCAGCACGTCGAGCGCGCCGAACCGTTCGACGGCCTGCCGCACCGCGGCCTCCACAGCCGCCCGGTCCCCCACGTCACACGCGAGGCCGTGGGCCACTCCGCCCGCCGCCCGGATCTCCTCCGCGACCTCCTCCGCGCGCGCCCCGTCGAGGTCGGTGACGAGCACGCTCGCGCCCTCGTCGGCGAACCTGCGGGCCGTCGTCGCGCCGATGCCACGGGCCGCCCCGGTGATCAGTACGCCGTACCCCTCGAACCGCCGCATCAGGTGCCGCCCTTCCGCCGTTGATCATCTGGTCCCGGCAGGGTAAGCGGCGAGCGCGCTCGACGTAAGGGATGGCGTGGTGGACGGCCCGTACGCGCCGGGCCGGTCAGGCCAGGCTGCGGTGGACGGCGCGGGCCAGCGCCTGCGCGCGCGGGTCGGCCGTCACGTTCTTCTGCATGCCGTTGGTGACGTAGCCGAACGCGATGCCCGACTCCGGGTCGGCGAAGGCCAGCGAGCCGCCCCGGCCCGGGTGGCCGAACGAGCCGGGCGCCAGCAGCGGCGCCGCCGAGCCGTGCAGCATGTAGCCGAGCCCGAAGCGCGTGTGGACCACCAACACCTCGTCCGGGCCCGCCGACTCCTCCGTACGCGCCAGGGTCAGCGTCGCCGGCGCGAACAGCCGCCGGGCGCCGGGCAGCGTCCCCGCTCCCCCGGCGGGCGCCGCGTCCGTGGCGCCCGGCACCGTGCCGTGGCCCGGGTCCGGGGCGACGTCGCCGATGAGGGCGGCGTAGAAGCGGGCCAGGGCGCGGGCGGTGGCCACGGCGCCGGAGGCGGGGAGTTCGGCGGCGCGGTAGGCCGGGTCGTTCTCGTCGGGCAGCGGGTCGATCACGCCGAAGGCCCGCCGGGTCAGGGACGCCGGGTCCCGGTACGCGTCGGCCACGGTCTGCTTGGCCCGCACCCGCAGCCCGCGCGAGGCCGGCGGCGCGGGCGCCTCGATCGCGGCGATGCGGCCCACCCGGTGCCGTTCGGCGTCCGGCAGTCCGATCCACAGGTCGAGCCCGAGCGGGCCGGCTATCTCCTCGGCCACCCAGGTGCCGAGCGTGCGGCCGGTGATGCGGCGCACCAACTCGCCGATGAGCCAACCGTAGGTGTGCGCGTGGTACCCGTGCGCCGTGCCCGGCGCCCACTGCGGCGCCTGCGCGGCCAGCGCCCGCGGCCCGCTGACCCCGTCCAGCGCCTCGGCCGGGCTGAGCGGCGTGTCGAGGACGGGCAGCCCGGCCCGGTGCGAGAGCAGGTGCCGTACGAGGACGCGCTCCTTGCCGTTCGCCTTGAACTCCGGCCAGTACGTGCCCACCGGGGCGTCCAGGTCCACCAGCCCGCGCTGGTGCAGCAGCAGCGGCACCGCCGCGGCCACGCCCTTGGTCGCCGAGCGGACGACCTGCGCCGTCCCGGCCTCCCAGGGCGCCGCGCGCTCCGGCTCGGCCTGGCCATCGGGGCCCTCGGCCTCCCGCGCGGCGGGGCCGTCCGCGTCTCGGACGCCGCCCCACAGGTCGACGACCTTGGCCCCGTCCCGGTAGACGGTCACCGCGGCCCCCCGCTCGCCGCGCTGCGCGAAGTTGGCCGCGAACGCGTCCCGGACCGGTTCGAAACCGGGCGCCACCGTGCCCTGGACGTCCACCACTGTTGTCTACTCCCACGTTCCGTTTCGCCGCGCTGTGCACCCTCCATGGTGCAATGCGTCCCGTGGCCGTCTTATGCCGGGTCCCGGCCTGCCCGATCACCGCCGCGCCACCGCGAAGCCACCCAAAGCGGGGCGGGCCCGGCGGGGACCGGCGGCAAGCGCCGGCGAAGGACGACGACGACGGGCCCGACGGCGCGGCCCCGGACCCGGTACGCGGGGCCCCGGCCCCGGACCCGGTACGCGGGGACCGCGGAGAACGCCGACGGCGACCCCCTGCCCCAGGGAGCCGCCGCCGTTCTCACTACGCGTGCCTGTCCCCGTCCCCACGGGCAGGCACTGCCCGGTCGGCGGGAGGATCGCCGCCCTCCCGCGTTCCCGGGCGTCTCGTCGGTGGTCGCTGACCACCGGGGGCCGCCGGGGCCGAGTCACTCGGCCGGCGGCGGCCAGGTCGGTCCGCGCGGGCCCGGGAGGGGACCGCGCGGACCCGCGCTCACACCCGGGTCAGTCGCGCGTCCGGGTCGGAGTCCTGCTGCACCTGGTTCGGGTCGCCCAGTTCCTTGTGCAGCTTCTCGCCCTCCACGTCCACGTTCGGCAGGATCTTGTCCAACCAGCCGGGCAGCCACCAGGCGCTCTTGCCGAGCAGCCCGAGCACCGCCGGGACGATGGTCATGCGGACGATGAAGGCGTCGAACAGCACCGCGATGGCGAGGCCGAAGCCGATCATCTTGACCATCTGGTCGTGCGAGCCGATGAAGCCCGCGAAGACGCTGATCATGATGACGGCCGCCGCCGACACCACGCGGGCGCCGTGCGTGAAGCCGGTCACCACGGCCTGCTCGGGGCTCTCGCCGTGGACGTACGCCTCGCGCATACGGGTCACGAGGAACACCTCGTAGTCCATCGCGAGACCGAAGACCACACCGATCATGAAGATCGGCATCATGCTCATCACCGGGCCGGTCTGCTCGACACCGAACAGGCCCGACAGCCAGCCCCACTGGAAGACCGCGACCACGGCGCCGAGCGCCGCGACGACGGACAACAGGAAGCCGAGCGCCGCCTTGAGCGGGACCAGGATGGAGCGGAAGACGATCATCAGCAGCAGGAAGGCCAGGCCCACCACGAGCGCGAGGTAGGGCACCAGCGCGTCGTTCAGCTTCGCCGACACGTCGATGTTCATCGCCGTGGTGCCGGTGACCAGGACCCTGGCCCCGGTCTCACCCTGCCAGCCGTCCGCCCTGTCGCGGATGTTGGCGACCAGGTCCTCGGTCTCCAGGCTGCTCGGCTTGGACGCCGGGACGACGGTGACCGTCGCGGTGTCGCCGGCCTTGTTGAACGCCGGGTCGGTGACGCTGGCGACGTCGTCCAGCTTCTTGATGCTGGCGGCGACGGTCTTGGCGGCCGTCGTCGCGTCCTTGGCCTTGGCACCGTCCACGACCACCATGAGCGGGCCGTTGAAGCCGGCGCCGAAGCCCTCGGACACCAGGTCGTACGCCTTGCGCTGGGTGGTGCTCGTCGGCTGCGCGCCGTCGTCCGGCAGGCCGAGTTCCAGCTTGCCGACCGGGGCCGCCGCCGCGCCGAGCGCGACCACGCCGAAGAGCAGCACGGCCACCGGGCGGCGGAGCACGAAGCGCGCCCAGCGGGTGCCCATCTTGGGCTTCTCCGAGATCGGCGGAATGCCGTTCTCGCTCTTCTTGCGGGCCTTGCGGCCGTAGATCCGCTTTCCGGCGAAGCCGAGCAGCGCCGGGATCATGCTGATGGCGATGAGGACGGCGATGGCCACGGTGCCGGCCGCCGCGAAGCCCATCTTGCTGAGCACCGGGATGTTGACGACCGCGAGGCCGACCAGCGCGATGATGACGGTCAGACCGGCGAAGACCACCGCGGAACCCGCGGTGCCGACAGCGCGTCCGGCCGCTTCCTCGCGTTCCCTGCCCTCGGCCAGTTCGGCCCGGTACCGGGAGACGATGAACAGCGCGTAGTCGATGCCGACCGCGAGGCCGATCATCATGGCCAGCGTGGAGGTGGTGTTGCCCAGGTTGAGCACGTTGGCCAGCGCGGTGATCGAGGCGATGCCGATGCCGACGCCGATCAGGGCGGTCAGCAGCGGGAGCCCGGCGGCCACCAGCGAGCCGAAGGTGATGATGAGGACCACCGCGGAGACGGCGATACCGATGATCTCGGTCGCGCCCTGCTCGGGCATGGCCTCCAGCGCGTCGCCGCCGATCTCGACGGTCGGGTTCTTGCCGCCCTCGTCGTCGTACTCGACCACCGCTTCCTTCAGGCCGTCCTTGGTCTCGTCCTCAAGCTCCATTGAGGTGACCTTGTAGGTGGCCGTGGTGAAGGCGGTGGTGCCGTCCTTGCTGACGGTGCCGTCCGCGAACGGGTCGCCGATGCGGCTCAGTTCGTCGGAGCTCTTCTTGACGTCCGCGATGACCTTGAGAACTTCCTTCTTGTTCTCCGGGTCGGTGATCTTCTCATTGCTGGGCGCGTGGAAGACGATGCGGGCGCTGGCGCCGTCGGCGTTGGACTCGGGCGAGCGCTTCTCCATCAGGTCGAAGGCTTCTTGCGCCTCCGTGCCGGGTACGGAGAAGCTCTCGTTGGTCGGCTTGGGGGCGGCGACGGCGCCAGCGATGGCGACCGCCAAGAGCGCTACCCAGAACAAGGCGACGAACCGGCGTCGCCTGAAGGCGAATCGGCCGAGCTTGTATAGGAAGGTGGCCACGAGAAGGGGTGCTCCCGTCGAGTGAGTGGAGTGGCAGGGACGTGCAGGACCAGCCCAGCGACGAGAGCGGCGCGCTGGGATGGGGACGTTCGGGTGAAACCGAATCTAGGTGACGGCCAGGCTTGCGGAGACGTCAGGGTCGGCGCCGAGAGCGGGGAGGATCACGGCGTCGATGTACTCGTAGAGAAAGGCGTCGTCCGCGTGCGCGGCGTCGATCAGCGGGCGGGCCACGAAGGCCCCGGTCATCATGTGCGGCACGAAGTGCATGGCGGGCGTTCCCGCGGCGATCTCCCCCCGGGCGACAGCGCGGGTCAGCAGCGCGTCAAGGGCGACGAGTTCGGGTGCGATGAGCAGCTCCCGAAGCGCCTGTTGTAGGTCTGGATTGTCGTGCGCCGCGTGGGCGAGCCCGCGCAGCAGGTCCGCGTCACGCTCCGCGTTGTGCTCGCCGCACCGCACCATCTCGCGCAGATCACCCCGGAGCGAACCGGTGTCGATCTCCTTGAGCGTGCCCGGCTTGAGCGACCGCAGTGCGGTGGCCACCAGCTCCGGCTTGCCTCTCCACTGGCGGTAGAGCGTGGCCTTGCTGGCCCGGGTGCGTGTGGCGACCGCGTCCATCGTCAGCGCCTCATAACCCACCTCGCGGAGCAGATCGATGACGGCGTTGTAGAGCTCGCCCTCCCGCTCTGGGGTCAGCCTGCTACGCCGCGACGTGGTCTTGCGCTCTGCGACCTGCATGAGTCCACCCCCATCCGAACGAAACGGTTTCGTACTCGCTCAGCATACGTCGCGCGTCAACGAAACGATGACGTTTCGCTCGTGTTCTGCATCACAGCGCAACCATGCGCGGGTAAAACACCTCGCACGCAGGAAGTGCGCCCGACCGAGTTGCCGCGCGACCCCGGGACCGAAAGCATGGACGGGTGACCGCTAGCGACGACGCCTATGTCCGCTTTCCGCATCTGCACGGGGACTTGCTCTGTTTCGCGGCCGAGGACGACCTGTGGGTCGCGCCCCTGACCGCACCTGACAGGACGCCGGAACGGGCCTGGCGGTTGACCGTCGATCGCACCCGGGTGGGCCATCCGCGCTTCTCGCCCGACGGCTCGTGGATCGCGTACACCAGTTGGCGCAGTCTGGACCCGGAGATCTATCTGACCCCGGTCGAGGGCGGCCCGGCCCGGCGGCTCACCTACTGGGGCAGCACCGACACACGGGTGTGCGGCTGGACGCCGCCGGACCGGGACCAGCGCTCGGACATCCTGGCCGTCTCCTCGCACGGCCAGCCGTTCTCGTACTACTCCTGGGCCTACAGCCTGCCCACCGACGGCAGCCCGGGCGGGCGGCTGCCGTGGGGTCCCGTCTCCCACATCGCCGTCGCCGACCTGGCCGGCGCCGACCTCGCCGGGGTCGAGCTGGGCGGCGAGGAGCTGGCCGGCGAGGGCCCGGACAACCGGTGCACGCTGCTGCTGACCGGCAAGCCGCCGCACGAGCCGGCCTCCTGGAAGCGGTACCGGGGCGGGGCGATGGGCCGGCTGTGGCTGCACGGCACCCGGCTGGTGCCGGACGTGGTCGGACACCTGGACAGCCCCATGTTCGTCGCCGGGCGGATCGCCTTCCTCTCCGACCACGAGGGCGTCGGCAACCTCTACTCCTGCCTGCCCGACGGCTCCGACCTGCGGCGCCACACCGACCACGCGGACTTCTACGCCCGGCACGCCGCCACCGACGGCTCCCGCGTGGTCTACCAGTGCGCCGGCGACCTGTGGCTGGCGGACGACCTGAGCCCGACGGGCGTGCCGCGCAGGGTGCCGGTGCGGCTCGGCGGGCCGCGCGCCGGGCGGCGCACGTACCAGGTGCCGGCCGCGGCCCACCTGCGCTCGCTGGCCGTGGACGAGACCGGCCGGGCCAGCGCGGTGGGCGTGCGCGGCAGCCTGTACTGGCTCACCCACCGCGACGGGCCGGCGCGCACCATCGCCGACACGCCGGGGGTGCGGGTGCGGCTGCCGGAGATGCTCGGGCCGACCGGGCGGGTGGCGTACGTGACCGACGCGGAGGGGGCCGACGCGATCGAGATCGCGCAGCTCCCGCGGGCCACCGGCCCGTCCCGGCCGCGCCGGCTCGCGGCCGGGCAGCTCGGCCGGGTGCACGAACTGATCGCCTCGCCCGACGGCGAGTGGCTGGCCGTGGCCACCCACGACGGGCGGCTGCTGCTCGTGGACGCGACGCCCCGCCCGGAGGACGAGGCGCGGGCCATGACCGAGCCGCTGCCGGGCGTGGGCCCCGAGGCGGACTACGCGGGCCCAGAGGGACCGGAGGCGCCGGAGGTCAGCGAGCTGACCCGGTCCGCCAACGGGCCGGTGCGGGACCTGGCCTTCTCCCCCGACTCGGCGTGGCTGGCCTGGTCGCACCCGCACATCGGGCGCTCGCTACGGAAGATCAAGATCGCCCGGCTGCGGCCCACCGGCACCCTCGGGCGGGCCATCGTGGACGTCACCGACGGGCGGTTCGAGGACGAGCAGCCCGTGTTCACGCGCGACGGGCGGTACCTGGCCTTCCTGTCCTGGCGCGGCTTCGACCCGGTCTACGACGTGCACACCGGCGACCTGTCCTTCCCGCTGGGCTGCCGCCCGTACCTGGTGCCGCTGTCCTCGGCGACGCCGTCGCCGTTCGCGCTCTCGCCCGAGGGCCGACCGGCCGCCGGCGGGCTCGATGCCGCGGTGACCGCCGGCGACCTGGACAGCAAGGTGCTGGTGGAGGTGGAGGGGCTGGCCAGTCGGGTGACCGTGTTCCCGGTCGCCGCGTCCAAGTACTCCGCGCTGCGGCCGGTCAGCGGCGGCGGCCTGGTCTGGCTGCGCTGGCCGATCTCCGGCGCGCTCGGCGAGACGTTCGCCAACCCGGCCGACACCTCCGGCCGGCCCACGCTGGAACACTTCGACCTGGCCAAGGCGCGGCGCAGTGAACTCACCAGCTCGGTCGACTGGTTCGCGGTCAGCGGCGACGGCTCGCGGCTGGTCGTCAACGACGACGGCGACCTGCGGGTGGTGCCCGCGACCGACCTCGCGGACGCGGACACCACCGTCCACATGGACCTGCGGCGCATCCTGCACGACGTCGACCCGCCGGCCGAGTGGCGGCAGGCGTACGCGGAGGCGGGCCGGTTGATCCGCGCCTACTTCTGGGAACCGGGGCTCGGCGGCGTGGACTGGGACGCGATCCTGGAGCAGTACCGGCCACTGCTCGAACGCGTCGCCTCACCCGACGAGTTCGCCGACCTGCTGCGCGAGGTGCTCGGCGAACTGGGCACCTCGCACGCGTACGTCTCGCCGTCGCGCCGCAACGAGGGGCCGCCGCACTACCAGCGGGCCATCGGCCTGCTCGGCGCCGACTTCACGCACGCCAAGGACGGCTCCTGGGTCGTCTCGCGCATCCTGCCGGGCGACTCGTCCGACTCCAAGGCCCGCTCCCCGCTGGCCGGTTCGGGCATCCGCGAGGGCGCCACGCTCACCCACGTGGACGGGCGGCCGGTGGACCCGGTGGCCGGGCCCGCGCCGCTGCTCGCGGCGGCCGGCGGGACCACGGTGGAGCTGACGTTCACCCCCGCCGAGGGCGCCGGGCCGCCGCGCCGGGTCGCGATCGTGCCGCTGATCGACGAACGGCCGCTGCGCTACCAGCACTGGGTGGCCAAGCGGCGCGAGGTGGTACGCGAGCTGAGCGGCGGCAAGTGCGGCTACCTGCACATCCCCGACATGGGCGGCTCGGGCTGGGCGCAGTTCAACCGGGACGTGCGGATGGAGATGTCCCGGCCCGCGCTGATCGTGGACGTACGCGGCAACGCGGGCGGCAACATCAGCGAGCTGGTGGTGGAGAAGCTGACCCGCACCATCCTCGGCTGGGACCTCACCCGCAACGCCCAGCCGGTGAGCTACGCGAGCGACGCGCCGCGCGGGCCGGTGGTGGCCGTGGCCGACGAGATGACCTCGTCCGACGGCGACATGATCACCGCCGCGTTCCGGCTGCTGGGCCTGGGCCCCGTGGTGGGCCTGCGCACCTGGGGCGGGGTCGTCGGGATGACGGGCCGGCACCGGCTTGTGGACGGCACGACGATCACCGTGCCGATGAACGCGGCCTGGTTCGACGCGTACGGCTGGGGCGTGGAGAACCACGGCGTGGAGCCGGACATCGAGGCGTTGCGCTCGCCGCTGCACTGGGCCGAGGGCAAGCACCCGCAACTGGCCGTCGCCGTGCGCACCGCGCTCGACCTCCTTGAGCGGCACCCCGCCGCGGAGCCGCCCGACTACTCCGGCGTCCCGGACCGCAGCCGCCCGCCGCTGCCGCCGCGCGCCTGACCCGGGCCCCGGCGTACGCGGGGGCTCGGGCCGCACGGTCACGGGCCGCGCGGGTACGGCTGGGCGGCCATGGGCTGGACCGGCACGAGCGGGGCAGTCACGGCTGGGCGGGCACGGGCTGGGGCCGGCACGAGCGGGGCGTCTCCGAGCTGGGCGAAATGGCCCAACATGCGAAGTGTGCGGGGTCGTGTCAGGCTGATCGGGGCCCATCCCCGATCACCCTGAGGAGGGACGACACCATGGGCGTTTCGGACCAGTTCAAGGACAAGGCCGAACAGATGAAGCAGCAGGCCAAGGAGAAGGCCGGCAAGGGCAAGGGCAAGGGCGAGAAGGGCTCCCAGGGCGGCGCCAAGGAGCGCGGCCAGCAGAAGGGCGCCGAGGCCAAGGAGCGTGCCCAGGACAAGCTGGGCGACGCCAAGGACCGCTTCACGTGACACCGCTCCCCCGCCACCCGCGCGGGATGCGACGGAGGGACGCGCCACGGGGGCGCGTCCCTTCGCGTGTGCGCCGGGGTCGGGTCAGCCCCGACGGCTGTCCCTGGCCGCCTCGTCCGCGCCGCCGCCGGCGCCGACCAGGCCGCGGCGGGTACCGCTGGCGGCCTCCAGGCGGGGCGCGAAGCGGCGCATCTCGCGCTGGCCGACGGTGCCGATGAGCGAGGGCAGGTAGCCGCGGAAGGACTGCATGCCGCGCAGCCACCACTGCCCGTACACGTGCGCCGACCGGCGCTCGATGCCGGCCACGAGCCGGTCGACGGCCGGGCCCAGCGGGTAGGTGCGGTTGCTCGGCCAGGGCAGCGTGGCCCGCAGGTCGCGCAGCACCTCGTCCTCGTCGGCGCCGCGCACCATGTCGGTGTCGGTCCAGCTCAGGTAGCCGACGCCGACCCGCACGCCCCGGTAACCGACCTCGGCGCGCAGGCTGTGCGCGAACGCCTCGACGCCGGACTTCGACGCGCAGTACGCGGTCATCAGCGGCGCCGGCGTGATCGCGGCCAGCGAGGCTATCTGGAGCAGGTAGCCGCGGCTCTCCAGCAGCACCGGCAGGAAGGCGCGGGCGGTGGTGGCGCTGCCGATGAGGTTGACCTCGATGACGCGGTTCCAGGCGCGCTCGTCGGAGTCGACGAACGGGCCGCCGGTGGCGACGCCGGCGTTGGCCACGACGATGTCCACCTTGCCGAACCGCTCCTTCACCTCCCGGGCGACCTGGGCCATCGCCGCGTGGTCGGTGACGTCGGCGTGCCAGTGGCCGCCCTCGCCGTGCAGGGTGTCGGCCACCCGCTTGAGCTCGTCCGGTTCAAGGCCGACCAGCGCCACCGTCGCGCCGCGCGCCGAGAGCTTGCGGGCCAGGAGCTCCCCCACCCCGCGCGCCGCGCCGGTCACCACCGCCACCTGGCCTTCCAGGCTGTTGCGTGCGCTCATGCCGAGGGCTCCTTCGCCGTTGCCGCGTCGGCCACGGCCGACGCCTTCGGGGATGCCTCGGCCGGGGCCGGGGCGGGGTCGGTGAGGTGGTCGGTGACCAGGCCACGGATGGCGTCCGCCACCGTGTCCGGGACCTCCACCGGGGTCATGTGCCCGATGCCGGGCAGCACGGTCAGGCCGAGCGGGTTCGGCAGCGCGGCCACGATCCGGTGGGCGTGCACGGGTGGGGTGAGCCGGTCGGCGGTGCCGACGATGACCGCCGTCGGCGGGGTCAGCTCGCCGATGTCGGCGGCCAGGTCCATCTCGCCCATCATGTGGCCCCACTGGGCGCGCACCCGGCGCGGGCAGGCGTGCACGATACGGGCGCAGGCGTCGGTCATCTCGCGCGTCGCGGCGCGCCCCATCGTGACGTACCTGAGCACCCGGCGGGCGACCGGCGTGACCCGGCCGAGCGGCGCCGCCGAGCCCAGCACGAGGGTGTGCACCCGCTCCCGGACGCGGCCCCTGGGCGTGGGCACCACCAGCGTCTCGGCCAGCAGCGCGCCGGCACCGGTGCTGCACATGAGCACGGCGGCGGCCCGCTCGCGCAGCTCGGGGCGGCGCGCCGCGGCCATGATCGTCATGCCGCCCATCGAGTGGCCCACCACGACCGCCTGTTCCCTGCGGCCGTCCGGGCCGGTGGCCAGGGTCTGGTCGAGCACGGCGGCCAGGTCGTCGGCGAGCGTCTCGGTGGTGTAGCAGCCGTACGGGGGCGGGGCGGAGCGGCCGTGCCCGCGCTGGTCGTACGCGATGACCCGGTGGTCGCGCGACAGTTCCCTGATCACCGGCGCCCAGAAGGCGATGGAGCAGGTCCAGCCGTGCGCGAGCACCACGGTCGGGGCGCCGCCCGGGCCGTACTCCTCGACGTGCAGGGGGGCGCCGTCGGCGGACGTGACGGTCAGCTCGCGGACGGGGGTGGGCGGGGCGTACCTGCCCTGGGTGGCGTGGATCGGCCGGTTCACGCTACGGCCTCCGTGGACGGGCCGTCGGCCTGCGGCCCGCTGGCCGGTGCGGCCGGCGCCGCGGCGCGCTTGGCGGACGGGGTGGACGTGGCTGACCTACCCACCGGCGCGTCCCCGGCATGCCCGGCGCCGGCACCCGCCGGCGCGGAGACGCTCGCCCGCTGGGGGGCGCGCAGCACCTCGTACTCGGCGAGGTTGACCTCGCGGGTGGCCCGGCGGAACTCGCTGGTGGTGCCGGGCCAGACGGTGGTGTTGCGGCCGTTGGCGTCCAGGTACCAGCTGTCGCAGCCGCCGACGTTCCACACGGTGCGCTTCATCCGCTCCTGCACCCGGTGCGACCAGGCGTGCACGGCGGACGGGCGGGCGTCGAGCGCGGCCCGGCCGCCCAGCGTGTCGAGTTGGCGCAGGTAGTCGACGAGGTAGTTGAGCTGCGATTCGATCATCAGGATCATCGAGCTGTTCCCGAGGCCCGTGTTGGGGCCGATGATCGTCATGAAGTTGGGGAACCCGGCGGCCGTGCTGCCGCGCAGGCCCTCCATCCCCTCCTTCCACTCCTCGGCCAGCGTCGTGCCGGCGGCGCCCGTGACGCGCCGCGCGATGGGCATGTCCGTGACGTGGAAGCCGGTGCCGAAGACGATCGCGTCGACCTCGGTCTCGGTCCCGTCGGCCGCGACAAGGGTGGAGCCGCGCACCTCGCTCAGGCCGGAGGCCACGACGTCCACATGGGGCTTGGCGAGCGCCGGGTAGTAGCTGTTGGACAGCAGGATGCGCTTGCAGCCGATGCGGTAGTCGGGCGTGAGCTTGGCGCGCAGCGCGGGGTCCTTGATGGCCTTGCGCAGGTGCGACTTGGCCAACGCCTCGACCAGGCCGAGCTGGTTGGGGCGCTTGGTGAAGGCGCTGACCTGCAACTCGCGGATGCCCCACAGCAGTCCGCGGCGCACCGCGCGCGTCGCGGGCACCCTGGTGTGCAGCCACTGCTCGACGCCGGTGATCTTCCGGTCGGCGCGCGGCAGCACCCACGGCGGGGTGCGCTGGAAGAGGGTGAGGCGCTCGACCGTGGGCTCGATGGCGGGCACGATCTGGATGGCGGAGGCACCCGTACCGATCATGGCCACGCGCTTGCCGCGCAGGTCGTAGTCATGGTCCCAGCGCGCCGAGTGGAAGACCCGGCCGGGGAAGGAGTCGAGGCCGGGGACGTGGGGGATCTGCGGGTCGGAGAGCGGGCCGGTGGCGGAGACGAGGACGTCGGCGGTGTACGCGCCGCTGGCGGTGTCGATCTCCCAGTACAGCTCGTCGCCGTTCCACCGCGCCCCGCGCACCTCGGAGTTGAACCGCAGGTGCGGGCGGAGGCCGAAGGTGTCGGTGACCCGCTCCAGGTAGGCCCGGATGTGCGGCTGGCCGGAGAAGTTGCGCGGCCACTCGGGGTTGGGCGCGAAGGAGAAGGAGTACAGGTGCGAGGGCACGTCGCAGGCGCAGCCGGGGTAGCTGTTGTCGCGCCAGGTGCCGCCGACGGCGTCGGCCCGCTCCAGGATCACGAAGTCGGTGATGCCCTCGCGACGCAGCCGGACCGCCGCCCCCAGCCCACCGAAGCCGGTGCCGATCACCGCCACCCGCACATGCTCATGCTCGGCCATGCCGCCGCCTCCCGAATCGAGGAACCGCGCCAGCAATCACTGGCACGGTTAGGAGAGTAAGGCAGGAACATACCGAGCGGTAGGGGTTACGCGAGAGGAAGTTACCGGCGGTTGCACCTCGCCGCCGTACGGCACGAAACCGCCGCGCGACCCCCGCGAACCACGCCGTACCGCACGCCGGACGCCGGTCCCCTCGCCACCAAGCCGAGTCGGCATAGGCTGCTCGGGTGGCGAAGACGACAGAGGCCGAGCAGGGGCGCGAGTACCGCATGGCGGAGTTGGCCGAAGAGGCCGGCATCACCGTGCGCACGCTGCGCTTCTACCGCGAGCGCAAGCTGATCCCGCCGCCCCGCCGCGAGGGCCGCATCGCCTGGTACACCGAACACCACCTGGCCAGGCTGCGCACCATCGCGGCGCTGCTGGAGCGGGGCCACACGCTGGGCGGCATAGCGGAGTTGCTCACCGCCTTCGAGAGCGGGCGCGACGTGGGCGAGGTGCTCGGCCTGGCGGCGGCCATCCCGGTGCCCTGGTCGGAGGAGACCCCGGTCAAGCTCACCCCGCAGGAGTTGGCCGACTACTTCACCGGCGAGGTCACCCCGGAGAATCTGGCCACCTCGCTGGACCTGGGCTACCTGGCCGTGGACGGCGACGACCTCGTCCACGTCAGCCGCCGCCTGCTCGACGCCTCCCACGACCTGGTCCGCAAGGGCGTGCCGCTGGCCGAGGTGCTCGCCGCCGGGCGGGAGCTGCGGCAGCACATGGAGGCCGTCACGGAGAGCTTCACCGAACTCGTGCGCACCCACGTGCTGGCCGACGTCATCGCCCGGGCCAGCGCGGGCGAGGGCCTGACGGCGGACGAGGCGGCGCACGTCACCAGGACGCTGGACAGCCTGCGACAGAGCGCCAAGAGCATCGTCGACGCCGAACTCTCCCTGGCCATGGACCGCCGCGTCCGGGCCGAGCTGGAGAAGTGGCTGGGCCCCACCGACGCCGAGGCCGCGCGCCCCGCGCCGCCGGACGCCACCGGCGGCCCGCCGGCGAGCGCGCGGGACTGACCCCGAACGCGCCACCGGGTCGCCCCGGTCCCGGCGGCCGGGCCCGGCGTCACGCCGCCGCGTACGTGACCGTCACCGGCGCGTGGTCCGACCAGCGCAGGTCGTAGGAGGCCGCGCGCTCCACGACGGCCGAGGTGGCGCGCTCGGCGAGCCCGGGGGTCGCCACGTGGTAGTCGATGCGCCAGCCGCTGTCGTTGTCGAACGCCTTCCCCCGGTAGCTCCACCAGGTGTACGGACCCTCGACGTCCGGGTGCAGGCGCCGCACCACGTCCGTGTAGCCGCCCTCGTCGAAGAGCCGGCCGAGCCAGTCGCGCTCCTCGGGCAGGAAGCCGGCGCTCTTGCGGTTGGCCTTCCAGTTCTTCAGGTCGGCCTCGCGGTGCGCGATGTTCCAGTCGCCGCAGACCAGCACCTCGCGCCCGGAGGCGGCGGCCCGCTCGCGCAGTTCCTTGAGGTAGGGCAGGAACTCGCCCATGAACCGTTCCTTCTCCTCCTGGCGCGGCGTGCCTGCCTCGCCGGAGGGGAGGTAGAGGCTCGCGACGGTCAGCCCCGGCAGGTCGGCCTCCAGGTAGCGCCCGCTGGCGTCGAACTCGGTGGAGCCGAAGCCGATCTGGGTGCGCTCGGGGCGCTGGCGCGTGTAGAGCGAGACGCCGGCGCGGCCCTTGGCCGCCGCCGGGGCGTGCACGACGTGCCAGCCTTCGGGCTCGCGTACCTCGGCCGGCAACTGCTCCGGCTCGGCCCGCACCTCCTGGAGGCACACCACGTCCGCCTCGGTCGCCGCCAGCCAGGGCGTGAAGCCCTTCTTCGCGGCGGCCCGCAGACCGTTCACGTTCACCGTCGTCACCGTCGTCGTGACCGCTGCCACCGTACGCACCACCCTTGCTCCCCCGTCGCTCACCGAACCCCCGGCAGCCTACGCGCCACGCGCCGCACCCCGGAGCGCCGCCGACCCGCCGGCGGAACGCTCGGTTCCGGGGACGCGGCGGCGTGCTCCCGGTGCGCGGCGGCCCGGGGCAGGGTGATCCCCTCGGCCGCCGCGGTGACCTCGACGGCCCGGGCGGCCAGCGAGAGGCCGATCTCCTCCAGCGCGTAGACGGACTCGATCAGCAGGGTCTCGGCCGTCGCCGCCATCGCCTCCCCGCAGCGGTTCTGCTCGGCCACGTCCTCCGGGCCGCGCGCCTCGTCCATGCTCTCCAGCCGGGCCCGCAGCTCCTCGTGCCGCCGCTCCAGGTCATGGACGCGGCGCACCGCGCGCAGGATCTCCGCATCGGTCGGCGTAACGATCATGGTGCTCCCTCTCAGCGCGCTGGCCACCTACACCGTGAGGGAGGAGAAATCCGGGCACCACGCCCACATAAGTCCGCAAAAAGTGACCAACGTCTCAGCCCACCGACCGCAACCCGGCAGCGCCCGGTCCCGGCTGCGCCCGGCCGCGCGCCGCACCCGCGAACGGCCGCCGCGAGGCCCGTAAACCGGTGGCCTGGCATCGACGCGTCCGTACGATAACCAGAATGCAGATCGTGCCCGTGCCGTATGACCACCCCGATGTCGCGCACCTCGACGACCTGGTGCAGCGGGAGTACGTCGAGCGCTACGGCGAGCCCGACGACACCAAGCTCCAGGCCCACGAGTTCGACCCGCCGAGCGGCCTGTACCTGCTCGCCTACGACGCGGACGGCACCCCCATCGCCAGCGGCGGCTGGCGGTCGCAGGACCAGAGCGACGAGGGGTACGCGGACGGCGACGCGGAGGTGAAGCGGATGTACGTGGTGCCCGCGGCGCGCGGCCGGGGGCTGGCCCGCCGGATACTCGCCGCCCTCGAAGCCGACGCCCGCGCGGCCGGCCGCACCCGCATGGTCCTGGAGTCCGGCACCGAGCAGCCGGAGGCGCTGACGCTGTACGCCTCGTGCGCGTACGTGCCGCACGAGCCGAAGTTCGGCCTGTACCGCTTCCACGACGAGAGCCGCTGCTTCGTCAAGCCGCTCGGCTAGCGTCCCGGGCACCCGGGCCGCGCCCCGGCCCGGCCGTCCGTCCGGTACGGGCCGCGCGGCCCCCACCCCCGACGAACGGCGCCCCGCCCATGCGACCGCTGCCCACGCCGCACGCCCTGCGCCAACTCCTGGCCGCCGCCGGCCTGTCCGGGCCGGCGGCGGAGCCGCGCCGCGTCGACGAGGGTGGCGAGCACGCGTCCTGGTGGGTCGGCGAGGACCACGTGCTGCGGCTGGCCCGCGACCCGGCCGGCGCCGCGCGGCAGCGGCGCGAGAGCGCGCTGCGCGACCTGCTCCGCGCGCGCCTTTCGGTCGCCGTGCCGGCCAGCGTCGGGCGCGGCGAGTGGGCGCCCGGCCTCACCTACACCCTCGACACGCGGCTGCCCGGCACCAGCGCCGAGGCGCGCCCGCTCTCGCGGGCCGGCGAGGCGGACCTCGCCGCGCTGCTGGCCGGGCTGCGCGCCGTGGACCCGGCCGACGCGGTGGCGCTCGGCCTCCCGTACCAGCCGCCCCGCCCGCTGGTACGGCCATGGCACGCGGCCGTCGCGGTCGCCGAACGACTCCTGCACGACGGCGAGTTCACGCCAGACCAGCACGCCGCGCTCGTCACGACGGTCACCCCGGCCACACCCGCCGCTCACCCGCCGGCTCCCCACCACCCGGCGCCGCCCACACCGGCCGACCGTGACGAGCCCACGCCCGGCGCGGCGGACGCGACCACGGCGCCGGCGCCGGTCGCGTGCCTCTGCCACCTCGACCTCAAGGGCGAACACCTGCTGGTCAGCGACGACGGGCGGGTCGCCGGCGTGCTCGACTGGACCGACGCGGCCATCGGCGACCCGGCGGAGGACATCGCGGGCCTGGCCATCGCCGTGGGCGCGCCGGCCGCCGCCCGCGCGGCCGAACGCGCCGGCCACGGCCCGGCGGTGCGCCGGCGCGGCCTGCTGCTCGCGCGGTACGACACGGTGGTCCGGCTCGCCGACCGGCTGTACGGGGGCGACGACAGTCCGTTGCCGTTGCTGCGCGCCCAGCGGGACCGGGCCTGGCGCGCGACGCCGTAGCCGCGCGCGGTCATTGCCCCACTCGGCGTATAACGCCTGCTCCGAGGCGTCGCAAGCGAGATCCCAACTGGGTGGCCCCTCAAAGTAATCCGTAGACTCATCGCACGCCGTGCACACCGTGGACGGCCAGCGACGAGGGAGCGAGCACGATGGCCAAAAACGGTTACCCTGCGGACCGCATCAACACCCAAGAGGCGCACTCCGCGCGCGTGTACGACTACATCCTGGGCGGCAAGACGAACTACGTCGTCGACCAGCAGGCCGGCGACGCGATGTGTCAGGAATGGCCCGCCATGCCCGTACACATGCGGGAGAACCGGTTCTTCATGCACCGGGCCGCGCAGTACCTCGCCCGCGAGGAGGGCATCCGCCAGTTCCTCGACATCGGCACCGGCATCCCCACCGAGCCCAACCTGCACGAGGTCGTCCAGCGCACCGCCCCCGACTCGCGCGTCGTCTACGTCGACAACGACCCGATCGTGCTGACCCATGCTCAGGCGCTGCTGGTCAGCACGCCGGAGGGACGCACCGCCTACATCGACGGCGACATGCGCGACCCCGCCGCCATCCTGGCCGCCCCCGAGGTCGCCGACACCCTGGACCTCACGCGGCCGGTCGGCCTGATGATCATCGGTATCGTGCACTTCCTGCTCGACGAGGACGACGCGATGGGCATCGTCCGCCGCCTGCTCGACCCGCTCCCCTCCGGCAGCTTCCTGGCCATGACCATCGGCACGGCCGACTTCGCGCCGGAGGAGGTGGGCCGCGTGGCCAGCGAGTACGAGAGCCGCGGCATGCCGATGCGGCTGCGCACCCGGGCCGAGGCCGAGGCGTTCTTCACCGGCCTCGACCTGGTGGAGCCGGGCGTGACCCAGGTGCACTACTGGAAGCCGGACGCGGACACCGACCCGAACATCAACGACCGGGACATCGCCATGTACGGCGGCGTCGCCCGCAAGAACTGAGTCCCGCCACGGGCCCGCAGCCCGCCACGAGCCCGCCGCCCGCCACCGCCCGCTCCCGCCACCCGCGCCGCGCCCCGTCGCATCGCGTCAGGCGGGGCGGCGGGCCGGCCGCGCCCCGCCCGGCCAGTCACTGTAGAACTGGCGGGCCCACCGGCGGTACTTCGTGATCGGCCCGTCCCCCTGCGCCAACCTCGGGTGCTCCAGGTAGGTGTTGTGCGCCCAGATGGGGAGGTCGCGGGCGGTCTCGAAGGTGCTGAACCACGCGAGCGGCCCCGGGGCCAGGGCGGCCAGCGCCCGGGCGGCGCCGCGGTGGCGCACGCCCGCGAACCGTACGGCCACGGCCAGCCGCATCTCGATCCGCACCGGGTCCAGCGGCACCACGCAGAACCACGCGCGCATCTCCATGCCGATGGTGGGGACGGTCGTCTCGGCGATGAAGACGCCGAGCCCCTGCACCGTGGCGCGCATCACCGGCGCCGAGGAGAACAGCACGTTCTTCTTGCCACCCACCCGCGCGAGGCGGTACGCGGACGTCATACGCGGCCCGTCGAACCGGGGCTCCTCCACCATCCGCACGCCGAGCCGGTGGATGGGCGTGAAGTGCCCGGTGTCGATGACGTTCTCCATGAAGTCCTGCGGGTGCGCCACGAGCGTGCGCACGAGGCAGCGGACCGGCCCGAACCCCTCGGCCGCCGGCGGGGCCGCCACCTCCCACGACGGGGGCTCGCCCCGGGCGTGCCACCACACGAAGACCAGCCCGGCGACCTCCCGGCTCGCCACCGCGCTCAGCCGCGCCCTGGGCGGCGGCGTGCCGTACCCGGTCCGTACGCACTCGCCCTCCGGCCCGAACGCGAAGTGGTGGAAGGGGCAGACGAGTTCCTCGTCCCGCACCCGCCCGCCGTGGCCCAGGTGCGCGCCCAGGTGCGGACAGAACGGCCGCACCGCGCGCAGCCGCCCACTCCGCGTGCGGTAGACGACCACGTCCTCGCCCATCAGCCGGCGGGTGAGCACGCGCCCGGGCCGCAGCTCCGCGCTGCTGGCGACCGCGAACCAGCCGTCGGGATAGGGCGGGGGCGCCGCCGAGCGCGGAACGGCGGGCGAGGGCGGCACGGTGGGCGACGGCGGTCTGGTGCGGTCCGGCTTCGACAGGCTCATGGAGAGACCCCTCCAGCTCAGATGTCACTCGGCTTCCGCGCCAGGCCCGACCATCGGAGCCGGCCCCGCCGCGCGGGCTCACCTCAGCGTCACGCCGGCCCGCGCACCACGACGGCCCTTCGGGCGGGACTCACCGGAACACGTGAAACGGGTGCGCGACGGGTTTAGCCGGGCACCACGCGCGGAAGCCCGGCCCCGTGGCGGGAGTGCCCCACCGAGGCTGCCGCGAACCGGCGCACGCCCACCCGTGGGCCGGCGCACGCCCACCCGTAGGTCGGCGCGTGCCCGCCCATGGGGCGTGCGCGAGACAGTCTCAAACAACACTGGTTTTCCCGCCTTTACGATGGAAGCCGTGCACGACAAGCCGCCCAAGGGGCCCCCAGCCGCCACCGACCCGACCACCGACGACACCGCCCTGGGCACGCTCCTGGCCGCCGCCCACCAACGCTGTCGCCAGGCGTTCAACAGCGGGTTGCGCGCCGCCGGCATCGAGGCCCGGCACTTCGCCGTCCTGCGCGGCCTGGCCCAGCACGGGCCCGTCAGCCAGCGTGAGTTGATCGAACTGCTCGACGTGGACAAGTCGGCCATGGTCCGGATCATCGACGACCTGGAGCGGCAGGGCCTGGCCGAGCGCCGCCGCGCCGTGCACGACCGCCGCGCGTACGCGGTCCGGCTCACCACCGAGGGCGAGCGACGCCTGGCGGCCGTGCAGGAGATCGCCGTCCCCATCGGCCGGGAACTCTTCGGCTGGCTCGCGCCCAAGGACCGGGAACACCTCGTGACCACCCTCCGCCAACTCGCCTGCAAGCCGGCCCGGTAGTCCGCACCCCATCCGACCCGGCCACCCAACTAGCCATACCGCGCGCGGCGCCCCGGCCTCCCCGACCACCGGCCGCCCCGTCACCGGCCTGCCTCGCGCCGGTAGGCCCCGCCCCCGACCCCCGCACGCCCGGCCCCGCCCCCCCGGCCGCCCGCTCCCGGCGTTACGGCTGGGCTTGCCGCGCGGTCGGGAACCGGTGCGTCATGAAGGGCGTGCTGGTGATGAACGTCCGGAAGGCGCGGGCCGCCTCGGACAGGTGGGCGTCCCGGTGCCAGACCAGGGTCAGCACCCGGTGGCAGTCGGGCGCGTCGATACGCACCCAGGTGACCGGGGCGCGTATGCCCTCCTGGCGCGAGATGGCGGGGACCAGCCCGATGCCGAGGCCCGCGCCGATCAACTCCCCGCTCGCCCCCGGCTCGTCGGCCTCGCAGGAGATCCGCGGGGTCAGCCCCTCGGCGGCGAAGAGCCGGTCGAGCAGCGCCCGGGGCCAGTTGCCGGGCCGGCTGACCACGAACGACTCGTGCGCCAGCTCGGCGACCCGCACGCTGCGCCGACCCGCCAGCCGGTGCCCGTACGGCACGGCGAGCAGCACCTCCTCCCTGGCCAGCTCGACGCACTCGAGGCCGGCCCCGGTCAACGGCTGCGAGGCGACGCAGAAGTCCACCTCCCTGGCCCGCAGCCGGCGCTCCATCTCCACCGCGTTGGACTGGTAGAGCCGCACGTCGGCGGCGGGGTGGGTGGCGCGGAAGCTGCCGAGCGCGCGGGCGAGGGTCAGCAGCGTCTCGGCGGTCACGGTCACCCGGCCAAGGCCGCGCTCGCGGGCGTCGGCGACCGCGCGCCGCGCGTCGTCGAGTTCGCTGAGCGCGCGTTCGACGTGGCGCAGGAACAGCGCCCCGTACTGGTTGAGCCGGATGCGGCGGCCCTGCCGGTCGAAGAGGTCCGTGCCCAACTCGGCTTCGAGGCGGGCGATGGTACGGCTCACCGACGGCTGCGCGACGTGCAGTTCCTCCGCGGCCCGACTGATGTGCTCGAAGCGGGCCACGGCCCGGAAGTAGCGCAGTTGCAGCAGGTCCATCGCTCCCCCACCCATGCCGTCGTGATCATCATGACACGGGCGGAACGGGGCGGTCCGCCCGGCCGCTGGCCGCCGTCTGGCCACCCGTCTGGCAACCCGCTGGCCACCCGCTGGCCGCCCGTCAGGCAGGCGCGCCCGGGGCGTTCCCGCCCGGCCAGGCGTCCCGCGCGAGCAGGTCGAGGACGAGCGCGCCGATGTTCCACGCGTCGTCCTCGCCCCTGTGGTGCCGCCCCTCCAGCGGTAGCCCCGCGAGGTGCAGGGCGCGCGCCATGCCGGGCCGCTTGGCCAGCCCGTACGCGTCGGCGAAGACCGCCTTGGCGTTGGTGTGTCGGCCCGAGAACGGGTAGCGGGCCGGCCCGCGCTCGCACTGCCGGGCGAACTGCTTGCGGTCGTAGTCGCCCCAGCTCGCCCACGCCCGGGTGACCGCCCGGTGCTCGCGCGCCAGGGTCGCGCAGGCGTCGGCGAACGGCATGCCCCGCTCCACCTCGGCCTGGGTGAGCCCGGTCAGCTCCGTACAGAACGCGCTCACCGTGGACCTGGCCGGGCGCACCAGGAGCCGGTGCCGTGCCACCCGCTCGCGGGCCACGGTGTCCACGACGCACAGGCCGATCTCGATGATCTCGCTGACCTGTCCCGGCGGCGCCTGCCCGGACCAGCACGTCGCCTCCACGTCCACGACGTTCACCAGCCGCCCGTACGCCTCCGCCTCGGCCGCCCCGGCGAGCCGGGCCGGCTCGTGGCCCCCGCCCCGCGCGCCCCGTCCGGCCGTCCGCTCGTCGTACGCCTCGTTCGTCGTCACGCTCGCCGACCCTAGGGACCCGCCCGCCGACCCTCACCCGAATTTCCCGCCCGGCGCCACCCACACCCACCGCCGCCCAGTCCCACCCACACTCACCTCCGTCCATACTCACCCTGCCAGGCCCGAAGGCGTCGCGGGACGTCACCAGCCAGGAGGGGCGCGCGGCGATGACTTTCACAACGAGGCGCATGCGCCGTGTGGCGCTCTTGCGCCGGGGCGCCGGCGTGTAGTCCGCTAACGCCCATGAGGAAGAGGAGCGTTGCCACGCTGATCACCGCCTTGCTCGCGGGGTCCCTTCTGACCGGCGCGCCGAGCACCAGCGCGGAGGCCGCCGACCACCGCACCGACAGTGCCCCACCAGCGGACTCACCCCCGAGGCTGGGGGTCGATCTGGACACGGTGACCATCCCGGAGCTCCAGGCCCGGATGGCCGACGGCTCGCTGACCCCGTCGGCGCTGACCCGCGCCTACCTGTGGCGCATCAAGACCGTCGACCCCAAGGTCAACGCGGTGCTACGGACCGACCCGACCGCCCGCCAGCAGGCCGCCGCCAGCGACGCCCGACACCGTGAGGGCACCACCCGCGGCCCGCTCGACGGCATCCCCGTACTCATCAAGGACAACGTCGACACCCGCGGCCTGGCCTCGACGGCCGGCTCGCTCGCGCTCGCCGACCGCCCGCCGAAGACCGACGCGGCGCTGGTCACCCGGTTGCGGGAGGCGGGTGCCGTGATCCTCGGCAAGGCCAACCTCTCCGAGTGGGCCAACTTCCGCGCCGCCAAGCCCACCTCCGGGTGGTCCGCGGTGGGCGGCCAGACCCACAACCCGTACGTCCTCGACCGCAACCCGTGCGGCTCGTCCGCCGGCTCGGGCGCCGCGCTGGCCGCCTCGCTGTCCCAGGTCGCGATCGGTACCGAGACCGACGGCTCCATCGTCTGCCCGGCCGGCATGAACGGGGTGGTCGGCCTCAAGCCCAGCCTCGGCCTGGTCAGCGGGGACGGCGTGGTGCCCATCTCCGCCGAGCAGGACACCGCGGGCCCGATGGCGCGCAACGTGATCGACACGGCGCTCACCCTCGCCGTCCTCAGCGACCACGACGCCGCCCACCGGAACAGCCCCGCCACCGACCCCACCCGCCCCGGCGACCTGCGCGGCAAGCGCATCGGCCTGTGGCGCCTGCCGACGCTCGGCCCGAAGGTGGACGCCCTGATGGTCCGTACGGCGCGGAAGCTGCGCTCCGCCGGCGCCGAGGTCGTCGAGGTGACCCCGCCGTACCAGGAGCGGCTGGCCGAGTTGGAGTTCCCGGCGCTGCTCAGCGAGTTCCACCGGGACATCGACGCCTACCTCGCCACCCGCGAGGGCGGCCCGCGCGACCTCGCCGAGCTCATCGAGTTCAACCGCGACCACCCCGAGGAGCAGACCTGCTTCAGCGGGCAGGAGCTGTTCGAGCAGGCCCTGGCGGCGCCGCCCACGACCGACCCGGAGTACCGGGCGATGCGCGCGGAGCTGAAGGACCTCTCGCGGCGCTCGATCGACGAGACGCTGGCCACGTACCGGCTGGACGCCATCGCCGCCCCCACCAACCCGCCCGCCTGGACCACCGACTGCGCCCGCGGCGACAACGACGTGATCCCCTCCTCCACCCCCGCGGCCGTCTCCGGGTACCCGTCGCTGTCCGTGCCGGCCGGCTTCGCCGACGAACTGCCCGTCGGCCTGCTCCTGACGGCCGGCAACCACCAGGACGGCAAGCTGCTGTCCCTGGGCTCGGCCGTCGAGTCCCGCCTCGACGCCTGGCGCGCCCCGCGCTACCTGCCGACGGTGGGCCCGGACCCCGTCCGCTGACCACCCGCCCCACACACCGCACAGCCCACCGGCGCCAGCGGCGGCCGGCCCCACCCGGGGGTCGGCCGCCGCCCCCTTTCCGACCCGGCCCGCCCCCGCCCCGACCCGCCTCCCCGAACCCGCGAAAAAAATCCTCGCCCACCATGTCGAGAATCCGCGCCCGGCTCCGTCCCCGCCGTGAACGCGACCACAATGGGCCGCACCAGCACCAAGGAGAACCACCATGGCCAAGTACCTGCTGCTCAAGCACTACCGCGGCGCCCCGGCACCGGTGAACAACGTGCCGATGGACCAGTGGACGCCGGCGGAGGTCTCGGCGCACGTGCAGTTCATGCACGACTTCGCGGCCCGCCTTGAGGAGACCGGCGAGTACGTCGACGGTCAGGGGCTCGCGCCCGAGGGAACGTGGGTCCGGTACGACGGCGAGGGCCGCCCGCCGGTCACCGACGGCCCGTTCGCCGAGACCAAGGACCTCATCGCCGGCTGGATGGTGATCGACGTCGACAGCTACGAGCGCGCCCTCGAACTGGCCGGCGAACTGTCGGCCGCCCCCGGCGCCGGCGGCGAGCCGATCCACGAGTGGCTGGAGCTGCGCCCGTTCCTCTCCGCGCCGCCCACCATCACGGAGTGACCACCTCGATGGACGAGCTCCTGCTCCGCCGTCTCACGCCGCGCGTGATCGGCATCCTCGTCCGCCGCGGAGCCGACTTCGCGGCGGCCGAGGACGCCGTACAGGACGCGCTGGTCGAGGCGCTCCGCACCTGGCCGGCCGATCCCCCACGGGACGCGCAGGGCTGGCTGGTCACGGTGGCCTGGCGCCGGTTCCTCGACGCGATACGGGCGGACTCGGCCCGCCGCCGGCGCGAGGACCTGGTCGAGTCGGAGCCGGTACCCGGCCCGGCGACCGCGGTGGACGACACGCTCCAGCTCTACTTCCTGTGCGCCCACCCGTCGCTGACCCCCTCGTCCGCGGTCGCGCTCACGCTGCGCGCCGTGGGCGGGCTCACCACCCGCCAGATCGCCCGGGCCTACCTGGTGCCCGAGGCGACCATGGCGCAGCGCATCAGCCGGGCCAAGCGCACCGTCGCCGGCGTGGGACTCTCCCCCGCCGGGGCGGAGCCGGACGCGCCGGGCCGGCCCGACCGGGCCGGCGACGTGGCCACCGTGCTGCGCGTCCTCTACCTGGTCTTCAACGAGGGCTACTCCGGCGACGTCGACCTCGCCGCCGAGGCCATCCGGCTCACCCGCCAGCTCGCCGCCTCGATCGACCACCCCGAAGTGGCCGGCCTGCTCGCCCTCATGCTGCTCCACCACGCCCGGCGCGCCACCCGCACCAAGCCCGACGGCAGCCTGGTGCCCCTGGCCGAGCAGGACCGCGACCGGTGGGACACGACGTTGATCGCCGAAGGCGTCCGGATCCTCCAGGCGGCCCTCGCCCGCGACCAACTGGGCGAGTTCCAGGCCCAGGCCGCCATCGCGGCCCTGCACGCGGACGCCCAGACCGCCGAGGAGACCGACTGGGTGCAGATCGTCGAGTGGTACGACGAACTCGCGCGGCTGACCGACAGCCCGGTCGTCCGGCTCAACCGCGCGGTCGCCGTAGGCGAGGCGGACGGCCCACACGCCGGCCTGGCCGCCCTCGCCGAACTCGACGCCTCGACCCGCGACTCCTCGGTCAAGACCCACCCGCTCCCCCGCCGCGAGGCGGTGGCGGCCTACCTCCACGAGCGCGCCGGCGACCTGGCCACGGCCGCCCGCCTCTACGCCGAGGCCGCCCACCGCGCCCCCAACCTCGCCGAACGCACCCACCTCACCCACCAGGCCGCCCGCCTCAACACCCGCCTGCGCCCCTGACACCGCCCCGACCGCGCGTGGCTCCCGCGCGTGCGCGCCTCACCGGGGCCAAGCCAGGACCAACTGGCCGCCCTGCCACAGCCGGGGGCACGTGGCGTGATTTTCACCGTCGGGCCGGCTCACGGAGACACCAAAGAGCCCCAGCCAAGTTTCCCTGGCTGGGGCTCTGAGCTGCGGTCGAGCTGAGGGGATTCGAACCCCTGACCCCCTTGAGGCGAACTACCGGCACGGCGGTCGTTCAGGTCTGCTGCGCTGATCGGAACGGTGGGGACGGACATAGGCGGTCACTGGTGGGGGGTGGGGTTGCTGTACTTCGCTGCTGTGTTGCTGCGGAAGCGGTCTCCGCCGCACCACCGCGTGTCGACTCGTGTCAAGCGTCTCGGCCGCGGCTCGGTCGATTCGCCTGTGCGTCTAGGTTCCGAATCAACCGCTGCCGGCTCTCCCCGCCTGACGCCTCGAAGAAGAACCCGTACACGCAGATAAGTAGCAGCGGCACGGCCAGAGCAAGCCACAGCAGTGCCCAGCCGCCCCTGAGCGTTGCCCAGATACCTAGTGCGCCCATCAACGTCCCCAGCACCAAGCTGCCGGCGAGAGCCGACCACTCGACCTTGACTTGCACTTGAACTTGACGTTCGGACACGTACCGGTTGACCATCCACTCCAGGTGGTCCTGAAGCTTGCGACGCGTGGGAGAGTCTTCCTGTAGCCCAGCCACCAGCGCCGCCTCCTCGGTCATTGCGCCCAAGAGCTTGTCGGCCATGCTGGCTTTTGCGGCCCGAACGGCGACCCAGCCGGTTGCGGCGCTGAACAACAACGTGCCAGTAGCTGCGGCCAAAGCCGTGACCGTCTCCAAGCGCATAGGCCCTCCTTGCTTGTCAACAGCGCCGATAGTCCACTGTAGGCCCGCAGCAAGATTGGCGGGAGCAATCACCGCCCCGGCCCCACCCCCGCCTCACCACCACGCGCCTTCATCACCTTCGCGCGTCTTCTGGGCCTGGCTGCTGGGCTGTCGGCGACGGGTTCGTGCTGTGGCTTCGCGCCCGCGGCTTGGCTGCCTCGCCGGGGTCGGCTTGGTGTGGACTGCTGGCGGGGCCTGCGGGGGACGGACCCTCCGGGGTGGTGGACTGCCCGGGGTGGTGGGCGATCAGCTCTCGGAGTCCGGCGTACGGGCTTGGGCGGGGTAAAGCGTGTAGCGGGACACCCCGGGGCCTTCTTGCCGGGCGCGGGGCCGTGCGGTGTGCGCCGAAGGCGCAAAGCCGCACGAGCCCCGGGCGGCCCGCAGCGCGGGCCGACTGGGTGTGTCCCGTAGCGGTGCTGGGGACCCCAGCATTGCCCAGCCGCGCCGGGTGCCAAAGACAAGAGCAGCCCACAAGCCCCGAGCGAGGCAGCACCCGCCCCAAGGGGATGCCCCCACCGGGCCCCGGGCCCGCGAGGATGACACTGGCGCTCGGGTCACGGCCTGGGCCTGCTTGTCCGCTCACGCGCTATAGCCATCGACGCTCGACCACACCGCCAGCACACCTCAAGGCCACCGCGTCGAAGCAGCAGCAGCGCCCGCCTGCGGCAGCTTCCACGCGCGCCCCTCCCTCTCCCCGCCCGGAACGGGCGGGCTTGATGAGGTAGAGAAACCTGTAACAGGTCGCGTTGACCACGCAGTCTTGTCGATCTCACCGTTGGCTGCTGGCATAGGGGAGGGCGGCACGGACTGGGGGAGACCGATGAGCGATCTCACGGTGAAACCATGGAAGCGGCACGGCAAGGACCGGCTCTACGTCAATCTGCCGGACGGCACCACGGTCGCGTGGGCGGATCGAGCGACGAAGGCCGTGACGATCAAGGCGGAGAGCTACCGCGACGCGGCGCTGTCGCTGCTCCGAAAGCACCTCGGTGAGGGAGTCACGGTCACGCCCTCCGGGCGATCCGGCGCTCGCACGCCGCCTTCCGTGCCAGACGTTCGACCGCCCGTCCGCCCGGCTCCCGCGCACCAGCCGGGCCGCCCGGCTCCCGCGCGCCGGCCGAGCCGTCCGGCTCCCCTCCCACCGCTCTCTCCGAGTGAGGATCTGGCGCGGAACCGCCCCGGCGCCAGACTGCTCGGAATGATCGCCGAGCGAGGACCGTCCGCGGGTGAGCGATTATGGGCGAAAGTCCTGCGTCAGCCCTCTGAATGGGACAGTTGGTACACCGGACTCGAAGGGGAACGCCGAGTAGGCCGGGAACTGGCGCGCTTGTCCGCGTTCGGCTGGCGGGTTCTCCACGGCATCGAGAAGAGCAACGGTGGAGACATCGATCACCTGTTGATCGGCCCTGGGGGCGTATTCAGCGTCAACACCAAGAACCACCAGGGCGCCTCGGTCTGGATCGGCGACACCATGGCGCGGGTGAACGGAAGAAAACCGGAGCCCTACGCCGCGGCGAGTAAGGCTGAGGCTGACTACGTACGAGGTGTGTTGGGACGTTACTGCGACTTCCCCGTGCCGGTGGAACCGGCTCTGGTATTCGTTGGCGTCACGTCCCTCCAACGCGCCGCCACGCAGTTCACGGTGCGGGTCTACCAAGAACGAGAAGTGGCGGCACTCGGCCCTCTTTCCGGGAAGCTCACTCCTGAACAGGTCGAGCGGGTCTACGCCGTAGCGCGTCACCGCCGCGTCTGGCTCAAAGCCTGACCTGAGCCCTCTGTACGGGGAGATCAGCTTCCTCACACGTACCGTCAGAAGCGACCCGTAAGGCGTTGCGGCGGCTCGGCAGGCACCTGGGCAAGCGGCGAGCGCCTGGACAAGCAAGATCCACGGTAGTTGCTGTACTTCGCTGCTGTACGACACCAAAGAGCCCCAGCCGGGTTTCCCTGGCTGGGGCTCTGAGCTGCGGTGGACCTGAGGGGATTTGAACCCCTGACCCCCTCGATGCGAACGAGGTGCGCTACCAGTCTGCGCCACAGGCCCTTGCAACGAGTGAAACTCTAGCATCCCTCTCGGGCTGCTCGGAAATCCGCTCCCTCGCTGGTCAACGATGGTCGTGACGGGCGTGGCGGGTGTCACTCGTTGGCGGCTCGGGGGCGGGACTCGTCGGCGTACTGGTCGAACAGTGGCGTGCGCCCCCGGTCGCGGGCCGGGCGGTGCGAGCCGGTGCCGGGCTGGGTCGGGTCGCCCGGGGCGGGGTCGCCGGGGTCGGCCGGTGCGGGCGGTCCGTCGGTGGGTTCGGCGGCGCTGGACCGGGACGGGCTCCAGTTGTCGGGGGCGCCGAGGTCCGCGTCGGCGGTGGCGCGGGGCGCCACCGGGGCGGTGACGTAGGTGGGCAGCGGCACCGGGACCGGGTCCCAGCTCTGGCCCGCCGCGCCGCCCCGCTCGCGCTCCCGCTCGTCCACCCACTCCGCGTGGTCGGTCTGTTCGACCAGGGCCCTGCGGTCGGCCGCGTGTGCGGAACGGGCCGCGTCGGACGGCACGGCGGGTGCCGCGCCCTCGGGCCGGTCGTCGGGCGTGGGGCGACCGGCCGCCGCGCCGACGCGCCGGGCCGGGCCGGCGCCCGGCGCTGGGCGCCGGGTGGGGTCGCCGTCGTGGACGCGCGGGGCCGGGTCGCCGCCGTGCGGGCGTTTCGGGCCGCGCTCACCCTCGTACGTCGGCTGCCCGGCCGCTTCGTCACCGGGCGCCGGCCGGCGGGCCTGGTCGCTGGCGCTGCCGCTGCCCGGCTGGCGGGGCATGCCCGCGCTGGGGCGGGCGGCCCCGCGCCGCTCGGGGCGGGGGCGGTCGCCGGCGGGACGGTCGACGGTGGGGCGGGGCGGGGTCGGGCGGTCGGGGCCCCGGTCGGGAGCCGGGCCGTCGGCGGGGCGGTCGCCGGGCTGGGAGCCCGCCGCGCCCGGCCGGGCCGATCCGGAGGCCGGGCGCCCCCGCTGCTCGCGCAGCCGCTGGGCGGCCAGCTCGGCGCGGCGCTGGTCCATGGTGAAGGCGAAGCGGCGGCGCTCCTGCATCCGCAGGTAGACGATGTACGCGCTGAGCAGCACGGCCGGTCCCACCGGGGCCCACAGGAAGGCGACGCCGCCGACGGCGGCGACGATCGAGCCGACGGTGAAGGCGAGGAAGAGGAGCACCGTGGTGCGCCGGCGCCGGGCCAGTACCTTCGCGCGCCGGGTGCGCTCCCCGGCGCCACCGTCCGCGCCGGCGCCAGCGCCGGCGTCCCGTCGCCCGGGGGCGTCCGCCTCGCCCGTCGCGGGCGGCCCGTCCGTCGGGGCGGCGCCGTCGGGCCCGGCGGGCGGGCGCTCGGCCGGGTCCGCGAGCAGGGCGTCGGTGACGGTGACGCTCATCGTCGCGGGGTGGGCGAAGGCCCGTACGTCGACGATGTCGGTCTCGTCGTCCGGGCCGCCCACCCCGACCGGCGCCCGGTCGGGCACGTGCGGGCCCGGGGCGGCGTCGGCTGCCGCGCCGACCGGCGTGGGGGCATCGTCGGATGCGGCCTCGGGCAGTTCCCCGGCGTCCAGTCCCTTGGTGTAGCGCCGCTCCATGGCCGCTCGGCCGGACAGCAGCCGGATGGCCGTGCTGAAGCGCTCCGTGGGACGGGCGTCGTTGAGTTCGTCCTGCCGGCGGAGCCACATGGGCACCAGGTAGGCGGCCCAGGCCCCGACGATGACTGCGTAGATGAGGCCACTGCTGCTCACGGTGACACGGTAGAGGGAGCGGAGCGGGCCGATCCGCCAATTGGCGCGGTGTGTCGCACGATCTGGCTCATATCTCAAGCTTTTTTTGTGATTGGTGCGATGACTTACCGGCAAACGTGTTCAAAGTGTGGCCATTATCGAACGTCTTTTCTATATCGGTGAGGTGCCGGGGCTCATCCGGTGCCAGCGGCTCAGCAGCCCGTCCGGCACCTCCTCCACGGTCAGCGCGAAGACCAGGTGGTCCCGCCACGCGCCGTCGATGTGCAGGTACCGGGGCCGCAGCCCCTCCTCGCGGAAGCCGAGCTTCTCCACCACGCGACGGCTCGGGATGTTCTCCGGGCGGATGCACACCTCCACCCGGTGCAGCCCGACCGAGCGGAAGCAGTGGTCCACGGCCAGCGCCACCGCGGTCGGCATGACTCCGCGCCCGGCGACCGCCTTGTCCACCCAGTAGCCGATGTGGCCCGAACACATCGAGCCCCAGGTGATCCCGGCCACCGTCAACTGGCCGGCCAACCGGCCCTGGTAGTCGACGACGAACGGCAGCATCCGCCCCGCGTGCGCCTCGGCCCGCAGGTGACGGACCATCTGCCGGTAGGTGGGCCGCTGGGCGACCGGGCCGCCGGGGGGCGGTGGCGGGATCGTCGCCTCCCAGGGGCGCAGCCACTCGCGGTTGCGGCGGTTGACCTCGCGCCAGGCGCGCTGGTCGCGCAGCCTTATCGGGCGGAGGGTCGTGGGACCGTCCACCAGCGCCACCGGCCAGCAGGCGTTCAGCGCGGGCTCCCGGCCGACTCGTCGGGGGCGCCTCCCACGGGGCGGCTCTGTTCGCTCGGTGCGGGCGGCTCGTCGGAGGCGGCGGGCGCCGGCTGCCCGGTCAGCGCGCCCGGCGCGCCTGGGGCACCCGGCGCGCCTGGGGCGCCCGGCTCCCTCGACGCGGTGGGGTGTGCGGCCTCGGTGGGGCGGGCGTGGTCGCCGCCCCGGAGCTGGTCCACGGCGTGCACGAGCAGTCGGCCCAGCACCGCGAGGCCATCCCGGACCCCGCCAGACGAGCCGGGCAGGTTGATGATCAGCGTGGTGTCGGCCACCCCCGCGAGCCCCCGGGACAGCGCGGCCGTCGGCACCTTCGCCAGGCCCTCGGCCCGCAGCGCCTCCGGGATGCCCGGGATCTCGTAGTCGAGGACGGCGCGCGTCATCTCGGGCGTGCGGTCGGTGGGCGAGATGCCGGTGCCCCCGGTGGTGACGACCACGTCGTACGCGGCGGCCACCGCCTCCCGCAGCGCCGCCCCGACCGGCTCGCCGTCCGGCACCACGAGCGGCCCCTCGACCAGGAAGCCCATCGCGGACAGCCCCTCGGCCAGCAGCGGGCCGCCCTTGTCGGGGTAGACGCCGGCGGCGGCGCGCCCGGAGGCGGTGATCACCAGGGCGCGGTAGCGCGGCCGGTCGGTCGGCGCGTGTCGGGCGGGTGGCTCGGGGGTGGGCCCGCGGGCGAGGGCGTGGTCATGAGGTGCGGCTCCAGTCGCCGGACGCTCCGCCGGACTTCTCCTCGACCCTGACGTCCGTGATGACCGCCGCCTTGTCGACGGCCTTGACCATGTCGATCACGGTCAGCGCCGCGACGGTGACGGCCGTCAGGGCCTCCATCTCCACGCCCGTACGGTCCGTCGTCTTCACGCTGGCGCGGATGACCACCGCGTCGTCGGCGACCGACAGGTCCACCCTGACGCCGGAGACGGCCAGCGGATGACAGAGCGGGATCAGCTCCGGGGTGCGCTTGGCCCCCATGATGCCGGCGATCCGGGCGGTGGCCAGGGCGTCGCCCTTGGGCACGCCGTCGCCGCGCAGGAGCTCGACCACGCGCGGCGAGACGAGCACCCGCCCGCTGGCGGTGGCGGTACGCGCGGTGACGTCCTTCGCCGAGACGTCGACCATGCGTGCCGCGCCCGCGTCGTCGAGATGGGTGAGGTGGTCCTGGGCGCTGCTCATGGTTCTCCCGGTCGGTCCTAGGGCAGCAACCGTACCGGCCGTACCCCGCGGTCAGCGCGGCAACTACCCACGGTGCGCCGTCCGGGAAACGCGCGCCCCACGCCCCGCGCCCCGGACCCGCCCCGCTCCCGCGCGCCCCCTGCGGCACGCTCGGTCCCAGCGGTCTGACCAGCGATCGGTCCCAGCGATCGTCCACCAGTCAGGCCGACAGTCAGTCAGTCAGTCCAGCAGCACGACGTCCACGGTGCCGCCCGGCTCCAGGGACGTGGTCTCCTCGGGCAGCACGATCAGCGCGTTGGCGTGCGCGAGCGCCTTGACCAGGTGGGAGCCGGAGCCGCCGATGGGGGTGACGGCGTTCTCGTCCGCGTCGTAACGCCCGCGCAGGAACTGGCGGCGGCCCGGCAGCGAGCTGGCCACGCCCTCCGGGCAGACCGCGCTGACCACCGTGCGGTGCACGGGCTCGACGCCCATCAGGGTGCGGATGGCGGGGCGGACGAACAGCTCGAAGGAGACGTACGCGCTGACCGGGTTGCCGGGCAGGGCGAGCAGCGGGGCGCGGTCCCGACCGCCCTCGCCGACGAAGCCGAACCCCTGCGGCTTGCCCGGCTGCATCGCCAGCTTGCGGAACCGCACGCCGTCGGCGTCGTCGCCCAGGCCCGTCAGCGCCTCCTTGACCACGTCGTACGCGCCGACGCTGACGCCGCCGCTGGTGACGAGGAGGTCGGCGCGGATGAGCTGGTCCTCGATGGTGGCGCGCAGCGTGGCCGCGTCGTCGGTGACCGCGCCGACGCGGTAGGCGATGGCGCCCGCGTCGCGGGCGGCGGCGGCGAGGGCGAAGCTGTTGGAGTCGTAGATCTGACCGGGGCCCAGCGGCTCGCCCGGCGGGACGAGTTCGCTGCCGGTGGAGAGCACGACCACGCGCGGTCGGGGCCGGACCCGGACCGTGGCGCGGCCGATGGCGGCCAGCAGGCTGATCTGCGGAGCGCCAAGCACCGTGCCGGCGCGCAGGGCCAGTTCGCCCGCCCCGACGTCGCTGCCCCGGGCGCGCACGTGCGCCCGCGCGGCGGCCGGCCGGTGCACCCGGACCTCGCCGCCGGCGCCCTCGGGGGCCGCGCTGTGCGCGAGCATGCCGCTGGCCGGGCCGCCGCCGCTGCCGCCGTCGGTCCACTCGACGGGCACGACCGCCTCGGCGCCGGGCGGCAGCGGAGCCCCCGTCATGATGCGGGCGGCCTCGCCGGGGCCGACGCGGGGCAGTTCGCCGCTGCCGGCCGCGATGTCGCCGATGACGGTGAGGACCGCCGGGAACTCCTCGCTGGCGGCGGCCACGTCGGCCACCCGCACGGCATAGCCGTCCATCGAGCTGTTGTCGAAGGGCGGCAGGGCCACCGGCACGGTGACGTCCTCCACCAGGACGCAGCCCTGCGCTTCGAGGAGCCGCAGCTCGATCGGGTCCAGCGGGCGCAGTCGGCCGAGGACGTCGTCGAGGTGCTCGGACACCAGCCAGGTCCGCTCGGGTCTGCTGGTGGCCGGTTCGGCGGTGCTACTCAACGGGCTACATCTCCTCGGTGACGTAACGGTGAAGCCAGGCACGGAAGTCCGGACCCAGATCCTCACGTTCGCACGCGAGTCTGACAATGGCACGCAGGTAATCACCACGGTCGCCGGTGTCGTAGCGGCGGCCCTGGAAGACGACGCCGTGCACCGGGCCGCCGACGGTCTCGTCGGCCGCGAGGGTCTGCAGGGCGTCGGTGAGCTGGATCTCGCCACCGCGGCCGGGCTCGGTGGTGCGCAGCACGTCGAAGACGGCGGGGTCGAGCACGTAGCGGCCGATGATGGCGAGGTTGCTGGGGGCGTCGGCCACGTCCGGCTTCTCGACCAGGTCGGTGACGCGTACGACGTCCTCCGCGTCGGTGGTCTTGACGGCGGCGCAGCCGTAGAGGTGAATCTGCGCCGGGTCGACCTCCATGAGGGCCACGACGCTGCCGCCGTGCGTCTCCTGCGTCTCGATCATGCGCGCGAGCAGCGGGTCCCTGGGGTCGATCAGGTCGTCGCCCAAGAGTACGGCGAAGGGCTGGTCGCCGACGTGCGGCGCGGCGCACAGCACGGCGTGGCCAAGTCCCCTGGGGTCGCCCTGGCGGACGTAGTGCATGGTCGCCAGGTCGCTGGACTCCTGGACGCGGGCGAGCCGGGACTCGTCCTTCTTGCGCCGCAGGGCCTCCTCGAGTTCGTAGTTGCGGTCGAAGTGGTCTTCCAGGGGGCGCTTGTTGCGGCCGGTGACCATGAGGACGTCGGGGAGTCCGGCGGCGACCGCCTCTTCGACCACGTACTGAATCGCGGGCTTGTCGACGACCGGCAGCATCTCCTTGGGGGTGGCCTTGGTGGCCGGGAGGAAGCGGGTCCCGAGGCCGGCGGCGGGGATGACAGCCTTGCTGATCCGAGTGCGCGATGGAGTCATGCGGAGCACCCTACCGGTGGTTTTGCGTAGATCGTGCTGGTCCGCCGAATATGACCCGAGGCGTCACAAGAGCAGCACACACGAGGGGTTTATACGTGTCATGACCTGGGCTGACGGTAGTAAGCGGGCGTTGCGGCGAGACCTCCTGACGATGAGGTCCAGGTTGACCGCAGATGACGTCGAGGAAACACTGGCTGGTTTTGTACGGCACGCGCTGGAGTTGCCCGAGTTGGGCGCGGCGCGCACCGTCGCGGCGTACGTCTCGGTGGGCAGCGAGCCGGGCACCGGCGCGCTGCTCGACGTGTTGCGCGAGCGCGGGGTGCGGGTGCTGTTGCCGGTGTTGCTGCCGGACAACGACCTGGACTGGGCGGAGTACGCGGGCGCCGAGCACCTGGCCGAGGTGGCGCACCCCGGCAAGATCAGCCTGTGGGAGCCGACGGGCCCGCGCCTTGGGCCGGAGGCGGTGCTCACGGCCGACACGGTGTTGCTGCCCGGGCTCGCCGTGGACGGGCGCGGGGTGCGGCTCGGGCGCGGCGGCGGCAGCTACGACCGCGTGTTGGCCCGCCTGGAGATCGCGGGCGCGCGGCCGGCCCTGGTGGTGCTGCTGTACGCGCACGAGGTGGTGGAGCGGGTGCCACGGGACCCGCACGACCGGGCGGTCCACGCGGTGGTGACGCCGGAGGGCGTGCGCCGGTTCCGCCCGCCGGAGTGTTGAACGCCGGAGCCGTGAACGCCGGAGACGCGAACGCCACGGTGCCGAGCCGGGCGCGCACGCGAGAGCGCCGGTGAGGCTGGCCGAAACCAGTCTCACCGGCGCTCTCGCGTCGGGCACGCGGCCCCGGGGCGCGGGGCTCGGCTCCCGTCACCGGGGCCGGCCGGCGCCCCGGGCGCCTACGGCGTCAGGGCCAACTTGTCGTCCGTCGCCTCGTCCACGGCCTTCTCGCTGAAGGCCCAGTCGAGCATCTCGCCCTTGACCCACTTGCTGGTCTGGTCGTCGTAGTGCTCGTGGTACGCGTGGCCAGAGGCCCCGGTCAGGTTGATCCAGCGGGACTTGTCGAGGTTGTCGAGGTTGACCACCATCCGCATGGACGGGACCCAGACCACCTCGTAGCCGCCCGCCGCGTTCCAGCCGGTGGCGTTGACCGCCGCCTCGCCGCCGCTGAGGTTCCACGGGCCACGGTTGAGCATCCACTGCACGAAGCCGGGGCCCTTGGTGCCCAGGGTCTGGTTCTTCAGCGTGAGCTGGTGCAGTCGTCCCCAGCTCCAGGTGTTGATGTCCTTGCCCAGCTTCGAGGTCAGCTCGTACCGGGCGTCCTTCATGGCCCGGGCCAGCAGTTCGTCCCGGTTGTCGGTGGCGCGGTTGGTCTGGTTGCCGTTCGTGTGCCACCAGTCGTTGTCCGGCTGCTTGAGCAGGCCGCGCACGACCTCGTACCAGCGGTCGCCGCCGTCCGGCTGGGCCACGTCCTTGTCGCGCTCGCCGCACTCGGTGATCAGGTCGCTGTCGTCGTCCAGGTCCTCGACGGGCCCGGTCTCGTCGGCGGGCCGCACCCGCAGGCACTGCTCCTTGACCCGCAGCTCCTTGGGCAGCTTGTTGCCGAAGGCGAGCTTGAGCGTGTTGCGCCAGACGGCGTTGAAGTACGCGGCGGCGGCCGAGTCGGAGTCCTGCGTGTAGTCCCAGCCGTCCAGCAGTTCCTGCGCCTCGCGGACGTACCCGTCCCTGATCTTGATCTTGAGCAGGTACGGGGTCAGCACCTTGGCGATCTCGCTGGTGTTGTCCATCTGCAGGGACTGCATGTCGTCGGTCGAGATCTTGCCGCCGTCCTTGATCTTCGACTCGATGAGGTCGGTGATGCGCTTGCTGCGCGCGCCGTAGCCCCAGTCGTTGGTCAGCAGGTACGGGTAGCGCTCGCGGTCGACGACGGCCTGGTTGGCCGTCACGATGTAGCCGCGCTTGGGGTTGTACTCGTACGGCAGGGCCTTCTGCGGGATGTAGCCGGTCCACTGGTACGTGGAGTCCCAGCCCGGCGCCGGGTAGCGGCCGTCGATCGGCTTGCCGTTCCTGTCCTCGCCGCGGGTGGGGATCTTGCCGGGGGCCTGGTAGCCGATGTTGCCCTCGGTGTCCGCGTAGATGAGGTTCTGCGAGGGCACGGCGAAGTCGGCGGCGGCGGCGCGGAACTCGGTGAAGTTGCGCGCCCGGTTGAGCTTGAACACCGCGTCCATCGTGTGGGAGGGATCGAGGGCGGTCCAGCGCAGCGACACGGCGTAGCCGTCGCCACGGTCCGGGGCCGCGTCGCCGACCGGCGCCTTCTTGCCGACCGTCTCCAGCTCGTCCTCGCGGTCCGAGACGATCGGCCCGTTCCTGGTCGAGCGGACGGTGATGGTGCGGTCCTTGCCGCCGGCGACCTTGATGGTCTCCTTGCGGGTGGTGAAGGGCCGCTGCTTGCCGTCGTACAGGTAGCCGTCGGTGGTGACCTTCTCCAGGTACAGGTCGGAGACGTCGGCGCCCAGGTTCGTCATGCCCCAGGCGATGTCCGCGTTGTGGCCGATGACCACACCCGGCATGCCGGAGAAGGTGTACCCGGCCACGTCGTACGGGCACTTGGCGCTGACCCGGTTGCAGTGCAGGCCCATCTGGTACCAGAGCGAGGGCATCTGCGGGGCCAGGTGCGGGTCGTTGGCCAGCAGCGGCTTGCCGGTGGTGGTGTGCTCACCGGCGACCACCCACGAGTTGGAGCCGATGCCGTTGCCGCTCGGGCCGAGCAGCGCCGGGATCTCGTCCAGCGTCTTGGACAGCGAGGACAGCCCGCTGCGCAGGCCCTGCCCCATGCCCGAGTCCGCGCCGGCGGCGGGCGCGTCGACCCCGGTCGGCTGTTCCTCGCCCTTGGGGTCGAACTCCTTGGTCAGCGGGTTCACCGCGCCCCGGTCCACGATCGGCCGGTTCCGGTCGTACGGGTACGCCGGGTACAGGTCCTCGATCTGCCGGGCGCTGAGCCGGCTGGTGGCCAGCGAGCGGTCGATCTCGTCCTGCATGTTGCCGCGCAGGTCCCAGGCCATGGCCTTGAGCCAGGCGACCGAGTCGACCGGGCTCCACTTCTGCGGCTTGTAGTCGTTCTCGAAGCTGAGCGCCGCGTATTCGACGGACAGCTCCTTGCCCTCGTGGTCCTCGAGGTAGGCGTTGACGCCCGCGGTGTACGCCGTGAGGTACTTCTTCGTCGCGGCCGACAGCTTGGTGTCCCACTCGCGCTGCGCGGTCTCGCGCCAGCCGAGAGTGCGCAGGAACGCGTCGGTCTCGACCTGGTCGGAGCCGAACATCTCCGACAGCCGCCCGGCCGTCAGGTGCCGTCGTACGTCCATCTCCCAGAACCGGTCCTGGGCCTGCACGAAGCCCTGGGCGCGGAAGAGGTCTTCGGCGGTGTCCGCGTACAACTGCGGGATGCCGTTGCCGTCGCGCTTGACCTGGACCGGGGATGACATGCCGTCGAGCTGGATCGAGCCGGTGGTCTCGGGGAACGAGGCGCGCACCGTGCTGATGCTCCAGAACACGCCATAGCCGACACCCGCGACGAGCGCCAGCACGACTGCGATCACGATCAGACGGGCGCGCCGCCTCTTCCTTTTCTTCTTTCCGGAAGGGGCGGTCGGTTCTTCGCGGGAGGGCATCGCTGTCCTTCGAGGGGCAGGGTGGACCTGGAGTGCTGGAGCAACCGTAGCCGGAGCGCGGGCGGCTCCCCTACGCGGAGTCAGTGGCCGGCGATCGGGCGTCCCCGACGGTCGCCGCGACCGCCGGCGATCGACGTGAACGATCACGGCGGAATCGGTCGGCACCGCCCCCACCTCGATCACAGGCGTTAAGAACCCGTAAAATGTTAGGTAAGGCAATGAAGTTCCGGTCGGCCGGGGTAAAGCATTTCGGTCGAAACCCGCGCGAAAGGGTCGGCCCCTGACTGTTCACCACCTCAACGAACTCCTGCTGATGTGCGCGCTGGTGCTGCTGGTCGCCGTGGCCGCAGTGCGCCTGTCATCCCGCAGCGGGCTGCCCAGCCTGCTCATCTACCTCGGCATCGGCGTCGCCATAGGCCAGGACGGCCTGGTCGGCGTCGTCTTCGACGATGCCGAACTGACCCAGGTCATCGGCTACGCGGCGCTGGTGGTCATCCTCGCCGAGGGCGGTCTCGGCACCAAGTGGCGCGAGGTCAAACCCGCCCTGCCGGTGGCCGCCATGCTCTCCACGGTCGGCGTCGCGGTGAGCGTGGGGGTCACCGCGACCGGCGCCCACTATCTGGTCGGGCTCGACTGGAAGCAGTCGCTGATCATAGGAGCCGTGGTCTCCTCGACCGACGCGGCGGCCGTCTTCTCGGTGCTGCGCAAGGTGCCGCTGCCCAGCAAGCTCACCGGCGCCCTCGAGGCCGAGTCCGGCTTCAACGACGCCCCGGTCGTGATCCTGGTCGTCGCGTTCTCCACGACCGGACCGATCGAGCACTGGTACGTCCTGGTCGGCGAGATCGCCCTGGAACTGGCCATCGGCGCGACGATCGGCCTCGCCGTGGGCCTGCTCGGCGCGTACGGACTGCGCCACGTGGCGCTGCCCGCCTCCGGCCTGTACCCGATCGCGGTGCTGGCCATCGCGGTCGCCGCGTACGCCGGCGGAGCGCTGGCGCACGGCTCCGGGTTCCTCGCGGTCTACCTCGCCTCGCTCGTGATGGGCAACGCGCGGCTGCCGCACTGGCCGGCGACCCGCGGCTTCGCCGAGGGGCTCGGCTGGATCGCCCAGATCGGCATGTTCGTCCTGCTCGGCCTGCTGGTCACGCCGCACGAGCTCGGCGACGACATCGTGCCGGCCCTGGTGGTGGGGCTGATCCTGACGGCGGTGGCGCGACCGGTGTCGGTGCTGGTCAGCACCGCGCCGTTCCGCACCCCGTGGCAGGAGAAGGCGCTGCTGTCCTGGGCCGGGCTGCGCGGCGCGGTGCCCATCGTGCTGGCCACCATTCCCATGGTCGCCGAGGTGCCGGAGAGCCAGCGGGTCTTCAACATCGTGTTCGTACTGGTGATCGTCTACACCCTGGTGCAGGGCCCGACGCTGCCCTGGCTGGCCAAGTGGCTACGGCTCGGCGACTCCGAGCTGGCCGCCGACCTGGGCGTGGAGTCGGCGCCGCTGGAGCGGCTGAGCGGCCACCTGCTGTCGCTGGCCATCCCGAAGGGCTCGCGCATGCACGGCGTCGAGGTCAGCGAACTGCGGCTGCCGGCCGGCGCCGCCGTGACGCTGATCGTGCGCGACGGTACGAGCTTCGTACCGGGCCCGACGACCGTGCTGCGCAGCGGCGACGAACTCCTCGTGGTGGCCACCGACCCGGTGCGCGACGCGGCCGAGCGGCGGCTGCGGGCGGTCAGCCGGGGCGGCAAGCTGGCGGACTGGCTCGGTACGGGTGGCGACGACGCGCGGCCGACGGAGTCGGCGCGGCGCCCCGGCGCCCCGGCGATCTGGCCGCCCTGGGCCTGGCAGCGCCACCGCCCGAGGGCCCGCGCGGGCGCGCGCGCCGGGGCGGCTCGCGGTCGCGGCGGCCCCCGGGCGCAGGGCGCGGGGCGTACGGCCGACGCGGGACGCGGCACCGCGATGGGCCCCGAGCGGCCGGCGCACGGCGCCACCCGCAGCGCGGGCACGGCGGTCGGCGAGCGGCACCGGGATGAGCTTGATCACAGCCAGGACACGCCGTGAAAGTGTGCCGATAACATAAGTGCAGATAGGCAATAACCGACCAACTCTGCCTGACGCAGAGCTGGCGCGACCGCACGGCGGCCCGTCCGGTATCTACCACGGTCATGCGCGAGAGGACAGCTCTCGGCGCCTCGTGATACCCCCACGGAGCGCTACCAGGCGGTGGAAAGGCCAGGCCGTGGCGCCCACGGTCTCCCCCGATCCGGCCGACGGGTCCCCAGCGGCCGAACCCGCCGAGGCGGGCTCGACCCGACGCACCGCCCGCGGCTCCCGCGGCGCCGATCGATCCGCACCCGATCCGATCGACGCCGCGGGCAAGCCCGGCTACCGGCAGTTGCTGCGCACGCCCGGCGCGTGGTCGTTCGTGCTGCCTGGATTCGCGGCCCGACAGCCGTTCGCGATGCTCACCATCGGCATCGTCCTGCTCATCCAGCACACCAGCGGCTCCTACGGCATCGCCGGCGCCGTGTCGGCCACGGCCGGCGTCTCGATGGCGGTCTTCGCGCCGCAGGGCGGCAAGCTCGCGGACCGCTTCGGGCAGGCGGCCGTGCTGGTTCCCGGCGTGCTCACGCACGCCGCCTCGGTCACGCTGCTGACCGTGCTCGCGCTCGGCGGCGCGCCCCTGTGGGCGCTGTTCGTGGCCGCGGTACCGGCCGGCGCCTCGGTGCCCCAGGTCGGGCCCATGGTGCGGGCCCGCTGGGCGGCGCTGCTCGGCGACGGGGCGGGGGCCACGGGCGGCGCCCGGGCATCCCTCCAGACGACGGCGGCGGCCTTCGAGTCGGTGACGGACGAGTTCACGTTCGTGATCGGCCCGGTGCTCACCACTGCCCTGTGCACCGGCGTGCACCCGGCCGCGGGACTGCTCGCCGAGGCGGCCCTGTCGCTCATCGGCGGCCTGCTGTTCGCGGCCCAGCGCCACACCCAGCCGGCGCCGAGCCACCCGCGTACGCCAGCGCGCACCGCGCGCTGGGGAGCGCGCCGGACGAGCGCGGGAGCCGGGGGCGCGGAGACGGCGGGCGCGAAGACCGCGGGTGCGAAGACCGCAGGCGCGGGAGCCGCGGGCGCGTCCGGTCCGCGACGTGCGGAGAACGGCGCGCACCGGCCGGCCGCCTCCGCACTCGGCGTGCCGGGCGTGCGGGTGCTCGCCGTGGTCTTCCTCGGCATCGGCTCCGTCTTCGGCGGCCTCCAGGTCTCGCTGACGGCCTTCACCGAGGAGATCGGCCAGCCCGGCATCAACGGCGTCCTGTACGGCGTCTTCGCCGCCGGCAACATGGTGGCCGGCATCGTCTGCGGCGCCCTGAGCTGGCGGCGCAGCCCGCAGCAGCGGCTGCTGATCGCCTACCCGCTGCTCACCCTGGCCACCTCCGCGCTGTGGGCGGTGCACGCCGTGCCGCTGCTCGGCGCGCTCGGGCTGCTGGTCGGGCTGTGCATCGCGCCGGCGCTGATCACCGGGTACACGCTGGTGGACGCGCTCGTTCCGGCGACCGCGCGCACCGAGGCGTTCACCTGGCTCACCGGCGCGGTGGCGCTCGGCCAGGCCGGCGCCGCGACCGCCGCCGGCCAGCTCGCCGACGGCTTCGGGCCGAGCGTCGGATTCGTGGTCCCGCTGGCCGGTACGGGGCTCGCGCTGACGACCCTGGTACTGCTCCGCGGACGCCTCGCCACCCCGTCCACGGGCCCGGTGGTGAGCGGCTCCACACGTGGAGTCGGTCACCGCGAGGCCGTCACGGTGGACTGACGCCGCGGAATGCTGCACTATGGATCGTCGTTAGCACTCATTGAGTGAGAGTGCCAGGAGGATCACGTGCCGACCTATCAGTACCAGTGCACCGGCTGCGGCGAGGGCCTTGAAGCGGTGCAGAAGTTCAGCGACGAGGCGCTCACGGAGTGCCCGAGCTGCAAGGGGCGCCTGCGGAAGGTGTTCTCCGCGGTCGGCGTCGTGTTCAAGGGCTCCGGCTTCTACCGGACCGACAGCCGTAGCGCCTCCTCCAGCAGCACCCCGGGCTCGTCGAAGTCCACGAAGAGCGGATCGGACTCGTCCTCTTCGTCGGGTTCCTCGTCCTCGTCGTCCGACTCGTCGTCGTCCTCGACCTCCTCGTCGAGCAGCACGAGCACGTCGAGCGCCAGCAAGCCCGCGGCGACCAAGGGCTCCACGGCCGCCTGACGCGCCGCTGCCCGACTGCCGCGCCGTCCGGCGCCGGCCCGCCGCTCGTGTGTCGCTGTTGCCGACACTGGCGCGGTTGTTGGCGCGGTCACTGTTGTGTTGTCGGCACTGGCGCGGTCGCTGTCGCCTGACGTTGGCGTCACTTTCTCTGTCGCGGCCCCTGCCCGCCTCCCCGGAGGCGGGCAGGGGCTTCGTCGTGTGCGGGGGGCTCGGCCGGGGGCCGGGTGTCGGGGTACGCGGATCAGCATGGGCCGCGTGGCGTACGGGCGGTCGCGCGGGGGTGGTGCGCGGGCGTGCGCTCCGCGCTCGCGGGTGGCCCGGCCCGCACGGGTCGCGCGGGGCGCCATTAGGGTGACCGCATGGCCGAGACGCAGACCACAGCACCGTCGGTAACACCGCAGACCGCGCCCCAGGCGGAGATCGGGGTGATCGGCGGATCGGGGTTCTACTCCTTCCTCGACGACGTGACCGAGATCACCGTGGACACGCCCTACGGCGCCCCCAGCGACTCGCTGTTCCTCGGCGAGGTGGCCGGCCGACGCGTCGCCTTCCTGCCGCGCCACGGCCGCAAACACCACCTGCCGCCGCACCGCATCAACTACCGCGCCAACCTGTGGGCCCTGCGCTCCGTCGGCGTACGGCAGGTGCTCGGCCCGTGCGCGGTCGGCGGCCTGCGCCCCGAGTTCGGACCCGGCACCCTCCTCGTCCCGGACCAGATCGTGGACCGTACGAAGGCGCGGGCGCAGACGTACTTCGACGGCGAGCCCCTCCCCGACGGCGGGCCTCGGCCCAACGTCGTGCACGTGACGTTCGCCGACCCGTACTGCCCGCAGGGGCGCCTCGCGGCGCTCAAGGCGGCGCGCGGGCGCGACTGGGAGCCGGTGGACGGCGGCACGCTCGTCGTCATCGAGGGCCCGCGCTTCTCGACCCGTGCGGAGTCGCGCTGGCACGCGGCGCAGGGCTGGTCGGTGGTGGGCATGACCGGCCACCCGGAGGCCGTGCTCGCCCGTGAACTGGAGCTGTGCTACACGTCGTTGACCCTGGTCACCGACCTGGACGCGGGCACGGAGGCGGGCGACGGCGTCTCCCACGAGGAGGTCATGCGGGTCTTCGCGAGCAACGTGGACCGGCTGCGCGACGTCCTCTTCGACGCGGTGGCCGCCCTCCCCGACCCGGCCGAACGCGACTGCGTCTGCGCCCGCGCCCACGAGGGGCGCGACCTGGGCATCGCACCGCCGTAGCCCGCGCCGGGCTGGCCCTCTCTTCCCTCCTGGGGCCCGCCCCGAGCTGGCCGGATGCGAGGCGGCGTGCGTGGCTGGTTTGGCGGGGTTGGCCTGGCGCGGTCGGGGTGGCCTGTCCCGGTTGGGGGCGGGTTGGGTTGGGCTGGTCTGCGCGGGGCGGTAGTGGGTGACGGAGTTATCCACAGCCCAGCGGCCGTCCACAGCCGCGCACGCGATCCGCCGAACCCATGCACCGTGGGGTGTGCAGGCCGCAGGGCCCCAACTCCGCACGGCAGGTGGTGTTCGTCATGTCCGCGTACGACCCTTCCGCAGTCCCCCGCGCCGGCTCGGCGCAGCAGCCGCCGGGCCCCGTGACCGGCCCGCACGACGCACCGCACGCCGCGCCCGGCCTCGGCCGGGCCGCCCCCGCGCCACGCGGACTACCCCTGTTCGAACCGGTGCGGGTGCGCCAGACGCGCTGGCATCGGCTGCACCGGATGCCGCGCAAGCGACGACGCAGGGCGGCCCTCGCCCTGTTGGCGGTGGCGGCGCTGGCCTCGGCGGTCGCGGCGAGCCCCACGGACGACAAGCGCTCCCCCTCCTCGGCTCCCTCCACCACCCCGCCCGGCGCTCCCCACCCCGGTGACGCGCGCGGCACGCCGCCGGCGTCGCCTTCCCCGGCCCGCCTCGCCGGCCCACCCGGCGAGGCGAGCGGGCACCCGAAGGGCGACCTGCGGGTGGCGGCGGTGCGGATCGCCGACGCCGGGGTCGTACGGCTGCTGCGTCGCGGCGACCTCGTGGACGTGCTGGCCACCGCGCCCGACGCCGGCTGGACCGGCCAGCTCGCGGTCGGCCCCGAGCCCGAGCCAGCCGTTGACGCGGCCGACGCAGCGGGCGGAACCGACGGGGCGCCTGGGGCACGCGGGTCGGCCAAGGCCGACGGCGCGCCCCAGGACTGGCCGGCCGAGCGGGAGGCCGCCGCGGATGGCGGCCTGTCCGCCGGCCCGCGCGTGATCGCGCGCGCCGCTCGCGTGGTCGACGTGCCGCCGTCGCGCGAGACCGCTCCGGGCGAGGGCGCGCTCGTGGTGCTGTCCGTTCCCCGGGAGACCGCGACGGCCTTGGTCGGCACGGGCCTCGCCGCGCGTCTGGCGGTGGTGCGGCGATGATTCGTGCTCGTGTGCTGTCAACTCGCGGATTCGGGTGGGCGGATTGGACAGCGCTGCCGCACCGTGCCATAAGTTGCGGAATCTGGAAATCCGATAGTGGAAAGAGGCACGGCCGTGAGCAGTTCGGCGACCGACGAGAAGCAGAGCGTCCTGGACGGCTTCAAAGCCTTCCTGATGCGTGGCAACGTCATCGACCTGGCGGTAGCGGTCGTCATCGGTGCCGCGTTCACCAACGTCGTGAACTCCGTGGTGAAGGGCGTCATCAACCCGCTTGTCGGTGCGTTCGGCACCAAGGACCTCGACAGGTACAGCTCCTGCCTCAAGGGCCCGTGCAAGACGAACGAGGCGGGCGACGTGGTCAGCGGCGTCCCCATCATGTGGGGCACCGTGCTCAGCGCCACCCTGACGTTCCTGATCACGGCCGCGGTCGTGTACTTCCTGATGGTGCTGCCCATGTCGCGCTACCTGGCGCGGAAGGCGGCCCGGGACAAGCAGGCCGAGGTGGAGCACGCCGAGGCCGAGGCCAGCGAGGTGGAGCTGCTGCGCGAGATCCGCGACGTGCTGGTCGCGCAGCGCGGTGGTCCGGCCCCCGCCGGGCAGGCCGACGGGGGTGCGGAGTCGGGGCCGGCGCCGACCGAGCGCTAGCCGCCGCGTTCCGTCGCTGCCGCGCGCTGCTCGGCGAGGCCGGGGACGCCCTCTCGGGGCGGTCGACGGCGGCAGCGGTGAAGCCGCCCCACCGACCCGGGTCCTCTTACAGGTGGTGGGGCGGCTTCTCGTCGAGGAAGCGCGCCAGGTCGGCCGGGCCGCCCTCGCCCGTCCTCGGAGTCCGCTCGCCCCATCCCTGGTCCGTATCGTCCGAGGACTGTTGCGCCAACGGGTCGTCGAAGATCAGCGCGGAAGCCGGATCGCGCGGTTCAGAGGCGGGGGCGGTGCTCATGCCCCCAGGGTACGTCCGGCGCACGGCATGGCGCCGAGCATCGCTCCGGTCCCCCGTGCCGGAGCGATGCTCGGCGGCGACCGCGTCGCGGCTGCCGGTCCCCCAACCGGCAGCCGCAGAACGCGGCGGGGCAGGATCACCCGTACCTGCCCCTCTGGTGTGGCCCTCGGTCTACCGAGTGGCGGCCAGCCGCTCGTGCCACCAGTGGTCCCGGCCCGCAACCCAACGGACCGGAAGCCCCAGTCGATGCACGACCAGCACGGTCTCCACCTCGGGACATCCCATCAGCGCCCGGTCGAGCGCGGTCTTCAACCCGTACGCCCGCCCATCCCGTAGCACCCCATCCACGGTGATCAGCACGCGTGCACCGGACTCCCTGATCCGCTCGCGCAGTGCCCCCACCGGTTCCCTCATGGGCAGCGAGACACGGGACGCGTCGAGTCGGCCACAGGCGAGCGTCGTGACGACCGACTCCGGCACCAGGGGCAGCATGACGGCCACCTGGTCACCGGAGCACACGCCAAGCTCGGTCAGCATGCTTGACGCGCGGGTCGCCTGGTCGAGGAGTTGCGTGTGGGTGAACTCCTCGGCCCGCCCCTGCTCGCCGACCCAGCGCAACGCCACCGGTTCCCCCGAGCCACCCGATACGGCCGCCGGCGTGGTCACGGCGGCGGAGAGGGTGGTGGCGGTGGCTGGTGCGGCGGTGTCAGATACGGCGAACATGAGAACAGCGTGGCGGGCTCGCGTTGACGTCCGATCAACGAACGCTATACGCGCACGTCAGAGGCAGTTTTCAGCGGCTATGCCGGCCTCGAATGCCCGGTGGACGCCCCGTCCACGGCCCGCCGGCGGCTGGCCCAGGCCCGCCCGCGGCCCGCTCGACGCCGCCCGCCACGCTACCTCCGCCGCCCCGTGGCCGAGGCCGCCCGCTCGCCCGACACGCCGCGCCAGACGACCGCGAGCTAAGCCCCCCGCCACAGCCAGCCGACCCGGCTACCGCCCCGTTTCCACCCCGTACCCGTTCCGCTCCGTCGCCCCACCGGCTCGGTGCGAGCCGCGTGATAGGCATGGCCCCATGGTGGACGCTGACGACGCCGGAACCGGTTCGAGCAACGCGACAGCGGCAGGAGGCGCCCCTCGGCCCGGCCCGCAGAACGCCTTGACGGACGTCCGGGGTCTCCGGGTGGGCCACGCCCAGCGACAGAGCGCGGGCTGGCTGACCGGCACCACCGTCGTGCTCGCCCCGCCGGGCGGCGCGGTGGCCGCGGTGGACGTACGGGGCGGCGGCCCGGGCACCCGGGAGACCGACGCGCTCGATCCGCGGAACCTGGTCCAGCGGGTGGAAGCCATCGTCCTGACCGGGGGCAGCGCCTTCGGCCTGGACGCGGCGTCCGGCGTCATGGAGTGGCTTGAGGAGCGGGGCCGTGGATTCCGGGTCGGCCCGCAGCCGGCCCAGGTGGTGCCGGTCGTCCCGGCTGCCGCGCTGTTCGATCTCGGACGCGGCGGCGACTGGCGAGCAAGGCCCGACGCCGCACTCGGCCGGGAGGCCGCCGCCGCTGCCCACGGCGAGGACGGGGCGAGCTGCGCGCGCGGCAACGTGGGGGCGGGCACCGGGGCGGTGGCCGGTGGGCTCAAGGGCGGCATCGGCACCGCGAGCGTGGTACTGCCCTCCGGCGTCACGGTCGCCGCGCTCGTCGCGGTGAACGCGTCGGGCTCTCCGATCGACCCGATAACGGGCCGCTTGTACGGCACCCTCTTCGGCCCGCACGACCAAGTCGGCGCCGAAGGCGACGGCGGCGATGACTCTGGGGAGCACGGTGTGGCCGCGCTGCCGGGCGGGGCGGTGTCGCGCGAGCGGCACGCCGAGGCCCAGCGACGGCTACGGGAAGCGTGGGAGGAGTCCGAACGGCGCTCGGCCGCTTCCGTACGGCCCCCGTTGAACACCACGCTCGCCGTCGTGGCCACGGACGCGACGCTGTCCCGCGCCCAGGCCCAGAAACTGGCGGGCACCGCGCACGACGGGCTGGCCCGCGCCGTGCGGCCGGTGCACCTGCTCTCCGACGGGGACACCGTGTTCGCGCTGGCCACCGGCGAGCGGCCGTTGGTGGGCCGAGCCGCCACCGGGGCGGCCACGGGCTCAGCTTCGAGCGCGGGCTCGGGCTCGGGCTCGCCTTCGGGCTCAGACTCGCCTTCGGGTTCGGCCGTGGCCCCGGGCTCGGCCATAGGCCAGGTCGCGGACCCGACCTCGGACCCGGCCTTCGGGGTGCACGCGGCAGCGGGGGCGCTGAACGAGGTGCTCGCCGCCGGGGCGGACGTACTGATGCGGGCAGTGGTGGACGCGATACTCGCGGCCGAGAGCGTGGACGGGCCAGGCGGCGTCTTCCCGTCCTACTGGGACCTGTACGCCGCGCCCGCGCCCTGACCTGAGCTGGGCTGCCTGGCCGGCGAGCCCCAGGCAGGCCCGGTCTCCGGGACGGCTGCGCTGTGGCCGCTAGCTCAGGCTCCGGGCCTGGTTGAGGCTCTGGCCGTTGCTCCGACTGCGGCTCTGGCCGTGTTCGGCGCGGGGTGCGCGAGCTGACCTGTCCGGCGCGAGCTGACCTGTACTGCGCGGCCTGAGCTGACCTGTTTTGCACGGCCTGAGCTGACCCGGGCTGGCCTGTTTTGCGCGGGTGCCTGGCGCGGGTGCCTGGGCTGCGCGGGCTGTCTGTTCGCGACAGGGGCCGAGGGAGTGGCAGGGCGTCCGACGGGGTTCGTCGAGAGGCCGGCGACAGCGAACGGGGACGTCAGGGCGCGGTCTCGGTCGGCGGGCGGACGCGTCGGGGTGGCCGCCCGGGCGTAGGTCGAGGCGACGGCGTGACCGGTGACGCTGCACGACAGGCCCGACCCACGCGGGCGGGAGGCGGGGCGCGCCGGAAGCGGGGCCGACGTGGGCGGGGCCTGGCCGCGGAGGTGGGGGCGGGAGGGGCGGGGCGGGGGGCGGGGGGCGGGGGGAAGCCCCAAACAGGGCAGAGCCCCGGTGCCGGGGGGGGGAGTGGCACCGGGGCTCTGGTCTCGGGGGGGGCCGCTCAGGTCAGGCGTTGCCTGACCTGACCCGAGCGGCGCGGCGCTGCTAGGCCGCCGCGTCGAAGCCCGTGTCGCGGGCCATCTTCTTCAGTTCGAGCAGGGCGTGCTTCTCGATCTGTCGGATGCGCTCGCGGGTCAGTCCGTGCTGCTTGCCGACCTCGGTCAGGGTGCGCTCGCGGCCGTCCTCTATGCCGTAGCGCGCCTTGATGATCGAGGCGGTGCGTTCGTCGAGCCGGCCGATCAGGTCTTCGAGACCCTCGCGGCGCAGCATCACCAGGACCGACTGCTCCGGGGACTCCGCCGAGGTGTCCTCCAGCAGGTCGCCGAACTGGGTCTCGCCCTCGTCGTCCACCGACATGTTGAGGCTCACCGGGTCACGGGCCCAGTCGAGCACGTCCGCGACCCGCGCCGGGGTGGAGCCCAGCTCGGCGGCGATCTCCGCGTGTTCCGGATCGCGCCCGTTCTCCCGGTTGAACTCGCGCTGCACCCGACGGATGCGGCCCAACTCCTCGACCAGGTGGACGGGGAGCCGGATGGTACGCGACTGGTCGGCGATGGAGCGCGTGATGGCCTGCCGAATCCACCAGGTCGCGTACGTCGAGAACTTGAAGCCCTTGGCGTAGTCGAACTTCTCCACCGCGCGCACCAGACCCGCGTTGCCCTCCTGGATCAGGTCGAGGAGCGGCAGGCCACTGCGCGGGTACCGGCGCGCGACCGCTACCACGAGACGCAGGTTGGAGCGGATGAACACGTCCTTCGCCCGGGCGCCCTCGGCGGCAAGCGCCTCCAGCTCAGCGCGGCTCGCGCCGCCCGCCTCGGCCTCGTCCACCTCGCCGTCCAGGATCTGCTGGGCGTACACCCCAGCCTCGATGGCTTGGGACAGCTCGACTTCCTTGGCCGCGTCGAGCAACGGCGTACGTGCGATCTCGTCCAGGTACATGCCGACCAGGTCGCGGTCGGCGATCTCCCCGCCTACGGCGCGAACGCTGCTTGCCCCGTCAGAGCCGGCGTTGGTGGCCTGACGACGGGCGACGGCACGGGTTGCCATGCGTGCTCCCTTGCGATGAGTTGGTCGCGGGATCGGGCTGGTCGGGATAGAGGGTCTGGACCCTGCAAGTACCCCGTCCGATGGAAACAACGAGCGGAAACCGGACAGAATTCCCAGCCGGCCCCGCAATTTTCGTGATCATGCAGTACCCTGTCCCGCCGCAAGGGAGGCCACATGACAGTGGATCATCGGGAAGTGCAGGTCAGGGCGGGTACCGAAGGCGGCCCCGACGCTTGTTCGACTGCTGGCCCGCGCCGCGCCCGTGAGACGGCCATCACGTCCGTCGTCGCGTTCCCCGCTCCCGAGCGGCGTCGTCCGCGCTCCCGCTCCCACCCTGTAGACGGCATACGTCGCCGTCTGGTTGCTCAGCCCACCGACCACCCGGCGATGGAAGGCCCAGGTGGCGGCACCGGACAGGAGTCCGCCCCGCGCGGCCCGGCCGGCCCGCGCCCCATCGGGCCCCCCAGGCCGTCGGGGCCCGGCCGCCTACACGAGTAACCAGACCGACCCGTCTTTACCTACCCAACCTTCACCTGCCCAGTCGCTCGCCCACAGAGGCCGGGGCACTCCGTCCCAGCCGGCCGAAACCCGCCGCTCAGCCAGCGACGAGCAGTCATCGGCCCTGCAACCGGCCCCAACCCCGCAAGGCCAACACACGCGAAACCCGCCGTGCTTCCCTCCCCCGCGCTCAGCGCTCCCTCGCACGCCCGCGCACCGTGGCGCCCGTACGCCTCACCCAACGCGCCCCCGCACAGCGCTACACCGGCGGGGCCCCGCTCCCCCGCCGCACCCGGGCCCCGCCGGCTCCCGGCCGCTCCACACCGTTCCCCACCGCTCTCCACCACTCCGCCCACTGGACGACCGTCTTCGCAGGTCACGGCAGGTCAAGACAGGTCCAGGCAGCTCGACCGGCTGATCGAGGCACCGGGCGGCGCGACCGGGTGTGCTGTCGAGGGTGTGCCCTGCCGGCCGACCAGCAGTGACGGCCAGCGGTGACGGCCAGAGGTGGCGAGAGAACGAGGCCCCGTCACGCCGCACAGCCACACGCATCCGCGTCCGCGCACACACGGCCCCGGCACGCGCGCCCGCACAAGCAAGGCGCGACGGCGCGGTACGTCCGGTCGCGCCTGCGGAGTTCCGTACGGGCTCAGCGGCGCGTCCGTGTTCAAGGCAACCCAGATCGGCCTGCTACTCGGCGCGGTCATGGGCATCTGCACCCTGTACGTCTTCCGCACCCGAGCACGCTGGCCAGTCGCCGCGACCGACCACACCACCACATCCGCTCCCCCGCCGTCGCCCGGGCCCGCCACGCCCACGCACCACACACCACGCCCACAGAAAAGCCGGGAACCAGGTCGATGGTCGCCGGCCGCAGGGACGAGACGCGGTTGGTCCTCGCGACCGTTCCGGGTCAGGGTGTGGCTGCCTAGCGTGCGCCCATGGACGACACGAGCGGCATCCTCGACGAAGCTCTCGAACGACTGCACAACACCGGCCCCGAGCGTGCGGGCTGGCTGTCCAACCATGCGCCCATGGCGGTGGAGGCGCTGGTCAGGCACGGGCAGTCGGCCACCGTGCACGGCTGGCTCGACTCCTACGGCAGCAGCTGGAGGACCGGCCGCGCCGCCTCTCTCCGATCACCGAGACCACCTGACAGCAGGCGCTCGGCCCCGCGGCACCTCACGGACTGGGCCGACTACTTCGCCCGCCAACTGGCCGAGCGGCCCTGGCGCGAGGTCCTGGCCGTGTGGTGGCCCCGCCTCCTGCCCGGAATCCTCGCCTCCGCCACGCATGGCGTGATCCGGGTGGGGCACGCGGTCCGTACGTTGCTCGACTCCGAACACACCGCGCGCACCGCACACACACCACACGCCGCCCCCAACACCGCCACAGGCTCGGCACCCGTACCCGCCGTCCCTCACGCCTCACCCGCCCCGAGCGGTCCGCGCCTGACCGAGTTGGCCGAGGCCCTCGGCTACTGGGCCGCCCGCCACCAGCCGCTGCCGGGCGCGGTGGACGTCGGCGGCGCGGCGCCCCCCGCGGCGGCGCTCGCCGCGCTCCCCCGCCTGGCGGACCAGAGCGGCGGCATCCGCGACCGGCTGGCCCGCGTCCCCACCGTCCCCGGCTGGCAGCAGGCGGCCGGCGCGCTGCACGTACCCGACGACCCCGACCTGGCGTACGAGCAGCTCAGCCGGCTCGTACGGGCCGGCACCCACCGGTACGCCACCCACGGCCACGGCGATCCGATCATGCTCGTGCACGCCGCCACCGCGCCCAATGCGGTGCTGCGTACGCTGCCCGCGCTACCGCGCGCGCTGTGGGCGCCCTCGTTGCGCGCCGTGTGGCCGCCCGTGGCCGTGCTCATGATGATCTACGGGCCCGCTTCACCCCTGCCCGCGCCCCGCCTCTGCGACGACCGCCCCGCGGAGGGCCGCCTCACGGGCGACCGCGCCACGGAACGACGGCCAACCCCGATGGTCCGGCAGGCCGCGAGCATGACGCCCGACGAGGTGTTCGCGCTGGCCACGGCGCACGGGGACGAGCACGTGATCAAGTTCGCGGACACCGCCGTGGACGTGGCAGCCGCCACCCCGGACGGCGACGCCCGCGCGCTCGCGGCGGCCCTGCACGCCCAGTCCATGATCGACGCACCCCGCTGACCCGCGACCCTGCGCGGCGGGTGAGCCGTACGGGCGGCACGACGCCTTTCAGTCAGGTTCCGCGAGCGCGCACGGGCCGACGGGGCCGCTGTCGATGAGGCCACACCGCCTCAGAACGCCCGCAAGGCGCCCACCGAACGTCCGCCGACGATCGTTCAGCGACACGACGTGGCTCCCAAGCGAACGTTCTCAGCCAACACAAGCGTCAAGAGAGTCCCTTCCACACGTGCAGAGATGATCAAAAGGCCGTGCGGGCACTGCCGATTGGTGGACCATGCACTGAGCTGCCCCGGCCACCTGACGTACCGCGTCAGGTGGGCCGGGCTTCACCCTGCGCGCGCCCGTACCGGGAGCGCCGGCGTGAGACGGGGTGACCCTCCGTACCGGGAACCGGGTGACCCGTCACGCTCGGGGAATGGCTGCAACTCGCACTTGTTTAAACTTCAAGAAGAGCTTCCGGAATGAAACAGTGGTTGTCATGACGAGTGGACCCCAGCCCGAGCCGCGCTGGCTCACCGACGAGGAGCAGCAGACCTGGCAGGCGTACATGCACGCCTCCACACTCCTTGAGGACCACCTCGACCGTCAGTTGCAGCGCGACGCCGGCATGCCGCACACCTACTACGCCCTCCTGGTGCTCCTGGAACGCGCGCCACGGCGACGGATGCGGATGACCGAACTGGCGCGGAACGCGAAGATCACCCGCTCGCGCCTCTCGCACGCCGTGTCCCGACTGGAGAAGTACGGCTGGGTGCGGCGCGAGGACTGCGCCTCCGACAAGCGTGGCCAGAACGCCGTGCTCACCGACGAGGGCTACGAGGTGCTCAGCAAGTCCGCGCCCGGGCACGTCGAGGCGGTCCGTCACGCGATCTTCGATCGCCTCTCGGCCGAACAGGTCAGCCAGCTCGGCGAGATCTGCCGCGCCATCGCCAAGGGCCTCCAGCCCGAGTGTGGCCGCGCCGACCTCCCCTGGCTGCGCTGAACCCCACCACCTCGCGCCCCGGCGCCTTCACGCTTCACCGCCCCGCGCCCCCGGCGCCTACGCGCTCCAACACCCCGCGCCCCACGCGGGGCGCCCTCACAACACCCTCGCCCCCCACCTCCCCCACCTCCCCCACCGTCACCGCCGCCCCGCGCCCGCCACGTACGCCCACCGCCCGGGGCCGGCCGCCGCCAGCACCCGACCACCCGACCCCCCGAACACCCGAGCACCCGCCGGCGGCGCTGCGCCGGTCCGAGCCGTTCCGTGCGGATACGCCGCGGGGCCCCCGCTGTCGGACACTGTCGCCAAACGTGTCCAACGGCGGGGGCCCCGCGGCTGGCTGCCGCGCATCGGGCGCGGCAGCCGCTGTCCATCCCCTCCCACCCGGGCGCCTCGCTCGGCGCCGGTAGGGCGGTGAGGTGGGTCAGTGGGCCATCACCGGCACCGGAACGTCGTCCTCCGCGCCATCGCCGGTGGCGGCGGCACCGTGGCCACTCTGCGGCCCGGTGTTGACGAACGTGAAGGCGATCGCCGAGGCCACGAGGAGGATGACGACGGCCCAGGTGATGGCGGTCGTGTACCCCTCGACCAGGGCCGTGAGCTGCAGGCTCTTGGCCGACGTGGCGCCCTGCGCGTGGTCCTTGAAGTACTCGGTGGTGGCGCTGGCCGCGATCGTGTTGAGCAGCGCGGTGCCGATGGCGCCGCCGACCTGCTGCGAGGTGTTCACCATCGCGGAGGCGATACCCGCGTCACGCGGCTGCACGCCGTGCGTCGCCAGGCTCATCGCCGGCATGAACGCGGTGCCCATACCCAGGCCGAGCAGCAGCATCGCCGGCAGGATCAGCCCGACGTAGGAGCTCTCGGTGTCGAGCTGGGTGAGCAGCCCCATGCCGAGGGCGGCGACCAGGAAGCCGGGGCCCATGAGCAGCCGCGGGGGAACGCGGGTCATCAGGCGGGCGCCGATCTGGGTCGAGCCGGTGATCATCGTGGCGATCATCGGCAGGAACGCGAGGCCGGTCGTGACCGGGCTGTAGTCCTTGACGATCTGCAGGTAGTAGGTGAGGAAGAGGAACAGACCGAACATGCCGATGACCGCGAGGCCCAGCGACATGTAGACGCCGGCACGGTTGCGCTCGGTGAGCACGCGCAGCGGAAGCAGCGGGTTCTTGACCCGGCCCTCGACCACGACGAAGGCGGCGAGCAGCACGACGGCGGCGATGAACAGGCCGATGGTGGCGCCCGCGGTCCAGCCGTCCTCCTCGGCCCGGGTGAAGCCGTAGACCAGCGAAACCAGACCCGTGGTGGCGAGCACCACGCCGGGTATGTCGAGCTTGGAGGGGTTACGGCTGTCGCTGGGCTCGCTGATCACCATGATGGCGCCGGCCACGGCGACGGCGGCGAACGGGATGTTCACGTAGAACGTCCAGCGCCAGTCCATGTACTCGGTGAGCACGCCACCCAGGATCAGGCCGACCGCACCGCCACCACCGGCGATGGCACCGAAGACGCCGAACGCCTTGGCCCGCTCCTTCGGGTCGGTGAACATGACCGCGAGCAGCGACAGGGCCGCAGGGGCGAGCAGGGCGCCGAACACGCCCTGCAGGGCGCGGGCACCGAGCAGCATGCCGCTGTTGACCGCGGCGCCGCCGAGGGCGGAGGCGGCGGCGAAGCCGAGCAGGCCGATGATGAACGTCTGACGACGTCCCCACAGGTCAGCCAGGCGTCCGCCGAAGAGGAGCAGACCACCGAAGGCGAGGGCGTAGGCGGTGATGACCCACTGCTTGTTGCCCTCGGAAATGTTCAGGGACTCCTGCGCCGAGGGGAGCGCGATGTTCACGATCGTCGCGTCGAGCACGACCATCAGTTGGGCGAGGGCGATGAAGATCAGCGCTTTCCAGCGCCGTGGGTCAGCTTGCTTGGCCATTTCTGGCATGAGTGGGCCTACCTAGCGATACGGGAGTGAAAGATCGGGACTCGGCGGGCCGGCGACGCGGGAGGCATGCAGGGCCCGGATGGTGGCAAGAGCGCGCCTGTGGTGACTGTCGGCGGCGCGACAAGAAGGAGAGAAACGTCAGGTCATGGGCTCAGGTCGTGGGGCGCAGGTCCTCCATGGTTGCTGCCGCGCCGGGAAGTACGGAGCGAGCCGGCGTCGCGAGGCCATCCAAAAACAACTGCAGGTGCCGGTGGACGAACTGATCGAAGTCCACGCAGCTCACCCCGCACTCGGACCCCCGGCCCCGGGGCGTGGCCCCCAGGCCGGGAAGCGGTCGCGTGAGTTGGGTCACGGCGACCATCAGGTCACCGACGTCTATGTCGGTCCGTAGCTGTCCGCTCTCCCGGGCATCCCTCATCAGGGCTTCTATGCCGCAGTTGAGGCGGTGTCGAGCGGCGACCAACTCAGGGTGTTCCTTGTCAGCGGTATGTGACATCAGCGGGCACAGCGCTCCCATCCCAGCGGCCTGGTGCACGAAGCGCCGCAGTGCCTCGAAGGCGTCCGGCTCCTCCACCCTCGCCGCCTCCGCCTGGTCAGCTATGTGATCCATGACGGAGAGCGCGACGTGGTGTATCAGCTCGCCACGATCCGCGAAGTGCCGGTAGAGCGTGGCATTTCCGACCCCAGCCCGTCGAGCGATTTCATCGAGGGGGACGTCGGCCCCGTGCTCGACGAACACCTCGCGCGCCGCCGCGATGATCCGCTCCCGGTTGCGCAACGCGTCCGCGCGCAGCCGGGGCTGCGAGACCTTCGCGGAGCTGGTGGCGGTCACGGCCGCTCTCCCTTCGATGGCCGGGGGCTCGCGGCCCCCGCTCGTTACGGTTTCTGCTCTTCTGTCACGCCGATGCGTACTGCTGACGCGCCGCCGCGCGGCTCCGCAGCGACGCTGCTGCGGTGCGTGCGACCGCCGCCGACTTCCGCGGTTCCTCGGTCGTCTGGTGGTGCGACGCGGGCGCCAACGGACGCGCTGCGCGCGCCCTCAGCCCCCATGCCGCTCCGTCACTTCCCGGCCCCGGGACGATCCTTGGGACCTAGGTCTCAAGTCCTCGTACCGGGGACCCAGTCCCCGTTTATGAAGTCACCCGGTTAAACGGGGAGCCCCTCCCCGGATATTTCGCGCGTCGATGTGAACTGGAACACATGCTCGAAAGGCGAGCTCGCCTCGGCCCCGCAGAGCTACGTATCCGCAGGTCACGAGCGCGCCACGGCCCGGGGCGCGGCCCCGGAAAGATCGTCCGCGGCGGAACACAGGAGACACACGGGGTGCGTGGGGCGTACGAAACGGGCCCGCGTACCACCTCCGGCGGACCGGGACGCCACCCCGACCAACGCCCGCCACGTCACACGTCACACCTCGCCGCCCGCCACGACACCCGAGCGGCGCACAGATTCCGCGCGGACGGGCGCACCCGGCGCGCGGCGCGCTCCCGCGCTCGGGATGGTGGTCGCACAGCGCAGCCACCGCACCCGACCGGCTGCCCCGGCCGCGAAGGCGGGTCCGGCATGCGGCACCAACGGCCAGGCGACAGCAACCCTCCCGAGGACCAGGGCCCCGAGCGGGCCCAACGCCCCCCATCCAACGACCCTCGCCCCGGCGCACTCCCCACGCCCCCCGCCTCGCACCACCGCGCCCCGCGCAACCCCGCCCAGACATCCCGGGCGCCCCAGACACCCCGTGCACCCCGGCCGCCGGAGACTCCGCATGGCGCGCAAGCCACCCCGCGCTCCCCCGTCTCCCCCGCGCGCCCCGCCACGCCGCCGTCCCGGGCCCCGAAGACCGCTCGCCCGGGGCACATACCCGCAGGTCAGGCACGAATACGAGACCGCAGGACGCCCCGCGTCGCGCTCGTCGCAGCCGCCGCGTTCGTCGCCCTCATACCGGTGGCGCCCACGACCACCGACGACCCGACCGCCGCGCCCCCGGACCACCCACCGGCCCCGGCCGAGTGGGACAGCACCACCCCCGACCAGGCCGACGCCCGGTCACGCGAGAGCGGAACAGGCGACGGCCTCACCGGCCGCCGCGACGAGCGGCCGACAGACGGGGACGCGGACGGGAACGGAGACGGGGTCGGGGACGGAGACGGCACAACGACCCGGAACGGACCCGACGACGGCACCACGGGGCGCGGCGAGACGGACCGGCGCCCCGCCGGTCAGGACGACTCCGCGGCCAACGCCTCCGGCGCCGACGCCGCCGACCTCCCCTGCGCCCTGCCGACCCACGGCGACGCCCACCTGTCCGAAGGCATTCCGACCAAGGACGGCTACGCGCGCAGCACCGGCACGGTGCACGCACTCACCCTCATGATCGACTTCCCGGGCACCCCCGGCGAGGGCACGGCGCGACAGCGGTTCGCGGAGTTCTTCCCGCAGACCTCGCGCTGGTTCACCCGTGGTTCGTACGGGCGGCTCGACTACCGGCCCGCCACGCCGATCCGCCACTGGCTCCGGATGCCGCGCCCCTTCACCGCGTACGGCATCGACCGCGGCAGCCCGTACGAGCCCGGCTATCAGCGGCTGCTCAAGGACATCGTGGCCGCGGCCGACAAGCGCGTGGACTTCGGGCGGTACGACCTGGTCAACGTCCTGGTCACGCCGAACGCGGGGCCGCCGGCGGCGCACACGGTGCTCTCCGTGACGTTCGCGGACAACGATCGCGCGCCGCGCGCCGACGGCGTGCGCCTGTCCAATGTCTCGTTCGTCTACAGCCGCCAGGACGACGGCACCGGCAGCCTGCGCGAGACCGGCTACCGAGTGCTGCCGCACGAGAACAACCACTCCTTCGGCCTGCCCGACCTCTACACCGCGTCGGGCGCGGACCGGGCCGGGCACTGGGACCTGATGTCGGAGGACTGGGGTGCCAACAACGACATACTCGGCTGGCACAAGTGGAAGCTGGGCTGGCTCGGCGCGCGGCAGGTCGCGTGCGCTACCGAGAGTCCCGACGCGACCGCCCGAGCCGGAACATCCCGGCACACCCTGACCCCGCTCGCCCGCCCCGGCGGCACGAAGGTGGTCTTCCTTCCCGTGTCGCGACGTGGCGGGTACGCCATGGAGGCGCGGACGCGCGGGGGCAACGACGCCGCCGTGTGCCGACCGGGCGTCCTCATCTACTGGGTCGACGTCCACAAGGACTCGGGGCAGGGCCCGGTCACCGTCATGGACAGCACACGCGGAACCGCCCCGCGCCACCCCCACCGGCCCGACGGGGCCGCACCCCCACCCAACGGACCGACCACCTCGCGCTCGGCGACCGCCTCCGGCACCGTGTCAACCTCCGACACCCCACACCAACCGCCCTCGCCCCACCACCCCCACACCCACCACCACCGCGGAACCGCCCGCCCCTGGAGCGCCCCGACCGCCGGCGCGCAGGGCTGCACCCGGCTCCCCAACGTGCACGCCGGCCTCAGCGACGCGACGTTCACGCCGGGCCAGACCTTCACCGACAACCGGCACGGCGTACGCGTCAGCATCACCGTCACCGACCGCACCCGCGGTGGCGACTACACCATCAGAATCACCCGCCGCGGCGCGGCGAGCTGAGCCACGGAAACCACGGCCGCACATCACGCATCACGCATCACACATCACACATCACGCCAATGCTGTCGCCCCAGGCTGATGATGCGTAGTTGGCTGCGGGCGGTGGCGGCGATCCTGGCCTCCGCGGCCGACGCCGCGCGATCGGCCGCGGCGGGGTCGTCGGAGGCGTCAGCGTCAGCGGCGGCGGAGCGATCCGGGGCCGCCTCAAGGAACGCCGCAGCGGTCATCACCATGTGGTCCACGTACAACCCGGCCAGCATCCGAATGTCCTCGGCGCTCCATCCGTCCGCCTCCAGTTGGAGGGCGAACGCGGCGGCCACCTCGTCGACGAAGCGGCCCAACTCCGCCGCGATGGCCTCGCGTACGGGGCGCACCCCGCCGTGCCGCTCGCGCGCGATGAACCGTACGTGGGCCGGGTACGCGCGCACGTGGCGCGCGACCGCGTCGACGGTGCCCTCGATCCGTTCCTCGTCGCCGTTCTGCTCGGCGAGTATGGCGCGGATCATGACGTGCAGGCTGCCCAACGCCTCCTCGACCAGCGCCACTCCGAGGTCGGCCATGTCCCGAAAGTGCCGGTAGAAGGCGGCCGGGGCCACGCCCACCAGTCGGGTCACCTCGCGCAGGCCGAGGCTGCTCAGACTCTGCTCCTCAAGCAGCCGCAGCCCCGCGTCCAGGAGGGCCTGCCGGGTCTTCTGCTTCTGGGCCTGCCTGACCCCGACCGTGTGACTCATGTCATTCAGTAAACAGCCGTTCTCTCACTTTGGCCACCGTACACTGGAGTCAGTGAACAGTCGTCATTCCAACTGTTCACTGAACTGTGGCGCAGGCTTTCCCCGACCGCACACCGGTCACATCGGCCACGTCGGTCACGTCGACCGCGCCCACCGCCCCCGGACCACCGACCCCGACCCCGACCGAGAAAGGCCGTCCGATGCTTTTCCTCGTCGCACTCTTCCTCCTCATGAGCCTCGTGGTCGGCGCGGCAGCCCACACCTCGCTGCCGGTCTTCCTCGTCGCGGCCACCGTCATCGCCGGCTGGCTGCTCGTCTTCTCCCTCCGCGAACGCCGTACGCGCACCAGGCAGCACTGACCGCCCCTGAAGCGAGAGGAGTTCACCATGGGCGCCCTCACCCGAGACCACCAGCACACCGCCACCACCCCGGCCGACCACCGCCGCACCCCCCACTCCGCCCCCACCGCCACTCCCGCCCCGCCGGCGACCGCCGAACCGACCACCGAGCCGACCGCAATCCGACACTCCGACCGCCCACGCGACGCCGACGGCATGGCGGTGGCCGCCTTCGTACTCGGCCTCGTCGGTCTGCTCGTCTTCAACCTGGTCTTCGGCCCGTGCGCCATCGCCCTGGCCACCCTCGCCCTCCTTCGCGGCACCCACCGCAAGGGCCGCGCCTTCCTGGGCCTCACCCTGGGCGTCGCCGACCTGGTCGTCCTGTTCTCCCTGCTCGCCGCGAACGACACAGTGACCTGGCAGTTCGGCGGCTAGCCGGGGGCGCACGCGCGGGCGTACGGGTGTCCCAGCGGCCCGAGTAGGCGAAGGCGCCGGGCGCACGCGACTGCCGGTCCGGCCCCGAGCACGGCCATGCGACAGGCAAGGCCCTACCGCCCGCGCCCCAGGTCTCCGCGCCCCGCCCAAGTCGGCCGAGGTTCCCCCTGACCAGCGGGCCACCACTGACCCGCCCCCTCCACGGCCCACCCCACCGCGCGGGCATCCCCATCCGCTACCCTGTCCTGGGCCGCCCTCACCGACGGCCCAGACCGCGTGGAGCCCGACGCTCTCGGTCAAGGCCGACGGGGACACGCAAGCCCCGCCTCCGTAGCTCAGGGGATAGAGCACCGCTCTCCTAAAGCGGGTGTCGCAGGTTCGAATCCTGCCGGGGGCACAACGCGTTACCGCTCTGACCTGGGGTTTCTCCCTCAGGGAGGGGAATCTATTCGGCCTCGGGCTTCTCGTCCGGGGCCGTTTGCGTGAGCGGTGCGTGAGCGGACGGAGAGTTGATCTCCGAAATTCCTCCCAACGGATCAGCATCATCCGGCGCGGACTCCGGGCCGGGATGCTCCGCGTCGTCGGGCTCGGCCTCCGCTAGGGAGGCGGTGTTTTCGGAGGTGACGCGGGCGCGTGGGACGAGCCAGGGCTGCGGCCTCGGCGATCGCCAGGTCGGCCTCGGGGAGCAGGCTCGCGTACGTGTCGGCCGTGATGGTGATCAAGGAGTGGCCGAGCATCTCCTGGATGCCCTTCAGGTCGGCCCCGGCCGCGTGGGCGAGGGTCACGGCGCCGTGGCGGAGGTCGTGAAGCCGGCCCGGCGGGAGACCGATCTCCTCGTACAGCTCGATGTCACCTTCCGCGAGCTCGCAGGCGGTGATTCATAGCTCTGTACCGAGCCTGTTGGCGACATACTCTAGACGGCCAGAAACTCAGGAGCGGACTGCTCTTTCATGTGCACATTGCGTCCCAGCTCGACGTTTCCCGAAAACAACTTCTCGTAGTGCCGCTGGCCAGCCCAGTATGTCGCAGCTGATCCTGGAGCTCGGCAAGGCACTTTGATGCAGCAGCACTGATGACGACCCAACTCCTATATGGTCTGCACGATCATCAGCCGTCCGATGACGTTCCACCAGGCGTACTCCCACAGGTGCGCCATCGACGATCGTCCGCACCGGGCGGGTTGCCGGCAACGCTGTCGGAGCCAGGAAGTGGGTTGGCGTGCCCCGCCCGGACGGTTCGGCCCGTGGCAGACCGTCTACGCACGACGCCAGCTCTGCCCGCCGACGGGGTGTGAGAGCGACTGCTCCCACCAGTTTAGGCTGCGGCCGACGCGCCGGGTGAAATCGCCTGAGGAATCTCGGTTGACCTCACCATCGTCTGCAGCCCCCTCTCAGCGGTATGACAATTACCCCACACGAGTGGCGACTTTTACATCCACCACGAGCTGCGCTTAATCTCCCACTCAGATCGCGCACCCGGCTCTACTGGACGGGTGCTGTCAGCCCGAGAAGAGGAGAGTTTTGGAGAAAGCGAAAATCAGACTTTCCGAAATTAGGACTGCAGCAGCTCCGATGGAAAGGATGCGTCATCTCGACGGCCTAGTCTCATCCATCAGGACATCTGGACTCAAAGACCCCCTGCTCATCGCCGAGAAGGACCACTTCCTCCTGAGTGGACATAGACGTCTTGAGGCGACAAGGCGGGCTCATATGCATTTTGTGGACGCAATCTTCGTTGGGAATATCGAAGAAGGCGCACGCGAATTGCAACAGCACCTAGTGAATCCCGATCCCATCCACTCGCTACCCATGACCGTAACCGAAAGAGTGGCAACAGCCTTTAGCTTGCATCGCCTCCCACCCCCTCGTGGAGCAGAGGAGGGATTCCGGCGAGAAGTTTCAGCCGCCGCTGCGGTAGGGCTGCCAACCAAAGTTTATACGGTACTTCGTTCGACCCTCCGCAAAGCAGAGAAGGAAGTTAGCTGCTCAGGCACCGTAGGCAAGGCGCAAAAGTCACTTTTGCTCATGGTGGAGGCAGTCGAGAATCCCCCTCGTGATTACCCATTGACCTCCGTAGTCGCAAAGTTGCATCAGCTACTTCTGCAAGGAATGTGCCCGGAAACACTAGAATCTTGCTTTCCGTACCTAAGCGGCGGACCAAGGGTTATTGTCTCCGGTGAACGCAATCTCAAGCAGACACGCCACACAGCCCTTCGACCTCGCTCCCCTAAGAGGGAGTATGACTATGTCCGCACCGCCGATGTGGTGATTGGGGCGCTCGAAGGATTGTCCGACGTCGTAACAGAAGACCTGGCAACTTCGGAGCATTTCGAATACATGCTTAAGGCTCTCAAGGAGGCTCGTCGAATGTCGAACACCTACGTGAAGAAAATGGAGAAGATGCGCAATGAATAGCAGAACCCAACACTCCGTCGAGATCGAGTTGCTCGTTCCCAGCCAAGTGACGACAGACCGAGCCGTAAACACCCGGCCGGTGGACACAGCCTGGGTGGCGCGAAAGCTCAGGGAGGGTTTTGATTTGGGACGTCTTGGGGTTCCTCAAGTGTCAGCCCGACCAGACGGCACCTACATCTGGCTCGACGGCCAGAATCGAGGAGCTCTATGCATGGCTGCAGACCACGGAGATACGAAAATCGGAATGAAGGTATTTCGGGGCCTCACAACAGAACAGGAAGCTGAACTTTTTCTCGGCCTGAACGATAACCGACGCGTGCAACCGCTGTACAAATTCATGGCGGAGGTCACCGCAGGACACGCCGAATCTCTGGACATCACACGCGCGGCACATGATCATGGTTGGGTGGTTTCGGATTCCGGCGCCGGCAACGCAATCATCGCGGTTGCAGCACTAAGAAAGATCTACGTAAAGTCACCAGAGAGGGGGCAACTACTAAGGCGCACCTTGAGGGTCGTAACTGAGGCATGGGGAAATATTCCTGCCGCAGGGAACAGCTACGTGCTCCTCGGCGTAGCGTCTGTTCTCCACGAGTTCCCGTTCCTCGACTCAGATGCACTTGTCCGCAAGCTAACCCGACTACCCGGGGGGCCTGCGAGCCTCCTCGGCAAGGGTCGCGGTTACAAAGAAGTCACCGGCGGGACCGTGGTAGAAGGAATCGCCAGGGTGATTCGTGACGCTTACAATTCTGGGCGACGGTCGGGGCGACTCAGCACAGAATCTCAACAGCCATTCTGAACCAAGGCCTCTTGTGAGCCTGACTACCTATGGAGAGCCAGCAACAGCCCGGCTCTTCCCTCGACATTGGACCACTGAGATGGCAAGCCAGTCATTCGTCAGCACCCGCCGCAAGCACCCCGGTTCTCTAGAGCTATGGTTGGAGCCGTCTCGGCGCAGTAGCAGTTTACGGCAGAGCCACCGCCCAGTTCAGCACGAATCCGCCCGGGGTGCGTAAGTAGCCTGTCCATCACGAGGCATCTTGTGCAAGATTTGGTTACACAGTTTGCAGGCTGCTGGTCAGAGAGACCATCACACAGCACCGAGCCTTGACAAGAGTCCAATGTCTCCTGAAACGAGTATCGCAGCTGCGAATTCCGCCGGGACGCCAGCCAAAACGCCCGGGCTGATCACAGCCCGAGGCGTTTGACGTCTACAACGTCCCAACCTGACGGCTACGTCTGGCATCAAAGGCGACGATCAGCCAGCAACGGAACGCCTCCGCGACAACCGCTCCACGTAGCCACTGGCCCCCGTCCCCGGTCGCCGCCCCGGGAGCCTCCCAGGGGCGGTCGGAGTTCCCTGACCTGTCCCCGTCCCCGTACCTGTCTCTGTCCCCGTCCCCGTCCCTGTCGTGGACACCGTCGCCGTCCCTGTCCGGGACGTCGCCCCCGTCCCTGACGACGGCCCCGTCGCCGCGGGCGTGCGGATGTGCGTCACGTTGCGGAGGAACAGCGCGCTGAGCGGGTCGATCGCCCCGGGGGTCGCCGTGCTGGCCGACGGGGGCGCCGTGCTGCTCGACGGGGCCGGCGTGGTGTCGGGACGTCGGCAGGTGACGGTGAAGGTGACGCCAGCGACCGGCGCGTCGGGGCGCACCTCGGCGGGTATCCGGATCAGCGGCACCGCGCTCGCGTCGCCCTCGCCGAGCAGCGCCGCGGCGGCCGTCCGGTCGAACGCGAAGCGCACGCCCGCCGACCGGACGTCGATCCGGTGGGCGATGGCCGCCAGCGACTTGAAGCCGATGCCCCGGTAGCCGATCGAGTCGCCGCCGCGCGTCTTGGTGGAGTTGGCGCTGCGGCACAGCGCCTCGACGTCCGCCGCGTCCAGCGGCCGTCCGTCGTTGCCCCAGCGGAACCGGCCGTCCCCCAGGTCCTCGACGAGCACGGAGCGGGCGCCGGCATCGTCGGAGTTCTGGAGCAGTTCGTAGGGCACCCGGTCCCGGTAGGTGTCGGCGAGCAACTCTTCCATCCGGGCGATCTCGCGGAAGAGTCCGGGCGCCTGCCGGTGTTCGCGTACGAGGGTGTCGCGCAGCGCGGCGACGGCCGTCGGCAGGGCGGTCACAGGTCCTCCGCGTCCAGGACGCGGACCACCACGCGGGTGGGTCTGCCGGACAGGTCGTCCAGGTGGAACGGGAGTTGGACGACCCAGCGCGGCTGACGCGACGGCACCGTGCCGCCTTCGGCCACCGGGACCCGCCCGTACAGCGGGGTCTCGCGCTTGTCGAGCAGGAAGTCGCTGTCGTCCAGCACCTCGACGGCGAGCGCGGGCAGCGGGACCTCGAAGGGGCACTCGTCCTCGACGTCGCTCTCGTCCTCGGGGGCCTCGCCCCGCCAGGACTCCATGGCGACGAGGTCGGTGAGCAGTTCCCTGGCCGTTCCGAACTCGGCGAACCCGCCGACGCGTACCTGGAGGGTCGCCTCGTCCTTGGCGCCGACGATCGTGGCGTCGCAGGTGGTGGGCTTGAGCCGTGCGGACTCGTGGACCGTCTCGTCCACCAGCTCGACGGGCAGCGGCTTGTTCCTGGGCCCGGGCCAGGTCAGGTCGAGGTCGGTCTCGCTGACGTCGAAGGACGTCACCTGGAGCGCGATCTGCTCGGGCCTGACGCGCTGGGAGGTCTCCCAGGTGCTGCTGGTCCGGGAGAACCGCACCGGCCGCTTGCTGGCCTTCTTGACCGTCTCCAGCAGGGCGTACGTGTAGCTGACCGCGTCGGGCCGTTCCACCGGGCTCAGCCCGAGCAGCAGCGTGGGCGGGTAGTCGTCGTCCTCGTCCGCCGAGAAGCGGTCGGTCCAGTCCTCCCGCAGGAAGCGGGCCGTGCCCGACACGACGATCTCCTGGAAGTGCGTGCCGTCGAAGCTCTCCGTCACGAGCCGCGCCCGTACGTCCTCGACCTGCCATCCGACCAGCGACAACGCCAGTTCGTCGACCTGTACGCCGAGTTCCTCGATCTTCTTCCCCATCGACGCCCCGCCCCTCCCGTTCGCCCGCTTCAGGCCAGCCCGGACGTGGCTGACGTGCAGACGATAGCTCCCGACCTTCACACCTCCTCCACGACCCCTGACAGGGTCACCACCCGGTCAGGGCGGTGGCCTCCGGCGCCGGTGCGCGACGCCGGCGTGCGGCGGCGGCGTGCGGCGGCGGCGTGCGGTGGTGGGGCGAGCCGGGCCGGGTGGCGGCGGCGGGCCGCTCGGCGCGGCCAAGTGGCTGGTTGTCCCCTTGCCCGGGGACGAGGTGATCGGTCCGCTAGGCGGGCTTATTCGACACCTGTCAACATAGGGGCGCGCCGATGGGGTGTGAGGCGGAGGTCTCCGCGCCGCGGCGACGGTCAACGCTCGGCGGGGCCCCGCGGCCTCCCCGATCCGTCGTCACGCCCTCAGGTGCGTACGGAGCGTAAAAGTGTCGTCACGTACGGATCGTCGGGCCCCGTCCACCAGGCAGGGGCCGCTGCCGCGTTCGAGGAGAGCCATGTCGACCACCACGGCCGCGTACGTCCAGGAGTGCGGCGGCGGGAACCCTCCGTCCCCCGCGGGCCAGCCAGCCCCCGGCTGCCGCACGGCGCCGCCCCCGCCGCACGTCGCGGCGGCCCTGCGGCGGGTGCACGGGGAGGTGGTGGACCGGTTCCACGGGCGCGGCTCACCGATCCCCGCGGCCCTCGCCGGTGCCACGGTGCTCGACCTGGGGTGCGGGAGCGGGCGCGACGCCTACGTGCTGGCCCAACTCACCGGTCCCACCGGGCGGGTCATCGGGGTGGACGTGGCGGAGGACCAACTGGAGGTGGCCCGCCGGCACCTGGGCCACCACGCCGGGCGGTTCGGCTACGCCAACGTCGACTTCCGCAACGGCTACCTGGAGGACCTCAGCACGGCGGGCATCGCGGACGGCTCCGTGGACGTGGTGGTCGCCAACCGCGTGGTCAACCTCTCCCCGTGCAAGCCGCGCATGTTCGAGGAGATCTTCCGCGTGCTGCGGCCCGGCGGCGAGTTGCACTTCTGCGAGATCTTCGCCGACCGGCGCATCCCCGCGTCGCTCATGGAGGACCCGGAACTGCTCGGCGAGTGCCTCAGCGGCGCGCTGTACGAGCGGGACTTCCGCCGCCTCATGGCCCGTTCGGGCTGCGCCGACGTGCGGGTGATCGACCGCTGCCCGGCGCCCGTCTCGCACCCGGAGATCGCGCGCAAGATCGGGTACGTGAACTTCTCCGCGCTCACGGTGCGGGCGTTCAAGCTGCCCCTGGAGGACGGCTGCGAGGACTACGGCCAGACGGCCGTCTACCGCGGCACGCTGGAGGGGCACCCGCACGCCTTCGACCTCGACGACCGGCACCGGTTCGCCACGGGCCGGCCGACCCCGGTGTGCGGCAACACCGCCGACATGCTCGGCCGGACCCGCTTCGCCGCGCACTTCGACGTCACAGGCGACAAGACGGTGCACCGCGGCGCGTTCGCCCCCTGTCCGTCCACCGTCCCCGATCCCGGCGGCGCACCGGGCGCCGGAGGCGGCGAGCCCGAAGGGGCGGGCGGGGCGGGCGGAACCGACGGTGCGGGCGGAACCGAGGAGGCGGAGGCGCCTCGCTGACGCCCGGGTCCGCGCGGGCAGCCGGCCCGGCCCCGGGGCGACCGTCCCCGGCGGCCGGGCCAGGCGCGGCCGGGGCGCACCGCATCGGCATCCGGTCGCGTCGGCGTACGGTCGCGTCGGCGTACGGTCGCGTCGACGTCCGGTCGCGTCGGCGGCCAGCCACGTCGACGTCCGGTCGCGTCAGCGTTCGGCCACCGTGACCCGCGCCGTGGGGGCGAACTTCGCCCGCCAGGCGAGGGAGACGTACACCAGGCCGATCAGGACGGGCACCTCGATCAGCGGGCCGACGACGCCGGACAGGGCCTGGCCCGAGGTGACGCCGAAGGTCGCGATGGCGACGGCGATGGCGAGTTCGAAGTTGTTGCCGGCGGCGGTGAACGCCAGCGTCACGGTCCGGTCGTACGCCAGCCCGATCGCCTTGCCGAGCAGGAAGCTGCCGGCCCACATGAGCGCGAAGTACACCAGCAGCGGCACCGCGATCCGGGCCACGTCCAGCGGCTGGGAAGTGATCGTCTTCCCCTGGAGGGCGAAGAGGATCACGATCGTGAACAGCAGCCCGTACAGCGCCCACGGCCCGATCGCGGGCAGTACGCGGGACTCGTACGACTCGCGCCCCATCCGCCGCTCGCCCAGGTGGCGGGTGAGGAAGCCGGCGAGCAGCGGGACGCCGAGGAAGACCAGCACGTTCAGGGCGATCTTCCACAGGGAGATGTCGAGGTGCTCGCCGTCGCCCAGGCCGAGCCAGCCCGGCAGCAGGTCCAGGTAGAGCCAGCCCAGCAGGCCGAAGGCGATGACCTGGAAGACGGAGTTCAGGGCGACCAGCACGGCGGCGGCCTCCCGGTCGCCGCAGGCCAGGTCGTTCCAGATGATGACCATGGCGATGCAGCGGGCGAGGCCGACGATGATCAGGCCGGTCCGGTACTCGGGCAGGTCGGGCAGGAAGATCCAGGCCAGCGCGAACATGACCGCGGGCCCCACGAGCCAGTTGATCACCAGCGAGGAGGCCATCAGCCGCCGGTCGCCGGTGACCGCGTCCAGCTTGTCGTAGCGGACCTTGGCCAGGACCGGGTACATCATGACCAACAGGCCCACGGCGATCGGCAGTGAGACGCCGCCGATCTCGACCTTGGCGAGCGCGTCGTCCAACCCCGGGATCGCCCGCCCGAGCCCCAGCCCGAGGGCCATGGCCAGCACGATCCACACCGCCAGGAAGCGGTCGAGAGTGGAGAGCCTGGCGACGACCGAGGTCTCCTGACCGGCTGGCGGGGCGACGTCGACGGGTTCGGCGCGGTTCACGGGCAGGCTCGCTTGTTGTCGGCGGCGGTACGGGCGGATTCGGCCAGCTCGGCGAACTGACCCGCGAGCTGGGTGAGGCACTCGGGGCGCAGCCGGTAGTAGGTGAACCGGCCACACGGCTCGGTGTCCACCACCCCCGCCTCGCGCAGCACGCGCAGGTGGTTGGAGAGGTTCGTCTGCCGCGCCCCGGTCTCCGCCACCAGGTGCGTCGTGCACAGCGTCTCGCGGGCCAGGAGGGTCACGATCCGCAGCCTGAGCGGATCGGCCAGCACCCGCATCAGATCAGTGTCGACTGACGTCATCATGGGCTGATACTTTCACATCAGTGGCCGCTGATGCCATCGCCGTCGTTGACTCCTCGCGGCAGCGGGACACCGAGGCCGCCGGGCGCCGTCGTCCACCACGCCCACGACACACCCACGACACCCACGCCCCCACAACACCCACGACATCCGCCACGCCCGTCGTCGCTCGCGTGCCGTCGCGAGTCCAGAAAGAGAGCGCCATGCCCGTCAAGCCCTCCGTCCTGTTCGTCTGCGTGCACAACGCCGGCCGGTCGCAGATGGCCGCCGCCTGGCTGACCCACCTGGCCGGAGACCGGGTGGAGGTCCGCTCGGCCGGCTCGCGCCCCGGCGCGGCCGTGCACCCCGCCGCCGTCGAGGCCATGCGCGAGGTGGGCGTCGACATCTCCGCCGAAACCCCGAAGGTGCTGACCGTGGACGCGGTCCGAGCCTCCGACGTCTGCGTCACGATGGGCTGCGGCGACGCCTGCCCGGTCTTCCCCGGCAAGCGCTACCTGGACTGGACGCTGGACGACCCGGCCGGCCAGGGCATCGAGGCCGTCCGCCCGATCCGGGACGCGATCAGGGTCCTGGTCGAGGACCTGATAGCGGAGATCGCCCCTGGGCCGGCCCAGGGGCGGGGTTAACCGGGGCGGCCACGCGGGGCCCCGGTCACCCGCCGGCTCGCCGCGTCGTCGGCGTCGTCACCAAGGTGGTCGTCGGCCCTCCCGTGCGGCGCTGGTCACCAGGCTGGTGACGATCCGTCCTGGGCTCCAACCCGCCCCGGGCGGCCCGGATTCCCCCGGCGGCGGCCCGCGCACCCGCCACCGCGTCGGGCGATGCGTACGGGGGTGCTTACGGGGGTGCTTACGACGACGCGCCGAGCGGTGCGTCCGTACGGCGGGCCGCGAGCGACCCTCGCCCCGGGCGCCGCAGCGGCCAGCGGACCCTCGCCCGGCGCCGCAGCGGCCAGCGAGCCCACACCCCCGCCCCTACCCCCCATCCAACGCCCGCCCCTGTCCTGGGCGTTCGGACCCCTAACCGTCGCCCGGGTCCGCGGTGATCTGGTCTGATGACGTCGTGGCAGCCGCGTACCGGCCGCTGCCACGAGGGGTTTTCCGGTGACCACCACGTGGGAGGACTTCATGCAGGTTGGGCAGCCGAGTCTCACCGCTCGGGGTGCCGCCGCGTTGCGGGCGGCGCATCAGGAGTTGGACGGCGGGGTCGTCTTCGCCGATCCGTTCGCGGTGGCGATCCTGGGGGACTACGCCGACGACCCGCTGTGTGCCGTGGCCTTCGAGCCCGGGCGCGAGCCGCTGCGGGTGAGCGTGGCCGCGCGCTCGCGCTGTGCCGAGGACGCGTTGGCCGACGCGGTGCGCGAGCGGGCCGTGCGGCAGGTCGTCGTGCTCGGGGCCGGGCTCGACACGTTCGGGTACCGCAATCCGCACGCGGCCTCCGGCGTGCGGGTCTTCGAGGTCGACCACCCGGCCACGCACGAGTGGAAGCGCCGGCAACTGCTGGAGGCTGGGATCGCGGTGCCCGACGCGCTGACGTTCGCCCCGATCGACTTCGAGGAGTCCAACCTCGCCGAGGGGCTTACGGCGGCCGGGTTCGACGCCGGGCGGCCGGCGTTCTTCATGTGCCTGGGCGTCGTGCCGTACCTGACGGCCGAGGCGGTCGCCGCCACGTTCGGCTTCATCGCGTCCCTGCCGGCCGGCACCGAGGTCGTCTTCGACTACGGCGAGCCCGCGAGCGCCCTCTCCCCCGAGCAGCGCGCCCTGCACGAGCGGCGGGCGGAGTGGGCCGCGCAGCAGGGCGAGCCCTTCCACAGCTCCTTCGTCCCCGCCGAACTCGCCGACCGCCTCCGCTCCTGGGGCTTCGCGCAGACGGCGGACGCGTCGTTCAGCGAGCTGGCCCGGCGGTACGCGCCGGACAGCGCGGCGGCCGATGCGCTGCGGGAGACGGGCGGCCACGTGATGCGGGCCTGGGTCTAGGACCGGGAGGGCGAGCGGGCGGGACGGCGGGCTGACGGGTCTGCGGGCCGGCGGGCGTTCCGTACGGCCGACCCGCCAACCCGCCGCCCCCAACTCGCCCCACCCGCCGCCCCCACCTGGCTCAAACCGACAGCCCGCCCAACCCGCCAGCCCTCCGATGAGAGCCGCCGGCCCGCCCCGAAGCGCCCACTCGCCAAGTCGCCAATCCGCCAAACCGCGGCAGCGGGTTGGCGTGTGGTGCGGGGCGGCGGGCGAGTGGGCAGGATCGGAAGCGGGCCGGGCGCGGCGGGCGCCGTACCGAGGGAACGGGGGCCGGGGCATGCGATCGGTACGGGCCGTGGTCGTCGCGGCGGTGGCGGCGTGCGCGCTGGCGCTCGGCGCCTGCGCGGTCGGCGGTGAGGACCGGGCCGGCGCCCCGTCGGCCACCCCGGGCCAGCGGTCCCCCGGCGACGCCCCGCAACCGCCACCGGGTCCCGACCGGGCGTCGCCCGACGGCGCCAAGCCCGGGCGCGACGGGGCGGGCCGCGACGGCGACGGGCGGGACGAGGACGGACGAGGCGGGGACGGCGGGGACGGCGGGGGCGGCGACTCCCGTGGGGGCGCGTTCGCGCGGCCCCCGGCCGACGACCTGTGGCAGCCCGACCGGATGGCCCGGGCGCGGCAGCCCCCGCACGCGACCGCCGGCGGCGCCCGGGGCGGCACCGACCGGATACCGGAGCCGGTGCCGGCGCGCCAGGTGCCGCGCCCGTACCACCGGAACATGGCGCCGGTCGGCAAGGTCTTCTTCGACCGGCCGGAGGGGCCCACGGTCTGCTCGGGCACCGTGGTGCGCGACCCGGCGCACCCGGGCGCCTCCAACCTGGTGTGGACCGCCGGCCACTGCGTGCACGGCGGGGCGCGGGGGACCTGGATGCGCAACATCGTGTTCGTGCCCGCGTACAACGACCGGGGCCACCCCGCCGAGCGGCTGGCCGACGCGCCGCCGGCGGAGGTCAGCCCGTACGGCGTGTGGTGGGCCGACTGGTCGCAGACCTCGGACGGGTGGCTGCGGTACGGCGGCACGGGGGACGAGCGAGGTTCGGCGTACGACTTCGCCGTGTTGCACGTGCGGCCCAAACGGGGCGGGGCCTCGCTGGAGGAGACGGTGGGCGCGGCGATCCCGATCTGGTTCGGGGCGCCGCCCGCCGGGCGGATCAGCGGGGTCAGCGCGTACGGCTACCCGGCGGCGCCACCGTACGACGGGGCGCGGATGTTCCGCTGCGTCGGCCCGCCCGGGCGCCTGGCCGCCGCGGGTGGCGCGCCCGCCCTGTACCGCGTCGGCTGCACGATGACCGGTGGGGCCTCCGGCGGCGGCTGGTTCGTGAGCCGGGACGGGGTCACCATGCTCGTCTCCAACAGCGCGATAGGTTCCACCGCGCACACCTGGCTCGCCGGCCCGCACCTCGGCGGCGCGGCGCGGGAGGTCTTCGACGCGGTCAGCCAGCGGTTCGCCGAGCGCTGAACCGGGCTCACGGGCCGCGCTGGCTCCCCGGTCGGCCCGGCGTACGCGGGGGCGTGGCCCGTACGCCGGGCGTGCGCCAGCGGGCCGGGGTCGGCCCGATGATCTCCCCTGCCGGGAACGGCCCGTGCGGGGCGTTGCGGCCCCCATAGAATTGCCGAATGACTCCCCCTCCCCTCGATCACGACCTCGGCGACGTCCCCGCGGCGTCCGAGGCCCTCGACGCGACCGACGCCCCCGGGGCGGCCGGCCCGTCCGGCGGCCCCGGCGGCCCCGCGAGTGCCGCCGCCGCGCCGGCCGCGGGGCAGGCGGACGCGGATCGCACCACAGCCGGGACCGCGGGCGCGGGGGGCGGCGGGGACGAGTCGGCGGCGGTCCGCACGCTGCGCCGGGTCTTCGGTTACGACGCCTTCCGCGGCCCACAGGAGGAGATCATCGAGCACGTCGTCGGCGGCGGCGACGCGCTCGTGCTGATGCCGACCGGTGGCGGCAAGTCGCTGTGCTACCAGATCCCCGCGCTCGTGCGCGGCGGCGTCGGCGTCGTCATCTCGCCGCTGATCGCCCTCATGCAGGACCAGGTCGACGCGCTGCGCGCGCTCGGCGTGCGCGCCGGCTTCCTCAACTCCACGCAGGACTTCGAGGAGCGGCAGGTGGTCGAGGCGTCGTTCCTCGCCGGCGAGATCGACCTGCTCTACCTGGCCCCCGAGCGGCTGCGTACGGAGTCCACGCTGCGGCTGCTCGACCGTGGCCAGATCTCGCTGTTCGCGATCGACGAGGCGCACTGCGTCGCCCAGTGGGGCCACGACTTCCGGCCCGACTACCTGGCCCTGTCCGCCCTGCACGAGCGCTGGCCCACGGTGCCGCGCATCGCGCTCACCGCGACGGCCACCGAGGCCACCCACGAGGAGATCGCCGTACGGCTGAACCTCAAGGACGCCCGGCACTTCGTCGCCAGCTTCGACCGGCCCAACATCCAGTACCGCATCGCGCCGAAGAACGAGCCGAAGAAGCAGCTCCTCGCGCTGCTGCGGAGCGAGCACCCGGGCGACGCGGGCATCGTCTACTGCCTCTCGCGCGGCTCGGTCGAGAAGACCGCCGACTTCCTGGTGCGCAGCGGCATCGACGCGCTGCCGTACCACGCGGGGCTCGACTCCCGGGTGCGCGCCGCCAACCAGGCCAGGTTCCTGCGCGAGGACGGCGTGGTCATGGTCGCCACCATCGCGTTCGGGATGGGCATCGACAAGCCGGACGTGCGGTTCGTCGCCCACCTCGACCTGCCCAAGTCCGTCGAGGGCTACTACCAGGAGACCGGCCGCGCCGGGCGCGACGGGCTGCCGTCCACGGCCTGGCTCGCCTACGGGTACCAGGACGTGGTCCAGCAGCGGAAGATGATCGACGGCTCCGAGGGCGACGCCGCCCACCGGCGCCGGCTCGGCAGCCACCTGGACGCGATGCTCGCGCTGTGCGAGACGGTCGAGTGCCGCCGGGTGCACCTGCTGGCCTACTTCGGGCAGAAGTCCACGCCGTGCGGCAACTGCGACACCTGCCTGACCCCGCCCGACTCCTGGGACGGCACGGTCGCCGCGCAGAAGTTCCTGTCCACGATCGTGCGGTTGCAACGCGAGCGGCGCCAGAAGTTCGGCGTGGGGCAGATCGTGGACATCCTGCTCGGCAAGAAGACCGCCAAGGTGATCCAGCACGACCACGACGCGCTGTCGGTCTTCGGCATCGGCGCCGACCTGCGCGAGTCCGAATGGCGGGGCGTGGCACGGCAGTTGCTGGCCCAGCGGCTGCTGGCGGTCGAGGGTGAGTACGGCACGCTGGTGCTCACCGACACCAGCGGCGAGGTGCTGAGCGGCCAGCGCAAGGTGCCGCTGCGGCGCGACCCGGAGCCGGCCAAGCGCGCGCCCAGGGCCGAGGCCAAGGGCGGTGGCGGCGGCTCGCGGCGGGCGGCGGCGGTGGACCTGCCGGAGCCGTTGGTGCCGGTCTTCGAGCGGCTGCGAACCTGGCGGACGGCGATCGCGAAGGAACAGGGCGTCCCGGCGTACGTGATCTTCCAGAACGCGACGTTGCAGGAGATCGCCGCGAGCGCCCCGAGCACGCTCGGCGAGCTGGGCGCGATCTCCGGCGTCGGCGAGAACAAGCTGGCCAAGTACGGGCAGCCGATCCTCGACGTGCTGGCCGAGCTGCGTGCCGACGGCACCCTCCCGGCCGACGGCGGTGCTGGTGGCGGCGCTGACAGCGGCGCTGGTGACAGCACCGGTGGCGGCGCCGGGGCGGGGGCCGGGTCAGGCGCCGGGGCGCCGGCCCAGCCCGCGCGCGCGGCGGCTCCGCGCGGCGGCCAGGCGGCGGGCGCGCGGGCGAGCGGCCCGGCCACCGGCCCGAGCGGGAGTGGCGCCGGGCCCCGCGCGGCGGCGGCCACATCGCTCTACGACTGGCCGGACGAGGAGCCCGAGCCGGAGCCCCCGTTCTGGGACGAGGGCGCGTAACGGGCCCGAGCGCCCGGCGCGGGTCCGGTCCGGGGCCGGCCGGGGCGGTGTCCGACGCGACCCGGCCGGGCCCGGTGGGTGCCGCCCCTGTCGAGGGCGGCGGCCGGGCCCGGCCGGGTCGTGGTGCGCGGGCCGGCGGCCGGGGGCGCGTGGCGCGCCCGGGGCCGCGGGGTGCGTCAGGCCAGCAGTTCGGCCTGGAGCGTGATGTTCTTGACGCCGGCCAGCGCCTGGCTGACCGGGCAGTTGGCCTTGGCGTCCGCCGCCGCGGCCTGGAAGTCCTCCTCGGACAGGCCGGGCACGCGGGCCTTGACGGTCAGCACGATGCCCGTGATGCCCTCGCCCGGCTGGAAGGTGACGTCGGCCCGGGTGTCCACCGACTCGACGGTGAAGCCCTTGCCGGCGAGGCCGTGCGAGAAGGCCATCGAGTAGCAGGAGGAGTGCGCCGCCGCGATCAGTTCCTCGGGGCTGGTGCGGCCGGCCGGCTCCTCCGCGCGGGAGGGCCAGCTCACGTCGTACGTGCCGAGCTTGGAGGAGTCCAGGGCGACGGTGCCCTTGCCCTCCAGCAGGTTGCCTTCCCAGTGCGTCTGGGCGGTGCGCGTCGTTGCCATGCGGGTGCTCCCGGGTTCTCAGCGTAAAAGCGGTGTGCGCTGCTCAGCTTAGGGGCGCGACGGTGTCGGGCGGGGTTGCTCCGGCCGGCGATCGGGCAACGCCTGGCGTACGGCGTTCCCGCGCCCGGGTGACGCGCGCGTGACGGGGCGGGGGCCGGGCCGGTGGGCGCGTGGCCCGGAGGGGGCGGGTTCGGGGCCCGGTTGACCCTCACCTCGCGTCAGGCTCCAGGCTTTTCCCGAACGGGAGGTCACCACCATGAGCTATTCAGTCGGGCAGGTCGCCGGCTTCGCGGGGGTCACGGTGCGCACCCTGCACCACTACGACAAGGCGGGGCTGCTGACGCCGAGCGAGCGCAGTCCGGCCGGCTACCGGCTCTACGGCGACGCCGACCTGGCCCGCCTCCAACAGATCCTCTTCTACCGCGAACTCGGCTTCCCCCTCGACGAGATCGCCGCCATACTGCGCGACCCGCAGGCCAACGCGCTGGACGCGCTCCGCACCCGGCACCGCGAACTCACCGCGCAGATCGCCGCGTTGCGGCGGCTGGTCGAGGTCGCCGAGCGGGCCATGGAGGTGCGGCGCACGGGCGTCCAGCTCTCCCCGCGCGAGCGCTTCGAGGTGTTCGGGGAGGTGGCGTTCGACCTGAGTTACGCCACCGAGGCGCACCTGAAGTGGGGCGCGAGCGAGGGATACCAGCAGGCGATGGCCCGCGCCGCCGAGCACACCAAGGAGGACTGGCGGCAACTGATGGCGGAGGCGGCCGAGTGGCGGAAGCGGCTGCTCGACGCGTTCGACCAGGGCGTGGCGCCCGACGGGGAACTGGCGCTGGAGCTGGCCGAGGAGCACCGCCAGCACATCGCGCGGTGGTTCGCGCCGTGCCCGCCCGAGATGCACTGCCGCATCGCCGACGACTACCTGGCCGACGCCCGCGCGTTCGCGCTGGTCGTGCCGCCGGCCGAGCAGCGGCCCGGGCTCGCCGAGTTCCTGCACGCGGCGGTGCGGGCGGGCGCCGGGCGCCGGCGGGGGTGACGCGGCGATGAGGATCCTGATCATGGCCGCCGGCTCGCGCGGCGACGTCGTCCCGTACACCGGCGTCGGCGCCAGGCTGCGCGCGGCCGGTCACGAGGTCACGCTCGCCACGCACGAGCCGTACGCGCGCGCGGCGGCCGACGCCGGCCTGGCCTTCCGCCCGCTGCCGGCCGACCCGCGCGGCGGGGACGCACGCGAGGGCACGGGCGGGGCTGGGGGCACGGGCGGAGGCGAGGGCGTGAGCGGCGGTGGGGGCTCGGCGCCACGGGGGCGGCGGGCGCTGTTGCGGACCGCGTCCGCCTTCGTCGGGCGGCTCGGGCAGGGCATGGCCGACGCCGCGGAGCCCGGCACCGACCTGCTGCTCCTGTCCACCACCACCGCCCCGCTCGGCTGGCACATCGCCGAGGCGCTGGAGGCGCCGAGCCTGGGCCTGTACCTCCAGCCGACCGCGCCCACCGGGGACTTCCCACCGGTCGTCGGCGGCACCCGGTCGCTGGGCCGGTGGGGCAACCGCGCCACGGGGCGGCTCGCGCTGCGCGTCGTGGACCGCGTCCACGCGGACGCCGCCCGCGACCTGCGGCGCCGGCTCGGGCTGCCGGCGGCCGAGGCGCGCGCGGTGCGCGGGGCCCGGGAGGCGGCCCGGTGGCCCGTGCTGCACGGGTTCAGCCAGGCGCTGGTGCCCCGGCCACGGGACTGGCGGACGGGGCTTGAGGTCACCGGCAACTGGTGGCCGCACCTGCCCGCCGACGCCGCGCTCCCCGCCGAACTCGCGGACTTCCTCGCGGCCGGCCCGCCGCCGGTGTTCGTCGGCTTCGGCAGCATGGGCGGCGGCGCCGGCGAGCGGCTGAGCGAGCTGGCCGCGCGGGCGCTGCGCGACGCCGGCGTGCGGGGCGTGGTGCAGGCGGGCTGGGCGGGCCTGGCCGCGCACGGCGACGACGTGCTGACCGTCGGGGAGGTGCCGCACACGCTGCTCTTCCCGCACGTGGCGGCCGTGGTCCAGCACGCGGGGGCCGGCACCGCCGCGGCGGCGGCCCGCGCCGGCGTGCCGACGGTGCCGGTGCCGGTCCTGGCCGACCAGCCGTTCTGGGCCCGACGCCTGACGGCCAGCGGCGCGGCCACGCCCGCGATCCCGTTCGCGGAGCTGACGGCGGAGCGCCTCGCGGCGGCGATCACGACGGCCGTACGGGAACCGGCGCTGCGCTCCGGCGCGGAGCGGCTCGCGCGCGCGATGGCCACGGAGGACGGGGCGGGGGCGGTGCTCCGCGCGGTGGGCGCGCTCGCGGCGGCGGGCGGGTAGCGGGCGGGGCACGGAGGGGCGGGCCCCGGCCGGGTGGCGCGCCCCGGCCGGGTGGCGCGCCCTTCTCCCCGTCGGCCGCCCGCTGAAGAATGTGTCGCCGAGGGCGCGGGGCGGGCCGCCTCCGGCGACCGCCGCCGCGCGGCGGCGAGCGCGCCAGCGGCTCGCCCAGGTCCCCGGAACCAAGGAGCAGCGGCCATGTCCGTGCCGGAGGAGAACACCACCGTCGTGATCGTGGGCGCGGGCGTCGCCGGCCTCACGCTCGGCACCTTCCTGCTGCGCGGCGGCGTCGACTGCGTCGTACTGGAGCGGCGCGACCGCGCGTACGTCGAGCGGCGGCAGCGCGCCGGGGTCGTCGACTCGCGAGCCGTGCGCATGTTCCGCGCGTGGGGCCTGGCCGACCGGGTCGTCGGCGGCGTCCCCCTGGAACCGGTGCTGCACTTCCGCGTCGACGGCGAGCCACGGCCCTTCCGGTACGCGACCGACGGCCACGCCGACGGCCGCCTGTGCCCCCAGCAGGTGCTCGTACGCAACCTCATCGACGTGTTCGTCAGCGACGGCGGCGCCCTGCGCTTCGAGGCCGAGGGCGTGGAGCTGGCGGACATCGCCGGCCCCCGGCCGCGCGTGCGCTACCGGAACGGCGCGGGCGTGACCCGCACCATCGGCTGTGACGTCGTCGCCGGCTGCGACGGCGAGCACGGCGTCAGCCGGACCAGCGTCCCCGCCGGGGCGCTGACCAGCTACTCCCGGGACTTTGGATACGCCTGGCTGTCCGTACTGGCCGATGCCCCCGCCAGCCGTCAGACCACGATGGCGATCCACGACCGGGGCTTCGCCAGCCAGTTCCCGCGCGGCCCGGGGGCGAGCCGCTGCTACCTCCAGTGCCCGCTGGACACCGTCGTCGAGGAGTGGCCGGACGATCGGGTCTGGGGGGAGATCGAGGCGCGCTTCGGGGAGCCGGTCGCCGCGCGAGGGCCGATCACCAGCAAGACGTTGGTGCCGCTGCGGAGCGTCGTCCACGAGCCGATGCGTCACGGCCGCCTGTTCCTGCTCGGCGACGCCGCGCACATCGTGCCGCCCACGGGCGGCAAGGGCATGAACCTGGCCCTGCACGACGCAGGCGTCCTCGCCACGGCCCTCCTGGCGTGGCTCACGGAGCGGGACGCGAGCCTCCTTGAGGCGTACTCCGCGACCTGCCTGAGGCACGTGTGGAACTACCAGGCGTACACCGCGTGGGTCACCGACCTCGTGCACGACGCCGGGGACGCCTCCTACCGGGGCGCGTTCCGGCGCCGCCTGGCGCGCGCCGAGTTCGAACGCCTCTTCGAATCGGAGACCGCCGGCCGACTCTTCGGCGAGTTCCTCACCGGTCTGAACTGAGACCGCCCGCTCGCCCTACGCCGTCCACCGCCCCGGCCCGCGTGCGGCCGGGGCTCGGGCGGGGCCCCTACTCCATGTTGTCGGGGCAGGGCGTGCCGCGCGGGAACTGGTAGGGCGCGCCGATCCGGTACGTCCCGGCGTGCGGCGCGTGCAGCACCGTCCACTCGTCCTCCGGCTGCCCGTCCTTGGCCTCCACGACGCGCTTGGTCAGGCAGCCGTTGAGGTTGACCGGCGCGCCGCCGTCGACGTCGGACCTGGGCGCCTTGATGCGGTCGCCCTTGCGGTCCACGAGGCCGAGCCAGGGCGAGTACGGGACGCGGATGAGGACCGGGCCCGGCTCCTTGACGGTGAGGGTGAGCTGGTCGGGCTCCGCGCTCACCAGCTTGCCGGGCGGCTCGGCGACCGGCGTCGGGTCCTCGACCTTGAACAGCTTCCAGCTCGCGTTGGACCAGATCTCCTCCAGGTACGGCAGCCCGTCGAAGATCAGCTCCGCCTCCTTCTCACCGGCGGTGTCCACCTTGCCGGTGGGCAGGACGACGTAGTGCACGGCCCAGCGGTTCAGCCAGGCGCGGTAGCTGTGCGGGGTGAGCGTGTCGTCGTAGAAGATCGGGTTGCGCTCCAGGTCGGCCTGGCGGTTCCAGCCGCGGGCCAGGTTGACGTAGCGCAGCAGGGCCGAGGACTCGCGGTGGCTCTTGGCCGGCACGACCTCGACCCGGCCCTGCTCCTTGGCCTTGACCTGCTTGAGCTGGTCCAGCATGGGTGCCAGCTCGCGGGCCCAGGCGGCGGACGGGGTCGTGTTGACGATGTCGTCACCCGACTTCCAGCCCTGCCACACGGTGAGGGCCACCAGCGCGGTCACCAGCGCCGTCCACTGCCGGCCGGCGCGCAGCAGCTCCGCGCGGCGGGGCCGGGTGTACTCCGACAGCGCGGCGATCAGCACCACGCCGCCGAACAGCATGCCGAGCCGGGTGATGTTGCTGCCGATCTGCGAGGGGATCAGCCAGGTGAGGAGGACGGCGAGCGTGTACAGGCCGCCGACGAAGCGCACCGTGCGCCAGCTCTTCGGGCAGAACACGACGGCGCCGATGCCGGACAGCAGCGGCAGGATCGTCGACGGGAAGGTCATCGGCTGCTCGCCGGAGAACGGGAACAGCCACGAGGACAGGGCCACCACGATGGTGGGCGTGACCCCGAGCGCGTACGCCGCCCAGCGCCGCTTGGTCAGCCACAGGGCCGCCGCCACGATGCCCACGAACAGGCCGGCCACCGGGCTGCCCATGGTCGCCAGGCCCGCCAGCAGCGCGGCCAGCAGCCAGCGAAGGACCCGGTGCAGGGCCCGCGTGGAGCGCCACCGGGTCGGCCAGGCGAAGATCACGGCGAGCGCCGCGAGCCCGAACATCGTGCCGAGCCCGAACGTCACGCGCCCCGATATCGCGTTGCAGACCAGCGCGAACGCCGCGTACAGCGCGGGCACCATCGGCTTGCGCACCGCGCGGCTGCGCACCAGGAGCAGCGCCACGAGCCCCGCGGAGAGCGTGCCCGCTATCACCATCGTGGTGCGGACCCCGAGCACGGCCATCAGATAGGGCGAGATCACGCTGTACGAGACGGGGTGCATGCCCCCGTACCAGGCCAGGTTGTACGCCGAGCCGGGGTGCTGGAGGGCGAACTCGGCCCACGCGTCCTGCGCGGCCATGTCACCGCCGCTGTTGGCCACCACCAGCACCCACACCAGGTGCAGCAGGCCGGCGAAGATCAGCGCGGCGGGAACGGGATGCCAGAGCGCGAGGGCGATTCGGCGAAGCATGCCTGGCCGCTCCCGGGTGTCGACCGAGCCGCCCTCGCCCTCCCCCGACCGCCGCTGTGCGGGTACGCGTATCAGCCCCGTGGCGCTCGCGTCTTCCTGGTCCGTCCGCGCCGGATCAACGGTGGTCACTGCAGCTCTCCCCGTCTGCCCCGAGGGTCATCCCCCATCTTCAGCGCTCTTCGGGCTGGTCTGCCACCCGATGGTCTCGCGCTGGTCCGCGATGGGGCGCGTGCGATGACAGGCCCGGTCGGACCGTGGCGACGCTAGCACGACCGCACCCCCTGCTCTTTCCCGATCTGCGCGTGACCTCGGCATTCGCCAACTCTTCACCGTCCGGCTGTGCGTAAGGTCACCGCGCCCGGGCGCCCCCGCACGCGGGGCGGTCACGAGCCGCGCACGACGCGCGCACGGGACGCGCACCGGGCGGGCACGTTCCGGGCGTCGCGCGCCGGCGCGGGCCTACGACGCGTGGCCGTGCCCGGCGGGCGGCCCGGCCGGAGACGGCCACGCCGCCCGCCGGGGGCGGGCGGCGTGGCCGGGGCGCCGCGCGGCCTGGGTGCCGACCCCCACAGGTGGCGGGTCAGAACGGGCCGGTCAGGTGACGCGGAGCAGCTTCGTACCGAACGACGGCTCGGCGAGGTCCTCGCCCAGCGCGACCGGGACCTTCACCTGTCCCGGGCCCTGACCAACGGTGAGGGTGCCGATCTCGGTGCCCGCGTCCTGCGTGTGCGGCAGCTTCTTGCCGCCGTCCGTCAGGTCCAGGTTCACCGTCAGGCCGGGCCAGCCCACCGCGGTCACGTCCTTGACCGCGACGACCGGCGTCTTGCCGCCGAGACCGTCGTCCACCTCGCCGACCACGTCGCCCTTCTTGACCACCTTGTGCGCCTGAAGGGTGTCCTGCGCCTTGAGGATCAGCTTCTTGCTGGCGTCCAGGGCGCCGGTCAGGATCGAGTTGTCGCGCTCGGCCGGCGGCTGCGAGAGCACCGCGCCGATGATCAGCTGCGTGGTGCCGCCGATCTTCTTCTCGGCCGCGAAGACCAGGTTGCCGCCGGCCTTCGTGGTGGTGCCGGTCTTGATGCCCACCACGCCGTTGAACGGCACCAGGTGGTTCCAGTTGCCGTGCACGTCGCCGCGGCTGTCCTCGTAGTTCGGCATCTTGACGACCTCCCGGAAGACCGGGTCGTCCATCGCCTTCTTGGCCAGCTTCACCTGGTCGACGGCGGTGCTGACGGTGGTCGCGTTCAGACCGCTGGGGTCGGTGTACGTGGTGTTCTTCATCCCCAGGTCCTTGGCGGCCTCGTTCATCTTCGTGACGAACGCGGCCTCCGACCCGGCGTCCCAGCGGGCGAGGAGCCGCGCGATGTTGTTCGCGGAAGCGATCATGATGCTCTCGATCGCCTCCCGCTGGGTGATCTGCGCACCCTCGTCCACCTTGACGACGGACTCGCCGTCCGCGTCCTTCCCGGCGTCGGCCGCCGCCTTAGCGTCGATCTTGATCTTGGGCCCGTCGGTGCCCGCCTTCATCGGGTGATCCCGCATGATCACGTACGCGGTCATCACCTTCGCCACGCTCGCTATCGGAGCGGGCTTCTGCTCCCCGTACGCGCCCAGGCTGCCGAGCCCCTCGACGTCCACGACGGCCTGCCCCTTGCTGGGCCACGGCATCGTCGGCTTGGCGCCGTCGAAGGAGAAGGAACTGTTCGCGGTGAGCTTCAGCTCGGGCGTCGGCAGCGGGCGCAGCGACTGCGCGACCCCGAAGAGGATCGCGAGGACCAGCACCACCGGCGTCCAGATCTTCACCCGGCGCACGATGGTCCGGGTCAGCGTCGGCTTGGGCGGCGGCGTGTTGGTGAGCTGCGCCAACAGGTCGAGCGGCGCCGGCGGACCGGCGGGCCGCTCGGACTCACCGGTCGCCGTGGCGCCGGTGGCCGCGCCGGCCGGCAGGTCCAGCACGGGCTGCTGCGCCGTGCGCTCGGTCACGGGCGGGGCCCCCGCGCCGGCCGCGGCGGCGGGCCGCGCGCCGGCCGCCGGCTTCGCCGGCCGCTCGTCGGCGGACTTCAGCGGCACGAACTGGCTGGTCCGCTCGGCACTCGCCGGCTCCTGGCCTCGTCCCGCGCCCTTGCCCTTGCCGCCCGCCGTGGCGCCGGCGTCGCGCGGCAGATCGGAGGGGCGCAGCGCCTTGAACGCGGTCGTCGGACGGTCGACGGCGTCACCCGCCGGGCCCACCCCCTTGGCCTTGTCCGCGCCCTTGGCCTTGGCCTCGTCCGCGGCGTCGTTCTTGCCCTCGGCCTTGTCCTTGCCCTTGGCCTTGTCCTCGCCCTTGCTCTCGGCCTTGCCGGGGCGGGCGCCGGCGCGCTCGCCGGCCGGCCCGTCGCCGGCTTCCCTGGGGCGGAGGGTGCCGAATACGGAGGTGGGGGTGTCCACCGAAGCGGCGGCCCGGCCGGTGGCATCGGTACGGCCGGTCCCGTCAGCCCCGTCGGACCCGTTGGCCTTGGCGCTGCCGTCCTTGCCGTCCTTGCCGTTCTTGCCGCCGTCGCTCGTGCCGCCAGCGGCCTCGCTGTCGCTGGCCGTGGTCCCGCTGCCCTTGCCGCCGCCGCCCTTGCCGTCGCTGGGCTTGGTCCCGGTGCCGCCGTCGCTCGCGCCGTCGCGGGCCGCGCGGGCCGCCGCGGCGCCGTGCACCGCGCCGAACACGGCCGTGGCACGGTCGGCGGGCGTCCCGGGGACGCCGCCGGAGCCGGATGCGGAACCCGATACGGAATCGTCGTCGGACGCGGAGGACGACGCGTCGGCCGCCGAGCCGCTCGCGGCGGCTCCCGCCCCGGCCGGGGTCGCCGACGCGCCGCCCTTGCCCTTGTCGCCGCCCTTGCCCTTGCCGCGCTCGGCGGTGCCGGCCCCACCTGCGGAGGCGGCGGAGTCGGTACGGGTGCCGCCGTCGGACCGGCCGTCACCTGGCGCTTCCTCCCGGTCGTCGGGACCCGCCTTGGCCACCCAGGCGGCGACGGCGGCCCGCAGCCGAGCGTCGCCGACCGGCGCGGCCGGCTCGTCGCCCGCACCGGAGGATGCCGACGCGTCGGCGTCGTCCGCCTGAGCATCCGACGCCGAGGAAGCGGCCGACGCGGAGTCGGAGGTGCTGGAAACGGAAGCGGCGGCGGAACCGCCGTCCGACCCCTCGTCCCCTTCTCCGTCCACATCGGCGTCCGCGTCCGTGGCGCCGTCGCCGGCGGGCGCCGCGTCCGTCGCGGACCGGTCGGCGCCGGGCCGCGTCGGCAGCGGGCCGGTGCGCAGCACGGTGGTCACCCGGTCCTCACCGTCGGCGGCCGAGCCCGAGCCCGCCGTGCCGTCGTCGCCCGCCTCGTCCCGCGCGCCGTCGGCGCCCTCGTCCGCCGCGTCCGATTCGCTGTCGCGAACGTTGGCCGGGCCGCCGGAGCCGGCGGCCCCGGCCTTGGCCCTGCCCGTGTTCCCGCGCGGGTCGCTCGACGTGTCGGGTTCGCCCGACGCCTGGCCGGGGGTGCGACGTATCGCTGTGAAGACGGCCGTCGCCTGGTCGCCGGACCGCTCGCGGCCCGCGGGCTCGCGCTGATCGGATTCCGGTTCCGCGTCCGCCCGGGCCCCGGTCGCGCCGCCGCGGCGCGCCGGAACGCCGGAGGCGCCGCGCTCGGCGCCGTCGCCGCCGGACCGACGCTCGGGCCCACCCGAGCGCTCCGAGGCGCCCGAGGAGGGCGTGGAGGCCCCGCCAGGCGCCTCCGCGCGGCCGTTCACGCCCGGCGCCCTGGCGGCCGTCCGTGCGGCGCCCTCGCGCGCCGGAGCGGAGCCCGGAGTCTCCTCCGCTTCGCGCCGGTCGGTGAGCCGCGGGTCACGTTCGCCCCTGATGGTCTCCCCCGATGACTTTCGCTGCTCTGACCTGTCGGGGGACTCGCCCGCCACCGATGCCTCCTCGAAATACGTTGCGCGGGACGCACCACTGCCCGTGGCACCGCGCCCCGCCGCCCAACCGTCTGTCCAGTGTCCTGTGTCGCCGCGGCGCGCCAGCACGGCCGCTCCGCCAAGGGGCGTCGCCCACCTGCTAGACGAGAACGACATACCTACCGGTTCCCGCTCGAAGTGCCCACGCGCTCTCGACAGACCAATGTGAGAGGGGTCACCCTGTCATTCATCCACGCGGGGAGGCATGGATGGGCAGGAGCCGCAGAACAATTCCGGAGGAGCTTCTGCTGCTCGCTTTGGACCCGGCCACGGGCACCACAGCGCAGCCGCAGTCGCTTGACCTCGGCCTTGCCGGGGCCCAGCTAGTAGAGCTGGCTCTGGCAGGACGGATAGCCCCAGATGGGGATCGTATAGCCGTGGTGCTACCACGGCCGACCGGAGATCCGACGTTGGACTCCGCGCTCGAACTGCTGCGCCGACGCGGCAGTCCGGTGCGCGCCGTCCACTGGATCGGCGGGCCCCGACTGGGGCTGCGCCAGACGTATCTCACGCACCTGGAGCGGTGCGGCATGGTGCATGCCGTGGCGGGTCAGATGTGTGGGGTGCTGCCGACGACGCGCTACCAAGCGACGGAGACGGCGATCAGCCGGGAGATCAGGGCCCGACTCGATAACGCGATCCGCACCGGCGTACCGCCGGACCCGCGGACCGCGGCGCTTGCCGCCCTGGCCCACGCGGTCGGGCTCGGCAAGCACCTCTACCCGGGGAACGAGGGGCGTTCATCGCGCTCCCGGCTCCGGGACCTGATCAGGCACGACCCGATGGGCGGGCTCGTGGCGCACGCCGTGATGGACGTACAGAACGGCGTCGCCGCTCAGCCAAGGCGAGCACCGGCCACTGGCCGGCAGGTCGCCGGGGCCCGGCCGACGGCGGAGGCCGCGACGGGCGTTCCGGCGCAGTCGGCGTCCGCCAGCGGGAACATGGCCCGCGTCGGCGCTCGCTGACGAGGTCCGGCGTCACGCGCGAGGAAAAACCGTTTCATCGATGTGCTGCCGCGCAGGACGCTGCCCGGCCGGCACATCGCCAGCCGACGCGCTGCCGGCCGACCCACCGCCCCACGGCGTCCCCTCGGCCGGCATGACGCCACGCACCATGGGCCCAGCCCAGCACCACCAGCAACATCAGGCACCACCAGCAACATTCAGCCAGCACCACGAACAACCAGAGCACCACGAGCACCGCTTCCGAGCGGTGCTTCGCGCAGGGCCGTACGACCCGCGGTGCCGAGCAGACGCTCGGCACCGCTCGCACCATCTGCACGACATCTCCACCCGTGCCGCGCGGTACGGGCGACGCCACCGGCGTCGTCCCGGCACCGCACGGCACTTGGGTGCCTCTGGCACCACCGGCACCACACCAGCACCGCCCGGGCGGCATGCCGAGCACGCTTCGCCGGGGCGCACCCCGCCGCGGTCCACTGACCGGTTCGGGAGCCGCTGAAAGCGCGCGGGGTGGGGGGACGGTCACCGTGACGTACGGCCGTTCCGCCGCCCCGCGCGCCCGCCCGCGCGCCGGCGGACCGCCCGCGCATCGCCGAACGTGGCCGCATCAAGACCCTCTGTGTGCATTTTCCAGCGCCGCCCCGATCAGTGATGGCAGGCTGCTGAACGGCAGTGGTCTCCGCACGTACGGAGACGGTCCCAGCAACGGGCAGCAGAGTGAACCCGGAGGTGCACTTCCCGTGACATCCAGTGTGGGCCCCACGGTCAGGCGACGCCGGTTGGGCCAGGAACTGCGCAGGCTCCGCCAGGAGAAGGGCATGACGGCGGAGGAGGTGGCCGAGGAGCTGATGGTCTCCCAGTCGAAGATCAGCCGACTGGAGAACGGCCGCCGCAGCATCAGCCAGCGCGACGTGCGCGACCTGTGCCGCACGTACCGGGTCGAGGACAAGCGCCTGGTCGAGTCGCTGATGCAAATGGCCAAGGACTCGCGTCAGCAGGGCTGGTGGAACGCGTTCGGCGACGTCCCGTACAGCGTCTACATCGGCTTCGAGAACGACGCGGCCTCGCTGCGCGTCTTCGAGTCCCAGGTGGTTCCGGGGCTGCTCCAGACCCCGCAGTACGCCGAGGCGGTCATCGGCGGGGCGATTCCGGAGGGCACGGCGGAGCAACTCGCGCAGCGGGTCCAGGTACGCATGCGCCGGCAGGAGCGGATCACCGACCCGCTCAGCCCGCTGCGCCTGTGGGCGGTGGTGGACGAGTCGGCGCTGCGCCGCCTGGTGGGCAACTCGCGCGTCATGGCGGAACAGTTGGAGTACCTGATTCGCATGAGCCACGAGCCGCACGTGACCGTGCAGGCGCTGCCGTTCGACCTGGGCTCGCACCCGGGCATGAGCGGCCAGTTCTCCATTCTGGAATTCTCCGACGAGTCCGACACCAGCGTGGTCTACCTGGAGGGCGTCACCAGCGACCTGTATCTGGAGAAGCTTTCCGACGTGCAGAGCTACAGCATGATGTACGAGCACCTGCGGGCCCAGGCGCTCAATGTGGACCAGACCCGCGAGTTCATCGCGAAGGTCGCCCAGGAGCACGCGCGAAACCACGAATCCGGGAAGTAGACCGCCGCGCCCGACGTCCTTTTCGGTACGCGTTGGATACGGCATTCCCCGTCGGCCCGCCAACCGGCCCCGCCCGGCGACCCACACGCGGGTCCGCCGCCGCTCGCGGCCCAAGCGCGGGCCGAACTCCGTTCTACGCGGGTCACGTTGAGCCTTCACGCCTCCGGCGCTCCGACGCGGGGAGGGAGGCTACACCGTCGCGCCCCACGCGTGGAAGGGCGCCAGGGAATGTGCCATCCGGTCGAGTGAACGCCCCATTCCCCTGGCAGGGGAGGCGAGTAGCGTCGAGCGCGTCGCCCGAATGGTGGCGAGAACCATCCGGCAAACACATCGGAGTAAACATGGCTATTCGACGCGGGGAAACCCACGCCTGGCAGAAGTCCACGCACTCCGGAGGCAACGGCGCGTGCGTGGAAGTGGCGTCCCCGGCCACCGAGATTATCGCGGTGCGCGACTCCAAGGACCCGAGCGGCCCCTCCCTGGCGTTCTCCCCGGAGTCGTGGAACAGCTTTATCGCGGGCGTCAACCACGGCGCTTTCAAGGGCGCTTGATCCACCGGCCGCCCGCGCCACAGAGCAGTTCCCGGCAGCGCCCACCCGGCCGCGTCGAGCGGTCAGTGCGCTGACCACGCCAGGAACCGTCCCGGTCCGTTCCACAGCTCTCCTGACCGGTTCGGCTCCACCACGATCCCCACGAGCCGCTACGAGACCGTGTGAGCCGCAGCTCGCCGCGGGGGATCGTCGCACCAGCCGCACCATCCGAGATCCGCGCCTGTGACCTCGGAGTTCTTCTGTACGGCGGCGACGCGTCGCACTCGCTGACGCGCCGTCGACACGAGCCCTCTCGACCGGTCGCCGTCCCTGCCGAGGGGGCTCGCCGCCGTCCACCACCCCCTGCCACCCGTCACCGCCGGGAGGGGCGACCCCACATCGCCTCTCCCCGGCAGCCGTTCGCCCCCCGCGTCGCCCGCTGCCGCGCCGCCTCCCCGCCCCGCGCCACCGAAGCCGGCACCGAACGGCACCGCCGCGCCACCACTGCCGAGCCCCGCTGCCGAGTTCCACCGCCGCACACCGCTGCCGACAACCGGCAGCCATGCACCCAGATACCAGCCCATATGCGCACATGGGCGTGCGCACCGATATGCGCACGGGCGTGCACGCAGATGGTTGACCTGGCCATCTACTCCGTAGACTGCACCCGGGAGACAAGGAGCAGTCGATGCGCGCCAACACCCCCAGCCTCGCCGCCCGGGTCGGCACGGTCGCCGGTTCGCCGGTGCGGGAGATCCTGCGACTCACCGCCCGGCCGGAGGTCATCTCGTTCGCGGGTGGCCTGCCCGCGCCGGAACTCTTCGACACCGACGGCATCGCCGCCGCCTTCCGTCGCGTACTCGACGAGGAGCCGCGGCGCGCGCTGCAGTACTCCACCACCGAGGGCGACCCCGGACTGCGCGCGGCGGCTGCCGGGCGGCTGACGGCGCGCGGCCTGCCGACCGACCCCGCCGACCTGTTGATCACCACCGGCTCGCAACAGGCCCTGACGCTGGTCGCCAGCGCCCTGCTCGACCCCGGCGACGTGGTCCTGGTGGAGGAGCCGTGCTACCTCGCGGCGCTCCAGTGCTTCGGGCTCGCCGGGGCGCGGGTCGTCGCGGTCCCTGGGGACGAGGAGGGCCTGGACCCGGCGGCCGTGGAGGCGGCCGTCGTACGGGAGCGGCCGAAGCTGCTCTACACCGTGCCCACCTTCCAGAACCCCACCGGCCGCACCCTGAGTGCCGCCCGGCGCCGGGCCATCGCCGAGGTCGCGGCGCGGCGCGGGCTGTGGGTGGTCGAGGACGACCCGTACGGCGAACTGCGCTTCGAGGGCGAGCCGGTGCCGTGGATCGCCGCCTTCGCGCAGGACGCGGGCGCCACCGACCGCACGGCGCTGATCAGCAGCTACTCCAAGATCATGGCACCCGGGTTGCGCCTTGGCCTGCTGCGCGCGCCGGCGCCGCTGCTGCGCGCCTGCAACGTGGCCAAGCAGGCGGCCGACCTGCACACGCCGACCGTCAACCAACTCGCCGCCGCCCGCTACCTCGCCGACAACGACCTCGACGCGCACCTCGCCCGGGTCCGCGGCGCCTACCGCGAGCGTCGGGACGCGCTGATCGCCGGGCTGCCGGAGGCGCTCCCCGCCGGCTCGCGGTGGAACCGGCCGCAGGGCGGCATGTTCGTCTGGGCCTCACTGCCCGCCGGTTGGAACGCCACCGAGGCGCTGCGCGAGGTGGTCGCGCACGACGTGGCGTACGTGCCGGGCGCCCCGTTCTACCCGGGCGAGCCCGACCCGACCACGCTGCGGCTCTCGTTCGTGACGCACACCCCGGACGAGATAGCCGACGGCCTGAAGCGCCTGGCCAAGGGCCTGCGGTAGCGCGCTCGCGCGCGGCGCCTCCCCGTCACAGGGGGCTCGCCCGCCCCCCATCCACTGGGCTCGCGCGCCCTCACCCACGGGGCTCGCGCGCCGCTCAACCCCGTGGGTAGCGGGCCAGCCAGGCGGGGGACGACTTGGCCGGGGTGTGCAGGGCGGGGCCCTGGGTCATCTCCATGGCGAAGTCGTCGGCCAGTTCCAGGATCGTGCCGCGACCCTCCAACTCGGCCAGCCAGCCGGGCGGCAGGGCCGTCTCGCCGTGCAGGGCGCCGAGCAGGTTGCCGCAGATGGAGCCGGTGGAGTCGCTGTCGCCGCCGTGGTTGACCGCGAGCAGCAGGCCGTGCCGGATGTCCTCGGCGACCAGCGCGCAGTACACGCCCATCGCCAGCGCCTCCTCGGCCGTCCACCCCTCCCCCAACGACTCGACCCGCTCGGCCGTCGGCAACCCCTGACGTACGGCGCCGAGCGCGTGCTTGAGCGCGTCGGAGGTCTCCTCGTGACCGGGCCGGGTGGCGAGCATGGCGAGCGAGCGCTGTACGGCGCCGTCCAGCGCCTCGCCGCGCGCGAGGCCGTGCACGATGAGGGCGAACGCGCCCGCCGAGAGGTAGCCGGTCGGGTGGCCGTGGCTCTGCGCGGCGCACTCGATGGCCAGTTGGAAGACGAGTTGCGGCTCCCAGCCGACGAGCAGCCCGAACGGCGCGGAGCGCATCACCGCGCCGCACCCCTTGGAGTCGGGGTTCTTCGGCGCGTCCAGGGTGCCCATCGGGCCGTCGGCCAGGCCGGACAGGCAGGCCCGGCCGGGGGCGCGCTGCGCGTACAGCCACTCCTCGCGGGCGAGCCAGCCGTCGTTGTGGTTGCGCTCGTCGGGTCCCCAGTCGTGCTGTGTGGCGTACCAGCGGCGGTGGGCCGCGTACACGTCGGTGGGTGGGTGCCAGGCGCCGGTGTCGCGTCTGACCTGGGCGCGGATCAACCCGTCCACGGTGAACAGCGTCATCTGGGTGTCGTCGGTGACGCTGCCCCGCCGCCCGTAGGCCGGGACGAAGTCCGTGACGCCGTCGGGCCCGTGCGCCTCGCGGATGGCGGCCAGCGAGTCGAACTCGATGCCGGCGCCCAGGGCATCGCCGATCGCGCCGCCGAGCAGACAACCGCGGACCCGACTACGGAAGTCCTGCTGCTCGGCGCGGCCCCACATCGCGGACGCCGCACGGGCAGATGCGGTCACGACCTCGCCCCTTTCAGTTCGTTTCTATGGCTCTTCGCGCAGCACCCAAACTGGTTCAGCACTGTAATGGACCATGAATGATCGCTTCCGGCCCGTCGCCGAATGTGAACCACATCATCGCGACGCCCCGCGCGGAGCACCACACCCCCTCGCCGTAGCCGCCGAACCGACCGCCGCGGCCCGCCTTCGCCCACATCGAACCACCCGCCCGCCGAGCGCCCCCCGGACGGTGCGCGGCCCCGCGCCGCGCCGCGCCGGCCCGTACCGGGGCGCGTCCGGCCATTCGGGCACCTGTCCGAGAGGCGAGCAGCGCGGCCCGTCGCACCACGCCGGGCCACCTAGCATCGCCCCGTGCGGCGCGCGGCCGGGAACGTCGCGCACCGGGGGAACGCACGGGCAGGGGGAGTCCATGAGGGTGGGCGGGTTGGCGGTCGCGCTGGTGTTGGTCGCGTCCGTACTGGCGGGTTGCGGTGAGAGCGGGCGCGCGCAGCGATCACAGGGGGCGCACGACAGGACCGAGCCGTCCGCGGAGGCGCGCGAGCCCACCGGCGGGGCGACCCGTGAGCCCGCCGCCGGCGACTGGTGGCGCCCCCGGCCGGGCGCCGCGGCCGACTGGGACTGGCAGATCAGCGAGCCGTACGACCTGTCGGCGCCCCGGCAGATGTACGACCTCGACCTGTTCGACCTCGCGCCCGCCGGGTCCGAACTGCGCTACCCGGGCGGCGAGGTCATCCCCGTACCGGCCGGCGCGCTCGCCGGGAAGATCGCCACCCTGCACGCCCGCACGCCGCGCCCGATCGTCATCTGCTACGTCGACACCGGCGCGTACGAGGACTACCGGCCCGACGCCCACCGTTTCCCCGGCCACCGCGCCGCCGCCGAGGGCGGGCCGCCGAACCGGCCGCGGCAGCCCGCCTCGGGTTCCGTGATCGGCTGGGACACCGGGTGGGAGGGCGAGCGGTGGCTGGACATCCGGCGGTCGCGGCGGCACCTGTTCGCCGACGCCGTCTGGGCCCGGTTCGACCTCGCCCGGCGGATGGGGTGCGACGGCGTGGAGCCCGACCAGAACAATCCGGTCGACAACGACCCCGGGTTCCCGATCACGCTGGAGGACCAGCTCTCCTGGTACCGCGAGGTCGCCGAACAGGCCCACCGGCGTGGCCTGTCCGTGGGCCTGAAGAACGGCCACGACCAGCCGGGCTCGGCCGCCCGGCTGGTCGACGCCTTCGACTGGGCGCTACCCGAGGAGTGCGCGCAGTTCGACGAGTGCGACGAGCTGTCGCCGTTCATCAAGGAGGGCAAGGCCGTCTTCGCCGTGGACTACGCGGGCTCGGTGCGGGCCGGCCCGGCCTGCCGCCAGCACCGCTCCCGCGGCTTCGACGGCCTCATCAAGGACGAGCCCCCCACCGGCGCCCACCGCGTGCCCTGTCGGTCCTGAGCCGACGGGTTGGCGGGGTGGCGGGTCGGCGGGGTGGCGGGTGAGCGGGATGGCGGGCTGGCGGGTCGGCGGGCTGGCGGGTGAGCGGGCTGGTCAACACCCGCCCGCCCACACCCCCTACTCGCACCCACACCTGCACTCGCGCCACCGCCCCCGCCCGGTCAACTCCGGACGCGCTCCACCGGAATCCACAGCTCCGCCTCGGCCCGCGTCCCGTCCTCCGACAGGTGGGTCCGCAGGATCTCGGGCCCCGGCCTGCTCTGGTACGGGTTGGACGGGAACCACTGGGTGAACACGTCCCGCCACAGGTGCTGGAGCGTCAGCGGGAACGGGCCCTCGCTGTCGAACACGGCCCAGGTGCCGGCCGGCACCTCCAACACGTCCAGGTCAGCGGGGGCGTCGGCCCCGGTCACGGCGGCGTGGTAGTAGTCCAGTTCCGTCCCCTCGGCCCGGCTCGGGTCGAGGTTGTGGCTGACCCCGACCACGCCGCGCGGCTCCTGGTCGGACAGGGCGGTGATACGCCCCAGCGTCTCCTGGTCGATGCCGCGGATGAACTCCGCGATCGCCGGGTTCACGCCCTCGTGGACGAGCGGCACCCGGGCCTTCCTGCCCACGACGTGGAACCGCGCCTTCTCCACCACTCGGTATCGCATGCTGCTACTCCCTTCGACGGTGAGCCGGAAGGAGATCCGAGGCTGCGAACACAGCGGCGCGCCATCGCGCCGCGCCTCCCCCGGGCCCACGCCGTGCACGGCCCGGAAGGCCCGCGCGAACGCCTCCCCCGAGCCGTAGCCGTAGCGCACCGCGACCTCCAGGAGTGTCCGCTCGCCGGCGAGCACCTCGGCGCCCGCGACGGTCAGCCGCCTGCGCCGGACGTACTCCGACAGCGGCATCCCGGCCAGCGCGGAGAACAGCCGCCGGAAGTGGTACTCCGACGTCACCGCGATCCGCGCCAGGTCGGCCATCTCGATCCGCTGGTCGAGGTGCGCCTCGATGTGTTCCAGGGCCTGGTTCAGCCGGTCCAGCACCTCGGTCTCCTTCCCTTACGCCCACCACGCTAGGAAGGCCGCACCCCCACGGACCCGACTTCCCGTGCCCGGTTCGGTCGGGCTCGCCGGGTCCGTCGGGGCCGTCCGGTCCGCCTGGCCCGACTGGTCCGTCGGGAGGTTCACACCGCGCCGTCCCCCAGCACCGGCAGCAGCTCCGGCAGGTGGCCGTCCGACGCCAGCGCCGCGGCCTGCCGCTCCGCCGGGACCTGGCCGTACGTCGTCGTCCTGGGCCGCGCCGGGCGGCCCGCCGCCTCCGCTATGGCGACCAGGTCCTGGATGGAGCGGTACGAGCCGTAACCCGAGCCCGCCATCCGGGAGATGGTCTCCTCCATCAGCGTGCCCCCCAGGTCGTTGGCGCCCGAGCGCAACATCTCGGCCGCTCCCTCGGTGCCCAGCTTGACCCAGCTCGTCTGGATGTTGGGGATGTACGGGTGCAGCAGCAGCCGGGCCATCGCCGTGACCGCCCGGTTGTCGCGGGTGGTGGGGCCGGGGCGGGCGATGCCGGCCAGGTAGACCGGGGCGTTGGTGTGGATGAAGGGCAGGGTCACGAACTCCGTGAAGCCATCGACGCCCTTCTCCAGGGCGGCCCGCTGCATGCCGGCGAGCGTGCGGAAGTGGCCGAGCCAGTGCCGGGGCTGGTCCACGTGCCCGTACATCATCGTGGACGAGGAGCGCATGCCCAGCTCGTGCGCGGTGGAGACGACCTCGACCCAGGTGGCCGTGGGCAGCTTGCCCTTGGTGAGCACCCAGCGCACCTCGTCGTCGAGGATCTCGGCCGCCGTGCCCGGGATGGAGTCGAGCCCCGCCTCGCGCGCGGCGGTCAGCCACTCGCGGATGGACAGGCCGGTGCGCGAGGCGCCGTTGACGACCTCCATCGGCGAGAACGCGTGCACGTGCATGCCCGGCACGCGCTCCTTGACCGCCCGGGCGATGTCGAAGTAGGCGGTGCCCGGCAGGTCCGGGTGGATGCCGCCCTGCATGCAGACCTCCACCGCGCCCACCTCCCACGCCTGCTCGGCGCGGTCGGCGACCTGGGACAGGGAGAGGGTGTAGGCGTCGGCGTCCGTGCGGCGCTGGGCGAAGGCGCAGAAGCGGCAGCCGGTGTAGCAGACGTTGGTGAAGTTGATGTTGCGCGTGACGATGTACGTGACGTCGTCGCCGACCACCGAGCGGCGCAGGTCGTCCGCCACCCGGCACAGCGCGTCCAGCGCGTCCCCGTCCGCGTGCAGCAGCGTCAGCGCCTCGTCGTCGGTGAGCCGGGTCGGGTCGTCGGCGGCCACGGCCAGCGCCGCCCGCACGTCGCCGTCGATCCGCGAGGGCACCATGCCGGGCGCCGCCGCCTCGCGCAGCGCGTCCCAGTCGCCGTAGACGTGGTCGAAGTCGGCGCGCCGGTCGCCCGTACGGCCCTCGGTGTCGATGGTGCGGTGCAGTTCGGTGCGGCCCGTGCCGGTGGTGGGCAGCGCGAAGCCCTCGTCGGGCTCCTGCCACGGCAGCCCGGTGGGCAGGGCCTCGGCGCGGGCCAGGCCGGTCTCGGGGTCGGCGAGCGCGCCGACGTGCGGGAGCAGCCGGGGGTCGAGCCAGGGCTCGCCGCGCTGGACGAACTCCGGGTACACCGCGAGCCGTTCGCGCAGCTCGAAGCCGGCGGCGGCGCTGTGCTCGGCGAGCGCGTCGATCTGCGGCCAGGGGCGCTCGGGGTTGACGTGGTCGGGCGTGAGCGGCGAGACGCCGCCCCAGTCGTCGATGCCCGCGCCGATCAGCCGCGCGTACGCGCCACCGGCCGCCGGCTGTGTGACGTCGCCGTCCACCAGGTTGGGCGGGGCCTGGAGGTTCACGGACGGGCCGAGGATGTGCCGGGCGACGGCGACGGTGGCGACCAGGTCGTCCAGCTCCGCGTCCGGCGCGGTGCGCATCGCCGTGTCGGGCTTGGCGCGGAAGTTCTGGATGATGAGTTCCTGGATGCCGTGGTAGGCGCGGGCGACGCGGCGCAGCGCGAACAGCGACTCCGCGCGCTCCTCGGGCGTCTCGCCGATGCCGATCAGCAACCCGCTGGTGAACGGCACCGAACTGCGGCCCGCGTCCTCCAGGACCCGCAGCCGCACGGCCGGCTCCTTGTCGGGCGAGCCGTAGTGCGGCTGGCCCGGCTCGCTCCACAGCCGCTCGGCCGTGGTCTCCAGCATCATCCCCATGGACGGGGCGACCGGCTTGAGCCGCTGGAAGTCCGTCCAGGTCATGACCCCGGGGTTGAGGTGCGGCAGCAGCCCGGTCTCCTCCAGGACGCGGATGGCCATGGCGCGCACGTAGGAGATGGTGTCGTCGTACCCCTCGGCCTCCAGCCACTCGCGCGCCTCGGGCCAGCGGTCCTCGGGCTTGTCGCCGAGCGTGATCAGCGCTTCCTTGCAGCCCATCTCGGCGCCGCGGCGGGCGATGGCGAGCACCTCGTCCGGCGACATGTACATCCCGTGGCCGGCGCGGCGCAGCTTGCCCGGCACGGTGGCGAAGGTGCAGTAGTGGCACTTGTCCCGGCACAGCCGGGTGAGGGGGATGAAGACGCTGCGCGAGTACGTGATGACGCCGGGCCGGCCGGCGGCGGCCAGGCCCGCGTCGCGCACCCGCGCGGCGGACGCGCACAGGTCGTCCAGGTCGGCGCCGCGCGCCTGGAGCAGCACCGCGGCCTCGCCGACGTCGAGGGCCACGCCGTCGCGTGCCCGGCGCAGCGCGCGGCGCATGGCGTTGGCGGTGGGCGCGGCGGAGGGGACGGCCGGGGTGGGCGGGGTGGGCAGTGGGACGGCGGGGGTGGGCGAGGCAGCCGGGGCGGCGGGGGTGGGCGAGGCGGTTTCGACCGGCGGGGCCGTGGGGGCCGAAGTGGTCGGCGCGGGCGGCCCTTCGGGGGTCGCCGGCGGGTCGGCCGGGGGCGCCGTGCCCGCTGCCGGCCGCGGTACGGCCTGGTCAGCGGGGGTGTGATCGGGCGTGGCCGGGTGCGACTGCCGCGCCTGCCGCGACCGCTGCGGCTGTCGTTCGGGGTCCTGTCCCTCTGCGCTCGTCGTCATTCCTTGAGGATACGAGCGGCCCCTGACAGTGGCGCCGAAGATCGCTGCGGGCTATGTCACAGGTCCGGGCACGCCGCGCGCGACCGCCCCGCGCGGTGCGGGACGGCCGTGGGGCGGGTGGGGTCACAGGTACTGCGCGTAGTCGTCGAGCGCCCGCAGCACGGTGTTCCCGTCGCCGGTCGGCGTCTGCAACACGACCTCGGTGATGCCCAGGTCAGCGAAGTGCGTGAGCTTCCCGGCGGAGGGCAACACCCCGTACGGCACCACCTCGGGCTCGCCCGGGCGGCCCGCCTCCGTCCACGCCTGACGCAGCTTCGGCAGGGTCTCGGTGAGGCCCTTGCCGCCGAGCGGCAGCCAGCCGTCGGCGTACTCGGAGATGTGTGCGAACAGCTTGGGCCCGGCCGCCCCGCCCACCAGGGTGCGCGGCCCGGTCAGCGGCGCGCCGGCGCGCTCCCGTGGCGCGTGCGGCGGCTTGGGGTGGGCGTGGCTGGCCGGCACGGAGCCGAACTCCCCCTCGTGGCCGGTCGGCTCCGGCGCCCAGAGCGCCTGCATCAGGGCCATCCGGTCGCGTACCAGCTCACGCCGGGTGGACCAGCCGACGCCGTGGCTGGCGGCCTCCTCCACGTGCCAGCCGAAGCCGAGGCCCAGGGTGAACCGGCCGCCGGAGAGGAAGTCGAGGGTGGCGACCTGCTTGGCGAGGTCGATCGGGTCGTGCTGGGCGACCAGGGCGACGCCGGTGCCGAGACCGAGCCGCTCGGTGACGGCGGCGGCCTGACCGAGCGCCACGAACGGGTCGAGGGTGCGGCCGTACGCGCGCGGCGTGGGCTCGCCGGAGGGCAGCCGCGAGGCGGCGTCCACCGGGATGTGAGTGTGTTCGGGCAGGTAGAGCCCGGCGAACCCGCGCTCTTCCAGCTCGCGCGCCAGTCGGAGCGGGCCGATGGTCTCGTCGGTGAGCATGCTGGTGATGGAGACACGCATGGCCGGGGGTTACCTCCGCGTCGGCTGGGCTTGCTGCCCGTATGTTCTCTCACCGTCATCGGGTTATCCACAGGGCTTTCCGCCTCTGTCACAGACGCGTACAACGGTTGTCACACGGCAGTTCGGCACCCGGCCGCGAGGCGCGCGGGGGCCGTTCGGCCGTCGGTGGCGGCTGCCTCGTGCGCCGTCGCGCGAGTGGGGCCACGGGCACGCGGGGCGCTGACAGCCCGGCGCCGCGCGGGCCAGTGGGACGGGTGACGGCGACCTGCGATCGGGCAGGGCGCGGGCCGCTGATGGGGGGATGGAAATGGACCGTCGATCACTGCTGAAGGCGTCGGCCGCCACCGGCGCGGCGAGCGCGCTCACGCTCTCCACCGTGACCTTCGCCCAGGCGGCGGACGGGCGCGGCGAGCAGAGCCGGCGCGTCACCGGCGAACTGCCGACCGGCGCCCCGGACTTCGTCTACCTGCCGATCGAGGTGCCGAGCGGCGTCCGCGAGATCCACGTCGCGTACTCCTACGACAGGCCCACCGTGCCCGCCGGCACCCAGGGCAACGCCTGCGACATCGGCATCTTCGACGAGCGGGGCACCGAGCTGGGCGGTCGCGGCTTCCGTGGCTGGTCCGGCGGGGCTCGTACGGAGTTCACCATCAGCGCGGAGCACGCGACGCCGGGCTATCTGCCGGGCCCGGTGGGCGCCGGCACCTGGCACGTCGTGCTCGGCCCGTACACCGTCGCGCCGCAGGGCCTGCGCTACGAGGTGACGATCACCCTGCGGCACGGCCCGCGCGGGCGCACCCCGCGCCCGGTCTACCCGCCGCAGCGCGCCAAGGGGCGCGGGCGCGCCTGGTACCGGGGCGACAGCCACCTGCACACGGTGCACTCGGACGGCAAGCGCACCCCGCGCGAGGTGGCGACCGCGGCCCGCGCCGCCGGCCTCGACTTCATCACCACCACCGAGCACAACACGCACTCGGCGCACGCCGCGTGGGACGGGCTGTGGGGCGATGACCTGCTGATCCTCACCGGCGAGGAGGTCACCACGCGCAACGGACACGTGCTGGCGCTCGGCGTGGACCCGGGCACCTTCGTGGACTGGCGCTACCGGGCCAGGGACAACGCGTTCGGCCGCTTCGCCCGCAAGATCCGGCAGGCCGACGGCCTGGTCGTGCCGGCCCACCCGCACGCGTCCTGCGTCGGCTGCAACTGGAAGTTCGGCTTCAACGAGGCGGACGCGGTCGAGGTGTGGAACGGGCCGTTCACCCTTGAGGACGACGTGTCGATCGCCGAGTGGGACAACGCCCTGGTCGCCGCGGTCCGTGGCGGCAAGCCCTGGCTCCCGGCGATGGGCAACAGCGACGCCCATCGGGAGGGCCAGACGGTGGGCCTGCCGCAGACGGTGGTGCTCGCCGACGACCTGTCCCGGCCGGCCGTCCTGGCCGGCATCAGGGCGGGGCGGAGCTGGATCGCGGAGTCCGCGGCGATCGACCTGTCGTTCACGGCCCTCGGCGGGCGCGGGCGGCACGCGGGCATAGGGGGCCGCCTGTCGGCCGCCCGGGACGAGCGGGTCACGGTCCGGCTCGAGATATCGGGCGCCCCGGCCAAGGGCACGGTCCGCTTCCTCACCGACCAGGGCCAGTTGTTCGCGACGGCCACGCCCGCGTCGGGCTCGGGCACGGTCGAGTGGCAGACCACGCCCTCGTACGCCGCGTACGTCCGGGCCGAGGTCCGGCACGCCCCGGCGGACGGCGGCACCTCCGGCGTCCCCGGCCCGATGGCGGCCATGACCAATCCGATCTTCCTCGGCGACCACTGACGGGCGGCCGACCTCCGGCGCGGCGTTCGGACGTGGGGCTCAGGTGCGGTGCTCGGGCGTGGTGGGTTGCCACGGTGCTCGGGTGCGGTGCTCGGGTGTGGTGCTCGGGCGTGGTGGGTTGCCCCGGCGCTCAGGTGCGGTGCTCGGGCGTGGTGGGTTGCCACTGTGCTCGGGTGCGGTGCTCGGGCGGGGGTTCCGGCGCGGCGGGCCGTGCGGGAGCGGCCTGGTGCGGCGTCCGCCGTGGACCGGTCGCGCCCGGTCGGGTGTGGTCAGTCCTGGACGGTCAGGGCCGGGGTGGCGCGGGTGAGGACCTCGCCGCGGAAGAAGGCCGGGCTGCGGCGGTGCATCACGGCCATGAGCACCGCCCCCAGCAGGAGCAGCCCGACACCGATGGCGAAGACGCTGCCGACCCCGAAGAGCGAGCTGCCGCTCCCGTAGGAGGGGTCGCCCATGTCGTACAGCGTCTTGCCGAAGACGGCGGCGAGCAGCAGGCCACCGAGGGCCGGGGCGACGCCCTTGAACAGCAGGTCGCGTGCGGAGCGGCGCAGGTCGTGGCGGAAGTACCAGGCGCAGGCGAAGGCGGTGATGGAGTAGTAGAAGCAGATCATGAGGCCGAGGGCGTAGATGGTGTCGATCAGCACGTTCTCGCTGACCAGGCTCATCACGGCGTAGAACAGGCCGGTCGCCACGCCGGCGGCCACGGTCGCCACGGCCGGCGTGCGGTGGCGCGGGTGGACACGGGCCAGGGCGGGCGGTAGCGCCTGGTACGCGCTCATCGCGAGGACGGTGCGGGCCACGGGGATGAACGTGGTCTGCAGGCTGGCCGCGGCCGAGGCGAGGACGGCCACGAACAGCAGCACCCCGAGCGCCGAGCCGAGGACCGGGTCGGCGAGCGCGGCGAAGACGTTGTCGGCGGTGTCGGGGTTGCCGAGCCCGGTACCCCGGTCCCCGACGCCGGCGTACATCTGCGCGGCGACGGCGGTCAGCAGGTACGAGCCGACGAGTACGACCATGGCCAGCAACGCGGCCCGGCCCGGCGTGCGGTCGCTGCCCGAGGTCTCCTCGTTGACGGTCAGGCAGGCGTCCCAGCCCCAGAACATGAAGATGGACAGCGAGAGGCCGGCGGTGAAGGTGGCGAAGGACCGCACCGCGAAGGGGTTGAGCCAGCTCCAGGAGAAGTCGATGGAGCCGGGGAGGTCGCCGGTGCGCGCCTTGTCGATGGCCAGGGCCACGAAGAGCACGAGTACGGCCAGTTGCAGCCCGACCAGCGCGTACTGGACGCCCTTGGTCGCGGTCATGCCGCGGTAGCTGATCGCGGTGGCCAGGGCGATGAAGGCCAGGCAGGTGGTGATGTGTACGGCGGTGTTGTCGTCCAGTTCGGCGACGGCCGCGCTGCCGGTGAGTTCGCCGAGCAGGAGATAGCAGAAGGAGGTGGCGATTCCGGCGAGGTTGGAGAGCACGATGATCGTGGCCACCACCAGCCCCCAGCCGCACATCCAGCCCACCCGGGGCCCGAACGCCTTGACCGTCCAGGTGAAGGAGGTGCCGCAGTCCGGGACGGAACGGTTCAACTCGCGGTAGGCGAAGGCGACGAGCAGCATCGGCAGGAAGCCGGCCAGGAAGACGGCGGGCGTCTGCAACCCGACCTCGCCGACGGTCGGCCCGAGCGTGGAGGTCAGGCAGTAGACGGGCGCGACCGTGGAGACGCCGATCACGGCACTCCCGAACAACCCGACGGACCCGCCGCTCAGCCCCTTGTCCCGCACGCCGCGCCCGCCCGAGCCGGACGGCTCGGGCACCTCGGGGGCGTCGGGCGAGTTGGGTGTGCCGGGTGTGCCGGGTGGGGCCGGTCGAGCGGTGGCGGCGACGCCGGCGGTGGGCACGGAGGCGACGGGTCGGGTGGCCGGTGGGGCGGTCGGTGGGGCGGCGGGCCCGGTGACCGCCTCCGCCGCGGGGCCGTTCGCGACTCCGCTGGCGCCGGCCCGCGCGCGGCGGCCGGGCCGGCGCCAGCGCGAGGCGACGCTCCGTACCGTGTCTCCGGCCTGGGGCCGCGGGGGGTCTGCCTGAACCATGAACAGGACGTTAAGCCGTGCTGTTTCCGCAGCCGGAAGATCAAATTCCAGGCGGGGAAGCTTGATTGAGAAGCCAGAAAGCAGAACCTTGGCCGAAAATGCTCGGTGAATCGCCGCGAGTTCCTGGGCTTCGGAGGCATCACGCGCCTTTGCCCCTGCTACGGGAATCGCATCCGCGCCCCGTTTGTCCGGGTTCAAAAATTTCCGCCCCGGGCGAGGGGAACCGCCCGTTCACCCGTGCTGACGACCCCAGCCGACAGCCGCCAGCGGCACAGCCCGCACCACTGACACACCCGTCACATCCCGTCTCACCTGCGTCACAGGGAGCCACGCCGCATGCCGACCGCGCGTTCTCGGGCCAGCGGGCCCCGCCCCACGAGCCACAGCCATCCCGTTCGACCCGCCCCCGTCGCGGGCTACTCGACGCCGCACGCCGGCGATCGGCGTGCCTTCGCCGCCGGAACAACACCCGAACCACCGGCGGAATCCGTAACCACAGGGTTACCGTGTGCTTCGGGCCATGGTCGTGCGGCAGGGGCAGCAGTCACCATTTATCTGCCGTGTCGGGCAGCGGAAGAAGGCAAACTGACGGGCACTGCGCTGGTCTATGCCTGAGGAGGGGAGCCATGGCGGGTGGGGGTCGGCCGTGGGACGGGGCGGGGCGGGAGTCCGACGCGCAACACCCGGGCCGCGCGGGCCAAGCGGGTCCGCTGCGGTTCGGCGTGCTGGGCCCGGTGCGGGTGTGCCGCGGTGACGAACTGCTCGACGTGGGTTCGCCGCAGCGGCGGGCGCTGCTGGCGGCCCTGTTGCTGCGCCGCGGGCGGACGGTGACGGCACCGGAGCTGATCGACGACCTGTGGGGCGCCCAGCCACCGGACGCCGCGGTCGCCGCGCTGCGCAACCACGCCTCTCGGCTACGCAAGGCGTTCGGCCCCGACGCGGACGTGCTGGCCAGCGAGTCCGGCGGATACGCGATGCGGATCGCGGCGGACGCCGTCGACCTCGGCCAGGCCGAGGAGTTACGCACCCTGGCCGACCGGGCGAGCGCCGCGGGCGACCAGCTCGGCGCCAGGGAGCTGCTCCAGCGGGCGCTTGACCTGTGGGACGGCGAAACCCTGGCCGGCGTGCCGGGCCCGTACGCCGACTCGCAGCGCAACCGCTTGGAGGAGTGGCGCGTCGGTCTGCTGGAGAGCCGCCTGGAGCTGGACCTCACCACGGGACACCCCGCTGACTGCATCGCCGAGTTGACCGCGCTCACGGTCGCGCATCCGTTGCGGGAGCGGCTGCGGGAGCTGCTGATGCTGGCGCTGTACCGCTGCGGCCGGCAGGCGGAGGCGCTCGCGGTGTACGCCGACACGCGAAGGCTGCTCGCCGACGAGTTGGGCGTGGACCCGAGGGCCGAGCTGTCCGCGTTGCAGCAGCGGATTCTGCGGGGCGACCCGGAGCTCAACCCGCCTGCGGACCGGCCAGGCGCCGCGCGGCGGGAGGTGGCGGTCCGACCCGCTCAGCTCCCGGCGGCGGTGGCGGACTTCACCGGACGCACCCGGCTGGCGGCCGAACTGGTCAACCACCTGGCCCCGGACCAGGGGCCGACCATGGCGGTCGCGGCCGTCGCCGGCATAGGTGGCGTCGGCAAGACCACCCTCGCCGTACATGTCGCGCACGCCGCCCGGCACCACTTTCCCGACGGGCAGCTCTACGTGGACCTCCAGGGCGCGGGCCCGGGCCCCGCCGAGCCCGAGGTCGTGCTCGGGGCGTTCCTGCGTGCCCTCGGGGTGCCGTACGAGGCCATTCCGCCCGGCGTGCAGGAGCGGGCCGCCCTGTACCGCAGCACGCTCGCCGGTCGGCGTGTGCTCACGCTGTTGGACAACGCGCGCGACGCGGGCCAGGTCAGGCCGCTGCTGCCGGGTGCGGAGGGGTGCGCCGCGTTGGTCACCAGCCGTGCCCACCTCGCGCTGGACGGGGCGCTGGTGGTCGACCTGGACGTCACGACCCCGGCCGAGTCCCACACCCTCTTCGCCCGCATCGTGGGTCCCGAGCGCGTCGGCGACGATCACCAGGCGGCCTCCGCGGTCGTGGCCGCCTGCGGCTATCTGCCGCTGGCCATCCGCATCGCCGCCTCCCGCCTGGCCACCCGCCGCCGCTGGAGCGTGGCCACACTGGCGACCAAGCTCGCCGACGAGCGGAGCAGGTTGGACGAGCTGCGCGTCGGGGACCTGGCCGTGACCGCCTGCTTCGAGGTCGGTTACGCCCAGCTCGACGCCGCCCAGGCCAGGGCCTTCTGCCTGCTCGGGCTGCCCCACACCCCGGACATCTCCCTGCCGGCCGCCGCCGCCCTCCTCGACCTGCCCGACCAGGAGGCGGAGGGGATCATCGAGTCCCTGGTGGACGCCTCCCTGCTGGAGGCCACGACGCCGGACCGCTACCGCTTCCACGACCTGGTGCGCCTCTACGCCCGGGCCCGCGCCGAGGCCGACCAGCCGGTGGAGCACCGGGAGGCCGCCCTCTCCCGCCTGTTGGACTTCTACCTGGCCACGGCGCGCGGGGTGTACGCGCGGAGCAGGCCCGGGGACCGGGTGGTCGACCACGTGGCGGCCACCCGGCACGAGGGGTTGGCCTTCGCGACCCAGGAGGCCGCCTCGGACTGGCTCTTCGCGGAGGCGGAGGGGCTGCTCGCGCTGGTTCACCAATCCCTCGGCGGCGCGCGGCAACGCCAGGCCGTCGACCTGCTGACCGTCTCGAAGGACCTGGTGGAGTCGGGGGCCGTGACCAACGCCTTCCACCGTGCGGCGCTGGCCTGTCGGGACGCCGCGCGCACGACCGGGGACGCCCGCGCGGAGGGCCGCGCCTGCCTGCTGCTGACGCTGAGCTACCGGTTGCTGAACCGACTCGACGACGCGGACGAGGCGAGCCGGCAGGCACTGGCGCTGGCCATCAGCGCCAATGACCCGATCCCGCGGTGCGAGGCCCACACCGATCGCGGCATCGTGGCCGTCTACCAGCACCGCTACGACGACGCCGAACGGCACTTCCGAGCAGCGTTGGCGGCCTTCCGCGCCGACGACAACCTCCCGGGCGTCGCCAACTCTCTGAGCAACATGTCCCGCGTCTACGCGGCAACCGGACGCGCCGAGGAGGCGCTCGCGCTCCTGGACGAGTCCATCACCCTCCACGAGCGCTCCGGGGGTGTCCTCCGGGTGGCCAACAGTTGGTACGCCATGGGCATCGCCCTGACCCAGATCGGACGCCATGAGGAGGCGACGGGTTATCTCAACCGCGCCATGGAGTGCTTCCACAGCCACCGGCAGCGGCTGTGGGAGGGCTCGACGCACGCCCGGCTCGCGGAGGTGCGCCTCGCCCAACAACAGCCCGCCGAGGCCATCCACCACGCCGAGCGCGCCCTCGAACTCCGCTGCATCGGCGGAGAGAGGCGCTGGGCCACCACTCTCACCACGCTCGGCCTGGCCCTCGCCGAGCTGGGACAGACCGATCGGGCCCGGGTGTGCTGGAGCGCGGCGCTGGCCGTACACGAGCGACTCGACTCCCCGGAACAGCGCGACGTACGCCGCCTGTTGGACTCGCTGGCCCGGCCCGCCGCCCCGCACGCGACCCCCGTTTCGTCGTGACGCGGCGGGCCCAAGCTCAGCTCGCCCGGGCGGCCAGCCCCGGCACTCGGCGCAGCGTCGCCGCCGAGCCCACGCCCGGGCCCGCGGCGCCGGCCCGCCGCTCCTCGTACTGCCGGGCCAGGTAGCCCGCCTGGAAGCGGCTGTCGGCGCCGATGTCGTCCATGAGGTTCGCGATGCGGCGGCGGCAGGTGCGCAGGGATATGCCCAACCGGCGCGCTATGACCTCGTCCTTGGCGCCCGTGGTGAGGAGCCTGACGATGGCGGAGTCGATGTCCCGCGAGATGTCCCGGTCGCGCGGGCCCTGGCCGAGGCCGGAGAAGGGGGTCGCGGCCATCCAGAAGATGTCGAAGACGCCCGTGAGGTAGCGGGCGACGGCCGAGTTGCGGACGACCACGCCGAGTTCGGCGGGGTCGGGGCCGGGCAGGATGGCCTGGGAGCCGTCGATGACGATCATCCGGGGCGGCAGCACGTCCAGCGTGCGGACCTCGGCTCCGGCGGCGCACAGCTCCGCGACCCCCTGCTTGGTGGTGGCGCTGTAGCGCACGCTGTGCTGGCACAGCGTGCGCTGGCGCACGCCGCGGCCGAGCAGGTTGAGGTACTTCGGCAGCCCCAGGTCCGCCTCCTCCTGGGTGCGGATGCCGAAGGGTTGGATCACGCACGCCTCGGTCTGGCTCACCGCGGTCATCTCGCTGATCATCTTGTGCAGCAGCTCGGGGTCGTCCACCACCTCCACGCCCTCCGCGGGGTACTGCCCCATGGCGGCCTCCAGGTGGACGGGCATGAACGCCTCGATCGCCGCGCGCTGCCTCGCCAGCCGGGACTGCTCCTCGCGCAGCGAGTGCTCCCGTGGGCCGAGCCGGTCGGCCGCCGCCGTCTGCGGGTTGATCGCCACCAGGCGGGTGTGCGCGACCGACAGCCGGCGCAGCAGCCCGAGTTCGCGCAGCTCGGCCAGGGCGGCAGCGGCCTCGTCCTCGGAGACCTGAAGTTGCTCGGCGGCCTGGCCCGGCTCGATGCCCCCCTCGCGCACCGCGTGCTGATAGAGCCGCATGACCGTCACGCTCTGGGTCTCACCCGGTTCGATCGGCTTCATGACTCCCCCTCCGCTCAGCCCCCGTTATCAACTCCAGGGTGTCGCATGACGCTAACCGTCCGATAAGCGATTCGCCTGCGCGGGGTAGTCCCGGCCGCACAGACGGTGGCGACGGGCGACCCGTCGACGGTCGTACGGGGCTGGCTGACGCCGCGTCGGGGAGCCGGCGGCACCGTCCGTCAGGCGTGGGAGGTGGCCTGGGGGTGCGCGCGTAGGTCGTCGTCCGCGGCGTAGTAGACGCCGGCGTCGAGGTAGACCCCGGCGCGGAACACGTGCCCGCGCAACGTGCCCACCTCGCGGAAGCCGCAGTCGAGCAGCGCGGGCAGGCCGGCGTCCGACGCGCAGGCGACGGCGGTGAACGAGGTGTAGCCGGCCGTCGCGCGGACGAGGACCAGGAGCGCGGTCAGGGCCGCGCTGTCGTCGGCGGCCACCGCCACCCGCGCCTGGCGTGGGTTTGCGGGGTTCGGCGCGCAGCCGACGAGGGTGCCGCGCTCGGTGTCGTAGAGCGTGGCGCGCATGCTGGTGAGACGGTTCAGCAGCCACTGGTCGTTCTGGGTGAGCGGGTCGAGGCCGAGGAACCCGAGGCCGCTGTCGGGCAGTCGGCGCAACCTGCGGACGGCGGTCGGCAGGTCCAGCCGTACGGGCTCAGCCATGGGCGACCAGTCCCCAGATCTCCCGCTCCACCTCGGCGCCCGCGTACCAACATCCCCGCGGTACCACCGCCTCCCAGGCGAACCCGGCCGCGCGCAACGGCGCCAGCGGGGGCCGGGCCGCCGGCGTGACCCAGCCGTGCAGGCGGCGCAGGTTCAGGACGCGACGACCGTGCGTCACGGCGGCGTCGACAAGGGCGCCGATCAGGTCACCCTCGCGCTCGCCGTGCTCCCGGGCGTCCCGGTCGTCGCGCCCCTTCCCCGCGCGCGGTCCGATCTCCAACCGGGCCTGCCCACTGGCCCAGTCGATTTCCGTATAGCGCACGTACGCGATGTCGCGTACGACGTACAGCCGCTCGTCGCGGCGCTCCCGCGGCTCGGATATCCGGTGCGGTTCGGCCGCGTCCGACCAGTCGGCCGGCCGCACCCCCAACAGCTCGTCCGGTAGTCGATATCCCGTGAGCAGTGGCGCATCAGAACTGCGGTACGCGACGAGCCTCATCAACTGACCTCAACCAATCCATACAACAGCGATAACCAGTAGGCGCCCCCGTCCCGCCTCCCCGACAACGACGACCCCGCGCCGTGCCCATCTCCGCGACGGTGGGCACGGGCGGGTCCCCCGTTCGCCGAGAGCCAGTGGAATAACTGACCCCGCGGCCCTCGGATTCATAAATCCCCGCGATCCTCGGGCCGCTTCGGAAGTGAGCGTGCCAGGAGTGGCGGTGCGCGTCTACGCGGTCCACCCCTCAGCAAAGGGACCGGCACTTAGCGGACACCGAATCCACTGGTAATTTCACTAGTAAACAGTCCGGCGAGTGACGCGTATACGCTGTATGGGCATATGCGACATGGCGCGCGCGGACCGTTTCACGAGATCATCGCATTCGCGAACACCGCGCCGATTGTGACCGGTCGGCGATCCTGAAATCGCCCGACCGGAACCCGTTCCCCGGCCCGCCTCGTCCCCTGACCCGCTCGTCCACGACCGCGAAGCCCCGACCCCAGCCCCGTCCCCGCGCGCGCAGGGCACGCGCCGCCCGGTCGGACCGGGCGCCGTGCCGCGGGCCTCCCGCCGGCCCGCGCCAGCGGCGCGCCGACGCGGGGCGCGCCGTCCGCCAAGGGCCCCGTTCGAGGGCCCGCGTACGCACCACACGCGGTATCGCCCCACCCGCACCACCCGTCTCAACCCACCGCCCCGCAGCCCGGATGCGGAACGTGTTGCGCGGCGCGAATGGCGCGACCGCCAACGCGTCGGCCGGCCGGTAGCGTTGACCTCGAACAGCCCGTACGGTGCCGATATGCGGACGCGGGGCCGTCACGGGGGACACTTCATGCGCCTGTTGACATCGGTTTAGGCGTGGTCAACTGGCCGGAGAGCAACCCCCGTTCGCGCACGCCGGCCGCGAAACGCGTGGGGGCGAAGCCCCGCTATGGAATCGAAAGTAGTGGTATATCCGCATCGATGCGCGGATGCCGGGAGACTAGTTGATATCAACGGAGTTCCCTCCCCCCTGCCTGCCGGTACCGCGACGCCAACTACCGCACGCCGGCCCACTACCCCACCCACCGATATTGCGAATCGGCCAACTCTTGCGGGCCTTGTGCAGAGGCCCGGCCCCTACTGACGCGGAGGCCACCGACAAGGCAAACTGACCGGTGCGAAGCGGAGACACTCGGCAAGGGGAGACCATGGGCGACGATCAGGGGCAAGCGCACCAGTTGCGCTTCACCGTGCTCGGCCCCGTGCGGGCCTGGCGCGGCGACGTACCGCTCAACACCGGCTCGCCGCAACAGCGCGCCCTCCTCGCCGCCCTGCTGCTGCGCGAAGGCCGGACGGCCACCGCCGCCGAACTCATCGACGGCCTGTGGGGGAACGAGCCCCCGGACGCCGCGATCGCCACGCTGCGCACGTACGCGTCGCGGCTGCGGAAGTCCTTCGGGCCGGACGCGAGCACGCTGGTCAGCGAGTCCGGCGGGTACGCGCTCCAGGTCCACGCCGAGGCGCTCGACGTGGACCGCGCGGAACAGCTCGCGGGCCAGGCCGAGAAGGCGCGCGCGGGCGGCGAGCGGGCCCGGGCCCGGGAGCTGATCAGCCAGGCCCTGGACCTGTGGGACGGCGAGCCGCTAGCCGGCCTCCCCGGCCCGTACGCCGACAACCAGCGCACCCGGCTCCTGGAGTGGCGCCTCAGCCTCGTCGAGACCCGCCTCGACCTCGACCTCGAACTGGGCCACCACACCGAGACCATCTCCGAGCTCACCGCGCTGACGGCGGCCCACCCGCTGCGCGAGCGGCTGCGCGAACTGCTGATGCTGGCCCTGTACCGCAGCGGCCGACAGGCGGAGGCCCTCGCCGTCTACGCCGACACCCGCAAGCTGCTCGCCGACGAACTCGGGGTCGACCCACGCCCCGAGCTGTCCGAGCTCCAGCAGCGCATCCTGCAGGCGGACACCAACCTCAACGCGATGCCGACGGGCACCTCGTCCGCCTCGCAGCCGACCACCGTGCGACCCGCCCAGCTTCCGGCCACCGTCGCCGACTTCACGGGCCGCGCGGCCTTCGTCACGGAGCTGAGCGACCAGCTCGCCACGGCCGAGGGGCGCGTGATGGCCGTCTCCGCCGTCGCGGGCATCGGCGGCGTCGGCAAGACCACGCTCGCCGTCCACGTGGCGCACGCGGCGCGCGCCCACTTCCCCGACGGACAGTTGTACATCGACCTCCAGGGCGCCGGCCCCACCGCCGTGGAGCCGGAGGCCGTCCTCGCCTCGTTCCTGCGCGCCCTGGGCACGCCCGACGAGGCCATCCCGGACACCCTGGAGGACCGGGCCGCGCTCTACCGTTCCACGCTCGCCGGCCGCAAGGTCCTCACCCTCCTCGACAACGCGCGCGACGCGGCGCAGGTGCGCCCCCTGCTGCCCGGCGCTGAGGGCTGTGCCGCGCTGATCACCAGCCGCGCCCGCATGATCGACCTGGAGAGCGCGCACCTGGTCGACCTCGACGTCATGAGCCCCGAGGAGGCGCTCATGCTCTTCACCCGCATCGTGGGTGCGGAGCGCGTCAACGCGGAGCGGGACGCGGCCATGGACGTGGTGGCCGCCTGTGGCTTCCTGCCGCTCGCGATCCGCATCGCCGCCTCCCGGCTCGCCTCGCGCCGCACCTGGACGGTCTCGGCGCTCGCCCGCAAGCTGGGCGACGAGCGCCGCCGGCTGGACGAGCTGCGCGCCGGCGACCTCGCGGTCAAGGCCACCTTCGAGCTGGGCTACGGCCAGTTGGAGCCGCAGCAGGCGCGCGCCTTCCGCCTGCTCGGCCTGCCCGACGGCCCCGACATCTCGCTGGCCGCCGCGTCGGCGGTGCTCGACATGGACCCGGACGACGCCGAGGAGCTGATCGAGTCCCTGGTCGACGCGTCACTCCTGGAGTCCGCCGCGCCGGGCCGCTACCGCTACCACGACCTGGTGCGCCTGTTCGCCCGCGCCTGCGCGGAGCGCGACGAGCAACCGCCGTCGGAGCGCGCCGCCGCGATGTCGCGGTTGCTGGACTTCTACCTGGCGTCCGCGGCCCGGGTGTACGCGATCGAGCGCCCCGGGGACCGCGTCGTGGACCACCTGGCGCCCACGACCTACCCGGGACTGGCCTTCCTGGACCGCGAGGCCGCGCTGGACTGGCTGTTCGCGGAGGCCACCTGCATCCTGGCGACGGCCCGCCAGCTCGCCGGCGGCGACACCCTGCGCCGGGCCGTCGACCTGCTCCAGGCCACCCGCGACCTGGCCGAGTCGGGCACCTACTCGCACCAGTGCCTGCAGGCCGGCACGGTGCTCCTGCAGGCCGCCCAGCAGGCCGGGGACACCCGGGCCGAGGGCCGGGCCCGTACGGTGCTGACGTTCGCGCACAGCCTCTCGGGCCGGTTCGACAAGGCCGACGAGGAAGCCCAGCACGCCATGCTTCTCGGCGTGGCCAGCAACGACCCGGTGCCCTGCGGTCAGGCGGCCAACGAGCGCGGGATCATCGCGATCTACCACAGCCGGCACGACGACGCCGAGGCGTACCTGACGCGCGCCCTCGAAGCCTTCCGGGCCGACGAGAACCGCCCCGGCGAGGCGAGCGCGCTGTGCAACCTGTCCCGGGTCCACGTGTCCCTGGGCAACACCGACAGCGCGGTCCGACTCGCCGAGCAGGCGCTGACCATCTACCGACAGCTCGGGGTCACCTTCCGACTGGCCAACGGCCTGTACGCCTACGGCCTCGCCCTGCGGCACGCCGGGCAGTTGGACATGGCGCTCACGCAGTTCACCAACGCGCTCACGGTATTCCGCGAGAACCGGCAACGCCTTTGGGAAGGCATGACGTTGTACCGGCTCGCCGAGGTACATCTCGCGGCCGGAGAAGCGGCGCACGCCGCCACCAATGCGGAACAGGCGCTCTCGTATTTGCGGGGAATCGGCGGCGAATGGCGTCGCGGAAACGTGCTGACGGTACTCGGCCGGTCACTCGACGCGATCGGACAGTCCGGTCGCGCGCAGGCGTGCTGGAATGAGGCGCTCGGAATTTTCGACCAGTTGGGCGCCGCGGAAGCGGACGCCGTGCGTCGACTCCTTTCCCCCGCCGCCGCGTAGTCGCCTCCCTCACCCTCCTACGCTGGCCGTTCATCGATCGTTTATCACTGCACGGCAGTCTCTGTGGCGTCGATCCGTCGCGTCGGGGGGCAGGCGGGTCGATCAGGTGGCCACACCGTTATGGTGAACGGCCCTGAATGCCCGTCCGGCCGCCCACGGGGGAGCGACTGGGCGGGCACTTCTGACCCCTTCACTGCACGACTAACGGGAGGACCCGCACCATGGCTGACAACCAGACTGCCCAGATAGAACCACAGGAAGACACCGTGACCGAGGCGGACATCAGGTCCCTGGACGGGCACGCCACCGGCGCCCCCATCCGCCCGGACAAGCGGAAGAAGCCCGTGCCCGTGCTGCCGCAGGACGGTCACGCCACCGGAGCGCCCACCACCCTGGGCGACGGTCACGCCACCGGAGCGCCCGCGGTCGCCCTGGGCGACGGGCACGCCACGTCCGAGCCGCAGGGCTAGGCGGCTTCTCGACATCTTTCCTGGGGGATAACTGCAGGGACCGGCATCGTCGGCACGGAGGGGGCGCCGGCGCGGCTGGTCCCTGCACCCATGAGAATCGCTAGCCGATTCCGGCCAAGGTTCACACCACTTCTGGCCGCTTGATCGAAAAGAAGCACCACCGTCATTACGTTCCTGTCACGAGGCATATTCACCCCCGCTTAAGGAGCTCTCATGAGTGACACCAGAAGGGCATGTGCGGCACTCGCCATGGCCGCAGCCGCGGTCCTCTTCGCCGGTTCGTCCGCGGTGGCCGATGGCCACACCACCAGCGCGCCGACGAGTGGCCACGTGACGGGCATTCAAGCTCATGACAGCGACACCCCTCCGGCGATACCGCTGGACGGCCACGCTTCCTGAGCGCAACGCGCTGCGACGGCGGAGTCCGGCCCCGAGGGGCAGGCTCCACCGTCGCATGTGTCTGTGTTGTCGGAGCCGCGCCGTTCACCTGACCGTGCACAGCCGGCCTTTGGCGTTCACGCACGCCCCGCCGCGCACGCGGCTCCGACGATCCGCCCCCGCCTCAGCTCGCGGACTTGGACGCGCTCGTCACCTGGCAGGTGTAGTACGTCCGCTCGCTGAAGGTGTAGTAGCTCGACATCGTGACCGTCTGGGACTGGCCCGGCCCCACCGTGACGCGCTCGTAGTCGGTGCCCATGGTCTGGCTGTTGGAGCTGGCCGCCCACTTGACGGTGATCGAGTAGTCGTACGTCGTGACCGTGGACGGGTTGTGTACCGCGACGTCGTACTCGAGCTGGCTGGACGACTGGTCGTAGCGACAGTTGCTGCCGTTCGCCTCGCCGGACACGTCCCCGACGTAGGTCGGCTCGGTCGGGGTGGGGGACGGCGTCGGGGTGGAGTCGTAACCGGAGGACGTGCCGCCGTTGTACGAGCCGCCGCTGTAGGAACCGCCTCCGTACGAGCCGCCCCCGTAGTCGCCGCCGGATGAGCTGTCACCCGACGAACTGCCGCCCGACGAACTGCCGCCGGACGAACTGCCCGAGACGAAGCCGTCGCTGGACGACGACGAGCTGCTGTCGTTGTCGTCGCAGCCGCCGCCCCCGCTGCGCCGGGCGCCGGTCAGGGCGATAAAGACGACGGCGACCATGGCGACCACCCGCAGGTGCCGTCGGCGACGCACATTCATGAAATACCCCCGTGGAAAAGACCGTTACAAGCCAATAAGTGCCCATTGACGAGTGCACGCCAGCATAGAGCAACGAAGCGACGGCACCGACCCCCTCGGGGGAGGGCCGCCGCGGCCCTGCGCCCGGCCCGACTGGGTACGGGGTGAACCCGGCCGCGGCACCTGGCGGGAGTGCGTGGTGTGACGCCGTCCGGACGGTGCCGGACCGCTGGGTGATCGCCCGCGACGGGTCTGCATTCCACCACGCTCCGGGACGGAGATCGGTTCCCTCCGGCCCCATTGGTTCATCTCTTCACCAACTCCCCCCGCACCGTTACCCAGTGTGTTCCTCGCGTGGCAGGCCCGCCGGGGCGGGCGTAGCGTCGAGAGGGAGAGCGCGTACGCGACAGGCGAGGAGTCGGGGATGGTCCGCAACGTCTTCGGGAGCCTCATCGCTCTCATCGGAGCGACGGCCGTCGTCTGGAGCCCCTTCCGTGCCTGGTACGACGGCCGTCACGGGCGCGATGTGCGGGTGGACGACCTCTTCGGCGGGCTCGACGGCGGGCGCGGCGTCGAGGTGAGCCTGCTGCGCTCGCTGTTCCTGCCCATGGCCTGCGCCGCGCTGATCGCGGTGGTGGGCCTGCTGCTGCGGTCGCGGCTGCTCGTCGCGCTGGCCGGCCTCGTGGCGCTGGGCTTCACGGTGCTGTGGATGGTCCGCCAGGGCCAGGCCGCCGGCAGCCTGACCGTGGACGGCGAGGGCAACGGCCTGGGTCTCGGCGTCGCGGGCGCGCTCGGTGGCTCGATCCTGCTGCTGATCGCGGCGGCCCTGATGAGCGGACGCCCCGCGCGCCGGGGCCGGCACGCGCTGACCGGCGAGCGGGCGGACGAGACGTACGGCGGGTACGGGGCGTACCCGGGGCCGGGCCCGGGTGGCTACGGCGGGCCGCCACCGGCCGCCGGCCCGGGCGGCGGCTACGGAGCCGGGACCGGTACGGGTGCGGGCTACGGCGCCGGGGCCGGTACGGGCGCGGGCTACGGAGCGGGGGCCGGTACGGGCGCGGGCTACGGCGCCGGGCACGGCAGGCCCGTCGAACGGCGGCCCGGCGAACGGCGGCCCGGCGGGGCCCGGGACGGCGAGCCGCCGCTGCCCGCGGGCTACGCGGCCGGGTTGTTCCAGCGCGACCCGCACGAGCCGGAGGCGTACCCGCGCGACCTGTACGCGCCACGGCCCCAGCCCGCGCCACGGGGCCCCGAGGCGCGCGCCGGCGCGCGTCCGCCGTACACGACGGGGACCGGGGCCGGTGCCAGCGCGAGCGGCGCCCCCACTCCCCGCGTCACCTGGCCCGCCGCCCCGGAGGCCGAGCGCGAGGACAAGACGATCGAGATGCCGCCGGTCACGGACGACACCCCCGCCCCGGGCCGGCCCCCCACCGGCCACCGCGCCCCCACCCCGGACGCCCCCGACCAGGGCCGCGACGCCGGCCCGCCGCCCGGAGGCGCCCCCTCGTACGACACCGGCGACGGGCCCTCGCGGGGCGGGCCCGAGACCGCGCCGTGGCCCGGGCCGACCGCCCCGGCCGAGTCGGACACCGAGCGAACGCTGCCGCAGCCCGTCCGGCGCGAGGACGACGAAACCCCCTGACGACGCCCTGGACGAGGCCCCTGACGAGGACCCTGACGGGGTTGCGGGGGCCCGCGCCGTACGCCACGTCCGGGAACGACCGGCAGCCGCCTGGCGCGGCAGCGCGTACGAGGGACGTGCGGAGACGTACCCGAGGAGCGACAGGGCGTACGGGCGGGGCGGCGAGCCGCACGGGCCACGGCAGGCCGTACGGGAAACCGGGTTAGCCGAGGGGCGCGCGCCCGCGCGCGGCGGGTGCCGGGGGCCCATGGCGCCGGCGGCGTGAGGCCGCCGGTCGCGGGGCCCGGACCGGCGTCGGGGGCGCCGGAAGGCGCCCCGGGGGTGCGGCGGCGGGCGGGTTACGGCTGGCGGGCGGGAGAGCGGGAGAGGCCCGTGCCCTTGGCGGCGTCCAGGGCGTAGACGCAGCGGTCCTTGCTGCAGGCGTAGACGACGCCGGCGACGGCCACCGGCGAGCCGGTGATCTCGCCGCCGGTGGCGAGCTTCCAGCGGAGTTGGCCGCCGGTGGCGTCCACCGTGTACAGGCAGTGGTCGGCCGAGCCGAAGTGCACCCGGCCGTCGGCGACGACCGGGGCGCCGATGACCTCGCCGCCCGCGGCGAACCGCCACTTCGGGGTGCCGGTCACCGCGTCCAGCGTGTACAGGGCGCCGCCGCTGCCCAGGTGTACGGAGCCGGCGGCGACCAGGACGGGTTCGATGGACTGCCGGGGCTCGGTGGCGATCCGCCAGCGGTCGCGCCCGTTGGCGGCGTCCAGGGCGTAGACGGTGCCCAGGTAGTCGGCGATGTAGATGCCGCCACCGGCGACGGCGGCGCCCGGCGCGAACGCGGGCGGGCTCAGGAAGACGGCCGGCGCCTCGAAGCGCCAGCGCACGTCGCCGCGGGCGATGTCGATGGCCAGCACGCGGGTGCCGGCGGCGACGTAGGCGACCCCGTCGGGCGCGTGCAGCAGCCGGACCGGCACGCCGCCGCAGGAGGCGGCGTCGCCGACGGGGTAGGACCAGCGCTCGACGCCGGTGCGCGCCTCCAGGGCGCGCAGCCGCGCGTCCGACCACACGTAGACCGTGTCGCCGTGGATGACGGGGCCCGACTCCGGGGTCTCGAAGTCCGTCTGGGCGCCGCTCATCTCCCACAGGAGTTCGCCGTTGGCCGCCTCCCACGCCTGCACGCCGCCGCCCCGGGTGCCGGTGACGACGGTGCCGCGGTCGACCGCGAGCGAGTAGACCCAGCCCTCGGTGGCCAGCCGCCACCGCTCGGCGCCGTCGGACGCGTCCAGCGCGTAGAGCGTGGTGCCGTCGGAGGCGTGGATGCGTCCGCCCGAGACGGCCATCGCCCAGGCCACGTCGCGGGTCTTGAAGACGCGCCGCCCGGTGCCCGTGTCCAGCGCGTGGACCTCGAAGGACGTGACGTACAGCAGGTCTCCGGCGACCGCGGGGGTCCCCCAGACGTCGTTGGACATCCGGAACCGCCAGGGCCGCCAGCGGCCCGGCCCGCCGCCCGCCGGGTCGCCCTCGTGGCCCGCCTCGTCGCGGGGGCCGTGGCCGGCGGCGGGCCCGTGTCCGGTGGCGGGCGGGTGTCCGTGGCCGGGCGGGTGGCCGCCCGGGGCGCCGCCGTGTCCCACGCCGGGGCCGCCGGTCGGTGGCCTGACCCAGCCGGTGGCCGGGCCGCCGTCGAGGGCGGCCCGCCCGTTCCTGGCGTCCGCGACGCGCGGTCCCGGGCCGATCGGCACCTGGGAGCCGGGCAGTCGCACGGAGCCGTCGGGGCCTTCGCTGAGCGCCGGCCCGCCGCTCGCGCCCGGCGCGGCGCCGTCCCGCGGGCGCTGGGGGCCGGCGTGCGGCGCGGAGGGGGGCGGGCAGGACGCGGCCGACGAGGGCGGCGACGAGAGCGGGGGCGGCGACGAGACCTGGGCGGAGGCCCCGGGTCCGGTGGACACCGGCGCGGGCGTGACCGGCGGCGCGGGCGCGGAGGGCGCGACGGCCGACGGCGGGCCGATGCCCGCCGCGCTGGGGGCGGCGTGCCGGCCGGCGCCCGGCGCGGGGCCGGTGAGGCCGCCGCGCGGGTCTCCGCCGGCGGCCGGGCCCCAACCGGAGCCGCCGCCGGGTTGGCCGGTGGGACCTGGCCGGTCGGACCTGGCGGGTCCGCCGCCGCTGCGGCCCTGGTGCTGGCCACCGCCGGCGCGGGCGCCGGGGGTCCGGCCGCCGCGCCGCTCCTCGATGAGGGCGACCGCGCTGTGCGGCAGCCAGGCGGAGGCGGTGCCGCTGTCGTCGCCGGCCGAGAACAGGTGCGGGGCCAGTTGCGCCTGGAGGTCGGCGGGGGTCGGCCGGTCGTCGGCGGTCATCTGCATGCAGGACTCGATCAGCGGACGGAGTTCGTCCGGCAGGCCGGTCAGGTCCGGGCCCTCGCGCAGCAGCATGAAGACGGTCTCGACGGGGTTGGCGCCGTGGTACGGGGCGTGTCCGGTCGCGGCGAAGACCAGGGTGGAGGCGAGCGAGAAGACGTCGCTGGCGCCGGTGACGCTGCGGGAGTCGCGGGCCTGCTCGGGCGACATGTACGCCGGGGTGCCGACGGCCACGTTGGTCATGGTCAGTCGGGTGTTGGAGACGCCGGAGGCGATGCCGAAGTCGATGACGCGCGGCCCGTCCTCCACGACCAGCACGTTCGACGGCTTGAGGTCGCGGTGGACGAGGCCACCGCCGTGGATGGACTGGAGTGCCTCGGCGATGCCGGCCGCCAGCCAGCGCACCGCCTGGGCCGGGAGCGGCCCGCACTCGTTGACTATTTCCTCCAGCGAAGGCGCGGGCACGTAGGCGGTGGCCAGCCACGGCACGGCGGCCCGTGGGTCGGCGTCCACGACGGCTGCGGTGTAGAAGCCGCTGACCGCGCGGGCGGCCTCCACCTCGCGCGTGAAGCGGACCCGGAAGAGCTGGTCCTCGGCGAGCTCGGTCCGTACGGTCTTGATCGCGACCCGCCGGCCCGAGGCCGAGCGGGCCAGGTAGACGAGCCCCATGCCGCCCGCGCCGAGCCGCCCGAGGACCTCGAACGGGCCGATCCGTCTCGGGTCCTGTTGCGTGAGCTGCTCCACTGTGCCTGCCACCTCCCCGTGGGGGCCGGAAATGTACGACCCCTTGCAGCGTCTCACCGACATAGCCCACCGGCGGTACGCAACCCGCATTCTCTCTGGCGAAGGCGTCGGTTGCGAACCCGGGGGCAATTCGCCGTGTCCCGGGCGGATCGGTGACGATCTCTCCCATGGGGGCGGCCCCGCGCGGGCTCGTACGGGAAGTGGAGGGGCTACCTCCGCGCGCGGCGGGCGCCGGCGCGCACCCCGCGCCCGCGGGCGCTCACGTGGAGCGAGGGGGCGGCGGGCCGGCGGCGGTCGGCGCGGGGAAGGCGCCGGGGGCGCGGTCTGAGGCTCGGGGCGAGGCGTCGGGGGTGAGGCCGGGGAAAAGGCCCGGCCCGCCGGGTTCCGCGGGGGATGGAAGCGGCGGGCCGGGGGTTCGGGTGGGTCAGGCGCCGGTCGTGGAGCCGGGCCGGACGACCATGAGGACCACGACGACGGCCCAGGTCAGCGAGAACAGACCGGTCACCATGCCCAGCTTGGGCAGCCGGGCGGCCATGGCGCGCATCGCGCCCGCGTCGCGCTCCTCGTCCTCGAGCAGGGTCACGACGGCGTCCTGGTAACCGAGTACGGCGATGCCCAGCAGGATCGCGGCGACGACGGTCAACACCATCGAGGCGATCAGCCAGGTGTCTCCCATCACACCCATCTGCTGGGCGGTGAGCAGGCCGAAGGCCGGCACGGCGACGCTGAGCACCGCGTAGACCCGGCTGATGCGGTGCAGCAGCATCACCGAGGCGATGGAGCGCACCGTCTCGGCGGCGCTCGCGATCCCGGTCGTCCCCGCCGGCTCGGCGTCCCTGGCCGGGCTCTCGGCGGCGCTCGCGATCCCGGTCGTCCCCGCCGGCTCGGCGTCCCTGGCCGGGCTCTCGGCGGCGCTCGCGATCCCGGTCGTCCCCGCCGGCTCGGCGTCCCTGGCCGGGCTCTCGGCGGTCCTGACCGCCACCGCCGCCTCCCGGTCGCCCGGGGCGCCGGCGGGCAGCAGGGCCTGCCGGGCGAAGCGGGGGAACAGGCTGGCCGCCACCGTGACGGGGCCGATGAACATCACGGCCACCAGCACGTGGATGCTGAGCAGGAGCTTGGTCATGGCACGCCCTCCCGGCGGCGCCCGACGCGGCGCCAACCCCTTGTTTCAGTCTGCCTTAAACTCGTATCGAGGCTAGCATTCGCGCCGCTGACCGATGACGGGCCGCCCCCTCGTGGAGGCCGGCCGACGAGTGGCCGCCCGGCAGGGGCGGCGGAGGGCGGGAGTACGTGAGGCAGAGCCCGGTCGAGCATCCGCGCACGCCACCGGCGCCGGGGCCGGTACCGATGACGCCGCGCACGGGCATGCTGCTGCTCACCGCGGGGCGGCTGATGCGCGAGGAGATCGACAGCGCGCTGGGGGCGCGCGGGCTCTCGCTGCGGCACGTGAGCGCGCTCGGCCACCTCTCGCGCGAGCCCGGCCTGTCCTACAGCGCGCTCGCCCGCCGGGCCGGGGTCACCGCGCAGAGCATGCAGGCCACGGTGCGGCAGTTGGAGAAGGCGGGCGCGGTGGCCCGCGAGTCGCCGGCCGGCCGGGGCCGCACCGCCGAACTGCGGGTCACCGCCCGTGGCCGGGACCTGCTCGGCGAGCTCGACGGGGTGGTGCGGGCGGCGGAGGAGCCGCTGCTCGCCGGCCTGTCGGAGGAGCAGCGCGCCGCCCTCGCGGGGGGCCTGCGGCAGGTCCTGGCCAACGGCTGGCGGGCCCGGCACAACGAGTCGCCGCCCATCCAGCCCCCGCCGCCCCTGGCGCCCACCCCGTAACGCTTCGCGCCCACCCCAGGGCCGCCCACCCCAGGGCCCCCCGCCCGCCGCCGCGCGCCCGCCCAGCGCCGCGCCCCCGGACGACGGCGGGCGGGCCCGACCGGTGGGTCGGGCCCGCCCTGGTGGTGCGGGACACCGTGCTGGCGGGTGCGGGTCAGGCGGCGCGCCGGCCGCGGGTGGAGACCAGCGGCCACGAGGTGACGGCCACGGCCGGGTCGGCCAACAGCTCGCCCATCCGGTCGAGTTCGGCCTCCGTCGCGCCGGCGGCCAGCAGCCGGTCGCGCAGTTGCGCGGTGTTGTGGGCCATCAGCCGGGCGCCGGCGCTGCCGCCCGACCAGCTCTCGGCGTGCACCCGGGTGTGCACGCCGGTGAGTCCGACGTCGGCCAGCGCGGCGTGCACCGCGTTGCCCCACGCCGGGTCGGCGCCGCTGGCCACCAGGAGGCGTTGGGTGAGGTCCACGACCCGGTCGATGACCTCGGCGTCCGCCGCGCTCGGCACGGTCAGCGGGCGCTGGAGCGAGGTCGCGTCGAACTCCTCGATCAGCAGCCAGCCGCCCGGCGCGAGCGCCTCGACCAACGTGGCCAGGATCTTCCGCCGCTCGGGCAGGTGCCCGAGCACCAGGCGGGCGTGGATCAGGTCGTAGCGGTCGGCGGACGGCAGCGGCCCGCGCACGTCGTGCTGGCGCGTCTCCAACCCCGCCGCCGGGGCGGTCAGCGCCGGCTCGATGTCGGTGGCCAGCACGCTGCCACCGCCGGGCCGCACCAGGTCGGCCAGGTGGTGGGCGATGGAGCCGCCACCCGCGCCCACCTCCCAGCAGCGGGCGCCCGCCGGAAGGTCCAGCTCGGCGACGCGGGCGATGGTGATCGGGTCGTACGCGGCCTCCAGCGCCCCGAGCCGGGACGGCGCCTGCGCGGCCTGGTTGTCGAACGCGTAATCAGTGGTGACGGACATCGGGACCTTCCAGCGGTACGGGACCTCGCGGCGGTACGGGACCTCGCGGCGGTACGGGGCGGGCGGGCGCCACGGCGGCGGGACGCCCGCGGTGGGCGGTCAGAGGATCTGGACGCGCTGCAACCGGCGCGGCGACTCCTGGTGGAAGGACTCCCTGCGGTGCAGCACCGCGTGGTTGTCGATCAGCAGGAAGTCGCCGTCCTGCCAGGTGTGCGTGTAGCCCGCGTCGCCGCGGTAGAGCCGTGCGTGCAGGTCGGCCAGGAACTCGTCGTGGTCGGCGGCCGGGATGCCCTCGATGTCGAGGGTGAGCGGGTTCTCGTACTCCTCGGCCGGCAGCGGCTCCGCGTACCGCAGCGTCGCGCGCCCGGTGATCGGGTGCGGGGAGACCAGCGGCGTGGTGAAGCTGCCGCCGAAGTGGCCGCGCTTCTCGACGGTGTAGGTGATCCACACCCGTTCCCACTGCGCCCGGCGCTCCGGCTCGGCGGCGTCCAGGAGGCGGGTGGTGTCGACGAAGGTGGTCTCGCCGCCCGCGTCGGCCAGCGGCGCCCGCAGGCACTGGAAGAACATGTACGCCGGCGTCTGCTCGGCGAACGCGCCGTCCCAGTGGTAGGGCACGCAGCCGGTGGTGAACAGGTAGTTCTTCGGGCGCTCCTGCACCACCAGGTCGAGCACCTCGCCGAAGTCCCAGGTCAACAGCGGTCCCCAGCGGCGGGCGCTGTCGGCGAACTCCTCCTTGGACAGCCCGGCGAAGCCGCGCAGCACGACCACCCGGAACTCGCCGACCCAGCGCGCGAGCAGCGCGGGCGTCAGGGCGTTGATGTCCGCGTCGCCGGTCGCCTCGATCAGCGCGCCGAAGGGCTTGAGGAACGAACGCTCGATGCGGACGGCCGCGTGGGGGAAACCGTGGGGTGGCGCCACGCTCACGACATGACCTCCTGGAGGGTGAGGTGGGGCGCGACGAAGTGGCTGGGCCGGTCGCCGCGCCACACCAGCGACGCCTTCAGCTCCTCGGCGTGGGCGCGCTTCGTCAGGAACATCCCGTCCCCGGTCTCCAGGGCCACCCCGTGCCACGGGGTCAGCCAGCGGTCCCGCGTGCGGACCAGGTGGAAGCCGATCTTCTCGGAGTGCACCGGCTGCGGGTGGATCGACAGGCGCAGCGCGTCCGGGTACGTCTCGGCGACCAGGCGACTCCAGGCGTTGGAGCGCCGGATGACCTCCCACGCGATCGGCTTGGCCTCCTCGCGGATCTTGGAGCGGCTCTTGCCCTCGCTCACCGCGAGCCGGTCCTCGAACATGAAGCGGTGTATGCCGTTGAACATCCCGCGCACCTGCTCGTCCTGCGTGGCCCGGTGCTTGAGGCTCTCCAGCGACTCGGCGTACTTGGCCATGAGTTCGTCGCGTATGACGTCGTAATCGGTGCTGTCGTACGCGTCGGCCAGCGCGTAGAAGCCGATCGACGAGCCGTTGAAGGAGCGCACCATCGCCTCCAGCTCGGACCGGTAGCTGGTGGCGTCCTCGTCGGTGACCCCGACGACGTCGGCGAAGACGTGACCGTCGGAGCAGATCGTGACCCGGGCGCCCGGCGCGTGGTAATGCGACAGGTGGTCGCAGAAGGACTGGAGGAATTCCAGGGCCAGGCGCTCCCCCATGTCGGGCAGCGCGCCCAACGTCTTCTGCCCGTTGGGCGACTTGGCGGGGAAGGCCGGAATGACGAAGTGCAGAGGTTCCCCCGCGTCGAGGAACTTCTGCACCTTCTTCTCGTGCGGGGCGCGGCACGCCTCGCACGGCTTTTCCGCGCAGCCCCCGTCGGGGCCGGCTATCAACCGCCGGAAACGGAAGACGTGGTTGAGGATCTCGGTGCTGGTCGCCTGCTGCTTGACCTGCGTCACCGCACTCTCCTGCCTACTTATAAAGGGGTAAATGGAGGTGAACCATCCGGCCTCGTACGAGACCGATGTGCCTGCCCGGCGCCCGGGACCCGACGCGCGTAGCAGCGCCGGCCCGGGGGTCGCGGACCTTGTTGCTCGAAGCCGAAAGCCCCGGGGTGCCCAAAGAGTCTGAGCAGACCCGGGAATCGCGGATCGTGGGCTGGTGCGAACGGTAAAAGAACTGACCAGGTACGGGACTTCGCGAGCGAACGCGTCGGAATCGACCGCTGCCGCCCCGCGGGTGACGGCGTGACATATCGGCACGGGGGACCGGCCGGACGGGGCGGCGCCGTGGCGGGACGGCGGCGGCCGTGGGCCGCGCCGCTCGGGCGGGCGCGGCGTGCGGACCGAACGCGTGCGGCACCGCGCCACGGCGAGCCGCGACGGCTCCCGCACGGTGGCGCGCCGCCGGTCGCCGCGACCGATACCCGCGCTCGGCATCGATGTCAGTACCGAACGGTCGATCGGCCCCACCGCGCCCGAGATCACCGCCGACCCGCGTCACGAGAGCCCGTCTCAGCGCCACACCCCCCGTCGGTGGCGCGTTGTGGCGCGCGGCGGACCCGGCTCCGACGTGGCGCGCGGTTACACGGTGCGCTCGGCGTCGGGCCGCCGGGCCGGACCGCGCCACCGCGCGCGACCGGCGGCCGACGCGACGCGGGCCCGTCGGGCGGGCCGGCCCCGCCGCGTCGGGCCGCCGCCCACGGGACGTCGGCGCATTCGATCGAGTTCAGTAAACGGCCACGAAAGCCGCGAACGATACCCCGTCGATAGCCATTCGATGCGTCAGAGCGCGCATTCGGCTCTCCCTCCCCGGATTCCCCCTGCGCGACCGGTCGCCGCGTCAAGACGCATGCACCGCCACCGCGTTCCCGCCATCGGCTCGTGACCGACGTGGGGGGTGGCCGCCGGGCCAGGCCCGGGCGGCAGGTCGCTCTGCCACACCTACTGTGTACGCCAAATCGAGATCACCGCTATTGCCTCTTGCGGCATAGCCGTTGTGGCTATGCCGCATCGGCTATGCCCAACCAGGCATGATCCAAACGAGCTATGCCGCTTCCGCCGTCAGCGCAGTACGGTGGTTGTAGACCATTAACGCGGCTTCGACGCGTGAGCGAGCCCCCAGCTTGCGCATCAGGCTGGTCACATGGGCCCGCACCGTGCGTTCGGCGATGTTGAGCTGGCGAGCAAGCGAACGATTGGATTCCCCGTCGGCCAGTAGCAACAGGACCTCCACCTCTCGCTTGGTCAACAGTGAGAAGTCGGGAGTCGAGTGTCCCGGCCTCCCGTGCCGTCCCCATTCACCCGTGCCGATCGATTGCCCCCGTGAGTGCACGTGGCCTCCCCTAAGACCTAACCAAACCGGGTCAACTACTCGTACCCCCATGAGAACAGAGGTTCCTCCCACCGAGGCGGGCCAGCGAGTGATGAGTGACCCAAGCCACCCGCCATGCCCACCCTTTGAGGGGTGATACCTCATCAAAGTGGCGTAGTTCAGGATGAGTAGTGCGCCCGCGCTGTTGCCCGCTGCCACCGGCCCGATGCGGGGCGCCACCCGCCCCCGTGGACCCACCCCGGGAGGCTCGGAGCCCCGGGCCCGGATGCGGAGGCGTGGGTTCAGGCGGGCGGGCCCTCCGGGTGGGGGGCGTCGCCGCGGGTTCTGGTGTCGATGACGGCGAAGCTCGCGCCCTGGTTGTCGACGACCACCGCCGAGCGACCGTGCGGCGTGGTCACCGGGTCGATGGCGACCCGGCCGCCGAGCCGCCCGGTGGCGGCCACCGCGGCGTCGCAGTCCTCGACCACGAAGTAGGTCAGGAAGTGGGCCGGCATCTCCTCCGGATAGCCGCTGCTGATCAGCCCCCGGCCACTCACCGCGTGCCGCGCCCCCGCCGGCCGGCCCCGTGGGACCCAGCGCACGAAGTCGGGCCGGCCCGCCTCGTCGTCCACCTCGGCGCGCAGGCCGAACACGTCCTCGTAGAAGGCGTCGACGCGCTCCGGCGCGCGGGTGTAGACCTCAGCCCAGCCGTACGAGCCGGGTTGCCCCTGCTCCTCGAAGCCCGCGTGGCTGCCGGCCTGCCACAGGTTGAAGACCGCGCCGCCGGGGTCGGCGACCACCGCCATCGTGCCGAAGTCGCCCACCCGTACCGGGTCCATGATGACCGTGCCGCCCGCGGCGCGGGCCCTGACCGCCGTCCCGAAGACATCGGCGGTGGCCAGGTAGACGTTCCACGCGGTGGGCATCCGCCCGTCGGGCTTGGCCACCAGGGCGGCGACGTTCCTGCCGTCGTGGAACGCCTGCGTGTACGAGCCGTAGTCGGGCGCGGCGGGCCCGAAGGTCCAGCCGAGCAGCTCGCCGTAGAAACGCCTGCCCGCCGCGACGTCGGGCAGCGCCACATCCACCCAGCAGGGCACACCTTCCGGGAATACGGCCATGGCTCGGTGTCCTCCCGTACAGAGTGATCGACACTCGGCAAGTGCCTTATCGGCCACGCTAACGGCGCAGCGCCCATCCCGCCCGCCCCGCGACGCGGACCGGTGAAGGAGACTTCCCTACGACCGCGAGGCGAGCGGTTCCCGGGCTCGATGCGTACGGAAGGGGAACAGCGGGCGAAGGAGCGTCGCACACACCGCCTCCACGAGCCGGGCACGAGTTATCCACCGACGTTATCCACAGGCTGTTGATAACAGGAATCATCCGTCCGGCCGAACCCACAGCGCGCGGTAGATGGGTCACTCACCGACCGCCCCGCCGCCGCCCCACCCGCTCTGAACTGGCCTTTCCCCGGCCCGACCGGGCCGCACCCCATTTGCAGGCAGCCGGATCGCGCTCTGATCACCCCTCGGTAAGCTGACGGCATGACAGGACAAGTTCGCACGGTTGACGGCCGAGTGGCCGGGCGCCGCGGACAGGCGACGCGGCAGAAGCTGCTCGACTGCCTCAGCGAGATGCTCAGTTCCTCGCCGTACAGAGACGTCAAGGTCATCGATGTCGCGCGCAAGGCAGGAACCTCACCCGCGACGTTCTACCAGTACTTTCCCGACGTCGAGGGCGCCGTCCTCGAGATCGCCGAGGAGACGGCACAGGAGGGCGCCGGCCTCACGGATCTCGTGGCGGGCCGCTCCTGGGCGGGGAGGTCGGGCTGGCAGTCGGCCGAGGAGCTTGTGGATGGCTTCCTCTCCTTCTGGCGCAAAAACGATGCCATCCTGCGGGTCGTGGACCTGGGCGCCGCCGAGGGCGACAAGCGGTTCTACAAGATCCGCATGAAGCTCATCAACGCCGTCACCAGCTCCCTGGCCGACTCCGTCAAGGAGCTCCAGACCAAGGGCAAGGTGGACAAGGACGTGAGCCCCGCGGCCGTGGCCGGGTCCCTGGTGGCGATGCTCGCCGCCGTGGCCGCACACCAGAAGGGCTTCCAGAGTTCGGGCGTCAAGCAGGCCGAGCTGAAGACCAACCTGGCACTCCTGGTCCACCTGGGCGTCACGGGCCGCAAGCCGTCCAAGTAGCGCCCAGCGGCCCACCCCGGCCGGTCCCGGGCCCCCCGCCCACCTCACGGACGCCCGCCCACCGAGGGCGCCGCCCTCCCCCACAGCGCGCCACCGCGCGCGCCCCGCGCCCGCGCGCCCCGTACCGCGCGCCTCCCGACGAGCCACCACGGCCCCGCGCACGCACACCGAGCGCTCCGAGCGCACCCGCGTCGCCCCGACCGGCAGCCGCCGCCCGCCGCACTCGGTCCGCTCGCGTAGCGCGCCGCTCCCGACGCGACGTACGCACGCGGCTCATGCGGCGCCAGGCAGGCCCGCTTTTCCGGCCCGTGCCATTCCCTGCGCCGCCCCGGCGCGATGCGACCCAACGGCGTCACAACGCGGGCGGCAACGCGCGACTCACCACCGCCTCACGCTCCCACGCCCCCTCGCCATGAATGCGACCGACCGCCGGCCATACGACCAAGCCCGGTACTACGCACGCTCATTCGGCATTCCGCCGGCGCGATAGGTGGCAACGGAAGACAACCCCCGGCGCGAATTCGGGGGGCGCACGCGGGCGGACAGGGGCGCGCTATTCGCGACGGAAAAGCCGCCGCCCGCAATCCCGCGCATGCCCGCACGCGTCCGATGTACCAAGGGCCTTACCCAGCACGGAAATCCGGGCCGGACGCGGCGGTCCGTCATCATGACGGCCACCACGCCCGACCCGGTCTCATCCGAAGCGGTCAACCGCGTTCGACGTTCCCCGTGTCCGCCACCCGGCCCGCCCGGTGGTCGCTCCAGCCCAGGGCCGGCCCGACCTGGTGCGCGCCGCGCGACAGCGGTCGTAGGGGATGCGTCTCAGCGGCTTACTCGACCACCTTGAGCAGCTTGTTCGGCGTGCCCTGGCCCGGGTTGCTGATCTTGTCCGGGGTCGCGCCGTCGGTCAGCGCCTTCGCCACCGCGTCCGGCGTGGCGTCCTGGTGGGCGCCCAGGTAGACGGCCGCCGCGCCCACGACGTGCGGGGTGGCCATCGAGGTGCCCGAGATGGTGTTGGTGGCGTCGTCGCCGGTGTTCCAGGCGGAGGTGATGTCCGAGCCCGGGGCGTAGATGTCGACGATCTCGCCGTAGTTGGAGAAGCTCGACTGCTCGTCGGCGTCGGTGCTGGAGGCGACCGTGATGGCCTCGGGGACCCGCGCGGGCGAGCCCTGGCCGGCGTCGGTCGACTCGTTGCCGGCCGCGACACCGAAGGTCACGCCGGAGGCGATGGCCTTCTGCACCGCCGCGTCCAGCGCCTCGTCGGCGCCGCCGCCCAGACTCATGTTGGCCACGGAGGGGCCCTGGTGGTTCTCGGTCACCCAGTCGATGCCCGCGACGACCTGCTCGGTGGTGCCCGAGCCCTGGTCGTCCAGCACGCGCACGGCCACGATCTTGGCCTTCTTGGCCACGCCGTGGTCCGCGCCGGCGATGGTGCCGGCGACGTGCGTGCCGTGCCCGTTGCCGTCGTCCGCCGAGTCGTCGCCGTCCACGGCGTCGAAGCCGTGCGTGGCCCGGCCCTCGAAGTCCTTGTGCGTGACCCGCACGCCGGTGTCGATGACGTACGCGGTGACGCCCTCACCAGCGCTGTCCGGGTAGGTGTACGCGGAGTCGCCCTGCGTGTCGGTCTGGTCGATGCGGTCCAGGCCCCACGACGGCGGGTTGTCCTGGGTGCCGGTGGCCTTGAAGGTCTTGTTCTGGACGACCTTGTCCACGGCCGGGTCGGCGGCGAGGCGCTTGGCCTCGGTCTCGCTCAGGCCCTTGGCCGAGAAGCCGTTGATGGCCGAGTCGTAGCTGCGCGAGAGCTGGCCGCCGTACTCCTTGGCCAGGTCCTTGCCCGAGTCGGCGGCCTTGACGCTCTTGCCGCCCTTGAGCATGACGATGTAGCTGCCGTCGACGGCGCCCTTGGCGTTCGCGCCGTAGACCGTGCCCTCGGCGGGCGCGTCGGTGGCGCCGGCCGGAACGGCCACGAACGCCCCGGCGGCGACCGCCGCTGCGGCGCCTATCGCCAGGGTGAGACGACGGTTGCTCATGCGCTTGTGAGATGCCATGAAGAGTTGACCCTTCGCGTGCGTGCTGTGGGGGGAATTTGTTGCAATCACGCTTGGCAGCGGGATGATTTCCACTGCGCCTGCAAAGACTCTGCCCGGTTCTCCATGGTCATTTCAATAACCAGATCACCCTGTTACACAGTCGCCAGAACTCGGCAATAGCGAATGCCCCAAAATGTGGACATAGCCCGGGAATTGCCGCCGGATGATCTTAACGGCCGGTCCCGTTTGAACCCGTTCGTTGATCTTTCGACGCCACCCCCGGCGCCAAGTACGGACCAATTCCGGGCCGTCGTACGGCACTTCATGGTGACGTCATTCACACGGCTTTCGCGTGTCGGCGGAAGATGTGCGCATTCGGTGACGCCGATGAATCCGACGGACACCTTCGCGGCGCGGGCGACGGGTGCGGCGGGGAGTTTTCCGGGGAGCCGACCGCGTCGCGGGGCGACGGGTGGGCGGTGGGGGCGCGGCGTACGCGGGGCGCGCGGCGGCCGGACGCGCAGCGCCAACAGGCCGGCGCACAGCGGCACTTACCGTCCGGGTGGTCGTCGAGCGCGGGGGCCGGCCGGGGCGGCGACCGGGCCAACGGCCTTGCCAGTGGCGGGCCTTCGGTCCGGGCGGACGCCTCCTGCCAGGGCTTTTGGCGTGCGGGCCGCGGTTGTCAGTGGAGCGCGCTATACATGGTGCTGTACTCGCGGCATCACAACCGGTAGCCGAGGTGCGGGACGGGGGCGAGCATGAAGCTGGCGAAGGAGTTACCCGAAGGCGACGTACGGGTCATGGCGGACCGGCGCGACTTCGGCCGCTTCGTCGGAAGCGCGAAGACGGAGCGCGACGGGGTGGCCTGCCTCGGCTGCACCCTGAGCATGCTCATGTTCCTGCTGGGCGCGCTCGTGACCGCCGCGAGCGTGGCCTCCGACCGGGACATGGGCACGGTCGGTCGGTTCGTCGGCGTCGGGCTGGTGGTGCTCAGCGTGGTGGTGCCGATCGGCACCAGGGTCTGGCAGGAGCTCAAGGGGCCGCCGCCCGTGGTCTTCCACTGCTTCGAGCACGGCTTCGTGCTCACGCACGGCGCGGAGGTGCGCGCGCTCCCCTGGTCCGAGGCGCGGGTCAGCTCCTTCCGTGAGAGCGCGTACGCGCCGCACGGCGGACCGGGCGAGGCCGTCGAGTGGACCGAGGTCCGGGACCGGGCCGGTCAGGTGGTGTACGCGGTGAGCGGTGAGGCCGCGGTGCGCATAGCCGAGGTGGCGACGGCCGACGAACTGCCGCGCACGGAGCACCGCCTGGGGCGCGGCGGGACGGTCGGTTACGGGCGCTTCGCGCTCTCCGCCGACACCCTGTTCCTGGACGGCAGCGCCACGCCCTGGCGGGACGTTCGCCGGGTGGAGACCACCGACCAGGCCGTGCGCGTCTACCGCGCCGACGGCCCGGGCCCCACCGCGCACTTCAGCGCGGCCCGACGCGAGACGCCGTACGCCGCGGTGGTCGTCGCCCTGGCCCGCGCGTACATAGCCGCGGCCCGCCCGGGGCCGGGTGCGCGGCCGGTCGCGCACCCGGAGGGCGGCTGCCCGGTGGCCAGCGGGTCCGGGCCCCGCCCGGACGAGCCGCCCGGCGAGTAGCCGGCACGGAGGCCGGGCGGCGGCGAGTATGGAGGGGTGATGAACCCGATGAACGACGAGGACCAGCGGGCCTTCCGCGAACTGCTGAGGACCCTGCGGGTCTGGGAGGACCGGCTGCCGCACTTCGACCCGGAGGCGGCGCCAGCCGAGCCGCTCCCCCTGTTCCAGCGCTGGCTGCGCGAGGCGGCCGACGCCGGGGCGCGGGAGCCGCACACCATGACGCTGGCGACGGCCGACGGCGAGGGACGGCCCTCCGTGCGGGTGGTGATGCTGCACGACGCGGACGAGCACGGCTGGCACTTCGCTTCCCACCGCACCAGCCGCAAGGGCCGCGACCTGGCCGCGAGACCGTACGCGGCGCTCGCCTTCTACTGGCCCGAGGTGGGGCGCCAGGTGCGGGTGGCCGGCCGCGTGGTGACGGCCGGGCCCGAGGAGAGCGCCGCCGACCTGCGCCGGCGTTCCCCGGGCGCCCTCGCCGCGGCGCTGGTCGGCCGGCAGAGCGAGGTGCTCGACGCGTACGAGGAGTTGGACCGGGCATCGGCCGCCGCCTGGGAGCGCGCCCAGCGCGAGCCGGACGCCCCGGCCCCGACCTGGACGCTGTACGTCCTGGACCCGGAGGAGGTCGAGTTCTTCCAGGGCGACGAACGCCGCCGGCACGTACGGCTGCGCTACCGCGCGACCGACGACGGCTGGACCCGCGAGCTGCTCTGGCCCTGACGGGCGCGGGGGCTCCGGCCGCCGGGTCGGGCGGGTCGCCAGGGCGTGCGGGTGGGCCCGAGTACGCGGGGAACGGCGCGAGCCGGTGGGCTCAGGAGGGATGGCGCTCGCGGTCAGGGGTGGGTCGCTGGGGGGCCGCCGCCCAGGCGGGGGTGTGGGCGCGGGCGGCGTCCGCGGCCGAGGGGACGGCGGTCTGGCCGAAGCGGTACGGCGGCAGGTCGGTGGCCAGCCGGGCGTGCACGTGGATGTCGCGCGGCGTGCGCGACAGGTCCACCATGGCGCCGCGGAAGATGCCCTCGACGCGGTAGGCACAGCGGTCGGCCACCCGGCACGAGGCGTCGTTGCCCACGGCGTGCCCGAGTTCGAGCCGGTGCAGGCCGACGTGCTGGAACAGCCAGCGGGTCATCGTCTCCAGGCCGCGCGCGGCCACCCGTTGGCCGCGGGCCTCGGGCAGCACCCAGTAGCCGACGCGGGCGCTGCGGTGGTCGAAGTCGAGCGTGCCGGCGTAGACGCTGCCGAGCACCTGGGAGGTCGTCAGGTCCGTGATGGCGAAGGAGGTCATGTCGCCGCGCCGCCAGCCCTCGGTGCGGGCGCGGAGGAAGTCCCACGCGCCGTCCGGGTAGGCGGCGGGCGAGTTGACGGCGCTCCAGCGGCGGTATTCCGGATCGGCCAGGCCGCGCTCGATGGCGGGGAGGTCCTGTTCCTCCCACGGGCGCAGCACCAGCCCGTACATCTCCAACTCGACCGGCTCCAGCATCCGCGTCTCCCTTCGCACGCCGCCCCGCCCGCAGCCGCCTGTCCGTCCGCCTCCGCATTCAACACCGCCGAGGGGGAGCCGGGCCCACCGGGGGCGGCCGTTCCGCTCGGCACGGGTCCGCCGCGACGGGCCGCGCCGTAACGGGTCGTCAGGCCGGTGCCGCCGCCCCGTCCCGACGGTTGGTCGACGGCGGGCGGGTCGCGGTCCGTAACCCTTCCGCAACCGATTCGGTACCGGTTTGACCGAAACCCGTCAATGATCCGACTACGCTCACGCGTATGGCCGACAGAACTCCCGCCCCCCGCACCCCCGTGTACGTCATCGGCGGCGGCCCCGGCGGACTCGCGGCGGCTGCCGCGCTCGGCGAGCGCGGCGTGCGCGCGGTCGTCCTGGAGCGGAGCCACGCGGTGGCCGGGGCCTGGCGCGCGCACTACGACGGGCTCCGGTTGCACACCACCCGGCGGATGTCCGCGCTGCCGGGGTTGCCCATCCCGCGCGGGTACGGCCGCTGGGTGGGGCGCGACGACCTGGTGCGGTACCTGGAGCAGTACGTGGAGCACCACCGGTTGGAGTGCGTCACCGGCGTCGAGGTCGCGCGCGTGGCCCGCGCGGCGGCGGACGGCGACGTTCCGCCGAACCCCTGGGTGCTGCACGCCAGCGGCGGGCGCGAACTCACCGCGCGGGCGGTCGTCGTCGCCACCGGGTACAGCCACACGCCCTACCTCCCCGACTGGCCGGGCCGTACGGAGTACGCCGGGGAGTTGCTGCACGCGGCCGACTACCGCAACGCCAGCCCGTACCAGGGCAAGGACGTCCTCGTCGTGGGCGCCGGCAACTCGGGCGCCGAGATCGCCACCGAGTTGGCCGAGGGCGGCGCCGGCCGGGTCAGGCTCGCGGTGCGGACCGTCCCGCACGTCGTGCGCCGGTCGCGTCTCGGCTGGTCGGCGCAGCGGTCGGCGGTGCTGGCCCGCCGGTTGCCGGTGCCGGTGGCGGACCGCGTGTCGGCCGTCCGGGCCCGGCTGTGCGCGCCCGACCTCGCCGGGCACGGGCTGCCCCGCCCCGCGTCGGTCGGTGTCGCCGGGCTCTACTCGCGCGCCCGGGCGGGGGCCGTTCCGGTGCGGGACACCGGGCTGGTCCGCGCGGTACGAGCGGGTCGGGTCGAGATCGTCGCCGCGGTCGAGTCCTTCGACGGCGACAAGCCGGTGCTGGTGGACGGCAGCCGCGTCGACGCGGAGGTGGTCATCGCCGCCACCGGCTACCGCCCCGGCCTCGACGACCTCGTGGGCCACCTCGACGTCCTCGACGCCCGGGGCCACCCGCGCGCCCACGGCGCGCGCCGCCAGGCGGCGGCCCCCGGCCTGTACTTCACGGGCTACGCCAACCCGGCCAGCGGCATGCTCAGGGAGTTGGCCACCGAGTCCCGTCGAATAGCCCAGCGGATCGCCCGCGACCTGCGGTAACCGGCCCACCCCGGGGCCTGCCGCGCCGCCCTTCCCGCACACCGGCCCGCCCCGCCTGTCCCGTACGCCCCGCCTGTCCGGTACGACCCGTGCAGCCCGTACGACCCGTGCCCCCCGTACGCCTCACGGGCCTTGGTCGTCTCGCGAGTTCGCGCGCACGCCTTCGGGCCGCCGCGCCCCGAACCCGGCGGCGACCCGGCCGGCGCTCCGCGACCCGCCGTCGGACGGACCACCAGGCACCTCACTCACCGGCGGCCCCGACCCGTCCCCCGCCGCCGGCCCCCTCGTCGGCCCCGGGCCCGCTCACCGCGCAGCCCGCCACACCGGGGCCCGCCTGACCGGAAGCCGCGGTGTCGGCAGCCGCCGCGCCAAGAGCCGCCGCGTCGGAAGCCGGTGCTCCGGAAGCCGCCGCGACGGCCTGGTCGGCCCGGGTCGCGCGGCGGCGCGTGGCGGCCGACCGTCGTTCACCGGCCCCCGCGACCAGGGTGAGCAGCAGCGCGAACCCCACCCCGCCGAGGACCGCCGTGCTCGGCGACGTCGCGTTCTGTACGACGCCGGACAGGGTCGCGCTCGTCGCGTACCCGAGCCCCACGGCCGCGTACAGCATCGAGTAACCGGCGGCGAGCGCGCTCTGTGGCAGGGCGTCGCGCAGCGACAGGTTGCGGGTCACCTGCACCCCGGACTGGAGCAGCCCCGCCAGCAGCATGGCGCCCGCGATCAGGGCGAGTCCCGGCAGCACCGCCGCAGCCGCCACGCACGCGATGACCGCGAGCAGCAGCACGAAGCTCTGCGTGCCCAGCGTCCCGGGCCACCCGCGCAGCCCGTAGAGGAAGGCGCCGACGGCGGCGGCGACCGAGTAGCCCGCGAGTACCGGCCCGGCCCAGCCGACCGCGATGCCGCGCTGTTCGAGCAGGGCCGGCAGGACGAGTTCGGCGAGCGCGAGCAGCGAGAGCGCCGCGGCGCCGGTGACGTACACCGGCCAGGCGGCGGCCAGGGTGCGCAGCATGGACGCGCCCTCGCGGTCGCTCTCGTCCGCGTCCCACCCCGCCGGGAGCGCCCAGAGGCCGGCCGCGGCGCACGCCGCGAGCACCGCGCCGAGCAGCAGCGGCAGCGCCGGGTGCACGCCGAGCGCGAGCCCGGTCGCCAGCGCGGGCGAGGCCGTCCACACCCCGTAGGTGAGGATGGCGTCCATGCTGAGCGCCTGCGTGCCGAGGCGCTCCGGCACCAGGCTGGTCAGCAGCGCGCGCAGCCCGCCGGGGGCGGCGGCCGGCGCGCCACCCGCGACCACCGCGAGGGCGCCCAGCAACACCGGGTGCGCCGACCCCACACACCCGAGCGCGGCGAAGGCGACGGCGCCGACGGCGAGGCCGAGCGCGAGGTGGGGGCGCGCGCGGGCGGAGTTCAGCCGGGCCCCCAGGGCGACGGCGCCCACCACCTCGCCGACGACGTACGCGGCGGCGAGGACCGCGCCCAGCGTGTAGCCACCGGACCGTTCCCGTACCAGGAGGACCAGGGCGAGCGGTGCCATGGCGACCGGCGTACGAGCCGCCAGGGTGACGAAAGACCAGTTCAGCACGGGGCGAGTGACGAGTTCGCGGTAGGCCATGGGGCGACGATAAAGCCTCCTATTGGTGGCATGCTCAAGACAGTGTGGCGAAGTGACGCACGGGACCAGAGAGACTGGAGCGGAGACCGGGCGGAGGAGGAGAGCACATGTCGCAGGTGCGTACGCAGACCCGCGCTGGCCAGCACCCCCGGGGCGGCACCACCGCCCCGACGACGGCGCGCCCCACGGGCCCCGCCCCGGAGCGGACGCCGGCGTCGGCGGCGGCGGAAGCGGAGCCGGAAGCCGAGTCGGGCCCGCCGTTGCGCATCGGCCAGCTCGCGGAGCGCACGGGGGTGAGCGTGCGGCTGCTGCGGTACTACGGGCAACAGGGCCTGCTCACCCCGCGCCGGCTCGGCAACGGCTACCGGGTCTACGCCGAGGACGACGTACGGCTCGTGCGCTACATCAGGTCGCTGCTCGCCGCCGGCCTGACCACCGCCGTCATCGGCCGGCTGCTGCCGAGCGTGTGCGAGCGGGACGGGGTGCTGCGGCCGTGCACGCCGGAACTCGCCGACGAGTTGCGGCGCGAGCGGGACCGGATCGACGAGCAGGTCGCCGAACTCCTGGCCTCACGGCGGCTGCTGGAAGAGGTCATCGAGGCCGCGCCCCGCCACGCTCCCTGACAGGGGTGCGTATGTGACGGGGGTGCGTACGACGCGCCGGCAGGGCTCGTACGGCGCGGCTCACCACGGCCCGTACGGCCCGTACGGCGCGACCCGAAGCGACCCGCGTCCACGGGCGAGCGCCCGCCGCTCGCTCCTCGGGGAGTGCGGCCGGGCGCCACGTGCCGCGCCGGGCAGGGGACTTGGCTGGGCGGTGCGCACGTGCGCGCCCCGAGCACGGCACCGCGCACCGCCAGCCCATCCGGCGCCGCCGCCCTGGAAGCGCGCCGAACCGCGATCCGCTCTCGCCGAGGACCAGGCCGCGGGCGTCTCCGCACCCGGGCGCGAGCGGCCCTCGGCGTCCCCTCACGGCGTATCGCTGCACCTAAGGGTGATCAATTGAACACGCCACGTCAACACCTGGTCTGGACTTATTGATTCACATCTGGCGCGCGGCGCGGCGCCGGGTGGCGCACGCGCCCGCCAGCGACACCGCGCGTTCGATGGCCACCGCCGTCCCGGTGGCGGCCACGGTCCCGGCGGTCGTCACGGTCGCGGCAGCCGCCGCCGGGCCCAGGACCTCGGAACCACCCGCTTCGTTCCGGGTCGCGCCGCCGACCAGCCCGGGCGGCACGACCTCGGCGGCCTCGGGGGGCTGGGCGGGTTGGGCGGCCAGGTGCGCGCCGGAGTACGCCGTGGACGGCGTGGTGGCGCCCTGTCGGTCCACCTCGCACCAGATGCTCTTGCCATTGCCCTCCGGCTGCCAGCCCCAGCGGTCCGCGAGGCCGTCCACCAACTCCAGGCCGCGCCCGTTGGTGTCGTCGTCGTCGGCGCACCGGGGGCGCGGCGGGCAGGCGCTCGCGTCGGCGACCTCCACCCGGACCATCGCCACCGCCGGCGGGTCAACGCCGTTGGCCGGCGCGGGCGTCGAGCCGGCCCCGTACGCCCCGTCGGCCAGCGCCGCGAGCCCGGCGCCCGCGCCGGGTGGCAGCGCGGGCGTGCCCGCCGCTGCCGGGTCGGCCGCGTCCAGGCCCGCCGCGCCGTAGCCGGCGGCCGGGGCGCCGCCCTGGCCTCCGTCCGCGAGGTCTGCGGGATCTGTGGGGTCCGCGGGGTCCGCGCACTGCGCGGGGAAGAGCATCCGCAGCACGGCGGGGCAGCCCGTGTGCACCACGGCGTTGGTCACTAGCTCTGAGATCAACAAGACGAGCGTCTCTGCCAACGGCTCGTCAACGGCCACCCCCGAGCGCACGAGGCGGGACCGCGCCCAGCGGCGCGCCCTTCCCACCTCGGCCGGGTCTGGCCGGACCTCCATCTGTACCTGAAGCACCTGCACCGCTCACACCATCCGAACCGGTGGACACATCGCTTCGCGCCTCTCCGGGATCACGGAACGTGACCCCACAACGAGACAGCATGGTTGACGTACAGTCACCTCACCAAGCACTTCAGACATATTCCAGCGCCAAGGAGTATGGGTGGTGCATACTGTGCGACGCACATCGCGGGGAGTCGAACAACGGCCCGCGCAAAGGCCGCACGCCCCGTCCGAGCAGCATTTGGGCGCGCCGCCGAAGCCGCCGTCGCGACCCGCTCCGCGTCCTCGTGCCTCCGCACAGCTCGCATCCAACGGAGCGTACCGGAGGGCGAAGCCGACTCCCCCGCGTAACGAGCCGCGCCAAGGACACAACACGGCATCGACGCTCCGTGACGACGCACTCCCGGCCGCGCGCCCCTCCCGCAGGCCGCCCCGCGCCCCGCCGAAGCCCCGTCGAAGCCCCGCCGGATGCCGCGACGTCGGCCCCGTGGAAGTCCCCGCGTGAGTTCCCGAGGGCGGCTCGGCCGGCTCCCGCCGCGCCCCGTCGCACGCCGTCGCGCGCCGCCCTCCGCCGTCCGCGCCCGGGGCCCTCGCGCGCGAGGGCCCCCTTGTGTCCCGTACGTCGCAACATCGAGCGATGATGGACGACATGACGCACGGAGGGGAGGGCGCGATGTCGGGGGAACAGCCGCCGGTGGGACGAGGCGGTGGTCCGGGGCCGTTCCACGGCCGGGGGCTGCTCGCCGGCCGCTACCGGCTCGGCGACCACCTCGGCGACGGTGCGCTGGGGACCGTATGGCAGGCCAGCGACGAACTCGTGGGCCGCGAGGTGGCGGTCAAGCAGCCCCGGCTGCCCGCGGGGCTCCCGGCCGACCAGCGCGCGCGGGCGTACGAGTTGCTCGGACAGGCGGCGCGCGCCGCCGCCCGCATCGAGCACCCCTCCGTCATCACCGTCCACGACGTGCTCACCATCGAGGACCGGCCGTGGCTGGTGATGGAGTTGGTACGCGGCGGTTCGCTCGCGGCCACGCTGCGCGGCGCCACCCTCGGCGTGCGGCAGGCCGCGCACGTGGGCCTCGCGGTCGCCGGCGCGCTGCGGGCCGCGCACGCCGCGGGCATCGTGCACGGCGACGTGAAGCCCGGCAACATCCTCTTCGGCCGAGAGCGCCCGGCCGCCACCGGCGCCGCCCCGGGTGCGGGCGACGGCGCTCGGCGGATCGTGCTGTCCGACTTCGGCATGGTGCACGCGGTGGACCAGCAGAGACGGGCGGCGCTCGGCGACCCGGCCGGCGCGGCGCACCCCGGCACGCCCGCCCCCGGCGCGAGCGCGGCGGGGACGGCGGCGGCCCACGGACCGGCCGGCGCGCTGGAGTTCGTCGCCCCCGAGCGGCTGGGCCCCGAGCCCGCCGCGCTGGCGCCGCCGGCGGACCTGTGGGCGCTGGGTGTCGTGCTGTACGCGGCGGTGGAGGGCGTGCTTCCGTTCCGTCGCGAGACCCCGGCGGAGACGGTGGCGGCGATGCTCGGTGCCGGGCCGCACCCACCCGTACGAACCGGGCCGCTGACCGAGTTGATCGGGCGGCTGCTGGCGCGGGACCCGGCGGCCAGGCCCGGGGCCGAACAGGCCGAGGAGGCGCTGCGCGCGCTGGCGGCGGCGCCGGAGCCGCAGCGGCCACGGCCCGGCAACCAGCCCCGCAAGCCCTCGGCGATGGACACCATCCAGCTCCGCGCACTACGACCGGGCGACCCCGCCCCTGACGCCGACACCGGCGCCGACACCGGCGCCAAGCCGGGACCGGCGCCGTCACAGCCGCAGCGCGCACCCAGGTCCGACGACACCCAACAACTCACCGCGCTCGGCAACCGGTCACACCCCGCCGACCCGTCCCACCAGCTCGCACGACCCCACCAGCCCCACCAGCCCCACAAGCCCAACCCGCAGGACCAGCACAGTCAGCACGCCCCGGCCGGCCTGGGCGCCGCCGGGCCGCCGGCCGCCGGCCCGGCGGTCTCTCCGTACGGCCAGGCCGGTACGCCGCTGCCGCCGCACTCCGCCGGGTACGGGACGTCCAGCGGCGCGGGCCAGGCGGCCGGGGCCGGCCGCGCGGGCGGGTTGCCCGGCGCGCTGCCGCCGGCCGTGCCCATGACGGCGCAGGCGGCCGGCGCGGCCGGCGGTGCGGCTGCGGGCGGTGCCGGGGCCGGCAGCACAGCGGGCAAGCGCGGGCCGTGGGGCGGGGTGCGGCCCCGCGTCGCCGTCGGGGCGCTGGGCGCGCTGGTGCTCGTCGTCGGGGCGGGCGTCTTCCTCCTCACGGGCCCGCTCAGCGACGACGAGGCCGCCCCCGCTCCCCCGACCAGCGCCCCGCCCAGCACGGCCGCGAGCCCCACCGCCACCCCGACGCCCACGGCCACCCCGACCGACGCCGGGCGCCCGGCACTGCCCGCCGGCTGGCGGCTGCACCCGCACCAGCCGCTGACCGCGACGGTGGCCCTGCCCGACGGCTACGCGCTGCGCGACACGACCCGCACGCAGGCCAACTGGGTCGGCGGCGACAAGCGGGCCTTCACTATCAGCCTCAAGCGCGACACGAGCCGCGGCGCGACCGCCACCGAGGCGTCCGAGAAGCAGATCACCTGGTACCGCACGACCAAGGACTCGGCGATGGAGGGCGTGCGCACCCGCCGGCACAGCATCGACTGGTACGGCCAGCGGGCCCGTTGGATCGAGGTCGACTACCAGGCCCGGGGCAAGCGCGAGCAGCGCCGCCGCCTCGAACTCTTCGTCCCCGGCGCCGAACAGCGCGTCTACCAGCTCCTCATCGACACCACGGCGACCGGGCCACACCGCGCCGAGCAGGACGAACTCTTCGCCATCGCCCGCGACCAACTCCGCGTCGACGCCGCACCGGACCCGTCCGCCACCCCGACCACCGGCGCCAAGCCCGACGCCGATGCGGACGCGGAGGCCACACCGAAGCCCGACGCCGAGGCCAAGCCCGACGCACGGCCCGACGACCGGGAGAGCCCGAGCGGAAAGCCGACGCCCAAGGAAGACTGAGCCCGGACGGACACCTGCCGGCAGCAACAGCCGCACCCCGTCCCGGTACTCAACCCGCCAGGCTGTCCGGAACCAGCTCGACGAGGTCGAGGTCGAGGTCGAGGCAAAGGCAGGGGCAGAAGGCCGCGACCGTGGCCCGTGCCTCGCACGCCAACCGCTGCCCGTCGCCCGACGCCTGAGCCGCACTCCGTTCCGCGTCAGCGCCGTCTGATCGGACGCCCGTTCAGGGTCTCGCCGTCCGCCGGCTTCGTGCTCGTCCCGTACCGCCTACGCCCGCCCGCCGGCGCCCGCGCCCGCCCGGTGTTCGCGCCACCCGCCGACGTTCGGGCCACCCGGCAGCTCCGGGCGGCCGGCGGCTCGGTGATCAGCGGGTGGCGCGGTAGCTGGCCGCCGCCTGGTCGAAGTAGCGGTCCACGGCGCCGCGTTCGTCGGCCGGGCCGATGATCTGGAGCACGTGGTACCGGCCACTGATGATCATGGCGAGGTTGCGCACGTACACCTGCCGCCCGCTGGTGTCCTTCCAACCGAAGGCGCCCTCGGCCATCGCGGTCTGGCCCACGTCGATCCGGCGCAGCCCGGTGGCCGACGCCCAGTCGGAGTCGCGGTACGGGGCCAGCTCCGGCTCCAGGTTCTGCTGGTACTTCATGGGGTCGCTGCCGTACTCGGCGGTCTTGTCCCGGCCGGGCACGACGATCATCTCGTAGTCGCTGCCGAGGTAGCGGATCTGGCCACGGCCGTTGGGCGGGCGGCGCTTCCAGTCCTCGGCGACGGCGACCTGGAAGCCGTCCGGGTCCTTGCGCAGCGCGAACCCCTTGGCCAGGGCGGTCGGGTCGGTGGACTGCGGCTGCTGCCCGGTGGGCGCTCCGTCGCCGGCCCGCTCGCCGGGGTCGACGCGGCCGGCTTCCGGGTCGGTGGCCGGCGGGCCGCTGTGCGACGTGCCGGCGCCACGGTCCGGGCCCTCCCCCTCGTCGGCCTTGGGCATGAACAACATGGCGTACAGCACCCCGGCCGCGAGCAGCAGCAGTATCAACACCAGGAGCAACCGGCCCAGGTGGCGCGGGGCGCGCGCGCCGGGCGCGCGGGTGTCGCGGAGCGGGGCGGTGTCGTGCGCCTCCAGGCGCAGGTGCTTCTCCTGCCGGGGCGCCGCGTCGTGCGTCTCGTGGCGCTGTCGGGGCACCCGGGGCGGCTTGCCCCGCTTGTGCCGGTGCCGGCCGTGCAGGGTCGCGGCCTGGCGCCGGCGGCGCACCAGTTCGCCGCGGCGGCGCAGGATCGGCAGCCGCCTGGGGTCGCCGGTGCCGATCGCCTCGGCGGGCGGCACGGTGACGGTGCGGCTGCCGACGTCGGGCTCGGGCGCCGACCTGATCAGCGAGCGCAGCCAGCCGCGCAACTCCTCGAAGTCCGGGCGCTCGGTGGGGTCCTGGCGCAGCAGCGACTCGACCACGGGTCGCAGCGCGCCGCACTCCTCGGCGTACGCGGGCGGCTCGGCGCACACCAGATGGACCAGCTCGCTCGCGTTGTCCTCGGGGTAGGGCGCGTGCCCCTGCACCGCGCGGAACAGGAGTACGCCAACGGCCCACAGGTCGGCGGCCGGGCCGACGGGCGGGGCCAGCCGCCAGTTCTCGTGCACCGGGCCGGCCTGCTCGGGGGCCCAGCGCTCGGTGACGGCGCCGACCACGACGATGCGCGCCTGCCGGGCCCGCTCGGCGGCGAGCGCGGAGTCGGGCCCGCGGTAGCCGTCGCCGCCCCGGGGCGCGGCGGGGGCCACGCGCGCGTCGGCGTCGGCTTCGTCGGCCGGCTCGCTCGCCTCGGGTGCCCCCGGTTCGGCGCCCTCCTGGTCCTCGTCCCAGTACGGCTCGTCGCGGCCCTCGGCCCACCACTCGTCCTCGACCGCCGCGCCCGGTCGCGCCCCGGCCGCACCCGGCGCCACGGCGCGCGCGCCGGCGGCCGGGCCGGTGCCCGATGTCGTGTCGGTCGTGTCGGTCGTGTCGGCGGGTGAGCCCTCGACGGCCTCGCGCGCGGCGGCCCGCGCCCCGGCGCGGTAGGCGGCGATGGCGCCGGCGCGCGGCGCGCGCGACGGCGTGGCCCGCCCGTACGGGTCCGCTCCGCCCTCGCCCGGGCCGCCGCCGGCTGGCGCGGCGCCGCCCGGCGGGCCCTGGTCCCGGTAGACGGGGCCGGCGGGGCCGCGCCGTACGACCGGGGCCGCCGGCGGCGGCATGGCGTTCCGCGCCGGGCCCGGGCCGGGCGGCGGGCCGCCCGGGGCGGCCTCCCGCACCGAGTCGGGGCCGGTGCCGGGGCGGGCCGACGGCACCGCGCCGGCGTCCACCCGCGGGGTGCCGGCCGCCGGGCGCGCGCCCGGCTCCGCCGCGCGGGCGGGGACCGCATCGTCCAGCGGCTCGCGCGGGCGGGGGGCGCGCAGCGCCTCGGGCACCGGGTCGTAGCCGCACAGCGCCTCCTCCGCCGCGCCCGCCGCCAGCCCGGTGAGCATCGCGCGGCCGTCGTCGCAGACCAGCACGGTACGGGTGGTGATGTTGCGGTGCGTCCAGCCGTGCGCGTGCAGGGCGCGCAGCGCGGTCAGCACGTCGGCGGCGACCTCGGCGGCGCGGTGCGGGGTGAGCGGGCGCTCGGCGAGCAGCGCGGCCAACGGCCGGGCCGGCACGTACTCGCTGACGATCCACAGGCTGCCGGCCTCGGCGAAGACGTGGAAGACCTGGTCGAGTCGGGGGTGGTCGGGCACCTGGGCGGCGGCGGTGGCCGCGTCGATGGCGCGCCGCACGGCCGGGTCGCCGATGCCGTCGAGGTGCGCCGGCCTGCGCCGCGCGTCGAGGCCGCCGCCCGGCCAGCCGCCGGCGCCGTACGCCCCGTGGGCCGCGCCCTCGCCGACCACCTCGGCCTCGACGACCTCGGGCAACGGCACCTGCCTGAGCAGGACTTCCTGGCCGCTGTAGGTGTCGAACGCGCGGGTTTCCACGAACTCGTACTCATCGGCGGGCGGCAGCGGCAGTCGATAGCGGTCGGCGAGTACCCGACCCGCGTAGTCGTCCACGACGCCTCCCCAAGCGCGCGATTCGCCCAAGGCTCACCGCGCGTCACCGTTCTACCGGTCTCTAACCCCGCGCTTGTACAGCTACCCACGGCGGCGGGTTCTCACGATACGGGCCCGAGCGGCTTCCTGCCGACCGCTCCACCGACTCCGCTCGTTCGACGGCGGCCCGGCACGGCCCTTGCGCCGCAAGGGCACCGGGCGCGCTCCCACTCCAGAGCGTACGACCCGTCAGCCGCGCGGGGTGAAGGTGCGCAGCGCGGTCTGTCGCAGCGTCGCGCACTCCTTCTCCGTCCAGGCGTCCCTGGCGCAGGTGATCATGACGGCGTAGCCGCGGTGGGCGTCCACCTTGAAGCCGCGGTTGAGCACCCGCACCGCCTGGCCGCGCTGCTGGCGCTCGAAGCTCCAGTCGGCGACGGTCGGGTAGCCCTTCCACTGCACGGAGCGGATGCCCAGGCTCCGGTAGCCCTTCATCGTGCGGGAGGCACCGGGCTCGGCGCCGCGCCACGCCTTGGCGGCGTCGGGCAGCGGCTTGGCGTTGAAGTCGACCTGTACGCGCGGGAATCCGCCGGAGGCGCTGTAGACCGTGCCGCCGCTGTAGCCCGGGATGGGCCGCTTCTGCCAGCCCTTGGGCAGCGCCATGCCGAAGTGGAACGCGTCGTCGCTCACCCGCTGGTAGCCGGCCGGCAGCGCGTCACCCGGCTGCTCGGACTTCCCGTCCCCCTGGTCCTGTCCGTCCTTCCCCTCGCCCTGGTCGGTGGGGTCCTGGGCGCCGGTGGACGGCGCGTTCGCGTCGTCGTCGCCGGTCGGGTCGGGCTCGGTGGTCTGGTCCTGGCCGCTCGAAGCGGTGGGCTGGGCACCGGACTTGTCGCCGTCGCCGCCGCCGTCCAGGGCGAAGGCGAGCACCGTGCCCAGCACGGCGAGCAGGACGACGACCACGACGATGACCAGCGTCCGCTTGGGCACCACGTCGGTGATCGAGGCGCGCGAACCGCCGGCGGGCCCCGGCGCGGCCGGCGCCCCCGGGACGGCGTGCGGCCGGGGCGGGGTCGCCGCGTCCCGGCGCGGTGTGGGCTGACCACCGCTCGCGAGGCCGGTGGCGCTCGCCGCGCGGCCCGCGGGTCGGCCGGCGGCGCCGGGCAGTGTGCCCGCGGCCGGCGTCTGGTGGGCCCGGCCGGGGCGCGGCGGCGTCAACGGGCCGGTCGGCGCCGCGGGCAGCGGCATGGTGCGGGTCGGCTCGACGGCCGACACCGGCCGGTCGATGACGTCGTCGGGCGCGTTGACCGCGGCCGTCAGCAGCGCCCGCGCGCCGGCGTCGTCCAACCGGTGCGTCGGGTCCTTGGCCAGCAGGCCGTAGATGACCTCCTCGAGCATGCCCGCGTTCTTCGGCGGGTCGAGCGGCTCGGTCATCACGGCCGTCAGCGTGGCGATGGCCGTGCTCTTGTCGTACGGCGGGACGCCCTCGACCGCCGCGTACAGCAGGCCGCCGAGCGACCACAGGTCCGACGGCGGCCCCGGCCGGTGGCCGCGGGCGCGCTCGGGGGCGATGTAGGACGGCGCGCCGACCAGCATGCCGGTCGAGGTCACCGACGGGTCGCCCTCGACCTGCGCGATGCCGAAGTCGGTGAGCACGACCCGGCCGTCGTCGGCGATCAGCACGTTGGACGGCTTCACGTCGCGGTGCAGGATGCCCTCGCGGTGCGCCGCGCGCAGCACGTCGAGGACGGCGAGGCCGACCTCGGCGGCCCGGCGCGGGGTGAGCGCGCCGTCGTCGCGTACCACGTCGGCCAGGGAACGGCCCTCGATCAGCTCCATGACGATCCACGGCCGGTCGTCCTCGTCGACGACGTCGTACACCGTGACCGCGCCGTTGCTCCGAATCCGGGCGATGGCCTTGGCCTCGCGCAGCGTACGGGTGATCAGGCGGCGCTTCTCGTCCTCGTCCACGCTTGACGGAAAGCGCAGTTCCTTCACCGCGACGGTGCGGCCCAGCGTCTCGTCACGGGCTCGCCAGACCGTCCCCATGCCGCCCCGGCCCAGGACTTCGCCGAGCCGGTACCGCCCAGCGAGGAGGCGCCCAGTCGTGCCCTGCGTCTGCTCCGCCTCCGACATGCGTCCCCTCTGCAATCAACCCACCCTGGCAGAGCGTCCATTGTCTCTCATCCACGAACGGGCGGAAGTACCGGCCCAGCGCGCGCGTGGGCGCGCCCCGGTCACGACACGGGGCGACGGGGTGTCGCGCGAGGCGCGCGGGGGGCCAATCATTTCCCGCCACTCCTGGTTGAGCAGGGACGTTCGACGCGGCCCCAGCGGCGCGCCGCGCCCGCTGTTCCCTCGTCATTCCGTAGATATTCGGCCAAGGTTCGGCCGGGCGTGGCCTCATCGACCGCCCGTACGGAGGGCCGGCGCGCGGCCGGGCGCCCTCCGCACGGTCCGAGCGCCCGCGCGGGCCCGGCCGGCCCGGGTGGCGGAGCGCGCCGGGCACGTGGGCGGCGGGGCAGCGGCGGGATGGCCCGCGGGGCGCGGCCGGCGCCGCCGGGGCGCCGGGCGCCGGCGGTCACAGCGGCTGAATCTCCGGGGCGCCCAGCCGTGCCGCGTCCGCCGTCAGGTCGTCCGGCTGGCGCTGCGACTCGCGCTCGGCCTCCACCCGCTTCTCGTACCGCTCGACCTCCCGCTCCACCTGACCCGCGTCCCAGCCAAGGACGGGCGCCATCAGCTCGGCGACCTCGCGGGCGCTGTGCGTGCCGCGGTCGAAGGTCTCGATGGAGATGCGGGTGCGCCGGGTCAGTACGTCGTCCAGGTGGCGGGCGCCCTCGTGGGAGGCGGCGTAGACGATCTCGGCGCGCAGGTAGTCCTCGGCGTGCGGCAGCGGTTCGCCGAGCCGTGGGTCGGCGGCGATCATCTCCAGGAGTTCGTCGGCGAGCGAGCCGTACCGGTTCAGCAGGTGCTCGACCCGGGCCACGTGCAGCCCGGCGCGGCGGCCGAGCCGGGCCCGCGCGTTCCAGCGGGCGCGGTAGCCCTCGGCGCCCACCAGCGGCACGTCCTCGGTGACGCAGCCGGCGACGCGCTGGTCGAGCCCGTGCACGGCCTCGTCCACCGCGTCCTTGGCCATCACCCGGTACGTCGTGTACTTGCCACCCGCGACCACGACCAGCCCCGGCAGCGGGTGCGCGACGGTGTGCTCGCGCGAGAGCTTGCTGGTCGCGTCCGACTCGCCGGCCAGCAGCGGGCGCAGCCCGGCGTACACGCCCTCCACGTCGTCCCGGGTGAGCGGCGTCGCGAGCACCGAGTTGACGTGTTCGAGCAGGTAGTCGATGTCGGCGCTGGAAGCGGCCGGGTGCGCCTTGTCCAGATCCCAGTCGGTGTCCGTGGTGCCGATGATCCAGTGCCGGCCCCAGGGGATGACGAACAGCACGCTCTTCTCGGTGCGCAGGATCAGCCCGGTCGTGGAGTGGATGCGGTCCTTGGGCACGACCAGGTGGATGCCCTTGGAGGCGCGGACGTGGAACTGGCCGCGCTCGCCGATCATGGCCTGGGTGTCGTCGGTCCACACCCCGGTGGCGTTGACGACCTGTCGGGCGCGCACCTCGAACTCGCCGCCCTGCTCCAGGTCGGAGACCCGGGCCCCGACGACGCGCTCGCCCTCGCGCAGGAAGCCGACGACGCGGGCGCGGTTGGCCACGGTCGCGCCGTACGAGGCGGCGGTGCGCACCAGGGTCGTCACGAAGCGCGCGTCGTCCATCTGGGCGTCGTAGTACTGCAACGCGCCCACCAGCGCGTCCTTGCGCAGAGCGGGCGCCACGCGCAGCGCACGGCCGCGCGTCAGATGGCGGTGGACGGGCAGCCCGCGGCCGTGTCCCGAGGAGACCGACATGGCGTCGTAGAGGGCGACGCCCGAGCCCGCGTACAGCCGCTCCCAGCCCTTGTGTTGCAGCGGGTACAGGAACGGCACCGGCTTGACCAGGTGCGGCGCGAGCCGCTCCAGCAGCAGCCCGCGCTCCTTCAGCGCCTCGCGTACGAGGGCGAAGTCGAGCATCTCCAGGTACCGCAGCCCGCCGTGGATCAGCTTGCTGGACCGGCTGGAGGTGCCCGCCGCCCAGTCCCGCGCCTCGACCAGGCCGGTGGCCAGGCCGCGGGTCGCGGCGTCGAGCGCGGTGCCGGCGCCGACCACGCCGGCGCCGATGACCAGCACGTCCAGCTCCTGCCCCGCCATCTGGGCGAGCGCCGTGGCGCGCTCCGCCGGTCCCAGGGTCGCTGTCCTCACCACTGCCTCCCACTGTGATCGGGGTCACGCTCACTTCTGTACGATTTTGACCGCTTGGGGCCTGCCCAGCCAGCCTGCGCCGCCGTCCCGGCCCACTACGCCACCCGGGTGACCAGCACCGCGCGCCCCACGCCCGGCGGCGAACAGCACCCGGTTCCCCGCGCCACCGCACCCCCCGCCTACCCCGCCACCCACGGCCCTGCACTCCCGCCCCACGCGCCCGCGCGCCCGCGCGTGACCTCCCCGCGCCACCCGCGCCCGGCTCGGAAACCCCCGCACCGCGTACGCCGCCCGCGCCCCCGCACGCCCCCGTCGCGGGCCGCACCGCGACCAGGCCACACCCGCGTCGCAGACCGCACCACGACGGGCCAGGCCCCCAAGCGGGCTACGCCGCGTCAGGCCCGGCCCTCAATCCGCACCGTGGGTCATATTTCCGCTTAGTGTGAATTCGCGCCATCCGGAATCGCCCTGGAAGGACGGCACCTCCATGCGCGCCGATCTCGCCGTCATCGGCCTCGGCCACCTCGGCCTCCCGCTCGCCCAGGCCGCGACCGCCGCCCACCTCCACACCATCGGCTACGACCCCGACCCGCACACCGTCGCCGAACTCACCGCGGGCCGCCCGCCCGGCGGCTGCGCCGGGGGCGGCGCGGCGCAACAGGAGCCCGGGGCCGGCCCACCGTCCGCGGCCGGCCTGCGCCGCATGCTGGCCGGGGGCTTCCGGGCCACCACCGACCCGGCCGTGCTCGGCCGCGTGCGCACCGCCGTCATCTGCGCGCCCACCCCGCTCGCCGCCGACCGGTCGCTCGACCTGACCGCCGTCGGCGACGCCGCCCGCACCCTCGCCGACCACCTGCGCCCGCACACCACGGTGCTGCTCGAATCCACCGTCTACCCCGGCACCACCGAGGAGTTCCTCCGCCCGATCCTCGAAGCCGGCTCGGGGCTGCGCGCCGGACGGGACTTCCACCTCGCCTACTCGCCCAGCCGGGTGGACCCCGGCAACCGCGCCTTCGGCTACGCCAACACGCCCAAGGTCATCGGCGGCCTCACGCCGGCCTGCACCGAGGCCGCCGCCGCCTGCTACGGGCGGTTCGCGGACAAGGTGGTCCGCGCCCGTGGCCCGCGCGAGGCGGAGGCGGTCAAGGTGCTGGAGAGCAACTACCGGCACGTCAACATCGCGCTGGTCAACGAGATGGCCATCTTCTGCCACGACATCGGCGTCGACCTGTGGGACGTGGTGCGCTGCGCGGAGACCAAGCCGTTCGGGTTCCAGGCGTTCCGCCCCGGGCCGGGCGTCGGCGGCCCCGGCGTCGCCGTCGACCCGGGCCACCTCGGCTACCCGGGCCGTACCCTCGGCTACCCGCTGCGGATGGTCGAACTGGCCCAGGAGGTCAACGGCCGGATGCCGCGCTACGTCACCCAGCGCTGCGCGACCCTGCTCAACGAGCACGGCAAGTCGGCGCGCGGCGCGCGGGTGCTGCTGCTCGGCGTCAGCTACAAGCCCGACGTCGCCGACCAGACCGGCGCCCCCGCCCGTGAGATCGCCTCCCGCCTCCAGGAACTGGGCGCCCAGCTCAGCTTCCACGACCCGTACGTCCCGCGGTGGCGCGTGCACGGCCGCCCGGTCCCGCGCGCCGAGTCCCCGTACGAGGCCGCGGCGGACGCCGACCTGACCGTGCTGCTCCAGCAGCACCGCACGTACGACCTCCAGGGCCTGGCCGCCAAGGCCCAACTCCTCCTGGACACCCGCGGCGCCAGCCCGGCCGGCACGGCCCACCGCCTCTAGCCCGCGCGGCCCCCCCTCACACGGCCCCCGCGCCCCGCGCCCTTCGGCCGTGAGCCTGGCGACATAACGGTCACACCGCCGCACATTCGCTCTATCGTGAACAGGCCCCGTTCCACGCCCGTACGCGAGCGCGTACGCCGACCGGCACGTCCGCCGTGCCCCGACCCACCCGAACAGCCGGCCCCTGGGCCTTCCCACGACCCCTCCGGGCGGACCGATGCCGCGACTGAGCACGCGCCGGGCGGCGGCGTGGGCGGAGGACCGGTTCCTCGCCCTGGTCCGCTCGCCCCGCCGCGACCTGCTGCTCGCCGTCACCGTCGCCGTCATCGTCGTCCCCGCGACGCTGCTGCGCCCGGAGCTGGGGCTGGTCCGCGAACTCTGGCTGACCCTGCTGATCGCGCTGGCGGGCACCGCCGCCATCGCCGTCCGCCGCCGGCACCCGACCGCCTTCGCGAGCGCGGCGGGCGCCGTCTTCCTCGCCAGCGGGCAACACCTGCCGCTGTACGTGGCGACCTACACCGCCGTCCGGCTGCGCCGTCCCTGGCTCGCGCTCGCCACCGTCGCGGTGCCGATCGCCGCGTGGACCACCAGCCACGCCTTCGACGGCGCGGCCCTCTTCGAGGAGCGGCCGGTCCTGAACGAACTCGGCGAACTCCTCTTCCCCGCCCTGCTCGGCCTCGCCGTGGGCGCCCAACAGACCGCCGAGCGTTCCCGGCGGGCCCAGTGGGAGAGCGAGCTGCGGGCCCGCGAGCTCGACGAGCGCAACCGCATCAGCGCCCTCGTCCACGACGGCGTGGGCCACCGGATCAGCCTGATGTCGATCCAGGCCGCCTCCATCGAGGTGCAACCCGGCACGGACGAACGCACCCGGAACAAGTGCTGGGCCATCTCGGACGCCGCCGGCGAGGCCATGGAGGAACTCCGGGTCGCCCTGGAGATGCTGCGCCGCCCGGCCTCCGTGGCCCGCCCGAGCGAGCCCCTGTTGAACGAGCTGGAACCGCTCCTGCGCACCTACCGCGCGCACGGCATGCCGCTGGAGGCCGAGGTGTCGGCGGCGGCCCACGACGCCCCCGAGCAGGCGCAACGACTGTGCTCCCGGGTGCTGCGCGAGGGCCTGAACAACGCGGCCCGGCACGCCCGCGGCGCCGCCACCCACCTGCGCGTCACCCGCACCGGCGACACCCTGCGGGCCAGCGTCGTCAACGCCCCACCGCCCGGGCCACGGCAGTCGCTGCCGGGCACCGGTCAGGGCATCAACGCGCTGGCCGAGACGCTGGTGCGCGTCGGTGGCACGCTGCGCGCGGAACCCGCACCCGACGGCGGCTTCCGCCTCACCGCCGAACTCCCCCTGACCGACCCCGACTCCGACTGACTCCGACTCGGCCACGCCCCCGGCTGACACTGATGCTCGCTGACACCGACCGCGACTCCGGCTGGCCACCGGCACGCCACCGCCGGGCGCGGCCCTCCCCCGCACGCCACCGGGCCCGACTTCCGCTGAGCGCCACCGCCACCGCCACCGCCATCGTCACCGCCACCGCCACCGCCACCGCCGTCCGGCGGGCGCGGGGCTCAGACCCGGGACATCTGCACCAGTCGCTGCGGCTGCGCGTCCAGCACCTTGCGGAGCGCGTCGAAGTCCTCCACGCACCGCCCGGTGCCCACCGCCACGCAGTCCAGCGGCTCGTCGGCGACCAGTACCGGAATGTCCAGCTCCTGGCTGAGCCGGGTGTCGAGGCCGCGCAGCAGCGCCCCGCCGCCGGTCAGCACGATGCCGCGGTCCATGATGTCGCCGGCCAGCTCCGGCGGCGTCTCGTCCAGCGTCTGCCGCACCGCGCTCACGATCGCCTCCACCGGTTCCGACAGCGCGTGCCGCACCTCGTCCGCCGTCAGCTCCAACGTCTTGGGCAGCCCGCTGGCGTGGTCCCGGCCGCGCACCGTGCACCGGTCCGGCGGCAACATCGCCTGGGTACGCTCCGCGTCGCTCTCCGCCGCGCCCTCGGCCGCCTCCTCCACCGCGGCGGCCTGCTCTGCGGGCAACTCCACGTCGGACCCGGCCCGCCGGCTGAGCGCGTCCAGGGTCTGCGCCGACCAGTAACCGGTGGGCGCCGCCGAGCCGATGGCCATCTTCACGTGCTCCGCCGTGCGCTCCCCCATCGCCAGCGAGTGCGCCTTCTTGACGTACGACGTGATCGCCGCGTCCATCGCGTCGCCCGCCGTACGGACCGAGCGCGCGGTGACGATGCCGCCCATCGAGATCACGGCGACCTCGGTGGTGCCGCCACCGATGTCCACGATCATGCTGCCGGTGGGCTCGCCGACCGGCAGCCCGGCGCCGATCGCCGCGGCCATCGGCTCCTCCACCAGGTGCACCTGCCGCACCCCGGCCTGCGAGGCGGCCTCGATGACCGCGCGCCGCTCCACACCGGTGATCCCGGACGGCACGCAGATCACCACCCGGGGCCGGGAGAACCGGCGCCCACCACTGACCTTCTTGATGAAGTGCCGAAGCATCCGCTCGGCTATCTCGAAATCGGCGATGACCCCGTCCCGCAGGGGGCGCACGGCCACGATGTTGGAGGGCGTACGGCCGATGGTGCGCTTGGCCTCCGACCCCACCGACAGCACCGTGCCGTCCACCGCGTTGACGGCGACGACCGATGGTTCGTTGAGCACGATCCCCTTGCCCCGCACGTACACCAGGGTGTTCGCGGTGCCGAGGTCAATGCCCATGTCACGTCCGCTGAACGACTTACTTTGCGCCATAAGATGAGATTATTCCCTATGCCGGATTCTTATCTCGGCTTAACGCCCGCCAGATGGCGCCCCCCTGAGCCCCTCCCGACCTGCGAGAGCCCCACGGCGCCCGCTCCACAAGCGGTCGCATGCTGTGGAGGCCCTGCACCAACTCTTCACGGCCGACAGCGCCGAATGGGCATATAGCGGGCCAGGTTGTCTCGGGCACGTCCCAGGCGTGTCACGGACAACTCCTCAGCTTGTCTGACCGTCCGACCAAGCTGTTAGTTTGTGGCTCGAAAATAACCAACCGCACTCCACCTTTTTCTGTCCCCGGAGCGCGGTCGCACACACCTTCATCCCCGGGGGATCTCATGAGCCAGCCTTGGCAGCAGCCACAACAGCCCCAACAGCCCCAGCAGCCAGGCGGGTACCCGCAGCAACAGGGTGGCTACGGCTACCCGCAGCAGCCCCACCCCGGTGGTCAGCAGCAGCCCCAGTACGGCGGTGGTTTCCCGCCACCGGCCCCCGCCCCCGCGCCCCAGGGCAACGCGGGCCTCGCCCTCCTGGCCGGCGTCGCCGCCGCCCTCGTCGGCGGGCTGCTCTACGCCTTCCTGCTGAGCGCGCTGGCGGACACGGACGGCCAGCAGCCGGAGATCACGCAGTTCGCCTACGCGGGTGTGGCGCTGGGCGCGCTCGTCGGCTTCGTCGTCGCCAAGCTGGGCGGGCGCAACCAGGGCCTGTGGATCGTCGGCGCGGTCTTCGCCCTCGTCGCCATCTTCCTCGGCGAGCTGTACGGCTACGCGATGGTCGCCAGCGACTTCGCGAGCAACGCCGTGGAGCGCATGGGCGGCGACGGCAGCGAGGTGCCGTCGGCGAACGACCTCTTCTTCGACCAGTTCGGCGACCTGTTCGACGCCTGGAAGGAAGACGCCGACGCCCTGACGTACATCTTCCTGGCGCTGTCGCCGATCGCCGCCTACGGTGCCGCGCACAAGCTGAGCAACCGCTGAGCGACGGGCTGACGCCCGCACTCCACGCACCAGCGCCGCGCCCCGCCGAAGTCAATCGGCGGGGCGCGGCGCTGTGTTGGACCGACCGTGGGTCGCCGAGGCCGGGCGAGCCGGGCCGCGCGGGGCGCGGGCCGGCTCGGTGGCGGGGCGACCGGGCAGGTCAGGGGCGGTGAATCGTCACCGCTTGTCGTGCTGCGACGGGGCGACCGTCACCTCGACCCGCTGGAACTCCTTCAGCTCCGAGTAGCCGGTGGTGGCCATCGAGCGGCGGAGCGCGCCGAAGAAGTTCATCGAGCCGTCGGGGATGTGCGAGGGGCCGAGCAGGATCTCCTCGGTGCTGCCGACCGCGCCGAGGTTCATCCGCTTGCCGCGCGGCACGTCCTCGTGGACGGCCTCCATGCCCCAGTGGTAGCCGCGGCCCGGCGCGTCGGTGGCGCGGGCCAGCGGGGAACCCATCATCACGGCGTCCGCGCCGCAGGCGATCGCCTTGGGCAGGTCACCCGACCAGCCGACGCCGCCGTCGGCGATGACGTGCACGTACCGGCCGCCGGACTCGTCCATGTAGTCCCGGCGCGCGGCGGCGACGTCGGCCACCGCGGTGGCCATCGGGACCTGGATGCCCAGCACGTTGCGCGTGGTGTGCGCGGCGCCGCCACCGAAGCCGACCAGGACTCCCGCCGCGCCGGTGCGCATCAGGTGCAGGGCGGCGGTGTACGTGGCGCAGCCACCGACGATGACCGGCACGTCGAGTTCGTAGATGAACTGCTTGAGGTTGAGCGGTTCGGCGGCGCCGGAGACGTGCTCGGCCGAGACGGTGGTGCCGCGGATGACGAAGATGTCCACGCCCGCGTCGACCACGGCCTTGGAGAACTGCGCGGTGCGCTGCGGGGAGAGCGCGGCGGCCGTCACGACGCCGGAGTCCCGCACCTCCTTGATGCGCTGGCCGATCAGCTCTTCCTTGATCGGGGCCTGGTAGATCTCCTGGAGCCGACGCGTCGCGGTGTGCTCGTCCAGCTCGGCGATCTCGGCGAGCAGCGACTCGGGGTCCTCGTACCGGGTCCACAGCCCTTCGAGGTTGAGCACGCCGAGACCGCCCAGCTCACCGATGCGGATCGCGGTCCGCGGCGAGACGACCGAGTCCATCGGCGCGGCCAGGAACGGCAGCTCAAAGCGGTAGGCGTCGATCTGCCAGGCGATCGAGACCTCCTTGGGGTCCCGGGTGCGACGACTCGGCACGATGGCGATGTCGTCGAACGCGTACGCCCTGCGACCGCGCTTGCCGCGGCCGATCTCGATCTCAGTCACTGTGTGGCCCTTCCTACGGATTACGCCCCCAGTATCCCCGACCGGGGGCACTGGGGGCGCACGGGATGGTCTGCGGGCGCATCACGCGAGGCCGCGCGCTCACTCCTCGACGAGGACCTGGGTGAAGTCCACGACGTGTACCACCAGGACCAGCAGCAGGCCGTCGCTGACCAGGTACTCGATGCCGATGTTCGGGGTCAGCGCCAGCGAGCGGGTGGTCTCGTCGCCCGAGATGGGCACCGAGATCTTCGGCTGCGGGTCCTGCGCCAACACCGTGAGGCCCCGCTCCAGCAGGGCCCGGCGGTCGCCGGGGAGCTCGTCGCGGACCCGGGCCGCTTCCTCGGTGAACTTCACCGCGTACAGCATCGGACCCCCTTCGGTAGGCGCCGACGAGCGTAGCGGCTGTCGCCCCGCCCCGGGGGCCGGAACGGCGATCGGCCCGGCCGTGGGGCGGCCGGGCCGATCGCACCAGTCGGTGGAGCCACCGGTCAGCGCCGCGAGTAGTTCGGCGCCTCGCTCGTCATCTGGATGTCGTGCGGGTGGCTCTCCTTGAGGCCCGCCGCGGTGATGCGCACGAAGCGGCCCTTGTCCTTGAGCTCGGCCACGTTGGCGGAGCCGACGTACCCCATGGAAGCGCGCAGGCCGCCGACGAGCTGGTGGGCCACCGAGGCGAGCGGGCCACGGTAGGGCACCTGGCCCTCGATGCCCTCGGGGACGAGCTTGTCCTCGGACAGGACGTTGTCCTGGAAGTAGCGGTCCTTGGAGAACGAACGGGCCTGGCCACGGGACTGCATGGCGCCCAGCGAGCCCATACCCCGGTAGGACTTGAACTGCTTGCCGTTGATGAAGACCATCTCGCCGGGCGACTCCTCGCAGCCGGCGAGCAGGCTGCCCAACATCACGGTGTCCGCGCCGGCCGCGATGGCCTTCGCGATGTCACCCGAGTACTGCAGGCCGCCGTCGCCGATGAGCGGCACGCCCGCCGCGTGGCAGGCGCGGGCCGCCTCGTAGATCGCCGTCACCTGCGGCACGCCGATGCCGGCCACCACGCGCGTGGTGCAGATCGAGCCCGGGCCCACGCCGACCTTCACGCCGTCCACGCCGGAGTCGATCAGCGCCTGGGCGCCGTCCCGGGTGGCGACGTTGCCGCCCACGACGTCCACCCGGACGTTCGACTTGATCTTGGCGATCATGTCGAGGATGCCGCGGCTGTGTCCGTGCGCGCTGTCCACCACCAGGAAGTCGGCCCCGGCCTCCACCAGCGCCTGCGCCCGGTCGAACGCCTCGTCGCCCACGCCGACGGCCGCGCCGACGACCAGCCGGCCCTCGGCGTCCTTGGCCGCGTGCGGGTACTGCTCGGCCTTGACGAAGTCCTTGACCGTGATGAGGCCCTTGAGCACGCCCGCCTCGTCGACCAGCGGCAGCTTCTCGATCTTGTGGCGACGCAGCAACTGCATCGCGTCCTCGCCGGAGATCCCCACCTTGCCGGTGACCAGCGGCATCGGCGTCATGACCTCGCGCACCTGGCGGCTGCGGTCCAGCTCGAAGGCCATGTCGCGGTTGGTAACGATGCCGAGCAGCTTGCCCGCCTCGTCGGTGACCGGCACGCCGCTGATGCGGAACTTCGCGCAGAGCGCGTCCGCCGTGTGCAGCGAGGCGTCCGGGCGGACCGTGATCGGGTCGGTGACCATGCCGGACTCGGAGCGCTTGACCAGGTCGACCTGGTTGGCCTGGTCCTCGATGGAGAGGTTGCGGTGCAGCACGCCCGCGCCGCCCTGGCGGGCCATCGCGATCGCCATCCGCGACTCGGTGACCTTGTCCATCGCCGCGGACAGCAGGGGGATGTTGACCCGCACGTTGCGGGAGATCCTGGACGAGGTGTCCACCGCGTTGGGCAGCACCTCGGAGGCGCCCGGCAGCAGCAGCACGTCGTCGTACGTCAGCCCGAGCATCGCGAACTTCTCAGGCACTCCGTCGACGTTGTCAGTCATGACACCCTTCCAGATGGTCTTGCCTCGGCGCGGACTCCCATGCTAACGGGCGGGGCGACCCCAACATTCCGCCCTCCGGCCACCCGGATGCCACATTCCACTTCCGGGCCGGTCAGCCCACTCGCCGCCGGCCGTACGTCCCCCGCTCCACCGGGCCCCACGTCCCCGCTCGGCCGGGACCACGGGCCCGCCGGGGGCGGGAAGCGGGTGGGACGAGAGGCGGAGGGGACGGGGAGCGGGTGGGCCGGGCGAGCGGTGTGGGCAGGGGGCGGGGAACGGGTGGGCCGGGCGAGCGGTGTGGGCGTCGGGCCCTACTGCTCGGCGAGGGCTCTCAACCGGCTCAGCGCGCGGTGCTGGGCGACCCGGACCGCGCCCGGCGACATGCCGAGCACCTGCCCGGTCTCCTCCGCGGTCAGGCCGACCGCGACCCGCAGCAGCACCAGCTCGCGCTGGTGCTCGGGGAGGTTGGCGAGCAGCTTCTTGGCCCAGGCGGCGTCGCTGCTGAGCAGGGCGCGCTCCTCGGGGCCGAGCGAGTCGTCGGGCCGCTCGGGCATCTCGTCGGAGGGCACGGCCGTACTGCCGGGGCGGCGCATCGCGGCCCGCTGGAGATCGGCCACCTTGTGCGCGGCGATCGCGACGACGAACGCCTCGAAGGGCTTGCCCGTGTCGCGGTAGCGCGGCAGCGCGCACAGCACCGCGAGGCAGACTTCCTGCGCCAGGTCGTCCACGAAGTGCCGGGCGTCGCCCGGCAGCCGGGACAGCTTCCTGCGGCAGTACCGCAGGGCGAGTGGGTGCACGAGGGCGAGGAGGTCGTGGGTGGCCCGATCGTCGCCCGCGGTGGCGCGGCGGACGAGGGTTCCGATGTCGCCAGGACCCGCGGCCACCGCCGACCCTGGCTTCTCGTCGTCACGCATCGGTCCATGGTGCCTTGGCGCCGCGACTTCCGTGGCACCGCGCCCGTGGTTGTACGTCGAAGCGTTATAAGCGGGAGCGTTCGCACTCAACTCGCGCGCCCTCCCCTCACGCCTGCCCAAGCCGTCCCCGAGGAACTCCATGCCTCAAGGATGCGGCAGCGCGGGCCGAACTGACACAAGCGGCTGCCACATCCGCCGCCCAGCACGCGGCCGGCTCGCCCACGGCGGTGGCCTCTTCGCTGGTCACGCGCGTGCGGAAGGTGACGTACGACCCACTCAAATCGGTTCCGGAGGCGTTCGTTCCCGCCGCCCCCGCCCACCGCGCGGCGGACGGGGCGCGTCACGCCGCCACCACGCCCCGCGGGGCGACGCGGGCGGTCAGCGGCACCGTCAGCGTCGTCCACCCAGCGAGCGGGAGGCAGGCGATCCATGGCGAGGGGCCCTAGCGGACCAGACCCCAGCGGAAGCCCAGCGCGACGGCGTGGGCCCGGTCCGAGGCGCCGAGCTTCTTGAACAGCCGCCTCGCGTGCGTCTTCACCGTGTCCTCGGAGAGGAACAGCTCCCGGCCGATCTCGGCGTTCGAGCGGCCGTGGCTCATGCCCTCCAGGACCTGGATCTCGCGCGCCGTGAGCGTGGGCGCCGCGCCCATCTCGGCCGAGCGCAGCCGGCGCGGGGCCAGCCGCCAGGTCGGGTCGGCGAGCGCCTGCGTCACGGTGGCCCGCAACTCGGCGCGCGAGGCGTCCTTGTGCAGATAGCCGCGGGCGCCGGCGGCGACCGCGAGGGCCACGCCGTCCAGGTCCTCGGCGACCGTCAGCATGATGATCCGGGCGCCGGGGTCGGCGGACAGCAGGCGGCGCACGGTCTCCACGCCGCCGAGTCCCGGCATCCGTACGTCCATCAGAATCAGGTCCGAGCGGTCGGCGCCCCAGCGGCGGAGGACTTCCTCGCCGTTGGCCGCAGTCGTCACGCGCTCGACGCCGGGCACGGTCGCCACCGCGCGGCGCAGCGCCTCTCGGGCAAGCGGGGAGTCGTCGCAAACGAGGACGGAAGTCATGGCCGCCCTCCGGAGCTGATGCGCGTCACCTTGAGCCTCCAGGCTGGGTACTTTTCGTCACCTGAGCGGTCGATCCGTCGGACATCTGCCCGAGCGCTTCATTCATCAACCGCCTCGCACTCTCAACGACGGTCACCCGAAAGAGTTACGGGGTGAGAGGGCCACCTTCGGCACGCTCCGTGAGGGGAGGAACACGTTCCGAACCGCGAGCCGCAGGCCGCGCCTCCTTCGGATCCTTTGCCCTATTTGGTGGCTTTTACTTCATTTCGGCGGCGTCTATGGCTAGATTCGCAATGAGTCATATTTACATCTGCTTACACAGCAGATGCGCGACCACGCGACACCCCGTCCGCATCAGATCGCCTGCAAGGGGATAGCAATGGCAGATTTCTCCCGCCTTCCCGGACCCAACGCCGACCTGTGGGACTGGCAGTTGCTGGCCGCGTGCCGGGGGGTCGACAGCTCGCTCTTCTTCCACCCCGAGGGCGAGCGCGGCGCGGCGCGCAGCGCGCGTGAGACCTCGGCCAAGGAGGTGTGCATGCGGTGCCCGGTGCGCGCCGAGTGCGCGGCCCACGCGCTCGCCGTGCGGGAGCCGTACGGCGTGTGGGGCGGCCTGACGGAGGACGAGCGCGAGGAACTGATGGGGCGCGCACGCCACCGGGCGATCGCCGCCGCCACCCCGTCGGCGAGCTGACGCCCCGCCCCGATCAGCAGAAACGTTTCTCCTGCCTGCGGGTCACCCCGAGCCTTTCCGGCCCCTCGCCCGCACCGCGACCCCCGCCGTACCGCATGAGCTGACCGCCGCACCGGCGGCCCACTTCCCACCCGTTTGGCGGAGCGCGGCGCGAGCAATGTGCGCGGGCGCGAACCCCGCTGGCGCGTCGGCGGAGCACGACCGAGGCGGGGCCCCGGTTCAGCGGGCGGCGTGCCGCGGGTCCAGCCGGCCGGGCGCGGACCGTGCCGCGGCGCCGGCGGCGACGGCGTGAGGCGCGGCGTCGAGTGCGCTGTCGGGGGCCGCGTCGGCAACGGCCGGGTCGGCGGTGGCGGCGGGCCGTGGCGGGTGGCCGACGGCGCGTCGGGAGGCGAGTTCCAGTCGGTCCAAGGTGGCCGCCACGGCCGGGACGCGCGTCAGGTCGGGCAGCGTGAGCGCCACCACCTCGCGGTGCACGGCGGGCTCGACGCGCACCGTACGCACCCCCTTCGTCCGCACCGACTCCAGCGCCAGTTCGGGCAGCACCGCGACGCCCAGGCCCGCGCCGACCAGGCCGACCACGGCCGGGTAGTCGTCGGTGGCGAAGTCGATGCGGGGCGTGAAGCCCGCCTCCTCGCAGACCTCGACCAGGTGCCGGCGGCAGCGCGGGCAGCCAGCGATCCACGGTTCCTCGGCCAGCTCCGCGATCCCCACCACCCGCGCCTCGGCGAACCGGTGCCCCTCGGGGACCAGGCCGATCAGCCGGTCGGTCAGCAGCGGGCGTACCGCCAGGTCGCTCCACTCGGCCGCGTCCCGCGGGGTGCCGGCCGCGCCGCCGACCCCCGGATAGCGGAAGGCCAGCGCGATCTCGCAGTCGCCGGCCCGCAGCAGTTCGACCGAGCGCGGCGGCTCGGCGTCCACCAGCGAGACCTCGGTGCCCGGGTGGGCCGCGCGCAGCTCGGCCAGGGCGGTGGGCACCAGCGCGGAGCTGCCGCTCGGGAAGGAGACCAGCCGCACCCGGCCCGCGCGAAGCCCGGCGATGGCGGCCACCTCCTCCTCGGCGGCGGTCAGCCCGGCCAGGATGCCGACCGCGTGCCGCAGCAGGGCGCGGCCCGCCTCGGTCAGCCGGATCTCACGGCCCGTACGGACCAGCAACGCGGTGCCCGCGGCCTGCTCCAGGGCCTTCATCTGCTGGCTGACCGCCGGCTGCGTACAGCCCAGGTCGCGTGCCGCCGCGGAGAAGGAACCGGTGGCGTCCACCGCGCGGAGCACTCGGAGGTGACGGGCCTCGATCATGCTTCGAGCATAAGGGACCCTTGGGGGGAAACGTAAAATTTCGCTCGACGCTTTGAGGGCGGGTCGCCTACCGTGCGGGCATGCACGTGCTCTCACTGAACCTCGGCCGCCCGGAGCGCTCCGCGCACACCGACGCCGAGCACACCGGCATCGACAAGCGGCCCGTCACGGGCCCGGTGGCCGTCAGCGCCCCCGGACCCAAGGGCGTCGGGGCCAGCGGGTTGGCCGGGGACGCCGTCTGCGACACCCGCCACCACGGCGGCGACGACCAGGCGGTCTACGCGTACGCGCGCGAGGACCTCGACGGGTGGGAGGGCGAGTTGGGGCGCGCGCTGCCCAGCGGCGTCTTCGGCGAGAACCTCACCACCAGCGGGCTCGACGTCAACGGCGCGCTGATCGGGGAGCGTTGGCGGGTCGGGCGCTCGCTGCTCCTTGAGGTGACCTCGCCGCGCACGCCGTGCCGCACCTTCGCGGGCTTCCTCGGCGAGCAGCGCTGGGTGAAGCGGTTCACGCGGGCCGGGCTGCCCGGCGCGTACCTGCGCGTCATCGAGCCGGGCGAGATCAGCGCCGGGGACCCCATCGAGATCGCGTACCGGCCCGAGCACGAGGTGAGCGTCGCCTTCCTGTTCCGCGCCAGCACCGGCGAACCCGACCTGTGGCCACGGGTGTTGGCGGCCGGCCGGGCGCTGCACCCGGAGGCGTACGAGAAGGCGCTGCGGCGCGCGGAGGCGGGCGGGCGCCGCGAGAGTTCCTAGTTCGTCCCGCTCGGCCCGGATGGCGGCGCGCCGCGCGGCCGTGGCGCGGCACTGACCAGGGCGTCCGTGTCCGCCGTCGCGCCGGGGCCGGATAGCGTGCCCCGTATGACGACTGCACTGATCACGGGAGCGACGGCGGGCATCGGCGCGGCGTTCGCGCGGCGGCTGGCCGCACAGGGAACCGCGCAGGCCAAGGGGCACGGGGCCGGGCACAACCTGGTACTGGTGGCGCGTGACGCGGGGCGGCTGCGGGAGCAGGCGACGGAGTTGCACGACCGGCACGGCGTGGAGGTCGAGGTGATCTCCGCTGACCTGTCCGACGAGGCGGGCATCGCGGCCGTCGAGGAGCGGCTCGGGGACCGCGCGCGCCCGGTCGACCTGCTGGTCAACAACGCCGGGTTCGGCAACAAGGGCCAGTTCCTGGACGTTCCGGTAGCGGACGAGTTGACGATGCTGAAGGTGCACTGCGAGGCCGTGTTGCGGCTGACCACGGCGGCCGTGGTGCCGATGCGCGAGCGGGGTCGCGGCGGGGTGGTGAACGTGGCCTCGGTCGCGGCGTTCGTGCCGCGCGGCACGTACGGGGCGAGCAAGGCGTGGGTCGTGCAGTTCACCCAGGGCGCGGCCCACGACCTGGGCGACTCGGGGGTGCGGCTGATGGCGCTGTGCCCGGGGTTCGTGCGGACGGAGTTCCACCAGCGGGCCGGGATGAACACCGAGAACATCCCCGGCTGGATGTGGCTGGACGCGGACCGGCTGGTGGACGCGGCGCTCAAGGATCTCGCGCGCGGCAAGTCGCTCTCGGTGCCCGACCCCCGGTACAAGGCGCTGACCGGCCTTGCCAGGCTCGCGCCCCGCGCCACGCTGGCCCGCGCCTCCTCCAGGACCGGCCGCCGCTACGGGCCGCGCTGACCCCTGTCCCGGATTCCCCAACCGGTCGCGTACGTGGGCGAGTTGGCGCCCTGCTTCGCGTACGACTCGTACACCTCGTACGGGCACGCGGCCCCCGCCGACCGCCGTCCGGCACGGCGCGCCCCGCGCGGGCGGATGTCAGGGCCATGTCCAGCGGCGGCCCGCTCCGGCCGACCCCAGGCCCAGAGCCGGGCCCGGCCCGGACGCGACGAGGCCCGGCGTTCCCCCTGAGGGGAGCGCCGGGCCTCGGCGGTGGTGCTGGCTGATCCGGGGATCAGTGGGAGTGGCCGTGGCCGTGGCCCGCGTCGGGCTCCTCCTCGGCCGGCTTCTCCACCACCAGGGTCTCGGTGGTGAGCAGCAGCGACGCGATGGACGCGGCGTTCTCCAGGGCGGAGCGGGTGACCTTGACCGGGTCGATGACGCCGGCCTTGATCAGGTCGCCGTACTCGCCGGTCGCGGCGTTGAAGCCCTGACCCTTCTCCAGGTCGGCGACCTTGGAGGTGATGACGTAGCCCTCAAGGCCGGCGTTCTCGGCGATCCAGCGCAGCGGCTCGACGACCGCGCGGCGGACGACGGCGACACCGGTGGCCTCGTCGCCCTCCTTGCCCAGGCCGCCCTCCAGCGCCTTGGCGGCGTGGACGAGCGCGGAGCCACCACCGGAGACGATGCCCTCCTCGACCGCGGCGCGGGTCGCGGAGATGGCGTCCTCCAGACGGTGCTTCTTCTCCTTGAGCTCCACCTCGGTGGCCGCGCCGACGCGGATCACGCACACGCCACCGGCCAGCTTCGCGAGGCGCTCCTGGAGCTTCTCGCGGTCCCAGTCGGAGTCCGTGGCCTCGATCTCGGCCTTGATCTGCGCGACCCGGCCCTTGACGTCGTCGGCGTTGCCGCCGCCGTCCACGAGGGTGGTGTCGTCCTTGGTGATGGTCACGCGGCGGGCGGTGCCGAGCACGTCCAGGCCGGCCTGGTCGAGCTTGAGGCCGACCTCCTCGGCGATGACGGTCGCACCGGTGAGGGTGGCGATGTCGCCGAGCATGGCCTTGCGGCGGTCACCGAAGCCGGGGGCCTTGACGGCCACGGCGTTGAACGTGCCGCGGATCTTGTTGACGACGAGGGTGGACAGCGCCTCGCCCTCGACGTCCTCGGCGATGATCAGCAGCGGCTTGGAGGCACCCTGCTGGATGACCTTCTCAAGCAGCGGCAGCAGGTCCTGGATGGAGCTGATCTTGCCCTGGTGGATCAGGATGTACGGGTCGTCGAGGACGGCCTCCATACGCTCCTGGTCGGTGACCATGTACGGGGACAGGTAGCCCTTGTCGAAGGCCATGCCCTCGGTGAAGTCCAGCTCCAGGCCGAAGGTGTTGGACTCCTCGACGGTGATGACACCGTCCTTGCCGACCTTGTCCATCGCCTCGGCGACCAGCTCGCCGACCTGCTTGTCCTGGGCGGACAGGCCGGCGACGGCCGCGATGTCGGACTTCTCGTCGATCGGGCGGGCGGTCGCGAGGAGGTCCTCGGAGACCGCCTTGACCGCGGCGTCGATGCCCTTCTTCAGGGCGGCCGGGGAAGCGCCGGCGGCGACGTTGCGCAGGCCCTCGCGGACCAGCGCCTGGGCCAGCACGGTGGCGGTGGTGGTGCCGTCACCCGCGATGTCGTTGGTCTTGGTCGCCACCTCCTTCACGAGCTGGGCGCCCAGGTTCTCGAACGGGTCCTCGACCTCGACCTCACGGGCGATGGTGACGCCGTCGTTGGTGATGGTCGGGGCGCCGAACTTCTTGTCGATGACGACGTTGCGACCCTTGGGGCCGATCGTCACCTTGACGGTGTCAGCGAGCTTGTTGACACCGCGTTCGAGGGCGCGACGGGCGTCCTCATCGAACTTCAGGATCTTCGCCATGGTTGCCTAAGTCCTCTCCAAAGAACTACGCCCCGGACGCCCGGTTGTTCAGACACGGGTGGCCGGGGCGCAGATCACGTAAAACTGGGTGAATTACTTCTCGATGATCGCGAGCACGTCGCGAGCCGAGAGGACGAGGTACTCCTCGCCGTTGTACTTCACCTCGGTGCCGCCGTACTTGCTGTACAGCACGACGTCGCCGACGGAAACGTCGAGCGGAAGACGGTTGCCGTCCTCGAAGCGGCCCGGGCCCACGGCCAGGACGACGCCCTCCTGGGGCTTCTCCTTAGCGGTGTCCGGAATGACCAGGCCCGAGGCCGTGGTCTGCTCGGCGTCGAGCGGCTGGACCACGATGCGGTCCTCAAGCGGCTTGATGGCAACCTTGGAGCTGGCGGTCGTCACGATCCGACCTCCCCCTTCGGAGATCTCACGGGGTTAACTGTCTGAGGTGGCGACCTGGTAGATCCGTCGTCGCGGGTGCCGGATCTGCCCGTCGCTGTGTTTGGCACTCCGCGATGTGGAGTGCCAGCCCTGAGACTAGGACGCGGTTAGCACTCGGTCAAGCGGAGTGCCAACGCGGCGCCGCTCGTCGGGCCCCGTACGCGGCGTGTCGGGGGGCGCGTACGGAGCGCGTGCCGGGCGCGTCCGGGTCGGCCGCCCGCCCGCGCGGCCCGGTCGCCGGTGCGCTGCGAGAATGGGCCGGTGAGCGCCACCACCCCGCCCGTCGAGACCTTCCACGCCCTGTTGACCGACGAGGGGCAGGCCCTGCTCGGCGCGCTGCGCGACCTCGACCCGGCCGCCGAGCTGACCGCCGCCACCAGGCTGCGCCGCGACCACCCGGCCGAGCTGGTCTCCGCCGCGATCGGCCAGGCGCGGCTGCGCCAGCGGGCGGCGGCGAAGTTCGGCGCGGCCGACGCGTACCGGATGTACTTCACGCCCGACGGCGTCGAGCAGGCCACCCGCGCCACCGTGGCCGCGCACCGGGCGGAGCGGTTCGCGACTCTCGGGGCGCGCCGACTGGCCGACCTGTGCTGCGGCGTCGGCGGCGACGCGATCGCGCTGGCGCGCGCCGGCGTGCGGGTGCTCGCCGTCGACCGCTCCCCGCTGACCTGCGCCGTCGCCCGCGCCAACGCGGCGGCCCTTGGCCTCGCCGAACTGATCGAGGTGCGCTGCGCCGACGTCGCCGACGTGGACACCGCCGGTTACGACGCGGTGTTCGTCGACCCCGCCCGGCGCGCCACCGGGCGGGGCGGCTCCACGACCGGCGGCCGGGGCCGGATCTTCGACCCCGAGGCGTACTCGCCGCCGCTGTCCTGGGCCGTCGGCGCCGCCCGCGCCGTCCCGCACGCGGCGCTGAAGGTCGCGCCCGGCGTGCCGCACGAGGCCATCCCACGGGACGCCGAGGCGGAGTGGATCTCGGACGGCGGGGACGTGAAGGAGGCCGTGCTGTGGTTCGGCACGGCCCCGGGCGCCCGCCGCGCGACCCTGCTGCCCGGCGGCGCCTCGCTGACCGGCGCGGGGCTCCCGGACCCCGAGCCGGGACCGGTGGGCCGCTGGTTGTACGAGCCGGACGGGGCGGTGATCCGGGCCCACCTGGTCGCGGACGTGGCGCAGCGGGTCGGCGGGCGGCTGATCGACCCGACGATCGCGTACGTCACCGCGGACGAACTGGTGCCGACGCCGTACGCCAGCGCGTACGAGATCACGGACGTGCTGCCGTTCAACGTCAAACGCCTCAAGGCGCTGTTGCGCGAGCGGGAGGTCGGGGTGCTGACGGTGAAGAAGCGCGGTTCGCCGGTGACGCCCGAGGAGCTGCGCAAGAAGGTCAGGCCGCAGGGCGCGGCGTCGGCGACGGTGTTCCTGACCCGGGTGGCCGGCGCGCCCTCCATGCTGATCGGCCGCCCGGGGCGGCCGGCCGCGTAGGGCGGTCGGGTCCGGCGCGGACGCGCGCGGGCGTGGGCCCGCGCGGGCGTGGGCGCGCGTTGGCGTGGGCGTGCGCTGGCCTGGGCGTCGCGGGCGTGGGCGCGCGCTGGCCCCGAGCAGGCGGTCTCCGGCGGGCGGGCGCTCCTGGGGCCGGCTTTCCGCCGCCGGACGCCTCGCCCGACGCGCCCCGGTGGCACGTCGGTTACTCCGGTACCGCTCGAATGTCTGGGCGACACTCCCGCACCAGGCGTATTTCCCGCCCTCGATGCCGAACGCACCGTGCTCCGGGCCCGGGGCGGGGGACGCTCGGTCCGTGTCGTCCGTCAGGGCGGCGCGAAGGCGGCGGGCCGGCGGCCCCGGGGGGAGCGTCATGGGAAGCACCAGTCGAAGAGCGCGGAGAGCGTGGGCCCCGCCGGTGGCGGCCCGCGTGACGGCGGCCCCGTTGTCTACCGAGGCGGCGTCCGCGCACCCGGCACCTGACCGCCGGGCCCCGGGCGCGCACGGGGCGGAGCCGGTGGGCGCGCCCGGGGCGGGGCCGGCCGGCGCGCACGCCGGGCGCACGGAGCGCGCAGCGCGAAGCGCGTGAGCCCGACCGCCGTCGGCGCACCGCCGGCGGCCCCTCGTACGGCCCTCCCCCACGACCCCTCATACGCCCCCGCCCCCTCCGTCAGCACCGACGGCCGCTCGTTGGCCGTCGGCTCGGAGGCGAGCGACCTGCTGCCCGGCGACATCCACCAGGTCGCCGACGTCTCCGCCCGCCACCGCGCGCGCTGAGCGCGCCGCGACCTCCGGTCATCGCCGCACCGTGGAAGGACATCGAGCGCGGGGCGGCCCTCGGCACGACGAAAGGTTCCGACGATGAACGACACTCCTGTGTCCCATGCCGAGAGCATCAGCGCGATGTACGACCAGTCCACCGCGTTCTTCCTCGAAGCGCTCGGCGGCAGCATCCACTACGGCTACTGGCCGGACGCCTCGGACAGCGGCTCCATGGTGGAAGCCTCCCGGCGCATGACCGCGTTGATGATCGAGAAACTCGGCGTCACGGCCGGTCAGTCCGTGCTCGACATCGGCTGCGGCGCCGGACGCCCGGCCGTCGAACTGGCGATGGCGACCGACGCCCGGGTGACGGGTGTGACGATCAGCCCGGAGCAGGTACGGGTGGCCACCGAACTCGCCGCCCGGGAAGGGCTGGCCGAGACGGTGCGTTTCCAGCGAGCGGACGCGGTCGACCTGCCCTTCGCGGCACGGAGCTTCGACGGCGCGTGGCTGTTCGAGTCGCTCCTGCACATGCCGGACCCGGAGCACGTGCTGCGGCAGACCGCGCGGGTGCTGCGCCCCGGCGCACGGGTGGTGATCTCCAACGTGGTGCTGCGCGGCCCGCTGTCCCCGGCGGACGAGGAGTTGCTGGCGACCTTCGGCGAGCTGGTACGGGCCCCCTCGATCGTCCCACTCGCCGCGTACCCGGAGTTGCTGGCGAGGAGCGGCCTGACGCTCAGGGAGTCGCTCGACATCTCCGAGCACAGCGTCCGCGGCACGTACGAGAGCTGCCGGGACGCCGCCGAGAAGCTCCTCCAGACCATCGACGGGGGTGCCGCCGACCCGGCGGTCGTCGATCTCCTCCAGCGCACGAGGGACATCGCCGTCCGGTTCACGGGTGACACCCAGATCGGGTACGCGGTCCTGGTGGCCACCACGGCGTAGCCGGCCGGTGACCACCGGGTCGTGGCCGGCTGCTGACGACCGAGGCGTGGCCCCGGTCCGGGTGGCGGGCGGCCGGGCTCCGGCGACGTCGGGCCCCGCCCCCGGAACGGGTGGCTTGGCCAGCGGGGCGGCGATTCAACGGGCGGGGACGAGGCCCGCTACCCGGCCGCCCCTCGCGCGCGCCCGCCCTCGGCCACGGTGCCCGCTCCGGCTCCCGTCGCGGTGGCGGCGGCCTCGGCGGGCGCGCCGGGCGCCGGAGCCTGGCCTCGTCCCCGTCCCCGTAGCAGCGTGGCCGCGACCAGCGCGGCGGCCAGCAGCAGGCCGGCCGAGGCGGCGAAGGCGGTGGCGTATCCGCTGGTCAGCCGCTCGGCGGCGGAGCCGTGCGCCCGGTCGGTGGCGCGGGCCGCCACGGTCACCAGGACCGCGAGGCCCAGCGAGCCGCCGATCTGCCGGAAGCTGTTGAGCAACCCGGAGGCCATGCCGGCCTCGGCCGGGGTGACGCCGGTGGTGGCGGCGGTGCCCAGCGGTACGAAGCACATGCCGACGCCCACGCTGGCGACCAGGGACGGGCCGAGCATGGCGGTCAGGAACGTGCCGTCGGCGGAGACCGCGAGCGCGAACCAGCCGAAGCCGGCGGCCCCGACGGCCCCGCCGACCACCAGCAACCAGCGCAGGCCGACGACGGCCACGGCGCGGGTGGCGATCACCGAGCCGACGAGGATCCCGGCGCAGAACGGCAGGAAGGACAGGCCGGCCTCGGTCGGGCCGTAGTCGAGGACCTGCTGGGTGTAGAGCGACAGGAAGTAGAACGTCGCGAACTGGCCGGAGAACAGCAGCATCACGAAGAGGTTCGCGGCCAGCAGCGGGCGGTTGGCCAGCAGTCCGATGCGCAGCAGCGGCTGCCGCGTACGCAGCTCGACCACGACGAACGCGGCGAGCAGCAGCACCGCGAGGGCCAGCGTGCCCACCGTCTCGGCCGAGGCCCAGCCGTAGGTCTCCGTTCGCACCAGGCCGAAGACGAGCGCGGTCATGCCGAGCGTGACGAGCACGGCCCCGGCCAGGTCGAGCCGCGGTGGGGCGCCCGCGCGCCGGTCGGGCGCGATCCAGCGGCGCGCGCCGACCAGCGCGAGCGCCACGATCGGCACGTTGATCAGCAGGACGGAGCGCCAGCCGGCCGCCTCGGTGAGCAGCCCGCCCGCGAGGACGCCGACCGCGCCGCCGGCCGCGCCCGCCATCCCCCACAGGCCGAGTGCCCGGGAGCGGGCGGGCCCGGCCGGCAGGGTGACGGTGATGAGGGCGAAGGCGACGGGCGCCAGGGCCGCGGCGCCCACGCCCTGGAGCGCGCGGGCGGCTATCAGGGCGCCCGGCGAGCCGACCAGTCCGCCGCCGAGGCTCGCGGCGCCGAAGACGGCGAGCCCGGCGATCAGCGTGCGCCGCCGGCCCACGAGGTCGGCGAGGCGCCCGCCGAACATCAGCAGACCGCCGAAGGCGAGCGCGTACGCGTTGACCACCCACAGCAGGTCGTCGGCGGAGAAGCCCAGGTCAGCGCGGATGTCGGGCAGCGCCACGTTCACCACGGACATGTCGAGCGCCACCAGGAACTGGACGGTCAGCACCACCGCGAGCAGCCCCCCGTGCCGCGGCTCGGGCCCCGCCTCGCCCCCCGCGTCCACGCCGCGCGGAAGGGCTCGCCCGACCTCGCTACCGCTTCCGGTGGTCCCGTCCCGGGGATCGGCTTCGTACGTCACAACTCACCCTCCGGGCATGCGGATTGGGCCGACCGCGCGGCCGGCTGCCAGCACTCTGCGACGCAGATTACTACACGCGTGGAAAAACTCACCGGGACCGCTCGCCGCCGTCGGTGGCGGGTGCCGTCGGGGCCGAACGGGAGGGTGGGCACGGCGGCACAGCCAGGCGCCGGGGAGGATGGGGACCGGACGGCCAGGTGGCCGGGCGGATCGGGTGGCCGGGCGGCTCGGGTGATCGGGTAGCCGGGCGAGCCGGATGATCGAGCGGCCCGGGTGGCGGGCGCGGCGGGGTGCCGGGCGCCGGGCCGGCCAGACGTCGGGACGAGAAGCGGTGAACGGGTGGACGGGTGAGCACGGAAGAGACGGCAGCGGCACGCGAGGCGGGAGCGAGGGGCGAGGCGGGAGCGGGGCGCAAGACGGCAGCGGCGCGTGCGGCGGGCGCGGGGGGCGCGCGTGCCACCGGGCGGCCCGTGGGGCGGCCCCCGCGCCTGGAGCGCGCGGCGATCGTGACCACCGCGCGGCGCATCCTGGAGGAGGAGGGCGTGCACGCGCTGTCCATGCGCCGGCTGGCCAAGGAGGTCGGCAGCACCCCGCGCGCGCTCTACCACCACGTGCGCGACAAGGACGAGTTGCTGCTGCTCGTCCTCGCCGGCATGGCCGCCTCCGCCCCACGCCCCGAGCTGCCCCCGGCGCCGCGCGAGCGCATCTACGTCACGGCCCTGCACATCCACGACGTGCTCCAACGACTGCCGTGGGTGGTCGAGGTGCTCGGCCTCGGGCACGTCACCGACAAGGGCGCCATGTGGATGGTGGAGGAGATCCTCGACTCCGCGATCCGCTGCGGCCTGGCGCCGCGCGAGGCCATCCGCGCCTACCGTGCCATCTGGTTCTACATCTACGGCGACCTCGCCTACCACGCCGCCACCAACCGCCGCGCCAGCGAGGCGACCGACGGCGCGACACACCGCCCGATCCCGGACATGCTCACGCCCGAGGACGCGGCCACCCTGCCCCGGCTGACCTCGCTCGGCGACCAGTGGCACGAGGTCGCGAGCGCCTGCGACGTACCGAACGGGCTGCACGCGCTCATCGACGGCCTGCTCGCCCGTGGGACGGCGAAGGGATGAGCCAGCCGCTACGGATCGTGCCCGACGAGCCGTTCCCCGAGGTCGGCACGGCGTTCCACACCGCGCTGAGCGCCGACGGGCGGTGGCTGGCCGTGGTCGGCTACCTGGGCGGCGCCTTCTCCCGCTCGCGCACCGTGGACCTGCCGCACGGGTCGCGCCCCGCGCCCCGCGTGCTGGTCTACCGGCGCGCCGACCTGTCGTACCACCGCACCGTGGCGGTGCCGGGCGAGTCCGTGGACACGCTCGCCTTCCACCCCACCCTGCCGCTCCTCGCGGTCGGCACGGACGAGGGGGACGAGTACGCGCGCCACGGCACGCTGCTGCTGACCGACGTGGTGACGGGGCGTCAGGCGCGGGTGGTGTGCGCCGACGCGGGCGTGGTCGCGCTGCGTTGGCGGGACGCCGACACGCTCGACGTACTCCTCACCGAGACCGAGCACGACCTGGCGTCGGAGGGGCTGATCCGCTACGCGGAGTCCGCCGTGCCGCGCCCGCCCTCGGGCGACTGGCTCACCCTGGCCCCCGAGTCCGAGGAGGCTTCCGGGCCCTCGGACGCCCCCGGGCCCGCGCCCCTCGCCGTACGGCAACCGGCCGCGCCCCACTGGGCGGCCCGCCTACCGGAGGTGGACGTCCCGGCGCGCCACGCCGAGCTGCACGAGCTGGCCACGGCCGGCGGGCGCGACTGGCGGGCGCGGCGCGCGGTGTGGGCGGTGGCGGCGCTGCGCGACGGGCGGGTGCTGGCCGCGCGCGAGGACAACCTGCTGGAGTGCTGGTCGCCCGAGGGGCGGCGGATATGGACGGTGCCGCCGCCGGCCGAGTCCTTCCAGTACGTCGGCCTCCAGCTTCAGGTCACCCCCGACGAGCGCATCGCCCGCGTCACGGTGGCCACCGGCACCAGCGACAACCGCCGCTCCACCGTGCTGGCGGTCTCGCTGACCGACGGCTCCGTGCGCGAGGAGCACCGCCTCCGCTACCCGGCCCTCCTCGCGTCCCGCGCCGACGGCGTCTGGGCCGCCCGCGACACCTGCGAACTCTTCCCCGCCCCGCCCTCGTGGTCCCCGTCCGCCACCCTGCTCTTCGCCCCCGACGGCACCCCGCTCGGCGCGGTCCCCCTCGGCCACTACGACGTGCGCACCGAACTCACCGTCCGCCGCGCGCCGGACCTGTACGCCCTGGTCGTACGGGACCGCCCGGCGCCACCCGGCACGGAGACCGACGCCGCACGGGGCGACGCCGTCGGAGGGTCGTACGCGTACGCCGCCGAGCAGGCGCGACTGGCCCGCCAGGAGACGTGGCTGGCCCGCGTGTCCCTCGGCGACCGGAACGCGCCCGGCGCCGTCGAGCCACTCTTCCCGCTCGGCCCGAGGACCGCCGTCCGTGGCGGCCCGGCGGTCTACGTCAACGACGCCGCCGGCCCCGCCCTCATCCTCGCCACCGCCGACTCCGGCACCCCCCGCCTCACCAGCAGGGCCCTCCCACACGGCGAGCCGACCTGGTCGCTGCCGACCGACTCCGCCATCGCGGGCGTGGACCTGCACGCGAACACCCTCTACGCGACCACCGCGACGGGCGACCTCCTCACCCTCTCCCCCACCACCGGCGCCCTCCACACCCGCCACCCCCTCACGTCCCCGGGCGGCCACCCCTTCACCCCCCTGACCCTGACCACGACGCCCACGGGCGACGTGGTGATCGGAACGCTGGAGGGGCGGTTGCTGGTGCGGGGGGCCTCGGCCTGACGGGTGGGGGTGGCGCGGGGGTTCGGGATGCCGTGCGGGGGTGGGGAGTTACGGCGGTGGTTGGCTCGTGGTGGTCGGGCTGCCGGGCGTAGAGGCTCGTCGGTGAGCCCGCTGAGCCGGCGGGTGCCGCGTCGGCGGCGAGGGCGGACAGGAAGACCAGGGCGAGCATGGCGAGCGTGATGTGCCGGTGCCATGCGGTCCAGTTCCTGACCTGGTAGCGATCGAGTCCGACCTGGCCCTTGGCGGCCTGGAAGCATTCCTCCACGCTCCAGCGGGCACCGACGACACGGACCAGTGCGGACAGCGATACCGCAGTGGGTGACCAGCACAGGTAGAAGGCGCGTTCGCCGGTGGAGGGGTCGCGTCGGATGAGCAGGTGCTGCTGGCTGCCGGTGCCGATGTGGACCCAGGCCCAGTCGTAGTATCGCCGGCCTTTCGCCCCTTTTCCGGCGCTCTGGCGGTGCCAGGCCGTGGTGGGCAGGCGGCCGGCGACGGTACCCACGCGGACGGGAGTGCGGCTGTGATCATCTCCTCGGCCAGACGGGGCTTGGTGGCGAACTGCACCGTCCGGGGTATCCCGGCCGCGTTACGGAGTTCGGGCTCAGCGGACCAGGAGCGTTCCGGGAGGTAGAGCCGTCGGTCGATCAGGGCCCGTCCCCGGCTGGTGGCCAGGGCGAGGAACACGCCGACCTGGGCGTCCTCGATACGGCCTGCGGTGCCGGTGTACTGCCGCTGCGCCCCTGCCGACAACCGGCCCTTTTTCAGGAAGCCGGTCTCGTCGACGACGAGAACGCTGCCGTCGGTGCCGAGGTGTTCGGCGGCATAGGCGCGCAGGTCGTCGCGGACGGCGTCGGCGTCCCAGCGGGCGTGGCGCAGCAGGCGTTGCATCGGTCCTGGCCGACTATGGCCCGACTGTTCTGCTAGATGCCAGCAGTTCTTCCGCTCGACGCTTGATAGCAGCCCGAACAGGTAGGCACGGGCCGTCGCTCGGGAACTCAACCCGCCCGAACCGGCCTGCGATCCGGGCCATGACCTGGTCGAGCATCGCCCGCCAGCGGGCAGGGTCCACGTTATGGCCCGCGGCTACCGCACGATCTTCAGGAGTCCACACAGCCCTTGATCACCTCGCGGCAACCGCCTGCGTCAGGCGCTGCGATACTGGCCGTCGCCGCCCTGGGCCATCGCGAGAACTGCACACCGAAGTACTAATCCGCTTGCAGTACGAAGAACAGGAAGCACAGGAAGCGCGGCTTGGCCGCGATGGCCTCGGGGAACAGCTCGCGGGCGGCGGGATCAGGCTCCGGCTCGCTGATGACCGTAATCCGGAAACCGGCCCCGGTGAAAGCCTCGATCATCGCGTGCAGCGGCCTGTTCCAGCGACTCACCAGGGTGGTCTGGCCGCCCATGCTCCACTCTACGGTCCACTTGGTGGTGTCGAAATAGTTGCACTCGGCCTCATGACCGGCCTCGCGGTGGATGAGGTTGACGGCAAAGGGATGGTCGACAGACGTGATCAGCCGACCGCCGGGCTTGAGTACACGTCGCAGCTCGGCCAGCGCCGGCTCCCAGTCCTCCAGGTAGTGCAGCACCAGGGACGCCACTACGTCGTCGAACGTGTCATCAGGGTAGGGAAGCGGGCTGCCCAGGTCCGCCACCTGCAGATCCGCACCGTCGCCGAGCCGCTGCCGGGCCAGCCCCAGCATCTCGGCACTCGAGTCGAAGCCACTCACAATGGCGCCACGGTCGCGCAGCGCGGCAAACAGGAGCCCCGAACCACAGCCGGCGTCGAGGGTCCGCCGGCCAGCCATGTCTCCAGCGAGGGCCAGCATCGCGGGACGCTCGTAGTAGGCATTGACCAGGTTGGTTTCGTTCGCGGCCGTGTACGCCTCGGCGAAGCTGTTGTAGTCGTTGACCTTCGACGGATCCACACTCACCGAGGACGGCGAGACCAGCCTGGTGGAAATCGCGTGCTCTGGGTGCTCGCTTGAGATCATGGTGCGGGAGACGTGTGCTGCAGCAGTTCGGTTCCTGGCTCGACCATCAATATGTCTGCCCACAGAGCCCGCCTGCAACTACGGCTCGACTCAACGATCTTCGGGCAGGTCCGGGCGCAGTCGACCCGCACGTGATCACGAAACCACACTGAAGTATTAGCCGGCGGGTGCCCTGCGGGACCCACCAACAAGATAATCGCTAACCAGCGAAGCAAAAAGGAGGAAGGCGGAAAATCGAGTGGTGCAATGAATTATTATTTCACCGGAAACCATTCCGTCCACCATGCAGCGCCATCACCGTCATGTCACTTAAACATAAGCCAAGAGTTGACCCACGGGAGCAAAAGTGCCCAACCAGGAGCTGTCCGAGTTTTTTCGCCTATCCGGCGCACGCGACCTCCTCACCAGCTTGAGCTCCACAACGCTCCCCACCTCAGCCGAGGAGAGGAATCGCGCACTCCAACCGGCCCTCCGCGCCGCTTGGACCCTTAGCGAGCGTGGCGGACGCACACTGTACGAAGTAGCAGCTCAAATTCGCGAAGTCAGCCACATATTCGCCACTACGCCGGAGGGCGTTCCGGATGTCGTTCGCCACTTCCCGAGGGCGTCCTCGAATCAGGAAACAGCCGCGACCTTGCTGCATATTGCAGATTATGTCGAGAATTGGCTTTACGGGGTCATTCCAAAACTAAAAGAAGCCACCCCCACCCGTGACGAGATAAACGTTCGCTTCCCGCACCTCAACCACCTCCTCCAGGTGTACTTCGGCCAAGACGGCATTGCCTACGAGGACGACGAGACCACCGAGGTCCAGGGACTGGAGATGTACGTCGAGGGCATCCACCCCACCTGCCCCTGGCTGCTCCCCGGACTGGTCGGCGAATGTCATGAAGCGTTGGCCCTCTTTCACGACGAAGACTCCATGTTCTGGTTCTTCCAGGAGGGCTACCTCATGGGCTCCGGCTCCCTGTCATGGACGGAATGGCTGCCACTCATCGCGGACACGATGACGGCGCACATGCGCGAGCATCACAGTTACCGTTGGCGGACTCTCGGAGAGGACTGAGCCGTTGCGTACCAGGTCTGCCGCCTACTCCGACCGGGAAACCGCCCTGGCGGGTCGAGGGCCGGTGGATGTGCGGGCGGGGCGGGCGCGCGTCGCGCTGAAACGGGATGCCGCCCGTGCGCAGGGCTTGACCGTTCAGACCACCTTTTCGATCTGCCTCCAGGGCAGAACGCCATGCCCCTCAAGCCGCGTGAACACGACGCGAAATACGCCGAGTTGGGCATGGAGATCGGCCCACCAGCCCCGCACTCCGCCAGTTCCTGGCTCGCCTCGGTCGCCGACCAGCTCAGCAACCGACCCACTCCGGGCGGGCCCCCGCCGCGCGAGCCTGACCAGTAGCCGGCCCGCGCACCGAGATAGCCCACCTGCATTCAGTGGAAGCACTCAGGGCTTCGATGTCGCAGGAAGAATCTGGGGGGATGAAGAAGAAATGACAAGGGGGCACCACTCAAGCAAGCCCCACAGGTCGGGAGAAGAGACTGAAGGCCATCGCTGGTCGCATTACTCAGGCGATGAAGAGGAGGAAGGCGAACGCGATGGGGAGGATATTGAGCCTCAAGGGTCTCGATCGTCCCACGGGATTGGCCATGTGATCCGCAAGGTTCTGCCGTGGCTGATAGCCCTTGCCTTCGTCGCACTCGTGATATACGCCGTGATCTGGTTCATTGACTTCAATCACGATCTGGAGCACCCGAAGGGAAACTTCGATGATTGGCAGTGTAATCCGGATTACGGGCCCTGCGGCCTGAGCGAATGACCTTCCGCATCCTTGAACCGTCCCAGGCTCGGCAAGAGCGTGAAGGCGACTGGCACGGCGGCAAACCCACCCTTGGCGGACCCCCGCCACGCGAGCCCGAGCCTGGCCATTAGCCGGCCAGTAGCCCACCCACCCGCCCGCGCGCCGCGAACGCCCCCTACTCCCCCGCCACCGCCTCAAACCGCCAGCGGTGCACCGGTCGGCTCAGCAAGTCGTGCGCCGGGGTGGGGAGTTCGGGGAGGTCCGCCTCGTACGGGGCGTCCCACCAGGTGATGACGAGGACGCGGTCGCCGGGGGCGCGGAAGGTCTCGCGGCGGAGGGGGGCGGGGGTCAGGGGCTGGGCGCGGGCCCAGTCGAGGAGTTCGGGGCCGCGGCCGTCGGCGGCTCGGGCCTCCCACATCAGCGCGAGGGTCATGAGTAGAGGTTGTCCTTGCTCAGCTCGTGGAAGTGGTCGTGGGAGTGGCCGTCGCCGTGGGAGTGACCGTGGTCGTGGCCGTCTCCGTGGTCGTGGTCCGGGGCGTGTGGGGGCGCCGGCACGTGGGGGTCGGTGACCGGGAGGGAGGAGTCGGCCGACAGGTCCCAGGCCGACGCGGAACGGCCGCGGGCGACCATTTCCGCGCCGAGGGCGGCCACCATCGCGCCGTTGTCCGTGCACAGGCCCGGGCGCGGGACGCGGAGCACGATGCCGGCGTCCTCGCAGCGGCGCTCGGCCATCGCGCGCAGCCGGGAGTTGGCGGCGACGCCGCCGCCGATCATCAGGTGCTCGACGCCGTTGTCCTTGCAGGCCCGCACCGCCTTTCGGGTCAGCACGTCCACCACCGCCTCCTGGAACGAGGCCGACACGTCGGCGACCGGCACCTCCTCGCCCGCCGCCCGCTTCGCCTCGATCCAGCGGGCGACGGAGGTCTTCAGGCCGGAGAAGGAGAAGTCGTACGCGGCGTCCCGCGGGCCGGTCAGGCCGCGCGGGAAGCGGATCGCGTCCGGGTCTCCGTCGCGGGCGATGCGGTCGATGACCGGGCCGCCGGGGAAGCCGAGGTTCAGGACGCGGGCGACCTTGTCGAACGCCTCCCCCGCCGCGTCGTCGATGGTCGAGCCCAGCGGCCGTACGTCGGAGGTGATGTCCGGGGCGAGCAGCAGCGAGGAGTGGCCGCCGGAGACGAGGAGGGCCATCGTCGGCTCGGGCAGCGCGCCGTGCTCCAACTGGTCCACGCAGATGTGCGAGGCCAGGTGGTTCACCCCGTACAGCGGCTTGCCCAGCGCGTACGCGTACGCCTTCGCCGCCGACACGCCGACGAGCAGCGCGCCGGAGAGGCCGGGGCCCGCCGTGACGGCGATGCCGTCCAGGTCGCTGGCCGCGACGCCGGCCTGCTTCAGGGCCCGCTGGATGGTGGGGACCATGGCTTCCAGGTGCGCCCGGCTGGCCACCTCGGGCACCACGCCGCCGAAGCGCGCGTGCTCGTCCACGCTGGAGGCGACCGCGTCGGCCAGCAGCGTGTGACCGCGCACGATGCCGACCCCGGTCTCGTCGCAGGAGGTCTCGATGCCGAGGACGAGGGGCTCGTCTCGGCGGCCGGATGCGTCAGCCATGGGTTCCCGTCTCTGTCTCGCGCGCCGCCCGCGGCGCTGTCTCGGGAGCGCGCTCGGGCGCGTGCTCGGGTGGTTGTTCGGTTGCCGCGTCGAAGGGGCCCTCGATGGGACTGTCGACCCCTTCACCGGGTACGACATCGCTGGTCAGGGCCGTAGGGGCCGCCGGGCCGGACAGCCGCATGACGAGGGCGTCCACGTTGCCCGGCTGGTAGTAGCCGCGCCGGAAGCCGATGGGTTCGAAGCCGAAGCGCTCGTACAGGCGCTGGGCGCGCGCGTTGTCCACGCGCACCTCAAGCAGCACCTCGTGGCACTCGAACGCGGTGGCGGCGGTCAGCAGGTCGCTCAGCAGCCGCGCGCCGAGCCCGGTGCCCCAGTGGCTACGGGCCACGGCGATCGTCTGCACGTCGCCGGTGCCGTCCACGGCGGCGAGCCCGGCGTACCCGACGAGGCGGCCCGTAGCGTCCTCGGCGACCACGTAGTGCCGGCTCGCCCCGGCGCCCCTGGCGTGGGCCAGCTCCGACCAGAACATCCCCGGCGACCAGGCGTCCTCGGGGAACAGCTCGCCCTCGATGGCGAGCACGGCGTCCAGGTCCCACCAGCGCATCTCGCGCACCCGCGGGGCCTCGTCCACGCCGTCGCCAGCCGCCACGGCAGCGCTCGGCCGCTCGGCTGGGCCGCCCGTCGGTCTTCCGCCGTTCGTCGCGGCGGCGCCCCCGGAAATGACGGTGCCGGTCGGCGGCTCGGCTTCGCTGCCGGGCGGGGCGCCCGTCTCGCGCGCTTCGCTCACTTCGGGGTGACCACCTTGTAGTTCGCGGGCACCTGCGCGTCCGGGCGGCGCAGGTACAGCGGCTGGTTCGGCGGGAACTCCTCGCCGGCGGCCAGCTTCTCCACCGCGAGCGCGGCGAGCGCGGCGGCGGACTGGTGCTCGGGCAGTTCGATCCCCTCCGGAACACCGGGCAGCGCGGCCCCGGGCCCGGCGCCCGCCGCGGCGAAGACCTCCCGGTAGAGGGTGCCGCCGGCGCCCACCACGGGGAGCCCCGCCACCTGCTCGGCGATGTCGGCCGGCCGGTCGACGGCGGGCTCGCTGACGCGGGTCCTGCCGTCCGCGTACCGCGCCCAGTAGACCTCCTTGCGCCGGGCGTCCGTGGCGACGACGAACGGCCCGGTGAGCCCGGCCTGCCCGGCGGCGTACGCGATGCCGTCCAGGGTGCACAGCCCGCGCACCGGGATGTCGAGGGCGGCGCCGAACGCGGCGGCCGTCGCGAGCCCCACCCGCAACCCGGTGTACGGGCCGGGGCCGATCCCGGCCACGACGTCCGTCAGGTCGCCCGGGGTGGCGGAGGCCGACGCGAGCACCCGGTGCACGGCCGGCAACAGCAGCTCGCCGTGTCGGCGGGCGTCCACCTGGTGGGAGGTCGCGAGAGTGGTCCGGCCGTCGTGGAGCGCGACGGTCACGGCGGGGGTAGCGGTGTCAAGAGCGAGCAGCAGCACGCCCACAAGCCTACGACCGCCGGCCGAGCGCCGATCCCGCGCCGGCTTTCCGGGTGCTACCGTCGGCCCGGTAGAGGCGTGACGAAGGGGGCTTCAGCGTGGCACGGAACAGCTCCGGAACCATCGTGGCCGGACTCACGGCCGGGGCGATCATCGTCGTGGGCGTCCTCGCCTACCACGCCTCCGCGAACGCCCCGATCAACCCGAACCAGGCGGCCCGCCCCGGTGCCTCCGACTCCGCCAAGCCCAAGGACAAGGCGAAGAAGGAGAAGTCCACCGCGATCCCGGCCAGCTCCGGCACCGGGCGCCGGGTGGTGTACGCGCTCAGCGACAAGCGGGTCTGGCTGGTCGGCGCGAACGAGCAGGCCATCCGCACGTACCCGATCTACCCCAGCTCGGTCAGCCCGGCCCCCGGCACGTACAACGTGACCTCCCGGTCCGCCAGCGTCACCGGCTCGGACGGGGTGTCCATCGAGCACGTCGTGCGCTTCCACACCGAGGGCGACATAGTGTTCGGCTTCAGCGCCGCGGTGGACGGCTCGACGCCCGACCCCGACTCCAACCGGCGCACCGGTGGCATCCGCGAGAAGCGCGCGGACGGCGCGGCGATGTGGACCTTCGCCTCGATCGGCACCGAGGTCGTCGTCGTCCGTTAGGGACGGGCGTGGGGCATCGTCTGTCTGACAGGCGTGCGACCGAAGGCGTGCGTGGGCGGCGGGCGTGCGTGAGTGACCGGCGTCCGTCAGTGACAGGCGTGGGGTCGGCAGGCGTGCGTGCGTGACGGGCGTACGGGAGCGACAGGCGTACGTGACGAGCGTGGGTGCTCGACGGGCGTACGTGGCTGACGAGCGTGCGTGCGTGACGGGCGTACGGGAGCGACAGGCGTCCGTGAACGAGGCGCGGACGAGCGCGCGGAAGAGCTCGAAGGTCAGGCCGCCTCGCGGCGACAGTGCGCCGTCGGTTGGGGCTCTGTCGCCGGTTCGACCCCGGGGAGCGCGTGTCCCCCGGGCGGCGTGGAGAGCTCGGTCGCCGCGGCACAAGCCGCCAGCATGTCAGCCACCGATGGCGCCTTCGGGTAGCTTCGCGCCGGCGGCTTGTTGGGCTGGTGAGTCTCCATGGGGTGCCTCCCGGTACTCCTGGGGCATGGGCGCGCACGGGCGGTTAGGTACGCCTAACTAGCGCGCTCAAGTCCATGTCACCACGCTCGGGGCGGTGAACGCAACATCTTCCCGACGGCTTGTCGGAATCTACAGCGTTACGTGACCGGCCGGCCGCTACCCCTCCAGCGGGCTCAGGTCCACGCCCGCCCAGCGCGCGCCGACGCCGGTCACGGTCACCCGACGCACGTCGGCCGCCTCGGCGTCGGCCTCGGTCGTCGCGGCGTCGACGTCGAGAACGGCGGGGCCCGTGGCGTTGGCGGGGATCGGCTCCGGGACGTCGGCGGGGGGCGTCGTGGCGGCGGTCGCGGCGCGGGCGGCCGGGGCGGCGGGGTGCGGGGCGGCGAGTTCGCCGTCCGCGCCCACCGCGCGCTCGATCACGACGTGCAGCCGGTCGTCCGACAGTTCCTCGACCTTGCCGTCGCCCCACTCGACGACCACCACCGACTCCGGCAGCGACACGTCGAGGTCGAGGTCCTCCATCTCGTCCAGGCCGCCGCCAAGACGGTAGGCGTCCACGTGCACGAGCGGCGGCCCGTCGCCGAGTGGCGGGTGGACCCGCGCGATGACGAAGGTCGGCGAGGTCACCGCGCCCCGCACGTCGAGGCCCGCCCCGAGGCCGCGGGTCAGCGTGGTCTTGCCGGCGCCCAACTCGCCGGTGAGCAGCACCAGATCGCCGGGGCGCAGCAAGGCGGCCAGGCGGCGACCCAAGTCCCCCATGTGCTCGGGGGTGTTGACGGTGATCTGTGCGCGGGCGTACGGAACGTTCATGTTCGCCGATGGTACGGGCCCGCGCGGCCCGCCCCACACTCCCCCGACGCCTCCGGGACCGACCCCGGAACGTCCCCGGAACGTCTCGTTCCGGACGGGTGGGCCGGGCGGCCCGGCCCCGCGCGTGGGGCGCGGCCCGGTGAGGGAAGGGGTCAGGTCGGGGTGGTGGGGCTCGGGTCGGTCGCGGCGGGCGCGCCGGTCGCCTCCAGGAGGCGGAGCAGGGCGGCGGTGACGGTCTCCGGGTGCTCCAGCATGACCAGGTGGCCGGCGGTGGGGACGATCTCCAGGTGGGCGTCGGGCAGGAAGTCGGCGATGGCCTCGCTGTGCTCGCTCGGCGTGATCAGGTCCCGTTCGCCCGCCAGGACCAGGACCGGCAGGGCGGCGAAGACGGGCAGCGCCTCGGACTTGTCGTGTTCGGCGAAGGCCGGGTAGAACTCGGCCACCACGTCGATCGGCGTGGCCTCGATCAGCCGCTCGGCGAACCGTGCCACGCCCGGGTCCACGTCGCGCGAGCCGAACGAGTAGCGCTTGATCACCCCGGCGAACAGGTCGGCCGTCGCCCGCCGCCCCCGTTCCACCAGCTCCGCCTGCGCGCCGAGCGCCCGCAGCGTGCTGGGCAGCACCCGCCGCACGGCGCGTACGCCGGCCGCCGGCAGCCCGAAGCTGACCTCGCTGAGCTTGCCGGCCGAGGTGCCGACGAAGGCGACGCCGACCACCCGGCGCCGCACGAGTTCGGGGAACTGCGCGGCCAGCGCCATGATCGTCATGCCGCCCATCGAGTGGCCCACGAGGATCAGCGGGCCTTCGGGGGCCGCGGCGTCGATGACCGCCTTGAGGTCGCGGCCGAGCAGGTCGATGGTGACCGGCTCGCCGTCCTCGCGCTGGGCCCGGCCGCGCTCGGAGCGGCCGTGGCTGCGCTGGTCCCAGTAGACGGCGCGGGCGGTGCCGGCCAGTGCGGCGCGCTGGAAGTGCCAGGAGTCCTGGCCGAGGCAGTAGCCGTGGCAGAAGACGAGGGTGACCGGCGGCCCGGTCGGTTCGCCGCCCTCGGGCGCCCGCGCCGGCCCGGGCTGGACCTCGTACGCCAGCTCCGTGCCGTCCTCGGCGACGGCCACCCCGGGGGTGCCCCGCAGGGTGCCGTACGGGCCGGCCGCGTCCAGCGCCAGTCGGGCCTTGCGGCGCACGCCGCGGCCCACCGTCAGCCGCTCCACGGCGACGCCGACCGCGGCGCCCGCGGCCACCACGCCCAGCGCCGCGCCCGCGAGGCCCGCGCCCCGGCGCCACCCCGCGCGGGCCGCCGCCTCGACCGCGCCGGCCGCCGCGTCGACCGCCCCGCCCGTCTCCTCGCTCATGTCGGGGAGCCCGCCCCCGCGTTCCCGGCCGGGGAAACATCACCCGTACGGGCGATCTCGTCCTCCGTCGTGAGGCTGGCGGGCCCCGCCGGGGCCGGGGCGCCCGGCTCGCTGTCGGCGTGCAGGTAGACGCGCGGGACGCGCTGGCCGATGCGGGTGACGATCTCGTAGGCGATCGTGCCCACGGCCTGCGCCCAGTCCTCGGCCGTCGGCTCGCCCCGGTCGCCCGGCCCGAACAGCACGGCCTCCTCGCCCACCGTCGCCCGGTCGCCGCCGAGGTCCACCACGAACTGGTCCATGGCGACCCGGCCGGCCACCGTCCGCCACTTGCCCGCCACCAGCACCGGGCCCGTGTCGGACGCCGCGCGCGGCACGCCGTCCGCGTACCCGACGGGGACCAGCGCCAGCGTCGTGTCGCCCGGCGTGTGGTAGTGGTGTCCGTACGACACGCCGTGCCCGCCCGGCACCCGCTTGACCAGCGCGATCGACGCGGAGAGCGTCATCGCCGGGCGCAGCCCGAAGTCGGCGCTGACGCCGACCTCCGGGCTCGGCGAGACGCCGTAGGTCGCGATGCCGGGCCTGACCAGGTCGAAGTGGGCGTCGGGCAGCGTCAGCAGGGCGGGCGAGTTGGCGATGTGCCGCACCTCGGGGGCGATGCCGGCGGCCTCGGCGTGCGCCAGCATCTCCCGGTACGCGGTGAGCTGGGCGGCGATCGAGGGGTGTCCCGGCTCGTCCGCGCACGCGAAGTGCGACCACACGCCGGTGACCCTGATGGTCCCGTCCGCCTCGGCCCGCCGGGCGGCGGCCACCAGGTCGGCCCAGTCGTGCGGCTGGCAACCGTTGCGCCCGAGCCCGGTGTCCGCCTTGAGCTGCACCCGCGCGGCCCGGCCCGCGGCCCGCGCCCCGGCGACGGCCTCGCGCAGCGCCCACATCCCGCTCACCGACACGTCGATGTCCGCCTCGACGGCCTCCCGCCAGGGCCCGCCCGGCGTCCACAGCCAGCACATCAGGCGCCCGGTGTCGCCGGCCGCGCGCAGCGCGATGGCCTCCTGCGGGGTGGCCGTACCCAGCCAGCTCGCGCCCGCCTGCCGGGCCGCCCGCGCGCACGGCACGGCGCCGTGGCCGTACGCGTCCGCCTTGACCACGGCCATCAGCTCGGCCCGGGGCGCGCGGGCACGCAGCGCGCGCACATTGGCCCGGAGCGCGGCCAGGTCGACCGTGGCTCGGGCACGCATCGGTGTCTCGTTCATCAAGGCCAGTGTCTCAGGCGCCCCGCGCCCCCTCCCCTGGCCCGCCTCACCCGGCCGCTGCCACGTCCCGCCAGGCCGCGTCCAGGGCCCCGGCCACCTCGGACGCCGTGATGGGCGCGCCCGGGCGGCCGGGGGTCGCCGCCGCGTGGCGGGCCGCCAGGCCGTGCAGGTAGGCGCCGGCCGACGCGGCCGTGCGGGCGTCCAGGCCGGTGGCGAGCAGCGCGCCGGTCAGGCCAGAGAGCACGTCGCCGCTGCCGGCGGTGGCCAGCCAGCCGGTGCCGGTCGGGTTGACGCGTACGGGGTCGGCGTCCGGCCCCGTGGCCGGGCCGGCGACCAGCGTCGTGGAGCCCTTGAGCAGCACCGTCGCCCCGGTCCTGGCGGCCAGTTCCCGCACCGCCGCCAGCCGGCCCGCCTCGACCTCCTCGCGGGAGCGGCCGAGCAGCGCCGCCGCCTCGCCCGCGTGCGGGGTCAGCAGGGTCGCGGCGGTGCGCGCGCGGACGCCGTCCGGGGGCAGCAGCCGCAGCGCGTCGGCGTCCACCAGCACCGGCACGTCGCTGGCCAGCACGTCGGCGAGGGCCCGCCGGGCGTCCGCGTCGTCCCCGACGCCGGGCCCGACCACCCACGCCTGCACCCGGCCCGCCTTGCCGGGCGGGCCCGCCGAGACCAGGGTCTCGGGGAAGCGGGCGATCACGGCGTCGGCGCCCGGCCCCACGTACCGCACCGCGCCCGCGCCGCCGCGCAGCGCCCCGGCCACCGCGAGCACCGCCGCGCCGGGGTAGCGGGCCGAGCCCGCGACGACGCCGACCACGCCGCGCCGGTACTTGTCGCTCTCCGCCGCCGGGCGCGGCAGCACCGCCGCCACGTCCGCGTGCTGCAACGCCTCCACGTCGGGCACCGGCGGCAGCCACGGGCCCAGGCCGATGTCCACCAGGCGCGGGGCGCCGGCGTGTTCGGCGGCCGGGTCGATGAGCAGCCCGGGCTTGTACGTGCCGAAGGCGACCGTGGCCGTGGCCCGTACCGCCGCGCCGCGCACCTCGCCGGTGTCGGCGTCCACGCCGCTGGGCAGGTCGACGGCGACCACCGGCACGCCGGCCTCGGCGACGGCCCGGGCCAGGTGCGCGGCGTCCGGCCGCAGCCCGCCCCGGCCGCCGATGCCCACGATCCCGTCCAGCACGAGATCGGCGCGGGCGAGGGCCCGCAGCGCGGGGTGATCGTCGCGCCGCTCCGTACGGTCGCCGGCCGCGCGCCCACCGTCGGCCAGGTCCGCCGCGCCGTCGTCCGACTCCGTCGCCGGGCCCGACCCCGCGTCCAGGCCGGTCGCCTCGACCAGCCGGCCGCCCGCCGCGCGCAGGGCGGCGGTGCCGCCGGGGTGGGCGCGGCCGGGGGCGAGCAGCAGGGCGGTGACGGCGGCTCCGCGACGGGCGAGCCGGGCGCCGGCGTAGAGGGCGTCGCCCCCGTTGTCGCCGCTGCCGACGAGCAGCACCACCCGCGCGCCGGACACCCGCCCGCGCCGGGTCGACCCCGGCCCGGTGCGGGGTCCCGGGCCCGCGCCCAGCAGCCCGGCGCAGGCGGCGGCGAGGCCGGCCGCGGCCCGGTGCATGAGCGTTCCCTCCGGCAGCCGGGCCAACAGCTCCCGCTCGGCGGCCCGTACGGTCTCCACGCTGTACGCAGTCCTCATGCGCCCCAGTCTCCCGCGCCGGTCACCCGCCGGCCGGGCGAGTGCCGCACCCGGGCCCGCCGGAGGCGGCGCCGGCCGCGCCCTACCGCGCCGGCCAGCCGTCGTCCGCGGGCCAGTCGTCCGCCGAGCCGTCCGGGGCGGGCTCGGCGGCCGGCTCGCCCTCGGCGATGACCACCGCCGACGCGACGCCCGCGTCGTGGCTGAGCGAGACGTGCCAGGTGCGCACGCCGAGTTCGGCCGCCCGCTCGGCGACGGTGCCGCGCACCCGCAGCCGGGGCTGGCCGCTGGGCAGCGTCCACACCTCCGCGTCCGTCCAACGCAGCCCGCCCGGCGCGCCGAGCGCCTTGGCCAGCGCCTCCTTCGCCGCGAACCGGGCGGCCAGCGAGGCGGTGCCCCGGCGCTCGCCGCTGGGCAGCCACAGCTCCCGTCGTACGAACACGCGCTCGGCGAGCCCCGGCGTGCGCTCCATGGCCGCGCCGAACCGGTCGATCTCGGCGACGTCGATCCCCACCCCGATGATCACGAGGCCGCCCCGTGGGGGCCGTGGCCCGTGGCGGCCACCGGCCGCACTCCCACGCTCACTCTCACCCTCACTCCACCGTCACGGACTTGGCGAGGTTGCGCGGCTGGTCCACCTCGTTGCCGCGCGCCGTGGCCAGCTCGCAGGCGAAGACCTGCAACGGCACGGTGGTCACCAGCGGCTGGAGCAGCGTCGGCGTGGCCGGGACCTCGATCAGGTGGTCGGCGTACGGCGCCACGCCCGCGTCGCCGCGCTCGGCGATCACGATGGTGCGGGCGCCACGGGCCCTGATCTCCTGGATGTTGGAGACGATCTTGTCGTGCAGTACGGACCGGCCGCGCGGCGAGGGGACGACCACGACCACCGGCACGCCGTCCTCGATCAGCGCGATCGGCCCGTGTTTCAGCTCGCCGGCGGCGAACCCCTCGGCGTGCATGTACGCCAGCTCCTTGAGCTTGAGGGCGCCTTCGAGGGCCACCGGGTAGCCCACGTGCCGGCCCAGGAACAGCACCGTGTCCTGGTCGGCCAGCGAGCGCGCCAGCTCGCGCACCGGCTCCATCGTCTCCAGGACCCGCTCCACCTGGGTGGCGATCTCCGACAGCTCCCGGATGACCGCGCGCACCTCGTCGCCCCACTTGGTGCCGCGCACCTGGCCGAGGTAGAGGGCGACGAGGTAGCAGGCGACGAGTTGGGTGAGGAACGCCTTCGTGGAGGCGACGGCGATCTCGGGCCCGGCGTGCGTGTAGAGCACGGCGTCGGACTCGCGCGGGATGGTCGAGCCGTTGGTGTTGCAGACGGCCAGGACCCGGGCGCCCTGCTCGCGGGCGTGCCGCAGCGCCATCAGGGTGTCCATCGTCTCGCCGGACTGGGAGATGGCGACGACCAGCGTGCGCGGGCCCAGGATCGGGTCGCGGTAGCGGAACTCGCTGGCCAGCTCCGTCTCGCAGGGGATGCGGGTCCAGTGCTCGATGGCGTACTTGGCGATCATCCCGGCGTGGAAGGCGGTGCCGCACGCCACGATGACGATCTTGTCGACCTCGCGCAGCTCGGCGGCCGGGATGCGGACCTCGTCCAGCGACAGGTCGCCGGCGGCGTCGATCCGGCCGAGCAGCGTGTCGGCCACGGCCTTCGGCTGCTCGGCGATCTCCTTGAGCATGAAGTAGTCGTAGCCGCCCTTCTCGGCGGCCGAGGCGTCCCAGTCCACGTGGTACGGGCGCACCGTCGCCGGCGCACCGTCGAAGCCGGTGACCGTGACCGCGTCCCGGCGCAGCTCCACCACCTGGTCCTGGCCGAGTTCGATGGCCTCGCGGGTGTGCGCGATGAACGCGGAGACGTCGGAGGCCAGGAAGTTCTCCCCGACCCCGACGCCCACCACCAGCGGCGAGTTGCGGCGCGCACCAACCACCACGTCGGGGTCGTCGGCCACCACCGCGACCAGCGTGAACGCGCCCTCAAGCCGCCCGCACACCTGCCGCATCGACTCCGCCAGGTCGCCGGTGGAGGAGAAGGACTCGGCGAGCAGGTGCGCGACGACCTCGGTGTCGGTCTCCGACGCGAGGGCGTGGCCGCGCTCGGCCAGCTCGGCGCGGAGCGGCGCGAAGTTCTCGATGATGCCGTTGTGGACGACGGCGACCCGGCCCGCGTCGTCCAGGTGCGGGTGGGCGTTGGTGTCGGTGGGCCCGCCGTGGGTGGCCCAGCGGGTGTGGCCGATGCCGGTGGTGCCGGTCGGCAACGGCCGGTCGGCCAGCTCCTTGTGCAGGTTGGCGAGCTTGCCCGCCTTCTTCGCGGCGGCCAGGCCGCCGTCGGCGAGGACCGCGACCCCCGCCGAGTCATAGCCCCGGTATTCGAGGCGCCCGAGCCCGGCCAGAACGACGTCGAGGGCGGACTGCCCTCCCACATAGCCAACGATTCCGCACATGGGGTGCAGCGTACGCGCGGCCCCCGCGCGGCCGTGCGCCCCGCCACGACGGCCCGCCGGGCGGGTCGCCACGCCCCGGCGTGACCGAACGCACGCCCCGTACCGCGCCCCGACAACCCACAATGAATCAGTGATCAGGTCTTCGGTGAGTGACCAACGGCCGCACGGCGGGCAGCACGGCGGTGTTCCGCGGCGGGCCGAGTCGAGCCCGTACGTCGATCTCTCGCGCGCCCAGTGGAGCGGGCTGCGCGAGAAGACGCCGCTGCCGCTGACGGCGGAGGAGGTGGAGCGGCTGCGCGGCCTCGGTGACGTCATCGACCTCGACGAGGTGCGCGACGTGTACCTGCCGCTGTCCCGGCTGCTCAACCTCTACGTCGGCGCCACCAGCAACCTGCGGGGCGCCCTCAACACCTTCCTCGGCGACGCGGGCAGCGGCCAGGGCGCGCAGCAGGGCACGCCGTTCGTCATAGGGGTGGCCGGCAGCGTCGCGGTCGGCAAGTCCACCACCGCCCGCCTCCTACAGGCCCTGCTCGCGCGCTGGCCCGAGCACCCGCGCGTCGAGCTGGTCACCACGGACGGCTTCCTGCTACCCAACGCCGAACTGCACCGGCGCGGCCTGATGTCCCGCAAGGGCTTCCCCGAGTCGTACGACCGCCGGGCGCTGACCCGCTTCGTGGCCGACGTGAAGGCGGGCAAGGACGAGGTCAGCGCGCCCGTCTACTCCCACCTGGTGTACGACATCGTCCCCGACCAGCGGCTGACCGTGCGCCGCCCCGACATCCTCATCGTCGAGGGCCTGAACGTGCTCCAGCCGGCGCTGCCCGGCAAGGACGGCAGGACGCGGGTGGCGCTGGCCGACTACTTCGACTTCAGCGTGTACGTGGACGCCCGGACGGAGGACATCGAGCGCTGGTACCTGGGCCGGTTCAGCAAGCTGCGCGAGACGGCGTTCCAGAACCCGTTCTCGTACTTCCGCAAGTACACCCAGGTCTCCGAGGACGAGGCGCTCGACTACGCGCGCATGATCTGGCGCACGGTCAACCGGCCCAACCTGCAACAGAACGTGGCCCCCACCCGCGGCCGGGCCACCCTCGTGCTTCGCAAGGGCCCCGACCACAAGGTGCAACGCCTGCGGCTGCGCAAGCTGTGACCGCGCGGGGCGGCCCGCGCCTCGCCCGGCCCCGGGAGCCCGTCCCACCCCGGCCCCCGTAGGCTGCCGCTGCCCACCCGTGACCCGGTCCGACCGCCCGTGGGACGCCCACCTGACGCCGACCTGACGCTGACGTGACGCCGACTCCGAGGAGCCCGCCGTGCTGCACCTGCGGTTGATCGTCCCCGCGCACCGCACCGACGAGGTGGTCGCGCTCTTCGAACGCAGCGTGGGCGCCACCCACCTGGCCGTACTCGCCGGGGCCGGCCGCGACCCGGCCGGCGACGTGGTGCTGTGCGACGTGGCGCGGGAGGCCGCCGACGAGGTGCTCAGCGAACTGCGCGCGATCGGCATCGACGAGTGCGGTGCGATCACCGTCGAGAACATCGACCTGACGCTGTCGCACCGCGCGGACCGGGCCGAGAAGGAGGCGCCCGGCGAGGGCTCGGACGCCGTGGTGTGGGAACAGTTGGTGGAGGCCACCCACGAGGAGTCCACCCTCTCCGTCACCTTCCTGGCCTTCCTGACGGTGGCGACCATGCTCGCCGCCTGCGGCGTGGTCCTCGACAACGCGATCCTCATCGTCGGCGCGATGGCCGTCGGCCCCGAGTTCGGCCCGCTCGCCGGGCTGTGCACCGCGCTGGTACGGCGCGCCCCACGGCTCGCGGTGCGCTCGCTGCTCGCCCTGCTGGTGGGGTTCGCGGTGGCGATGGCGCTGACGACGCTGTTCAGCCTGTTCATGGACGCGGCGGGCCTCTTCCACGAGGCGGACGTGGAGGCCGAGCGGCCGAACACCAACTTCATCTACCGGCCCGACCTGTTCTCCTTCGTCGTGGCCTTCCTCGCCGGCATCGCCGGCACGCTGTCGCTGACGTCGGCGAAGTCGGGCGCGCTGGTCGGCGTGGCGATCTCGGTGACCACGGTCCCGGCCGCCGCCAACGCCGCCGTCGCCCTCGGCTACGGCGACCTGGGCCAGACCCGAGGCTCCACGGAACAACTCCTCCTCAACCTCGCGGGCATCGCCCTCGCCGGCACCCTGACGCTGCTGGCCCAGCGCCTGTTCTGGTCCCGCCACACCCAGTTCCGGGACGCCCGCCGCACCAAGGGCTGAGCGGCGGGCGGGGTGCGGGGCGGCGCCGGGGCGGGGGGGCGGGGGCGGGGGGCGGCGGGCGACCGCGCCGGGCGGGGGCGGGCGACCGTGGCGGGCGGGGGCGGGTGACCGTGGCGGGCGGGGGCGGGTGACCGCGCAGCGCCGGGAAGGTGGGGTGCCCGTGCCGCGCGGCGTCGCGCGCCTCACAGGGCGATGAGCCCCGCGTCGGTGGGGGTGAAGCCGCAGCCGTCGAAGTAGAACGCGCGCAGGTGGTCGTCGAAGTCCACGTGCAGCCACTCACACCCCGCGGCCCGGGCCCCCTCCACGGCCGCCGCCACCAGCCGCGTCCCCACCCCCGTCCGCCGCGCCCCCTCGGCCACCACGGTGTCCAGCACGAACGCGTGCACCCCGCCGTCCCAGGCCACGTTGACGAACCCGACCAACTCCTCCCCCCGCCGCGCACACACCCACCCCAGGCTGTGCCGATGCACCTGGGTGTGCCAGTCGATGTCCAACGGCGGATGGTCAAACCCCTGCGCGTGCAGGACGTTGACCTCGGGATTGGCGAAGGCCCCGCGCCAGGCGTAGGTGGTTTGGGGGGTGGTCGCGGGTGCGGTCTCGAAGGCAGGCTGGGACGCGGTGTGGGACTCGGGCTCGATCATGGTGGGGAGGGTAGGCGGTTGGGGTGGCGTGGGGCGCGGAATTTTGGGGCGTTGGCAGCCCGCGAGGAGCGGCACGCCAGACCTGTCAGTCGAGCCATTCCTCCCACCGCTTCCGAGGCCGCTCGCAGCCTCCCGCCTCCTGGGCTTGCAGGTAGGCGCGGTCGAACGTCGCCTCGTCTGGCCACTGCTCGTCGCGGGGCTCGTTGCCGACCGTGATTCTGGAGAAGGCGACGATGCACTCGGTGGGCAGGGTCTGCGTCGCGTACCTCTCCACGCCCACGGCGGTCAGGGAGAGCACGAGCCAGGACACGGCCAGTAACTGCTGCGTGGTGTCGCCTCGTTGGGGGATCACCGGCGCATCGTACTGAGGGCCGGGCGGACGAGGGCGGGTTGTCGGACAGGCCGCGGTCAGTCGGCCACGGCCTCGATGAGGGAGAACGGTGCGGCCTCGGCGAGGGGGGTGACCGAGGTGAGGGTCAGGCCCGCGCGGTGGCACACCTCGGTGAAGTCCTTGCGGGTGCGCTCCCTGCCGCCCACGTTCACGAGCATGTTGAGGTCGGACAGGTAGGTGATTCCGCCGTCGGTGACGTCGGCCTCGGCGCGGGGGTCGACGACCTCGGGGAGTACGGGCTCCACGATGAGGACGCGGCCACCGGGCGGGAGCACCGCGCGGCAGTTGCGCAGGATGGTGACCACCTGGTCGTCCGTCCAGTCGTGCAGCACGCTCTTCATCAAGTAGAGGTCCGAGCCCGCGGGGACCGAGCGGAAGAAGTCGCCGGCGACCAGCGAGCAGCGCCCCGCCACGCCGTGCCGTTCCATCGTCGTCGGCGCCTTGGACAGGCCCTCCGCCGTGTCGAAGAGCACGCCGTTCAGGCCCGGGTGGGCGGCCAGCACGCTGGCCAGGAGGGTTCCGTCGCCCCCGCCGACGTCCGTGACCGTGGTGAAGCGGCCGAAGTCGTACGCGGACGGCAGCGTGGCGGCGGTCGCCGCGACGGCCTGGCTCATCGCCGCGTTGAACTCGGCCGACAGCTCGGGGTGCTGGGCGAGGTGGCTGAAGAAGTCGGTGCCGAAGACGGCGTCGAAGGCGATGTCCCCGGTGCGGACGCTGTCGTCCAGGTGCTCCCAGGCGCGCACGATCGTCGGCTCGGTGAACATCCGCACGAACGAGGTGAGCGAGTCGGGGTTTCCGGGGTCGAGGAGGGCACCCGCGGGGGTCGCCGAGAAGTGGTCGGGGGTGTGTTCCACCAGCAGGCCGAGGCCGGCCAGGGCGCGCAGCAACCGCGTCATGGGCTGGGGTGCGGCGCCGACCTCGGCGGCCAAGTCGGCGGCCGGGCGCGGCGTGGCGCCGACCCGTTCCATCACCTTTAACCGGACCGCCGCGCGCAGGGTCTGCGCGGCCATACTCCCGAACGCGAGCCGAACGATCAGATCCCGGTCGGCCATGCCTGCTTCTCGGACATCGCCCGCCTCTCGGGCATCGCCCACCTCTCGGGCATCCTCTGTCGCTCGGACATCGTCCGTCGCTCGGGCATCGGTGTTCGTCACGGGTGCTTTCCTTTCTTCGGGTGGGTGGTGGGTGGTGGGTGGTGAGTGGTGGGTGGTAAGTGAGGGTGGGAGGTGCGAGACGCGGGCGCGGCCCGTCTCCTCCGCGCGTGAGGCCGGCCCAGCCGGCAGAGACCAGCCCGCAGAGGCCAACCGACAGACGTCAGCCGGCAGAGGTCAACCAGCAGACGTCAGCCGGCGGACCAGGGCGCCGGGCGTGCACCCGGCCAGGGCCGCCACGTCCCGGTGCAGATGCGGCTGGTCGGCGTACCCGCAGGTCAGGGCGACCGTGCTGGCGCTCTCGCCCGCGCACAGCGCCCGTACCGCGTGGTCGAAGCGGACCAGCATGGCGGCCCGCTTGGGGGTGAGGCCGAGTTGGGCTTGGAACCGGGTGCGCAGTCGCTTGTGGCTCCAGCCGCAGGACGCGGCGAGGTCACCCACCCGTATCCGGCCTCGGCGGGCCACGATGGTGTCCCAGGCGGCGGCGACCTCGGGGGCCATTGACGGGGCCGCCGCCGCCCGCTTGGTGAGGAACTCCTCGGTCAGCGCGAGGCGCTCCTGCCACGTCGCGGCCTCGACCAACCGCTCGCGCAGACGTCGTTCCCGCGCCCCCCACAGGTCCGCGAGGCTGGTGATCGAGCCGTCCAGTTCGGGCGGCGAGGCCCCCAGCAGCCCGTAGGCGGCCCGGGGTGACAGGCGCACCTCGACGCATTCGACGCGCTCGCCGCGCACCCGGGCCGGGCCGGGTGACAGCGCGGCGACCAGGCTCCGCAGGGGCCGTTGGCCGGTGGCGCTCTCCACCGTGAGCGGCTCGCTCCCGAGCCCGATGACGAGGATCACGGCCGGCTGCGGGAGCACCCGCAGGTCGAGGCCGGTGGCGGCGCGGTCGCGGTATCCGGCCATCCGTACGCCGTCGAGTGACGTACCGCCGAGGGGGCGGGCGACCTCCCAGCCGCGCTCGGCATCGCGATCCGTGGGGGCGCCCCCCACTTCGTGTCTGCGCATGCCCCTACCGTCGCCGACTTCGGCACCCCTGTCTTGGACGAAAGGTCCGTGAGCGCCGTCAGCGGCCGGGTGGTCCCGCCCCTCGCTACGGCAGGTGGGCGCGTACGCCGATCACCGTGCGGCCTGCTCCGGGGACCCGGCCCGCAGCGCGGGCAGGAGGCCGTGGACGACGAAGGTCTCGATCGTCGTCGGCGTGGTGGTGGCCGCGGACCGGGGTTGGCGGGCGGCGATGTGTCCGGAGTTGATCGAGCGGGCCACCTCGGCCATCAGGCCGGCGACGTTCGCCGACGCCCCGGCCGCGCGCTGCTCGGCCACGAACCGCTCGATCGACTGTTGCACGTAACGCAGGCCCGGCAGGTCCGCGAGCCTGCCGATCACGGCCGTCACCTCGGCCATGCTCAGGTCGCGCTCGCCGTGCAGTTCGACCACCTCCGGCGCGCCCGGGCGCGCCGGGGTCGGCCCGACGAGGTGGCGGGCGGCGGCGCGGCCGACGTCCTCGGCGGCGATGAACGGCATCGGGAGGTCGGGGGTGAAGGGCGCCGCGACCCGGCCGTCCCGGCGGATGGACTCGACCTGGCCGAGCAGGTTCTCCATGAAGTAGCCGGCCCGCAGGTGGGTGACCGCCGCGTCCAGGGTGTTCGTACGCCGCTCCAGCCGGTGCAACCCGGCCACCGGACCGGTGCCGGCCTCCTGGTCCGCACCCCAGCTACTCAACGTCACCACCCGCCGCACACCCGCGGCGGCCAGCGCCACCGTCATGGCCTCGACGATCCGGTGCTGGTGCGCCGCGAAGTCGGGGCTGTCGGGGATGTAGTTGGGTTGGACCATGACGTAGACACCCTCGGCGCCGTGACAGGCCGCGGCGAGCGCCTGCGCGTCGGTCGGCTCCGCCACCACCGGCTCCGCGCCGGCGGCGGCGGCCGGCGCCAGGCCACGGGCGCTGCGCCCGAGCGCGCGCACGCCGTGGCCGGCGCGTACCAGCTCGTCCACGACGGCACTGCCCGTGCGCCCGGTGGCCCCTGTCACGACGTACATACGATGCCTCTCCTCGCTCCTATGGCGCGCCGCGCCGCCTGACCCACGGCGACGCTAGGTGCCGGCCGGGCAGCGCGGGTGGTGGTGGCACACCCACCCGCGAGCGCGAGGCCGCCGCCTAGCATGACTGGGCACGGGTGCCATGGCTGGCGCGGGTGTCATGACTGGCATGGGTGGCACGGGTGGCCTGGGTGAGGAGGGTGACCATGGGTGACGCGGCTGACGAGGGCGGCAGGGGCGAGCCGGGTGCCGCGTCGAGATCAGCGGGGCCGCTCGCGGAGTACCTCCGCGCCCGCCGCGCGCTCGTCCGCCCCACGGACCACGGCCTCGCCCCCGGGCCCGCCCGGCAGGTGCCGGGGCTGCGGCGCGAGGAGGTCGCGCTGCTCGCCGGCGTCAGCACCGACTACTACGTCCACCTGGAACAGGGCCGCGAGCGCCGGCCCTCCCCGCAGGTGCTCGCCGCGCTGGCCCGCGCGCTACGCCTCGACGCCGCCGCCCACGCCCACCTGCGCGCCCTCGCGGACCACCCCGCCCCACCCACCGCCCCGGACACCCTGCCCACCGGCACCGAAGATGCCCTCACCCACCTCGTACGCCACTGGGTCACCGCCCCGGCCATGCTGGTCACCCCCTGGCTGGACGTGCTCGTACGCAACGGCCCCGCCGACGCGCTGTACGCCGGCCTCCCGCTGCGTGACAACCTGGCCCGGATGGCGTTCCTGGACCCCGCCGTCGGGGAGTTCGTCCCCGACCCCGAGCACCTGGCCCAGTGCACCGTCGGCACGCTGCGCGCGGCGGCCGGCCCCGCGCCGCACACCCCCCAGATGGCCGAGCTGGTCGGCGAACTCAGCGACCGCAGCGCCTCGTTCCGTCGCCTCTGGGCCCGCCACGACGTCCACCGCAAGGCCAGCGCCACCAAGCACTTCCGCCACCCGGTGGCCGGCCCGCTCACCCTGCGCCAGCACGTCCTGACCCCGCCCGACCACCCGGAACTCCAACTGTGGATCTACCAGGCCGAGCCGGGCTCCCCATCGGAACGCGCGCTTCTCACCCTGGGTGAGTCGGCGACCTGAACGCCTGGCCGGCCGGTCAGCAGGCTGGCCGGCTGGGGCCAGCAGGGTCGCCCCCCCTGCCCACGGTGGCGAGGTCATCGCCGCCCGCCCTCAACCGCGTCCGCCGCGCCCGTCGCCCGCCGCTCCCCCACGTCCCCGCGAACCGTCAACGCTCCGACTCCGGCTCCGGTTCATCGCCACGTTCCGCGTCTTCCCGCGGCGGCCCGACGCGGCGAGCAGGGCGAGTACCGCCGGGGACGTCGACTCCTCGGCGACGAGGCGCTGCATCCAGTCCGTGACCTGTGCCAACTCGGCCGCCGTCGGCACGTGGCCGTCCCTGACGGCCAGGTGAAACAGCCAGTCGTGGACGCGACGGCGGATGAACTCGCGGTACGCCTCCGTCGTCAGGCGGTCGACCTCCGGCAGCACCCCGGCCGCCCACCGCCGGAACTCGGCCTGCCCGCTCGCCCGCGTCGCGACCCCGTCCACGAGGGCGACCACCGCCGTCTTGGACGTCATCTCGTGCGGGTCGCGCAGGATCGTGGCCACGAGCGCGCGGTCACGTTCACGGCTCGGCGCGGAAGCGGCCACCGAGACGACGCGCTGGTACGCGGCCGACCGGACGTGCTCGTCCGCGACGACGTCCTCGATGTTCTCGATGTTCTCGACGTCCACGTCGAGAACGCCGGCCTCCGCCAGCAACTCGGCCACATCACCACGCCATGTCATCGCTTCATTCTCTGCTCACCGGGTGGGTTGTGACGGCGTCGCGCCGGACCGGGCTCGCGCCCCACCGGACCGGCAGGCGGGCACGCCACGCGCTACGCGCCGCTGGGCGCATCCCCGCCCGGGGTGACCAGGCCCGTCTCGTACGCGAAGACGACGGCCTGGACGCGGTCGCGCAGGTCCAGTTTGGTCAGGATGCGGCCGATGTGGCTCTTGACCGTGGTCGGGCTGAGGAACAGCCGGGAGGCGAGTTCGGCGTTGCTGAGGCCCGTCGCGAGCAGCCGGAGCACCTCCAGTTCGCGCGGGCTCAGGCCGGACAGGTCGCGGTGCGGTGCGACGGTGCGCGGCTCCTCCCGTGGGGCGAACCGCTCGATCAGCCGCCGCGTGATGGTGGGCGCGAGCAGCGCGTCACCGGTCCGCACCAGGCGCAGGGCGGCGACCAGGTGTTCCGGGGTGACGTCCTTGAGCAGGAAGCCGCTGGCGCCGGCCGTGAGCGCGGCGTAGACGTAAGTGTCGAGGTCGTACGTGGTGAGGATGATGACCCGGGTGCCGTCCAAGCCCGCGTCGCCGACGATGCGCCTGGTGGCCTCGATGCCGTCCGTCTGCGGCATCCGAATGTCCATGAGGACCACGTCGGGCCGCGTGCGGCGGACCGCCGCGACGGCCTCGGCCCCGTCGGCCGCCTCGGCCGTCACGTCGATGCCGTCCGCGGCGAGGATCATGCGGAAGCCGGTGCGCACCAGGGCCTGGTCGTCGGCGATGACGACGCGCAGTGGTGGGTGGACGCGCAGCGGTGGGTGGTCCGTGGGTACGGGCCCGTTCGTGGGCGGGTTCATCCGGCACTCCGTGGGATGCGGGCCGTGACCTGGTAGCCACCGGCGTTCGTCGGTCCGGTCGTCAGCTCGCCCCGGTAGACGGCCAACCGTTCGCGTAGCCCCAGGTGGCCGCGGCCGTTGCCCGCCACCGGCGAGGGGCCCTGGGCGCCGCCGGTGTCCGTGACCTCGATCTCCAGCCAGTCGTCGGTGTACGCGATGGCCACGGACGCGTGCGCGCCGCGCGCGTGTTTGAGCGTGTTGGTCAGCGCCTCCTGGACGACACGGTAGGCCGCGAGGTCAACCCCCGGCGGCAACGGGGTCGGTGGCAGTGACACGTCGACGCTGACGGGCGTCCCGGCGGCGCGTACCCGGTGGACCAGCGCGTCGAGTCGCGCGAGCCCTGGCTGGGGCTCCAGGGCGTCGGGACGCTCCTGGTCCGGTGCGGCCAACAGGCCCATCACGTGGCGCAGTTCGGCCATGGCGGCCCGGCCTCCCGCCTCGACGGCCAGCAGTGCTTCCTTCGACTGTTCGGGCACCACGTCCATCACCTTGCGGGCCGCGCCCGCCTGGATCACCATCACGCTCACGTTGTGGGTCACCACGTCGTGCAGTTCGGCGGCGATGCGGGCGCGCTCCTCCTCGACTGCCCGGCGCGTGGCCTGCTCCTGAGCCGCCCGCAACTCGGCGACCCGGTCCCGGCTCGCCGCCAACCGCAGGTGCAGGAAGCGGACGAGGCTGGCCAGCGTCCCGGCCACGAGCAGCACGAACCCCGGGCTCGACCACCCGGGGAGCACGGGGTCCGCGTTGCGGAAGGCGAAGCCGGACAGCGCCGCGGCGATCACCAGGACGGCGACCGCCGCCACCCGGTACCGGCTGTGGACGACGGCGCTGTAGGCCCCGATGACGCAGGCCACCACGGTGATCCAGGAGGCGGAGTCGCCCACGGCCAGGGCCGCGCCCAGCACCACCACGAACTGGGTCAGCGGGTACCGGCGCCGGGCCACCAGCGGCAGCGTCGACAGGACGACCAGGGCCCAGGGCACGGGTTCCCGCTCCTCCGCCACGGGCGTCTGCCCCGGATCGGGCGGCGCGGGCGGAACCGGGACCCCGGCCCCGGCGTCGACCCGCGACGGAATGTCCACCGGCCCGTCACCGGGATAGCGCACCGCCACGAACAGGGCGACGACGGTCAACACGACCGCCAGCGCCACATCGACGCGCACCGCTCGCCGGGACGGCGGGGCCGCCCTGGCCTCCGGCCGCAGCGCGTCGACGAGCTGCTGGTACGCGCCGCGCCGGCGTTCGGTGTCCATCCCTAGATTGTGCGGTGCCCGCCGTACGGGCCGCGTCCGCCTGTGCGGTCAGGGCCTCCTCCGCACGTCGTACTCCTCGGGGAGGACGCCACGGCCCATTCGTCCCCGCGGAGGGCCCGATGTTGGTTCCACGGCCGACGCGCCCCGCACCCGGCCGCCTCTACGTTCACCGGGCCGGCAACAGCAGGCGCCCCCAGCGACCGTGAGGACGGACTACTCGTATGCGTCAGGTGATCGAACTGGCGGGTGTGGCCAAGCGCTACGACAGCGGCGGAGCGCCGGCCCTCGGACCGTGCACGCTCAGCGTCGCCCAGGGCGAGGCCCTCGCCGTGACGGGCCCCTCCGGCAGCGGCAAGTCCACCCTGCTCAACCTCGTCGCCGGCCTCGATCGGCCGACCGACGGCTCCGTGACCGTGGCCGGGCGACGGATCGACCAGTTGAACGAACGCGCCCTGGCCACGTTCCGCCGCGCGCACATCGGCATCGCCTTCCAGTTCTTCAACCTCCTCGACGACCTCACCGTCACCGACAACATCCAGCTCCCGGCCCAACTCGCCGGAGCTGGCCGGCGCCAGGCCGCCGCCCGCGCGGCTGAACTCATGGAGGCGCTGGGCATCCAGCGGCACGCCCGCGCCTACCCGGGCCGGCTCTCCGGGGGAGAGCGCCAACGGGTCGCGTTCGCCCGGGCGTTGGTCAACCGTCCCGCGCTGCTGCTCGCCGACGAGCCCACCGGCGCGCTCGACAGCGCGGCGGGCCACGACGTGCGCGGCCTGCTGCTGGACCTGCGCCGGACCGGGCAGACCATCGTGCTGGTGACGCACGACCCGACGCTGGCACGGGCCTGCGCGAGCCGCACGGTCCACCTGGTCGACGGTCGTATCGCCAGCGACTCGTCCGCGCGGGCCGCGCGATGATCCGGTTCGGCAGCGGCGCCCTGGGCCGGGTCGTGCGCTCCGGGGTGGGGCGGCGGTGGGGGCGGACGGTGGTGATCGCCGTGGCCACGATGATGGCCGTGGCCTCGGCCGTGGTCGCCGGGACACTGCTGGTCGCCTCGTCCGAGCCCTTCGCGCACGCCTTCGGGAAGCAGCACGGCGCGCACCTCAGCGCTGAGTACGATCCGGCCAAGGCGAGCGCGGCCCAACTGGCCCGCACCGGAAAGGCGACCGGCGTCACCGCGAGCGCGGGCCCCTACCCCGCCACGACGTTCCGCCCGGTGGACCCGACGGGCTTCCCGCTGCCGACGCTGACCCTGGTCGGCAGGCCCGGCCCGGGCGGCGCCGTGGACCGCGTGGAGCTGACCTCCGGCCGGTGGGCGCGGGCACCGGGCGAGGTCGTGCTCGCCGCCTCGTTCGAGGGACCCACCATCGCGATCGGCACCATGCTGCGAGCCTCGGACGCCGCGGACGCCCCCACCCTCACGGTCGTCGGCCTCGCCGTGTCCGTCAGCGATACCGCCGACGCCTGGACGACGCCCGCACAGGTCAACGCCCTGGCGTCGAAGGGCACCCCGGTCACGCGCCAGATGCTCTACCGCTTCGACTCCGCGAGCACCAGGGAACAGGTCCTCGCCGACCGGAGGACGCTCGCCGCCGCCGTGCCACCCGGGGCGCTCCTCGGCACCCGGTCCTGGCTGGACACCCAGCGCGCCGCCGACCAGGCCGCGGCGGCGACCGTCCCGTTCGTCACGGCCTTCGGCGTGCTCGGCATCGTGATGTCGGTGATCACCGTCAGCAGCGTGATCAGCGGCGCGGTCGGCACCAGCCGGCGCAGGATCGGCATCCTCAAGGCCATCGGCTTCACCCCGCGCGAGGTCGTACGCGCCTACCTGGCCCAGGCGCTGCTCCCGGCCAGCGTCGGCACCGCCCTGGGCGTCGCCCTGGGCAACCTCCTGGCGGTGCCGCTCCTCGCGGACACCGAGGCCATGTACGGCGCCGGCCCGCTCGCGGCGGCCTGGTGGGTGAGCGCCGCGGTGCCGGCCGCCACCCTGGTGGTCGTGGGACTCGCGGCGCTGGCCCCCGCCCTGCGGGCCGGGCGGCTGCGTACGGTCGAGGCCATCGCGCTCGGCCGGTCCCCGCGCCCGGGGCGCGGCCAGTGGGCGCACCGCGCGCTGGCGCGGCTGCCCCTGCCGCGCCCGGTCACCTACGGACTCGCCACCCCCTTCACGCACCCAGTCCGCGCCCTCGCGACGCTGCTCGCGGTGGCGTCCGGCACGGTCGCGGCGACCTTCGCGGTGGGCCTGACCTCGTCCCTGACCGCGATCGGCACCGCCCAGGACCCCGAGCGCCGGGCCGCGGTCACGGTCACCACCACCCGGGCCCACCACCTCGCTCCCCCACCGCCTCCCCCCGCGGGCGACAGCGCGACCAGCCCGTCACCCCCAGGCGGCGCCGCGCCCGGGCCACCCGACCACAGGTCCGCCGACCCGGCGAAGGTCCGCGCCGCCCTCGCCTCGCAGCCGGGCACGGACTCGTACTACGGCAAGGCCCAGACCGAGGTCACCGTCGCCGGCGTCCCCGGCTCGGTCCAGGCCAGCCTGTACGAGGGCGACGCGCGCTCCGGCAGCTACGAGATGCTCTCCGGGCACTGGCTCACCGGTCCGGGACAGGTGGTGGTGCCCACCCGCTTCCTGGAGCGCACCAGCAGCCAGATCGGCGACACGGTGCGGGTCACCCACGCGGAGGAGAGCGCGCGCCTGCGCATCGTGGGCGAGTCCTTCGACACCTCGGGCGACGACCTGGAGATCCACGCCGACCTGGCCGACTTCCCCTCGGCCGAGCCCGACACCTTCCTCGTCGAGGTGCGGCCCGGCGTCTCCGCCGACGCGTACGCGCGAGAACTCGCCGCGGTCGTCCAGCCACTGGGCGGCGACGCCACGACCCACACCTCCCCGGGCCGGGACGGCATCGTCCTCCTCATGTCCGCGCTGGCCGCGCTACTCACCCTCATGCTCATCTGCGTGGCCGGCCTCGGCGTACTCGACTCCGCCGTCCTCGACACCCGCGAACGCGTCCACGACCTGGGCGTCTGCAAGGCGATCGGCATGTCACCGCGCCAGACCATGCTCCTGGTACTCACCCCGGTCACGACGCTCGGCACGCTCGGCGGCCTGCTCGGCGTGCCGGCGGGCTACGCGCTCCACCACCTCGTTATGCCAGTCATGGGCCACGCCGTGGGCACCACCCTGCCGCCGTCGGTCCTCGACGTGTACGACCCGCTACGGCTGCTCCTGCTGGGCCTGAGCGGAGCCGCGATCGCCCTCCTGGGCGCGCTCGCTCCGGCCGGCTGGGCGGCCAGGACGCGTACGGCTGTGGCGTTGCGGGCGGAGTAGCGGCGGCGGCCTTGTTCCGGGGGAGCGGCGGGGGCGGCTCGAAGCTTCCGCCCGGCGCCCCGCCACGCGCCAACAGCCCTGCGCCGAAAGCCCGTTGGCCCTGACAACACGCCCAGCGACGGCGGTACCGTCAGAGTATCGACGTCAGGACGAGGAGTCCGATATGACCGAGAACCGCGGCACGCTCGGCGAGCGCGTCTGTGACCTACGCAAGCGCCGCGGCCTCTCCCAGCGCGAGTTGGCCACCGCGTCCAAGGTGTCCGTCTCCACTGTGCGGAAACTGGAACAGGGCAGCGCCGGCGAGACGCGCATGGAGACGGTACGCGCGCTGGCAGCGGCCCTGCGGGTGCCGACGACAGCTCTCGTACGGCGTCAGCCGCCCGAGGACCCGGCCCCGGACCCCGCCCCCTGGCAGCCACTCCTGGAGGCCGTCGCCGCTCCCCGCCCGGCGCGCCTGGACGAGGAACCCACCACACCCGGCCTCCTCGCGGCCCTCGCCGAGGTGCGCCGGCTGCACATCGCCAAGCGGATGGCCGACGAGGTCGCCGTCCTGGTGCCGCTGCTCCGTGAGGTCGACGCGCTGGACAGCTCACCCGAGATGCGCTCCATCCGCGCCCAGCTCCTCCACATGGCGGGTGCCATGCTGACGCAGGCCAGGCAGTACGAGGGGGCGGAGCTGGCGCTACGCCGGGCCCTGGACGACGCGCCCGACCGCGTACGCGCCGCTTCGGTCATCGCCACCTCGTCCTGGCTGTTGATGCGCCAGGGTCGGTTGGACAAGGCGTCCGAGCTGGCGCAGCGCTGGGCGGACGACACGGAGCCCAAGCTGTCGCGGGCACCGGTGGAGACCATCGCGGCCTGGGGCTGGCTGCTCCTGCACGGAGCGTCCGCGAGCCTGCGCGACGCCCGTGACGGGGAGGCCGACGACATGATGCGGCTCGCCCGGGCGGCGGCGACCGTAACGGGGACGATCACCCCGAGCAGCACCCGTCCAGACCCGTGGGGGCCGGTGGTGGTCGCGTACAAGGCAGCGGAGAAGGGGGTGATCCTCGACCGCCCGGACGAGGTCCTACGCGCCGGCCAGCGACTGGTGGGAACCGGGGCGGGTCAGGAGACCGACTACCACCGCCACCGGCTCGATGTCGCCCGCGCCTACACGATGGTGCGCAAGTACCCGGAGGCGGTGGAGGTGCTCACCGCGATCCATGCCGCCCAACCCGAATGGCTCGTACAACAGCGCTACGCACAGGACATCGTGGGCCACGTGATCAAGCGGCGACGCACGCTGACTCCCGAGACGCGCGTGCTGGCCGATGCCCTGAGTGTGCCCGCGTAACGGGTCGGCAGCGCCTCGACGGCGTTCCCGCGGCCACCGTGGTCGACCACGACGGAGGCGTACACGCTGGGGGCAACCGGAGCAACAGGGCCCGCCCTGCGCATCGTTGAGCGCTACCGTGCTGAGTGTCAGCACAGAACGGGGAGCACCATGTCCGACCCCACCGAGACCATCGGCGCCCGCGTACGCCAACTCCGCCTGATCCGCGACTACTCCCTTCAGGAACTGGGCCGGCACGCCCACGTGTCCGCTAGCCAGCTCTGCCGCATCGAGAAGGGGGATCGCTACCCCAGCGAGCCCATCCTCGCCACCGTCGCCCGAGCGCTCGGCGTCAACGTCTCCGTGCTGCGTGGCCAGCCGTACATCCAAGCTCTCCAACGCGACCAGCTCGACGCCCTGCTCACGCCGATCAGCGCCGCGTTCGACGACTGGGACCTCCCGCCCACCGACGCACCGCCCCCGCGCTCACTCACGGCCCTGGAGACGGCGATACGAGGACTCATCGCACTGCGCGTACAGGCCGAGTTCACCAAGCTCGCCGAACGCCTCCCGGGCCTGGTCACCGAGATCGCCATCGCCAGCCAACTCCAGCCCGCCGGACACCGACAAGAGCGCGCCCACGCCCTGCAAGCCGAGGCCGCGCGCACGGCGGCCATCGTCGCCTACCGGCTGGGATACATGGACCTGGCCCGGCTGGCCCTCACCCGCATGGCCGTCGCCGCGCCGCACTCCGGCGATCCACGCCAGGTCGCGATCGAACGGTACGAGCGCGCCCAGATGGCGGCGGACAGCTCACGGCTGAGCCGGGGCGTCTCCCTGATGCGGCACGCACTGCGTGACCTGGACGATGACGGCGACCGCGCCACCCAGGCCGTACGGGGCACCCTCCAACTGCGGGCCGCCGTCCTGTCAGCCCGGGGCGGCGACGACTCGGCAGCGGAGGACTGGCTCGGGCAAGCCACCGAGCTGGCGAGGGTGACCGGCGAAACCCGGCACTACGCGCTGGCGTTCGGCCCGCTCAACGTACGGCTGCACCAGATCGCGGCGGCAGGCGACCGCGACGACCATGCGCGGGCACTGGAGTACGCCCGTACGGTCCGCCTACCGGACGGGTACGCACCGACGAGGGCGGCGCACTACTGGATCGACCGCGCCCGTGCGGAGGCGTGGACCGCGAAACGCCCCGCCGCGCTCGCCTCCCTCCACGCGGCACGCACGGCGTCGGCCCAGCTCACGCGTTATCACCACTCGGTGCACGAGACCGTGGCCACGCTGCTGAGAGCACGCCAGCGTGCGGAGGAGCCACTGCGCGAGTTCGCCGCGTGGTGTGGCGTTTAGCAGCAACGGACCACCGCGTCAACAGAGGGAGCGTTGCCAATCGCGCAACGCAGCGCATCTCGCATCCGATCACGATGTGACGGCCAGAACACACACCGTTACGGAGTCGCCTCATGGTCGCCACCGCCCCACCCCCACCCCACGACTGGCTTCCCCCCGGCGGAGGCGTCCGCTGGACGCGGGACGGGGAGTTGGGGTGGCACAGCCGCACGCTGCCGACTTACCTGGGCGCCCACGCCCTCGCCGCGTTGCGGCCCACGAAGGGCGGGCGGTCGTGATCGGACTCGACTGGGTCCCGCCGTCGGAGGAGGGCGTGATGCTCCTGCCGGCCGGCTGCCAGTGGGACGCCGTACGCACCTCCGCCGCCATCGCGGACGCCGCCTTCCAGATCCTGGACGGTACGGAGAACTGCGCGGCCATCATCGACCCGCGCACCTCCTGCACGTACTGGCTGCTGCCGCCGGGCGAGACGGCCGGGTTCGCGCACTGGGAGCGGTTGGGCCAGTACGTGAGCCTGCTCGCCGCCGGCAGCCGCACGCACTACGTCGGGGTGCCGCCCTCGCACCGGCGTACCGGGCCGGGGTTGCACTGGCGGATCACGGGCGAGTGGTCGGGCCGCTACCTGGCCCAGCCGTACTACCTGGGGGCGGTGCTCACCTCCGCCGTCTTCTTCGCCCACGGGCCCGGCGCGCTGCCCACCCCGTGCGCCCTGTGTGAACGGGAGTTGCACCCCAAGGAGAGCGTCACCCTCACCGCTCGCCGTACCCCCACCGACCCGCCCCGGACCCTGACCGTCCACCCGGCCTGCGCCCGCGCGGCCCGCCTGCGCGTCAGCAGCCAGGAGCCACGCACATGAACCACCAACCCCACCCCACCCGCCACCACGGACGCCGCCGCTACCGCTACGTCGAGATGACCCTGGCCCCCGACCCCGACACCACCCCGTACACCGTCCACGCCACCTGCACCACCTGCGGCGACCAGTCACCCACCCCCGAACCCACCGAAACCATCACCGGCATGCACCACCAGGCCCAACGCTGGTGCACCAGCCACGCCGCCCGCGACCACCCCGACGGACGCCACCTGCACTACACCGCCACCGTCACCCTCCACTGGCACATCACACCCGCAGAGGACATCGGCCCCGCCGCGCCGACGAGTTGAGCGGTGGCGTGCGGGCCGGGCCCCCCGCTCACAGTTGCCGCAGGTGATCCCGCAACGTGCGGGCCACCTGGGACATCAGGGCCTCCGCGCCCGGCTGGGAGCTGGCGGGGACCAGTGACTCGGTCAGGGCCGCGACGGCGAAGACCTGGCCGTCGGCGTGCTCCACGACGCCGATCTCGTGGCGCAGGTTGAGCAGGGTGCCGGTCTTGGAGGACCAGGTGGTGGCGTCGGAGCTGAAGTCCGGGGCGAGCCGTTGGCGGAACAGGTTGTGCGCCATCAGGTCGCGTGTCCGGGCCGCCACCTCGGGGGGGATGGCCGAGGGCCGCCACAGGGCTTGGAGCAGGTCGACGTAGGCGCGGGCGCTGCCCGTGTTGGCGCGGGTGGTGTCGAGCTGGGGCACGCGGTGGCCGCGTCCGCTGGTGCCGGCGTCGATGGCCAGCGCGTGCGCGAGGTGGGCCTGGGTCGCGTCGAAGCGCTCCTCGGGGGTCTCGGACAGCTCGCGCATGCCGTGTCGGACGGTGATGTCGCGCAGGCCGAGTTCGCGCAGGATGGCGGCGACCTGAGCGGGCGGGGTGAGTTCGAAGAGCGCGTCGGCCGCCGTGCCGTCGCTCACGCACGTACTGAGGTAGAGCAGGTCGTCGACCGCCACCCGGGCCGGGTGGCGGAACCGGCTCAGCCCGGTCGGGCCCGGCGTGCTGATCCGCCCGGGCCGCACCTCAAGCGCCATCGCCCCGTCCAACTCCCCACGCCGGATACGCTCCACCGTCGCCACCGCGAGCGGGACCTTGACCAGGGACGCGGAGGGCAGTTGGGTGTCCGGATCGATGCCCAGCTCCTCGCCGGTGTGCAGGTCCCGTACGAGCAGACAGCCGCGCAGGCCACCCTCGCGCAGCGACTCGCGCGCCGCGCGCAGCAGCGACTCGGTGTTCACGCCCCGACCACCCCCCGCGCGTCACCGCTCCGGCGCACGACCGCACCGGCGGCCGGGGCGGCGTCGGCGTCGGCGTCGGCGTCGGCGTCGGCGTCGGCGGCCACGTTCGCGCCGACTGCCGCATCCGTACCCATCTCGTCCGCATCGGCCGTGGCGCCCGCACCGGCCACGCCCGCGTCGGCCGCGCCCGTACCGCCCGCATCCCCCGTACCGCCCGCGGCGCCCGTACCGCCCGCATCGGCCTCCGCCGCGCCCAGGCAGCGGGCGATGGCCCGGCCCAGGCGGGTCTGGACGAGGTGGGGGTTGCCGTCGCCCGCCGCCGCGAGGGCGAACCCGCGGCGCAGCGCCAACTCTCCGATGGGCCGCCAGTGCAGGGCGAGTTCGTCGGCCTGGTCCGGGGAGCACAGCAGCAGGTCGCGGGTTGCCAGCACCTCCGCGGCGGCGGTGGTCAGGTCGGCAGCGGTGGCGAGTTGGGCGGGCCGCAGGCCGACCGCGTCGCGGAGCCGTGCGAGCGGGTCGCGTACGTGCGGTACGTCGTCCTCGGGCTGCACCCACACGCGCCGGGCCGGGCCGGTGCTGGCCCGGCCGACCCGCAGCGTGTCGAGGTAGACGCGCCGTACGCCCGGGTCGGCGACCCCGGCCAGGCCGAGCGGCACGGACCAGGTGGCGTCGGCGGCGGGCACCGCGAGCAGCGCGGCCCGCACCTGCTGGGCGTGCAGGAGTTCGCCGCGCTGCGCCGGCGCCGCGACCCGCAGGTCGAGCGTGACGCCCTGGCCGCGCGCGTCGGCGACGAGGCGGGCGAGCCTGGCCGTCGAGCAGATGTCGGGCACCGCGAGCCGCCACGGTTTACGCCTGGCGGCCTCCGCCTCGTCCAGCAGCACGTCCGCCGCCTGGACGAGTTGCCTGGCCACCGGCAGCATGTCGCGGCCGAACGGGGTGAGCCGGGCGCGCCGCGAGGCGCGCTCGAACAGCGGCTCCCCGAACCGTTCCTCCAGCGCAGCCACCCGCCGACTGGCCACCGACTGGGACATGCGGGCGGCGGCGGCCCCGACGGTGAAGCTGCCGCGCTCGCTGACGCTGACGAACGCGCGACACGCTCCCACCAGATCCACGCCCGCACCCTATGTCAGCCCCGTTCCGGGCCCGGTCCCAGTCCCGTTCCGGGCCCGGTCTCAGTCCCGTACGCCGGCACCGCGCTCGCTCCCCGCCCACTCCGCACCGCCCCGCACCCACTCCGCCCCCGCCCCGCAGTCGCCTCGTATGCCGTTTGCGCATGGAACCGCGCGCGGGCGCATTGGACCGCATGGCCGCCGGGCGCGAGGGTGGTCCGAGACGCCCGGCCCGGCATCGGCGGGGCGGTCCCCCTCCTTCCGCACGCCCGCGCCCCACTCCAAGCACGCCCTGCTCCGTCGTGCGCGGGGCTCGGCCACGCGCCCCACACGGGGCACACACCCACCGGAGGTTTCCACGCCATGCAGCACACCCGTGCCCGGCGAGCCGTCATCGGCGCGCTCGCCACGCTGACCCTCGCGCCGCTCGTGGCCTGCGGCGGTGACGACTCCGCCGACGCGTCGCCCTCGGCCAGCCGGTCGGCCACCGCGTCGTCGGCGCCGCCGTCGGCCGCGACGCCCGGCACGCCGGACGCGGCGGCGTCCGCGGCCACCAACAAGATCAAGGACTTGGAGCGGAAGTTCGACGCGCGGCTCGGCGTGTACGCCGTCGACACCGGCAGCGGGCGCGAGGTGGCCTACAACGACGGCGAACGGTTCCCCTTCGCCTCCACGTTCAAGGCCCTGGAGGCCGGCGCCGTGCTGCGCGAGTTCTCCCTGTCCGGCCTCGACAAGGTCATCCGGTACTCCAAGGACGACCTGGTCGCCAACTCTCCCGTGACCGAGAAGCACGTCGACACCGGGATGACCCTGCGCGCGCTCTGCGACGCCGCCGTGCGCTACAGCGACAACGCCGCGGCCAACCTGCTCTTCGAGGAGATCGGCGGCCCGAAGGGGCTGGACGCCGTCCTTGAGGGGATCGGCGACGACGTCACGCGGATGGAGCGCATCGAACCGGGGCTCAGCGACTGGGACCCGGCGTCCCCGCGCGACACCACCACGCCACGGACGCTCGCCAACAACCTGCGGGCGTTCGTCCTCGGCGACGTGCTCCGCAAGCCGGAACGCGCCCAACTCACCACCTGGCTGCGCACCAACCAGACCGGCGACGAGCTGATCCGGGCCGGCGTGCCGAAGAGTTGTAAGGTCGGCGACAAGACCGGCTCCGGCAGCACGTACGGCGCGCGCAACGACATCGCCGTGGTGTGGCCCCCGGACTCGGCCCCCATCGTCATGGCGATCATGTCGAACCGGCGCGACAAGGACGCCGAGTACGACAACAAGCTGATCGCGGAGGCGGCCTCGGTGGTCGCGGACACACTGTCCTGACCGCCACCCGACCCGGCGGGCGGGCCGGGTCCCCCGTAAGCGGGCGGGAACGGGTTCCGTACGCGGGCGGGGGCGGGTCAGCGGTGGCCGAGCACGTTGACCACCCGCCCGTTGGGGTCGCGGACGAAGAACCGGCGTACGCCCCACTCCTCGTCCTGCAACGGGTGCACGATCTCCGCCCCGCTGTCGCGCAGCGCCGCGTACGCCGCGTCCACGTCCTCCACCTCCACGCTCAGGTCCGGGATCACGGGCCCGGTCCTGTCCTCGGTCATGAAGCTGACCTGCGCCGCGGGCTGGGACGGGGAAGCGAGCGTCATGATCCAGCCCTGGTTCATGACCTCCTCGAAGCCGAGCAGGCCGTAGAAGTCACGGCTCTCCTCCTGCGCCCGCGAGGCGAGGTTGGGGACGACACGGCGAATGGTCATCGGGATCTCCGTGGGGTGGTGGCGGTGACGGTGGCGGCCGGCCCCGGGAGCGGGGCCGGGCGTGCGGGGGCGAGCGGACGGCGGCGCCGCAGCGGCGAGCGACCACGCACCACGCTAAGGGCCACCACTGACACTCGCCCCCGGCCGAGCCGCGCCACCGGGCCGGCCAACGGGCCCGCACAGGCCATACGCCCAGGTCACCCCAGGTCATCCCTGGTCACCTGGTCGCGGGCGCGGTGGAAGCGGTCCCGGCCGGCGGCGAGGTCGACGATCGGGTCGGGGTAGTCGTAACGCGCCCGCTCCTCGGCCGGCAGGGTCCACGGCTCGTGCACCGCCGGCCCCGGCAGGTCGGCGAGTTCGGGCACCCAGCGGCGTACGTACGCGCCGTCCGGGTCGTACCGTCTGCCCTGGCGCACCGGGTTGAGCACCCGGCCGGGCCGGGTGTCCGTGCCGGTGCCGGCCACCCACTGCCAGTTGAGCTGGTTGTTCGCCACGTCGCCGTCGACCAGCAGATCGAGGAAGTGGCGGGCGCCGACCCGCCAGTCCACGTACAGCGTCTTGGTCAGGAAGCTCGCGGTGAGCAGTCGGCCTCGGTTGTGCATCCAGCCCTCGTGCGCCAGTTGTCGCATCGCGGCGTCCACCACGGGGAACCCGGTGCGGCCCGAGCGCCAGGCCGCGACGTCCTCGGCCGCCTGCTCGCGCGCGTCGCGCCAGCGGTCGCCGCGCGGTCGGTAGTCGGCCGAGGACGTCTCGGGGCGGGCCGCGAGCACCTGGTGGTGGAAGTCGCGCCAGCACAGTTGCCGCTCGAAGGCCGCCGCGCCCGGCCCGCCGACCTTGCGCGCCCGGGCGACGAGTTCGACCGGCGACAGCGTGCCGAAGTGCAGATGGGGCGAGAAGCGCGAGGTGGCGTCGCCCGCGAGGTCGTCGTGGCCCTCCTCGTAGCCGGCCAGGCCGTCGCGCAGCCAGGCGGTCATGCGCCGCCGGCCGTCCTTCTCGCCGCCGACCGCGAGCCCGGGCGAGAGCCCGCGCACGCCCCCGCGCACGGGCATCCGGTCGGAGGCGACGGACCGTTCCGGCAGCCGCACCGCGCGCGGGGCCGGCAGCGGGTCCCGTGGCGCCTGCCGGGACCAGGCGCGGAAGTACGGCGTGAACACCGCGAAGTGACTTCCGCCCCCGGAGGGGGACACCGCGCCGGGCGGCAGGACGGTGGTCACCGCCTCGTGCACCACCAGGTGCCGCCCGTCCCGTTCGAGCGCGGCCCGCAACCGCTCCTCGCGGCGCTGCGCGTAGCCGCTGGCGCCCGCGGACACGTGCACCTCCCCGGCCAGGACCTGCGCCGCGACCCGGCACGTCTCCTCCACCACGTCGCCGGAGCGCAGCACCAACCGGCCCCCGCGCGACCGCAGCCCCGCGTCGAGGTCGGCCAGACAGTCGCGGAGGAACGCCTCCCGGTTGGGCGCCCCGAAGCCGGCCGTGGCGATGCCGCTGTCGCGGACGAACAGCGGCACCACCCGCCCGCCGCCGGCCAGGGCGGCCCGCAGCGGCGGGTGGTCGTGCATTCGCAGGTCGGCGGTGAACAAGACGACGGAAACCCGCATCGGCTTCCCTCCTGGTCCGGTGATCCACATGCGCACGGGGCCGCGGAGAGGGGCGGGTCCTGGCCCGGGCCCGCCCCTCTCCGCGAGGTCGGCTGGCGGGGCCCGGCCCGGGCGGGCCGGCCTCGCGGGGCGCGTCCCGCGAGGCCGGTCCGCGGGATCGAGGCGGGGGCGGTCACCGTGGCGCGGCGGGTGGGACCGCGTCCGGCGCCGTCTCGTGCGCGGCGGCCCCCACGATGTTGCGGGCCATACCGCCGAAGATGAGGGCGTGGAACGGCGCGATGGCCCACCAGTAGGCGTGGCCGAGCAGCCCGCGCGGGTGGAACAGCGCCCGCTGCCGGTAACGGGTCCGGCCGGTGTCCGCGTCCCGGTCGACGCGCAGTTCCAGCCAGGCGAGCCCGGGCATCCGCATCTCGGCACGCAGCCGCAACAGCCGGCCCGGTTCGACCGCCTCGACCCGCCAGAAGTCCAGCGCGTCCCCCACCCGCAGGTGCTGGGCGTCGCGCCGGCCACGGCGCAGCCCGGCCCCGCCGGCCAGCCGGTCCAACCAGCCGCGCACGGCCCAGGCGAGCGGGAAGGAGTACCAGCCGTTCTCGCCGCCGATGCCCTCGATGACCCGCCACAGGGCGGCCGGCGAGGCGTCCACGGTCAGCTCGCGGTGGTCGGTGTACAGGCTGCCGCCGGCCCAGTCCGGGTCGGTCGGCAGCGGGTCGCTCGGCGCCCCCGGCAACGCGGCCGACGACCAACGGGTGGCCACCTGCGCCTCCTGGACCCTGCGGAGGGCCAGGGCGAGGGCGGCGTCGAAGGGGAGCGGCTGGTTCGGCCCGTCGGGCACATAGCGGGCGATGTCGTGTTCCTGGCAGACCACCTCGTGTCGCAGCGAGGCCGCGAGCGGCTTGGCGATGGCGTGCGGGACGGGCGTGACCAGGCCCACCCAGTAGCCGGAGAGCCCCGGCGTCAGTAGCGGGATCGGCACGATCACCCGCCGCGGCAGCCTGGCGACCTCGGCGTACCGGCGCATCATCGCCACGTACGTCATGACGTCCGGGCCGCCGATGTCGAAGGCGCGGTTCACGTCGGCGGGCAGTTCGGCGCAGCCGACGAGGTAGCGCAGCACGTCGCGGACGGCGATCGGCTGGATGCGGGTACGCACCCAACTCGGCGTGACCATGACCGGCAACCGCTCGGTGAGGTAGCGCAGCATCTCGAAGGACGCGGAGCCGGAACCGATGATGACGGCGGCGCGCAACACGGCGGTGGGCACGCCCGAGGCGAGCAGGATGTCGCCCACCTCGGTGCGCGAGCGCAGGTGCGGCGAGAGTTCGGCGGGTGGTACGCCCTCTGGCGTGAGACCGCCGAGGTAGACGAGCCGGCGCACGCCCGCGGCGGCGGCCTGTTCGCCGACGGTACGAGCGGCACGCCGGTCGGTGTCCTCGAAGCTCCGCCCGGTGCCCAACGCGTGCACCAGGTAGTACGCGACATCGATGCCGCGCAGCGCGGCGCCCATCGCGTCGGCGTCCAGCACGTCGCCGCGCACGATCTCGACCCGGTCCGCCCAGGGGTGCGCGTACAGCTTCTCGGGCGAGCGCCCCACGCACCGCACCCGGTGGCCGGCCGCCAGCAACTCGGGCACCAGACGGCCCCCGATGTACCCCGTCGCTCCCGTGACCAGGCAGTGCAGTCCCCCCGGGCCGTCATCGTTCACGCCGTTCACCTCGGTCGCGTGGGAGCAGATCCGATCAGAGTAGGTCGAGTCAGACCGGAACAGGCCGGATTGGGTTGGATTGGGGCGGGTCTTGTTGGGCGAGTCGGACGAGTCCGGCGGGACGGGGCGGGGCGTGGGGGGCGGTGGGCGGGGGCGCGGGAGGCGACGGGTGCGGGCTGTTTGGCCGGTGCGGCGGGTGTGGTGCACGCGAGGGCAGCGCCGTGGGGGAGGCGGGTGCGGGCGTGGCCCTGCCCGTGCGCCCGCGCGCTCGCTCATCTGGCCGGGCCCGCGGGCCCGGCCCCGCTCGTACGCCGGCGCGTCCACCACCGGCTCGGACGCCCCGGGCGCTTCTGGCCCCGGCCGGTCCCGCCACCCCGGCGGCCCGGCCAGCCCCCTCCGCCCCGCCCTTACGAGCCCAGCCGCCGGCCCGCCCCGTACGGCCCGGAGGCCGCCCACATTCGCTCGACGCACGCCTCTTGTCATGCGCGCGACCGCAGACTTACCGTCAGGTAACACCGGCTGGACGCGCCTCCTTTCGGGCCGTGGCCAGCAACGTCACCACGCGCACGCCCGCGCAGCGCGGGCCCGCACGCGGTGACGTACGCACCCCCGTCCCACCCGCAGTACGCAGAGCCGCCGCACCACCCCGCACCACCGACCACCCCACGGGCACACCCGCACCACCGCGTACCACCCCCACACCCCACGAGCGCCCCACCACCGCGCGGCACCACGCCGCGCGCCCCGCACCCACCACGCCCCACGCCCGCCCCCGCTCCACCCGCTCCACCGGCACGCCCCCACGCGGCCCGGCCCGGCCGGGCCGCTCGCTCGCGCCGCGCCGGCCGCCACCCGGTCTCGCCACGAGCTTGCCGCCGTGCGCCGGCGCCCCGAGCGTCGCGCGCCGGCGCCGCCGTCCGCGCACACCCACCGCGGAACGCCCCGCTCACGGCGGCGCCCCCTGCCCCGCCCCAGGTCAGGCACGCCCGCACCGCGGGTCGCGCCCCTGCCGGGCGGCGGGTCCCACGCCCGCCGTCCGGCGCTGTCCCCGTGCCGCCGTGCGCCCGCGCGGCGATCCGGCACGCCCCCACGCGGTCCGGCCAGCCCGAGTACGGGCCGGCCACCGCCCCTCCCCCTCGGAGGTCCACCCTCATGAACCAGTCCCCCAACCCCCGGCGCCCCCTACGGTCCGTGCGCCGCTGGGCCACGGCCGTCGGCATGACCCTGTGCCTGGGCGCGGCCACCATCACCGCCGCCGGCCCGGCCCAGGCCGAACAGTCCGCCAGCACGACCCAGGCCGGGCCGAGCGTGCGGGCCGAGCACCCGGTGGGCGGCCTGTCGGAGGCCGTACGCAACTTCATCGCCAGCCCGGGCGCCGTCGAGGGCGCCAACGACTGGCGGTGCAAGCCGACCGCCGAGCACCCGTACCCCGTCGTCCTCGTGCACGCCACCGGCGTGAACCTCGGCGCCAACTGGACGAAGATCTCCCCCACCCTCGCCAACGCGGGCCACTGCGTCTTCGCCCTCAACTACGGCATGAACCACCTCTCGCTCGGCCGCGTCGGCGGACTGGCCGACATCCCCGCGTCGGCCCGACAGTTGAGCGCCTTCATCGACAGGGTGCTGGCCGCGACGGGCGCGCCGAAGGTCAACCTCGTCGGCCACTCGCAGGGCGGCATGATGCCGAACTACTACCTCAAGCGGCTGAACGGCGCCGGCAAGGTGGGCACCCTGGTCGCCCTGTCGCCGAGCAACCACGGCACCACGCTCTCGGGCCTGACCAACCTCGGCGAGGCGCTCGGGATCATCGGCTTCGTCAACAACCTCTTCGACTTCGTCGGCCTGCCGGCGCTCAAGCAGCAGGAGATCAACTCCCAATTCCAGAAGGACCTCTTCGCCGACGGCGACACCGTGCCCGGCGTGCGCCACGTGGTACTCCAGACCACGAAGGACGCCGTCGTCACCCCGTACACCAACGCCTTCCTCAAGGGCGACGCGGTCCGCAACATCACCATCCAGGACCAGTGCCCGGCGGACCCGGTCGGCCATGTGGGAATGTTCGTCGACGGGCCGACCGTGCAGCACGTGGTGAACGCGCTCGGGCCCAACGACCCGCACTTCAAGCCGACCTGCACCGACTACGGGCTGCCGCTCTAACCGCCGGCGCGCACCCTTCCGCCCCTCCCCCGCACCCCCACTGAGCAGCCACGCTCGCAGCGGTGCGGGGCGAAACGGCCGCCTCGGCGGCCGTTTCGCCATACGGGCCACACACCGCACACCCCCCCCCGCCCACACCACCGAGCCCCTGGCCGGCGACCACCCGGCCTCGGCCCACCCTCATTCCCTGACGGACGGTGACACCCGCTGCGTTCAACTGACTTGCGGTGTAGGGCAGTTGAGCTGCTGACGCATGCGCGTACGGGGGCGGGGGGGGAAGCCCGGCCGAGGGCGCTGGGGAAGCCGGGCGCTCGGCGGGGGTCACGGTCGGCAAACCGGGGCCCGTTTCCTGGCTGAAAGGAGACCCCTCCGTTGGCCACTTCATCGGGTCACTTCTAGTACGGAATGGGCGCACTCAGGTCCATACCGACATCCGGAGCACAAACGCCGGACCCGTACGAGGAGGAGCCAACCCATCATGCACAGCACTCGCACCACGAGCACCGCCCGCACCACGACCATCGCACCGCGCCGCGCCGCGCGCCCAGGCCGCGCCATCGCCGGGGGCGCCGTCCTGGCCGCGACCCTGTTAACCGCCGGGCTCACCGCGAGCAGCGCCGGCGCGGTCGGCCAGCAGGCCGGCGACCGCGGCGCGCCCGCGGTGACCGCCACGCCCACCTGCAAGCTCGCCGGCCTCAAGGTCACGCTGGACAAGGGCGGCGTGCCGGACGGCGCACGCAACGGCATGAGCCACGCGGGCATCTACCTGCGGTTCGAGAACACCACCGACCACACCTGCATCCTGCGCGGCTACCCGGGGCTCGGCCTGGAGAACACCCAGCACAAGCCGCTCGCCACCAAGGCCGAGTGGGGCTCGACCTGGTACGCGAAGGACCCGGGCAAGACCAACGTACGCGTGGAGGCCGGCGACTCGGCATGGGCCGACCTCGCCTGGACCCAGTCGGGCACGGACGCCGTGCACTCCCGGCACCTCAAGGTCACCCCGCCCGCCGAGACCCGGTCCGCGGTCCTGAACTTCGACCGCGTCGTGGACTGGGGCCGACTCCAGGTGACCGCCCTCGCGGACACGCCCCCGAAGGTCGGCTGAGGACTGACTGCGGACTGGCCGAGGGCTGATTGAGGGCCGGTTGAAGGGCGGTTGAGGTCCGGTGGCTGTCGTCCCGGGCCCGGCCCGGTTGCGACTTCGACCCTTACCTGGACCTGGGGCTACGGGCCTGGCAGCGGGCCTTCGCCCCGGCCTCTTGGGCTCCGGGATGCGTGCCTGACCTCGGGTTCTCGCCCCGGCTGGGGCGCCGGGCTGGGGGTTCGTGGCTGGGGGCCTGACCTCGGGCCTTCACCTCGGCTTGGGTCCCGGACCGGGGAGCCTGGCCTCCGCCCCTTCACCTCGGAACTGACCTCGGTGGCGGCGCTGACTTCCGGCGCGGCCGTGATCGAGGCCGTGGCCGTCGCCTCGGTTGAGGCTCGTGGGCTGCGTATCGGCCGAGACGGCGGGGGCTTGAGCGGCCGAGGCGACGAGCGGCCGAGGCGACCGGAATTTGGCGCTTCCCGGGTCGATCGGTAGGGCCCGGGAGCCCGGTAGCGGCCGGGGGGGCTGGCAGCGGCCGGGGGGCTGACAGCGGCCGGAGGGCTGGTCAGGTCTGGTCAGGTCTGGCGCGACCGGTAGGAGTCAGGGCGGTCGCCGCCTACGGACTGCGAGCCGGCCGGAACCGGCGGGCTCAGCGCGGCTGGGGAGCGCCGGACGAGCTGGGAGTGGACACGGCGGCGTCGGTGGCGACGACGGACGGCGGCCCCCGCCGTAGTTGTGCAGTCCGTCGTCGCCCCACCCCGGCGCCCCGGGGACGCCGCCGAGTGACCCGCCCCGCGCCGTGCGGCGGCGCGGCGGATCGAGCGGAGAGCGCCGGCGTGCGGCGCCGCCGTGCCCGGTTCCGGGCTAGCTGATGTTCACGTCCACACAGGCGTAGAAGGCGTTGGACGTGTCGGCGACGTTCCACACCGCCAACACCTTCTGCTTGCCGGACAGGCCACCGAAGTTGACCTGGTGGGTCACGGTCTCGCCGGGCCGTGCTCCGCCGTCGTTGAACTCGGCGATCTTGCTGCCGCCCACGTAGTACTGCCAGGTGCTGGTGGCGTGGCGGGCGGTCAGACGCCAGTTGAAGCTGGTGGTGCGGCTGACGGGGGTGACCTTCCAGGGCTTGCTGTCATCGTCCAACTCGGCGAAGGCGGCGTTGCCACCGCTGCAGCTCTTGAGCCCCTTGGGGCCTTCCACGCTCTGCGGCTCGTACTTGATGGGGCCACAGGGCAGGGAGCCGGCCGCGCACTGGGCCTGACGGCTCGGGGGCGAGTTGATGTAGCCGTGGGCGCTGGCCGAGCCGGAGGGCAGACTGACGGCCAGGATCGGCGCGATGGCCGCACCGAGAGTGACAGCCAGCTTCTTCTTACCGCGCATGGTGGAACTCCTTGAGTGGGGGGCCTGCCGTGGGGGCAGGTGACAACCGCAGGCGGCGCAGAGCCACAGGGCGTGTCAGATGGCGACCGGGTGTGGGGGCACGGGTCGTCGGCCGTAACAGCGGCCCCACGCCGCCTGCTTGGTCTAGACCATACTGATTGTCGGAGCGCGGTCAAGAGTTTGTTCCATCCGAACTTTTTCCCCTCCATCGAGGGAGCCGGATCGCGCCGCGTTGGCGGACTGACGGGCCATCAGCCTGCAGGTCCGGGACTCCGCAGGTCAGAGGGCATGAACTGCGCGCCTGGGGGCCGGTATACGTCTGTGAACGGGTGGTCCGGCAACCCGCTGCGGATTTGACCTCGGCCGGCGCCGAGGCCACCGGCATCGGACGCGTATTCCACCTCTGCCGGCGCCGGGACCACCGGCAGCGGCAACCGGCGCCCGGCAACCGGCGCCCGCCGCGCGGCTGCTGGTAGCTGGCAGGGCGGGTGGGTCGGGGGCATCGCCTGCGGAGTGGGCACTTGGAGGCCCCTCCCCCCTCCCCTCCCTCCCCACCCCCTCAGATTCACCACCCACGCCACCGCCCCCTTCGGAGCAGGGCCCCCGGCCAGGCCCCAGCCGGCGAGCGCCGGGGAACCTCAGCCGAACAGCCCGACCTCAGCCCACCCCCAGGCACTACGCCCCCGCCCATCCAGCACAGCGCCCCAACGCCAGCCCGCCCAACCTCCCACCAGCCCACGCACCCACGCACCCACGCACCCACGCACCCACGCACCCACGCACCCACGCACCCACGCCCAGGCTCACCCACACACCAGCACGCAGACCAACCCACACCCACGCACTCACCCGCACCCGCACCCGCACCCGCACCCGCACCCGCACCCGCACCCGCACCCGCACCCCAGGCTCACCCACACGCCCCACTCACCCGCCGCCCCACCCACGTACGCACCCTCCGCACGCGAACCGCATGCGCAACCCGAGCCCCGAGCCCAATCCCAACCTCCCCGCCCCAGCCCGAACCCCACCACCCCACCAACGCCCTACCGCCCTATCGCGACAACTCCAACGGAAAGACGGCCCGAATGATGCGCACGCTGACCGGGTTCAACTCGCCATGCGCCTCCGTCGCATTGACCGAATAGACCAGGGTGCGGGACAGATTCCGGGTGGCCGCGATGGCTGTCGCGTAGCCGGGTCGGGCGCCGGACTTGCCCCACACCACCGTCTTCCCGTCCTCGCCTATGAAGCGCTGGAGGCCCGCGCTGTAGGTAGCGCCCTCGACCTCCGGCAGCGTGAACATCTCCCGGTCCAGCAGCGGCTGCGGCACGATCTTTCCCCGGAACAGTGCGCGCAGCAGGCGCTCCAGGTCAGCGGTGGTAGAGATCATGTCGCCGGCCGCCCACCGGTCGGAGACGTTCCACTCCGTCGCGTCCACCAACCTGCCGTCCCGCAGCAGTTGGTAGCCGCGGTGGTGCGGCCCGTGGAGACGCGGGTCGGGTCCGCCGGGGAACGACGTGTGCCACATCCCGGCGGGCCGCAGCACGCGCACCGCCGCCTGGTGCTCGTACGAGTCGCCCGTGACCTTCTCGATGAGCATGCCGAGGACGGTGTAGCCGATGTTGCCGTACCGCTGCTTCTTGCCGGGGCCCTCGCCCGGGCCTCGGTAGGGGCCCTTGGCGACGGACGCGGCCACGACAGCCTCCGGCGTCAGGGTCTCGAAGCGGCGCTCGTACCCCTCCCCGTCCGTCGGGCCGAGGTTGGCACCCGGCTGGAGTCCGCTGGTGAACGTGAGCAAGTGGCGCACGGTGATGGGCCCGAAGGCGTCGGACAGCAACCCCGGCAGGTACTCCTGCACGGTGCCGTCCAGGTCGATCCGGCCCTCGGCGGCGAGTTGCAGCACGACGGCCGAGGTCACCACCTTGGTCGTGGACCCGGCGCGGAACCGGGCATCGGTCAACGCCCCGCGTCCGCTCACCAGATCGCGCACCCCGGCCTTCCCTCGCCACGTGCCATGGCCGCCGACGCGCACCAGCGCTGCCGTGGCGTCCCGGTCCGGCAACCCGCGCAACGCCTTCTCCAGCGCCGCGACATCGGGCCCGTCCGTCGCGCGCCCCACCACATGCGCGCCGACCACCGATGGCGCGGCAGCCGCCCGCGACACATCGCCACCGGACTGCCCGTCAGCCCACGCGGGCCCGGCCATCAACCCAGCCGACGCCGCCAACCCGACGACGACCGCGGCGGCCACCCCTGAGCGCGCCCGCGCCCAGGCCCGCGCCCGAACGCGAGCACGAACGTGGCGCCGAGTCGGGCCACCACCTCGCGGCAATGGCCAGGGCTGACCGTCGGGTCGGCCGACGGAATGGGCCTGCCGGCCAGGTTGAGGGGCAGGCTGGGGATGGGCTCTCATGCGGCACTCCCGAGACGAACGGCTCACGCGTACGCCATCCATGCTGCCGAGCACGCCGCCCGGGGGAATCGGACCGTGGTACGACACGCCCCCTGGCTTCACCCTGGCCGACGCTCCCTCACATGGCGTACTCAGCATCGGGGTTGTTCCCTAGGAGGAGCACAGACGCCGAAACCCCGGCGCTCCGATTCCATCGAAGCGCCGGGGTTCGGTCCACCACGGTCATACGGCCGTACCAACGCGCGACGACCGCACAGGACAGACGCCCAGGCAGCCCCGCCTCCGCACCGCCCCCGCCGCCAGCACCGCCCGCGCCCACCACCTGACCGGCCCGCTCACCAGCCACCAGCAAGCGGCCAGACGGGCACACGGGCACACGGGCACACGGGCACACGGGCAAGCAGAAACAACAGCCCAGACAAGACACCAGCCAACAGCCACCAGACAAAAGCCAAGCCCAACCCCGAGCCGAAGCCCCGGCCCAAACCAAAGCCCGGCCGTAGCCCCAGCCCAAGCCCGTGCCGAAGCCCCAGCCAAGCCCGTCCCGAGCCGAAGCCCAAGCCCCGCCCCAAGCCGAAACCCAAGCCCCACGCCACCCGCCCAGCGCCCGGCGCCCCGCCAACCGGTGCCGTCAGCCAGCTAGCCGAGGGCCGACTTCACCACGTCCGCCAGTCGGCCCGCGACCGACCTGGCCTGCTCGATGTCGGCGGCCTCGACCATCACGCGCACCAGCGGCTCGGTGCCCGACGGGCGCAGCAACACGCGTCCGGTGGCGCCGAGTTCGCGCTCCGCGTCGGTGACGGCGATCCGTACCTCGGGCGAGGTGGTGACGCGCGACTTGTCCACGTCCGGCACGTTGATGAGGATCTGCGGCAGTCGCTCCATGACGCCCGCCAGGTCCGCGAGCGAGCGCCCGGTGGCGGCGACACGCGCGGCGAGCATCAGCCCGGTCAGCGTGCCGTCGCCGGTCGTGGCGTGGTCGAGGACGATCACGTGGCCGGACTGTTCGCCGCCCAGCGCGAAGCCGCTGCGCTTCATCTCCTCGAGCACGTACCGGTCGCCGACGGCCGTCTGCACCAGGGACAGTCCCTCGCGCTCCATGGCCAGCTTGAAGCCCAGGTTGGACATGACGGTCGCGACCACGGTGTCCTTGCGCAGCCCGCCCGCGTCGCGCATGGCCAGCGCGAGGACGGCCAGGATCTGGTCGCCGTCCACCTCGGCGCCGGTCGCGTCCACGGCCAGGCAGCGGTCGGCGTCGCCGTCGTGGGCGACGCCCAGGTCGGCGCCGTGTTCGACGACGGCGGCGCGCAGCTTGGCCAGGTGCGTGGAGCCGCAGCCGTCGTTGATGTTCAGGCCGTCCGGTTCGGTGCCGATCGTGATGACCTCGGCGCCGGCCCGGGCGAACGCCTCGGGCGAGACCCGCGCCGCCGCGCCGTGCGCACCGTCGATGACGACCTTGAGCCCGTCGAGCCGGTTCGGCAACACGCCGATCAGGTGCGCGACGTAGTTGTCGAAGCCCTGGTCGTAGGTGGTGACCCGGCCCACGCCGGCGCCGGTCGGGCGGTCCCACGGCTCGCCGGCGGCGTGCGCGTGGTACGTCTCCTCGATCCGGTCCTCCAACTCGTCGGCGAGCTTGTGTCCGCCGCGCGCGAAGAACTTGATGCCGTTGTCGGGCATCGCGTTGTGGCTGGCGGAGAGCATCACGCCGAGGTCGGCGCCGAGCGCGCCGGTCAGGTAGGCGACGGCGGGCGTCGGCAGCACGCCCACGCGCCGCACGTCCACGCCCGCGCTGGCCAGGCCGGCCACGACGGCGGCTTCAAGGAACTCCCCGGAGGCCCGCGGATCGCGTCCGACCACTGCCACCGGGCGATGGCCCTCGAACGTGCCCGCCTCGGCGAGCACATGCGCCGCCGCGACCGACAGGCCGAGCGCCAGCTCCGCTGTCAGGTCGGCGTTGGCGACACCGCGCACACCGTCCGTACCGAAGAGTCGTCCCACTGGTGTCCTCCGAGATCACGTCACATGAACCAGGGTTTACGTCCAGGTATACGCCCCTGGTTGTCCATAACCGAACGCCCCGGCAGCACGAATGGTGCCGCCGGGGCGTTGGAAGCGCAGCGAGACTCGCTGCAAACCGCTGCGAAGCGTTCTGCGCGAGATTAGCGCTTGCTGTACTGCGGGGCCTTGCGGGCCTTCTTCAGACCGGCCTTCTTGCGCTCGACCGCACGGTCGTCACGCTTGAGGAACCCGGCCTTCTTGAGGGCGCCGCGGTTGTTGTCCTCGTCGGCCTCGTTCAGCGCGCGGGCCACACCGAGGCGCAGCGCACCGGCCTGGCCGGAGATGCCGCCGCCGCTGATGCGGGCGATGACGTCGTAGCGGTCGTCGAGCTCGAGCACCTTGAAGGGCTCGTTGACTTCCTGCTGGTGCACCTTGTTCGGGAAGTAGCCCTCAAGGGTGCGACCGTTGATCTTCCACTTGCCGGTGCCCGGAACGATGCGGACGCGGGCGATGGCGTTCTTGCGACGTCCGAGGCCCGCGGCGGGCTGCGGGTCGCCGAAGCGGGACGCGAGCGACTCGCTCGTGTACTCCTCGACGGGAACGTCGACGTCCTCGATCTGCTCGGTCGTCTCCACGACCTCGTCGACGACGGGGGTCTCTGCGGTGGTCTCGGCCACGATTCTCCTCAGATTCTTTCAGTCTTAGGGGTGGCCGGTACTACTGCGCGACCTGGGTGATCTCGAACGGGACCGGCTGCTGAGCGCCGTGCGGGTGCTCGGCACCCGAGTAGACCTTCAGCTTCGAGAGCATCTGACGGCCCAGGGTGTTCTTGGGGAGCATGCCCTTGATGGCCTTCTCGACGGCCTTCTCGGGGCTCTTCGCCAGCAGCTCGTCGTAGCGGACGGACCGCAGACCACCCGGGTAACCCGAGTGGCGGTAGGCCATCTTCTGGGTCCGCTTGTTGCCGGAGAGGTGCACCTTGTCGGCGTTGACGATGATGACGAAGTCACCGGTGTCGACGTGGGGCGCGTAGATCGGCTTGTGCTTGCCCCTCAGGAGGGACGCGGCCGTCGTGGCCAGACGGCCCAGGACGACGTCCTGCGCGTCAATGATGTGCCACTGGCGCTGGACATCGCCGGGCTTGGGGCTGTACGTACGCACGGTCGTAGCCTTCGCTTCTTCAGTGATGGGGTCGCCCCTGATCCGCGAGGATCAAGAGGACGAAGTCCTGACAAGGCCACCCGGACGATCACGACAGCCGTGGCGGCACGCCGGGGACGCAACCCGAGTGCCTGCCGCTGGTCATCGGCCCGGTGGACCGGCGTAAGGGCCCCTCACGTGAGATCGAGCAAGCCAATACGCATAACGAACCGGCAGAATACCGGCCCGCCCCCATCCGGGTCAAAACAGCCCGCCAGCCCCCGCCCCCAGCCCCGGGCCCGACCTCGCCACGGTCGCAGCCCGACCCCGGACACCAACCCCGAACCCCGAGCCCCGACCCCGGGCGCCAGCCCGCCCGCGCCGCCGTCACCGCGCGCGCCGCACCCGCCCCTCGTCCCAGACCGGCTCCGGTACCTCGCGGACCAGGCCGTCGGAGCCGAAGACCAGGAAGCGGTCGAAGGACCGGGCGAACCAGCGGTCGTGGGTGACCGTGAGGACCGTGCCCTCGTACGCCGCGAGCCCCTCCTGCAACGCCTCCGCGCTCTCCAGGTCCAGGTTGTCCGTCGGCTCGTCGAGCAGCAGCGCGGTGGCGCCCGCCAGCTCCAGGAGCAGGATCTGCAACCGCGCCTGCTGGCCGCCGGAGAGCTTGTCGAAGGGCTGGTCCCCCTGCCCCTCCAGCTCGTACCGGCGCAGCACGCTCATCGCGCCCCCGCGGTCCTTGGCGTGCTCCGTCCACAGGATGTCGACCAGCGTGCGGCCCATCAGCTCGGGGTGGGCGTGGGTCTGCGCGAAGTGCCCGGGCACCACCCGCGCGCCCAGCTTCCACTTCCCCGTGTGGGCCACGTCGCCGCCGGCCAGCAGGCGCAGGAAGTGCGACTTGCCCGAACCGTTCGAGCCGAGCACCGCGACCCGCTCGCCGAAGAAGACCTCCAGGTCGAAGGGGCGCATCAGGCCGGTCAGCTCAAGCTGCTCGCAGGTGATGGCCCGCACCCCGGTGCGCCCGCCGCGCAGCCGCATCCGGATGTCCTGCTCGCGCGGCGGCTCCTGTGGCGGGCCGGCCTCCTCGAACCGGCGCAGCCGGGTCTGGGCGGCCTGGTAGCGCGAGGCCATGTCCGCGTTGTACGCCGCCTTCTGCTTGAAGGTGAGCATCAGCCGGCGCAGCTTGGCGTGCTCCTCGTCCCAACGCCGGCGCAGCTCCTCGAAGCGCGCGAAGCGCTCCTTGCGGGCCGCGTGGTACGTCGCGAAGCCGCCACCGTGCACCCAGGTGTCGCTGCCGGCCGGGCCCGGCTCCACGCTGATGATCTTCTGCGCGGAGCGGGCGAGCAGCTCCCGGTCGTGGCTGACGAACAGCACCGTCTTGGGCGTCTCGCGCAGCCGCTCCTCAAGCCAGCGCTTGCCCGGCACGTCCAGGTAGTTGTCCGGCTCGTCCAGGAGCAGCACCTCGTCGGGCCCGCGCAGCAGCGCCTCAAGCACCAGCCGCTTCTGCTCGCCGCCGCTGAGCGTGCGCACCTGCCGCCACTGCGCCCGCTCGTACGGCATGCCGAGCGCGGCCATCGTGCACATGTCCCACAGCGTCTCGGCCTCGTACCCGCGCGCCTCGGCCCAGTCGCTCAGCGCCTGCGCGTACGCCATCTGGGCGGCCTCGTCGTCGACGGTCATGACCGCGTGTTCGGCCTCGTCCACCGCCCGCGCCGCCTTCCGCAACCGCGGCTGGGACACCGAGACCAGCAGGTCCCGTACGGTGCGCTCGTCCCGGACCGAGCCGACGAACTGGGGCATCACGCCCAGGCCGCCGCTGACCGTCACCGTGCCGCCGTGCGGTTTCAGCTCGCCCGAGATCAGCCGCAGCAGCGTGGTCTTGCCCGCGCCGTTCGCACCGACCAGCGCGACCGCGGAGCCCTCCCCCACCCGGAACGAGACATCGCCGAACAGCACCCGGCCGTCGGGTAGGTAGTACTCCAGATGCGCGCCCTCAACGTGTCCCATACCGGAAGTCTGGGTGTCGCCCCCCGCCGTCGGCCAACCGTTTTCCGGCGCGGCCACCGGGCCCCCGGCCGCCCGGGCGTGCCCATAGGATGCGCGGCATGAGCTTTGGGCAAGGGGGGCCGTACGGGCCCGGGGGATCTCAACCGCCTACGCCGGACTGGTCGGCCCTCGCCGACACCGCGGCCCGCGACCGGCGCCGCAAGTGGCTGCTCTTCGGCGGCGGGGCGCTGGCCGCCGCCGCCATCGCCGCGATCGTCGCCACCGCCGTGATCGTGGGCGACGACGACGGGGGCAAGGGCGACCGGAGCGCCTCCCAGCTCCCCACCCCGGCCGAGCTGCCCAGCGAGTCGGCGCAGAGCGAGCCGACGTTCTCCGACGTCGACCCGCCCGCGCCGATCAGCCCGCTGGAGGTCATCTCCGACCGCTCCAAGGACACGGCGCCGATCACCGCCGCCGGCCTCTTCCCCGGCGACCGGGCCACCGTGGCCGGCCGCGACTACACCAAGGGCGCCACGGCGAGCACGAAGGACTGCGGTTCCGTGGCGCAGAAGAAGCTCTACCCCGCGCTGACCGGCAACGGCTGCCGCCAGGTGGTGCGGGCGACGTACACCAACGGCGACGTCGCCGTCACGGTCGGCATCGCCGTCTTCGACACCAAGGCCGCGGCCGAGAAGGCCAAGGCCGCCGCCGGGCCCTTCCTGGTCTCGCTGCCGGGCGACGGCGTCGAGCGCTTCTGCCGCAACACCGCCTGCCGCTCCACCAGCAACGCCATCGGCCGCTACGGCTACTTCACCATCGCCGGCAACACCGACGGCAGCCCCGTACGCACCGACGACACCAAGGCCCGGCAGGCCGGGCTCGACGTCGCCGAGCACGCCTTCAGCCGCATCATGCAGCGGGCGAACGCCCAGGCGTCAGCGGCGGCCACGGCCCGCTGACCCGCGCGCCCACACCCACCGCGCCACCGCCGGCACGGCGGCCCCCGCCGCACCCGACCCCAGCCGACCCCGCCCCGGCCTGCGGTGATCGGGCGCGCCGGCGCGCCGGGCGGGCGCATCGTCAGCCGGGTCGGCGGCCGGCGACCCGGCGCACGCCCCGCCGCCCGGCCCCCTCCCGCGCTCCCCCGCCCCGGCGACGCGCTCCCCGGCGCACCCTGTCGCCCCGAAGAAAAACGCGCCCGCTCCCGCGTGCCCGCACCCGCGGACGAACAAAAGGGGCGGAAGGTTGTGGTGTGCTCGATGATTGTGGGCCATTGCATATCACCGCATGCATAAGCAACTTTCTGCACCCGCGATCGTCTAATGAGGCAGGCCAGGCCAGAGGGGAGGCAGCACGCAACGGACGCAAGCCGTCCTGCGTGAAGTCAAAATGAAGATCTCATTTCTGCTGCACAACGTGTACGGCATCGGGGGAACGATCCGTTCCACGTTCAATGTGGCGGGCGCCCTCGCCGAACACCACGAGGTGGAGATCGTCTCCCTCATGCGCACCGCGGAGGCCCCGAGCCTCCCGCTGCACGACGCGGTGCGCGTCGTCAACCTGATCGACCTGCGCAAGGGCCGCGCCAGCGACGCGGACAACCCGCTGCTCAAGCAGATCACCCCGCGCATCCCGGCCGCCGAGGCCAACGGCACGGTGAACTTCAACGCGCTCACCGACGAGCGCGTCGCCGCCTTCCTCGACGCCACCGACGCGGACGTCGTCATAGCGACCCGCCCCGGCCTGCTCATCTACCTGGCCGAGTTGGGCCGTGGCCGAGGCCGCGACTTCCTGCGCATCGGCCAGGAGCACCGGCTGTACGAGACGCACAAGCCCGCCCTGCGCGCCGCGTGCGACGCGGCCATCGCCCGGCTCGACGCCCACACCACCGTCTCCGAGGCCGACGCGGCCACCCACCGCGCCAAGCTGCCCGACATCACCACCCGTCTCGTCGGGCTGCCCAACGGCGTCCCCGCGACCGACGTCGAGCCCTCCGACGGCACCGCCAAGCTGGTCGTCGCCGCCGGCCGGCTGGTCCCGGTCAAGCGCTACGACCTGCTCGTCACCGCCTGGGCGACGGTCGCCGCCGCGCACCCGGACTGGAAGCTGCGGCTGTACGGGCGCGGCCCGCAGCACGCCGCGCTGCGCCAGCAGATCGACGACCTCGGCCTGGCCGACCACATCACCCTCATGGGCCCGCACGCCCCCATCGAGACCGAGTGGGCCAAGGGCTCGATCGCGGCCGTCACCTCCCGCGAGGAGTCGTTCGGCATGACGATCGTGGAGGCCATGCACTGCGGCGTGCCCGTGGTGGCCACCAACTGCCCGCACGGCCCCGGCGAGATCATCGCGGACGGCGAGGACGGGCTGCTGGTCGCCAACGGCGACGCGGACGCCATCGCCAAGGGCCTGCTCTCCCTCATCGAGGACGAGGACCGGCGCCGCCGGATGGGCCAGGCCGCCCGCGCCGCCGCCGCCCGCTACGCGCCCGAGCACGTGGCCGCCGCGTACGAGAAGCTGATCGGCGAGCTGTACGCGGCCCGTGGTCAGGCCGCGCCGTCGCGGGGCGCCTCCGGTGCGCGGACCCAGCGCAAGCCGCTGACCGACGTGCTCAAGGCCACCGTCAAGAGCCTGGTGCGCAAGCCCCCGCTGCGGCCCGTCGCCACCTGCCGGGCCGACGGCACGGGACGCCTCACGCTCAGCGTCCGTGGCGCCGGCGTGCACGGGCCCAAGCTGGCCGTGACGCTGACCGACCGCGCCAAGGGCGACCAGTTCCGCGTCCCGCTCCAGCCGCCGGCCGAGCCCGGCGGGGCCTGGACCGCGGTCGTGGACCACGAGCTGGTCCGGCTCACCGAGGGCCGCTGGGACCTGCACGTCGTCCGCGGCGACGGCGCCCGCCGCCGCCTGGCCTGCCACTACGCCGAGGGCCGTGGCCTGGTCGACGCGCGGCCGTTGGACGGCACGCCGTTCACCTGGTGGGTGCCGTACACCACCGTGGACGGCTACCTCGCCCTGCGCACCTGGTACCGCGACGCGCACGCCGAGGCCCACACCGTGCACGCCGACGACGTCGGCGTGACCGTCACCTGCACACTGCACGGCACCACGCTGACCGAGGACGGCACGGGCGCCGCGCCCACCGTCATCGCCAAGCCGCGCACCGCCGGCAAGGCGTTCACCGCCCCGGTGACCGTGCTCGGCCCGGACCGGTTCCGCTTCACGCTGCGCTACGAGCAGGTGCACGCCACCCGCTCCGGCAAGGAGTCGGTCGACCCGGTCTGGGACGTCAGCCTCCAGCCGGGCGGCGACGGGCCCGCGAGCCTGCGCGTCGGCCGCGTCCTGGGCGACATCCTCGACCGCAACAAGACCGACCTCTACCCCGTCGTGGGGGGCGTGCGGCCCTACTTCACCAAGGCCAACAACCTCGCCCTGACCTGCCCCAAGCGCACCGCGTAAGGCACCCGACGCCCGAGTGGGCGGGCGGGCCCATCCCCCGGGCCCGCCCGCCCGCTCAACCGCGTCCACTCATTCCCGCCCGCTCAACCGCGTCCGCCGCGCCCGCGCGAGCGCGGCGGCTCCCGGTGTACCGCCAGCCCTTAGCAGCAGCCCACGGCCCCGCCCGCGCCCGGCAGCGTGCGCTTGTTCCGGGCCTCCCGGCTACGCGCCGCGAGCAGCTCGTCGGCCGGGTAGCCGACCTCCTCCAGGGTCAGCCCGTGCGGGCGCACCACGTGCACGGCCGAGTCCCGCACGCCCGCGGCCAACACCGCGCGCGGCCAGTCCACCGGCCGGTGCCCGTCGCCCACGAAGAGCATCGCGCCCACCAGCGAGCGCACCATGTTGTGGCAGAAGGCGTCCGCCCGCACGGTCGCGGTGATCACCCCGTCCGCGCCCCGCTCCCAGGAGAACCGCTGGAGCGTACGGATCGTCGTCGCGCCCTCGCGCCGCTTGCAGTACGCCGCGAAGTCGTGCTCGCCCACGAGGTGCCCGGCCGCCTCGTTCATGGCCGCCACGTCCAGCGGCCAGTCGTGCCACAGCACGTGCCCGCGCAGCAGCGGGTCCACGCCGCCCGGGTGGTCGGTCACCCGGTACGCGTACCGCCGCCAGATCGCCGAGAAGCGGGCGTTGAAGCCCGCCGGCGCCGGCTCGACCCGCCAGACGCGCACGTCGTGCGGGAGCCGCCCGGCCAGCCGGCGCAGCAGCCGCTCCCGGTGCTCTTCCCAGACCTCGACGGGCAGGTCCACGTGCGCGACCTGCCCCCGCGCGTGCACCCCGGCGTCCGTGCGGCCGGCCACCGTCAGCTCGTACGTGCGCGTCGAGCGCGTCACCGTGCGCAGCGCGTCCTCGATCTCGCCCTGGACGGTGCGCCGCCCGCCCGCCTGCCGGGCCCAGCCGGAGAAGTCCCTGCCGTCGTAGCTGAGGTCCAGCCGCAGCCGTACCTGCCCGGGGGCCGCCTCGTCGCTCACTCGCCGTCCTTGTCCACGCAGCATCCCTGTCTCATGCCGAACGGGCCCGCCCCAGAGATCTGGAACGGGCCCGTTGGCAACGTCTGTCTCACGCGCCCCGCCGGAGCGGGAGCGGCGATCAGGCGTCCTTGGCCTCGGTCTCGTCGGCGGCCTCGGTCGGGGCCTGCTCGGCCTCGCCCTTCTTGAGGTCCGCGACGGCCTCGTCGCCGGCGGCGTCCTTGGCGGACCGCTTGGTGGCGGCCTCGGCCTCACCCACGGCGGTCTGCTGCACGGTCAGCGCCTCGACCAGCTCGATGACGGCCATGGGCGCGTTGTCGCCACGGCGGCTACCGATCTTGGTGATGCGGGTGTAGCCACCCGGGCGGTTCTCGTAGCGCGGCGCGATCTCCGTGAAGAGGGTGTGCACGACACCCTTGTCGCGGATGGTCTGCAGCACCAGGCGACGGTTGTGCAGGTCGCCCTTCTTCGCCTTGGTGACCAGGCGCTCGGCGACCGGACGCAGGCGGCGGGCCTTGGCCTCGGTCGTCTTGATGCGGCCGTGCTCGAACAGCGCCGTGGCGAGGTTCGCGAGCAGCAGACGCTCGTGCGCGGCGCTGCCGCCCAGACGGGCACCCTTGGCAGGCTTCGGCATGGTGTTTCTCCTCGGTGTCTGCACCGGCCGTATCAGGTACCGGTGTCAGTTCCCGGACGGACGATCGTCCGCCGGAACCCGGGCTCGCGCCCGGGAAGTCTCGCTGCGTCCCCGGCCGGGACGCGGGGCTGGCCCCCGCCCCGGCCGGGAGCGGCTCAGTACTGCTCGGTCTCGACGAACCCGGCGTCCGCGTCGTCGTCGGCGCCGAAGGCGTCCGCGGCGGCGGTCGGGTCGAATCCGGGCGGGCTGTCCTTGAGCGCCAGGCCCATGCCGGCCAGCTTCGCCTTGACCTCGTCGATCGACTTGGCGCCGAAGTTGCGGATGTCGAGCAGGTCCGCCTCGGAGCGGGCCACCAGCTCGCCCACCGAGTGGATGCCCTCACGCTTGAGGCAGTTGTACGAGCGGACCGTGAGCTCCAGCTCCTCGATCGGCAGCGCCAGATCGGCGGCGAGCGCGGCGTCCGTCGGGGACGGGCCCATGTCGATGCCCTCGGCGTCCACGTTCAGCTCGCGGGCCAGACCGAACAGCTCGACCAGGGTCTTACCGGCCGACGCCATGGCGTCGCGCGGGCGCATGGCCTGCTTGGTCTCGACGTCGACGATCAGCTTGTCGAAGTCGGTGCGCTGCTCGACACGGGTCGCCTCGACCTTGTAGGTGACCTTGAGGACCGGCGAGTAGATCGAGTCGACCGGAATGCGGCCGATCTCCTGGCCGACCTGCTTGTTCTGCACGGCGGAGACGTAGCCGCGACCGCGCTCGACGGTCAGCTCCATCTCCAGCTTGCCCTTGCCGTTCAGGGTGGCCAGGACCAGGTCCGGGTTGTGCACCTCGACGCCGGCCGGCGGGGCGATGTCCGCGGCGGTGACCAGGCCGGGGCCCTGCTTGCGCAGGTACATCACGACCGGCTCGTCGTGCTCCGAGGAGACGACGAGCTGCTTGATGTTGAGGATCAGGTCGGTGACGTCCTCCTTGACGCCCGGCACGGTGGTGAACTCGTGCAGGACCCCGTCGATCCGGATGGACGTGACCGCCGCACCGGGGATCGAGGAGAGGAGCGTACGACGCAGGGAGTTACCGAGGGTGTAGCCGAAGCCCGGCTCCAGCGGCTCGATCACGAACCGGGAGCGGTACTCGTCGACGACCTCTTCGGTCAGAGAGGGACGCTGAGCGATCAGCATGAGGTGTTGCCTCCAGTCTTCGGCACCCACTATTTGATGCCGACGGATACTGCAAGGGTACGGGCGGTACGCCGCCTTGGTGGAGGTGTACCGCCCGTGACCTGTGAGCGACTACCGTCCGTAGCGCGGGTGCGCTGCTTCGGGTGGCGGCTCGACTTCTAGCCCAACCGGTCCGTCAGACCCGGCGCCGCTTCGGGGGGCGGCAGCCGTTGTGCGGGGTCGGCGTGACGTCCTGGATGGAGCCGACCTCCAGGCCGGTGGCCTGGAGCGAACGGATCGCGGTCTCACGGCCGGAGCCGGGACCCTTGACGAAGACGTCCACCTTGCGCATGCCGTGCTCCTGCGCGCGGCGCGCGGCCGACTCGGCGGCCATCTGCGCGGCGAACGGGGTCGACTTGCGCGAGCCCTTGAAGCCGACGTGGCCGGCAGAGGCCCAGGAGATCACGTTGCCCGTGGGGTCGGTGATCGAGACGATCGTGTTGTTGAACGTGCTCTTGATGTGAGCGTGCCCGTGGGCGACGTTCTTCTTCTCCTTGCGGCGCACCTTCTTGGCGCCAGCCGTACGGCTCTTCGGAGGCATTCTGATGAACTCCCGTGGAGGTGATCGGTCCTACAGCTCGGACCGCGAACTGCTCGCGGGGACCGGGGGCGAGCCCCCGGGCCGCGGCGCGTCCGGTGCGGACTACTTCTTGCCCGGCTTCTTCTTGCCGGCGATGGCGCGACGCGGGCCCTTGCGGGTGCGGGCGTTGGTGCTCGTGCGCTGACCGTGGACCGGCAGGCCACGACGGTGACGCAGACCCTGGTAGCAGCCGATCTCCACCTTGCGGCGGATGTCGGCCTGAATCTCACGACGGAGGTCACCCTCGGTCTTGAGGTTGGCGTCGACGTACTCGCGGATCTTGACCAGGTCCTCTTCGGCCAGGTCGCGCACGCGGGTGTCGGGGTTGACGCCGGTGTTCTTCAGGGTCTCCTGGGCACGGGTGCGACCAATGCCGAAGACGTAGGTGAGGGCGACCTCGACGCGCTTTTCGCGCGGGAGGTCAACGCCTGCGAGGCGTGCCATAAATCTGGCTCCAGTTGCTATTCGGAGGTCTTCCGCAACACCACTCCCGGGCCTGCGCGGTGGCGGCTACCGGGTCCCCGGCCTCCGCCGGGGGTGTCGTCCCCTGCGAGGAGGAGACGGGTGACTGCGTATGTACGAGTTGCTCGCGTCGCGCGAAGGTACTGCGAGGTGCGGGTCGTGCGTCAGCCCTGGCGCTGCTTGTGGCGCAGGTTGTCGCAGATGACCATGACCCGGCCGTGACGGCGGATCACCTTGCACTTGTCGCAGATCTTCTTGACGCTCGGCTTGACCTTCATGGGTGTGAGGTTCTCCGGGTCGTGCCATCGCCCCACGGGAGCGGGACGGCAGCGAGATCTACTTGTAGCGGTAGACGATGCGTCCGCGCGTCAGGTCGTAGGGAGACAGCTCCACCACGACCCGGTCGTCAGGGAGGATGCGGATGTAGTGCATGCGCATCTTGCCACTGATGTGCGCGAGGACCTGGTGACCGTTCTGGAGCTCCACCTTGAACATGGCGTTCGGGAGGGACTCGATCACGGTGCCCTCGATTTCGATGGCACCTTGCTTCTTGGCCACGCTTCGCCCTTCGAATCGGCTACCTTGATCAACTCTCGACACGATCACGCGCTCGCATGCCTCCGATTGAGGGAAACGGATGCGGGCGCGCGGATATACGAGAGCCGACGCATCAGTCTACGTCAGGGCTTCCCGAAAGACGAATCCAGGTCTACTGCCCGAACGTGGAGATCTTTAAGCAACGCCCCGCTCAGGGGGTACGCCAGCCGGCCGCGCCGCCACCGGCCCCGCCGCACCGGCGCCCGGGGCCCGTGACGCCGGCACCGAGCCGGGCCACGGCCCGGCACCGGCCCCCGCGTCAGGCCCTCGTGTCAGGCCGTCGTGTCAGGCCCCGGCGTCAGGCCGTCGCGAGCGGGTCCGGCGCCGTCGTCACGCCGTACTCCGCCAGCTTCGCCTTACCGCCGTCCACCGCGGTCAGCACCAGCGGGCCCTCCTCGGTCAGCGCCACCGAGTGCTCCCAGTGGCTCGACCAGGAGCCGTCGTCCGTCTTGACCGTCCAGTCGTCGGCGAGCACGTGCGTGGCGGCCGTGCCCAGGCTCACCATCGGCTCGATCGCGATGCAGAAGCCCGGCACCAGCTTCGGACCCTTGCCCCGCTTGCGCGTGACGTAGTTCAGCAGGTGCGGCTCCATGTGCATCTCGCTGCCGATGCCGTGGCCGCCGTAGTCCTCGATGATCCCGTACCGACCGGACGCCGGCCGCGGCTGCCGGCGGATGTAGCCCTCGATCGCCTTGGAGATGTCCACCAGCCGGTTGCCCTTGCGCACCGCGGCGATCCCGGCCCACATGGACTCCTCGGTGACCCGGCTCAGCTCGTGCAGCTCCGGCGCGTGGCCCTCGCCCACGAAGGCGGTGAACGCCGCGTCGCCGTGCCAGCCGTCCACGATGGCGCCGGCGTCGATGGAGATGATGTCGCCGTCCTTCAGGACCGTCTCCCGGTCCGGGATGCCGTGCACCACCACGTCGTTCACCGACGTGCAGATCGTGGCCGGGAAGCCCCCGTACCCCAGGAAGTTCGACTTCGCGCCGGCGTCGGCGAGCACCTTGCGGGCGGCCTCGTCCAGGTCCCTGGTGGTGGCGCCCACGACGGCCGCCTCCCGGCACGCCTGGTGGACGCGCGCGACGACCAGCCCCGCCTCGCGCATCTTCGCGATCTGGTCCGGGGTCTTGATCTCCAGCATGGGTCGCCTTCTTCCACCTTCCGGGGTTCGTGATACCTGCACACACAACAGTACGGCCGTGGCGCTCCCAGGAGCACCACGGCCGCACACACACTGTCACCGCACCGCGGCGGGCCTTCGACGCGTACGTCGCGGCCGACCCGCCCCGCTCGCGGACTCACGGACCGGGAACGGTCCGCCCGTCGGCCTCCGAGGCCCGCTCGGCCCGCTGCGGCAGGGCCTCCATGGCCCGCTGCGTGACCTCGGCCACCTTGCCCAGCGCCGAGATCGTCACGACCAGGCCCTGGGCCTTGTAGAAGTCGATGATCGGCTCGGTCTCGCTGTGGTAGACCTCAAGGCGCTTGCGGACCGTTTCCTCGCTGTCGTCCTCGCGCTGGTACAGGGCGCCGCCGCAGATGTCGCAGACGCCCTCCACCTTCGGCTTGCTGTACTCCACGTGGAAGGTGTGGCTGGAGTCCGTACGGCAGGTGCGCCGGCCGGCGATCCGCTTCACGACCTCGCCCTCGGGGACCTCCAGGTCCAGCACCGCGTCCAGCCGCAGCCCCTCGTCGGCCAGGAGCTGGTCGAGGACCTTGGCCTGGTGGAGGTTGCGCGGGAACCCGTCGAGCAGGAAGCCGTGCTCCGCGTCGGGCTGGGCCATGCGGTCCTTGGCCATGCCCACCGTGACCTCGTCCGGCACCAGTTGTCCGGCCTTCATGTACTCCTGGGCCTTCTGGCCCAGGGGCGTGCCCTGACTGATGTTCGCGCGGAAAAGGTCACCCGTGGAGATGTGCGGGATTGACAAGTTCTTGGCGAGGTACGCGGCCTGCGTTCCCTTGCCCGCCCCGGGAGGCCCGACGAGGACGATTCGCATCAGCGGAGGAACCCTTCGTAGTGTCGCTGCTGAAGCTGGCTCTCGATCTGCTTCACCGTCTCCAGACCCACACCCACGATGATGAGGATGCTGGTGCCACCGAACGGGAAGTTCTGGTTTGCGTTGAGCGTCACCAGCGCCACCGTCGGCACCAGAGCGATCAGGCCCAGGTAGAGCGAGCCGGGCCACGTGATGCGGTTCAGCACGTAGCTCAAGTACTCCGCAGTGGGACGACCAGCCCGAATACCCGGGATGAAGCCACCATACTTCTTCATGTTGTCAGCAACTTCTTCGGGGTTGAAGGAGATCGCGACGTAGAAGAAGGCGAAGAAAACGATCAGCAGGAAGTACGTGACGATGTAGACCGGGTGGTCGCCCGTCACGAAGTTGGCCTCGATCCAGGTCGCCCATTCCGAGTCGGAACCGCTGAACTGAGCGATGAGCGCCGGAATGTAGAGCAGCGAGGAAGCGAAGATGACCGGGATCACACCCGCCTGGTTCACCTTCAGCGGGATGTAGGTCGAGGTCCCGCCGTACGAGCGGCGGCCGATCATGCGCTTCGCGTACTGGACGGGAATGCGGCGCTGCGCCTGCTCCACGAAGACCACCAGGGCCACCATCGCCAGACCACAGAGGATGACGAGGCCGAACTCCAGCCAGCCGTCCATGATCTTGCCCTGCACCCGGATCGCCCACAGCGCGCTCGGGAAGCCGGCGGCGATCGAGACGAACATCAGGATCGACATGCCGTTGCCGATGCCACGGTCGGTGACGAGCTCACCGAGCCACATCACCAGCGCGGTGCCGGCGGTCATGGTGAGGACCATGGTGATCGTGACGAAGATCGACTGGTCCGGGACGATCTGGTCGCCGACGTTGCAGTTCTGGAAGAGCGAGCCGCTGCGCGCGGTGGCCACCAGGCCGGTGCCCTGCAAGATCGCGAGCGCCACCGTCAGGTAACGGGTGTACTGCGTGATCTTCGCCTGCCCGGACTGACCCTCCTTCTTGAGGGCCTCAAGGCGGGGGATCACCACCGTGAGCAGCTGAAGGATGATGCTCGCCGTGATGTACGGCATGATCCCTAGCGCGAAGATGGTGATCTGCAGCAGGGCGCCACCGCTGAACATGTTCACCAGACCGAACAGACCCTGCTGGGCCTCAGCCTGATCCATGCACTCTTGGACGTTCTTGTAGTCGATGCCCGGGACCGGGACGTGCGCCCCGAGCCGGAACAGGACAATGATGCCCAACGTGAAGAGCAGCTTCTTGCGCAGGTCGGGCGTCTTGAACGCTCGGGCGAACGCGGTGAGCACGGTGCCTCCTGCGCCCCCCGCGTCGAGCGCGAGAGGTGACGGTCTTGAGGATCGACGAATACAAATCAGTCAAAACCCGCGCGGACACAGGCCACGCGGAGGGTAACAGCGCACGCCACCTTACCGGCGACTGGGCCCCCCTAGGAACGACCAACCGGGGATGCCCCTTATGAGGGGCATCCCCGGCAGGTTGTCACCGGCTCAGATGAGCTCGGTGACGGTGCCGCCGGCGGCGGCGATCTTCTCCTTGGCGGAGCCGGAGACGGCGTCCACCGTCACCTGCAGCGCCACGGAGATCTCGCCGGTGCCGAGCACCTTGACGAGCTCGTTCTTGCGCACCGCGCCCTTGGCGACCAGGTCGGCCACCGTGACCTCGCCACCCTGCGGGTAGAGCGACGCCAGCTTGTCCAGGTTGACGACCTGGAACTGCTTGTGCGCGGGGTTCTTGAAGCCCTTCAGCTTCGGGAGGCGCATGTGGAGGGGCATCTGCCCGCCCTCGAAGCGCTCCGGAACCTGGTAGCGGGCCTTCGTGCCCTTGGTACCACGACCGGCCGTCTTACCCTTCGACGCCTCACCACGACCCACACGGGTCTTGGCGGTCTTGGCGCCCGGGGCGGGACGGAGGTTGTGGACCTTCAGCGGCTTGCTCTCGGAGGAACCAGCCATGATCAGTCGACCTCCTCAACCGTCACGAGGTGGCGGACGGTCTTCACCATGCCGCGGAACTCGGGGCGGTCTTCCTTGACCACGACGTCGCCGAGCCTCTTCAGGCCGAGCGAGCGCAGCGTGTCACGGTGGTTCTGCTTGCTGCCGATGTACGACTTCGTCTGCGTGACCTTGAGGCGAGCCATTACGCACCCACCCCGGCACGCGCCCGCAGCAGTGCGGCGGGGGCGACGTCTTCCAGCGGCAGGCCACGGCGGGCGGCGATCTCCTCGGGACGCTGAAGCCCCTGCAGAGCCGCACGCGTGGCGTGCACGATGTTGATCGGGTTCGACGAACCGAGCGACTTGCTCAGCACGTCGTGGATGCCCGCGCACTCCAGGACGGCGCGCACCGGGCCACCGGCGATCACACCGGTACCGGGGGACGCCGGCTTGAGCAGCACGACACCCGCGGCCTCCTCACCCTGGATCGGGTGCGGGATGGTGCCCTGGATCCGGGGGACCTTGAAGAAGTTCTTCTTGGCCTCCTCAACGCCCTTGGCGATGGCGGCCGGAACCTCCTTCGCCTTCCCGTATCCGACACCCACGGTGCCGTCACCGTCGCCCACCACGACCAGCGCGGTGAAGCTGAAGCGACGACCACCCTTCACGACCTTGGCGACGCGGTTGATCGCGACAACGCGCTCAACGTACGCGGTCTTCTCGGCAGCAGCGCCGCCGTCCCGGCCCTTCCGGTCCCGCCGCTCGCCGCCACCGGCGCCGCCACCGCGGCGCTGGGGTCCAGCCATTGGTAATACCTCTCTCTGTTACGGTCCGCTAGCTCCGGAACCGGGGCTTAGAACTTCAGCCCGGCTTCGCGGGCGGCGTCCGCCAGAGCGGCGATGCGCCCGGCGTACTGGTTGCCACCGCGGTCGAACACCACGGCCTCGACGCCGGCGGCCTTGGCACGCTCGGCCACCAGGGCTCCGACCTGCTGGGCCTGGGCGCTCTTGTCGCCTTCTCCGCCGCGGATCGACGCGTCCAGGGTCGACGCCGACGCGAGCGTGTGGCCCGCGATGTCGTCGATGACCTGCGCCACCATGTGGCGGTTGGAACGCGTGACCACGAGGCGGGGACGCTCGGGGGTACCCGAGATCCGCTTGCGAACGCGGATGTGGCGACGCTTGAGGGCGGCACCCTTGCGGGCGTTGCCCTTCGCGATCTTCACACCGTATGCCATGGCTTACTTACCAGCCTTTCCGACCTTGCGGCGGATGACTTCGCCCGCGTACTTCACGCCCTTGGCCTTGTACGGGTCGGGCTTGCGCAGCTTGCGGATGTTCGCGGCGACCTCGCCGACCTTCTGCTTGTCGATGCCCTCGACGCTGAGCTTGGTCGGGGACTCGACCTTGAAGGTGATGCCCTCGGGGGCCTCGATCAGGATGGGGTGGCTGTAGCCCAGCGAGAACTCCAGGTTGGAGCCCTTCGCCTGGACGCGGTAACCCACACCGCTGATCTCAAGAGCCTTGCTGTAGCCCGCGGTCACGCCGGTGATCATGTTCGCCACCAGCGTCCGGGACAGGCCGTGCAGGGCCTTGTTCTGACGCTCGTCGTTGGGGCGTGTGACGCTGAGCACGCCGTCCTCGCCCTTAGCGATCTCGATGGGCGCGGCTACGGTGTGGCTGAGGGTGCCCTTGGGGCCCTTCACCTGGACCGTACGGCCATCGATGGTGACGTCCACACCAGCGGGAACCTGGATGGGCAGCCGTCCAATACGCGACATTGGCTATTCCTCCGTTCCCGGTTACCAGACGTAGGCGAGGACTTCCCCACCCACGCCCTTCTTCTGCGCCTGCTGGCCGGTGAGGAGACCGTGCGACGTGGAGATGATCGCCACGCCCAGGCCGCCGAGCACCTTCGGCAGGTTGGTGGACTTTGCGTAGACCCGCAGGCCCGGCTTCGAGATGCGCTTGATGCCGGCGATCGAACGCTCACGGTTCGGGCCGAACTTCAGCTCGAGGATGAGGTTCTTGCCGACCTCGGCGTCCTCGACCTTCCAGCCGGTGATGTAACCCTCCTGCTGGAGGATCTCTGCGATGTGCGACTTGATCTTGCTGTGCGGCATCGCCACCGAGTCGTGGTACGCCGAGTTCGCGTTTCGCAGACGCGTCAGCATGTCTGCGATGGGATCAGTCATGGTCATGAATTGGCCTTCGGCCTCTCTCGCCGGGGTTTCCTATCTGCGCCATCCCTCTCCCCGATCAGCTCGGGACGGGTGCGGCGCGGGGACCTTCGGCGTAGTAAGCGACTTCTTGCGGACGCATCGTCCGCAGTGGTCTCGGACGGCGGGGCGCCCAACCCTTCTACCTTACGGGACGAAGGGCGGGGTCCCCGCCGGTCCGATGCTTACCGAGAGCTCCGGTGATTCCGTACGGTCCGCCGCGGTGGCCGCCCCGAGGGGCGTTCACCAGGCGGGGAACGGTATTACCAGGAGCTCTTGGTCACGCCCGGCAGCTCGCCACGGTGGGCCATCTCACGAAGGCACACCCGGCACAGGCCGAACTTGCGGTAGACGGAGTGCGGCCGGCCACAGCGCTGGCAGCGGTTGTACGCGCGCACAGCGAACTTCGGCTTGCGGGCGGCCTTAGCGATCAGTGCCTTCTTCGCCACGGTCAGTTCTCCTTGAACGGGAAGCCGAGGTGACGAAGCAGGGCACGGCCCTCATCGTCGTTCTGGGCGGTCGTCACCACGGTGATGTCCATGCCCCGGACCCGGTCGATCTTGTCCTGGTCGATCTCGTGGAACATGACCTGCTCCGTGAGACCGAAGGTGTAGTTGCCCCGGCCGTCGAACTGCTTGGGCGACAGGCCGCGGAAGTCGCGGATGCGCGGGAGCGCCAGCGACAGCGTGCGGTCCAGGAACTCCCACATCCGGTCACCGCGGAGGGTGACGTGGGCACCGATCGGCTGACCCTCACGCAGCTTGAACTGCGCGATGGACTTGCGGGCCTTGGTGACGGCCGGCTTCTGACCGGTGATCGTGGTGAGGTCGCGGATGGCGCCCTCGATCAGCTTGGAGTCGCGGGCGGCGTCGCCCACACCCATGTTGACCACGATCTTGGTGAGGCCGGGGACCTGCATGATGTTCTCGTACGAGAACTCCTCACGCAGCTTGGCCGTGATCTCTTCGCGGTAGCGCTGCTTCAGACGCGGCGCGTTGGTGGTGGCAGTCATCAGATGTCCTCACCGGTCCGCTTGGCAACGCGGATCTTGTTGCCCTCGTCATCGAAGCGGTACCCGACGCGGGTGACGACCTTCTGGCCGTCCTTCTCCACCACGAGCTGAACGTTGCTCACGTGGATGGGGGCCTCGGTCGTCACGATGCCGCCGGTCTTCGAACCGCGAGCGGTCTGGCCGGCCTTCGTGTGCTTCTTGACCCGGTTGACACCCTCGACCAGGACGCGGTCCTCGCGGGGGTAGGCCACGATGACCTTGCCCTGCTTGCCCTTGTCCTTACCGGTGATGACCTGGACCAGGTCGCCCTTCTTGATCTTCATCGGTTACAGCACCTCCGGCGCGAGCGAGACGATCTTCATGAACTTCTTCTCGCGCAGCTCACGGCCGACCGGGCCGAAGATACGGGTGCCGCGGGGGTCGCCGTCGTTCTTCAGAATGACGGCGGCGTTCTCGTCGAAGCGGATGTACGAGCCATCGGGGCGACGGCGCTCCTTGACGGTGCGCACGATGACCGCCTTGATGACGTCACCCTTCTTCACGTTGCCACCGGGGATCGCATCCTTGACGGTGGCGACGATGACGTCACCGATGCCCGCGTAGCGGCGACCGGAACCACCGAGAACACGGATGCAAAGGATCTCCTTCGCACCAGTGTTGTCGGCGACGCGCAGTCGCGACTCCTGCTGGATCACGTCTATCTCCTGATCGTCTGCCGGTTCCCGGCGGGGACGCGGTCGCCCGGGTCCCCGCCGAGCCTGGCGGAACTATTCCGAGGGGGTCCCCCTCGGAGGGGATTACTTGGCCTTCTCGAGGATCTCGACGATGCGCCAGCGCTTCGTCGCGGACAGCGGCCGGGTCTCCATCAGGAGGACGCGGTCACCGACACCGGCGGCGTTCTGCTCGTCGTGCGCCTTGAGCTTGTTCGTACGACGGATGACCTTGCCGTACAGCGCGTGCTTGACGCGGTCCTCAACGGCGACGACGACGGTCTTGTCCATCTTGTCGCTGACGACCAGACCCTCACGGGTCTTGCGGAAGCCGCGGTCCTGCTTGTTCTCAGTCACATTCGTCTCGCTCATCAGGCGCTCTCCACCGTCTCGATGCCGAGCTCGCGCTCACGCATCAGGGTGTAGATCCGGGCGATGTCCTTGCGGACGGCCTTCAGCCGGCCGTGGTTCTCAAGCTGTCCGGTCGCCGCCTGGAAGCGGAGGTTGAACAGCTCCTCCTTGGCCTCGCGCAGCTTGGCGACGAGATCCTCGTCGTTCAGCTCGCGCAGCTCGGTCGCCTTGGTACCGGCCGCCATCACGACTCACCTGCCTCGCGCCGGACGATCCGGCACTTCATCGGAAGCTTGTGGGCGGCGCGGGTCAGCGCCTCCTTAGCGACCTTCTCGTTCGGGTAGGACAGCTCGAACATCACCCGACCGGGCTTGACGTTCGCGATCCACCACTCCGGCGAACCCTTACCGGAACCCATGCGGGTCTCGGCGGGCTTCTTGGTGAGCGGCCGGTCCGGGTAGATGTTGATCCAGACCTTGCCGCCACGCTTGATGTGGCGGGTCATGGCGATACGAGCGGCCTCGATCTGGCGGTTCGTGACGTACGCCGGCGTGACGGCCTGGATGCCGTACTCGCCGAACGCCAGCTCCGTGCCGCCCTTGGCCATACCCGACCGCTTCGGGTGGTGCTGCTTGCGGTGCTTGACCCTGCGAGGGATCAGCATGTCGGTCAGGCCTCCGTTCCGGTGGTCTCCGCCGGAGCAGCGGCGGCGGGCGCCTCGGCCTTGGGGGCCTCGGCAGCCGGGGCCGACTGCTGCTGCGGCTTGCGGCCGCGGCCGCCACGCTCGCCACCCCGGCCACCACGGGCCGGGCGCTCGTTGCCGCCGCCACGCGAGGGGCGGTTGCCCGCGCGGGCCGCGGCGTTCTCGGCGCGGACCTCGGCGATGTTCTTGACGTCGCCCTTGTAGATCCACACCTTCACGCCGATGCGGCCGAAGGACGTCTTGGCCTCGAAGAAGCCGTAGTCCACGTTGGCGCGCAGGGTGTGCAGGGGCACGCGGCCCTCGCGGTAGAACTCCGAGCGGGACATCTCGGCGCCGCCGAGACGGCCACCGCACTGGATCTTGATGCCCTTGGCGCCCGCCTTCATCGTCGACTGCATGCTCTTACGCATGGCGCGACGGAAGGAGACACGCGAGGAGAGCTGCTCGGCGACGGCCTGGGCCACCAGCTGAGCGTCCGTCTCCGGGTTCTTCACCTCAAGGATGTTGAACTGGATCTGCTTGCCGGTGAGCTTCTCCAGGTTGCCCCGGAGCCGGTCGGCCTCCGCGCCGCGGCGGCCGATGACGATGCCCGGCCGGGCGGTGTGGACGTCGACGCGGACCCGGTCCCGGGTGCGCTCGATCTCGACCTTGGAGATGCCGGCCCGCTCCATGCCCTGGGTGAGCATGCGACGGATCGCGACGTCTTCCTTGACGTAGTCCTTGTACAGCTTGTCGGCGTACCAGCGGGACTTGAAGTCCGTGGTGATGCCGAGCCGGAACCCGTGCGGGTTTACCTTCTGGCCCATTACCGGGTTCCTTCCTTGCTGCTGACGACCACGGTGATGTGGCTGGTCCGCTTGCGGATCCGGTAGGCACGGCCCTGGGCGCGCGGCCGGAACCGCTTCAGGGTCGGGCCCTCATCCACGTAGGCCTCGGAGATGACGAGGCTCTGAGCGTCGGTGTGGTCGTAGTTGTGCGCGGCGTTGGCGATGGCGCTGTCGAGCACCTTGCCAACCGGCACGCTGGCGGCCTGCGGGGCGAAACGCAGGACCGCCTGAGCCTCCGTGGCATCCATGCCACGGATAAGGTCCACCACGCGGCGGGCCTTCATGGGCGTGACGCGGATGTACCGCGCCTGGGCCCTGGCTTCCATGGTTGTCCCTTCGGTGTCTGTCATGGTCGGTGCACCCCCGCCGGAGCGGGGAACCCCACCTTTCGGTCTTCGCTTTCCGCAGATCAGCGACGACGCGACTTGCGGTCGTCCTTCTCGTGGCCGCGGAAGGTGCGGGTCGGCGCAAACTCGCCGAGCTTGTGGCCGACCATCGACTCGGTGACGAACACCGGGACGTGCTTGCGGCCGTCGTGCACCGCGATCGTGTGGCCGAGCATGGCCGGGACGATCATGGAGCGGCGGGACCAGGTCTTGATGACGTTCTTGGTGCCTGCCTCGTTCTGTACGTCCACCTTCTTGATCAGGTGGTCGTCGACGAAGGGCCCCTTCTTGAGACTGCGCGGCATCTAAACCCGCTCCTAGCGCTTCTTGTTCGTCTTGCGGCGGCGGACGATGTACTTGTTGCTGGCCTTCTTCGGCGAGCGCGTACGGCCCTCCTTCTGACCCCACGGCGAGACCGGGTGGCGACCACCGGAGGTCTTGCCCTCACCACCACCGTGCGGGTGGTCGACAGGGTTCATCACGACACCGCGGACGGTCGGGCGAACGCCCTTCCAGCGCATACGGCCGGCCTTGCCCCAGTTGATGTTCGACTGCTCGGCGTTGCCGACCTCGCCGACGGTGGCGCGGCAGCGGACGTCGACCAGGCGAATCTCGCCGGACGGCATACGCAGGTGGGCCATGGAGCCCTCACGCGCCAGCAGCTGCACGGAGGCACCGGCGGAGCGGGCGAACTTCGCGCCGCCGCCGGGCCGCAGCTCGATGGCGTGGATGACCGTACCGACCGGGATGTTGCGCAGCGGCAGGTTGTTGCCCGGCTTGATGTCGGCCCCGGGGCCGTTCTCGATCCGGTCGCCCTGCTTCAGGCCCGCGGGGGCGATGATGTAGCGCTTCTCGCCGTCCGCGTAGTGCAGGAGCGCGATGCGCGCGGTGCGGTTGGGGTCGTACTCGATGTGTGCGACCTTCGCCGGGACGCCGTCCTTGTCATGACGGCGGAAGTCGATCACGCGGTACGCGCGCTTGTGTCCGCCACCCTGGTGGCGAACGGTCACGCGACCGGCGTTGTTACGACCGCCCTTGCTGTGCAGCGGGCGGACCAGCGACTTCTCCGGCGTGGACCGCGTGATCTCGACGAAGTCGGCGACGCTGGAGCCACGACGGCCCGGAGTCGTCGGCTTGTACTTGCGGATACCCATTTCTCAGTCCTCGGAAGATTCCGGACTTCTGGACGTTCCGATCTCCGTTAGGAGACCGGGCCGCCGAAGATGTCGATACGGTCGCCCTCGGCGAGGGTCACGATGGCGCGCTTGGTGTCCTTGCGCTTGCCGAAACCGGTGCGGGTGCGCTTGCGCTTGCCCTGGCGGTTGATCGTGTTGACCCCAGTGACCTTGACCGAGAAGACCGCCTCGACGGCCTGCTTGATCTGGGTCTTGTTCGCGCGCGGGTCGACGATGAACGTGTACTTGTTCTCGTCAAGCAGCGCGTAGCTCTTCTCCGAGACCACCGGCTTGACCAGGATGTCACGGGGGTCCGTGAAGGTCTTGCTGGTGATCGTCTGCGCGGTTGCCTCACTCATCAGGCGTCGCTCCCTTCGAGCTCGGCCTCGGAGGCGACAGCCTTGGCAGACGCGGCCGGACCGGCCACGAAGGACTCGTAGGCAGCCTGCGTGAAGACCACGTCATCGGAGACGAGCACGTCGTACGTGTTGAGCTGGCCCGGCTCCAGGATGTGCACCTGGGGCAGGTTGCGGGCGGACAGCCACGCAGCCTCGTCGGACCGGTCGACGACCAGGAGCAGGTTCTTGCGCTCGCTGATCTTGCCGAACAGGTTCTTCGCGGCCTTGGTGGAGACCTCGCCCTCGACCACGCCGGTGACGACGTGGACGCGGTTGTGACGCGCCCGGTCCGAGAGGGCACCGCGCAGGGCGGCGGCCTTCATCTTCTTCGGGGTGCGCTGCGAGTAGTCGCGCGGCACGGGGCCGTGCACGACGCCACCGCCGGCGAACTGCGGCGCGCGGGTCGAGCCCTGACGGGCGCGGCCGGTGCCCTTCTGGCGGTAGGGCTTCTTGCCACCGCCGCGGACCTCGCCACGGGTCTTGGTCTTGTGCGTGCCCTGACGGGCAGCGGCCAGCTGGGCGACGACGACCTGGTGGATCAGCGGAATGCTGACCTGCGCGTCGAAGATCTCCGAGGGGAGTTCGACGGTCCCGGCCTTGTCGCCTGCCGGCGAAAGGATGTCAATGGTGCTCATCGGTTACCTCAGGCCCCCTTGGCCGCGGTACGGACCAGGACGAGGCCGCCGTTCGGACCAGGAACCGCGCCCTTGATCAGGAGCAGGCCCTTCTCCGCGTCAACGGCATGGACGGTCAGGTTCTGGGTGGTGACCCGCTCGTTGCCCATGCGGCCAGCCATGCGCAGGCCCTTGAACACGCGGCCCGGGGTGGCGCAGCCGCCGATGGAGCCGGGCGAGCGGTGCTTGCGCTGCGTGCCGTGGCCAGCGCCGAGGCCGGCGAAGCCGTGGCGCTTCATGACACCGGCGGTGCCCTTGCCCTTGCTGGTGCCGGTCACGTCGACCTTGACACCGGACTCGAACACCTCGGCCGTGACCTCCTGGCCGAGCGTGTACTCGCTGGCGTCAGCGGTACGCAGCTCCACCAGGTGGCGGCGCGGGGTCACGTCCGCCTTGGCGAAGTGGCCCTTGAGGGGCTTGTTCACCTTGCGGGGGTCGATCTCGCCGAAGGCGATCTGGACGCCGTTGTAGCCGTCCGAGTCAGCGGTACGGACCTGGGTCACGACGCACGGCCCGGCCTTGACGACGGTGACCGGAACAACGCGGTTGTTCTCGTCCCACACCTGCGTCATGCCGAGCTTCTCGCCCAGGACGCCCTTGATCTGCTTAGCCATCTCGCGCGTCACCTCAGAGCTTGATCTCGATGTCGACGCCCGCCGGCAGGTCGAGACGCATGAGCGAGTCAACGGTCTTCGGCGTGGGGTCGAGGATGTCGATGAGGCGCTTGTGCGTGCGCATCTCGAAGTGCTCGCGCGAGTCCTTGTACTTGTGCGGCGACTTGATGACGCAGTACACGTTCTTCTCAGTGGGCAGCGGCACCGGGCCCGCGACCGACGCACCAGTGCGAGTCACCGTCTCGACGATCTTCTTCGCCGAAGAGTCGATGACCTCGTGGTCGTAGGCCTTGAGCCGGATGCGGATCTTCTGTCCCGCCATGGCTACTTCGTAGTCCTGTCTCTCGTAACGCTCTGGGACCCGGTGCGTTTGCGACCTTTCCCCGACCCACGCGGTCGGGCGTGTCGCCCTCCTTCTTGTAATTCTCCACAGGAGAATTCCCTGCTGAAGGGGGTTGTGGGGGAAGATCACCCACCGGGCGCCTGGCTGGGGCCCCGCTACGCTTCCCGGAAGATTCCCGTACTTCCGCCCCTGCGCCTTGCGGCACACAGCATGGGGCGACGAGTACTGCGGGACTCGCTTCCAGTCCCCCCGGCGGGAGGCGCGCAACATCGGCACTCAACCGAGCAACCTGGACAGTGTGCCATACGGGGCATGCCGGTCGCGAATCGAGCCTTGGAGGGTACCCCACAGGAGTGGCGGCGAATCGTCACCGGGGGAAGCGACGGCGTGGTCGGCTCGGCGACGGGGGCGTCCCGGCCCCTAGAAGCCAAGCATGCCCGGAGAGTCGATGTCGATGGCGAGCGTGCCTGGCGGATAGGCGTCCTCATCGCCGGTGAGCAGGATGGACGTGCCGGTGAACTCCGCTCGCGGGAGCGCGCAGTACAGGGCGTGGCACGTGTCAGGCCCGCCGAAGCCGTCGCGCATCATCGTGCCGACGGCGACAGCCGCCACCGTGTTCAGATCGTCGACCATGACGCCGGACATGGCGAGAACGATGCGCGAGACAGTCTCATCGCGGATCTCCGCCTGCATGAGACACAGGGCGGGCACGTACAGAAAATCGTTCGGCGTTCGAGCCATGTTCCCGGCCAGCAGGGTCAACGCCTTGTGCCCACCGGCGAGCGCCGTCACGGCACTGGTATCGAGGATGATCACGCAGCGTCGGCCCGTCCTCCGCGAACCTTCTCGGCGGCCATCCGGTAGATGTTGGCGAGCACGTCGGGAGCCCGATCGAACTGCTCGTCGCTCATGTCGCAGCCGGTCAGGGCACGCAGCGCGGCCCGGTCCGCGGCGAGCCGCTCGGCTCGCTGAGCCTCAGTCGGTTGCTGCCTGGCCAGCTGCTCGACGTACTGCCCGATGCTGAGCCCGCGCTCTCTCGCCAGCTCGGCGAGGTGATCACGCGTGTCCCGTGAAACCTGGATAGTCGTCGTCGCCATACCGTCACCATAGCCGTGCCATAGTGCCGCGCGTCCCGACTCAGCTCGGGCCCGACGTGAGGTCGATGTCCAGGGTGAACGGGACCGTCAGCCTGAGCCGCTCGTGGTGGATGCCGGTGAGGGCGTAGACCTGGGTCACCGGGTCCCGCTCGTAGGTGTGCACCACGGGGTGGTCCTCGTCGCCGGCCATCTCGACCAGCCAGAAGTGCGGGATACCAGCGGCGGCGTACTTGCGGGGCTTGGTGTCGCGGTCCCTGGCCTCGGAGTCCGGGGAGACCACCTCGACGACGAGCAGCACGTCCGCGGCCTCGAAGCTGGTCTGCCGCCGGCTGCGCACCGCCTCCTCGCGGACGACGAACAGGTCGGGCTCCGGCGCGTTGCGCGGCCCCAGCACCACGGTCATCTCCCGACCGACCAGCAGGTGATCCGGCACGGTCCGACGCAACCCGCTCTCCAGCAGGTACAGCGTCGCCATGTGAAAGATCCGCTGCGGGCTCACGAAGACCAGGCTCCCGTCGATCAACTCCGTGTGGGGCGGGAGGTCGGGCAGCGTGAAGAGATCGTCCACCGTGTAGCCGTCCGGCGGCGGCACCGGCCACGGGCTCAACGATTCGGCAGTCATGGCCCCTCCCATGGGTGAGATCCTGCACCGCCTTCTCACCGTAGCGCTCCGGTGGGCGCTCGTTGCCGCTCGTACGGGTGAAGAGGGGGCGAAGCCGCCGGCGCCGCCATGCCGCGGGCCGCCACCTCGCGCTCCGGCCGCACCACGAGGCCGCGCCGGCGGATCACCGGGGGCACCGCCCCCCCCGTACCCGAGGGCGGCCCAACCCCCCACCCCACCACCCCAGTTGACCTGTCCGAAAGACAGCGCAACCGTCCCGCGGTGATCAACTTGTGACCACCGAACTCCCCCATCCCGGGCAACCAACGCGCACGGCGCGCCGTCTGCCCTAGCGCGAGCGCAGCCCAGGGACATAGGTGCTGCCCTGGAACGACATCGCGAGGCACAGCAGGTGAATAGCACGACCCCGTGGTCGCCGCCGGGACGGCGACAGGTGGTGGCGGCGCTGGCGGCTCTCACGGCGGCCGGCGTCGTCGGCGGTCGGGCGCGGCGCTCCAGCGCCAGCCAGAGCGCGCTGCCGGGCGGCTCGGCCGCGCCCGTACGGTCGGTGGACCCGCACGCCGCCGAGCCGTTCACCACCGTCACCGGCGAGAAGGACGCGCTGCTCCTCCAGGTCCTCGCGCACCCGGACGACGACCTGTACTTCATGAACCCGGACGCCCGGCACGTGCTGGAGGCCGGCATACCCGTGGTGTCCGTGTACGTCACCGCGGGCGAGGCGCTGGGCGTCAACAACGCGCCGGGCCGCCCGCTCCCGCCGCCCGACAAGCCCGGCTACGCCTCCGCCCGGCAGCAGGGGCTGCGCCAGGCGTACGCCGAGATGCTCGGGATGCACCGGTTCACCCGCTGGCAGCGCTCGGTGCTCGAACTGCCCGGCGGGCTGAGCGCGGAGACCAACTTCCTCGCGCAGGGCGCCCGTTCGGTGCGGTTGATCTTCCTGAACATCGCCACGCTCTCCGCCGCCGGCGCCCGCACCCCGCACCTGTGGGACACCCCGGGCACCACCATGGAGACGCTGCTGCCCACCGGGTCGCCGCTGCGCGCCGTCAGCACGTACCGCCACGAGACGCTGGTCGACGTGCTCGCGCACCTCATGGACCAGTTCCGGCCCACCCTCGTGCACACCATGGACCCCGACCCCGACTTCCAGGTGCACGACGCCACCCACCGGCGCGACAGCGACCAGCCGGGCTGCTCCGACCACCGCGACCACACGCCGGTCGCGCTGTTCACCTGGAAGGCGATGTTCCAGTGGGCCGCCGACGCCGCGCGCCGCGACGGCCGCGCCCCCCGGTTCACCACCACCGCCTTCCGGGGCTACTACAACCAGCGCTGGCCGAAGAACCTGCCGGCCGACGTCGTGGGCGACAAGGCCCGTTTCCTGGCCGCGTACGGCGGCGGGCCCGACTGGGAGTGCGGCAACCCGGCCGGCTGCGGCGACTACGGCCAGGGCGGCACCCGCCCGCTGCGCAACCGCAAGGGGTGGATACGCAGCACCCACTACCGCCACCCCGGCCCACGGCTCGCCCCGCTCACCGAGCCGGACGGCCGGACCGTCGCGTACGGCGTGCTCGGCACCCAGGCGGTGCGCTGGCGCGAGACCGCGCCCGGCAGCGGGCGCTGGGGCGCCCCGCACAACCTCGGCGGCGGCCCGCTGGCCCCCGCGCTGTGCGCCGTGGTCGACCGGGCCGGCAAGCAGTTGGTCTTCGCGCTGCGGTTCGCCGCCCTGGAGGGCCAGGGCGGCGCCAACGTACGGGAGTTGGTGGTCCTCGAACAGCGACGCGCCGGCGGCCCGTTCCGGCCCTGGCGCGGGCTCGGCACCCCGGAGGAGGACCCCGAGCGGGGCCGCCGGGTGGGCTGTCCGGTCGCCATCGCGACGCCCGACGGCCGCGTCCACCTGTTCGCCCGTACGGCTGACAAGGGCCTGGCCACCCGGGTCCGGGACGCGCGCGGGGACTGGGCGCCCTGGCAGCCGATCCCCGACGCGGGCGCGCCCGGCACCGGCGCGGCGCCCCTGGCGGAGGCCGACGAGATCCAGGACGGGCTCAGCGTCACGCTCGACGCCCACGGCCTGGTCCACGTCTTCGCCGCGGGGCGCGGCACGCTGCGCCACTGGGCGCAGACCGGCGCCGGCGAGCCGGTCAGCGCCCAGCCGCCGACCGGGCTGCCCGCCCCCGGCGAACAGCCGGCCGTCGCCCTCGCCCCCTCCGGCGCCCTGCTGCTCACCTACCGCACCCCCGCCGCGACCGAGCCGATCAGCTACGTCTTCGGCGGCGACCAGGTCGACAACCCCGCCACGCGGCTGCGCGGCTTCGCCGGGTACGGGCCGCTGAGCACCTCGTACGCGCCGGCCGACGAGGACGCCGAGGAGCCCGAGCCGCAGGCGCTGGCCCTCGGCCGGGGCCGGGACGGCGAGGCGGTCCTGCAGTACGGCACCGGCCCGGGCGTACGCCCCCTGCGCTCACCCGCACGGCTGCGGCCGGTGGGGTTGCCGGCCCTGGTTCCGTCGGGCCCGCGGGCCGCGCCGGCCCGCGTCGTCGGCCTCTCCCCCGCCGCCACGCCCTGGCTCTGGCAGCCCCGCCCCACCGGGCAGGCGTAGCCCGACAAGCCCGGCCCGGCCCGCCACGACGGCCCGGCGCGCCCACCGCACCCGTGGGGGCCGCCGGGCCGCCGTGCGTACGCGAGAGCCCCGGGAGCGGCCGACGGCCGGGCACCACGCGCGGGCCGGGCACGCGTAAGAGCCGGGCCCGCGCGCGTCCGGGCACGGAAAAAGCCCGGGCCCCACTCGCGGTGAAGCGAGTGGGGCCCGGGCCGATGCCGCGAGAGCGCGACCTTCCGTTCCTGGGCCGGCCACGCCCGGGGGCGGAGCCGGCGTGGGAACCGGAAGCGTCAGATCACTTGTTGATCTTGGTGACCTGACCGGCGCCCACCGTCCGGCCACCCTCACGGATGGCGAACTTCAGGCCCTCTTCCATGGCGACCGGCTGGATGAGCTGGACGGACATCTCGGTGTTGTCGCCCGGCATGACCATCTCGGTGCCCTCGGGGAGGGTCACAACGCCCGTCACGTCCGTGGTACGGAAGTAGAACTGCGGGCGGTAGTTGTTGAAGAACGGGGTGTGACGGCCACCCTCGTCCTTCGACAGGATGTAGGCCTGGGCCTCGAACTCGGTGTGCGGCGTGACCGAACCGGGCTTGATGATGACCTGGCCGCGCTCGACGTCCTCGCGCTTGATGCCACGGAGGAGCAGACCGACGTTCTCACCGGCCTGGCCCTCGTCGAGCAGCTTGCGGAACATCTCGATGCCGGTGACCGTGGTGGTGGTCTTCTCCTGCTTGATCCCGATGATGTCAACGGTCTCGTTGACCTTCAGGATGCCTCGCTCGATACGACCGGTGACGACGGTGCCACGACCGGTGATCGTGAAGACGTCCTCGATCGGCATCAGGAACGGCTTGTCGACGTCGCGCTCGGGCTGCGGGATCGACTCGTCGACGGCCTTCATCAGGTCGAGGACGGACTTGCCCCACTCCGCGTCGCCCTCAAGGGCCTTGAGCGCGGAGACCTTGACGACCGGCAGGTCGTCGCCCGGGAACTCGTACTCGGAGAGCAGCTCGCGAACCTCAAGCTCGACGAGCTCCATGATCTCCTCGTCGTCCACCATGTCGGCCTTGTTCAGCGCGACAACGATGTACGGCACGCCCACCTGGCGGGCGAGGAGCACGTGCTCCTTGGTCTGCGGCATCGGACCGTCGGTCGCGGCGACCACGAGGATCGCGCCGTCCATCTGGGCGGCACCGGTGATCATGTTCTTGATGTAGTCCGCGTGACCCGGGCAGTCAACGTGGGCGTAGTGACGCGACTCGGTCTGGTACTCGACGTGCGCGATGGAGATGGTGATACCGCGCTGGCGCTCCTCAGGAGCCTTGTCGATCTGGTCGAAGGCCGAGGCCTCGTTCAGGTCCGGGTACGCGTCGTGCAGCACCTTGGTGATCGCCGCCGTAAGCGTCGTCTTACCGTGGTCAATGTGACCAATGGTGCCGATGTTGACGTGCGGCTTAGTCCGCTCGAACTTCGCCTTCGCCACTGGGGTCCTCCTGTGGACTGGTGCTGTACTCCATCCACACCTTGCGGATGGGTTCAGGTGGTCTTGACCGAACCGACCAGGACCCCGAGGGGATGCCCTTGGCCGTATTCGCTTGGGGGCCGGCGCCCGGGGCCCCGCCACAGGACGCGTGGTGCGTTCTGTGGCGGAATGCCCCGATGCCTTTGCTCCAGCCTAAAGGCTGAGCAACGGTGTGGGCTCATCCCCGCTGCTGCGGGGACGGACCCTCGTTACTCGCCCTTGACCTTCGCGATGATCTCCTCGGCGACGTTCCGCGGAACCTCGGCGTAGGAGTCGAACTGCATGGAGTAGCTCGCGCGACCGGAGGTCTTGCTCCGCAGGTCACCGACGTAGCCGAACATCTCCGAGAGCGGAACCAGGCCCTTGACGACCTTGGCGCCGCTGCGGTCCTCCATGGACTGGATCTGTCCACGGCGGGAGTTGATGTCGCCGATGACGTCGCCCATGTAGTCCTCGGGGGTGGTGACCTCGACGGCCATCATCGGCTCCAGCAGAGCCGGCGACGCCTTGCGAGCACCCTCCTTGAACGCCATGGAGCCAGCGATCTTGAAGGCGAGCTCGGAGGAGTCGACCTCGTGGTAGGCGCCGTCGAGCAGCGTCACCTTGACGCCGGTCAGCGGGTAGCCGGCCAGCACGCCGAACTCCAGGGCCTCCTGGCAGCCCGCGTCCACGGACGGGATGTACTCCCGCGGGATGCGGCCACCGGTGACCTTGTTCTCGAACTCGTACCCGTCGCCCTCAAGCGGCTCGATCGCGATCTGCACCTTGGCGAACTGGCCGGAACCACCAGTCTGCTTCTTGTGCGTGTAGTCGATCCGCTCGACGGCCTTGCGCAGCGTCTCGCGGTACGCGACCTGCGGCTTACCGACGTTGGCCTCGACCTTGAACTCGCGCTTCATACGGTCGACCAGCACGTCGAGGTGCAGCTCGCCCATACCCGCGATGATGGTCTGGCCGGTCTCCTCGTCGGTGTGGACCTGGAAGGACGGGTCCTCCTCGGCGAGGCGCTGGATGGCGACACCCAGCTTCTCCTGGTCGCCCTTGGACTTCGGCTCGATGGCGACCTGGATCACCGGAGCCGGGAAGTTCATGGACTCCAGGATCACCGGGTTACCGGAGTCGGAGAGCGTCTCACCGGTGGTGGTCTGCTTGAGACCCATGACGGCGACGATGTCGCCGGCGCCCACGCTGGCGATCTCCTCACGCTTGTTCGCGTGCATCCGGTAGATCTTGCCGATGCGCTCCTTCTTGCCCTTCACGGAGTTCAGCACCTGGGTGCCGGCCTCCATGCGGCCGGAGTAGATCCGGACGAAGGTGAGCTTGCCGAGGTGCGGGTCGCTCATGATCTTGAAGGCAAGCGCGGCGAGCGGCTCGTCGTCCGAGGCCTTGCGGAAGATCTCGGTGTCCTCGTCGTCGACCTTGTGGCCGGTCACGCCCTCGACGTCCACGGGGGACGGGAGGTAGGCGACCACCGCGTCGAGCAGGGGCTGGACGCCCTTGTTCTTGAACGCGGTGCCACAGAAGACCGGCGTGAGGTTACCGGCGATGGTGGCGCGGCGGATGCCGGCCTTGAGCTGCTCCACGGTGGGCTCCTGGCCCTCCAGGTACAGCTCCATCAGCTCTTCGTCGCCCTCGGCGGCGGTCTCCAGGAGCTTGTCACGCCACTCGGCGGCGGCCTCGACGTGCGTGTCCGGGATGTCCAGGACGTCGTACATCTCACCCTTGGCCGCCTCGGCGGACCACACCAGGGCCTTCATCTGGACGAGGTCGACCACGCCCTTGAAGTCGGCCTCGGCGCCGATCGGGAGCTGCATGACGAGCGGGGTCGCACCGAGGCGGTCGACGATCATGTCGACGCAGCGGTGGAACTCGGCACCGACGCGGTCCAGCTTGTTCACGAAGCAGATGCGCGGAACGTTGTAACGGTCGGCCTGACGCCACACCGTCTCGGACTGCGGCTCCACACCGGCGACACCGTCGAACACCGTCACGGCACCGTCGAGCACGCGCAGCGAACGCTCCACCTCGACGGTGAAGTCGACGTGGCCCGGGGTGTCGATGATGTTGATGGTGTGGTCGACATCGTCCACCGGCCAGTGACAGGTGGTCGCGGCCGACGTGATCGTGATGCCGCGCTCCTGCTCCTGCTCCATCCAGTCCATCGTGGCAGCGCCGTCGTGGACCTCACCGATCTTGTAGCTCACACCGGTGTAGAACAGAATCCGCTCGGTGGTCGTCGTCTTGCCCGCGTCGATGTGGGCCATGATCCCGATGTTGCGGACCCTGGCCAGGTCAAGTGAAGTGGTGGCCATCTGGCTCAGTCTTCTCTCGGTTTCGATGGGGGTAGCGACTACCAGCGGTAGTGCGCGAAGGCCTTGTTGGACTCGGCCATCTTGTGGGTGTCCTCGCGACGCTTGACCGCGGCGCCCAGACCGTTGCTGGCGTCCAGGAGCTCGTTCATCAGGCGCTCGGTCATGGTCTTCTCGCGACGGGCGCGCGAGTAGCCCACGAGCCAGCGCAGCGCGAGGGTGGAGGCGCGGCCGGGCTTGACCTCGACCGGCACCTGGTAGGTGGCGCCACCGACGCGGCGGGACTTCACCTCAAGGGTCGGCTTGATGTTCTCCAGAGCGCGCTTGAGCGTGATGACCGGGTCGTTGCCGGTCTTCTCGCGCAGCCCCTCCATGGCGCCGTAGACGATGCGCTCGGCGGTGGAGCGCTTGCCGTTCAGGAGCACCTTGTTGATGAGGGAGGTGACAAGAGGAGAGCTGTAGACCGGGTCGATGATGACCGGGCGCTTCGGGGCGGGGCCCTTACGAGGCATTCTTACTTCTCCTTCTTGGCGCCGTAGCGGCTGCGAGCCTGCTTGCGGTTCTTGACGCCCTGGGTGTCGAGCGAGCCACGAATGATCTTGTAGCGAACGCCCGGCAGGTCCTTCACACGACCGCCACGCACGAGCACGATCGAGTGCTCCTGCAGGTTGTGGCCCTCACCCGGAATGTAAGCGGTGACCTCGATGCCGCTGGTCAGACGCACACGCGCGACCTTACGCAGGGCCGAGTTCGGCTTCTTCGGGGTGGTCGTGAAAACACGCGTGCAGACGCCGCGACGCTGGGGGGAACCCTCCAGCGCGGGCGTCTTGTTCTTCTCGACCTTGTCCTGCCGGCCCTTGCGGACCAACTGCTGGATCGTAGGCACCGTTTCTCCGGTTTCTGTGTGCCGTCTAGTAAAGCTAACCTGGGGTTTCTCCGACCCACGCGGTCGGGTGTGTCGCGCACTCCAGACCGCTGCGATGAGCGAGAGAGTGCGGAGTTTGGTGCGGAACACCTCGATCCCCAAAAACTTGGGGGTACTCCTCCAGGCTCCGTCCGGGGCACCTCACCTCGACGGAAGTCAAGGAAGTGTGCGCGCACGGGAGCCCAGGGACACGCCAGGCACAAGGTCAGAGCGTACCTACCGCATCGGCTCCGGTCAAAACAAATGCACACGCGTAGGACACGCCGGGCGGCTCGCGGCGCTCCCGCTTACCGTAGTGCGCCCGCTCCCGTCGCGGAAGCACGTCTCAGCCGCCGAACCCCGGCCGCGCCGGCACGCCCCCGCGTCCCCCAGCGCCCCCGCTGGCGCGCCGGGAGCCGCCGGGCTCGGAGCCGTTCGCCCAGGTCAGGGCCGTGAGCCGAGAGCGGGTCAGAGGCTCACCGCCACCAGGCCGAAGAGTATGACCAACAGGGCCCCGAAGCTGAGCACCCCGTAGCCGAGCACCAGGCCGGCGATGGCCATGCCCTCGCCCTGCTCCCCCGTGCGACGGATCTCACCCCGCGCCTTGTGCCCCAGGATCACCGCCGGGATCGCCGTGACGCCGACCATGGTGCCGAGGATGCCGCACACCAGGGCACCCGTCGCGCTCCCGTTGGTCCGCGCCGACGCCGGCAGGAAGGTCTGCGGCACCATCGGCGCCACCGGCCGCGGCACGAACTGCGGCTGGGCCAGCGGCCCTTGGGGCAGGTCCCCGACCAACACCTGGAGTTCGCCGTACGTCTGCGCCTGGTAGGCCCGGGTGATGCGCTCCTCGTACTCGGGCTGTGGGAGCCGCCCCTCGGCGAAGCCGGCCTTCAGGACGTCCACCGCCCGCTCCCGCTCGGCGTGCGAGACACGCATCATCGGCGACTGATTCATCGGCTGGGCCGGTTGTCCGCCCTGCCACGGTTGGAACGCCACCCCTGTACCTCCCCCAGCTAGACAGCTCCCTCTATCATCCACGACGAACCGCGGGGCGGTCATCCCACACTGGGATGACCGCCCCGCGGTTCTACCGATGTTCCGCCACCCGGCGGGCCCGGCCGGCCCGAAGGCCGTGACCGAGCCGTACGCCGTGCGCCGGCCTACTGGTTGTACGGACCGTAGTCGTAGTCCTCCAGCGGGACGGCCTGACCCGAACCCGTCCCGAAGGGCGAGTAGTCGATGTCGTCGTAGCCGACGGCCGAGTACATCGCGGCCTTGGCCTCCTCGGTCGGCTCGACCCGGATGTTGCGGTAGCGGGACAGGCCCGTACCGGCCGGGATGAGCTTACCGATGATGACGTTCTCCTTGAGGCCGATCAGGGAGTCCGACTTGGCGTTGATCGCCGCGTCGGTGAGCACCCGGGTCGTCTCCTGGAAGGACGCCGCCGACAGCCACGACTCGGTGGCCAGCGATGCCTTGGTGATGCCCATGAGCTGCGGACGACCCGAAGCCGGGTGACCACCCTCCTGCACCACGCGGCGGTTCTCGTTCTCGAAGCGCGAGCGCTCCACCAGCTCGCCCGGCAGCAGCTCCGCGTCGCCGGACTCGATGATCGTCACACGGCGCAGCATCTGCCGGATGATGATCTCGATGTGCTTGTCGTGGATCGACACACCCTGCGAGTTGTAGACCTTCTGGACCTCGCCGACCAGGTGCACCTGCACGGCACGCTGGCCGAGGATGCGCAGCACGTCGTGCGGGTTGGTGGCGCCGAGCGTCAGCGCCTGGCCCACCTCGACGTGGTCGCCCTCGCCGACCAGGAGTCGGGCTCGCTTCGAGACGCCGTACGACGTCTCGTCGGAGCCGTCGTCCGGGGTGACGACGATCTTCTTGGTCTTCTCGGTCTCCTCGATGCGCACCCGACCGGCCGCCTCCGAGATGGGGGCGACACCCTTGGGCGTACGGGCCTCGAAGAGCTCGACGACACGCGGCAGACCCTGGGTGATGTCGTCACCGGCCACACCACCGGTGTGGAAGGTACGCATCGTGAGCTGGGTGCCGGGCTCACCGATGGACTGGGCCGCGATGATGCCGACGGCCTCGCCGATGTCCACCAGCTTGCCGGTGGCCAGCGAGCGGCCGTAGCAGAAGGCGCAGGTGCCGACGGCGGACTCGCAGGTGAGGACCGAGCGGGTCTTGACCGTGGTCACACCGTGCTTGACGAGCTGGTCGATGAGGACATCGCCCAGGTCGACGTTGGCCGGCGCGATGACCTTGCCGTCCACCACGACGTCCTCGGCGAGCATCCGCGCGTACACGCTGGTCTCGACGTCCTCCGTCTTGCGCAGCACGCCGTCCGGGCCCTTGGTGGCGATGGCCAGCTTGAGGCCGCGCTCGGTGCCGCAGTCCTCCTCGCGGATGATGACGTCCTGCGAGACGTCCACCAGACGACGGGTCAGGTAACCCGAGTCGGCGGTACGCAGGGCGGTGTCCGCGAGACCCTTACGGGCACCGTGGGTGGCGATGAAGTACTCCAGAACGGAGAGGCCATCACGGTAGGACGCCTTGATCGGGCGCGAGATGGTCTCGTTCTTGGCGTTGGACACCAGACCACGCATACCGGCGATCTGACGCATCTGCATCATGTTTCCGCGCGCGCCGGACTCGATCATGATGAAGATCGGGTTGGTGCGCGGGAAGTTCCGCTGCATGGCCTCGGAGACCTCGTTGGTCGCCTTGTTCCAGATGACCACGAGCTCCTGGTGACGCTCGTCCCGGGTGATCAGACCGCGCTCGAACTGCTTCTGGACGTGCAGCGCCTTGGCCTCGTACTCGTCCAGGATCGCCGGCTTCTCCGGCGGGCCGAGGATGTCGGAGAACGCGACGGTCACGCCCGAGCGGGTGGCCCAGTGGAAGCCGGCCGCCTTCAGGTTGTCCAGCGTCGCCGCCACGATGACCTTGGGGTAGCGCTCGGCCAGGTCGTTGACGATCTCGGAGAGCTGCTTCTTACCCACCGAGTAGTCGACGAACGGGTAGTCCTCGGGCAGCAGCTCGTTGAAGAGCGCGCGGCCCAGCGAGGTGGTCAGCCGGAAGCTGTCACCCGGCTGGTACGGCCGGGTCAGCTCGCCGTGCTCGTCCTCCGTCGGCTCCGGCGGGGTCCAGCCCCGCGGCGGCATGGTGCCGACCGGGAAGCGGATGTCCACCTTGGCCTGGAGGGAGAGCTCCCGGTTGTCGAACGCCATGATCGCTTCGGCGGTCGAGCCGAAGGACCGGCCCTCGCCGATGACCTCGCGCTCCGCCTCGTCGGTGGTGAGGAAGAACAGACCGAGGACCATGTCCTGGGTCGGCATCGTCACCGGCCGGCCGTCGGCGGGCTTGAGGATGTTGTTCGAGGACAGCATCAGGATGCGGGCCTCGGCCTGCGCCTCCGCGGACAGCGGCAGGTGCACGGCCATCTGGTCACCGTCGAAGTCCGCGTTGAACGCGGTGCACACGAGCGGGTGGATCTGGATGGCCTTGCCCTCGACGAGCTGCGGCTCGAACGCCTGGATGCCGAGGCGGTGCAGGGTGGGCGCGCGGTTGAGGAGCACCGGGTGTTCGGCGATGACCTCTTCGAGCACGTCGTACACCACGGTGCGACCGCGCTCGACCATCCGCTTGGCGCTCTTGATGTTCTGCGCGTGGTTCAGGTCCACCAGGCGCTTCATCACGAACGGCTTGAACAGCTCCAGCGCCATGGCCTTGGGCAGACCACACTGGTGCAGCTTGAGCTGCGGGCCGACGACGATGACGGAACGGGCCGAGTAGTCGACGCGCTTACCGAGCAGGTTCTGCCGGAAACGACCCTGCTTGCCCTTGAGCATGTCGCTCAGGGACTTCAGCGGGCGGTTGCCCGGGCCGGTGACCGGACGGCCGCGGCGGCCGTTGTCGAACAGCGCGTCGACGGCCTCCTGGAGCATCCGCTTCTCGTTGTTCACGATGATCTCGGGGGCACCGAGGTCAAGGAGACGCTTGAGGCGGTTGTTCCGGTTGATGACGCGGCGGTACAGGTCGTTCAGGTCCGAGGTCGCGAAGCGGCCACCGTCGAGCTGCACCATCGGGCGCAGGTCCGGCGGGATGACCGGGACGCAGTCCAGGACCATGCCGTTGGGGCTGTTGCGGGTCTGCAGGAACGCCGAGACGACCTTGAGCCGCTTGAGCGCACGGGTCTTCTTCTGGCCCTTGCCGGTGCGGATGATCTCCCGCAGCCGCTCGGCCTCCTCCTCCAGGTCGAAGGACTCCAGACGCTTCTGCAGCGCGGCGGCGCCCATGCCACCCATGAAGTAGGTGCCGAAGCGGTCGCGCAGCTCGCGGTAGAGCAGCTCGTCGCCCTCGAGGTCCTGGACCTTGAGGTTCTTGAAGCGGTTCCACACCTCGTCCAGGCGGTCGATCTCGCGCTGGGCACGGTCGCGGAGCTGCTTCATCTCGCGCTCGGCGCCCTCGCGCACCTTGCGGCGCACGTCGGCCTTGGCGCCCTCGGCCTCCAGCTCGGCCAGGTCGGTCTCGAGCTTCTTGGCCCGGGCCTCCAGGTCGGCGTCGCGGCGCTGCTCGATCTGCTGCCGCTCCACGGAGACGTGCGCCTCCAGCGAGGGCAGGTCGCGCGTGCGGCGCTCCTCGTCCACCCAGGTGATCATGTACGCGGCGAAGTAGATGACCTTCTCGAGGTCCTTCGGCGCGAGGTCGAGCAGGTAGCCCAGGCGCGACGGGACGCCCTTGAAGTACCAGATGTGGGTGACGGGGGCGGCCAGCTCGATGTGGCCCATCCGCTCGCGGCGCACCTTGGCGCGGGTGACCTCAACGCCACAGCGCTCGCAGATGATGCCCTTGAACCGGACGCGCTTGTACTTGCCGCAGTAGCACTCCCAGTCCCGGGTCGGGCCGAAGATCTTCTCGCAGAAGAGTCCGTCCTTCTCGGGCTTCAGGGTGCGGTAGTTGATGGTCTCCGGCTTCTTGACCTCGCCGTGGGACCACTGCCGAATGTCGTCCGCGGTGGCCAGGCCGATCCGCAGCTCGTCGAAGAAGTTGACGTCGAGCACTTGTCGTCAATCCCTCTTTCAGGGTCGTGCCCCTCGCGTCAGCGAGAATTGGGGCTCTTCATCATGGTCTGTACGGGTCCTGGGCGACCGGGACGCCCGGGTGGGCGCCCCGGTCAGGCCCGTCAGACCTCTTCGACGCTGCTCGGCTCGCGCCGGGACAGGTCGATTCCGAGCTCCTCCGCCGCGCGGAAGACATCTTCGTCAGTGTCACGCATCTCGATGGACATGCCGTCCGAGGAGAGCACCTCCACGTTGAGGCACAGGGACTGCATCTCCTTGATGAGCACCTTGAAGGACTCCGGGATGCCGGGCTCCGGGATGTTCTCGCCCTTGACGATGGCCTCGTAGACCTTCACGCGACCGGTGACGTCGTCGGACTTGATGGTCAGCAGCTCCTGGAGGGCGTACGCGGCGCCGTAAGCCTCCAGCGCCCACACCTCCATCTCGCCGAATCGCTGGCCACCGAACTGGGCCTTACCACCCAGCGGCTGCTGGGTGATCATGCTGTACGGGCCGGTGGACCGGGCGTGCAGCTTGTCGTCCACCAGGTGGTGCAGCTTGAGGATGTACATGTAGCCGACCGAGATCGGGTCCGGGAACGGCTCGCCGGAGCGGCCGTCGAACAGCCGCGCCTTGCCGGACGGCTGGACCATCCGCTCGCCGTCCCGGTTCGGGATCGCGGCCTGGAAGAGGCCGGCGATCTCGTCCTCGCGGGCGCCGTCGAAGACCGGGGTCGCGACGTTGGTGCCCGAGGCCACCTCGTCGGCGCCGATCGCCTGGAGCCGCTGCATCCAGTCCGCGTCGCCCTCGACCTTCCAGCCCTGGGAGGCCAGCCAGCCGAGGTGGATCTCCAGGACCTGTCCCGGGTTCATTCGGGACGGGACACCCAGCGGGTTCAGGATGATGTCGACCGGGGTGCCGTCCTCCATGAACGGCATGTCCTCGACCGGCAGGATCTTGGAGATGACGCCCTTGTTGCCGTGGCGGCCGGCGAGCTTGTCACCGTCGGTGATCTTGCGCTTCTGCGCCACGTAGACGCGGACGAGCTGGTTCACGCCGGGCGGCAGCTCGTCGCCCTCCTCGCGGTCGAAGACGCGGACGCCGATGACCTTGCCGATCTCGCCGTGCGGCACCTTGAGCGAGGTGTCACGGACCTCACGGGCCTTCTCACCGAAGATCGCGCGCAGCAGCCGCTCCTCGGGGGTCAGCTCGGTCTCACCCTTGGGCGTGACCTTGCCGACGAGGATGTCGCCCGCGACGACCTCGGCACCGATGCGGATGATGCCGCGCTCGTCGAGGTCGGCCAGGACCTCCTCGGAGACGTTCGGGATGTCCCGGGTGATCTCCTCGGGGCCGAGCTTGGTGTCCCGCGCGTCGACCTCGTGCTCCTCGATGTGGATCGAGGAGAGGACGTCGTCCTGGACCAGCCGCTGGCTGAGGATGATCGCGTCCTCGTAGTTGTGGCCCTCCCACGGCATGAACGCCACGAGGAGGTTCTTGCCGAGCGCCATCTCACCCTCGTCGGTGGACGGACCGTCGGCGAGCACCTGACCGGTGACCACGCGGGCGCCCTCGTCCACGACGACCTTCTGGTTGAAGGAGGTGCCCTGGTTGGAGCGGGAGAACTTGGCGACCCGGTACGTGGTGTACGTGCCGTCGTCGTTGGCCACCGTCACGTAATCGGCGGAGACCTCCTGGACGACACCGTCCTTCTCGGCCTTGATGACGTCACCGGCGTCGACCGCGCAGCGGTACTCCATGCCGGTGCCCACCAGCGGCGCCTCCGCCTTAATCAGCGGCACGGCCTGGCGCATCATGTTGGAGCCCATGAGCGCGCGGTTGGCGTCGTCGTGCTCGAGGAAGGGGATCATGGCCGTCGCGACCGACACCATCTGGCGCGGCGAGACGTCCATGTAGTCGACCTCGTCGCCCGGGATGTAGTCGACCTCACCACCACGGCGGCGCACCAGCACGCGGGACTCGGCGAACCGCAGGTCGTCGGTGAGCGGCGCGTTGGCCTGCGCGATGACGAAGCGGTCTTCCTCGTCCGCGGTCAGGTAGTCCACGTCGTCCGTGACCTGACCGCCGGTGACCTTGCGGTACGGGGTCTCCACGAAGCCGAAGGCGTTGACCCGGCCGTAGGAGGCGAGCGAGCCGATCAGGCCGATGTTCGGGCCTTCCGGCGTCTCGATCGGGCACATCCGGCCGTAGTGCGAGGGGTGCACGTCACGGACCTCGAAGCCGGCCCGCTCACGGGAGAGACCACCGGGGCCGAGCGCCGAAAGACGCCGCTTGTGCGTCAGGCCCGACAGCGGGTTGGTCTGGTCCATGAACTGCGACAGCTGGCTGGTGCCGAAGAACTCCTTGATGGAGGCGACGACCGGCCGGATGTTGATCAGGGTCTGCGGCGTGATCGCCTCGACGTCCTGGGTGGTCATGCGCTCACGCACGACGCGCTCCATCCGGGCCAGGCCGGTGCGGACCTGGTTCTGGATGAGCTCGCCGACGTTACGCAGACGACGGTTGCCGAAGTGGTCGATGTCGTCGGTCTCGACGACGATCGTGTTGCCGCTCTCGCCGGTCGTCTCGGTCTCACCCGCGTGCAGCTTGACCAGGTACTTGATCGTCGCGATGACGTCCTCGGTGGTCAGCACGCCGGCGTCCAGCGGCTGGTCGGCACCGAGCTTCTTGTTCACCTTGTAGCGGCCGACCTTGGCGAGGTCGTAGCGCTTGGGGTTGAAGTACAGGTTCTCAAGGAGCGTCTGCGCGGCCTCACGCGTGGGGGGCTCGCCCGGACGCAGCTTGCGGTAGATGTCGAGCAGCGCGTCGTCCTGCCCCTGGGTGTGGTCCTTCTCCAGGGTGGCGCGCATGGACTCGTACTCGCCGAACTCCTCCAGGATCTGCTCGGTGGTCCAGCCGAGCGCCTTGAGCAGGACGGTGACGGACTGCTTGCGCTTGCGGTCGATGCGCACACCGACCATGTCGCGCTTGTCGACCTCCATCTCCAGCCAGGCACCCCGGGACGGGATGATCTTGGCGGTGAAGATGTCCTTGTCGGAGGTCTTGTCGATGGAGCTGTCGAAGTAGACGCCCGGGGAGCGGACCAGCTGCGAGACGACGACACGCTCGGTGCCGTTGATGCAGAAGGTGCCCTTGTTGGTCATGAGCGGGAAGTCGCCCATGAAGACCGTCTGAGACTTGATCTCGCCGGTCTCGTTGTTGGTGAACTCGGCGGTGACGAAGAGCGGCGCGGCGTACGTGAAGTCGCGCTCCTTGCACTCGTCGATCGAGTTCTTCGGAGGCTCGAAGCGATGGTCACGGAACGTGAGCGACATCGACCCAGAGAAGTCCTCGATCGGGGAGATCTCCTCGAAGATCTCCTCCAGACCGGACTTGGTGGGGACGTCCTGCCCACTCTCCAGCGCAGCCTCGACGCGAGCCTTCCAGGCGGCATTGCCGAGCAGCCAGTCGAAGCTTTCGGTCTGCAGCGCGAGGAGGTTCGGAACCCCGAGGGGCTCCTTGATCTTCGCAAATGAAATGCGCAGCGGGGCAGTGCTGTCGCCGGTGTTCGTATTGGCAGTCGAGGCGTTGCGCGAGGCGGCCAAGAGGGGGTCCTTCCGAGGGCTCGGACTCACTACGCGCATACCGGTCCCCTACGGAGCACGCAGAAAGAATTCCCTGGTCAGGGTGGATCGGTCGGCGTACTCACGTGCGGGCTTGCCCCTGGTGACGGGCAGGGGGCAGCTAAACGGCAGCGCAAAGGGTCAGTGTAGCCACTTGGCCCACTGATGTCCAGAGCGGATATCCGGAGACTGGCAGTGCCAACCTCTCCCTCCGGGAGGGGTCGCCCCCTCGTTGTCTTCCAACGCCGTCTTCCAACGCCTGCGGCAAGGCTTCCCGCTTCGCGCTCGTTCCATGCCTTCGCCCGTCGACCGATCTGAGTCCGGTCCGACCTCGCGTCCTGAGAATTGCGCGCCACGTGCCGTTCGTCAAGGGCCACCCGGGCGCCGAGATCATCACACGCACACCGGCGGGGGCAACGAAGATCACCATACCCGCAGGCACCGACAGGCGATCGACAAGACACCGTACCCCGTGCCCGAACGCGCCAGGGCGACCACCCGCTTGGGTGATCGCCCTGGAAACGACCGAGTCAGCGACTCAGGCCACGCGCGGCAGCGCGCGGAGTGAGGTCTTACTTGACCTCGACGGAGGCGCCGGCGCCCTCGAGGGACTCCTTGGCCTTGTCCGCGGCCTCCTTGTTGACCTTCTCCAGAACCGGCTTCGGGGTGCCGTCGACGAGGTCCTTGGCCTCCTTCAGACCCAGCGAGGTCAGCTCACGCACGACCTTGATGACCTGGATCTTCTTCTCGCCCGCACCGGTGAGGATGACGTCGAACTCGTCCTTCTCCTCGACCGTCTCGGCGGCGGCGCCACCAGCGGCACCCTGCGCGGCCACGGCGACCGGGGCGGCGGCGGTGACGTCGAACTTCTCCTCGAAGGCCTTCACGAAGCCGGCGAGCTCGATGAGGGTCATCTCCTCGAACTGGGCAAGCAGGTCTTCCTGGCTGAGCTTCGCCATGATGGCGGTCCTTCCACTAATTCGGCTGGTGCCGGATGTACATGTCGGCGGGCGTGTGCCTGACGGCATTGCTCCGTAGACGGGCCCGCTGCGACCGTCGCCCTAGGCGGCGGTCAATGCGTGAGCCGAATTACTCGGCACCGCCCTGCTCGGCCTTCTGGGCGCGAAGCGCTTCCGCGGTGCGGACGAACTTCGACGGAAGCGCCTGGAAGAGCGCGGCAGCCTGGGACTGCTTGCCCTTCATGGCACCCGCCAGCTTGGCGAGCAGAACCTCGCGGGACTCGAGGTCCGCAAGCTTGTTGATCTCGTCGGCGGACAGCGCCTCACCGTCAAGGACACCGCCCTTGATGACGAGGTGAGGGTTGTCCTTGGCGAAGTCGCGCAGACCCTTCGCCGACTCCACCGGGTCACCGGTGACGAAGGCGATCGCCGTCGAACCCGTGAACAGGTCGTCGAGCGAGGTGATCCCGGCCTCGTTGGCCGCGATCTTGGTCAGCGTGTTCTTCGCCACGCGGTACTGGGCGTTCTCACCGAGAGCGCGGCGCAGCTCCTTGAGCTGCGCGACACTCAGGCCGGTGTACGCCGTGACCACTGCGGCGTTGGAGCTGCGGAACTTGTCCGTCAGCTCGGCAACCGCGGCAGCCTTGTCGGGCCTCGCCATGAGCCTCGGCCTCCTTCCGGGTGATCGGACCGCATTGGCTGAAGGAAGGAGACTGGGCAAAACGAAACGCCCCGGCGCAGGCGCACGGGGCGTGGCTCAACCGGAAGAACTCCGGGAACTCATCCACAGTCACCTGCGCAGGCCGTCCGCAGCTAGCGGAATCCTTCGGTCACCGTGTCTCCTGCGGAGACACCGCGACGACCAGCGGTCTTTGGCTTCTGTGGAAGAGTACGCGAACGTGTCGCGCGCGGGCAAATCGGGGCCGTCAGCCCTGCGGCATCACGTCTTCGAAGTTGATGGTGTCCGAGGCGGGCGGCTCCTCGACGGTGACCTGGGTGCCGTAGTCGGAGTAGAAGACGGTGGCGTCGAACTTCCCCTGGCTGCTGTCGGCCTGCTCGCGCTTCTTGACCAGGAGGTTGTCGCCGTCGATCCACAGGTCGATGGTCTCGGTCTCCATGCCGCTCTGCTGGAGCTGCTGCTGCAGGTCCAGCAGGTCCTGCTTGGAGAGGTCCTTGGACTGCATCCGGGCCAGCTCGGAGACGTTCACCACGCCCGTGTAGTGGGTGGCCTTCGTGCCCCGCACGTCCTCCTTGCCGACCTCGCGCACCTTGCCCGTGGCGATCAGGATCTGCACGGCCCGCGACGGGTCGGTGTTCTGCATCTGGTCCTTGAGGAACTTGCCCGAGGGACCGGCCTTCTCGACGAGGGTGGCGTAGTCGTACTTCATCCAGTGCTTGCCCTTGCCCTGCGGCGAGCTGGCCAGCTCGTCGCCCAGGTTCATGAACATCGCGTCCGGGGTGTAGCGGGCCTCGCGCGCCTTGCCGTTCGCGCCCGGCTGGCCGCCGCCGCTCTGCGTGATGTTCATCGTGGCGCGCATGCCGTTCGACCAGTCCATGCTGCCGGACATGGTGGAGGTCATGCCCGCCATGGCGGTGGTGCCGTCCACCTTCGCCGAGTGCTGCTTGGTGGTGCTCTGCGAGGCGAGCTGGAGGGCGGCTATCGCGTTCTTCGCGGGGTCTCCCGACTTCTTCGTACCCTCGCCGTCACCGGAGTCGCTCCCACACGCCGTCAGGCCCGCCAGCAACGCCAGGCCGCCGACCGCGGCGGCGGCACGCGTGCCAATCCGTACTGCCATACCGGAACTACGCACAGGTCCCCCTCTTTAACTGCTGTTTACAAACCCTCGCAGAGTAGCTGAGCAGAGACGGGGACAACGCGCAAGCCCCGCACCTCCGAGGAGATGCGGGGCTCGCGTGGTCGCTTTGACGCCTGACGATCAGACGGCGTCGTCCTCCGCGAGGAGGTTGCGGGTGCGGTTGGAGTCGAGCGGGATGCTCGGACCCATGGTGGTGGTCACCGCGGCCTTCTTGATGTAGCGGCCCTTCGCGGCGGAGGGCTTCAGACGCAGGATCTCGTCCAGCGCCGCCGCGTAGTTCTCGACCAGCTGCTGCTCACCGAACGACACCTTGCCGATGATGAAGTGCAGGTTCGAGTGCTTGTCGACGCGGAACTCGATCTTGCCGCCCTTGATGTCGGTGACGGCCTTGGCGACGTCGGGGGTCACGGTGCCGGTCTTCGGGTTCGGCATCAGACCACGCGGACCGAGCACGCGGCCGAGGCGGCCGACCTTGCCCATCAGGTCCGGGGTGGCGACGACGGCGTCGAAGTCGAGGCGGCCCTTGGAGACCTCGTCGATCAGTTCGTCGGAGCCGACGATGTCGGCCCCCGCGGCCTCCGCGGCAGCAGCACGGTCACCGGTCGCGAAGACCAGGACCCGGGCGGTCTTGCCGGTGCCGTGCGGCAGGTTCACGGTGCCACGGACCATCTGGTCGGCCTTGCGCGGGTCGACGCCCAGACGCATGGCGACCTCGACGGTCGCGTCGAACTTGGTGCTGGTGGTGTCCTTCGCGAGACGGACGGCCTCAAGCGGGGCGTAGAGCCGCTCCCGGTCGATCTTCTCGTCCGCGCTGCGGAGAGCCTTGCTGCGCTTCACTGCTGCTCCTGGTAGTCACTCTCACGGCTACCGCCGCGAGTCAGGGATGGAGTCGTGGTCCGGGCCAGCGCCTGGCCCTGCCACTGGGGGCCGTGGCCCCGGGGACGTGGAGGTGCTCAGCCCTCGACCGTGACGCCCATCGAACGGGCGGTGCCCGCGATGATCTTCTCGGCGGCGTCGAGGTCGTTGGCGTTCAGGTCGGGCATCTTGGTGGTGGCGATCTCGCGGACCTGGTCGCGGGTGATCTTGGCGACCTTGGTCTTGTGCGGCTCGCCGGAGCCCTTGTCCACGCCCGCGGCCTTGAGGATCAGCTTGGCGGCCGGCGGAGTCTTGGTGATGAAGGTGAAGGAGCGGTCCTCGTAGACCGTGATCTCCACCGGCACGACCATGCCACGCTGCGACTCGGTCGCGGCGTTGTAGGCCTTGCAGAACTCCATGATGTTGACGCCGTGCTGGCCCAGCGCGGGGCCGACCGGCGGCGCCGGGTTGGCGGCACCAGCCTGGATCTGGAGCTTGATCAGCCCCGTGACCTTCTTCTTCTTGGGAGGCATGTGCTCTCTCCGGGTCTGAGTGAGAGGTTTTCGCCGGCCATCCGGTCATCCGGATGGAGGCATACCGCACAACGATAACGGGTATAGCTATGCGGCCAAAAACCAAGCAGGTCAGAAGGGGTGCCCGGGGGCCCTTGCGGGCGCCTCGGGCGGGCCTTCCGACCTGCTCGGCTGTGGCTGGGTGATCCGCGGGATCAGTTCTTCTGGATCTGGTCGAAGCTCAGCTCGACCGGGGTCTCGCGACCGAAGATCTCGACGAGGCCCTTGACCTTCTTCGAGTCGGCGTTGATCTCGTTGATCGTCGCCTGCAGCGTCGCGAACGGGCCGTCGGTGACGGTGACGGAGTCGCCCACCTCAAAGTCGAGGACCTGGACCTCGACCTTGCGGCTCGGCGCCGGGAGGCCGGACTCGGCGGCGGCGGCCTTGGCCGCTGCCTCCTCGGCCTCCGGGGCGAGCATCTTGACGATCTCGTCGAGGGTCAGCGGGTACGGGTCGTAGGCGTTGCCCACGAAGCCGGTGACGCCCGGCGTGTTCCGCACGACGCCCCAGGACTCGTTCGTCAGGTCCATGCGGACCAGGACGTAGCCGGGGAGCTTGTTCTGCCGCACCGTGCGGCGGTCGCCGTTCTTGATCTGGACGACCTCCTCCTGCGGCACCTCGGCCTGGAAGATGTAGTCCTCGACGTTGAGCGAGACGGCGCGCTGCTCGAGGTTGGTCTTCACGCGGTTCTCGTAGCCCGCGTAGGTGTGGATGACGTACCACTCGCCGGGAAGCGTGCGCAGTTCCTCGCGCAGCGCCTCGACCGGGTCCACGGCCTCTTCCGCCGCGGCCTCGGCGGGCTCCTCGCCGTCCTCGTCCGCTTCCTCGGCTGCCTCGTCCGCTTCTTCGGTGGCCTCGTCCGCAACGTCGGCGGGCTCATCCGCCTCGTCCGTCGCCTCGGTGTCGGCTTCCTCCGCCGCGATGTCCGCGTCCGTCGCCTCGTCGGCGGCGGCCGGGGCGTCCGCCTCCGGGGCGTCCGTCCCCTCGGCACCGTCGAGCGCGACGCCCTCCTCGGCCGGGGCAGCCGCCGGGTCGGCCGTCGCCGCAGCCTCTTCGCCCTCGCGGGGCTCGATGGCGTCGTTCAGGTTCGGGTCAGACACGGTGGCTGCTTCTTCCTGGCTACAAGAGGGGTGGAACGTGCGATAGGGGCGCCGCACGGGATCGCGGTGCCCTACGCGGGATCAGCCGAAGATGTACTTGACGGCTTCGTTGAACCCGTAGTCAATCACGGTAACAAGACCGATCATGATGACCACGAAGACGATCACTACGGTGGTGTACGTCGAGAGCTGGTTACGCGAAGGCCAGACAACCTTGCGCAGCTCGGCGACAATCTGGCGGTAGAACAGCGCGAGGCGACCGAACGGCCCCTTCTTCCCGCGCTTGCCCCCGCGGCGGCCCTTCTTGGCGGCCTCGTCGTCTGGACGACCGCTTTCAGGCGTCGCGGTGGAGCCAAGGGCTTCCGTCACTCGTCCTCACCTGAATCCGGATCGTGGCCGTGCCGCGTCCGGTCCGGCCGCACAGCGGTGCATTTGAGTACTGCGCATGCACACACCCGTCCGTGCTGGATGTGTGTAGCAGGGCCGGAGGGACTTGAACCCCCAACCGCTGGTTTTGGAGACCAGTGCTCTACCAATTGAGCTACGACCCTTTGTGGCCCCCAACGTACAGCATCCGGCCGGCTGCACGGAGTGCGTGAGCGGACGCGGTTGTTGGGACCCGACGACGCATGAGTGTACGTGCTGAACGGCCAACCGTCGAACGTTCGGCTGCGCGGCGACCGCACGGCGGCTCCGCGTTCGCCTCGCAAACCCCCGTGCCGCTCCCGCTGGCGGTCTGCGACGATGCAGACATGACCGCTGCTACTCCGCAAGAGACCGCCCCCACCGACCGACGGGTATCGACCCGGGTCGGTTCGATCTCCGAGTCCGCCACCCTCGCCGTCGACGCCAAGGCCAAGGCTCTCAAGGCCGCCGGGCGCCCGGTGATCGGATTCGGCGCGGGCGAGCCGGACTTCCCGACGCCCGACTACATCGTCGAGGCCGCGGTGGAAGCCTGCCGCGACCCGAAGAACCACCGCTACACGCCGGCCGGTGGACTGCCCGAGCTGAAGGCCGCCATCGCCGCCAAGACGCTGCGCGACTCGGGCTACGAGGTCGAGGCGTCCCAGGTGCTGATCACCAACGGTGGCAAGCAGGCGATCTACGAGGCGTTCGCCGCCATCCTCGACCCGGGCGACGAGGTCATCGTCCCCGCCCCGTACTGGACCACCTACCCCGAGTCGATCCGGCTCGCGGGTGGCGTGCCGGTGCCGGTGGTCGCGGACGAGACGACGGGGTACCGGGTCTCCGTCGAGCAGCTTGAGGCCGCGCGCACCGACCGGACCAAGGTCGTGCTGTTCGTCTCCCCCTCCAACCCGACCGGCGCCGTCTACTCCCGTGAGCAGGTCGAGGCGGTCGGCCGCTGGGCCGTCGAGCACGGCCTGTGGGTGCTGACCGACGAGATCTACGAGCACCTGGTCTACGGGGACGCCGAGTTCCACTCGCTGCCGGTGGTCGTGCCCGAGCTGCGCGACAAGTGCGTCGTGGTCAACGGCGTGGCCAAGACGTACGCCATGACCGGCTGGCGGGTGGGCTGGGTCGTCGGCCCCAAGGACGTCGTCAAGGCCGCGACCAACCTCCAGTCGCACGCCACCTCCAACGTGTCCAACGTGGCGCAGCGGGCGGCGCTCGCGGCGGTCTCCGGCGAGCTGGACGCGGTGGCGGCGATGCGCGAGGCGTTCGACCGGCGGCGGAAGACGATCGTGCGGATGCTGAACGAGATCGACGGCGTCGAGTGCCCCGTCCCCGAGGGCGCGTTCTACGCGTACCCGTCGGTGAAGGGCCTGCTCGGCAAGGAGATCCGCGGCAGGCGGCCCGCCACGTCGGTGGAGCTGGCCGAGCTGATCCTGGAGGAGGTCGAGGTGGCGGTCGTGCCGGGTGAGGCATTCGGCACCCCGGGCTACCTGCGCCTTTCGTACGCGCTGGGCGACGAGGACCTGGCCGAGGGCGTGGGTCGGATGCAGAAGCTGCTGGCGGAGGCCCGCTGACGGTGTGTTCGGCCGCGCCGCGGCCGATGCGGGAGGACGGGCGTCCGGCGCGAGCCGGGCGCCCGTCCGCGTGTGCGGGGTCCGCGCCGATCGGGGAATCCGGCTTCCGGGCGCGTCGGGCATACGGCAAGATCTGGGGATGTTGCACTTCCCCGCCTCCGCCTCTCCCGGTGGGCGTGCCACCGACGCGCCCACCGGACGAAACCTGCGGCTGCTGCCCAAGGCCCACCTGCATCTGCACTTCACCGGCTCGATGCGTTCGGACACGCTCATCGAACTGGCCGACAAGTACGGCGTTCACCTACCGGAGGCGCTCAGCAGCGGCGAGCCGCCCAGGCTGCGCGCGACCGACGAGCGCGGCTGGTTCCGCTTCCAACGCCTGTACGACATCGCGCGCTCGTGCCTGCGGGAGCCGGAGGACATCCAGCGGCTGGTGCGCGAGGCGGCCGAGGAGGACGTGCGGGACGGCTCCCGCTGGCTGGAGATCCAGGTCGATCCGACCTCGTACGCCCCGCGGCTCGGCGGGCTGATCCCGGCGTTGGAGATCATCCTGGACGCGGTGGACCGCGCCGCGCGCGACACGGGTCTGGGGATGCGGGTGCTGGTGGCCGCCAACCGCATGAAGCACCCGCTGGACGCGCGCACCCTGGCCCGGCTCGCGGTGCGCTACGCGGACCGCGGCGTCGTGGGCTTCGGGCTCTCCAACGACGAACGGCGCGGTTTCGCCCGCGACTTCGACCGGGCGTTCGCCATCGCCCGCGAGGGTGGCTTGCTGGCCGCGCCGCACGGCGGCGAGTTGGCCGGCCCCAGCAGCGTCCGCGACTGCCTGGACGACCTGCGCGCGGCCCGGGTGGGGCACGGCGTGCGGGCGGCCGAGGACCCGCGGCTGCTGCGCCGGCTGGCCGACCGGCAGGTCACCTGCGAGGTGTGCCCGGCGTCGAACGTGGCGCTCGGCGTGTACGACAAGGCGGAGGACGTGCCGTTGCGGGCGTTGTTCGAGGCCGGGGTGCCGATGGCGCTGGGCGCGGACGACCCGCTGCTGTTCGGGGCCCGGCTCGCCGACCAGTACGAGCTGGCCCGCACGAGCCACGGGTTCACCGACGCGGAGCTGGCCGAGCTGGCCCGGCAGTCGATCCGTGGCTCGGCCGCGCCGACGCCGGTCCGCGACGGGTTGATCGCGGAGATCGACGCCTGGTTGGCGGCGACGTAGCGGAGTGCGGGGCGCGCGCGAGTGCGCGGCCCGGTGGCGGGTCGCCCCGGGGCGCGCGCCGTCAGCCGATGCCGCGCAGCACCGTGCGGGCGAGGTCGGCGGCGAACTCCGCGAGCGGGGGCTCGCTCTCGTCCGTGCTGAGCAGGAACGCGCGCTGGCAGCAGGCGCCGAGCAGGAGCGCGGCGGCGCTGTCGCAGTCGGCGTCGGGGCGCAGGCGGCCGGCCGCGCGCTCGGCGCGCAGGTAGTCGGCGAGCCCGTCCAGCGGCCGGCGCGGGCCCGCGTTGATCTCGCGCAGCCCCTCGTTGTGCCGCTTGAGCAGGGTGGGTTCGGCGTACAGGGCCGCGATGATCGGGACGCTGGAGGCGTAGAACTCGGCGGCCCTGCGGGCGATTTCGGTCAGGTTCTCGGTCATGTCGCGCTCGCCCGGGTGCTCGGTCAGCTCGGCGAGCAGCGGGCCGAGCTTGGGCAGCCGCTCCTCCAGGACGCGTACGAAGATGTCCTCCTTGTTGCGGAAGTGCTTGTAGAGGGCCGCCTCCGAGCAGCCGGCCGCGCGGGCGATCTCCTTGGTGGTGGCGCGGGCCAGGCCGATGGTGCGCAGCAGCCGTTCGGCGGCGTCGAGAATCCGGGCCCGGGTGGGGGTCATGGGGGGGGCTCCCTGGTGGCGTGGCTGTGTCGCGCGCGCCGCGTCGTCTTCGCTGGGCCTCCGGCGCGACGTGACGCGGCCGTGAGTGGGCACCCACCCTAGAGGTGAGTGAATACTTACCCACCCTTGAAGGAGGAGCCATGCGACTCACGGTGTTCGGCGCGACCGGCGGCACCGGCCGCCTCCTGGTGCGACAGGCCCTGGACGCGGGCCACCAGGTCACGGCCGTGGTCAGGGACCCGGCGCGGCTGACGGTGACCCACCCGGAGCTGACCGTCGTCACCGCCCCCGACCTCACGGACGAGCGGGCGCTGCGGCCCGCCGTCGCGGCGAGAGCGCCGGGCGGCTGGTCGGCTGGTCGGCTGGTCGGCTGGTCGGCTACAGCTCGACGCCGACCATGACCGGCTCGTTGACCAGCGTGACTCCGAAGGCGGCGCGGACGCCGGCGACCACCTCGCGGGCCAGCGCGAGCAGGTCCTCGGTGGTGGCCGCGCCGCGGTTGGTCAGCGCCAGCGTGTGCTTGGTGGAGATGCGGGCCGCGCCCTGCCCGTACCCCTTGGTGAAGCCGGCCTTGTCGATCAGCCAGGCCGCGGACGTCTTGGTCAGCCCGTCGCCGGCGGGGTAGGCCGGCGGCAGCACGTCCGGGCCGAGCCGCTCGGCGACCCGGGCCAGGAACGCGGCGTGCGCGGCCTCGTCGAGGATCGGGTTGGTGAAGAAGGAGCCCGCCGACCAGGTGTCGTGGTCCTCGGGGTCGAGCACCATGCCCTTGCCCGCCCGCAGCCGCAGCACGGTCTCGCGGGCGGCGCCCACCGCCACCCGGTCGCCCGGCTCCACCCCGAGCGCCCGCGCCGTCTCGGCGTACCTCAGCGGCGCCGAGAGGCCGCCCGCGTCCTCCAGCGCGAACCGCACCCGCAGCACCACGTGCCGGTCCGGGTGCTGCTTGAAGCGGCTGTGCCGGTAGGAGAAACCACACTCCGCGCGCGGGATGGTGACCACCTCGTCGGCCTGTCGGTCGTACGCCACGACCTCGGTGATGACCGAGGAGACCTCCTGCCCGTACGCCCCCACGTTCTGGATCGGGGTGGCGCCGGCGGAGCCCGGGATACCCGCCAGGCACTCGATTCCCGCGTACCCGGCCTCGACCGTGCGGGCCACGGCGGCCGACCAGTTCTCGCCCGCCGCCAACTCCAGGTGGGCGCCGCCGCCCGCCTCGGGGCCCGCGGCTTCGAGGGCGAAGCCGGCGGTGGCGATGCGCAGCGCGGTGCCGTCGAAGCCCTTGTCGGAGATGACCAGGTTGCTGCCGCCGCCGACGAGCAGCAGCGGGGTGCCCGCGGCGTCGGCCTCGCGGACGGCGGCGATCACCTCGGCGTCGGTGGTGGCCGTCACCAGCCGGGTGGCGGGGCCGCCGAGCCGGAAGGTGGTCAGCGGGGCGAGGGGGGCGTCATGGAGTTCCTGCACGGGCACAAGCGTACGGAACACCACAGACACTCGGCGCCGGGCGGGCGGCCCGGCGGCCGGGCCCGCACCGGGTCCGACCGCCGGGCCGTGCGCCGGGTCCGACCGCCGGGCCGAGCGCCGGCGCCGCCCTGGCCGCGCGTGGCCCCGGCTACACCGGCGCGGAGTGTCGCGCCGGCCCGGGCTCGGCCAGCGCGGGCGTCTTGCCCTCCGCGACCGATCCGGCGGGGCGCTGGCGCGGGGCCAGCAGCACCAGGACCGCGGCGAGCGCCAGCGCGCCGCTGCCCACCCACAGCGCGGGGGTGAGGCCGTCGGTGAACTCGCGGGGCGCCCCGTAGCCGCCGCGCGCGCTGAAGACGGAGGCGAGCAGGGCGACGCCGAGCGTGCCGCCGATCTCGCGCAGGGCGTTGCTCGCGCCCGAGGCGATGCCCTGCTCGGCGGGGCGTACGGAGTTCATCACCAGGGCCGAGACCGGCGCGAAGAACAGGGCCATGCCCACGCCGCTGATCGCGAAGGGCGCGACCTGGGCCGCGTACGAGAGGCCGGGTTCGGCGATGGCCGCCTGCCAGCCGATGCCCACCGCCATCAGCGCGAGCCCGGTGGCGACGATCAGCCGGCCGTCGATCCGGTCCGAGAGGGCGCCGGCCAGCGGCGCGATGATCATCGGCATCGCGGTCCACGGCAGCATCCGCACCCCCGCCTCCAGCGGCGAGTAGCCCTGGATGAGCTGGAGGAACTGGGTGAGCAGGAAGATCGAGCCGAACATGCCGAGGTACATGAGCAGCCCCGCCGCGTTGACCGTGCTGAACGCGCGGGAGCGGAAGAGCCGCATCGGCAGCATCGGCGCGTCGGTGTGCAGTTCCCAGCGGACGAAGGCCACCAGCAGGGCCGCGCCGAGGCCGAAGCCGCCCAGCACCGGCGCGCTCGTCCAACCGTCGATGTTGCCCTGGATCAGCGCGAAGGTGATGCCGAGGAGGCCGAGGCTGGCCAGCACGGTGCCGACGACGTCGAGCCGGTCGGCCGGGCCGCGGCTCTCGACCAGCCGCAGCCGGGCCAGCGGCAGCAGCGCGATGCCGATGGGCACGTTCAGCCAGAAGATCCACTGCCAGGAGATGTGTTCGACCACCGCGCCGCCGATCAGCGGCCCGGAGGCGACGGCGAGCCCGTTGACGGCGCCCCAGATCCCGTACGCCATGCCGCGCCGCTCCGCCGGCACGGCCGCCGTGAGCAGGGTGAGGCTGAGCGGCATCAGCAGCGCCGCGCCGACCCCCTGCGCGGCCCGGGCGGCGATCAGTAGGCCGATGTCGGAGGAGAGCGCCGCGCCGGCCGACGAGGCGGTGAACAGCGCGATGCCCACGCCGAACATACGCCGGCGCCCGAAACGGTCACCGAGCGCGGCGCCGAGCATCAGCAGCACGGCGAAGCTGAGCGTGTACGCGTTGACGGTCCATTCGAGTTCCTCGATGCCGCCCCCGAGGTCCTCGCCGATGTCGGGGATGGCGGTGATGACGATGAGGTTGTCCAGCGCCGCCATGAACCCGGCGATGCTGGTGATCACCAGGGTCCAGACGGCGGTGGCTTTGGTCGGTGGCCGATCCGTGTGCATGACAGGCTCCAAAATTAGTTATTGCTTACTAAGTTTCTCGGTCATGAGGGAACGCGGAACCCCGAGGGGCACGCGTGGATCGCCGCGCTGTCGGTTGTGGTCGTGGGGCGTCTGGTCGCCGGTCGTCCGGTCGTCGGGCCACGCCCGCCGTACGGCTGGCCGCCGGCTACCGAACGCCGGCGGGCGCCGGCCGTGGGCCGCTCAGCTCACGGCCCCACCCGGCGCGGGGTCACGGCGACCCCGTCTCGGCGGCGCCGTCCGGCAGGCCATCCGCCGCGCCGCGGGCCACCGCCTGCGTCGCGGCGGCCTTGCTGTACTCGTCGAAGGCCGCCCAGCACTGGTTGTCCCCCGGCACGCCCAGCGCCACGAGCACGTTGATGAGCATCCCGCGGGAGAAGAACTCGTCCAGCTCCTCGCTCGACGCCCCACTCAGCTCGCGAACGGTCTCCCACATGCCCGTCCAGCCCTCCCGCACGTACGCCACGACGTCCTCGTCGTCCGAGCCGCCGGCGGTGACGTAGAGCTGCATCTGCATCAGCAGCAGCTCGCGGTCGACGATCAGCTCGGAGTACGCCTGGCCCATCGCCGCCAGCGCCTCTTCGCCGTACAGCCCGTCAGCGACGCGTACGAAGGTCTCGGTCGTCCGCGTGAAGCACAGCTCGGCGGCGGCCTTGAAGAGGGCCCGCTTGTTGGGAAAGAGCCGGAACAGGTACGGCTGGGAGACCCCGACGCGCCGCGCGATGGCCTCGGTCGAGGTGCCGTAGTACCCGCCCTTGGCGAACTCCGACATCGCCACCCGGACCGCGACCCTACGCCGCTCGTCCGCGCTCATACGGGGTGTGGAGTGCGCCATGACCATAAGTTATTACTCAATAACTTTCGCCGTCAAGTGACTCCGGCCACCGCGACGCGGTGACCGCGTGCCCCCGAGCCGCCCTCGACCACCGCTTCCCGCCCGGACGGCCCCGTCCACCCGGCCGGCCGGCGGCCCGGCCGGCCCGCGCCCGGGCGAGCGACGCGCGGGGCCGCCGCACCCTCTGACCAGGGCGGACGGCGGCCCGGCGGCGACAGGCGGCGATCAGGCGAGGCGCACGACGGCGCGGGAGCGCCCCAGCACCTTCTGGTCGTTGCTGACCGCCGTGAGGTCGACGCGCACGGTGCGCGCCTCGTCGTCGAGCTTGGCGCCGACCTTGGCGCTGACCTCGATGAGCGCGCCCTTGTCGTCGTTCGGCACGACGACGGGCTTGGTGAACCGCACCCCGTACTCCGCGACGGCGGCCGGGTCCCCGACCCAGTCGGTCACCACGCGGATCGCGGAGGCCATGGTGAACATGCCGTGCGCGATCACGTCGGGCAGCCCGACCTCCTTGGCGAACTTCTCGTTCCAGTGGATCGGATTGAAGTCGCCGGACGCCCCCGCGTAGCGCACGAGGGTCTCACGCGTCACCGGAAAGGACTGGCCAGGCAGTTCGGTACCGACCTCGACCTCGTCGTACGAAATCTTCGCTGTCATCTGTCTCACTTCCCGTCAGCGCCACGGGCCACGAGCATCGTGCGCGCGGTCACCACGAGTTCGCCGCTCTTATCGTGCACGTCGCCGCGCACGACGAGGATGTCGTTACCCGCCATGGTTCTGACCGACTCAATGGTGGAAGTGACCGACAGGCAGTCGCCCGCCCGCACCGGACGGACGTAGCTGAAGGCTTGGTCGCCGTGCACGACCCGGTTGTAGTCGAGACCGAGTTGCGGGTCGTGAATGACCTGATGCGCCGCGCGATAGGAGATGGAGAACACAAAAGTCGGCGGGGCGATCACGTCGGGATGCCCGAGCGCCCGCGCGGCCGTGGGGTCGGTGTAGACGCCGTTGGTCTCCCCGATCGCCTCGGCGAACTCCCGGATCTTCTCGCGACCGACCTCGTACGGCTCGGTGGGCGGATAGGCCCGTCCGACGTAGCTCTCATCGAGCGGCATCGCTCGCACCTCCTGCGACTGTCGTGATCTTTACGTAGAACGCCACGAGGCCGCCCCCAGGCTGGGAGCGGCCTCGTGAACGAGCCTGAATTATCGCGTCTCGCGGTGCGCGGTGTGCGAGTTGCAACGAGGGCAGTGCTTCTTCATCTCAAGACGGTCCGGGTTGTTACGCCGGTTCTTCTTGGTGATGTAGTTCCGCTCCTTGCACTCCACGCAGGCCAGCGTGATCTTCGGGCGGACGTCGGTGGCAGCCACGTGAGTGCTCCTTGAACGTGGGGCCGCCCCAGGGGATCAGCCCGAGGGGACGGATGGATGAACGCAGAAAAGAGTAGCCGATCGAAGGACCGACCCCACAATCGGCTACTGTCAGTAGCGGTGACCGGACTTGAACCGGTGACACAGCGATTATGAGCCGCTTGCTCTACCGACTGAGCTACACCGCTGTGATGCGAGCGGCACCTACCCGATTATCTCGGGTAGGCAACCTCACACATCAGAGCCCCAATACGGAATCGAACCGTAGACCTTCTCCTTACCATGGAGACGCTCTGCCGACTGAGCTATTGGGGCGAGCGATGAAGACATTACACGCTCTGCCGCCGATCGTGAAATCCGTATCCACCCGCCCTGTGGTGCGGCTGGCGGATGCCTCCCGCACCACACCGGTACGACTATTCGGCTCCTCCTCGAAGCGGTCCCGGCCGCGCCCTAGGCTCGGAGCGCACCGAGTGATCTTGGCGCAGCGCGCCCCCGCGCGCCCGCGCACGCCCCGTCGCCCGCGCTGGCTCCCGCCCGGAACCCAGCACCCGTCCCCGACTCGCCCCGTGGCCGCCCGGCCGCCGGACGCCGCAGGTCACCGCCCCCAGCCCGCACTTCTCGCCACTCACAGGAGCGCGATGCCTGACAGCCAGCCGCAGCAGCCCCCGAGAAACGACGGCGCGGCATCCGACGCGACCGCCCTGCTGCTCAGCGGCGCCCGGCTCGCGGACGGGCGCACCGTCGACGTACGGCTCAGCGGCGGTCGCGTCGACGCGGTGGGCACCGCGGGCAGCCTCGCCCCCGGAGCCCGCGTCGACCTCAGCGGCTACCTCCTGCTGCCCGCCCCCGCCGAACCCCACGCCCACTGCGACCTCGCCCTCACCGCCGACGCGGACGGCCCAGCCGCGTACGCCCCCGACGACGTCCAGCGGCGCACCACCGAGGCCGCGCTGCTGCAACTCGGCCACGGCGCGACCGCGCTGCGCACCCACGTGCGCGTCGGGGACGTGTCGGGGCTCGGCGCGCTGGAGGCGGTGCTGCTCGCCCGCAGGGCGCTGGGTGGGCTCATCGACGTCTCGGCGGTGGCCATGCCGCGCACGCTGACCGGGATCGCCGGGGCCGAGGGGCTCGCGATGCTGCGGGACGCGGTCAAGATGGGCGCCGGCGTCATCGGCGGCTGCCCCGACCTCGACCCCGACCCGACCGGCCACGTGGAGGCCGTGCTGGCGCTGGCCGCCGAGCACGGCTGCGCCGTCGACCTGCACCTGGACGGCGACGACCCGGCCCTGCTCGCCCGCTTCGCGGCGATGGCCGGCGGGCTGCGCCCCGGCGTCACGCTCGGCCCGTGCGGCGGCCTCACCCGGCTGCCGCGCCAGCTCGCCACGCGGGCGGCCGACCAGCTCGCCGCGGCCGGGATCACGGTGTGCGCGCTGCCACAGGCCGAGTGCGGCGCGCTGGAGGAACGGCGCTCGCCCGTCTCGCCGTGCGCGCCGGTGCGGCTGCTGCGCGCCGCCGGCGTACGCGTCGCCGCGGGCAGCGGCGCCCTGCGCGACACGGCCAACCCGGTGGGGCGCGGCGACCCGTTGGAGGCCGGGTTCCTGCTCGCCTCGCGCGAGGGGCTGACCCCGGAGGAGGCGTACGAGGCCATCAGTGGCCAGGCGAGGGCGGCCATGGGGCTGCCGGAGGTGCGGGTGGAGGCGGGATTCCCCGCGGAGCTGCTGGCCGTGCGCGGCGAGAGCGTGGCCGGCGCCCTCTCGCTCGCGTACAGCCGCCTGGTGGTGCACCGGGGCCGGGTGGTGGCGCGGACCAGCGCGGTGCGCGAGTACTGCGACTCGGCCGCCGTGGTCGCGCTCGACCTGCCCCGCCAGGCGCGGACGACGCAGGGCGACGGCCGCCAGCCGCCCCGGAACTGACCACCTCGCCCCGTGGCGGCGCCGGCGCGGGACGCGCCCGCGGAAACGCCGGCAGGGGCGCTCGCGCGTGGCGGGCGCCCCTGCCGGGCGGGCTGATCTGACGGTTACTCGAGGCCCGCGAAGCTCTCGTCGAGGGAGCCGTCGCCGCCGAACGGGTCGTCGGTGGCGCCGGCCTCGTCGTCCTGGCCCAGGCCGCCGGTGAAGAGCGAGCCGAGGCCCATCATGAGCTGCTTGACGTCCACCTTGACGGCGTCGGACGGGGCGCTGACGTCGACGGGCTCGTCGAACGACAGGTTCATCGGCAGCTTTCCATCACCCTGACCGGCCAGCTTCTTCTTGAGCTTGTTGTCGAACTCGGTCAGGTCCACCGTGGCGCCGCTGAGTTCGCTGCCCTTGACCGCGAAATCGACCGTCACCTTGTTGTTGGGAACGTCCTTCAGGTCCTTCTCGGTCGGCAGTTCCTTCTCGCCGCCGGGCAGTTCCTTCGCGATCGGCCGCAGCCCGTTCACGATGGCCGTCGCCAGCGGCCGTACCGGCACCGTGGCCAACACGTGGTCGGCGCCGTCCTTGCGGCCGGCCTCCTTGGTGGTGACCTGGCCCGCGAAGGCGTTCCGGATGGAGTTCAGCAGCTTCTTGCTGGTCTCCGGGCTCAGGGTGGGGTCCTCGGTGGGCGCGTCGGCGCCACCCTCGGACTTCGCCATGTCCGTCATGTCGCGCCGGAGGTTCTCGAGGTCGGCCGCCTCGATCTTGATCCACTTCCCGGTGAGAAGCGCCTCACCGGCCTCGAAGCCCTTGGGGAGCTGGCCCTTCAGCTCGTCCGCCGAGGGCATCGTCTCGCCGCTGAGCTTGGCGAACTGCTGCAGGTCCAGCCGGTAGTACGCGGTCTTGCCCACCAGCCGGTACTCGGCCACGTCCCCGCCGGGGCCCGATATCTTGAGCTGGCTGCTCGTCATGTCCTTCTCCCCGGAGTCTTCCAGGGGCTTGTCGGACTTCGCGGAGAACGTCACCTTCATCTTGGACAGGAATTCGGCCACCTCGGGCGGCATCGGGTCTTCCGCGTCCTCGGCGAACAGCCGCATCTTCTCGGGCGTGGCGTCGAAGGACATCTGCACGGAGATCGCGTCCCGCTCACCGAGGTTGTCGGTGGCACGCGAAAGGCGCTGCCCGGCGGAGAGGTTTTCCTCGCTACCGCAGGCAGTGGAACCGGCTGCGAGCGCGACCGTGCAGCCGACAGCGACCAGGGACTTACGGATGGCGGTAATGGCAAGCTCCTCTTGCGTGGCGGCACGAGCGAGGCTGCCCCTCCCCCGCGCTCCCCTTGGTGACCACGTGTGTTCTCGCGTGGATCATGACGTGTCCCGGCCGGCGAGCCGGTGCGTCCCCGCACCGCCGCGCCCCATACCGCGAGACGACTGACGCACAGATGGTACGTACCCGGCGGGCCGTTGCCCCCCGGATATCGGTCACCATGCGCAACGCCCACCCCCCAACTTCGGCTCGGGCCGGTGCCGTACGCACCGTGCCGCGTGCCGTGTCGGAGTGCCGCGCCGTACGCGGTGACGTACGCGTACCGCGAGCCCGCGCGCGCCCCGAGGCGCCCACGCCATCGCGCTACGCGGGCGCGCGGCGCCCGCGCGATCCGGCACCCGCCCCACCCTGCGTCCGTGCCCCGCGACCGACGCGCCGCGGCGAACGGACACATCCACGACAACCGGTCAGGGACGGATAAGAGACGCGTGAGTGGCACCGATGGTTGCACGCCACTCCGGCGTACGGTCGAGGGCATGCGCATTGTCATCGCTGGTGGACATGGTCAGATCGCGCTCCGGCTTGAGCGGCTGCTCGCCGGGCGCGGGGACGAGGTCGCGGGGATCATCCGCAGGCCGGAGCAGGCGGGCGACCTGCTGGCGGCGGGCGCGGAGCCCGTCGTGTGCGATCTGGAACACGCCTCGCTCGCCGAGGTGGCCCAGCACCTGGAGGGCGCGGACGCGGCGGTCTTCGCGGCGGGAGCCGGCCCCGGCAGCGGCGTGGACCGTAAGCAGACGGTGGACCACGCGGCAGCGGTCCTCTTCGCGGACGCGGCCGAGCGCGCCGGCGTACGCCGCTTCGTCGTGGTCTCCGCGATGGGCGCCGACCGGGAGCCGAGCGCGGACACCGACCCGGTCTTCGCGGCGTATCTGCGCGCCAAGGGCGCGGCCGACGCCGACGTACGCGCCCGCTCCGCGCTCGACTGGACCATCCTGCGCCCCGGCCGCCTCACCGACGACCCCGGCACCGACCTGGTCACCCTCGCCGAGTCCACGGGCCGGGCGGAGGTCACCCGGCAGGACGTGGCAGCGGTCCTGGCCGCCCTCCTCGACGAGCCGGGCACCGCGGGCCAGACCCTGGAACTCATCGGCGGCACCACCCCGATCGCGGAAGCCGTGCGGGCGGCAGCCGCACGCTGACCGGGAGGCCGGCCGGGCCGGGGCCCGCGCGGCGGCCCGGCCCGGCCCGGCCCGACCATGACCCCGGTACGGCCCGGTCCAACTCTGGTTCCGTCCGGTCCGGCCCGGAGGGAGACCTTCCACGGCGTTATCGGACACGCCCCGCACGGTGTGCCACCCGCCGCGACGCCGCGCAGTTCCGCGACGCCCGCGCAGCGTGCTGAGGCCCGCGGTGCGGCCCGGACTGCTGCCGCGTACGAGTCCCCGCGTTGCCGCTGGGCCTGACGGGACGCCTTGGCCACGCGGGGCGAGACGGGGCGGGCCCGCGAGGCGGGCGTGACGACTGGGCCGAACGCGACGCCGGGCCTCCCGCCCAGCCGGCCACCCTCCACGCCCCGGCTCCGGCCGCCACGACGCCGGCGGTGACGCGCGTGGCGCGCCCATGGCCTTGCCACCGTTGGCAAGCGGCCCGAGCCCCCGCCGACGCCCCACAGCGTTCCGCGACGGCTCCGCCCCTGATGGCACGCGGCGCCCGCCATCAGGGCCGCCCGTGGTGAGCCAAACGGCGCCCTTTTTCGACACAAGAAGAATCGATACGTCATGCGAAGCGCCCATTTACGCACCTTTGGCGCGTTTACCTCCCACATGGACCGTATCCAGTTGGTAGCGTAATAAAGGCCCACCAGGGCCACTCCCACGCATATCGAAACGCCAATTCGAATGGGAGGGGAGATGCACGCTGTACACCCACTCGGAATTTCCATAGCCTTGGCGGCCATTCTCGGCAGCACGGTGACGTTCGCCCCAGCGGCGAGCGCGACACCGGCGGGCTGCGGAGACCTCTCCAAGGGATCGCTCTGCATCAAGGGTGGAAAGGTCGGGAAAACCGGCTCCTTCACCTGGAGAGTCAGGTACGTGCGCCACCAGGGCGGCGAGATCAAGGTCAAGCTCGGATCGCAACGCAAGAACTCTGATATCACCGCCTGGGAACTGTGGTTCGGCACCAAGAAAACGAGGAACGGCGTCGCCGAATTACGCAGGAAACACGAGATCAACAAGGACGAGTGCATTCGCGGCGTGATGGAGTACAAGAGCAAGGTGTACGTCACCAAGTGGCGCTGCCCCTGACCCGCTCAACGGGCTGGGCACCTCCGAAACAGGAGCCCAGCCTCGACGCCCACCGCACCTGGGCCCTATACCTACGAGGAAGTGCGCATGTGGCAGGTCGTGCTGTACGTGAGCCCGGCGACCCTTGCCCTTTTCCTCACGGCAACCGTGGGCCTGTGCCTCGCCGGCGCCCGGTGGCTGGCCCGCGACAGCGACCGGGCTTCCCGCGCGGCGCGCGCCCTCCTCCTGCTGTGGGCCGGCATCACCCTGGTGGCCACGGTGGCCCCCACTCAGCCGCTGGGCACCGGCGGCCATGCGATCGCCTGGATTCCCGGTGAGGGAATGTGGCAGCCCAGCGGCCACAGCGGCGCCGGCCTCTTCGCCGAAGAACGCGACATGATCGTGCGCCTCCAGATCGCCAACGCCGCCATGTTCACCCCCCTGGCGGCGCTTCTGCTGTTTTCCTTCCCCTCGCTCGGCACCACTTCCGCGGTTCTTTCCTGCCTGCTCGCCAGCGCCACCATCGAGGCCACGCAATTCCTCATGGCCGCGGGCCGCACCGTCGACATAGACGATCTCCTCTTCAACACCCTCGGCGGCGCCATCGGCGCACTCATCGCCCGCTTCTCCCGCTATGTGGTGCGAGTTCACGCACCGGTGGGGAGACATCGAGCTTGATGCGTGTGGCTTTCGCTCACAGAAGTCATCGGCCGGTCACTGCATTTCGTGATCCGCCCGCCTAATCGCGACTACGAACCTGCTGGCTTCGAAATTGAGATAGCGCCACTGCTGGCACCTCAACAACGCACTCCACTCAGCGGTCGCAACAGTGCCGCAGCGCTTCATCCGAAGCAGTCAGGGCACGAGAAGCAGGCCGCCGGGAGGGGCACCACAGGCCATCACCACCGCCGCGCGATCGCGGCGAGAAGCAACGGGGTGCCGCACACCGACGCCGGTGATTGGCCGCTCTCCGCACGCTTCCAGCGACGGGCAAACGGACACCGACCGCGCGAGCGCCAGACACGGGACACCCACATGCCCTGCCCCACCTGGACGTCACCGCGGACTCTCCACCGACATCGCGTCCAGGTCCCGTCCATAAGCGCTAAGCGCTGGTCGAGAGCGTGCGGGCATCGGGGCAGCGAGGCATCCCACCCCACTCGCCGCTCACAACAAAAACGGCCCCCAATCCGCGTTTCCGCGGATCAGGGGCCGTCTCCCAGTGCGTGGCGGCGCCAGGATTCGAACCTGGGTAGGCTAAGCCGACGGATTTACAGTCCGCTCCCATTGGCCACTCGGGCACACCGCCTGGGATGTAGCCAAGAATTCCGCCCTTTGCTGAGATTGCTTGGGGCTCCCTGGCAACGACATAAACCATACCCGATGCCAGGGGGTGGTCCGCCACCGGGTTGATCGCCGCTGGAGCGCGGCCGAGGTAGCTAGGCTGGCAGCGCGGCCTGCTGGGCCGCTTCCCTGACGGATCTACGTACGAGGAGCCAACTCAACATGGCCGACTCCAGTTTCGACATCGTCTCGAAGGTCGAGCGGCAGGAGGTCGACAACGCGCTCAACCAGGCCGCCAAGGAGATCGCGCAGCGCTATGACTTCAAGGGCGTCGACGCGTCGATCGCCTGGTCGGGCGAGAAGATCGAGATGCGGGCCAACGCCGAGGAGCGGGTGAAGGCCGTTCTCGACATCTTCGAGACGAAGCTGGTCAAGCGTGGGATCTCGCTGAAGGCGCTGGACGCGGGCGAGCCGCAGGCGTCCGGCAAGGAGTACAAGATCTTCGCCTCGTTGCAGGAGGGGATCTCGCAGGACAACGCCAAGAAGGTCGCCAAGATCATCCGCGACGAGGGCCCGAAGGGCGTCAAGGCGCAGGTCCAGGGCGACGAGCTGCGGGTCTCCTCCAAGAGCCGCGACGACCTGCAGGCCGTGCAGGCGCTCCTCAAGGGCAAGGACCTCGATTTCGCGCTGCAGTTCGTGAACTACCGGTAACCGGCGTTTCTTCGTCGCCAGGCTGCCGCCGGTCGGAGGTCGACCCGCGGCAGCCCGGCGCCCCGGGCGCGGGCGGGGCGAGACCCCGCGGTGGGCGTTCAGCGCCCGCCACCGGTCGACGCGCTCGCTCCGTGGGCGGGTGACGACCGCGTCCCGCGCCCGCCGGCTCCCGCCCCTCCCGCCGGTCCCCCGCCTCCCCCCATCCCCGGCCCCGGCCCCGGCTGATTGTCAGTGCCGTCGCTTACCGTGCGTTCATGGCCTTGCGAGACATCACACGCGTGGAGGTGCTCCGCGCCATCGAGGAGTGCGACCGGCTCGGTCGGGACGCCTTCCTGCGTGCGTACGGGTTCGGGGAGGCGCGTCGGCTGCGGCTTTCGTACGAGGGGAAGCTGTACGACTCCAAGGCGATCGTCGGCGCCGCCCACGGGCATCTGCCGGGGCGGTCGGCCCTGGCGGCGGAGGAGTTCTCCGGCGGGGTGGCGACCGTGGGATCGCTGCTGCGGCAGCTCGGGTTCGCGGTGGTCGACACGGGGGCCGGGCAGGACGACGGGGAGCGGGGGCCTGCCCTGGAGTACAGCGCGTTCGAGGCGGCCATAGCCGACCTACGAATGCGGTCGACCCGCCAGGGTCCAGCGCTCTACCAGCCGATCCTGCTGCTGTGGGCCCTCGGGCGGGCCCGGCGTGGCGACTCGCGTCTCGATACGTGGAGCACGACCGAGCGCGAGGTGGGGCGGCTGCTCTCGCAGCACGGCGCGCGGGGTGAGCGACCGCGCCCCGACTATCCCGCCGCCGCCCTCCATCGCGCCGGCCTGTGGGACATGCGCGACCACCGCGGCCCGGTGCCGAGCGCGCACGGCGACAACAACATCGCGCGGTGGTTCGCGACCCACCAGCCGCGTACGGGCCTGCCGCTTCCCGTGTACGAGCGGTTGCGGGACTCCGCTTCGGACCGCGCCCGCGCCGTCGGCACGTTGCTCACCTACTTCGACGGCGTGGACCCGCAAGCCGTTCGCGCGCTCCTCGTCGACGTCGGGCTCGACGAGGAGGTCACGCATGCGCCCGCCGGCGCGAACGGCGAGGTTCCGCACGCCGTGCGGGTCGCGGCGCAGTACGACCGACTGTGCCGGTCGGTCGAGCGCGACGAGGCAGCGCGGCGCGGCCGGCGCGTTCCGCGACAGAGCCAGCGGCCACTGCGCTCCGCCCCGGCCCGGGAGGCCGTCCTGCTGCGCTGCGGCGGGCGTTGCGAGAACCCGCGCTGTCCCGGTCAGCCGGACGATCGGACGGACGCTGGCCAGCCGATACTTGAGGTCGATCACGTCGTGGAGATCACCGCGGACGGGCGCGACCACCCCTCGCAGATGATCGCGCTGTGCCCGAACTGCCATGCGGTGAAGACCCGGGGCAGCACACGGGAGGCGTTCCGCGCCGAGTTGCTCAGGGTCGCCGCGCGGCTGCACCAGGCGATACGGCCCGAGCCCGGGCCTGGAACTCGGGCTGAGACCGTGCCCACACCCGCGTCCACGTCAGCGTCCGCGTCCACTCCTGCGTCTACGCCTACGTCAGCGTCCACGCCCGCGTTCCCGTCAGCGCCCGCCTCCGAGCTGGGTGGCACGGTGCCCGGCGCGTAACCGCGTACCGGACCGGTCAGAGCCGAGTTGGGGCGAGCGGGGCCAGGCCGGTCGGCGGAGGGCGGCCCGGAGTCGTGTCGGGTCCGCTCAGCGGGCGGCGAAGGGCTGGTTCGTCGGGACGATGTCCCGGCCCAGGGGGGTCAGCGAGACCGGGATCAGCTTGAAGTTGGCCACGCCCAGCGGGATGCCGATGATCGTGACGCAGAGCAGGAGGCCCGTCACGACGTGGCTGAGCGCCAGCCACCAGCCGGCGAGGAGCAGCCAGAGGACGTTGCCGACGCAGGACGGGGCGCCGGCGTCGCGTCGCTCGACGGCGGTGTAGCCGAAGGGCCACAGCGCGAAGCGGGCGATGCGGAAGGAGGCGATGCCGAAGGGGATGCCGATGATCGTGATGCACAGGATGAGGCCCGCCAGGACGTACGCGCAGGCCAACCAGAAGCCGGACAGGACCAGCCAGATGACGTTCAGGATCGTCTTCATCGGGTTAGTGTCCCGCCATTTTCTCGAGGCGGCTGATGCGCTCCGCCATGGGTGGGTGGGTCGAGAAGAGCTTGGCCATGCCGGCGCCCGGGCGGAAGGGGTTCGCGATCATCATGTGGCTCGCGGTCTCCAGCCGTGGCTCCGGCGGCAGCGGGAGCGCCTTCGTGCCCGCTTCCAGCTTCCGCAGGGCGCTCGCGAGGGCCATCGGGTCGCCGGTGAGCTGGGCGCCCGACGCGTCGGCCTCGTACTCGCGCGAACGGCTGACCGCGAGCTGGATGACGGAGGCGGCCAGCGGGCCGAGGATCATGATCAGCAGCATGCCGAGGAAGCCGGGGCCGTCGTCGTCGTCGGACCGGCCGATGGGGATCAGCCAGGCGAAGTTGACCAGGAACATCACCACGCTCGCCAGGGCGCCCGCGATGGAAGAGATGAGGATGTCGCGGTTGTAGACGTGGCTCAGCTCGTGGCCGATGACGCCGCGCAGCTCGCGCTCGTTCAGCAGCCGGAGGATGCCGTCGGTGCAGCACACGGCCGCGTTGCGCGGGTTGCGGCCGGTGGCGAAGGCGTTCGGGGCGTCGGTGGGCGAGATGTACAGCCGGGGCATCGGCTGTCGCGCGGCCGTGGACAGCTCCCGGACCATGCGGTAGAGCTGGGGCGCCTCGAACTCGCTGACCGGGCGGGCCCGCATCGCCCGCAGGGCCAGCTTGTCGCTGTTCCAGTACGCGTACGCGTTGGTGCCGAGCGCGACGAGGACGGCGATGATCAGTCCCGTGCGGCCGAACATCCCACCGATGACGATGATGAGTGCGGACAGTCCCCCGAGGAGTACGGCGGTCTTGAGCCCATTGTGCCGGCGGTGCACGGTACGCCCTCCAAGTGGTACGGCAGGGGGAACCCTTTCGCGGTTTCTCCAGCTTTCAGTGGACCCTCCATCACTGGTCAACGCCAGATGAGAGGGGCTAGTTCCCTTGTGCCGGGGGTGCGGACAGCGGCCCCGCCGGGGCGCGGCGGGGTGCTGGCGTGGGCCGCGGGCGGGCGGCTCGGCGTACGGCCTGCCCAGCTCCCCGGCATCGCGGCAGGTCAGCCGGGTGACGGCGGGGCCGGGCGGGGCGGTGGGGTGCGGGGGCCGCGCGGGTTAGAAGAGGGTCCCGGAGGCGAAGTGCAGCACGAGCTGCGGGGCGCCGGACAGGGCGACGCCGACCACGGCGGTCAGGGCGACCGTGGCGGTCAACGAGGCGGGGACCCGGGGCCGGGCGCCGTCCGCCGTGGCGTCCGTCGCGCGGGCGCGTTCGCCGGCCGGGGCCGCCGTGCGTACCGCGAGCGCGCCGGCCTCCGGGCCCGGCCCGGACGGTGCGCCGGAGTCGGCGGCGGCGTCCGAGGTGGAGACGGCCGGCTGGCCGGAGCCCGGGGCGGGGGTCGCGGTGGCCGGGGCCTCGGCGGGGGTGGGCGCGCGGAAGAGGGCGGCCGTCCACTGGAGGTAGTAGTAGAGCGCGATCACGACGTTGACCGCCATGACGACGGCGAGCCAGCCCAGGCCCGCGTCGACCACCACGGAGAAGACGGCCACCTTGGCGAACAGGCCGATCACGCCCGGCGGCAGCCCGGCCAGGCAGAGCAGGAAGAAGCCGAGCGCGAGGGCGGCCAGCGGGCGGGTGGCGTACAGGGAGCGGTGGTCCGTGAGGCGCAGGCCCGTGCTGGTCCCGGGGCGGGTCGCGGCGTGGGCCACGAGCGCCACCACGGCGAACGCCCCGAGGTTGACCGCGGCGTACATCAGCGCGTAGGCGACCGTGGCGCCGATCGCGTGCTCCGCCTCGGCGGTGGAGTCGGCGTAGCCGGCCGCGGCGATGGGGACCAGCAGATAGCCGGCCTGGCCGACGGAGGACCAGGCCAGCAGGCGTACGGCGCTGCGCGCGTGTTCGGGGCGCTGGCGCAGCGCGGCCACGTTGCCCACGGTCATGGTGAGCGCGGCCAGCACGGCGGTCGCCGGCCCCCACACGTCCGCGTAGGAGGGGAAGGCGCGGACGGTCACGACGATCAGGCCGGTGAAGCCGACGGCCTTGCCGATGACGGAGAGGTAGGCGGCGATCGGCAGCGGTGCGCCGACGTAGGTGTCGGGGACCCAGAAGTGGAAGGGGACGGCCGCCGTCTTGAAGGCGAAGCCGATCAGGGTGAGGGCCACGCCCGTCTGCGCGAGGGTCTCCAGGCGCGGGTCGACGTGGGTGAGGCCGTCGGCGACGCGGGCGACGTGCATGCTGCCGGTGGTGGCGTAGACGAAGCTCACGCCGAGCAGCGTGACCGCGGTGGCCGCGACCGAGGACAGGAAGAACTTGAGCGCCGCCTCGGAGGAGCGGCGGTCGTCCCGGCGCAGGCCGACCAGGGCGAAGGCCGGGAGGGAGGCGACCTCGAGGGCGATGACGAGGGTGGCCAGGTCGCGGGAGGCAGGCAGCAGTGCCGCGCCGGCGGCGGAGGACAGCAGCAGGAACCAGTACTCGCCGGCCGGAAGCTTCTGTTCCGCCACGGTGTGCAGCGAAAGGAGGGCGGTCAGGAGTGCCCCGCCGAGTACCAGGAGCTGGATGGCGACGGTGAAGTCGTCGGCGACGTAGCTGCACACGTCACCGTCGGAGACCAGGCAGAACGTCGCCTTGTCGGCGCCCCGCAGCGGCAGCAGGGACAGTCCGGCGACGGCGAGCCCGGCGATCGAGACCCAGCCGAGCAGCGGCTTGTGCCGTTCGGCCAGGAACAGGTCGGCGACCAGCACGACGAGGCCGACGACGGCGGTGAGGGTGGGCGGGGCGATGGCCAGCCAGTCGATGGACTGGACGGCGCTCGCGGCGGTGGTGTTCATCAGCTCCCGCCTCCGAGGAGGTGCTGCACGGCCGGGTCGGTCAGCCCCAGCAGGGCCGCGGGCCAGAGCCCGGCGAGGACGGTGAGGACGACGAGCGGCGCCCAGGCGGCGAGTTCGTGGCCTCGGACGTCGGCGATCGCGTCATCGCGGCGCGGGCTCCCGACGGTCGCCACGGCGGCGGGCGACGCGAGGCCGGGCGAGCCGGTGTCGGACGGCGCGGCGTCGGTCGGTGCCGTGGCGGTCGGCGCGGCGTCGGGCGGGGTCTCGGCCGTAAGGGTCGTACCGCTCGCCGCCGTGGCGGCGCCGACGGCGGCCGGGACCGCCGTGGGGGGCGTGCCGTCCGGCGCCGGGGCGCCGGCCGCGGCGAGGGCGCCGCCGGCGGCGGGCTCGCCCATGCACACGCGCCGCACCACGATCAGCAGGTACGCGGCGGTCAGCAGGGTGCCGAGGCCGGCGAGTGCGAGGAAGGTGAGGTAGGCGGGGCGGCTGAGGCCGTCCGCCGGCTCGTACGCGCCGAACATGGCCAGCATCTCGCCCCAGAAGCCGGCGAGGCCGGGCAGGCCGAGCGAGGCGACGGCGCCGAAGGCCAGCAGGCCGCCGAGGCGCGGAGCCCTGCCGTACAGCGCGGCGCCCGAGGCGCGCGCGCCGCCCGCGAGCAGGTCGAGGTCGGTGCTGCCGAAGCGCTCCTTGAGGGCACCGACCAGGAAGAACAGCAGGCCGGTGATGAGGCCGTGCGCGATGTTGGCGAACAGCGCGCCGTTGACGCCGGTCGGCGTGAGGGTGGCGATGCCCAGGAGGACGAAGCCCATGTGGCCGACCGAGGAGTAGGCGATGAGGCGCTTGAGGTCGGCCTTGGGACGGGCGGGGGTCAGCGCGGCGGCTGGGCCGAGCCTGTCGTCGCGGTCCGAGGTGGGCAGGGCCAGGGCGAGGCAGGCGAGGGAGCCGTAGAGGATGCCGACGACGGCGAAGGCGGCGAGGTACGGCGCGAGGGTGTGGGCGCCGTCGGGGGCCATCGGGAGCGCGATGCGGACGAGGCCGTAGGTGCCCATCTTCAGCAGCACGCCGGCCAGGAGTACGGAGCCCACGGTGGGGGCCGCGGTGTGCGCGTCGGGCAGCCAACTGTGCAGCGGCCACATCGGGGCCTTCACCGCGAGCCCGACGCCGATCGCGAGCACGGCGATGACCTGCGTGGAGTGGCTGAGCCCGGCCCCGTTGTCAGAGGCGAGTGCCACCATGTCGAAGGTGCCGCCCTTGAGTCCGATGAGGAGGAGGCCGAGCAGCATGACGACGGAACCGAGCAGCGTGTAGAGGATGAACCGCCAGGCGGCCCGCTCGCGGTCGCTGCCGGCCGGGGCGTCGGCGCCGGCCGGCGCCTGGGCCGCGGTGGGAGTAGCACCCGCCGTGTTCTCCTGGCCGCCCCAGCGGGCGATCAGGAAGTACATCGGGATGAGCACCATCTCGAACGCGAGGAAGAAGAGGATCAGGTCCAGGACGGCGAAGGTGGCGAGCGTGCCGGCCTCCAGGACCAGGAGCAGCGCGACGAACGCCATCGGGGAGCCACCCGGGGGCATCCGGAAGTAGCTGTAGAGCGCGCAGAGGAAGGTGAGCAGCGCGGTCATGACGAGCAGGGGGAGCGAGATGCCGTCGATGCCCAGGTGGACGCGGATGTCCAGGGCCGGAATCCACCGGACGTCGGTGGTGGCCTGCATCGCCTCGGCACGGTCGTAGTCGAAGCCGATCGCGAGGGCGACGGACAGGACGAGGACCAGTCCGGTGACGGTGACGCCGTGCCGTAGCACGGCCTGCTCGGGGTCGCGCCCGCGCAGTCCGGGCGGGGCGGGCAACAGCGCGGCGACCGCGCCGAGCAGGGGGAGGACGACGATGGCCGCGAGGAGGAGTTGCATCACGTTCTGACTCACCTCAAAGGCTCCTCGGGGTGGCGGCCGGGTGGCGGTCGACCCGGAGCGGGCCGGGCCGGTCGGCCGGCTGTGCGGCGCGCGCGATCGGGCCGGGCAGCGGACGGCGTCCGGGCGGGGCGTAAGACGGACCCGGCGCGGCTACGCCGTACGGGTGACGGCCGGCGGCTTCGTGGGTGGCGGCGTACGGGGGGAGCGGCATGGTTCAGCCTCCCGTCGCGGTGACGACGACGGCGACGACGAGCACCAGCGAGCCGGCGAGCAGCGCGCTCAGGTACGTCTGGACGTTGCCGGTCTGCGTCCTGCGGACGGCCGCGCCCAGCAGCCCGGGCGCGGTGGCGGCACCCCTGACGTACGTCTCGACGACCTCGCGGTCGAGGAAGCGGACGAGGCGGGCTGCGGCGCGTACGGGGCGTACGAAGGCCGCCGCGTAGAGCGCGTCCAGGTGGAAGCCGACCGCCGCGTGCCGGTGCAGCGGGCCGAGCAGGAGCCGGCCGGGGTCGGCCGGGTCGGGCGCGGAGGCGATGCTGCCGTAGGCGGGCTCGTGGGTGGCGATGGCCTCGGCCTCGGAGACGGCGGGCTCGGCCCGCGGGTGCGCGGCGACGGCGCCGAGCGGGGGCCGGCCGGCGAGCGCGGTGGTGTGCCGCCAGGTCGCGTACGTCATGATGCCGCCGACCAGGGCGAAGCCGGTGCCGAGCACGGAGGTGGCCAGGGTCGGGTCGAGCGAGTGGTCGTCGAACCAGCTCGGGAGGTGGCCGGTGGCCACCCCGAGCCCGGCGGCCGGCACGAACAGGACCCAGAGCACGACGTTCATGGCGAGCGGCTGCTTGCCGTGGTCGGGCGCCTCGGGGCCGCTGCCGCGGAAGGCGAGGAGCCACAGCCGGGCGGCGTACCCGGCGGTGAGCAGGGCCGTCACCAGGCCGGCGACGAGCACGACCCAGCCGACGGCGCCGGGCACGTCGTACGCGGGCTCGGTGGCGCCGTGCCCGGTGGCGACGGACTCGGCCGCGCCGAGCACCGCCTCCTTGGAGAAGAAGCCGGCGAACGGCGGGATCGCGGCGAGCGCGAGCAGCGCGACGCTCATCGTCCAGTACGCGTCGGGGATACGGCGCGCGAGGCCGCCCATCCGGGACATGGCGGCGAGCGAGTTGGTGCCGGCGGCGTGGATGATGACGCCCGCGCCGAGGAAGAGCAGGGCCTTGAACGCGCCGTGCGACATCAGGTGGAACACGGCGGCGCCGCGGTCGCCGACGGCCAGCGCGCCGGTCATGTAGCCGAGTTGGCCGACGGTCGAGTAGGCCAGCACGCGTTTGATGTCGTCCTGGGCGAGCGCGGCGAGCGCGGAGCCCACCATCGTGGCGGCGGCCATGACGGCGAGGACGGCCAGCGCGGCGGCGGACGCGGCGAACACGGGCAGCAGCCGGGCGATGAAGTAGACGCCGGCCGCGACCATCGTCGCGGCGTGGATCAGCGCGGAGACCGGGGTCGGGCCGGCCATCGCGTCCGGCAGCCAGGTGTGCAGCGGGAACTGGGCCGACTTGCCCGCGACGCCGGCGAGCAGCAGCAGCGCGATGACCGTCGGGTGGTCGAGCGTGTGGCCGCCGCCGGTCAGCCCGGCGTAGATCTCGCTGATCCGGAACGTCCCGGCGTCGGCCGCCAGCGCGAAGATGCCGATCAGGAACGGCACGTCGCCGAGCTTGGTGACCAGGAACGCCTTGAGCGAGGCCGAGCGCGCGGCGGCCGTCTCCCAGTAGTGCCCGACCAGGAAGTACGAGCAGATGCCCATGACCTCCCAGCCGACGAGCAGCACGATCAGGTCGTCGGAGTAGACGACGAGCAGCATCGCGGAGGTGAAGAGGGAGACGAGCGCGGCGTACGAGGGGTAGCGCGGGTCGGTGCGCAGGTAGCCGACGGAGTAGCTCTGGACGCAGGTGGCGACGGTGGCGACCAGGATGGCGACGAGCGCGGCGAAGCCGTCGACGTGCAGCGCGAGGTCGATCGGGATCGAGCCGGTGTCGGTGAGCTTGGTGGCCGCGTCGATCGGCGCGTCGCCGCCCTGCCGGACGGCGACGACGACGGCGAGCACGGCGGCGGCGAGCGTGGGCAGCACGGCCAGCGGCCGGACGAAGCCGGGGGCGCGGCGGCCACACGACAGCCCCGCGACGGCGCCCAGGAAGGGCAGCAGGGGGACGAGGGCGGCGGTGGTCGTGGTCGTCACGCGGCGGCCTCTCCGCTGGTCAGACGCTTGCCGTCGGCGACGTCGGGGGCATTGTCAGTGGTGCCTGGCATGCTGTCGGCAGCGGTGGGGACGTCGGCGAGGTCGCGCAGCCTGTCGACATCGGAGGTGCCGCGGTTGCGGTAGACGAGCAGCACGATGGACAGGCCGATGCCGATCTCGGCGGCGGCGATGGCGATGGTGAACAGGGTGAGCGCCTGGCCCGCGTGCAGGGTGTCGCGGAGCCAGACGTCGAAGGCGACCAGGTTGAGGTTGACGGCGTTGAGCATCAGCTCGACGGACATCAGGACCAGGATCGCGTTGCGCCGGGCGAGTACGCCGTAGAGGCCGACGCAGAAGAGGAGGGCGGCGAGCACGGCGGGATAGACGAGGTGCATCAGCTGGTGCCCTCCCTGGGGGCGCGCTCGGCAGCGTCGTCGCCGGCGGAGCTGGCGGGTTCGACGGGCTCGGTGACGGCGGGCCCGCTCACCGCGGGGTCGGTCGCGGCGGCGCCGGGGACGTGGGTACGGGGGGCGGCGGTGCCGCGGTCGGCGGGGGCCTGACCGGCGGCGTTCCCCCGCGCACCGGCCGGGGTCCGGCCTGCCGAGGCTCGGGGTGTCGGCGCGCCGGGTGCCGCGGTGCCGGTGCCGGCGGCACCGATCCGGGTCGCTCCGGTTCCGGTGGTCCGTACGCCGGGTCGGCGGCCGGACCGGCCGCTCGACGGGCCGGTGCCGCCGCTCCGGCGGGCTCCGCGGCCGGCGGTGCCGCCGGCCTTGGGGTCCTCGCGGTCCCTGCGGGAGAGCACGATGGCGCCGACGAGCGCGGCGAGCAGCAGGACGGAGAGCGCCTCGAACGGCAGCACCCAGTGCCGGAAGAGGAACTCGCCGGTCACCCGGGTCGAGCCGGCCCCGGCCTCGGCGCCGGCCGTGGCCTTGTCCAGGTCGATCCAGGTGGAGCGGAAGGCGTCCACGACCACCCACACCAGGGTGGCCGCGGCGGCGAGTGCCACCGCGAGGGCGGCCCACCGGTTGCCGGAGTCCGCGTCCGGTGACCGCCCGATGGGCGCCTTGGTCAGCATCAGCCCGAACAGCAGGAGGACGACCACGGAACCGACGTAGATCAGCACCTGCACCCAGGCGATGAACTCCGCCGTGAGCAGCAGGTACTCGACGGCCAGGCCGCCGAGGGCCACCACGAGCCACAGTGCCGCGTGCACGAGTTGCTTGGTGGTGACGGTGACGATGGCCGCGCCGAGCGTCGCGACGCCGACGAGGAGGAAGGCGATCTCGACGCCCGTGGGCGAGAGGAAGCCCTGGCCCGCAGCGAGGGTCATGAGGGCGCTCCCTCACCCGGGGCACCGGGAGCGCCGGGTTCGCCGGGCGCGTCCGAGGGGCCGGGCGCGGCTGCCGCCGCGGCCTCGGCCGCCTGCGCGGCGGCGAGCTTGTCGGCCGTCTTGCGCGCGGCGGCGATCTCCTTGGGCTCCTCGGCCCCGGGGTCGAGCGCGGGCGGCTCGGGCACGGTCCACATCCACTCGCGGAGCTTGTCCCGCTCGTGGGTCAGATCCCGGATGTCGGTCTCCGCGTACTCGAACTCCGGCGACCAGAACAGCGCGTCGAAGGGGCACACCTCGATGCAGATACCGCAGTACATGCACAGGGCGAAGTCGATGGCGAAGCGGTCGAGCACGTTCTGGCTGCGCTCCCGGCCGCCCGGGGTGGCCGCGGGCACCGTCTCCTTGTGGGAGTCGATGTAGATGCACCAGTCGGGGCACTCGCGCGCGCAGAGCATGCAGACCGTGCAGTTCTCCTCGAACAGCCCGATGACGCCGCGGCTGCGCGGCGGCAGTTCGGGCAGCGTGTCGGGGTACTGCGCGGTGTGCGTCTTGCGGGTCATCGTGCGCAGCGTGACGGCCAGCCCCTTGGCCAGGCCGGAGCCGGGCCAACCGGACTTCTTCTGCGTCAGGTCGTCCAGTGCCATCAGTTGATCGCCACCTTCACCACGCCGGTCAGGGCGATCTGGGCCAGCGCGAGCGGGATGAGTACGGTCCAGGCGAGTTTCTGCAACTGGTCCTCGCGCAGGCGCGGGTAGGTCGCGCGGAGCCAGATCACGACGAACGCCAGGGCCAGCGTCTTGAGCAGCGTCCACAGCCAGCCGAGTTCATCGGCGAAGGGCCCGTGCCAGCCGCCGAGGAAGAGCACGGCCGTCAGCCCCGAGAGCACGACGATCCCGGCGTACTCGGCGAGCATGAACAGCGCGAAGCGCAGGCCGGTGTACTCCGTGTACGCGCCGAAGATGATCTCGGAGTCGGCCACCGGGGCGTCGAAGGGCGGCCGTTGCAGCTCGGCGAGGCCGGCGACGAAGAACACCACGCCGCCCACGATCTGCCACGGCACCCACCACCACTCGAAGGCGTCGAGCATGCCGGGCAGCGAGACCGTGCCGGCGGCCATGGCCACCGAGGCGGCGGTGAGCAGCATCGGCAGCTCGTACGCCAGGAGCTGGGCCGCGGTGCGCAGGCCGCCCAGCAGGGAGAACTTGTTGGCCGACGCCCATCCCGCCATGAGGGAGCCGAGCACGCCGACGCCCATCACCGCGAGGACGAAGAAGATGCCCGCGTCGATGACCTCGCCGACGGCGTTGTCGGGGCCGATCGGGATGGCGACGAGCACCAGCAGGTACGGCAGCAGCGCGACGGCGGGCGCGAGCTGGAAGACGCGTCGGTCGGCGTTGGCCGGGACGACGTCCTCCTTCTGCGCGAACTTCACGCCGTCCGCGACGAGCTGGGCCCAGCCGTGGAAGCCGCCGGCGTACATGGGGCCGAGGCGCCCCTGCATATGGGCCATGACCTTGTGCTCGGTCTGGCCGATGACCAGCGGGAACACCAGGAAGATCACGAAGACGGCGAGCAGTCGCAGCGCGACTTCGAGGGTGTCGTTCATGCGTCGCCTCCGTCAGCCCGTCCGCCACGGTCCGCGGACCCGTTCTCAGGCGCGGATTCTCCCCCGGGCTCGGCCTCGGCCTCGGGCCCGGACTCGCTCTCGCCCCCGGGTGCGGGCGCGGGCTCGGGCCTGCTCTCGGCCTCGGTCGCGGCCTTGGCCTCCGGCTCGGACGGGGTCGCGGGCTCGGGCCCACCCGCGCCGCCCGCCTCGGTGGGCGCGGCCGGAGCCGGCTGTTCACCGGGTGCGGTGGGCGCGGCCGGCGGCGTCTCGGGGCCCGGGGCCGGCGTGGCCGCGGGGACCTCGGGGGTCGAGCCGGGCGTGGCCTCGGCGTCCGGGGCGGGCGTGGTGGCGCGCGGAGCGGCCGGGCCTTCCCGGCTTACCGACGGCGTGTCGGTTGCCGGGCGGGCGTCGTGCCACGGGGCGTCGGGGGTACGCCGGGCGGGGCGCGCCGCGGGGGTCGCGGCCTCGTCCGCGCCGGCGTGCTCCTCGCCCGCGGCTCGCTGGCTGGCCGAACCGGCGCTCGCGCTCCGGGCGCGCCGGGGCGGGCGCGTGGCGGGCGCGCCGGCTTGCGCGGCGCCCTCCTGGCCCGGCTCGTCGGCGGCGCCCTGGGCGGCCGGGGCGTCGGTCGCGGCCTGTTGGCTGGCCGAGCCGGCGCTCGCCGAACGGGTGCGCCGGACCGGGCGGTCGCCCTTGGCACCCGGTCCGCCCGCCGCGCGTGCGGCGCGCGCCGGGCGGGCCGGCGCGGGCGGGAGCTGGCCCTTGAGCGGGCCCCAGTCGTTGGGGTCGGGCACGCCGGGCGGCAGCATCTGCCGCCGCTTGGGCCCGCCGTGGTCGGACTCCCCCGGCTCCTTGGCGCCCGGCCACGCCTTGGCGACCCGCGCCGCCAGCACGAAGTCCTTGCGCAGCGGGTGGCCCTCGAACCCGTCGGGCAGCAGCAGCGGCACCAGGTTCGGGTGGTCGGTGAAGTCGACGCCGAACATCTCGTGCGTCTCGCGCTCGTGCCAGGCGGCGCCCGGGTAGACGTCGATGGCCGTGGGCAGCGTCGGCGCGTCGTGCGGAACGGTCGTACGGACCAGCAGCCGCCGCAGCCCCGTCGGGCCGGCCGGCTCGGCGCCGCCCGGCGCGTGCTCGGGCAGCTCAGCGCCGTCCTGCGCGCCGGCGCTCGCGGCGCGCTCCGCCCGGGCCACCGCGTCGGCGGTGGGCAGGGCGGCGAGGTGCGCGGCGACGCGCAGGCCCGTGCCCGGCTCGTCCACCGCGCTCAGCCAGTCGAAGTAGGTGCAACCCAGCTCGGTGCGGGCGGCCTGGAGCGCGGGGATCCAGGACTCGGCCGGCACGTCGACGGTCAGCAGCTCGTACGTCTCCTCGGCGCGCGCGCCGGCGCCGAACAGGTCTTCTGCGGAGCGCGGCAACCAGCCCACCGGCGCCGTCGGCTCGGCGCCGGGCCCCGTACCGCCCACGGCGTCCCCGCCGTCGGCGGCGGCTCGGGCCGTGGCCGCGTCGCCCGCGCTGACCGCGTCCGCGGCCCGCCCGGGATCGTCCGGCGTGCTCATCGCGCGTCCTCCCCGGTCGGCTCCCGCCGTTCCGGCGCCGGCACCAGCGAGCTGCGCAGCGCGTCGGCGGAGGGGCGCGGCGCGGGGCCGTGCGGGTAGCGGCCCGCCAGCGACTCGTCGGCGATCTTCTCCTGGAGCTTGAGGATGCCCTGGAGGAGCGCCTCGGGGCGGGGCGGGCAGCCTGGCACGTACACGTCGACGGGGATGATCTGGTCGACGCCCTTGGTGACGGAGTAGGAGTCCCAGTACGGGCCGCCGCAGTTGGAGCAGGCGCCGAAGGAGATCACGTACTTCGGCTCGGGCATCTGCTCGTACAGCCGCTTGATGGCGGGCGCCATCTTGTCCGTCACCGTGCCCGAGACGAGCATGAGGTCGGCCTGGCGCGGCCCGGGCGCGAAGGGGATCACGCCGAGCCGGATGAAGTCGTGCCGGGCCATCGACGCGGCGATGAACTCGATCGCGCAGCAGGCCAGGCCGAAGTTGAAGACCCAGAGGCTGTAGCGGCGGCCCCAGTTGAGGATGACCTTCATCGGTTCGGGTGCCAGCCGGGCCAGCGGGCCGAGCCGGCTCGCGCCGCGCACGGCGTCAGCGGGGCGCGCGACCGTGGGCGTGGGCAGGTCCACGGGGGTCGCCTTGGGGGTCACGTCCATTCGAGGACGCCCTTCTTCCATGCGTACAACAGGCCAACGGTCAGAAAGCCGAGGAAGACGAACATCTCCACCAGGGTGGTGCCGCCGAAGCCGGGTTCGGCGAAGACGGTCGCCCAGGGGAAGAGGAAGATCGAGTCCACCGCGAAGATCACGTACAGGAAGGCGTACACGTAGTAGCGGACCTGGGTGTGTGCCCAGCCCTCGCCGACCGGGTCCACGCCGCACTCGTAGGTGAGCAGTTTCTCCGGCGTCGGCACCACGGGGCGCAGCAGCCGGCCGCCCACGAAGGCGACGGCCAGGAAGAGGACGCCGACGACCGCGAGGAGACCGACGGTCGAGTAGCCGTCGAAGTACGCGGCGGCCCACTGGGTGGGGGTGTCCGCGGCGGGAACCGCCGCCCCGTGGGCCGGGGGCCCGCCGGCGGGCGCGACCGCCATCTCCGGCACGTCCGTCACATACGTCACGTCCGTCCCTCGCTCCCTCTGCCGCTCTTCGGCCTGGTGGATGCTTGCCGCCCAGCTCACCGCCGCTTTCCGCGAGGCGGTACCGGCGATCCATACGGACGGGAGTCTAGGCCCTGCGCGCACCCCGATGGCCAGCCTGTCCACAGGGGGTGGGGTTATCCCCAGGTCGCCGGGTGGACTTTCCCCATGGCCTTTTGGGGACTTGGCCCGGCAGGCTTGGGGTATGAACGCCAGACCTGCGGCCGATTCACCTGTGAATGTGTCCGGTGCCACGTCCGACGGCACCGCCCCCGGCACCCAGACCGACGGCCGCGCCACCACCGCTCGTCGTCACCCCGCGCCGGGCGCGGGCCACGAAACCGCGCGCCCCGCCGCGACCGCCGCCGAGCCCGGCCGGACGGCCGGGGCCACGACCGGAGCCACCGAGGCCACGGAAGGCCAGGACCGGCTGCCGCGCCCGCCGGCCTTCGGGTTCCCGGGCGCCACCTGGCGCGAGATCGCGCACCTGCTCACCAACCTGCCGGTGGGCATGGTCGGGTTCGTCTACGTGGCGACTTGGTTCTTCACCGGCGTCGCCCTGTCGATCACCGTCGTGGGGCTGCCGATGCTGGCGCTCGGGCTGCTCGGCAGCCGGCAGATCGGCAAGTTCGAGCGGCGGCGCGCCCGGGTGCTGCTCGACGTGCACGTCGACGAGCCGAGCCCGTTGCGGCACCGCACGCACGGCGGCTTCTTCCCCTGGCTGTGGACGAGCCTGAAGGACACCGTCGGCTGGCGGCACACGCTCTACCTGCTCGTACGCCTGCCGTGGGACGTGTTGACCTTCACCGTCACGCTGGTCGGCCTGTTCGTCGCCTGGCCGGTGCTGCCGTGGGTGGCGCGCGGCCTGGCCCATGTGGACCGGGCGATGGTGCGCGGGCTGCTCTCGCCCTCCGACGAGCTGGAGCGGCGCATCGCGGAGCTGGAGTCGGATCGCGGCGTCGTGGTCGACACCGCCGCCGCCGACCTGCGCCGCATCGAACGCGACCTGCACGACGGAGCCCAGGCCCGCCTCGTCGCCCTCGCCATGGACCTCGGCCTCGCCAAGGAAAAACTCACCGAAGACCCCGAAGCCGCCGCCAAAATGGTCGACGAAGCCCACGGCGAAGTGAAGATAGCCCTTCAAGAACTCCGCGACCTCGCCCGCGGCATCCACCCCGCCATCCTCACCGACCGCGGCCTCGGCCCCGCCCTCTCCTCACTGGCCGCCCGCTGCACCGTCCCCGCCACCATCTCCGTCGACCTGGACGAACGCCCCGCCCCCGCGATCGAGGGCATCGCGTACTTCACCGTCTCCGAACTCCTCCAGAACATCAGCAAGCACAGCCAGGCCCGGGCGGCGACGGTCGAGCTGTGGCGTACCGAGCACCGGCTGCTGGTCCAGGTGTGGGACAACGGCGTGGGCGGCGCCGACACCAGCGGCGGCGGGCTGGCCGGGCTCGCGGAGCGGCTGGGCTCGGTCGACGGCCTGCTCGTCATCGCCTCGCCGGCCGGCGGCCCGACGACGATCACCGCCGAACTGCCCTGGCGCGACCGCACCCCGTAGCGGGCCCGGGAGGGTGCCAGGGACACGGTCGGGTACCGGGGACCCACCGGTCGGGGTAGGGAAAACCCCCTCCCGAAGAGGGCGACGGCCTCCATGGTCGAAACCTGCCCGGTCCGACAGCCTTGAGGTAGTTCAGGGGCGAGGCGCCCTCCGAGCCGCACGTGGCGGCACGGGCGAAGGACCGGAGGACGGACGAAGAGATGGCTACCGCATACGGATCTGATCCGCACAGTGCCGAGCTGGGCAGCCACCGGCTGCCGGCCGGCCTGCGCGCCCCCTTCGAGGCCCGCACCTGGCGCGAGCTGTGCCACCTCCTCCTCAACCTGCCGATCGCCCTGCTGACCTTCACGTACGCGATCGTCATGTTCTCGCTCGGCGTCGGCTTGCTGGTGACCTTCCTCGGGGTGCCGATCCTGGCCCTGACGCTGCTCGGGGCGCGGGGGCTCGGCGTCGTGGAGCGGGGGCGCGCCCGCCTGCTGCTGCGCCACGACGTCGCCGCGCCCGCCCCCGTGTTGCGCCCGGGCGACAAGCACGGCGCGTTCGCCTGGATGGGGGCGATGCTCAAGAGCGGCGACTCGTGGCGGCAGTTGTTGTACGCCGTGCTGCTCCTCCCGTGGTCGCTGTGCACCTTCGTCATCAGCGTGGTCGTCACCGTGAACGGCTGGGTCCTGCTGACCTATCCGCTGTGGCACTGGACCATCCCGCGCTACTCGGACCAGCCCGGCATGCAGCTCTGGTCGGACGGGGACAACGGCTTCTACCTGGACACCGCCTTCGAGTTGGCGTTCACCAGCGCGGTCGGTACCGCGTTCGTGCTGACCGCGCCGTGGATGATCCGGGGCATGGCCTTCGTGGACCGGCTGATGGTCTCCGGGCTGCTCGGCCCGTCGCAGCTCGCGAGCCGGGTCACCGAGCTGGAGTCGGATCGCGGCGTCGTGGTCGACACCGCCGCCGCCGACCTGCGCCGCATCGAACGCGACCTGCACGACGGAGCCCAGGCCCGCCTCGTCGCCCTCGCCATGGACCTCGGCCTCGCCAAGGAAAAACTCACCGAAGACCCCGAAGCCGCCGCCAAAATGGTCGACGAAGCCCACGGCGAAGTGAAGATAGCCCTCCAGGAACTCCGCGACCTCGCCCGCGGCATCCACCCCGCCATCCTCACCGACCGCGGCCTCGGCCCCGCCCTCTCCGCCCTCGCGGCCCGCTGCACCGTCCCCGTGAAGGTGCTCGTGGACCTCACCGCGCGGCCGGCCCCCGCGATCGAGGGCATCGCGTACTTCACCGTCTCCGAACTCCTCCAGAACATCAGCAAGCACAGCCAGGCCCGCACGGCCGGGGTCGACGTGTGGCGTGCCGACACCCGGCTGATGTTGCAGGTCACGGACGACGGCAAGGGGGGAGCGGACACCTCGGCGGGCTCCGGCCTCGCCGGTCTGGCCGAGCGGCTCGACGCGGTGGACGGCCTGCTGGTCGTGGACTCCCCGGTGGGCGGCCCGACGACGGTCACGGCCGAGCTGCCCTGGCGGGGCTGAGCCCCGCCGGCGCCGCGGCGGTCAAACACGCGGTGGCCCCGTAGCGGCGCGAAAGACCACCCCTGGTCGCCCCCTGCGGTGCGCCGCGCAACCTCACCTTCCCCCCAGGACGCCTGACGCCCCTGGTCGTCGGGCGGGAAAACGTCCCCCTACATCTCGGCATTCGGTCCCGGAGCACGCCGCTCCGGGACTGATTGCTGAGATGCTGTGCCCCAAGGGGTCGGTGCCGGGGGGCAAGAACACTGTGGAGGCAAGGGTGCGGGTGGTCATCGCCGAAGATTCGGTGCTGCTTCGGGAGGGCCTGACCCGGCTCTTGACCGACCGCGGACACGACGTCGTCGCCGGGGTGGGCGACGCTGAGGCGCTGCTCAAGTCGGTGGCGGCGCTGGCCGCGGAGGGCGCGCTGCCGGATGTGGTGGTGGCGGACGTACGCATGCCGCCGACCCATACCGACGAGGGCGTGCGCGCCGCCGTGCAGCTCCGGCGCGAACACCCCGACCTGGGCGTCCTGGTGCTGTCGCAGTACGTCGAGGAGCAGTACGCCACGGAGCTGCTGGCCGGCAGCAGCCGCGGGGTGGGGTACCTCCTCAAGGACCGGGTGGCCGAGGTCCGCGAGTTCGCCGACGCCGTGGTCCGGGTGGCCGAGGGCGGCACGGCCCTCGACCCCGAGGTGGTCGCCCAGCTCCTCGGCCGCAGCCGCAAGCAGGACGTGCTGGCCGGTCTGACGCCGCGCGAGCGCGAGGTCCTAGGACTTATGGCCGAGGGACGGACGAATTCCGCCATTGCCCGCCAGCTCGTGGTCAGCGACGGCGCCGTGGAGAAACACGTCAGCAATATCTTCCTGAAACTGGGCCTCTCCCAGAGCGACGGCGACCACCGTCGCGTACTGGCCGTGCTCACCTATATCAACTCCTGACAACCGGCCGATCGACGGACGGAGCAAATGCACGCCGGTCGGCCGAGCGAGTCGTACAACAAAAGTCCGGCGGAGAACACCACCGCAGCGATGACAGAGCCCGCCCGGGAATGGACGCAAAGGGCGAACAAACCGTGGCAAAGCGCGCCACGCATGTGGCACGCACCACCGTCCACCATGTGATCCGCCCCGGGGAAGGTGACCCTTACCCACGTACGATGGGCAAGGGACGACCCATTGGCATCGCCCGGGGTCCGGGGGCATTCCCGGCGCCAACCAGCCCGTCGCGAGCCGCCGCCTCGAAGGAGGTCCGAAGCAGTGACCAGCCAGGTCAACAGCACGGCCGAGCAGGCCGACCACGCCAAGCCGGCCGATTCAGCCGCCGCCAGCCAGACCGGGCCAACGCCCGCCGAAGGCCAGCACGGGGCCGGCACAGGCAAAGAAACCCGCCAGCTAGACCGAGTCATTATCCGTTTTGCGGGTGATTCGGGTGATGGTATGCAGTTGACGGGTGATCGGTTTACTTCGGAGACGGCGTCGTTTGGGAATGACTTGTCGACGTTGCCGAATTTCCCGGCGGAGATTCGGGCGCCGGCTGGGACGTTGCCGGGTGTGTCATCGTTCCAGTTGCATTTCGCGGATCATGACATTCTGACGCCGGGGGATGCTCCGGATGTGTTGGTCGCGATGAATCCGGCGGCGTTGAAGGCGAACGTGGGGGATCTGCCGGCGGGTGCGGTGTTGATCGTGAACACGGATGAGTTCACGAAGCGTCCGATGGCGAAGGTGGGGTATGCGACCAGTCCGTTGGAGGATGGGTCGCTGGAAGCGTTCCAGGTGCATGGGGTGCCGTTGACGACGTTGACGGTCGAGGCGCTGAAGGAGTTCGGTCTCAGTCGTAAGGAGGCTGAGCGGAGTAAGAACATGTTCGCGCTTGGCCTGTTGTCGTGGATGTATCACCGTCCGACGGAGGGTACTGAGGCGTATTTGCGGAAGAAGTTCGCGAAGAAGCCGCAGTTGGCGCAGGCGAACGTGACCGCGTTCCGGGCGGGGTGGAACTTCGGGGAGACCACGGAGGATTTCGCGGTCTCCTATGAGGTGGCTCCGGCCTCGTCCGCGTTCACCGCGGGGGTGTATCGCAACATCTCGGGGAACCTGGCGTTGGCCTACGGTCTGGTCGCCGCGTCCGTGCAGGCGGAGTTGCCCCTGTTCCTGGGCTCTTACCCGATCACTCCGGCGTCGGATATTTTGCATGAGCTGTCGCGGCACAAGAATTTCGGGGTGCGTTCGTTCCAGGCTGAGGATGAGATCGCGGGGATCGGGGCGGCGTTGGGGGCGGCCTTTGGTGGGTCGTTGGCGGTGACGACGACCTCGGGGCCTGGGGTGGCGCTCAAGTCGGAGACGATCGGGTTGGCGGTCTCGCTGGAACTTCCCCTGGTGGTGGTGGATATTCAGCGGGGTGGGCCGTCGACGGGGTTGCCGACCAAGACGGAGCAGGCGGACTTGTTGCAGGCCATGTATGGCCGTAACGGTGAGGCTCCGGTACCGATCGTGGCGCCGTCGACGCCGGCGGACTGTTTTGATGCGGCGTTGGAGGCGGCGCGGATCGCGTTGGTGTATCGCACGCCGGTGTTCCTGCTCTCGGATGGGTATTTGGCCAATGGTTCGGAGCCGTGGCGGGTGCCGGATGTGGCGGGGTTGCCGGATTTGCGGGTGCGGTTCGCCTCAGAACCCAATCATGAGTTGGCGGATGGGTCGCGGGTGTTTTGGCCCTACAAGCGGGACGCGGTGACGTTGGCGCGGCCGTGGGCGGTGCCGGGGACGGCGGGGTTGGAGCATCGGATCGGTGGGATTGAGAAGCAGGATGGTAGTGGGAACATTTCCTACGATCCGGCTAATCACGAGTTGATGGTCCGCACCCGTCAGGCCAAGATCGATGGTATTGCGGTCGAGGACGTACGGGTGGATGACCCGGGTGGGGCGCGGGTGTTGGTGTTGGGGTGGGGCTCGACGTATGGGCCGATCGCTGCGGCGGTGCGGCGGTTGCGGGGTGAGGGCGTGGCGTTGGCCCAGGCGCACCTGCGGCATCTCAATCCCTTCCCGGCGAATCTGGGCGAGGTGCTTGCCTCGTATGAGCGGGTGGTGATCCCGGAGATGAATCTGGGACAGCTCGCGACGTTGATCCGCGCGAAGTACGCGATCGATGCCCGGTCCCACACCCAGGTCAACGGAATGCCGTTCAAGGCCGAGGAGTTGGCCAACGCGTTGAAGGAGGCCATCAATGCCTAACCCCACCACGCCCCAAGCAACCACCACACCCACCGGAGCCACCACACCCGGCGCTGGCACGCCTGCCGTTTCTGCTGAGGGTGGGGGGCGGGGGTTGTTGTCGTTGGTGCCGCGGGCTGAGGGTAAGCAGTCGATGAAGGACTTCAAGTCCGATCAGGAAGTGCGGTGGTGTCCGGGGTGTGGGGACTACGCGGTGTTGGCGGCCGTGCAGGGCTTCATGCCGGAGTTGGGCCTGGCGCGGGAGAACATCGTGTTCGTGTCCGGGATCGGGTGTTCCAGCCGTTTCCCGTACTACATGAACACCTACGGCATGCACTCCATCCACGGGCGGGCGCCGGCGATCGCGACGGGGTTGGCGACCTCACGACGGGACCTGTCGGTCTGGGTGGTCACCGGTGACGGGGACGCGCTCTCGATCGGCGGGAACCACCTCATCCACGCGTTGCGACGCAACGTGAACCTGAAGATCCTGCTGTTCAACAACCGGATCTACGGGCTGACCAAGGGCCAGTACTCCCCGACCTCGGAGGTCGGGAAGATCACGAAGTCGACCCCGATGGGTTCCCTGGACGCCCCGTTCAACCCTCTCTCCCTCGCGTTGGGCGCCGAGGCCTCGTTCGTGGCGCGGACGGTGGACTCAGACCGCCAGCACCTGACGAGCGTGTTGCGGGCGGCGGCGGCCCATCCGGGCACGGCGTTGGTGGAGATCTACCAGAACTGCAACATCTTCAACGACGGCGCCTTCGAGGTCCTCAAGGACAAGGACCGCGCGCTGGAGGCCGTGATCCGACTGGAGCACGGCCAGCCGATCCGCTTCGGCGCCCCCGCCGAAGACGGACTGGGCTCCAAGGGCGTGGTCCGCGACCAGGCCAGTGGAGACCTGCGCGTGGTGGACGTGCGGGAGAACGGCACGGACGGTGTGTTGGTCCACGACGCGCGGGCCGCGTCCCCGACCACCGCGTTCGCGCTGACCCGACTCGCGGACGCCGACACCCTCCACCACACCCCCATCGGCGTGTTGCGGAGCGTGGAACGCCCGGTCTACGACACGTTGATGAGCGACCAACTCGACCAGGCCATCGAGGCCCAGGGCAAGGGCGACCTCGCCACCCTCCTCGCCGGCAACGACACCTGGACCGTCACCCACTAGCCATTCCATGGGCGCGCTTGCCCGCGCATCGGCGCGCCGGCCTACCGGCTGGCCACCGGCCCACCGTGGCCGCTCGGGCAACGCCCCACCCGGGCGCCCCAGCGCCGGCCTCCGGCCGCTGGCGCGCGCCGGCGCGGATGACACGGCCCGGACCCGACCTCCCATCGGGTCCGGGCCGTCGCGCGCCCGGGCCCGTCCTCACGGCCTGGCCACTCCGCACCCGGGCGCCCCGCACCCTGGCTCCCGTTTCCTGGTCGCGCCCGTACGCCAAACCGCCCCAGCCCGCGCCCTCTCCGACCACCCCGGCCTGCGGTTTCGGCCTCGCCGACCTCGTGGCCGCGCTACCTGGCTGCCCCACCCGACGGCGCGCCGTGCGCCGCCTCCGTACGTCGCCGACCGCTCCTTCGCGTACCGGGGTTCGGCGCCCCGCCCGGTTCGACGGGTGCCCGCCTCGCCCCCGCGCGGCGTCCGGCGTCCGGCTCCGCGCTGGCCCGCGCGCTGTCGCTCCGCCGTGCGTCGTACTGCTCCCGCGCCGCCTGCACCTCCGGGACCCGGCGCTCGGACCAGCGAGCCAACGCCCACACCTGCTGCGCGGCCTCCTCCCCCAGCGGGGTCAGCGAGTACTCCACCCGCGGGGGGATCACCGGGTACGCCTCGCGGTGCACGAAGCCGTCGCGCTCCAACGTCTGCAGGGTCTGGGCGAGCATCTTCTCGCTGACGCCACCGACGCGTCGGCGCAGCTCGCTGAACCGGTGCGTCCGCTCCCACAGCGCCGCCAGCGCCAACACTCCCCACCGGCTGGTGACGTGCTCAAGGACGAGCCGGGAGGGGCACATCGGCGCGTTCACATCCGGCACCTTCGGCACACCGAGGGCGCGGAGCCGGTCGCCGTCGGCGGCCTCGGCACCGCCGCTCCCGGCGTCAGCGCCGCGCTCGCTTCCGCCCCCCATGGCGTGGTCGGCGACGCCTTCCTCGGCCGCGCCGTGCGCGTCGGCACCGTGTTCCGTACCGTCGCGGCCGACCCCCGCGGCTTCGGCGGCTTTCTCGCGCTCTCCCATGTCAAAGCCCCTTCCCTTGGCACCAGTACCATACTTCAAAGTGGGTACTTACGAATAATTAGCTACTTGCCTACGGTGGCCCCATCACGTCCGATCAAGGAGAGACCGAGATGATCGTCGTCACCGGAGCCACCGGCCACCTGGGCCGCCTCGTCATCGAAGAACTGCTGGCCAAGGTGGCCGCGGGTGAGCTGCCCGGCGGCCAGATCGCTGCCGTCGTGCGCGACCGCGCCAAGGCCGCCGACCTCGCGGCGCGCGGCGTCGAGCTGCGCATCGCCGACTACAGCGACCCGCAGTCCCTGACCGGGGCCTTCCGCGCCGGCGAGCGGGTGCTGTTGATCTCGGGCAGCGAGGTGGGGCAGCGCGTGCCGCAGCACCAGGCGGTGATCGACGCGGCGAAGGAGGCCGGCGTCGCGCTGCTCGCCTACACCGGCATCCTGGGCGGCCCGAACGCCGACTTCGAGCTGGCCGCCGAGCACAAGGTCACCGAGCAGGCGATCCTCGATGCCGGACTGCCGCACGTCTTCCTGCGCAACGGCTGGTACAACGAGAACTACACCGAGCGCCTGGCGTCGGTCCTCGACCACGGCACCGTGGTGAGCAGCGCGGGCAACGGGCGGGTGGCATCGGCCGCGCGCGCCGACTACGCGGCGGCGGCCGTGGCCGTACTGACCGAGGACGGTCACGCGGGCGCCGCCTACGAGCTGAGTGGCGACGTGGCATGGAGCTTCGACGAGTACGCGGCCGAGGTCGCGGCCCAGTCCGGCAAGGCGATCACGCACTCGGTCGTCACGGCCGCCCAGCATCAGGAGATTCTGACCGGCGCTGGACTGCCCGAGCCGTTCGCCGCGCTCCTGACCGATGTCGACGCGGCGATCGCGCGCGGGCTGCTGGCGGGCACGAGCGGCGACCTGTCCCGGCTCATCGGCCGCCCGACGACGCCGATCGGCCAGTCCATCGCGGCAGCGCTGGCGTTGCGCTGATCACGTCGCCACCCCGTCGCTCGACAGCACCACCGGCCGCTGCCTGCCCCGCAAACCCGTTGGCGCCCCGCGCCCCCGCCCTTTCCGCAGCTCAGCGAGGTGCGGGGCGCGCGGCCCGGGCTGGGGCAACGGGGGGCGACGGGCCGGCGCTCGTCAGCCCGGTCCGCATGTCATGACCGTATGACGATACGGGGCTGACAGACCGACCTTGGCAGCGCTACGTTCTGACCGTCGCCACCCACAGCGGGCAGATCGGGGAGGAAGCGTTGACGTCGGCCAACGAGACGCGCACCGGCCTTGCGTACGGCTTCGCCGCGTATGGCATGTGGGGTCTCTTCCCCCTGTACTGGCCGCTGCTGGAGCCGACCGGCGCGGTCGAGATCCTGGCCCACCGCATGGTGTGGTCGCTGGCTGCCGTGATCATCATCCTGCTGGTGCTGCGGCGCTGGTCGTGGATACGGCCGCTGCTGCGGCAGCCCAAGCGACTCGGCCTGATCGCCCTCGCCGCCACCGTGATCTCCGTCAACTGGGGCATCTACATCTGGGGCGTCAACTCGGGCCACGTGGTCGAGGCGGCCCTGGGGTACTTCATCAATCCGCTGGTCAGCATCGCGTTCGGGGTGCTGCTGCTGCACGAGCGGCTGCGCCCCGCGCAGTGGACGGCGGTCGGCGTCGGCGCGGTCGCGGTGGCCGTACTGACGGTGGGCTACGGCAAGCTGCCCTGGATCGCGCTCACCCTCGCGTTCTCGTTCGGCACCTACGGGCTGGTCAAGAAGCACATCGGGCTCGACGGCCTGGAGTCGCTCGCGGCCGAGACCGGAATGCAGTTCCTGCCGGCGCTCGGCTTCCTGATCTTCCTGGGGGCGCGCGGTGACAGCACCTTCGCCACCGATGGCGTCGGGCATGCGCTGCTGCTCGTCGGCTGCGGCTTCATCACCGCGGCGCCGCTGATCTGCTTCGGCGGCGCCGCCGTACGGCTGCCCCTTTCGGCGATCGGGATGTTGCAGTACATCGCGCCCACCTTCCAGTTCGTGCTGGGGCTCGTGGTCTTCCACGAGGAGATGCCCGTCGAGCGGTGGGCCGGCTTCTCCTTGGTCTGGCTCGCCCTGGCCCTGTTGACCTGGGACGCCCTGCGGACCGCCCACCGGTCGCGGAGCGAACTGCGCGCGGCTGCGGCCCGCGCCGGCGAGGTCGCGGCCGTGCGCGCCGGCGAGGCGGTGGCCGTGGCACAGGCCGGCGCGGAGCCGGGTGCTGGCGTTCCCACCCGGGCCGTTGCCGCGGCGGCGGCCGAGCTCGCCGAGACGGGACGAGCCCCGGTGACGGGCGCCGTCGACGCCGGCGGCGATCTCCCGGCACCCGACGAACTGCCCCGCTGACGCGCCGTTGACCTCGGCGTCCCAGGTCCCGGACGATGGGTGAACCGACGACCGGGGGCGGGGACATGGGCACCGCGCAACGCACGGACGCTCCACCCGACGCGGTGGCCGACCTCGCCGCGGCCCACGGTCTGGGGGCCCACTGGAGCGCCGAGTTACGCGGCGACGCCGACGGCGGATGCCTGGGGTGTCTGGCTCTCGTCGTCCTCGTGCCGCCCGGCGCCGGCCTGCTTCTCGGCCCCTACGGACCGCGCGGCGCCACCATTGGAGCAGTTCTGCTCTCACTTGGCCTCCTCGTGCTCGTCCTGGGCCTGCGACATGCTCGCGCCGAGCCCCACGGGCAGCGGGTCTACTGCTTCGAGGGCGGCATCGTCATGCTGAGCGGTCGTGGGCAGCCGATCCCCCACGCGTGGCTCGACCTGGAGGCGGCCGAGTGGACGGAGACCGCGACCGTGGGCCAGGGGCAGCAACAGAGCCGCTACGACGTGCTGGAACTGCGCGACCTGGATGGCGCGCCCCTGGCCCGCTTCGCGCAGCGCGACGCCGCGCGCGTCGCGGACCTCATCGCCGCGGACGAGGCGACGCGCGCCCTGCGACTCCTCGGGCGCGGCGAGTCCGTACGCTACGGCCGCTTCACCCTCACCAGCACGGGCCTCACGATCACCGGGGCACCCCTGCCGCCCGGCCGGAGCACCCCCGGCCAGGACACCTCCGACCAGGAAGCGACTCCGATACCCGGAGAGCGCCCATCGGTCATCAGCACGTCCGTGACCTGGGACGAGATCCGCGCCGTGCACGTGAACGACACCTCGATCGAACTCGCCCTCCGGTGCGCACACGGCGACGGCCAGGGGGCGGGCCAGCGCCCCAGCATCGTCCTGCCGCGCGCGGAGGAGCCTCGGGAGCGCGTGGCGTTCGCGCTGGTCCGCCGCCTGCTGCGCGACCCTGAGGCGGCCTGACCGCCGCACCCGCCGCGGCTCTCCCGGCAACCGGCCCGGCGCCCTGCCGCCAGGAGCCCCGCGCGAGTGCCCCGACCGAAGGGGTCTCCGACGCTCGGGCGGCCCCGCGGGCCCCGCAGGGGCTCGGCTACCCCAGGGCATCGGCCACATCGGCCATCACCTGTTTCCAGTGCTCGCGGCGGCGGGCCCGCTCACTGGCGTCGGACAGCCGCTCCTGGTGGAACCGGAGCACCGCCTTCCCCTCGGCGCGGGCGCGCGAGACCGCCACCTGGATCGTGGTGTCCCTGGTGCTGCCGGGGGCGCGGTGCGTGAGGCGAATGCGGTCGCCCGGCCGGTAACCACGAACTTCGCCCGAGGTGCCATCGGCGGTCTCGTACGGCGCTCCCTTCTCCTGGTGCAGTTCGGCGCCCGGCCCCAGCCAGATGGCGATGCCCTCGTCGCCGCTGATGAAGTCCCACACCGCGGAGGACGGGTGGGGCAGGGTCTTCGAGACCCCGATCTCCCAACCGGCGTCCCGCGTCAGGCCGCGGGGCTGCTGGCTGTCGGCGGGAGGCTGCTCGGCGTTGGCGTCGGCGCTGACGTCGGCGGGCCGCGACGCCGCGGGGGTCGCAGGGGTCGCTGCCTGCTGGCGGGCCCGGGATGTGGTCTGGAGCTCGGGCAGGCCCTCGTGAGCGGAACGGTCCTGGGCTCGCGGCTCATCGGGGTGAGCTGCGCATTCCGGCTCGGCGGGGTGGTCGTCGGCCGCGGCCTGCCGGGCACGCAGGGCCTTGACCTTGTGCACGTTTCCGCACCGCTGCATGGAACACCAACGGCGGCGGCCGGGCCGCGAGGTGTCCACGAACAGGAGGTAGCAGTTGTCCGTCGCGCACTGTCGTATCCGGTGCGCGTACGGGCCGGAGAACAGCTCGATCGCGTCGCGGGCGACCGTCGAGAGGAGTTGCCTACCCGTCGCCGGACGCGCCCACCGCCGGTCCGAGGCGCCCAGCAGTCGCGGCACCAGCGGCGGGGCGAGCGCCAGCTCGTTGACCACATCGAGGTCGGCGGCCTCCAACGACTGCCCGTGGGCCTGACGGGTCGCCATCCGAAGCAGCGCGTCCCGCAGCCGCTTGGCCTCCACCACCTCATCGGACGTCACATCGATCTCGGGCACGGGCGTGAGCCTCGAACGCGCGGCCCACACGGCGAGGTCCGCGGGATGGTGCAACACCTCATAGCGCGCCCACTCGCCCGGCCCCCCGGTGGGCACGAGCTCCAGGCACAGCGCCCCCGGGTCGAACCGGTAGGGCACCCCTTGCGGTGAGTGGAGGATCAATCCCCTTGCCATCTCGCTCATGTAACCACTATAACTGGTTTCACGGCGGATGGAAGAGGAAAGATACTCGGCAACAGCGAGAGACAGAACGGGAGTTGGCCGACCACCGTGGTCGAGCGGCCCCGACCGCCAACCCATCAGCAGAAGCCCGAAATCTGCGGGACCCGCAGATCCGACAGGGACCAACAACGGGGAGACGAGCAGGACATGCAGCAGACACCACTGGCCTGGAAGGTCGTCGTCGACGCCGAGGACCCGCACCGCCAGGCGACATTCTGGGCAGCGGCGCTGCGCTACCGGATCGAGGACAACGGAGCCCTGATCGAACGCCTGCTGGCGGCGGGCGCGGTAGACGAGCAGGAGACCGTGGAGTTCCAGGGCCACCGCGCGTGGCGCGACCTCGTGGCCGTTCGGCACCCCGACGACCCGTTCGACCCGGGGAGCGACACGGGCCTGGGTCGCCGCATCCTCTTCCAGCGCGTCCCCGAGCCAAAGACCACGAAGAACCGACTCCACCTCGATCTACACAGCGCACCGGGCGAGCGAGATGAGGAGATAGCGCGGCTGGAGGAGCTGGGCGCGACCTCGCTCCACCGAGTGAGCCTCGGAGGCATTGAGTGGCAGGTCATGACGGACCCTGAGGGCAACGAATACTGCCTGCACTGACCACCCGCCACCCCGCGCCCGCCCCCCGCCCACCCCTTCTGAGGGTTACTCAGGCGCCCCCAGGGCACCTCGGGAGCGCCGCGCCCGAAGCCCCGGAAAACAACCTCTGGGCTCGCTCAAATCAGGGTTTGAACCACCCTTGAGCGGAATGATCGTCACGACGACATTCGAGCGGGGGTGGGCCGATGAAGAGCATCATCACAGCACGAATGAAGACCGCCGCACTGGCTGGCACGACCACCGCGCTACTCCTTGCAGGGGCAGCCAACGTGAGCTCGGACGGGGCGACGGACGACACCGACAACGGCAGGCAACGTGAGCTATCGCTGGCGGACGAGGCCGCCGCGAATCTCTCCGATACCAGCTCAGAGGGGGTGCGCATCCTACAAGGCAAGGGGCGAGCGTCGAAGCGCGTCGCCGCCAGCACGACGAAGGCGCTGGCGACCGGCCAACGCCTGATCGTGGAGGCCGTGTGCCTGGGCGCGGGCAGCGTCACGATCACCACATCGGCGGGCGGCCCGCCAAGGCCCCGGCAGGTGCGCTGCACGGAAAGCGGAACCAGCAGAGCCAAGGCATCACGCTTCACGCTGACCACACAGAAAACCGGCCCGGTACGAGTGGCAGTACAGCCGTCCGGGAAAACCAGAGGCGGCCTCGCGTTCCGCGTCCACACCCAGACCTGATCCCGTCGCCCGCCTCGTACGCCGCGAGACCACCACATCACCGAGCGGGCCGCACCACGGGCAGGCCGCAGCGACACCGCGCACGGCAGGCGCGGCGGCCCCACCCCATGGTTCTCCGGAGAAGTCTGCACGCCGTGCCCGCCGTGGGGGCCGGGCCCTTCCGACGGGACGGGGCTCCCTGCCCGGCAGGGCCGGGTTCGCCCTCTGGCGGAGTCGGGCCGCCCTGAACGTCGCAAGTCGAGAGTGCCGCACGAGAGTTGGGCCCGGGCGACGGCGGGGGAGGCGGCCCGTCGGAGGGGGCACTCGCCGGTGGGGCACGGCCCGGGAGGGAACGCGAATCGACGCGGATGAGCGATATCCGGGGGGCGGTGTCCGGTTTCCGCCTTGACCCCGGGGGAGCAAACACCGAGCATCATGCACGCGTCAACTGCTCCCCCGCTCAGTGTGGCGCGCTCTCGGCCTCATCATGCGAGCGCCGCCCAGTGAACTGTTCGTTCCGTCCTATCCGTTCGGATTTCGGAAACCTGGAGCCTCGTATGTCATCGCACCCCACGCGACGTACCGTCTCTTCGCCCCGGAGGGCCTGGCTTCGCCGAGCCGGCACGGCGACCGCCGCAGCCGGAGCCATCGCCGGGCTGGTCGTCGCCTCGCCCACAGCCACGGCGTCGCCGTCGGCACCCGCGCCCGCCGAGGCCAGAACGGTGAGCCAGTCCACCTCGTCCGCGCTCGCGGCGCCCGACATCTCGCTCACCAACGTCAAGGGACACCTGAACCAGCTCCAGTCGATCGCCTCCAGGAACGGTGGGAACCGTGCCCACGGTCGCCCCGGCTACCGGGCCTCGATCGACTACATCAAGGCCAAGCTGGACGCGGCCGGCTACACCACGTCCATCCAGCAGTTCACCGCCAGCGGCGCCACCGGGTACAACCTGATCGCCGACTGGCCCGGCGGTGACCCGCAGAACGTCGTGATGGCCGGTGCCCACCTGGACTCCGTGTCCGCCGGGCCGGGTATCAACGACAACGGTTCGGGCTCCGCCGCCATTCTGGAGACGGCACTCGCCGTATCCCGCGAGGGGCTCAAGCCCACCCAGCACCTTCGCTTCGCCTGGTGGGGCGCCGAAGAGCTGGGCATCCTCGGTTCGCGGCACTACGTGAACACGCTGCCCAGCACGGAGCGATCGAAGATCGACGCCTACCTCAACTTCGACATGGTCGGCTCTCCCAACCCGGGCTACTTCGTGTACGACGATGACCGGCGGCTGGAAGCGGTGTTCAAGGACTGGTTCGCGGCCAAGGGCGTGTCCACCGAGATCGAGACGGAGGGCGACGGCCGGTCCGACCACGCCTCGTTCCAGCGCGTCGGCATACCCGTCGGCGGCCTGTTCACCGGCGCGGGGCGCACCAAGACCGCAGCGCAGGCCCAGAAGTGGGGCGGCACGGCGGGCCAGGCGTTCGACCGCTGCTACCACCGGTCATGCGACACGACCGCCAACATCAACGACACCGCGCTCGACCGGAACAGTGACGCCATAGCCCACGCGATATGGACGCTCGGAGCGCCGAGCTAGTACCGCCGCACCCGCCGCTCCGGCCTCGGACCCGCTGTCCCGGGCTCGCTGGCCCGGACCCGCTGTCCCGGACCTGGCCCCAGCAGGCAGCCAGCCTGCTGGTGGCCGGACCCGGGTGGTGGCTGGGCAGCGAGCCGATGGACGGTTCCGGAGGTCTCGTCAGGGCTGCGGCCGGGGCGGGCCGCCGGGTTGGTGGGCGGTGGAGCCCGGACCGGTGGTGGGCCAGTCTGCGGGGAGGGTGTAGTGCCAGCCCTCGCGCCATCCGAAGGCGGCGTCGACCAGGTCCTCGATCGCGGCTCCGGTCAGCAGGCAGTCGAGCGCCCACTTGTTAGCCGAGTGGGCGATCAGGAGCACGCGCTGGCCGTTCCATCCGGCGGCCAGGTCGTGCAGGAAGTCGCTGGTGGCCTGGATGACCTGACGGTAGCTCTGGCCGCCGGGGTACGGGTCGTCGATGTGCCGCGCGCGCTCGCCCGCCAGGACGGCGACCGGGCAGCCGTTGAGCTGACCGTAGTCACACTCGCGCAGGCGTGGGTCCTGGTGGATGGGGATCGCGGTGCCGGCGAAGGCGATCCGTGCCGTCTCGACGGCACGGTGCAGATCGGAGGTGAACACGGCGGCCAGACCGGTGTCCCGGCGCCGGGCGCCGAGTTCGGCGGCGAGGAGTCGGCCCCGTTCGGAGAGCTTGCCCGGCAGCCAGCCGGTCGCGATGCCGTTCTCGTTGTCCTCGGACAGCGAATGGGTCTCGTAGACGATGTCGACTGCCATTCCGGCTCCATGAGGTGTCGTGCGGCCGAGGCCGTGCGGCGGTCGGGCGGCGGGACGACCATGCCCCGCGGGTGCTTCGCTGTCGATGGGGATCACCTCGACCGTGAGCCGTGCGCGGCTCGGCGGTGAGCATGCGGCTCGGCCAGCGGGCAGCAGGCTGCGGCCGGGTCGGGCTGAGCTGGCCAAGCACGGCCGGACGAGTTGCCGCAGTCTGCGTCCCCCACCCCCGAAAGAGGTGTGCCGGCGAACTCGAACCCGAGCTGCCACCGAGCCTCCTGGCGCTGGACCGGGTCATCGCCTCTACTCAACCGCACCCGCCCCAGCACGGGCGACCCGAATCCGGCGAACCTTCACGGCCACGGCACGAACGGAGGGGCCAGGAGCTGGCGCGCGGACCGAGCTGAGGAAGGGGCTGGCCCGCCGGCGCCCCTCCGGCACCGAACCCCGGCCGTCAGGATCTCCGGGCGCCGGCACCCGAACGGCCGGCCCACCGCCCCCGCCCACCCTCGCTCAGGCGCTCGGACGCGGAGGCCCCGCCTACGGGCGCCGAGCCCCGGATCCCGGGCACGGAGGCCAGGGCCTCGGGCGCGGGGCCCAGCCCCCGGGCTCGGGGCCGAGGCCCCGGGCGCGGAAGAGCAGGACGGCGGACGGCGCGGGGGTCAGGCCGTGATGTCCCGTGCGGTGAAGCGGGCCCAGGCGGCGGAACCGAAGACGGCCAGGTAGAGGCCCTGGAGGCCGAGGTTCTTGACGATCTCGTCCCAGTAGATCGGATCGCGGAGGAGGTCGGCGAAGCTCAGCCAGTAGTGCGAGAAGAGGTAGGGGTGGATCACGTGCAACTGCGGGATGCTGTCCAGGATCTGCACCGTGATGAGCAGCCCGACCGTGGCCGCCATCGCCGCGATGCCGCTGTTGGTGAGGGTCGAGATGAACAGGCCGAGGGCGGCCATGCCGACCAGCGACAGCGCGACCACTCCGCCGACCGCCGCGGCCCGCACCATCGCTTCGGCGAAGGAGATGCGCGTCCCGGAGATCAGCGTGACGTCTCCGAGGGGGAAGAGGACCGCTCCCACGCCCAGTGCGACCAGCGCCACCGTCAACGTGGCGACCAGGCAGAAGGCCAGCGTGGTCGCGTACTTGGCCAGCAGGAGGCGGGTCCGCCCGGCGGGGGCCACGAGGAGGTAGCGCAGCGTCCCCGCGCTCGCCTCGCCGGCGATGGAGTCGCCGGCGATCACGCCGATGGCCATCGGGAGGAAGACGGGAAGCGTCGCGGCGAGGGAGGCGAAGACCAGGAAGATGCCGTTGTTGGTGACCTGGGTGAGGAAGGCCGGGCCGTCACCGTTGCTGCCGCCGCCGTCTCCGACGGTGCCGCCGTCGCTGGTCTCGATCTTCACGGCGATGCCGACCAGGATCGGCACCGCGGCCAGTACGGCGAGCAGGGCCAGCGTGCGCCACCGACGGAAGGTGATGCCCAGTTCACTGCGGAACAGGGCCAGTGACCACAGCGCGCTCGGGTGCCGTGGCAGGGCCGCGGCGCCGCCGCCCCGGGGTACGACGGCGAGCCCGTCCTCGTCCCGGTCGCCGCGCCGGGTCACGCGCGGCGATGGGTCCGCCTGCCGCCGTTCGGCGTCCCGAGCCGGTTGAGCTGCCGCGACCCGTACGGCCTCCCGGGGGCGCTCGGTCGCCGTACCCTTCGCCGGCCGCTCGTCCCCGGCCGCGCTCCCGACCTCGGACGCATCCCCGATCTCGGACGCACCCCCGACCTCGGCCGCGCCCCCGGCCTCGCCGGCCCCGACGGAGCCCACGGTGTCGGTGGCTTGCCCGGCTCCACCGGCATCGACGGGCCCGGCGGGGCCCGTAACCCGCTCGCCGGCTCCGGGCCCTCCGGCCCGCTCGGCCGCCCCGGCCTCCGCGGCACGCTCCGGCCCTTCGGCCGGCTCGGCCCCTTCGGGCTGCTGAGCCCGCTCAGCCTTGCCCGCCCGCTCAGCCCGCGACATCGAAACCCTCCCCGGTCAGTGCGACGAACGCGTCCTCAAGCGAGGCCCGTTCCGTGCCGAAGCCTCGTACCCGTACGTCGGCCCGGACGAGGGCGGCGTTCAGGTCGGCGAGGTCGGTGGGCGTGCCGTCCCCGAGTTGGGTGGCCGGCGGCTCGCCGGTGATCCGGTCTCCCGTGACCGCGAGGTCCGTCACGCCGTGCTCCTTGAGGATGCGGACCGCGTCCGCCGTGTCGGGTGTGGTGACGGCGAGTCGGCCGCGCGTTCCGGCCGCGAGTTCGGCGACCGTGCCCTGCGTGATCAGGCGGCCCTGCGCCATCACGGCCGCGTGCGAACACACCTGCTCGATCTCGTCGAGGAGGTGGAGGAGAGGAAGACGGTGATGCCGTCGTCGGCCAGTTCACGTACCAGGGTGCGGATCTCGCGCATGCCCTGCGGGTCGAGTCCGTTGGTCGGCTCGTCCAGGATGAGCAGTTCGCGCGGCTGAAGCAGCGCGGCGGCCAGGCCGAGGCGCTGCTTCATGCCGAGCGAGTACGCGCGGGCCTTCTTGCCCGACGCCGCCGTGAGGCCCACCCGGTCCAGGGCCGCGCCGACCCGGGCGGTGCGGGTGCGCGGGTCGGCGGTCGGGTCGGCGGCGTCGTAGCGCACGAGGTTGTCGCGGCCGGAGAGGAACCCGTACAGCGCGGGGCCCTCGATCAGCGCGCCGACCTTGGGCAGCACCTGACGGGCGGCGCGCGGCATGGGTGAGCCGAGCAGTCGGGCGCCGCCCGACGTCGGCTCGATCAGGCCCATCAGCATCCGGATGGTGGTCGTCTTCCCCGAGCCGTTGGGCCCGAGGAAGCCGAAGACGCTACCGCGCGGTACGAGCAGGTCGAGCCCGTCCACGGCGAGCTGCCCACCCCGGTACCGCTTCGTGAGCCCGCGCGTCTCCACCGCGGGCGTCGATCCGGCGGACGGCTCGTCCACAGGCTCCCCCTTCGTCATCCGGTTCTCACTCGGTCGTTCTCTCGGCCCACGGCCTCGTCCGCGCCGCCCACGCTCCCGGCAGCCCGGAGCGGCCACGCCTCGGACCCGTCGCGCCCCGGACCGGTCGCGCCCGGGCCGCATCACCGCGAACCACACCCGGCACAGGTGCGCTCACGCGACACAGACCGACCCGAAGGCGACCCGAGCCCAACCCACGTTGGCCTCGACCCACGTCCGGACGGCACGAAACCGATCCAACACGAAACCAGTCCGTACGGAAACGAACCAGCACCGGCCGGCGCTCCCACCCGCACCAACCCCGCGGCGCGCGTGCGCCGACCCTGCGGCGCCGTTCCCGTGGCGTACGCGGCCACCACCACGCATGCCCGCCATACGTCGGCTCACCCTGCCCGCCCGACGCACACCACCCGAGCATGCACCGCGAGCCCGCCCCGTACCGCACGACGACACACGCGTCACGCCACAACTCACCGCTGCCGCGTGCCCGCCCCCTCAGCGCACCGCACCCGCGCGCCACGGGCCACACACCGCGCCTCGTACGCAACGCACACCACACGCCTCACGCCGCACGCCACGCGCGACACACCGCCCCGCACCCGTCACACGCGGCACAGCACAACCGGCCCACCGCGTGCTTACGCAGCCAGCTTCCCGCCTCGCTCCGGCCCGCCCGGGCTCCGGCCCTGGACCGGGACCCCGTTCGACCGCCCCCGAACCAGCCGCCTCCGAACCAACCGGCGCGGGTCCCGGTGGCGCTCAGGGGCTGGGGTGCGGGCAACGGGGCGCTGGGTGTGGCAAGGCCGTCCGGTGGTGCGTGCCCCTGGGGGCGTACGCACCACCGGACGGCCGGCGCCGATCACCGTGCGGCCGGGCTCGGCCGCCGACGACCGCCGTGGGCCTGCCCGGCGAGGCCGGGGGCCGGGCGGTCGCGGCGACCGGTGGGCCGCGTCGGCGGCTACTTGCCCGCGTTGGCGGCGTCGATCAGCGTGTCCTTGCCGACCGCGCCGACGTACACGGTGCCGTCGTCCGTCAGCAGGGCGTTGACCAGGCGGGTGCTGAACACCGTGCCCGAGCCGAAGTCGCCCTTGACCTTGTCGCCGAGCTTGTCGAGGAACTGCGAGGCCGCCGCGGACTCGGCGCCCTCGCCGTGCTGCTCGGTGGGCAGGCCGCCGGGCAGCTTGAGCTTGGCGACCGTGCCCCAACCCTCACCGATCACGTTCAGGCCGGACAGGTCGTCGGCGCCCAGTTCCTCACGCTGGCCGAGCTTGTCGGCCTTGCGGTCGAGGTCCTTCTGCTCGGTGACCTTGGCGCCCTCGGGGGGCGTGAACTCGAAGGTGCTGGCCTTCGGCTTGCCGAAGCTGACCTTGGTGAACCCCACGTCGACGACGGCCTTGCCGCCGCTCTTCGGGGCGAGCGTGAACTTGAGCGGGACACCGTTGTCCGCGTCCACGGCGATCCGGATGGAGCCGACCGTGGTGTCACCCTTCGGGGTCAGCTTGAGCTGGTACGCGTCGCGACCGGCGATCTTCGCCGTGCCGTCCGCCGTGACGGACGTGGTCTTGTCCGCCCCGGCCAGGACCTGCTTGGCCAGCTCCTGCGGAGTGGCGTCGGTCAGGTCCTTCGGCAGCCGCTCCTCGTGCTTGCCCTTGCCGTGGGAACGCTCCTGCTGGGGAGCGGTGGCGTGGTAGACCGAGTTGCTGCCGCTGTCGTACGCCCAGACCTGGTCACCGTTGCGGATCAGGCTGTACTCGGCGGCGTCCTCGATGATCGAGACGCGCTGCTTCTCCGGGCCGTCCGCCGCGATGCGCAGGGTGTGCGAGCCCGCCGCCAGCTCGGTGAGCTTGGACAGCGGCGCCGCGGACGCCTCGTCGCCGTCCTCGCCACCGTGCTGGCCGCCGCCCATTCCGCCCAGCGACGAGCCGGCCGAGAGGCCGGGAATGCCCAGGTCAGTGCTGATCTTCACCGAGCCGGACAGCTGTTGCGTGTCCGACGCGGCGATCTTGGCTATCAGTTCCTCTGCCGTGATCTTCGGCAGGTCGGGGTCGCCGCCGGAGTTGGCAAGCGCCGGGACCAGCCCGATCGTCGCCGCCGCCACCCCCGCCACCGCGACCGGGACGGCGTACCGCGCGGCTTTGTGCCGTCGCGCGGGACGCTCCTCGTCCCACTCGTCCGTGGCCTCTGTCGATCGGGTACGTGCCATGTGTGCTCTACCTCCGTCGTCGCCCGGCGGTTAATCAACGTCGCACTCGTCCACCCTCGGGCTTCATTGTCACCCGATCCGCCGTGCGGTGGCTTCTCCATCCCATCAAAAGGACCGCCACCTGGCGTCCCCCCGCAGGAGCAACTCCCCGTACCCCTGCGGGATGACACGTCTCAGACGAAAGACCAGGGTTCTCGGGGCAAGACCAGGGCCCGCACGGGAACTCGGGCCGCCACCTGGCCCGTCACCCGTCGGCCACGACGGGTACGGGTGGGTACGGGCCCGGCGGGGCTTCGGGCGGGGAAGAGGGGCTGGGAGAAGAAAACTATGGGGGCGGAGGCTCAGCCCGCCCGGTGGACCACCGCGTCGCACAGGCCCTCGAGCGCCGAGCGTGCCGCGCCCTTCGGCAGCGGGGCGAGCATGGCGCGCGCCTCGGCCGCGTACCGCAGCGTGTCGCGTCGTGCCTGCTCAAGGGCGGGGTGGGCGCGCAGCCTGAGCAGCACCTCGGCGTGCCGGGCGTCGTCCGTCAGGTCGCCCTCAAGGAGCTCGCACAGCTCGCGGTCGGCCGCCGACCCACTCGCCTGGGCCTGGGCTCGCAGGTGGAGCACCGGCAGGGTGGCGATGCCCTCGCGCAGGTCCGTGCCGGGGGTCTTGCCCGACTCGTGCGAGTCGCTCGCGATGTCCAGTACGTCGTCGGCGAGCTGGAAGGCGATGCCGAGGCGCTCCCCGTACTGGGTCAGCACGCTGATGACGCTCTCGTCCGCGCCCGCCATCATCGCGCCGAGCCGGCCCGAGACGGCGACCAGTGAGCCGGTCTTGCCGGCGAGGACGTCGAGGTAGTGCTCGACCGGGTCGCGGCCGTCGCGCGGCCCCGCGGTCTCCAGGATCTGGCCGGTGACCAGGCGTTCGAACGCCTCGGCCTGGATGCGGACCGCTTCCGGTCCGAGGTCGGCCAGTATGTGCGAGGCGCGGGCGAAGAGGAAGTCGCCGGTCAGGACGGCCAGGGAGTTGCCCCAGCGGTTGTTGGCGCTGGGGACGCCGCGCCGCACGTCGGCCTCGTCCATCACGTCGTCGTGGTACAGCGTCGCCAGGTGGGTCAGCTCGACGACCACGGCCGACGGCACCACACCCGGCGCGTGCGGGTCCCCGAACTGCGCGGCCAACAGAACCAGGAGCGGCCTGAAACGCTTGCCGCCGGCGCGTACCAGATGCTGGGCCGCCTCGGTGATGAACGGGACGTCGCTCTTGGTGGCCTCCAGCAGGCCCTCCTCGACGGCCGCCAACCCGGCAAGGGCGTCGGCTTCCAGAGTCTGGTCCCGCACGGTCAGCCCAAGGGGCCCGACGACGGTCACGAGAGGTACTCCTGTCTGCCTACGATCGCGTGGAATGTCGATGTGTCGCTGTCTCCACCACAAGGAAGCGTATCCGGTCGGGTATCGATCACCGTGAGCGCCTTCCCGGCCGCCGCTCCCCCCGAAGCGCTCGCCTCTTCGGGGTCGCCGCCGCCGTCGGTCACCGCGCGTGCACGCGTCTGCCCTGGTCGGCGTGCGGACGCCCACGCCAAGGCCAGGTTGCCGGCAGGTGACGCCCGGCCCACGGCCCCCACCAACGCGGACGCCCCCGCCCCCTGACGGGCCCCGCGAGCGACCTCCGCGCCGGCCCTCCGCAGCCCCGCCCGCCCCTCGGCCGGGTCCCGGCCGGGCCCGGCCCACCGCGCCCCGTACGTCCCGCACGCCCCATACCTCCTGCACACTCCGCTCACCCCGTACACCCCCGGCACCCCGCGCCCCCGCGAACGCCGGCCCGAGTACCCCGCCCCTCCCCCACATCACCGGACACATCACCGGACCGAGGGACACCGCGGCCACGCCCGCTCCCACGTGGCGCGGGCACCCGGCGGGAGCCGGACACTCGGCGCGGCCGGTCCCGCCGCAACGGCCCCGGGCAAGCCCACCCCAGAGCACCCGCCACCGAACCCACCCCGAACCAGCCGTCACCCCTGAACCAGCCACCACCCCACGACCCGCGAACCACGCCCCACGCACAGCACACCGCACACAGCCCCACCGAACCCCGAGCACCGAGCACAACACCCGGCACCCAGCGGTCAGTGGCCAGCACCCAGCACCCAGCACCCAGCACCCAGCACCCAGCAGGCCGAAAACCACGACCCATGCACCGCATTCCGGGATCGGCGCTCCGGAAATCGGGAGTTCAGCACCGCTATGAGGCACGCGGCGTCCGATATTCGGACACGCTGAGTTATCCACAACCGCCTTCTGGCCCCCCTCAACCCGCCCTTCCAGACGTAGTCTGTGGCCTGCCAGCTTGCAGACGAGGAGAAGGCGAGGCAGCACTCATGCCCCAGCACAGCCCGCTCGACCTGGCCGAGGGTGACCCCTTCGGTCCGCACAACCTGCCGTACGGCGTCTTCACCACCTCGGACGAGCCGCAGCGGCGGCGGGTCGGCGTGCGGTACGGCGCGTACGTGCTGGACGTGCACGCGCTGGCCGAGGCCACCGGTTCCGCCCACGCCGCCGTGCTCTCCGCCGGCACCCTCAACCCGCTGCTCGCTGCGGGCCGCGCCATATGGTCCGCCGTGCGCGCGGAGTTGGTCGACGCGCTCACCGACCCCGCGCGGCGCGCGACCGTCGAGCCGCTGCTGGTCCCGCTGGCCGACGTCGCGCTCCACCTGCCCTTCGACGTGGCCGACTACGTCGACTTCTACGCCAGCGAGCACCACGCCAGCAACGTCGGCCAGATCTTCCGCCCGAACGGCGACGCGCTCACCCCCAACTGGAAGCACCTGCCGATCGGTTACCACGGCCGCGCGGGCACCGTCGTCGTCAGCGGCACCCCGGTGGCCCGGCCCGCCGGCCAGCGCAAGGCGCCCGCCGACGCCGCGCCGACCTTCGGGCCCTCGCAGCGCCTGGACATCGAGGCCGAGTTGGGCTTCGTCGTCGGCACCCCGTCCACGCTGGGCGAACCGGTGCCGCTGGACGCCTTCGCCGACCACGTCTTCGGCGTCACGCTGCTCAACGACTGGTCGGCGCGCGACATCCAGGCGTGGGAGTACGTGCCGCTCGGCCCGTTCCTCGGCAAGTCCTTCGCCACCTCCGTCTCCGCCTGGGTCACGCCGCTGGACGCGCTCGCGCACGCGCGTACGGCGCCGCCGCGGCGGGACGTTCCGCTGCTGCCCTACCTGGACGACTCGGCCGCCACCGAACCGGGCGGCTTCGACATCCGGCTCGAGGTCGCCATCAACGGGCACGTGGTCTCGCGACCGCCGTTCTCCGCCATGTACTGGACGGCGGCGCAGCAACTCGCGCACATGACGGTCAACGGCGCCAGCCTGCGCACCGGCGACCTCTTCGCCTCCGGCACCATCAGCGGCCCCCGCCCCGAGGAGCGCGGCTGCCTGCTCGAACTGACCTGGTCCGGCCGCGACCCGGTGGAGCTGCCCACCGGCAAGCGCACCTTCCTGGAGGACGGCGACGAGGTGACGATCACGGCCTGGGCCCCGGGGCCGGACGGCGTGCGCGTGGGCCTCGGCGAGGTCACCGGCAAGATCACCGGCCGGTAGTCGTACGGGCCCCGGACGGCGCGGCGTCAGGGCCGCCCGCGTGAGCCTCGTACGGGCCCACGCGGGGCCCGTGGCGCGGGGCTCGCGGGCGCCTCGCGGCGGGCGGGCCCGGGTGTGCCGGGGCGCCGTGCCGCGGGGGTGTCGGGGCGCCGTGCCGCAGGGGCGTGGCGCGGCTCCGCAGCCGCGGACGCCGGCACTCCGCCGGCGGCGAGTCCGGCGTCTGCGGGGGCCGTACGGGCTGCTACGTTGTCAGGCTCCTGACTAAAACAGCGGCCGATCCGGGGGACGGGTCGGCCGGAACGGATGGAGAAGCGCGTGCGCAAGGCAGCCATGATCGCTGGTGCGTCGGCCCTCGCCGCCCTGCTCGTCACGGGGTGTGGCAGTGACGGCGACGGCGGCAAGGACGGCGACAAGGCGAAGCAGACGCCCTCGGGCGCCGAGCAGAAGCCGAGCGACGCCCCCGCCGAGGGCGACGGGAACAGCGCGAAGGTCGAGGGGACGTACCTGTCCAAGAACACCGGCAACGGCCAGCGCATCGTCCTCGGGGTCAAGGACAAGACCGCCTTCCTGGCCGGCCCGCACACCTGCACCGGCACGTACCAGCAGAAGACGCTGATGCTCACGTGTCCCGACGGCAACACCGACCGCACGATGGGCAAGGTCACCACGAACGCCGACGGCAGCCTGACCGTGGACTGGGACGCCCTCTCCGAGGACGACGTCCTCTTCCCGGCCAAGGCCGGCGACGCCATCCCGACCCCGTCCGGGCTCCCCGACATCCCGGACCTCGGCGGTGACCTGGACGACCTCAAGAACACCGGCGGCCTCGGCGGCTGACGCCCCCGCCCCACCCGGATCCGGCCCCGCGACCACCGCCACCGGCCACCGGCACCGGCACCGGCCACCGGCAGCCCCACCAGTCGGCCGCCGGCGGCCGGTCGCCCCGCGCGGACTGTGACGGCGGCCGGTCGCCCGCGCGGACCGCGCACACGCCTCGGGCCCGGCCCCCTCCATGGCGCAGGGGGCCGGGCCCGAGGCGTACGCCCGCGGTCTCGACGCCCGGCGGCGAGGCCGGGGCGCGGACGGACGGGAGGGTCAGCGGACGAAGACGCCGGCGTCGCCCGCCAGTTCCAGGAAGTACTGCGGCGCGATGCCGAGCACCAGCGTCACCGCGACGCCGATCGCGATCGCCGACGAGGTCAGCACGCTCGGCACGGCGACCGTCGGGCCGTCCGCGCGGGGCTCGCTGAAGAACATCAGCACGATGACGCGGATGTAGAAGAACGCCGCGATGGCCGATGACACCACGCCGACCACCACCAGGGCGCCCGCGCCGCCCTCCGCCGCCGCCTTGAAGACCGCGAACTTGCCCGCGAACCCCGAGGTGAGCGGGATGCCGGCGAAGGCCAGCAGGAAGACCGCGAAGACCGCGCCCACCAGCGGGGAACGGCGCCCGAGGCCGGCCCACTTGGACAGGTGGGTGGCCTCGCCGCCCGCGTCCCGCACCAGCGTGACCACCGCGAACGCGCCCAGCGTCACGAAGCTGTACGCCCCCAGGTAGAAGAGGACCGAGGAGACCCCCTCCTCGTTGGTGGCGATGACACCGGCGAGGATGAAGCCCGCGTGGGCGATCGAGGAGTACGCGAGCAGCCGCTTCACGTCGGTCTGGGTGACCGCGACGATCGCACCGGCCAGCATGGTGACGATCGCGACGCCCCACATCACCGGGCGCCAGTCCCAACGCAGCCCCGGCAGCACCACGTACAGCAGGCGCAGCAGCGCGCCGAACGCCGCGACCTTGGTGGCCGCCGCCATGAAGCCGGTGACCGGGGTCGGCGCGCCCTGGTAGACGTCGGGGGTCCACATGTGGAACGGCACCGCGCCGACCTTGAACAGCAGGCCCATCAGCACCATGGCGCCGCCGATCAGCAACAGCGCGTCGTTGCCCATCGTCTGCGCGAGGGCCGGGGTGATGTCGGCGACCTCGCCGTCCACCACGTCGGCGATCCGGCCGTAGGTGACCGAGCCGGCGTAGCCGTACAGCAGCGCGATGCCGAACAGCAGGAACGCCGAGGAGAACGCGCCGAGGAGGAAGTACTTGACCGCCGCCTCCTGCGACATGAGCCGCTGCCGGCGGGCGAGCGCGCACAGCACGTACAGCGGCAGCGAGAAGACCTCGAGCGCGATGAACAGCGTCAGCAGGTCGTTCGCCGCCGGGAAGACCAGCATGCCGCCGACCGCGAACATCAGCAGCGGGAAGACCTCGGTGGTGGTGAAGCCGGCCTTGGTGGCCTCCTTCTCCGCGTCCCCGCCGGGCACGGCGGCGGCCTGGGCGGCGAAGGAGTCCACCCGGTTGCCGTGCGCCACCGGGTCGAGGCGGCGTTCGGCGAAGGTGAAGACCGCGACCAGCGAGACCAGCAGGATGGTGCCCTGGAGGAAGAGCGCGGGGCCGTCCACCGCGATGGCGCCCTCCGCCGCGATCCGGGCCTTGCTCGTGCCGTAGTCGCCGACGGCCAGGCCGATCACGGCCGCGAAGGCGGCGGCGATGCCGAGCACGCTGGTGAACAACTGGGCCCCGTACCGCGCCTTGCGGGGCAGCAGCGCCTCGATGAGCACGCCCACGATGGCGGCGCCGATGACGATCAGCGTGGGCGCGAGCTGGCCGTACTCGATGTCGGGCGCCTTGAACTTGTCCGGCGACTCGGCCGCCATGGTCCACAGGGTGTGGACCGTTACGGGATCTGCCACGTCGCTCACTTCGCGGCCTCCACATCTTGTACGGGCACGTCAGGCTTGGGGTCCTGCTTGTCGACCACGGACAGCGTGCGGTCGACGGCCGGGTCGATCATCTCGGTGACCGGCTTGGGGTAGACGCCGAGGAAGACCAGGAGCGCGATCAGCGGGACCACCACGGTCAGCTCGCGCGCCCGCAGGTCCGGCATGTTCTCCACGCCCGCCTTCACCGGCCCGGTCATCGTGCGCTGGTAGAGCACCAGCACGTACAGCGCGGCGAGCACGATGCCGACGGTGGCGATGATCCCGATGGCCGGGTACCGGCTGAACGTGCCGACCAGCACCAGGAACTCGCTGATGAACGGCGCCAGGCCGGGCAGCGACAGCGTCGCGAGCCCGCCGATCAGGAACGTGCCCGCGAGCACCGGGGCCACCTTCTGCACGCCGCCGTAGTCGGCGATGAGCCGCGAGCCGCGCCGGCTGATCAGGAACCCGGCGACGAGCATCAGGGCGGCGGTGGAGATGCCGTGGTTGACCATGTACAGCGTCGCGCCGCTCTGGCCCTGGCTGGTCATCGCGAAGATGCCCAGGATGATGAAGCCGAAGTGGGAGATCGACGCGTACGCCACCAGACGCTTGATGTCGCGCTGGCCGACCGCGAGCAACGCCCCGTAGAGGATGCTGATCACGGCGAGCACCAGGATCACCGGCGTGGCCCACTTGCTGGCCTCCGGGAAGAGGTGCAGGCAGTAGCGGAGCATGGCGAAGGTGCCGACCTTGTCGACCACGGCGGTGATCAGCACGGCGACCGGCGCGGTCGACTCACCCATCGCGTTCGGCAGCCAGGTGTGCAGCGGCCACAGCGGCGCCTTCACCGCGAACGCGAAGAAGAAGCCGAGGAACAGCAGCCGTTCGGTGTTGGTCGAGATGGACAGCTCGCCGCTGGCCCGGGCCTCCGCGATCTGTTGCAGCGAGAAGGTGCCGCTGCCCAGGTCGTCGGCGGTCACCGCGTACAACCCGATGACGGCGGCCAGCATGATCAGCCCGCCGGCCAGGTTGTAGAGCAGGAACTTGACCGCCGCGTAGCTGCGCTGGGTCGCGGTCTCCTGCTCGCTCTTCTGGCCCGCCCGGTCCCCGAAGCCGCCGATGAGGAAGTACATCGGGATCAGCATGGCTTCGAAGAAGACGTAGAAGAGGAAGACGTCGGTGGACTCGAAGGAGAGGATCACCATCGCCTCGACCATCAGGATCAGCGCGAAGAAGCCCTGGGTGGGGCGCCACCGGCCGTGCGTGACGGACTGCGCCGCGGCGTCGGGGGCACCGGCCGGCGGGTCGGCGTCGTGCCAGCCGGCGAGCACCACGAACGGGACGAGCAGCGCGGTCAGCCCGACCAGCACCACACCGATGCCGTCCACGCCCAGCTCGTACCGGACGCCGAAGTCCGCGATCCAGGCGTGCGACTCGGTGAGCTGGTACGGGTCCTCGCTGTCGGGGTCGAAGCGGACCAGCGCCGCGGCGGCCAGCACCAGCGTGGCCAGCGAGAACAGCAGGGCCACCCACTTGGCGGCGGTGCGCCGCGCGGCCGGGACGGCCGCGACGGCGACGGCGCCGACGGCGGGCGCCACGGCCGTGGCCGTCAACAGGGGAAATGACATGTCAGACCGCCCTCATCAGCAGGGTCGCGGCGATCAGGACCGCCGTACCGCCGAACATCGAGACCGCGTAACTGCGCGCGTAGCCGTTCTGCAGTCGCCGCAGTCGCCCGGAGAGTCCGCCGACCGAGGCCGCGGTGCCGTTGACGACGCCGTCCACCAGCTTGTGGTCGACGTAGACCAGGCTGCGGGTCAGGTGCTCCCCGCCGCGGACCAGGACGACGTGGTTGAAGTCGTCCTGGAGCAGGTCGCGGCGGGCCGCCCGGGTGAGCAGCGAGCCGTGCGGGGCGACGACCGGAACCGGCTTGCGCCCGTACTGCGCCCAGGCCAGCGCGACGCCGACGACCAGCACCGCGACGGTGGACAGCGTGACGGTGGTCGCGCTCAGCGGCGAGTCGCCGTGGTCGTGCCCGGTGACCGGCTCCAGCCAGTGCACGAACCGGTCGCCGACGCTGAACAGGCCGCCCGCGAACACCGACCCGAAGGCCAGCACGATCATGGGGATGGTCATCGACTTCGGCGACTCGTGCGGGTGCGGCTCGGCGTGCTCGCCGCGGGTCTCGGCGGCGGGCTCGGCGCTGGGCGCCTCGGGCGAGCGGGTCGCCGTCTTGCGCCAACGCTCCTCGCCGAAGAAGGTCAGCAGCATCACGCGGGTCATGTAGTACGCGGTGATGGCCGCGCCGAGCAGCGCCGTACCGCCGAGAATCCAGCCCTCGGTGCCGCCCTTGGCGAACGCCGCCTCGATGATCTTGTCCTTGGAGAAGAAACCGGACAGACCGGGGAAGCCGATGATCGCCAGATAGCCGAGGCCGAAGGTGATGAACGTGATCGGCATGTACTTCCGCAGGCCGCCGTACTTGCGCATGTCCACCTCGTCGTTCATCCCGTGCATCACGGAACCCGCGCCGAGGAAGAGGCCGGCCTTGAAGAAGCCGTGCGTGACCAGGTGCATGATCGCGAAGACGTAGCCGATCGGGCCGAGCCCGGCGGCCAGGATCATGTACCCGATCTGCGACATGGTCGAGCCGGCCAGCGCCTTCTTGATGTCGTCCTTGGCGCAACCGACGATCGCGCCGAAGATCAGCGTGACCGCGCCGACCGTGACGACGGCGGTCTGCGCGTCGGGCGCCGCGTTGAAGATCGCGCCGGAGCGGGTGATGAGGTAGACGCCGGCGGTGACCATCGTCGCGGCGTGGATCAGGGCCGAGACCGGGGTCGGGCCCTCCATCGCGTCGCCCAGCCAGGACTGGAGCGGCACCTGCGCCGACTTGCCGCACGCGGCGAGCAGCAGCATCAGCCCGATCGCGGTGAGCTTGCCCTCGCCGGTCTCCCCGGTCGCCTCCAGGACGGGCCCGAAGGTGAAGGTGCCGAAGGTGGTGAACATCAGCATGATCGCGATGGACAGGCCGACGTCGCCGACCCGGTTGACCAGGAACGCCTTCTTGGCCGCCGTCGCCGCGCTCGGCTTGTGCTGCCAGAAGCCGATCAGCAGGTACGAGGCGAGGCCGACGCCCTCCCAACCCACGTACAACAGCAGGTAGTTGTCGGCGATGACCAGCAGCAGCATCGCCGCGAGGAAGAGGTTGAGGTAGCCGAAGAAGCGCCGGCGCCGGTCGTCGTGCTCCATGTAGCCGACCGAGTAGATGTGGATCAGCGTGCCCACGCCCGTGATCAGCAGCACGAAGGTCATCGACAACTGGTCGAGCTGGAACGCGACGTCCGCCTGGAAGCCGCTGACCGGGATCCAACTGAACAGGTGCTGGTGCATGGCCCGGTGGTGCTCGTCCTCGCCCAGCATGTCGACGAAGAGCAGCACGCCGATCACGAACGAGGCCGCCGCGAGCAACGTGCCGAGCCAGTGCCCGAGGCGGTCGAGCCGCTTGCCGCCGCACAGCAGCACGGCCGCGCCCAGCAGCGGCGCCGCGACAAGCCATCCGATGAGGTTTTCCACTGTCGCTACCCCTTACAGCTTCATCAGGCTGGCGTCGTCGACCGAGGCCGAGTGGCGGGAGCGGAAGATCATCACGATGATCGCGAGGCCGATCACGACCTCGGCCGCGGCGACGACCATCGTGAAGAAGGCCATGATCTGTCCGTCGAGGTTGCCGTGCATCCGGGAGAAGCTGACGAACGCCAGGTTGCAGGCGTTCAGCATCAGTTCGATGCACATGAACACGACGATCGCGTTCCGCCGGAGCAGCACCCCCGCCGCGCCGATGGTGAACAACAGGGCGGCCAGGTAGAGGTAGTTGATCGGGTTCACTTGACCTCCTCCTCGGCCCGGGCCTCGCCCGCGCCCCCGGGGTGGGTTCCGTTACGGGCGGACGGGGTGCGCTGGCCGGTCGGCCCGCCCTCGGCGTCGCCGCCGCGCTCCAGCCACTCCTCGGAGCGCTGTTCGAGGGCGGCGAGTTCGGCCAGCGAGGCCCCGGAAACGTCCCGGATCTGGCCTCGGCCGCGCAGCGTCGCGTTGACGGTCTTCTCGGAGATCGAGCCGTCGGGCAGCAGCCCGGGGATGTCCACCGCGTTGTGCCGGGCGTAGACGCCGGGCGCGGGCAGCGGCGTGATCTGCTTCCCCTCGCGGACGCGGAGCAGCGCCCGCTCCTGCTGGGTCTTGGCGCGCTCGGTGCGCTCCCGGTGGGTGAGGACCATCGCGCCGACGGCGGCGGTGATCAGCAGCGCGCCGGTGATCTCGAAGGCGAAGACGTACTTGGTGAAGATCAGCTCCGCCAGGCCCTCGACGTTGCCACCGGCGTTCGCCTTGGCCAGGCCCTCCGAGTGCTTGAGGGACGCGTTGCCGATGCCGGCGATCAGGAGGATGCCGAAGCCGAGGCCGCAGCCGGCGGCCAGCCAGCGCTGGCCCTTGATCGTCTCGGTGAGGGAGTCGGCCGCGGTGACACCGACCAGCATCACGACGAACAGGAAGAGCATCATGATCGCGCCGGTGTAGACGACGATCTGCACGACACCCAGGAAGTACGCGCCGTTGGCGAGGTAGAACACCGCCAGGATGATCATGGTGCCGGCGAGCGAGAGGGCGGAGTGCACCGCCTTCCTCATCAGGATGGTGGCCAGCGCGCCGATCACGGCGACGGTGCCCAACACCCAGAACTGCACGGCCTCGCCGGTCGAGGTGGTGGAGGCCGCGGCGGCCAGTGTGCTCACGCCGTGACCCCCTTACCCTGCGCGCTGGTCCCGCTGCGTGCCGCCGCGGCGGCCTCGGGCGCGCTGACCGGGCCGTCCTCGACGGCGTCGGCCGGCTCCGCGCCCGGCGGCTGCTCGCCCTTGCTGACCGCGACCTGCCGGACGGTGCCGGGGGCGGCCTCGGTGACCAGGCCGCGGTAGTAGTCCTGCTCGTCCGTGCCGGGGAAGATCGAGTGCGGCGACTCGACCATGCCCTCCTGCAACCCGGCGAGCAGCTCCTCCTTGGTGTAGATGAGCGACTCGCGGGAGCTGTCGGCCAGTTCGTACTCGTTCGTCATGGTGAGCGCCCGGGTCGGGCACGCCTCGACGCACAGGCCGCACAGGATGCAGCGCAGGTAGTTGATCTGGTAGACGCGGCCGTACCGCTCGCCCGGGGAGTAGCGCTCCTCCTCGGTGTTGTCCGCGCCCTCCACGTAGATCGCGTCGGCCGGGCAGGCCCAGGCGCACAGCTCGCAGCCGATGCACTTCTCCAGCCCGTCCGGATGCCGGTTGAGCTGGTGGCGACCGTGGAACCGGGGCGCCGTGGGCTTCTTCTGCTCCGGGTACTGCTCGGTCAGCCGCTTCTTGAACATGGCCTTGAAGGTCACGCCGAACCCGGCGACCGGATTCTGGAAGTCAGACACGGTCGGCTCCCTTCACTGCCGGGGGTACGGGGGTCGCCCCCCGGGAGACACCAGCCTGGAAGTCAGACACGGTCGGCCTCCTTCACTGCCGGGGGTACGGGGGTCGTCCCCCGGGAGGCACAAGCCTGGACGTCAGACACCGCCCGTCTCCTTTCCGTCACTGACAGTGTCGCCCCCACCACTGACAATGAGCTCGCGCTCCTGGCGCGGTCGTCGTCGTGGCACGGGCGGCGGGGTCTGCCCCGGCAGGGGTGGCACGGGGAAGCCGCCCGCCATCGGGTCGAAGGCCGGTTCGGGCGCCGCTTCGGCCTCGGATTCGGCCCGCCTGTCCGCGCGGTCGCGGTACATGTCCCAGACGAACGAGAGGAGCAGCAGCGCCAGGACGGCGCCACCGACGTAGAGCACGATGTCCTGGAACTCGTAGTCCTCGTTGCGCAGCGCCCGCACCGTGGCGACCAGCATCAGCCAGACCATGGAGACCGGGATGAGCACCTTCCAGCCCAGCTTCATGAACTGGTCGTAGCGCACCCGAGGCAGCGTGGCGCGCAGCCAGACGAAGGCGAACAGCAGGGTCAGCAGCTTGCCGACGAACCAGAGCATCGGCCACCAGCCGTGGTTCGCGCCCTCCCAGAAGGTGCTGATCGGGTACGGGGCCCGCCAGCCGCCGAGGAAGAGGGTGACCGCGACGGCCGAGACGGTGACCATGTTGATGTACTCGGCGAGCATGAACATCGCGAACTTGATCGACGAGTACTCCGTGTTGAAGCCGCCGACCAGGTCGCCCTCGGACTCCGGCATGTCGAACGGGGCACGGTTGGTCTCGCCGACCATCGCGATCAGGTAGATGATGAAGGAGACCGGCAGCAGGATCGCGTACCAACGGTCGTGCTGGCCCTCGACGATGGCCGAGGTGGACATCGAGCCGGAGTGCAGGAAGACCGCGGCGAACGCCAGGCCCATCGCGATCTCGTAGCTGATCATCTGCGCGCACGAGCGTAGGCCCCCGAGCAGCGGGTACGTCGAGCCGGAGGACCAACCCGCCAGCACGATGCCGTAGATGCCGACCGACGCCGTGGCCAGGATGTAGAGGACCGCGATCGGCAGGTCGGTGAGCTGCATCGTGGTGCGCTCGCCGAAGATGGAGATCTCGTTGCCCGCCGGGCCGAACGGGATGACGGCGACGGCCATGAACGCGGGGATCGCGGCGACGATCGGCGCGAGCAGGTACACCGCCTTGTCCGCCCGCTTGACGATCACGTCTTCCTTGAGCATCAGCTTCACGCCGTCCGCGAGGGACTGCAGCATGCCCCAGGGGCCGTGCCGGTTGGGGCCGATGCGGAGCTGCATCCATGCGACGACCTTGCGCTCCATGACGATGGAGATCAGCACCGTCACCATGAGGAACGCGAAGCAGAAGACGGCCTTGATGACCACCAGCCACCACGGGTCGTGCCCGAACGCGGACAGGTCCTCCGCCGCGAGATAGCGCAGGTCGCTCTGTGCGCCAGCGACGATGCCGGTCATCCCGTCACCTCCGTACCGAGCTCCGGGGCGACCTGGGCGGGCGCCCCGATCGTGACCAACTCGCCGGTGCGGGCGCCCAGGTCACGCTGGGCACCGCCGCCGGTCGAGTTCAGCGGCAGCCACACCACCCGGTCGGGCATCTCCGTGACCGCCAGCGGCAGCGTCACCGTGCCGGCCGGGCCGCGCACCTGGAGCAACTGGCCGTCCCGTACGCCGGCCTCGGCGGCCGTCGTGGCCGACAGGCGGGCCAGCGGGGCGTGTCGGGTGCCGGTCAGCGCCTCGTCGCCCTCCTGGAGCCGGCCCTGGTCGAGCAGCAGCCGGTGGCCGGCGAGCACCGCCTGGCCCGCCGCCGGGCGCGGCAGCGGGGCGCCGCCCTGCCCGGTCGGCGTGGGCAGCGTCGTGACCGGCGCCGCCTCCCAGCCGCCGAGCCGGTCCAGTTCGCGCCGCGCGGCGCGCACGTCGGGCAGCGCGATCGGGGCGTCCATGTGGTCGGCCAGCATGTGCAGCACCCGGCCGTCGGGCTGTACGTGGCGGCGGGCCATCTGGTCGGGCTTGACCGCGGCCTCGAACGGGCGGGCCCGGCCCTCCCAGTTGAGGAAGGTGCCCGACTTCTCGACCACGGCCGAGACCGGCAGCACCACGTCCGCGCGGTCGGTGACCTCGGACGGCCGCTGCTCCAGGCTGACCAGGAACGGCACCGCCTCCAGCGCCTCGACGGCGCGGACCGGGTCGGGCAGGTCGGCCACCTCGACGCCGCCGACGAGCAGCGCGCCCAGCTCACCACCCGCGGCGGCCTCGATGATCTGTCCGGTGTCGCGTCCGTGCCGGGGCGGCAGTTCGCGCACCCGCCACAGCTCGGCGACCTCCTCGCGGGCGCTCGGGCTGGTGGCCGGGCGCCCGCCGGGCAGCAGCCCGGGCAGCGCGCCCGCCTCGATCGCGCCGCGCTCGCCGGCCCGGCGCGGAATCCACGTCAGGCTGGCGCCGGTGGCCGAGGCCAGCCGGACGGCGGCGGTCAGCGCGCCGGGCACGGCCGCCAGCCGCTCCCCGACGACGATCGCCGACCCCTCGGCGCGCAGCGCGTCGGCCGCGCGCTGGCCCAGTTCGTCCAGGCCGACGCCGCCGGCCAGCGCGTCCAGCCACTCCGTCTCGGTGCCGGGCGCCGCGGGCAGCAGCGTGCCGCCCGCCTTGGTCAGGCCGCGGGTCGCGTACGGGGCGAGGCCGAAGGTGCGCTGGCCGTGCTTGCGGTGGGCCTTGCGCAGCCGCAGGAAGACGCCGGGCGCCTCCTCCTCCGCCTCGAACCCGACGAGCAGTACGGCCGGGGCCGCCTCAAGGGTGGCGTTGGTCAACCCCCGCCCGTCCAGGTCACGGCCGCGACCGGCGACGTACCCGGTGAGGAAGTCGGCCTCCTCGGTGCTGTGCGCCCGGGCGCGGAAGTCGATGTCGTTGGTGTCCAGGGCCACCCGCGCGAACTTGGCGTAGGCGTACGCGTCCTCGACGGTCAGCCGCCCGCCGGTCAGCACCCCGGTCCGGCCGCGCGCGCCCGCCAGGCCGTGGGCCGCCGCGGCCAGCGCCTCGGGCCAGCTCGCCGGTTCCAGCTCGCCGCTGTCCGCGTTCCGTACCAGCGGCGTAGTCAGCCGCTCGGGCCGCTGCGCGTACCGGAAGGCGAACCGGCCCTTGTCGCAGATCCACTCCTCGTTGACCTCGGGGTCGTTGGCGGCGAGCCGCCGCATGACCTTGCCGCGCCGGTGGTCGGTACGGGTGGCGCAGCCGCCGGCGCAGTGCTCGCACACGCTCGGCGAGGAGACCAGGTCGAAGGGGCGGGAACGGAACCGGTAGGCCGCCGAGGTCAGCGCGCCCACCGGGCAGATCTGGATGGTGTTGCCGGAGAAGTACGACTGGAACGGGTCGTCCTCACCGGTGCCGACCTGCTGGAGCGCGCCGCGCTCCAAAAGTTCGATCATCGGGTCGCCGGCGATCTGGTTGGAGAAGCGGGTGCAGCGGGCGCAGAGCACGCAGCGCTCGCGGTCGAGCAGCACCTGCGTGGAGATCGGCACCGGCTTGGCGAAGGTGCGCTTCTGACCCTCGAACCGGCTCTCCGGGTCGCCGGTGGACATGGCCTGGTTCTGCAGCGGGCACTCGCCGCCCTTGTCGCAGACCGGGCAGTCCAACGGGTGGTTGATCAGCAGCAGTTCCATCACGCCGCGCTGCGCCTTCTCCGCGACCGGCGAGCTGAGCTGCGACTTGACGACCATGCCGTCGGTGCAGGTGATGGTGCACGAGGCCATCGGCTTGCGCTGGCCCTCCACCTCCACGATGCACTGTCGGCAGGCGCCGGCCGGGTCCAGGAGCGGGTGGTCACAGAAGCGGGGGATCTCGATACCGAGCAGTTCGGCGGCCCGGATGACCAGGGTGCCCTTGGGCACGCTGATCTCGATGCCGTCGATGGTGAGGGAGACCAGGTCCTCCGGCGGCACCGCCGCAGCGCCGCCGGAGGAGGGGCCCGCGGCGGAACCACTGCTGGCTCCGGTGGTCGTGACGGTCACGCGTTCACCTCCAGGTGGGCGTCTGTGGGGTCGTCGGCCCAGGCCGTGGACCTGGCCGGGTCGAAGGGGCAGCCTCGGCCGCCCAGGTGTCGCTCGTACTCCTCGCGGAAGTACTTGAGCGAGGAGAAGATGGGGCTGGCCGCGCCGTCGCCGAGCGCGCAGAAGGACTTGCCGTTGATGTTGTCGGCGATGTCCTGGAGCTTGTCGAGGTCCTCGGCGCGGCCCTTGCCGGCCTCGATGTCGCGCAGCAACTGCACGAGCCAGTACGTGCCCTCGCGGCAGGGGGTGCACTTGCCGCAGGACTCGTGGGCGTAGAACTCGGTCCAGCGGGTGACGGCGCGCACCACGCAGGTGGTCTCGTCGAAGCACTGGAGCGCCTTGGTGCCGAGCATCGAGCCGGCGGCGCCGACGCCCTCGTAGTCCAGCGGGACGTCGAGGTGTTCGTCGGTGAGCAGCGGCGTGGACGAGCCGCCCGGGGTCCAGAACTTCAGCCGGTGGCCGGGGCGGATGCCGCCGCTCATGTCGAGGAGTTGGCGCAGCGTGATGCCGAGCGGCGCCTCGTACTGGCCGGGGCGGGCGACGTGGCCGGAGAGCGAGTACAGCGTGAAGCCGGGCGACTTCTCGCTGCCCATCGACCTGAACCACTCCTTGCCCTTGTTCATGATGGCGGGAACAGAGGCGATGGACTCGACGTTGTTCACCACGGTGGGGCACGCGTATAGACCCGCGACGGCCGGGAAGGGCGGGCGCAGTCGGGGTTGCCCGCGGCGCCCTTCGAGGGAGTCGAGCAGCGCGGTCTCCTCGCCACAGATGTACGCGCCGGCGCCGGCGTGCACGGTGATGTCGAGGTCGAGCCCGCTGCCGAGGATGTCGCGGCCGAGGTAGCCGGCCTCGTACGCCTCGCGCACGGCCTCGTGCAGCCGCCGCAGCACGGGGACGACCTCGCCGCGCAGGTAGATGAAGGCGTGCTGGGAGCGGATGGCATGACAGGCGATGATCATGCCTTCGATGAGCGAGTGCGGGTTGGCGAAGAGGAGGGGGATGTCCTTGCAGGTGCCGGGCTCGGACTCGTCGGCGTTGACGACGAGGTAGTGCGGCTTGCCGTCGCCCTGCGGGATGAACTGCCACTTCATGCCGGTCGGGAAGCCGGCGCCGCCGCGACCGCGCAGTCCCGACTCCTTGACATAGGCGATCACGTCGTCGGGCGGCATGGCCAGCGCCTTGCGCAGCCCCTCGTACCCCTCGTGGCGCCGGTAGGTCTCCAGCGTCCAGGACTCGGGCTGGTCCCAGAACGCGGAGAGGACCGGCGCGAGCAGCTTCTCCGGGCTGGTGCCACCCCCGGCGTGTTGCTGGGCGGTGCCCCCGGTTTCCTCGGTGGACACGGTCATCACTCCCCCTCCTCGGCTGCGGGGCCGGCAGGATGGCTGGGGTCGGAGGCCGCGGTGGGCTGCGGCGCGTCGTGCGAGCTGGGGTGGGTCTCGGGCGGCTGCTGGCCCGGGCCCGGCGGGGGCGGGGCGTCGCTCGGCTCGCTCTCGCCGCGCGGCGAGACGATCCGCCCCGGGGCCGCCTCGCCCTTGGCGAGCTTGAGGCCGACCAGCGAGGCCGGGCCCGCGCCGCCGCTGGCGGCGACCGCGCCGGGCCGCTCGTCGGGGAAGCCGGCCAGGATGCGCGCGGTCTCCTTGTACGTGCACAGCGGCGCGCCCCGGGTGGGCCGCACGGCCCGGCCGGCGCGCAGGTCGTCCACCAGCGCCTTGGCGCTCTCGACGGTCTGCCCGTCGAAGAACTCCCAGTTGACCATGACGACGGGGGCGAAGTCGCAGGCCGCGTTGCACTCGATGTGTTCGAGGGTGACCTTGCCGTCGTCGGTGGTCTCGTTGTTGCCGACGCCCAGGTGCTGCTGGAGCGCCTCGAAGATCGCGTCGCCGCCCATCACCGCGCACAGCGTGTTGGTACACACGCCCACCTGGTAGTCGCCGCTCGGCTTGCGGCGGTACATGGTGTAGAAGGTGGCGACCGCGGTCACCTCGGCGGTGGTCAGCTCCAACACCTCGGCGCAGAACCGGACGCCGGTACGGGAGACGTGGCCCTCCTCGGACTGCACCAGGTGCAGCAGCGGCAGCAGCGCGGAGCGGCTGTCGGGGTAGCGGGCGATCACCTCCCGGGCGTCGGCCTCCAGCCGGGCCCGTACCTCGGCCGGGTAGTCGGGGGCCGGGAGCTGGGGCATGCCAAGGGCTACGTCGTGCGTGGCGCTCACCGGTCGACGCCTCCCATCACGGGGTCGAGGGACGCCACGGCGACGATGACGTCGGCGACCTGGCCGCCCTCGCACATCGCCGCCATGGCCTGGAGGTTGGTGAAGGAGGGGTCCCTGAAGTGGACCCGGTAGGGGCGGGTGCCGCCGTCGCTGACGGCGTGCACGCCCAGCTCGCCCTTGGGCGACTCGACGGCCGCGTACGCCTGCCCCGGCGGGACCCGGAACCCCTCGGTGACCAGCTTGAAGTGGTGGATCAGGGCCTCCATCGAGGTGCCCATGATCTTCTTGATGTGGTCGAGCGAGTTGCCGAGCCCGTCCGGGCCGAGGGCGAGCTGCGCGGGCCAGGCGATCTTCTTGTCGCCGACCATGACCGGTCCCGGTTCGAGGCGGTCCAGGCACTGTTCGACGATGCGCAGCGACTGGTGCATCTCCTCGACCCGGATCAGGAAGCGGCCGTAGGCGTCGCAGGTGTCCACGGTCGGGACGTCGAACTCGTAGTTCTCGTACCCGCAGTACGGCTGCGTCTTGCGCAGGTCGTGCGGCAGTCCGGCCGAGCGCAGCGGGGGCCCGGTGACGCCGAGGGCCATGCAGCCGGCCAGGTCCAGGTAGCCGATGCCCACCGTGCGGCCCTTGAAGACGGGGTTGCCGGTGGCGAGCTTGTCGTACTCCGGGAGGTTCTTGCGCAGCTTCTTGAGCAGCTCGCGCAGTTGCTCCACGGCGCCCGGCGGCAGGTCCTGGGCGAGGCCGCCGGGGCGGATGAACGCGTGGTTCATGCGCAACCCGGTGATCAGCTCGTACGCGTCCAGGATCATCTCGCGGTCCCGGAAGCCGTAGACCATCACCGTGGTGGCGCCCAGCTCCATGCCGCCGGTGGCGATGCACACCAGGTGCGAGGAGAGCCGGTTCAGCTCCATCAGCAGGACCCGGATCACCGAGGCCCGGTCGGGGATGTGGTCCTCGATGCCGAGCAGCTTCTCCACCGCGAGGCAGTACGCCGCCTCGTTGTAGAAGGAGGTCAGGTAGTCCATGCGGGTCACGAACGTGGTGCCCTGCGTCCACGTGCGGTACTCGAGGTTCTTCTCGATGCCGGTGTGCAGGTAGCCGATGCCGCAGCGGGCCTCGGTGACCGTCTCGCCGTCGATCTCCAGGATCAGCCGCAGCACGCCGTGCGTGGAGGGGTGCTGCGGGCCCATGTTGACGATGATCCGCTCGTCGTCGCTGCGGGCCGCGGCGGCGGCGACCTCGTCCCAGTCGCCACCGGTGACCGTGTACACGGTGCCCTCGGTGGTCTCCCTGGGCTGCGACGGCGGCGGCTCGGCCGCCCCCGGGGCCGGCCCTGAGGTGGGGTGCGCGTGCGAGGTGCTCATTAGCTGTACGACCTCCGCTGGTCGGGAGCCGGGATCTGGGCGCCCTTGTACTCGACGGGGATGCCACCGAGCGGGTAGTCCTTGCGCTGCGGAAAGCCCTGCCAGTCGTCGGGCATCATGATCCGCGTGAGGGCGGGGTGGCCGTCGAAGATGAGGCCGAAGAAGTCGTAGACCTCGCGCTCGTGCCAGTCGTTGGTCGGGTAGACGTCCACGATCGAGGGCACGTGGGGGTCGGCGTCGGGGGCGCTCACCTCAAGGCGGATCAGCCGGTTGTGGGTGATCGAGCGCAGGTGGTAGACGGCGTGCAGCTCGCGACCCTTGTCGCCGGGGAAGTGCACGCCGCTCACGCCCGTACACAGCTCGAAGCGGAGCGCGGGGTCGTCGCGCAGGGTGCGGGCGACGCGCGGCAGGTGCTCGCGGGCGATGTGGAAGGTGAGCTCCCGGCGGTCCACGACGGTCTTCTCGATCGCGTTCTCCGGCAGCAGCCCCTGCTCGTCGAGCGCGCCCTCCAACTCGTCGGCGATCTCGTCGAAGACGCCGTACCCGGCGGCGCCGTCCGGCCCGCCGTACGGGCGGCTGGAGGCGCCGGGCAGCCGCACCGTGCGCACCAGGCCGTCGTAGCCCGTGGTGTCGCCGCCGTTGTTGGCGCCGAACATGCCGCGCCGGGTGCCGATCACCTCGCCGGCGTCGCCGCGCTGGCCCGGCAGGTTGTTGGCGTTCACGTCCTGGTCGGGGTTGGCGCCGACCGGCTCCTCGTGGTCGCTCATCGCAGCAGCCCCTTCATCTCGATCAGGGGCAGCGCGCCGAGCGCCGCTTCCTCCGCCTCGCGCGCGGCCTGCTCGCGGTTGACGCCGAGCTTGCCGCCCTGGATCTTCTGGTGGAGCTTGAGGATGGCGTCGAGCAGCATCTCGGGCCGGGGCGGACAGCCGGGCAGGTAGATGTCGACCGGCACGATGTGGTCGACGCCCTGCACGATGGCGTAGTTGTTGAACATCCCGCCGGACGAGGCGCACACGCCCATGGAGATGACCCACTTGGGGTTCGGCATCTGGTCGTAGACCTGCCGGAGCACGGGCGCCATCTTCTGGCTGACCCGGCCGGCGACGATCATGAGGTCGGCCTGCCGGGGCGAGCCGCGGAAGACCTCCATGCCGAAGCGGGCGAGGTCGTAGCGGCCGGCGCCGGTGGTCATCATCTCGATGGCGCAGCAGGCGAGGCCGAAGGTGGCCGGGAAGACCGACGACTTACGGACCCAGCCCGCGGCGCTCTCGACGGTCGTGAGCAGGAACCCGCTCGGCAGCTTCTCTTCGATACCCATGGCGTTGTGGCTCCTCCCGCTTCCGTTAGTCCCATTCCAGGCCGCCGCGACGCCAGACATAGGCGTACGCGACGAAGACGGTGAGCACGAAGAGGAGCATCTCCACGAGCCCGAACAGGCCGAGCGCGTCGAAGCTGACGGCCCAGGGATAAAGGAAGACGATCTCGATGTCGAAGACGATGAAGAGCATCGCCGTCAGGTAGTACTTGATCGGGAAACGCCCGCCACCGGCCGGCTGCGGGGTCGGCTCGATACCGCACTCGTAGGCTTCGAGCTTCGCCCGGTTGTAGCGCTTGGGGCCGATGAACGTGGCCGCCACCACGGAGAAGATCGCAAAGCCTGCCCCGAGGGCTCCTAGTACGAGGATGGGCGCATAGGCGTTCACCGCTCCTCGCTCCTCTCAGTCGACGATGACTGCTGGGCTCCCCCGGTGGGGGAGGGCTGCTGAGCCCGCGAACTGCCTCAAAGATCGCGAACATGTGAGGCAGTTCACAAGCCCGATTCGCCTGCATCCTATGCCTGTCACCTTGTGATCTGCGACACGGGGTACCGGACCGAGTTTGTGATCTCCACCACCTGACGAACGATCATGAAGTCGGATGAGCGGTGATCTCTCCACGGGAAGCGGCCGAGTGATCACCAAAGGTGACATTCAAGGGTGTTACCGCTGGTCAAGCGAGTCTCGCCCTATCAAGAGATGGCCCATGCACGCAAATTGGCCATGGACGGCGCGGCTTGATATAGGAGTCGAGGCACCGACGGAGTCTCGCGCGACCCGCGCCACCGCGCCGGCGATCGTCGGCTCGCGCCTCCGTTCACGAGGCCCCCGGCCGTGACGTGCGCCACATCACCACCCGTACGAGATCTCGATTTTGCGGCAACCCTTGGCGCGGACCACCCGATGGTGATAGGCGCGTTCGACGCGCCGGTTGACCGCCAAAAGCCATGCGTAGGCGCATGATCGCGAAAATCGGACAGGGGGCGACCGGCCCCCATCAAGATCCACTTGGCCGAAAACTGGGCGCGTACACGCCAATTGTGGCGAGCGCCACGTTTGTTGTGAGCAACCTGTGCATCCTGATAGCCAGTGTTCTCATGTCCCAGACCGCTCACATACCCAGCCACCGGAAGCCCCGCCGCTCCGCCTCGTCGCGGGCACTTCGCGCAGGGGTAACCGGTGGCATCCTCACGCTCACGGTGGCCGGAACCGCTGTGTCGGCCTCCGCCGCCGAGCCCACCGCGGAGACGACGCAGGAGCTGCCCACGCTCACCGCCGACCTGGCGCTGAACACGGTGCAGTCCGCCGACGCCACCCAGCAGGCGGCCTTCAGCTACCAGCTCCAGGACCAGCAGGAGCAGGCGGCCGGCAAGGCCAAGTCGGAGGCCAAGAAGGCCAAGACCGAGGCCGAGCGCAAGGCCAAGGAGGCGAAGGAGCGCGCGGAGCGCGCCGCCGCCAAGCGCGCCGCCGCCGCGGAGAAGGCCCGCGAGCAGCGCGCCTCCCGCACCGCCGAGCGCACCACGCTCAGCACCACGAGCACCACCAGCACCACCAGCACCAGCTCCACCAGTGGCAACAGCTCCGACGCCTCGTCGTCCGACGCTTCCTCCACCCCGCAGACCGAGGCGCCCTCCACCTCGACCGGCGGCGGCAACGCCGCCGCGGTGGTCAACTTCGTCAAGGCTCAGGTCGGCAAGGCGTACATCCCCGGCGCCATGGGCCCGTCCTCGTACGACTGCTCCGGCCTCACCAGCGTCGCCTTCCGCCAGGTCGGCGTCACCCTGCCGCGCGTCTCGCAGGACCAGTCCACCTTCGGCACCCAGGTCTCCCTGAGCAACCTGCAGCCCGGCGACATCCTGTACTGGGGCAGCGCGGGCAGCGCCTACCACGTCGCGGTCTACATCGGCGACGGCCAGTTCGTCGGCGCCCAGAACTCCAACACCGGCGTGGTCCAGCGCAGCATGAGCTACGACATGCCGACGGGCGCGGTGCGGGTGCTCTGAGGTTCGCCTTCGCGGCGGGCGTCTCCGATTTCGGTCGCGGCTTCGGTTGCGGCTTCGGGGTGCGCGTCTTCGGCTTTGGGGTGCGCGTCGTCGCCTTGCGGCGGGGCCGCCTCGCGGGCCGACCTCGCGGTGGGCGGGAGTTCGGCGCGTAACGGGTGGTGCGCGTTCGCGCGCCGCGTTGCCCGACCGGGGGCCGGCCGTGGGCGGACCCCGCGGGCGCTGTACGGCCCCTGTGTGGCCCCTACGTGGGCGCGTGAGCGCCGCGGGGGCGGTGGTGGCGGTACGGGCGCGTTACGTGTGTGACGTGTGTGCTGCCTGAGCCGTACGGAGCCGCCTCGCAGACCGCGTGAACCGCACGGGAGCCGACGCGCGTCGTACGCGCCGTACGCGTATGTGTCGTACGAAGGGCCGCCGCATCCCCTTGGAGGGAGCGGCGGCCCTTCGGTGTTTTCGGGGTAGCTGGGCGCGTGGGCGCGTGCCGTTGGCGCTCGCGGAGCGGTCGCGCTGCCCCCGCGCGGCCGAAGGGCGCTGCTGAGGGCGGGGGTTGGCCGGCAGGGACCTGCCGGCTGGCGACACCCCACGTTACGGTCGTGTACACGCATCTGTGCCGTGACGGGGGGTTACGTGGTCACCGTAATACTGTTTCTGGGCTCGATCGTGGGCGCGGTGGTGGGGCTGGCCTGGAAGTTGGGGCGACGGGGCGGGCTGCGGGGAGAGTCGGCGGACGAGCTGCGCATCGAGCAACTGCGCAGACAACAGGCGAGCGGCGCACGGGCCAGCTACAGCTCGATCAACGTGCGCAGCACGTTCGGCTTGACCGCCGAGGACAACCACAAGTACCACCGGTGAGGGGCTCTGCGGGATACACCCGTTCTTTTGGCCAGCAGCACCTCTGACCTCACGGCTGATGCCTCCTCAGCGCCGGTCAACAGTTTCGGCAACGATCCAAAAGTCGTACTCCTCGCCCATGGCAGCACAGACGTGACGACCGCCAGCCGCACGTGCCACACATTCAATGCCGTCGCACTCGCACACCATCCGCGAAACGTCGGTACATAGAGTAAGGCGCACCCGAAGCTATCCAAGAGCCACGTCGCCCGTTGCAAAACGCGTTAGGCGCGACGCGATGGGATCGGCGGCCTTCCACCTCTTCACAGAGGGCACAGATTATTCGGCTCGTCGCCCGCGCCTCTCCGGGTCAGCATCTACGGCAGAAGTGGAATAATGTCGACCCACTCCTTGATTTTGCCACACAATGGATCGGTCGGGCTCAGCAGCGGAAGGATGCTTTTGAACGGCGTCACGAGGTTCTTAATGCGCCGCAACTCCAGCATTTCGTGGCGCGTCATACGTTGCCAGCCATCCGCCGAATCGGCTACCACCCAGCTTTCTGCTCCGACTGCGTCCACCACGCGCCTAATCAGCAGCGACAAGTCTCTGAGTGAACTGTCGTCTTCCCTGCCGAACCGCGTAATCACGTATGCGCGCAAGCGCGCCTCACTAGCCATTGCAACGCGTCTGTCTGCGCATTCTGAATGGTCGCGCATGCGATCGACGACCAATGCTCCCGCAGCAGCCCAACCAATGCGCTCATCCGCTGACAGCCGCTCATCCTGCATGCCGCTGACGCATACCTCTCGAAGGCCTTCCCATGCTTGAAGAGAAAGATCTTCACCAGGCGTTTTCGACAACAGTTCAGCCGCCCTGTGTGGCGACATTTTACGCACACTCGACTCGTCGATCACTATTCACCCTCACGCATTCACGGAAAAACGATACCGGCACGCTCAAAGGCATCTCTCGCCAATTTCAAGCTCTCCATGGACGGTTTATAGTGTCCACTATTATTATTTAATTCGAGACCGAAATAGGCACCATCACCTCCAGCAATGTCCGCTTCTCCTGCGGCTTGCACCGGCCGCCCCCCGGCGAGAACTGGGTGCTTCAACTCTTCACCGTTCACGAATTTTGGCATAATGACGAGATCACCATCCTCGGTGACGGCCCATTTAATATCTCCGCTATTAATAGCCTCATCAAAACCTCTTTCACCTACCCTGATTGGCCCCACGCCCAGCCGTTCAGCATCGTCTAACTCTTTCGCCAACTCATTCTGCATTTGATTCTCAAAATAAGGCGCCAACCCCCACGGATCACACCACACCCGCGGGTTATCCACATACGTAACCGGATTAGGCGCCGGCGCCAGGCCCAACGGGTCCGGGGAGAGGTAGCGGCCAGCCCCCGGGTCGTAGTAGCGGAGGACGTTGTAGTGGAGGCCCGATTCGGGGTCGAAGTACTGGCCGGGGAAGCGGAGGGGGGTGTAGGCGGGGCTGGTGCGGGGCCAGGTGGTGGTGCCCCAGAGGGTGGTGCGGGATTGCCAGGCGGTTTCGCCGGATTCGGCGATGAGTTCGGTGGGGGTGCCGACGAGGTCGGTGACGATGGCGAAGAAGCGGGCGTCTATCTCGCGCTGGGTGGTGGCGTCGGTGATGCGCTCGGTCTGGGATATCGGGGTCAGGCCGGCGTGGTTCCAGGTGAGGGTGACCGGGTGCGGCGGGCCCAGGGGTGCCCCGTCCGGGGATGCCCCGTCCAGGGGCGTCCCGTCCGGGGGCGGCGTATCCGAGATCAGGGTGCCCGACGTCGGCGCTTCCGAGGGTCGGGTGCCCGAGATCAGGGTGCCCGATGACGGCGGGCCCAAGGGTCGGGGGCCCGGTGTTGTCGTGGTCTGTTCTACGAGGGTGCCGCCGTCGTAGGTGAAGTCCACGCGTTCCGCGACCGTTTCGCCGTCGGCGGCCAGGCGTTCCTTGGCTGTGCGGCGGCCCAGGGGGTCGTAGGTGTAGCGCCAGCGGGTGCCGTCGGGGGTGGTGAGGGAGGTGAGGCGGTCCTCGGGGTCCCAGGTGTAGTGCCAGGTGTCGGGCTTGCGGGAGAGGCGGGTGCGCTGGCGCAGGGTGATGCGGCCCGCGGCGTCGTGTTCGTAGCGGACGCGGCCCGCGCGGGTGATGCGGGTGCCGGTGTAGGCGCGGTCGCCGCGGGCCTCGGGGGTCGCGTGGTCGTCGGGCCAGGTGGCGTCCGTCTGGTTGCCGGCCGCGTCGTAGGCGTAGGTCTCCGTCCAGTCGTCCGCGCGGACCGCCGTCACCCGGCCCGTCGGGGTGAGGTCGAAGTGGCTGGTGCCCGTGGTCGAGTCGGCGAGGGTGGCGAGGTGGCCGTCGGGGCGGTAGGTGTAGCGGCGGTGGCGCGTGCGGGTGCCGGCGGCCGGGACGGTCCCCGCGGGACCACCGGTCGGGCCAGCGGCTCCGACCGCAGCCCCGATCCCGCCCCCGGCCGCCAGCTCGGGCCCGCCTACCCCCGTCGTCAGGAGTTGTTCCGCGAGGCGGCCGGCCGGGTCCCAGAGGTGGGCGAGGGTGAGCGCGTCGGTGGTGCGGGTCACCTCGCGTCCCGCCGGGTCGTACGCGAAGTCCATCGTGCGGCCCGATGTCGTGAGCCGGGTGCGGTTGCCGGCCGCGTCGTAGGCGTACGTCGAGCGGGCGCCGCTGGGTGTGGTGCGGCCGGTGCGGCGGCCGAGTGCGTCCAGGGTGTGGGCCAGGACGCGGCCGTTGACCAGTTCCGCCTTGATCCGGCCCAGCCGGTCCCGCTGGTAGCGGACCTCGGCGCCGGGCCCGACGGCCGCGAGCAGGCGGCCGGCCGCGTCGTGCTCGAACGTCGTGACGCCGGCCTCGCCCGCGTCCTTGCGGACGACGCGGCCCAGTTCGTCGCGGTCCAACCGGACGGTCTGGCCGAGGGCGTTGGTGCGGGTGACGACCGCGCCGGTCGGGTCGTGCTCGTACCGGGTCAGGCGGCCGTCGAAGTCGGTCTCCGAGGTGAGCCGGCCTGCCGGGTCGTAGGTGTAGCTCCAGGTCAGACCCTGGGGGTTGGTGACCTGGGTGAGGCGCAGTTGGTCGTCGTGCTCGAACGCGTACCGCACGCCGTCCGGGCCGGTCCTGGCCGCCAGCAGGTCGAAGTGGGTGTACTCGTACGTCGTCGTGCCACCGGCCGCGTCCGTGTGGCTGACGCGGTTGCCCTCGCCGTCGTACGTCCAGGTCTGCACGGCCCCGTTGGGGTCGGTGTGGCGGATGAGCTGTCCCTCGACGGTCCAGCTCAGGTGGGTGGTGGCGCCCAGTGGGTCGGTGATGGTCACGGGGCGGCCGAAGGCGTCGCGGGTGTAACGGGTGGTCGCGCCGAGTGGGTCGGTGATCTCGACGGGGAGGCCGGCCGCGTCGCACCGCACCCGGGTCGTGGCGCCCAACGGGTCGGTCACCGAGGTGAGGTGGCCCTGTTCGTCGTGCGTGAAGCGGGTGGTGTGGCCGGCCGGGTCCGTGACGGCGGTGCGGTTGCCCCGGGCGTCGTACGCGTGGTGCCAGGTGGCGCCGTCCGGTCCGGTGAGCGTCGTCGGCAGGCCGAGGTCGTTGTAGGCGAGGGTGGCCTCGCGACCGTCGGGGCGGAGCACCGACACCAGGCGGCCCGCCGTGTCGTAGCGCAGCCGGGTCACTCGGCCGAGGGCGTCCGTGTGGCTCAGCGGCCGGTCGTGCCGGTCGAGTGCGTGGTGGGTGGTGTGACCGAGCGGGTCGGTCTCGGCGACGATCTGTTGGGCGTCGTTGACCAGGTAGCGGACGCGGTGACCGGCCCGGGTGGTGACGGTGGTGACGCGGTGGCCGGTGGCCTCGTCGCGGCCGTCGTAGTCGATGCGGATGGCGACGTGGCCCGCCTCGCCGCCCTCGGCGACGCAGCGGTGCCGGTTGTCGTAGACGTAGTCGTAGCGGCTGCCGTTGGTGTCGGTCCAGGCGATGACGCGGTGCTCGTCGTCGTACTCGAATCGCAGCGGTAGGCCCGAGGAGTTGGTGACCTCGGTGAGGTCGCCGTCGGTGTACCCGTAGCGCACGAGTAACGCGTCGGCGCCGTCCGTACCGCCCCCCACCAGGTGCAGGGCGGTGACGCGGGCGCCGTCGGTGGCGATCCGCAGGTGGTAGCCGGCGCTGTGCTCGACGTCGGTCGGGGCGCCGTGGGCGTCGTAGGTGAAGGTGAGGACGTTGCCGTTGCGGTCGCTGATCCGGTGCAGCGGTGCCGTGCCGTCCGAGCCGCTCGGCTCCGGGCCCGCGTAGTGGCGTACGTGGCCGCTTTCCGGGTCGGTGACCGTGTAGTGGCCCTCGGGCGTGCGCTCCAGCGGCCAGCGCGGGCCGGCCTCCGGCAGGGTCGGGAGGCCGGGGGCCGGGTGCGGGTACGCGAGGAGCAGGCCGTCGTCGCCGACGAGCACCACGCCCCGGGCGTCGATCTCCAGCCGCTGGTCGACCGTGCTCGACCAGGACGGTCCGAACCACCTCCCGGCGCTGTAGCCGGACTCGACGCGCCGGGTGAAGGTCAGCGGCAGCGCGCCCGGCAGGCTCACGTCGGTCTGGGGCAGGAACATCCTGCCCGTGGCCAGGTCGACGGGGTCGGTGCCGTCGGTGGTGCGCTGCCCGTCGCGCCGTCCGTGGCCGGGTGCGCCGTCGCGGTCCAGGTCGCGCCGGGCGGCGCCGGCCCCTCGCCGCCCGCCGGACTTCGCGAGTCCCGCGCCCTTGGGGCCCGCTACCTCGGCGAACAGCCGGCCGACCCCCTCCTCCGGGTCCCGCTGGAAGTCCCGGTACATCTGCTCGGCCGTGCCCATGGGGTCCTTGGCCGTCTGGAGCAGGCCGTTGGCCGTTGAGTTGAGGCCGGTGGCGAACTCGTCGGGGTGGGCCCGGTTGTACGGGTCCATGACGTTCAGGCTCCGCCCGAAGGAGACGGCGTTGGCCCCGCCCCGGATCATCCCGTTGAACCCGTGGGAGAGGGACAGGTCCACGCCCTTCATGCCGCTACGGAACTGGTCCCCGTACTCGGGCTTGTCGGGCGCGGTGGCGCGGGCCGCGCGTACCGCCGTCCGGGCCAGCTCCGCCGCCCGGTCCCGCTGCTTGCGCGCCTCCGTGAGCTGCTCCTGGGCCGCCTCGCGGCCGGCGTCCCCCGGGTCGGTGAACTCTCCGGGCGGTGTCGGCAGCGCGTCCGAGCCGTCCTTGCGTTCGCCCGTGAGGCCGTAGGTGAGTATCTCGGAGTTGTACTCCCTCACCTTCGCGTTGTAGGCGGTGACCGCCTCCTTACTGGCGCGCTCCGCCTGCTGGTACACCACCAGCGCGTCGCGCGCCTGCCCCTGGGCCCAGGCGACGGTGTCGGCGAAGTGGTCGAGGGCCGCCGCGGCCTTCTGGAACGCGTCGGCGGCCGTGAACCACTTCTTCGGCTCGTACGTCATCCGCACCCGGAACATGCCGGCCGCCTCGCCCTGCCAGCCGGTGGACTGGAGGCCCTTGAGGCCGTTGCCGATCCGCTCGAAAGCCGCCTGGAAGTCGCGCAGGTGGGAGACGGTGGACGCCAGTTTGCTCGGGCTGCCGTAGATCAGCTTCGTCGGGTCGTCGGTCTCGCCGAGGCGCATCTCGGCGACGTCGGCGCCCATACTGTCCGCCGCCGACCTGCTGGTCTTGCGGGTCCAGTCGGCCGCGCTGTTCGCGCCGACCGCGTCCAGGCCGTCGGCGGCCGTGTTGCCGACGTTCTCCACGCCCTTGCCGATGGCCTCGGTGCCCTTTTCGACAACGTCCTCGAACTCGTCGGGTACGAAGTCACCGATCCCCACGCGCCTCTCCCCCCGTTCCCCCGCGCCACGCCGCGTGGCGGCCGGTCAAGGGGCGCGGCGCACAGGCGCCGTCGCCCCGAGCGCCTCTACTGCTCCGTCATCGCTTCCCGCACCGAGCTGACCGACCTGCCCCGGTGCGGGTCCAGGATCAGCTCCCCCCACTCCTTCTCCTCCACCTCCTGCTCGCTCAGGTGCGGGTTGCCGACCACCGCGTTCGCGGCGATCTTGAACGTGCCCTCGACGTACTGGTCCTCCTCCCACGTCATCCCCGCCGCGAGCCCGGCGCGGCGGGCGAGTTGGTCCGCGTCCTGCATCAGGCCCCGTACGCCCCAGTCCCACAGCTCGCAGAACTCCTCGAAGTCCCTGGCGAGGCCCCCGTCCCCGGCCTCCATGCCGGTCAGGCTCAGATCGGCCAGGCCCGCCCCGCGGAGCGCGTCCGTCCGGGAGCCGATGTCGCCCAGCTCGTCGATCGCCGCGCTGATGCCGACCGTGATCGACTGAAGTGCCTCCTCGGTGAGCTTGAGGTTTCCCTCCCCCACCACGCATACGTCCTCGTCACCCGTGCCGCTCACGGCGCTTCCACCGTCCCTTCCTGGTCGTGTCGTCGTGGGTGCGGACCCGGCGGGGCGTCGCCCGCCGTACGGTCCACCGCCGCCTCGTCCGGCACGATGCCGGTCACGGGCGGGAAGAACATGGACCGGTCCGGGTCCGCCACGTCGAGGGCGACGCCGCACGGCTCCGCCGCGTGTCCCGGTACCACCACGTCCAGCAGCCGGGCGCCGCGCACCGCCGCGTACTCCTGGCCCGCCTCCGGCGGCGCCCCCTGGGTCAGCAGGAAGCGGGCCAGCGCGCTCTCGTCGGTGAAGGCGTGGAACCAGCGGATGCCGCCGTACACGGCGGACAGCAGCCCGCCACGGACCACCGGGACCAGCACGATCGCGCGCCGGAACTCCCCGACCAGCGCCCGGGGGTCACCCTCCCCCGCGCGCACGGCCGCGCACTCGTCGACCAGCCCCATGCGGCCCCCCTGCCACACCCCCACACGACCGCGCACTGGCGCCGCCGTGACTGCGTACCGCACACACCGTACGACACTCCGTCAGCATGTTCGAGGCCGGTCGGGCACCTGCTCGCCCGGTGTGCCCCCGGCGTGCCCCCGGTTCACGACTTCCGGTGAGCTGTCACCACAACGCCCTCCCCACGGCCCCTGGTTCGCGACGCTCGGCGGTGCAGCGAGAGACGAGCGCTCGGCCAGCCACGCGCGGCCGACCAGAACGAAGGGCTAGCCATGCAGGGATGGAGCACCCGCCGCCGGGACGCGCGGCTCAGGCGTCTGGGGCCGTCGCGGGCGGAGCGGACGGCGCGGTTGCCGTACCCCGACGGGTGGTTCGGGCTGGCGACCAGTCGGGAGGTCGGGCGCGGGGCGGTGGTGACGCGGCGGCTGATGGGGGACGACGTGGTGCTCTACCGCACCCGAGGCGGGCGACTGCGCGCCGTACGCCCCTTCTGTCCGCACCTCGGCGCGCACCTGGGCCACGGCGGGGCCGTGCGCGGCGAGAACCTCGTCTGCCCCTTCCACCACTTCGAGTTCGCCCCGGACGGGGCCTGCGTCGCCACCGGGTACGGCAGCAGCCCGCCGCCGAAGGCGCGGCTGGGGGCGCTGCACGTACGGGAGGTGGACGACCTGATCTACGTGTGGCGGCACGCGCAGGGGAAGCCGCCCTCGTGGGAGATCGAGCCGTGGCCGCTCGACGCCGCGTACCCGACCCCGTACGGCAAGCGGCACCTGTTGCGCGACCACCCGCAGGACGTGGTGGAGAACATCGTGGACTTCGGCCACCTGACGCCCGTTCACGGCACGGTCGGCGAGGTGCTGAGCGAGCCGCGGTTCGAGGCGGAGAGACTGCGCACCAGCTTCCGCATCCTGCCGGCCGGGCGCGACGCGGCGGCCTGGGTCTCGGCCGCGGCCCCGGAGTTGACGGTGCGGGTGCAGGGTCTCGGCATCGTCTACACGAGCGTCGAGGTGCCGAAGATCGGCTGTCACATCCGTACGGTGCTGACCGCCACGCCGGTGAGCCCGACCCACGTCGAGGTGTACGTCTCCGGCACGATGTGGTTCGACCGGCTCGGGCGCGGCCGGGCGGCCGGGGCGCTGACCAGCGCCCTGTCCCGGCCACTGGCCTGGGTGGGCTCGTTCGACTTCGGCAAGGACTTCCCCGTCTGGGCGCACAAGACCTACCTGGAACGCCCCCGGCTCGCCAAGGGCGACGGCCCGATCATGAACTACCGCCGCTGGGCCCGGCAGTTCTACAGCGAGCCGCTGGGGGCGGACGTCGCGGAGGAGGCCGGATAGCGCCGGGCGTGGGCCGGTGCCTCAGCGGGCGGCTCTGCCCACACCCGCGCGGAGAAATTTCCTACCGCTGGTGCTACGTTTTATCCATGACCGCACAGAACGCCGAGCGAGCCGGCAAGAGGTCCGTATCGATGGCCCAGTCGTTGATCAAGGAAGTCGAGGAGCGTACGGGGAAGAGTGGTTTCTCTTCTGTCGTCGCCGAGGCCCTGGAAGAGTGGCTCGCCACCCAGAAACTCCGCGAGGTCGTGGCCGCCGACCAGGAGGCGTTCGGCCCCGTCTCCCCCGAGGCTCGGCGGCAGGCGGAACAGGAGTGGTGAGCAAGCGTCTCAAGGTCAAGCCCAAGAGTGAGGGCACGCTCGTCCTGGACGCCCAGGGGCTTTCCTTGCACGTCGACGGCGATGAGGGGATGCGGGCCCGCATCGAGGTCGCTCAGCAGAGCGGTCGTCGAGTGGCGCTGTCCGCCCTGACCCCACTGGAAGTCCGCCGGACCGGGGCCGCCGCCAAACGGCTCCAGTTCCTGCTGTCCCGGTTCGACGTCAAGCCGGTCAACGACGCGGTGATAGACGCCGCGGCCACACTCCTGGACGCCTCGGGCCTTGACGGGCACGAATGCCTGGTGGACGCGCTCGTGGTCGCCACGGCCGCCCTCTGCACGCCTCCGGTGCTACTCGTCACATCGGACACGTCGCATATTCCGGCCTTGTGCAAGGCTGCCGGGGATCTCCCCGGCGCTCCCACGGTGAAGATCGTCCACGTCTGAGAAGCCAGCCGGCGTCCACCGGGCCGCTCGGCCTCCCGCCTCGCGACCCGGCGTCAGATCATCAGGCGCGCGGGGTGACCCTGCTCAGCCCGTTGATGATGCGGTCCATCGCGTCGCCGCCCGTCGGGTCGGTGAGGTTGGCCAGCATCTTGAGGACGAAGCGCATGAGGAGGGGATGGGTCAGGCCGCGCTCGGTGGCGATCTTCATGATCTTCGGCTGGCCGATGAGCTTCACAAAGGCGCGGCCGAGCGTGTAGTAGCCGCCGTAGGTGTCCTTGAGGACGCGCGGGTAGCGCTCCAGCGCGGCCTCGCGCTGGGCGGCGGCCGGGCGGGCCTTGGCCTGGACGATGGATGACCTCGGCGTGCCGCGGCAGGCGTGAGACCCGACCAGCGGGCGGATCAGGGGGGCTCGGCCGTACGGAACGCGACCCCGGGGGCGGCTGCGGAGCGGCTGGCACGGCAGTCACCGGCCGACAGGCGTGCGCTTGCCTTCAACCATGGTTGAGGTTCTACGTTCTCGGTATGGCCCGCATCGCAGCGCGGACCCGCACCGGAGTGCCAGGAGGGTACCCATGACGACCCAGCAGATGTCCGACGCCGAAATCGCCGGCCAGCCCGCCGCGTACTGGACCGGCGTCGCCTACGAGGCGCTCATCGCGTTCATCCGGGCCCGGCAGGCAGAGAAGGGCTACACGCAGCCTCAGTTCTGGCTGCTGCGCAACCTGTCGGCGAACGACCTCTCGCCCAGCGGCGAGGGGATGTCCCTGCCCGCGCTACGGGAGGCCATGGCCTCCTACCTCCGGCCCGAGGACGATCTGGCGGCGGAGGCCGAGGGGCTCCTGGAGCGCGGTTGGCTGACGCGGGACGCCGAGGGCCGGCTGTGGCTCACTGACGAGGGCGAGCGGGCCCGCGTCGACCTGACACGCAACACCCCCGCGATACGCGCCATCCTGCACGAGGGCATCCCCGACGCGGACTACGTCACCACGGTGAAGGTGCTCCAGCAACTGATCCACAACGCGGGCGGGCCGGTCGCCTGACGGCCGGAGGCCGGGGCGGGCCGGTACGTACCGGGCGGGCCGTTCGGTGTGCCGGCGGGCCCGCCCTGGTCGTCCTGGTCAGGCGCGCGGAGCGACCTTGCTCAGCCCGTTGATGATGCGGTCCATCGCGTCGCCGCCCGTCGGGTCGGTGAGGTTGGCCAGCATCTTGAGGACGAAGCGCATGAGGATGGGGTGGGTCAGGCCGCGCTCGGTGGCGATCTTCATGATCTTCGGCTGGCCGATGAGCTTCACGAAGGCGCGGCCGAGCGTGTAGTAGCCGCCGTAGGTGTCCTTGAGGACGCGCGGGTAGCGCTCCAGCGCGGCCTCGCGCTGGGCGGCGGTCGGGCGGGCCTTGGCCTGGACGATGACCTCGGAGGCGATCTGCGCCGACTCCATGGCGTACGCGATGCCCTCGCCGTTGAACGGGTTGACCATGCCGCCCGAGTCGCCGACGAGCAGCAGGCCGCGCGTGTAGTGCGGCTGCCGGTTGAACGCCATCGGCAGCGCGGCGCCACGGATCGGGCCCGTCATGTGCTCGGGCGTGAACTGCCACTCCTCGGGCATCGAGGCGCACCACGCCTTGAGGACCTCGCGCCAGTCCAGGTCCTTGTAGCCGCTGGAGGTGTTGAGCACGCCCAGGCCCACGTTGCAGGTGCCGTCGCCCATGCCGAAGACCCAGCCGTAGCCCGGCAGCAGCTTGGGGGTGTCGCCGCGGCGGTCCCACAGTTCGAGCCAGGACTCCAGGTAGTCGTCCTTGTCGCGCGGGCTGTCGAAGTAGGTGCGCACGGCCACGCCCATCGGGCGGTTCTCGGCCCGGTGCAGGCCCATCGCGAGGGAGAGCCGCGAGGAGTTGCCGTCGGCCGCGACGACCAGCGGCGCGTGGAAGGTGACCGGCGTCTTGTCCTGGCCGAGCTTGGCGTGCACGCCGGTGATGCGGTTGGTGCGCGGGTCGATGATCGGCGCGCCGACGTTGCACTGCTCGTACAGCCGCGCCCCCGCCTTCTGCGCCTGCACCGCCAACTGCTCGTCGAAGTCGTCCCGCTTGCGGACCAGACCGTAGTCCGGGTACGAGGCGAGGTCGGGCCAGTCGAGCTGGAGGCGGGTGCCGCCGCTGATGATGCGCAGGCCCTGGTTGCGCAGCCAGCCGGCCTCCTCGCTGATGTCGATGCCCATCGCGACGAGCTGCTTGGTGGCGCGCGGGGTCAGGCCGTCGCCGCACACCTTCTCGCGCGGGAACGACGTCTTCTCCAGGAGCAGGACGTCGAGGCCGGCCTTGGCGAGGTAGTACGCGGTGGTCGAGCCGGCCGGGCCCGCGCCGACCACGATCACGTCGGCGGTGCGCTCGGAGAGCGCGTCGTCGCCGAGGCCGACGGCGACCGCCGACGGCGTGCGCGGGGCCTTGGTGACGGCCGTGTCCTTGGTGGCCGCGTCCTTGGTGGTGGCGGACTCGGACGGCGAGGCCGTGGCGTCGGCGGCGGGCTCGGCCTCCGGGCCCGGGGCGGCGGCTGCCGGTTCTATGGCGCTGGTCGCGGCGGACTCGGCTGCTCCGGTCCCGGTACCGCTGCCGCCCGTCCCTGGGGCGTCGGTCTCGGAGGCGCCGGTCTGGGGAAGGTCGGTCTCGGCGGGGGCGTTCTCGCTCACGGAGGTTCTCCCGAAGACTCGGTATCTGCGTGCCGGTCGCGCCGGGCACTGGACGGGTGCAGTCTATGTGGCGTACGCGAAGTCGCGAGAAGGGCGCCCTCATGCCGATATCCGGAGCTAGTGTGCAGTTGCGAGTACCGATCCCCGAGGACGCGGCTGCCTGGCACCGGCTCTTCGACGACCCCGACGTCATGGAGTTCCACGGCGGCGCGTCCCATGACCTCGCCCACTACGAGGAGTTCACCGCCCGCCAGCGCGCCCACCACGACCACATCGGCGTCTGCCTCTACACCCTGCTCGACGCGGCCGGCGAACCCGTCGGCTTCACCGGCGCCCAGCCCTGGCCGCACGAGTGGGGCCCGAAGGGCGAGATCGAGATCGGCTGGCGGCTCGGCCGCGCGCACTGGGGCCGGGGTTACGCGACGCTCGCCGCCGAGACGACGCTGGAGCGGGCGCGCGCGGTCGGCATCCGGCACGTGGTCGCGATGGTCGCCGCGGAGAACGCGCGGTCCATCGCGGTCATCCAGCGGCTGGGCATGAAGGAGTCGGAGACGTACGTCTCGCCGGTCTCCAAGACCCGCGGGCTCTGCTTCCGGCTCGACCTCTAGCGACGGCGGCCCCTCCCCCGGTCCGGGGCGGTGGCCGGTCGACCGTCGTCCGGGATGGCGGTGATCGGCCGGTCTCGTGTGGTGGCGGCCGGCCGTCGTCCGCGATGGCTTCGATCGGCCGGTTTCCTGTGACGGCGGCCGGCCGGGGCCCGGCCACGCGTCGGCGGCCGGCCGTCCGTCCGTCAGTCGCCCTCGGACCAGGTGTCCAGGGCCGCGTCGAACGCCTCGCGGTCCACGGCGAACGTCTCGGCGGGGCCCTGGAAGTAGATCGCGTACTCCGTGCCGTCCTCCGTGACGTACGCCTGGTCGATGGCGTGCATCGCCCGGCCGGTCTTCTTCTCGACCCAGCGGAACTCCCAGCGGGCGCCGTCCCGGCCCTGGAAGGTGTTGGCCGAGAGGTCGAGCTGCTCGTAGTCGCCAGTGCGCGCGGACGTGATGCCCTCCAGCTCGCGGAAGTGGTCGATCGCCGACTGGCTGGTGCCGCGCAGCACGCCGATGCGCAGGTAGCTGTTGTCCTCCGTGGCGCCGGGCCCCCGGTAGTCGATCTGGCCGCCGCGCACCTCGCGCACCCAGCCGGTCGGCACGGCGAGCGAGAAACCCTGCGGGTCCCGCGCCGTCCGGTAGCCCTCGGGCGGCTCGCCGGGCCCGAGGTCGCCTGACGCGTCGGGGGACGCATCGGCTGACGGGGTGTCGGTCGGGGCGTCGGTGGGGTCGGGGGACGCCGGGTCGGTGGGTGGGGCGGGGGCGGTCGCCGGCGCGGAGGGCTCGCGCGCGGCGGGTGACTCGCGTCCGCCGTCGCCGGAGACCTCCGTACCGCCGTTCGGGTCGGAACCGCCCGGGGGCTCGCTCTCCACGGCGACGGACGCCCGGTCGTCGTCGCCGTCGTCCCGCAACACCAGCACGCCGGCCGTGGCCCCGCCCCCGACCACGAACGCCGCCACCCCCACGGCGAGCCACACCAGCACCCGCCGCCGCCCGGACACCCGCCGAGCCGTCCCCGCCCCGCCGGCCGCACCGGCGCCGCCGGCCACGACGACCGGGGTGGTGGGCGGGGTGTCGTGCTGTCGCGGCGGCGGGGTGGCGTACCCGGGCGACTGGGCGGCGGCGTACGGGGCGGGGTGCGACGGCCCGGCGTACGGCGACGGCTGGGGCGCCGGCGGCTGCGGGCCGGGGTACGGCTCGGGCCGCGGCGGCGTCCCGTAGCCGGGCGGGCCGGACGAGCTGGATGAGCCGGGCGGGCCGGGTGGTGGGGTGGCGGACCCGGCGGGGAGCGTGGGCGGGTGGACCGGTGGGCGGGCCGCGGGTCGGGCGGGCGTCGGCGTCTTGGTCGCGGCCGGGTGGGTGGCCGGCAGGGGCCTGCCCGGGACGGTCGGCGGGTCGACGTACGGTATGTCCCGCGCGGTGTGCGAACGGGTCGGCGCGTCGGGCGACACGGCCTCGGAGTCGGGGCCGCTGGCGGGCTCGCCCGTGCTCGGGCCGCCGTCAGGCGCACTGGTCAGTACGGCGGTCGAGGCGACCGTGGGCGGCTCGTCGGCGGGGGCCGGGGGGACGTCCGGGCCCGGGGCGAGGAGGTCGCCCCCACACCCCATGCAGAAACGCGCCTCGTTCGGTGCCGAGGCACCACAGGCAGAGCAGGACTTCGACGGCACGGGTGACACGGGTTGCTCCGAGGGTTCGGCGCGGCGAGGTGAGGCGTGGGGGTGGGCGCATACTCTAGCGGCGGCCGGGCCCGTCGTCGCCCGCTACGACGGGGTCAACCCCCCATAATGCGCCCGGCTTTGCTCCCCCGCCTCGTGCGCCCCAGTCACACCACCCGGCTGCCGCGAGCCCGCAAAGCCGCCGGGGAGCCACCTGGAGCCGCCGCCAGCCACCGCCCGCCACCGCATCCACCGCGAGCCACCGCCGCCGAGCCGGTCAGCCCCAGGTCAGCGGGTCGAGGTGGAGGTAGAAGCGCAGGCGGTCGTGGTCCAGGGCGACGCCGTACCGCTCGGCGAACGCCGCGTCCGCGGCCCGGGCCCGCGCCTCGTCCGGCCAGGTCTCGCGCGCGTTGGTGAGCAGCAGCGCCAGGTCGGCGTGGCGGTCGGCGAGGCCGAGGCGGCCCAGGTCGACGAAGCCCGACACGTCGAGGGTGCGCGGGTCGAGGAGGATGTTGGGCAGGCACAGGTCCCCGTGGCTGACGACCGTGTCGGTCGCCTCCTGCTCCCGCCGCAGGGCGAGCTGTCCGGTGAGGCGGGCCAGCAACTCCCGGGGAGGGGTGTGCCGCTGCTCCTCGGGGAGGAAGTCCGGGTTCACGGCGTCCCGGGACACGACGTCGCGCGCCACGTCGACCACGCCGTCAAGACCCCGCCGGAACGGGCACTCCGCCACCGGCACCGCGTGCAGCCGACGGACCGCGTCCGCGATGGACTCCCAGGCGGCCCACAGCTCGTCGGCGGACACCTGGTCGGCGGGTACGCCGGGGACGGCACTGGTCAACAGGCAGGCGCCCGCGTCGGTACGGCGCCAGTCGAGCACCCGGGGGCCCGGCAGACCCCGTTCGCCGAACCAGGCGACCCGGTCGCGCTCGGCCGTCAGCTCGGCCACGTCGGCGGCGGGCACGCACTTGGCGTACCGGGTGGCGTCCGCGCCACGGAAGACGAGGGCCCCCGACTCGCCCGAGGTGACCGGCAGCCAGTCGCCGTCCGCGAGGCCGAACAGGGCCGGCGTCAGGGGTGGGGGCGCGGCGTGATCGCTCATGGCGGCCACCCTAGCCAGGCCGGGTCCGCCGACCCGGGGCCGGTTCCGGGGCAGGTGCCGGGACCGGTGGCCGGGCCGGTGCCGGGCGGACGGGGATCGCGGGTGACCGGTCAGCCGCCCTACGGCTTCGTGCCCCGGTGCAGGGCGACGACGCCGCCGGTCAGGTTGCGCCAGGCGACGCGGGACCAGCCGGCGCGCTGGAGGACCCTGGCCAGGCCGGGCTGGTCGGGCCAGGCGCGGATGGACTCGGCGAGGTAGACGTACGCGTCCGGGCTGCTGCTCACGGCCGTGGCGACCGGCGGCAGCGCCCGCATCAGGTACTCCGTGTAGACCGTGCGGAACGGCGCCCACGTCGGCTGGCTGAATTCGCAGATGACGATCTTGCCGCCGGGCCTGGTCACGCGCAGCGTCTCGCGCAGCGCGCCCTCGGTGTCCTGCACGTTGCGCAGCCCGAAGGAGATCGTGACGGTGTCGAAGACGCCGTCCGCGAACGGGAGTCGGGTGGCGTCGCCGGCCGTGAGCGGCAGGAACGGGTTGCGCTGCTTTCCCGCCCGCAGCATGCCCAGCGAGAAGTCGCAGGGCACGACGTACGCGCCGGCGGCCGTGAACGGCAGCGACGACGTCCCCGTGCCGGCGGCCAGGTCGAGCACCCGCTCCCCCGGGCGCGCGTCCACGGCGCGCGCGACCGCCTTGCGCCACAGCCGGGACTGCCCGAGCGAGAGCACGTCGTTGGTGAGGTCGTAGTTGGCCGCCACGTCATCGAACATCGCGGCGACTTCGTGCGGCTGCTTGTCCAGGGAAGCTCGGGTCACCCTCCCATTGTTCACCCGGCCTCCCCCGGCCCCCCTCGGGGGTCGTCCCGACGGCGAGCCGGCCGGCCCGCCGCGACGACGGCCCGGCCCGGGCGCCCGTGGCGGCGCTCCCGGGCCGGCGCGTCTCAGCGGCGGCGGAAGACCAGGCGGCCGTCGAGCACCGTGGCCACGCAGCTCGCCGCGCCACGGGTGGCCAGCTCGCCCACCGCGGCCACGGCGAACACCGCGAAGTCGGCCCGGGCCCCGGGCGACAGCGGGCCGGTGAAGGTAGTCTCGGGCGGCGTGCCCGCGGGCAGGGCGGCTATCGGGTCGAGCAGGGCAGGAGCCGGCGGGTCGGCGGCCCCGGCCGGGTCGGGCGCTGCGCTCGCGCGGGACCCGGGGATCACGACGAGGCCCGCCCTGGCCACCGCCGTGCGCACCGCAGGCCGCGCGAAGGGGCCGGCCACCGCCGTCGTACCGTGCCGCAGCATCCGCTGGGTGCCGCGCCGCGCGGACTCGCCCCAGCGCGCGTCGGCCAGCCCGAGGTCGGCCAGCACCGCGGGGTCGGCCAGCGGCTCGGTGCCCAGGCGCTCGGCCTCGCGCGGGTCGGGGTGGTAGGCGGCCTCAAGGAGCGCCGCGGCCCGCGCGTTGAGCAGCCCGGGCGTGAGCAGCCCGGGCCAACGCCGCTCGCGCGCGCCCGGGTGCTCGGCCGCCATCTCCTCGTACGGGCCGACCGCGGCGATGCGCGCGCCGTCCACGACGACCGCCCCGTCCGCGACGGGCTCCGCCCCCGGGCCGGTGAGCAGCAGCTCGGCCCCGTGAATCGTCAGCACGCGCCGCCCCCCATCCGTGTAACGGCCCCCGCCCAGGCCCGGTTCAGCGGGCGTCGATGAGCTTGAGGGCGGGGTGGGCCGTGCCGCCGTCGATCGCGGTCGACGACAGGTGCGAGACGACCTTGTCGTCCACCGGGTCGTTGGCCGGGTCGTCGTGCACCACCAGGTGCTCGTACGTCGTGGCGCGCTGCGCCGGGACCCGGCCCGCCTTGCGGATCAGGTCGATGATCTCCATCCGGTTGGAGCGGTGCCGGGCGCCGGCCGAGGAGACCACGTTCTCCTCCAGCATGATCGAGCCCAGGTCATCCGCCCCGTAGTGCAGCGAGAGCTGGCCGACCTCCTTGCCGGTGGTCAGCCACGAACCCTGGATGTGCGCGACGTTGTCGAGGAAGAGGCGCGCGATGGCGATCATCCGCAGGTACTCGAAGAGCGTGGCCTGCGTCTGGCCCTTGAGGTGGTTGTTCTCGGGCTGGTACGTGTACGGGATGAAGGCGCGGAAGCCGCCCGTGCGGTCCTGCACGTCGCGGATCATCCGCAGGTGCTCGATCCGCTCGGCGTTGGTCTCGCCGGTGCCCATCAGCATCGTGGAGGTGGACTCGACGCCCAGGTTGTGCGCGATCTCCATGATCTCCAGCCAGCGCTCGCCCGACTCCTTGAGCGGCGCGATGGCCTTCCGCGGGCGCTCCGGCAGCAGCTCGGCGCCCGCGCCGGCGAACGAGTCGAGCCCCGCCGCGTGGATGCGCCGGATGGCCTCGTCGGCGCTGACGCCGGAGATCCGTGACATGTGCTCGATCTCGGAGGCGCCCAGCGAGTGGATGACGAGCTGCGGGAACGCCTTCTTGATCGCCGCGAAGTGCTCCTCGTAGTACTCCACGCCGAAGTCCGGGTGGTGGCCGCCCTGGAACATGATCTGGGTGCCGCCGAGCTCGACGGTCTCCGCGCAGCGGCGCAGGATGTCGTCCAGGTCGCGGGTCCAGCCCTTGTCGTGGGCCTTGGGCGGGGCGTAGAAGGCGCAGAACTTGCAGGCCGTCACGCAGACGTTGGTGTAGTTGATGTTCCGCTCGATGATGTACGTCGCGATGTGCTCCGTCCCGGCGTACCGCCGGCGGCGCGCGGCGTCGGCGGCTGCGCCGAGCGCGTGCAGAGGCGCGTCCCGGTACAGGTCGAGCGCCTCCTCCGGGGTGATCCGACCGCCGCCGGCGGCGCGGTCGAGGACGGACTGCAGATCGGCGTTCTCCGTCACCGGGGCGTCCCTTCCGGAGGGTTACGTACGGACATCAGTCAGCGTACGCCAGGGGTCCGACACCCCGGCCCGCGGCCGGCCAACCCTCGCGACCTGCGGCGCGGCGCCCGGTGACGTAGGCCACGACGGCACCGGCGGCCAGCGGGAGCGCCCGCGCCCGCCCCGCCCCAGCCCAACAGCCCACCGCCCCACCAACCCGCCAGCCCGTCGGTCCGTCGGTCCGTCGGTCCGTCGGTCCGTCGGTCCATCAGCCCGCCAGCGCGACGGCCCGTCAGCAACGGCAGTGCCTCAGCCCGTCGCCGGCTGCTTGACCATGCGGGCCACCGGTCGCCCGGCCGCCTCGTCCTGCGACTTGTAGACGAGCTTGCCGCTCTCCCTGTCCAGCGTGTACGTGGCCTGCGCCGTCACGCCCGTGCACAGGAACGAGCCGCCTTCCTTGGACTCGTCGGTGGCCTCGGTAATCGTCAGCCGGGTGTTCCCCTCCGTCACCGAACGCAGCGTGCCCTTGGCGTAGCAGCGCTGCCCGAAGACGTCGGTGACCGCCTCGACGACGACCGTCCCGGTACGGCCCTGGCGGACGGTCGCGATGTGCTCGCCGTTGTACTTGCCCTTGGCGTACTGCGGCCCCTTCCAGGTGCCGATCATCCCCTTCGGCACGTCCCCCTTGGCGGGCGGCCCGGTGCCCGGCCCGGTCGGCTCGCCGCCCGCCGGATGCGAGCCGTCGGGCGCGGGCGTCGTCGCGCTGGAGTGGGGGGACGGGGACTGGCTCTGCTTGTCGCCGCCGGCGTGCGTGTCGCCACCGCCGCCGCCCCGCATCGCGTCGTAGACGACGACCGCCGTGGTCGCCACGGCGAGCGCGCCGGCGACCGAGAGCACCAGCGAACAGCTCAGCCACCGGGGCCGGTCGCGCCGCCCGAGCCCGGCCGACAGCGCCATCCGCCGCTCCCGCCCCGCCCGGTCCTCGCCGTCCGCGCCACCCTCCGGGCCGTGCGGGCCGCCGCCCGGGGCGCCCGGAGCGCCACCGGGCCGGCGCGGTGCGCCCTCACCGGCCCCACCGGTGACGGCTCCGTCCGCCCGCCCCGCACCCGCCGTGGCGGCCTCCGCCACGGCGGCCCCACCCCCCTCCGGCGAGCGCCGCGGCGCCGCGACCGGGGCCGGGGCGCCGGCGTGGCTGGCTCCGTCGGAGTGGTGGGGCTGGCTGACGCCGCTGGGGTGCTGGGGCTGGCTGGCGTGGCCGGTGTCGCCGGCGCGGCCTCCGTACGAGGGGTCGGGCGGCCCGAACGCCCCGGCGCGCACGCCCGAGTCCATCCCCACCGTCTCGGGCCCGAGCGCCTCGGGGGACAGCGTCGTGGGCCCGCCGGGTGGCGGGCCGGCCCCGGCGGCCCCGGCGGAACCGGCGGCCGGCCAGGCGGGGGCGGGCGGCGGCGTCGGGGCCGGGGACGGGGACGGGGACGGGGCCGACTCCAGTGGCTCCGCCTCCAGATCGAGCAGTTCCATCGCGCGCCGGCTGGCGCCCTCCACCAGCGGCGCGGGCAACCACCCGGGCCGCACCAGGCCGGCCGCGCCGCCACCCGCGCCCGCGTCCGTGTCCGCGCCCGCGCCCGCGCCCGTGTCCCCGCCCGCGTCGGCGGTCAGCCGGCGCACCAGCTCGGCCGGCGTGGGGCGGCCGGTCGGGTCCTTGACCAGGCAGTCGGCGACGATCGCGCGCAACTCGCCCGCCAGCGAGGGGCCCAGCTCCGGCTGCTCGTGCACGACCCGGTAGAGCAGCGCGGCCGAGGAGTCGCCGGGAAAGGGGGGCCGGCCGGTGGCGGCGTACGCCAGGACCGCGCCCAGCGAGAACACGTCGGCGGCGGCCGTCGCGCCCTGGCCGAGGATCTGCTCGGGCGACATGTAACCGGGCGAGCCGATGGAAACGCCGGTGGAGGTGAGGGAGGCGGTGCCGTCGATGGCGCGGGTGATGCCGAAGTCGATGAGCCGCGGCCCGTCCAGGGCGAGCAGCACGTTCGACGGCTTGACGTCGCGGTGCACCAGGCCCAGGCCGTGCACGGCCACCAGCGCCTCGGCCAGGCTCGCGCCCAGCGCGCGTACGCAGGGCGCCGGCAGCGCGCCCAGGTCCTCGACGGCCTGGGTGAGCGAGGGGCCGGCGACGTAGCCGGTGGCCACCCAGGGCACCGCGGCCTCCGGGTCGGCGTCGAGCACGGGGGCCGTCCAGGCGCCGCCCACCCGTTGGGCCGCCTCCACCTCGCGCCGGAAACGGGCCCGGAACTGGGCGTCCGTCGCGAAGTGCGGGTGGACCAGCTTCACGGCGACGGTGCGTCCGCCCGCGCTGCGGCCCAGGTAGACCCGGCCCATCCCGCCCGAGCCCAGGCGCCGCAGCAGCCGGTAGGCGCCGATACGGCGGGGATCATCCGGTTCCAGTGGGTACATCGTGTGCCTCCCCCTCCACTGCGCCGCCCAGCTTAGGTGCGCGGCGCGCGGCGCGGGCAGGGTACCGACGACCGCGCTCGGCCCGTGGACCAAGGCCGCCCCGGACGCGTGGACCGCGCCCGGGGCGAGCGGGCGGCGGCCGTGCGGCGGGCCGTCAGAGTGGGCACCGGAGCGGGGAGTGGCCCCGGCCCCCGGGGTGTGGTCCCGTCGCCGGGGTCAGTGGGCGCCGCGGGTCAGCAGGTCCACGCGGACGTCGGCGGGGTAACCCGTGGTGGGGCCCGTGCGGCGGGCGAACTCGGCGATGCCGGCGAGTTGCTCGGCGCCGAGGCTGAAGTCGAGGGTGGTGAAGTACCGTTCCAGCACCTCCGGCTCGAACGCCTCCCACCGCGCCGCCTGCTCGGCCACCTTGGTGACCTCCTCCAGCGAGACGTCCCGCGAGGACAGGAACGCCTCGTGCACCTTGTGCACCAGCTCCGGCTCCTGCTCCAGGTACGAGCGGCGCGCGGCCCAGACCGCGAAGACGAACGGCAGCCCCGTCCAGTCCTTCCACATCTGGCCCAGGTCGTGCACGTCGAGCCCGAGCCTGGGCGCGTAGTGCAGGTTGGCCCGCAGCGCGGCGTCGCCGATGAGCACCGCCGCCTGCGCCTCCTGCATCATCACCCCCAGGTCGGGCGGGCAGGTGTAGTACTCGGGCTGTACGCCGAAGCGCTCGGAGAGCAGGAGTTGCGCGAGCCGTACGGAGGTGCGCGACGTCGAGCCGAGGGCGACGCGGGCGGCGTGCAACTGGTCCAGCGGCACCTGGGAGACGATCACGCACGACATGACCGGGCCGTCGCAGCCGACCGCGAGGTCGGGGAAGGCGACCAGGTCGTCCGCGTTCCGCAGGAACTCGACCAGGGTGACCGGGGCGATGTCCAGGTCTCCGCGGACGAGCTGCTCGCTGAGCTTCTCGGGGGTGTCCTTGGTCAGCTCGAGATCGAGGAGGCTGCCGGTGCGGGCGAGCCCCCAGTACAGCGGAAGGCAGTTGAGGAACTGGATGTGGCCGACCCGCGGCCGGCTCCGGCGGTGGCCGGTGGCGGTAGCGGCGACAGGGGTTGAATTGTCCACATCCGGAGGCTAGCCCCGGGATGATGCGTGGGTGGCGCCGGGGGGCACGGTGGCGCGGCGCGGAGGATTGTGCTCGTCGCCCGGACAGCGCTGACGTGCGCGCTTTTCCCTTCTTCGCCGCATGGAAACCGCCCGTCCCCGTGATCTTTCGCTCTTTCCCCTCGGCATCTGCCGTGCTAGGCTCGCCGCAAGTTGCAGTTTGGTTTCCCTTGCAGTACAGAGCCTGCGGAGCATGTGACGCCGCAGGCTTTTGTAGTTTTCAGACTTCTTGCAGGTTCTGGAGCAGGGCAACCCTTTGGCCCAAGGAGGGCTTATGGCTACCGGAACCGTGAAGTGGTTCAACGCTGAAAAGGGCTTCGGCTTCATCGCCCAGGACGGCGGCGGCCCGGATGTCTTCGTCCACTACTCCGCGATCAACGCCTCTGGTTTCCGCTCCCTGGAGGAGAACCAGCAGGTTAACTTCGACGTCACGCAGGGTCCGAAGGGCCCGCAGGCGGAGAACGTAACCCCTGTCTGATCCTCTGGATCCTTCGCGGGTTCGGCCATCGCGGTCGGCACCTATTCGTTCCTGATGTAGTACCCAAGGAGCCCTGCTCCCCGTTTCGACGGGAAGCGGGGCTCCTGCCTTTTCCCGGCCTCCGTCTCTCCCCCCTCCCGGGCCCCTCTCGGGCGCTGTCGGTTCTGACGAAGACCTGGTGAGTTCTGACGACTTCTGCGCTGCCCCTCGCTCGCTTCTTGCGGGTTCTTGCCGGGTTTCCCTCGCGTTTCTCCGACGTTCCGGCCCGGCGTTCCGGGCGGGCGAGGTCGCGGCTCCCCTTTTCCGGGGCGGGGCTCACTCGCGGGCGTACAGTTCCTCGATCTCCGCGGCGAAGTCCTCGGCCACCGCGGCCCGGCGCAGCTTGAGCGAGGGCGTGAGGTGGCCGGCCGCCTCGGTGAACTCAGCCGGCAGCACCCGGAAGCGGCGGATCGACTCGGGGCGGGAGACCAGCGTGTTGGCGTCGTCCACGGCCCGTGCCAGCTCCGCCCTCAGCGTCTGGTCCCGGACGAGTTCGGGTAGCGGCACCTCCCGCTTGCCGTGCATCCGGCGCCAGTGCGCGAGGCCGTCCGGGTCCAGGGTGATCAGGGCGGTGACGTACGGGCGGTCGTCGCCGACGACCATGCACTGGCCGACCAGCGGGTGGGCCCGCAGCCGGTCCTCTAGCGGCGCGGGCGCCACGTTCTTTCCGCCGGAGGTGACGATCAGTTCCTTCTTGCGGCCGGTGATGGTGAGGTAGCCGTCGGCGTCCAGGGCGCCGATGTCGCCCGTCGGGAACCAGCCGTCGGCCGTGGTGGCCGGCGTGCTCGTGCCGCGCTCCCCGTCCCAGTAGCCGGCGAAGACCTGGCCGCCGCGGAGCAGCACCTCCCCGTCGTCGGCGATCCGCACCGCGCTGCCGGGCATCGGCCAGCCGACCGTGTCGAGCCGGGGCGCGAGCGGCGGCGTGACGGTGGCGGCGGCGGTGGTCTCGGTCAGGCCGTACCCCTCGAAGACGTCCACGCCGGCGCCGGCGTAGAACGCGGCCAACCGGTGCCCGAGCGGCGAGCCGCCGCAGATGACGTACCGCACCCCGCCCCCGAGCGCGGCCCGGATGCGGCGGTAGACCAGCGCGTCGTACAGCGTGCGGGCCACCTTCAGGCCCGGCCCGGGGCCGGGGCCCGTGCCGCGCTCGGCGGCCAGCACGGCCTGCCCGTAGCGCTGGGCGACGCGCGTGGCGCGGTCGAAGGAGGCGGCGCGGCCCATGCGCTCGGCCGTGGCCCGCCCGGTGTTGTGGACCTTCTCCAGGACGTACGGGATGGCCAGCAGGAACGTCGGCCGAAAACCCGCGAGGTCGGCGAGCAGGTCGTCGGTCTGGATGCTGGGCGCGTGGCCCAGGCGTACCCGGGCGCGCAGGCAGCCGACGGCGATCATCCGCCCGAAGACGTGGGCCAGCGGGAGGAAGAGGAGGGTCGAGGCGGGTTCCGTGCTGGTCGCGCGGAAGACCGGGTGCAGCAGCTCGATGCCGTTGTCTACCTCGGCGAAGAAGTTGGCGTGGGTGAGCACGCAGCCCTTGGGGCGACCGGTGGTGCCCGAGGTGTAGATGAGGGTGGCGATGTCGGCGGGCTGGCGCTGTCGGCGCCGCGCGGCCACCTCCTCGTCGGCGATGTCACGTCCGCTGGCGCCGAGCTGGCCGATGGCGCCGGCGTCGAGTTGCCACAGATGGACCAGGCCGGGCAGGCGGGTGCGCTCCCCGCTGATCAGGCGGGCCTGCTCGACGCCCTCGACGGCGCACGCGGCGGCGCCCGAGTCGCGCAGTATCCAGTGGGCCTGGAGCGCGGAGGAGGTCGGGTAGATCGGGACGGTGACCAGCCCGGCGGCCCAGGCGGCGAAGTCGAGAAGGGTCCACTCGTAGCTGGTGCGGGCCATGATGGCGAGCCGGTCGCCGGGGCGCAGGCCGTGCGCGATGAGCCCCTTGGCGGTGGCGAGCACGGCGGACGCGAACTCGGCCGCGGTCACGTCCCGCCACGTGCCGTCCGGCTGCTTGCGGCTGAGCACGGCCTCGGTGGGCGCCTCGTCCGCGTTGTCGAACGGGATGTCGCCGAGCGAGCCCCGCGTGACCTCGGGCACGAACGCCGGCACGGCCACCTCCCGGACGACGCCGGCCACGACGGTCTTCTCCGGCTCCACCAGGACGGGCGGCCCCGCCGCCGCGCCACCGGGCAGCGGGCGGTCCGCCCGCCCCGCCGCCGGTCCGGGGAGGTCAGGGCCCTGCCGGGCGGGGTCGGCGCCGGGGGGAGCGGTACGGGAACGGGGGTGTTGGGGGCGCGCGGAGCGTGCGGACCGCGCGGGGTGCTGTGGGGACACGAGCGGCTCCAGGTTCTGCTGGGTGACTCCTGTGGTGGTGCGGGGTGCGGTCGTGCGGAGGTGCGGGGTCGTGCCGGAGGTGCCGGGGTGCGGGTCGTGCGGCGGTACGGGACGTGCGGGGGTACGGCGGCTCGACCGACGGCGGGGCCGGGTGGGCGGGGCCGCCGAGGTGAGGGCGACCAGCCCGCGACGTAGGCGGGTTGGCCTACTCGGGCGGGTGTGCGGGGGCGCGGTCGGGCGGGTGTGTGGGGGCGCGGTCGGGCGGGCGTGCGGGGGCGCGCGGGAGGGGGCGGGGCGGGCGGCGGCCCGCCCCGGGTTCCGGGGCGCTCACCATCGGCCAGCTCCTGACCACTCAGTAACCTTACTTGCAAGTAAGGTACGCGAGGCGGAGCGGTTGGCCAATGCCTGAACCCCACATCGCTGCCACGATGTGGGGTTCGGTCTCCACCGGCACCGCGCGGGTGCCGTCCTCGCCGCGGGCCGGCCTGGGCCCCGCCGGCGAGGTCAGGGCCCGGTGACCGGGCCCGCGGCCGTCAGGCGCTCGGCTGCCACTTCTGGTCGCGCAGCAGGTTGCCGAGGCCGGCCCAGGCGAAGTTCATCAGCGTGGCCGCGGCCTCCTTGGCCGTCGGGCCACCCGGCGAGCCCGCCCAGTCGGCCATCGACTCGGCCGCCCCGACCAGGGCGTACGCCAGGCCGGCCACCTCCCGGTCGGCGAACTCCGGGTCGCAGTCGGCCTCCTTGGACGCCTCGCCGATGAGCTGTTCCACGAAGCTGACCAACTCGGCGCGCATGGCCGCCACCTCGCGCACGAACGGTTCGCCCTGCGAGCGCGCCTGGCTGTGCAGGACGGCCCAGCCGTCCGGGTGCTCGGCGGTGTACGTGAAGAGGCCGCGCAGCCCGCTCCACAGTTGCCGGTCGGCCGGCACGTCGCGCTCCACGGCCGCCCGCACCGCCGCGACCAGCGCCTTCGCCTCGCGCCTGATGCAGGCGGTGAACAGTTCTTCCTTGGAGTTCAGGTACAGGTACACCAGCGGCTTGGAGACCCCGGCCAGTTCGGCGATGTCGTCCATGGAAGCGGCCCGGTAGCCCCGTCGCGCGAACGTCCGCACGGCGGCGTCGAGCATCTGTTGCTCCCGCACCGCCCGCGGCATCCGCTTGCTCCTACCGCCACCCATGTGCAACGCCCCTCCGAGAACCCAACGCGCTGACGAGTAAAGCTACGTTCCCCACGCGGGCATCATCCCCGCCCGGCGCCGACCGCGAGAAGTGATCGGCGGGACGGGGGCGATGCCTGCTTCCCATGTCACCGGTGTGCTACGCCCCCGCGGGGCCCGCCCACCGGCCGGGCGCCGCTCCGCGAACGGCGCACCACCACCTCGCGTGCCGCCACCTCGCGCGCCGCCACCGCGCGCACCGGTGCCCCGGTCGCGGCGGGCGACCGGGGCACCTGACGGCGCGGGGTTCGCTAGGCGGCTGCCGGCAGCGCGCCCTCCTGCTTGCCCTCCGGCTGGCCCTCGTCCAGCGGCGAGGCGGAGGCCGTCTCGTACGCCCGGTGGTCGAGGATCTTCTCGCGGGCCGAGACCAGGACCGGGATGAGCGCCTGGCCGGCCACGTTGGTGGCGGTACGCATCATGTCCACGATCGGGTCGATGGCCATCAGCAGGCCGACGCCCTCCAGCGGCAGGCCCAGCGTGGACAGGGTCAGGGTGAGCATCACGGTCGCGCCGGTGAGGCCGGCCGTGGCGGCGGAGCCGATCACCGAGACGAACGCGATCAGCAGGTAGTCGCCGATGTCGAGCTGCACGTCGAAGATCTGCGCGATGAAGATCGCCGCGATGGCCGGGTAGATCGAGGCGCAGCCGTCCATCTTGGTCGTGGAGCCGAAGGGCACGGCGAAGGACGCGTACTCCTTGGGCACCCCGAGCCGCTCGGTGACCTTCTGCGTCAGCGGCATGGTGCCCACCGACGAGCGGGAGACGAAGGCGAGCTGGATCGCCGGCCAGGCGCCACGGTAGAAGTGCAGCGGGTTGAGCTTGGCGACGGTGGCGAGCAGCAGCGGGTAGACGCCGAACAGGACCAGGGCGCAACCGACGTAGATGTCGGCGGTGAAGGTCGCGTACTTGCTGATCAGGTCCCAGCCGTACTCGACGATGGCGGTGCCGATCAGGCCGAGGGTGCCCAGCGGGGCCAGCTTGATGACCCACCACAGGGCCTTCTGGAGCAGCTCCAGAACGGCCTGGCTGAGGTTCAGGATCGGCTCGGCCTTCTCGCCGAGCTGGAGGGCGGCGGCGCCGGCGACGGCCGCCATGAAGACGATCTGCAGGACGTTCAGCTCGGTGAACGGCGTGATCACGTCCGTCGGCACGATGCCGGTGAGGAAGTCGAGCCAGGAGCCCTTGTGCTCGGGCTTGGACCCGTCGGCGGGGGTGAGCCCGGTGCCGGAGCCGGGGTTGGTGACCAGACCGATGAACAGGCCGATGGCCACGGCTATCAGCGAGGTGGCCATGAACCACAGCAGGGTGTGGGTGGCCAGCCGGGCCGCGTTGTTGACCTTCCGCAGATTGGTGATCGACACCAGGATCGCGAAGAAGACCAGCGGGGCGACGGCGAGCTTCAGCAGTTGGATGAAGATCGAGCCGATCTTGTCCAGCGTGGTGATGAGCCACTGGACGTCACCGCTGCGGGCGGCCCAGCCGAGCAGCGCACCGGCGACGAGGCCGAGGAGGATCTGCGCCCAGAAGGGAACCCGCAGGGCGCGCGGGACGGACAGGCGTGGGGACGACAACGGACACTCTCCGAGGACAGACGGATGCCAGGTCAGATGTGAAGCGGGGGGCGGCGCCTGGAGCTCCGCTGAGATACGGGGTCTCCGGCCGCTGTGCGCACGTACTAGAGGCGGCGACAGGCCGCGGACAGACAGCGGCAAAGATCGATGTGCAGGCGCGCCACGAGCGGAACGCTCGTGGGGAATCGGGGCGCGGCTGCGGTCAACATGGCAATGACGTTAACACTTTAACTTTGAGGAACCCAAAGGAGATCTTTGGGACAGGGCGCCCCCACGGGCCTCGCGGACCGGCGCGCGGGCGGCCGGATCGGGCCCCGCGGGTGGCCTCGTACGCGCCCGGAGAACGCCAACGCCCCCACCGCGGGCGGCAATGCGCGGTGGGGGCGTGGGTGGGTCGGGTGGGGCCGGCGACGCGCCGGCCCGACCGGGGTGTGAGGAGCCTTACACCCCGTCTTCCTGGGTCTGGTGGGCCACCAGGCGCTCCTTGGCGCGGTCCACCTTGACGACGATCTGCTCCGACATGGCGTCCCGCTGCTTGCGCAGCACCACGAAGCTCAGCGGTGCCGAGACCACGATCGCCAGGAGCAGTACCCACAGCAGGTTGGAGTCGCCCAGACCGGACGGCAGGATGCCGAAGTGAACCAGGCCCCACAGGACCAGGAAGCAACCGACGAAGATGCCCAGACGCATGGCGGTGTATCGGAGCGTGGCGCTCGGCGTGAGAGACACGGCTGGTCTTCTTTCTCCCGGGGGTGCTGCGGTATCGGCCGGATGGTGTTCGCCTGCCCTACTAGTGAATCACGTCGGAAAAGCGCCGTGGGAGGCGGCTCCACCGTCCGTCGCCGGCCGGGCCCGTGGACGTCAGTCCAGCCGCAGCCACATGCAGATGTCGTCCCGGTAGTCGCCATCCGCCACCCTGATCGACTCGGGCACGCGGCCGACCTCCTTGAAACCGACCGTGGCGTAGAAGGCGTCCACTCCGGTGCCGCCGCGCACCCCGAGGCGCAACGAGGCGAAGCCCAGGTCACGCGCCATGTCGATGGCCTCGCGCAGCATGGCCTTGCCGTGCCCGCCGCCCTGCAGGGTCGGTTCGATCATGACGGTGACCAGCGTGGCCCAGTGCGTCATCAGCCGGTGCCGGTTGGACGCGATGAACACGGTGCCGACCAGTCGCCCGTCGGCGTACGCGGCGAGCAGGCGCGCCCCTCCCCCGCGCACGGCGTCGAGTTGCCCCTCGGCCACCGGGCGGATGTCGCCGTCCGCGACGGGCGGCACGAAGCCGACGGCGCCGCCCGCGTTGGTCACGTCGACCCACAGTCGCACCAGTTCGTCCTGGAGGGCGGGGGTCAGCTCGGGATCACGTACGTACGTAAGGGTCATTCCTGGATCGTAGCCATTACCTACCGCGCGACGCACCCCTCCGTCGATGTGACACACGCGGCACTGACCGCCCTTGACCAGCGCGGGGGCCACCCTTCCGGATACGGCGGCGCGGGGCGGGCGCGGCCGGCGGGGGCACGGCTGGCGGGGCGTGGTGGTCCGGGCGCGGTCCGGCGTACGGGGCCCCCGTCGCGAACCGCGCACGGGCGGGCGGGCTCAGGGCTGGGAGTCGAGCGCCCGTACGGCCACCCGCAGGTCGGAGACCAGGCCGGCGAAGACGGCCTCGCGGTCGTCGGCGCGCAGCACCGCCGAGGGGTGGATCGTGGCCACCAGGCAGTCGCCCCGGCCCTGGTAGTCGCCGATGGCCGGGCACGGCAGCAGCACGCCGCGCTGTTTGGTGACCCGGAACGACGAGCCGAGCAGCGCCTTGCCCGCGCTCGCGCCGAGCGCCACCAGCACCTCGGGGTCGATCAGCGCCAGCTCGGCCGCGAGCCAGGGGCGGCAGGCGCTCAGCTCGCGCAGGTTCGGCGGCTTGTGGATGCGGCGCTTGCCGCGCTCCGGGACGTGCTCGAACTTGAAGTGCTTGACCGCGTTGGTCACGTACGTCCGCTCCGGGTCGATCCCGGCCTCCTCCAGGGCCCGGTTCAGCACGTGCCCCGCGGGCCCCACGAACGGGTGCCCCTTGCGGTCCTCCTGGTCGCCCGGCTGCTCGCCGATGAGCACCAGCGGCGCCTTCGCGTCCCCCGCGCCGAAGACGGTCTGGCTGGCCGGGCCGTGCAGCGGGCACCCCCGACACTCGGCCGCCGCCCGGCGCAGCCCGGGCAGCTTGGCCCGGGCCGGCACGAAGGGGCTCGCGTCATACGCCTGCTCCGGCTCGTCCCCCGGCCCCGCACCGCCACGGCCCTCGCCACCGGCGGCGCCGGCCCGGTCGGCCCGCTCGCGGGTGGGCTTCGCCGCGCCGGCCTCATCGCGGGCGGGCTTCGCCGCGCCCCGCGCGCTGCTGCTGCTTCTGCTGCGGCTGGTCACGCGGGCCGGGTACCCGCGCGGGCCCGGCTCAGACGCCGCCGCCCGCGACACCACCGTGGGGGCGGTGTCGCGGGCGGCGACGGACGGGCTCGGCTCCGTGAGGCCGTGGGGCTGCGGAGCCGGGGGCCGTGGAGCCGGGGAGACCTGGTCAGAGGCGCATCGGCTGGGGCGCGTCGCGGCGGGCCGGGTCGGGGCCCTCGTACTCGCGCAGGATCTCGTAGCGCGTGTTGCGCTCGACCGGGCGGAAGCCGGCGTCCCGGATCAGGTCGAGGATGTCCTCGCGGGTCAGCTTGTCGGGGGTGCCGTAGTTGTCCGCGTCGTGGGTGATCTTGTACTCGACGACCGAGCCGTCCATGTCGTCGGCGCCGTGCTGGAGGGCCAACTGGGCGGTCTGCACGCCGTGCATCACCCAGAACACCTTCACGTGCGGCACGTTGTCGAACAGCAGCCGCGAGACCGCGAAGGTCTTGAGCGCCTCGGCGCCGGTGGCCATGGTGGTGCGGGCCTGGAGCCGGTTGCGGACCTTGCCGTCCTTCACGTCCACGAAGTCGTGCTGGTAGCGCAGCGGAATGAAGACCTGGAAGCCGCCCGTCTCGTCCTGCAGCTCACGCAGCCGCAGCACGTGGTCCACCCGGTGGCGGGGCTCCTCGATGTGCCCGTACAGCATCGTGCACGGGGTCTTCAGGCCCTTCTCGTGCGCCAGGCGGTGGATGCGGGACCAGTCCTCCCAGTGGGTGTCGTGGTCCACGATGTGCTGCCTGACCTCCCAGTCGAAGATCTCGGCACCGCCGCCGGTGAGCGATTCGAGGCCGGCGTCGATCAGCTCGTCCAGGATCTCCGAGGCGGAGAGCCCGGAGATCTTCTCGAAGTGCTGGATCTCGGTGGCCGTGAAGCACTTGAGGGAGACCTGCGGCAGGGCCTCCTTGAGCGCCCGCAGCGAGCGCGGGTAGTAGCGCCAGGGCAGGGTCGGGTGCAGGCCGTTGACGATGTGCAGCTCGGTGAGGTTCTCCCCCTCCATCGCCTTGGCCAGCCGCACGGCCTCCTCGATGCGCATGGTGTACGCGTCCTTCTCGCCCGGCTTGCGCTGGAACGAGCAGTACGCGCACGAGGCCGTGCACACGTTGGTCATGTTGAGGTGGCGGTTGACGTTGAAGTGGACGACGTCACCGTTCTTGCGGGTGCGCACCTCGTGCGCGAGGCCGCCGAGCCAGGCCAGGTCGTCCGACGCGTAGAGGGCGATGCCGTCCTCGCGCGTCAGCCGCTCCCCGGCGCGGATCTTCTGCTCCAGCTCCCGCTTGAGCCCCGCGTCATTCGCTGACACGGCCATAGACCCAGCCATCCGGCGCCTCCCATATACCTCTGTCCATCGGGCTGCACCGAGCGTACTCCCCGCCGCGCGCGCCCCACCCGCCCGGCTCACACCACGGCGAGCGACGGGTGGGGTGCGCCATGTTTGAAACCCCGGGCGCGCGGTCACACGTCCTCGGGCAGCTCCCCGACCCGGTTCTCCCACTTGGTGGAGAGCACGATCGTGGTGCGCGTGCGCGAGACGCCGGTGGTGCCGGACAGGCGGCGGATGGTGCGTTCCAGGTCGTCCACGTCACCGGCCCGGACCTTGAGCATGTACGAGTCGTCACCCGCGATGAACCAGCAGTCCTCGATCTCCGCCAGGTCGCGCAGCCGGTCGGCCACGTCCTCGTGGTCCACCGCGTCGGAGAGCTGGATGCCGATGAGCGCCGTCACGCCGAGGCCGAGCGAGGCGGAGTCGACGGTCGCGCGGTAACCGGTGATCACCCCGGCCGCCTCCAGGCGGTTGATCCGGTCCGTGACGCTGGGCCCGGACAGGCCCACGAGCCGCCCGAGCTCCGCGTACGAGGCCCGACCGTTCTCCCGCAGGGCCTGGATGAGTTGCCTGTCCACCGCGTCCATGTGACGGCACGCACCTTTCAAAGTTCTGCGATCAAGAAGGTTTGGGTGTAGAATCTAAGGCATGCAGGGCGAGATGTCCTGCGAATCTCTAGCTGAACTACCTCAATCAACGACGATTCTTCAGGAGTGAGCTACCCCTTGTACACGATCGAGATGGCTTATGCCCGCATGCGTGAGCTGCAGGAGCTGGCCAACCGCTCGCGTGCCCAGCAGGCTGCGCAGCAGCAGCGCGAGACCTCGGCCAAGGCCCACAAGGGCCGGGCCAAGAAGCGCTGACCGCAGCCGCACCGCATCGACCTGATGCGGCCTGACGCCGAGCGTCAGGCTCGCGCACTCCGGCGCCCACGCGTCCCGCCGGAGCCGCGCCCTCAGCAGGACGCGTCACGGCGGCAGGGCACGGGGCAGCACCAACCCCCCGGCCTGCCGCTTCTCCATGTCCAGGGCCCGCCCCGCGACGCCCGTACGCGCTACCCGCGCGCGCGCCGTCGCACCGGCACCGGCGCGCCGATACGGAGCTACCCCGCACGGCGCGAACCACTGGCACCACCGAGTTCCCCCTCCCATCGGCGGTACAGCGCGTGCGGCACCCCCGCCGCGTCCAGCGCCCGACCGGCGACGAAGTCCACCAGTTCCTGGATGTGCGTCGCCCCCGCGTAGAACGCCGGCGAGGCGGGCAGCACCACGGCGCCCGCCTCGTCGAGCGTGACCAGGTGCCGGAGCGTCTGCCCGGTCAGCGGGGATTCGCGCAGCGCGACGATCAGCGGCCGGCGCTCCTTGAGCGTCACGCTCGCCGCCCGTTGCAGCAGATCCTTCGAGAGCCCGAGCGCGACGCCGGCCACGCCCGCCGTGCTCGCCGGGACGATGATCATCCCCTGGGCCGGGTACGAGCCGGACGACGGACCGGCGGCCAGGTCACCGGCGGTCCAGTAGCGCACGTCGGCGGACTTGTCGGGGGCCTCGTCGGCGCTCTCGACAGCGAGCTGCCGCACCTCGTCGGCGAACGCGTCCGCGCTGCCGTCGGCGCCCCGCGCCAGCCAGCGGACCAGGTCCGCGCGCCAGTGCGCGTCGCGGAAGGAGATGCCGGTCTCATCGAGCAGTGTCAGCCGGGCGGCGCGGCTGATGACCAGGTCAACGGGCTCGCCCGCGCGCAGCAGCGCGCGGATCACGGAGGCCGCGTAGGGCGTGCCGGAGGCGCCGGACACCCCCACGATCCAGGGTCGGCGCTGGGGTGCGGGTTGGAGTCGTTCCACGGGCCGAGCCTATCCGGCACCCCACGGCGCCCATCCGGCCGCCGGTCCCCCGCCCCTTCCCGTGACGACGCCGACGGTGCCGGGGCCGGGCGGGCAGGCCCCGGTAAGCGGCGCTCCCAGGGGTGGATGCGCCCCCGGATTGGCGGGCGCACGTGGGCAGTTGCGCGCCCCAGGGCGGCCCCGACCCGGGCGCCCGCGCGCCCCACCGCCGCCCGTGCTGGGACCGAGCCCGCCGCCCGTCACGCGGCCGAGCCGGCCGCCCGGCCCGACCCCGCCGCTCGTCCCGAGCCCGCGGCCGGGCGTCCGCCGCCCGGCCTCCGGCTCAGAGCGTCAGGCCGCGTACGAACAGGTCGGCCAGCGTGCACACGAAGAGCACGATCCCGATGACGCCGTTGACCGTGAAGAACGCCCGGTTGAGCCGGGACAGGTCGTGCGGGCGCACGATGGAGTGCTCGTAGACGAACGCCACCGCCACCACCGCCAGGCCCACCCAGAACAGCGCGCCCGCGCCCGTCGCCAGCGCGTACCAGACCAGCAGCCCCATCGTCACGACGTGGCTGCCGCGCGCGCCGTACAGCGCCGCCGGGATGCCGAACCGCGCCGGGACCGACTTCACGCCGTGCGCCCGGTCGGCCGCCACGTCCTGGCAGCCGAAGATCAGGTCGAAGCCGCCGATCCACACGCCGACCGCGAGGCCGAGGATCACCGCGTCCCACGACCAGGAACCGGTCACCGCGAGCCACGCGCCGATCGGGCCCATCGCCTGCGCGATGCCGAGGATGGCGTGCGGGAAGTTCGTGAACCGCTTCCCGTACGGATAGACCACCATCGGCACCACCGCGACCGGCGCGAGCGCCAGGCACAGCGGGTTGAGGAGCGCGGCGGCGCCCAGGAAGAACACGAGCGCCACCAGCGCGCCGGTCCACGCCGAGCGCACCGACACCGCCCCGGTGACCAACTCGCGCCCGGCCGTGCGCGGGTTACGCGCGTCGATCTCGCGGTCGATGATGCGGTTGGCGGCCATCGCGAAGGTCCGCAGCCCCACCATCGCCAGCGTCACCAGGAACAGCGTTCCCCAGTGGATGCTCTCGTCCTCGCCGTACATCGCGGTCAGCGCCGCGATGTACGCGAAGGGCAGCGCGAAGACCGAGTGCTCGATCATCACCAGCCGCAGGAACGCCTTGACCTTGCCGGGCGGGGCGGGCTCGGGCCCGATGACTTCCGACGTTGCCGAATCAGCACTCATGGGGGCGGCCTCAGAGGCCGTACTCCTTCCAGCGGCGGGTGACCTTGTCGGCCGTGCCGGGGTCCGACTCGACCATCTCCGGCCAGCCACCGTCACGCGTGTACCCCTCTTCGGGCAGCTTGCGCGTCGCGTCGATGCCCGCCTTGCCGCCCCAGAACTTCTGGTACGAGGCGTGGTCGAGGTGGTCGACCGGGCCCTCGACGACGGTCAGGTCGCGGGCGTAGTCGGTGTTGCCGAGGGCGCGCCAGGCGACCTCGTGCAGGTCGTGTACGTCGCAGTCCGCGTCGACGATGACGATGAGCTTGGTGAGCGACATCATGTGCGCGCCCCAGATGGCGTGCATCACCTTCTGCGCGTGCTTGGGGTAGCGCTTGTCGATCGAGACGATCGCGCAGTTGTGGAAGCCGCCCGACTCCGGCAGGTGGTAGTCCACGATGTCCGGGACCACGATCTTGAGCAGCGGCAGGAAGAAGCGCTCGGTGGCGCGGCCCAGCGGCCCGTCCTCCGTCGGCGGCCGGCCCACCACGATGGACTGGAGCAGCGGGCGCCGGCGCATCGTGATGGTGTCGATGGTCAGCGCCGGGAAGTCCTCCTGCGGCGTGTAGAAGCCGGTGTGGTCGCCGAACGGCCCCTCCGGCAGCGTCTTGCCCGGCTCCAGCCAGCCTTCGAGGACCACCTCGGAGTGCGCCGGCACCTGGAGCGGCACCGTCTTGCAGTCCACCATCTCGATCCGCTTGCCGCGCAGGAACCCGGCGAACAGGTACTCGTCGATGTCGCCCGGCAGCGGCGCCGTGGAGGCGTACGTCACGGCCGGCGGAGTACCGAACGCGATGGCCACCGGCAGCCGCTCACCACGGCGGGCGGCGACCTGGTAGTGGTTGGTGCTGTCCTTGTGGATCTGCCAGTGCATCCCGATGGTGCGCTTGTCGTGCCGCTGGAGCCGGTACAGGCCCAGGTTGCGCACGCCGGTCTCGGGGTGCTTGGTGTGGGTCAGGCCCAGGTTGAAGAACGAGCCGCCGTCGCCGGGCCAGGTGAACAGCGCCGGCAGGCGGTCCAGGTCCACCTGGTCGCCGGTCAACACGACCTCGTGCACCGGCGCGTCCTTGACCTTCTTCGGCGGCACGTGGGTCATCCCGGCCAGCTTGCCGAACGCCTCGCGCACGCCGGTGAAGCCCGTCGGTAGCTCCGGCTTGAGCAGCCCGCCGATCTTCTCGCTGATCTCCTGGTACGACGTCAGGCCGAGCGCCTTGAGCATCCTGCGGTCGGTGCCGAAGACGTTCATGGCCAGCGGCATCGCCGAGCCCTTGACGTTCTCGAACAGCAGCGCGGGCCCGCCGGCCTTCTGCACCCGGTCGACGATCTCCCCGACTTCCAGGTACGGGTCGACTTCGGCCTTAATGCGCTTCAGGTCACCGTCGCGCTCCAGCGCCCGCAGCAGCGAGCGAAGATCGTCATAAGCCATGCGGTCCAGTATCCGACACGGACTACCCTGGACACGTCACTGGGGCATCGCTCCCAGCACACCGCAACCGCCGCGACGTCTTTCAGGGGGCCTCCCAGCATGCTCAGGTATCTGCCGTTCCTGCTGATCCTGGCGCTGTGGATCTACGCCTTCATCGACTGTCTGAACACCCCCGAGAACGAGGTCCGCAAGCTGCCGAAGGTGGCGTGGGTCATCATCGTGCTGCTCTTCGGCGAGGTGTTGATCGGTCCCATCGCCTGGTTGACGGTGGGCCGCCCGCGCAAGGCGGTCGGCGGCGCGGGCGGGGCCGGCGGCGGCATCGCCGGGGCGTTCGGCGGCCGGCGCGGCGGCGGCGGTTGGGTCGCCCCGGACGACAACCCCGAGTTCCTCAAGTCGCTGCGCAAGGACCCGCGACCGGACGACGCGACGGGCCCCGGTTCCACCTCGTCCCCCGACGCCGGTCCGGCCTCCGACCCGGACTCCGGTGCGGGCTCGGGCCCCACGACCGAGCCGGGCGCGGGCCCCGGGCCCACCTCCGGCACGGGGTCAGGCTCCGGTACGGGGTCGGGCTCCGGCGCGGACTCCGGGCCGGCCTCCGGCACCGACCCCGGCGCCGCCGACCGCAAGCCCGAGACCGACCGCCGCGACGACGAGGGACCGCAGGGCCCGCAGCGCGGCTGAGCCTCACCGCCGCACCGTCTCACCGACCCGCCGGAGCCCGCCCCGCGCGCGGCTGCTCCCCGGGTCGCGCCACGACGCCACGGTCCACCACCGCCGTCGTGCTCGTCACCGCGCCGGCCTTGGGCGTGTCGCACTTCTCACGGTCCGCGCCGGGCGCCTTCTCCGGGTCCACCAGGACGACCCGTACGCCGAGCAGCCGCAGGCTCTCCCGGTCGAACAGCCACTCGTCGCGCTCGCCCGTCACCTCGTCGACCCGGGCCACCGCGACACCGCGCCGGCCCACCGCGTCCACCGCGTCCCGGACCACGACCACGTCGGGGATGCGGGCCGCCGCCCGGTACAGCGCCGCCTCCGTCGCGGGCGGCAGCACCGTCTCGGCCAGCATCCCGCCGACCGTACGGAACACCTGCTGGTCGCTGGGGCGGCCGGCTGACTCGGCCGGGGACAGGGCGCGCAGCAGCGCGGCCGGGTCGCGCGGCAGCCGCTGGAGGTGGCGGAAGGCCGTCGAGGTGGGGCCCGGCGGGTCCGGGTCGAGCCTGATCCGCTCGCCGGGGTACTGCTCGCTGCGCAGCAGTCCGGCCCGGGAACCGTCCACCGAGCGCCAGATCTGACGCTGTCGGAGCGGCTCCACGAAGGTGCACGCCGTCTCGTCGCCGGAGTCCGCCGCCACCGCGCTCTGCGAGCGCACGTAGGTGAACTCGCCGTCCCGTGGGTGGAAGCCACGACCGCGCTCGGCGGCCGTGGCGGCGCGGGCGAGCAACTCCGGCGCCCCGTCCTTCTCGTCGCCCCCGCCGTGCGCGCCCGGCGCGTACGTGCTGCTCGCCGGCGGACCCGCGGTGGGCCGGGGGCGTCCGAGCTGGTGCCCGTCCGACCTGCCGTCGAGCGAGGGGGCGATGGTGGAGACGACCTGGAAGACCATCGCGACGGCCACCACCGGCCCGGCGATGTCCGGCCCGAACAGCCGGGCCAGGCGCGAGCGCGCGGAGGTCTCCGAAGCGGGCGCGGCGTCGGCCGCCGGGACGGGCTCGGGGTCGGCCGGCTCCGCCGGGGTGGGCCCGAGGTCGACCGGAGTGGGCCCGGGGTCGGCCGGCTCGCTCGACGCGGGCTCGGGCGCGGTCGACGCCGGTTCCGGCTCCGGCTCGGTCGGCGTGTCGGCCCCGGCCCCTCGCGTGCGCATCGGTTCCCCTCTTCCACGGGCCGGGCCCCGGCGCGGCCAGCTCTTCCCGCGCTCGTGGCCGGGCCCGAACACCGGCGTGTGTCGCCCCGGCGCCGCCCGTACGGTCGGCGCCGGACACGGGCAAGGCCCCGGTGCCCGCCCCGGACGGGGCGTCGCCGCGTGAGCCGGCGCGCCGCGACACTCCGCGCGCCCCCTAGGAAGGGGACGCGTCAGGGGCGGCTGAGGTTGTGTCAGCGAGTCAGGTGACCTGCGGGAGAGGGGGTCAGCGCGTGGTGACCCGGGGGCGGCCCACCGGATACTGGCCCAGCTTGTCGACGATGGCCGTATGGAACACCGCCTCGCTGCGGGAGACCATGCCCGCCTCGATGGGGCCCGAGTCCTTCAGCCACACGGTGCGCTGGCCGAGGTACTGACCGGTCACCCTGTCGAAGATCAACTCCTCGCGGTCGTCGCCTCCGCCGCCCGTCCGGGCGACGGCCACTCCGCGTCGCCCCGCGGCGTCCACCGCGTCCTCCACGACGACCGTGCCGGGGATGCGGGCGGCGGCCCGGAACAGGGCGGCGCCGAGGCCCGGCGGCATGACGGCGTCACTGATCGTGTGGGTCACGATCTCGAACATCTGCTGGGCCTCCTCCTCGCCGTCGCGCGCGTCGCCGTCCCGCGTCCGCGCGGCCTCCCGCAGCCAGGCGTACAGGGCGTCCGGTTCGGTCGGCAGGGACCGGAGGTACCGGTAGACGCTGCTGCCGGGCCCGTCCGAGATCCCGGCGCGCGGCCCGTAGGACCACTCCCCGCCCTCGGCGACCGTGCGCTCGCCCGTGCCGTCCACCGGAGCCCACACCGCACGCCGATGCGGCGCGGGAATCCTGAGGGGTTTCCGTCCCACGTCGGCGACCGTCACCATGCCGTCGACGTACACGTACTGGTCGTCCCGGACGGGCCCCTTCGCCCGCACCCGTTCCCGCTCGGCGAAGGCCGCCGCGTGTTCGAGGACCCGCGCCGCGCCGTCCCGCTCGTCGGCGCCCGCGTGAGGCGCGAAGGCGTAGCTGGCCGCGCCGCCCCGTCCCGCTGACGCGCCGTCCTCGCCGCCGCCCGGCAGGGACATGGTGGCCAGCACGACGAGGGCCAGCGTGCTCGCGAGGGCCAGGCCGGCGAAGGCCGGCCGCAGCCACGGGCGCGCGAGGCGCGGGGTGGTCGCGGCGGGTCGGTCGGCGGCGGCCCGCCCGATCTCGTGCACCAGGTGCTCGCGCAACAGGTGGTGACGGCCGGGAGGGAGATCTCGTTCGGGGGCGGACGGGAGGTCGGTCATCGGTGTCCCTCCTGGATGGGCCGGGGCAGATGGGGTCGGACCCGGGTGGCGTGGCCGTCTCGTACTGGTTCGCGGGCGGCGGCGAGGGTCGCCGCCGGGCGCGCGGCCCCCCGTACCGCGCGCCCGGTGGTGCGCCCCGCGTGCCCGGCGGCCACCGCGGTGGCCAGCTTGGTGCGGGCCCGGGAGAGCCGGGACCGTACGGTGCCCACCGGTACGCCCAGGGCCCGCGCCGCCGCCGCGTAGTCGAGCCCCGACCACACGCACAGCGCGATCACCTCGCGCTCGGGCCTGCGCAGGGCGCGCAGCGCGACCTGGACGTGCTCCAGGAGTTCCGCGTCGTCGACGCGGCTGGCGACCTCGTCGGCGAAGTCGCGCTCGGCGGCCTGCGGCGGCACCCGGGACAGGGCCGCCGCGTGCCGGCGCGCGGCCCGGCGCGTGTTGCGTACGGTGTTGGTCGCGATGCCCAGCAGCCACGGGCGCAGGCTGCCGCCGTCGGCGTCCACCCGGGCGCGCAGCCGCCACGCTTCGAGGAAGGTCAGCGAGACCACGTCCTCGGCCACCGACCAGTCGCCGGTCAGCCGGTAGGCGTGGTTGTAGACGGAGCGGGCGTGGGCGTCGAAGAGTTCTGCGAAGGCGGTGGGGTCCCCCTGGCGTATGAGCGTGCGCGGTGTTGTCTCCACGCCCTGGAACTGTCCATATGACAGCGGCCGGTTCCCGTGACCTGGGTCACAGAAACCGGCCGCTGCCGGGTGCGCGCGTCAGAACTCGGAGGTCAGACGCCCGCGTACGAGTGCTTGCCGGTGACGAACATGTTGACGCCGTAGTAGTTGAAGAGGAAGCAGGCGAAGGCGATGAGCGCCAGGTACGCCGCCTTGCGGCCCTTCCAGCCGGCCGTGGCCCGGGCGTGCAGGTAGCAGGCGTAGGCGACCCAGGTGATGAACGTCCAGACCTCCTTGGGGTCCCAGCCCCAGTACCGGCCCCACGCCTTCTCGGCCCAGATCGCGCCGGCGATCAGGGTGAAGGTCCACAGCGGGAAGACGGTGGCGTTGATCCGGTACGCGAACTTGTCCAGCGACGCGGCGGAGGGCAGCCGCTCCAGGATCGAGGTGGCGAAGGCGCCCGGCTGCTTGCCGTCCGGGTTCTCCAGCTTCGTCTCGTACCGGTCGCGGAAGAGGAAGAGCAGCGTGGCGACGGCGCCGAGGTAGAGCACCGCGCCGGAGACGATCGCGCAACTGACGTGGATCCACAACCAGTACGAGTCGAGGGCCGGCACCAACTGGTCGCTGTCGGTGTAGAGCACCGACACCGCGAGGCCCAGGTCGAGCAGGGCGGTGGTGACCAGCGGGAGGCCGATCCAGCGCACGTTCTTGCCGCTGGCCAGCAGCACCACGTACGCGACGACCGCCACCATCGACAGGGTGATGGAGAACTCGTACATGTTGCCCCACGGGGCGCGCTCGACCGAGAGCGCGCGGGTGAGGACGCCGCCGACGTGCAGCAGCGCGGCCAGCACGGTCAGCGAGACGGCGATGCGTCCGTAGAGGTCGCCCTTCTCGGTGCCGCCCGCCGCGCCCGGGCCGTCCGGCACGTCGCGGGAGCCGGGGGCCGAGCGGGTGACGACCTTGGGCCGCTCCAGGACGGCGGTGCCGCCGCCCTGCTGCGTGACCTGGACCGTGACCGTGGACGCCTTCTCGGCCCCGGCGGTCGGGGCCAGCGCCGCGGCGGTGCGGCCGACCTTGCTGCGGCTGCCGAACACCCACTCGGTGATGTAGGCGATGAAGGCCAGGGTGTAGACCGCCATGGCCGAGTAGATCAGCACGTTGCTGATGTTGGCCAGGTTCTCGTTGGCTGCGGCAGCGAGGTTCACGCGCGCGCTCCTTCGGCAGGATCTGGTGACTCAGATTCCGGTTCGGCTTCGGCGGGGGCGTCCGCCTGGAGGGCCACCGCGAGGTCGGCCAGCTCCTCGGGGAGCTTGGCGGACTCGCTGCGGCCGAGCCCGGCCATCTCGACGACCGTCTGGCCGTCCTTGCCGGGCACGGCCCGTACCCACACCCGGCGGCGCTGGATGAACAGCGAACCGGCGAGGCCGACCAGCGCGGCGACCGAGCCGATCAGCGCGAGCTCGTTGCCCGGCTGGTGGGAGATCTGGAAGCTGGCCCAGGTCTTGATGCCTTCGAACTTGAGGGTTCCGGCACCGTTCGGCAGCGTCATCGTCTCGCCCGGCAGCAGCTTCTGCGCGAACGCCCTGCCGTCCGGGTTCTTGAACTGCTTCATGTTGTCGGTGTTGAGCTGGTACACGTTCTGCGGCAGCCCGCCGTCGATGCCCAGCCTGCCGTGGTACGCGGTCAGGAACATCACCGGGTAGTCCAGCGCGGGGAACTGCGAGAACATCGTCTTCGCGTCCGCGCCGCCCCAGGTCGGCACGAAGAAGCCCTGGAAGCCGAGCTGCTCCTTCTTGCCGTTCTTGTCCCGGTAGTCGGGCACCTTGACCACGCCGGACGAGGTCAGGTTGGCGTCCTGCTGGAGGAAGGGCACCGCGCCCTTGAACGCGATGTCGCCCTTGCCGTCCTTGACCGTGATGACCGGCGCGTACCCGGTGGAGAGCAGGAAGACCTTGTTGCCCGCGATCTCCAGCGGCTCGTTGACCTCGATCGAGGTCCGCTTCTCCTTGCCGTCCGCGCCCTCCCAGTACTTCACGTGGGCGCGGAACTCGCGGGCGGTGCCGCGCTGCGAGCCCTCGCGCTCGTAGCGGGCGTCGAAGCTCTCCAACGAGAAGCCGAAGGGCTCCAGGTTGTCCTTGTCGAAGAAGGCGCCCGACTTGAAGTCGTCGTACTGGGTGAGGCTGTTGGTGAAGCCGTCCTGGTCGCCCTCGGTGATCAGCTTGCCGCCCTCGGACTTCCAGAGCTGGCCGACCGCGAAGGCCACCAGGACCACGATCAGCGCCAGGTGGAAGAGCAGGTTGCCGACCTCGCGCAGGTAGCCCTTCTCGGCGGCGACCGCGTCCCCGGCCACGTGCGCCCGGAACCGGCGCCCGCGCAGCACCGTGCGCGCCGCCGCGAGCACCTGCTCGGGCTCCGCCTCGGTGCGCCAGGTGGTGTACGCGGGAAGCCGGGTCAGCCGGCGCGGGGCGCCCGGCGGGCGACCGCGGAGCTGGCCCACGAACTGCCAGGTGCGGGGCACGATGCAGCCGATGAGCGAGACGAACAGCAGGATGTAGATCGCCGAGAACCACACCGAGCTGTAGACGTGGAACATCCCCAGCTTCTCGTAGACGGGGGTCAGCGTCTCGTGCTTGGCCTTGAACTGCTCGACCTTGAGCGGGTCCACGCCGGTCTGCGGGATCAGCGAGCCGGGGATCGCGCCCAGCGAGAGCAGCAGGAGCAGCAGCAGGGCCACCCGCATGGAGGTGAGCTGCCGCCAGCACCAGCGCACCCAGCCGTAGACCTCCCGGCCCGTCCAGGCCAGCGCCCCGAGTACGCCGGGGGCGCGCACCCCGCCGAAGGAGCCCGGCACGGCCTGGCCCTCGGTCGGCGCGGTGGACAGGTGCGTGCCGGCCGCGCCCAACTCGTCGGCGCCCGCGGACCCGCCGTCGGCGGCGGCCGGGGAGCCCCCGTCGGCCGAGGAGCCGCCCTCGCGGGCCGGCGCGTCGGCCGCTGCGTCACCGGTGCCGGTGCCGGTATCGGCGTCGGTGTCCGTGTCGGTGGTGGCCATGGATCAGATCCCAACGTTGAAGCTGGAGGTCCAGACCCGCATGTCGTCCATCATGCGGTCCCAGACGCCCGTGACGAGCAGCAGACCGAGCGCGATGAGCATCCCACCGCCGATCCGCATCACCCATACGTAGTGCCGCTTGACCCAGCCGAAGGCGCCGAGGGCCCGACGGTAGGCCACGGCCACCGCTATGAACGGCAGGCCGAGCCCGAGGCAGTACGCGGCGGTGAGCAGCGCCCCGCGCCCCGCGCTCGCCTCATTGAACGCCAACGCGTTCACGGCCGTGAGGGTGGGGCCGAGACAGGGGGTCCAGCCGATGCCGAACAGCACCCCGAGCACCGGCGCGCCGGCCAGGCCCACGGCCGGCTTCTGGTGGAAGCGGAACTCCCGCTGCCCGAACCCGCGCAGCACGCCCATGAAGGACAGGCCGAGCAGGATCGTGACGATGCCGAGCACCTTGGAGATGGTCTCCTTGTGCTGCTGGAGCTCCCAGCCGAAGTTGCCGAAGAGGGCGCCGCCGGAGACGAAGACGGCGGTGAAGCCCAGCACGAACAGCGAGGCGCCGGCGAGCATCCGCCCCCGCCGCGCCTCCCCGAGGTCGGTGCCGGTGACGCCGGTGACGTACGACATGTAGCCGGGCACCAGGGGCAGCACGCACGGCGAGAAGAAGGAGACCAGACCGCCGAGTACGGCCACCGGCAGCGCGAGCAGCAGGGCGCCGGTGAGGACGGTCTGGTTGGGGTCGGTGGCAGCGGCGAGGACGCTCATGTCGCGGCGATCACTTCTCCGCGATCAACGGCTTGAGCGCCTTGTCGAGCGCTTCCTCGCTGAGCGGGGTCAGCGCCCGCACCGCGATCCTGCCGTCCCGGTCGAGGATGATGGTGGTGGGGATCGCCTGCGGGTTCAGGCTCCCCTTGGGGAACCGCAGCATGAGCTTCCCGATCGGGTCGTACAGGCTGGGGTACGGGACCTCGTACTCCTTCTCGAACTTCTGCGCGTTGTGCTCGTTGGTGTCCCGGGTGTTGATCCCGACGAACTCCACGCCCTGCTTCTTCGTCCGCTCGGCGACCTTGACCAGGTTGGGCGCCTCGGCCCGGCAGGGCGAGCACCACGAGCCCCAGATGTTGAGGACGACGATCTTGCCTCGGTAGTCGTCGACGTCGAGCTGCTTGCCTTCCAGCGTCTTGCCGGACAGACTTGGCGCGCTCTTGCGATCTTCCTTGGCCACGGTGCTCACACCGCCGGTACCCTGCACGAACTTCGTGTCGGCCGAGCCGCCGGAGGTGCCGCCCGTCCCGCAGGCGGTCAGGCCGAGGGCGGCCAGCACCACCATCCCGGCGGCCAGCGGCGAACCACCCTGGGAACACACTCGGGCAACGCGGCGTCGAGGGTCACGGCAGGCACTCATGTGAAAAGTTTCGCATGGCTGCCGCACGGATCTTCCGCGCCCCCCTGTTCACTCCGCTTCGCCCCAGGCCGCGCCCCGTGCGCCGGCGCGGCGGCCCGTCGCGCCGGGCTCAGCCGCCGAACTTCTGCCCCACGCCGAGCCCGCGCAGGCTCGCGAGGACCTGCGGGTCCTGCGCGTCGAGCCAGTCCACGAGCTGCCGGAAGGAGACGAGCCGCACGTCCTTGCGCTTGTCGTCGGCGATGTGCTTGATCGCCTCCTCGACGGCGTCCATGTAGATGCCGCCGTTCCACTGCTCGAAGTGGTTGCCGATGAACAGCGGCGCGCGGTTGGTCTCGTACGCCCGCTCGAAGCCCTTGATGTACGCGCCGGTGGCCTCCCGGCGCCACTCCGGGTAGCGCGCGGTCGGGCCCTGGGTGGCGTTCTTGGACTGGTTGGCGAGCATGTTGTAGTCCATCGAGAGCACCTCGAAGGAGTGGCCGGGGAACGGGACCTGCTGGAGCGGGAGGTCCCAGATGCCCTGCTTCTTGGTCGGCCAGACCTGGAGGCCGCCGGGCGAGCTGGCGTCGTAGCGCCAGCCGAGCTGCTTGGCGGTGGGGAGCAGGTTGTCCTGGCCGAGCAGGCAGGGCGTACGGCCGCCGATGAGTTCCTTCTGGTAGTCGAAGGGCAGCGGTTCCAGGTCGGTGAAGCCGGTGTTGGTGCGCCACTTGGTGACGAACGACATGGCCTGGTCGATCTCGGAGCGCCACTGCGCCGGGGTCCACTGGCCGACCGAGCCGGAGCCGGCGCAGAAGTGGCCGTTGAAGTGGGTGCCTATCTCGTGGCCTTCAAGCCACGCCTCGCGCACGTTGCGCAGCGTGTCCTTGACGTGCCCGTCGGTCAGGTAGCCGATGTCGGAGGCGCCCACGGGGTTGTTCGGCGGCCGGTAGAGGTTCTTCTTCGACTCGGGCAGGCAGTAGATCCCGGAGAGGAAGAAGGTCATCGACGCGCCGTGGTCCTTGGCGATCTTGCGGAAGCGCGGGAAGAGGCCGTTGCCCACCTCGCCGGCGCCGTCCCAGGAGAAGACCACGAACTGCGGGGGCTTCTGCCCCATCTCCAGCTTCTCGGGCTTGTCCGGCTGGCCCGGCTGCGGGCCGGTGTCGGCGGTCGAGCCGTCGCCTATCGGCCGCGCCTTGGCCTGCTGGGTGGCCGGCCCGCCGCCCGGCGTCTTGTTCCCCCCGCCGCCGGAGCCGGTCGAGCAGCCCGCGACGGTCAGCGCCGCCGCCGCGCTCGCCCCCGCACCGAGGCCGAGCAGTCCCCGTCGACTCATGTCGCGCATTACATCCCCATCTCGTACTCGATATGCGTACCGCCGCTTTCCCCGAAAAGGCGACGCCCGGTGAGAGGGGATATGAGCCGACGGGGTTCCCATTCCGCGCGCCGGATGCGGGAATTTGGCGTCGACTTTGCCGCTACCAAGCCGTATGTATGCGCGGCCCTACGCAGAGCCAACGCCCAGCGAATAACGCCGCCGGGGCGCGATGCCGTCCCGGTTCCCGTCGCGTGACCGACCTACGGAGATCCCGTGGAGGTTTCCCGTCGGGCGCCGCCGGGGCCGTGCCCGGCGACGAAGCCGTACCCGCGCCGCTCGCCAAGCGCGCACGTGAGAGGCGTGGCAGCGGCCCCAGGGCTCCCCGATGAGACGCCGACATCGACCGGAGGGCGGGCGGAAGACAACGGCCGGGCGGCGCGCGCCGTAACGCGCGGCCACCCGGCCACAAACACCGCCCGCCCGCGACCGTCAGCCCACGGCGAAATCCACGGGAAAACCGGGGAATTACGGAACCGACGGCGAACGGACGCGGCTGAGCGTCAGGCGCCAAACCCCTTGGCGCCGCCCTTCGTTCGCTTCGCGCCCACCCGCAGGTGCACCGGAACCAGGTCAATGGCCGGCTCCGAATAACCCACCGAGACAATCTTGTCACCGCGGTAGGTGAAAGACGTGAGACTGGCCAGCGTGCACTGCCGCTTCCGCGGGTCGTGCCACAGCCGGCGCCGCTCCACGAAGCTGCGCACCACCCAGATCGGCAACTGGTGGCTCACGCAGACCGCCTCGTGCCCGCGCGCCGCGTCGCGCGCCGCTCCGAGCGCGGCCATCATCCGCACCACCTGCTCGATGTACGGCTCGCCCCACGAGGGCCGGAACGGGTTGGTCAGGTGCCGCCAGTTCGCGGGCTTGCGCAGCGCGCCGTCGCCCACCCCGAACGTCTTGCCCTCGAAGACGTTGCCCGCCTCGATCAGCCGTTCGTCGGTGGCGAGGTCGAGGCCGTGCGCCTTGGCGATGGGCGTCGCGGTCTCCTGCGCCCGGTCCAGCGGCGAGGCCACGACGTGCGTGACCTCCCGCCCGGCGAGGTGTTCCGCGACCCGGTCCGCCATCTGCCGGCCGAGCTCGGACAGGTGGTAGCCGGGCATCCGCCCGTAGAGCACGCCCTCGGGGTTGTGCACCTCGCCGTGGCGCATCAGGTGCACCACGGTGGTCTCACCGTCGCCGCCGCCACCCACGGGGCGCACGTTCTCGCTGTCGCTGTTGGTCATGCCGTCCATCATTCAGTGACGTCCGCGGCGGCCCGCGCCGCCCCCGGCAGTGCGGCGGCGATCTTCTCGACGGCCCGCTCGTCGTGCGCCGTCGAGACGAACCACGACTCGTAGCAGGAGGGCGGCAGGTAGACGCCCTGGGCCAACATGGAGTGGAAGAAGGCCGTGAACCGGTACGCCTCCTGCGCCTTGGCCCCCGCGTAGTCCACGACGGCGTCGGCGTCCGTGAAGAACACGGAGAACATGTTGCCCGCGACCTGGATCCGGTGCGCCACGCCCGCCTGGTCCAGCGCCCGCGCGACCAGCCCGCGCACCTCCTGCGAGACCGCGTCCACCGTCCCGTACGCGGCGTCGTCAAGGAGCCGGAGCTGGGCGAGGCCGGCGGCGGTGGCCACCGGGTTACCGGAGAGCGTGCCCGCCTGGTAGACCGGCCCGGCCGGCGCCAGCTCGGCCATCACGTCGGCCCGGCCGCCGAACGCCGCGGCCGGGAAGCCGCCGCCCATCACCTTGCCGAAGGTCATCAGGTCGGGCCGCACGCCGTCGATGCCGTACCAGCCGGCCTTCGAGACGCGGAAGCCCGTCATCACCTCGTCCGAGATGAACAGCGCGCCGTTGCTCTCGCACAGCTCCTTCAGGCCGGCGTTGAACCCCGGCAGCGGCGGGACCACGCCCATGTTCCCGGGGGACGCCTCGGTGATCACGCAGGCGATCTCGCCGGGGTGCGCGGCGAACGCGGCGCGCACGGCCTCCAGGTCGTTGTACGGCAGCACGACCGTCTCGCCCGCCTGCGCGCCGGTCACCCCGGGGGTGTCGGGCAGCCCGAAGGTGGCCAGGCCGGAGCCGGCGGAGGCCAGCAGCGCGTCCACGTGCCCGTGGTAGCAGCCCGCGAACTTGATGACCTTGGCGCGCCCGGTGAACCCGCGGGCCAGCCGGATCGCCGACATCGTCGCCTCGGTGCCGGAGGAGACGAGGCGGACCTGCTCGACGGGGTCGATACGGGCCACGATCTCCTCGGCGAGCGCCACCTCGCCCTCGCCGGGCGTCCCGAACGAGGTACCACGCGCGACGGCCGCCTGCACGGAGGCGATCACTTCCGGGTGAGAGTGGCCGAGGATCATCGGCCCCCACGAACACACGAGATCGACGTACTCGCGTCCGTCCGCGTCGGTGAGGTACGGACCGGCACCGGACACCATGAACCGGGGCGTACCACCCACGGCGCGGAAGGCGCGCACCGGAGAGTTCACGCCACCGGGTGTGACGACACCGGCGCGATCGAAGAGCTTCTGCGAGACTGGGGCTTCATACGGAAAAGGCACTTGGGTCCTGACCTGCCAAGACGTAGGGAGGGGCCGCGGCATGAGGACGCGGCCCACCGGCGGGCGACGGCGCGGGGAATCTCCTCGCTTTCGGCCGGGCGTCAGCCCCCGCGCGTCTGCAAAACTGGGGTTTCGAACGGATAGCTCACACAAGCCATGGTGTCAGAGCCTCATGGGGTCCTGCGGGCGGGCGTTTCACGGCGTCCTCCCGGGGGAGGTCTCTGACACGATGATCGGGTTGCGCGGCCGTGGCCGCGAGTGGTCGGGTGGAGATATGCATCGCGGTGGCGAACTGGGCGAGGGGACCAATGACCGGGGCCCCGAGCGGCCCGGCCTTCCCCATGCCGCGGGCCGACAGGCCCGCGGCGGCCGGGAGAACCCGGAGGGGCAGCGGCTCGGCCGCCACCGGCGGCGTGAGGCGAGCGCGGACAACAGAGGCGGCCGTATGGGGGTGACGTACAAGTACTTCGGCGCGCCCGACGGCGCCACCGCGGCCCGCGTCCCCATTTCGATGCGCCCCGAGGAACTGGGCGGCGACGAACTCGGCCACGGCATGTTCACCAAGATCAAGCCGGAGACGATGGCCGCGATGGTCCTCACCGGCATCGAGGGCATACCGCTGCACAAGGTGCCCCCGCTGGAGCTCGTCGTCCTGCACCCCGACTACGCCGTGGTCAAGCTCCCCATGACCGTCGTCGACCCGCTCCGCGGCGTCGGCGAGGAGGCCGTGGGCGCCGCGGCCTTCATCTGGTCCACGGTCCCCGACCGCGGCGGCCCCCGGGACGCGTACGGGGTCTACCAACTGCTGCACGAGTGGCAGGACTTCTCACACCGGCTGCACGAGGCGGGCCACCAGGCGTACTGCCTGGTCTGGCCGTGAGCCGGACCGAGCCACTGAGCTGAACCATCGCCGGTAACGGGCGGGGCCTTCGGGCCTCGCCCTTTTGGTGTGGGGGGCGTTGCGGCGGGGGCGTGCGGGTGTGGGGGCTGGGCGCTGTGGTGGCTTCTGCTCGGGGGGCGATGCGCCCGGACCAGCCGCGCCGCGCAGGCGGCGCCCAGGCGACCGCCACTGACCGCCCTCCCGGGCTGCCCCCTGCCCCCGCCACAGGCCCCGGCGGCGACCGGGCGCTCCCCCACCCCGCCGCCGCGTGACGCCCAGCCGCCGCCCAGCCGCTCGCGCGCGCTCACGGACTGGCCGGGGCGGCACCGGACGAACCGGCTGGGCCGGCCCGTATCTGACCGCGCACGGAGCGGACGCGGGTCAACCGCACGAAGGGTCTCCCCCGTGCCGGCGTCGACGGTCTTCACGCTCGCCTTCTTGTTAAAGTGACAGAAACCGAAGTACGGTGAGCGGCATGGAAGTTGATGACTGGTCACCTCCACCCGTCTTACTCACTGTCGATCTCGTGATCCTGACGCTGCGCGAGGGACGCCTGTGCGTCCTGCTCGTCAAGCGGGGCGAAGATCCTTTTCAGGGCATGCTGGCCCTGCCCGGTGGGTTCCTCAATCACGCCGGTGAGGAAATCCTGGACGCGGCCCACCGGGAGCTGAGCGAGGAAACCGCGCTGACCTCCGGATGGGTGCACCTCGAACAGTTGGCCATCTACGGGGACGTGGGCCGCGACCCACGGGGGCGGGTCGTCTCCGTGGCCCACCTGGCGATCGCGCCGGGCCTTCCGGAACCGATCGCGGGAACGGACGCCATGGATGCCGCGTGGGTCCCCGCGGACGCCGCCCTCTCCGGTGAGGTCGCGCTGGCCTTCGACCACCACCGCATCCTCACGGACGGCATCGAACGCGCCCGTACCAAGCTCGAATTCTCGGCACTGGCCACGGCATTCTGCGGAGAACTCTTCACCATCGTCGAGCTACAGCAGGTGTACGAGGCGGTCTGGGGCACGAAGCTCGACACCCGCAATTTCTACCGGAAGGTCCAGGCCGTAGAGGGATTCATCGTCCCCGCCGGATCGGGGCGCCGGTCCACGGGCGGGCGGCCCGCGCGGCTTTACCGGGCCGGCCCGAAGACGGTGTTGTCGCCGCCGCTGATCCGTCCGGTGCCCCCCGCGTCGGAAGAGGACACGAGAACGGAAGGGGAGTAGATGTCGAATGACCTGGTGGTGATTCTCACCGCCCTCAATCTCGAATACGAGGCCGTGCGCCGGAGACTGGCCGACCTGCGGTTGCACCGCCACGATCGAGGGACGCGGTTCGAGGTGGGAGCCGTGCGGGGCACCTCGTGTCGCGTGGCGCTCGGCCTGACGAGCAAGGGAAACCACTCCGCCGCGGTGATCGCCGAGCGCGCCATTCAGGAGTTCTCGCCGGTGGCCGTGTTGTTCGTCGGCGTCGCCGGTGCCCTGTGGGAGACCGCCAGGCTGGGCGACGTGGTGATGGCGACCCACGTGTATGCCTACCACGGCGGGACCAGCGAGGACGACGGCCGCAAGGCCCGCCCCCGGGTGTGGGAGGCGGCGCACGGCATCAGCCAGCTCGGCTCGCATCTGGCTCGCCTGAACGACTGGGCCGACGACACCCCAGGTCAGGGGCGCGCGCCGCAGTTGCGTTTCGGTGCCATCGCCGCCGGCGAGGTCGTACAGAACTCCAGGATCTCGGCCGACGCGCAGTGGATTCGCCAGCACTACAACGACGCGCTCGCGATCGAGATGGAGGCCGCCGGTGTGGCGCAGGCCGGTCATCTCAACGGTGCGCCGGTGGCCATCATCCGGGGCATCAGCGACCGGGCGGACGGCACGAAGAGCAGCGCCAAGGACCGGAACTGGCAACCACGGGCCGCGGCGAACGCGGCGGCGTTCGGCATCCGGCTGGCCGTGGAACTACTGGGGGAACAGGAGCAGATCGCCATGGCCCAGGCGGACAAGGACCAGGCGGACAAGGCGCAGGCGGATGGCAGCCACGCGGACCAGGTCAGCAACACCGCCCACCACAGCACCGTGGGCATCATGGCCGGCTCGGTCAGGGAGAGCAGCGTGCACGTGAACGCCGCTCCGAAGGTGCCCAGCCCGACGGATCTCGTCGCGGAGCTGGACGGATTCCAGGGGCGCCTGGAACGTCACCACGCCGAGGGCACCCTCGACGCGGACACCTACCGGGAGGCGCTGGCCGAACTGGGGCTGGCGCGTCAGGGGGCGCGGGAGGGCACTCCCGAGTCGGCGAAGAAGGCGACCATGGCGCTCAAGCGGTTGCGCGGCCTCGTCGCGGAGTTTCCCGCGTTGGTGGCCATGCTGGCACCGCTGGTCGTGGCGGCGGGGGCCTTATCGTGAACGACGGCGGTTTCACGCACAATTCGGCCGAGGATTCCACCGTCGGAATCCAGGCCGAGACCGTACACAACTCCAACGTGTACTTCGTCCACCCGGACGCGTCGCCTCAGGAGAAGTACAGGGTCGGCGTGCGGTTCCTGGCGGACGGCGTGCCCAGTCGCGCCCGCGACATGATCAGTGACGCGATCGCCCACGGGTACGACAACGCGGAGGTCCGTTTCCACTGGGTGCTTTCCATGCTCAGCGCACGCGCCTACCACGAGCTCAACACCGAGGAACTCCAGCGGTTGCGTCACGCCTCCGGGCTGGTGGGGACCTATGCCGACGGCGAGTGGAAGGACGCTCTGCGCATCGCGTTCGAACTGCTGGCGATGCTCAGCACCGCGAACGGCGAGACGGATCGCGTACTGGAACGGCTACGGGCGCTGTCACCCCACCACCGTGACGCGATCCTCCACCACCTCGACCACGTGCTCACCGGGGGGCTGAAGGACAGCCTGTGGGTCGAGAACCGCGAGCGGGTCGAGGCGGCCCGCTTCAGCAACGGCCGGGCCCAGCGGGTCTGGGCCTACTTCGAGCCCGAACCCATCGGGCCGCGGGCCATGCCACCCCGTCCGAGCACCGCTGCCGCCGCCCAGGCGGCCCTCCCCGTCCGGGTTGGCCTCTTCGTCGTCGTCACGGCGATCCTCTGGGTCCTGGCGCTGGTCACGAACCCGGCCGCGGCGGTCGTCGAGTTGCTGGTGGCACTGGGTGCGGGCCTGACCGCGGCGCACTTCGGCCGCCCCTGGTGGTACGAGAACCATCAAACGGAGGTCAGGGACCGTGAGCCCCCGGCCCAGGACGCCGCCGAGCCCGCCGCCGCCAAGGACGGCTTCACCCAAAGCGTCCGCCATTCGTTCGGTCACTACTTCAGTGTCCGGGCGCCCCACGAGTTCACCCCGCGTGCATGGCTCGACCACACCGCCGGCATCCGGGACAGCCTGGCCGCCGAGATCGCGCTTCTCTACCGCGAGAGCCGCGTCACCGTAGACCGGGTCAACTGGCTGATCCGCTATCTCGCCGAGGACACCCGCAACCGCCACAACAACGGCACGCTGTTCGACCGCCGCCACCAGAACGAGACGCCCGTGGCGGCGAAGGCGCTGTGCGTGGGTGGCCTCGTTCTGCTCGGCCTCACGGCCGTGGCCGTGCTCAGGACAGTGGCCTCGGGTGCCGCGGCGGCACAGACGTCGCTGGCCGTCCTGGCCGTGGTCGGCGCGGTCTGGTCCGGGCGCGCGGCGGCGTCGTCGTGGCTGGCGGCCCGGGCCGAGGAGCGCCGGCTGACCGAGGAGACCAGGGAGTACCACGACCGGTTGGCCGAGCGGCAGCTCGCCTACCGGAACTGGAAGTCCTTCCTGGACGCCACGCGCCCCAGCGAGCTGGAGATGGAGACCTGGCTCACCTGCGACAAGACGCTGTTCGTCGACGAAGCCCTGCGCCACTACCAGCTCACCTGGCGGGACCTGATCACCCACACCATCCTGATGACACCCGCCCGCCCCTACAAGCGGGGGCGGGTCAAGGGCGGCCCGTGGCGGTACTCGCGCTACAGCTTCCGCCTCTTCCTGGTCACCCAGGACGGCATCCGTGAGATCAGCAAGGAGTTCGACTTCACCAACGCGAAGCGCGGGAACGAGCAGCGCAGCAACTACCGGTTCGACGCGTTGTCCTCCGTACAGGTCACGGAACACACCCGTGCCGGATACGACCTGGAACTCGTCCTCACGAACGGGCCGGCCAGGAGCATCCGCGTCAAGGACGCCGACACCCATCAACTGACGCCGGAAGAGAACCCCCAGGACATCACAGAGATCAATCTCAACGCGGCTGGCTTCATCCACGCCTTCCGCCTCCTGGAAGGGATCGCGGCGGACGGGAAGGGGTGGATCGAACGCATCAAACCCACCAACCTGCCGCCGTTCCGCGTTGCCGACTGAGTCGTCCGGGTCTACCGGGCGGGCAGGGACCACAGCCCTGCCCGCCCACCCAACAGCCCCAACCGGGCCCCGAGGTGAGGGAGGGCCGTGACCGCGACAGAGGACATCACCGAAAGCAGACTGTTGCTGGCCGAGTACGACCGCCTGAAGGAGGAGCAGAAGACCCGCATCGGATTCCGCGACAACCTGCTCTACGTCACGCTCGCCGCGGTCACCGCGATCCTGGCGACCACCGTCCACAGCAGACAGACCCCACTGCTGCTCGCCGTGCCCGTCGTCTGCCTCGTCCTCGGCTGGACCTACCTGGTCAACGACGAGAAGATCTCCGCGGTCGGCTGCTACATCCGCGAGCGGTTGGGGCCCCGGCTGGCTGAACTGAGCGGCGCGCACGGTGCGGTGTTCGGCTGGGAGTTCTACCACCGGGACGACGCGAGCCGCACCACGCGCAAGCGACTCCAGACCGCCGTGGACCTGTTCACGTACGCGGCGCTGCCGATGATCTGCGTGACCGCGTTCTGGTGCTCCCCCGCCACCCGGCCCTCGCTCGTGCTCGTCTCCGCCGCACAGACGCTGGCCCTGGCCGTACTGGGCTGGCAGTTCCTGCGCTACGCGGAGTGGTAGCGCGGCTGTGCCGCGGCGCGTCACGTGCGGTGCGCCGTCCCCGAGCAGGCTCCCACCGCCCTACCCCAAGCGCTGCTCCGCCACCGCCGACGGCCCGCCCCTTGTGGGTGGTGCCGCGTGGGGGTCGGTGGGGGCGGAGGCCGTGGTGGTGGGGGCGGGGCTGGTGGCGCCGTGGGCGGGCTCGACCAGGGTGAGGCGGGCGGCGGCGGTCTTGTACAGGGGCTGTTGGGAGACCGGGTCCCAGTCGGTGACGGTGGTCTCGTTCGCGGCCCGGCCGGCGGTCCCGCCCGGGCCCGGGCCCTGATGGGTGTCCCAGTAGCCGTAGTGGAACGGCAGGAACACCATGCCGTCGCGGATGTCGGTGATCCGCAGCCGGCCGCGTACGGACCCCCGGGGGCTGGCGACCTCGACCAGGTCGCCCTCGGCCACCCCGTGCCGGCGCGCCTCCGTGGCGGACAGTTCCACCCACACCTCGGGGGCCGCGGCGTTCAACTGCGGGGCGCGGCCGGTCTTGGTGCGGGTGTGGAAGTGGTAGAGGGTGCGGCCGGTGGTGAGCTGGAGGGGGTACGCCGCGTCCGGGGCCTCGCGCGGGGGGACGTACGCGGCCGACCTCAGGACGGCCCTGCCCTCGGGGTTGAGCTGCCGGTAGGCGGCCTCGGAGGCCGGGTCGCCGGTGGCCAGGTCCTTGCCGTAGGACTCGCAGGCGTCGGGGGCGGCCCAGGTGATGCCGTCGGTGTAGAGCCGCTCGGTGCCGTCGGGGTTGGCCGGGGTGGCGGGCCACTGGACGCCGTCGGCGTCCCGTAGCCGCTCGTAGCTCAGGCCGGTGTAGTCGCAGGGCCGGCCGCGGCTGCAATCCTGCCAGGCCGTGAACGCCGACTCGGCGTCGTGCCAGCTGACCAGCGGCTGGCCGTCGCGGTCGCGGAAGTCCATCCGGCGGGCGTAGTCGAGCCAGATATCCAGGTCCGGGCGGGCGTCGCCGGGTGGGTCGACGGCCTTGTCGGAGTGGTGCACGGTGCGGTCGGAGTTGGTGAACGTGCCGGTCTTCTCGGCCCAGGTGGCGGCGGGCAGGACGACGTCCGCCAGGCGGGCGGTCTCGGTCAGGTACAGGTCCTGGACGACGGTGAACAGGCGCGGCTGGCCGAGGATCGCGCGGATGCGGCGCAGTTCGGGCAGGGAGACCGCCGGGTTGCTGCCGGAGATCCACAGCATGCGGATCGAGCCCTGCTCGGCCTTGCGGAAGATCTCCATCGCGGGGGTGGGCGGCGCGTCGTGCGGGATGCGGGAGGGGTCGACGTTCCAGACCCGGGCGAGGTCGGCGACGTGCGCCGGGTTCTGCCAGTTACGGAAGCCCGGCAGGTCGCCGTTGGCGCCGCACTCGCGGGTGTTCTGGGCGGTGGGCTGGCCGTTCATCTGGAGGACGCCGCAGCCGGGGCGGCCGAGCATGCCGCGGATCAACTGGAGGTTGTTGACCTGGCAGGCGGCGGCGGTGGCCTGGTGCGACTGGTAGACGCCCTGCAACACGGTGGACAGCAACCGCTCGGCACCGCCGACGATCTCGGCGGCCTCGCGCAGGCTGCGGGCGGGCACGTCACAGATGTCGGCGGCCCACTCCGGGGTGCGGTCGGCGACGCGTTCGGCGAGTTCGGCGAAGCCGACGGTGTGGGCGGCCACGAAGGCGTGGTCCACCCGGTCGGTGCGGATGACCTCGTGCAGCAGCGCGTTGAGCAGCGCCAGGTTGGTTCCGGCGCGCGGCGCGAGGTGGACGGTCGCGTGCCGGGCGACCTGGGTGGGGCGCGGGTCGACGCAGACCAACCGTGGCGGGTCGGTGCCGGCCAGCCGGTCCAGGACGCGCATCCACAGCACCGGCTGGGTCTCGGCCATGTTGTGCCCGAACAGCGCGATGACGTCGGCGTGGTCGATGTCCGCGTACGAGGCGGGCTGGCCGTCGCAGCCGAAGGTCTGCTTCAGCGCCTCGGCGGCGGTCGCCGTGCACAGGCGGGTGTTGCCGTCCAGGTGGTTGGTGCCGATGCCGGCGTGGGCGATGACCGACAGCGTGTAGTACTCCTCCAGGTAGAGCTGCCCGCTGGTGTAGAAGCCGAGCGCGTCCGGACCCTGGTCGGCCATCAGCTCCCGGGTGCGGGCGACGATCCGTTCCATCGCCGTGTCCCAGTCGCAGGGCACCAGGCGGTCGCCGCTGCGTACGAGCGGGGTGGTCAGCCGGTCGCGGGAGTGGTTCGCCTGCCAGCCGAACAGGTCCTTGGGGCCAAGGCGTCCGTGGTTCACCCGGTCCCCGGCCCGGCCGCGCACCCCGACGATCCGGTCGCCGGCGACCGCGACGTCCAGCGCGTCCCCGTTGGAGTGCAGGATGGAGGCCGTCGGCACCCACCGCTCCACCGCGTCGGCCGTCATGCCGGGCTCCAGGTACGAGTCGACGCGTACCGGCCAGGTGCCGCCACGGTCGTACGGCGTGCGCTCGCCCCAGGGCTGGGCGATCCGGTCCACCTCGGGCTGCATGTTCGACCTCCGCGATCTGCTCCGCGATCTGCTCCGGGGAGTGCGGCGTTCCGGTGGCGGGCGCGCGGCGCCTTCCACGCCCGAGGCCGTGGCGCGCCGCGCCCGCCGCTCGCGCCCCGCCGCCCACTGTGGCGCACCGCCGTCGGCATCGGGCGGCACGCGCTGCCGGGCGACGGCCCCGTGCCCCGCACGGCGTACGCGCGCTCGCGCGGGCACGGGGTCGGCCACCTGGTCCGCCGAGCCGCCGTCTCGGCGACGGGCCTCCCGTCGGCGCGTTCTGTGGGCGCGCGTTCCGTCGGCGCGCGTTCCGTCAGTACGCGTTCCGGCGACGCGTGGACCGGTCAGGCGGTCGTGCCGGCGTCGCCCGGGCGGATACGGCCGCGCCAACTGCCGTTGGTGCCGCCGCGCTCGACGAACTCCTTGAAGCGGTTCAGGTCACCCGTCACCCGGCGGCCGATCACGCCCAGCGCGTCCGCGCCCTTCTCGGCGAGGCCGGTGGGCTCGACGTCCATCGTCAGCTCCACCCGGGTGCGCGCCTCGTCCAGCCGCTCGAAGCGGACCGTGCCGCGCTGCTGGGTCTCGCCGTCGACGGTCCGCCAGGTGATCCGGTCGTCCGGGAGCTGGTCAACGATCTCCGTGTCGAACTCGCGCCGCACGCCGCCGATGGTGGTGGTCCAGTGGTTGTGCCGGTCGTCGATCTGCCTGACCTCCTCGACCCCCTCCATGAAGCGCGGGAACTCCTCGAACTGCGTCCACTGGTCGTACGCCTTGCTCAGCGGAACCGCCACCTCGACCGCTTCCTTGACCGTGCTCACGGAACCTCCTCGTCGGTTCGTCATGGGGCCGGCCGCCGTGGCGGACCGGCCCTTCCGGTGTGTGCACGACGCCGGGTACCCAGGAACGGCGCCGTGATGACCGCCCGTTCCGTCGTCATCTCGCGGTCGTACGGGAGGGGTTGTCGCGCCGTCGTCGGGTACGCGCGCGTGGCGCGGGTGAAGGGGTCGGCCGTAGCGGCGTAGTTCGATTTGCGCCGCGCGGGGAAGCGATCCGGACCCGTCGGGCCCGGTTGTGTGTTTCCCTGGCATCTCGTGTCATCGAGGGGGGTATCAGGAGTCCATGAGGTTAAGCGTGCTCGACATCGGGTCGAACACCGTCCGACTTGCCGTGAGTGACACGAGGGACGGAGTGCCGCTCCCGGTCCACACCGCGAAGTGGAAGTTGCGGCTTTCCGAACACGTGGGGGCGCAGGGGCAGCTCGGCGAGGCGGCCACCGAGCGGCTGCTCACGGCGGTGCGGGCGGCGACGGAGACGGCCGCCCACTGGGGCGCGCCGGAGCCGTTGGCGTTCGCCACCACGGTGGTGCGCGAGGCGCCCGACCGGGCGGAGGTCCTGCGGGCGGTGCGCGAGCGGACCGGGCTGAGCCTGCGGGTGCTCCCGGGCGAGGTGGAGGCCCATCTGACGTTCCTCGGGGCCCGGCGCTGGATGGGCTGGAGCGCGGGCCCGCTGTCCGTCTTCGACATCGGCGGCGGCTCACTGGAGGTCGCCTTCGGCCGGGGCCGGATGCCGGACTTCGCGGTCTCGCTGCCGCTGGGGGCGAACCGGCTCACCAACGAGTTCCTGCACGTGAGCGACCCGCCGTCGGCCGCCGAGATCGTCGCCCTGCGCCGCCGGGTGCGCCACCAACTCCGCGACGTCTCCGCCCGCATCCGTTGGGAGGCGCCGCACACCTCGGTCGCCACCTCGCGCACGTTCCAGCAGTTGGCGCGGTTGTGCGGGGCGGCCCCCGGGCGTCGCGGCCCGTTCGCCAAGCGCGTGCTGCGCCGCCGCGACCTGCGCGTGGCGATCGACCGGTTGGCCGCGCTGCCCGCCGAGCAGCGGGCCGAACTCCCCGGCATCACCAGACCCCGGGCCCGGCAGAGCCTGGCCGGCGCGATCGTCGGCCACACGGCGATGAAGCTCAGCGGCGTGCACTCCCTGGTCATCTGTCCCTGGGCGGTACGCGAGGGCATCCTGCTGCGCTACCTGGAGGACGGGCCCGACTGGTGGGCCGAGGTCGAGCACCCGGAGGCGGCCGGTCGGCCACCGGAGCCCGCGCCGCCCGTGGCGGCCACGCCGCCGCGCCCGGACGGGGCGGCGTCGGACGGCACCGTGTCCCTGGCCCCGGCACCGCCCCTGGCACGTCCCCCTTCTCCAGGGCAGCCTCCCTCCCCGGGACAGCCCCCTTCCCTGGGGCAGGCGGCGTCCCTGGGCGCCGCCGCGACGGGCCATCGCCCGCTGCGAGTCGCCCTCGCGCGGGCGCAGCGCTGAGGCGGGAGCGCGCGGCGGGCGAAGAAGGGCGAGGCGGAGGCGTGGGAGGCGTACGCGGCGTGTGAGGGAGCGCGCGGCGTACGGGTTCCTGCGCGGCGTACGGGTTCCTGCGGGGCGTACGCGGGAGCGCCAGGCGTACGGGTTCGCGCGGATTCGTGCGGGCGCGGGTGGCTCAGGCCGGGTCGGGGGCGGGCTCGACGTCGGGCTTGGGCTCGGTGCCGGGCTCGGCCACCGCTTCGGACTCGGCCACGGCTGCGGCTGCGGCTGCGGCTGCGGCTGCGGAATCAGGATGAGCGTCGGGCTCGGGTTCGGTGTCGTGGGGCAGGAGCAGGGTCGAGTCCGTGTGGACGGTGACGCGTACCGGCGTGAACGTGGTCGCGTCGATGGGCGGTTCGGCCGTGCTGGAGCCGCGCGCGTAGCGCGGGTGGGCGCCGCCGCTGAGCTGCCAGCGGACGCGGTGGCCGGCGGCGAAGCGGTGGGCGGTGGCGCTCATCGGGACCGTGACGTACTCGGGCCCCCGCTCGGTCGCGCGTATCCGGCCGAGCCCGTCGCAGACGTTGACGGAGCGGCCTCGCTCGTCCACGTCGCACAGCCTGGTGAACAGGTCGGCCTGGCCGCCGTCCGTGCTGACGCTCAGCCGCGCCGTGACCGGGCCGACGATGTCGATCGGTTCGGTGAGCGGGGGGCTGGTGAAGGTCAGGACGTCGTCCCGGGCCTCCAGGCGGCCGTTGTCGCGGGGGCCGGCGGCGCGGGAGAGCAGCGGGCCGCCGACGGAGGGGGTGGGGTCGGCGGGGTCGTAGCGGAACGAGGCGAGCGGTGCGCGGGCCGCGGTGGCCTGCCGGGTGAGGTGCCCGTCCGGGGCGGGGAACCACGGGGTGGCAGGCCGGGCGGGAGGCCAGTCGGCCAGGTCGCGCCAGGTGTCCGCGCCGCCGACGTGCACGCGCGCCCGCGTGCGGCGCGATGCGGGCGCGTCGGCGCACAGATGCGCGCGCAGCCAGTCGAGGCTTTCGGCGAACACCTCGGCCCAGCCCTGTCGCAGCGCCGAGGTGTGCGTCCAGGGGCCGACGAGCAGGGTGGCCTCGCGGCCGGCCCGCCGCAGCCGCGCGTACTGCTCGAAGGTCTGGTCGGCCAGCACGTCGTGCCACCCGGTGATCAGGCTGGTCGGCACCCGCGAGCCCGCCGCCACGTGCGCCAGTGAGGCGCCGTTCCAGTACGGGTCGTCGGCGTCCGGGTGCGTCAGCACGTCGTCCAGCCAGGGCAGCGGGCCGCCGAGGGCCGTGGGGTAGGCGTCGCGCAGCGGCTGGGCGCCGGTGACGGCGCGCAGCCGCCGCTGGAGGCGCAGGATCGCCTTCACGAACGGCCCCACCCCTGGTGCTGGTACGTCAGGCCGGCGCCGACGGCGAGGGCGTTCTCCAGTTGGAGCGCGCCCCGGGTGTGGAAGAGGGCGTACGGGTCGTGCAGCCCGACCTGGAGCACCATCGCGCGCAGTTCCGGCGGCGGGTCCGCGGCCAGCGCCCACTGCGTGTATCCCAGATAGCTGGGGCCCACGGTGCCCAGCGCGCCGTTGAACCAGGGCTGCTCGCGCAGCCACGCCACCGTGGCCAGGCCGTCGGGGGCCTCGTTGCGCCACAGGTGGAACGCGCCGCCCGAGCCGCCGGTGCCGCGGCAGCTCTGGAGGACCACGTGGAAGCCCTGTTCGGCGAAGAGGATGCCGAACTGCGGGGACCACGGGAAGCCCCGGCCGTAGGGCGAGCGCACGAGGAGGGTGGGGAAGTCGCCCGTGGCGCGCGGGAAGTAGTGGTCGGTGAGCAGCGGGCTGCCGTCGGCGGCGGGGACCGCGAGGCCCGGTTCCCAGCCCGCCGCGTACCGCCTGGCCGGCAGGCCGCGCCAGGTCGCGCGCGCCAGTCGGGCGGCCAGCGGCGGTTTCCCGGGCGGCGGCGCCCAGGTCGGGGTCGGCGCGGGGTCGTGTGTGCGTGCTGCCATCGTCACCCTCCTCATTCGCGTACGTCGTACGAGAATAGGTGATGCTTGGATGGGCACCCGCGGGAGCTGGTACTTCACGGCGCCGCCGGCGCGACGGCCGGCGCCCGCCGGAGCCGGTGCCGGGCGCCGCGCCGTTCGCCGATGAGCCAAGGGACCGACGAGCCCAGGGACCGAGGGACCGAGGGATGAGGAGGGTGCGGCCGTGACCCGTGACCCGGACGCCGGTGCGGCGGGGATCGACCCCGAACGGCTCTGGCTGAGCGACCCGCAACCCCGCAGGGGCCGCCGGCCCGCCTACAGCCGGGAGGCGATCACGGCGGCGGCCGTCGCGCTGGCCGACGCGGAGGGCCTCGAAGCGGTCACCATGCGCCGGGTCGCCGCGCGGGTCGGGGCCGGCGTCATGTCGCTCTACAGCTACGCGCCCGACAAGGAGACGCTGCTGGAGCTGATGGTCGACCACGTCAGCGGCGAACTCACCGCCACCGGCCCGCCCACCACACCCACCGGCGACTGGCGCGCCGACCTGAAGGCCGTCGCCCACCTCCAGCGTTCCCACATGCTGCGCCACCCCTGGCTGCCCGCCGCCCTGGCCACCCGCCGCAGCCCCGGCCCGAACACCCTGGCCTTCCTGGAGCACGTGCTCGCGATCCTGCGGCCCACCGGGCTGGACGGCGCGTCGAAGCTGGAGGTCTTCGCCCAGCTCACCGCGTTCGTGAGCGGCCACGTCGGGCACGAGTTGGCGCAGGCGGCAGCCGCCGCCTCGGCCGACCGCGCCGCGGCCGAGGCCCGCTACCTGGCCGCCGTCGCCGCCGACGGCCAGCACCCGGAACTCGCCGCGGCCCTCGCCTCACCGGGCCGCCCGCTGGCCCCCGAGGCCACCTTCGGCCGCTTCCTGGGCCGCCTGATCGACGGCCTCGACGCCGCCCCCTGACCGACCACCCCGCCGACCCGCCGAGCCACCGACTCGCCGACCCGCCGGCCCACCAACTCGCCGACCCACCGACTCGCCAACTCGCCGTCTCGTACGCGGCGTGCCCGCGCGCCCGGCCACCCCGGCACCCTCGCGCGGCGGCGTCGGGGCCGCCGCCTACTGTGAGCCGGATGACGGACGAGAGCGCGGTGCTCCTGCGGCTGGTGGGCGTCGGACGGCGGTACGGGGACCGGCCGGTGCTGCGGGCGGTGACGCTGGAGGTGGCGCGCGGCGAGTGCGTGGCGCTGGTGGGCGACAACGGCTCGGGCAAGTCGACGCTGCTGCGGCTGGCCGTCGGACGGGAGCGACCGTCGGAGGGGACCGTGGAGTTCGCCGGGACTCCGATCGACGAGGACGAGGCGGGCGTACGGGCGCGTGTCGCCACGGTGTTGGACGCCGGCGCGCACTACCCGGACCTGACGGTGCGTGAGCACCTGCTGCTGGTCGCGCTGGCGCACGGGCTGCGCGTGGCGGCGGCCGAGGAGGCGGTGACGGCCGAACTCGCCGCGTACCGGCTGACCGACCACGCCGACCTGCTGCCCGCCGCGCTGTCCTCCGGGCAGACCCAGGCGCTGCTGCTGGCCTCGGCGTTCGTCCGGCCGCACGACCTGCTCGTCCTGGACGAGCCCGAGCAGCGGCTGGACGCCCACGCGCGGCGGGAGTTGGCGCGCCGGCTGGCCGCGCACCGGGACGCGGGGACCGCCGTGTTGCTGGCGACCCACCACGAGGGCCTGCGCGCGGTGGCCGACCGGGTGGTCCCGCTCGACGCCGCGCTGGCCGGGGCGGCGGGCGAGGGCTGAGGTGGCGACCCATCCGGCCCTGGCCTACCTCCACGAGGTGCGCGCCGGCGCGCGCAGGGCCAAGCGCAGGAACGCGTGGTTCGCCGCGTACGCCTGCGCCCTCATCGGGGGCGCGTGGGGGCTGCCGCTCCTGCTGGCGGCCTCCCGGGCGGGCGGCGACGGCGGGCGAGGCGGCGCACTCGGCGCGCGCGTCATGGACGCCCTACCCCTGCTCGCGCCGGCGGCGCTGCTCCTGGCCCTGCTGCTGATCGGCTACGGCGCGACCTGGCGGGGCCCGGTGACCGTCGAACGCCCCGCGCTGACCTGGCTGTTGTCGGCCCCGCTGGCGCGGGCGCCGGTGGTGCTGCCGCGCCTGCTGGCCGCGCTCGGCCTCGCCGCGGCGGGCGGCGCGGTCGCGGGTGGCGTGGCCGGCTTCCTGCTCTCCGCCCTACGGGGCGGGCCGTGGGCCGGCGCCACCGCGGCCGGCGGCTGGGCCGGCCTGTGCACGGCGCTGGTCGGCGGCGCGCTCGGCGTCGCCGTCGAGCGCCACGAGCCGTCGCTGCTCCGGCGCGGGCCCGGCGTGCTGCGCGCCACGCGCGCCGCGATCGCCGCGCTGTGCGCCGGCGGAGCGCTGGGCGCGGCCTGCGGCGTGCCGTCCTGGCTCGGCGCGGTGTGCCTGTGGTCGGGCCCCTGGGGCTGGGCGGCGCAACCGCTGGTCGCGGCCGTGGACGGGCCGGCCCCCGGCTGGCGCGTGGCGGCGGCGCTGGCGACCGGGTGCGCGGCGCTCGCGGTGTGGGCCGCGCGCCGGGCGGCTCCCCTGATACCGCTGGCCGCACTGCGCCGGCGGGCGACGGTCGCCGCCCAGGTCACGGCGGCGCTGTTCGCCCTCGACCTGCGCCAGGCCCGTGGCGCCGTCCGCACCCTCGAAACGCCCGGCGCCCGCCCCCGGCTGCGCCTGCCCCCGCCCCGCCACCGCTGGCTGCTCATCCCCTGGCGCGACGCGACCGGCCTGCTCCGCTCCCCCGCCCACCTGGCCTGGGCCGCCCTGTGGACGACGGTCGCCGTGGCGCTCACGGCGTACGCCCCCACGGCGCGCGGCGCCGCGCAACTGGTCGCCGTCGCGGGCGCTGCCGTCGCGGGCTACCTGGCCGCGGCCCAACTCGCCGAACCCGCGCGCGTCGAGGCCGACGACATCCGCCGCGCCGCTGCCCACCACGGCGGGCGCCCTCGCCCTGTGGCACGCGTGCGTGCCGGGCGCCGCGCTGCTGACCGGCACGGGCTCGGGCGCCCTGCTCTGTGCGCTGGCCGGCCGGTGGCAGCCCGGCCTCGCGCTGCTGGTCGCGGCGGCACCGGCGTACGTGGCGGCGGCGCTGGTCAGCGCGTATCGCGGGCCCGTACCGCCGTACGTGCTGATCGGCGTCGAGACCCCGATGGGCAACACGGGCGGCCCGCAGGCGGTGGCCTGGTACCTCCGCGGCCCGCTGGTGCTACTGGGCGCCACCACCCCGGTCCTGGTCGCCACGGCCCGGGCCAGCGGGTTCACCCCGCTCGCTTTCGCGCTGGCCCTGCTGTGGCTGTGGGGCGCGGAGGCGGCGGGCCTGTGGTGGGCGTGGCGAACGGGACGGCGGGTACTGCGGGGCTGAGCGCGGCCCTGCCGGGGAGCGGGGCGGGGGCCCGAAGGGGTTGGAATCGGGCGAGGGGCCGGGCCCGGGCGAGGGCCGGGCTCGGGCGACGAGCCGGACCCGGACGCGTACGCCAAGCAGCCGCCCGCCACGTCCACGCCCATGCCCACCTCCACGTCGACGCCCACATCAGCGGCGCGAGCGCCCCTGCCACCGGCGTACGACCCGAACACCGCGCTCCCCCCGACGGCGTACACCCGGTGGTCCGGCCCCGGCTGCCGGGCGAGGGTGGCGGTGGGCCACGGGTGCCGTCGTACGGACGGCCCTCCGACCACCACCCGCCCCCACCACCCACCGCCCACCGCCTGCCAGGGAGAGCCAATGCCGGAGAACAGGGGTGGCAAGCCCGCGGAGCCGGCGGTCGTCGCGGCCAACGAGGCGATCCGGCGGCGCTTCCCCTTCGACGACACGCGCGACCTCCACGACGCCCGACGCGGCTTCATGGGCACCGCCGACGAGAACCTCGTCCGGGCCGCCGACGGGCGGGTGGTCTGGGACCTGGACGCGTACGGCTTCCTGGCACGAGACAGGATTCCCGCGTCATTGAAGTCAGCAAATAGCGAGATCGATTCGAAATTCGCGCATCAGCTTCACCACTGAATCCAGAAAGGCATGACCAAGCATCTCTTGAGATGTCCTGAAATTCTGCCAAATAATCCTCTCCGGAGGCCCTTCGCCGAAAGGTGACGAAATGCAGTCTGCGACGGCGTCGAGATTTGAACCGAAGTATCCACCCGGGCCGTTGACTGCCTCACCCAGTGCACAGTAGAAACCTGGCCTCGTCATCATCTGCGCGCCATCCAAATAGACATTCCCCTCGACCCCATAGCGCGCAGCCCTATGGTTCGTAGCGAACCAAGAATTCTGAACAACATGCAGCCATGCGCCCTGGTAGTTCACCGGCCACCGAATCCATTCACCTTTCTCATGGGCACCACCTGTTGCCCAACGCAGCCAGATTTTTTTAGCTTCAGGATAGTCGCATCGATCGCCGAAGAAACGACATGTAACTCTATTCGCTTTTCCGCCTGACTGCTCGACATACGCATCGCCGAGCACAACGCGGCCAATGAAATACTCACCAATCTTCTCCCGCTGACGATTCACGACTGTCATCACTGCATCTTCGACCTTCCGCCTACTTCTAGCCACCTCATGAACTCCCACGAAGGTCACTTCCGACGGCTTATCTGCCGCGTCGACAAAAAAGCCCTCGACTTCTTCAGCTGCAATAAGCACTCCCCCTACCTCCTCACAGACCACATACAGGGGCAGGTCCACCTTGTCCACCACAGGCAATCTTTCACTCATGCTTCAACCTTAAACTAGAACTGGTGCAGCGACAATCAAGTCACTGCACCAGTCAACCGATAGATCTACTTACTCCACCCCGAGTCAGGGAAATGGGGGGCGCCGAAGCGTTGAATCTTCGTATAATGCGTGGACGTCCAGCCGTACACCTTGGCGCCGTTCGGTAGCTCCTTTTCCAGGATTCTGTCGGTATCCGGCCTTCCTTCTACGCGGTACTCCTTGGAGCCTGCCCACCACGGGTGTTCACGTCCCGCGTAGGTGTCGTGCGAACGGATCCGCCCTGCCTTCACGTCATCGTAGGCTGAGGCGATCTTGTTATTCATCCCCCTAGGCAGAGGGTCCGAAAGTTTTCCATCGGGACAGTTCGAGTTGTGCACCAAAACCGGCGCCCCACCAGCCACCACATAATACGTATGCACCCCCGAAACCGTCAGATCATGCGTGCGCTGAAGCTCGCTGAAATGACGGGTCGCGGCCACCTTCACCGTGGTGCCGTCTGGCGTACGCAGGCTCATGCCGGCCTTGAGGTCGCCCGCGTCCACCCAGGAGTCGGTGTCCTCCACCCAGAAGGGGTGCGTGACCGTGGCGATCAGGGAATCCTTCTCGCCCTCCGACCCCGCCACCTTCAGGTCAACGAACTCCTTGTCGTCCTCCGTGACGATCGTGCCGACCACCTCGCGAGGTGCGGTCTCGCCCGTTTCCGGGTCGGTGACCAGGACCTTGTCGCCGGTCTTCACGTCCTTGATGGGACGCGTGCTGCCGTCCGCCAGCAGGACCGCGGTGGAGGGGATGAAGCTGTGGCACTCCGGCTTCTCATGGACCCTCTTGGCCTGGCGGGCGCGCTTGGCCTTGGCCACTCCCTTGATCGCTACGCTGCCGAGCTTGCCCACCGGCAGCGCCCCGGCGAGCAGGACGACGCATTCCAGCTGCAGAATGTCGCCCGAGCAGTCCGAGAGCTGCTGGACGTCCTCCTGGATCATCTCTTTGCCGAACTCGACGGCCTTCTTGCCTAACTCGTAACCCTTCTCCGCCCAGTCATCGACCGGCCCCCAGCCCAACCTGGGAACACGCGCGCCGCTTCTCGTGGCCCGCTGGTAGCCGACAGTGCGATACCCGGAACTCTGGCTCCTCGCCGGCCGGTACTTCCTCACCGGCCGCCCCGCGAAGCCGCTGTAGCTGCCGCTACCAGATACCCGGCCGCCCGCCGCACCGGAGCCGTAGCCGCCACCGCCGGTCAATCGGCCGCCCGCCGCGCCGGAGCCATAGCCGCCGCCCTTGGGGCGCTGGATGTTCACGGGGCCGCCGAAGCCGAAGAGTTTGCCACTCGGGTCGCTGTACAGCAGCGGGTTGTTGTTCCCGTACGAATACCCGTGCATCTGCTGGGCGTCGGTGAGGTCCATGATCGGGTCGACGCTGATGAAGCGGCCCAGCTTCGGGTCGTACTCGCGGGCGCCGAGGTGGGTGAGGCCGGTGGTGGTGTCGCGGGTGCCGCCCACGAAGCCCTTGCTGCCCGGCCAGGTGGTCGGGTCGGTGCCACGGGGGGCGCCGAAGGGGAGGTTGCGGCGTTGGGTGAGGGTGACGTCCGCGGCCTTGACGGCGAGTTCGCCGGTGCCGTGGTGGTCCGCCACGGTGTAGGTGATGCTGCCGTCGTCCTGGATGACGGCCTGGTGGCCGCCGCCGAGGTCCAGGTAGCGGGTGGCCTTGGCCTTGTCGGCGCCCCTGGCCAGGGTGACCTCGGAGTGGCCCAGGTAGAGCGTGGTCTCGGTGTCGGTGCGGCCGATGAGGCGGTTGCCGTCGGCGTCGTAGAGGTAGGACGTGGTGCGCTTGCCGAGGTCACCGACGGGTTCGGTGACCTCGGCCAGGTGGCCCTCGGCGTCCCAGGTCAGGTTCTGGGTGTCACCGGCGAGCGTGCGGGCGCGGGTGTTGCCGGCCGCGTCGTAGTCGTAGGTGTCCAGCGCGGTGCCCGTCGGGCCCTTGGTGGCGACCGAGGTCAGCGCGTGCGGGCGGGGCTGGCCGGGGGTCGGGTAGGTGTAGGTGCGGGTGGTGTTCTTGGCGGTGGCGCCGGTCAGGTCGTGTTCGGTCTCGGTGAGCCGGTTGCCGACCTTGTCGTAGCTGTAGGACTGCCAGTACGGGGCGGGTCCGCCGATCACCTCGCCCGACGGCGCCTGCGCGCAGGTGGCGGTGGGTTGGGTCCATGCCTGGGTGAGGCGGCGCAGGTAGTCGTAGGTGAAGCACTGGTTGTCGGTGCCGTCGCGGGACACGTCGGCCAACGAGGTGACGTTGCCGGCCGGGTCGTAGTGGTAGGTGGTGTGGCGGTCGACGCCGGGGACGTTCTCGCGGTCCACCCGGCTGGTGGCCAGCCGTTGGGTGCCCCACTCGTAGGACTGGGTGGTCCACGTCTTGCGCTCGCCGTCGGTCAGGCCGAAGGCGTACTGCTGCGGCTTGCCCGTCAGGGTGTAGGTGAGGGCGGCCCGCGCACCGCTGCCGTGGGCGAGGATCTGCCGCTGCGTACCCGTCTCGTAGGTGTAGGACAGGCCGCCACCGGGAAGCGAACCGGCGCCCCCGAAGCCCATGTTGCGTAGCAGACCGGACAGGTGGAACGCCTGCTGTGAGTGGTAGGTGCCCGCCAGCGCGCCCTCGGCCTCGGGGATCACGACCTCGCTCTTGAGCGCGCGGTAGAGCCGGTCGTAGTAGGTGACCTTCGAGGTGTAGGCGTTGCCGTTCACGTAGCGGGTGGACTCGGCGAGTTGGCCCTTGCCGCCGGTGACCGTGTCGTAGACCCACTTGGCGCGCAGCGTGCCGGTGGGCGTGGACTCGCGGAGTTCGGTCTTGCGGCCGAGGCCGTCGTAGACGTGGACCAGGGTGGTGTCGCGGGCGTCGGTGGTGGAGGTGAGTTGGCCGCGGTCGTCGTAGCGGCTGTGGGTGGTGCCCTTGTCCGGGTCGTCGGCGCGGATCTGCCGGCCCTGCTGGTCGTACGCGTAGCCCCACGAGTTGCCGGCCGGGTCGGTGACCTTCGCGAGTTGACCGGCGGGGGTATACGCGTAGCGGGTGGTGTCGAAGGCGGCGTCAGCCGAGCGCGCGTGGTGCTGGCGCAGTTCGATGGTCTGGTCGCGGCCGTCGACGATGCTGGTGGTGGCGGTGCCGCCGGTGGGTGGAATGACCGTGGTTCGGTCGCCTCCGTAGAGGGTGCGGGTGGTGCTGAGCACCTTGCCGCCGTCACCGTTGCCGGCGACCTCGCGGACCTCGGTCTCGCGGCCGAGCCCGTCGTGGGTGTGCCAGGTCTGGGTCTCCACCGACAGGGCGTCGTTCATCGCGAACAGGGCGGTGCGCGGCGCGCCCTCGGCGTAGTAGGGGGCGAACTTCTTGGCGGGCAGGCCGCGGTCGTCGTAGAAGACGTCGGAGAGCACCCGGCCGCCACCGGGGCCTGGCTCCTGCACCTGCCGCTCGCGCAGCAGGCCGTCCAGGATCTGGTACGAGGTGCGCTGGCCGCCGCTGTTCTCCAGCGTCTTGGTGCCGATCGCGACGGCCTTGCCCTCGGCGACGGTGTAGGTGAACTCGTAGTTGGCCGGCGTCGCGTTCGAGGAGGCGCGGTCGGCGAGCCAGATCCTGGTGGTGCGGCCGAGGGCGTCGTACACGTATTTGGTGTGGTTGCCGTTGGTGTCGGTGATCGTGGTGGGTTGGCCGGTCAGGACGTCGAGGTCGGTGTTGGTGGTCTGGGCGGTGGCCGCGTCGCCCGGGGTGGCGGGCGGTGACGTTTCGGTGATCTTGGTGGGGTGGCCGGTGGCGGGGGCGTACGCGGTGGTGGTGGTCCGCCCGTCGGTGCGCGCCTGGCGCACCGGGGTCGCGTCGCCGGTGGCGGTGACGGTCGCGGTCAGGTCGGTCTCGGTCAGCACGCGTCCGTAGCCGTCGACGGTCCGGCCGCTCTCCAGGTAGGTGGCCTTGGTGCCGTCGTGGGTCTTGAGGGTGGCGGTGGTGGTGGCGTCGCCCTTGGTGGGTGCGTCGCCGTAGGTGCCGCCGTCGTAGGCGGTGCGGACGTCGGAGATGACGTCCTTGGCCCGGTCGGGGGTCTCGCCGCAGGCGACGGCCACCGTCTCCTCGCGGGCGGGCAGGGTGAGGATGTTGGCCGTGGTGTTGACGGCGTAGGTAGTGCGGGTGCACTGGTCGTCGCTGGTGGTGGCGGTGTCGCCGGCGTCGTCCACCCGGGTGATCCGGCCGGCGACCGTGTCGTACGTGGTGGTCGTCTCGGTGGTGCGCCACTTCTGGCCGGCGCCGTCGTCCAGCGAGGTCCACTGCTTGCTGTGGCCGGTGCCGGTCAGGTCGGAGGTGACCGTGCCCCAGTCGCGGACGCGTTGGGCGGTCTGGTGGTGCCAGGGCCGGTTGACGGTCTTGGCCAGCACCTTGCCGCCCGGCCCGGAGAAGGTGACGGTCTTGTAGCCGAAGCCGGCGGTCGACGCGTGGTCGGGGATGGTGGCGCCCTCGCCGGCGCCGAGGGTGACGCTGACGTCCTTGGTGCCGCCGGACGGGGCCGCGCGGTCGCCGTCCATGCCGCGCAGGAAGTAGTGCTCCTCCTGCGTCTTCATGCCGTTCTCACCCTGGCCGCCGGTGTTCACCCGCACGTGGCCGTAGCCGCGCCACTGGGACCAGGTGCGGTGCTTCTCCTTGGTCATGCCGTCGTCGTCATCGAAGTGCCAGGCAGCGTCGCCCAGGTAGGTGTACCGGGTGACCTGGTCGGGGGCGCCGCCGGTGCGGTCGGTGCCGGTCGTGGACGTCACGACGTACTTGTTGAACCAGTGCCGCTCGGGGTCGTCGGTGTTGGAGCCGCCCATGAACTGCGGGAAGCAGCGGGTGGTGTTGGTCTGCGGGGTGGGCAGGCCGGCGTGCGAGCAGGCGGGGGCGGAGTAGCCGACGTCCACCTGGCCGCCGTACTCGTCGGCGACGCTCGACAAACGGGCCTTGACGAACGGGGCGTACCCGTCACCGATCTTGTCGAGCCGGTTCTCCAACTGGGTGTACGTGAACGTCGTCTTCGGCAGCGTGATGGGCGTCGCGGCGGCGTGCCCGGTGTGCTGGACGCTGTCGAGCAGGAGCTGCCGGTCCACGTCGGCCTCGCCCCAGCGGTGGCTCAGCGCCCAGGAGTCGACCTTGGCGTACGCGGTGCCCTTGAGGAGTTCGGTGGTGACCTCCACCAGCCGCTTGCGGGTGAAGAAGCTGGGCGAGAGGCGGCCCTTGTCGCAGGTGGTGCCGGCCTTGCAGTTGAGGTCCCAGGGTGTGTCGTACCAGTAGAACTTCTTGTCGTCGATGGTCTCCGGCGCGCAGGTCACCCCGGTCTCGGGCAGGCACCGCTCGGCCTGGGCGAAGTCCACCCGGGCCAGCGCCTTCTCGGCGTACAGGTCGGTGGACTTCAGCCCGTACTCGATGCGGTCCAGGTAGCCGCCGCGGGTGTACGGGGTGTCGTCGGTGTCCTTGAGGTTACGACCGTAGGAGTTGGTCTCCTTGTCGTAGTAGTACGCCATCGCGTTGCCCTGCGCGTCGACGACGTAGTCCAGGTTCCAGCGCCAACCCTGCTGGCACCAGGAGTCGGCGAAGGCGTCCTTGTGGCAGGGCTCGTTCGCGTCGTCGCCGTAGACCGGGACGGTCCACGTGGAGTCGGTGGTCTCCTTGCCGCTGGCCCAGCCGGGCAGCCGGTGGTAGCCGAAGAAGTACTGGGTGCCGTCGGTGTCGGTGAGCCGCCAGTACTCGTTGTCGTTGTCGCCGTTGGCACGGTCGCCGCTGGTCAGGCGGGTGACCCGGGTGCCGTCGTCCTTGCGGAGCTTCCACTCGTCCTTGCCGGTGGGGACGAGTTCGCCACCCTTGCCGTTCATGGTCAGGTACGCGTTGTCGTACCCCCAGCACAGGTCGCCGGGCTCGCGTCCGTCCGCGTGCTTGACGCCGTCGTCGTAGCAGGGCTTGTAGCGGCGCTCGATGAATCCGGGCGAGAGGTCGAAGCCGTCGCCGACCCAGGACGCCTGGTTGTTGGTGGAACTGGTCCGGCCGTCCAGGGCGCCCGAGGAGTACGCCAGGCTCAGGTCGGGGGCCAGGTCGCCGGGGACGTCCGGCGCCTCCATGGGGTAGGACCAGCCGAAGTCGCCGGTGTTCAGGGCGGTCTGCCAGGACGCGGACGGGGCGAGGGTGCTCGCCTTGTAGTCGCCGGTCTTGCCCTCGTCGCCGGCGACGGCGGCCAGCACGGTAGGCGTCCCGGCGCGCAGCGGCACCGACGCGGCCTTCAGGCGCCGGTGCTCGGTGTCGTTGACGGTCGGCACGGGCGTGGCGGTGCGGCACTTCGCGTCGTCGGGGGTGGTCAGCGCGCAGCCGGGGAGCTGGACGAGGGTGAGACGGGAGAGGTAGCCGCCGCCGTACGCCTCGGCGAAGGCGGCGTAGTCCAGCTCGACGCCGGAGGCGCCCGCCTGCCGCGCGGACAGGGACAGCAACACGCCCGACACGCCGGCCTCTTCGGCCTTCGCGCGCGGCTCGACGCGCACGGTGACGTCGGTGGCGGGGGTGGCGTCCGTGGCAGGCGTGCGCTGCTGAGCTGCCGGCGCCGCCGTCCGCGCTGCCGGCGTGAGGAAGACCGGCAGGGTGCCGGCCCGGGTCGGGGTGGGTGGTGCGGCCTTGGCCGCCGTCCGGCGCCCGTCGGACGCGGGCAGCCGCACCGTGGCGCTGCCGGCCTGCGGCCAGGCGGCCCGGGGCGCGCGGCTCGGCGTGCGCGGGCCGGCGTTGGCCGGCCGTGGCTTCGCCTTGCCGGCGTCGGCGCCGGCCACCGGCCTCTCCGAGCGCGGCAGGTCAGGACGGCCGCTGCCGTCGTCGGCCGCGCGGGCCCCGGTCTCGCCGGTGGCCTGGACGAGTCCGGCGAGTAACGCCACCGAGACGAGGACGCCGATTCTTCGGCGGCCCACCCGTCGGTGTCGGGTGGCCGTGGGTCTGTCGTTCATCTCTCTCCCGCTGTGTTGGGTACGGTCACGGCTCGCGCCGCGACGCGACGGTGCGGCCCGCCGCGGCGGGCCGGTCATCGGGGTGGGGGAAGGGGGCGGGCCGCCACCGCGCCTGGTGCCGGCGGCGGCCCGGGCGTCAGCCCTGCGGGACCTCGGTCTTCAGGTCGTGCCGTCCCGTGGCCAACTCGGCCACCTGCTCCTCGCTCAGCGCTCCCTGGAAGGCCCACACGTCGTCCACCACGCCCGGCCAGTAGCCGCCGAAGGTCCCGGCGGTCTTGGCCCGGCCGACCTGGAGGGCCCGGGTGCCGTTGAAGGCCAGCGCGTTGTCGGACCAGGAGACGTGGTTGACGCAGCCCGCCTGGTCGGCGGTGCCGTCGTCGTCACCGTCCGGGCAGACCAGGGTCTCCAGTTGTCCGTTGACGTAGAGCCGCACCTGGTCGGCGAAGCCGTCGTAGACGACCGCCAGGTGGTTCCAGTCGCGGGCGTCGGCGAAGGAGCGGCTCTCCACGGTGGTCACGCTCGCCCCGTCGGCGTCGGTGGCCGGCAGTGTCACCCGCCAGCGGCCCGGCGAGTCGGCGCTGGGGCCTGGCACCCAGCCGACCGTGACCGCGCTGCGCCGCTCGCCCTCGATGCCGAGGACGGTCACCGGCCCGTCGGGGAGGGCCGCTGCCTGCGCCCAGCCGGCGACGGTGAAGCTGGCGCCCGTGTCGATCGGCGAACCCGTGGTCGTGGCGTGGTCGTCCTTGCCGTCCAGGACCAGGGCCCCGCCGTCCACCCAGCCGGGGCCAACGCGGGCCCCGGAGGCGAGCGTGAGCGGGCGGCGGGCGGCGGAGTCGTCGGGCGAGGTGGCCGGCGTGCCGGTCGCCGACTCCAGCTTCCAGCGACCCTTCACCAGCGGGCGCTGGCGGAAGAGTTGCCGCACCTCGTCCTCGGAGATCACCCGGTCGTACAGGCGCGCCTCGTCCAGGTCACCCCGGAAGAAGCCGCCGAAGCCGTCGGCGTACTCCGCTGCCCCGAGGGTGACGTGGCCGCGCGCGAGCCACGGCGTGGTGAACGCCTCGGTGGCCCCCAGCGCGCCGTTGACGTACAGCCTCATCTGCCCGGCGTCGTGGTCGTAGACGGCGACCACGTGCGCCCACTCGCCGAGGCCGGCGCCCGCGCAGGCCGGGTTGGCCTCGGGGCACGGGCGCTGGGCGGCGCGGATCACCGGGGCGTTCGGGTCGTCGGCGCCGGCGCGCAGGAAGACCCAGCCGAGGGTGGGCGAGTGGTAGAGCTCGAAGCCGCGCAGGGTGTTGCCGGCCTGGCTGAGGGCGACCATGGACCGCTCGCCCCGGTCCTTGGGCAGCCTGGCCCACAGCGAGGCGGTGAAGCTCTGGTGGGTGTCGAGCACGGGTTGGCCGGTGCGTACGTGGTCGTCCACGCCGTCCAGGGACAGGGCGCCGCCGGCCACGCCGGGCGCGCCCAGGGTCGGGCCGCCGTGCGGGGTGCCGGTGACGCGCTGGCCGCGCCCCGCGACGGCGGTGGCCGTGGCCTCCTCGTCCAGGTTCCAGACGGCCTTGGCCGGCCGGCCGCCCGAGGTCACCGGCTTCCTGTCGGCCAGCGTGCGCAGTTGCGCGTCGCTGAGCTGGTAGTCGAAGAGGTGAGCCTCGTCCAGGGCCCCGCGGAAGTGGCCCTCCCGCTGGCCGTAGTGCGAGGCCGCACCGAGGTAGGTGGCGCCGCGGGCGTCCCACGGGTCGCGGTAGGCGGCCGAACCCGCCAACGCGCCGTTGACGTAGAGGCGCAGTACGCCGGCCGGGTGGTCGAAGACGCCGGCGACGTGCGTCCAGGTGCCGAGCCGGCCCGTGGCGCACGCGGTGTCGCCGGTCGGGCAGGCCGGCTGGGTCGCGCGGGCCGTGCCGTTGCCGCTCGCGCTGTCGCCGGTGTGGCGCAGGAAGACCCAGCCGCCGGTGGCGCTGGAGTAGTACAGCTCGTAGCCGCTGGCGTGGTTGCCGGCCTGGGCGATGGCCACCGGCGCCCCGCTCACGCCCTCGGCGGGCAGCTTGGCCCAGGTCGCGACGGTGAAGCTCTTGCCGGTGTCCAGGACCGGCGAGGCCGTCGCAGCGTGGTCGTCGGTGCCGTCCAGGTGCAGCCCGCCGCCGAGCGTGCCCTCGCCACCGGCCCGGGCCCCGCCGGCCAGGTCGGCGGGCCAGGCGCCGCCGACGCCGCTGACCTCGCTGGCGCCCGCGGGCTCGTTCAGCTCCCAGGTCATGCGGTCGGGCTGGCCAGCGCGCACCCGGAAGGAATACGTGCGCGGCTCGCTGCCGTTGCCCGCGGCGTCGAACGCCTGGGCGGTGACGAAGTTGACGCCGGGGCGGGTCGGCATGAAGCGGATGGTCTTCGCGCCGCCGCCCGAGGTGTTCAGGGCGTGCTTGCCGCTGGGCTGCTCGTTGACGCCGAACCAGTAGCGCGTGACGTCGGAGGACGGCGCGTCGATGGTGAAGGTCCCGTACCGGCCGACCCCGTCCCGCCACGGGTCCTCGGGGTCCTCCGGGTCGGACGCCGCGTACTGGCCCGAGGTGATCGACGGGCCGGCCGGGACGCTGGTGTCGAGCACGAGGTTGCAGCCGGGGGCCGCTCCGTCGTAGCTCCACGGCGACCACTGCGCGCCGTCCGAGACGCGGGCGTGCCAGTCGACCCGCTTGTTCTTCGGCAGGCTGGACGGCAGCTTCATGGAGAAGTCGGAGCCCGAGCGCTTGGTGGTGGTGGTCGAGGTCCAGCGCGGCTTCCAGCCCTGCCCGTCCCCGGCGTCCCAGGTGGCCTGGAACTGGACCTTGACGTTGTCCCCGTCCGGGTCGCCCACGTTGTTCACCCGCACCGTGGGCAGCGACCGCACGCGCACCGCCCGGTCCGCCGGCTGGCACGTGCCGCCCGGGTCCGAGGTGAGCTGGGCGGTGCGCAGTTGGGTGGGCCGGCGGTTGTACTTCACCCGCAGGTACGCGTTGTCGGCGAACCGCTTCCAGCCGTAGCGGTCACTCTCGTTGGAGGCCCGCAGGCCGAAGGTGATCGAGGGCCAACCCTGCTCGGCGGCCTGCCGTACGACGCCGCCCACCTCGAACTCCGCGTCCGCCGCGGCACACCCGTCGGCGCCGTACGCGAAGCTCCTGTTCCGCAGGTGGTCGGCCCAGAAGCCGTCGGCGTTCTGGGAGTTCCAGGTGGTGGACGAGGAGATGGGCTTCGTGCGCCACAACTGCACCTCGCGCGCGTCGCAGGAGGCCGCGTGCGTCTCGCGCACCACGAACTCGGCCGACAGGATGGAGCGGCCGGTGAAGCGCGAGGTCGGGATCTGGTAGAAGAGCCGCTTGGTGTCCTCCGGCTTGCAGTACGCCCACCCGCAGTAGCCGAGCCCGGCGTCCGGGTCGCCGTTGAACTTCCACTGCGGGGTGCCGGCCCAGTACCGCGAGGCCACCGTCCAGGAGGAGGCCCGGGGGCTGTACCACTGCGGGTCGATGAAGACCGGGTAGACCGTGTCCTCGCCGGTCAGCAACGCCTCGTCCGGGGTGAGGACGAGTTCGCCGCCGCCCGCGCCGACCTCCACGCCGACGGGCGCGGGCCGACCACCACCGGCACTGCCGGGAGCGGGGACGTCCGCGTCACCGGCGCGGGCGGCGGCAGGCTTGGAGCCGGCGCTGGGGGCGGGCTTGCTGTCGGCGCTGGCGGCGGGCTCGCTGGCGGAGCCTCCCGCCGTACGGGCGCCTGCGGCGCCGGCCGGAGCCGTCGTGCCGCTGGAGTCCCACATCACCGGGCGCGGGGCCTCGAAGACCGCGTTGCCGGCGCCGTCGTCCACCGCCGCGAGAGTGCCGTCGGGCGCCTCCTGGACGGTCACACCCTGTGCCGCGACCCGCAGCCGCAGCTCGGCGAGTTGTTCGCTGGCCGCCGCCGCGGCCGACTTCACGACGAGCAACTGCGCGAAGCCGTCGGCCTCCGCCGTCAGTCGCAGGTCGACGCCGGGCAGCACCTCCGGGTAGACGGCGGAGTCCCCGTCGAGCCGGGGCGCGGGCAGCGGCGTCGGCCAGCTCAGCGCCAGCTCCCGGCCGGCCCGGCGCAGCCGCGCCATCGGGGCCGTGCCGCCGCCGGAGAACTCCAGGCCCACCGACGTACCACCAGGTACCACCGCCCCGTCGGCCGCGCGGCGCAGCGAGGTGTCCACCGGCTTCCAGCCGCCGTCCGCCCGCACCCGCACCGGGCGCACGTGCTCCCGGGCCTCCAACTCGCCGCCGGGCGTGGCGAACACCTCGCTGGTCTCGGTGCGCAGGGAGATCACCTCGACGTCGGCGCCGGTACGCCGGGCCTGGTCGAGGGCGTCGGACTCGGAGGTGGCGGTGGCGGTGGCGGGGCCGTGGGACGCGGATGCGGACGTGTCGGCGGAACGTTTCTGCGCCATGCCCGCACCGCTCACCTCCCCCGCCCTGGAAGCCGCCGCGGAAGTCACCCCGGAAGCCGCCGCGGTCGCCGGTTCGGCGACCGCGTCCGGCGCCGTGGCCGGCAGCAACCCGACCGTCAGCGCCAGCCCGAGCACGGTGAAGACGGCACCCCGGAATCTTCGCGGGCGCGCACGACCTGACATCCCCTCAGCCCCTCCCCTGCCGCACGCGATGCGAGCCATCGCGGTGGTGCGGGTGACCGTAGAGACACGGAGTGCTATTGATCCACTACAACAAAGGGGAACAAAGGCCGCATTCAGCCTCTCGATATCGACATGCCGATATGACTCCCGTCACAACTTCAACCGGCGCGTGAACGGCGGAAGGCGCCCCGGAATGCCCCACACGACCGCCACACACTGTGGATGGTTCGTGGACACGCCGTGAAGGCATGCCGTGACGGGGCGCACGGACGTCGCAGCGGGGCTACCCGCCCGCCCCCTCCCCCGCCACCGGGCTCGGCTCCAGCAGTGGGTTGGTCCGGTGGGCCACCACGTCCTGGGCCGCCTCGGCGAAGGCGCGGAGTTGGTGTGTCGTCGCGGCGGTGCGCCACAGCAGGCGCCAGGCGAAGGGGGGCGCGTCCTCGATCGGCACGTACACCACGTCGGGGCGGGAGTCGAAGCGCTGCGCGTGCGCGGGTACGGGGTAGACGCCACGGCCCGCGCCGACGAGGGCCAGCATCTCCTGGATGGTGCCGAAGTCCGGGCCGCGTTCGATGAGGTGGCCCGCCGGCGTGGTCGCGGGCACGGCCAGCGCGTCCACCTCGGGCCCGAGCAGCCGGGGGCGGAGCACCGGGGTGCGGGCCAGGTCGTCGAGGCGGACCGTGGCGCGGCGGGCGAAGGGGTGCCGGGCCGAGACGGCGAGCACGGGGTCTTCGCGGAAGAGGACCGGGCTCTCGCTCATCTCGGCGCTCAGCGCCGGCGCCACGCAGAGCAGCACGTCGATCTCGCCGCCGGCGAGCAGGGTCGAGGCGTCGGCGTACCGCTGCTCCAGGGCCTGCACCTCGCCGGCGGGGTGTCGGGCCCGGAACGTCTCCGCCACCTCGTACACGAACATGCCGACCCCGGCGCCGATGAACCCCACCCGCAGTACCCCGCCGCCGCCCCGGCCCGACTCGACCGCCCGTGCGACGGCCGCCTGGATCTGGTCGTACGCCGGCGCCAGGTCGTCCCGCAGTTGGCAGCCGATCGCCGTCAGGGCGACCAGGCGGCTCGTGCGGTCGAACAGGCGGGCCCCGATGCGGCGTTCCATCTTCTTGACGGCCTGGCTGATCCGGGCCGGGGACACGTGCAGCCGCTCGGCGGTGCGGCCGAAGTGCAGTTCCTGGGCGAGCGTCAGAAAGATCTCGATGTCGCGGTGTTCCACCCGGCCCCCTCATCCGTAACCCACAGATTAACGGACCGTGCGGATTCGGCCATTGTTACCGCTGTCGCCCCGGTCGAGAGTAGTGAGCGACGGCCGAGCGGTCGTCACAGCGGCCGAGCGGCGATCAGGCAGCGGCTGGCAGCAGCCAGGGCAGCGGCCAAGCAGCGATCAAGCGATCAGGCAGCGGCTACGCACCAACCAACGGGGAGCACACCATGACGCAGCACCACCCCATGACCCTCGTCCTGGGCGGCACCGGCAAGACCGGCAGCCGGCTCGTGAGCCGACTGACGGCGCGCGACCTGCCGGTACGCATCGGCTCGCGCTCCGGCGGGCTGCCCTTCGACTGGGAGCGGCCGGCGACCTGGGGCCCGGCCCTGGACGGCGTGCACGCGGCGTACGTCTCGTACTACCCCGACCTGGCCGTGCCGGGCGCGGTCGAGGCGGTGGGCGCCTTCGCGGAGTTGGCGGTGGCCCGTGGCGTGCGGCGGCTCGTGCTGCTGTCGGGGCGCGGCGAGGACGAGGCCCTGGCCTGCGAGCGGGCGCTCGCGGCGGCGGCCGAATCGGGGGCGGGAGCCGGTGCCGGGGCTGACTGGACGGTGTTGCGGTGCAGTTGGTTCAGCCAGAACTTCAGCGAGGGCTACCTGCTCGGCCCGGTGCTGGCCGGCGAGGTGGCGCTGCCGGCGGGCCCGGTGGGTGAGCCGTTCCTCGACGCGGACGACATCGCCGACGTGGCCGCCGCGGTGCTGACCGAGGACGGGCACGCGGGCCGGGTCTACGAGCTGACCGGGCCCCGCCTGCTCACCTTCGCCGAGGCGACGGCGACCATCGCCGAGGCCACCGGCCGCCCCGTGCGCTACGCGCGGATCAGCCCGGAGGAGTTCGCGGCCGGGCTCGCGGCCGAGCAGGTGCCGGCCGACGTGATCGCGTTCCTGGGCTACCTCTTCGGCACGATCCTCGACGGCCGCAACGCCAGCGTCACCGACGACGTGCGACGCGTCCTGGGCCGCCCCGCCCGCGACTTCGCCGACTTCGCCCGGGCCGCGGCGGCCTCGGGCGCCTGGGACGGGGAGTGACCCGCGATGCAACTCAAGACCCTGCACACCGTCGCGCTGCTCATGGCGACCCTCACCACCGGCCTGATGGCCGGGCTGTTCGCCGCCTTCTCGTACGCGGTCATGCCCGGCCTCGGCGGGTCGAGCGACCGCACCTTCGTGGAGGCGATGCAGAAGATCAACGCGTCCATCCTCAACGGCTGGTTCATGTTCTGCTTCCTGGGCGGCATCGCGTTCACGGCCCTCGCCCTGGCACTGAGCCTGCGCTCGGGCGCCGACCGCGCGGCGCTGCCGTGGATCATCGCCGGACTCGTGTTCTACCTGGCCATGTTCGTGATCACCAGTGGCGTGAACGTGCCCCTCAACGACCAGTTGGCCAAGGCGGGCGATCCGGCGCGGATCGCCGACCTGGCCGCCGCCCGCCGGGACTTCGAGGCCCGCTGGGTCACCTGGAACACCGTGCGCGCCGTCGCCAACATCGCCGCCTTCGCCGTCCTGGCCTGGGCCCTCGTCCTGCACGGCCGCGCCACGACGTCGTCAACGGCGTTGTCAACGGCGTCGGCTGAGCCCGGGGCTGCGGCTTCGGTTACGACTTCGGCTCCGGTTTCGGCTTCGGTTCCGGCTGCGGCTGCGGCTGCGGTCGACGTGTCCGGGCCGGGGGTCGTCTCGTACGGGTCGGGGGCCGTCTCGTACCGGCCTGGGCCGGTCTCGTACGCAGGGGGAACGGTCGCGTACCGGTCGGGAACGGTCGCGTACGGAACGGGTACGGGCGGGGCGTCGGCTCCGTCATGAGCTCTCAGGCTCCGCGAGGGCGGCGTCCAGGGCGGTGAGGTGGCGGGCGACCGGTCCGAGGGTGAGCAGCCCGCTGCCGGCGCCCGCCAACTCCCCGTTGGCCGGCAGCAGTTGGGACCGGGCGAGACGGATGACCGCCCGGTCGCCGACGCCGACGGCGGCCCGGCCGATGAGGCACCACAGGACCTCGTACAGCAGGTCGTGGGGCGGTGGCGGGGCCGCGCGGAGCGCCGTCGCCGCCTCCGCGCGCCGGCCGCCGGCGAGCAGGAACAGGGGGCGGACCCACGGCGCGTAGGGGCCCCAGTCGGCGCTTCGGGCGGCGATCCGGTCGGCGCCCGGGTCAGCGGGCAGGGCGGCCCCCTGGTCCTCACGGGTCAGCCGCAGGCACAGCAGCGCCAGCGGCAGCAGCCCGCGCTCAAGGCCCGGCATGCCGGCGCCGTCCAGGCGCGCGGCGGCGGCCCGGTAGGCCGCCTCGGCTTCGGGCCCGGTGGGGTGGCCCGTCGCCACGAGGCGCAGCGCGCGGTACCACTGCGTGAACACGCCCACCAGCGGTAGTTCGTGCCGGTCGGCCAGGTCGTCCACGGCGGCGGCATGCCGGTCGGCGGTCGCGAAGTCCGCGAGCGCGGAGCGGGCCTGGACGCGGACGAGGTGGCCCAGCACCTCGTAGGCGACCAGGCCGTGCCGGGCGGACAGGGCGACGAGTTCGGCACCGATCGCGTCCCGCTCCGGGGCCAGGCCCGCACGCTCGAAGCACTGCATGAACCGGCCGCCCAGCGCGAACGCGAGCAGCGCCGGGTCGTCCAGGCGGCGGGCGATCTCCTCCGCCTCCCGCGCGGCCCGCCACGCCCGCGACTCGGGGCCAGGCGAGGCTGCGGCTTGCGGGGCGGGGCTCTGTGGGCCGGCGGCAGCGGGCGCGCGTACGGGCGACGCGGGTCCGCGCGACGCGGGTACGGGCGACGCGGGTCCGGGCCCGGGCCCGGACGCGGGAACGGGTCCGGGCCCGGACCCGGGGGAGGTCGCCGCCGCGAGGGTGGCCAGGTCGGCGGCCTCCGGCGCGTCGGTCGGAGACCGGGTGCCGCGGGTCTCCAGGGCGATGGTGGCCAGCAGGCGGGCCCGGGCCGCCGCGTGGCCAGGGGCGGGGAGGGCGGCCAGGGTGCGTTCGGCCGCGGCGACGATGCGCGCCGCCTGCTCCGGGTCGTCCGCGCGGGTCCAGATCGCCGGCACGTCGTACGCGCCGATCACCCGCGCGGTCAGCTCCGGGTCCCCCAGCTCCTCCGCCGCCGCGACGGCCGCCACCCGGTGCGCGCGGGCCGCCTCCAGCCCCTCGCCCCCGGTCAGCGCGAGGCTGCGGAGGAGGCCCACCGTCGATTCGAGCCGGGCGCGCGCCCCGGCGGAGACGGCCCGGTCGTAGTCGGCCGCGGCCCGCGCCCACACCCGGGCCGCGGCGCCGGCGGGGTCGGGATCGGGGCGATCGGGCTCGGGGGCTGGCCTCGCCTCGGAGACCGGGGCCGCGCCCGCCGGACGCTCCGCGTCCGGGCCGGCGGCGACCGGGCCGGCGGCGTCCAGGTGGGTACCGTCCGAGTGGTCGGCGTCCAGGTGGGCCGCCTGGTCGAGCACGTCCGCCTCCAGTTGGCGCAGGCCGGGGCCCGGGTCCACGCCGAGCTGCTCGACCAGCAGCGCGCGGGCCCGGCGCAGCACGGCGAGCGCGTCGCCCTGCCGGCCCGTGCGGTAGAGCGCGAGGGCGAGCAGCCGCCAGGCGTCCTCGCGCCACGGGTGCTCGGTCACGTGCGCGTCCAGGTCCGGCACCGCCTCCGCGGCCAGCCCGAGCGCCAGTCGCGCCCCGGCCCGCCGCTCGACGGCGTGCAGCCGCAGCTCCGCCAGCCTGGCCCGTTCGGCGCGGGCCCACGGCGCCTCGGCGAACTCGGCGTACCCGGGCCCGCGCCACCACCCGAGCGCCTCGTCGAGCCGTCCGAGCGCGTCGGCCGGCGGCAGCGTGGCCGCCGCCGTCACCGCCCGCTCGAAGCGCCACGCGTCCACCGCGTCCGGCTCGGCGCGCAACGCGTACCCCGGGCCCTCGGTGACCAGCAGCCGAGCCGGCGCGCGCGGTGGGCGCTCCGGCTCCAGCGCGCGCCGGAGGGCGGCGACGAAGGTGCGTACGGCGCTCACGGCGCCCGCCGGCGGCTCCTCCCACAGGTCGTCGACGAGGTGGCCGACCGGTACGACGCGGCGCCGGGCGACGATCAACCGGGCCAGCACCGCGCGGTGCCGTGGGCCCTTCAGGGCGATCGGCTCCCCGGCGTCGTCCCAGGCCGACACCGGCCCCAGCACCCCGAACACCGCCCGCACCCGCACCGCCTCTCCGTACCGCCAGCCTCTCCGTGCCACCCGCCGCCCGTCGCGTACCGGGTCCGCGCTCGCCGCCACCGCGCACCATGACCCCGCGCGCACCGGCCGGCCGCCTGCTCGGCCACGCTCTCCAGCCGGCTCCTCGCCACCGTATAGCGCGCTCATCCATCGCTCATCCGCGCCCAGCAGGCTGGGAACGTACCCGCCCGCGGCGCGCGGCGGCGGCCCGACCGCCCCGTACCGCCCGCCCGGGCCCCCGCCCCGACCCAGGACGTGCGCCATGCCTCTCACCCGCCTCCCCCACTTCGCCTACCAGCGCGTTCGCGTCGCCGACGGCGTCTCGCTGAACGTGGCGGTCGCCGGCTCCGGCAGCCCGATCGTGCTGCTGCACGGCTTCCCGCAGACCCACCTCATGTGGCGGCACGTGGCCGCCGACCTGGCCGCCGACCACACCGTGATCTGCCCCGACCTGCGCGGTTACGGGGCCAGCGACAAGCCGGCCGAGGGCGGCGACCCGCTCACGTACGCCAAGCGCACCATGGCCGCGGACGTCGTCGCCCTGGCTCGCGCGCTCGGGCACGAGCGGTTCGCGCTGGCCGGGCACGACCGGGGCGCGCTCGTCGCCTTCCGCGCCGGCCTGGACCACCCGTCCGCCGTCACCCACCTGGCCTGCCTCGACGTGCTGCCCACCCTGGACATGTGGGACGTCATGCACGGCACCAGCGCGGCCGTCGGCTACCACCTCTACCTGATGGCCCAGCCGCCCGGCCTGCCCGAGCGGATGATCAGCGCCAGCGCCGACGCGTTCTTCGGCTCGTTCCTGGACGCCTGGGCCAACGACCCGCGCGCCATCCCCGCCGACGTACGCGCCACCTACCTGGACGCCTGCCGCGCCGCCGTGCCCTCCATCGTGGCCGACTACCGCGCGTCGGCCGGCATCGACGTCGAGCACGACGAGGCCGACCGGGTCGCCGGCCACCAGTTCGCCATGCCCGTCACCGTCCTCCAGCAGGACTGGGGCGCCGCCCTCGGCTTCGACGCGGCGGCCCGCTGGCGCGCCTGGGCCCCCGACCTGCACCACGCCACCGTCTCCTGCGGCCACTTCATGGCCGAGGAGGACCCGGAGACGATCAGCGCGGCCCTGCGCGACCTGCTGAAGCGCTAGCCCCTCGCGACCCGCCCCCGGACCCACCCGTATCCCAACTCCCGTACCCACCACGCCACTTCTTGACGCCACGCCACATGGGCGTAGCTTCGACCGGACGGACTCGCCACCACTTTCCGCACACCGCGCTCCCCCGTCCCGAGGAGAGGTCATGGCCGCCGTGGAACCGATCGTCCGCATCACCCAGGGCGCCGTCCGGGGCCGGGTCCGGGAGGGGGTGGCGGTCTTCACCGGCGTTCCGTACGCGGCGGGGCCGACCGGCGCGGCCCGGTTCGCCCCGCCCGCGCCACCCACCTGGCGCGGCGAGTGGGACGCGCGCGAGCCCGGGCCGAGCGCCCCGCAGGTGGGCGAGCCGGGCCGGTCGCCGCTCCAGGACCTGATGGGCGAGGGCTGGCTGCCCGGCGCCGAGTACCTGACGGCCAACGTCTGGTCGCCGTCCCCCGGCCCCGGCGCGCGCCTGCCGGTCCTGGTCTACCTGCACGGCGGCGCGTTCGTCGGCGGGCGCGCCACGGCCGACCTGTACGACGGGACGTCGTTCGCCCTGGACGGCGTGGTGCTGGTCAGCCTCAACTACCGGGTGGGCGTCGCCGGTTACGCCCACCTGCCGGACGCGCCCGCCAACCGCGGCCTGCTCGACCAACTCGCCGGCCTGCACTGGGTACGCGACAACGTGGCCGCCTTCGGCGGGGACCCGGACCGGGTGACCGTCTTCGGCGAGTCGTCGGGCGCGGCGAGCGTGTGCGCGCTGCTGGCCTCGGCCCCGCGCGGCCTGTTCCGGCGCGCGATCAGCGCCAGCGGCGGCGGCTCGCAGTCCCTCACCCCGGCCCAGGCGAGCGCGACGACCCGCGCCCTGGCCGCCCACCTCGGCGTGCCCCCGACGGCCGAGGCGTTCGCGTCGCTCCCCGACCGGGCCCTGGTGACCGCGCTGGCCCGCGTCCTGGCCGAGCCGCCGAACCTGACCGTCGCCGGCGTACCCGACCCGCTGATGGGCCTGACCCCGCTGGGCCTGGTCATCGACGGCGATTCGGTACGCGGCCAACCGGAGGACGCGGTTCGCGCGGGCGCCGCGGCCGACGTCCCCCTGCTACTCGGCAACACGGCCGACAAACTGAACCTGTTCCAGCTCACACGCGCCGCCCCACCCGTCGACGCGCGGTCGCTACCGCTCCTCGCCTCCCGCCTGCACCCGGACCCGGCGCGCGTCATCGCCGCGTACGAGGCCGCCGGGCGCGGTACGACGCCCGCCGAACTCCTTTCCGCCATCGGCACCGACTACCTGTTCGCCGTCCCCACCGCCCGCCTGGCCGACGCCCACGCCCCACACCCGGCCGGCACCTGGCGGTACGAGTTCACCTGGCGCTCCCCCGCCTTCGACGGCCTCCTCGGCGCCTGCCACGGCCTGGACCTCCCGTTCGCCTTCGCCAACCTGTCCCGCGTGGACCTCCACACCCTCGGCCTCGTCCCCGACGCGGCCGAACCCCGCGAGCTGGCCCGCCGCACCCACGCCGCCTGGGTCGCCTTCACCACCACCGGCAACCCCGGCTGGCCCCGCTACACCCCTGACCGCCCGACGGTGCAACGGCTGGACTCGACCTGGCCGACGACGGAGTCGGCGGACGGGGCGGAGCGGGGGGTGTGGGCGGGGGTTCGGTGAGGTTGTGGGTGGGGGTTCGGCGCCTTGGTGGGTTGGTGGGCTTGAGGTGTCTGGGTTGGCTTCGAGTGCGTGGGTGGGGGTTCGGCTGGGTGGGTGGCTGCGGGGACAGTGCAGCCTTGGGGGCGGCGGGGTGCCGTTGGGGCCTTGACCTGGCGGAGGGTGTGCCTGTGGGTGGGCCCCGGCTTGCGGTACGCGCGGGGCCCAGCCCCGCTCGGCGGGGACATCGACGGGTTGCCGTTCTTGGCCTTGACCTCCCAGGGGCCAACCCCGCGAGGGCGGGGAGGACTGCTTGCTCTCGTCCTGCGCCTGCTCAACAGCCGGACCAACCCCGCAACGGCGGGGACGGGCCACGCATTCCGGAGCTGACCGAGTAGCCGACGGGACCAACCCCGCGTGGCTGCGGGGACACCTCCAGGCCCAGCGCCAGTTTGGCCTGCACCTCGGGGCCAACCCCGCAGGGCGGGGACACGCGCATGACGGCCCTGATCATCGGCGGCAGCGGCGGGCCAACCCCTGCGGGGCGGGGACGAGCCGGACGAGGCCCAGTTTCTCCAGACCCGACAGGGGCCAACCCCGCGAGGCGGGGACGGAGCGTGCGGCGATGCCCTCGGCGTCCCTAACGAGGGACCAACCCCGCGAGGCGGGGACGGACCGATGATCGGGCGTACCCCGTGGTTGAGGTAAGGGCCACCCCGTGCGTGCGGGGACGAGTCCTTGCCACTGCGTGAGAAGACGTACTTGAAGGGGCCACACCCGCACACGCGGGGACGAGTCAAGGCTCCCGTTGTCCGGCGCCCATTCCCAGGGTCCACCCCCGCACGCGCGGGGACGAGATGCCGGAGAAGCCGCCTTCCATCTGCGTGACGGGTCCACCCCCGCACGCGCGGGGACGAGAGCAATTGACCTGCGGGTTTACCGCGCCCGGCCCCGGTTTTTCGCAACTTCCGTGAACTCCGACCTATCACCCAAGTCCGACAAGCGGCACACGGTCCCCCTATACGGCTCCCACGCCGACCCCGGCAGCGTCGCGCCAGAAATCGGGCTACCGACACACATCACTCCGTCACGGGCAGGCACTCGGCGAGCAGGCCGACAACATCGCGCCAAGCCCGTTCCGCGTGCAGCGGGTGGTGGCTGACGCCAGGACGCACCGCGTGGTCGACGTTCGGGTGGTGGAAGGCGTGCTCGGCGCCGCCATAGACCACCAGGCGCCAGTCGACGCCCGCGGCCTGCATCTCCGCAGTGAACGCTTCCCGTTGCGCGGGCGGCATGATCGGGTCTTCCGACCCGACTCCAGCCCACACCGGGCAACGTATGTTCGCGGCCTCGCCCGGTCGTCCCGTGGTCACCGCGTTGATCGTCCCGATCGCGTGCAGATCCACGCCGTCACGCCCGAGTTCCAACGCGATGGCGCCCCCAGTGCCGTATCCGATGGCGGCGATCCGATCGGGGTCCGTACGCGGTTCGGCGCGCAGCACGTCGAGCGCCGCGTAGCCGATGCCCCGCATTCGTTCGGTGTCGTCAAGCAGAGGCATGATGTACGCCATCATCTCCTCGGGGTCGCTGAACCAACGCCCACCGTTGATGTCGAAGGCCAGCGCCACGTAACCCAGTTCGGCCAGCGCGTCGGCCCGTCGGCGCTGGACATCGTTCAGCCCCGGCCCCTCGGGCCCGAGCAGAACCGCGGGCCGACGCCCAACGCCGGCCGGAATCGCGAGGTGCCCCACCATCGTGAGGCCGTCGGCCGGGTACTCGACCGTGCGCGTTGTCATCGTCGTCATACGTCTGGACGGTAATGACCGTCGGCCCAACCGGGCATGTGTTCACCGCCGGCAGAACAAGACCGTGCGCCTCTGAAGTGCGGCGAAGGGGCAGAGGGTTCGCTGCGAAGCAGGGGTTGTGGGGCTGGGCTGAGGCCGTCCCGGGCCCATCCCCGCACGCGCGGGGACCAGGCGGCAATCCGCGTGGTGGATGGGTCTGGCGTGGGACCATCCCCGCGCGCGGGGACCAGGTACACGTGCCGCCTTTGGCCGTGTAGTCGCAGGGACCATCCCCGCGCGCGCGGGGACCAGGCTTTTGCCTTGGCCGTGGCGAGGTCGAGGCGCGGACCATCCCCGCGCGCGCGGGGACCAGAGCAATTGACCTGCGGGTTTATCGCGTGACACCCCGGTTTTTTGCAACTTCCGCGAACTCCGACCTATCACCCGGCCACGCCAACTCCCCGCACCTCTCCCCAAAACAGACCACGCAGCCCACCCCACACGCGCGGCCAACGCACCCACCTTCCGACCGCAACCCCGCCCACGGCCCCAACCTACCCTCCCTCACAACCCCGTTCGCCGAGGGCCGCCGCAACCCCCGAAACTCACGCCGATCCCTCCCTCACCTCCCTCCCCGGCGCCACGGGACCGATGTCCTCAGCCGGGGTGACCAGCCACCGCAAGGTGACCGTCGCCGCATAGCGGACGTGGCGGCCGTCGGGGTGGTCGCGGGCCGCGTGGTTCGTGCACCAACGCTGGGCCTGGTGGTGTTGGCCCGTAATGGACTCCGACGGCTCAGGCTCTGGCGACTGTTCGTCGCAGGTCAGGCACGTCGCGCGGACGAGGTAGGCGTCAGCCTCCGGGTCAGGCCCCAGGCGCATCTCGACGTAGCGGTACCGACTGCGGCTCATGCGCGCCGCCGGTTGGCGGGCGAGCGGGCGGCGTGGTCGCATGCGGGGTCGACCTCCAGGCAGCAGGCAGCGAGTTCGGCCGGGCCGGACCGATCCCGGCCGGCGCTCCTTCCGCACGCGACGACTCCCCCACACACGGGGCAGGGTGACGACAGCGCAGCCGCGCCGTGGGCGAACCGTACGGCCGAGGCGAGGATGGCGCCGAGGTGGTGCGGTTCGGCCAGGTACCGTCCCGACCAGTCGGCCGGCAGCCGCCAGTGCAGGCCAGGGCCGGTGTTCCGATGCGCGGACGGCACCCCGACGTAGTGAGTCCCGGGGCCGGGCCCCAACAGGGCGACATGCCGCCCCAACCGGTCCCACTGCGGCACCACGGACGCCTGGCCGGCCGGCACCAACCAGTACGCGGCAGCGGTCAGCGGATCAACGATCGCGGCGCACCTCTCGCTCACGTCCAGCATCTCGAACGCCCGCCGAGCCACGACCATGGACGTGCGAACGGCGTCCCAGCGCCGCCCCGCAGGCAACAGTGCAACCGCCTCACTCAAGGATGGCACCCAACCCATTCCGCTCACGGGCGAACTCCCGGGCGCAGCAGAGCAATGGCCTCGACCAACCGAACCGCGTCCGTCAACAGCCGCCCCGGCTCCGGCGGTACGCGCCACCACACCATCCGGGCCCGCGCCATGCCCGGTACGAAGGCGTACGACCCGTCGTCACCCGCGAGGCTGACCACCTCATGCCCGTACAGGTGCCGCACGGCCGCCGCCTTGGGCTCGATCAACCACACGAGCCGCTCCGGCACGTCCTCCTCGATGACCGCCCCACTCTCGTCACCGAGCGCGGCGAGCACCCGGTTCCCCAGGTAGTACGGCAACGACAACGTGTGCCAACCCAGTTCACCAATCCTGGTCCACCGCACCCCACCACCAGGCGGCACCCAGTCGAAGGGTGGGGGCGAGGTGTTCTCGGTCCAGGTCGGCATGGCGCAGCCCTCCGGCTTTGTCGGTGATTGAACAGCTACCGACCGTAAGAAGCTGACGATTGCGCCTCAATGGTCATTCGTCAGGGCCGAGCGGCGAAGGGGTATCGCCGCACTACAGCGGCACGCCGATCGCGTCAGCCAGGCGCCGCATGTCCGGGGTCAGCGTCCGCCGCTTGCGGATGACCCTGGCCGCGATGTCTTGGGCGTACCGCTGCTGTGGAAGCCACTCGGGGGACGCGCTCTGAATGCCGTACAGCACCTCCATGGCCTGGCCGTACCGCCGCATGCGGGCGTGCGCGTCGGCCACGTCCAGCAGGTGACGGTTGCGGTTGTTGCTGGTGGGGCGCAGGCCACCAGAGGGGATCTTGCTCGCCAGGCTCAGCACCACATCCGGCTTGCCGGCGACCGCAGCGTTCTCGGCGCGTTTCAACGCCACCGTGACAGGGCCGAAGGTGCGCAGGAAGTCTGCTCGGGGAGCGTGCTCGCGGCCCAGGGCAGCCGCCGCCGCGTGCGCCATGCGTAAGGCGTCCGCCGCCTCGTCCGACCGCGCGTCTCGCACCGCCGCCGCCGAGACGCGCAGCATCATCCATCCCCACGCGGACAGCTCGTCCGACGTGGCCCGGGACAGCCTGGGCTCTATGTCGTCGCCCCACCGAACAGCCAGCTCGCGCGCTTCCGACAACTGCCCGGTACGCAACAGCAACCAAGCCATCGTGTTGACCGATGCCGAGCCGTCCAGGCGATCCGCCGAGGCCGCCGTGGCCTGGGTGAGGGCGTGCTCGGCAGCCTCGTACTGGCGCGTCTGCGTGAGCAGCCACCCGGTGAGCTGGAGCAGCCTGCACCGAACGGCGCGGGCCTCGCGGTGGCTGTTGTCCAGAGCGTCGGCGTCTCGGAGCAGCGGCGGCAGGATGACGGCGAGATCGGCGAACCGGTCCCGGGCGAACAGCGGTTCAGCCGCTCGCAGTGCGGCCCGCACGCCCGCCGGGGTGGGCGCGTCGTCCTCAACGTAGTCCGTTACCGGTGGGGCGAAGAGCGCGTCACGCACCGGCGCCCAATGATCGACCACGTGCGGGTCGGCGGCCTCGGGGTCACGGCGCAGCAGGTACGTCGTCGTCACGCGCAGGGCGAGAACGAGGGCGCGGGCGGTCTCCATCCGGGTCACCCCGCCCGTGCCCTGTTCCAGCTTTCGCACGGTGGAGCGGGACAGCCCGGCAGTACGGGCCAGAGCCTGTTGCGAGAGGCCGCGGCGCTTGCGTAGGTCACGGACACGCTCACCGAGCGTGTGGGAGGTCTCAGCCATACTGGACTTCTCGTCCTGACGTAGGCACCTGAAACGGCACTCGCAGCTCGGCCAACATCGTTGGGACGTACTGTCGTTGACTACCACTGGAACAACGGGCGTCTGGGGCGGCCAGCGCCGCGTGCGCAGGGACCAGCGGACCGACATCGACACCCGGTACGCCCCGCTTGGGCCATCCCCGCACGCGCGGGGACCAGATCCTCGAACCCGTCAGCGTCGCCACGAGCCTGGGACCACCCCCGCACGCGCGGGGACCAGCAGGCCGCACACGCGACAGCCATCGCCCGTCGCAGCCCGGGACCACCCCCGCACGCGCGGGGACCAGCGGAAGGCAGACCAGCCGTGTGTTGGACAGCCTGGGACCACCCCCGCACGCGCGGGGACCAGAGCAATTGACCTGCGGCTTTACCCCGCGATACCCCGGTTTTTTGCAACTTTCGCGAACTCCGACCTATCACCCAAGCCCGTCAGATCAGGCAAAACTCCCCCCTTGCCGCCACCCGGGCCACCCAGGCTATCCCCGGCCCCTCACACGACGCCGACGAACAAGGCCGTAAGTCCGCCAACTCCCCCGAGCCGCCCCGCCCTCATCCACCCCGCATCTCCGCACTAGCGGCCACGTGTAAGCCAACTGTCGGCCAGACTGGACGCATGGGGAGCGGCGTTGGGGTGAACGTCAGGCGGGAGCGGGAGCGACTACCCGCCGAGCCGCCTCCACCTACGCTGGCCGACTACCTGCCCGAACGCGACCCGCTGGCCCCTCTCCGCTCCCGTGCGGGCCGCCGGGTCGGGATGGGCCAGGTCACCGACCTGCGGCAGCGGGTACACGGCCTGCGGCTGGCCGACGACGTACTCGCCGGAGGCGACCTCATCCGGCCCGCGCTGCGCGAGCTTCGGTCCGCCGTCCGTTTGTACCGCGAGGGTGCCCACACCGGGACGGTGGGGCGCGAACTCCTGCGACAAGTCGGTGAGTTGGCACAGATCGTCGGATGGATCGCGAGCGATGCCGGGCGGCACGCCGAGGCGGAGCGGGTCTACCAGCTAGGGGTCAGCGCGGCGGAGCAAGCCGAGGACCACACCCTGGCCGGGAACCTCGCCGGGTCGTTGGCCTATCAACTCTGCAACACGGGCCGGGCAGACGACGGCCTGGCCCTCGCCCGTGCCGCGCTGCACGGGGCCGGGGCGGGCGCGCCGCCCAAGGCCCGTGCGCTGTTCCTCGATCGGGTGGCCTGGGCGCACACCAAAACCGGGGGGCGCGAGCACGCGCAGCACGCGATGCGGGCGCTGGGGGAGGCGGCGGAAGCGCTGGCCGAGGACAGCGCGGGCACCGAGTCCCCGGCGTGGCTGTACTGGGTGGACGCCGGCGAACTCCAGATCATGGAAGCCCGTGTCCACACCGAGCTACGCCGACCGCTCCGCGCCGTACCGCTCCTGCGCGACGTGCTCGGCCGGTACGACGCGACGCACACGCGGGAACTCGCCCTGTACCTGTCGTGGCTCGCCGTGGCCTACGCCGATGCCAACGAGCCCGAGGAAGCGGCGGCGACCGCCGCGCGGGTCATGAGCCTGTCCGCCGACGTGGCCAGCGAGCGGACGGCGGAACGGGTCCGGGTGGTGCTGGCGCGGTTGACCGAGTACGCCGAGGTGCCCGAGGTGCGAGCCGTACTCGACAGCGCGACCTGACCACTCCCGCGCGGGATCAAGCACGGCGGGCCCTCGGTGGCGTGTCGGAAAGCGTCCCGCCCCATCCACAGGCTGTGCACAGGCGCACCCCGCCCCGCCCATCCGCGCCCCCGCCCCCACTCCGCCAATCCACCAATCCACCAATCCGCCCAAGATCCACATGCGCCCCCGCACCGAGTCTGGTGACGTGGCTACGACAGGGCCTCCGGCGTCCGCCGAGGTCACCCCGTCCACGGCCCCGGCCCCCCGGACACCGCAGGAGGCAGTCATGGCCGCCACCCCGGACACGACGACGCTCGCGGACAGGACGACGCTCGCCAGCCTGGCCACCTCCGGCGTGGCCCCGTACGCAGACCCGTCCCCCACGTCCTCCCGTACGCCCCTCCACGCCGCTCACCGATGAGCCAGCCGCACCCCGCCGACAAGCCTGGGCACGGGCCGCACCCCGACCCCGCCGGCCGAGAGCGCCAGCCACAGTCCATCCCCACCCCCACGCCCGCCCCCGCCAGCGCGTGGCGGCGCCCCATGGTGGCGCGGTTGGCCAGCGAGGAACATCGCACCGCGACCGTGCTGGAGCTGTTCTTCGACCTCTGTTTCGTCACCGCCGTGGCCCAGGCGGCCCTCGCGTTCGAGCACGAGCTGGCCGAGGGGCACGTCGGGCACGGGGTGCTCGGCTACGTGCTCGTGTTCTTCGCGATCTGGTGGGCGTGGATGAACTTCACCTGGTTCGCCTCCGCGTACGACACCGACGACGTGCCGTACCGGCTGCTCACCCTGGTGCAGATCGCCGGCGCCCTGATCATGGCCGCCGGTGCGGCCGACGCGCTCAAGGACGACGACTTCACCGTCATCACCTGGGGCTACGTCGTCATGCGGCTCGCCATGGTCACCCAGTGGCTGCGGGCCGCCCGTGCCGACCCGGAGCGGCGGCGTACGTGTCTGCGGTACGCGGTGGGCATCCTCGTGGTGCAGGTCGGGTGGGTGGTGCGGCTCGCCCTGCCCGACGACGTCGGGCTCCTCACGTTCGGGCTGCTCGTGCTGGCCGAACTCGCCGTCCCCGCCTGGGCGGAACGCGCGGCCACCACCACCTGGCACCCGCACCACATCGCCGAGCGCTACGGCCTGTTCACGCTGATCGTGCTTGGCGAGACCATCACGGCGGCCACCGGCGCCGTCCGTACCGCCCTCGACACCGACGCGAGCATCGGCGACCTCGCGCCCCTCATCGTCGGGGGCGTCCTCACCGTGTTCGCTCTGTGGTGGCTCTACTTCGCCCAGCGCGCGCCCCGCCGCCTCACCGGTCTCCCCAACGCGCTGTTGTGGGGCTACGGCCACTACCTGGTCTTCGCCTCCGCTGCCGCCGCCGGCGCCGGGCTCGCGGTCAACGTGGCGCACGCCACCGACCACGGGCACCTCACCGACCGCACGGCCGCCGCCGCGTACACGATCCCGGTCGCCGTCTTCATCACCCTCGTGTGGCTGCTGCACCACCGCGCCGCCGAGCTGCGCGACCCGGCCGACGTGATTCACCCGCTGGCCGTCCTCGCCATCCTGGCCAGCACCTTCGCACCCGCCCCGGCCCCGGTCCTCATCACCGGGGTCCTGGCGGCGCTCCTCATCGCCGCCACCCTCGTCCTGGCCGCGCGCGCCGCCGCCCGCTCCCCCGCCCGCTCCCCCATCTGACCGGCGGCGACGGGCGCTCAGTGGCCGCCCTTCGGCTCGAAACAGCCCCCTTCCGCGTACATCCCGCCCACGCCGACGTGGTAGCTCTCACGCCGCGTGTACGCCGTGACGCAGGCGTCGTCACCCACGTACAGCGCGACCCTGGCGCCCTCGGGTGTGACGTGCTGGTCGGCCTCCCCGCCCGTGTCCAACCCGGACACGGTCAGCGTCCCGTCGCCCGCATCGCCGCCCGCGCCCTGGCTCCGGTAGCCGAGTTCGAGCAGGGCCGCGCGCACCCGGTCGGGGTCCCACACCCCGGTCTTCCAGAGCCGCGCGATGACGGGCTCGACGCGGGCGGCCTCCGCCCGGGCGGCCCTCTCGTTGGCGGGGGACATGGCCTTCTCGGCCTTGAAGCCGTTGTTCTCGCCGTAGTGCGGCGCCCCGTCGGGTACGACGGGCTCCACGTTGCCCCGGGGGCCGGCGGGCGAGGGCGTGGGAGAGGGCGAGGGCGTGTGGGTCGACGCGGGGGTGGGGGCGGCACCCTGGCTCGACGCGGAGTCGGCGCGCTCCTGCCCGCAGGCGGTCAGGGGCAGGGTCAGGGTGGCGCCCAGGCAGAGGGCCACCGCAATGCGTCTGGGGCTGGGTCTCGGTATCCGCATGACCGGGACTCTGCCACGAGCGCCGGACCGGTCCCCCACCCACGCGGGCGATCCGCCGCACCAGGTAGCTGCCACGCCCGAAGTGCCGCCGGCCCGGACCGCACACGCGACCCGGGCCGGCGGCAGAGCGCTCAGCGAGGCACCCGGTCAGGCGCCCAGCCGGGATTCAGCTCACGACGCCGTGGGCAGCGGCGTGACCGAAACCCGCGCGGGCGCCTGAACCGGCGCGGGAGCCGAAGCCGACGCCGGCAACCGCACCCGGGCGGCCGACGTGCCCAAGCCCGTCGGGCCGCCCGCGACCCAGTCCGTCTTCGGGGCGAAGTTGCGGCGCAGGTCGGCCTCCTTGTAGCGGACGCACTCGCGGTGCCAGTTCAGGATGCCGGCGATCCAGTCCTTCAACTCGCTCACGTACGTGTCGACCTCGTGCCGCGCCTCCGCCGACAGCTCGAAGTCGTCGTAGAGGACCGGCAGTTCGTGCTCCGCGACGTGCAGGAACTGGCTCAGCCTGGACTCCATCAGCTCGTGCACCAGGCGCAAGCCGGTCGGGTAGTCGATGTCGAAGAACTTCTGCACGACCAGCACGCCGTTGTGGATCTCGCCCTCGTACTCGATCTCCTTCTGGTACGAGAAGACGTCGTTGAGCAGCGTCGCGTAGTCGGAGACCGCGTTCTCCAGGGAGCGCATCGGGCCGCTCTCGTAGACCGCCGGCGGCACCTGCTTGCCGTGCCGCAGCCGGCACAGGCTCATGGTCAGGTCGGAGCCGAAGGTGTGGCGGCGCATCTCGATGTAGTCGATGGGGTCCGGAACGCGGTTGTGGAACTGGTTCTCCAGCTCCCACAGCCAGCTCGCCGTCATGTTCTCGATCGCCGCGCGGAACTTGGCGCGGTCGGCGGGTCGCATCGGGCCGGCGGTGCGGGACCAGAGGTCGATGAGGCCGCGTTCGAGGGCGTTCACCGGCTCCGGCGGCGTCGAGTCGTCCAGTGGCATGCAGGCGGACAGCCGCGCCGTGCACCGCTTGGCGCCGGCCAGGTCGCGCGGGGCGCCGAAGACGACGGGGTAGTAGTCGTCGCCGTACGTGCCCCAGGCCAGCCAGCACGCGCTGAGGTCCAGCTCCTCCGGCGTGGCGTCCGGGTCGAGGCCGGCCGAGCACAGGGCGAGGTCGTAGCCGGCGAGCAACTCCTCGTTCCACACGTCCGAGTTGGGCACGCCCGGCTGGGCCTCCAGGATGCCCATCCGGTGCGCCCAGTCGATGACGTGCCGGCGTGAGCCCTCCAGGTGCGGGCTGAGCTGGAGCGGGAAGGGCGGGTTGAGGTCGGGGATGCGGGACGGGCCGACCTTCGTGAACGGCACGTGGCTGTACGAGCGCAGCCGCTTGGCGCCGGTGAGGGCGATCAGCGACGTGATGTTCGCCGACTCGGTGCCCAGCCCGGTGAGCGCGAACGGGCCCCACGGCGTCAGGCCCGCGGGCGCGTCCGCGCCGCCGCCGTTCATGTAGCGGCTGGAGCGCATGTGCCACTCGTGCCCGCCGGACTGCCAGTCCTGGAGCCCCTTGACGTACAGCAGCACGTCGGCGCACTCCTGCGGACTCAGCCCCTGGTCGGCGAAGAGTTGGGGGAGTTCGAGCAGGGTGGTGTTCTCGAACTGCTGGAGCCGCGAGGTGAGCAGGTCGTTGACGGCGTCCGCGGCCTCCTGCGTGGTGCAGTCGAGGAACCGCTCCAGGACGAGCACGCCGTTGCTCAGCTCGCCCTCCTCCTCGATCTCGCGCTGGTACGAGAAGAGGTCGTTGCGCAGGTGGACGCCGTCCGAGAAGGCGTCCCGCAGCACGCGCAGCGGGCGCGAGGCGGCGACCTTGGCCGGGACCTCGGCGCCCACCGCGTACTCGACGAGCCCCGACGACCAGGGCGCGCCGCCGACCTTGCGGCGCATCTCGATGTACTCCACCGGGTTGGACACCCGGCCGGCGTTGATGTTGGACAGCTCCCACAGCGACTCGTTGAGCAGGTTCTCGGTGCTCTCGGCGAAGCGGGCCCGCCACTCCATCGACATGCTGGGGACGGTGCGCCGCCACAGGTCGGCGAGGCCGGCCTCGACCGGGTTCTCCGGCTCGGGCATGGGCGTGGCCAGGTCCATCGGCATGAAGGCGGGCAGCCGGGCGAGGTGCTGCTTGCCGGCCTCGCGGTCCTGGGTGCGCTTGAACTTGTCCAGGAAGTAGTCGTCGAAGAAGAAGACCCACACGTACCAGTCGGTGACCAGCGAAAGGGCTTCGGCCGAGGTGTCGGGGTGGGTGTAGGCGCAGAGCAGGGCGTAGTCGTGGGCGTCCAGATCGCTCTGGTCCCAGATCCCGGAACCTTCCAACATGTCCATCTGCCGAGCCCACTGGCGGGAGTGTTCCCGGGCCGTCTCAACATGCGGGTTCAGCCGTGCCGGATAGGGCATGTAGAAGTCCGGCAATTCAAATGGCTGCGCCATTCTGGCCCGCCTTTCACTCAAACTCATGGGGGTGTGCGGAACTCGCGGCGGTGCGGGCGGCACGCCCGATGGGCACGTTTGTGCGAAGGCAGAGTGAAGCGCTTATTCGTTCGAATAAAATGCCCACCACCTCCACCGTGCCGCGTTACCGACCGCCACAGCACTACCCTGGGGCACGCCGGGTTACCCGCGCAGAGTTCTCCACATCTCTCCGCCGTTTTTCCGAGCGGCGATTTCCTTACGCGCCCCCCGTTCGCCCCCTCGTTCGCCCCCCATGCGTCCCCGTGTTCGCGCTGGAGCGCCGCCGCCCTCCGCGCCCACGGCGGGCGCGGAGGGCGGCGCGGGACGCGCGGGTCCCGTCGGGGGTCAGCGGCCCCGGTGGAGCGGGATGCGCAGCTCCTTGATCCACTGGTTGCGCAGGTAGTCGCGGGCCTTGAGGACGACCTCCTTCTTGCCCACCTGCACGCGCAGCCCGGTGTTCTCCTTGCCGGACATCGACGTCTCGCCGCCCTTGCCGTCGTCGGTGAACGAGGTCTGGACAGCGCCGGTGTTCACGACCGTGAAGCCCTCGAGGTTGCCGGTGCCGGGCACGACCTTGCGTACGGCCCAGTCGGACAGGCCCAGGCTCCAGTGCGTGTGCGAGGTGAACAGCACCGCGTCCTTGTACTTGCCGAGAACGCCGAGCAGCCGGTCGGCCTGGAGGTAGTCGCCGCCGTACATCTTGTTGCGGGTGCCGGAGACGGTGTCGGGCAGCACGTGGTGCGAGAAGACCATCACCGGCTTGCCCTTGCGCTCCCAGTACCGCAGGCGCGCGTCGAGCCAGGCCAACTGCTCCTCGCTCATCCACACCTCGTCCCACTTCGTGGCGTCGTGGTACTTCATGTACTTCTCGGTGCCGAGCATCAGCATCGGCACGCCGTCCACGACGCGCTCGTAATAGACCTTGTCGAGGCCGGTGAAGTCGTAGAAGTTCTGGAAGAGTTCGCTTTCCTTGGTCCCGTTGGGCCAGGTGTCCTGACAGAGCTTGGACGCGTTGCAGTACTTCGGCACGTAGAACTCGTGGTTGCCGATGGTGAAGTACGTCTTCTTCGGGTGCGGGTGCGCGTTCAGCGTCTTGCGCACCTCCTGGTATTCGTGCGGGTAACCGCGGTTGGTGATGTCGCCGTTGACGACCAGTGCGCTGCTCTTGCCGGGCAGCCCCTTCATCTGGTCGAGGGCCCGCCCGAGGTCGGCCGTGTCCCCCTGGACGTCGCTGACGACGTCGAAGGTCACGTCTCTGTGCCGGTCTCTGGCCTCATGGCCGCCGGGCGCGGCGCCGGCGGGGACGAGGGCCGCGGCGGCGAGGCCGATGGCGGCGGTGAGGACGGCGGCGCCGGACACTATGGTGCGTTTCACGGCAAGGCTCCTGTTCGTCGGTACGGCCCGCGCGGCGGACGGGCCGCGCGGGCCAGCGGGGGAAGTCGGGCCAGAGCAGCGAAACAACGCCCCCTGAGCGTGGGCGAACGCGGCACAAAGCGGAGCATGGCCGGCACGTGAATATCACGTTCCCATTACCGGTCTAGGCCGAAGCCGGCCCCGTGTCCGCCGCCTCGCGCCCCGCTGGCGGCCCGCCGGCCGGTGGTCGCTCGGCCCGCCGGCCCGACGGGCCGTCGTACGCTGCCGGCATGCTCGTCGCCCGGTCCATCGCCCTGTTCGTCCTCGCCGCGCTGCTGGAGATCGGCGGCGCCTGGCTGGTCTGGCAGGGCGTGCGGGAGCACCGCGGGTGGCTGTGGATCGGGGCCGGGGTGATGGCGCTGGGGGCGTACGGCTTCGTCGCCACGCTCCAGCCGGACGCCGAGTTCGGGCGCATCCTGGCCGCGTACGGCGGCGTCTTCGTCGCGGGCTCGCTCGCCTGGGGCGTGGTCGCCGACGGCTACCGCCCGGACCGCTACGACGTCGTCGGCGCGCTGACCTGCCTGATCGGCGTCGGGATCATCATGTACGCGCCGCGCGGCGGCTGAGCCCGCACCGGCCCGTACGCCACGGCCGACAGGGCTGACAGGGCTGACAGGGCCGGTCAGATGGTCAGACGCTCGGCATATCCTGCGTACGGAGATCATGACCGCCGTACCCAGGAGGTTTCCGTGACCGCACCCACCGCCGTCATCACGGGCGCGAGCAGCGGCATCGGGGCCGCTACGGCGCGCCGGTTGGCCGCCGCCGGATACCGGGTCATCCTCACCGCCCGCCGCGCCGACCGGATCGAGGCGCTGGCCGCCGAGCTGACGGCGGCCGGGCAGCGGGCCGTCGCGTACCCGCTGGACGTCACCGACCGCGCCGCCGTCAACGCCTTCGCCGCCACGCTCGACGACCACCCCTCCGTGGACGTCCTGGTGAACAACGCGGGCGGGGCACTGGGCGCGGACCCGGTGGCCACGGCCGACCCGGACGACTGGCGCACCATGTACGAGACCAACGTGCTCGGCACCCTGCACCTCACCCAGGCCCTGCTCCCGGCCCTGACGGCGGCGGGCCAGCGGGCCGCGGCGGAGTCGGGCGGCTCGGGCGCGGGCACCGTCGTCGTCGTGTCGTCCACGGCCGGGCTCGCGACGTACGAGGGCGGCGGCGGGTACGTGGCGGCCAAGCACGGCGCGCACGTCCTGGCCGAGACGCTGCGGCTGGAACTGTGCGGCACCCCGGTCCGGGTCATCGAGGTCGCACCGGGCATGGTGAAGACCGAGGAGTTCGCCAGCACGCGCTTCAAGGGCGACCTGGAGAAGGCCGCGGCCGTGTACGCGGGCGTCGCCGAGCCGCTGACCGCGGACGACGTCGCCGACACCATCGAGTGGGCCGTCACCCGGCCCAGCCACGTCAACATCGACCTGCTCGTCGTCCGCCCGCGCGCCCAGGCATCCAACTACAAGGTGCACCGGGAGAGTTGATCGCCGCAGGGTCCGGCCCAGCCCCGAGCCCCCGACCCGGTGGCCGCCGCCTCCGCCCGCTGTGACGCGGGCGGAGGCGGTCGACGCGTGGTGCGGGGTGGTGCCTGGTGGCGCGGGGTGCGTGCTGCCGGGCGCGCGGGCGGGCGTACGCGTAGCGCGCACCCGTACACGCCAACGCACGTACACGTACGCGCCCACGCGCGCACCCACGCACGCACGCCCAGCCGCGCCTCCGTGCTAGACGGCCCGGGACAGGGTGTCGAACTCGGCGTCGGAGAGTTCGATGGTGGCGGCGCGCACGTTCTCGTCCAGGTGGGCCACGGACGAGGTGCCCGGGATCGGCAGCATCGCCGGGGAGCGCTTGAGCAGCCAGGCCAGGGCGAGTTGCGACGGGCTCACGCCGCGCTGCTCGGCCAGCGTGGCCAGCGGGCCGTCGCCCTGCGCGAGCCGCCCGGTGGCCAGCGGGTACCACGGGATGAAGCCGATGCCGCGCTCGGCGGCGTAGTCGAGCAGCGGCTCGGCCGCGCGGTTGGCCAGGTTGAACAGGTTCTGCACGGAGACGATCGGCGCCACCTTCGCCGCCTCCTCGACGTCCGCGATGGACACCTCGGAGAGCCCGATGTGCCGGATCTTCCCCTCCTCCCGCAACTCCTTCAACGCCCCGACCTGGTCCGCGAGGGGCACCTTGGGGTCGATGCGGTGCAACTGGAGCAGGTCGATCCGGTCCACCCCGAGGAAGCGCAGGCTCAGCTCGACCTGCTGGCGGAGGTACTCGGGCCGGCCGACCGGGACCCACTGGTCGGGCCCGGTGCGGGTGAGGCCGGCCTTGGTCGCGATGACCAGGCCGTCCGGGTACGGGTGCAGGGCGCGCCTGATGAGCGGTTCGGCGACCGCGGGGCCGTAGGAGTCGGCCGTGTCGATGAAGTTCACGCCGAGCTCCACCGCCCGGCGCAGCACCCGTACGGCCTCGTCCGGGTCCTTCGGGTCGCCCCAGACACCGGGTCCGGTCAGTTGCATCGAGCCGAAGCCGAGGCGGGTGACCGGGAGGTCAGTGCCCAGGGTGTAATCGCCGGCCGCCAGGGCGGGTCGCTGGTCCGAGGTCACAGTGCGTCTCCTTCACTCGTCCGTCCATGGCTGGCGGACTCCGTTCGTCGCGTGTCGCGCCCGCACGTGGGTGCGCGCCGGGCGCGTACGGGGCTTCGACGGTTACCAACCGCTGATCGGCGAGGTGAATTCCGTAGCCGTACGCCTCGTCTCGCGCGAGGCACCACGGCCCGCTCCGCGCGGGCTCCCGCCCCGGGCGGCGGGTGGACGCGCCACCCCGCGCGACCGCGTCTCCACCACGTCTCGCGCACCACGGACGCCGCGCGACCACTCCAACGGCCGCCCCGCACGCTCACCCTACGAAGCACACGCCCCACCCCGAGTTATCGTTTCCTCGACCGACAACGTCGACACGACGGTGGTGGTGTGGATGTCCGACGCGACGAGAGTCCCGGTCAGCGGCGCCCTCGCCCCGCGCGTGGGGCCCGCGTGAGGCCGGCGCCCCCGGGCGCGGCCGGCGGCGCCACCGAGCCCCTCGCCTCGCCGGTCAGCTCGCACAACGAGTGGGACCCGCTGGAGGAGGTCGTCGTCGGGCGCCTCGACGGCGCGACGATCCCGTCCAAGCACCCCGTCGTGAGCTGCAACGTCCCGCCCTGGGCGGCCCGCCTCCAGGGCCTCGCCGCCGGCTTTCGGTACCCGCGCGCGCTGATCGAGCCGGCGCGGCGCGAGCTGGACCAGTTCGTCACCCTCCTGGAGTCCCTCGGCGTCACGGTCCGGCGGCCGGACCCGGTCGACCACCGGAAACGCTTCGGCACCCCCGACTGGACCTCACGCGGCTTCTGCAACACCTGCCCGCGCGACAGCATGCTCGTGGTCGGCGACGAGATCATCGAGACCCCGATGGCCTGGCCGAGCCGGTACTTCGAGACGCACTCCTACCGCACGCTCCTCAAGGACTACTTCCGGCGCGGCGCCCGCTGGACGGCGGCGCCCAGGCCGCAGCTCACCGACGCGCTGTACGAGGAGGGCTTCCGGCCCCCAGGCCCCGGCGAGCCGATGCGCTACATCCTGACCGAGTTCGAACCGGTCTTCGACGCGGCTGACTTCGTACGCGCCGGCCGCGACCTGTTCGTCACCCGCAGCAACGTCACCAACCGGATGGGCATCGACTGGCTGCGCCGCCACCTCGGCCCCGACTACCGCGTCCACGAGATCGAGAGCCGCTGCCGCACGCCGATGCACATCGACACCACGTTCCTGCCGCTCGCACCGGGCAAGGTGCTGGTCAACCCGGAGTACGTGAACGTCGACCGGCTGCCCGACGTCCTGCGCTCCTGGGACGTCCTGGTCGCCCCCGCCCCCGACCCGGTACGCGCACCCCTGCTGAGGGCGACCTCGCTGTGCGGCAAGTGGCTCAGCCTGAACGTCCTCGTACTCGACGAGCGGCGGGTGATCGCCGAACGCCACCACACCGGCATGCTGCGCGCCCTGGAACGCTGGGGCTTCGACCCCATCCCGTGCGACCTGCTCCACTACGCGCCGTTCGGCGGCTCGTTCCACTGCGCGACACTCGACATCCGGCGCCGGGGAACCCTGGAGAGCTACTGCCCCTGACCCCTCGGCCACCGGCGGCGACAGCCATCCCAACCCACGGACGAGGCGGCCCGACCCACGGACGAGACGGCCCGCCACCGCGCCCCCGGCACCACCGCCCCCAACACCACCGCGCCGCGAGGCCACGCGCGACCAGGCACGCGTGGCCTCGCCGGCCCCACGCCATCGCTCAGGCGCGGCGCCCCAGCAGCTCCGCCAGGCGGGACAGTTCGTCACCACCGTGGCCCAGCCCGATGGCGCGGCGGGTCAGGCCCTCCGCCGCGCGCATGACGCTCGCGTCGATGCCGTGCGCCTCGGAGGCGTGAACGATGTGGGTCATCGTCGACGCCGCCGACGTGAGCGGGTTGACCTTGGCGGTGTAGGTGCCGTTGTCGACCTCGACCGCGGCCTCGTCGAAGGCCGGCGGCAGGATGGCCCCGATGCCCTTGGCGAACGGCGCCAGTTCCTGGGCGCTGATGCCTTCGGCCCGGGCGATGGCCAGGGCGTGCATGTAGCCGGTCATCGCGGTCCACCAGATGTCGAGCAGGGCGATGTCGTACGCCGCCGCCCGGCCGATGTCCTCGCCGAGGTGGCTGTGGGAGCCGCCCAGCGCGTCCAGGACCGGCTTGTGCTCGCGGTACAGCTCCAACGGGCCGCTGTGCAGGAACACGGCGTCCGGCGTGCCGATGGTGGGGGCCGGCGTCATGATCGCGCCGTCGAGGTAGTGGATGCCGTGCTCGGCCGCCCACACCGCGGCCTCCCGGGACCGGTCGGGGACGTCGGCCGAGAGGTTGACCACGGTGCGGCCCTTGAGCGCGGCCGTGACCTCGGGGCGGCGCAGCACGGAGTCCGCGGCGTCGTAGTTGACCACGCACACGACGATCAACTGGCTGGCCGCGACCGCCTCGTCGGCGGACCCGGCGCCGACCGCGCCGCGGGCGACCAGCTCCCGATCCCGGCCCGGCGTGCGGTTCCAGACCGTCGTGGCCACCCCGGCCTCCAGGAAGGCACCGGCCAGAGCCCGCCCCATCGGGCCGAGACCGATCACCGTGACGGCAGACTGGGGGGTGGTGGGGGTGTGTGCAGACATGCTTCAGCTCCCGTGCAGGATGAAAGTTCTCAGTGAGGAAGGTGGTGGCGATGGCACGCATGCGGGCGCAGGACCCGAACGTGTGCGGGGTGACCGCCGCGATCGCGGTGATCGACGGCAAGTGGAAGACGGCCTTGCTCTGGGCACTCGAAACCGGTCCGCGCCGACCGGGCGAGTTGCGTCGGAAGCTGCCGGGGCTGTCCGAGAAGGTGCTGACTCAGGCGCTACGCGAGATGGAGACCGACGGCCTGGTCCACCGCGAGGTGCACGACGTCCTGCCGCTCAAGACGGTGTACTCCCTGACGGAGTTCGGCAGGGACCTCTCCAAGGCCCTGGCTCCGGTCTCCGACTGGGGCCACCGCCGGCTGGACATGCTCGCCGCGCAACAGTCCACCGACGAACACGCGGTCTCCTAACCCATCAACCCATCAACCCATCACGCCTTCTCGCCTCCGTGACAACGGCCAGCCTCGCGACCGTACGACCATCCGGCTCCGACCGTCCGGCCGTCCGGCCGTGCCACCAGGTTCCCCCGTACGCGGCCCCGCCGCCTAGTACCCACAAAAAGGTGGCTACTGCCGCTCGCCGGCCCACGGCCCCCGGGCCGCCCCATCGGCGCGCCCGCTCGGCACGGCTCGGCCACCATCCGGCCTCCGCACAGCGTTCCGCCCCCGCTGGGCCCAGGCCAGCGGGGGCGGAACGAGCTGAAGGCATCCCGTACGGGAACGGGAACGAGCGCGGCCCGCTCCCGGGGTAGCCCCGCCGCCCGTCTCACCCCAGCCGCCCGGGCCGAACGATGGCCTCGCTGCCCAGCGGTGTGAAGCCCGCGGCGAGGAAGGCCCGGAGGGAGCGCGCGTTGCCCGGGGAGACGGCGGCGAACACCGGTTCGCCGGCGGGGACGAGGGTGAGCGCGGCGCGCAGGAGAGAGCGTCCCGCTCCCGCGCTGGCACCGTCCGGGCTGTCCAGTTCGATGCTCAGCTCGCGGCGGCCGGCCAGCCCGCGCGCCAACGTGACGAGGCCGCGTTCGTCTCCGTAGACGCCGACGTCGGTACGGAGTTCCCTGGCGTAGCGGACGCGCGGGTGGTCGTCGGCGTTCAGGCGTGGTGACAGCCGGGGCGGGCCGGGGAGCCCGCGCGCGACGAGTACGGCGTCCGTCACCCCGACCCACCCCTCCGGGCCGGCCAGGTGTCGCAGGAAGTCAGGTGCCATGGAGCCGCCGTAGCCGTCGGGCCCCTGGGCGTGGACCTCGGCGGCGGGCAGGGCGGTGGCGATGACGGCGTGCGCGGTGAAGGCGACCGAGCACTCCAGCCCGTACGCCAGCGGCGGCAGGACCGTCACCTGCCCGTCCGCTGGGGGAAAGCGTCCGTCGGCGGCGTCGAGGAAGTACGTCAGCAGGGGGTGCGGCCCGTTCATGCGGTCACATCATGCACGGCGCGTGTCGCTCACCGCCGACGGGGGCCGGGCGCCGAGGCCGGCCACCAGGAGGCCCGGCGCCCCGACGCCCGGGCCCGGGCCCACCGCCCCCGCATCCACCGCCCCCGCCATGAGCGGAAACGCGGACGGACGGACAGGCAGGCAGGCCGCGGGCCGTCACCCCTTCACGCAGACGACCTGCTTCAGCTTGGCCACCACCTCGACCAGGTCCCGCTGCTGGTCGATGACCTTCTCGATCGGCTTGTACGCGCCCGGGATCTCGTCCACGACGCCGGAGTCCTTCCGGCACTCCACGCCGCGCGTCTGCTCCTCCAGGTCCTGCGTCGAGAACCGCTTCTTCGCGGCGTTGCGGCTCATCTTCCGGCCCGCGCCGTGCGAGGCGGAGTTGAAGGACGCGGCGTTGCCGAGGCCCCGCACGATGTACGAGCCGGTGCCCATCGAGCCCGGGATGATGCCGTACTCACCCGCGCCGGCCCGGATCGCGCCCTTGCGGGTGACCAGCAGGTCCATGCCGTCGTAGCGCTCCTCGCTGACGTAGTTGTGGTGGCAGGAGATGACGTCGTCGAAGGTGACCCTCGCCTTGCGGAACTCGCGCCGCAGCACCTCCTGGAGGAGCGCCATCATGATCGACCGGTTGCGCTTGGCGTACTCCTGCGCCCAGAACAGGTCGTTGCGGTACGCCGCCATCTGCGGGGTGTCCGAGACGAAGACGGCCAGGTCACGGTCGACCAGACCCTGGTTGTGCGGCAGCTTCTGGGCCTCGCCGATGTGGTGCTCGGCGAGTTCCTTGCCGATGTTGCGGGAGCCCGAGTGCAGCATCAGCCACACCGCGCCCTCGCCGTCCACGCAGACCTCCACGAAGTGGTTGCCGCCGCCGAGCGTCCCCATCTGCTTGGTCGCCCGGTCCTGACGGAACTTCACCGCGTCGGCCACGTGGTCGAACCGGGACCAGAAGTCGTCCCAGCCCGCCGTCGGCAGCCCGTACAGCTTCCCGGGGTCCACCGGCGTGTCGTGCATGCCGCGGCCCACCGGGATGGCCTGCTCGATCTTGGAGCGCAGCCGGGACAGGTCGTCCGGCAGGTCGCGGTCGGTCAGCGACGTCTTGACCGCGCTCATGCCGCAGCCGATGTCCACCCCGACCGCCGCCGGGCACACCGCGCCCCGCATGGCGATGACGGAGCCGACCGTGGCCCCCTTGCCGTAGTGCACGTCGGGCATGACGGCCAGGCCCTTGATCCACGGGAGCGTCGCGACGTTGCGAAGCTGCTGCATCGCGACGCCCTCCACGGTGGCCGGGTCAGCCCACATGCGGATCGGCACGTGGGCGCCCGGTACCTCTGTGTACGTCACGACATACTCCATTCCCCCGCGAAAGACAGAAAAAAGACAGAAAAGTCAAAAGCCGGACCTGGCGTCACATTCATGGCCGCGAACCGGCGAACGCGCTAGCGGTTGAGGTAAACATTGTCTCCATCGGCCGCCCTGGTGCGGCAACCAGTTTTCCGGGGAAGGGAGCCGCGGACAGTGCAGCGAAGGCCGTACGTTCCAGGCACCGCGCTGACCGCCGCCGTGCTCGTCACGGGGCTCGCCGGATGCAGCGGCGAGACCAGCGCCCGAGGCACCGACGACGCCAAGACCGGGGGTTACAGCTCCACGGCCAACGTCCGGCCGGGCAAGTTCCGCACCCTCCCCGAGCCCTGCGGCACGGTCGGCGGGGACAGCCTGCGCTCCCTGCTGCCGGGCCTTGAGGACCAGGACGAGGCGACGCAGAAGACGGTGTTCGAGGGCCAGCCGGCCGTCACGTACGACACCGACCGGCGTGTCGGCTGCCGGTGGAAGCTGACGACCCCGGAGGGCTCCCGGCACCTGACGCTCGACTTCGAGCGCATCGTCTCCTACGACCCGCAGGAGGGCGACGACGACCGGGCCGCCGCCGCGTACGCGAAGAAGGCGGCGGCGGCGAAGATCCCACTCGACACCGCGACCCCGAGCCCCGGCCAGAGCGACCCCGGCGGGACGGGCACCGAGACGCCGGCGCCCGGGGCCTCCGAGCCCGGCGCCTCCGAGCCCGGCGGAACGGGCAGCGCGTCGCCGCGCGGCGACGACGAGGGCGGGGACGGGGACGGGGAAGAGGACGGTCAGGAGATCGTGCGGGGGTCGGGCGACGCCCCGGACGGCGACCCCCGTACGGACCCGGAACGCACGGCGGACGTGGCCTCCTGGCGCCTGGCAGCCGCGGTCGACGGCGACGGCGGCAACGGTCGCGAGGGCGGTGGTGGCGGCGCCGTCCGCGCCGGGCTCGCCCGTACCCACCACGCCGGCGACGCCGACCCGGCGGACACGGCGGGCGCGGCCGGTACGGCGGAGCTGCGCGCCGACCGGGTGCGCGAGGGCGCCGTCGTGGCCCCGGCGGCGGACACGGAACCGACCGAGAAGCCCGCCGCGGGCTCCGACCGGGACTCCACCGACTCACCCACGCCCCCTGACGAGGCGCCCGCCACCCCCGGCGCCCCCGGCACCGGCCCGACTCCGGGCGGTGGCGAGGACCCCGGCGACGGGGGCGAGTCGGGCGACGAGCAGGGTGACGGGCAGGGCGACGAGGGTGAGGAAGGGGACGCGGGCGAGGACGCCGTCGACCTCTCCCCGCGGCAGCTCGACGGGATCGGCGACGAGGCGTTCCTGAACGACGAGTTCAGCACCGGCGACTCCGGCGTCCACCGCGACATCACGATCGTCTTCCGATCCTCGAACGTCATCGTCACGCTCGAATACGACCAGTGGTCCACCGATCCACGGCACGTGCCCAGCAGCGCCGAGCTACAGGACAAGGCCCAGGACCTGGCCCGCAAGCTCCCCGGGCACTTCGGCGACTAGCCCGGCGAGTACCGTCACGGTTCGGCCGACCGGACACCGCTACCGCGTACCGTGCCGAACGAGTCACGCGGCGGGACGGCCGCCCACCGACAGAGAATGAGCGAAGGACCATGCCCCGAACAGCACCGAGACTCGCCCGAATGCTCGCCTGCGCAGCCGTACCGGCGATGCTCGTCGCAGGCTGCTCGTCCGACTCGGGTGACAAGGACCCGAAGGACGACGCGTCGAAGTCGGCCACCACCAGTCCGTCGCCGACCGTGGCCCCCGCGAAGTTCGCCAAGCTTCCCGAGGTCTGCAAGACGCTGCCGAAGAAGATGGTGGACAGCCTCGTCCCGCACGCGAAGGACGAGAAGGGCAAGACGCTGCCCTCGGCCAACATCAACGAGTCCGCGAGCTGCCTGTGGTCCGGCCTCGACGGGTTCCAGTACCGCCAGCTCACCGTCTCGCTGAAGCTCTTCCCCTCCGACGTCGGCCTCGGCACGGGCGACAAGCGCGCCGCCGCGTACGCCAAGCAGCAGGTCGAGAAGGCCAGCACGGCCGACGGCGCGAAGGGCGCCAAGACCGGCGCGACCAGCGGCATCGGTGACGAGGCACAGACCGTGGCGACGACCACGAAGAAGGACGGCGACGAGTTCAAGAACGAGACCGTGGTCTCCCGCACGGCCAACGTGGTCGTGACGGTCGAGTACCGCGGTGCCGGTTACGAGGACGCGAAGCCGCCGAAGCCCGAGGACCTGGCGAAGGGCGCCCAGAAGGCCACCAGGGAAGCGGTGCTCAAGGTCGCCGACGCGAACGGCGCCGTGGCCCCCGACGAGGGCGCCACGAGCGGCGACACCGGCGACGGAAAGACCGACGAAAAGGCCGACGACGCGAAGAACGGTGACAAGGCCGACGGGGGCAAGGGCGCGCGCCCGGCGGGCAACTGATCTCCGCGAGCGGAGCGGCAGACGCCGGCGCGTTCCCGCATGCGGGTGTGGGCGCGCGCGTGGCGCGGGTCCGGGTTACGAATGCGGGTTCTGATCGCCGGCGCGGGTTCGGCTCTGGATTCGGGCGACGCGTCGTACGGTCGCGCGCCCGGGCGCCGGGCGGGTGGCCGCGCCGGGCCCGCCCTGCCGCGCCGGCACCGCCCGCCCGCCCCACCCCGCCTCGTGCCCGTGCCGTACGGGCGAGGCCGGGTTCCGGCATGCGCGGGGCAGGGGTGAGAGCGCGCGGGTCGGGCGCCTGACCACGGGGGGTTCCCCACGGGGTGGACGGGCGGCGAAGGGAAGCGGAACGGGGCGCCTCCGTACGCCTGTTCGGCCCTGGTCGCACTCCTCGCTTGACGCGTATGCCAGGCTTGGCGCGCTAGTTGCCGAGGGCGGGGAGGGATCGCGGGTGGCCGCGATGCAATTGACGCGCACACACCGAATACTTATCGGGGTGATCATCGCCGGTGCGGCGGTGATCGCCGCGATCGGGTTCGTCGGTTCCTACGCCGCGGTCCGTGACCTCGCGCAGGACAAGGGGTTCGGCAGCTTCGCCAACGTCTTCCCGATCGGCATCGACGCCGGAATCGTCGTCCTCCTCGCCCTCGATCTGCTGCTGACATGGATTCGCATCCCGTTCCCGCTGCTGCGGCAGACGGCGTGGCTGCTGACCGCCGCCACCATCGCCTTCAACGGCGCCGCCGCCTGGCCCGACCCGCTGGGCGTCGGGATGCACGCGGTCATCCCCGTCCTGTTCGTCGTCGCCGTCGAGGCCGCCCGGCACGCCATCGGCCGCATCGCGGACATCACCGCCGACCGGCACATGGAGTCGGTCCGCGTCGCCCGCTGGCTGCTCGCCCCCGTTCCCACCTTCCGGCTGTGGCGCCGGATGAAGCTGTGGGAGCTGCGCTCGTACAACGAGGTCATCCGGCTGGAACAGGACCGCCTGGTCTACCGCGCCCGGTTGCGCGCCCGCTTCGGCCGGGCCTGGCGCCGCAAGGCCCCCGTCGAGTCCCTGATGCCGCTGCGGCTGGCCCGCTACGGCGTACCCATCTCGCAGACCGCCCCGGCCGGGCTCGCCGCCGCCGGGATCGTGATCCCGCCGGAGATGGCGCTGGCCACCGGCGAGGCGACCAGCGGCGCGGTGGAGCCGGCCGCCGCCATCGAGACGGCGGGCACGGTGGAGCGCGCCGACGCCAAGGCCGACGCGGGCGCGGCCACGGCCGTCGGCGCGGGCCAGCGCGGACTGACCACGGGGGCCGCGGCGCCCGCGGCGTTAGCTCCGGCCGCCGACGCGCCGAAGGCGCCGATGGCATCGGACGAAGCGCGCGCGGCCAACGCCGCGCAAGCGGCGCAGGCGGCGCAGGGCACCCAGGCGGCCCAGGGCGCGCCGGAGGCGCGGGACGGGAACGCCGCGAAGGCGGCGGGGCCGGGCCCGGTCAACGGCGTGAGCACGCGCAAGAACGAGACCAGCGCGGCTGGCACGGCCGGCGCGGCTGGCACGGCCGGCGCGGCTGGCACGGCCGGCGCGGCTGGCACGGCCGGCGCGGCTGGCACGGCGAACGGTACGAACAGGGCGAACGGGTCGCAGGCGGCAGCCGCGCCGCACGCGACCGGCGCGCCGCGGGGCACGGACCCCGGGGACGCCGCGGGCGCGCCCGCGGCGGCGCACCCGTCCGCCGCCATCCCCGCCCCGCGAGCGGCGCACGCCGGAGCGCACCCGCACGCTGGGGCGAACCCGGAGGCCGGCGCGCGCCCGGAGGCCGGGGCGGGCCGCGAGGCGGCAGCCGCCGGCCCGGCGGCCGAGGCGGGGCGGGAAGCCGGTGACGGCGCCGGCGGTGGCCCGGAAGCGGGTGTGGCCACGGAGGGCGTGGGGCCCGACGGCGGGCCCGTGACCGTGCCGGTCGGCTCCGGCGGACGCCGGCGCGCGCTGGGCAACGCCCAGTACGTCGGCTACCCGGCCGTGGCGGGCGGGTACGCGGACGAGCGGCCGTACGCCGCCGACCCGCAGGCCAGCACCGGCCCCCAGGCCGCCGCTGCCGCGCAGGCCGCCGCCGCGCAGCGCGCCGAGCGCCCCGCCCCGTACGACGACCGCCACCCCGACCAGCGCCAGCAGCCCGGCCACCCGCACGACCGGCAGCGCGACCAGCAGCGCGCGGGCGACGGGCGGCGCCCGGACGGCGCCGGCGACCAGGCGCGCGAGATGGCGGCCCGTGACCAGCGCGCCGAGCGGCGCCCGGCCCAGGCACCCGAGTTCCCGCCGGACGCCACGCAGGAGATCGCGCTGTCAGCGCTGCCGGAACTCTCCACGCTGCCCGACGACGTACCGCGCGACGAGGCGTTCTACGGGGCCTTCCGGCGGTTCGTCACGGAGCACGGGGCGTTCCCCGACTCCCGCCAGTTCAGCCGCTACCTGCTCGACCACTACGGCATCGCCGGCGTGGGCGGCGGCCCGATGCCCGCCCACGGCCTCCGCCGCGAGATTCGCGAGCTGCGCGAGCGCTACCGCATGGAGATGGAGACCGAGCACATCCCGTAACGGCCCCGGCCCGCTCCCGGGCCACGGTCGCCTCGGGCCGGTTCCTCACGGGCCCAGGGCCCGGCGGTCTGCGGCCCAGGGCCCGGGGGTGGGCGGGCCTTGGGCCCGGGTCTGGCCCGGGTTCAGGCCCGTTTGCGGGCGGCGCGGCCGGACTCGCCCCACGCGGCGAGCACGAGGCCGACCACGGCCAGGGCCACGTAGCCACCGGCCGGGATGTCGAACCACTGCTGGAGTACGCCCCACGGCTTCTCGCCGACGACGCGCCCGACCACACCGAGCGTGCCTTGGATGGCGACGACTATGCCGACGATGCCCAGAATCTCTCGCATGGCCCCAGCATCGCCGGCCCACCCCCGCCCCCGCGTCCTCCCGGCGGCCGAAGCCGAGGTCAGCCGAAGGGTGGAGTCCCCGCCCGCCCCGCTCCCCCACGCGGCGCCCGGCACCCCGCACCACCAGGGCCCCGCCCACACCCGCCCGGCCGCGCGGCGCCACCCCGCCCCGCCGCCCCGGGCTGACCAGCGGACCGACAGGCCGAACGCACACAGGGCGACGGCCCGTGGGAATCCCCACGGGCCGCTGCCCCGCGATCACCAGCCCAAGGCCGCCAACCGAACGCGCCCGGAACCGGCCGGAGCGCACCCGGAGCCAGCCGGTGGCCGGCCGCTACGCGCCCAGCAGGCGACGCACCCGGTCCGCGCCCACGGCGAGCAGCAGCGTCGGCAGCCGCGGGCCCGTGTCGCGGCTGACCAGCAGCCGGTACAGCAGGGCGAAGAACGTCCGCTGGGCCACCTTCAGCTCCGGCGTCGGCTTCGCGTCGGGCTCCAGGCCGGCCTGCACCTTGGGCACGCCGTAGACCAGGGTGGTCAGGCCGTCGAGCGACCAGTGCGTGTCCAGGCCGTCGAGCAGCAGCCGCAGCGACTCGCGGCCCTGCTCGTCCAGCGAGCCGAGCAGTTCCTTGTCCGGCTCCTCGCGGACGAGGGTGCGCTGGTCGGCCGGGACGTGCGTGGAGATCCAGCTCTCGGCGCGGTCGAGCCGGGGCCGCACCTCGTCCAGGCTGGCGATCGGGTTGGCCGGGTCCAGCTCGCTGAGGATGCGCAGCGTCTGGTCCTCGGCGCCCGCCGTGACGTCCACGACCGAGGCGAGCGTGCGGTACGGCAGCGGGCGCGGCGTGCGCGGCAGCTCGCCGGCCGCGGTGCGGGCCGCGCGGGAGTGGGCGGCGGCGTCGGCCGGCAGCGCCGTACCGTCCGCCACCTTCGCCTCCAGCTTGTCCCACTCGTCGTACAGCCGCTGGATCTCCTGGTCGAAGGCGATCTTGAAGGACTGGTTGGGCCGACGTCGCGCGTACAGCCAGCGCAGCAGCGGCGCCTCCATGATCTGCAACGCGTCGGCCGGGGTCGGCACGCCGCCGCGCGAGGAGGACATCTTGGCCATCCCGGAGATGCCGACGAACGCGTACATCGGCCCGATCGGCTGCTCGCCGCCGAAGATGCCCACGATCTGCCCGCCGACCTGGAACGACGAGCCGGGCGACGAGTGGTCGACGCCCGACGGCTCGAAGACGACGCCCTCGTACGCCCACCGCATCGGCCAGTCCACCTTCCAGACCAGCTTGCCGCGGTGGAACTCGCTCAGCCGCACGGTCTCGCCGAAGCCACACGCCGAGCAGGTGTACGTCAGCTCGGTGGTCTCGTCGTCGTACGCCGTGACGGTGGTCAGGTCCTTGCCGCAGTCGCCGCAGTACGGCTTGTACGGGAAGTACCCGGCCGTGGTGGCCCCGTCGTCCTCGCCCGCGGCGCCGGAGCCCTCGGCGGCTTCCAGCTCCGCCTCGTCGAGCGGCTTCTGCGACTTCTTCGGCGGGGCCTTCTTCGTGCGGTACTGCGCGAGGATCGCGTCGATGTCGCCGCGGTGCTTCATGGCGTGCAGTACCTGGTCGCGGTAGACGCCCGAGGTGTACTGCTCGGTCTGGCTGATCCCGTCGTACTCCACGCCCAGCTCGGCCAGCGCGTCGGCCATCGCGGCCTTGAAGTGCTCGGCCCAGTTCGGGTGCGGGGAGCCGGCCGGGGCCGGGACGGCGGTGAGCGGGCGGCCGATGTGCTCGGCCCACGACTCGTCCACGCCGGGCACGCCCGCGGGCACCTTGCGGAACCGGTCGTAGTCGTCCCACGAGATCAGGTGGCGCACGGCGTGGCCGCGGCGCCGCATCTCGTCCGCCACCAGGTGCGGGGTCATGACCTCCCGCAGGTTGCCGAGGTGGATCGGGCCGGAGGGGCTGAGACCCGATGCGCAGACGACGGGTTTGCCCGGGGCGCGACGCTCCGCCTCGGCAATGACCTCGTCTGCGAAACGGGAGACCCAGTCGGCCTCGATGCTCTGAGCCACGGTCGGCACTTCCTTCCTTGCGGTCCTGGCGGTGACCATTCTCCCAGACGACGGGGGTCGGGCTCGGGGTTGCCCGGGGTGCCCGGCGCCCCCGGGGTGCTTCGCCACCCACCGCCACGGCCGGAGCGCGGTTTAACAGAAAACCGAGCGGCCCCGGCGTGGAATACTTGACTGACCCTTCGCACCTCTAAAGGAATGGCACCCCTGTTATGGCCTCGGTCCCTTCCCTTGCCGCTACGGTCCACCAGCGCGTCGCGAACGCCCTCTCGGCAGCCCTGCCGGAGGCCGGTTCCGCCGACCCGCTGCTGCGACGAAGCGACCGGGCCGACTTCCAGGCCAACGGGCTGCTCCCCCTCGCGAAGAAGCTGAAGGGCAACCCGCGCGAGCTGGCCGCCCAGGTCGTGGGCGTGCTCGACGGCACCGCCGAGGGCGCCGAGCGCCCCGCGGACGACGTGGTCCAGGACGTCGAGGTCTCCGGGCCCGGCTTCCTCAACATCACCATCAGCGACCAGGCCATCGTGCGCACGCTGGCCGCCCGCGCCGCCGACGCCCGACTCGGCGTCCCGTACGCGGAGCACCCCGGCACCACCGTGATCGACTACGCGCAGCCCAACGTGGCCAAGGAGATGCACGTCGGCCACCTGCGTTCGGCCGTGATCGGCGACGCCGTGGTGCGCATCCTGGAGTTCTCGGGCGAGCAGGTGGTCCGCCGGCACCACATCGGCGACTGGGGCACCCAGTTCGGCATGCTCATCCAGTACCTGATCGAGCACCCGCACGAGCTCGACCACGGCGGCGAGGGCGAGGTCTCCGGCGAGGAGGCGATGTCCAACCTGGGTCGGCTCTACAAGGCGTCGCGGGTGCTGTTCGACTCCGACGAGGAGTTCAAGGCCAGGTCCCGGGACCGGGTCGTGGCCCTCCAGGCGGGCGACGAGGAGACGCTGGCGCTGTGGCAGCGCTTCGTGGACGAGTCGAAGATCTACTTCTACTCCGTCTTCGACAAGCTCGACATGGAGATCCGGGACCCGGACGTGGTCGGCGAGTCCGGCTACAACGACATGCTCGACGAGACCTGCCGCCTCCTTGAGGAGTCGGGCGTCGCGGTCCGCTCCGAGGGCGCGCTGTGCGTGTTCTTCGACGAGTTCAAGGGCCCGGACGGCAAGCCGACCCCGCTGATCGTGCGGAAGTCCAACGGCGGTTACGGCTACGCGGCCACCGACCTGTCGGCCATCCGCGACCGCGTCCACAACCTCAAGGCGAACACGCTGCTGTACGTCGTGGACGCCCGGCAGTCGCTGCACTTCCGGATGGTCTTCGAGACCGCGCGCCGGGCCGGCTGGCTGGGCGACGACGTGCGGGCGGTGCAGTTGGCGTTCGGCACGGTGCTCGGCAAGGACGGCAAGCCGTTCAAGACCCGGGAGGGCGAGACCGTACGGCTGGTCGACCTGCTCGACGAGGCGGTCGACCGGGCGGCGGTCGTGGTCCGCGAGAAGGCCGAGGACCTCACCGAGGAGGAGATCGCCGAGCGCGCGGCCCAGGTCGGCATCGGCGCGATCAAGTACGCGGACCTGTCCACGTCGGCCGCCCGGGACTACAAGTTCGACCTGGACCAGATGGTCTCGCTCAACGGCGACACGAGCGTGTACCTCCAGTACGCGTACGCCCGCATCCAGTCCATCCTCCGCAAGGCCGGCGACACCCGCCCCGCCGCCCACCCGGAGCTGACCCTCGCACCCGCCGAGCGCGCGCTCGGCCTGCACCTGGACCAGTTCGCGGAGACGCTGGCCGAGGTGGCGGAGGCGTACGAGCCGCACAAGCTCGCCGCCTACCTCTACCAACTCGCCTCGCACTACACAACGTTCTACTCCGAGTGCCCGGTCCTCAAGGCCGACTCCCCGGCCCAGGTCGAGAACCGCCTCTTCCTCTGCGACCTCACCGCCCGCACCCTCCACCAGGGCATGGCCCTCCTCGGCATCCGCACCCCGGAACGCCTGTAGCCCTCCGGGCCCGGCCCCTCTTCGGCCTGGCCTCCCGCCGCCCCGTCTGCCACGCGTCGCGTGGGAGGCGGGGCGGTGGCGTGTGGGGGGTCAGTAGCCCGTCTTCTCGCCCTCGGGGGCTTGGTAGCAGGCGGAGGTGAGGCTCGCCGTCAAGAGGGGTCTGCTCAACTGGGAGTTCGGGGAGGGTTCGAGGAGCGCGATGTAGACGGTGAACTTGCCCCGCTTGCTATTGGCCTTCAGGTAGCGCGCCTTGGCTTCGGTTTCCTCACGGCCATGCTCGGTGATTTCCCAGCCGGAATGGGGCATCTCCGCAACGAGGCGGTCCATCGCATCGCGTAAATCCCCCGCCGGCGGTCCCGCGAGCGACCAGAAGTTGTTGATGCGGTAGAACTTGTCCGCGTCACGGTCTCCGCACACCCCCACAACAGTCCCGGGCGGCTTGAGATCGCCTTCCAGATCAATGATGCGCAGTAGGGCGCGAGACAGGTCAGCCGACTGCCGCTTCACCTCACTCACGCCCTTGACCGTGATTTTTTCATCACTCATCTTCGAGCACCCCGTCATTCCCATGGTCAAAGTCACCGCGAACGCGGCGAGGACAACCTTGATTCGTCCCCTTCGGCCTCGCTGCAAGTGCGGCACGTCTACCACGGCTCCTTACTCACGTCACCGTGGAGCCCGACGACAACCCGCGCCTGATTTCGCAGACTCTCGGAATCCTCATCCCAGTAGCCGCTATGCCCATCGGTGTCCGTCCGCATCTGGTGCGCACCGAAACGGTCGTCGCTGGGTATGACGGAATCAAGGCCCGAATCCCAGTGGTATTCCTTGTGCCCATGCGCTACGCGTCCGGCCTCGGGAATCCAGTCCCCCTGCGCCTCCTCGTTCCAGACGTGCCCCTTGGGCACATCCAGGTCCGTCGCCCGCCCCACGCGCACGCCCGGACTGCCGGTCAGGATGACGTCGTCCGCATGGAGGTCGCCCTGGCGGGCAGCGGTGCCGATCAGCGTACTGCCGTAGCTGTGACCCGCGACGGTGAGATGCCCGGGGGAATCCGTCGCACGTGATGCGTGAATGCCGTCGACGAATCTGTTCAGGTCCGAAGCACCGTGATCCGCGTACTCCGAAAAGGCGGCTTGTTTGGCACCCTGGGGCGCATCGTAGCCAAGCCAGGTGATCGTGGACACGCTCTTCCCGTCTGCTGTGGAATCGGCGGCGACCCACAGGTTCGTCATGCGCTTGATGTCGTGCGCGAAATTCCCCAACCCAGCGTCCGTACCCGGCACGTACACCGCCGTGTGATCAGCGGTGTCCGGGTTGCCGTTGGCGATGACGGCGCGGCCCCGACCCTCCGGGGAGAAGGCCAGCAGATAGGCGCGCGGGAAGCGGTCGTCTTCTGGCCCCAGATCGTTGCGCGCAAAACGATTCTGGATGTCGCCCATTCCCTTGAGGGACGCTTCGAGTTGGGACCTCTTGTCGCCCCACTTCTTGTCCCAGGCGATCCACTCGGCCGTCCTCGTGGCGATGGGGCTGCCCACCCGGCCGGGCTGGATCTTGAGTGGCTCGGGAGGTATCGCGTTGAGCTGCGTCTGGTAGTCGGCCCGCTTCTCGGCGAGGACCGCCCGGTTGGCCTCGTCGCGGGCCGTGGCCGGGAGGCCGTCCAGAGCACCGACGCTGGCCGGGTGGAGCGCAATGTAATCCGCCTGCTCGTCCTGCGAGAGGCCCTTCCACCAAGCGGCGTGCTCCCTGGGGGACTTGTCCTTCGGAATGTCCCCCGCGGGTACGTGGTCGGCCGCGTCGCGCACCGCGGCCATGTCCCGCTGGGCGTCCACCCACTCCGCGTCGGAGACGTTCAGGTCGCTGTCGGCGTGCAGCCGGCCCAGTGCCCGTGCGTACCGGGCGTCCGCCTCGGTGGCCTCCCTGAGCGCGGCTCCGATGCGGTCGGCGTACTCCTGCGCCTTGGCCCGCTTGGGGTCCGGGTCCGACCCGATGACCACGCTGGGCCTGCTGCCCCGCACGCTCTGGTGGGGCGCGAGGGGCGCCGCCGGGTCCTTGTCGACCCAGTGCACCGAGCCGTCCGACTCCACGGTGAACTGCTCGGCCTCGGCGTCCGCCACGGCGTCGGCCAGCTTCTTCTGCGCGGAACGCAACTCGCCGGCCAGGCCGTTGAGGGCGGTGCGGATCAACCCGGTCTCCACCTGGGCGTGGTGGCAGCTCTGCGCGAGGTCGTGCAACCGCTCGACGGCGGCGTCCACGCCCTCCCCCGTCACGGCGAGCTGTAACCGCGTGGCGATCTCGTCCGTCACCCGCCCCTTTGCCGTGCCCGCCGCGCTGCTGAGGCGGTGCCATCCGTCGGCCGCGTCCTCCAGTTCAGCCGGGCGTAAGTCCTTGAGCTGATCGAACGTCACCACCGGGACTGGCCCCCTTCGCCCGGCGTGGGCCGGCCGACCCCGGGCTGGTCGTCCGGGGCGGCGTCCCGGCTCTTGAACGCGTCTTTGACCGCGTCGTCGGTGCGGTAGTACGACTGGGCGGCCTTCTCCATTTTTCCCTGTACGTCGTCGCACTCCCGCTGCATGAGTTCGACCTTGCGTTTCCACGACTGGAAGACGCTGCGCTGCGCCGTCGCGCTGAGCAGACCCGTCACGCCAGCGTCACCGCTGCCGGTGCCGTGCTGCCCCTCGGAGAGCCCGCTCATCGCCGTACGCAGGTCACCGCGCACGGCCCGGACACCCTCGGATGCCTGACTCCAGGCGCGCTGGGACTGCCGCAACTGCCCCTGGGCGTCGCCTCCGCCCGGCCCGTCGGCGCTCGCCAACCGCAACCGGGTCGACGCCTCCCCCTTGAGTTCCGCCCATTCCTGATCGAACGTCACGTGTCTCCCCCCAGGCCCCCACGTCACGGCATGCGCCGTTGACTCCTTGGAGCAAGAACGTAACAGGCTGTGCAGGCTCGGGGGTGGGCGGGCTCCCGCTCGGCGCTGGGCGGCGAGCCCGCTGGTTACGGGGAAGAGGCCCGGGGGCGGCCACCGCGACGGCACCTCACCGGCGCGCAGGCTCGTTCGGGGAAGTCGGGCATCAGGCGTACCGCACGAACCCGTCGGTAGCGATCTTCGTGCCCAGGGCCATGAGCTCGACGCTTTCGCCGAACCGCCCGCGCAGGCTGCCCTGGAACTCGCCGTCGCGGGGCGTGGTGCGCAGGGTCCAGGTGCTGTCGCGCGGATCGATCAGCAGGTAGGTGGGGATGCCGGCGTCCGCGTACCAGGTGACCATGTCGCGCGTGTCCTTGGTGCTGTTGCCCTTGGAAACGACCTCCACGACCAGCTCCACGTCCGCCGGGTCAGCCAACCAGTCGTCCGACTCACCGAATGCGGCATCGCAGACCATGAGGTCGGGGGTCGCGTAGTCGTCGGCATCGTCCGGGAGGGAGACGGAAGCGACCTGGAAGGCGTCCAGATGGGCGGGCAGACCGCCCAGCAGTTGCTTGGCGACCGCGTTGATGATGCCCGCGCACTTGCCGCACGGGGGCGGGGTCATCACGAGGGACCTTCTGATGATCTCGGCGCGCAGAGCGCTGACCTGCTCCGCGGCCTCAGCGGCGCGGCGCAGCGGCGTCATGCCCCGCTCGGAGGGTGAAAGGACCATGGTCGACGCTCCCTTCTCCTGCCTCGCGGAAACAGTAGCGGCGGCGCCGTGCGTGAACCGGAGATTGAGCACCTCACGGGGCCGACCTCACCGTTCCCGGGCCGCCGCCTCGCGCGGAGCCCCGCTCCCGGGGAACCCTCAGCCCGCCCCACCCGCCGCCATCTACACGCCAGCGTGCGAGGCGCGCTCCGCCGACGCGTCGCCGGATGAACCCGCGCCCGCCCTGCCGGCCGTCCCCTGTCCGCCCGCCGCCAGGCGGCGCTTCAGCCGGTCCCGGGCCGGTGGCCACTCGTCGGCGAGCATCGAGTAGTAGACGCTGTCCCGCCAGGTGCCGTCCGGCATGGCCATGTGGCGGCGGAGCACGCCCTCGCGGTGGGCGCCGAGGCGGGCTATGGCCTCCTGGGAGCGCGCGTTGAGGTGGTGGGTCTTCCACTGCACGCGGCCGACGCCCAGATCCTCGAAGGCGTGGGTGAGCAGGAGCAGTTTGGCCTCGGTGTTCACCGCCGTGCGCCACACCTGTCGGCCATACCAGGTGCCGCCTATCTCCAGCCGCTCGTCGCGCACGCTGATGTCCAGGTAGGACGTCTGGCCGACGGCGCGGCCCGTCTCGCGCAGCACGGCCGCCCACAGGATGGCCTCCTTGGCCTCGTCGGCGAGCTGCCCCGCGACGATCGCGCGCAGCTCGGCCTCCGTGCGCGGCATGGGGTGGTTGAGCCAGCGCCAGACCTCCTCGTCGCCACCGCCGGCGCGGAAGAGGTCCGGCACGTGGGCGAGGGTCAGCGGCTCCAGCCGCACGGTGTGACCCTCAAGAATCCTGGGGACGGGCTTCACGGAGAGCATGCGAAAAGGCTAGCCCGCTTACGTACTAGCGGCAAGGGATTTCTGCTCTAGAACAAAACCCCAGGGTCGGACCGCGCCCTCGGAACTGGCCCAGCACCCCGGCGCCCAGCACACCGGAATCCCAGTGCCCTGGCGCGCGGGGCGGCCTCTCCGGCAAGCGGCCAGCCCCGACACGCGGACGGCTCAGCGCTGCGTGCCGCACAGGGTCTGGTCGAGCAGGCTCTGGAGGGAGCGCTCGGCCTTCATCAGCCACGCCTCGTTGGACGCCTTGCCGCTGGCCGCGATCACCACGCCGCGCTTGCCGTCGGCGGTGAAGCCGGCGCGTACGGTGCCGCCCTCGACGTCGCCGCCGTGGCCCCAGCGGTAACCGCCGCAGGCCAGCGGCTGGCGCATCAGGCCGAGGCCGTACCGCAGCCCCGGCATGATCTGGTCGAAGTCCGTCGACACGGGGACGACCTCGCGCATCTCCCCGAGCTGCTCGGCCGGCAGCAGGTCGCCGGTCAGCAGCGCGGTGTAGAAGCGGTCCAGGTCGCGCTCGGTGGTCACCAGCGCGCCCGCCGCGTCGCCCCAGGACATGTTGCGCACCGTGGTGTCCGTGAGCCGCCGCGAACCGGGGAACTGCTGGTAGATGTGGGCGTGCGGGCCCCGCAGGTACGGGTCGTCGCCCGGCGCGTAGGTGCCCTTCAGGCCGAGCGGCTTCACGATGCGCTGCCTGACCTCCTCGCCCCACGGCCGCCCCGTGGCCTTCTCGATGATCATCCCGAGGATCACGTAGCCGGGGTTGGAGTAGTTCCACCTGGGCGTGGGGTCGTCGGGGTCGGCCGGGTCGAAGTCCGGCTTGTGGCGCAGGGCGCCGGCGATGAGCTGCTCCGGCTCCAGGCGCTCCAGCCGCGTCCGCTCGAAGTCGGCGGCGGTGTTCCCGGTGTCCTCGGTGCGGTCGTAGTTGTACAGGCCGCTGGTGTGCTGGAGGAGGTGTCGGATCGTGATGCGCCGGCCGTCGTTGCCGTTTCCGGTGATCAGGCCGGGCAGCCAGTCGTGCACGGTGTCGTCGAGCGACAGCTCGCCCTCGGCGACGAGTTGCAGGACGACGACGGCGACGAACGACTTGGTGGTGCTCCCGCCCCGGAAGGAGGCCCCGGCCGGCACGGGGCGGCCCGTGTTCAGCTTCGCCTCGCCGGCCCGGGCGGTGGTGTGCCGGGTGCCGTCGCGTACGTCCACCGACACGTTGACGTACCCGGCCTCGCGCAACGTGCGCTCCACGGCCCGGCGCAGTTGCCGCTGGGTGAGCGGCTTACGCGTCGCCTCGCGGGCGCCGGCGGTGTCGGACGAGGCGGTTCCCGCGCCCGCTCCGGGCTCCGTGAGCCCTGTGGCGGCGGCCCGTTGGGAGGAGGGCGTGCGGGTGCCGTCGTCGGCGACCGCGGGCGCGGAGGCCGCGAGTCCGGTCATCGTCGCGGCCAGCGCGACGGCGGCGGTCAGGCGTACGCGGGGTGCTCGGGTGCGTGTGTTCATGGCCTCCAGCGTCCCGGCCGGACCGGCGCGCGACCATGCGGCAGGCTCCCCCAACCGTGCGGGGGCTAACCCGAGTTCGTCCCGGTGGGCCAGCCGACACGACCGGCTGGGGCCCCACTCCTACCGCCCGCGGGCTCCGGTGAGTTTGTCGGGGTTCGTCACGGAATAGATGGCGGTGATCCGGTCGTCGTCGGGTGCCAGGTCCACGATGAGCGCGGCGAGCGGGCCGGCGTCGGTGACGACGAGCGCGCACGGGTCGCCGGCCTCACCGACGTGTGGCGACGCGGCGTACGCCACCGCCACCCCGCGCGCTGAGCCACCCGCGAACCACCTCCGGGGCGCCAGGCGTCATCATCGGGGGTGACCCGTCCGCGCGCGTGCCGCGACGAGCGGGCGCGGGCGGGGAAAAGGGTGAGGCGCGGGGCCGGCGGGCGCGGGGGGAGACGGCGTTGGATTCGGTGTCCGTGGTGTCGGCGGTCGTCGCCGTGGTCGGGGCGGGCCTGACCGGCCTGCTCGGCTACTGGCAGCAGCGCCGGCTGAACGCGCGAACGGAGCGCAACTACATGGAGCGGTACGGCTCGTCCCTCGCGCTCGCCGCCTACGATCTCCAGAGCCGGATCTACAACATCCTGCGCGGCCACGTCGTCGACCACACCCCCGCCCTCGGCTACTCCGGCTACCTGACGACCTTCCTGACCCACGGCACGCCGGCGGAGGCCGAGTACGCGCGGCGCAGCACCGTGTTCGTGCTCGCGGAGTACCTGGGGTGGGCGGAGACCCTGCGCCGCGACATCCAGTTCCTCAACCTGGGCGGCAGCCGCACCAACCGGCGGATCATGCGGCAGTTGGGGGAGATCAGCACGCTCGTCGGCAGGATCTCCGAGACCAGCAACGAGCTGCGGGTCTTCCGCGCCCACCAGCGCGCGATCGGCGAGTTGATGGTGCACCCGGACAGCGTTCCCGGGCAGCGCTGGTGCCTGGGGTACGCGGAGTTCTGTCGCCGTCTGGACCAGGACGAGGTGTTCCGCGCGTGGTTCACGCACCTGCTGGCCGACGTGGACCGGCTCGCCGTCGACCCCACCCCGGCCCTGGCCCGGCTTGAGGCGCTACAGAACGCCCTGGTCGAGCTGGTGGACCTGCTGGACCCGGCCGCCGTGCAACTCCCCCACAACCGCCAGCGCTTCCGCCTCGCGTCGTACACGGCCGGCCCGCTCCCCGGCCCGTGACCGGTGCGGCGGACTGCCCCGTGACCGGGCGACGGGCCGGCCCGTGACCGGTGCGGCGGCCCAAGCCCAACCCGCCCGTGCCTCAGGCCGTGGAGAGCCCGGCCGCGATGGCCTCGATGTCGGCCGGGCTGCCGGTCATGATCGTGTGCACGTGCTCCGTGACCGTCTCCAGCGGCCAGTTCCACCAGGCCGCCCGCAGCAGCCGCTCGACGTCCTCGTCCGCGTACCGCTGCTTGACGGTACGGGCCGGGTTGCCGCCGACGATCGTGTACGGCGGCACGTCGGAGACGACCACGGAGCCGGTGGCGACGATCGCGCCGTCGCCGATGGTCACGCCCGGCATCACCGTCACGCCCCGCCCGAACCACACGTCGTTGCCGACCACGGTGTCACCCCGGCTCTCGATCTCCGCGAACACGTGGGCCGTGCGCTCCGCCCACGTCCCGCCGAAGATGGTGAACGGGAACGTGGACACGCCGTGCGTGGCGTGGTTGGCGCCCGCCATGACGAACCTGGTGTCGGTGGCGATCGCGCAGTACCTGCCGATGACCAGCCGCTCGGGCCCGTACGCGTACAGCACGTTGCGTTCCTGGAAGGACTCCGCGTGCTCCGGGTCGTCGTAGTACGTGAACTCCCCGATCTCGATGCGCGGGTCGGTGACCAGTGGCTTCAGCAGCACCACCCGCTCGTGTTCGGGCAGCGGGTGCAGCACGGTGGGATCGGGGATCTGGATCCGTGCCGGCTGCCGCTCGGCCTGTCGCGGGTTCTGCTCGGGCATGGGCACGTCCTTCGGGCGGGGGGTGGCGGGCTGTCGGCGCGTGGCCGCGCCTCATCCTGCCTCAGCCCGCCCTCCGGTTCGACGGAATATCCGCCGCGTCGGCGCAGGTCACGTCGTGCGCCGGTCGCCGTCCCGCGACCAGGAAGTCGGTCACCAGACGGTCGCCGCAGGCGTTGCCGTCGACCGCCATGTACGCGCCGTGCCCCGTCGCGTTCACCGACACCATGCGCGCCCGGTCGCCGAAGGCGCTCCGCAGCCGCAGCGCGCCGGAGTGCGGCGTCGACACGTCGCGCAGGTTCTGTACGAGCAGCACGTTGGCCGGGCCACGGTCGGTGATCCGCGTCGCGGGCTCGCGCGGCGCGTACGGCCAGAACGCGCACGGCATGACGCTGGCCGGCATGCCGGCCGTGAGCGGGTGGCGGGCCCGGTCGCGGGCCACGTTCCGCTCGTAGGTGGGCAGCGAGCGCGGCCAGGAGACGTCGTTGCAGATGGTGGCGACGGCCACCGCGATGTTGTTGCGCAGGAACGCGTCCGACGGCTGCGTCCCCGGCGCGGGCAACGCGCCGCCGGTGCGCACCGCGTTGATCACCTGGGCGAGGAAGGCGAACCGCGCCGGGCTGCCCAGGCTGTCCAGCATCACCTGGCGCAGGTGGTTGCCGGTGAGCCGGTCGGGGTTGGCGCCCGGCCACGGCAGCGGGTCGCGGTCCAACTCGGCGGCGAGCCGCAGGAACAGCGGGCGCACCTGTTCGGGCCGGTCCGCCACGACGGGCCCGTTGGCGGGGTCGGTGGCCCAGGCCGCGAAGGCGGGGAAGGTGTCCTCGACGCCGACCGCGTAGTTCGCCTGCCACTGCCGCGCCACCCGCCGCGGGTTCGGGTCGTCGTTGCTGTCGAGCACCCAGCGGTCGGTGCGGTCGGGGAACATCCGCGCGTACACGGACCCGGCGTACGTGCCGTACGAGTGGCCCCACGCGGAGAGCTTGTCCTCGCCCAGCGCCCGCCGGATGCGGTCGATGTCCCGGGCCTCGTTGCGAGTGCTGATGTGGCGGGCCAGTTCGCCGCCGTCGCGGGCGCAGGTCTCGGCGATGGTACGGGCCCGGGTCACCGGCCCGGTGAGCCCGCCGTCCGCGTCGGGCCAGGCGCGCAGGTTGACCGTGGCGAGCTGTTCGTGCGGGAGGCCGCAGGTCACCGGGGTGCTGCTGCCCACGCCCCGCGGGTCGAACCCGATCAGGTCGTATGCGCCGCGCACGCTGCTCGGCAGCCGCTGCCCCTTGCTGGACGGTCCGTTCAGGCCCGAGTTGCCGGGGCCGCCCGGGATCAGGAGCAGTGCGCCGCGCCGGTCCCTCGGCTGCTCGCTGCGGATGCGGGAGACGGCGATGTCGATCTGCCGGCCGTTCGGGCGGGCGTAGTCGAGCGGCACCCTGACGGTGGCGCACTCCTGTCGCGGGTCCGCGCCCTCGATCGCGCACCGCTGCCAGTCCAACGCCTCGCCACCCCGCGCACCGGGCGCACCGGACGCGCCGGGTGCGCCGGGGGCCTCCGTGGGGCGCGCCGCCTCGGCCGGGTTCGCCGCGCCGAGCAGGGACGCGGCGAGCACGAGCCCCAACGCCGGCACGACGCACCGGGCGCCCCGCCCCCGGGGCACGGCCCGGCGCGCGGGACGGTGGGGCGACGCGGGGGCGGCGGCCCGAGCCGTGGCAGCGGTTCCGCTCGCCGGCTCGGGGCCGGTCCCGGCCTTGGTTACGGGCTCGGGGCCGGGCCCGGCTTGGGTCTCGGGCCTGCCCGGACCGCGCTCCGTACGTGCGCCGGGCTCGCCGTCGCCGCGCGGGTTCCGGCCGTTCTCGTTCTGTTGGTACGCCATGCCGCCGACACTCTCCCGGAACCGGGCCCCGGACCAGTGGTGCCAGAACGAAAGAACATGGGGCGGTTATCCCCCTTGTGCATCGGCACAGTTGCCCACTGGAGGGGCGTTCTCACGAGGTGACGATCGCGGCTCGTTCGGTGGGGGGTGGCCGCAACCTCCGTACATAGAGGGGGCGTTGCGACCTCCGACGGTGACGCACGGGGTGGCGCGTCGGGGCGGCGTGGCGCTCGCCGGGCGCGCCCGGGGTGGCGTGCGCGCGCCAGCGCGCGCTGAACCGCCGACGTGCCAATTCCACTTTCTCTACGTCCCGTTGGGGCCCGAACGCGCCACGCGGTCACGACCCGGCGGGCAACCTTTTGGGTGGGCGGCTCGTCACTTACCCGAAAGCACAACCGCACAACGCGCGCGTGATCAACATCTACATGGGGGTAAGCAAATGCGACGGTGGGGCACTGCACTGGCCGCGATCGTGCTGGCGAGCGCCGGTCTGGCGGCGACCGTCACTACGGCCAACGCTGCCACGCCACCGGCGACGACGGCCAACACCAACCGCGACCCGATCTGGGGCAGCGGCACGGACGCGCCGTGCGACCCGATCTGGGGCAGCGGCGACAAGACCGCCGAGCCGACCAACTACCGCCCGCTGGAGAACATCAGGGCCGGTCAGCACGCCTGCTTCGACCGCCTGGTCTTCGACGTCCGCGGCACCGGCGACCAGCCGATCGGCTACCGCGTCGGCTACGTCAACGAGCTGCGCCAGGACGGCTCCGGCGACCTGATCAAGGTCGGCGGCGGCGCCATACTGGAGGTGCGCGCCGCGGCACCGAGCTACGACCCGGAGACCGGCGGCGCCACCTACCAGGGCCGGGCCGGCCAGCCGCTGCCCGGCGTGAACCTGACCGGCTTCAAGACCTTCAAGGACGCCCGCTTCGGCAGCAGCTTCGAGGGCGACACCCAGATCGGCCTCGGCGTCCGCGCCAGGCTCCCGTTCCGGGTGACGCAGACCGCCAACCACCTGATCGTGGACGTCGCCCACTCCTGGACCGCCACGCGCTGACGCCGGCCCACCACGGGCTGACGCCGGGGAACCAGGTCACCCCGGTCACGGCACCGCGACCGGCGGGCAGGCACCACGGCTGGCCTCATCACGGTTGGCCTCGTCACGGTTGGCCTCGTCACGGCTGGTCCCGCTGGCCCCGGCCCCCCATCGGGCCGGGGCCAGTCCACGCCCGGCCGTCGCACCAGGAAAAGGTCACACCCCATGAACCACCCCCTGAGGCACACCCGCAGCACGCCCCTCATGCCCCTCGCGCCCGACGCGCCCCGCGCGTCCCGCTCCCGCCCGCTCCCCCGGCGCGCCGTTCTCGGTGGCGTCGCCGCGGCGGGTCTCGCCGCCGCCCTGCCGCTCCCGCTGGCGGCCCCGGCGTCGGCCGCACCCCGGAGCGGCGCGTTCCGCTTCGACCTGCCGGCCCCGACCGGGCCGCACCCGGTCGGCACCACCCACCTGCACCTCGTCGACCACACCCGCACCGAGCGCTGGGCCGAGGAGCCGAACCGCCCCCGGGAGCTGATGGTCAGCGTCTGGTACCCGGCGCGCGCCGGCGCGGACGCCCCGCGGGCCCCGTACGTCACGCCCGGCCTGGCCGCCGTCTTCGACGCGTACGGCGAAACCCAACTCGGCCTGCCGGCATCCGCCCTGAACTGGGCGGACATCGGCACCCACGCCACCGCCGGGCCGCCCGTCGCGCCGAGCGCACGCCCGCGCCCGGTGGTCCTGTACACGCCCGGCTTCCAGTCGTCCCGCGACACCGACACCGTCGTCATCGCGGAGTTGGCCAGCCACGGCTTCGTCGTGGTCAGCGTGGACCACACGTACGAGGCGATGGCCGTCGAGTTCCCCGACGGCCGCCTGCACACCATCTCCCCGCTCCTGACGGAGCTGCCGGACGCCGAGGTGGTGCGCGCCGCCCTCAGCACCCGGACGGCCGACCTGCGGTTCGTCGTGGACCAGGTGACGGAGTTGGCCCGCGGGCGCAACCCGGACGCCGCCGGCCGGCCGCTGCCGCGCGGCCTGGCCCGCGCCGTGGACCCGCATCGGATCGGCGGCTACGGGCACTCCATCGGCCCCTCCGGCCTCTTCGACGCGATGCTGGCCGACCGTCGCATCCGCGCGGGCGCCCTCCAGGACGGCCCGCTCGTCCAGGGCGGGGGCCGGCCCACCGCCGCCGCGCAGACCGGCCTGCGGCAGCCGTTCCTGCTCATGTGCGGCATGTTCGGCGAGAGCGCCGGCGAGCCCTTCCACCACCGCAGCCCGCTCGCCGTCGGGCTCGCCGCGCTCTGGGAGAACTCGCCCGGATGGAAGCGCGACCTGTGGTCGAAGGGGGCCGGCCACCTGTCGTACACCGACTTCATGCACGTACTGCCCGTCCTCGACCGGGAGTTCGGCGTGCGCGACGAGGCGATGGGGCAGATCGGCTCGCTCGACCCGGCCGGCTTCGTCGCCACCCGCCGCGCCTACCTGACGGCGTTCTTCACCCAGCACCTGCTGCGCCGCCCGCAGCCGCTGCTCGACGCGCCGTCGCCGCGCTACCCGTACGTGCGGTTCATCGACTAGCGGCGCACCCGCGCGGGACGGGGCGGGACGGGCGAGCGCCCCGTCCCGTCCCCGCTTCCTGTTCGCTAACTCGCCCCGCCCGCCGCCTCACCCTGGTCGTCCGCCGCCTTGCGCGCCAGCAGGTACGCCTGCGGGGTGCGTTCGGTCGGCTCGGCCTCGCGCACCAGCGTGGCCTGCACGTCGAGCCCGGCGTCGGCCAGCAGCGCGGTCATGCGGTCCGGCTGCCAGCGATGGAAGTCCAGCGCGATCTCCCGGTCGAACGCCTCCGACAGGTGCAACGGCTCGTCGCCCACCTGGAAGGCGAGCAGCGCGTGGCCGCCCGGCGCCAGCACCCGGTGGAACTCGGCCAGCACCGTGGGCACCAGCTCGGGCGGCGTGTGGATGACCGAGTACCAGGCCACCAGCCCGGCCAGCGCGCCGTCCGCTAGGTCGAGTTCGGCCATCTGCCCCTCGACGAACCGCAACCCCGGATAGGTGCGCCGGGCCAACGCGACCATCTCGGGGGGACAGGTCGACACCGAACACGTCGACCCCGAGCCCGTGCAGATGCGCCGCCACCCGCCCCGGCCCGGTCCCCACCTCCGCCACGAGACCGCCCCCGCCGGCCCGCACCACGTGCGCGAACGCCGCCAACATCGCCGCGTCGAAGGGCTTGTTCGCCAGGGCGTCGCGGGCGAACTCCTCATAGGGAACGGCTATCGCGTCGTAACCGGCCCGGGTGGTCTGGAGGTACGAAGGTTCGGTCATGGCCGGGACCCCAACCCCCACCTCTGACATTCCCCGCACACCCCCGCCCACCAGCCACCCTCCCCCGCCGGACCAGCGAACGCCGGGCCACCGACCCGCCGGACACCCGCCCAGCCTGGGCCCACGCCCCCGCCTGGCCACCGGCCCCGCCCGTGCCTCCGCTCAGCCCGGGACCGGCCCCCGCCCCTGGCCCGCGCCCCCGCCGCCCTCGGCCGCCGCCGCGCGCAGCGCCTGCGCCTCCTTCGCCGGGCCCAGGCCCACCCGGGAGCGGTCCGGGCGGTGCGGGGCCACCCCGCCGATGTCCTGGAGCCAGCGCCAGGTGTCGGCCACCGTCTGCTCCACGGGCCGGCAGCGCAACCCCGCCGCCACCGCCCGGGACACGTCCGTACGGTGCAGCGCGTCGTACAGCTCGCCCGCCGCCGCCCACACCGGCAGCTCCGTCCACGGCTCGATGCCCGCTGCCAGCACCGCCCCCGCGTCCAGCCAGCGCAGCGTCGCCCCGCCGCCGGTCACCCGCGCGCACGCCGTGAGCAGTTCGCCCATGGTGGCGTGCCCCGACGGGCTGATCACGTTGTACGGGCCGCCGAGCCCGGCCGCGCCCGCGTCCAGGCACCAGGCGGCCAGGTCCCGCACGTCCACGTACTGCAGGGCCAACTCCCGAGGGCCCGGCGCCAACACGGTCCCGCCCCGCGCCATCCGCCCCAGCCACCACGGCAGCCGCCCGATGTTCTCGTACGGGCCGAGGATCAGCCCGGCCCGCACCAGCAGCGCCCGCTCGCCGAACGCGTCGAGCGCGGCCAGTTCCCCGCCCCGCTTGGCCCGCGCGTAGTCCACGTCGTCGCCGTCGTCGGGCGAGGCGTCCACCACCGGCCAGCTCTCGTCGTGCCCGGCCGCCGACGGGAACCGGTACACCGAGCCGCTGGAGACGTAGACGTACCGCCCCACCCGGCCGGCCAGCACCCGAGCCGAGTCCTGCACCGCGGCCGGCGCCTTGGACCAGGTGTCCACCACCAGGTCCCAGGCGCGCCCCGCCGCCGCCCCCTCGGTCAGGGCGGCGAGCCCGCCATCGGCCGTCCGGTCGCCGAGCAGCGCCTCGGTCCCGGGCGGCGCCGCGTGGCGCCCCCGGTGGAAGACCGTGACCTCCCAACCCCGCGCCAGCGCCGCCTCCGTCACGGCGCGGCCCACGAACTCCGTCCCACCCAGCATCAGCAGTCTCATGCGTCCGACCCTGCCCCCGACGACGCCCGCGCGAAAGCCCCGCACGCCCACAGCGCAATCGCCCACAGCGCAACGCCCGCGCGACGACCCGCCCCCGAGACGCCACCACCGCCCCCGGACATAGCCGCCGCCCACACGACGAAGGCCCCGCCCCCTCAGACGTACCGAGGGGGCGGGGCCCAGCGCGAGCCGGTCCGGGGGCGATGGCGGGGCGTCGTCCCCGGTCGGGCCGTCAGCGTCCGCCGCGCAGCCAGCCGGCGACCTCCGAGGCCCAGTAGGTGAGGATCATGTCCGCACCGGCCCGCCGCACGGACGTCAGCGTCTCCATGATCGCCCGGTCCCGCTCGATCCACCCGTTGGCGGCGGCGGCCTCGACCATCGCGTACTCGCCGGAGATCTGGTACGCCGCGACCGGCACCCGCGACGCGTCCGCGATCTGCCGCAGGATGTCCAGGTACGGCAGCGCCGGCTTGACCATCACCATGTCCGCGCCCTCGGCGACGTCGAGGGACAGCTCGCGCAGTGCCTCGCGGGCGTTGGCCGGGTCCTGCTGGTAGGTCTTGCGGTCCCCCTGGAGCGAGGAGCCGACCGCCTCCCGGAACGGCCCGTAGAAGGCCGACGAGTACTTGGCGGTGTACGCCAGGATCGACACGTCCTGGTGGCCCGCGCCGTCCAGCGCCTCGCGGATCACCCGGACCTGGCCGTCCATCATGCCGCTGGGCCCGACCGTGTGCGCGCCCGCGTCCGCCTGGGCGCGGGCCATCTGCGCGTACCGCTCCAGGGTCGCGTCGTTGTCCACCCGGCCCTCGGCGTCCAGGACGCCGCAGTGGCCGTGGTCGGTGTGCTCGTCCAGGCACAGGTCCGACATGATCACCAGGTCGTCGCCGACCTCGGCCCGCACGTCCCGCAGCGCGACCTGCAGAATGCCGTCCGGGTCGGTGCCGGGCGTGCCGACGGCGTCCTTCTTCGCGTCCTCCGGCACGCCGAACAGCATGATCCCGCCGACCCCGGCGGCCACCGCCTCGGCCGCGGCCTTACGCAGCGTGTCCCGGGTGTGCTGCACGACGCCCGGCATCGACGCGATCGGCACCGGCTCGCTGACGCCCTCGCGGACGAACGCCGGCAGGATCAGCTCGGCCGGGTCCAACCGGGTCTCGGCCACCATGCGGCGCATGGCGGGGGTCGTACGCAACCGGCGGGGCCTGACCCCGGGGAAGCTGCCGTGGTCCATCAAGAGCGTGCCCTCCTACGCGATCCGGGCCGTCGCTCGCTCGGGCGCGTGACCGGGTCCCCGGCCTCGATGGCGGCTGCCCGCCGCGCCGCCCCGAACTCGGCGAGCGCCTCGGCCAGCTTGTGCACCGAGGGCTCGGGCGACAGCACGTCCACCCGCAGCCCGTGCTCCTCCGCGGTCTTCGCGGTGGCCGGGCCGATGCAGGCGATGACGGTGACATTGTGCGGCTTGCCCGCGATGCCGACGAGGTTCCGCACGGTCGACGACGAGGTGAACAGCACCGCGTCGAAGCCGCCGCCCTTGATGGCCTCGCGGGTCTCGGCCGGCGGCGGCGACGCGCGCACCGTCCGGTACGCGGTGACGTCGTCCACCTCCCAGCCCAGCTCGATCAGTCCGGCCACCAGCGTCTCGGTGGCGATGTCGGCCCGCGGCAGGAAGACGCGGTCGATCGGGTCGAAGACCGGGTCGTACGGCGGCCAGTCCTCAAGCAGCCCGGCCGCCGACTGCTCGCCGCTGGGCACCAGGTCCGGCTTGACGCCGAACTCGACCAGCGACCTCGCGGTCTGCTCGCCGACCGCCGCGACCTTGATGCCAGCGAAGGCGCGCGCGTCGAGCCCGTACTCCTCGAACTTCTCGCGCACCGCCTTGACCGCGTTGACCGAGGTGAACGCGATCCACTCGTAGCGCCCGGTGACCAGGCCCTTGACGGCGCGCTCCATCTGCTGCGGGGTGCGCGGCGGCTCCACGGCGATGGTCGGCACCTCGCTGGGCACCGCCCCGTAGGAGCGCAGTTGGTCGGAGAGCGAGGCGGCCTGTTCCTTGGTGCGCGGTACGAGCACGTTCCAGCCGAACAGCGGCTTGGACTCGAACCACGACAGTCGGTCGCGCCGCTCGGCCGCGCCGCGCTCGCCGACCACGGCTATCACGGGCTGCCCGCCGTCGGCCGACGGCAGCACCTTGCCCGACTTGAAGACCTGCGCGATCGTGCCGAGCGTCGCCGTCCAGGTGCGCTGCCGCGTGGTGGTGCCCGCGACGGTCACCGCGAGCGGCGTGTCCGGCTTGCGGCCCGCGGCCACCAGCTCGCCGGCGGCGGCGGCCACCGTCTCCAGCGTGGCGGTGACCACGACGGTGCCGTCGCTCGCGCCGACCTCGCCCCAGCAGCGCTCGTCGGCGTGCCGGGCGTCGACGAACCGCACGTCCGTGCCCTGCGCGTCGCGCAGCGGCACCCCGGCGTACGCGGGCACGCCGACCGCCGCCGCGACGCCGGGCACCACCTCGAAGGCGATGGACTCAGCGGCGCAGGCCAGCATCTCGTCGGCGGCGTCGCCGTCGAGCCCCGGGTCGCCGGCGACCGCACGGACGACCCGCTTGCCGCCGCGCGCGGCCACCATGACAAGATTGGCGGTATCCCTAAGCACCGGGACTCCGGCGGCCACTGACGCGCCGTCAGCCTCGGTCTGCCGTAGTGCGCTCTGCGCGTCGGCCGCGACATTCGGCCGTACGTGCGGACGCACCACATCGAGCACCTGCGCGTCGGCGATCAGCACATCGGCTGTAGCCAGTGCCTCCACGGCGCGCAGCGTCAGCAGGCCCGGATCGCCTGGCCCGGCACCGAGGAAGGTGACGTGCCCGCAGCCGGGGTGGTTCGGGGCGGTGGGGTTCAAAGTGCTCGCTCCCCCATAAGACCGGCCGCACCCTTCGCGAGCATGTCAGCGGCAAGTTCGCGCCCCAGTGTCGCGGGGGTCACGGCGTCGTCCGTCGCGCTGCGAGAGGAAGAGGTGGGTACGGGACCAGTGGTGGACAACTGCACCAGCGCGGAGCCGTCGGTCGTGCCGACGACGCCCCGCAGGCGCATTTCGGTCATAGCCTGCCCGTCGCCCAACAAGTCGGCCAGCGCCCCCACAGGTGCGCTACAGCCGGCCTCCAGGGCGGCGAGCAGAGATCGCTCGGCGGTCACGGCGGCCCGCGTCAGCGGATCGTCGAGTTCGGCGAGTTGGGCGACGAGCGCGGTGCCGTGCACCGGGTGCGAGGCGGCACACTCGATCGCCAGCGCCCCCTGGCCGGGGGCGGGCAGAATCGTGTCGGCGTCGATGATCTCGGTCGCCTCCCCGATCCGTCCGACGCGGTTCAGGCCAGCCGCGGCCAACACCACGGCGTCCAGCTCACCGGAGCGGACGAAGCCGATCCGGGTGTCGATGTTGCCGCGGATCGGGACCGTCTCCACGGCCAGCCCGTGCGCCCGGGCCCACGCGTTGAGCTGGGCCATCCGGCGCGGCGAGCCGGTGCCGACGCGCGCGACGCGACCGGCCGCGGCGCAGTCGGCGGCCAGCGCCTCGAACCCGAGGCCGTCGCGCGCCACCAGGGCGTCACGCGGGTCCTCGCGCGGCGGCACGGCCGCCAGCACCAGGCCGGGAGCGTCGGCGGTCGGCAGGTCCTTGAGGGAGTGCACGGCGAAGTCGATCGCGCCGCCGAGCAGCGCGTCGCGCAGCGCGGAGACGAACACGCCGGTGCCACCGATCTGCGCCAGGTGCTCGCGCGAGGTGTCGCCGTACGTGGTGATCTCCACCAGCTCGACCGGGCGGCCGGTGACCCGCTCGACGGCCGCGGCGACCTGGCCCGACTGCGCCATGGCCAGCGCGCTGCGCCGGGTGCCGAGTCGCAGCGGGGCGTCGGAGCCGACGTCACCGCTGCCGTCGGCGGCCGAACCGGGTGGGCCCGCCGCGCGATCGGGGGTGGGGAGTGTGCTGTCGGTCATGCCCGTCCTCGCTTCGGGTGGTTCCCATCGGCCCGGCTGACGGCCGCGACCGCCTCCGGGTCGAGGTCGAAGAGCTCGCGCAGGGCGTCGGCGTAACCGGCCCCGCCCGGCGTGGCCGCGAGCTGCTTGACCCGCACCGTCGGCGCGTGCAGCAGCTTGTCGACCACACGGCGGACGGTTTGGGTGATCTCCGCGCGTTGCTTGTCGTCAAGATCGGGCAGTCGCCCGTCCAGCCTGGAGATCTCGCTGGCCACCACGGAGGCCGCCATCGTGCGCAGCGCGACCACGGTGGGCGTGATGTGCGCGGCGCGCTGGGCGGCGCCGAACGCGGTGACCTCGGCCGAGACGATCGCCCGGACCTGGTCCACGTCGGCGGCCATCGGGGCGTCCGCGGACGCCTCGGCGAGCGACTCGATGTCCACCAGGCGTACGCCGTCCAGGCGGTGCGCCGCGGCGTCGATGTCCCGTGGCATGGCCAGGTCGAGCAGGGCCAGCGGCCGGTCGGGGCGCTGGCCGACCGCCGCGCGCAGCGCCTCTGCGTCGAGCACGAGCCCGGTCGCGCCGGTGCACGAGACGACGATGTCAGCCGCGGCGAGTTCGGCCGCGACCTCGGTCATCGGCACCGCGCGGGCCACCAGGCCGGTACGCCAGGCGCCGCGCGCCGGTGCCACGGCCCCGGCCTCGTCGGCGTCGGCCGGCCGCGCGGAGCAGGCGCCGTCCGGCGTGGGCGCGCCGGCGACGCACGCGTGGTGCGGCTGGTCCGGTACGGCCACCAGCCCGGCCACCCCGGCGGCGGGCCCGAACGCGCTGCCGTGCCCCGGCGAGGCGACCTCGGGAAGATCGTTGCCACGGCCCTTGGCCGAACCATCGGCCGGGTCCATGCCATGGCCACGGGCCTGCTCGGCCAGCGAGGTCGCGAGCCGCTCGGCCCGCTCCAGGGTGCGGTTGGCCACCGCGACCTCGGCGACCCCGGCGCGCGCCAGCGTGGTGGCGGCCAGCGAGGACATCGAGCCCGCGCCGATCACCAGGGCGCGCTTGCCCGCCGCCCACCGCTCCACCGACGCGCCCTCGGCGAGCTGTTCGAGCCCGAAGGTGACCAGCGACTGCCCGGCCTTGTCGATGCCGGTCTCGCTGTGCGCCCGCTTGCCCACCCGCAGCGCCTGCTGGAACAGGTCGTTGAGCAGCCGGCCCGCGGTGTGCAGCTCCTGCCCGAGCGCGAGCGCGTCCTTGATCTGGGCGAGGATCTGCCCCTCGCCGACCACCATCGAGTCGAGCCCGCAGGCCACCGTGAACAGGTGGTGCACGGCCCGGTCCTCGTAGTGCACGTACAGGTACGGCGTCAGCTCGTCCAGCGGCACGCCGGTGTGCTGGGCGAGCAGCGTGGACAGCTCGGCGACGCCCGCGTGGAACTTGTCCACGTCGGCGTACAGCTCCACCCGGTTGCAGGTGGACAGCACCGCCGCCTCGACCGCGGGCTCGGCGACGAGCGCGTCCTGCGCCAGCTTCGCGCGCTGCTCACCCTGGAGGGCGGCGCGCTCCAGCGCGCTCACCGGGGCGCTGCGGTGGCTCAGTCCGACGACCAGCAGACTCATGCCGGCATCACGGCGGGCACGTCCCCGTCAGGTCCCTGGTTGTCCCGCACGTCGGCGCTGGCCACGGGCGCGGTGGCGGCGCCGGCCGTCGCGGGGGTGGTGGCGTCGGGCAGCACGCGGCTGGCGCGCGCGGGCGCCGGCGCCGTGGCCCCGGCCTGCGCGGCGTCCTGGGCCGCCTCCTCGCCCGCCTTGCGCTGCTCGTGGAAGGCGAGGATCTGGAGTTCGATGGAGAGGTCGACCTTGCGCACGTCCACGCCGTCCGGCACGGACAGCACGGTCGGCGCGAAGTTGAGGATGGAGGTCACGCCGGCGGCGACCAGACGCTCGCAGACCTGCTGGGCGGCCCCGGCCGGGGTGGCGATCACGCCGATGGAGACCCCGTTGTCGCTGATGATCGACTCGAGCTCGTCGGTGTGCTGCACGGCGATGCCCGCGACGGGCTTGCCCGCCATCGCCGGGTCCGCGTCGATGAGCGCGGCGACCCGGAAGCCACGGGAGGCGAACCCGCCGTAGTTGGCCAGCGCGGCGCCGAGGTTACCGATGCCGACGATGACGACGGGCCAGTCCTGGGTGAGGCCGAGCTCACGGGAGATCTGGTAGACGAGGTACTCCACGTCGTAGCCGACCCCACGGGTGCCGTACGAGCCCAGGTAGCTGAAGTCCTTGCGCAGCTTCGCCGAGTTGACCCCGGCGGCGGCGGCCAACTCCTCGGAGGAGACCGTGGGAACCGAGCGCTCGGACAGCGCGGTCAACGCGCGCAGATACAGCGGAAGCCGGGCGACGGTGGCCTCGGGAATCCCTCGGCTTCGGGTCGCCGGTCGGTGAGTTCGGCCAGTTGCCACGGTGCTCCTGCGGGTAGAGCGGGGCTGCGGACGGCCCGTCCCAGGACCGCCCCGTGAAGTGCAGGCTATGCCTTTGTGAACGCGTGCACAAAGATGGTGTCCGCTTTGTCCGAGCAAAGTGACCGGTGTCACGCGCCCTTTCGAGCCGATTCCGGAACCGCCACCCACGCCACGCCGTTCACACCGTTCACCGCTTTCCCGAAGGGCCCGCGGGGTCGACAACGGGAGCACGCGCCCACACTCCTCACCGCTATGCCCCCGGATGCCAACAAATCGCCCACGATGGTAATCCACCGCGCACCGACTTCGAACCCGTCGGACATCGCGCATACGCACCCGGTGAACGGCGGCACAATGGCGAACATGAGCCCGCTGCTACGCCGATCAGGCCGCAAGAACCCCGCCGAGAGCACCGTGACGCTGATCGGCAAACCCGGCTGCCATCTGTGTGATGACGCACAACAGGTGATCGAGAAAGTCTGCGCCGAACTCGGCGCCGCGTGGGAAAAGAAAGACATCACCCAGGACGAGGAGCTGTACCGGAAGTACTGGGAACAGATCCCGGTCATCCTCGTCGACGGCGCCCAGCACGATTTCTGGCGCGTCCAGCCGGACCGACTCCGCAAGGCGCTCGGCGGCTGAGCACCGCCCGCACCGGGCGGCCGGGCGAGGCGCCGCAAGGCCGCCAGCGGCCGGGCGGCGCCGCCCGCACCCTCGCTGAGCAGGGAGCACACCCGAAGACGGCACCCGCGACGAAACGCCGGAACAGGCCCGCCGCACGGAAATTCCCGTAGTGGAATGTTCACGCTCCGCGAATCATCCCGACTCCGGATGGACCGGCCCATCTGACTATGCTCGCGCTATGGCGGCTCTAGGATGGCTCACTCCCCGCAGGCGCTCGGCTACCGCACGCAGTGTGCTGGCCGGCGAAGCCGCGGCGGAGGCAGCACGAAAAAGCGCGTCGGAACTCGGCGAGGCGCCCACGGGCGCGGCCGTGGAAGCGCCCCCGGAGGCCGCGGAACCCGAATTCCCGGTCCCCGGAGATCACCGCGCCGCCGCCTTCTTCGACCTCGACAACACGGTGATGCAGGGCGCCGCGCTCTTTCACTTCGGTCGCGGCCTCTATAAGCGCCACTTCTTCCGCAAGCGCGAACTCGCTCGCTTCGCCTGGCAGCAGACCTGGTTCCGACTCGCGGGCGTCGAGGACCCCGCGCACATGGAGGACGCCCGCAACAGCGCCCTGTCCATCGTCAAGGGCCACCGCGTCTCGGAACTGATGTCCATCGGCGAGGAAATCTACGACGAGTACATGGCCGAAAGGATCTGGCCCGGCACCCGCGCGCTCGCCCAGGCCCACCTGGACGCGGGCCAGAAGGTCTGGCTGGTGACCGCCGCCCCCGTGGAGACGGCCACGATCATCGCCAGGCGACTCGGCCTGACCGGCGCGCTCGGCACGGTCGCGGAGTCCGTCGGCGGCGTCTACACCGGCAAGCTGGTCGGCGAGCCGCTGCACGGCCCGGCGAAGGCCGAGGCCGTCCGCGCCCTGGCCGCGGCCGAGGGCCTGGACCTCGCGCGCTGCGCGGCCTACAGCGACTCGGCCAACGACATCCCGATGCTCTCGCTCGTCGGCCACCCGTACGCGGTCAACCCCGACGCCCGGCTGAGCAGGTACGCCCGCGAGCGCGGCTGGCGGTTGCGCGACTACCGCACGGGTCGCAAGGCCGCCAAGATCGGCATCCCGGCCGCGGCCGGCCTAGGCGCCGTCGCGGGCGGCACGGCAGCCGCCGTCGCCCTGCACCGCCGCCGCCGCTGACCCCGGCGACCCCGCCCCGAGACGAGGCCGCCCCATACGCGCGGCACGCCGCGAACCGACCGTCCGCACCGCGGGCCGCGCGGACCAACCGTTCACGCGGGTGCCGCCGACCGACAGCCCGTTCGGCCGTACCGCGTGCCACTGACGGCGTAAGGCTCCGCGCGGCGCCGCACCACCCGGCCGCCGGGGCGCGGGGGTGACCGTCGGCGTGCGGCGGGGTCAACGCGCCGCCTCACCCCGCCCCCGGTCACGGAGAGCGATCACCGCCCCCAGGCCGTGCCCCCGCGGTCACGGCGCGCCCGTGCCGGCCGGTCACCACACGTCCCACCCGCCCCCGCTCACCCGCGGACCACGCGCCTGACCTCGTCGTCAGGCCGCGAACGGCACCCACCGTCATCGGCGGCCGGGTTCGACCAATCCAAACTGCTTACCCCCGCGCCCCTCCCGCCAGTCCCGTTGTGCCCGGATTACCACAACACGCCCCGCAATTAAACAGATTACGAAGCTTTTCGATCAACAACCGATCAGTGTTCGACTCCTGATTGGCCGTCAACGCACCACAGAGCGGACGGAAACGGCGATTTAAGCAACTGGGTGTAGCGTCACCTATACGAAGCGTTATTCTCCTCAGACGCAACCGGTACCCACACGTCCCTACGACGAGTGAACGGTCCCGCACTGCACGTGATGGAAGCTCTGCCTCTGGGAGTCCCGTGTACCCACACGTCGGGGTTGACGCCTCGGGCCTGGCTACGCTCCGCGAAACGGTCGTCGACCGCCTTCGCGGCTACGTCCCCACCGCGTACGCCGTACCCGCTGTCCCCGCATTCGCCACACCCGTCCCCGCCGCCTCAGCAGCACCCTGCTACACCGTCGCCAACGGAAGCGCGACCGTCGGAAGACGAGCCCGCGGCAGCGCCTCCCCCGCGACCACCCGCCGTCCCAGCGCCGACAGCGACAGTCACCGCATGATGGAACTGGTCGAGCGCGCCCAGTCCGGCGAGTCCGAAGCCTTCGGCCGCCTCTACGACCAGTACTCCGACACGGTCTACCGGTACATCTACTACCGCGTCGGCGGCCGGGCCACCGCCGAGGACCTCACCAGCGAGACCTTCCTGCGGGCCCTGCGCCGCATCGGCACCTTCACCTGGCAGGGCCGCGACTTCGGCGCCTGGCTGGTGACCATCGCCCGCAACCTCGTCGCCGACCACTTCAAGTCAAGCCGCTTCCGCCTCGAGGTCACCACGGGCGAGATGCTCGACGCCAACGAGGTCGAGCGCAGCCCCGAGGACTCCGTTCTCGAATCGCTCTCCAACGCTGCCCTCCTCCAGGCGGTCCGCAGACTTAACCCCCAACAGCAGGAATGCGTCACGCTGCGCTTTCTGCAAGGTCTCTCGGTCGCCGAGACCGCCCGCGTGATGGGCAAGAACGAAGGGGCCATCAAGACCCTCCAGTACCGCGCGGTGCGCACCCTCGCCCGGCTGCTCCCCGAAGACGCCCGCTGACCCACCCGGCGCCCCGACGGCGCACCTCGTCCCCCGTCACCGCTGTCCCAGCGGAGCCGCCCCACCCCCGGCTTCGGCGGCACCCTCCTCCACTCCCCTCTCACCGCACCCGCGGGCCGGCAGGTCGTCCTCCCCTGCTCCAGTCGGCGGTCCGATCATCGTGGCCGCGTAACCCGGCTGCCGCGCCGCTCGTTGTGCGGGATGCAGGCTCCCTGCGGTCACGCCATGCCCGCAACTACTCACTCGATCGAGTGGCGGCGCTCAAGGCGTGCAACCTCCAAGGCGCCCTGAGGAGTCGACCATCATGACGAGAGGAGGTGCCGCCCGTGATCGCGAACGTATCGGCGCACCGGCGGGCTCACGCCTTCGCCCAGGCCCTGGAAGAGCAGGAACACCAGGGCACGGCAACCGACCAAGCCGAGCGCGCGGCCGAAAGCGCCGAGCGCCAACGCATGCTGGCCCTGACCAACGAGCTCGGTGAACTGCCAGCTCCGGAGATGGACCCAGCAGCAAAAACCGTTCAGCGGGCCCAGTTGATCGCCGCGATGGAGTCGGCCTTCGCTGGCCAGGACGCCCGCGTGCCCGAGCAGCGCTCGGCACGCTCCGCCCGGAAGAGCGCCAGCGCCGCCAAGGCCGGAAAGACCGGGAAGGGGAGCCACCGGGCGAGCCCGCTCAGCAGACTCCGCCCCCGCTCGCGATGGTCGAAGGGGCTGGCGGCGGGGGGACTGACGGTCGGCGTCGCGGCGGGCGCGTTCGGCGGAGTGGCCACGGCCAGCTCCGACGCCCTGCCCGGCGACTCGCTCTACGGCCTCAAGCGGGGCATAGAGGATCTCAAGCGCGGCATGGCCGACGACGACGCCGACCGTGGCCGGATCTACCTCGACCAGGCGTCCACCCGGCTCCAGGAGGCGCGGCGCCTCATGGAGCGGGGCCGCGCCGGCGAGATGGACCAGGAGTCGCTCGGCGAGGTGCGCAAGGCCCTCTCGGGCATGCGCCACGCGGCGTCGGAGGGCCACCGACTGCTGCACGACGTCCACCGGCGCGACGGCTCGCTCGGGCCGATCCGCGACCTGTCCACCTTCACCAGTGGCAACCGGCAGAGTTGGAGCACCCTCCGGGAGCGCCTCCCGCTCCCCCTCCAGGACATGGGTGACCAGGTGAGCCTGGTCTTCGAGGCCATGGACCTGGACGTCGAGCCGCTGCGATCGCTGCTCACGCCGCAGCCCCAGGACGTGGAGCCCGAGGCCGAGCGCGCGCCCACCGCGCCCAGCGCCGCCCCCACCGCGTCACCGGACCGCCCCGCGCCGCGGCACGCCAAGCCCAGGCAGCCGGACCGCGCCGAGCGGCGGCACGAGCAGGCTCCCGCCCCCTCCGCCACTCCGGCCGAGGAGAGCCCCGGCCTGCTCGACGGGCCCAGCCTGTTGAAGCTGCCGGTGGACGAGAGCACCCAGCCGGCGCCCGAGAAGAGCCCCAGCGCGACACCCACGCCGGACATCACGATCCCACCGCTGCTGCCGCCCGACCTGCTCCCAGGGCTCGGGCTCGACACCCAGCAACCGTCCGAGTCGTCCCCGTCCCCCAGCGACTGACGCCCCGCCAGCCCGCCGAGAGCCCCACCTGATCACCACCCCGGCGCTCCGTCTTCACCCGCCGGGCCGACACGCTCGTACGTCGGCCCGGAAGGATCAGAAGAAGACGGAGCGCCGCCGTACGAGCAGCTTGTACAGGGTGTGCTGGATCGTCTCGCGCACCTGGTCAGTCAGGTTGAACATCAACATCGGGTCGTCGGCGGCCTCCGGCGAGTACCCGTCGGTCGCGATCGGCTCGCCGAACTGGATCGTCCACTTCGTCGGCAGCGGCACCGCACCGAGCGGGCCGAGCAGCGGGAACGTCGGCGTGATCGGGAAGTACGGGAAGCCGAGCAGCCGGGCCAGCGTCTTGGAGTTCCCGATCATGGGATAGATCTCCTCGGCTCCGACGATGGAGCAGGGCACGATCGGCACCCGGGCCCGCAGCGCCGTCGAGACGAAGCCGCCGCGGCCGAAGCGCTGCAACTTGTACCGCTCGGAGAACGGCTTCCCTATCCCCTTGAACCCCTCCGGCATCACGCCGACCAGCTCGCCGCGCTCCAGGAGTCGCTGCGCGTCCTCGGCACACGCGAGCGTGTGGCCGGCCTTGCGCGCCAGCTCGCTGATGACCGGCAGCTTGAAGACGAGATCGGCGGCCAGCAGGCGCAGATGGCGGTCGGCCGGATGGTTGTCGTGCACCGCGACCTGGAGCATCAACCCGTCCAGCGGCACCGTCCCGGAGTGGTTGGCCACGATCAGCGCGCCCCCGGTGCTGGGCACGTGCTCGATGCCGCGCACCTCGACCCGGAAGTACGACTCGTACACCGGCCGCAGCAGCGACATCAGGACCTGGTCGGTCAGCTCCTCGTCGAAGCCGAAGTCGTCCACCTCGTAGTCGCCGGTGATGCGGCGGCGCAGGAAGTTCAGGCCGCCCGCCAGCCGCTGCTCCCAGCTCCCGGCCCCCGCCCGCGCCGCGCCCGGGCCGTCGTCTCCGCCGCCGTCGGCCGCCGGCGGCTCCACGGCCGGCTCGTCCTCGGCGCGCGGCGGTGGTACCGGCCGCAGCGGGGCCTGGTCCCGCCGCGCGCGCGGCGCCCGCGTGCCGTCCTTGCGCCGGGCCCGGGGGTCCTCACCGAACGGGATGACCTTGGCGTCCGCCATCGTGGCTGCGCTCCTCAGTTCTGGCCGGCGGCGCGGGCGGGGAGCGCCGCGGCGAGCCGGTCGACGGTTCGGGCCAGGGCCTCGGGGGGCAGGAGCCCCGGCCCGCGGCTGCGCACGTAGTCCGCGAAGGCCGCCGCGGTGCTGTGCTTGGGCTGGAATCCCAGTGTCTCGCGCATCTGCGTGGTGTCCACGACCCGCCCGTGGGTGAGCAGCCGGATCTGTTCCGGTGAGAAGTCGGTGATCCCCGCGGAGCGCAGCACCGAGCTGAGCCACGTGACGGTCGGCGAGAGCAGGGGCAGCGTCGGGCGGCCGAGGCGCCGCGCGGCCTGTGAGAGCAGCAGCACCCCGTCACCCGCGATGTTGAAGGTGCCGCTGTTCAGCCTGCCCCGCCGGGGCTCGCCCGCGCCGATCCGCAGCACCTCGATCGCGTCGTCCTCGTGCACGAACTGGAGCCGCGGGTCGAAGCCGATGATCGTGGGCAGCACGGGCAGCGCGAAGTACTCGGCCAACGGCGAGTCCGCGCACGGCCCGAGCACGTTGGCGAACCGCAGGACGCACACCGCCACGTCCGGGCGCCGTCGGGCGAAGCCACGTACGTACCCCTCGACCTCGATGACGTCCTTGGCGAAGCCACCGCTGGGCAGCGACTTGGGCTGGGTGGTCTCGCTGAAGACGGCGGGGTCGCGCGGGGCCGCCCCGTACCCGCTCGTGCTGGACTTCACCACCAGGCGGGCCACCCGCGGCGCCTTCTGGCAGGCGCCGAGGAGCTGCATGGTGCCGATGACGTTGGTCTCCTTGACCGTGGTCCGGCTGCCCCGGGAGCCCAGCGGGGTGCCGTTGATGTCCATGTGGACCACGGTGTCGACGTCGTACTCCGCCAACAGCTTGCCGATCGTGGGCTGCCGGATGTCGGCCTGCACGAATTCGGCGCCGCCCAGATGGTGCTCGGGCGGGACGGCGTCCACGCCGATCACCCGGTCCACGTCGGGTTCTCGCAGCACGCGCCGGACGAAACGGCCCCCAAGCTGGCGTGCGACTCCGGTGACGAGCACGACCCTGCCCACGATCAGCGCCTACCTTCCCACCGCGCGAGGAACCAGGCCCCCGTGCCTGGCCCGTCCGCTGCTACGGACCCAGGACTCACCGTATCCGCCGGGTGTGACACCACGCCGGCCGTGCGCCGCGCGACGCGGCCAGCACCACCCGTTCCACGGCAAACGCACCGCAGCCCTCCCACCGTGCGGTGGAAGGGCTGCGGAACGTCGCACAGCGTCGCTTACTTCTTGTTGCGACGCTGGACGCGCGTGCGCTTGAGCAGCTTGCGGTGCTTCTTCTTGGCCATCCGCTTACGCCGCTTCTTGATAACAGAGCCCACGACTACCCTCGCTCACTTCGTATTCACTCGGTGCGGGGCGTCCGAGCCCACACGACCTACATCGGGCCAGCCTACCCGGCACCGAGCTAACAGCGTAATCCGAGGGTCAACGTGAACCACCGGCCCGGCGAACCGCACCCGCCGCACCCGCCACGGCGCCCTCACGAGGCAACGCCGCCACGGCCACACCGGGCCGGACCACCGGAAACGATCTAGGCGGACTCCACCCCCACATACGACTCGCGGAGGTACTCGTGCACCGCCTGCTCGGGGACCCGGAAGGACCTGCCCACCCGGATCGCGGGCAGATGACCGCTGTGCACCAGCCGGTACACGGTCATCTTCGAGACTCGCATTACCGAGGCGACTTCCGCCACGGTCAGAAACTGGACCTCGTTCAGAGGCCTCTCGCCAGCAGCCATGACACACCTGAACCTTCCGCACATGACGGGCACCGGCTTCCCCTCCGGTGACTCCTCGTCGCTGCGCGCTCACTCACCAGACTAGGGGCGGGTGATACGAGTGGGGAAGAGGAGTAGCGATCGGCCGCCTACTGTGACAGACACGCTCGATTGAGTACATAGCGAGTAAGCGGCCGGTAGTAATCAGGCCGCACAGCGTCATCAAGCGGAACGACGACCGATAACCTGCCCTCGGCCTCCCCGACGAACGGCGCGGGGTCGTCGCTGTCGGCGAGCCCGATGGCCGCAACCCCCAGCTGACCTGCCCCGCAGACCCATCCGTGATCCCCGATGACCAGCTCGGGGAGCGGTCCGCCGGAGTCGGCCGCGGCCCCCAGGGCGATGCGGATGGGAAGCGGGGAGTGCGTGTGCACGCCGGTCCCATTGCCCGTTGTCCGCGCGCCGGGTTCGCGCATCAGCGCGACTCCCCGCACGTACGCAAGGTTGTGCGTACGTACCCCGAACCGGGTCGTCATGTCGATACGGCGGCCCCACGCGGGAGTGAGAACGGGACATCCCGCCGCCGACAGGGCAGCCGCCACATCGGCGTAGAAGCCCAGCAATCGGTGCGGGTGACCGGTAGCGAGCAGCACCGGAGCCCGCCGCCGCGCCACCTCACCCAGCCGATCCGCGAAGGCGTCGAGCGCCGCCACCGTACGGTCAGGGTCGATCACATCCTGGCCTGAAACACATTCAGGGTTGTTCGATACTCCGCACTGAGCGCTCATAAGCCCAAGCAACTCGCCGAAGGACCAGCCATGTTCGGGCACGAGACCGATCAGCGCACGCGGATCACCGGCTGCGAACAACCGGTATCTCCGCAGACTGCCCTCGCGGCTGGTGGCCACGGAACCGGCGAGGCGCGAGACCAGGAGGTGGGCCCGCAACTCGGAGGCGCTCAACACACCGACGATGGTGGCCGATGGTCCAGGCCATCCGCTCGGAAACGCGGATACGCGCCACAGTTGGCCTGATGTGGCGGCCCGATGGCGCAGCACATACGCAACATCCATGACACGGCGCCCCGTTGACGTACGTACGCCTCTTGAGTACGCCCCACAGCGGAAGTCCGAGGCGACGCCGCCACCCGCCGAGGGCCAGCCCCACCGAGGGCGCCACCCGAGGCCGGCCGGGCCCGGGCAGCGACCCGGCCCTCGCGCTCGCGCGGCGGGCACGCCGTTCGGCCAGCTCCGCGGCCAGTTGGCCAGCGAGGCACACGGGCCGCCAACCGCCACCGACCGGGCCTCGGCGCCACGGCCGGCCTCCGGGCGTGGCAGGGCGCCTCCGGACAGCCCGGAGGCCAGTTGTCCGATGACCGCTCACAACAAGCCACGCGGGCCACGCGGGAAGGAACTCCATGGCCACCGGGGCCCCGGCAGCCCCTCCCGTCACAGCCCGCCGGCGCGTCCCCCGCTCAGGGCAGCAGGCCGAGTGCGGGAAAGCTCGCCCGTCGGGTGGCGACCACCGCGCGATCGAGCGCGTCGGCCGGGTCGTACCCCCACTCGTCCCAGTCGCGCCAGCGCGGCTGCCGGCCATCGGTCATGCGCAACGGAGCCTGCTGCCGGGTCCGCGCGTACACCTCGTGACGCCAGGACTCCGGCGTGGCGGCCTGCGGATCGACGGGGTGCCCCGCGGCGATGCCCACCAGGTGCGTCCACGTCCGGGGAACGACGTCCACCACCGCGTACCCGCCCCCACCCAGCGCGATCCAGCGCCCTGCGGCGTGTTCGTCCGCCAACCGTCGGCAGCTTTCGGCGACGGCCCGCTGGGCGTCCACCGTCACGGCCAGGTGCGCCAGCGGGTCCTCGATGTGCGTGTCCGCGCCGTGCTGGGTGACCAGGACCTCCGGTTCGAAGGCCGCGAGCAGCTCGGGGACCACGGCGTGGAAGGCGCGCAGCCACCCCTCGTCCCCGGTCCCCGCCGGCAGCGCCACGTTGACCGCGCTGCCCTCGGCCTCCGGACCGCCGGTCTCCGTCGGCCAGCCGGTCTGCGGAAACAGCGTCCGCGGGTGCTCGTGCAGCGAGATCGTCAGGACCCGCGGGTCGTCCCAGAACGCCGCCTGGACGCCGTCTCCGTGGTGCACGTCCACGTCCACGTACGCGACCCGCCGCGCGCCCAGTTCGAGGAGGCGGGCGATGGCCAGCGCGGCGTCGTTGTACACGCAGAAGCCGGCCGCGCTGCCGGCCATGGCATGGTGCAGGCCGCCCGTGAAGTTCACCGCGCGCAGGGCCTGACCACTCCAGACCGCTTCCGCCGCTCCCACTGACTGCCCAGCGATCAGTGCTGACGCCTCATGCATGCCCGCGAACGCCGGATCGTCCGGCGTCCCGAGGCCGTACGAACCGTCCGCGACCGTGGGGTCGGCGGAGACCCGACGGACCGCTTCCACGTAGTCCTGCCGGTGTACGAGCCGCAGGGTGGACTCGCCGGCGGCTCGCGCGGCGACCACCTGCACCTGGCCGTCGAGGCCGAACGCCTCGACCAACCGCATCGTCAGCCCCAGCCGCACCGGGTCCATCGGGTGCCCGGGACCGAAGTCGTAGCCCGTGACGGCGTCATCCCACATGAGATGCGTGCGGATGTTCATGCCCGTCACCGTATCGGGCGCCACTCCGCGCGCGGGGAACGGGCGTCGGACGCCATCGCGAACACCAGCACCCCCGCGCGCGTCTTCGGGCCCTGGTGGCGGGTTCGTGCTCTACGACGGTGCACACCGAGGGCGCCCGGCGGGTGTCGGGACCGGCGTACGGCGGTGCGGGGTCCGGGGTACGCCGGTAGGGGGGCCGGGGTACGGCGGTACGGGGGTCAGCGCAGCAGGTGGGGGAGTTCGCGCATGGAGGCGAAGCGCTCGGTGGCGTCCGCGAGCTTGGCGGCCGGCGTCATCGCGGTGAACCCGTAGACGTCCATGCCGGCGGCGCGGGCCGCCTGGACGCCGAGCGGGCTGTCCTCGACGACGGCACAACGCTCGGGCGCGACGCCCATCACGGAGGCGGCGTGCAGGAAAAGGTCGGGCGCGGGCTTACCGCGCCCCACGTCCTGCGAGCTGAAGATCCGTTCTTCCCCGAAGAGTTCGTACAGCTCGGTCTTCTTGAGGGCGACCCGTATGCGCTCGTGACTCCCCGAGGACGCCAGGCAGTACGGGACGCCGTCGGCACGCAGTTCCTCAACCACCTCGGCCGCCCCGACCACGGCCTCCAGTTCCGCGCCGAAGGCCGCGAAGACCCGCTCGTGGAACGTGGCGTCGAATTCGGAGGGCAACTGCCGGCCATAGCGTTCCAGCACGAGGTCGTGAATGCGGTGCATGGCGGACCCCATGTAGTCGCGTATCGCCTCGTCGTACGTGGTCGGGTGGCCCAGCTCCGTGAGGTACGCGGCGAGCAGGCGATTCGAGATCGGCTCACTGTCGACGAGCACACCGTCGTTGTCGAAGATGACGAGGTCATAGCGCATGGGGCCACCCTACAAAAACAAAAAGAGCCTTGTCGGGACCAGGGTCCCAACAAGGCTCTTCTCAAAAGGAGTTCGGCGGCGTCCTACTCTCCCACAGGGTCCCCCCTGCAGTACCATCGGCGCTGAAAGGCTTAGCTTCCGGGTTCGGAATGTAACCGGGCGTTTCCCTAACGCAATAACCACCGAAACACTATGAAACAAACAACCGGACATGACACAGTCGTTATTTCAGAACCAACACAGTGAACGCGAGCAACTGAGGACAAGCCCTCGGCCTATTAGTACCAGTCAACTCCACCCCTTACGAGGCTTCCATATCTGGCCTATCAACCCAGTCGTCTACTGGGAGCCTTACCCCATCAAGTGGGTGGGAGCCCTCATCTCGAAGCAGGCTTCCCGCTTAGATGCTTTCAGCGGTTATCCCTCCCGAACGTAGCCAACCAGCCATGCCCTTGGCAGGACAACTGGCACACCAGAGGTTCGTCCGTCCCGGTCCTCTCGTACTAGGGACAGCCCTTCTCAAGACTCCTACGCGCACAGCGGATAGGGACCGAACTGTCTCACGACGTTCTAAACCCAGCTCGCGTACCGCTTTAATGGGCGAACAGCCCAACCCTTGGGACCGACTCCAGCCCCAGGATGCGACGAGCCGACATCGAGGTGCCAAACCATCCCGTCGATATGGACTCTTGGGGAAGATCAGCCTGTTATCCCCGGGGTACCTTTTATCCGTTGAGCGACGGCGCTTCCACAAGCCACCGCCGGATCACTAGTCCCGACTTTCGTCCCTGCTCGACCCGTCAGTCTCACAGTCAAGCTCCCTTGTGCACTTACACTCAACACCTGATTGCCAACCAGGCTGAGGGAACCTTTGGGCGCCTCCGTTACCCTTTAGGAGGCAACCGCCCCAGTTAAACTACCCACCAGACACTGTCCCTGATCCGGATCACGGACCCAGGTTAGACATCCAGCACGACCAGAGTGGTATTTCAACAACGACTCCACACACACTGGCGTGCATGCTTCACAGTCTCCCACCTATCCTACACAAGCCGAACCGAACACCAATATCAAGCTATAGTAAAGGTCCCGGGGTCTTTCCGTCCTGCTGCGCGAAACGAGCATCTTTACTCGTAATGCAATTTCACCGGGCCTATGGTTGAGACAGTCGAGAAGTCGTTACGCCATTCGTGCAGGTCGGAACTTACCCGACAAGGAATTTCGCTACCTTAGGATGGTTATAGTTACCACCGCCGTTTACTGGCGCTTAAGTTCTCAGCTTCGCCAACTCGAAAGTCAGCTAACCGGTCCCCTTAACGTTCCAGCACCGGGCAGGCGTCAGTCCGTATACATCGCCTTACGGCTTCGCACGGACCTGTGTTTTTAGTAAACAGTCGCTTCTCGCTGGTCTCTGCGGCCACCCCCAGCTCAAGGCGCAAAGCCCATCACCGGAAATGGCCCCCCTTCTCCCGAAGTTACGGGGGCATTTTGCCGAGTTCCTTAACCATAGTTCACCCGAACGCCTCGGTATTCTCTACCTGACCACCTGAGTCGGTTTAGGGTACGGGCCGCCATGAAACTCGCTAGAGGCTTTTCTCGACAGCATAGGATCATCCACTTCACCACAATCGGCTCGGCATCAGGTCTCACCCTCATGTCATCCGGATTTACCTAGATGACGGGCTACACCCTTACCCCGGGACAACCACCGCCCGGGCTGGACTACCTTCCTGCGTCACCCCATCACTTACCTACTACCCCCTAGGGTCAGCGGCTCCACCACTTCCCTTTGCCCGAAGGCTCCAGGACGGCTTCACGGCCTTAGCATCAGAAGATTCAGTATTGGGCGCTTCAAAGCGGGTACCGGAATATCAACCGGTTGTCCATCGACTACGCCTGTCGGCCTCGCCTTAGGTCCCGACTTACCCTGGGCAGATCAGCTTGACCCAGGAACCCTTAGTCAATCGGCGCACACGTTTCCCACGTGTGAATCGCTACTCATGCCTGCATTCTCACTCGTGAACCATCCACAACTCGCTTACGCGGCTGCTTCACCCGGCACACGACGCTCCCCTACCCAACCCAACAGGCGTTAGCCCTCTATGCTGGATTGACACGACTTCGGCGGTACGCTTGAGCCCCGCTACATTGTCGGCGCGGAATCACTTGACCAGTGAGCTATTACGCACTCTTTCAAGGGTGGCTGCTTCTAAGCCAACCTCCTGGTTGTCTCTGCGACTCCACATCCTTTCCCACTTAGCGTACGCTTAGGGGCCTTAGTCGATGCTCTGGGCTGTTTCCCTCTCGACCATGGAGCTTATCCCCCACAGTCTCACTGCCGCGCTCTCACTTACCGGCATTCGGAGTTTGGCTAAGGTCAGTAACCCGGTAGGGCCCATCGCCTATCCAGTGCTCTACCTCCGGCAAGAAACACACGACGCTGCACCTAAATGCATTTCGGGGAGAACCAGCTATCACGGAGTTTGATTGGCCTTTCACCCCTAACCACAGGTCATCCCCCAGGTTTTCAACCCTGGTGGGTTCGGTCCTCCACACGGTCTTACCCGCGCTTCAACCTGCCCATGGCTAGATCACTCCGCTTCGGGTCTTGAGCGTGCTACTCCAACGCCCTATTCGGACTCGCTTTCGCTACGGCTCCCCCACACGGGTTAACCTCGCAACACACCGCAAACTCGCAGGCTCATTCTTCAAAAGGCACGCAGTCACGACCACGCATGTAAACACACATGGCGACGCTCCCACGGCTTGTAGGCACACGGTTTCAGGTACTATTTCACTCCGCTCCCGCGGTACTTTTCACCATTCCCTCACGGTACTATCCGCTATCGGTCACCAGGGAATATTTAGGCTTAGCGGGTGGTCCCGCCAGATTCACACGGGATTTCTCGGGCCCCGTGCTACTTGGGTGTCGTACAAGCAAGCCATAGATGTTTCAGCTACGGGGGTCTTACCCTCTACGCCGGGCCTTTCGCATGCCCTTCGCCTACACCTACGGTTTCTGACTCACCCGACGACCGGCAGATCATCGAAGTACGATCCCACAACCCCAACCACGCAACCCCTGCCGGGTATCACACATGACTGGTTTAGCCTCATCCAGTTTCGCTCGCCACTACTCCCGGAATCACGGTTGTTTTCTCTTCCTGCGGGTACTGAGATGTTTCACTTCCCCGCGTTCCCTCCACAT